>CAVZNX010000001.1:0-79746 GCA_963776795.1 uncultured Chloroflexia bacterium
GCCTGGTCGACTTCTATGGTTTTAAGTCCTGAGATATGGGGCTCGACACTCCGGTCTGGCGATGGTCGGGACTGGATCGATCCGGCAGGCGGACAGAAGCACAGCGGTGAACAGGATGAAAACGGCATTCGTAAAGCGCATGACAAACTCCTTTAGAGGGAAAATAAAAAGCGGACCACCCGGAGGGATGGTGCGCGGCAGGAGCTGAAGGCGCTTTAAAACAAAACGCGCAAACCCATGGAGGTGCGCAAATTCTGAAATAGATTATAGTATAAATCGAGGTTTTTGGCAATGGTTTTTACCGGAAAACACCAAGGGATCTATGAGATATCAGATCTCAAGCTTATGCCCGTATTCGTTTGTAAAAGCTGCACGAGTTCCCTGCGGACATAAACATGCAGTTTGGAAGGAAAATGGTGCCGCTTCTTTACTTACGAACATGTGTAGATATGCCCACCTCCCTTAACAACGGGCACATCCGTCCAGCAGACATACCATCACTAGAGGCTGGATGAGCTGTCACAATATCTAAGCATTTTAGCCAGCATTTTCAGGCGAATGCCTTCATACATTTCCAGTAACAATGAGCAATAAGTGATTAAGGGAATATATCAGCTCGCGTAGCTATATGAGCTATAGGCTGGCCCAATTCAAAGACCACAGTAACGCATGGTTTCAATCAACTCAGATGTGCAGAAGGCAGATGGTCACCACACGCCTGTATGGGTAGTCTCTTCAGCTAGTTACCATATCGGTTTTTGGAGTCTCTTGCCCGCATTGTGCACATATGACTTATGTATAGGGACTTAGAGCCTATATGGAATAAAGCTCAATCATGATTTCAGGGTGATTCGCGCGCAACGAAGCTCATCATGCGACCAGTAAGGTTTGGAAGAACCCAACCAATCGACAGTGTGCTAACGGTTGGGTTTTTTCAATCCATAATACATCCTTGCTTGAACATATATCGCCACCTAATACACCCCCACCAGCATCTCCTCCAGCCTTTTTAGCGACTGGTGCATCGGCTTTGACAGCTCAGCCGCGAAGTGGGTGGCCTGGGGCTTCACCTCCACCAGGATCATCGCCACACTTGTCTCGTCCTGTTTCATCACAGCCAGAAGGGCCGGCATCTCTTCCAAGCTTGAGGGCAATATCGACATACCGGAATCTACTCATGATAGCGTTGACAGCTAGGTTAGGGCTGGTACAATACTGGTTACCCGCAATAACCATAGCTAAGTTGTGTGGAAGTAGCTTACCTGCCAGAGGTATCCACGGCACGATTGGCACAATAGGACACTTCGATGGATCGTAGCTTACCGGTATGTAGAACGCCAGACTTTATTGAGTGTGATTTGCATGCTTTCAGGGGTTGCTTCGATGATTGCACACCTCACTGCTGACCGAATTGAAAGTGATATAAATTGAGGAGAACAGACAGCTGGAGTAGTTGACTTCGGCTGCAGTTGAACGCGGAAGCATAAAGTTCTCGACCATTAGAAGGGGGGACAACTAACCGACAGCATGTCGGGAGGGCGGAGCGCGGCAGAAGGCCAGTTGCGGAGAACGGTTAGGACATGCGACGACTGAGCAGGGTAACTACGAGACAGACATAGGAGGGGTATATGACTAAGCGGACTATCGGCATCATCCTGATCATCGTGGGGGTGATCGGGGCAGCAGTATCACTGGCAGCGGACCCACTTGGGATCGGGACATACCCAGGGATTAACTGGGCACAGCTGCTGGGGGCAGTAGTGGGGATCGTGGTGGTTATGGTGGGGGCATGGCTAACGAGGGTAGACGCCGGCGCTAAGGTATAGGCCTGGCTGGCAAGGGGGTAGGGGCACCCGGGCGAAGTAACCGCCCGGGCCGCTAAGAAGCCGTGAATTTGGAGACACGCCTGGGTACTGGACCAGGCGCGAGATCAGTGGTTAACTGGTTTGGTTAGCGAGAAGACACCATAGGCCTCTCAGCGGCCAACACTATCCCCCAAATGAGGTTTTTGGAACAGGACATTACAAGCGAAGCTGTGGCGACGAACGAGCAGACGGCAGAATTAGAAGACTGGGACATGATCATCGAGGCGAAGCGGGGGTGGTGGGACCTGCGCCTGGGGGAGCTGTGGCGCTACCGCGACCTGGTGATGCTGTTCGTGCGGCGGGATTTCGTATCGGTGTACAAGCAGACCATTTTGGGGCCGCTGTGGTACCTGATCCAGCCGGTGCTGACGACGGTGGTGTTCACGGTGATCTTCGGGAAGTTCGCGGCGCTGCCGACGGACGGGCTGCCGCCCTTCCTGTTCTACATGGCGGGGACGGTGGTGTGGAGCTATTTCGCGGACTGCCTGAACAAGACGTCGAACACGTTCGTGCAGAACTCGAACCTGTTCGGGAAGGTGTATTTCCCGCGCATGGCGGTGCCGGTGTCGATCTTGATCTCGAACCTGATCACGTTCATGATGCAGTTCGCACTGTTCCTGGTGTTCGAGGCCGTATTTCGTGCTGAGCGGCGCGGCAATCCAGCTGAACTGGGGGTGGATCGCCTTCTCGCCGGTGCTGCTGCTGATGATGGCGGGGCTGGGGCTGGGGTTCGGGGTGATCATCAGCTCGCTGACGACGAAGTACCGCGACCTGCGGTTCCTGGTGACGTTCGGGGTGACGCTGTGGATGTATGCCACGCCGGTGATCTACCCGATTCAGCGCGATGCCGGCGCAGGTGCAGCCGCTGCTGAAGCTGAACCCGATGACGTCGATCGTGGAGACGTTCAGGTATGCGTTCCTGGGGAGCGGGAGTGCGGAGCCGCTGGCGCTGCTGTATAGCTTCGGGTTCATGGTGGTGATGCTGGTCATAGGGAGTGTGATTTTTAATAGGGTGGAACAAACGTTCATGGATACGGTGTGAAGCAACCCCCGCCCAACCTCCCCCAAATCCAAAAAGACTGGATTTAGGGGAGGAGAATGTGTTTTGTTTTGTAAAAAAAAACAAATCGATACAATTCATGTTCAGGGGTGAGTAAAAAGTTAGAACCATGATTTGTGTGATTGAATGATTGGCATGATTAGTATATAGGATGCAAGGCACAGGGTGGTCCGGGAAGGACACCCGGATCTACAGAACCGAGTGACCAATTCGTTCCAGAAAAAAACGAAGAGGAACGAAGGGGTTTTTAAGCGCGCGCACGAAAAGAAGCTGCAATTAACATTTAAAAGCAGATTGCTTCCCCCGAAAGTGCCTGGGCTGGGGTCGTTCGGAAAACCAGCAGGCTCTTCCCCTGCAGAACAAGGGGATGACCCCCGAAAGTTCCGGGGCAGGCGCAATGACAATTAGATGTACCGGTCAAAACCAACCGGTATACGGACATAATTGCTGAACATAATCTAACTGGTCATTCATCGATGAAAACCACATCGATGAATGAGAGCGTTTTTCGAATATTTTTCTAACGCTCTCATAATAGCACAATAGTTCTATTCCACAAGAGGTTTATGGATTTTTTAAGGATAGCGTCAGGTAAAAATTTAAGATGGGCAAGACGGTAATATCGGTAGAAAACTTATCTAAAGTATATAAACTCGGGCAGATCGGGACGGGGACGTTCGCGAATGACCTGACGGTATGGTGGGCGCGCGCCCGTGGGAAACCGAACCCCCTGCTTAAGATAGGACAGACGGATGAGTGGAACCGGAGAGGGGGTCCCCTGAAAACCACAGGGGATGACCCCGAAAAAGACAAGACGGGGTCAATTTGGGCGCTGAAGGATGTATCGTTTAAGGTGGAGCAGGGGGAGGTGCTGGGGATCATCGGGAGAAACGGGGCGGGCAAGAGCACGCTGTTGAAGATCCTGTCACGGGTGACGGCACCAACCAGCGGAAGGGTCGAAGGTGAAGGGGCGGATCGCCAGCCTGCTGGAGGTGGGGACGGGATTCCACCCGGAGCTGACGGGGCGGGAGAACATCTACCTGAACGGGGCGATCCTGGGGATGACGACGCAGGAGATGAAGCGGAAGTTCGACGAGATCGTGGCGTTTGCGGAGGTGGAGAAGTTCGTGGACACGCCGGTGAAGCGCTACAGCAGCGGGATGTACGTGAGGCTGGCGTTCGCGGTGGCGGCGCACCTGGAGCCGGAGATCTTGCTGGTGGACGAGGTGCTGGCGGTGGGGGATGCGGAGTTCCAGAAGAAGTGCCTGGGGAAGATGGGGGAGGTGGCGAAGGAGGGGCGAACGGTGCTGTTTGTGAGCCATAATTTATCTATGATCCGAAAACTATGCCCTCAATCAATTTTTCTCAATAATGGTTACATATATAATAAAGGTTTTTCAGATGATGTAATCTTTAGTTATACAAACAATTTCCTGGATACATCAATAGACATTATTAATTTTCGACAAACAATTTCCGATCTACCTAGAGACCCAATATTTGAATTGTTGGATATCAAGGTAATTCAAAATAACAGAATATCTAACTATGTCGGAAATGGTGATCCTGTAGAAATACATATTGAGTATATAGTACATAAAGAAACTTTCGGTTTAAGAATTTTTTTCGACTTACTAGATCAAACTGATATTATCTTATTTCGTAGCTTTAATGATGATGCACATGAAACAATACCAATTATGAAACAAGGACGCTATCTATCAAAAGTCATAATTCCAGCTAATTGGTTGGCACCAACAACATATTATATACAAATTGGTGCGGGAATCCACAACGTAAGGATGGTATTGCCTTTAAACATTCGTTTACCCTTATTCGTGCAAGCGAATGGTATCGTAAACCGTGCCTATACTGGTGATCATATACGCGGAAGATTATTACCAGCATTAAAATGGAACACAATATTAAATAACTGAAAACTAATAAGATATTACATTTAACAATGCACAAGTATTTTAGTCAATTTGGCGAAGATTATTTATTATGGAAGATTTTCAATCAAAAACCTTCAGGTTTTTTTGTTGAGGTAGGTGGATTAGATGGAATTCGATTTAGTAATACTTATTCTTTCGAACTTGAAGGTTGGAATGGTGTTTGTATTGAACCCCATCCCGATTATTTTCCATTACTTAAGATAAATCGTCCCCAAAGTCATTGCATTGAAGCGGCAGTTGGGAAATGTAATGGTTTTATTGAATTATTCGCCGAACCAAGAGGTGAATTTTCAACAACTGATAAAAATCAGCATTTAGTTATCTTGAAAAAAATAAAATAACTGGATTTAAAAAAGTATGCGTTAAGATGTTTAGCCTTGACAAGATTTTATCAGTAATCCACGCCCCTTCACCTTTGGACTTTGTATCAATAGATGTCGAAGGAACAGAAATTGATGTCTTAAAAGGCTTTGATATTTATCGTTATTCACCTCGCATTATGATAATTGAAGCAAATGACGAAAAAATGGATAATGCTATTGACAATTACATGAAAGATCACGGTTATGTTAAAGCCGGGAGATTAGCAAAGACCAATAATTTCTATTGTAAGAATTTTATAGATGCTCTAATCATAGCATTTTCAAAAATAGAGTGTGAATTAAGGATAAAAGAACATCTTTCTAATACACTTCAAAATAATTTAGATGATATACAAGTTATATCAATAAATCAACCGAGTATGGCGAAACAAAATATCTATCGTCATTACTCTCAACTTACACAAAGGATAAAATCTATTTTGCGATAATTATGATTTTAGATAATCGCATTCTCTTTATAACATGTATGCCGATTGAAAAACCAAAAACTGCTTCAATGGTTTTTATGGGCGTACTACTTGAAAAATATAAGTCAATATTTTCATGGTTTTCTCTTCGACCACCACTAAAAAACTCGAATAATACTTTTGAAATACCATATAATTACACTGATCGAGTGAAACGTCTAACGTTTAATACCAATCTAGGATTATTTGTTAATTATTTTTTGTGGCCGCATATTCAGGCTGTAAAAGCAGCTAGATTTGGAAGTAAACAGAAATGTAATATTGTTTGGACTGATATAGCTTTTAAGTCGATAATAACAGGTAGGCTAACAGCGAAATACCTCAACGCGCCATTATTTATAAACATACATGACGATCCGGTAAATAGGTTAAAACTAAGAAATTTACCTGACTGGTTCTTAGAATGGTACAAAAATCAATTTATCAAGACTTTAAAAGCATCAGAAAAAGTAAGTGTTATCTCCGATTACATGGGCGAGATTTACCAAAAACGGTATGGAGTTACTACAACAACACTATTTATCGGTGTTGAAACAGAAAAGTGCTTTTTAGCAATCCCTTTCGATAGAGATAAAAAACAAATAGTTATCGGATCTGTTGGAAGTATGAATTGTCCAAAAAATTGGGATTTATTACTTAATTCAGTAAAAATGCTAAACGAAAAATACAAGACTAGATATTTTTTAATCTTACATATTGGAAATCTTGATGCTTCACTCCTAAGATCTCAATATGTAATAGAGACGGGATGGTTACCAGAAAAAGAATATCTTAATTATTTAGCAAAAATTGATATTGGGTTTCTTAATTGGTCATTTGATCCATTATTTGAAGATTCAGGTAGACTGTCTTTTCCTCTAAAAATCCATTCATATATTCAAGCACAAAAACCGATGTTAGCCATAGGGCCAAGAGGAAGTTCTGTTATTAGATTTGTTAGTGATAAAAATTGTGGGATATGCTGCCTAGAAAACAATTCAGAGATTTTGTCTCAATGTATTGAAAAGTTAATTTTTGATACTCAAGATTATGAAAGAGCATTAAATGGGCTTCGTGAGCTGAAACGCGAATTCTCACGGGAGTTATTTTTTAAACCAGTTCGAAAATTTTTTCGACATAGAAATAAATGACTAATTTAGATACTCTCAAAAAGAATCCGGTTTTTTTCTATACAGATAACCAAATTGCCCCTTATGGGCAAGGTTCATCGATCAGAAATCTATACAAACTTACGTGCATATATTGATCTTGGTTTTAATGTCGAAGTAATTCAATTTCATAATAAATCTTTACAATTAGGGTTAGAAAATCTACTACCTTCAGATAATATTCGTTTGTCGATTGTCGACTTTTGGACTAAGAGAATTAACCTATTCCATAGGATAGCATTTTATCTTGGTATACCCCAGGAAATTATTCTTGATTATCTATATCCGATCAGACCCTTTGTAATTGAGCAAGTGAAAATCCGAAATCGCTTATATCCAAATGCCATTCATCACTTCGAATATGACCAAACGGCAAGCTGTGTAACTGCATTTAAGAGCTTAAAACTCCATCTGGAGTAATCATGACATTTCATCTAATCGTCTACCCCTCGTATGGAGTATGCGAAAAGAATATATCAACCTAAATCAGAATAATCGATATAGACGTACACGTCTTAGATTGATCCGAGAATCAGAGAATTGGATATCAAAAAGTAGTAAAATCATATTGAATATTGCCTATCATGAGAATTATGAGTTTCGAAATAATCGTAACTATCATCAGGCAGAGTTTTTCCCGTTAAGTTGGCCTGACGAAGCAGTAATTCACCGTCAACGAAATTGGATGTCAGATGGAATACTACGGCTACTCCATCTTGGCAGTATTGATGGTTTTATTGGTTTCGATTCGTTAAAATATATTTTATGCAGAGTTTTTCCTCTATTAAATAGCGATATTCGTAGATCGATAGAATTATTCGTAATAGGGAAAAATTATAAAAGTAAATTCTATGAAAATATTTTAAATTTATCATAAATGCCCTCAGGTAAAATTCAAAGGCTATGTGAATAATATTAGGGAAGTATATGAAGAAGTCGATCTGCAGATCATAGGTGGTACACGGGCTACAGGTATGCGAACGCGAATAATTAAATCTTTTGTATATGGAATTCCTGTATTAAGTACTGTAGAATCAGCACGCGGTGTTGCTTATACCCGCGACGGAGACAACATTCTCCTTGCAAATGATGCACAAAACTTTGCAGATAAACTAACAACTATATTACGGCATCCTGAACATCTCCCAAAGATCGCAGCAGCTGCACGGCAGACTTATAAATGTAATTATGGAAGAACAGTTGTTGCATCGCAACTTGCCATATTACTTGATAAATACCTATAACTATGCCTCGCGATGGTAAACACCCACTAAAGCATATAAAAAAATACAATTCAAATAGTTGCGTGAAACCGATAACCATAACAACCGTCGTGCATATACCTATGCAAGAAGGTTATTGGAAAAATAGTTCTAATGTGCTGAAACTCTTTTTTGAGAGCCTTTTTTCATCCACAAGTCTTTTGTTCGATCTAATGGTATTCGATAACTGCAGCTGTACAGAAGTTCAAGATTACCTTCAGGAGTTATTTCGCGCTGATAAAATCCAATATCTGACAAGTTCTAAATATAATTTAAAAAAACTTGGCGCAATGGATTATTTATTTTCAGTTGCGCGTGGAGATTACATCATATTTTCGGACAGCGATGTATACTTCCTACCGGGCTGGTTGGAGAAAAGCCTTAAAATTCTTGATACTTTTCCAGAAGCAGGTCAGGTTTCTGCACTTCCGACAATCTTTAATAGCGAAAAGTACATAACTGCCACTCTTTGTGGAATTGATACAAATAAATATTTAAACGTTGAAATTGGTACAAATTTTAATTCCGGAGCAATATATAGACGCTCATCGAATAAGCCTTGGTGAATCTCCGAATGAATATATGGAACCGATTAACAAGCGAAAAGATATTCGCATAACCCGAGAAGGTGTTACTGCTTTTGTTTCAGCTGTGGATTTTCAATTCGCGACAAGAAAAGAAATAATACAAAAGATATTACCACTAGAGATCAGAAATATAAAAGATTATAACGATCCAATTTATTCTCCGATATTTGAATCAAAGATAAATGATTTGGGATACTGGCGTCTTTCGTCATCAGAATATTTAGTCCACCATATGGGTAATAATATTCCTGATTTGAAAAATGAGCTTATGGGTATTACTTCATCGATACAAAAGTCGAATAATTATAATTCGAGATTTAAAACATTAATATCCTTTGATTCGCTTTCAAAAAGAACTTTTAATAAGGAAAATATTAAAAAAATTAATACCTGGTCGTATAATCGACTATTTGAAAACTAAGATTTTTTTACAAACGGGGCATCAACAACAAGGTTTGATTACACTGGGAAATATTTTCCATTTGAAAATAACAGAAATTAACAATAATTTTAGTAAGGTAGAGAAAAACAATTTTTTCTGGATTTTATACAGTTCCAGTCAGTGCTGCTCTATATTTTGCTTTTGATAGAAATCTGTGCCATTGTTATGGGGTAAACCATTATCAGCTTAAACTAGGGTTTTATTATTGTTATTGATTTGACATATAAATTTGGGAACCATTCCTATAAATGGTAATAATCCAATGGATTTTTAATAATTCGCATCGACACTTAGAAATTACTCTTATCAACTTTCATGATAAATTCTAAACTACCTAGAATAAGTATTGTTACTCCATCTTTTAATCAAGCAAGGTATTTAGAAGAAACGATACAATCTGTGCTAAATCAAAACTATCCTAACCTTCAATATGTAATTATTGATGGAGGCAGCACTGATGGTAGTAGAGAAATTATTAGTAAATATGAAAAACAGATTTCATATTGGGTAAGTGAACCAGACAATGGACAAAGCAATGCTATAAATAAAGGATTTAAACTCTGTGATGGCGATTTGATTACATTTCAAAATAGTGATGATTTATATCTACCGAACGCATTTGAATATGCCTTAGAACAATGGAACAATTGTCAAGATTGTGGGGCAGTAATTGGAAGATTCAAAAGATCTTAATGAATATTCTAAGATATTCGATGAGGATTATTTACCAAGGCTACCATATCAAACGCCAATCGACTTAACTGACTACATCCCGCTCAATGGAGGTTGCACCAAGTGGCTACTTTTTATACTAACCATGCCCTTGAATCAGTTGGTAAGTATGTGCGTGAAGATCTCCATTATGTAATGGATCGTGAATTACTTTTTAGAGTATGCAAAAAATATAAACTAATTACTGATATGCGACCATATGGAGCATTCCGAAGACATTCTCAAAGCAAATCCATAACATCAGGTATTCAATTTGGCGACGAATTCGCTAAATTATATTCAAAATCACAGTCTGCAAATATGGGAGAACGAAATTTTAAAAATAAAATAGCAAGGTTTTACAGAGCAAAAGGATATTTACATTATGCAAAATATAACAATTTATTACTAAAAAGTAATCAAGCATTTCTAAATGCAATAAGGATTTACCCAGAATTTGTATTAACAAAAAACTTTTGGATTTCACTTTTAAAGAAAAATTTTATAAATCAAACTTTAATAGAGGAATAATGAATATTAATAATAATATTTCTCATATTTGTATAATAATTGCTCGAGGAGAAGTTGTTAGGAACTTTCTATATTCTGATACTTTACAAGTATTAAGTAAAAACGCTAAAGTAACTATTCTATCTGTCATCAATGATCCTAATTTTAATGAAAGATTCTCGAGTAAAGCAACAAGATCTTTGAGCTTAAAGAATATAAAGAACACAAAATTATCCTAACATTGCGTAAATTAATTCTATTCGCACATTATCGGTGGATCTGGACCGAAAAAGTAAAGAATAAATGGGAAATAATGGATTACGAAGCAAAAACGCTTCATTCAAAGGTTAAAACAAAATTCCGAAAAATTCTCTCGTTTTTATTTGCCAATAAATTTAGCTTATCCTTATTAGCAAATGTTGAATACAGATTATCGATATTGTTAAATCCCACCAAAGATTTGAATCGGCTATTCGAACAGATAAAACCTGACCTGGTATTAATTGTTCACATATCCACGCACCAAGAGGAGAATTACCCATAAGGGTAGCTCACCAAATGGGAATCCCTACGGCAACTTTCATCTTCTCGTGGGACAATCTATCTTCACGGGGGAGAATATTACCACCCTATGATTATTACTTTGTATGGAATGAGGGAATGAAACGCGAGTTGCTCGGTCTATATTCAAAGATCAAAGAAAACCGCGTATTAATTACCGGCTCCCCTCAATTCGATTTCCATTTCAAAAAAGGGTATTACCTTTCAAGAGAAGAGTTATGTGGAAAAATTGGGATTGATCCTTCAAGACCATATATTCTCTATACTGCGGGGATGGATCGAGATTTTCCAGAGGAGTACCGGCATGTACAAGCCATTATTAAAATAATTGATAGTATGGAGAAGCAAATCAAGCCTCAGCTTGTAGTAAGGTTATATATTAAAGGCATCAGTAAAGAAATGAAAACGCTTTATGATAGGAAGAGCGACAATGTAGTTTTTCCTCCTATTTTATGGGACGAAAAATGGTTTACACCTAAATATGAGGACCTGGCAATATATACGAGCTGATTAAAACATTGCTGCCTTGGGATAAATCCTGCTTCTACTGTTTCGTTAGAATTGATGATGTTTAATAAACCAATCATCAACATTGGTTTTGATCACCTGGTAGCAATCTGCCGCATTGCTATCGATGGGAACGACACATTGAGTTTGACCATTACCGAAAAGTTGCTGAGAGTGGTGGGGTAATGGTGGCTTATTCAGAAGAAGATATGAAAGTCATGATCGGTCAAGCATTGAAAAATCCGGAAGAAAAGATTGAAAGTCAACAGATATTTTTGAAAAAAATGTTTGGTCAATACTTAGACGACCAGTCAGGTATGCGGGTGGCAGAGCAATTATTGAAAATTGCTACAAATAAAAAATATGTCAATGCAAGTTGATATAGGTTTCATTGCGACCTCAAGTAATGTTGCACCAGCCCGAGGAGGAAGAAGACGTATCGTTGATATTATCCATCAGACAAAAAAGTATAACCATAAATCGATACTCATCTGTTTTCTTCCATTTACCCAAGTATTACAAGGTTATAAGTATTTAAAGACTGGTAAAGATAACCTTATAAAAGAAGCTGGTATAAAAGTCCACTATATTCCACAGATACCATTAACACGATATTATGCGATATATCGAATAAATATCTGGTACTGTGCACTACTGGCATTCTTTATTACTAAATCACTTCACATAAAAATATTGTATGGCCACGGAACTTTGGCGGGTTGCATTGCAAATAAATCGAAAACCTTTCAGAAAAAGATAAAAATTGTAACCGATTTTCATGGTGCGTCAGCTGAGGAGTATTTATATTCAACCCAATCTACGAATACTAAAAGTATTCTAAAAGGTATTGAAAAATGTGAATTACTAGATCTTGAGATGTCTGACAATGTTATTTTTGTATCTCAGGCAATGAAAAAATATTATGAAAATAAATTTAAAAATAAGAATTCATAATTCAAATATCATACCTTGTGCAACCGATAACCTTTTTACTCCAAATAAGGAAACCAGAAAACTTATTCGAGATAAACTTAACCTTACAAACAAATTTGTCATCACATACTTAGGCTCTGCAGTGAAGTATCAATTACCCGAGAAAATGTGCGAATTAGTTGCTGAGATAATATCTCATATACCTAAAGCACACTTCTTGGTACTTACTCATGACAGAGATACCTTTTATAAATTTATAGATCAAGCTGGAATCTCAGAAGATAAGTACACAATTATTTCATTAGAACATGATAAAGTCTTTGAAGTTCTTCAAATTGGTGATATTGGATTAATTCTAAGGGATGATTCTATTGTCAATATTGTTTCTTCACCAACAAAATTTGGGGAATATTGTTTATGTGGAGTTCCGATCATAATTACTAATTACGTTGGCGATTATAGTAAATCAGTTCAACAACACTCAATTGGCTATATTGTGGATTTAACTTTTCCAATAAGGGATAATGGATTATTTAAATTTCTTGATCAGGTGCAACAACACCGCGATGAGTTTACTGACCGCTGCCATGATTTTTTAGAGAATAATTTGACGTGGGATATCCATGGCCCTATACTCAATGATTTATTACAATCATTATTGATTTTATGAACCTCGTTATTGTTTCGCACAAAGAGTGTTGGAAGGATATCAATTCACCGACAGGTTTTTCAACAATTGGGGGTTTTCCATTCCAGATGGAAGCTATTTCGCAGTTATTCACGCAGACTAAACTCATCATTGCTTTAAAAACGCTCCCCTCCCCACCGGAATAGTACCAATAACTGGGCATAAATTAATCGTTCAGCCACTACCGGAACCAGATGGAATAGATTTTCAACGGAAATTAGCTTTACTTACCTGGATACCCCGACACATCTCTTCAATTTGGCAAGCAATTAAAGAGGCCGATGCTGTACATGCCCCGATACCAGGTGACATCGGATTGATTGGTATCATGGTTGCCCTTATCCAGAGAAAACCCTTATTTGTCAGACATTGTGGAATCTGGGGAATAACAAGGACATTAGCAGATCGTTTTCAATTTTGGCTTCTTCAGAATATTGCGGGTGGATCTAATGTTGTCCTTGCAACGGGTGGAAGGGATACATCTCCATCTCAAAAGAACCCAAATATCAAGTGGATTTTCTCTACTACTCTTTCTGAAAAAGAATTAAGTAATTTACCGATCGCAGAATGCTGGCAACCGGGAGAAGAAATTAAGCTTGTTACAGTATCACGACTTTCACCTAGTAAGAACACAGAATCGATAATATTAGCGATGCAGTTATTACAAACGCAGAACCCACAAATAAGTTTATCAATCATCGGAGATGGTGAAGTCAGAATAAAGCTGGAAGAATTAACACAAAAACTAAATCTATCGGGGAAAGTTGTTTTTTGGGGCAACTTACCTCACGATCAAGTCATGGATATGCTTACAAGATCTCACATATTTGTGTTCCCAACATTATCTGAAGGTTTTCCTAAAGCAGTGATTGAAGCGATGGCTTGTGGACTTCCCATCATTGCGTCAAATGTATCGGTTCTACCTCGTTTAGTACAGGGATGTGGAATCATTCTAAAAATCCTGACCCAAAAACCGTAGCAAATTCAATTATGGAACTAGTTAATGCACCTGATGAACTTAAAAACCTAGGGATGAATGCAAGAAAAAAAGCACAAAATTATACACTCGAACGCTGGCGAGCTGAGATCGGTACTCACCTAGCTGGTGCATGGAAGCAGATAACAGTTTAACGAGTGAGTTAAACAGGACTAAAAATATGCTTCATCGCAGGGACATTGGGGCAAGGCGGGGCTGAACGGCAGCTCTATTACAACTTGTATACATTGAAAGAATATGGCGCAATACCATACCTGTTATGCTTATCGAAAGATGAATATTGGCAAGGACCAATCGAAGAATTAGAAATACCAGTAATCTGGGTTGGAAAGAAATCTTCAAAGCTGGCTCGTCTAAGACAGATAATCCAAGAAACCAAAAGAATAAATCCATCGTTGGTTCAAGCACAGCATTTTTATACAAATCTATATACAGCGGCAACATCACGCTGGTTAGGTATTCAGGAAATTGGAACCATCCGAAATGATGGATTAAACGACATCTCTGAGACAGGAAATATTCTGGGAAAACTAAGTGTTAAGATACTCCTAAAGTAATCATAACAAATTCGAGAAATGCAATAAGTAACCTGGTGATGATGGGACGTGAAATTACTGAGGTTTATTATTTACCGAATGTTGTCGATCAAAACCGATTTGTAGTCAAGCTAACGCCTTTTCGCGAAAATATCCGTATACTGATGGTTGGAAGATTTTATCCACAAAAAAGAATTGATAACTTTTTGATCTGCTTTTTTAACCTAACCACCAAAAATTATCCGTTCGAAATAATTGGAGATATTGTAGGAGACGGCCCTGAACGAGAAAAATTAATCAAACTCGCTCAAAGATATGGGCTGTATCCAGATAAAGTACATTTTCATGGTGAAGTACCGGATGTTGAGCGTTTCTATAACGATGCAGATATTTATCTGCACACCGCAGATAATGAAGGTATGCCAAATACGATCCTTGAAGCAATGTCATGTGGGTTACCTGTAGTTGCTTATAAGGTTGGAGGTATCTCCGAGATAGTTCAACATGGCAAAACTGGCTTCTTAGTAAATTTGGGCGATGAAGAAAACTTAATAAACTCTCTTGAGATCTTGATCAAGGACAGAGAATTACGACGGGAAATGGGAGCAAATGGAGGAATATTTATCGAGCAAAATCATTCGCTCGAAGATTCTACCCAAATATCTTGAACAAATCTATCAGGAAATTCTGGCGTGATCAAAGATAAGTTTATAGCCAATAGTATCGGGAGTTCACAGAAACAAGGAACTGTGAGCATCCCAGTCGAGGCATCACATAACGAATATGTACTGCTCGGTTTCTTGATCCTACACATCCCGCTCGGATTATTATTATACAATAACCCCTTATTTGCAACATTTGATGCGGTCATCACAATCCTTCTGGGATTTTGGTTTGTAATAATTGATAAACACCCTTATCGGGTAATTTACGTGACAGCTTACATCACAAGCGCAGAATTACTTTGGCGAGTGACCGAGGCAAAAATATTCTGGGAAACTGGAAAATACTCGGTCAGTATTTTATTTAATATTATTATTTTTAAAATTTAGTAAGGGCAAGAAAATTACGGGCTGGCCAATCGTTTATTTTGCATTATTATTGCCATCCATTTTATTATTACAGAAATTTGACCGGGAAGCCATAGCTTTTAATCTAGCAGGGCCTTTTGCATTAGCTATCGGGGTAATATTTTTTAGCACGGTGAGTCTCAATATCGACCAATTCAAACACATATTGGTTGCCTTATTAGCACCGGTGATTAGCGTTGCAGTATTGATTATCACAAATATCTCAATGCAAGAAAAAATATTTTTTGGAGCTAGCTCAAATTTTCAAACCTCAGGTGATTACGGACCGAACCAAGTATCTTCCATTCTTGCCTTAGGTGCCTTAGCTGCGTTTTTCCTTGTGATTATTGAAAAGAAACTGATTATTCGGCTTATATATACTGGAATTTGTCTCTGGTTATTCGCACAGGCAGCACTCACATTTTCAAGAGGAGGTATATGGACAATAATTGGTGCGCTCGCAATTTCGGGATTTTATTTCATTAAAGAAAAAGAGAACGCGGATTGTTTTCTTGATAACAGTTTCTATAATTATTATTGTAAATATTTTTTTTGTAATACCCTTCCTGGAAAATTACACTCAAAATTTGCTGGGTGAACGATTTAGGAATCTTGAAACAACTGGAAGAATAGAAATTATTAAAGCTGACTTATTAGTCTTTATGAAATATCCGTTATTTGGGGTCGGCCCTGGTCAATCGACACCATATCATGCACTTACTTACCGATCTGCATATGGACATACGGAATTCTCCAGAATGCTCTCAGAACATGGAAGTTTAGGCTTGTTAGCTTTAGTCCTATTGGTTAGTGTGATCATCACTCGCTTTACATCAAAATTACCAAGTACAACTAAAGCCTTCATTTTGGGAATGACTGTTTGGACAGTTTTATATATGTTTCATGCTGCGACAAGATTAGTGGCTCCATCATTTTTATTCGGCTTGTCTTCGGCCACATTTTTATTGACACAAATTAATGACGAATAAAAAAACAATAAATGTAATATTTATAACTACTGAATGGACTGATACTAATTATCAGGCTTATGCTCCCTTTCTAGTGCAGCAGGCAGAGTTTTTGCAAAGGGAAGGAGTGAATTTTACAGTTTATTATTTTCATGGAAAAGGAAATCCGCTTAATTATATAAAAGCATGGTTTGATATTCGACGTCAATCTGAATGGAAAGATACCGACATATTACATGCTCATTGGGGGCAAAGTGGTCTATTGGCCTTAAATTCAAAGAAAAAACTAGTCGTTACATTTTGGGGAAGTGATTTACATGGAACAGTCAATAATGATGGTGAGTATACAGTAACAGGAAAACTATTGGTATTAATTAGTAAATTCATTGCAAAGAAAGCCGATTATTGCATTGCAGTATCTAAAAGATTACAGGAATTAATACCTTCTGGAGTAAATTCGGAAATTATCCCATCTGGATTAGATTTCTCTATATTTCATCCAATGGAACAGATGTTTTGCCGAGAAAAATTAGGCTTGAATAAAAGTAAGAAGTATATCCTATTTGTTGCTAATCCTAATAATCCCATAAAAAGATACAAACTCGCGGTAGATGCAGTAAATTGTTTAGATAATTATTGGAATGCTGACCTTCTAGTAGTCAATGGTCATGATCATACAATAATACCGTTTTTCATGAATGCTGGAGATGTATTAATCCTAACATCAACTCACGAAGGTTCTCCAACAATTGTAAAAGAAGCATTAGGATGCAATTTACCAATTGTATCAGTGGATGTTGGTGATGTTAGAGAACTAATTGATAAGATAGGTGGTTGTGAAATCTGTGAATCATCACCAAAATCTCTTGCGGAAGGTCTAAAGAAGGTGTTGAGCAGAGGTGAGAGGATTGATGCCTATGAGAAAATCCAGTTTTTAGATGAAAGTCATATTGCAAAAAAGATCATTGCGGTTTATCGACGCGTTCTCGCTGATGCATGACACAAAAAACCTTTGGATATTCATAAAGAAGTTATAAACCCATCTAATGATAGGATTAATAAAGATAAAAGTAAATCTCCAGTAAATAACCACAAATTTGGATCGGTGATTGGACGGAAAAAAGACGGAGAGTCTAAACCGCTTTGATCATAATCATTGACTATGGAATGGGGAATCCTGGATCAATCGCTAATATGCTAAAGTATATCGGTGCTTCAGCGAATATTTCGAGCAATCCTGAAGATATTGAAGAATCTGATAAACTTATCCTGCCAGGAGTGGGGGCTTTTGATGCTGGGATGTCCAAACTTCAATCAAGTGGCTTAGTAGAAATCCTCAACCAAAAAGTATTAAAGAGTACACACCCATTCTTGGTATATGCCTGGGATTACAGCTATTCACTAATCAAAGTGAAGAAGGTAAATTACCAGGGCTGGGTTGGATAGATGCTCAAGCAATTCGTTTCAAATTCGAAGGACAGGTATCTGATCGCGGCCATCAATTACGCGTCCCGCATATGGGCTGGAATGAAATTCAAATCAACCAGTCTCATCCATTATTGAACAATTTGAATAATGAATCAAAGTTCTACTTTGTTCATTCTTATTACGTACAGTGTAATAACAAGGAAAATGTTCTAGCAACAACGATGTATGGATTACCTTTCCATTCCGTCGTTGGGCAGGGTAATATTCTTGGCACACAATTTCACCCGGAAAAAAGTCATCGCTATGGGGTGCAACTACTGACAAATTTCGTGGATTTTCATCCATGATCTTAGCGCGTGTTATCCCGATATTGTTATTGAAAGATACTGGAATAGTTAAGACTGTTCAATTTCGCAATCCGACCTATATTGGTGATCCACGCAATGCAGTAAAAATATTCAATGAACGCGAAGCCGATGAATTGGTTCTACTCGACATTGATGCAACACCGCTGGAACGACCAATCCAATTCAAGTTAATACACGAAATTGCTTCCGAAGCTTTTATGCCAATTGGATATGGTGGGGGAATTAATTCTATAGATGATGCGCAGATGCTGTTTAGTCTAGGGGTTGAAAAAATAATTCTCTGTACCGCTGCAGTGAAAACGCCTGTCTTAGTTAAAAAAGCTGCCGAGCAATTTGGCTCATCCAGTGTTGTAATCTGTATCGATTATAAAAGGAATTTATTGGGACGACCGGAAGTTTACATCTCCGGTGGGCGGAAGGCAACAGGCCGCAATCCGCTAGCCTTGGCAGTAGAGATGCAGCACCAAGGTGCCGGAGAGTTGATTCTAAACTCCATTGACCGTGACGGTACTCTACGAGGGTATGATTTGGAAATGCTTCAAACTATCTGCTGTAAAGTAGAAATACCAGTTATTGCGAGTGGAGGTGCTGGCAAGATTGAAGACTTCCGACAGGCAATACATAACGGGGGCGCATCAGCCGTTGCTGCTGGAAGTATGTTTGTATTTCAGGGTAAGCATCGCGCAGTTTTGATCAGCTATCCTAGCCAGGCTGAATTGAAAGAGGCACTGAAGAAAAAAGAATGACGTCATCCTATCAAATCTGCTCACGTTGTATTATGGATACAAGCGACCCAGAGATTAAGTTTGATGACCAGGGTGTATGCAACCACTGTTATCAATACGATCGAAGAATTACGCTGGAACTCTTTGCTGACCAATCAAGTAACGAAAGACGTTTACAGGAAATTATCACATCTATCAAGCATGAAGGAGCAAAAAAAGAATATGATTGCATACTTGGCGTTAGCGGTGGCGTTGACAGCTCATACCTTGCGTATATCGCGAAGGAATTTGGACTTAGACCATTAGCGGTTCACTTTGATAATGGCTGGGATTCGGAGCTAGCGGTTGATAATATCCGGAAAATTCTCACTACATTGGATATAGATCTACTGACCTACGTCGTTAATTGGGATGAATTCTGTGATTTACAAAAATCATTTTTAAAGGCTTCAGTACCGAATGTAGAGATCCCAACCGATCATGCTATAAGTGCAGTGTTATGGACTACAGCTTATAAACAAGGCATTCGATATATTCTAAATGGTAGTAATCTGCGGACAGAAGGAATTATGCCTCTAAGCTGGACATATTCTTCGTATGATTATTATCATATCCGGTCAATTCAACGAAAATTTGGTAGTAAACCACTTCGCACATACCCGAAACTTGGATTTCTTAAATTTATGTACTTTGTAATAGTGAAGCAAATCAAAGTTATTAATGTATTAAATTCTATCGATTATAAGAAAGAGTCTGCAATTGATTTGCTGGTTAAGAAATTTGACTGGCGGCCGTATCAAGAAAAACACTATGAGTCGGTATGGACGCGCTTTTATCAAGGCTATTACCTGTTAAAAAAATTTGGATACGATAAATTAAGAGCTCACTTGTCTGCGTTAGTTCTTTCAGGCCAGATGACACGGGAGATTGCGTTGGAACGAATAGCAAACCAATCTTATCCAATCAACCTCTTTAGAAAAGATTACGATTATATTTTGAAAAAATTTGATCTGTCAGAGGCGGAATTTGAAGACATCTTGGAGCAGTCTCCCAAAAGTCATCTAAGTTATCCCAATCTAAACGCATTGTACCTACAATCATCTCAATTACAAGATGCATTTGTCAGGTTCGCTCGTATTAAGTGAAAATACTATTAATTAATCATTATGCTGGGTCTATCCAAAATGGAATGGAATACAGACCCTATTATTTAGCACGTGAATGGGTGCGTTTAGGGCATGAGGTAACAGTAATCGCTGCATCTTTCTCTCATGTACGGTCAATAAATCCAATAATGTATAGTAACTGGCAAAGAGAAAATATCGATGGTGTTGAATACATCTGGGTGAAGACGCCAATCTATTCAGGCAATGGATATAAACGTGCAGTTAATATCTTTTCGTTCGTTAGCCAATTATATTTTCATCAAAAAGTGGGCAGTCCTTATCCCGAAATGATCATCGCTTCTTCGACATATCCCTTGGATATCATTCCCGCGTCACAGATGGCTCGAAAATTTCGGGCAAAACTGATCTTTGAAGTTCATGATCTATGGCCTTTGACATTGATCGAAATTGGCAAGATGTCACCCAGGCACCCATTCATTCAATTGCTGCAGTGGGCGGAAGATTATGCGTATCGGACCGCTGATCATGTGGTATCCATCTTGCCAAAAGCTGATTCTTATATGGTTCAGCACGGGATGAATCCTGAGAAATTTGTTTATATTCCGAACGGGATTGATACTTCGGAATGGGAAGGGAATAATCCCCTCCCCTGGACTGTTCAGCAGTCACTCGCCACTTTGAAAGAGCGTGGGAAAGTATTGATTGGATATATTGGGTCACATGGAATAGCTAATGCTCTCGATACGATTTTAGATGCTGCTCAACTTCTTCGTGATGAGTCGATTGAGTTTATGCTTGTGGGTGATGGGCCTGAAAAATCCCGCTTGATGAACCGATGTAATAGAGAGAGGTTAGGAAACATTACTTTTCTCGATCCAGTAAAAAAAACTGAGATACCAGCGTTATTATCTTCACTGGATATTTGTTATATAGGATTGAAGAACGAGCCGTTATTTCGTTACGGAATATGCCCTAATAAGTTAATCGATTATATGATGGCAGGTAAACCGATCATCTACGCCATTAATGCAGGGAACAACATGGTCGATGAATGCCAGTGCGGGATTTCTATTCCTCCAGAAGACCCGCAAGCACTCGCCAATGCTGCCAGGCAATTATTATTACTCACTGCAAACGAAAGAGAACAGATTGGTAAAAGGGGAAGAACTTATATCAGTACAAATCATGATTATCGGGTATTAGCTGATAAATTTTTAAAGTCAGTTCAATGATTTTTATGAATGATCTTGACCGACTTCGCAAGGAGTATGCAGATCGCGCAATCAGACTAGCGAATAGCGATATCTACTCATTATTTAATAAAGCAGACTTTATCGGATTTCAGCAGCGGCAGCGGGCGCTGCTCAGGGCGCTGGCGAGCAGCGGGATCAAGAGCCTGGCGGAAAAACGGATACTCGAGGTGGGGTGCGGGAGTGGTGGGGTGCTGGCGGAGTACCAGCTGCTGGGGGCACAGGCGAGTGCTTTATTCGGCATCGACCTGCTGGCTGACCGGCTATGCGAAGCTCAGCGGAGGCTGCCTGGCAGCGGCATCGCCTGTGCGGATGGGCAGAACCTGCCTTTTCCGGACGGATCGTTTGACATCATCCTGCAATACACGGCGTTTACATCCATTCTCGATGGGCAGGTCAAAGCGAATATGGCAGCCGAAATGCTGCGGGCTTTACGGAAGGATGGGCTCATCGTGTGGTATGACTTCTGGATCAACCCGACGAACAAGCAGACCAGAGGCATCCGCCCAGCGGAAATAAGAGCCCTATTCCCGAACTGCAAATACAAGTTTCACAAGATCACCCTTGCGACCCCAATATCCAGGCGGATCGTGCCAGTCAGCTGGATGCTGGCCGAGATATTGGAAAGCATGAAAATATTCAACAGCCATTACCTGGTGTTGATAAAGCGCGAGAACTGAAGGCATTTGCAAGCAACAGGATCAGATTGAACTGATAAAGACATGCCGAGAGGTTCAACAGTTGTTGAATTGGTCTTTTGAAAGACACTTAAATTTCTAAAATATTGTAAAATTGACCTTGAAGTCCAGTGAACGTAGACAAAGTAAATAGTATCGTTTTCGAAACATCTGGCCTCTGTTCCAGCGCTGGTAATTCCCAACTTTCGTCACTGACCAGTATCCAAAACATACTGAGCAGGGGGCTGCTCCCCGATAAGAAGCGGGGATAACATGGAGACAACACTACATCTAAAAGCAAACCCGTAGATATCCAGACCAATACCTCGCGAAAGAACCCCGCAATGGTATGGCTCGATGATTCACTGCGCCGGCTGATGGATATCACCGTGGCGCTGGTGGGGTTGGTGCTGCTCTCGCCCACCATTCGTGCTGATCGCGATGGCGATCAAGCGCGACTTCAGCGGGGCCGGTGTTCTACAAGGGACGGCGGATGGGGAAGGGTGGCAAGGAGTTCAGCATCCTGAAGTTCCGCACAATGTACGAGGGGGAGAAGAACGGCAATGGGTCGAAGGTGACCGCGCAGGATGACCCACGGATCACGCCGATCGGCCGGTGGCTGCGGAACACCAAGATCAACGAGATCCCGCAGCTGTGGAACGTGCTGGTGGGTGAGATGAGCCTGGTGGGCCCGCGGCCGGAAGACCCGGACATCGTGCGGGCATGGCCGGAAGAATACCAGCAGCTGCTGCTCTCGGTCAGGCCAGGCGTCACCTCGCCGGCGACGATCATCTACCGGGACGAGGAGACGCTGCTCTCCACCGAGGGCCTGATGGAGGACTACCTCAAGGAGATCCTGCCGACCAAGATGCGCCTGGACAAGCTGTATATGCGGAACCGGAGCATCATCACGGACCTGGACGTGATCTTCTGGACAGCCATCGCGCTGCTGCCGAAGATGGACCGGCTGAACATCCCGCAGCACTACCTGTACTGGGGGCCGTTCTCACGCATCTTTGGGCGGATCATCACCTGGTTCACCATCGACACCCTGATCACGTTCGTCGCTGTACGCTGTGGCGGGGGTGGTCTGGCGGCTGGGCGGTCCGCTGGATGTGGGGATGGGCATGTCGCTTGCTATACGCGATTGGGCATCAGCCTGGTGTTCAGCCTGATGAACTGGATCTTCCGGCTGGACAAGGTGGAATGGTCACGCGCACCGGCCGGGTATGTTTTCTTACTAGGGATATCGACCTTCATCTCAATGATGGTCGTGATCTCGCTGGACAAGCTCAACCCATATTCGGAGCTGCCTGTCAGGGTGATCATCTACAGCTTCCGCGCTTTCGCTGGGTGGTTTTATCGTGGCCAGGTACCGCGAGCGGTTGATCACGGGCACAGCCACGCGCTGGCTGAGATCACGTGAGGTGGGCAAATCGGATCGGTGAGAGGGTGCTGATCGTTGGGGCAGGTGAGAACAGCGGGCTAGCTGACTGGATATTCAGCCAATCCACGCTGGGGAAAACATCCAGCGTGATCGGGATCGTGGATGATGACCCGCGCAAGCAAGGGATGCGCATCAATGGCAATGAAGTGCTGGGTACGACGACCGCCATCCCGGAACTGGTCAAAAAATATGATGTCGGCATCATCTGCTACACGATCGATAACATCCAGGAAACGCAACGGGCCAGGATACTTTCACTGTGCCGGGTGACAGGGGTCAAAGTGATCGTGCTGCCAGACATCCTCGAGATCCTGAGGAAAGAGATGCGGGTGATCAAATCCCCGCACAGAACGGCAATCAATTCACTCATACCCCATAAGAAGCCTGAGGTCATGCTCGACGAGATCCAGGCGTTGCTGGTTGAGTACAAGGTTGAAGAAGCCCAAAAGCAATTATCTGAGTTCCGCCGGCAGTACCTCCCAAAAAACCGCTGATATCGATTGAATACATGACTGAACCAGAATTTTGCTGGTAAAAGAATACTGGTTACCGGTGCGGGCGGGTTTATCGCCAGCCACCTGGTGGAATATCTTGCTTGAGGCAGGCGCCCAGGTTCGCGGGTTCGTCCGGTATACCTCACGCGTCAACGCAGGTTTCCTGCAGGATGCCAAGCATCACCCCAGGCTGGAGATCGTGGCTGGGGACCTGCGCGATGCGGATGCGATCGACCAGGCAGTCAAGGACAGCCAGATCGTGTTCCACCTGGGAGCACTGATCTCGATACCCTATTCGTATTACCATCCACGCGAGGTGGTCGAAACGAATGTCCTGGGCACGCTGAACGTGCTGATGGCCTGTAAAGACCACCCGGTTGAACGGCTGGTGCACGTTTCATCCAGCGAAGTGTATGGCACAGCCATCTCGGTCCCGATGAGCGAGCAGCACCCACTGCAGGGCCAATCACCCTACTCGGCCAGCAAGATCGGGGCGGACAAGCTGGTGGAAAGTTTCTACTGTGCCTATGCGCTGCCCGCGATCACGGTCAGGCCATTCAACACCTACGGCCCGAGGCAATCGGCACGTGCCGTCATCCCGACCATCATCTCGCAGGCGCTGACCAAGGACACCATCCATCTGGGCAACCTGGAGACACGCCGCGATTTCACCTTCGTCGAAGATACGGTGCGGGGCATCGCCCTGGCTGCCCAGGTGCAGGCAGCCACGGGCCAGGAAGTCAACCTGGGCACGGGTGAGGATATCTCGATCGGCGAGCTGGCCAAGCGGATCATCGAGATGATCGGGCGGCCGGTTTCAATCCAACAAGATGACCTAGCGGCTGCGGCCGGAGAGATCAGAGGTCTTGCGGCTGCTGTCGGATAACCGGAAGGCACGCGAGCTCCTCCATTGGGTCCCAGAAGTGCCGTTGGAACAAGGGCCTCCAAAAGACGATCGCCTGGATCGAGCAGAATATCAGACCTGTACGACCCAGATCGATATAGCTATTTAACATAAAGGGGTATTGATAGAAAAATGAAAGCCGTTGTCTTAGCCGGTGGGAAAGGTACCCGCCTGGCACCTTACACAAATGTGCTCCCCAAACCGCTCATGCCGATCGGGGATATGCCCATCCTGGAGGTCCTGCTGCGGCAGATGAAGGCGGCCGGGATCGATGAAGTCATCCTGACCGTCGGGCACCTGTCCGAGCTGCTGGAGGCGTTCTTCAAGGACGGCAGCCGGTTTGGGCTGCATATCCGCTATAGCTTCGAGGATTCTCCGCTCGGAACAGCCGGCCCGCTGGCACTGGTCGGTGGCCTGACGGATACGTTCCTGGTGTGCAATGGGGACGTGCTGACCACGCTGAACCTGAGGGAGATGCTCAGGTTCCACCGCGAACAGAAGGGTATCGCCACGATCGCCATGCACCACCGCCAGGTGAAGATCAACTTCGGACTCATCCACTGTAATGGGAGCAATGAGATCACCGGCTACTCTGAAAAACCAGCCATCGATTACATGGTAAGCATGGGGATCTATATCTTCGAACCGGACGTGCTGAATTATATCCGGCCATATACTTACCTGGATTTCCCCGACCTGGTGCTCAAGCTTATCTCCGCCGGAGAAAAAGCGTACGGCTACCAATTTGATGGCTACTGGCAGGACCTGGGCAACCCAGACGATTACCAGCAGGCCCAGGAAGATTTCATGACCATGCACGACCAGTTCTTGATGGATGATTGACATGTTGTGGCGCATCCCCCTGGCGGACATCGATTTTGATGAGGAAGAATACGCGGCAGTAGAGAGCGTGCTCAAGAGCAAGTGGCTGACGATGGGTTCCGTCACCCAGGCATTCGAAGCAGATTTCTGCGCCTTCACGGGTATTCGAACACTCGATCGCCGTGACGAACTGTACGGCGGGCCTGCACCTGGCGGTAGCCAGCCTGGGTATCGGACCTGGGGATGAGGTGATCGTGCCATCCTTGAGCTTTGTGGCGACCTCCAACGCCGTCAGGTATACGGGGGCGTCGCCGGTTTTTGCGGATGTCCAGGGGATGCACGACCTGACCATCTCACCAGCTTCGATCCTCAGCGTCGATCACACCCCGCACCAAAGCGATCATCGTGATGCATTACGGCGGGTATGCCTGCGACATGCAGCAGATCCAGCAGATCGCCAGGGAGCATGGCCTGTTCGTCATCGAAGATGCGGCGCATGCCCTGGGGGCATACCTGAAAGGTGACATCCCTGGGCGGTTGGGGTGAGGTCGGCTGCTTCAGCTTTTTCCCCAACAAGAATATCACCACGGCCGAAGGGGGCATGGTCACGACGAACAACCCCGAGCTGGCCCACAAGATCCGCCTGCTGCGCTCGCATGGGATGACCTCCCTGACCTGGGACCGCCACACGGGGCATGCCTGGAGCTATGACGTGGTCGAGCTTGGATATAATTACCGGATCGATGAGATCACGCTCTGCCCTGGGTATCTCCCAGCTGAAGAAGCTGAAGGGTATCAATCAAAAACGGCAGGCTCTGACCAGGCCATTGGAAAGCCTTGACAGGATGAAATGCCCGAGGTTGAGATGCCCTTCATTGACCACCGCGGGACACCTTCCTACCACATCCTGCCCATCCTCCTCCCGCCAGGTAACGGAACCGCTCGGAGATCATGGAAAAGATGAAGGGAGCGGGGATCCAGACCAGCATCCATTATCCCCCCGATCCACCAATTCTCCTATTACCTGGAGCATTACCCTGGTGTTCACCTGGAACACACACAAGAAATTGCCAGCCGGGAGCTGACCTTACCGCTCCACCCGGAATGAGCCTGGATGATGTCAACTTTGTAGTAAACTCGTTAAGAGAATCCTTGCGATAATTTGGTATAGTGGTATTTGAAGGGATCCGACTGATATGGAATTAAGACAATATATATATATCGTACGCCGTTGGGCCTGGCTGTTACTCCTGGGCTTAAGTCTGGGCGCATGGGCAGGATATTTTTACAGCTCACGCCAGACCCCCATCTACCAGGCCACGACCAAGGTGATGGTTTCCCAGGCACCCGACAGCACATCGACATATTATGATACCTACTACGACCAGCAGCTGGCACAAACATATATCGAGATCCTGACCACCCAACCCATCCTATCCGCAGTGGAAGAGAAACTGGGCTACCCGGTCAACGCAGGGCAGATCACCACCAAGCTGATCGAAAACACATCGCTCTTCCAGCTCTCGTCAGTGACACCGACCCGCAGAGGTCAGCGGAAATCATCGAATACGCTGGTGACGAGCTGATCGCCCATAACGAACAGCTGCAAAACGAGCGCTACTCATCGGTCGAAGACAGCTTACAGGCCCAGCTTACCCAGGTCGAAGGACAAATCACCGATATCCAGAGCCAGATCGCCAACATCTCCGAAGAATCATTGACCACCCAGCAGGACAAGGTGAAAGCCGAGATGGACAAGCTGCAGACCCAGATCCTGCAGGTCCAAAACGAGATCAACCTGCTGCAACCGACCGACAAAATGCAACTGCAGGAGAAGCAGCTGAAGCTGGAGCAGCTGCAGTTCCTCCCTGGATTTCTACCAGTCCATCTATCTCAACCTGGTGGCGACGGGGATATCGGGTGTTACCGGAGAGACGAACGCAGGCCAATCGACCCAGCTGCAAAATACATTCAGCCTGTATCAGCAGATATACAGTAACCTGCTGAGCAGCTATGAGAGCGTGCGGCTGGCCAAACTCAGGACACACCCGAATATCGTCCAGGTCGAGAAGGCAGAGCCCGAATCGAGGCGCCATCAGCCCCCAGCCGATCAATACGACATTGCTGGGTGGGGCGGTCGGGTTGATGCTGGCAGCGGGGATCGTGTTATTGATCGAATACCTGGATGAGACCATCAAGTCGACCAAAGACATCACCGAGCGATTTGACCTGCCCGTGATCGGCTATATCGGCGAGATGACAAGAAGCATGCCACGGGTGAGGGTAAGGTTTATGTTTTCCAGGAACCCAGTGCGCCGGTGACCGAATCCTTCCGATCGCTCAGGACAGCCGATCGAATTTACGAACCGGGATACGCCATCCAGGACGGATCATGGTCTCCAGCCCCAATCCGTCCGAAGGGAAAACAACCATCGTGGTCAACCTGGGGATCATCTTCGCCCAAAGTGGAAAAGACGTGACGATCGTGGATGCAGATATGCACCGGCCGAAGATCCACCGGTATTTCGGCCTGTCGAACCGGCGGGGTCTGTCCGATGTGATCCACGGGGTCACGACCATCAGGCTGCCACCCACACAAGGAAGGATATGGGCCTATCCGTGATCACCAGCGGCAGCCAGCACACTAATCCGTCAGAGCTGCTGGCTTCCGAGAACATGATCCGGTTCCTCGAGCAGCTGAAACAGGAAAAGCGTGTGTCCATCATCGACTGCCCGCCCTTCTTGATGTCCGACGCAGCCCAGATCGCCACCAAGGTGGACGATGTGATCCTGGTGGTGCAGCCCGGTAAAACCACGATGCATTCACTCACGGCGGTCTTGGAGCAACTGGAGCGCGTCCAGGCGCACGTGATCGGGATCATCTTCAACCGCATCTCGCGCAACCGCAGTGATTATTATGGCGGCTACGAACGATATTCGAAGTATTATTATTCCAAGGACTCGAAAGAATACTTCGATATCAAGAACAATGGCAATGGCAGAAAACATGCCCAGGAAGAGGCCGAGAAACTGCCCCAGAAAGAGCCCAAGGATACCCATTAGATCGCCTTTGTTGGACCTTATCGACCGCAAGCTGTCGATAAGGTCCATTCTTATGAACAGAAAATCTTCATCGAGCGCGCACACGATCTTAACCATTTGGATCAAACATTCGCAGAAAAGCTAAAGGATCATTGCAAAGATATGGTTCGTCTTGATATTCGAACAGGGCAGAGGTGGCATCTCTGCCCTGTTGGTGTTTTATTATCCATCACTTTGCCTGTGATCAGCAGGACTGACCGGGTTTGAAAAATCCTCAGCAAATGCCTGGTCTTATCCAAAAGATGACCTATATCGGGATTGCAGCCGTCTGCCTGGTCATGGCGGGCGCACTGCTGATCGGGCCTGCCAGGCGCAACCTGGCGTTCGCTGAAGCGCTGCGGGCTTCCCTGCACCAACCGGCAAATTACGATCAAGCTGCGCAGAGCTTAGAACCCCTGGCAAAGGAAGACTGCCGGGTCTACTGGCAGGTGGTTATGCTGGGATCGGCAGGGGGAAATTCTGCCAATTTAGATGATCCCATGGGCGAATTGCTGGCATGTACACCGCGCTCCATTGACTGGCTATTATTGGTTGCCCCGGAGCGGAGCGACCTGGCACTACAGGCGACCCAGCTCTACCCGCAGGAGCCAAAAGCCTGGTTCTGGCTGGGAGATCTAGCCAAAGCATCAGGGGATCAGCTCGAAGCAAAGCAATATTTCACTGAAAGTGTGCGCCTGGATAAGGCCTACGCCCTGGCATGGTGCCGCCTGGGGTTGATCAACGAGAATGAAGGCTTGATCGCCGATGCAGAAGAGGCCTACCTGCAATGCTGCCAGAACGGCGATCCAGGCTCGAACGGGTGTTACGGGGCAGGTCGGATGGCAGAGAAGCTGGATGATATCCCCAATGCGATCCGCTACTACCGGCGCTCACACTGGCTCCCAGCGCTTGAGCGCGCCGACATGCTGGAAGCCTCTCGATGAATATCCTGGGGGTCATTGGAAGTATCTTGTGGGTTGTGGGCGTGTCGATATGGATCGCTTCAGCCGGTTGGCGGATATGGCTCCAACGCGGCGGTCAAACATTTTCACCAGGTTACCTAGACAACAAGCCTTTTTATCTTGGTGCATATTTGTTCTTTATCGGTATCTTGCTCTCCGCCAATACCCTTTGGGTACGCATCTTATCGATCCTGCTCATCATTGCATTCTCAATTGCCATAAGCGTGGGTAGGATTTCAGCCCGGAAGAGACCCCATTGAGCAGCCTTTACCGGCTCTACCAGGCCCTGCTACGGGTTGAACTGTGGGCGATCGTGGCGGCCGTCCTGGCAGGCATGCTCTGGGAACCGGCGCTGATCGCCGCACCGCTGATCGGGCTCTTGTTTGCCCTGCTACGCCTGGCGGTGGAGAAGAAGCTGCCTGGCCCAACACCAGCGGACCTGGCGATCCTTCTCCTTTTTCTCCTGTTACCGGTCAATTACCTGTTCTCAGCCAACCCTGACCAGGCGATCACCCCGATCCTGCGCCTGCTCGGAGGGGTAGCGCTGTACTACGCCGTGGTGCGCTGGGCAGGCACGCTCGATCGCATGCGCAAGCTGGTGACGATCACCAGTGTGGCAGCCCTCGGGCTGTGTACCCTGGCGGTCATTTCGATCGACTGGGTCAGTTATAAGCTGTTTTTTATCCCCCCTCAGCTCTATGAACGCCTACCGGTGCTGACCAGCGATACGATCCATCCCAACGTCCTTGCAGGCAGCCTGATCGCGATCATCCCATTGGCGTTCGCCATGCTGCTGTATAACTTCTCTCAAAGCTCAATCTTTGAACGATTTATCTACTCAGGAACCGTGATCATGTCAGTTGGGGTTTTGCTCCTGACGCAATCGCGCGCGGCGATACTGGCATTGCTCCTGGTGCTGCTCATCCTTCTATTTATGCGCTCACGCTGGGCCTGGTACCTGCCCTTGGTCGGACTGTTAGCTGGATTGGGTATGGCCTTATGGCTGGGAATGGTCGAAGTCAGATATTTGCTCAACAACTTCTTATCCCTGGCTGGCCTGGGCCAGCGGCTGGATATCTGGCAACGCATGCTCTACATGCTGCAGGATTTCCCGCTGAGCGGGGTGGGGATGGGCAATTTTGCCGAGGCATTTCGCGTGCTGTATCCCATGTCGCTCGAAGCAAGCTACCCATTGCCGCATGCCCATAACCTGTTCCTGCAGGTTGGAGCTGACCTGGGTATCCCAGGTTTGATCGTGTGGCTGGCTATCCTGCTTGCAGCTTTCTTTGCAGCCCTGCAAGCCTACAGGACAGGCAAGCGATGGCAACAGGGCAGGCTGATCGCCATCAGTGCAGGGCTGCTGGGCTGCCAGCTGGCGATCATCCTGCATGGGACCTTCGATTCTGTCCTGTGGGCAGAAGTACGGACCGCGCCCCTGGTGTGGTGGTTATGGGGGCTGGCTATGGCCAGCCTTAACCTGGTCAGCCAGGCCAGGCGCCAGCGAGCTTCCCGCATACTTTCCCGCCCAAAGGGTGTTTCGAGCTCCACCTTGTAATCTAGCTCCATTCTCCTGATCGACATATACAAAGGCTGCGCAGTGACCGAGCGCAGCTTTTTTGTTTAAGGTTACCGGACCAGATTGTCAGGATCGATAGGATTCGACCAGGGTTCGGTAGTAGGGAGAAGAGGCGAACAATTCAGGGTGCGTTCCAGAAGCGACCAGGCGCTTTTCATTGATCAGCAGGATCCGGTCAGCGTTCATGGCCGTGGAAAGCCGGTGAGCTACCACAAAGACCGTCTTCCCGGTGATGACTTCCGGTAGGGCATCAAAGATCGATTTCTCTACCAGGCTATCGAGGGCGGAAGAAGGCTCATCCAGGATGAGAATATCCGGATCCTTGACCAGGGCACGCGCGATCGAAATGCGTTGTTTCTGGCCCTCAGACAGGTTGCCACCCAATTCGCTGACGGGCGAGTCGTAACCCTCGGGCAGCGAGGTGATGAAATCATGGATCCCGGCGATCCTGGCAGCATGCTCAAGCGCATCCCGGCCGATATCCAGGTTCCCATAGCTGAGATTTTCGGCGATCGTGCCAGCCATGAGCACCGTATTTTGGGCCACATAGCCGATGCGCTCGCGCAAGCTGGACAGGTTATAAGCTGGGAGGGGCTTGCCATCAAAACGGATCTCCCCGCGGGTGGGCAGGTAAAAGCACAATAGCAGGCTGAGCAAGGTCGTTTTTCCGGCCCCACTTGGACCAATGATGGCGATGTGCTCCCCTGGCTGCACCTGAAAGGAGATATCGTCCAAAATCGCGGATTCATCTCCATAAGAAAAAGACACATGCTCCAGCTCAACCAACCCTTGCAGCTGTTTCACCTGCAAGCCCACACCCGAGCGTTCTTCGGGGAGGACATCAAAAAGGGCGGAAACCCTGGCCAGGGCTGCCATGGCCTGGTGGAGGTCCAGGTTAGCATAGGCCAGGTATTGGGCTGGACCATACACGTAACCCAGATAGGCCTCAAAGGCGATACGAGCGCTCCAAGGGTCCAATTTTCCATAATGACCAGGTAAGCACCGACGACCAGGACCAGCAACCGCGCCGCGTCGCAAGCAGGTTGATGACCAGGTTTGCCGCAGCACCCACGGTCACCCATTCCAGGCCGATCTGGAAGGCGGAACGGATCTCTGTCTTAACTTTTTCCACCTCGCGCTGCTCAGTGGTATAGGCTTTGATCAAGTGAAGAGGCCGAGATCGATTCCTGGATGCGTTCACTGACCTTGGCTTGCTGCTCCATGTGAGACCGGCTGATGATATAGATGCGGTTGGCAAAAAAACGGGCGAACAAGGCTAAAGCCGGTAAGACGATCACGGCCGCCAGGGCAAGGCGCCATTCCAGGTAGAACAAAAAAACGATCCCGCCTGCAAAGCGGATCATGTTGCTCAGCACATATACCAGGGTCCCCGATAAGAACCAGCTCAGCCCTTCCACGTCGGTCGTCAGGCGGGACATGATGTAACCCGTCTGGACATCATCGAAAAATGATTTGGGGAAATGCAGCGTCCGGTCAAGCAGCTCCCCCTGCAGGTCCAGCATGACATCCTGCTCAAAGCGGGTGAAATAATAGCGCTGGAGCTGCTCGGCCAGCATGCTCGATACTTTAATGATGATCATCAGGATGACCACACCAGGCTAATAAGTAAAGCTGGCGGTCCAGGATGACATGGTCGATCAGGTAACCGGTGAGCAGGGGCAGCGGGAGGATGATCAGGGACGAGAACAGGACCAGGACCGCGCCAAACAGACCTGCGCGCCAATGCTTTTTTACAAAGGGCAGGATGTTCTTTATCCCCTGCCGTAAGCCTGGTGTTTGCCCTTTCGAGGATCTAACGGCTCTGATCCCCGATCTGATCCTCGGGGGTCTTGCGTGCCAGTCCATGCTTAAAGGCTTCAAACCAGGAAGGCAATCGCTTTACTCCGGTATCCTATGCAGTCGAGCGGTAAATGTGGGATGGCTGTATCAAGTGCAATCTTACTACTTTTCGCCCCGGTCTATTCAACCATCTTTCCCAGGATCATTTTTCGAGGCGGTGATCGCCTCCTGCCTGGCGTGGGCCACTGCGCAGAAATAATCCGAGAAGCCATCCATCTCGCCTGTCTCCAGGTAAGCGTTGGCCGGGCACCACAGGCACAGATTGACGAGCGGACAGAGGCGGCATTTTTCAAGGAATTGCCGGTTGGATGAACGCAGGTCACGCACTCGCGGGGTAAAGTCTGTACCAGGCCTCCGCCAGGCTTCCGGTACGCAGGTCGTAGATGAGTATCAGGGTGATGCAGAGTGGAGCACAGGCGGAATTTTCCATCATAGCTGATGCTGAAACTGCTCTGCCCCGCCCCGCAGTGGAACAGGTGGTTGCAGGTGGTGTGCTGGTTATCCAGCTGGATCAGCTCGGCGCAGCTTTTCTGCAAGCCCGTCAGAGCGTTCTTCATCGGCCTGCTCGATGGCCACGATCTCCTCAGGGGCCAGGCGTTCGAGCATGATCTCTGCATTACGCCGAGGGTCACCGTCATAGCGCAGATGCAGGAGGGGATCGAAGCGGAAGTAATCGCTGGTATGCTGGCGGCAGAAGGCGGCGATCGCGGGGAGCTCATGGACATTGGAGCGTAAGGCCATGGCCTTCAGGCGGACTTTGACCCCATTTTCTATGAGCAGGTCCAGCCCATGTTTGAAGCGGGCGAAGGAACCCGGTTTTCGGCTAACCGCCTCGTAGGTCTCCTGGCTGATGCCGTAGACCGTGACCTCGATATCACGCGGGGGGTATTGCTTGAATAATTCGATGTGCTTTTCCGTGATCAGGCAGGCGTTGGTGAAGAGCGAGACCAGCAGGCCTTTCTTTTTCAGCAGCAGGTAAATATCGCAGAAATCTTTGCGCAATAAGGGCTCTCCGCCCGTGAGGAGCACCCACAACGCCCCCAGGTCGACCGCCTGGCTGGCGATCGATCCGATCTCCGCCAGTGACAGCTCATGGCGCTGGGCGTCTTCATCGGCAGCAGGCAGATTGATATAACAATGGCGGCAATCATTGTTGCAGCGGGCGGTGATCTCCAGGTCAAAGCTGAAAGGCACACGCTTCTCCTGGGAGCTTTTCCAAAGCGGATATTCTGGCAAAGGGGTGCTGGAAACGAACTCGCTCATTTCACTGCCCCAAGGCTGCGGAACACTTGCCGTAGCCTGACCAGGAGGGGAGTTAACATGCGCCTCCGGGAAAGGAATGCGATCAGGTACCGCTCGGGTCCCAGCCCAAGCCAGACCCTTTTCCCATCCCGCTCGATCCGAATGACCCGGCCGATCAAGCTGCCAGCGGGAACCTGCTCGTAGTTCGCCCCTGTATTGTTATCCCCCAGGATGAGCCATGCCTGGCCTGCCTGCTTGATCAATCGATGGACGATCAGCTTTTCAGTCCCGGGTGGTATGTAGGCAGCCACTTCACCCATGCGAGCTTTTTTACCTGGGAAGGGAGCAATGCTGATGATATCGCCATCACGAATGAAGGGTGCCATGCTCCAGCCCGCGCGCTCGAAAGCGGAAGAGGCAGCCTTTCTCTACAACCGCCACCATCAATTCCGCCAGGGCCTTTCCGGACAGGGACAGCTCACCATGGTCACGCAGGGTCAGGTCGGGCTTAGGAAGGCTGGATTTCAATCACCATTTTCCTTTTTAGCAATTCGGATACCAGCCCAACGCACATCCTGTTCGATCTCGCTGATCGGACCTTCATATTCCTGAGCCAGGTTAGAAGAGATCTGCCTGAGGCTGTTCTTCCCGTCCAGCTGTTTCCAGATCGCCAGGCCGCTTTCATTCAGACTGTATAACTCATCCTCCATATCCCCTATGCCAGCTGCCAGGGGAACGATGATAAATTGGCCCTCGATCTCACGGGCAACCACGTCCTCGGATGGGATATAGACTCGCATCAAGCTTGACATCCATTGATCAACCCTCCAGGTCATTTTGTAGCATTTTCAAGCGTTCCTGCCAGTTGGTAACTTCCCAGGCATTTTCGCCGTTTTGGAGCAGGTTAAGGTAGCGTGCCTGGGCATGTGCGACCTGGCAAAGGTACTCTACCGGGGTATCCAGGGTGCCACTTTCAGACCATGACTTTCCCGGGCACTGCTCGCATAAACCATGCAGGAAGCAGCGGGCACAGCGCTCCAGGTAGTCCGGATTGTTGGCGGTCGATCTTGCGCACCGCGGGAAGAAACCGGTCAGCGCATCGCGCAGGCTACCCGTGCGTAGATCATAGCTCAGCTGTGGGTCACGAAGCAGCATACAGGGCTGGTACCGCCCATAGGCGTCCACACAACCGCCCTCCCCGCCCCACACCCGAACAGGCGCGCTCCATCCGGCCCCATGAAACGCGTGCAGAACTGGTTCATCTCTTTCAGATAGCTTTTTCGATCGCGGGTTAGATAGGCAAGCCCTGTCCTGCGGTGAAACCCGCAGCTGGCTGATCAGGCGGTTGCGGGCAGGTTGAATCACGCCTGCCGCGCAGGTCAAAGAACATGGAATAACCAGGGGATCTGATCCATCCAGGGGATGGATTTCGACCAGGCTTCAAACTCATCCATATCACCTGCAATTCTGCGGCAGTAAAGCTCCCTTGACGATGAAGGGGATATTGCGCTCAAGCAATCTGATCGACACCCTTGCGGAATTCCTCATATGCTCCAGGTGAGCAGGCTACAGCATCATACGTCTCCGGATGCATACCATATACAGAAATCTCGATCTTTTCCAGGGGTGGGATGCGGGCGAACAGGTCCGCCAGCTCAGCGGTGACCAGGCGGGCATTGGTGAACAGCAGCACCTTGATCCCTAAGCGGCGGGTGAACAGGTAAAGCTCAGCAAAGTCGTCCCGCAGGAGCGGCTCGCCGCCGGTAAATCGGACGGTAAGCGCACCAAGCTCAGCCGCCTGGGAGAGGATACCTTTCCATTCTTCAGTTGTCAGCTCGCGACTTTGAGCAAGTGGGTCATTTTCGGGTAAATTGATATAGCAGTGCAGGCAGGCGTTGTTACAACGCTCGGTCAGCTCAATATCAAGGTGATCTAGAATTGGCTTTTCATCGCCCCATAATGGGTGGTTGTTCAGATCAACCTTAACAACATAATCGTGTTCTGCCATATCTCACGCGCGCAGAAGAACGACCTGAAGTAAGCCTGGAAGGGTTGACCGTCTCCAGAAAATATACCATTCGTTTATTCTTCACTATATAGATGAACCACAACCATTGCGGATAAAAATATCAATTCTAGAAAACCATTAAAAAGCGGAATTTTGTTGGCTTGGCAGAATTGTTGAATAGTACGATTTGATCAGGACAAAAAGGTCGCTATTAATGCTTAATTACGAATTTGCTTTCCTCCTGGGGTAAAGCATCAACTGGGACTGACAGTAAAGCAATCTACGTTATGCTTCGGTTTACAATTGTGTGCATTGGGGCCAGTTATCGGGACAATCGCCTGGATTTTTACATGTGGCGAGAACGGACTCCTCTGGAGTGCCTCGACCCAGGACGATTAATTTTGGTTTATGCCACTTCTTGATGGTGACATTATGCTCAATGTTATGCGTGTCGTGGTCATCAACCATTATATATACCCAATAGATCACCTAACCAAGGTGATGATTATGCCAACTTGCCTGGCTGCAAATTCAGATAATTATACTAAATTATATCTTGAGATAAGGGAAGTATTTAGCTCAATTCTTTAAGCACCTGGCGCACGCCCCCACTCTTGTCAAACTGCAAACGGTAGACGGGGACCTCTCGGGCGATCTGGCCGACCAGGTCGAGGGTCTTCTCCCACCAGTCGGCTGTGACAAGCGGTTTGACAATGAAGAATGGTAAAGTACGGACGATCTCTCGCCGGTCGGTGACCGGGATAAGCTTGTTATGAGGTGCCTGCTCCAGCAGGAATATCGCCCGCAGTGGTGCAGAATTGGGAGAGACGATGGGCACATCGCCGTGGCTCCAGGTGCCGTGGATCTTGAAACCCTCCGGCCAGCGGCGGACGATGATGCGATCATCGCACAGGATTTCACCATCGTCCTGGAGCATGGTCACGAGGGTGGATTTACCGGCTTCAGAGTGCCCGACGAATAGAAATCCCTGCCCATCCAGGATCATCCCCGCTGCGTGAAAGTAACAGCCTTGACGGTCGGCCAGGACACGGGCCAACCAGATCTGGTCGGTGGGGAAAAGGCTTAGGGTCTGGAGGTTCCCTTGCCGGAACAACTCTGCATCCGGGTTATAAATATGTCCAAAGGTGTGATCGTGATTAAAAAAAACTACCCTGTGTAAAGCCGGGTCATCAGGTTTGGGAGCAATCCCGAGATATGTCCACCCATTATCGGTTTTATAAATCGCCCAGGGAGGTTTATGATAAATTTGCTCCCAAGAGCAATCAACAACCAGGTCCGGAAAAGAAAAATGGTGGCATAAGAGGATATCCACCCGCTCACCATTAATAGCCATGAAATTTTGTAATATGGGGTTGAATGATTCTCTCTTCAGCGGAAAATCGGCTCGTACTTCAAGAGTGATCCCGGCAATCTGAAAATATACCGACGAATTATTACTATGCCACAAGGAGGTATTATTTATAACGAACTCCAATTCTGAGGCTCTAACAATATTTTTGTAATTGTGAAATCGGTGTTAGTCTTTATGAAAGAGCATAGCGATTATGTGAATTAATGTCCTTATACCATCCCATAAAATACCTACCCAGCGAAAAAAATAAAAAATCGGAAAGATCCATTCCGGATGCGGATCATACCGCCAGCGCATATATGCCGGAGATGGAAAGATCAAGGCAAGGAATAATAATAATTGCCCTTTCTGGTTCAGTGATCTAATTTTTTTCCACTCATCTAGGATATGCGTGGGTGCTTGTTTAGATTTTAGATCTACCAAAGTATCATAGGATCCCTTGTGCGAAGTTTAAGTAGGGTAAGCGTTTCATCAGGTAAGGGTGAATCGAAACAACTCTTTACAGCAGATAAAGCCGTATATAAAGCACCACTCCACCGAACAGATTTGCTTGGTCAGATAAAGCTTTCCAATCGATCTCATCTTTCCGATACATGATTAACCGATGTAGGTCTAAAAGCCAAAGCAAGGTAACTGATTCCCCACCATGTTGAAGCATCTGGTGGGCAGAGAGATATAAAAGGTTTGCCGTGGGATTAAGAGAATAAGTGGAGTTCTGGATGTCGGCTAAGCTTTTTTTCTCCCAAATATGATGCGGTCAGGTTCTGCCAGAACCAATCCATTGGTACAGCGTAACGGAATGCTTCAGATGCGATGAGAGACCAATGTAGTTCCAGCGGGATGGGGAACGTGCCATCTTGGATCATTATGCGTATGGTAGTTAAGAGTGCGGTCCAAGCCAGGCATTGCTTCAGGGAGGTATTCATGATATCCGAGATTTTCAACAATGGTTAAGGCGCGACTGAAGAGTGCTCTCGGCACGAATAAATCCAGGTCACCCATCGGGCGGAGCCCTGGTTCAGGATAAAGCGACTTCGCGAAATCAGCTCCTTTTAACAAGGTGACGGGTAACTTTTGGGTTTGAAATGCTTGCAGGATGACGCTGAGTTTTTTGAATAGAATAGCATTCCGGACCGCGCACTCAGCTTCACGCTCAGATAAGATCTGGTATGTTTGCTTATCAAAGTCGTCAAAGTGATACATTTCAGGTTGCGAATGGAGCAGGTAATACGCCATGGGGGCAACACCCTCACCCACGGCCGCCTCTTCAAATAACCCCCAATCCTGGTCCGAAAATCTACTCCATTCCACACCCTCTGGCGACTCGGCTAGAAGGGCACATAATGACCTAAATACCAGGTCATAGTTGCCAGGAATTTTTATCCGGCTTTGAATGTTTGATTGGATTAACATGTAAGCGAAATCAGCGTTGGGAAATTTCCTTGTTTGCCAAAATTGTATCACACTGGGAAATTACGACTAACAATGATCCAAGCTAAAGGGGTAAAGAAAGGAAGCATTCACTACCGAAAGATTTTCTAAAAAGCCAATACATCTATAGACAGATATATTCCCGATAAGTAGATGAAGTAATTTTATGATTTATATAGAGACTTTATCTATTTACCAATTCAGTGATGCAATACCATTTGATCACCTGGGTCAGCGAAAGATAATGGGAATATTAGTACTGAAACCCGATGCCAGTTGAATTGGTCCAGCCAGTTCATTATCAGTTATTTGAACTAACTCAAGCCAATAGAAGTTGTTTCCTCCCAAGTTTAATGAGCCTTCAAATGAGTAAATATCTCCATACATTTGTCCTGGTTTTTTTGCCAAAATCATCTCAGTATTAAGTCTCTGTTTATCGCCATATAACGTGTCAGATCGATATAAATTAAACCCGATCAACCAAATTTCATTAGCAGTCTCCCAATTTAGCTCTATTCTGCCTGGGAAACCGATCCCGGTAAAGGAAATCAAAGTAGAAGCAGTCGGGGTCGTCTTCAATCGTGTAGCTGGATCTCCAAAAAGGACATAAGTATCGATTAGATCCATAAAACCGTTGCTATTTTCAAATAGAGTAATATTTCGCAAAATCCGCCGCAAATCCAACTTGAATTAAATTTTTATAAAAAAGTGCATCATATAAACCGCTGGCAAGGAGGTCATGACCATTCGATAGACCAAATCCCATGGGCGAAAAGCTGGCGATGGCGCCTCTATTGCTTGCCCGCACGAGGCTTTCAGCCAAGGATGGATAATTGAAGCCCTGAGCTTGAGGGTAGATGAAATATCCTTCATTGCATGTCATAGGCACAAAAAACGGATATTTTCCAATATTATTTAGGCTGGAGATGGAACTTATTTGTAATAACTTTTCAGATGCCCATAATTGTGTGCTACCGTGTCCAGTGTAGTTGACAATCAAACGCCCGTCATTGATCGCATTAATAATTGCGGCGCGTGCCTCTGTAACATCAGAGTAATTTACACCGTAATACACTTTATCTGCTGAATAACCTTCGGGAAGTTGGTCGACGATATGATCTGAGAGCACGGGGAAATTTCCCCCAGCATCAGCGTTATCAGCGATAAATGTCACTCTCGTAGTCCAGTCTCCAGCGGCAGGATTCTGTTCATAGTATAAAATCTTATCCACCATGGCTGCAGTTTCTTCCGCGCTGTTGGCAGGCAACCTGCCAGTAGCCATGTCTGGGAGAATATCATCCCCACTGACAGTAACATACCGATTATCGGATGCAGTTTCCCCAATCCAGGGATCAAACTCACCCAAATAAGGCGGGATATAATTTGGTCCACTATCCCCATAGTTATTAAGATAATCATAATGTCCGTCCCCAACAATGAGAACATATGAAGGCGCTGGACGGACCCAATTTCCATATACATAGGCGAGGAAATCGTGGATCGCCTGAGGGTCAAAAACACCTCCGCTGAACTCATCGTACACATCCTGCACGTCTATTACCTTCACCCTCAGTCCCTGAGTGGCACGGTAATTCGCAAGGGGTTGGATAGCCTGTATGAAATCAGAATGGCTGATGATAATGTAATCCGCGCCATTGCTTGGATCGCGTAGGTTCGAGGAGTTATCCTGGGTAATTGCTTCTGGAGTAAGCCAGCTTGATGGAGATACTGCCAAATAGCGATGCGCTGCTTCGATTTGCTGGTTAAACCAAATTTGATAAAACGATCCATCATAATAAATGCTGCCATTTACGATACGTGCTGAGTTAGATGGATCGGTGATATCAATCACATCGATGGTATCGCTAGAAAACCCACCCACCTGGAATTCCCACAACCCGGCATCGTCACCACTGAAAAATAGTTGGTCATCCTCAGCTGTATACGTATGGTAATAATCAACCTCAAACCAATTAGGCATTACTTCATCAATGGTTATACCATTATCACGGGGTAATTCCACGGTGATTGTGTTCGTTCCGTCTACCAGATAGGAGTGGGGAAAATTTATAGAAAAGTCGAGCTCACTTGACGATGACCAATACCGATCATCAAGAAGATGACCATTGATAAGTATTCGAGAATGGTGCTGTGGATCAGCATACAACCCTTTTATGAGGACGTGAAGAGTGGCGGAAGAAGCGTCAGCTGCTAAATTGTGTAGTTGAAACTCGAAATCTTGTGAAGCAGGGGCATTGTATGCATCGATAATTGACCAGAACCAATGATCGTTATTGGGTCCAGAAGGCATATCGCACCAATACTCGTGGTTCTCTTCAATGTGCATGGTTGTTTTGAACGATGTTGGCTGATCTGCTGGAGATATACTTCCATCCAAATCCTGCATGCGGAGGCCATTGTCTGCCCCCCAGGTGAGCCAATAAACATTTATATCAGAGTATTTAGTGTCTGTTTTCTGCCCGTAAAAGAACAGGCTATCGGCTGGATCGAATTTTCCGTCACCTTCACCAGATATATAGATGGGAATATCAGAATTGTGATTAAATACGCGCAGTGTTTGTGGGTTGATATCGTTTACCGGAACACCAGCCGATTGAAGTGTAGCGAATGAAAGCTGATAATAACCATCTTGATCTATTTGGATTTTATACACAGGTTCATCTTGTGAAAAAAGCTGGCAACTCAAACGCCTGAGGGCTTGGTTCATATCGTATGCGCCATTTTAGGGCCTGATCGTAATTGATCAGAAGATTCTGCAGCAATGCTTCGGATGGACCTTCATCAATAATTTGTTTTGCTGGGTCGTACCAACCATCATCTGAACCCAACTGTAGCTCTATTGTGATGTGCTGGATCACACGCAGGTGTTCTTGGGCAGGGTTATACTGGAATGGCATAAAACTTACGCGTGCCACACGCTGGCTGCGGATCATTCCCGCAACAACAAGGCTGACAGGTTGAGATGGCGTAAATGCGTCAAGATCATAAACCGTGGAGTTTTCTAATAAAAGTTCACCCTGGTCCGAGGGCAGCTGATTATCATCTCGCTCGACCATTGGAGTGGCGACAGGACACAAATGGATTTTTCTGTCAACATCAATCGTCTCTATATCCAGGATCGAGAATGAAGGAGTCACTTCGGATGGGATGCCAACCATGACACCTGCCGATAACAAACCCGGTTCACCAGGTAGTGAAGCAGCAAAGTATCCATTGACAGATAAAATGTGGCATGGTTGACCCTGATTAAAGCGGATTCAATCCGATAAGACGGGAGTTGAATATCTAAAACCAAACTATTGGGTCCTGATCCAATAATGCTAAAACCAGATATCAAGTGTGCTTGATCAGGAACAGTGGGCTGAAGGATATTGCTATATTTAGGATCGTATGGAAGTTGACTGGCTTGTGCTGAACTAACAAAATTCGAGCCAATCAGACTAACAATGAGAACACTTATGATCAACCTGAGCAATGGTAGCTTAAGCATACATTCTCTCATTTCCTTCTCTAGCCTATCCTTCATCCCTTCGATGATATCATCGAACCTGTTTTGAAGTACATATCGACGCTGTACTTGTTGTTGACAAGCCCGAGTCAAATAACAGTCCTTCAATTCTGCCATGAAAGTTATTGATATCGGCTAATCTTGATGCCAACACGTCCGGAAACTTCTTGCGCTTGGTCATCTACCATCACATACCGTTCACATCTCATGATTGATAAATGATGCCCCTGGGTTATTAAAAAGAACAAAGTAGATCCAGCAAGAAATCATCGCTGGTGATAGCCAATAGAACCTTCTAATGTGATCTAATATTCGCAGTATAACCTTTAATTATGAAAGGATCATCATGAATAAATTAGAGCTTGCTCCACACTCCCCTGTCGCCGCACAGCTAGTTCTTACCTCCATAATCCTAGCTAATAAGGCTTCGGGGATCGATCCCAACTAGTCTGATGGCAGACTTCGTACATACTCCACCACACTTTGATTCGGAACAAAGCCGAGCTCGAAGCAGGGTACCTCCTGACACAACTCATCAAGGAATTGCAGCGTGTAAGCCATCATATCGGCATTCCAGAGCGGGGCAAAGGTGCGTACCAATAGAGCGGCTGCAGCCTGAGCTGGTGACAAGCGGACCGCATCGTTTGAGACGGAATGCTTGAGAATAAAAATCTCTTTTAGTGGAGCATCATCCGCTAGCGCAAAGCCACCCTGACCGTGCCAGGGTGTACCATAAACCCGGAATGCTCCATCGAATTTACGAACGATCGTATGGTCATCATTGATCACCCTGACACCTGGGAAGTCATTCCATAGGCGGGCAGTGGTAGTTTTCCCTGCACTGCTCACTCCAGCGAACACCATTCCGCCTTGATGATCGATAACCCCGCACGAATGCAGCATGACGCCATAACCAGTCCCGAGCAGGTTGGTCATCAGCAATTCACCCAGTGGGTAACTGAGCGGGAAGATATATTTCCCTGGTTCCTGCTCGTCTTCCGAAGTAAATATCTCTCCAGAATGAAAATCTGGATTGAAGACCCCAGCCAGATAAGGAACTGATTCCGATGATGGCATCCAAATTATCCACCGTCCGTTTTCATAAAATAAGCGCCAACTAATCCCTGTATCAAAACGGGGCCGACTTTTCGGTTCGGCTGGTGGATGACCTGTCATTACTTTATATCTAGCTTTTGGGGAACTAACCGAGATAAAACTCTCAAAACACCCCTGATGTGAATAATTCCTACCTGTATTATCTATTAGCTCAATATCAACTGCACCAATTTGGAAATTCAGGATTACACTCGTCCTAATAAAATCATTGGGCTAGAAAGAATATTTCAACTCCTTTGGGTTTGAACACAATTACGATCTGGCAAACAAACATCCCTAGCTCCTACTCCCCCATTATTTTTACAGAGGGCTAAAACTGCTTCCTGGGCAACCAAACGGACCACAACTAACTTTGGTTTGGTATAGGTTTTCTTTTCAACTTGAGATGCCATTGACTCTGCCATCAATTCCTCCATCATTTTTTAGAAATTACCGACGCATGAAACGAACTGGGAGTAGTTAGATTATACATCATTTCGTTTCAGAAAATGCCAATTTGCGTAGCCTGGCAAGCTGACATAAAAATTCTACACGCCTTTCACTCTCACCATATTCAAGCTCAGCCATTGCCGGACATTGGGCACATAAGAGACGTAATTCACACTCTAAACATGGAAAGTCGGGAGTATGAAGAAGACTGGTGACCTGGGTTGAAATCTTCTCCCAGCCTTCCTCGAACTTTCCCATACGGAGATCGTAAGAAATCTGGCGAGCGTCCATGCAAGCGTAAAGGCGACCTGCTGCATCGATATAAAATGACTTTTTACCTGCACCGCACAAGTACATGGCACGCTCAGTAACTGTATTACCCTGGTTCTGCTGGTAACTCTCAGGCCAGCGTTTGCTGCGATCCTGATCAGCCTTTTCTATCTCCACGATTTCCTGTGGAGCTAAACGTAGAAGATTAGGTCGATTCGATCCATCCAAGGCTGGTTGTACTATCGGATCGAAGCGGAATTCCACACTTAGACTGGTGGCAAGTGCCTTCATCTGGTCCAACTCATTTTTATTGATGGTCATAACCATCGTTTTCAGGCTAAGCGGTAATCTCCTATCCAGCAACAGATCAATCCCACGCCGACAGCGGCTATATGATCCGGGAATACCGGTAACAAGCTCATAGGTTTCTTGGGTGGCACCATAGAGCGTGATTTCCATATTGAACGGACGCCATTCTGCCAGGTAGTCGGCAATGCGGGGGGTGATCAGGGTACCATTGGTGAAAATGGTCAATATCAAACCCTTGCGCTTTGCATAGATATAGATATCAAGGAAGTCACGACGTAAAAATGGCTCACCACCGGTCAACAGCAGCCATAAACAGCCAGCGTCGGTGACTTCGTCCAGGATACGCTCAAGATCTGTTTTTGATAAGTCAACATCCCTTGCCTTTCGGCGGTTCTCGATAGGGATATAACAATGCTGGCAGCGCAGGTTGCAGCGCGAAGTTACTTCAAGCGATCCAGAGATAGGGATATGCTGGCTACCAACCCGTTTGTGTAGAGCCTCGCTAAATTCGCCGTATTCCAATTGCGGCAGATTGCTGCACTGTTCCATTAGACCCTCACCAGTGCTCCTATCCGTTCCAGGTCAGCAACAAGCTCAAGCAGATCCTCCACTGCCTGTTGCTCATCCACTTCGAACTCTGAGACGAGCTTGTTTCGGATATCTGCTATGGAACAAATGCCATCAAAGGACTGCCAGGCAGCAATCGCGGTCTCATTAAGAATATAAATTGACTCAAGATCACCAACATTCTGACGTATCGGAACCAGGATCATCTCACCTGCGATCTGGCGCGCGACGGTGTTCGGATCCCTTGTGTAGATATGATTCAATGAAACATTAATCTGTGTTTTCATGGATAAGAATAATATAATCCTCTGACTACAATGAAAACTGATATAGCTGGGATATGCGTATGCCCCTAAATGCCAAGCAAAATGTGGTTTATCTTACCCTGATTGAGGATTTATTTCAAGGCACAAAAAAGTGGAGATGTATCAAAATCGGGCTTGAAATTTCATAATCGAAAGTTATATTAATTTGACATTAATTTCGTTATTTGTTATAGTGTATTCAACCGATAATTGATCGGTTTAATCAAGGGACTTCGTAATGTAATAAATACTTATATAACAAAAGAATATGGTTAGACAGTGGAGGCAATGACCTGGTGGTTTTAATGGTCGCTTAGTACGATTGAAGGGGTGACCACCAGTGAGCCAAAAGCGAAACCGGCCACGAAAAGTGGGCGGTTTTTCTTTGTGAAGCCACTAAATATTTCGCCAAGGATCATTAATTGTTTTTTTTTATAAGGAGGATGCAGTGAACCAAAGACATTCTTTCCGAATCCGCTGGCTCAACCTTATCCTGACTGGCAGTCTATTATTATCATCGTTTTCGGTTACACTCAGTATACCGAGCAAAGTCGTACAGGCTGCGTCTGCTACCCAACCGCGGGTGGCGATTCACGTATCTGGGTACACGCAGGCATTGGATCCCGGTTCATGGTACACATCCTGGCATTATTTCGTAATGCATGACTCTCTTGAAGAGGTACTGAGATCCGATGGAACTCCCTTTGTGCTTCTGACGGACACTCAAATTGAAGCGGGAGAGCTGATGGATGGGACTACGCCGCGCTATCCAATCCTCTTCAGCCTGGCATCTGAGGCTATATCCGATGATGAAGTTACTCATTTACGAGATTACATTTCTGCGGGCGGTTTCCTTTTCTCAGGATCTTCTTCCTACACACGCTTAGCTAATGGCACCGCCCGGGGTGATTTTGCCCTGGCAATCGAGATGGGGATGCACATCAGTGGAAGCCCAAGCTGGCATTCCAACCAGAATTTCACCAAGCAGCAAGAACACCGCCTGGTGAACGGGATCCCGAATGGTTCATTGTTATGGTCGATGATCGATAACCACATGTCTACTGGCGCAGGTAGCTTTCCTGTTCTCAATGTCACCCTCGACGGAATAAACCCGCCTGTTCTCATCGCTAATGATGCAAGCGGCCCGTTGATCACGACGAAAAAATATGGTCTTGGTCAAATCATTTACCATGGTGCTTTCCAGCCCCTGATTGGCATCGGGGGCTATGTTTCCGATACTTACTCATACCTGATTTATCGAAACGCTATCGAATGGGCGTTTGAAAGCGCGAACCTACCCATCATCAAGGTTAGCCCATGGCCGTACGAGTATGATGCTGCGCTGACCATCCGGAAAGATTTCGAAAATACACCCTACCGAATTTTATCGATTGAGGCGGATGAGGAATTAAACGACTCGGTCGGCGCAAAAGGTGATTACTATATCTGCACCGGTACCTTGAGGGCTGGCTCCCCGGATACCCAGCTCACTGAACAGCAGAAGACGGATGGACGCGAGATGCTCCGGCGAGCTGTCGCGGATCATGGTGCTACCATTGGATCACATAATGGAGGCCTTGGGATCGGGGGAGATCCCAATGCTTACGGCTACTACCATTGGGGACCTGATCAGGTAGAGCATGACTTTGGACAAACCTCGATCCAAATGTCCTATGATGACATACACTCCTGGCTAACCGGACTGGATAACGGGCGCGCAGGGTGCGGTGCAGCTAGTAACTGCCCAAATACCTGGGCATCGCCCAACTTCCTATCTGCTCTTGAAAGCTCACGCTCACTCTTGGAGGAGTTAGGAACTATAACACTGGGAGAACAGAATATGGGTCCTTACCCTCACTGGAGTATTTCTTACGAGGTTCCAGACAAGGTATTCAACCACATAACCCTGCCCACATCGGAGTGGTACATTGGTACCAGTGTGGCTCAATCACTTGAGTATTCATATGGCTCCAATCACACTATCGAGACTCTACATAATGCAATCGACTTTTATTACAATCTAGGAGCTCTGGTTAATATCTACGGACACGAGCCAAATGCTACTGGAGTTCATCATGAATACCCCGTGTATTCCGCCCTCGAAACCGAGGATCTGGAAGACCAATGTCGTGGGTATGTACGACTGGTGGGTGCTACGTACACCGGTCGTGGCCACTCCCACTTACAGTATGATGGGCAATATGTCGGTTGCGCATGCTGCAGTAAGCGGCGGCAGCGGCCCAGAGACTGCCATCGAGGTGACTCTTCCCAACTACGCCACAGGAGCCATCGATGATGTAACCGTGCTGATCAATGGAGTACCAGCAACTTCCACACAATATCGCCTGACGAGCTATGGGGTGAAGGTCAAAGTAGGGTCGACCGGCACTGATGTAGAGGTACGTTATACCAATGTACTCACATGGGAGCAGACAGACTGGGCTGGCGGAGCGGGACAGGCAACCTGGAGTGATCCTACTCGGTACGATTTTGCCAGCGGTGTTGACACCAGCATGCCTGGGCAGGTGCATTTAGCAGACACAGCAGGTGCGTTCGTTACAAGCGGAACTTTACTCTCCTCAGTCTATAATGGGACCGTGGGTGTGCAGTGGTTAAGTTTGGATTGGTCAGCAACCGTGCCTGCTCTTACGGGCTTTCGGGTGCAGGTACGATCTGGTGATACCCCCGAAACTCTGGGGGCTTGGTCTAGTTGGATCACTACCCCGGGGACTTCACTAGCTGCACAGTCAGGTCGCTATATCCAGTATCAGATAGAGCTGAGTACGAGTGATACTGGAGTCACCCCCGTGCTTTCCGATATCCACTTCCATTATGTGCCAGGACCAGGTATACACCTGACCCAACTCGCTCCTCTCTCAGGAGATAGCCAGACGGTCATCGATGTTTCAGCCCACCTGTCGGATGACGATGCCCAACCAGTTATCGGTCAGTCCGTACGCTTTCGGGTGGACGATCTTGCACCGGTAAGCGGCACTACCGATTCAATGGGTCACGCCAGTGCCTCACTATACCTGGACTTAGCACCCGGCTCATACACCTTGGTGACTGAATTTGATGGAACTGTGTCCTACGCTCCTACGACTACCAGCCAGCCCCTGAGCGTCACTGCGCCGTGGGATAATTGGATTCAAGATTCCCAGGAAGATTTCAATCTGAATCCCTCAATACCGACATGTCTCGACCTGGCTACAGTCCCGGGTAGTGTGCGCCTAACAGGCCATGTCGTAGGGGTTGCCGAGGAATCAGGGCCGTACACACTGGGTGTCGGTGAAGAAACCGGTCCGTTTACCCTGGGAACCCAGGAAGGTTATGGATATCGCAACCGACTGCAGGTTCATAATCCAAATGGCACTACTCTCCCGGCAGGCTACACACTAAAGCTGGTACTCGACACGCAAGGATTAATCAATGCAGGGAAACTCTTAGCAAATGGCAATGACCTGCGAATCGCCCGTGACACGGGTTCGGGTTTCGCAGAACTAGATCGCCAGATTGATAGTGGATTCCCCGGCACCAGCACCCAAATCATTTTTAAACTGCAGAGCAGCATTGCTGCGGGAGGCGACGATACCAGCTACTATATTTATTATGGGAACCCATCTGTGGGAAGCCCTCCCACTAATCCAGCGAATATCTACTGGCTGTGGGATGAATTTAACGGCACGAGCATTGACACAGGGCGATGGTCGCCACTGGGGAGTGTGACGGTTGCTGATGGAATTGCTTACTTACCAACTGGAGCCGATCTACTGAGTGTTGCTTCTACTACTTATGGCATTCTAGATGCCCGCCTCAGGGCAGGAAATACAAGCAATGTAGTATTTTGGGGATGGGAAGATGGGAGGATCAACGCTCCGCATTTTATTGTTTATCAGCAGTACCCTCCTTTACGAGGTGCAATTTTAAATGTAACGAGTATCAGCCGTGATTTAACCAATCCTCCCGTGACTACGGATTGGCATGAGTATTCAGTCCGATGGATACCTGGTCAAGTTGATTGGTCGGTGGATGGTGTGCTTCAGGCTACTTACAGTGGAACCAGCCCTGCAGTTCCGAACGTTACGATGAACGCCAACTTCAATGCGTACCTTAACACAATGGAGATAGACTGGATCAGAGGCCGCCTGTATGCTACCAACGAACCAACCATCAGCCTGATAACCGCCGCCAGCTACCAATACCGTCGGGCAGTTTGGGTGGAAAACACATCTCCTGGCACACTTCCATCTGGAACCGCAGTGAAGCTCACGATGGATACCGCCAGTCTCACCTCGGCAGGAAAGCTGCTGGCAAACGGGAATGACCTGCGCCTGGTTTGGATGAATGGCGCTACACCAGTTGAGCTGGACCGTGTTGCAGATACAGCGTTTAACAGCCCATCAACCGTAATCTGGTTCAAGACCCAGGCGGCTATACTGCCAGCTACTCTGGATGATGATTATTACATTTTTTACGGCAACCCTTCAACACCACCACCACTTGCCAACCCCGGGAATATCTTTCCCTTCTGGGATGGATTTGACGGCCTAGCATTGGATACTGCCTTGTGGACTCCCAATGGTTCTGTCAGTGTCAGTTCCGGAGAGGCACATATCGCTACCACTAGCCGCATATTTAGCAAGACCAGCCTGACATACGGTGCTTTGGAAATGCGAATCAAAGCAGCAAACGAGAGTAATGTTATGTTCTGGGGTTGGGAGGAAACACCCGCGGATGCAAACAACATCCTAGTCTTCCAGGAGCAACCTTCACCGAACTTCTTCAATGCCATTTATCGACAGGGCGGAGGTACATGGAACCAGCCTGTGATTAATGATTCCACCTGGAGGTTTCACCATCTGGCATACCTATGGTGTTGACTGGCAGACGAGTTATGCTCAATGGTCGATTGATGGCGTTAAGTCGCTTCATATCAACAGCAGTGTACCTACAGTACCAATGTATATTAATATCAACGCTTATAGTACCATTCCACTCGATGTCGATTGGGTGCGAGTACGCCAGCGGTTCACACCAGAACCGAGTGTGTCACTTGCTGTTACTCACATCGAATACGAAACAGGCGAATGTGAGATGATTTCCGTGCCTTACGATACAGGACACACCTCTTATTGGAAATATATCATCTGGGAAGGAACGACACCAACCGATGCTCTCCTCACGTTGGATATCCGTACAGCAGATACCCAAGAAGGATTAAGTTTAGCGTCATGGGTTCCATACCCGCAGCAAGTCCAGGTAATAACTAACCCACCCGGACGCTGGGTCCAATATCGGGTAACATTGAGCCGGACGGATAATCCACTTATCACACCCCAGTTCAATAAGGTGACCATTTATTTCAGTAGCGAGCCAACTGATATCACACTATCCTCTTTCGGGGCTATTACTTACATTAATACAGTTCAACTCGACTGGGAGACGGCCAATGAAGTCGACCTGGTAGGCTTCAACCTATACCGATCGGAAGCATCGGTGGGTGAAAAAATAAAACTGAACTCCGATTTGATCCAAGCCCAAAATTCTGGGCAGATGATCGGGGCGATCTACCAATTCGATGACATGGTGATACCTGGCCAGCATTATTATTACTGGCTGGAGCTGGTGATGAAGGATGGAACGGATCTATTCGGTCCGCTTGAAATTAATAGTAAATATTGGAATCTTGCACCGCTGACTTTACGATAATTGTGTAGCTTTATTTTGCACTTCCCATGGTTCCTCCATCTCATTTGGTGGGGGAACCTTTTTTGTTTGCCACCTATGCTGCTTCGACTGTGAACAGCATCACATATTAATTTGACTAATAATTCATTGTCTGTTATATTGAGAAAAACCTATAACCATTGGTTTTTTCAAGGGAATTTAATTTTTCCTAATTCAACGGTTTTCCAGATTATTTTGTTGTGTTGTGGAGGCATTGACCTGGCATTTGTATTGGTCGCTTTTCCCTAAGGATTGAGGAAGCAATAGCCAGAGAGCCAGAAGCGAAACCGGCCACGAAGTGTGGTCGGTTTTATATTAAATCACCATTTTGTGAAATCATCTAACCAGATCTCCTCTCGAGCGATATGGATGATGCTAAGCAAATTAAAGAATTTTATGAGTGCAAGTTCTACTTAATCTAGATGACCCAAAGAGAACATTCATGGGTTTTCTTGGAGGTATAAATGTCGCACAAACCGATAATTATTAGCTTTTTTGTCATCCTCAGCCTGCTTTTGACTGGTTTTTGGGCAGATGCCCTGGCTGCGCCTCTGAACCAACCGGACCGCGGACTACCGGCAGATCTACCAGGCTATGGATATCAAATACACTTGCAGGTTCATAACAATTCCACCACGGATGTGCTGCCCTCTGGCTATACCGTCAGTTATACCCTCGATACTGCGACCTTAATACCTGAGCAAATGCAGGATGATTGTGACGATCTGCGCATCACCTATAATGGGGGGACTGAGGCGGAGCTTGACCGCCTGGTTAGCGGATGTAATACTGCCACTACCCTCGTCCTGTTCCGTACCCAGGCTAGTATCGCTGCAAGCGGCCTCGATACAAATTACTTCCTATATTATGGGAATGCAGGTGCGGGCGCTCCACCAAGTAACCCGGTAAATGTCTTCGCCTTTTATGATGATTTCCAGGATGGGGATGCCAACGGATGGACCGTGACCAAAGGCACCTGGGGCATCGTGAACGATGCCGGAAACTATATATATCGCTACACGGGTGGCGGGGCCAACTGGCCACTTACTTATGCTTCGGTCCCCCTATCCGATCTTGATTACATTGCTCGTATCCGCGCCACTGATAGCCCGAAGACGAACTGGATTGGATTGGCTTTCAGAATCCTGGACCCTTCAACAGCCCCCGATTTCCTCACCTTTTACCAAAGCCGTGATACGAATAATTTTAAATATGGGGTGATAACCAACGACAATCATGCCAATCCGATTACTTCACCGCCTTTCACCATGCCTGCTGGTGCATGGTATAAGCTCCACATACAGGCTTTGGGCAACATCGTGCGCGCCCGCATCTGGCTCGATGGAACTACTGAACCATCTTCGTGGAATATCTCAACAACAACCATAACTTACCAGTCCAGCACTAACATTGGACTGACCCTTTATAACCACACCACCAATGCCGATTGGGATGATATCCAGGTGCGTAGGCTGGTCGCTACAGAACCGACGGTTGAGATTTATGTGCCAATTCCAACCATCACTGTCACTGCGAACAGCGGCCAGAGCAAAGTCATTGGTACAGCTGATCCGGTCTTCACCTACACGTACTCACCATCAGATCCACCTGTCACATTTACTGGTGCACTTAGTCGTGTGCCCGGGGAGAATGTTGGAACTTATGCCATCACACAAGGCACACTGGCAGCTAGTGGTTATTCCATTGTTTTCGTATCAGCAGACTTCACCATAACACCCAGGCTCATTACAACATGGTACTACCGAGCTCCAATCACTGTGACGAACACCAGCGCCACACAATCCTTACAAGTGAAATATACTGCAATGCTGACTTTAGATACATCCGCTCTGATTTCTTCCGGGCGCATGCTGCCTACTTGTAATGATCTGAAGATTGGTTCAGTACAAAATACTGACGTGATTGAGATCGATAGGGTGGTCGAGAATTGCAATACCGCTAATTCCCTGGTCTGGTTTGCGCTTCAGCGGCCAATTTCACCCAGTGGAGAGGATACCGGCTACTTCCTATATTATGGAGAGCCGTCTCCTGGGCTACCTCTCGCCAATGGAATGAACGTTTTCCTGTTCTTTGAGGATTGGGAACAGGGAACCACACACTGGACGGGGGCAGGCGGACTGGATCCGGCATTTTCCGGGACAATGGGTACGAGCGTGATCTCGTCGGAACAAGCATTATCACCGAGCAATAGCCAGAAATACACGACCAGGAGTTCAGGAGGTGATGCATTCTCGGGTTTTATCCCTGTATTGCCTTCAACTGGATATGCAATCAACCTGTGGGCTCAAACCCCTTCAGTAGGCGTGTGTGTCCCAGTAGGGTTAGACCCCTATACAAGTGGTTATGTAAAAGGTACAGAAAACTGGCTATGGCTTAATAACTGGCCTACACCTTCCTCCTGGTTATGGCGATCGGGAAGTTTTTCAACTGACAGTACCACAGCGTATATTAAAATAAAAAGCGAACTCTGGAACAATCCAGGTTGCCCTGGTACACCTGTGTATCTTGATAATCTGGCACTGCGTTTTGCCATTAGCAGTGAACCCACCTTAACCTTAGGACCAGAAGAAACAACCCTGGTCGTTCCCGTCATCACCAACATCCAGGATAATGGGCCGGTTGACTTGGGCAGTCCGATAACTATCAATGCTGAGATATCCACTACGGAAGGTGGAATTGACATCGCAACCTTGCGGATCGTTTCACCCATTAGCGTTGATGTACCGATGAGCATGATATCCGGCTCCGGGTCGGACGGCATCTGGCAGGCAAGTTATACCCCCCTCCAGGGCGGCGAATTCTCGTACCGTATACGGGCCCACTCCACTAATGGCACCCAGACCACCTCCCCGTTGCAAACTTTCTCGGTTACAGACAGCACTCCACCCGTGATCACCCAACTCTCATTCACGAATCCGATCTTGGTGAATAACACCCAGACAGTAACCGCCAATGTCACTGATAATGGGGCGGTCAGCTCGGTAAGTTTAACCGTTGGTGGTGTTAGTCACCCCATGACCAAGAACGGCGACCAGTACAGCTATGCCTGGAAAGTGACCATGGTTGGGGAAATTCCTTTTACCGTTACTGCAACAGATTCCGCGAACAACTCATCCCATCAAGATAGCAGTTTCACATCGCAAGCGCGCGAAGTAGATATATGTACCTGGAAGGATTGCCGCCAAGGAGCTGCCAGCTGGTCGATAGACGATGGTAATTCCTCATGCCGAACTGAACTAGAAGCTGCTGGCATACGAGGTACATTCTTTTACAATGGCAGCTCTACTCCGTCGTGGTTTAGTACTTACAGCACGGCTGGCCATGAAATTGCCTCACACACGGTTGGTCATCCTTGTAATACACCAGCATGCTCACCTAACTGCACAGCAGAATCACTTGCTGCTATACCAGTTGACGCAAGTGTTGAAAATTCATATCGAATAAATCAATTCGAGCCAAATATCGCGGCGATTGAGGCAGGCACCGGATTACCAGTACTAACTGCAGCCTGGCCCTGCGGATGTACCGACCCAAGCCGGTGGACAGCGGCTCAAAGTTATGTCTTGGGAGCACGCGGCTACTATGATTACATCGCGGAGCTTGCCTGGCTAGAAGATGTTAACCTGCCAACTCCGGCAAACTTATTCAATCTAAATACTGCACATACTTACCGGCAAGACTTCGTAGACCAGGCTTATACTGAAGGGAAATGGTCCACTACTACCTCTCACGGCAGCTGCGATGGCATAAGCTATATAGGTCAGCAGAATACTAACGGTCACCTATGGGTGGCACCTATTGGCGAAGTCCTCAAATACATCTACGTGCGAGACGCCAGTCAGTTTTCAAATTACATCCGGGATGACCTTGCTCGGACGATCAGCTTCAATGTTGTCCACGGTCTCACCACATTTCAACCACAAAGTATTACTACTCCGACACCCTACAGCTTCCTGCCGATCCAATTCAATAACCCGGTAACACTCAAAATTCACATCCTCGAATCCGATACGGTCTTGGGTGTAACCATCGATGACATCCCCGTGGATCCATCCAATTATGCGATCCAGACGATCCAGGGGACACGCTTCGTGACCTTCGATGCAGCGATCGATACCACCCGACATGTGCACGTCAACCTGGCTGCCCCGGCACCCGCGATCAGCGAGGTCACTGACACTGATCCTGTTGAGATAGGCAGCTCAGCCCAGGTGACTGCCATTGTGATCCCAGCCGTCGGAACTACCTTAGATGACGTCACTCTGCATGTGATATCGCCGACCGCGCAAGATTATCCGATGTCAGTAATTTCTGGAGACCAGTATGGGGTTTCGTTCACACCAAATATACTCGGAAGCTACAGCTACCGTGTGATCGCCACCAACACTGAAGGCAGCTCAACGCAAACTTCAATCGGGACCTTCCTCGTAAGGGATACCGTCAATCCGGCATATCAGAATCAGGCTCAGCAATACAATGAAATCCCCATTGGCGGGTCGAACCTTCTTTCAGTTCAAGGGCGTGACTTAGGGAACCTGGCTAAGGTGGTGCTCTCTACGGATGAGAGTGGTACATGGCATGATTTCGACTGGACCATCGCCGACTGGTGGAACCAGGATTGGCAATTCCGGAAAACAATCACGGTGACTAATAGTACAACGAATGCCCGCCCGAATCACCTGGTGGATTTGCTTGTACAAGAAAGTGATTTCGATGGATTGACCAGCTGTAATGACCCACGGGTGGTTGATTTTACCCAGGTGGAGCTGCCAGTGCAGGTATATGGTACCTACCCAACTTGCCACTTGCTTTTCCAGGTCAATGTCCCTGCCTCAAGTTATAGCACTTACTATATTTACTATGGTAATCCAACACCTCCAGTGCCCAGTTACACCACTGACCTCACCGCAGTGAATAACGCCAATGTGATCACGATCCAAAATACCTACCTGGACCTCGACCTGGATGCAAACCAGGATGGAGGGGTCATCTCACGGATGCGGTATCGCCTGGGCAGTAACCCCAATCTGCCTTTGTCCTCCGAGTCAAATGCATACTGGGGTTGGCATCAAGTATGCTCAACCACCTATGGGAATATTACTGGCAAGAATAGTTTCACTGGATGTGGGCCAAACCAAGCGAGTGGCTTGATCATGGAGGTGACCCTTAGCGGCCCGTTAGTGCGGGAGTACACCTTCACAAGTGTCAAGGCAGCCAGTACATACACAATTAAATATCGCTTCTTTGCCAATTCACCTTACTACGAATATTCAATTACCCAAACTGGCACGACGAGTGTGATGAATAACTTCTGGTATATCAATGGGAATTTTTCTCGACTTGGGTACGGGATAGATGGTGGTACGACATTCCCTTCATATAATACCTACAGTTATGGGACAGATTACTTCAAGATGGTATCTCAGGTATCGATTAATGCTGCCAGTATCGATGGTACAGACAATGATGGCACCGACCTCGGTGGATCAGATTATTCTCACCCAACTGCGCCGGAACTTGCCTTGAAAATTGTAGTCGGGAGCAGTGATACAGCCGCTAATGCAGTACTGGCAGAGCTGGTCGATCCATTAGCTATTACAGTTTCCCCTACACCAGAACTTAGACCAGGCCCAATATATGGATCACCTTACTTACCAGCACCTGGTACTGGATGGATCACTGTATCATTTCCCTGGGAGAACGATAGCATCCTCACTGATCAGTGGATACATTGGAAAGTCACGTTCTACGATGTGAGTGGACACGCGGTGACCACCCCCGAAATGGAATTTGCACTTGGTGCGCCAACCGATGTAATCCTATCCGCTTTCACCAGTAAAAATTATCTCAGCAAGGTTCAACTGGACTGGGAGACAGCTAACGAACTAGACCTGGTAGGTTTCAATCTCTACCGGTCTACCTCAGTAGATGGGGTAAAACAACAGCTGAACGATACCATCATCCCCGCCAAGAATCCAGGCAGGCTTATTGGAGGAGCATATCAATTCAATGATCCTGTAAACCCAGGAGAACACTATTATTACTGGCTTGAGTTAGTTTTGATAGATGGTACTTCCGTAATTGGGCCCATCGAGCAGGAGACACTATACTGGCTCCTCCTACCAATATCTATGCGCTAACCATTATCTAAAAATATCCTCTTATCCTCAAGTTCCCCCGCTCAGACACGCGAGGGAACTTTTTTATGCCAAGGACTAAATGATTATTAATATTGCAATGATCGATTATTTAATTTAGGTTATCATGCTGACAATCTGCATACCGCATACCAACGAAAACAATCTCATCGATCATTCACTCGAATACTAGCTACTTATGACCCCACCTACTTTTTCTTACCGCATACCGATCGGAATCCATACCGCATAAGCTGCGAAGCTATCGCTTACCGGCCCGAAGATTTCATTGCCGCTCATCCCAATCCACTCCACCCAGTAATAATAGATCTTTCCTGCAGCAGCGCTGTCATCCAGGTACTGGTATGGATTGCCAAGCAATTGCCCAGGGTTGATGGCTGCGATCAAGTCCTCGTTGATCCTGGTCTTCAGTCCATCGACGGTTTCTGCGCGGTAGAGGTAAAATCCCAGCAGGTCGGTTTCCTGGGCTGAACGCCAGCTCAACAAGATACCATGGGGCTGGGAAGCAGCATTGAAATCAAGTAAGGTTACCGCGGTTGGATAGCAGCCTGCCTGCCCGACAGCCAGCATATTCAGGTACCCGTATCCATAGGTATAGTTGCCCTGTCCATCCGGGGGTGCACTGCAGTTGCCCGCGGCAGGCGTATCGGCGTTATTTTGCAACAGCTCAAACGTCATATCGAGCTGGCCGATCAAGGTCGGGTTGCACGACCAGAGCAGGGCAACGGCCCCTGCTGAATGCGGGCTGGCCATGGAAGTACCACTCATATATGCCCAAGCATTCGTTGGGTAGGTAGAGATAATACTCGAGCCAGGAGACGAAATATTCGGTTTAGTATATGGATCGTGGCCAAAAAACGAAGGACCGCGACTTGAAAAATCAGCAATTAATCGCCCAGAATCGTGTGCTGCACTGCCAAATGATTCTTGGTAATCGCCTGGTGAGCCGAGCGTATCGCAAAAAGGACCTTCATTCCCCGCGGAGAAGGCAGGGAAAATACCAGCAGCCACCCAGGCTTGAACCTTAACCTGATACCAGGTGTCACCACTACCCCCACCCCACGAGTTATTGACCACATTGGGGCGATTGGCAGGATCACCACCTGGAGCCAGGATCCAATCTGCGCAAGCGCTCAATGAAGCATCAGAACAGGTCCTACGTTCACAGCCTTTACATGCGATCCACTGAGCATGGGGGGCCATGCCAACCAGGTATGCAAGGGTGGGATCGTCATCCCCCACCATGCTCCCCATAGTATGGGTGCCATGACCATTATTATCGCAAGCTCCTGCACCTTTGCATATATTGGCTGGGTCATACCAGCAAGCTGGATCAGTAGGGACGGTGCCACACTTGAAAGACTGGTCCAGGGCAGGGTGGTTCCACTGCACGCCAGTATCGATATTGGCAACCAGGATACCTTCTCCCTGAGCGCTGTAAGCGGTCCAGAACTGGTCAGCCATCGTATCGCTGATCCCCCAATCCAAAGCCTCCGGTGAGCTGCCAACAGTGGTCAAGGCTCGGTAAGCCAGATAATCACCTGCCCAGGTGACAGGATCGAATGGTTTGACCGCTTCGATCGGGTCGATATAGTAGGTGCGGGTTGCTCGAATGTAATACACCTCCGGCAGGGCTGCCAGCCCACTGGCGAGGCTGATGCTGCCCCCGTGGATATATAAGTCGTTCCCAGCAATGAAGGTCTGATATGTGACTCCCGCTGCATCGAGGGTCTTTTTGGCATTGGCCTGGCTTCGATCGGCGACATCACGCAGGGTGTTGTACACAAATTCACCACGCGCTTCCCAATCCATGCTAAAAGCCGGTGACAGATCGGCTTGTTCGGTAAAACGCACGATAAAATCTGCCTGACCTTTTTCTTCGAGGGTGGTAAGGAGGTCTTGTTCGATCTTTTCCGAGGTTTGCAGATCGAGAACCTGCAATCCTCGCTCAGGGATGAGCGAGGCAGCCTGGCTGGAATCTGTGCGCGCCAAACGACCAAGCAGGATAACGGAGGCTATTAAGATAATGAACCAGTGCCTGCTAATCGTGAACATGGGACATCCTCCTGATGTACATGACCTCTTGGAAGGAGCGGGTGCGCACTAAAACACCTCCTACTCTCCACTGGTAAGTCCTTTTTAAGCCGATCGCTCTATGGATGCTCGCGTTTCATACCAAGAGCCAATGCTGTATAAATACTATATATCAGCTCTACCTTCCTGTCAATCACTTTACTTTTTGTGCGCGACTTAGCGAAACTCAAGGGGATGAGTACCAGCTTTTCTTCCAAGCATATAAGAATGAGCCTGGCACCAAGCAAGTAATTTGGGGTATTACCCATGAACGGTCATGTTAATCATCCTGCGAATATCACGCAACCATATGGAATGTGATCGCAAACGATCAGAATGCACAGATGGCAGGCGTACCACCAGCGTGGTGGACAGCTAATCTTGAGTATCTCTTATGCCGGGTGCTTAGAATAAAAAAAGAAAAAGCGACTTACCTAACGACCCACCAAGGGGAGAAAAACGAACCTGGGTAAAGCGGTGAAGACCTCAAAGCATGCCAGGTTATTGGCGGGATCCGTGTCTACCACCTGGATGGGTCCGACATAGACACACAGCGTGTGCATGGTCAACGGCTGGACGTCCATCCAGTACACGCTGAGCTTGCCCTGGCTGAAATCGCGCCTGATGGCGCTGGAGGGCACCGGCCCAGCGATCAGGCTCCCGCCCGCACCCGGGTCCCCGTCATACACCCACACCTGGGCACAGGAGGCGTCGTCGAACAGCTTGTTATCGAGGCTGATATCCAGGCGGTAGTTGACCCGCGCGCGATCGGGGCTGTAGGAAACCGGTGCGATCGACAGGGCCGTGGGCAGCAGGTCGACCGGGGAGAGGTGGGTGGACTGGTAATCCATGAAGCCTCCCCCCACCAGGGTGGGCAGGTTGCCGTTATCCGGGTCGAACAGGGTGCCGCCGAAGTTGTAGCGGTGATCGTTCAGGCTGTACCAGAACCAGCGCTGCACCAGGTGGTTGCCATCCGCAGGCAGGCCGGTCTGGTCATCTGCAGCCCCCAGCATGAAGTCGAAGGTAGCCAGCATGAATCCGGTGGTGAGCTCGTCGCTCACATTTTCGTAATCCGGGCCGCCGGGCGGGTCGACAGGCGGGAACAGGCTGCCATATTCGGTGATCCACAGCTCCTTGTCGCGCTCGCCGATCCCAGCCATCCAGGTCCGAATGTCAACCAGGCGCGCCTGGAATATGCTGATCGAATACGTGTCCGCAAAATCGGTGATGATGACCGCATCACCCCAATCGGTCTCAAAGCCGCGCGGGATACCCGTTCCCCAGTGGCCTGGATTTTCATTCAATATAAAGGAATGGATCGACCAGATATCCACCAGGCTGGAAGCCTGCGCGGGACTACCGGCCAGCTCCACCAGGCGCTGCCAGGCACGCTCCAGGTAGCGGATGCGGATGGGGGTGGGCTGGACGATCGAACCGAAAGCGATGCGAGCCGAACGGTCTGATCGGCGGATAATACGGGCCATCTCGTAATAGCGGTCAGCATACACCTCCGGCAGCAGGTCATCCTGGCCGCCGTAGGTGGTGTCCGGCTCATTCCCCACCACCCACAGGCTGCCTGGATGGGCGGCGAGCAAGGCCGGCAGGCCAGCCAGCTCCTGGGGATACAGGTCGTCGCGCAGGCGCAGCACCCGGATGTACTCAATCCCGGGCGGCAGGTCAGGGTTGCCGGAGGCGCCCCAATCCAGGTAAGCCGCGACACCCAGGCTCTCGAGCGGATAGCCGTCATAGCCATGCACGGAAGTGATCCCGAAACGGCAGGCTAGTGTCATCCGTGGAAGCCTGAACGCGCCCGACAGGCTGCTCCGCGAGCCCAGGTTGGACGAGGCTAGAAAAGGCCAGTACCAGCATCAAGAGGGAGATGGCGATCTTCTTCATAGACATAGTCATCTACGGTGAGGTTGCAGGTAGCATGCCACGGAAGCTTTCACCCACTGGGGTGAGGCTACCGCTCTCGAGCAGCCCCAGGTCGGAGGTCGGGTAGAGCGGGTCGGACAGACTGAACCAGGCCCACTTCTGCACGAGATGATGATCATCCAGGGGGTACCCGATGGTCTCATCCCTGGCCTCGGACAGCCAGGAGAATGTGTCCTCCAGGTAGCCGGTGACCGATTCGACCGGGAACCCGTAGGAGGCCGGCATAAGGATGCCAAATTCTGTCAGTGCCAGGGGCGTGCCCTGGTAGCCGTTGCGCGCCATCCACTGTCTGAAATCGACCAGCTGCGCTTCGAACAGGTCAAGCTGGCCATGGTCGCTGACTTCTCGCAGCTCTCCCTGGGTGGCGGGGATCCCCGGGGGAATGTCCACACCCCACGAGCCCTGCTCCTCACGTAGCACGTAGCCATGCACGTTCCACCAGTCCACCGGCATGCGCTCCAAATATTCTTTCTCGTAAGCCTCCAGCACCTGGTCGAGGTATGCCAGGCGCAAGGGTGTGGCCTGGGAGATGCCCCCAGCTGCGACCTGCGCGGTGGGATCCTGGGCTTTGATCAAGGCATACAGATCGTGGTAGACCCTGGCATACCTGGCTGGCGCGACATTATCCTGCCAGATGACGTCCGGCTCGTTGCCAATGAGCCAAACCAGCCCAGGGTACTGCGCGGCGATGCGGCGGATCTCCTGCACGCCGGGCGAGATGCAGCTCGCGTGCACCCGCACCATCGGCCAGTACTCAAGCCGGCTGTCGCCCGCGGGGGCCTGGGCACGCCAGTCGAGGTACCAGCCTGCCCCGAGCAGGCTGGCCCAGTAAGCCGGGTCGGCCGGGGTGGAGACGCTGAAGCCGAGGCGGGCTGAGCGGGCAGTTTCCGGAGGCAGTGGCTGCACCTCTCCAGATGGTCGGCTATGCGCAATCTCAGCGGGCGGCGTGGGCACTAAAGGGCCTGCATATTCCCCCGGTGTTGGATCGCAGGCGCGCAGTGACTGGTCCTGCAGGACTTCGGCCGACTTTTCACTGCCCAGGCGGTGGGGTGAAACGCTGCTCGACCTGCCATCGTCCAGGAATATTCCAATGACCAGTATGGCGCAGGCGACCAGGAGCACGATCCACTGGCGGGTCCTCACAGCGCCCCCTCCCCGCTCAGGACCGCCTTGAAGGTCCGGAGCAGAATGGCCAGGTCCTTTTTCAATGAATACTCCCTGCAGGTAGCTCAGCTCCAGTTGCAGGCGCTGCTCGAAATCCAGCTCCCCACGGCCGCTGACCTGCATCGGGCCGGTCATGCCCGGTTTGACGATCAGGCGCACGCGCTGGGCGTCGCTGTACAGGTCGACGATACGGAGCTCCTCCGGGCGTGGGCCGACCAGGCTCATGTCTCCCATCAACACGTTCCAGAACTGGGGCAGCTCGTCCAGGCTCCAGCGCCGCAAGGAACGGCCCACGCGGGTGACGCGCGGGTCGTTCTGGAGCTTGAAGGCCGGCCCTTTGAGCTCGTTGTGCGCCGCCAGGCCTGCGACGAGCCCATCCGCACCCACGACCATCGTGCGCAGCTTGAGCATGCTGAAAGGCCGCCCATTCTCGCCGGCTCGGCGCTGGCGGTAGAAGGCCGGTCCAGGGCTGTCCAGCCGGATGGCGAGGGCTGAGACGGCGATGACGGGTAATGAGAGCACCAGCCCGATCCCAGACCCCAGGATATCCAGCACCCGCTTGACCAGGCGGACGTGCATGGCCTGGCAGGGCAATTTCGCAGGCGCAGCCCTGGGAGGGAACAGGAAGCCCTTGACCAGGCCGGCGCCCAGCGCCGCAGCCCGGGCCACCAGGAGCCCGGGGGCGACCAGGAGCACCTTCGGGTCCGTGCGGGCGATGTAGACCAGGAATGGGCTGATGGTGACCAGGAAGGCCAGCAGGATGAGCAGGCAGGCGAGACCGGCGTAAACCGGGGTCAATGGGAGCAGGGCGAGGCTGAAGAGCCAGAGGGCCAACAACCCGATCTCGATCCGCTGGGTCGGCGCGGTGTGGGAATCGGACAGGGCCTTCTCGGGGGTCCAGCCCAGCATGTAAGCTTTCCAGTAGCCGATCCCGAACTTCCGCCGCAGGTATTCAACGAGGGAGCGGTCATGCTGATGATAGACGATGGCATCCGGCTCGAACAGCATAAGGTAGCCTTTACGCGCCAGGCGGAAGGAAAACTCCTGGTCCTCCACCGATGGGACGATGAAGGTCTCATTGAAACCATCATTCTGCAAAAAGATATCCCTGCGGTAGGCGGCGTTGTTGGTGTCAATAAAGTCGATATTGGCCAGCCTGCGCATGTGCAGGTACTTGTAGTCATACTCGAGCTGCACGAAGCGGGCGACCAGCTCCGGCTGGGCTGTGCGGTAGGCGCCCTTGACCCCCACCACATCGGAGGCCTGGAACGGGCGGGTGAGCAAGCCCAGCCAGGTCGGGGCGGGGGCACAGTCGGCATCGGTGAAGGCCAGGATCTCACCCACGGCAACCCGGGCGCCGAGATTGCGGGCCGCAGCCGGGCCCAGGGTGGGCTGCGAGAGCACCTGCACACCTGCCTGCCTGGCTAAGGCCGCTGTAGCATCGCGCGAGCCATCGTCCACCACGATCACCTCGTAATCGCGGCCGAACGCATATCCATCCTGGTCGCGCAGGGCGCTCAGGCACAGGCTGAGGGTGCTGGCGGCATCTTTGGCCGGCACGATCACGGATATCATCTGGCGACTCCGGATGCAGGACGGACCAGCAAGGCGATGCCTCCACCAAGCAGGACCGGCAGGGTGACGATGGCATGCAGCAGCATGGCGTAGGCGAGCGCCTGGTCATTGGCGATGCCGAACGGCAGCAGCGCCAGGCTGCCAAAGTAATAGAACGGGCCCAGGTTTCCCGGCATCAAAGCCGGGATCAGGCCAATATATACAAAGATCAAGACCAGCCCGGCGGCCGTGCCGCCCAAAGGCATCCCCAGGCTCTTGATCAGCAGCCAGTTGGTCAGCCACATCACCCCCCAGACCAGGGCGGTCAGCAGGAGGCTTGCGCCCAGGCGCCTTGGGTTTCTGAGCCACAGGCTGGCATCCACCCAGCGGTCGATCCAGCTGATCGAGCGGGCTGGCAGCCAGCCTCTTCCCCGGATTGACTTCCACAAGGAAGGGCCAAACGCTACCGCAGCGATCACCAGCACCGTCAAGATCGCAGCAGCTGCCATCAGCCAGCCCTGCAGGCCAAGCATATACAGCCGCGAGGCCTGGTAGGAGACGAGGACGGCACACACGGCCAGCCCCAGCAGGTCAAGATATTTCTCCAGCAGGATGGTGGAGGCGACCGCCGGCAGGTTTTCGGGAGGGTCGGCGAAATATCCCAACCTGACCAGCTCGCCGCCCCTGAACGGCAGGAGGATGTTGGCAGATTGCCCGACAAAATAGGCCTGGAACAGGCGTAAGTTCGTGGCCGGGATGCGGTAGTTGCGAATAAAGGACGACCAGCGCAGTAATTTAAGCGCCAGCCCGACCAGGACCGAAAGTGCCGCCAGGACCAGCCAGAGAATGTCAATCGACTCGATCTGACGCACCAGCTGCTGCCACTGGACCTGGCGCAGCGAGAGCAGAAGCAGGCCCAGGCCGGCCAGGACCCGGAGGATGAGGAAAAGCCGCTGGAATACAGGCGTTGCGAGCGTTTTCCGGATCGCCCTGCCGATCTCAGAGAGCTTGAGCTGCACGGGAGGGGTACCGTTCATGGGCTGGTGCACTGGTAAGCGATCCCGGTCTCGGTTTCAGACGACAGGTTGGTGCTGCACACGGGCCGGCCCGGGTTCATTGCCAGCACCTGCTTGCCCCAATCAGTATCGGGCGTATCTTCTTCATACAATGGAGGATAGCTCAGATCCGGATAAGTGTGGACCAGGGTTTCCTGATACCACACGAACTGGGTCAGGGGCATGACCAGGATACGCAGGTCAGGGCGCTCTCCCAATCCAAAGTGGTAGTACCAGAGCGGGAAAGTATCCTGGTCGGTGGTGGTGCGGATGATGGCATTCTGCGGGGCATCCTGCAGGATCTGCTCGGCGTACACGGCCGGCTGGTCCTGTGAACGTGGATCCACCCGGGTGCGCGTGCCGGGGATACGCATACCCAGGCTGATGGCCAATACGACCACCAGCAGGATCCCCAGGGGAAAGCGCTTCCAGCTGATGGCAGCCAGGGCGGGGATGGCCAGGCCGACCCAGATGGCGAAGACCATCACGGCGGGCAGCAGGTAGCTGACCAAATCCTGGGTGTTGTACCCGATGGCGAAGGCAAAGTAGATCACGAAGGTCCACACCAGCAGCCAGCGGACCCCCCTGGATAGGATCGATGAATGGAATAGCCCGATCACACCCGCCACGAGGGCGACCGCCCCGAATTGGTCCAGCAGCAATGCGGCGATCGAAGTGATGCGCTCCATCAAAACGGTCGGCTCGGTCCGGAATACCAGGAGGCGGTACGGGCTGGCGGTCACCTCCCAGATGAATCCGGAGAGTGTCTGCGGGTTACCCCAGTTGACCGGGGGGTAGCTGCGTGCCTGCAATGGCAGGTAGAGATAGACCAGCATCCCGACCAGCAGCAAAGCAAGCTGCCCAACCAGCAGCTTCCAGCGCCGGGTACGCCAGCTTACCCAGGCCAAAATGATGATCGCGGCGGGTGCTAACAAAGCGATGGTGGTGTGATTTCCACACCCCAGCCCGACCAGGAAGGCCAGGCCCAGGATCCAACCCGTATATCTCCCTGGGTCGGCTTGCAGGTTTAGGGTCAGCCACCACAGGACCAGGACGATGACCAGGCACTGCAGGCCATGCACTTCGACGATGACCGCCTGCGAGAAGACCAGCGGGGCGACTCCCCAGGCGATGCCTGAGACGGCCGCGGCAACCAGCCTGAGCGGCGTGTTCACCGGCAGCACGAACGCCATCCAGCCGGTAAGGAGCCCGGCAGCCAGGGCAGCCGAGGATAGAGAGAAAAGCGTGAGGCGAAAAACTGGCGTGCTGAGCGGAATGTACTGGAATAAGCGGCCAAGCACCAGGAAGGTTGGATAGCCGGTCGGGTGGGGGATGCCCTGGGTGAGCAGGGCGGATAAAAAATCGCCAGCGTCGCTCCCGAAGTTGGCGTTGGTCAGCCTGGCAGACGCAACCGACAGGTATATCAACCCGAGCAGGAGGCTGACCAGTGCGGAAAGGACCAGGACCTGGTGCCTGCGGACGAAATTACCAATAAGGGATAACGGCGAGCTTTTGATCGGCGAGCCACTCATCTTCAGTGAGGATGTTAATAAAATAATCTAACGAGAAATAGACCCAATTGACTAGTTAAAATTCTTCGGTAATTGTGAATAGCTCTCCAATGATTGCGAGTGGTCATTCTCCCGCTGGTCAACGGCTGTCCTTGTGTACCAGGGGGAAGTAAGTATCCGGCGACCAGACCGTGAAGCCGACCGGGTTGGAGATCTCCTCGTTGGGAGGGTTGGGGATGGTGGGGATGGTGGGTGGCGTACCATCGGTGGTTTTGATGACCACCAGGGTATAGAACAATGGCTTGACCAGCAGGGTATCCGAGATCACGGCGGTGATCTGGCTGGCCGTGATCGTTTGCGGCGCGAGCAGCCGGTCGACACCGCCTCCAGTGATCCGAACCGCGGTGTCGACCTCGTTCCCGAAATTGGAGCCCGTGATAGTGATCAGCGTATCAGGGGAATTCATTGGCACAGCGGATGGATCCAGGCTGTCGATCACCGGGGCCGCGTTGACATAGGCAGTGGCTGTGAAGCTGGTGCCCCACTTCCCGCCCAACAGCCCCAGCGTGAGCACCAGGCCGGCTGTCACTGCGGTTAAGAACCAGGCCTTCTTCGAAAGTTTGTTCATTATTTCTCCTCCTTCGGCGAACTAACAACAGGATCACGAAACCACCCTAGAGAAATCGACTCGATTTTCCTGCGTTGCGCATGAGCATTCCGATCGGTGTGGGTGTCGTGCTTCCGACATACCCATCCCTGGAAAACTCAGACTGGTGCAGATGATCAAACCAGCGATGCTTGTGCATGATTATATACTAAAGCTCATCCTTTGAGATCGCGAAATCCGAAATAGGCTTTCGATCCGAGGTGGTAGCTGGATGGTTGTCGCAGGCAACTGACCGGATGGCACAGGCTCACCGGATCCACACACGGATGAGGCTGTGGTCATCAATTCACTTTGTTAATTTAATAAGTGAATTTATGGGCTTTCCCCGATCGTGAGGGAAAAAGTGGTCAGCTGCTCCAGCACGCCAGCCCAGATCCAGCCACTGTCGGTTATGGATTGCCAGCCATCGCCTGGCTCCACCAGCGTGAAGCCCTGGGGCAGCTTGACCTCGATAAGGAAAGGCAGACCCTCCAGGCCAGGCTGCACCTGGACACGCAGGCTGTATTCTTGAAGGTCCGGCCCGGCTGGCTGGAGGATGGACGGCGGCAGGCGGTAGCTGAGCAGCACCTGGCGGTTATCACCAGGTGGGAGCATGATCAGCCCTGCGAACACCTGGGCCCCGGCCTCCCCGGTGAAGGTCTCTACCTGCCCAGACCAGCCGGCACCATTGAGCAGCTGACCGGCAGGGACGGGCTGGGTCGTGCCAGAGACCAGCTCAGACCCGCCAGGCACATACAGGCGCCAGTAATCCAGGTAGCAGCGCTGCTGCATATCCTGGTAGGTCCCGTTCCCGTAACTAATCTCCTGCTTGCACTCGGGGCTGCCGCTGCCCGTGTGCGCGTAGGTGAGCGTGGCATTTCCAAGAGGATGGAGCAGATCGGTCAGATCGACCTGGTATTTCAGGCTGCGGGAGATGACCGCATCCACTTTATTGAAGCCGACGTTCGAATCGACCATGAACAGGTAATCCCCCTGCCCGGGAGCCAGCCTCCCAGCCAGGCCAGCCTGGTCGAATCGCAGCCTGGGCGAGCGGGTCATTGAAATAGACCTGGATATGCCCTTGTTCCAGCAGGGTGATGAACGTGCTGGCCAGGCTCACCAGCTGCTGCCGGTCCGTAACTGGAAAAGGCTTTATCCAGGACGGCCAGGCCCAGCTCCTGCATGAAATCCTTGCGGTGTTCCCACCAGCTCTGGCTCAGGCCTTGCTCGGGCGTGGGTGCCCAGGCCTGGGCCATGTATTCTTCGATATTATCTGCGGTCACGGGTTCGGTCATGGCCAGGAATTGGCACCGGGCCGATGATCTCCAGGATGCGCTTGAGCGCCAGCTGGTTGAAGGCGATCACGCCCTGGGTCTCATCCCCGGTGGAAAGCGTATAGAGCGCCTGGGCTGCCTGGGCAGACGCTGGGAAATCAGGCGACCAGTTCGCATCACGCGTCACCCAATAATCGGCCAGCATGAAACGGTGCAAGGCCTCGGGTGGCTTGGGATAGTCTTTGGTGAAGTCATCGATCTGGTAAGAATCGACCAGGTCGAACTGCGTGACGGCCCCGTTATCGAGCACGACCTGCCCGACCCCGGAGATGAACCCGCCGGTGGCGCGCAGCTCATCCCGGTTCTGGGCCAGGACCAGGTAGGCTTGCGGCTGACCGGCTCCCAGAAGGGCAGGAGCGACCTGGAGCGCCTGGATGCCAGACTGCAGCTGGCCAAATCGACGGTCGACTTTATCGAACAGCTCACGTACAGGGGAGGGCAGCAGCTCAAGCTTGATCTCCTGGCGGGCGGCTGCGGCGTCGTCGATCAGCTGGCCGGCTTCACGAAATTGTGGCTGGCCATCCTGGAGCGTACTGGTCAGCAGCTCAGGCAGGGACCGGTCCGCTTGGCCATCCGGCAGGGTGGAAAGGAAAGGCTCCAGGCCGGTCAGGATGGCGTTGCCTGCTCCGGCCAGGCTGTCCGCATAGGTGATCAATGGATCGATCTGGCCCAGGGATGGACCAACCCCCGGCAGCCACTTGAGAAAGTTGAATAGCGGGAAAAAAGGCGAGAGATCATTCCGGATCGCCCCGGTATCTGTAGCCGATTGGCTTGACCTCGGGAGAGCATGGGTTCCAGCTGGGAAGTGGCCAGATATACTCCTGCAGGTCCTGCAGGATCCCAACCAGGTGCCAGGCGTGATATCCCAGGTGCGCTCCCCAGGCAATGAGCAAGACCAGGAAGATCCCCAGGTAGACCAGGACGATCCACTTGAGGATCAGCTTGCCGGCAGGTTTGGGCTTAATTTTCTCAGCCATAGTCGTTGGCGAGTGATCGGGCAGGCAGGCTTTGCACATGATTTTCATTGGCCCACCCACCCGTCCAATAAGCTGGTTGGTCCACGCTTCACCGGCTAGATCCACGGGTCCACGGGTCGAGCGCTTGCCTGGTTCATGGTTTGCGCCGTTTCCGCAGGTAGATCAGGACCAGGATCACGAATAGAACGAGCAGCAGCCCACCCACGATGCAGTACAGGGCGGTGTTAGATGTGCCACCAGGCTGGGTGGGAGTAGGCGAAGGCGTTGGAGAAACGGATCCCGGCGTTGGGGAGGTGGGGAGTGGAATGGTCGACCCTGGTGAGGTTGCGGTAGGAGCCCCTGGTCCACCGGCTGTCGCAGTCATTTCCGGTACAGCCCCGGTGGTGGGTGAAGCGGCAGGTGCCTGTGCGGTGCTGGTTGCGAGGGCCAGGGTCGGGACAAGCGAAGCCTGGGAGGTACTGGTCGGTGTTTTGGTCGGTGTTGTGGATGCCGTGGGGGTAGATGTGCGGGGTGGAGGCGCGGTCGGGATGGTCTGGAATAAGGGCTGCGCCCAGGCATTGCGGGCTGGGAAGTATCCGATGACCAGGATGGCGAGAAGTAAAGCAGTAACCCGAAAACCGTTCCGGTGATGATGGCTTGACCGCATAGGCTCACCCTTCCATTCTTAGTATTGAACTTGATCCAGGTCTGTCGACCACCGTATTATACACGCTCAGCCAGACCGAGATATTCATCCAACGGTTGAGAGGCAGATAATTCACGTGGGATGATTTGCTGGTTCCGAACCAAATAAGTCGGTGAACTGTTCATCCAAAATATATCCAGCCATGGGTGCTTTTTATATATTGAGGTTTGAGCGAACCATAAATATAGCCATATCAATATGGAAGGAACTCGCCCTTTTATACAATATTGATCGCTCTACTTAGGCTGATTAAATTCGAAAACCTGATCGTGAACACTATTCCATTGACCACCCGCAGCCATTTCGAGGCCGATCGATTTCCCCCTCCGCTTCAGTTACCGCCCAAGGGCATGGGCGAAAAATAGATGATAATGTGCAGCAATCCGGGAGGATCGATCAGTTTTTATGGACGAGCGATATATAGATCAATAAGGGCTCATACACCTTGAAAGGCACCGGGTTCGATACCTCATCGTAATCTGGATCGATCGGGATGGTTGGTACAGTTCCAGGATTTGATTGAACGACGGTGAGTGTGTAGGTGATCGGTTCAGTAAAATAGCTACCGGGAATGAGCTGGCTGAGGGCGTTGGGTAGGATCTGGAGAGGCGCGGCCAATACAACATCCGTCAAGGGTGTGGTCAGCCTGACCCGCGGATTCTTGTTTATCTCAAAACCAGAGCCGGTCACGATCATCACGACGTCGGGGCTGCCAACGCGTACCGCAGCCGGCTGGATGCGATCGATGTGAGGTGCCAGTGCCAGCGAGTTTTCTGCCGCATAAGAGGTGCCCCATTTTCCACCCAGCAGTGCCAGCACCAGCACACACGCAGCCAGCAGGATACTTACAAGCCATTTTACCCTCGCTGTGGATATCATCTTCTCCTCCTACGAACACAACAACCTGTGAACAGTATAAATATACTATACTTTTCATATTTAATAGTGACAAGATGGTGGCGATATATCAATTGCTGGCTAGAATGATTAATTCCTTTCTCCCATTTTTTAAAAATTGGGTACAATAAAATAGTAAATATGCTTGAGTCCAAACACCAGAGGTTTCTGGTCTATCGATTAACCGTGAAAGCTTTACACATCCTAAGAACAAGATACCCGATGAATGCCCCGATAATAACCAGCAGCATCCGAGGATCTTCCTGTGCCTGAGATCAATTCCGAAATGAGAAACCTGGCTGACTATGCGATCCGGACAGCCAAGGAACGCTATAACATCATCCTGGATTATACCGATCTCAGCATCCCCAGGCTGGAAACGATCCTTGAAAAGATCTATTGGGGGTTTTCGGACCACAGGGACGAGGGTGAAGGGGGACTGGTTTACTCGGCAGCCACGATCTGGGGGAGCTATCTGGGGGAGTTCATGAAAAGGCGCTGGGGTGGAAAATGGACGTTAAAAGGCACCCGGCAGGTCTTAACCATCGAGGAGAACGATTTCTCACCCATCACCTTCATCTACCAGAAACTAATCGGCCGGGTAAGGGACAAGGTCGACGACTACCTGTTCGAAGTGAACCGGGTCTTTCCCCACGCCAGAACGATCGAGCCTCCGACGGTCCTGCCTCCCATCAAAGAAGCAGTGCTCGTCGAGCATATCGAAGACCTGCCGATCGAACCAGATCCACGCATCAATAAAACCAAGCTGGCGATCATCGGGGTGGTGACTGGCATCGTGATCATCTTGATCCTGCTCGGCTTTGGATTTTTCAGGATATTGGACCGCGGTATGCCTGCCATCGGGGTCGATCCCGTGGTCAGCACAACCAGAACAGCCACCCAAACCGGCACCGCCTCATTTACCCCTTCACCAACGATCACGACCTTAGCAACCTATACACCTGAACCCAGCGCAACCCGCCGCCCAACCCACACTCCGACGGCGACATCCACAGCTACTGCGACCTCGTCACCTACGCTTACCTCCACGCCGACCGTGCGCCGGACACGCACCCCGACCCGGACGCCCACGCAAGAGAATATCTTTCCAACATTCACACCCGTCTCCCCCACCGACACTCCCACACCAACTACCCCTCCCCCACCACCGGTGGTCATCGAATCCTGCAGCGTGAATCCATCGACGATCGACCCGGGTTTCGTGGTCAACCTGAATTTCTCGGCGCATTTTTCTGCTCCGGGTTATGGCTTCAGCATATCCCTGTCTCCAGAACCTGCAGGATCGAGCACATGCACTGCCCAGGATGATAATGGGGATGGGACTGCCGACTGCAATGGTGCCTCCGGGATGCTGCCCTCCTTTACGACGGTTACCGTGACCTTTACTTCTTCCGTGGGTGACTGCACGGCCAGCTATAAAACTTCGGACATCACCCCCTAATACACCCCCACCAGCATCTCCTCCAGGCTTTTGAGCGACTGGTGCACCGGCTTTGACAGCTCGGCCGCGAAGCGGGTAGCTTCAGGCTGCACCCCCACCAGGATCACCTCCGCCCCGGTCTCGTCCTGGATCATCACGGCCAGGAAGGCTAACCCAGGGTTGCGGGTGAAGTTCTCGATCGCCCTGAGCCGGTCGGCATCCATCACCGCCATGCAGCCCGCCTCCGTCCCCAGCTCGAGGGCGGCGATGATCAGCACCACCTCCGGCCGGGCGGCCTTGACCGCGCTGATGTAGTTCTCGGGCACCTCGCCGGCATTTATGAGGCTGGCCTCCACCCTGCCCTGCAGGGCATCTACCAGGCTGGGGCCGACCGCATCATCCCCCATGAGCGGGTTCCCGATGCCCAGGAGAACGGCGTGTTTTCCCCGTAAGCGCTTCGCCAGGTCATTCAACATCGCGGCAACCTTCCCATCTCACCATCCCTTTACACGATCCTGGCGGCGATCGCAACCCGCCAGGCACGATTCCATTGTATACTAGCCTTGCGAGAGGCCTGAATTTCCATATGAACGCGCGCCAGCGATTTCTCGATACGCTCAATAATTATAAACCTTCCCGCCCACCCCTGTTCGAGGATGGCATCCGGGACGAAGTGTTGAAGACCTGGTATGCCCAGGGCCTGTCACGCCAGCAGAACCTGGCCAGCCTGTTCGCCTTCGATCAGCGGGAGGAGATCGAGCCGCTGCTCGAACCCCTACCCACCCCCACGCGCTGGCCGGCCAGGCTGGATGGGCTCCCAAAGCTCGTCAAACGCCTCGACCCCTCCGACCCCAGGCGGCTGCCTGCCGATTGGGAGCACAAGGTTCAGGCGTGGAAGGACTCGTGATCACCCGCTCCTTCTTCGCCTGCACCGGGGCTATTTCCTGACCCTGGGCGTGCACGGCTGGCGGCGCTTCAGCGATGCCACCCAGCTGCTGGTGGATGACCCCCAGCTGGTGCGAGCCTGGATGGAGGCCTACGCCGACCTCGCCTGCGCCCTGGCCGAACGGGTGCTCAATGAGGTGGAGGTGGATGCGGCCCTGTTCAGTGAGCCGATCGGCGGCAACCATGGCCCGCTCATCTCCCCCACGATGTACGAGACGTACGTGCTGAAGAGCTACCTGCCCATCCTGGATCTCCTGCGCTCAAAAGGCATCCGCTGGCTCATCTACCGCACCTATGCCAACACGCGGGCTCTGCTGCCGGCGGTGGTGAAGGCCGGGTTCAACGTGCTGTGGGCTTGCGAAACCGAGCCGCAAGCCATGGACTACCGCTCGATCCGCCAGGAGTTCGGGAATGACCTGCGCTTGATCGGTGGCATCGATACGGACGCCCTGCGCAGGACACCGGGCGACATCCGGGAGGCGGTGATGCAGGTCGTGCCTACCCTACTCGAGCAGGGAGGCTATATCCCCCTGGCCGATGGGCGAGTGCGGGATGACGTACCCTTCCAGAACTATATTTCCTACCGCAAGCTGCTCGAGGAAGTGACCCAGGTCAGCTGACCTGCCGTTTGCCTCTTTCCAAAAGCAGGCCTCTGTGATATATTTAGCCGCTGTGCCAGGCCCGACATCGCTCTGGCCTGCTTTCCGCCCCTGGTGAGCCGCCAGGCAAAATCCAGGAGCATACCCGAGGAAAGGAGGAATTTCCCATGCGTGAATATGAATTGGTTTTCATTGTCCACCCCGACCTGGACGATACGGCGCTTAAAGAAGTGGTCGAAAAGGTCAGTGGATGGATCACGGAAGCCGGTGGCATCGTCTCCAAGGTGGATCTGTGGGGCAAACGCAGAATGGCCTACGCTATCCGTAAGCAAAAAGAAGGCCAGTACGTGCTGTTCAAGACCCAGATGGAACCCGAATTTGGCATCACCCTGGAACGCAACCTGCGTTTCCTGGAACCCGTGATGCGCTTTTTATTAGTTAGTGTAGAGTAATCGTTTACCCGAGGTCTATTATGAGCAGAGGGCTTAACAAAGTAATGATCATTGGCAATCTTGGGCGAGAGCCCGAGATGCGCTATACCCCATCTGGCCGGCCGGTGACCACCTTCAGCGTCGCCACCAGCCGCACCTGGAACACATCCGAGGGCGAGAAGCACGTCGAGACTGAGTGGTTCAACGTGGTGGCCTGGAGCAACCTGGCCGAGATCTGCAAGCAGTATCTCACCAAGGGCCAGCAAGTCTACATTGAAGGCCGCCTGCAGACCCGCCACTGGGAAGACCAGGAAGGTAACAAGCACACCTCGGTGGAGATCGTAGCCAACGAGATGATCGTGCTGGGTGAGCGGCGTGAAGCTGGAGAGACCAGCAATGACCCAGAGGCGGTCGAAGAAGAGGAATATCCCTTTTAGGCAGCCAGCCAGAGTAAACGAGAAAACCTGAGCAAGTTAGATAGGATAAAGGAGTAAGATCAAGTGGATACAAATGAAACCAATACCGATGCACGTGGCGGCCCGCGGCGTTTTTATTCACAGCCCAAGGTGTGCCAGTTCTGCACCGATCGAAGTGCAAAGATCGATTATAAGCAGATCGATGTCTTGCGGCGCTATGTGACTGAGAGCGGCAAGATCCGCCCACGGCGTCAATCGGGAGCCTGTGCCAAGCACCAGCGAGAGATCGCCCGCGCTGTCAAGCGCGCCCGCCACCTGGCCTTGTTGCCCTTCACCGGCGAAGTCTTACGCTAAGCGACGCCTAAAATAAAACCGGGGAGTGAGTGTGTACTCGCTTCCGATCCGTGAGGAAAAATATGGCAAAAGGACAGAAAAGTCAACTTGTTACCAAGAAACACCTGGCTCGCCAGCAACGCGAGCGACTGCAGAACCGTTATATCCTGATCGCCAGCATCGCCGTGATCGTGATCGTGGTGGGGCTGATCAGTTTCGCGCTGATACAGACCTACCTGATCCAGCCGCAGCAACCCGTGGCCCAGGTCGGTGACCAGGTGGTTACCACCAAACAGTTCCAGACCTACGCCCGCTTTGAACGCGTGCAATGGATCCAGCAATACCAATATTACCAGCAGCTGGAGCAGCTTTTCGGCAGCGACCCATCGAGCCTAGGTTACATCCAACAGCTGATGTCGCAGATCGAATACCAGATGCAGCCCACCAGTATCGGTCAGACCGCAGTCGATTACCTGGTGGCCAACGAGATCATCCAGAAGGAAGCCGATAAGCGCGGTATCACAGTGAGCTCCGAAGACGTGGATAAGGCCATTGAGGATTACATGGGGTTCTACCCCAACGGCACACCCACCACGGCACCAACCAGCATCCCGGTGCCGACCTCGACCCTCAACCCAACCCAGCTAGCCCTGGTACCTCCGACCGCGACGGCCTTACCGACCGCCACACCCACCACCACCCTGACCGTGACCCAGGAAGTGGCTACCCCAACCGCTACGCTGGAACCCACAGCCACGGCAGCCGCAACCGCCACCCCGGCCCAATCCAGCACGCCCTCCGCCACCCCCACGGTCTATTCGACCGAAGTCTATGCGAATAACGTAGCAACCTATGCCGCGAACATGAAGTCGGTGGCGGGGCTGTCGGAATCCGACCTGCGCTGGATCTTCACCATGCAGCTGCTGCGGACGAAGGTCTTCGATGCTGTCACAGCCGATGTCTCGCAAGAGCAAGACCAGGTGTGGGCACGCCATATCGTGGTCAGTGACCAGGCCCAGGCTCAGTCCATCTACGACAGGCTGCAGAGTGGCGAGAGCTTCGAAACCATCGCCACCGAAGTGTACTCCGGCACGGCCAACACGAGTGACCTGGGTTGGTTCGGCAAGGGTACCATCGATGCCAACACTGAAGATATTCTCTGGAGCATGCCGATCGGACAGATCAGCGAGCCCATTGCTACCGCGAATGGTTACGAGATCTACCAGGTCCTCGGCCACGAGGTGCGCACGCTTTCGGACGCGGATTATGAGGCGCTGAAGCAAACCACCTTCACGAACTGGATCGACGCCCAGAAAACCACCGAAAACGCCCAGATCTTTGACACCTGGAAATCCAAGGTGCCGACCAGCCCAACGATCCCCCCAACCCAAGTTCCCTGAGCGGATCGGCATTCGTAGTGTACTTATCCACAGTGTGGAAGGGAAAATCCCTTCCACACTGTGTTTTTAATCCTGAGGTATACTGGTAAATTAAACGGCGAACGAGGGAAAAATGGATAAGACATTCATCAAGGACATCCTGGCACGCGGCTTCCTTGGCATTCATGATTGGGAACGTGAAAAGCCCCAGGACATCCTGATCAATATCGAGCTATTCACGCAGGAACGCCAGCAGGGCGCCAGTGATGATATCTCCGAGTGTATCGATTACAGCGCGGTGACCAAGAAAGTGATCCTGCATGCTGAAAGCGCCAGGCGCTTCACGGTGGAAGCCCTGGCAGAGGATATCGCCGCCATCTGCCTGCAGGATAAACGGGTCTTAAAAACAACCGTCCGGGTCGAGAAACCCGGAGCGGTCCGTTTTGCGCGTTCGGTTGGGGTGGAGATCGTTCGCAGCCAGGCGCTGGCCTAAAAACGCATCGGCTCGGAGCCGCGCGAGATATTATCCAGGAACTCCTGGCGGGTAGCTAAACTGCGCCGGAAGGCCCCATGTACCGCGGAAGTGGTCATGCGGGCGTTTTGTTTTTTAACCCCCCGCATCATGGTGCACAGGTGCAGGGCTTCCACGACTACACCCACACCCTTGGGTTGCAGGGCGTCGTTGATGAAATCGGCGATCTGCCTGGTCATGCGTTCCTGCACCTGCAGGCGGTGGGCGAAGACATCCACGATGCGCGGGATTTTGGACAGGCCGATCACCCGCCCGCTGGGCAGGTAGGCGACGTGTGCCCGGCCCATGAAAGGCAGCATGTGATGCTCACACATGCTGTAGAACTCGATATCACGTACGATAACCATCTCATCGTAGGTGACTTCAAACAAGGCATCATTGATGACCTTATTGGGGTCCACCCGGTAGCCTGAGAGCAGCTCGGTGTACATCTTGGCCACGCGCTCGGGAGTGCGCAGCAAGCCTTTGCGCTCGGGGTTCTCTCCGAAGGCAATCAACATCTGGGTGACGGCGACCTCGATCGCCTCCAGGTCCATATCCTTGGAAGGTTGCATCTCATCCATGAGCTCATTGGAATTATTACGATCATTCGCCATAGCATCCCTTTTTCTTTCTGAAGCCAGGTATGTCGACTATGCGCAAGGTCATGCGCAAAGCAGCTTCGTTTTAGCGAATCTCGGTCTCGATCAAGCCGTACAAGCCATCCCGGCGCAGGTACAGCACATTGACCGACTTGGTGATCGAATTGAAAAACACAAAAAAGTCCTCGTGGCTGAGCAGCTTCATCTGCTCCAGGGCTTCCAGCTCATCCATAGGGGTGAGCACGAACTTCTTGCGCCTGACGATGAGCGAGCGGTCTTCTTCAGCTTCTTCGGCTGGTACAGCTATGACTTCCGAGGCCGGCTTACCGTCCCCACGACCTTTCTGGCGTTTGCCTTTAAAGCGCTCCATCTGGCGCTGGAGTTTTTCCAGGGCAGAGTCAAGGGCGGTGTAGATGTCATCTGAGCGCTCCTCGGCGCGCAGGATATAGCCTTTGCCGCGCACGGTGATCTGGGCTACCTGCCGGTCAGCTGCACTGCGGGCTGACTTAATATAAGCAACATCCACACGGGCTTCGTCAATATCGCTTAGATACCGATCCAGTTTCGAAACCTTCTTCTTGGCGTAATCAGAGATCCGTTCCGTGACTTCCATGTTCCGACCATAAACCTGTACTTCTAGCGTCATTGGATATTCTCCTAAATGATATTTTCCCTGCTAAGATTTTATCAATAATCTCCAATAATTTTCAAGAGGCAATCATATAATTTACCATGACAGCCTTACACGGTGTCCTGCATTTCCGGCGAGTAGAGGGCACGTGCCAGGGTAAAAGCGTACACATGCGTTGCACCCGCTTCGAGCAAGGCCCTGGCACAGGCATTCAATGTCGCACCTGACGTGGCCACATCATCGACAACCAGGATGCTTTTCCCGTCCACTTGTCGCCCGTCCGCCCGGAAAGCATCGTCCATATTGTCCCACCTCTCGTTCGCATTTAATCCGACCTGTGAGCGGGTTTCCTGGGCGGCGTCTCAGGGCGTGCGGTCGATAGGGCAGGCCAAAAAATAAGCCATCGGGCGTGCAAGCAAAGACGCCTGATTATATCCACGCTCTTTCATTGAACAAGACCTAAAGGTACGCATGTGAGCAGGTCTAATGACCAATTAAGCTTCAGCAGGCTCTTGATCATGGCAACGCCCAGGGCTTCACCCAGACCCATGTCACCCCCATATTTTAGTTTATGGACTGCTTCCCGGAACGGGCCGGCGAAAACGGTGTGCGAACGCAGCATATCATAGGCTGGCCGTGCATCCAGGCAGCGTGGGCAGGGTTGGTCATCCAGGTTGGTGTCTCCGCAGATAGGGCAGAACGGGGTAGCCAGCCACCGCGGCAGTTTGCCGGTCACAGTCCGCGCACCAGCGCATCCCCGCTCGCCCACACC
>CAVZNX010000002.1:0-22299 GCA_963776795.1 uncultured Chloroflexia bacterium
TATGATGGATAAATCCCTATTCTTTCCAGTATTGTTTCACGCAACCCGATCCATGAAGCGCCTATTTATGAACTTTGCCAATGCAAACGACTATGCGAACCGCCTGCGGTCGAGTTTCTTATTGTGATCGCCGTAGATGTGCGCCTGGTTTCCGGCGTTAGAACAATCAGCTCGCTGAACGATCAGCCAGCCAAGATCTTGGCTTTTTGCGCAGCGAATTCTTCCTCGGTCAGGATGCCAGCATCTTTGAGCTTGGACAGTTTTTCGAGCTGGGCGATCTTCTCATCCATCGAGACCGCCGGTGCAGCTTGAACCGGTGCTTGCGACTGCTTGGCAAGCTCAGCCTGTTGCTGTGCCAGCGCTTCCTGGTTAGCCTGCTGATCCGCCAGCTGTTGACCTTCGGCTGCCTTCTGCTGGGCAGCGGCCTGTTGTTGGGCTGCTTTTTGCTGCTGCTTGCCTTTGACCGCACCAGCTGTCCCAACAACTACAGCTGTTGTTGCGGCTGCGCCGATCAAACTGGGCCTGCCGATCCTTCTTCTCATCATTGGAGACATACTTTCCCTAGCCTTTCGATTTTTATTATGAATTACATCCTTCTGCCCATGTAATTCAACATTTCACGATCTTTCAGATGAAAGATGGCGTGAAGCTATGCTTGCCTATCCGCCAATCAAGGCGCCGATGCCCTTGCTGAGCACTGCGACACCAAAAACCAGCAACACGATCGTCATTACCGCGGCGTTGTTATTGATCAGCCAGCTTTTCCAACTGGTGAGAGTGGGGGTGGCCTTATCACCCATGACCAGGAAGACAATCACTGGAGCAGCAACCGAACAACAAGCCAACATAATGAAGATCACGATGGCGATGATCAGTTGGGTCGAATCCAGCCCGGCGGAGGCGATTGAAACTCCACCAGCGACGAGCAGGGCAAGATTCTTTGGATTTACAGCGGATAACAGTACGCCTAACCCGAGGGCTTTCCCCGCGGTCATGCTATCGATCGAGCTCATCCACTTGGGAACAGCCACCTCTTCACCAGGCTGGGGGCGTTTCTTCCAGTTGCGGAAGGCTGCCAGGAGCAATAGAATGCCCAGGATAAGATGAACGATCCCATACATCGAAGATTCAGAGCTGCCGGTGGCTTGTTGCACTGAATCTGACAAAAAGACCACAGCAATCGTCACGACGGCAACGCCCAGGATCCAACCCACTAAAAATCCCAGGCTTGTGCTACGCGCGTGCTGAGTGAACAACATCAGGATGACTGCTACGATTGCCATGACGCTCAGGGCAATACCCAGAGCAAGGGGTAAGATATCTGCGATGACAGGTCCCATATTTTCTCCTTGAGCTTATCTGTAGGGTATCGTTGGACGAGGCGTGCGTTGACCAACAATCCTATTTAATTTTTACATTCAGCCATCTCTCCCAAGGTCTCCGGGAAAGAGTGGCCCTACTGCACCAGATTTTCAGAAGAGTGGGTTGTGGATGGATAACCCCCATCCACAACCCACTCACACCTGCATTTATAGTGGTATTGGCAAGAAGCGCAGGATTTCCTCACCAACATTGTTCAGCATGATCAACATCCCGTCGCGGATCTCAAAGTTCGCCACCTGAGGCAGGAGCTCCAGGTAGGTGAGCTCGAGGGTATCCGCCGGGTCACCACAGGTCATCTTCCCTGCCACAGGAGGATAGATGGTGATCACCTGACCGTTGGCGATATAGGAGGTATTGTAGACATTGCAACCACCATTGCCTGTGAGGCTGCCATCCGGACTGAAGTAGGCAGTGATCAGGATCTCCGCAGGGACTTCCAATCCACCCTGCATGATCTGCACCTTCCAGTTCGTGTCAGCCAAGAGATTTTGCGGCGGAGCCTGGTTCACCTGGACCGTGGCATCACGCGCATCAAACTGCCCGGCATTGTTGTAAGCTTTCAGGGTGTACTGCACCATGGCAGGGCCAGCAGGCAGCTCGCAATCTGTTACAGAATAATTCAATTCTGGGCCAGTGTAGATCACGCCAGCATCACGCGAGAGCTCGACTTGTGTTGTGCCACCGGCCGTTGTCCAAGCTATGGTCACACATCCACCCTGTTCGATTGTCGTAGGTGCCACATCATATCCCTGAATTACGGGTGGCTCAGGGGTAGGTGGTGGTTCAGGTGTGGGTGTATCAGGAGGAGGTGTAGGTGGCGCCTCATTCACTGTGACGTTGGTCTGCTGGGTGCTCGTCCCACCCGGCCCAGAAGCTTGAATGGTATATACATGTGTGCCTATGGACTGGGGTGCATCTGTATAGTTGCCTATAAGGGGGGCTTGTGGTAGAACCACATTGTTGTCTACCGACAGGGTTACGTTAGTAACACTACCCTTAATCGACCAATCGATCCTGGTGGACTCTCCAAGCAAGATCTGAGATGGATTGGAAGTGATGTATTCAATAACAGGTGCGTCCTGCACAGGATTGACCGTGATGAAAATCTTACGCTCGATGGTTGCGCCGTTCATCTGATCGGCGTGCAGGTAGTAGTTCATGCTGTAAGGAGGGTATTCGGTCGAGGTGCCATTGAGGGCCACTTGCTGTTCGGTCCACTTTTGCCCGTCATGATAGAAGTACACCGTTTTCACGTTCTGGGTCTTCCATTCAAAATAGACGGCTTGACCGGCAAGGACAGTCGTTGGATTGGCAGAGAACTCGACATTCGGAACCGGGGTTTGGGACGGTTGGGGCGTGGGTGTGACGGTACTCTTAACATTGATGTCCACCCAGACCGTTGTGCCAAATTTTTTATTCTGGGGGTCGCGCATCTCCCAGTAGCCTATATAGTGACCAGAAACCACTGGTGCGATCAAATTCACCTGGAAATCATAGGTCTCGCCAGGCTTGACATCCTTGGTTACCGGGATCGGCTGCCCACCCATCTGGGCTGCGGATACATTGCCATATGAATAGGCCAGGACATACCCGGTTTTCCAGGTGCAGGTGCCGTTATTCTTGAGCTGCCAACCCTTGGTAAATGCCTGCCCAGGATTTAAAGTGGGAGGACTGGCATGATTCTTGTCATCATACGAAAGGTCCTTCACCCACTTCGAGTTGTTCGAGCAACCTCCAGGCGTGGGGGTTGGCTGGGGTACAACTGTCGGAGGCGGCTGTGGCGTGACGACCTGGTCTGATTGGATGCCCAGATACTTCATTTGAAGGTTGGCAAGGGTGCCGTCGTTGTTGAGCTGGGTGAGGGCTTCATTGATCTTATCGCGCAAGGTATCGGAACCCTTCATCATGCCGATGGCATACAGCTGCTGGTTCATATCCTGGACCAGTATTTTCACACCGCCATAATCAACATGTGCCTGAGCTGGTATCAAGTCCATCCATATGGCGTCAATGCGATTGGCTTTCAAGTCACTTAATGCCTCGTTACTGTCGATATAAACAAAGAGATTTTGCTTCGGCATCAGGCCAGTCTCGAGTAAGTTTTGCTCAGCATAGGTTTCGTAGATTGAGTTTACCTGTACACCCAAGCGAACGACAGCGAGTGATTCTGGATCCTTGACCTTGCTTGGATCGGCTTCGGGGCGCGACAATACTGCATCTGAGCTTGAGTAGTATACATTGCTGAAATTAGCGATAGCCTGACGCTCGGGGGTAACAGACAGCGCACCAATTACTACATCAACTTGACCATTGGCAACTACCGCAGGTAGGCTGTCAAAAGCGAAGTTACTGATTTCAACTTTAAGCCCCAGCTTCTGTCCAATTTGTTGGATCAAGTCGATATCAAAACCGGCAAGCTGACTATTCGCATCAATATATTCAAATGGCGGATAATCTCCTGAGGTACCTACTTTAAGAACCCCCGACTGCTGCACGGTCTGCCAGGATGTGTCAGCCGGGAGGGTTTGGGTAGGAACCACCGGAGGTGAGGTGGGCGGGATGACAGCCTGCGTTGGAGGCTCAGCGGTCGGAGTGGTGGACTTGCACCCCACCAGCGCCAGTGCCATCAGGAGGATGGCGATCAAAATTATGGTTCTCTTCATTTTTTTACTTTCTCCTCTCTTCTATTTTTCTATATTTGACCTGATAACCAAATCACTATGATGTATAAATGGATTTCAGCCGATATTAGTAATTTCAGAGCCGGGTTCTAGCTTCCTCACTGTTCCATGGAGTTCACCACGATATCCTGGTGCTGGCATGGTAACCCGTAAATGCGTGCCAGCCCCGATGCAGCCGTGCTCCACTCCAAGGTGGGTGGATGTCTGCTCGTAGTGTTAACCGCATGATCCACATTCGAGATATCCTATTCATTGCACCCCACCTGACCACAAATCGGCTGACCTGGCACGGTATGGTTGCATGATGTGAGGCGCTTCTGTGCACACGCTTCCTGGAGGAACTGCGCCATCACCAGTTGCTCTGGTAGAGGATTGGTAGCGTTGTAGAGATTTTTGAGCTCCATGGGATCGTCGGTGAGGTTGTACAGCTCGAATTGATCGGGCACCGGCGTAACCTTGATGGTCACCTCAACATGAACGGTGGTTGGCTGAGGATCTTCTGGTTTTGGATCGGGATCCACCTGCCTCGAAACCACATCCATGACCTTATCGTCACCAGGAGTGCCTGGATCGGTCCAGAACTGAGGGTTGTCGAAGTAGCGGTTATACTTCCACACTTTACCATCCTCGAGCCGCGCAGCCACCATCTCAACATGGTTCGGTTGGACGACCGAGTCTTTAGCGACCCCCATCCAGTTATCCGTGTTCAGACCGCGGAGACATCGTCATCGGTCATAAAGAAGACCGGTTCATTAACAGTGGCAGGATCAACCTGGCCCAGGATGAGGGGACTCAAGTCACGGCCCACGAAGGCTCGGACGTCGGAGAAATCGGGCGCCAGCTGCTTGCGGATCGGTTCCGGATTGATACCTGCCAGCCCCAGCAGGGTCGGTGTGAAGTCAATATGGCTGGATAGGGCCTCGATCGTGCGCGGTCCATTGAAGAACTTGGGGCCCCAGATGATGAGCGGTACCCGGGTCGTCTCTTCGTAAGCCTGGTAAAGCTTTTGGTGTTGGTTGCCATGCGCTCCGAGCATATCTCCGTGGTCGGAGGTAAAGATGACGATCGTGTCATCCTTGAAGCGCGACCCGAGCAGGGCCTTGAGCACTTTCATCATCTCCCCATCCACGTTTTTCTGAAGCTGGTAATAGTAGCGGTAGTACTGATTCAGGGTCGCGGGATTTTCGAGGATGGGCATGATCCATTGGCCATAGCTCTTCTGAAAGCTCATCTGGCAGCTTGGCTTGGTGGTGAGGTCATCCTGCAAGGTCTTTGTAAACATGCCAGGGTCAAACAGCTGCTGCTGGCCGGGTTGACCCTGATCGTAAGGTACGATATCTTCAACGTTGAACTCGACATCGGAAAATAGGTTGGCCCATAATCCCCACAAGCAGATATCATGCGGGTTCACATAGGAGCTGACGATCAACCAGGGCGTGGAGCTATTGTCCTGCTCGAGCTCCTGGAGCAGCTCGACGGTCTGCTGTGCGTAGACGATATCGCGGCCCTGCTGGCCTGCGGGTACAGAAGATCCGCTGTCGAGGGGTGATGCCCCGTGGGGCTCTGGACCGACCCAGCCGGAAAAACCAAAGGGCTCGAGCCGGTCAGCCGCTGTGTAGAGCCCTTCAGAGGCAGGATCGCGTGCTCCCGTGGTCGTATCAAAGCTTGGGACCGGGGTGTGTGTACCGGGGAAGACCATGTCGGCAGCTGAAACGTGCCATTTGCCCCGCCAGTATGTGCGGTAGCCGGCAGAGCGAAAATAATCGCCAAAGGTTGGCAGACTATCCGGATCAAGCCAAAACATGTCTGGATCAAAAGCACTCTTGGCAGCCCCATAGGTCTGGGTGGCACCATGGAGCGAGGGGTAATGGCCGGTGAGGATGGATGTCCGAGACGGGGTGCAGGCGGCGGAGGCGATATAGTGACGTGTGAACTCGATGCCATTGCTGCGCAGCAGGTTTTGGGTCTGCAGATATTTTTGGCGGAATTCGCGGGTAGCGCCGGACTCGTAGATGGGCGGGTAGCGCATCTCGTCGCAGATAAGGATCAAGATATTCGGACGTTTACCGGCCGGCGTCGCAAGGAGGGGGTCGGTCGTATTTTGCTGAGTGGTCTCAGCCGCACCCCCACATCCCGGCAGCACAAGGGAGGCCGAGGCGGCAGCCGCGGCAACCAGAGTACCGCGCAGGAACTGGCGGCGACTCAGGCTTTCACTATCTTCTGATTTATTTGGTTGGGTTTCAATATGCTCAGACATATTCTCCTTCCTTGCAGCCTCCTGAATTTTTCCAGAAAAGTACCTGGAAAATAAAGCTCAGCTGCCTCTGCTGAGGGAAGATCTCTCTCCGCAGGGTTTCGCAGCCTAGATAACACTTGCCTTGATACCTACCAACCATAACAACATTCATAAACAGCTGATCATCGTCCTTGATAAGTCATCAGGAGGGTGTTGGTTACTCGAAAAGCGGTCCAGAACACCGTCCATGAGGTTGATCATTGCCGGCTCATTGCCAGGCGCAGGCGTTCCTCCGGGCTGATCAGATGGTCGTGGTCATCCAGGCCTTGGTCGAGCTGCACCCATTCGATCTTGCCGTTGAACTTGCTGGTGCTGCTGGTGTAGTCTTCAGCGACCATCGTGCCATAATCACAGCCAATGTCTAAGGTTTCATCGATACTGAATATCATCGGCTGGGTATACTCCACCCGCCCACTTCCGATCGGGTTTCCGTCCAGGTAGAGCGTGATCCCACCGCCCTTGCCCAGGCCACCGCCATCATAGGCGAATTCCATGCGTACCTGGTGTTTCCCTGCCGGTAGTAATGAGCTGGCTTCGGCGTAGTAGTGTTGTAAGCCCAGCCAGTTGTAGCAGTACTTCAGCCGCCTGTCTTTTACGTAGACCGACCAGCCACCACTGCCCCCGCCCATGGTGGCGATCACGCCGTTGACGCTTCCTTCGGGGAGCACGACTGCGGCTGTCACGGCATAGGATTTGTTCTTTGTATTGAGCGCCACGTTTTCACCGAGCCGACCCATGCCGCTGAATAGCAGCTGCGTCTTGCCACGGATCAGCGTCGGCCTTCCGACCAGCTCGGCGTTAAAACGCTCAACGCGGCGGTCGTCCAGCGGCAGTACATTGTATTTGGCGGCCTCGATCAGGAACAAACGCTGCAGCTGGTGCAGCTTGTCCGGCATCTCCTTGGACAGATCGTGAGCCTGCGTCCAATCTTCTGGGCTGTACAATTCCCATTGGTCATCATCGTACGCCGGCAAAATGAAGCCACCCGGAGTAGGCCATGGGGTACTATGCCTGGTGACGGCCGTCCAGCCCTTGTGATAGATGCCGCGGTTGACAAACATTTCAAAATATTGGGTCTCGTGCCGCTCCGCTGCCTTGGGTTCGTCGAAGGAGTAGAGCATACTTACCCCTTCGTAAGGTTTCTGCTGGACGCCGTTAACGAATACCGGCTGGGGTAAACCCGCAGCTTCCAGGATGGTGGGCGCCACATCGATCATATGATGGAACTGGTTGCGGATCTCAGCTTTCGCCTTTATTCCATTTGGCCAATGGACGACGGTGCCATTACGGGTGCCACCCCAGTGGCTGGCCACCTGCTTGGTCCACTGGTATGGTGTATCCATGGCATGCGCCCAACCCACCGCATAGATATTGAATGCCTTGGGTGAGCCAAATTCATCGATGTGTTCCGAAATGTACTGGGGCGACGAAAACGACTGTAAAAGGCCCATGGTGGCTTCGGTCGTATTCATGGAGATCATTTCGTTGAGTGCGCCTTGTAGATTGCCTTCAGCGCTGGCGCCGTTATCACCGGTTATGTAGTAGATCAATGTGTCGTCGAAGACCTCCAGGTCTTCCAACGCATCGATCAGCCGCCCGACGTGATAATCGGTGTGCTCCAGAAAGCCCGCATATACTTCCATCTGGCGCGCCAGTATCGGTCGCAATGGAGCAGGAATCTCATCCCAAGCAGGGATGCCGGCGTGGCGTTTGGTCAGCTCCGCCTCGGGTGGGATCACGCCCAGCTGTTTCTGGCGGGCAAAAGTCTCTTCGCGTAATATGTCCCAGCCCTGGTCGAACTTGCCTTTATACTTATCGGACCATTCTTTCGGCACGTGGTGGGGGGCGTGCGTCGCCCCCGGTGCAAAGTACATGAAGAAGGGTTTGTCAGGCATCAGCGCCTTCTGCTGGCGCACCCAGTTGATGGCTTTATCGGCCATATCCTCGGTGAAATGGTAGCCTTCTTCGGGGGTTTTTTCTGGCTCGATCGGCCTGGTGCCTTCGTATAACGCCGGGTAATACTGGTTGGTCTCCCCGCCGATGAATCCGTAGAAATACTCAAAGCCACTTCCGGTAGGCCACCCCTCAAAGGGACCCATTGGGCTGGTCTGCCAAACCGGTACTTCATGGCACTTGCCGAATTGTGCCGTGGCGTAGCCATTGAGCTTGAGCGTCTCTGCCAGCGGTGCGCAGGTGTTGGGACGAATGGAGCTGTAGCCTGGAGCGGAAGTAGCCAGCTCAGGAAGGCAGCCCATACCGACCGTATGGTGGTTGCGCCCGGTGAGGAGTGCCTGGCGGGAAGGCGCACACAACGCACAGGTGTGAAAGCGGGTATATTTCAACCCGTTTGCCGCCAAGCGCTCAGCCGTGGGTGTGTAGCATGGTCCACCAAAGACGCTGGGAGCGCCAAAACCCAGATCATCCAGAAGAATGATGAGTATATTGGGTGCTCCTGCCGGCGGGAGCAGCGGTTCGATCGGCGGATACTTCGTATCTGGATCTTTAGCATCGAAGGTAGTCAGCCCGACATGCGGAATGTCGGGGATGGGGAGAATCTCACGTTGGATTTTGTCGTGTGTGCTCATCGTCTTTACTCCTCATTTCTTCTAAATTAGCTGAGTTAGGTGTCTGGCTCACCGTTTTACTGATCGCCATGGATCTCGGATGCCTGGTAACATTCTTCAAAGGATGCGGTATTCTCGTAATGCTCGACGACTTCATCTCCCTGATAACGATCCAGGATCACAGGTCCTGAGAAGCGCAGGTATCCCCCGGGGTAGCGGAGGAGCTCGGCCACGAACTTTTGTACGCCTGTGGTCAAATCCAGAAATTTCTGAGTCACGATGGTCTTTTGGCGCGTGTAGGTCAGCACGTAGCGCGTGTCGGTATCGCGATAATCAAAACAGATCGAGTCCGGGATGGTCTTTCCGGTGTGTTCGTCGACCTGGCTTCCGCTTCTCGAAAATGCTACCTTCGTGCCGTCATCCGCAATCACCTTGCCGTCGCGGGCGAGCATATAAAGTGGAATTGTTGTGTAGCCATACTTCTTCGCGACCGTGATGTAGGCTGTGACAAACGAGTAGGGACCAACCTGCCCGCGCCCCCAGTACCAATGGTCGACCAGGTGTGCCATCTCCTTGTTCATCCAATTGTGGTCATGATAGCCCGTGCCCGTGGACTGGTGGACCTCCGAGCCGATCCGGTAGGTGGCTGTCACCTTCCCGAAGGGTACGAACGGCGTCCAGGCAAAGATTGTTTGACCATCAGGTCCGAAGACCATGTGGCCTGTCTCTGGGCGCCATGGCTCCGTCGTTGCTTCGAGGTGAACTTCGGCCGAGAGATCTTCAGCTGCGCCTGTGACGTCATAATCGTGCAAGTCACCGGTAAAGCGATACGTCCCGATGCGCACGTCGCAACCGTCCTTGGAGGCCTTGAACTCAGATGCTTTAAACCTGCCGTATTTCATGAACCTCCGCCCGTCCGGCAGGTCCAGGTCGATCTCGATCAGCGGTTCAAGGGGCTGGTGGGGACGGGAGGCATCCTTCGTACAGTGGATCACTGCCAGGTTGACGCCATCGTCCAACAGGCAATCAAGGTACCACCACTCAATATTCGGAGCGGCGGTATCGAGGCGGAGACCATCTTCCCATGGTTTGATCTGGCGCTTCGAAATTTTAAAACGCTCATAGTCCTCTGGGTTAGCGGCGAGTCGGGCTGGTTCAGTTTGAGGATGCGTTGGCATGGTCGTTGTCCTTTTGTAAGCTGTTTTATCTGATTGGTTTTAGCGTTCAAGCTTCCTGGTGCCAGGCAGCTTGATCGGTGGATATTTCGGATTTTCATCCCTGGCAGCGCAGGTGGCCAGCTCGACAGGCTGAACTTCGGGGATGGGGAGGATCTCACGTTGGAAATTATCTTGGGTGATCAACGATATTCCTCCCATTTATCCCGACCATTTAGGGCTGCCAGTAAGGCAGCTGGTCATCACCTGGGTCGTTGGTTATGTTCACCGGATCTGAACCATCGGCAGCCATGATATAGATCTCCCAGTTGCCGTCGCGGTCGGTCTGGAAGGCAATGTACTTGCCATCGGGTGACCAGGTGGGCGCCCAGTCTTCTGCCGGGTTATTGGTGAGATTGGTCAGACCGGTACCGTCAACATTGATCACGTAGATATCGCCGGGTCCATCATGGTGAGAGCGAAAGACGATCTGTTTCCCATCAGGGGACCAATCCGGTGAGTAATCGATGGCCGTGTCATTGGTCAGGCGGGTTACATTGCTCCCATCCGCACTCATGATGTACAGGTCATAAATACCCTGGGCCTGGTCACGGCCGGACACGAACACGATCTGCGTGCCATCGGGTGACCAGGAAGGCGCAAAATCATCGGCTGGATTATTCGTCAGGTTCACCGGGTTCGTTCCATCCGCATTCATCAGGTAGATCTCATTATTCCCATCCCGCCGGGAGGTAAAGGCGATCAGCTTAACGTCGGGTGACCAGTCGGGAAAGGCCTCCTCAGAACCTTCGACTGCATCCAGGGTCGCCTGATCGGTGCCATCCGCATTGATCGTGGCGATGAAACTGTTGGTCAATCCAAAGGAAGTAAAAACGATCTGCTTCCCGTCTGGTGACCATGGACCGGCGAAATTGTTGGAATCCCCACGTGTCAGGCGGCTGAGGTCCATCCCTTCCGTATTCATCAAGTACAGGTCGCGATAATCTCCGGCCCGGTCCGAGTCAAACACCATCTGGCCGCCTCCACCGCCCAAAGCTGTGCCGGATGGTGCAGTACCGGACTGCCCAGCTTCGACCTCCTCACCACAGTTGAGGGTGACGGTATACAGCTGCTGCTCGGGTGTGAGCAGGCAGGTTGTGATGGGCTTGTCTGTCGGGCAGTTGGCTGAGGCATCCGGAGTCCACATGGCGCCAGCATAGCAAAGCTGGTTATCCTTGCGGTACCCCAGGTAATGGCCGGTTGGCCCATCCGCCCCGAGCATCGGGTCCATCGTGTAGCCCTCATCGGTAAGCATGGCCTCCAGCTCAGATACCACAGCAGAAGGGCTTTCGAAGTCCACGCCGGTACCGGTGATGGTCGACTGGCACCCGGTGCCAGAAGCGTTATTGACCGAGTCACTCAAGGGTTCTTCGGATTGCGTGGGGACCATATCATTGAGGGTATGCGACATGGCCTGGGCCATGCCGTCACACACCTCCATCGACAAAGGCTGGATGGTCAATCCGGTCGAAGGTGTGGTTTCACCGGATGGCGAGCACACCCCATTGTAGTAATCCCAGGCATCACACTGCGAGCCATCCTTGAAAGTACAGGTGCCTTGTTCATCCGCGGCACCTGTATTGCCTGTGATGGCATATTCGCCGCCGGTGATGGCACAGTAACGTGCCGCCTCGGTGGCATAGCCAGTGACCTTGACCCCGCCCACCGGGCAATCACCCCGGAACAGGGCCCATTCTTCACACTGGTAGTTATCCTCAAAGTAGCAAACCCCGATCTGGCCCAGGTCACCACGCTCCTCGATGACCAGGCTGCCACCCTGATCGATGCAGTATTGCGAAGCAGGGTTGGCTGTGCCTGTCCCAGGTTGAGTGGCTGCAGGCGGCATAAATGTCAGCGTAGATAACACCTGCAGCACCAGGTCATGGCTGGAAGTCTGGCTGTTGCTGGTGTAAGCCCGGACCGAGAAGTCATTCCCTTCAGGCACCTGGTAGCCGATCTGTGCCCATTCCTCGGTGCCGTCATCCTTTGTGGTATGGCAGGCAGGGACCGTACCGACCGCAAGCTTAACCGATTCGGTGCCGGTTGGACAGGCACCCCCCATGCCAGTACCCCAATAGATCTCGACGCCACCTTCTGAACCGGTATACGCCATCCCATGCAGTGCTCCGTCGTTCTGGTCAGGCAGTGCTTGCTCGGTCCAGCTGGTAGGTGCCTTAAGGCTGTAGCCCACATCGGCGTTGGCGAAGGTCTGCCACTCGCTGATCTGTTGGGAGGCCTCGGTGGGAATGAAATTCACGGTGGACAGCACCTGGAGAATCAGGTCATGGCTGGTGGCCTGCTTGTTGCTGGTATAAGCTCGAAGAGAGTAATCGACACCGCTATTCTGGTAGGCGATCTGGCTCCACTCTTCGGTGCCATCGCTCTTCGTGGCATGGCAGGCAGTAACCTCACCGATCCCCAATTTAACCATCTCGGTCCCGGTCGTGCATGCGCCTCCGAAAGCCGCACCCCAGTAAACCTCCACGCCGCCTTCAGTGCCGGTATAAGCCATCCCGTGAATGGATCCATCACCCTGGTCTGGGAGCGCAGCCTGGACCCAGGTAGTTGGAGCCTGCAGGGTGTAGCCTGCCTGCGTGTTCGTGAAGGTCTGCCATTCGCTGAGTGGCTGGGTCGTGGCAGTAGACTTACAAGCAATTATCAAGAGCGGCAGGATGATGATGAAAACGATAGTCTTTCGCATGGTCTTTACTCCTTAGGTAATAAGCTTGAGATTGATTCTGAAGGGGAGCCACTGATCAGCTGCACCAGCTCCTGGGTCGAGAAAATGCGCAGCTGCTGCCCTGACCACATGCAGACGCGATCACTCCCCGAATCGACGCTGATCAGGATCAGGTCCGGCAGCGTCTTTAATAAGGTGAAGCCTGGATCTGGGTGGGAAGTCTGGACATCGAAAATGATCACATCCGGAGCTAATTTACCGAGCTCCGGAGCCTCCGGTAACGGAGGGGACAATTGGGTAACCTCCAGATTTGGGAATCGTTTAAGACTTTCTCCCATGGTACTTAACAGGATCGATTTCCCGTATAAAAAAACTCTTCGGTTTTTATCCATAAAATGCCTGTTTTAACAATAGCAGAGAGCGAACCTGTTCACAATGTCTCGCGGGACAAAAAATGGACAGTCTTCTATTTAAAAAGACTGTCCATTAAGACAGTGCACCTTGATACCGTGTATGGGCTACTGGAGTCTTCTAATCATCCGAACCCTTTCCATTCAGGCCAAGGCGCCCAGCAGCTGCCAGTACCTGAGAACGGTTTTCCAGGTGCAAGCGCTCCATGATCTCGGACATGTGATATTTGATCGTGCGAGGACTTAATCCAAGCTTCTGACCGGCTTCCTTATAGGATAATCCCTGGGCCAGCAGGGATAAGACTTGAAGCTGACGGGGTGACAGGTCGACCCCTGATTGTGCCTTTAGCGCTTCTTCTGCGGCGATCTTATCGGTCCCGAGGCGGGCAAATTCACTGAGAACTTTATTCGCCAGACCGGGCGAGAAAGGCGGAAAACCCTGCTGAGCCTGGTTGAGGCATTCCACTAATTCATCAGCATCCATACTTTTCAGCAGGTAGCCGCACGCGCCACTTTTTACCGCTTCGAACAGGTCGTTCTCCTCGGTCTGAGGTGGTCAGGATAATGATCTTTACCTCCGGCATCTCAGCGGAGATCTGCTTCGTGGCACACAGCCCATCACATTCTGGCATGCGGATGTCCATCAGGACCACATCTGGCTTCAGGTCGCGTGCCAATGCGAACAGCTTGATTGCCGTCATAGGCCAACCCCACGACCTCGATCCGATGGGCGGTCAGCAGGTTTTGCAAGCCCTCCAGCAGGAGGCGGTGATCATCCGCAAGCAATACTCTCATCTTTACCTCGTATTACTCATAATGGTGCTTCAAGCAGAACATGCGCCCCTGAACCGGGTTTGGAGATGATCTGCATACTTCCACCGATTTGCTGCATCCGAGCTGACATGAATTCCAGACCAAAATGCTTACCCGGCTCAGTTTTGATCTGGTGTGGGTCAAACCCTACGCCATCATCGGTGATGGCGATGCGGATCCGGCTGTCCTGCTGCTCAAAGGTGATCCGAATAAAATGCGCCTGTCCGTGTTTCCTGGCATTGGAAAGGGCTTCTTGAATAACCCGGAATAACTGCACGCTGGTGCCTGGTTTTAATGCGTTGATATCCAACCCGCCCGGGATGACCAGCTCAGTGCCGATGGCGTAGGTATTTTGGTAGGTGACAAGGTGCTGCTGGAGGTTCCCCAGGAATGACCATTTTTCGAGCGAGCCAACCTTTAAGTTGGAGATCGACTCGCGCAGGTCGATATGGGCTTCCTGGGCAGCATTCGCCAAACGGGATAACTGGGTTTCGGCTTTATCATTTTCCCCATCGTGAACCAGCTTGCGGATCGCCTGGGCCTGCAGGTTGACATAGCCAAGCAGTTGCCCGGCATTGTCGTGGAGCTCGCCTGCCAGCCGTTCACGCTCCTGCAAGGTGGCCAATGCCTGCTGCTGCTCGATCTGCTGGGCCTGGGAGAGCTTCTCATCCGTGACGTCGTGGAGGATGACCAGGGAGCCAAGCTCCTGGCGATTGTCATCCATGAGCGACGAGATCCGTAGCGAATATTCGTGGATATCCGGTGCCGTCCCAGGCTGATCTCGGTGGATATGGTTAGGGGATCGCCTGAGCGATCGCGTTCCTTGCGAAATGCATCTACAAGGGTGGTGAAATCCTTGCCTTTCAGGTGGACCGAAGAACCGCGTAAGATCTTTTTAGCGGCTGGGTTCGAAAAAACGATCACGTGCTTGGTGTCCAGCACCAGCATCCCATCTTGCATCTGCTGGATCGCCACCGTCACGGGCGAGCGGAACGGGATCGAATATCTGGAACACGAAGATCGCCAGGGCGTAGATGGCCGCGCCTGCATTCCAGGAAAGAATGACCGGATCCATCGGTTCAAATGGATTAACATGAAAGTAGTCGGTGATAAAGAAACCGTGGGAAATAGATAAATACGGATAAGATCAGTGCGACGGGCCAGCGGTGCAGGGGTGAACGGATAAAGGATCGGATCAAGACAAAGAGCTCTACCAGGAACAGGCAGAGAAAATAAAAAAAGAACAGGTTGGTCAGGTTTGTCTGGACCGGGATAATTTCACCGTCGTATCGAATATCGGCCCAGATCAGGTGAAATATGTTATTGGTAAGGATAAAAATGGTGGAAAGTATAACAGGGACAGATAAAAGGATCAAGGGTAGCGGCGGGTCAACCAGCGGCCAAGCCCGCAGTATTGCAGCACAAAGCAGAATTCTGCTGTCGCAGTGGGGATCTTGAATAAATTGAGAAATTTGAACCAGAAAACCTTGGTCTGTGGATCAATGGCGGACAGCATCATGGCTGCGCCGATCGACCAGAAGGTCGGAAAGATCATCATGACGGTAAAGGACAATGCGCCAGGAACGGCTCGATGGCGGTAGCTATAGATCCCCAGCAAAGCAAAGAACAGGGCTGAAGCCAGCATCGGCCAGATATAGGGAGTGTAGGAATAGGAGGCGATCATGATGAAGTGTTGTTTCTCCACCCACAGGCACGACCCGTGGGGGATAGATCTCAGAAGTAAATCCGCGTGGTAATGCGCTGTAATGCTACCGCTAAGGAGTATCAGGTAATTGTAAAGAGTGAATTTGTGGTGAGGTGAAACGTTATTGATCGAAATGCAAATCGCAGAAAGGGGAAACAATTCGTAAAATTATTCCCCTCGCAATGCTAAAGATTGATTTAATTATAGGGATAAGGCAGCTTTTTGTCAAACACACGTGCAGGATGGGGATGGGAGGGTTAAGCTTCCGAGGAAATCGTATTGCCTTTTACAAAGTTCCAGGATAGAGTAAGTCACGCTGATCCTTAAGTAATCTACAAGACCAATAAACTGAGACGGTTTCGCTCAAGCGATGTATCGCATAATATGCTATATATGGGTACAGAATCATGAGCTAAAGGTATGACCGTTGGTTTGGTAATACTGGTGGGCAGGCTGGTCGGTTGCCAAGGGTAAGCCTGGGTTGTTGCAGTCAGAGCGAGGGAAGTCATAGACAGACCGCAAGCGGTAATTAGCAACAGAATAACGAAGGATAGAACGAAGGTTTTGACGGAAATATCCAATGGAACTTTATTGCAACACCAGATAGAAGTGAAAGTTAGTACATATTTTTCTTGGTCATAAAATAACGCTGATCCCCTGCTTAATAATGGTTATTCTACAAGTACACAGGCGTAACAAGGATGGAGCAGTGTAATGAACTATATCTTGGGTTGTGATGCAATGAAAATAGTTACGTAATCTAGGCTTAGCCAGCGAAAACAGCTAGAAAATTGTCTTCTTCGGTTTCAACACATACTTGCACACTGATCGAGCTGCTTACCAGAGATATATCCAAAATCAAATAATAAGTCCATAATTTCAATATGAAATTTTCCAATAACCGAAAGGCAGCGCTGGTTTAGCGCTGCCTTTTAATTATCGGGCGATTATTTCCGGCTTCTAGGTCATCTGGGATTACGCACTATCACATTCCCGCCTGATAGCAATGTCCTTATGACAATTTTATAGGGAATACCATACTTATCCCAAACACTGAGCTGGAAAGAATTACTAGCAATTCCAGATTGGGAGTTGGTGTCTATCACTTTGGCTATAAAGGTGCAATTACCATCGCTCCATAACTGGACTCCATCACTGGCTCGGTTGATCTGAAGATTACACTTACCTTGCAAAGTAACCTCAATCGGGTAGGTAGTTCCGCTGAAACTAAGTGCATCAAGTGCATTGCTCTTAATAATGAAATCCGCAAGTACACCATTGTAATAGCCACGGAAGACATACACCATCTGTCCTTGGGGTTGGCCACGTTTGTTATAGCGGGCATTGAAACCGAAGTTACCTTTTTTGCCATTTGGATCGACGATCCAGCCACCACCACTAGCAAACTGACCAGTGTTGTTATAGAAGGAGATCCCAGCTGATTTCTGCATTGTCCGCTATATACCATTTGTTCAATCCACCCGCACTCCCAGCCACTACGGATGCGACGACACAGAAGGAAGCCTCTGAAGAGGAGGTGAATGTTGTTGCAGCGGTTCCAATACCATCACCTAATAATCCAGTATCGACAACCGGTGCAGATTTTGATTATAGGGATTCCAAATCCGCATGTTGTCGCAGGGTAGATATTAAACGCTATATATATCTTTGTGATATCACCTATTGTGGCAGTTGGACCACTTTCTGGATAATCACCTGCGTAACCAATGGCGGCACTATCCCATACAGTTGCCCGTAAGGTAAGATTCGTGCCTGTTTTAGCTATGCTATCACCAGAGTATTCAACATAGGCATTTTCTTGGGTAACAGTCATTATTCCCTTCACATAATTAAACTGGTAGTTATTATCCACACCGCCAGAGCAGGTGATATCGTATAAGCCAGCAGGATCGTTAGCAGTACGAGTCGAAGTACATGTCGGTTCTGTTGTCAGGACTGATTTATCTTCGTCATTAACCCAACCGCTGTATGTGAAGGTAAATACATCAGGGTTAGGATCACTATACTGCCGGGTAAAGTTATCTGGGGTCACTTTCAGGGTCGCCTTGGTGATGGTCAACGTGCTACCTACATAGCTGAAGGCGTAGTTGTTGTCCACACCCCCCCAGCAGGTGATCGGGTATGGGCCTACATCACTGTACTGAACAGCTGTGGTCGAACAGCTCGGTTCAGCTGGTCAGGTCAGATGCGCCATCGTCACCCAGGAAGCCGCCGTAGACAAAGGTCAAGGCTGGGTTCTCTTCACCATAAACCTTGGTCTGGGGATCGGCGGTTACCGTCAGGGTCGCCTGGGTGATGGTCAACGTGCTACCCACATAGCTGAAGGCGTAGTCGTTGTCGACGCCTCCCGAGCAGGTGATCGGGTATGGGCCTACATCACTGTACTGAACAGCTGTGGTCGAACAGCTCGGTTCAGTGGTCAGGTCAGATGCGCCATCGTCACCCAGGAAGCCGCCGTAGACAAAGGTCAAGGCTGGGTTCTCTTCACCATAAACCTTGGTCTGGGGATCGGCGGTTACCGTCAGGGTCGCCTGGTGATGGTCAACGTGCTACCCACATAGCTGAAGGCGTAGTTGTTGTCCACGCCTCCCAGCAGGTGATCGGGTATGGGCCTACATCACTGTACTGAACAGCTGTGGTCGAACAGCTCGGTTCAGTGGTCAGGTCAGATGCGCCATCGTCACCCAGTAGCCGCCGTAGACAAAGGTCAAGGCTGGGTTCTCTTCACCATAAACCTTGGTCTGGGGATCGGCGGTTACCGTCAGGGTCGCCTGGGTGATGGTCAACGTGCTACCCACATAGCTGAAGGCGTAGTTGTTGTCCACGCCTCCCGAGCAGCTGATCGGGTATGGGCCTACATCACTGTACTGAACAGCTGTGGTCGAACAGCTCGGTTCAGTGGTCAGGTCAGATGCGCCATCACGTGCCGAGACCCAAAGGTCAAGGCCGCCTTCATCTTACCATAAACCTTGGTTGGGGATCATTTTTTTTTTTTTTTTTTTTTTTTAAAAAAAAAAAAAAAAAAAAAAAAAAAAAAAAAAAAAAAAAAAAAAAAAAAAAAAAAAAAAAAAAAAAAAAAAAAAAAAAAAAAAAAAAAAAAAAAAAAAAAAAAAAAAAAAAAAAAAAAAAAAAAAAAAAAAAAAAAAAAAAAAAAAAAAAAAAAAAAAGGTCAAGGCTGGGTTCTCTTCACCATAAACCTTGGTCTGGGGATCGGCGGTTACCGTCAGGGTCGCCCTGGGTGATGCCGAAACGCGCTACCCTCAGAGCCGAAGGCGTTAGTTGTTTGTCCACGCCTCCCAGCAGGTGATCGGGTACTGGGCCTACCCCATCACTGTACTGAACAGCTGTGGTCGAACGAGCTCGGTTCAGTGGTCAGGTCAGATGCGCCATCGGTCACCCAGGGAGGCCGCCCGTAGACCAAAAAGGTCAAGGCTGGGTTCTTCTTCACCATAAACCTTGGTCTGGGGATCGGCGGTTACCGTCAGGGTCGCCTGGGTGATGGTCAACGTGCTACCCACATAGCTGAAGGCGTAGTTGTTGTCCACGCCTCCCGAGCAGGTGATCGGGTATGGGCCTACATCACTGTACTGAACAGCTGTGGTCGAACAGCTCGGTTCAGTGGTCAGGTCAGATGCGCCATCTGTCACCCAGGAAGCCGCCGTAGACAAAAGTCAAGGCTGGGTTCTTCTTCACCATAAACCTTGGTCTGGGGATCGGCGGTTACCGTCAGGGTCGCCTGGGTGATGGTCAACGTGCTACCCACATAGCTGAAGGCGTAGTTGTTGTCCCACGCCTCCCAGCAGCTGATCGGGTATGGGCCTACATCACTGTACTGAACAGCTGTGGTCGAACAGCTCGGTTCAGTGGTCAGGTCAGATGCGCCATCGTCACCCAGGAAAGCCGCCGTAGACAAAGGTCAAGGCTGGGTTCCTCTTCACCATAAACCTTGGTCTGGGGATCGGCGGTTACCGTCAGAGTTGCCTGGGTGATGGTCAACGTGCTACCTACATAGCTGAAGGTGTAGTTGTTGTCCACGCCTCCCGAGCAGCTGATCGGGTATGGGCCTACATCACTGTGGTACCCCAACAGCTGTGGTCGAACAGCTCGGTTCAGTGGTCAGGTCAGATGCGCCATCGTCACCCAGGGAAGCCGCCGTAGACAAAGGTCAACTCGGCGTTCCCTCGAACCATAAACCTTGGTCTGGGGATCGGCGGTTACCGTCAGGGTCGCCTGGGTGATGGTCAACCGTGCTACCCACATAGCTGAAGGCGTAGTTGTTGTCCACGCCTCCCGAGCAGGTGATCGGGTATGGGCCTACATCACTGTAGCTGAACAGGCTGTGGTCGAACAGCTCGGTTCAGGTGGTCAGGTCAGATGCTGCCATCGTCACCCAGGAAGCCGCCGTAGACAGAAGGTCAAGGCCGGGTTCAGCTTCACCATAAACCTTGGTCTGGGGATCGGCGGTTACCGTCAAGGTCGCCGTGGGTGATGGTCAACGTGTCTACCCACATAGCGCGAAGGTGTAGTTGCTTGTCACTGCAGCGCTCCCTGAGCAGTGATCGGGTATGGTGCCGACATCACTGTACCGAGCAGCTGTGGTCGAACAGGCTCGGTTCGTGGTCAGGTCAGATGCGCCGTCGTCACCCAGGACAGCCGCCGTAGACGAAGGTCAAGGCCGGGTTCAACTTCACCATAAACCTTGGTCTGGGGATCGGCGGTTACCGTCAGGGTGGCCGGGGCGATGGTCAGGGTGCTGCCGGTGACATAGCTGATGGTGTAGTTGGCATTGGCCACTGCGCGTGCCCTGAGCAGGTGATCGGGCATGGCTGCCGACATCGCTGTCACCGAACAGCCGCGGTCGGGTCAGCTCGGCTCGGCGAGTCAGGTCGGATGCGCCATCGGAGTCGCCGGCTTGCAGACCGGCGTACGGACGAAGGTGAGGGCGGGATCAACCGAACCATAAACCTTGGTCTGGGGATCGGCGGCGACCGTCAGGGTGGCCGGGGTGATGGTCAACGTGCTACCCACATAGCTGAAGGCGTAGTTGTTGTCCCACACCTCCGAGCAGGTGATCGGGTATGGGCCGACATCACGGCACTGAACAGCCGTGGTCGAACAGGTCGGGTTCGTGGTCAGGTCAGATGCGCCATCGTCACCCAGGAACCCGCCGTAGACAAAGGTCAAGGCCGGGTTAACTTCACCATAAACCTTGCTCTGCGGATCGGCAGTTACCGTCAAAGTCGCCTGGGCGATCTCAAACGTAGAGGAGTTGCTGCTGCCCTCATGGTTGGCATCTCCCGCATAGCTCGCACTGGCAGTGGCTATTCCCACGACCACGTTATTTGCATAGGTCGGGGTCAGCGAACCGCTCAACCCACCCACACCAGAATACGATGCCGTGCAGGGTTCGATAGCAGAGCCGGTGTAGGTCTGGCTTATCTCCGGGCAGGTCACTGTTACCGAGGAGGAGACTTTGGCAATATTGAACGACTGGAAGACAGGAGTTGCCGGATTATAATTTTCATCACCATCCTGTGAGGCCGTAATCGTGCAGCTTCCAGCACCAGATATGTGAACACTGTTGCCTTCAATGGAGCAACTCCCATCAGCCGTGAAACTCACAGCTAAACTTGAACTTGCAGTGGCACTTACCGAAAAGTCAGCATCCCCATAGGCCTTGTCCGCGAGCGGACCGAAGGTGATGGATTGATCCTCTTTGACCGGATTGACTCTGATGTTCACCGTGGCAATGTTTGAGCTAATGATGCTATCATTCGCCCGGTATGTGAAGTTGTCGGTTCCATTCCAGTTCTCGTTCGGCCAAGTAGGTGAACGAGCCATCCGCATTGAGGTGCAGCTCGCCATAAGCAGTGGTATTAACCAGTACGGCGGTCAGAGGAGTCATCGTTCGCATCCGTATCATTTCCAAGCACACCAAGCGCTGCGAATGGTAAGCAGTGTGTCCTCATCTACCGAGTAGGAATCATTGATTGCCACAGGCGGACGTTTCAAAGATTTCGACCTCACCTAATGCAACGGACGGCTCGGAACCGCACCACTTGCGCACGAACAGCCAATCCACCAACTCTTGGTTACCGTTCGTGTAACTCATCAAAAACGCAGAGAGGTTGATCGTTGGAATATAGCTGGTAGTCGTAGAGGCAGTCCAATCATTAACCTGGTACGAGACCAGGCCATTAATCCGGCCTACACGATAATGGTTCCAATTCTGATTTAGGGTAGTCTGGTTCATCGAAGTGTAGTACCGATGTTCCTTGAGAGGAAGTAGCCATCCATTGCCAGTGTGCAGTATCTGGAAAATCATCAACGATGCGAAGAATATTCGTAAAGTCGGTAGCTTGTCCAACCTCGATGATCATATCGTTAATACCAGCCTGTGGATGACGAATTAAAGCCTCGACCATGTAACCATATCCAAATGTTGGAACACTGTTAATCTTGATAAACGAACCTGTGGCGGTTAAGAGTCATGACCCCATCAACAAATGTTGCCTGCGATGAACTACCATTT
>CAVZNX010000003.1:0-14166 GCA_963776795.1 uncultured Chloroflexia bacterium
GCTGGTATGTCAGCTGGTGAACAAGTTTTAGGGAGTGCAAAGGTTGGGTAGTTTCAAAAGCGGGGAATTAGGCTACACTTAACTAAAGTAAGAAATCGCTGCAAGATAAAAATAGAATAAGTATCCATATCGCAGATATTAAGAATACCTCCGCTTTTCATAAAACAGGATTATCATAGGTGATGTTTGCCGGTGGGTTACAGTGTAAAAACCAGGCGATGATCAGGTTATGAACAACGTCATTAAACGATCACACTTCGTAAAACCTTATTGGCAGCTGGCAGTGATTTCCTTGATCTTGCTGACCGCGGTCGTTTTCATGGACCTGTGGATCCCGCGCTGATCCAGCGCATCATTGACCAGGGCATCAAGCTACAAAGCATGACCATTGTCCTTCAAACATCAGCGATCATGCTGGCGATTTCTGCCCTGAGTGCGCCCTTTGCCATCGGCAACAACATTTTTTCCGTCAAGGTTGCTGAGGGGGTGGCCCGCGATTTGCGTGAAGCCATCTTTATCAAGATCCAGTCTTTCTCCTACGGCAACATCGATCATTTCACCACGGGCCGGCTGATGGTGCGCCTGTCCAGCGATACCGGGGCGGTGCAGCGTGTCTTCCAAATATCCTTGCGGATCGGCACGCGTGCCCCGATATTGATGATTGGCAGCCTGATCCTGATGTTCAATACCAGCCGCGAACTGGCGCTGACCATGCTCCCGCTTATGCTGGTGACCGCTGCGGTGATCGTATTCTTCGCGTTAAGATGGAGCCGCTTTTTCTCAGTGTCCAGCAGAAACTCGACCGGTTAAACACCGTGCTCCAGGAGAATATCGCCGGGGTACGCCTGGTTAAGGCTTTGTGCGCGCCGATCATGAAAGCAGGCGATTTGAAGTCTGAACCAGGATTACACCGAGCGGAATATCCAGGTCATGCGTTCATGTCAGTCATGGGACCGGTCCTGACCGTTTTGGTTAATATTGGCATGGTCATCGTGATTTACGCGGGCGGGATGAAGGTGATCCAGGGCACGATGACCGTTGGACAGATTGTGGCTTTTACCAACTATTGACTCACCACGATGAGGCCCGCTGATCATGATGACCTGGCTGTCACAGCCTGGGCGAATGGAATTGCCTCGGCTGGACGGGTAAACGAGGTATTGGAAACCGTCCCCGAAGTGCAGGATCATCCGAGGCAAACCCCTCCCCAGTCAGAGACCTGGCCGGTGGTTTTTGAAAATGTAAGTTTCGCATATAACGGATCCTGCAACGAGCCAGTCTTGAGGGATGTAAACCTGATGGCTGAACCAGGAGAAACAGTTGCGATTTTGGGTGCGACAGGATCGGGAAAACGAGCCTGGTGAATTGATCGCGCTTTTTATGATGTTTGACTGGAGGTCGAGTCACGATCGACGGGATCGATCTGGCAGGTGTTAAACAGGATTCGTTGCTTGAACAGATAGGAATAGTCCCGCAAGAGTCGGTGTTGTTTTCGGGGAACGTGCGGAATAACATCCGTTATGGTTGCCCAGAGGCGACAAAGGAGGAAGTGATACAGCAGCAAAAGCTAGCCCAGGCGCATGATTTCATCATGGAGCTTCCCCAAGGATACGATACACACGTTGAAGCGCGTGGGGTCAACTTCTCGGGAGGGCAAAAGCAGCGCCTGGCAATCGCACGGCATTATTACTTAAATCCACGAGTACTCATCCTGGATGACAGTACGAGCTCTGTGGATGTCGACACCGAAACACGCATCCAGGAGGCCTTGGAAAGCCAGCATTTTAAGCATACCAAGTTTTGTGGTTGCTCGGCGCATCAGCACCGTCTTGAAAGCCGATAAAATCATCGTTTTAGACCAAGGGCAGATTGTTGCGCAAGGCACACATAAAGAATTGATGAAATCCAGCCGGATCTATCAGGAAATATATGAATTTCAATTAGGAAATGGTAACCAGCTGGATGGGCGAAAGCATCACCGCCTGCAAGAGGTCAGCCAATGAGCATCCAACCCGTAGGTTATGGAGCAGGCAGCGTGCGCGTAACCATGATGCAACGTCGACCTGCAGACCCCGGCAAGATCGAAAAGGCCAAGAACCCACGCAGTGCCATCCTGCGACTATCGGCTTATCTCATTCCCTTTAAATTCCAACTTGGGCTCGTGTTGGTTTTTGTATTAATTTACACCTTGTTAGGATTGGCAGGACCTTACCTAATGGGGAAGGCAATTGATAATTTTCTTACGTCAAAGCCAACCACTGAGTTAGCAACGAATTCATTGATCATGCAGCTGACCAACGATTGGATCAACCTGTTCCATACCAGCAAGCAAATCTCAGGATTAGCAACAATTTCACTGATGATGCTGGTAGCCTATGTGTTAAACAACCTATTCCAGGCGGTATGCCAATTGGGTCATGGCGGCTGTCTCCCAGCGGCGCTCAAGCAAATGCGTAAGGATTTATTCGCTCACTTACAAAGCCTGCCGATCGGTTTCTATGACCGAACCCGTCGGGCGAGCTGATGAGCCGGCTGACAAATGATATTGATGCCATCAACCAGGCAGTCTCACAAAACGTCACCTCGCTCATCGCGAGTGTGCTTTCGATGGTTGGCATTGTGATCGCTATGTTCGTGCTCAATTATTGGCTGGCGCTGGCGACACTGCTGGTGGTGCCGATCATGCTCTGGTTCACTAATTTTGTAGCGCGCTACACCCGCAAAGGGATATCAGGAGCTGCAGAAAAACCTGGGTGAGCTGAACGTGGTCATGGAGAATTGATCAGCGGTGAGAAGGTGATCAAAGCCTTCCGCCGCAACGAATTGGTGGTGGAGAATTTCCGCGAAGCGAAACCAAGAAGTGTTCAAGGCTGGAGTAACGCCAACAGCTATGCCTTACTCCTGATGCCGCTCACCAACGTCTTGGGGAACTTCTTCGTGATCGTCCTGGCTGGATAGGTGGCTGGCTGGCATTGCAAGGACTGTCACTGTTGGCATAATCGCCACTTTCATCAACTATGCGCAGAACTTCATCAACCCGCTTCGTAATCTGGCAAACATGTACAATTCCATCCAGGCCGCCCTGGCAGGGGCAGAACGGGTTTTCGAGATCATCGATACATCCCCCGAAATCGCTGATGCTGCCGATGCCTATCCGCTGGATGTCGTGCATGGTGATGTAACTTTGAACATGTCAATTTCAGTTATGTACCCGGATATCCCGGTGATCAAAGATATGTCACTGCAGGCCAAAGCCGGGCAGATCATCGCCCTGGTCGGTCCAACAGGTGCAGGTAAGACCACCTTGATCAACCTGTTATCCCGTTTCTATGAGATCGATGATGGCAGCATCACCATCGATGGTAAAGACATCCGTGAGATCCGTAAGGATGATTTGCGCCAGCAATTGGGCATCGTCCTGCAAGATACCTTCCTTTTTCCGATACGGTGATGGAGAACATCCGCTTTGGCAGGTTGGATGCCACCGATGAGGAGGTGATTCATGCTGCCCAGATGGCTGATGCTGATCATTTCATCCGCCAGCTGCCGGAAGGCTACCAGACCGTTCTGTCTGAGCGGGCAGGAAACCTGACCAGGGACAGCGCCAGCTGCTATCGATCGCACGCGCCATCCTGTCTGACCCGGGATCTTGATCCTGGATGAAGCCACCAGCTCGGTGGACACACGTACCGAAGCGCGCATCAGAAAGCCCTCCTGCGCCTGATGAAGGGCGCACGAGTTTTGTCATCGCACACCGCCTGAGCACCATCCGTGACGCTGATAATGTGATCGTGATCAATGAAGGGGAGATCGTCGAGCAGGGAAGCCACCAGCAATTGCTAGAAAAGCGTGGTTTCTTCCACCACCTATATATGGGCCAGTTCAAGGGGCAGGAGATCTAAAGATAAATTCCTAAAGTAAGGGCGGCACTCAAGCCGCCCTTACTTTAATTGAATGTCAACGGCAACCAAAAAATCATCTCAGGTTCAACGGTAGCCATTGGTGGAGAAGATTAACGAAAGTCTGCCAGAAACCTAAATTCGTGGCAAAGTTGGTGGATTGTGATTCACCGATTGCAGATTGTCCAATGGTGTAGTTGATCATATAGTTGGTCGAGACTGCCGGCTCCACCACCCCCGCTGGTTAAGGGTACCATCCAATCCAGGGAATAATTCGCTGAACCCATGGCCTGGACACCATTCACAAGAAGCAAGAGCAAGAGAAGGGTGATTAATAAAATCGCTTTTCGTTTCATGGATCGCCTCCCGCCTTAGTTGTTATAAACCAGGGTCAGGCGTGCTCCCCCAAAGTCGATCCAGGTAGATGCACCACTGAAAGCAAATTCTACGGTGAGATGAAGGATTCCTGAACTTGGGTAAGGATGTTATTACTTGTAAGATCATAATGTATTATGCAGCCATCAGGCACCACACCGTCTTCACAAGTTTTATCGGCAGTGTCTACTAATATTTGCACATAGCAAGTGTTAGCGATCCCACATGCAGCCAGTCTGCCTTCGTAAGCGAATGGTAAATATGGCATCAAACTCAGTCTCTCCCTGCCAGTATATGTCGAGACACGGTCAGTTTAACATTTTGTCCATATAAAGTACCCGCAATGGTTATGGGTAGGACAACGCTCTTGGGGTCCGGCATCAGCCCCCCGCTTTATCTGTGCTCCGCCATGGCTGATTTCAAGTCGACGATGGTGTGTTGTCACCAGCATAAAATGGCCGTACATCATTACCGCTGACCCACAAGTAGGTAGGAGATGTGCTATTGATCACACCATCGGCGGGGGGGGGGGGGGGGGGGGGGGGGGGGGGGGGGGGGGGGGGGGGGGGGGGGGGGGGGGGGGGGGGGGGGGGGGGGGGGGGGGGGGGGGGGGGGGGGGGGGGGGGGGGGGGGGGGGGGGGGGGGGGGGGGGGGGGGGGGGGGGGGGGGGGGGGTAAGACTGCCACACCATCGGTACTTGTAACCTTCAGTGCTGTACCCCCGCCATTGTTGTAGAAATAACCACCAAATCCATCTGGTGAGCGGGATGCACCAACGATGCCATAGTTTACGCCTGTTTGCGATGTGGCATAAACGCGCAATCCACGGCCGGTTGACTCCCCGAGTTTTCAATATGAAGTACTGCATCGCCACTAACACGTCGCACTAATTACTGCCTGAGGGACCAAGCTCAGAGCGTAGGGGAGTTGACAAAAATAGGCTGGCGAGGTGACATCTCTTTCATCACCCGTTACCTTGAATTCCCAGATAAAGCTGCTGTCCATTTACAACACCCGGACAATCCCCCCATATTACGCTGCTAAATGAGACCTTCCGATACATCAACTATGTTCAAGTATCAGAGCAAATAGCAAGTACCCCCCAGTTGCTTCACAAGATATAATCCGAAAGTTATCTCAAAGCTCCCAGTGAGAGGATTTCCGGCAGCATTGGTCAGGCGGCCTTGTACGGGGATGCGACTAGGAGCGTTTACATCAGGATTGACCAATCCATCACTTTCATTTTGGTGTTTACCGGCTGGGTCGAATGCTGGTCCGGTCGTCCCCTGTTGTGCCATCACCAGGGTGACGGTCAGCGTCAGCAGAAGAACCATACTTAAAGTAGATACAATAATTATCCGCTTGATCATAATTGCCTCCATTCTATTTTGTTGTTTGGGTTAGATTCAGTGATATTTCACTATCAGTATACAGATTTTTAGAACAAAAGCAAGAAGGAATTTGGGGTTTTATTGAAAGAGATCGAAAAACTGGTGTATAAATTACTTTGATTTCGTTCTAGCGCACAATGAGCAATTCCGGATTAACTTCCACATCCACATCTTCACCAAGAAAATAGCTGATATTCTTAATGGTCCCATAGCCTTCGATTTGCTGTCCTTTGGTAAGCGTTATGGCAACATCGTGCGGCACATGGTGGAGGGTTGCATGGCAGAGGGCACCAGATAAGTGAACAACATCGGTCTCCGTTACAGCGTATACGTTGCCTGAGTAATATATCTCACTCCCCCTCCATAAGATTTTCGTCTTTTCCCATTCTTCTGATGTACTTTCCCTATGTGCCTTCAAAATGTCGGAACAATCCAGCACACCCGGCGTTTTTTGGATCGCGGGTAACGAGGTGTGGGTTGGTATGGGATTTGGAGATATGTCTACATTCTCCCCAGGGGAACTGGTAAGTGATGGAGTAACTATCATTTCGCTGCTTGAATCCGTTGACTGTGATGGTGGAGGATGCAGAGGTTTACATGCTGACGAGAGTAAAACGATCAACATAGGGAAAATCAAAAATGATTGAATTCTGTCCATACATTTTTACCTCCACCCAATTATCCTCCCAAACCGTAATAATACAACATCTTGTCTCCCCCGACGCATCATCCAGATTTTGGTTATTCATTCCGTACAATTCGTGTGCTATGGACTTAAATTTCTACATTCTGGAATAAATATATTTATTGAATATCAGAGACGGCGCGATACAGGCTTACTACACTGGTGAATAAACTGCGCGCACCGAATCCAACTTATCGCTTAAAAATTATATGTGTATTTTTGGATTAACAAGCCGCGTATCTGGTGCATGTTTAAGAAGATCAATCTTCTTCTGAGAATCAAGCCGATGTAGTATTTTTATGATACCAATTGAAGGTAAATTATTTCGTTAATGGAAATTTTTTTCTAATAACCCGTGTGACGGCGTTTTATTTCAACATCAACAGTTGACCCAGTTTCAATAACCAGGATTTGGTGATGCCCCATACACTGTGGGAGCGTCGACTGACGTTCGTTTTTGCTTGGTGCTGCGAACCAGCCGAGTCATAGTGCCAGATATCATAAACATTGATGGTAGGTCTGTTGGGTGAGGCTAACTTTTTATCTCTGGATATGCACATTGGAGTTCCTTACCTGTAAGTTTATCAGACTTTCGATTAACATTTATTTGCAATTCTGGTAGTTCTATAAAAATTTTCCAATAAAACATCGTTTATAAAGTATAGCATCTGAGGAAGGATGAAGGATATACATACTGCCATATCAGGAAACCACCTGCAGAGAGGAACCCTACCACAATCTCAATAATATAAAATACACAACGATATCCGATAGCCGGACCTAGCGGATATTTTGAGTTTGATTTGTGGGTGATCGTAGCCTAAGGATCTTTATCATAATTGCCTGGAGACGGCTGGTAAAAGACGAATGTACCTCAGACGAGGCTACCGGCTGGAGGGGAACTCAATAAATATTATGGTACCAAAAACTAGCGATCGTATGCACAAAAACCAGCTGAATATTGCTTCTTTATGTGGCAAGAATACAAATCACCACTTAGGCAGGCGAAACTGAGATCATCGACCAGTGCGGAAAGCCCACCATTCCGTAAACTACGATGTAATTTAATAGAATTGATTGTTGTATAAATCAAAAAAAGGGCACAGGTCATTTCCTGTGCCCTTCACCGCCTTAGATTTATCGATATGACACTCTTGTCTCCCGAATTTTCTTAGCAGAAGTAATTTATGGCTGGTACCCGTCCGAAAGGGTCTTCAAGAAGGTTACAATATTGTCGATCTGCAGTCATGGGGAACATGTTCAGCGTGGCGCGGTTCTGGTCCACTTCTGGAGGCGGGAACATGTCTTGCATACCTTCACAGCCACCGCCCATCACCACCACCGCCCATCCCGCCACCACCCATTCCTCCACAGCCGCCATCCATCATGGCGCGCCAGTGGTAGAAGTGACACGATATCATCCAGCGACTTGAAGTAATCCGTTGTGACCATAAGCCTTGACGAAGTCTTCGGAAGGGCGCAAGTCGACATTGCGCAGGGTGGGAACTTTGTGTTTCCCCAGTCTCCGTTTCGTAGACATCCGGTGTATACCCAGCGCTCTTAAGGTCGCCGCCCAGGCCGTAGTCGACCCAGTTCTGCGCCATCCGGGTTCCAGGCCGTCGGGCATGTCGTAGAATGGATTGTCCGGGTTCTTCGGCATGCCAATATTGTCGTAGCCGAAGTCGGTGAACAAGGGGCGTAGCCGGCTGATGCCAGGTTGGAGCGAGTGGCAGGAGGAACAGCCAGCTCGGTCATTGAACATCGCCAGTCCTTGCAGCTCGGCGTCAGTGAATCCCAGGTTGCGATATGCTGTCCAGCGATAGGGATTTGACGCCACCACCAGGGCAACCCATTGCCCATCGCCACCATGCCGCCCATGCCACCGGTACCACACCTGATCTTGGTGACATCCTTTCCGGCAGCCACAGCATTGTCCCAGAACAAGTCAAACTTCGAGCTGAAGGGGTTGACCTCAGCGCTGCGCTCGTAAGCCGCCACAGAACGACCGATTTTCTCATACACCCCTTCTGAATCTTTGGCGCAATCGAGTGTTGTTTGCGTCCCATACTTGCTTGAAGAGGCTGGCATACTCGGCCTGCTTGATACTTGCACACACAGCACCTGGTCATTGGCAATAGCCTGCTCGAGCGGGTTCAGGAACGGTCCCTGAGCTTGCTCAGCCAGCGGATCGCCGAGAACAGCGCCCGTCGCCCGCCCATCCCAGAACATACCGCCGAACCAGCCGCCATCGGCTTCATCGAAGTGCAGCAGCGGGCTGTCGCCGGCATAGGCTGAGGCAGGTGGTTTGCGGTTCCCGAAGTGATTGGGCAGTGCACCCTGGTAGACAGCCCCTCCCAGGTTCACGGCGGCATCCGGCCCGGTGAAACCAACCTCAGGAGCATGGCAGGCTGCGCAGGATTGGGTGCCGTTTACCGACAGGTCGGTGTCGAAGAACATAGCCTTACCCAGCTTTTCTATTGGGCTGAAGGTGGATCGTCGGCCAGTGCAGTGGAGCGGGTTCCAAGAATGAACAGGCCGGATAGCAGGATAACAACGAATGCTGACTACAATGTAATTTTTTTCATTTTACCCTCCGATTATATTTTTTTACTTGTCCCTTGATTTTTTCTTGCTGGATTAATATAAATCCTTGCTGAATAAAATTCTAATGTTTACGTGTGATATTTCACAAAGCATGTCGCATTTTTTTCCCTGGGGAGCAGGGTTTGCTCCCCAGGGTTTATTTTTTGACACTTGTTGAGCGGAAAATAACAGGTGAAATATTATTAGTTCAGTATCTGTCTCCTTTCTTTACCTTTCAGTAGATAGGATATTGGTTTGGGAGAGGGTGTGACCCCTCCCCCAATATGGTTACTTGTTTATGGTGTTCGGATGGGGAACGGAGTGGCATTCACCCATGCGGATGTTCCGGTTGCGTTAACCGCGTCGGATCCGGAAATAGTAATCTGTGCCCGGGTTAAGGATAAAACCAGTCATTCAAAGTGGTGATATTAGCTCCAACATTGACTGTAACCAGGCCTTGGGTGAAGTTTGCGTCTCTCGCCCGCTGGATTTGGTAGCTGGTATTCGTAACGGAGTTATCCACCCAGGTTAGAATGACCCGGTCTCTATTATTCTGCCGGGAAGCAGTCGCCTGAACATTCGACGGAGCCACCGGAGGTGTAGTCATCGTAGCGATGTTGGAGTACGCCGAATTTCCGATTGTATTGAATGCATACACACGGTAGTCATAGTTTGTATCAAAGGCAACCGCCGTATCCAGGTAGGTTGTGCTGTTGGCGCTTAATGTTACGATAGGCGCAAACCCACCACCGTTGACACTGCGTTTCGACCACATAGTTCGTTTCGTTACTGGCGTTATCCGTCCAGTTCAGCAGGACCTGTGGTCCCGCCTGATAAACTGCTGTCAGTTTGGTCGGATCATTAGGCGGGCTGTCCACGAGCAACGATGCAGAGATCGACTGGACCGTGAGGGTTGGGAATTCAGCCCCATACCCAACGGTATTCTTGGCGAGGATGCGGTAACTATTAGGAATTTTCCAGTTGTATGTATGGTCGTCGTACGTAAGTGTCCCATGAGTATTCGGCTGGTCCAGCGGTGATGGAATGGTTGCGATATCGGTCCAGCCAGTTCCGTCATCCCTTTGAACAACGAACGATGTCTCGTTGATCGAGTTGTCGTTCCAGGATAGGGACAACGTAGCGAGTTGTTGCCCGTTACCAATGATTGTAAATGCAAGCCCATCTGGCTGTGTTGGGTGGGATCGCCACCGACACCGGTCGCATCATGTCCATTTCTTCATGGCTGAGGATGTGACAGTGGTAGACGTACTCCCAACCGAAGTTGACCAGCTGGTTCACGATGGTCGCAGTCGGATTGCCTTGCGGATCGACGTTGTTGAACATCCCATGATCGAACCGAGGGAGGCATCATCGGATTCAACGGACGGATCGCAGTTGGGTAACTCCAAGGGCAGGGTTGGGATGACCGGACGTAAGGCGACGATGGTATCTTCCAGCGGAGAGATGCGCACGGTGTCTTTCCAACCAAGTTCGTTGGGATCCGGTGGGATGATGATGTTGTCCCAGGTGACCCGGTTGAGCACCTGGACATCGTAAAGATGGAAGTGGATGGGATGTGTATCCACGCCGTTGTGGGTGATGCGCCAGATCTGCGTGCCATCCGCAGCGCTGGAGATGGGTCTTACATTGATATCGCCCTTGGGCAGGTTGGTCGCATCGATCAACTCGGTCGACGGGTTGACATAAGGGATACAGGACCACATTCTGTGCGCCTGGGACGGGTGGCTGGGCCTCCACACCCAGGTTAGCCTGCATACGGCCAAACTCATCGAAGGTGGTGGCATTCATCTCATCGTGGATCGCCTTCGGTTGGAGCGGGATGGTCATCTTGGTGGTCTGCTTGAGAAGGGTGTTGAAGCTGACTTCACTCGTGTCATTCGACACGGACGAAACCATCGCAGCGATTGACTGGATTACCAGCTCCAGTGCAATAGCTGGAAGCGGCGAAATTTGTGCCGTAGGCAGAGTTATAGGCAGCCTGACCAACGATGATGGGGTGCTGACCCTGCTCGAACACACCTGAGCCATCTGCCTGGTGCTTGAAAGCATTTTTAAGGGCGGTCACGTTGAAGGCAGGCGCTGGAGCATTGTTAGCGATCTTGACCTGCATGATGGTGCGGGTGTTTGGTCCGTAGCCGGGCAGGATGGTTGGAGCGCCATTTGGACTGAGGTCCGGGGCACCAGTGTAGTAATCATAGGTGGAAACGCGAGCTGGGAAGGCTGCCGGGGCATCGTTATACAGGATCAAGGTCTTACCAGCAAACTGCGAGAAGTCCACGATCACATCGGCGCGTTCGGCAGGTGCCAGCAGCAGGGAGTGCTTGTCCACATTGCCCGACATCGAAGCGGGTCGGGTCGATGATCCAGGTGGTGACCTGCTGACCATCAACGACCACCGGGGCTGGCAGGAAGCCACCCTCGGAGCCGATCACGACCCAGTCGGGACCTGGCAGGCTGACAGCTGTATCCGGGGTCGGGAAGACGATTCGGGTCAGTCTGGGCTGCGGCAAGCTCAAGCTGGATTGAATGCCACTTCGGTCCCACCGATCACTTCACCCTTGGCGTTCAGGCCGGTGCTGGCGGTGGCGGGATCAGCCACGTACCACTGGAAGTTAAAGAAGCGGTCGTTGGCCGCGCTGAGGATGCGCAAGCGGTATGCCTTGGGCTCGAGGGTGAGTGTCGGGTAGGCCACGCCGTTCACGATAGGCGTGTCATTGAACTGCTCCATACCAACCGAGATGTTAGGCGTACCAGGGATCACCTGGGGTTCGCAGAACGGGTCGGTCTGATACTGCCAGGTGGCTGGATCATCCAGGTTGCAGGGAACGGCAAGGGGTGTGGTGAAATTCGTGGCTGGGTCCATATTATAGTATGGATTAGCGATCGGTCCGTGCACCGTATTGGCGGCGGGCGGCCAGAACCATGGGCCGTACATCCAGCGCCCGTAGGCACTCATACCGGATGGGTCGCCAGGGTTCTGGGCTGGCATATAAACATGGTGATACCAGAAGTTACCCATGACCACCCCAACGAGCTGTATCCCAGGTTGGGTCCTGGGCGGCAAGCTGCTCTGGAGAAGGTACAAAGGTGCGGTCCTGGACAACTAATGGAATGCCCTCGCCCATATCTTTGTAGTGTACCGGTGGGTCCGAACAACTTCTGCTCGGTCGGGTCGGTGATCACGTAGCCGGCAGCTTCACCAGCATAAACGTTCAGGCGGGTGATGCCCCAGGCATGATCATGGTAGAACAACAGACGGGCACTCTGCTGGTTGGTGTAATAGAAGGTCATGCAGCCGTCCGTGGTGCCATCACAGTTAGCGGCAGCCATATCCGGCACATTCGAGACACTGACGCCCTGCGGCCAGGAGGTCATCTTCGCCGGCTGGGGTGATCCATTGGTGTGCGGTGCCATCGCTGATCCAGGGGGTGGTGCCACCATGAAGGTGCAAAGTAGCCCGGTTGTCAGCGAAACAGTTCATAATATCTTTCGGATATTCCGAGCAAAGTGGATTGCGAACACCATCCATTACTGTACTTTCATCCATTGGCATCGGCATATCCATTGGACCCATACCAGATCCCATCAGTGTGCTGTCGGTGGGCAGGAACAAATCGCCATCGGAGCCGGTCGGTAACAAGTTGTAGAAGACGATGCGGACAGGCTTATCGCGGGAAGCTGACGAGGGTTGGTCCCAGCCATTGGGGTGGGGTCACTCCTAACCACTGCGTTACACCGTCACTTTTCATCACCGGGACTTTCGAGCCATCCATCAGCTCGTTGGTTAACGGGTAGTGCTGACTGATCGCAGCGTTATCGACCGTCTCAAGCTGTACATAGCCACGCACCAGGGTGGGTGGCAAGCTGGAAGAGGAGCCGCGTGGGGTGGTGCACGAAGCCGATCACATACTCATCGGCAACCACGCCATTGTAATCTTTTTGTTGAGGAACACCCAAGGGGATATATTCACGGTTGGGTCAACGAGGTAAGAGGTGCAGGCTGGAGGCACACACAAACCAGGCAGTGGGTCGACAAATTTCTTGATCCCACCTGCGGTGACATAACCTGAGCCAGGATTGGTCACCGTAATCGTGGTGACTCCGCGGACGTTGGCAACGCAGTGGCGAGGGCTCCGGTTCCGGTCCCACCATTGCTATCGGTAATTGATACCGATGGAACGGAAGTATAGCCTGAACCGAAAGTATCCACGGTAACTGTAAGGATTTTAAGGGTGGCGGTAGCGATGGCACCCGTGCCACCGTTGATCGGGTCGTAGAGTGTGCCGTCACGGATGACGACGTTGGGTGCCTTTATGTATCCGAGCCTGGTTAATCCACTACGACACCGTTATATGTAATTAGCCCATCTGGGAGTAATCCATCGAATGCATCGCCAAGTGCGATTGATGCAATATGGCCTTTGGTTTGAACGCCATTCGGGTCATCCGGCATGTCGAAGTCTACCGTTGGGAAGGTGTAGCCAAATCCTCCAGCCTCAACGAGCACCTGGTCTACCCCGCCATAGGCGGTGGCTGTGGCACCCATCGACGGCTGGAGTAGTCCGGTTCCATCGATCGAGACTGATGTGGGTGCGCTTACGAAGGTTATCACCCATGGGCCAGTTCCGCTAACTGAACTGGCAAGAGCACCTAGCGCGGTTTGTACATCTGCTGCTAATGCATTCCATGCGATGGGTAAAGTTGTAAATCCATCCACAGTGAGAGTGAAGCTGCCACCTGTGGCGCTACCTACGCTTGCATTATAGGTGTTGGTAGATGTAGCTATTGCGCTTGCGTCAGCTACCGACACCAGCATGGTTAGCCCGCTCCCGTCCATCGAGACCACTAAGGGTGCGACCGCAAAGGTCACTACCCATGGATCGAGGGTCGTGCCGGTACCGGTGGTTGTTGTTGTGAAACCAATCGCCAACAGGGCTGCATCGATATCTCCTCCAGTTGCATTCCAGGCAATGGGGGTAGTTGTTAATCAATTCACGGTGAGAGTGAATGAGCCGCCTGTGGCACTGCCCGCGCTCACGCTGTATATATCTGCTGCACCAGCCAGGCTGAAGTCAGGAACAGCTCCAACCATCGTCAGTCCAACAGGATCGAGCGTGCCGACAAAGGTGCGGCCGCGAAGGTCACTACCCATGGACCATTGCCACTGACCGAACTGGCAAGTGCACCTAACGCGGTTTGCACGTCTGCTGCTAA
>CAVZNX010000004.1:0-11633 GCA_963776795.1 uncultured Chloroflexia bacterium
TGGAAGTCAGATGTGGGTGGAGGTAGAAAGATAGCGCCTGCGAGACTCACGCCATTGGAAATAAAAATATTCACTCCAGAACACTTGGGTGAATTCGAAGAGGAAGCAGTGAGAATGGATCATGATCGTGATTGATAAAAAAACTGTATCTTATCAACTGCATAATTTACCAGAGTATACACAGCTACAGATTTAGATAATGAAATGAAGCGAGAGAAGATCGGTTGTTGTCTGTATGAGATAATTGCTTTACTCGACTATCTTTATGAAGCCACCAAACATGGTACAGATTGATGTGCTACTGTTGTACAAGAGGTAAATAACGAATATCCCGTTTCCCCTCTCTGAGAGAGAAGAGAAACGGGATCAGGGAATTGATAGAGTTAGTAATCAAATCATAACAAAAACTTACGGTAAACCTAGGTATTGACCCAGGAAGTTCCGCGGATCTTCAGTATCCAGGCGGTAACCATAAGCATTCGCCCTGCAGATAACATCTCCGCCGGAGGAGATCGAGATAATCATCGTACTTCCTGCGATGAATTGCGGGGAGCCCGAGTCTAAATAGCACACGCCTCCCTCCCCGGTAGCATTCTGGTTTTGGTTATATAGGACATAAGCATGTGTCAAACCTTTGATATTGGTCGCCGCCATGTTACGTAGTCCGGTCATTTCATACTGCGTTCCACCAGGTTGCTGCCAAACAGGGATGAATCCATAACCAACGGCTTCAACATCCAAGTCTTTCAAGGCCGCAGCTTGTAGCAGCGCGTCCATATATCCTGCTGGTGGCAGTTCAACCGGTTGAATGTCTCCTACCGAACCAGCTGGAAGGAAGACTAGCCCCAGGTCATGCAAGTCCCCATTATTCTGCCCGAACTCAGGATCCCATGTGTATTCCACAGCTTCGATGACACCGCCGACACCATCTAAAGTATCGTTGTCAAAAGTTACGTAAGCGGTAGGGTAACCAAGAGATGGGGTGAAAGCAAGGCAATGGGCAGCGGTTAAGAATACATCGTACATGCCATCACTCGATACCCCTGCGTACGATCCGGAGCAGACGAGCTCATAATAGCTGATAATCCCATCTACATCCATATCGTAGCCCAACGCACCCACCATTGGATGTCGTTCACCGTCCGGTTCACCTCCCCAGGCGGCGAGAACGGGTGCTGCTACCAGAGCTACAAGAACGAATAGAACAAACCCGGCAATTACTTTCCTAGACATATTTTTATCCTCCTCAAATGGAATTTCGGGGTGAAATTATTCATAATTGGTCCTACCTCGGATATGAGCCTCACTTATTTCTATCGCAAACACTGGTTACCGCATTTCTGCGACATGGCAGTAAATAGTTGGTTGAGGTACATCTGATCATCATTATCTGGCTCCAAAACAAAAAACCACTCCTGTCTCGTTGGTGTATAGAAGCTGGTTGTGTTGCAAGTAGCTGTGGTAATCCTCAATTCGTAACCGTAATATGGTATTCCAAAGTAATTCCAAAATCATTGAGTTCTCCAGAAATAATGATTGTATGCTCACCTGGGCTCAGTGGGGCGAGTAGAAATCCGGTGCTGTACCCAATTGAATCATATGTACCTGGTAGAACACCCAAAACATTGCCTTCAGGCAGATCAATTTGGTAGAGTGGCGTGAGAGCGGTATATTCTTCGAGATTTCGGACACGGATGCCATCAATAGATGCCTCTAGATTACGAGGGCTGTAAGTTAACGCACATGCACGTAACTCTTCTTCATTCCCGCCATAGAATGGCGGTGGTTCAATAGTAGAACATTCAGCCCCGATAACCGTCATATACAGCATCATGCCAACAGGCATTTCACATTCGTGTGATCCATTGTTCCAATAACCCACGCCTATGCCAACATTGCCAATGCGCTCAAGGTAGCAATTCGGCCATGGGTAACCGAGACCCGGATGCTGCGATGCGGGGATCGCATATGTGGCACGGAATACCTCTGCATTCCACTGACCAAGAGTCATCCCCTGCACTGAAGCGTCTGGTGGAAGCACTCCTGGGTTTACGCTGCCAAGCGCGCGTGGTGTGGAGAGGCTCATGAACAGCATGCTCGCGAGCATCACTCCAATGGTTAAAATTCGTATTCGTTTCATGGAAACCTCCTTTTTTAGGTGCTTCAACAGTAGCACACCACCGTTCCAGTCTCATTCCAAAATCGTTCCGGAAATGTTAACCAAAGGAAATCATCTAGCAAGTGGAGGTTGATCGTGTCGCATGTTATTCCACCTGACTCGCTCCCATCTGGATCTTCACGAAAGACACTCCGCTCACCACATCACACCAACTGCCTGTATCCCTTTCATTCAAAAATCTGTATAATGATAGATACATTAAGGCAACACTTAATCTCGATTACGACCCCATTACACCGTACATTGTGCCAGGCCGAGTACATCTAACGTTAGATAATAGCGGGGAAGCGCTATGGATGACAGGTTGGCGATATATACATTGGGTGGAGTGCGTATCCTGCTTGGGGGCAATCCAGTTCGGGAGCTTAGCAAGCGAAAAGCTGAAGCTTTGCTAATCTATCTGGCCAGCACCCGCCGACCACAGCCGCGTGAAGTGCTAGCTGATCTCTTATGGGATGAGCGGACGCAAAGCCAGTCGCTAGCAAACCTGAGAGTGGTACTGAGCCTACTGCGCCAGACCTTAGGGGATTACTTATCCATCACACGGGAAGCTGTAACCATTAATATAGCTGCAGAGGTGTGGCTGGATGTAGCTCAAGTAGAAGAAGATTTGCGGGAGCTTAACCAGCAGGGCAAATTGAATGCCAGAACAGCTTATCTGGCTGCGCAAGCGCTTGAACTTTACCAGGGTGATTTTCTGGAAGGCTTCAACGTATCTGAATGCAGGCGATTTGATGAATGGCTGTTACGTGAGCGTGAGCGGCTGCACCACCTGGCAGTGAATGGCTTTTCTGAGCTGGTCGCCTATGATATTGAGCTTGGAGAGTACCAGCTGGGTATGGTCCATGCAGCCCGGTTGTTGGAACTGGACCCGCTGATGGAATCAGCTCACCGCCAGATGATGCTCTTGCTAGCAAAATGCGGTCAGCGATCGGCTGCCATCAGCCAATACGAGACCTGCCAGAAGCTGCTGCAGGATGAGCTGGGAGTGCAGCCTGCTGAGGAGACGCGCAAGCTATTTGAGCAACTCCGAACTGGAAAACCAGGATCGATGGAAGGCAACGAACAGCTTCCAAGTGGGACGGTTACATTCCTCTACACGGAAGTAGATAATTCAGCAGAGCTGCTTAAACACTTACACGAGCGGTATGCGCTCGTGCTGGTTGAGTATCAACAACTGATGCAGTCGACCATTAAAAAATGGCATGGACATGAGATCGGTTCTCAGGGGGACTCATTCTTGATTGCTTTTGCACGTGCGATAGATGCAATTGGCTGTGCAATGGAAGCTCAACAACAGTTAGCTGCGCAGCAATGGCCTCACGGAGTGGATGTACCGGTGTGCATGGGCTTGCATACAGGAGAGCCGGTGGTTCGTCACACCAGTTATATCGGCATGGATGTTCACCGGGCAGCGCGTATCGCCGAGGTCGGTCATGGTGGGCAGATATTGGTCTCACGCACCACGCGTGACCTCATTTACCTCACGTTGCCCGAAGAGTGCCGGTTGCGCGAGCTCGGGGCTCACCTGCTGAAAGGAACTCGTTATCCCCAGGAGATCTACCAGCTAGATATCCCGGGATTACCCAGCGACTACCCACCCTTGAAAAGCCTGGATAAGCTTGACAAAGAAGAAGAACCACCTGCTCCTGGAAAATCCCCCTACAAAGGGATGCAATATTTTGAAGAAGATGATGCAGAATGGTTTTTTGGTCGCCAGGCGGTCACGGATCGTCTGGTAGAAGCAGTTCGTTCTCATCAATTCCTGGCGCTGATCGGTGCTTCAGGCAGTGGCAAATCTTCGGTGGCACGAGCCGGGCTTGTACCGGCAATTAAAACGCGTTATCCAAATCAATGGCAGGTGAAGGTCATCACCCCCAGCTCCCACCCCCTGGAAGCCCTAGCAATCAGCCTGACCCAAGCATCGGAATCGGTTACCGCAACGGCTACGCTCATCGATGACTTGCAGAGTAATCCTCGCAGCTTGTATCTCTACTGCCATAAGCACCTGACTGGCGGCACAGGCACTCGCCTGCTGCTGGTTATCGACCAGTTTGAAGAATTATTTACCCAGTGCCGGTCAGATGCAGAGCGACTGGCATTTGTCAGAAACCTGGTTTATGCAGTTGGTACTCCAGGGAGCTCAATCACCAGCGTTATCACACTGCGGGCGGATTTCTATGCCCACCTGGCTCAGTTCGATGGTCTACGGGAACTTGTCTCCACCAACCAGGTGTATATCGGCACCATGACTGGGTCTGAGCTGAGGGAAGCCATCGAATTGCCAGCCCGGCATGGAGGATGGGATCTCTCACCAGGGCTGGTTGAGCTGATCTTGAGCGACCTGGGTGCTGGAGCGGATCGAGAGCCAGAACCGGGAGCGCTGCCCCTGCTATCGCATGCCCTGCATGAGACCTGGAAGAACCGTAGGGGCAGCTTATTGAACTTGAAAGCCTATATGGAAGCAGGAGGTGTGCGCAGCGCAATCGCTAAAACCGCCGAACGTGTTTTTTATCGCGACCTAACCCCGGCTCAACAGGGTATCGCCAAATCAATATTTTTACGATTGACCGAGCTGGGGGAAGGAACCCAGGACACCCGCCGACGAATCTCGGTTCAAGAACTGGTCCCGCCTGGTCCGGCTATAGATGCTGATCAAATTCAGGAGGTACTGGTCAAATTGGCGGATGCCAGGCTAGTCATAACCGGAGAGGGGACGGTGGAAGTGGCCCACGAAGCCTTAATCAGGGAATGGCCGACACTGCGAGAATGGCTTACTGCAGATAGGGAAGGCCTGCGATTGCATCGCCACCTGACGGAATCAGCCCAAGAGTGGGAGCTACTGAATCGGGACATGGAGGCACTCTATCGGGGGACACGCCTGAGCCAGGCAGTAGAGTGGGCGATTGCCAATCCACGCGCACTGAATGCCCAGGAGAAAGCGTTTCTTGAAGCATCGCAAAAAGCAGCTGAACATGAGCAAGCTGAACGAGAAGCCGCACGGTTGCATGAGCTGGAGGCTGCTCAAAAGCTGGCAGAATCAGAGAAGGAACGGGCTGAATCGGAACGCCAGCGAGCGGAGGAGCAGGGACATTCAGCGACGCGCCTGCGCCGGAGAGCATGGATGCTCGGTGGAGTGTTGGTGATCGCTTCGATCCTGGCAGTTACTGCGGTTGTTTTCTGGCGGCAGGCTGATTTTAAGGAAAGGGAAGCTACTTCAAGATATTTGATATCGGCTGCCTTGAATAATCTGGAATTAAACCCCCAGCTCAGTGCCCACCTGGCGTTGCAGGCCCTGCAAATCTATCATGAAGATACCTTTGAGATTGAGAATACCCTGCACCAGGTTTTACCCGAGTTACGCCTGATCAATTCTACTCCGATAACAATCACTCGCCCGATGTTTGTTAATCCAGAGGCGACCTTAGTTATCGCCAGGCAAGGTGAGCTGTTTATTCACACAGTACCCCAGGGTATCGAAGTTTTGGATTGGGAAAACAGTACACGTTCCATAATAGCAGCTGGACGTCATTGCGCAGCGCTATTTCCAAGCCGTGACGGACACTGGCTGGCTGCCTGGTGCACAAAAGCCGGTGAGCAGACTGATCCGGAGAGTGCAGCCTACGAGGCCCAGGTGTGGGATGCGGAAACAGGACAGCTCTTATTTACCCTACCTGATATGCCAGACTTGTTTCCTTTATCTTACGATTATCCTGACATGGGAATCATTCCTCCATCCGCAGACCAGCCTATGCGGGTATGGGCAAGCACCTGGGATATGATGGTACACATCTGGGAGGTGTCATCTGGGAAGGAGCTATTCGTCGATCAGCAGCATTCCGCTACATCAGATAACAGCTGGGTTAATGGAATTGTCAGCCCAGATGGAAAGCGATTATTAACCTTCGATGATAGTGGATTGGTGGTACTGTGGGATCTGAAGACTTACCAGGATATTATCCAATTCAATGATCCATCGGGGGGAAGTTTGTGGGTAGATTTCAGCCCAGACGGTACCCATCTGGCGATGGATGGGATCGATGAGTCCATCAGGATTTATGACCTCACTTCTCTCCCCTCAGAACCCAGGCTAGAGAATCGGATTAACCACTCAGGTATTAAGTTGGTTGGTCTACGCTACAGTCCTGACGGGATGCGCCTGGTAGCCGGCAGTGAAGATGGGTATCTCAGGGTGTGGGAGACGGAGACTGGAGAGCTTGAGCTGACTCTTTCTGGACAGGGATTTAAAAGCTGGCCGCTTACTTTCAATCAGAATGGAAGCCGTCTATATTCAGCCTCCGCTGGCAATATCATGGAATGGGATCTGTCTCCCAGTCGGGAGATATTGACACTGCCCGGTAGGATTGGAAGCTTTCCCTTCAGTCCGGATGGCAAGCAATTGGTGCTGATCGGTGCTGACAACACCATCTGCATTGTGGACAGCCAGACGGGAGAGGTATTGGTGCCCCCCTGGCAGGCACATACGGATTGGATCGAGGAGGCTGCCTGGAGCCCGGATGGGGACCGGCTGGTGACATCCAGCGGTTACTTTAATTATGTTAGGTATGACAATGCAGCCAGGATATGGGATCCGGCAACCGGTCAACTGTTAAAAGATCTCCCCATCGATTGGGGGTATCATCTCGTAGCCTGGAGCCCCGATGGCAGCCGGCTGGCTGCCTCAAATTTTTACTCCGCCACCACCTTTATCCTGAATTCTTCTTCCTGGGATGTATTGGGTACGCTGATATCACCTGACGCAGATTTCGCTTTAGCTTATAGTCCGGAGGGTGGGAAAATAGCTACCTCCTCCATAAATGGTTTTGCCGTGCGGGATGCAATTACCGGTAGTGAGGTATTTACATACACCACGGATCGAACTCCCCTGGCCCTGGCATTCAGTCCAGATGGAGATCATCTCGCAGCCGGCTTAACGAGTGGTGATATCCTGCTGTTTATGCTGACAGAGGCCGGAGGGGAATTGGAGCAACTGGGATTCGCCGGTGGTGATTCGATCATCTGGTCGCTGGCTTTCAGCCCGGATGGGACTCTGTTGGCAGCTGGGGATGCGGCAGGCAAGATCTGGGTGTGGGAGGTTGAATCCAGGCATAGACGCCTGGAACTGCAGACATTTACCGACGCAATATCGCGACTGGCCTTCAACCCCGACGGCAACCGATTAGTTGCATCTACCAAGAGCGGTACTACATACATCTATGTGCTCCCGCTAAATGAGCTGGTCGAATTGGTTTCTAACCGGATAGTACTCCCGATGACACACGAGGAGTGCTGGGGATATCTGAACATGGATACCTGCCCGGCATGGCCGTAATGCAGCCCTTTTATGATGCGGGATCACGATATGCGTGGGAACTGCTGATGATCAAATGTATCGATCTCATACATGCAAAGAAGCTGCGGAGCTGCCAACCCCCGAAATGATTAATGCCCTCTGTAGTTTTAGCTTGCTCCCCTTGACCTCGACGGCTGGATCGAGATCGCCACCGATGGGAGTCAGATGTGGGTGGAGGTGGAGAAGAAATAATCCAACAAACGGACTGCTATAGTCCAAGTGGCACTACCCAAATGTTAGCCTCACATGACATTTCAACCGCTTTACTTACGCCATGTAAAGTCCTTCCAAATCCCAATCGGTCAACAACCGAGCCCGCTGTTGCCTCAAGAGTTACACTGCCTTCACCCAAGAAACTCGACCGGCAAACCACGCGTCCAACTGACCGCCGTCGTATTACTTGACCATAGTCGCGAAAAAACCAACGCCTTCCAGTTAATACTTGCGGCGATTCCCAAATTTGTGTGCTGTCCTCCAACGAACATCCATACCCTGATGTTCGATGCTCTAGAATTTTCCCCCTTCGATTTTTCCCAGGCGCTCCACCGATGGTAATTTGAGCAACATGTTGAATATCAATACCGACCATTCGGAAAACGAAGGCTCCAAGGGGATTTTCCAGCTGATGTGGCAGCGCATAATAATAACTGGTTGGCAGTGATGCCGTACTCCCTGGAACAGCAGGACCCACTTCTTCTGGACCTATAAGCTCGATCCAAAAATGCGCCATTCTCATTGGTCGAACAACGAGCAGATGGTCCAGCGTGCAGCTCTCGCATTCCTGCACCATCAAGAGCAAAAGCGCCATCCTGTTCGGATAGACGCGCACAGAGTAAAAATTCGGTACAGCTTTACGGGCTGCAATAATATCTATAGGAAATTCTGCGAATAACTCACGGCAGTTTGTCATCTTCATCCTGCTGAGTAAACCACCGGGTTTTGGGATTCTTGCGGCGAAAACTGGTTCAGCACACATTTTTTTATTCCTTTCTCCGCTCACCACCAGACTTAAGGTCGTAACCAATATGAGTAAGTGAAAACATCCTTTATTATGCATCCAGCTCAAAATAAGTTTTTTACCAATCTCAACTGCCAGGTAAATCAGCTATCAATAATTGATTGTTCTTTATAATTGTACACACTTTACAATATATTATTTCATGGGTGATTATCAAATGCATATATTTACTCCGACGAGGCAGGCCCACCAGGTAACCGGTGTGGTGAGCGCCCGTTTCCTGCTCACCCTGGCTGACCAGCTCACCACCCTACCCATGATGGCTTACTATTTCATGCACATCTCTCTGACTGCTGCGAATATTCGTATCATTGTCAGCCAACAGAAAAGTCGACTAAACCTAACATAATGGAAAAAGATCGGAGGTGCGATGGAACCAAAATTCGTGCCAATCCCGATGATGCTAGGTACGATTTATACGCTCAAGATGGAAAACCATATCCGGTTGAGGTGATGAAAGACCAGGCCTATAGCTAACGGGGATTTACCCTGCACTATCGAGCTGGATATATTTACATGACCAGACCTGGTCACGATCAGCCCAGCTTGGAAGTCAGCTCAAAACGGGCTCCAATAGCTCGCTTCAGTCCATAAACTGCTCGACGTAACTATTCAGGCCAGGGAGCGCCTGATTGCATGGCCTGCCCGTACTCTGCTAACCGCTCATCCTCAATGCCGCGGATATCCATCAAGAACGGAAAATCTTCAGGTGTGACCTCCAGCCTGGCTAGCGGCCTCACTGGCACGGGGCTGGCCAGCTGGGGTATGCGCACCTCATATGGCCCGATCTGGAGAGATGGTTGGTTGGTAAAAGTGTCTCCTGGGAGTATATAGACCATCCCTTTCCGCCAGGGTTGTTGAATAAGGGCCAGCCGACTGATGGAAAACACATACCGGGGCTCACTTACCTGGCCGGTTTCATCGACCAGGCGGATACAGGCATTGCTGGTCGTCAACCGGTACCGGCTCCGGTCCACGATAGCGAAGAACATCGCCCACAGGCCGTCTCCGGCCGCATAAACCGCAGTCTGGGCTCCGAACTCATTCAAGTCGTTGGATGGCCTCGGCTCAAAAACTTCGATCTCAGTCTCGCCTGTGCCATGCAGGACCACTCCCCACTGGTCAGCCAGGTAACACAAGAACTGCCATTTGGGGGCAGTGAGGTTGTAATCGATCAAGGTGGCCTTTTTGTTCGCCTTGACCTGTGCAAATATCCGCTCGAAATCTGACCGCGTCTGGGTATTGATATCCATCTTGGAGCGCTTCAACCAATAATCAGGCAGGATCATTATCGCTTGTTCTCTATTAAAGTTTGTGACGCAATTTTAGCTGCTTGAAGGAAAACAAGCAATTTTTCAGCATGGTAAAGTGATCCAGAGAGCGAGGCTAATATTATCCCCTCACTTCCCGTCGTACGCAGCTTGCAGCTTGACCATGTCCAGTTTCTTCATTGCCAGAAAAGCCTGGGTCACCCGCTGGACCCTATCCGGGTCGTCGCCACTGAGCAGTTTGCCCATGTTTTTCGGCACGATCTGCCAGGAAACCCCGAATTTATCTTTCAGCCAGCCGCACTGCTCGGCCTCGGGTACCGCGGAGAGTTTGTTCCAATAATGGTCTATCTCTTGCTGGGTGTCGCAATTCACCAGGAATGAGATCGCCTCGTTAAATCCAAAGGCGTGTTCACGCGCGCTATCCATTGCTCCAAATTCCTGGCTCGCGAGTGTAAAAGCAGTGTATCGCACCGTACCTTCCTTCTCGGGATCTTCACCCTTGCCATAACGCTGAAGTTGCATAATGCTCAATTCATCAAATATGGATGACCAGTAGTTAACGGCTTCCTCTGTCCTCCCGCAAACATTGCCTACGAACAACATCACGGGGATAATTTTATGCTTTAACTGGCTTGCACCTGCGTAGATAATCTGCCAGGATAATCCGTATTTATCTTGCACCCACCCGTATCGTTCACTAAATGGATATGTGCCAAGCTCCATCAGCACCTGCCCACCGGGTGAAAGTTTTTCCCAAATCGCATCCACTTCACCTTTCGTCTGGCATTTGACGTGGAACGATATCGATGGATTGAGCTTGAAATATGGACCCGCGCTGATAGCCTGGAAGGCCTGTCCGGCGAGCTCAAAGCTCAGGATTTCGGTTGAACCCGAAGGGGTATTCTCGAGCGTTGTTAATGAGGTGATGCGTGAGCCAGGGATTGCAGAGACATAAAGCTCTGTGGCTTCCTTGGCTTCTTTGTCATACCATAGGTGTGGAATTATTTTTTGCATGGCAATGATCTCCAGTTAATTTGTTAACCCTCTTTGGAAAGGCGCTTACGCCTGGCTAATTCAGCCCGGGATGGTGTCTCCAACTCGAAGGTTCCGGTTTTTAGCTCTCCAGCTGGTTCGTACCTGGCTAAAATGACACCTGTACTCGAAGTTTTACAATCGATCAGCTTGAGATTTGAGGGAAGTGTGCCGTGCCCAAATAGACGTTTCCCTCTGCCGATAATGACCGGGAAGGTCCAGATGCGAAATTCATCGACCAGGTTGTTCTCCAGCAACGTCTGGATAAAATTACTGCTTCCTTGGACCGATAATTCAGGCCCATCCTGCGTTTTGAGTTTCTTGATTTCCTGGACGATATCACCCTTGAGCAATGCCGTATTGTTCCATTCAGGGGTGATCATTGTCTTTGACGCGACATATTTCTTTGAGCTATTCAGCACGGATGCCGCGGGTTCTTCCTTTGAGTAAGGCCAGTGAGCCGCGAATATCTCGTAGGTTTTTCTGCCTAACAGCAGCTCCGACGGAGTTGCCATATACTCATCCATGGTCTGACCCATGATATCGTCCCAGTAGTTAACCGACCACCCCCCAAAAGCAAAACCGCCTGAAGTATCTTCCGGCGGACCACCTGGTGCCTGCATCACCCCATCCAGTGTGATAAAAGTGTTCACAATTAACTTTCTCATTCAATGTCCTCCACTTTTTCTAAGTATACATGGTGCTTTGTAAAACAATTTCAATCATATTATATCTTATTTATCCGATTTTTTCAATAAAATGCGAAGCAATCATATTGTA
>CAVZNX010000005.1:0-16646 GCA_963776795.1 uncultured Chloroflexia bacterium
CACTGCAGACCAGGGGTGATATAGTCGCCATGACAGGCGATGGTGTCAACGATGCACCAGCCTTTAAGAAAGCCAATATCGGCATAGCCATGGGCATCACCGGTACGGATGTCGCTAAAGAAGCCTCCGATATGGTGTTGACGGATGACAATTTTGCCACCATCGAGGCGGCTGTAGAAGAAGGGCGCAGCGTTTTCGACAATCTGATAAAGTTCATTGCCTGGACATTGCCCACCAACCTCGGAGAAGGGCTGGTGTTGCTGGCAGCCACCGTAACCGGGGCAGTACTGCCCATCTTACCGATCCAGATTTTATGGATCAACATGGTCACCGCAGCACTTCTGGGTACAACACTGGCGTTGGAGCCAAAGGAGCAGGGTATTATGCGCCGGAAACCGCGTGATCCCGCAGCACCATTATTGACATCCACGATCATCTGGCGTATCGTGCTAGTCAGCATAATTATTCTGGCAGGTGCGTTTGGATTGTTTGAGTATGAAATGATCCGCGGAGCTGCGATTGAACAAGCCCGCACCGTAGCCGTGAATGTTGTAGTATTTGTCGAAATACTGTATTTATTCAATGCTCGCTCGATAACGCTGTCCCCATTTCAGCTGGGTTTCTTTCAATCTGGGCAATTGGAGGAGCAGTCCTGATGGCTGTGTTACAGGTGATTTTCACCTATGCACCGTTTATGAACACCTTGTTTGGCAGTGCCAGTATCCCTTGGGCATTGTGGTTAGATATACTGGGGGTGAGTCTGGCGGCATTTGTGATTATTGAGATTGAGAAGTGGATACGGCGGAAACTAACTCCATAAGAGATTTATTGACACCAGAAATATTATGGATGGCACCATGGTTTCGGAAAAGTGACCTGTGAATTTAGATCAGGGTAGGTCTAGGGTTTTTATCAATCGATGGCGAACGCCGTCATTAGGCGCCTAAACAAGTATTATGGTCATTGCATTCATAGATACGCTCTCTACTCGAGATTTTGATAGGAGACAAACATGGAATACATGAGAGTTGCAGATACAGCAGAGTTACCATCAAACAAGATGATCATGGTTGTTGTGGGTGGGAAAGAAGTCCTCTTGGTCAATGTGGATGGTTCCTACTATGCTATCGCCAATAAGTGCACCCACGCGGGAGGTTCATTGGTGAAAGGCACCCTGGACGGAAACATCGTCACCTGCCCGAGGCATGCTTCTCAATTCGACATAAAGACAGGTAAGGCTGTGCGGGGAGCCAAGATCGGGTTCATTAAGGTAAATGTAAAGGATGAAGCCTGTTACACTGTCAAGGTGGAAGGGACAGACATTTTGGTGGGCGTATCCGAATAACGGTTAGTGAGCGTGCGGTCAAAGCAGATCGATGAGAAAGAACTAAGCAAATTGCTCCCCATTTAGGTAAAGATATGGATCATCTTAATCCCGACAAGCTTCATGTCAATTTCAGTGACGGTGCCAATACCAATGGGCCTGTCATACCGAGGACATACACGCTGACTCATTCGGATATGACCGGGGATTTATTTCTAACCATTAGCCAGCACTACAATTTTCGTCAAGTTTCTGGGTTATATACTCAGCTGATGCGCGATGAAGTTTTTGCCCAATGGGATGTCGACGAAGGCGTTTCTCTACATGTCCATTGCCATGTGAGTGGGGGTTTGGTCTTTGGTGGTCCAAAACTGCGTTATGGGATTTTCAAATATAGCATGCCACTGGTATTGGAAGCATTCTGGTATGGAGATAGAAGTTTATTGAGTCTCCATTCCGAATTAGCAAATGGAAAGATCATCGTCCACTTCCATGCCAGGCAGAAAAAATGGAATAAGGACGAAGCCTGGGGCGTGCTCGATGACTATAAAATCACATGAGAATGGAAATATAAAGAGCCTAGGCCATAGAGTCACTCAAATGGCATGTATCGTTGAGAGACACAAGCACAAAATCATCCATTTCGGCCTCGAAGACGTTGATGGCGCAGGTGTCTTGTTTGATGTGCCAGATGCGTTCGTTGCCCAGGCCTAATACGCCTAAAAGGATGATGCGGTTGATTACAGTGTGTCCAACTAACACAATAGTCTGTCCAGCATGTCGCGGCAGACAGCTCGTTTACGGTGCGCATGCCACGCGCGCGTAATTGGGCCAGCGTTTCTCCGTCCGGGATAATTGCCTGATCAGGCTGGTGATACCACGCATCCAGTTCCGCTGGCCAGCGCGCTCGCACCTCGTCGGGTGATAACCCTTGCCATTCACCATAATCAATGTCAACCAGACCGGATTGAATTTGCACAGGTAAATCGAAGTGTTTTGCAATTGCTTCGGCAGTCTTCACCGCCCGTGAAAGAGGACTGGAAAACACTGCGCTTGGCTGCCATTCGCCATGGATGCGGAGGCCAGTTGCCTCGGCCTGTGCCAGACCAGTCTCATTAAGCGGCACATCAGCATGCCCACGGAAGCGTTCAACGCGGTTCCATTCTGTTTGGCCGTGGCGGACGAGGATGATGCGAGTCATAGGTACCCTCCTTAGAAGATTTCATCTCAGCCAGTATTCCTTATAAGATTACACTACTTTCTGACAATAATAAAGCATCTACCCGATTTGGTAGAAGCTGGTAGATCAGTAGGCAACCCGGGTTGGTTCACCGCCACCGGCGAGCCTAGTATAGGAGCGAACAAAATCCATGCCGAAGCGTCCCTCCGCCTAATGAGTCCAGTCAATCCCTGTTGCCTGGATAAGCCTGGATACACATCACAGGCTAGCCTGACTGTAACAAAATAAACAAATAAATCTTCCTCTGGAGTTCTTAGTAGGTTTATCCGAAAATAATAGCCAAAAGACTTTCACTGGCTGGCTATCTTTATAGAAGATACGCAATATAATCAGCATTATGTCTCTCATCCTCTTTGATTTTGACGGCGTGCTTGCCGATACCATCGCGGATATGCTCCGCTTTGCCCAGCAGGTTTGTGATGAGTTGGGAGTGAAGCATACGGTGGTTCAAAGCGATATAAGCGAGCTGGAAGTGATGTCTTTTGCAACGTTCGGGCGAGCGTGCGAGATGCCTGAAGATTTGGTAGACGAGTTCGTCCGCATGTGCACGCAGAAGTTCGCCGAGAAAAACTCGCCACCCGCGATATTTGACGGGTTGGGGGAAGTGGTGAGGAAGCTGGCACAGACGCATGTGCTTGCAGTGGTGACGGGAAATACAGAGGCGAATGTCCGGGCTTTTTTGGAGGCACATAGGCTTGAGACCTGTTTCAGCGCAGTGTATGGGGTGGATATGCCTGGGTCAAAGGTGGAAAAAATCATGATGGCGAAACGTCAATTTGCCGCTCGGGATGAGGTGGTGTTCATGGTGGGGGATTCGGTGAGCGATGTCCGCCAGGCGAGAGAGGCTGGAGTTTCAAGCATCGCGGTCAGCTGGGGACATCAAAGTGTGGGTAAGCTGGTTGGGGCGGCGCCAGATCACGTTGTCCATCTCCCAGAAGAAATAATTGATATAACCAATCACGCACGCGTACGCGATCTCTCTTCCAATTGAGTTTGCTCTCCAATCCCTGATCAGTGCGCGGAGTTAGCTGGATGTGGTTGATCCAGTTTTTATTTTCCTATGAACCGTTCATGCATCATTTATCAAAGGCGGCCATCACAGTTGCCCTGTGGTTGGATATGCTTATTTTCAGCTTGGCAGCATCCTAAGTGATTGAAGTTGATCAATGGATATCGTGAAAGTTCTCCATGTGAGCCAATTCTAATGGGCAAATAACCTTTTGTTAATATTTTTCTTACCGATATATGTAAAAATAGTTTACAGTATATATATTATTACTGTACAAAACTCGGAAGGGAATAGGCTATGAAATGGTCTTGGAAGATTGGTTCATTTGCAGGGATTGGGGTATATATTCACGCAACATTTCTGCTGATCATTGCATTGGTAGGCTTCAGCTATTGGCAGCAAACCCAGACCCTGGCTGGAACGATGGAAGGTATATTGTTCACCATAATCTTGTTTGGTTGTGTCGTGTTGCATGAGTTTGGCCATGCCCTGACTGCCAGGCGATATCATATCAAAACCCTTGATATAACCCTTTACCCCATCGGCGGGGTCGCTCGTCTCGAACGCATGCCTGATAAACCGCTCCAGGAGCTCTGGGTAGCCCTGGCCGGTCCGGCAGTTAATATTGCCATTGCACTAGTTTTATTGATCTGGCTGGTGATAACCAACACCTTAGCGCCTCTGGTAAATATGAATAACGTAAGTGGATCTTTTATCGAACGCCTTTTGATGGTAAACATCTCGCTGGTACTTTTTAATTTGATTCCAGCCTTCCCAATGGATGGTGGGCGTGTCCTGCGTGCGCTGCTGGCGATGCGGATGGATTATACACGTGCGACACAGATCGCCGCAACAATCGGTCGTGGAATGGCGCTGCTTTTAGGCTTTGCGGGGCTTTTCTCCAACCCATTCTTGGTATTTATTGCGTTCTTTGTATGGTTTGGCGCAGGGCAAGAAGCTTCGCTGGTGCAGTTGAAGTCTTCAGTGAGCGGTATCTCCACCGGGAGGGCCATGCTCACGGATTATCAGGTCTTATCTCCCCAAGATTCATTGCACCGAGCAGTCCAGCTTATCATCAGCGGCTCGCAAACTGATTTTCCTGTCGTAGAGAATAACATTGTGGTAGGGATGCTTTCGCGCAGCGATATATTTGCTGCTCTATCCCACCAGGGGCAAGATTATCCTGTTGCTAGCATGATGCATCGTGAATTTCAGGTAGTAGAGGCAAACGATATGCTTGAAGAAGCCATGAAGCGTATGCAGACCTGCAACTGCCAAACTATGCCTGTGACACATCACGGTCAGCTGGTAGGCCTTATAACTGCAGAAAATATTGGTGAATTTCTGACGATCCATTCGGTGATTGGGCAGGTGAGGAGAAGCAGCTTGGCAACCCGTGGACTATGACGCTGAAACGGATGAGATGTAATAGATGATTCTGTGGTGATTGACTAAATACCACTCCATAGAAATTAGATTAAACAGAAATATTCTTCAAGCACGCGGTAGGAGTGAATAGTTCTGGCAGGATTCCCTGTGATATCTAAATCAATAATTCCTGCAGATTACGAGCCAATGTGTCAAGGTTGAATTGTTATGGACGCATGGCAATGCCTGGCCTGGGCAAGAAAATACAGCCAGGCGTAAAGCTCATCCATAATTTAAGAGACGCCTCAGAGGCCTGGAAAAGTCTATTATTTTGTGGGTACTCTGGGGTAAAAAAGGGGTTCTTGAAATGGTTTATGGAAAAAATGGAAATTTGTGATGATGAGCGATAAAGCATAAGGTATCAATAAATGAATTGATAATAATGGCGAAATTACCCTGCGCACTTCCAGGTTTCCAACACAATTGAACATCTGACAGTACAAGCACTCTTCGGTGACTCATCATTAAGGAGCACTGTAAGCTCCTTTACGGGTTTTTCAGAGTATCGTAACGGTTTTTTCAACAATGGTCTGACTGGTTTATGCAAGAATAATGGGGGAATTGATAAAAATCCGCCCTTTTTCCCATCTCGTGCAGGGAAATCCACTTTTTTTATATATGACCGGACATCAAGTGGATTTCCCCGCCTGCAGAAGCTGATATTATGTTCGAAAGAATATTGCTAGATGCTGTAGCATGGGTGTGGAGAAACTACTCTTTTCCACGTTTGCCCAGTTGATGGTCAAGCATCAGAACTGCAGTCCCACGAGCGTCAATCAACTCGATCTGTTGGACGATGTCTGCGGCATTCTTCTCCTCCTCAACCTGCTCCATGATGAACCATTGTAATAGCAACTGAGCTGGATAATCTTTTTCAGACAGTGCCAATTCATAGAGGGAGTTTATCGAGGCGGTTACTGCTGCTTCATGTTCCTGGACATGCTTAAAAACGTCCAGGCTAGTCTGCCAATCGATTTGAGGTGCAGTAATTCCTTTGAGCTCAACTTTTCCGCCTCTTTCCAGCAGGTGCTCAAATAGTTTCATCCCATGGCTGCGCTCTTCATCCGCCTGGACATACATCCATTTGGCAAACCCTGGGAGGTTCTTGGCATCAAAATAGGCTGCCATAGATAAATATAGATAGGACGAAAAAAATTCTTTATTGATCTGTTCATTAATCGCTTTTTGCATTACACTAGAAATCATATTATCCTCCTTATACTATCCTTTCTAATTTTCCTAGATTTACGTTATTTTGATATTACATCCTAAGCACCGTTTTGAGAATGGTTGCTTAATCAATCGGTTTGGTGTAAAAGGATCGTTGGATATATTTTTCGGTTACCTCATCTTCCATCCACTCATTAGCATAGCAGTTTCACATATCAGTTGCGGTTAGAAAATCCTCTCCCGGTTACTTGTAGTCTGAGCTGGCGATATGGAGATGCCAGCTCATGAGCCACTGATTATTCGACCGTTTTTTATCACCTTATCAGAAGCCCTCGATGATGTTTATGGTTTCATCGGGTGACATCAAAACGGTCAAGGTTCATGACCTTATTCCAGGTGGTAACAAAATCGCGGACGAACTTCTCCCCAGAATCCTCGCAAGCGTAGACTTCCGCGAGGGCCCGCAATTGGGAGTTTGCGCCGAAGATCAAGTCAACACGGGTGCCAGTCCACATGAGCTCGCCTGTAGCGCGATCATAGCCTTCATACACATCAGAGCCATCCGAGACCGGCTTCCACTCCACGCTCATGTCAAGCAAATTAACGAAGAAATCATTGGTGAGCACTCCGGGACGCTTTGTGAATACGCCGTGCTTGGAGCCTTTGAAGTTAGCATCCATGACATGCAACCCACCAACCAGGACCGTCATCTCGGGAGCTGTCAGCGTCAACAGCTGCGCTCGATCGATCAGTAATTCCTCTGCTGTCACTGCATATTTGTCTTTTTGATAGTTACGGAAGCCATCTGCCTTCGGTTCAAGCACTGCAAATGACACCGCGTCGGTTTGTTCCTGTGATGCGTCCATACGCCCGGGTGTGAAGGGGACAACCACATCAAAGCCAGCATTCTTCGCCGCCTGCTCGACTCCTGCACAACCAGCCAGGACGATCAGGTCAGCCAACGAGACCTTCTTGTCGAAAGAATGGGCTTGGTTGAAGTCAGCCTGAATGCCCTCCAGGGTTTTGAGAACCTTATCAAGCTGGGTGGGCTGATTGACTTCCCAATTCTTTTGTGGCGCCAGGCGAATGCGTGCACCATTGGCACCGCCGCGTTTGTCAGAGCCACGGAAGGTTGAAGCTGAAGCCCAGGCAGTTGAAACCAGCTCAGGGATGGACAAACCAGAACCGTTTATCTTGGCTTTTAGGAAGGCAATGTCCTGTTCATCGATTAATCTGTGATTTACAGCCGGGATGGGATCCTGCCAGATCAGTTCCTCTGAGGGAACCTCTGGTCCTAGGTAGCGGGATTTAGGCCCCATATCACGGTGTGTCAGTTTAAACCAGGCGCGTGCAAAAGCATCCGCAAACTGATTTGGGTTCTCAAGAAATCGCCGTGCAATCTTCTCATATACGGGGTCGAAGCGCAGCGACAAGTCGGCTGTAGTCATCATCGGCGGGTACTTCTTGGCTGGGTCGTCCACGTCAGGGATCATGTGTTCTGGCTTGACATTCTTTGCCACCCATTGGTGCGCGCCAGCCGGGCTCTTGACCAGTTCCCACTCGTAATCAAATAGCATATCTAGATAACCATTATCCCATCGGGTCGGACTGGGTTTCCAAGCGCCTTCAATCCCGCTGCCGATGGTGTCTGCACCTTTGCCTTTGCCAAAACGGTTCTTCCAGCCCAAGCCCTGCTCTTCAATCGGAGCACCTTCAGGCTCGGGGCCGACCAAGGAGGGACTACCAGCGCCATGAGCCTTACCGAAAGTGTGTCCTCCAGCGATGAGCGCGACGGTCTCCTCATCGTTCATGGCCATACGTCCAAAGGTCTCGCGGACATCGCGGCCGGAAGCGACCGGGTCTGGAACGCCGTTCGGCCCTTCTGGGTTGACATAGATCAAGCCCATCTGCACAGCCGCCAGCGGATTCTCAAGCTCACGGTCACCAGAGTAGCGCTTGTCTCCCAGCCAGGTGTCTTCTGAACCCCAATAGACATCCTGATCTGGCTCCCAAACATCCTCACGACCGCCAGCAAAGCCGAAGGTCTTGAAGCCCATTGTTTCGAGGGCGACGTTGCCAGCCAGGATTATCAAGTCAGCCCAGGAGATCTTCCGCCCATACTTTTGTTTGATCGGCCAGAGCAGGCGACGTGCCTTGTCGAGGTTTACGTTGTCAGGCCAACTGTTAAGTGGTGCGAAGCGTTGTTGACCTCTGCCTGCGCCACCACGGCCGTCAGCAGTGCGATACGTGCCGGCGCTGTGCCAGGCCATACGGATCATCAGACCGCCATAGTTGCCCCAGTCAGCTGGCCACCAATCCTGTGAATCGGTCATCAGCCTGGCAAGGTCTTTCTTCACAGCTGCCAAATCAAGGCTTTTGAACTCATTAACGTAGTTAAATCCCTCATCCATAGGATTGGATTTTGCGGAATGCTGGTGCAGAAGATCGAGATTCAATCGGTTCGGCCACCAATCCCGGTTTGTTGTGCCACTGCTGGCTGTGTGTTTATGAATCGGACACTTGCTCTCATCACTCATAATATATTCTCCTTAGAAAGTTGATTTAATAACTATGGTTAATCTTTGACACTATCATTGATATCATTGAAATAGACAGGTTTAAAGAAAAACAACTTTAATCAGGAAGCATCTGTTGTTTATTGAAACTCGTTTGTGTTCATTAATCTCAAGCTTTCCTATTAAGCAAATTTATTGAAAAAAATATAGATAGTGATTATTTAATCGCCGAATTAATGAGTAAATTACGTGATTCCTTTGTGCAATCCGGACAAAGCCCATAATACATCATGCGAACCCCCAGCAGTTTATAACCAGAGGTGGTGCTTACTTCGTGTGCGAGATTATCTATGTGAGGGGAGGTTATGTCAACAATTTTATGGCACGAAATGCAGGCTAAATTGACATGGGGAGCAATATTTCCATCGTAGTGGACGTTGTCATCCCCAACGCTGCCTAATTGGTTCACCACACCAAGGTTCACCAAGGCATTGAGGGTGTTATAGACTGTCATGAGTGAGATAGAAGGAAATTGCGTCCGAGTCTGTTCGAATATTGCGTTTGCTGTGGGATGAGCATTCGATTCACAAAGCAGCTCACAGATTGCGATACGCTGTGGCGTAAGACGCATCCCGGCATGTTTTAAAGCGCTGGTGAAAAATTCAATCGAAGACATCTTAATTATAATTATTATAAATTTGTAATTATTATAATTTATGTATTTAATTTGTCAAGATGATCGTGATTATCTACTCACAAGGCAAAGGTTGCTCACACTTGATGGTGGAAACAATCAACATGCCTGCAACTCTTAATAAAATGCTCGATAATAATCCCCATGTGTTGCCAAAGGGCAGCGCCTTGGAATGCCTTGGGGTTAATATACTCTATCGGGTGAGATAATTATTTTCCATACACCAACTGAATATTGTGTGGGAGGTAGTACAGAAATGAGACAAGCTGCATTAACAAAATTTTCTGGTATTGTGTGAATAGCCTTCCACACACCCGCAGTATTAGGTGCAAAATGAGGGTATCAGGAAATATCCCATGATACCCTCATCACCATTTACAACGATAAAAAATGCTTCGTATTCGAGGTAAATAATTAAAAAACGCAACCCATGTCTTGCAGCCTGGCTTTAACCTCGTCATACATCCCCTGCCAGAGGGGGAGTGGTTGTATGGATTCCAGGTCATATACCTGGTCGAATGGCAGTCCTGGATTACCACCCTCCTGGGGAAGGATATGCTCGTAGAAGGGTAAAAGCTTGAGCACCCACTCGTTTGCCTCGGGCAAGCTCATCTTGCTCCGGTGAGAGGCCAGAGCCACCTCCGCCATCAGCCTGGCTTCCAATCCAGAACAGTTTGGTAGGCCTCCATCGGCTGATCCGCAGCCTTCAAGGTGGCAGGCACTGGTGCTATTGACGATGGCATTCGCGGCAGTTTCGTATAACAGCTCTTTGGTCCCGGTTCCAGATTTGGGATAGATATCCGCGACGATAATGGCGGGGGCATTGCGGGCAAAAGCCTGTCCAACCACGCTGATCACCCACAGCACCTCGCGCGTGGATGTGGCGATGTGGCGTACATGGATGGGGTGCAGGATATGGTACCCCGCTTTGCAGATGACATTGGCGACCAGGAATGAAGCCACGGTGACAACCGCTGAGCCGGGTGGCCCACCTCCCAATCCACCTACGAGCACACACGCTAACGAGGCGTTGATCATGCCGTAATCCAGGGAGTTCACCACCCGTGAGAAGTTGCGGTTATCTATCTTAAGCTCGTTGAGCAGGGGGATCAGGTGTGAATCGCTTGGGCGAAGGTAGCGGGGCTGCGTGGCAGCCAGGTTGCCCAGCTCAGAGACACTCGATTGTGCTCCCAACATGCCCATCCCTGGGCGACCAACGCGCTCCAGGGCTGCATGCATGATCTGTGATTCGCGGCGAGTAGCGACGATCTCCATCGGATGGCCAGTGCGAACCGGGTACCCATCCACTTCGGTCAGTGTTCCGCACGTAGCCAGGTCGATCAGGGGTTCCTGCACGTACGAAACCATATTTTGAAATAAGTAAGCCTGCGGTATGGGGTTTCCAGGTGGGCCACCGAAGAACATTGGAGCGCGTTCGTCACCCAACTTTCGGGCGTACAGCACGCGCGCATCTTTTCCTTCTCCCATGCTGAGCGTTTGCGGCATGTTACGGATGCCCTCATCAATCTCTGACTGCGTCAGCTGGATAATACGTTCAGTCGAGCGACTGTATGCTCCCAGCTCCACTGCCATCTCATAGCCCGCCTGGTAGATAGCATCCACGAGAGTAGTGTCATTGGTAACGACCTGATTGCGATCCCATTCAAGGCGATATTTCTTTACCAGGCGGCGTGCGGTTAAGGCTACTTTATCCAGATCCCAGCTCTCTTCGGTGATATATTCACCCTGGTTAGAGCGTTCTAAAATCTCGAGATAGTCGGTCATATGCACCTCACGCAGCTTTCAGTAAATTACGGACCAGGCTCACAGCCTGGGCTGCATTACGGGCAGTGCCATCAGCACCGATATCGTGGGCCCAGAGCTCTGTCACCGATGCACCACCCACCAGTACCAGATATTTCTTACGCAAAGACCGATTCTCGAGCAGGTTGATCAGGTCTTTCATGTAAGGCATGGAGGTGGTAAGTAATGCTGATACGGCGATTATTTGGGCGCCGATTTCCTCTGCCTTGTCCACGATGGTCTTGAGCGGCACATCCACCCCCAGGTCGATAACAGAGAATCCAGCGGCTGTCAGCATGGACGCCACGATATTTTTACCGATATCATGGATGTCGGTCTGAATGGTGCCGATGACCACCTTGCCACTGGCCTGGCCCGAGCTGGAAAGGTTTCTCCCGGCTAACGATGGGTTGAGGACTTCCATGGCAGCTTTAAGGGCACGCCCGGCAAGCATTAGCTCAGGCAGGAAAAAGTCACCCGATTCAAAGCGCTTGCCGACCTCATCAGCACCACACATCAGGCCTTCATTCAGGATTTGAAGTGGGTCAAGGCCTGCCTCCAGTGCAGCCAATGTGGCAGCGATAGCCGTCGTACTTTCGCCATCGATGACGGCTTGAGTGATGGGAGCGATCAAATCATTGTCATTCATATATCTTATCCTCGCTGGTTTCGAATGCTGTTATCTCATCGCGGCGTGCTACGATACGTCCATTACGGATTACCAACCGCTTTACAGGCTGAAGTTGTAAGGCTTGCTGGGCGGATTGGGCAGCAAGCAGGACAAAGTTCGCAGGCTTGCCAACCATTATGCCATAATCTTTCAAGTTTAGGGCTTGGGCAGCATGCTTGCGGGGCATGTCAAAGGCCGCCTTGATCTCCTCTGGGCGGGTGAGGTGGGAGACAACTGAGGTGATCATCGCAATCTCGAGCATGTCCATGCGACCGAAGGGGAAGAATAGATTGCTAATGTCATCTGAACCGCAGGCTACATTCACACCAGCCTCATGCAGCTGTCTGACACGTGTGATGCCACGCCTGACAGGTTGAGGGTCGTGCCGCCCCTGCAGATACAGGTTCACAAGCGGGTTGGTAATGATGTTGATCTGCGCTCGGGCAACCTTCTCCATCACTCGTGCAGCATATTCATCCGGGTAAGCCGCCAATGCGCAACAGTGCCCGGCTGTCACGCGCCCTTCATAACCGTGGCGGAGGGTGGCGTCAGCAAGCAGCTCGAGTGTGTGTGAATCAGGGTTATCGGTCTCGTCCACGTGCATGTCGATATCAGCATTGAATTCCGCTGCTAAATCAAATAGAAACTCGATCTGCCTGGTTGAATCCTGTTCAGAAGCTTCCGCATGTGGCATGCCTCCCACCACATCCGCACCAGCCTGCATGGCTGCTCGCATAAGCTGGACACTCTCAGGGTCGGCTACCAAACCGAGCTGAGGGAAAGCGACTACCTGTATATCCACCAGATCGCGGTATGCTTCCCTGGCTTTGAGGATCGGATACAACAAGCTCAGTTTGGAAACGGAGTCAATGTCAGTGTGGCTGCGCATATATCCGGTGCCGTTCAGTAATGCCAGGCGTAAAGCGTGGCAGGCCTGGTTGTATACATCTCCGTCTGAGCGGCTTACCTTCACTTGAGCGTTAATTTCAATTGCTTCCTCCAGTGTACCCGATATATTGGGTGGCTCAGAGAGGAAGGCACAATCCAGGTGGTGGTGGGGATCGATGAATAGCGGTGATGCCAGCAACCCCGTGGCATCGATAATTTGGCATCCCTGCGCGGGTAGGCCGGGGGCGATCTCTGCCACGATCCCTGACCGGATCAGGATATCAGCCGGAATAGGGTTGTTTTCTAAGGTAGCGTTCCGAAATAGCAAGTCGTCAGGCATCGGGAATCTTTTATGTGTACAGGTAGGGAGTTTAGGAGTTCAGTGTCGCAGCTTTGATGAACTGCTTTTCTGAGCCTGGATGGCAGCCAGGACGCGCTCGGCAGTGAGTGGGATTGTGTACAAAGGCACATCGATGGCATCGACAAGAGCATTCAATATCGCCGGTGCGGTAGGCGTCAGGGGCGGTTCTCCCAGCCCCTTAGCACCGTATGGTGCGTATGGCTCATGAACTTCAATGATCTTTACGGTCAGATCTGGGATATCTTTCGCGGAGGGGATCAGGTAGGTGCCAAGGTTGGTGTTGCGAGTGTTACCCTGGTCGACAAGCAGCTCCTCCATGAGCGCATACCCGATTCCCATGATGACTCCACCTTCAACCTGTCCGCGTGCCCCACCTGGGTTGATGATCTTACCGGCATCTTGCACGGCAATCAGCCGCTCGAGGGTCACCTGGCCTGTCTCAATGTCTACCAACACCTGGGCGACCTGCGTTCCAAATGTAAATACTGAAGGCGCATACATGTAGCTGCCTGGAGGCAGCTGTTCCGGGTATTCCATTGCATAATATCCGTCGGCATGCAGCTGGCGATCTTTTTCCATGGCTTTGGCTACCAGCTCCGTGATCTTAATAGGGATAAGCTCGCCTTCAGCCAGCACCCGGCCTTTTTTAATTTGCAAAATTTCCACAGGCAAACCGGTGAGGTCACTCGCAGTTTGCAGCAGGGTTTGATGGATAGGCTGGGCGGCGTTCAACACAGCATTGCCTGATATGAAGGTCTGGCGGCTTGCAACGGATGGACCAGCGTCAAAGGTGCGGTCAGTGTCTGGGGTAATCACCTTGACCGCCTCGAGCACAACGCCTACTGACTCTGCCGCCATCTGAGCCAGCACCGTGTGAACCCCCTGGCCCATATCCGCTGCACCAGTGTGCAAAAGGAGGGTGCCGTCAGGCAGCAGATCGAGTGTTGCAGCTGCATGGTCGGGCACATTACGCCCCATACCGATGCTAAACCAGATGGAAGCCAACCCCCAGCCCCGGCGTAAATGAGGGGCTGGTTGGCGAGCTATTCGATGGCGTTCTTGCCAGCCAGAAAGCCGGGCAGCTTCGTGGAGGCAGGCTTTCATACCACCAGCTTCTCTCAATGTGACACCCGTGGGAACCTGCATGCCGGTCTCAAGGCCGTTCCGCTGGCGGATCTCATATGGGTCCATGTGGATGGCACGCGCCAGGGCATCCATATGGGCTTCACAGGCAAAGGCAGCCTGGGGAATTCCATAACCGCGCATAGCCCCGCAAATCGGGTTATTCGTGAAAACCGTATAGGCTTCGAGGCGTGCGTTGGGGACAAAGTAGGGCCCACTCAGGGTGGCAGCCACAAAATTCATTACATCCCGTCCTGCGTTGAGGTAAGGGCCGGTATCGCCAATTGCCACGGCATGCACTGCCGTCAGCTTTCCATCCAGTGTGATTCCGCTGCGATACTGGATAATGACCGGGTGACGCTTGACATGGGTCAGGATGGATTCTTCTCTTGATCGGATCAGGCTGACCGGGCGATGGGTGGCTTGGGCTAAGAGGGCTGCGTGGATCTGCACGTGGGCTTCATCTTTGCCACCAAATGCGCCGCCGATGTGCGGAGTGATCACCCTTACCCAATTCTCTGGCATGCCCAATGAACGTGCAATTTGAGCACGGTCACGGTGAGGTGCCTGGCACGAAGAATACACGACTATGCTGCCTTCGTCGTCAGGATATGCGACCGCGCCCTCGGTTTCAAGGAAAGCGTGCTCGACCAGGGGTGTGGAGTAGGTGTGTTCAATAACGATGTCGGCGTGCCTGAAGCCGGCTTCGATATCGCCATGCTCAATCACCAGGTGATCAGCGATGTTGCCTCGGTCAGGCCACACCTGCGGTGCACCAGTTTGCATCGCCTGGAGGACGTCGTAGATTCCCGGAAGAGGCTCGTATTCGACCCGGATCGCTTTCAGTGCAGCCTGGGCAGCCTCTTCAGTTTCAGCGGCGACAGCTGCGACTGCATCCCCCTGGTAACGGGCAACTTCGTTTACCAGCAAGGGCTGGTCAGCTGGAGGGGAGTATAAGTAACTATTCTCGCCGGGGATATCCTGTGCAGTAAGCACGGCGATCACGCCAGGCAGGGTACGGGCAGCAGTCACATCTAGGCGGGTGATGCGGGCGCAAGGATGGGGGGTGTAAAGCAGCTTTCCAACCAGCATGCCTGGCAGGTGGATGTCGGGGCAGTAACGCGCCATTCCGGTAAGGATCTCGTGGCTTGAGTAGGCCTCCGCAGGCTTACCGATTACTTCGTACTCGGTCATTGTTGGACCTCGCTCAAACTGGCGGCGGCCCTGACTGCCTCAACCACGCTTTGATAAGTGCCACAGCGGCACAGGTTTCCAGAGATAGCTTCACGAATCTCTTCTTGCGTCGGGTTTGGGTTTTTCAACAACAGGGCATAACATGACATCAGCATGCCTGGAGTGCAGAATCCGCATTGCATGGCCCACTTTTCAGCAAACAGTTTCTGCAACGGATGGAGCCTGCCATTTCTGGCCAGCCCTTCGACGGTGATGACTTCCGTTCCTTCTGCCTGTTCTGCCAGTACCAGGCAGGCATTAACCGCCTGGCCATTGATGATCACAACACATGCTCCGCAATCTCCTGCACCGCAACCTTCCTTGGTGCCGGTCAGTCCAAGCTTATCCCGCAGAAGTCTCAGCAGAGTGCTGCATGGCTCGATCTTGACCGCCAGCGGCTGGCGGTTGACTGTCAGGTGGATTTCGACCTCAGCCATGCGGTATCTCCGTTGCAATACGGGTGCGAATGATGTTCAAAGCCTGGCGGGTTAACACTTCAACCATCTGGCTGCGATATTCGGCGCTGGCGCGCAGGTCGGAGATGGGAGCTGCGGCCAGCCGTGCGGCCTGGGCTGCCTGGTGAATCGCCTCATCATCAAGCACGTTGGATGAGAGGGTCGATTCAGCCTGGTAAGCTCTCAGCGGTGTTGGCGCGACCGACCCAAGGGCGATACGTGCCTCAGCGATCAGGTCATTCTCATCAAATGAAAGGCGAACAGCAACACTGGCGACCGCAATTGCCATCGACTGGCGTTTTCCCAGCTTGAGAAAGATGGCAATCGTGCGGGGGGAGCTTTGGGGATTCGAATAGACCAAATGAACTCATCTTGCGAGATTACGGTCAAGCCTGGACCCAGGTAGAATCTGCTGAGTGGCAGCACGCGCTCGCCTTCCAGGCGGGCGATCACAAGCTGAGCATCGTAGATCAACAAAGGTAGGGCCGAATCTGCAGCAGGGGAAGCATTGGCCAGGTTGCCTGCCAGGGTACCGCGGTTGCGCACTGGTGGGCCCCCAATTTGCTGGCAGGCTTCTACCAAGGCGGGATATCCTTTTTGAACTATTGGTGATGAAAGGACCTGGGTATGGGTGGTGCTTGCTCCCAACTGGATGGAATTTGCTTCCACAGCGATCTCAGAAAGGCTTAAACCGTGTGGATTGATCAACACGCGGGGGGCAATTTTGCCCAAC
>CAVZNX010000006.1:0-6756 GCA_963776795.1 uncultured Chloroflexia bacterium
TTAACAAAAAAACCAAGGTTTGTCGTTATCGACGCTGATTGAGTTTAACACGATTTTGAGTTTTCACGCAATGCCGAGCCATCGGTTATTCATTCGGTGATCATTGTCAACACACCAGGTTTTTGGTAAAAAGCTCAGGAAAATGCCTCGCTAAATCGGACACAATTAGTTATAATTATTTTTAGAGTCAAGCCTGCACTGATGTGCAGCAAAATTCTGGAGGGAGACCATGACCACGATTCACCCACTTGTCCTACAGTTAAAGTTCACCCGCAATGAATTCAAGCGTGCGCTCAAAGGGTTGTCTGAAGAAGACGCAGTCAAGCGCCTGTTGCCCATGAACTGCATCAGCTGGAACATTGGGCATCTGGCCTGGCAGGAACAGCGCTATTTTCTATATTACGGTCAGGGACTGCTGCCCTTTCCGGAAGTTCAGGAGGCGTTTGCCTACGCTGCGCCGGCGAGCACACCTCCTTTAAGCCAGGTGCTAAATTACTGGCGGAAGATCACCTCCACAGCTGACCCTTGGTTGGAATCGTTATCCACACAAAAGCTCCAGGAGCAGGTGATGAAGGATGGTGAGGCCCTCCAGCGTGTGTTCGGCAACCTGCTCCAGCGGACAATCTATCATTACTGGTACCACACGGGTGAGAACCTGGCCATCCGGCAGATGCTCGGGCACACTGGCCTGCCCGATTTCGTGGGCAATATTGACCGCCAGGCACCGTATACACCGGAATAACGAATTGCGAAGCGAGTATTTACAATAAGGTGGGAGACTATGGATGATTTAAGAAACAAGCACTGCAGCCATGTGACTGCCTCAATACCACGCCTGAGTGCTGCTGAGACAGAACAAAACCTTGCCAAACTTCATGGCTGGTTCATTTATGAAAAAGACGGCGAGCCGCGCCTTGAGAAAGTTTTTGTGTTTAAGGATTTTAATCAAGCGCTCGCCTTCACCAATCGGGTAGCCCAGGCTGCCAACCAGGAAGACCATCATCCGGCTATCCTGACCGAGTGGGGCAGGGTGACGGTCACTTGGTGGACGCATGTGATCCGCGGCTTGCACCTCAATGATTTCATCATGGCAGCAAGGACCGACGAGCTATTTGAAGGAGAAAACTAGACAGCTGGAAAAGAATTGGTCATCGCAGGTATGTGGGCAGTCCGATTTAAAGTGCTCTCACCGCGACCTCTTTATCTCAGGTGTTGGAGTGGGTACAGTCTCCGAGTCCTTTTTCTGGAATACCAGGCCAGGACTCCAGGGTGTACCCAGGTCGATCAACACCCATCGGTCAAGCCCCCACCAGCCGGCCGTTTTCCACGCCAATATGATGAAAATGGACAGGAACAGAAGGATTGGGTTGGTTGATATTGACCCTGCCAGCATATAATTCATGTTCATAATGAAGCCAAATAAGGCTGCGGTGCTGGTAAAAACCCCCAGGATCAAGCCCACCCCCACCAGCAGCTCACCGATCGTTACCACATAGCTCCAATCCCACGCATATGGCAGGATTGCAAACTTGAGGAATGACGCATACCACTTCTGGACTGCCGGATGCGCACCTGTGGTGAGGGAGATGGTGTTATTGAGAAAACCGGTCAACGCCGTACCTGCCTTAATACCCACCCAGGCCGGGTTGATGACCTTATCATAACCTGCCACCAGCCATTCATATCCCACGTATAACCATACGATCAGCCAGATCCACGACCAGCGGATATCACCGAATAGCGCGACTGCGAATGGCGGATCAGTGATAATGTATTTCCTGGGCGCGGCTGTTTGCTTTCTTGCGTTTTCAATATCTGGTCCTAATTTCTCAGCTCTCCAGTGCCTCAGCTGCTCTTGAATTCCATCCTTCGCTTGCTTCCTGATGCAACCGATTTTGTGCTGAATTCCTGGATCAGGGAAATTCCGGTCAATGGAGCTCAGTCCAGTCTCTCTAAGGCCCATGAGATTTATTATACTCCTAATATGATATAATCTACCTAAATTATCATATAATTTCGATGTGGAGAAGCAATGGGCGAGCGATTCACTTCACGCGGATTTTTTGGTAAGCCAGGGAAAAGTGGGAACCCTGGACGGGTGCCGCCAGGACAATACATGACCAGTGATTTCCCGGTCCTTTCAGCCGGTCCTACCCCACGGGCATCTCTCGGCCAGTGGAGTTTTGAGGTCAATGGCCTGGTCAACCAGCCGGCCCGATGGGATTGGGATGAGTTTATTGGCTTACCGTCACAAAAGTACACGGCGGATATCCACTGCGTCACCAAGTGGACGAAATTAGATACCCAATGGGAGGGCGTCAGAATAGACACCTTGTTTGAAGCAGTGGAGATCAGCCCGCGTGCCCAGTATGTGCTCGCATTTTGCGATAGTGGTTATACCACTAACATGCCATTAAAAGAGATCATCAGCCGAAAAGCATTTATCGCCTACCGTTACCAGGGCGCTCCCTTGCCAGCCGAGCATGGTGGTCCTGCCCGCCTGGTTGTCGAAGCCCTCTATTTTTGGAAGAGTGCCAAATGGGTGCGTGGGTTAACCCTGCTCGAAAAAGACCAGCCGGGATTTTGGGAAACATTGGGATACAACAATCACGGCGATCCTTGGAAGGAAGAGCGATATTATGGAGACAGAACTGATTAACCAGCCGCTAGTGGTCAAGGTCTCGGATTGGCAAATTGCCTCGGTTGTTAAAGTCCAGCGCGAGACGCCCAGGGTGAAAACATTCACCTTGGAGATTCCGAATTGGATTCCCCACCGCCCCGGTCAGCATTCCGATGTTCGCTTGACTTCCCCGGACGGGTATCAGGCCCAGCGCAGCTACTCGGTTGCCTCAAGCCCTGAGCAGCGTGGCCAGGTCGATCTGACCGTTGAGCGCCTCCAGGAAGGCGAAGTATCCACTTATATGCACGATGTCTTGATTGTGGGAGACCAGGTGGAGCTGCGAGGTCCTATTGGGGGATATTTTGTTTGGGAAGCCAGCATGGGAGGTCCGCTTTTATTGATCGCTGGGGGATCCGGTATCGTCCCCCTGATGGCCATGATCCGGCACAGGCATGCGGTTGGCTCGCCTTTCCCCGCCAGGCTGCTCTATAGCTCCAGGTCAATCCAGGATATTATCTACCGGGATGAGCTTGCTAGGCTGGCTTCAACTGGATCAGGACTGGAAGTCTTTCACACCCTCACCCGCGAACAACCAGCTGGCTGGTCAGGTTACGACCGGCGTATAAACATGGACATGCTGGATGAGATTATCCAACCATTCGGCATGGATCTTAAAGCTTACATCTGTGGCCCGACCGCTCTGGTTGAAGCGGTTGCTAATGGCCTGGTTGAGCTTGGCATCAACCAAGGGCAAATTCGTACAGAGCGCTTTGGTCCCACCGGAGTATCGTGAGGCAGGTAAGCTATAGATGCGATTTTGATTGCTGAAGTGCAGGCATGCTTGCTGGAAGGGTACGCCGCAGCCGGTAGGTAGCATGATTGGTTTACTAGCGAAACGACCCTCGCTTTGGTGGAGTAAGTTGCATATTAGCGCAAACCTGCCCAGGGTAGCCTGACGGCCTTCATTTGAAACGATGGCTAGTCATCAGCTGCCCCGTCTGCCAGAGCATCATCCTGCGCCTGGTCATCAACTCGCACGGAATTTTACTGGTTGTGCGCATCTCCTCCTGCCTGTGGCTTCCTAACCGCACGCAGAGTTGACTGCTGCGTCCATTGGTATTGCCGGGACATGTATATATATAGAGTTTATACCTAACCCCCGATATTGCCTCCGATTAATTTTCCCAGGCCAAAGGTGACCGCAGCTGCCACAAGACCAAACAGTACCTGGCGGGTACCTGAATACAACACACTTCGCCCGGTGAACAGGGTGATCCCCGAACCGATCGCAAACAACCCGATCACGCTTAATATCATGCTAACCACCATAGCCGTGTAACCATTCAGAAATATATATGGCAATACCGGGATGATAGCGCCGATTGAAAACAGGAAAAACGATGTCAGGGCAGCTTCCCAGGCAGAGCCACCCAGCTCGGAAGGATCCACATTGAGCTCTTCCTTCGCCAGGGTTTCAAGCGCCGAGGATGGGTCACTGATGATGTGCTGAGCCATGCGTTTTGCTTCGTCACTGGGTAATCCGCGCGCCTGGTAGATTAATGCTAGCTCCTCAGCTTCTTCCTGCGGTGCAGCTGCCAGCTCAGCTTTTTCGATCCCGATTTGGTGTTTATATAGCTCCCGCGAGCTTTGCACAGACAGCCATTCCCCCAGTGCCATCGAGATGGCACCTGCCAGCAGGCCTGCCATGCCCGTCACCAGGATGGTGGTGTTGCTCAACGCGGCGCCTGCCACCCCCATCACCAGGCTGAGGTTCGAGACCAGGCCGTCATTGGCCCCCAAGACGGCTGCCCTCAGCGCATTTCCTCCCCCCGCCCGGTGCCTGCCTTCCAGCTGGGCTAAGCTGCTTCCCTCCATGCCTCCTGTCATCGTCCGAGAAACATGGCTGAGTAAGCGGTTATGCGAGGCTTCATCCGCCGCCATGCCTGCGTTGCCAGCCGTATAAGCATACTTGCGCGTATCCTTTTGCTCGTTACCCATGACCGTGGGTAAGACCGCCGCCACCCCAAAGCGCCTGGCGGCCCATGCTAGCGTACGGCTGCGCCAATTTGGTTTATATTCTGGGATATCGACCCCGGCGGCTTTTAGGCGTTCTACCCATTCGGACGCATGTTTGCGTTCCACGCCTGCCATCCTGCGGTACACTTCTGCCAGGCGCGCATCCTTCTCAACCTGCGCCAGGTTATCATAAAGATAAGCCCCATTCAGCTCATCGTTCAGGCTGGCTAAGGCCGTTGATCGATTTTTCTCATCCATAGGCTCTCCGGTTTTGTGTGGTTTCTAGGGTGACGATTTATCTGCCCATGCTAATTATCGCATAAAGATCGCCGCGAATTGCCCTAACGCGGCACCGAGTGTTAATTTTTTGCTACACGCTTCTCCCGCTGTATCAATATGCAGGCAGAAAGGAGGAAACTTTTACTCGATTATAATAACCCTTATGAATAAACAAACAGGCTTGATAGCAGGCACGTCGGTCTTGTTTGTTGCCTCTATCATCAGCTTTGCTGGGCGATTTGCGACCAGTGTGGTTATTGCCCGTACGCTTGGCCCACAATTCAAGGGGATTTACAACCTGACCTTACTCAGTAGTGGTCTGGTCATCATTGTGTGCAACCTGGGATTAAATGGTGCCATTTCTTACTTTACTGCTTCGAAAAAGTATTCCACTCGGCAGATGTTCACCCTGGCAGTTTCCGCCGGTCTAATCTTAAGCATTGTGGGTGGATTTTTATTTTTTCTGGCCTACCAGTACTTCCTGGTGAATAACATCCTGGAAGGTTCTGATCCGCAGCTTATCTTGTGGGCCATGCTGGGCCTGCCCCTCAGCCTGGTAGCTTCTTTTTTGTCCAGCCTGCTCCTCGGGCAGCAGCGTATGATCACCTTTAACTCAGTCGATATTCTGCGGGTGATGAGCAACCTTGGTTTCCAGATCACCTCCAGCGTGCTTTCAGCTGGGGTGACCGGGGCAGTATTGTCTTGGTTGTCTGCCAACTTTCTGGCATTATTGTTCGCCTTGTGGCTCCAGCGAGGCATTTCAACCTCAGGCTCAGGCAGCTGCGGGGTGTGGTCCGCCCGGCATTAAGCTATGGCGCCCGGAGTTATGCCGGCAATCTGCTCCAGTTCTTTAATTTACGACTGGATAGCTTCTTGGTCAATTTTTTCCGCGGGGCAGCCGCGGTTGGGCAGTACACCACCAGTGTGGCCATGGCTGAGCTACTGTGGTACCTCCCAATGCGGTCAGTGGAGCCTTGTTCCCCAAGGTATCCAGCCTGGATAAAGACACCGCCAACCGCATTACCCCCCAGCCTTGCCGCCAGACCTTGCTGGTGGTGGTGTTGGCTGCTGTGGTATTCGCGGCGGTGGGCGGCTGGCTGCTCGCGGGATTTATGGAGAAGCCTACCGCCCAGCTGTCCAGCCATTTCTATGGTTGCTACCTGGAATGGTCGGCGTGACCGCGGCAAAGATCATCTCCGCTGACCTGAGCGGGCGTGGGAAACTGCAATTTTCTGCCTATTCGGCTGGCATCACTGTGTGTGTGACGATCGTGCTGGATGTACTGCTGATCCCCGCTTCAGCATTAGCGGGGCAGCCATTGCCTCCTCCATCGCTTATATTGCCAGCGGAAGCCTGGCGATCCTGTGGGTTCACGCGCTAGATGGGGCACGTCTGCAGCTTCACTGCTGGTTCCTCGGCTCATGATTTCGAATATCTGTTGAAGCGTGGGTTGGCGATTGCCAGGCAGTCGATGGGGACCATGTCTGGGCGCAAGGAAAAAGATTAGTGCACATCTTCTTCATCACCCAATGGTTCCCTACCCCCAGCCAGCCTTATTACGGCATATTTATCCTTGAGCACGCCCAGGCAGTAGCCAAAAAACACACGGTTTCGGTACTGCATATTCAAGGGATCGATCCTGGTTCGTACAGCCCGGTGAGCATCACCTCCCGCCCCGACATACCCGGCATAGATGTCTACCAGCTGTCATACCAGCATCCCAAGCTCCCATATACAACTTGGCTTCGGCAGCTTTCAGGCGCGTTTAAGGTCTTCCAGAAAGCTTCCCAGGCGCATGGTCGCCCGGACGTCATCCATGCCAACATTTGGAACACCGCTGC
>CAVZNX010000007.1:0-4666 GCA_963776795.1 uncultured Chloroflexia bacterium
GGGTAATTATTATTTATTGCCTACATATGGGGGTATGGGTTTTGATTTTGGAAAATCTGTTCTAATTATTTGTAACCGTTTGCAACCGTTTGCAATCGAGCTGACAGATTTACTTTACAAAAACTGGATCGTCTATCATTACTGCGGTTGGTGACACCAAGTCATCGATCAACTGAGCTGCCTCATCCTGCATGCTTGGTATAAGGTGACCATATACATCACTCGTTATTGATGCCCTCGCATGTCCAAGCCGGCCTGATACTACGATGAGAGGGACGTTGTAATTCAACAACAGGCTAGCTGCCGTATGCCGAAGAGAATGAAAACTGAAATGAGGTAACCCAGCTGCTTGGAGAAGTACCGTGAAGCTCCGCATAAGGTCACGTTGGTGGATGGGTGTGCCGACACGTGTGGAGAAGATCAGGTCATATTCTTTCCAGGCTTCACCAGCAGTGATCCGCTCCATTTGTTGCCGGTCGTAATGATCTCGAAGCACTTCGATCGATTTGCTGCCAAGTTTTATCGATCGTCTACCTTTTTTTGTCTTCGGCGGGGTAAAATGGATTCCATCTCCGTGAGGTCGTTCAAGTTGCCGTTCAACCTTCACGATTTGTTTGATCCAATCGAGATCCTTCCATTGCAAACCAAGTAATTCCGACTCACGCATCCCGGTGCTAATTGCCAAATGGAAGAGGGCTTCCAACCTGTGATTTTTGGCTGCTACCAATAGCTGGCTTATCTGGGTTTCAGTTAGGATCACCATTTCTTTCTCAGGTTTTTCAGGAGGATCTACTTTCTTGACTGGATTCCCCAAAATCACATCTTGCTTGACAGCCTTATTCAGAGCGGAATTCAACACAGCATGGATTTTGCGAAGTGTTGGTATCCCGGTGCCAGATTTCAGAAGATTAGTATATAGTCCTTCGATATGGATTGCCCGAAGGTCCTTCAGCTTGATATTCCCAAGTACAGGAATGATGTATCCACGAGCTAACCAATCGTAATGAACCCAGGTCGCATATCGATTATTAGCTTTTTTAGAGATAAGCCAGCCATCCAGATATTCTCCAAGAGTAACCTGGGTGCTGGCATAACTCATCCCATCTCCAATCTGGTTTCGGCTCTGCCTTACCCAATCGATGCACTCTCGTTGAGTGAGGAATGATTTGCTCTGTCGGTGCCCTTCATGCGAAACTTGTCCACACCATCGACCGCTAGATAATCTAAAAACTGAGCCTTCGTTATTTCCTCGCTTTTTTGGCATTTTCCTTTGCTCCTAAATGAAAAAGAGTATAAGGAAATGCAGACCCATAAACCCTGTCCTGTAGGTTGTTAAGGTGCGAAAGTACCTACCTATTTTAACTCTCATCGGAAACCCTGGACAGAGCGTACGAGGAAGAATGCTCGATTCATAAAAACCACAACTTGAATAGCTAGTTATTATTCGAAGAAAATCTATGGCGTGAAATATAATCTTGAAGATCTTGAAGCTGAACTCTCCGGCATTTCCCAACCTGAATACTTGGAAGAAACCCTCCCTGCATTAATAAGTAGCAATGGCTGCGGCAGATATGTAATCTGAAGTGCAACCTCCATCACAGTCAATAATGGCTGAGGAAGATTTTCTGATTGACCAAACTGTTGATTGTTTTCCATTTTTTCACCTCTTTATTATTACTTAATATGGTCTTATATATTCTTACCAAACAGTTCTGATGTGTCATAAGGATGCAAATTATTGCTAGTGAGTAAATTCCTGCTCATTCGCCAGAAAGCTATACCCAAATCTGGAAATTGATTGGCGAAGAGAAAGATCTGGTTGGGTACAATTGGCATGCAATCTATAGCTAATTCGTATCAATTGATGAAGAGAATTATTCTCAAAATTCGGTCTACCTCATCTACTCTTTCCAAGCAGTCATTTTTAGCACCAACGATTATCATAAAATACCTCCTAAATCCCAAAAAATCAAAATCTTCAAAAATCGAAAAAATTTCGTCCGAATCACCCTCCCCGCTTGGGCAACTCCACGATCGAGACTTTATTGCGGCCTCCCCCCTTGCCTGTCAGTTTAATTGAACTGAGCATATCTCTACCCATAAATCCTGTTATTTTGGCTCGTCAATGTTTCCTCGTTGATTCTCATTCGTCATTCGTCTGCCAGGAGTATGAGGCCGGTGTGACCGGGCAGCCACACCGGCCTCACGGATGAGCTGCTCTAGGTAATCAGGTACATGCCCGTCCTGTAGTTTGTCCATAAATATTCGCTTCTGGCAGGTCGAGAGGTCCTTCATCTCTTCAGATAAGATAGTAAGTAGAGCCAACATAAACAATATCTCCACGAATAACGCAAGCTAACAAATCGATCGGATCCATCCTGCATCCTATTACATCGAGGAATAACTCAGCGCCGTCTGGATCTAAAAAGAACCTGAGACAATCTACGACCGTCAACCAGCTAGATCTAGAACTATGAAGATCCAGAATAGCTCGGACTACGATTGCAGCTGCCAGGCGAGTCAGGGGATCAACGCCCGCCAATGATGAGGCTGGATCGGGTGTCTCATCGAGATCCCAATATGGATGCCTCACTGGGATTGATTGCCTATTCCGGTTCATCAAGGAATCCAAATATCACATGCATTGCTTCCTCGGGTGAATTAACCACCGCCGCTGGCCCACCTTTCCATGCCTTGAACCATTCCATCTCAGCTGGGGTGAGGGAGTTTCGACCTCTACCATCTGGATTTTTGCATTCGACCAGGTAGGTATTGCCTCGAAATCCGACCACCAGGTCAACGAAACCGCCTCCGACCATAGAGGTGACCGTGACCGATGCGCCGGCAGTTCTCAGTGTGGAGACGATCTCTGCCTGGTTACCGTCGGGTTTAGATGTCATTTCGATCTCCATTTTCCCTATCCATCCTTCGATACACTGGTTTCTGGATAATGGTCTTGTCAATTAAATCAAACCATTGTTTCAAACCATCAAACTCCATATGGACCCGGATCGCCGATGGGCCATCCCTGAACTTTAGTATGATCGCTTCGCACGGCATTTTCTGGACCTGGAGAGCTATGTCTTCCCTGTGCAGCCCAATGACAATATCCCCATTCTCTTCGATCTCACCGCTATCGCGGAGATCTGCCAGCGTTGGTCGTTTGTCGGACCGGCTTTCCAGTCCGCGATTGAGCTGCGCCAGGGCAACCATAGCCAGGTTGAATTCCTTAGCAATTTGCTTTAAATTCCAAGTGATCACACCCAACCGTTTGGTTTCACTTTCCATTGTGGTGTCAGCTAACAGGCGTAGATGGTCAACGATGATCACGTCTGGCCGGTGAGCTGCAGCCAGTCTCCAGATATCCGCGGTGGTTTTCGGGGTTTTGTCGTCGATCAATAAATAGTCGCCGTACTTTTCGATCAATTTCGTGTTCTCACTGATCAGCTGTTTTACTTTGTGCTCTCGATCTTCTGGTTCAAGCCGATTGCTGATCACATCCCGATAAGGGATCCCCGCTGCCCCACAGACTGCCCTTGCCCAAAGGTTGTTCGAGCTCATCTCCAGGGATATGAATAAAACGTTTAGCCTGACTGAGGCAATATTGCGCGCGATCTGCCATGATAAGGCGGTCTTTCCAACTGATGGCCTTGAGCAAATAACCAGCTCAGTTCCCCTCCATAAACCACCTAGAGCGTTGTCCAAAGGCACAATGTGTGTTGGAATTGTCACCCTGGCATCTTCCAATTTAGAAATAAACTCAAGGCCAACATCAACTGAGGTAGAGATACTCGCTTCGGAGATGGGTAAACTCTCAACGTTCAGCCGGCTCAGTCGTTGTACTTTCTCGATATCACCATTGCTAATCGCTTTAGCGATCTCTGGTAATCGGTGAGATACATCGAGCAGGTAAGATTCTTCCTGGATCCTCTTGGCAACGGTTAATGCATTCGTTGAAAATGGCTCGTCGATGAATTTCATTGACCATTGATAAAGATCCCCATGAAGGCCACTTTTCAGAGAAGCGCCTGACGAATTCTTGGTGTTGATCACTTCGGTCCAGAATTGGCGGATCCGTTCATCCCTAATCATCTTTGGATCCAACCAGCCACACTCCGCTAAGGCTAAATCAGGCTCACGCCATACATACACTGCAAATAATTCCTCAGCTTCTTTTGCTCTATCTATGATCCTATCGGACAAACTGGTCTCGCCCATCAGTAAACTTCCTCCCGGAATTGACGGGCACTGCCATTGATTTTGAGCTCGCCAGCAATACTGGTAGCCGTTTTTAGAATGCTATTTGGATCCGAGACGGTTAAACCCTTGAGACGTTGTAATGCCAGGTCAACCAGTGTTTGTCCTTTGATAATGTCAAAATCGACGAGTTCACCGATCCGGTAGATCGGCGTAGTCCACAAACGGTTCGCAGCCTTAAAATCCCTGGGCGGTCCTGAAATTCCGGTCCTCTCACAAAAAAGGCGATAAGCGAATTCCTGAATGGAAGATGATTTTGGTTTTTAGGGGTTGGTTGTTTCACGGATGCGTTTTTTGCATCCGTATCTTTAAGTTTCTTTATGATTAATGATAATTCGGCTGAACGTGGTTCAGGGTTAATGGAATGTGGTTCAGGGTTTGCGGAATGTGGTTCAGGGTTTGTCTCAGA
>CAVZNX010000008.1:0-12476 GCA_963776795.1 uncultured Chloroflexia bacterium
TGCTTGGGTTGGTGTGTTTTTTCTGGTTCTTCGTGGTTTTGATTTGCTGGATGACTGTTTAGATTCTGTGCTTTCTTCCGGGACTTCTTTGGTTGAAGGCAGGATTAAAACAATGGGGACATTTTTTGACTTGGCTCGGATATCATTGCAGATGCGCTTGCCACTGCTTCGTAAAGATGCGGCATTCACAACAACCAGGTCTGGGTCAATTTCAAATAACCGCCTCACAGCTTCGCTACCTGTTGGCACGGTTTCCACCTGGTATTCTTTTTTCCGTAAGGAGGGGACGAAGGATGCATATTCCATTCGCGTTCCCTCCACCCATAATATACAAGCCTTCATCTACCAATATTCCCTGGTTCAATTTTTACTAGCTATTGCTCTTCCCCACTGAAAGGAGTTCACGTATTATACCGTAATCCCAATTTCAGGCAAGATGTTAAAGGAATCCTTTAACATTAATCCATTCGTTAATAATCAAGAATCAAATTCTTTAAATAGTTGTTATCCTGATATCCATGTTAGAATCACGCAACTGAGGAAAGCTGGTGCCGGAGGCATCTTATGTCTGATATGGTTGAGGTTGTAATCGATAGTATCCGTGTGAGTTTGATATCTCAACAACGGATCGTGATTCTCCGTGAAGTGGATGCAGATCGTTATCTGCCGATTTGGATCGGTATCTACGAAGCTGAAGCGATTGCTCTGGCCCTTCAGGATGTTGAAGTGGCACGACCTCTGACATGGGACTTATTGAAGAATATCTTTTCAATCCTCGATGCCCGCATCATCCGTGTCGAGGTGATTTCGTTACACGATGACACCTACTATGGCAATATCGTTGCTGAACTCGATGGTCGTAAGCTTCACATCGACTCGCGCCCATCAGATGCCATCGCCCTCGCAGTCCGTGCCCATGTGCCCATTCTGGTGTCGCGTGAGATCCTCGATTCAGTCGGGGTGATCCCCGAGGAAGATATGCAGGAAGGCACCCAGGAAAAGCCCCAGGCTGCCATAGCTCCTCCCGGTGAGATTAACGAGGAGAATTTATCAGTTTTTAAAGATTTTCTTGCGAACCTCGACATCGATGACGAGGACAAAGGTGAGCAAGAAGATGATGATAAAAAAAAGCCGTACAATTAAGTCAGCCAGGTATCATTATCGGCAGTAAAATAGCACCATCACAGATCAACTTTCATTCTGGTCGTTGAAAGCAGGGAATGAGCGATTTCGTATCTTTTGAGGAGCTCCCACACCCACCCCGCAGCTAGTTCCTCACAGCCGTGAAGCTGAAGAAGCGGTATTGGGCGCAGTATTAATTAATCCCGAGGCCGTACTATGAAGTCTCCCAATTCTTGCGCCCCGAGGATTTTTACATTCTACGCCATCGCTGGCTGTGGGAAGCTTTCATACGCCTGCAGGAACGCCGCGCCCCTATCGATTTTCTTACTGTCGTAGAAGAGCTGGACCAGCTCGGGCAGCTGAATGATGTGGGTGGTGCCGTATATATCTCAAGCCTGATCAACAATGTTCCCTCCTCTTTGCACGCCGAAGCATACGGGCGCATCATCGAACAGACCGCTATCCGTCGCAGGATGTTGGAAGCAGCCAACCAGATCGCCAAGCTGGCATACCAGGAGGAGAACCGCCTTGAAACGGTGATGGATGAGGCTGAAAAAGCGATCTTCGGTGTCAGCGAACGCCGCATGACCCGCGACCTCCAATCCATCAAGACCGTTCTGAGCGATTATTACAGCCGTATTGACCAGCTTTCCAAACGGGATGAAGAGACTTTCGGTGTTCCAACCGGTTTCATCGATCTGGATCGTTTACTGGGGGGCTTGCAGCCATCTGACTTCCTGATCATTGCTGGCCGGCCAGGCACAGGCAAGACCTCCTTCATGCTCTCTGTGGCAAAGAACGCTGCGTTAATCCACAAGAAGCACATCGCCATCTTCTCCATGGAAATGTCCAACGATCAGCTTGCCCAGCGCCTGATAGCCCAGGAAACCGGTATTGATTCTCACCATCTACGCACCGGCAAGCTCTCCGATGATGAATGGTCGCTGTTTGCACAAGCCATCGAGGTCCTCAACGATACGTTTATCTTCCTGGATGATACCCCCGGTCTTACTCCGATCCAGCTACGTACCAAATGCCGCCGCCTGCATATGGAATTTAACCTTGACCTGATCCTGGTGGATTACCTGCAGCTCATGAGTGGTGGGGTGCGCTCTGAAAACCGTGTCCAGGAAGTATCATTCATCTCACGCAATATGAAGATCCTTGCCCGTGAGCTAAATGTCCCCGTCCTGGCGGCAGCCCAGCTCTCCCGTGCTATCGAGCAGCGCACCGACAAGGAACCCCAGCTTTCTGACTTGCGTGAATCGGGCAGCCTGGAGCAGGATTCTGACGTGGTCATGTTCATCCACCGCCCTGAGCTCTACGAGAAAGACACCCTCAAGCGTCACCTGGTACAGATCAAGATCGCTAAACATCGCAATGGTCCGGTTGGGAATATTGAGCTGGTGTTCCGTGAAAACCTGACCAAATTCGAGAACGCGGCCACCCAGATTATCGACTTGCGGAAAGTCTAGCCGTGGCCTTCCCTGGTTTTAGCGATGATGTGACTGCCCAAATTCGGATACCCGAGCAGTTTTTTCGCCAGGTATTGCCCAGGATAAAAAACCTTAACGAGCTCCGGTTAACCCTTTATGTCTTCTGGCGGCTTGAGCGCATGGAAGGCGCAGTGCATTTCCTCCTTTTTTCCGAATTGCTAAAAGATAACTACCTCCTGGCATCGATTTCAAATGACAAGGACAAAGCTCGTTCAGCACTACAATCTTCCCTCAACCTGGCGGTGAGGCATGGGACGCTCCTTCAAACACCGGTTACTACGGGAAGCGGGGCAGATAAAATAATCTGCCTGAACTCTCCCCGCGGTCGGGCAGTCATAACCGCCGTTCAACGCGGTGACTGGCAAATGCCCGACAGGCTCGACCAGGTCGTTGACGCTTACACGGAGCGCCCGAATATTTTCCAATTGTATGAGGCCAATATCGGGCCACTCACACCTTTGATCGCCGATGCATTGCGTGACGCAGAGAATACCTATCAGGCGGACTGGATCGAGGATGCCTTCCGCATCGCTGTCGAACGAAACAAACGCAATTGGCGTTATATTGAAGCCATCCTGCACCGCTGGCAGGAAGGAGGACGTGATGACCGAAAAGATCAACCGGCTCGACGAGACACTGAAGAAGCTCGCCGCAGGTACGGAGAGTGGGAAAGGTAAGATTGATGAAGAAATGAACGACCTGGAATATCTCTCGTCAGGCGATTTAGCTGGTGATGTGAATTGCCCCTATTGCCATGGTCTGGGTTATCTCCGCCGTGATCTCCCCATCGGCCACCCAGATTTTGGTCGCCTTCAGATTTGCTCCTGCCGCCAGGGGCAGGTTTCCCAACACATCCACCAGCGCTTGTTCAGCATCAGCAACCTTGAAAATCTCCAGCATCTCACCTTCGAGAACTTCCAACCCCGCGGTCGTGTCGGCTTGGGACCATGGCAGGCCGATTCGCTTGAACACGCTTATAACCAGGCTGAGCAGTTTAGCCAAAAAGCTGATGGCTGGCTGTTGCTGCAGGGAGGTTATGGCTGCGGTAAAACCCACCTGGCTGCTGCGATTGCCAACTTCACGGTCAGCCTGGGTATCCCCACACTTTTTATAACCGTCCCCGATTTGTTGGACGCCCTGCGTTTCACGTATTCAAGCGAATCGAGCACCTTCGAGCAGCGTTTTGAAGAGATTCGCCAGGCACCTTTGCTCATCATGGACGATTTCGGCACCCAAAATGCCACCTCCTGGGCCCAGGAGAAATTGTTCCAGATTTTGAACTATCGCTACATCAACAGGCTGCCCCTGGTGGTGACTACCAACCTGCTGCTCGAACAGATCGAAGGTCGTATCCGCTCGCGCCTTGAAGATCCCGAGCTGGTCACGCGCGTATTTATCCAGGCTCCCGATTATCGCCGCCCCACCGATGACACTGCCCATTCTGATTTATCATCCCTAGCCATGCACCACGAACAAACCTTCAGCTCCTGGGATGATCGCGAATCCGAGTCATTGAATAGTGAAGAGCGTACCTCCCTTGGGAAGGCTCTGAAAACAGCCGTTGATTACGCTCACACACCCAAGGGATGGATCATCTTCACGGGGGTGTATGCCTGCGGCAAGACTCACCTGGCCGCTGCCATCGCCAATGCTCGCGCTGATGTCGGCCAGCCACCCTTGTTCATCAGTGTTTCCGATTTGCTCGATCATCTTCGGGCAACCTTCGGCTCCAGTAGCCCTGTCAGCCTCGACCGCCGCTTCGAGGAGATCCGCAGTTCGCCACTCCTAATCCTGGATGCCCTGGGTGAGCAATCCCCCACTCCATGGGCCAACGAGAAACTCTTCCAGCTGATCGATTATCGTCATATCAACAAGCTGCCTACCGTGATCACAACAGCCAAATACCTCAATGAGATCGATGAGCGTATTTTCAGCCGCATTATGGATGCTCGCTTGTGCACTGTCTGCGCCATTAAAGCACCCGGGTACCGTGGCGGGACGAATATAAAAGTCACTCCCCATCGCAAGCGCTCGAAATGATTTTATTAAGTTCATCAGCGGGAGATAATCTCCCGCTTTTTATTTTTTAACCGGCCTGATCACCGGATTAAGGCTCAGAACTACTTAGGGCCGGATTTACTGCCAGGGATCCTCAGCACTTATCGATCTGGCTGGCAAACGTCAGGCTGCCCGAATGCATTTAGTCATTGACATCCTCATAATGTTGCGATATTATATCAAAATTGTCGTATATTGATTTCTTGAAGGGAATATCTAAATTACCATGCCATTGGTTTGTATCTTCTGCAGCAGCACCGACCAGGATTCCCCCCTGTTGTCCTTCCAATTTCGGCAGGAACAATATTGGGTCTGCCCAGAGCATTTACCCCTCCTCATCCACCATCCCGAGCAGTTGGTAGGTAAACTGCCCGGGTATCGATTGCTGGTTGCGCCTGCTGACCAATCATGATCGCCAGCCTGGTTATCTCACTGCGTGAAGGTTTCGAAGCCGCCCTGGTGATTGGCATTGTCTTAGGCGCGCTTCGCCGCACAAGTCATGCCCGCTTAAACCGTTACGTATGGTACGGCGTGCTAGCGGCAGGGTTTGTTAGCTTGCTTACAGCACTCCTGCTTCGGTTGGTGGATAGCGAGCTCGAAGGTGTATCTGAACAGATTTTCGAAGGGGTCACACTCCTGCTTGCAGCTGCCGTGCTTACCTGGATGATTTTCTGGATGCGTAAACAATCCAGCAGCATGCGGTCAGACCTGGATAACAAGGTCACCCAGGCTGCTAACCTGGGTGGAGGCGGAGCGTTGTTCTTCTTGGCATTTATCTCGGTCTTACGTGAAGGTATCGAGCTGGCGCTTTATCTCACCGCTTCCGCCCTAACCTCGACCGGATTCCAGGTCCTGGTAGGCGCAGCGATTGGCTTACTTACCGCCTCACTTCTCGGTTATCTGCTTTACACCACCACCCTTCGCCTTAATTTGGCTCGCTTCTTCCAGATCACCAGCGTTATCCTCATCTTATTTGCCGCCGGTCTGGTTGCTCACGGAGTCGCGGAGCTTAATGAAGCGGGTATCATCCCGGCACTCATCAACCCTGTTTGGGATCTCAACCCGCTTCTCAACGACCGCTCGACAGGCGGAATGATCTTCAGCACATTGTTTGGTTATCACGACAGTCCATCACTGACTGAAGTGCTCAGTTACTGCATATATGTACTTGCTGCAGCTGTGTTGATTTTCAAGCCAGGGTTTTTCCAGCTTAACAGAGTCATTCCTCACGCGTGACCCACTTTTCCATCCCCTCAGGATAGTGGAATCGGAGCATTAGGTTCAGTAGAGCTTCAGGTTGGTTAGCAACCACAAACAAGTCAGAGTGTTCGGCATACATGAATCCTTCCCGGCTGGCATGCTCTATTGCGCTCAGTAAAGGGTCAAAATAGGCTTGTGCGTTCAGCATTCCAATCGGTTTGTGGTGCAGACCGATCTGAGCCCATGTCAGGATCTCAAACAGTTCTTCAAATGTGCCGTACCCTCCGGGTAGGGCGATAAAACCATCCGATATCTCAGCCATGCGTTGTTTGCGAATGTGCATGTTCTCCACGATTTCCAGCCGCGTCAGACCATTGTGCATCAAGGTCGGAGTGGCAAACATGGCCGGGATAACCCCAACCACTTCACCGCCTGCCCCCAAGGCACCCTCCGCTACTGCCCCCATCATCCCGGTGCTGCCTGCTCCATACACCAGGGTTAATCCCCTCTGTGCAATGGCGATTCCCATCTCTCGACCAGATTGCAAGTAGGCTTCCCCCATCTTATCCGAAGAACCACAATAAATGCACACCGATTTCATCGTGAAACTCCCAGGCCATCAAATGGCGAATCACGCCATTATAGCATCCTTGACCTAAGCTAAAAGCAAGTTAGTCGCTCGGAACCTCAGAATATCTATGCATGGTATTGTCTACGTGTAATACAATTAAGCTAACCTTTTCTTCGAATTGTCAGAAAGGATGAAAATCCGTATGCCCACTGTCGAATTAACTCACATCAGTAAATCTTTTGGAGAGCTGAAAGCCGTCGATGATGTATCTTTCGCCGTTGAGAAAGGCGAGATATTTGGACTGCTTGGTCCTAATGGCGCTGGAAAGACCACCGCGATCCGGGTGTTGCTGGATATTTTCAAACCCGATACTGGCAACGTCAGCATCATGGGTGGACCGATGACCGAATCCAAGAAAGATCACATCGGTTATATGCCCGAGGAACGTGGTTTATATCAAGACATCCCCCTCGACCGTTGCCTGGTTTATCTGGGTACTTTAAAAGGGCTCTCGACCATTGAAGCTCAGGCCCGAATTTCCGATTACCTGGTCCGCTTTGACCTCGCGTCTTCCAGTCACAAGAAAGTAAAAGAGCTCAGCAAGGGCATGCAGCAAAAAGCCCAGCTCATTTCTACGTTGCTGCATGAGCCAGAGCTGGTTATCATCGATGAACCGTTCAGCGGCTTGGATCCGATCAATACCCAGATGGTAAAGGATCTGCTGCGAGAACAACGTGACCGGGGTGTCACGATTCTGATGTCTACCCACCAGATGCACCAGGTGGAGGAGTTATGTGATCGTATCGTGCTGATCGATCACGGCCGTACAGTGCTCTATGGTAGCCTGGAGGAGATTCGTTCTCAGTTTGCCGGTCATGCTGTCATCGTTGGCACCACCCAAGAGTTGCCAGAGATTAGTGGGGTGATCAAGAAAGAAGAACATAACTCATCTGCCTATCGCCTGACCCTCGCACCGAGTGTGACTGCTCAGGATATCCTCCATCGCCTGGTTGAAGCAGGTTGCGAGATCAACCGTTTTGAGATCGCTGCCCCAACCCTGGATGAGATCTTCATCCGCGTCGTCCAGCAAAATGACCCGGACTCAGGAGATTGAATATGAGTAAATTCTGGCGCATCACCTGGAGGGAGTACTCCAGGCACGTCTACCGCAGACGGTTTTTAATTACCCTGCTCAGCGTCCCGCTCATGCTGGCGTTGATGGTGGGTCTGGTCGTTCTAATTATCTGGATGGAATCAAACCCGACCCCGATCGGCTATATCGATAACTCAGGCATATTATCAGACCCAATTCCTCAACCCCCTGTCAAATTTCCAGAACGTGCTGTTGACCTAGAACCTTACACTGACCAACCCACTGCTCAGCAAGCCCTTTTGACTGGTATGCTCCAGGCCTATTACATCATCCCCGCCGATTATCTCCAAACCGGCAAGGTGAAGGAAGTCTACCTAAAAGAGCCTAGTGGTATCGCTACCGAGCAATTTAACACCTTCCTGACGATTAACCTGTTGAAAAACCAGCCTGCAGATATCATGGATCGGCTGATCGGTGGTAATAAGCTCGTTGTGCAGTCCTTGGATAAATCCCGTGAAGCCTCCGAGGATAAATTCATCAACCTGATCCTGCCCTTTGTCGCAGGGATCTTGTTTATTGTCGCCATGAGCACCAGCTCAGGCTATCTCTTACAAGCTGTTGTTGAAGAAAAAGAGAACCGCACCATGGAGATCATGCTCACCTCCGTCTCCCCCAACCAGCTCATGAGCGGAAAGACCATCGCCGATATGGCAGTCGGGATAACCCAGCTCGTTGTGTGGGGTATCTTTATCATCCTGATCATGCTATTCGGAAAATCCTATTTTTCTTTTCTCAGTGGTATTGCATTCCCAATTCAAACGGTTGCCATCCTCATTGCTGTGATGGTCCCTGCGTTCATTATGATCTCAGGCCTGATGGCAGCCGTTGGCGCGACCGTGACAGAAGCCAGTGAAGGCCAGCAGGTGATGGGATTGTTTACCATCCCCATTTGGCTGCCCTATATCCTGATCGCGGTCTTCGTCCAAAACCCCAATAGCCCCCTGGCAATCGCCATGACCCTCTTCCCGCTCACCGCCCCAATGACAATCGCCATCCGGCTGGGTTTTACTACCATCCCAACCTGGCAGCTGGCTATCAGTTTCATTCTCCTGGTGGCTTCTGCCTGTGGGGCAGTCTGGCTGGCGGGTCGGGCCTTCCGCATTGGCATGCTGCGTTACGGTCAGCGCCTGAATTGGAAGGAAATCTTTGTCCACTCAAAGGCATAGTTTATGAACAAGACCTGGTTAATCCTGAAACATGAAATTTTAACCGTCCTATCCCGGCGATCTTTCCTCTTCGTCCTGTTTGGGATACCCATTATTGGAGCCTTGATCTTCAGTGTTGGCGGGCAGCTTACCAGGGGAAATCCCGCCCAAAGCCTCCTGTCTTCGCTGATTGGTAGCCCGCCCACTGTCCAGGCTGAAGGTTACATAGACCAAAGTGGTTTGATCAAAGAAATCCCGTCGCAGGTTCCAGCAGGGGTCTTGATCAAATTCTCAGACGAATCGAGTGCCAAACAGGCCCTCGAGGATGGGCAGATCTCAGCCTACTACATCATCCCTGCTGATTATATTCAAACCGGGGAGATCACCGTCGTAAAGCTGTCTTTCAACCCGATTGACACTGCAGAACAATCGAGCTGGCTCGCGTGGACCCTAAAGGTCAACCTCCTCAACGGAGACTCCCAGCTTGCCGGTCTGTTGGGTGGCCCCAAGGTGGAAAAGGTCCCGCTTTCCTCCACCCCCCAGCGTGAGCAAACCAGCATGCTTACCTATTTTCTTCCCTATGGGGTAACCATGCTGTTCTATATCATCATTCTTAGTGCTGCCAGCTTGCTCCTCAGCAGTGTGGCCAAGGAGAAGGAAAACCGTACCATGGAAATCCTGCTTTCATCGGTCACGCCTCGTGAGTTATTAACCGGCAAGATCGTTGGGCTTGGATTTTTAGGCTTGCTCCAGGTGGTCATCTGGGTGGGTACAGGGCGCTTATTACTGGCCCGCGGCAGTACGGTATTTAATCTGTCACAGGCCTTTCAGCTGCCACCATCATTTCTCTTCTGGGGGTTGGTATTTTTCCTGCTCGGTTATGCTGTCTACGCCAGCCTGATGGCCGGGCTTGGGGCCTTGGTTCCCAATTTGCGTGAGGCTACTCAAGCCACGATCCTGGTGATCTTCCCGCTTATCATCCCCATTGTGCTGTTGAGTGTCCTGATCCAGAATCCGAACAGTACCCTAGCCATCGTCCTCAGCCTGTTTCCCCTCACCTCCCCCGTCACAATGATGACCCGCCTGGCGGCCGGCAGTGTGCCGTTATGGCAAACAGTGCTGTCCGCTGTGCTTTTAGCGCTCACGGCCGTGTTTATCGTGCGTGCGGTCGCCCGCATGTTCCGGGCTCAGACGATTTTGTCCGGCCAGGCATTCAGCCCGAAATTGTTCTTATCGACGCTGTTCGCAAAATCCTAACTACGGGTGAGCTGGGCTCAAGCATCCCAGGCTGAGCTCAGGCTTCCATCCAGATGGTCACCGGGCCATCATTGATGATCTCCACCTGCATGTGAGCCCCAAATTCGCCAGTCTGGGTTGGAACACCCAGCTGGCGTAATTTCTGGGCAAACTGCTCCACCAGTGGGCGGGCAGTTTCCGGCGGGGCTGCATCCGTAAAGGATGGGCGTCGGCCCTTGCGGGTATCCGCATAAAGCGTGAATTGTGACACCACGATCACCTCGCCACCCACTTCCAACAGTGACAGGTTCATCTTACCTTGTTCATCTTCAAAGATCCGCAAGTTGGTGATTTTCTCAGCCAGCACCCGCACTTGTTCTTCGCCATCCACAGGTCCGATCCCCAGCAAAATCACCACTCCCTTGCCGATCTCCGCAATGGTGTGCCCCGCTACCAGCACCCTGCCTGCGCTAACCCGCTGTAATACGATGCGCATGCTCGATCTTCAACCTTGCCGCTAGGGCAAGCCAACCGCTTCGCGTACCTCGCTCATGGTCTGCTCGGCGATCACCTGCGCCCGCCTGGCACCCTCATCCAGCACACCCAGCACATAATTGGGGTCCTTCGCCAACTCGGTTCGGCGTGCCCGGAATGGCGCCAGGGCTGCATTTAAGTTCTTGGCATACAACAGCTTGCAGTCCACACAACCAATCCCCGCCCGCCGGCATTCCTGGTTCACCATATTCACCTCATCTTTGGAAGAGAAGATCTTGTGCATGGTAAACACATTACATATATCCGGGTTGCCAGGGTCAGTACGTAGCTTGCGGTTCGGGTCGGTCACCATCATCCTTACCCGCTTGCTGGTCTCTTCAGGTGTGGCTGAGATCTCGATATGGTTGTTCAGGCTCTTGCTCATCTTTCGCTCGCCATCGATGCCTAACACCAGCGGTACCTCGGTGTTTTTCATTTGTGGCTCGATCAACACCTTGGTGTTATACCGGTAGTGAAAGGACCGCACGGTTTCGCGTGCAAATTCCAGGTGAGGTGCCTGATCGATCCCCACTGGCACAACATCTGCCTTGTACAAGACGATATCGGCTGTCATCAGCACCGGGTACCCCACCAATCCGTAATTGACGTTATCAGGCTGGTCCCGTACCTTGTCCTTGAACGTCGGTAGGTCTGTCAGCTTGCCCAATGGTGAGACCATCGATAGGATCAGGTGAAGCTCAGTTACCTGTGGCACATGCGATTGGATGAACATGATCGTTTCGTCTGGCCGGATCCCCGCTGCTAAAAAATCGAGGGCCATGTCCATGGTATTCTGGCGCAGGTTAAGCGTGTCTTCGACTGTCGTCAGGGCATGCAAGTCGACGATGCAGTATACACAGTCATATTCGTCCTGCAATGCCACATAATTCTTAATTGCGCCTAGGTAGTTGCCCAGGTGTTGTTTACCCGTCGGCCGTGCACCTGAGAAAACACGCCCTTTTTTATGTTGGGTCATATGAACTCCTATTCATTGCCTTTGCCGTGAGGGGGGTCAATGGTTTTTGACAACAAGGCGACCCAACCCTCTTCTCACGCCATTCTGTAATGGTTTTCCAACCGATCACTGATTCTCTAAATACTTTCTCACCAACTCAGCGATCTCACCTGGTTCAGCATGGCGGTGCGTCTCTAGCTTGGAGTACAGCAGCTTGCCATTGATCGAGAATTCGTAACTCCCGCCATCCGATGGCACTAGGCTGATCGACTCAATCTCCGGCTCAAACTCCTTGAGTAATTCGGCTGCCAGACCGACAGCTCTATCTGTATAGTGTCAGACCGCACAGTAAACCAGGTTAATTTTCAGTGTCATCGCAAGCCTCCAGTATTTTAGTTAATGAACACCCCCGCCGGTGATGCGACGGGGGTGAATAAGCCAGCTTCACGCTTCAGGTACGGATATTACGATACCTTTTGCCCTGGTAACGGTGGCAGCTCCGGCTCAGGCTACTCCCTAAGGTTTCACCCTGCGGCTCCGAGGTCCATTCTGCGCAAGCGCTCTGGCGGTTTTTTCAGCGGTCTCCGCTCTCTGGGCAGTCGCTGCTGCGCATACTCGTCCTCATCGTGGCCGTTATATATATTGGCGTTTAGTATAACATAAATACGGGTGGAGGAAAGAACACCACCTCCAGCATGAGATATATTCGAGGATAAGAACCGAATCGCTTCCAGGTTCATTGGTGCTGCTGACCCACCAGAGATTAGAGACATCTCTCTTGGTAATAATGGCGGCACACCATAGGCGGGGTAATCCGTCGTCACCCGACCATAGATATTTCTCTTGATTGTTGAAATGCACGCTCACTTCCACGCAAACTGGTCCGAGGAAAGTACCCTCCATCACTGCTTATGGCATTTGTGATAGTCATCATATCTCACTCCCACATCGACGGTTAACCATCCTAATTTGGATGGCAAATTTATCGATCCCGCACACCTGTGAA
>CAVZNX010000009.1:0-37062 GCA_963776795.1 uncultured Chloroflexia bacterium
ATTCTTATATCGGATTAATCGCGGTCTGCGCTTCATCATTAATTATCTAGGCAATTAAACCACCCATCGATCGCAAGGCGAGCAAAAGATCCTGGCCTTTCCAGGAATCCTACCCGCGCGTTCTCTTGAAAAGTTTTCAGACCGGTGTATCTACGGATCTACACTAACCCTTTCATTCATAAGATAATCAATTTTCAAAGTTTCTATCAAAGGCCGCAAATGATCATGGGAGGTCATTTATGCTTCGGCTTAATCACATACACAAATATCAAGATAATCGCCAGTGCAATGATCGCCAATACAATAAGCGCAATGAGGGCGGTAACCGATGTTGACATAAACAGTCCTTTCTGCACTCGAGATGCATCTAAGTTCTAGCTATTTCGCCATCGCTCGTAATCTTGTGCTTGCACAGAAAATATCATCTGGGTCCTGGAACCAGGTCCAGGCCGATCTTCCAATCCACTTTTACATCAGGCGAATGCCCATACAGATATACCGAAATATCTCAATCTGCTCCAATTCTCAGCAGCATAAGGGGTTCGTAAACGAATGACACCTGGATTGCCAGATCAGACCTTCCTCACTTTTCATAGGCTCCAATGTCTGGTCGGTCATCACGCGGCTTGCGATCAAAATCATCTATTGGGGTGCCTTCCAATGTACCAGCGTTGATCGCCAGGCTGCTGTCTGTCAAGTGAGCATCAAAGGCTCCGAGGTCGCTGCTTGCCAGTCCTGGGGATAGATCGCAAAGATTGGTCTGGCTTGAGCACGGATTTACATTCCCAAACCGTACTCCGTTGATCAGTGAATACGTCACATCTATGGGATTAGCGGGTAACGGCAGGGCAGATTCGTCATCGTACCAGGCAAAACATGTGTCGTCCGAAGGAGACCAAAATACTTTCTGACCCTGGAAAAGATCATTGACAATCGTTAATGTTTCATCACCTGTGCAGGTCTGGTCGAGTGCGCAGCCTGTGATCAGCAGGCAATTCCCATTACCGCTGATCGTTGAATTCAACACCTTAGCCTGCCCGTGCGGGTTCAAGAAGATAGCCAGTGTATCTCCTCCGGCTCGGCAGTCATCATCATTATTCCAGGATGGCATGTCATGAAAATACCCGCAGTTGCCAACAATGATCGAGTTTTCAATGATGACATCTCCTGAGGTCTTTATCTGGTTTCCATCGTTGTTGGCCGAGATCGTGCGCCGTATCTCTATTAAAGAGCCTGGCAGGCGAACATACAACATATCTAGGCCATCCGATGAATTATTTTGAAAAGAGGAATCTTCAATTATATAGTGTCCACTGGTTGTGCCCCCAAAACCAGCCCCATCTCCATACCCCCCTGCTTCCTGGCCCCAACAAGCGATGTGCTCCTGGCTTGGATAGGTTTCGCCGCACCCATTCCATTCTACAGACCAGTGCCGGAAGGTAAGCGTGCCATGGTTTTCTGAATTTGTTCCATCACCGACCAGGTCAAAATTCCATCCGGCAAGGCCATTGCCGACCAGGCGTACATTTTCAACGGTCCAATCCGTTAGTCGACCAGCAAGGATCCCGGTATTTGCCATGCCATGGATATTGATGTCCTTTATTTGTACATTTGCCGAGTCTTCAGCATATAAGCCAACTGCCGCCCAATCACCATACGGTGGATCGTCTCTCTGGCAAGTGTAAGGAGAGCCGCCAGTCGTAAACAGGTGGTCTTCGATACAGCTAGAATGGTCAGTTATTTCCAGGCAGGCGAGCTCTACATTGCTAGAATCCGTCAGGTTAATAAGCTGGAACGGTCGGCCACTTCCCCATAACTCGGGAGGCGTATTGCACCCGCTATCCCATCCGGCTCCCAGAATGCGCGTCGGATGGTCAGCATCCGCACCGGAGGGAATGGCCGGCATGCTGCAATCGAATGAACCTTCATAATCGCAGTTCTCTGCGCCCGCCGCTCCATATCCCAGCATATAGGGTCCCGAGGCGATGATCAAGGTATCACCACCCAGGATACGCGGTGAACCACCCGGTGGCAAAGCCTGGAATGGATGGTTCCAGCTGCACGGTTGATCGAGCCCTGCCCCCGGATAAGCAGCATCGGTCCTGCCTGTACACTGTTCTGCTGAACCGCCGTCGGTCCGAACATAATAGATCGAGCCAGCTGTTTGGGATGCGGGGCCGAGATAAATGCTGGTACCTGGCTGGACGGTGGATGATTCGGTCTCTGAAATAGGGGTAGGTGCTCTGCACGCGGTAATACAGATCATCAGGATAAACCCGCACAACAGCGAAAAACGTGATCCTGGTGTTTTCATATTCGTCCTCATGTGATCGGCTTATCACGCCCAGCTAAGTATAAATATTACAGGTACATGTTATTCGACATAGATTACGGATGGGGCGTAGGTGTTGCTGTTGGGATGAGTATAAATATTGCGCTGGGTTGTATGATGAGTATCTCATATTGTACCGTTGGGGTCGGACCACATTCGGGAGGGGGTGCACCACTGTAGGTCGGAATGGTCGTTGGGACCCCTTCGATGAACTTTGTCCCATCCCATTCATAGCGAATCTCTTGAAGGTTGCATGGGCAGCAAGTTGGTTCACCATACAGGTATATGGGATTCTGATAGATCAGCCCATTTCCATCAATACGCCAATTTCCATATAATTCATCCCGGTAGAGGGCCTGTGAAAGGCCATCCCCATTCCAGAAATATACGGAAAGGGTTAGATTCCTTCCTTTCTGTAAAGGAATGATCAGGAGCTTTTGGCAGCCACCGAATTCATAAAGACCGGTCTCTGGGGTGAAGTTGCTTTCCATTGGATCTCCACTTGAGACGAGAAACACATTTGCCCATGTCGTTCCGGTCCACTTATCGATCGTAACTGTCTTACCGAGCGATCCAGCATCACTCAGGTTGTAGCGCTGGTAGGTACCATCACAATTAAGGCTGATCCCTTCTGGTGGAGCTGCCGGAACCGTTGAAGCTACCGTCGATGGCGGAACCACGTCATAGAATAAAGGAGTATCAGTTGGTTTTCGGGAAGGAATGATATTGGGAGCCTGTCGGGTGAGGGCTGCGATTGTTTGTTGGGATTGAGCTTCCTGACGTGCCCTGTCAGAAGGTAGGATCAATTTCTGATAAATAACCAGCCCACCTCCAACCAGTCCCAGGCATAACATGGCGAGAACCATTAAAGCCCAGGCGGGAAATCGAGCACGGACAGCTAGTTCACCGCTCTGTGAATGGCATTCTCCATCCGAACTGGTGATCGTGACCATGAAAGGATAAAGCTTCTCCCCACCTAGCCAGGCTTGATGTTTTGGTTTTCCGATAAATTCGGTGGTTGCGGATTGCCCGGAGGAGATTGTCAGCTCAGCTTGACCGGGTTTAAAGGCAATTCCACCCTGCCTGTCTTTCCATTCGAGCCGATAACGCGAAATCTTGATTCCCATTATTCGTCACTGTAATTCGACCCGTCGATCCTGCTTGTATCATCTGAGGATATAATTCTTCACTCCATTGGTTAAAGGAAGAAATTGTTAATGTACCGCTGCACTCAGCTACCTGGCTGGGATTGGTCTGGCTGGTTACCCGCACCATGACGGTCCGCTCACCGGCCCAGCTGTCGGGCAACCTGGCAGGTAGGACACCCAGGTTTACAGTCTGTTGAGTTCCGGGCATTAATTGAATGGAAAATTCAGGCGGGGTGAGCCATGCCTCTGGCACACCACGCATTGTGATTCGATAATGATCCACAGTATCGCCCTGGTTGACGATGATCGCAGAGATGATCGCGCTTTGGCCTGGCATAGCACTTACTTGAGGAGTTTCCAGAAAAATTCCCACTCCCCTGCTATCCTGGCTAACATGCAGTTCACTTTGAAGCACTACTGATCCATCTGCGCGGTGGACAGTGATCTCCCTTACTTTTTCTACAAGGATCAGACGAAGGTAAGCTTCTCCAATATGGAGTACCTGCCCTGGCAGCCAAACTTCAGAGAGACCTGGTAGAAGCCTGGCCGTACCAAGATAGGTTCCGTTTGTGCTGTTGAGATCTACGATCCGGTATTGGCTGCCATCAAATTCAATCCGTGCATGGTGGCGAGAGACATTGGATGAATTCAAGCAGATATCGTTGCTTTCTTCCCGCCCGATGGTAACATTCTCGGATTTTATGTCTATCGTCTGCGTGGTTCCATCCGCCTGCTTCACCTGAATCTGATCACGGGAAAGGTTGGTGAGATTTTCGGATCTCCCGAATATCGATATTCCCCGGCTGGATACCAGGCTTGATTGATACTGGGTGACCAGGCTTACTGTTGTCCCGAGTATGGATTTAACCCCTTCAGATCGCCGAGTCAGACCAAGGTCAGCCAGTGCCTTTTCAAAAGAAGCAGCATTTTCATAACGGTCTTTAGGAGATTTTGCCAAGGCTTTTAAGATCACCTGCTCCAATTCGACTGGTAGGTCGGATCGAATGGAGCGAGGCGTAGGGGGATTTTCTGTTGAGTGACAGCGAATGGCTTCACTGATCGATTTCACCGCAAATGGCACCCGCCCGACAGTCAGCTCGTACAGCAGTATTCCGAGCGAGTATACATCGCTGCGGGCGTCCAGTTCTTGCCCTAAGGCTTGTTCAGGTGACATATAGGCTGGCGTACCCATGGATGTTCCAGCTTCGGTCATAACACCACCGGTGGCTAGTTTGGCGAGTCCCAGGTCGGTAAGTACGGGGCGGAAGGGTATCGCCTCAGATGGGACTGGTTCGATCATGATGTTGGTTGGTTTGATATCGCGATGCAGGACACCTCGTGCATGCGCGTAATCCAGCGCTAGGGCAACTTGCCGTGTAAATGCAACTGCCTCTGCAAGGGGGATCCATTTTCCGTCTTTATGCAGGTCTTGAAGCATTTTCCCAAGGTCATCTCCAGGAATATACTTCATGACGATATACAGGATTGAATCCACCTGGCCAGAGTCATAGACCTGGACAATGCTTGGATGATCAAGCCTGGCTGCTACACGCCCTTCTTGTAGGAAGCGTTCTTTAAAATTCATCTGCCTGGCAAAATGGCTGTGCATTACCTTGATTGCCACCGCTCGTTGAAGGAGTGGATCGTATGCTTTATACACAGCCCCCATCCCACCTTCACCGAGTAGTGCCAGGATCTGATACCGACCAAGGGTTTTTCCAAGGAGCTCATCCATTTGGTTATTTCCGATTTCCTTTTTCCCTTACTCGCAAATTTCGATCACTTTGTAATCAGTACCGGTCCTCGTTGGATCCACATCAACCCGAAATAATTAACAACCATAGATATCGACTCGGACAACTCCATTCGATCAGGACATAAATCTATGGCTGGAGCGATTGCCCACGCGTCTGGCTCCGAAACATTACATATAAAGTCCAACCTCCTGCAATGATTGCGCAAAACGCCCCAAGGAAGACCTCCTGCCATATTTCTCCGATGTAATAGGTTTCGATCCTATCCAATATCCAGACCCCAAGTCCCCTCGTAATACCCCAGGCGACCATGACGGATAACGCTTGTGAGATATTGATGGGATTGACACGCATTCGCATTAATACCAATCCTGTGATCAGACCACCTACTGCCCCCTGGATTAAGTACAACACCCAGGGCAAGCCAAAGAACAGTTCAGTTGAACAGGTAAGAATGCCGCTGATCGAGAAAACCCACGTTAGGGTGATGATAATGATCCCTCCAATGGATAGGGAATGGTTTGCCAAGCGGAGCGAAATGCCGGTCATTAATCCGCTGACCAGACTCATGAATAGGATCGAGATCAGGATTAGGAGCAGAAACACGCTGCCTTCTTCCATACCTATGCTAAAAGCCCAATCTTTAATACAATCCTCACAGATGAATTTCCGGACGATCTCAAGCAGGATCGGCGGTGCTGACCAACCGAGGATCAACAAGATCCATGCCCATAGATAGGGAGGAGCCAAGAACTTATCCTTAATTATGAGTGGAGTGGCTGGTATTTTTCCCCATTCTCCCTGGATTTGTTGTGTATAGGCAGGCGCTTCCAGTACTTTCGCCGCAATCACAAAACTATACGCTGCGTTTGCTGGACTTGAAATGGGTTGCTTTTGCTTGACCTTCATGGGTGTGAGAGTCTCTTCCCCTGCCCGTATATGTTGCTGTTCCGGTTGGATCTCGTAGGATAAAGCATTTTGGGGATCACCAGGCACCCATTGAACCGTCAGGTCCTCCGCTGAGTTATTCTTCACAATTAGATTAAATGATCTACGATCATCTGCCTGGCTGGAAGTGGGGGTTAATTGCAGACTGATCTCAGGCACGGTCTGGACCCATTCAGCAGAAACCAGGCGCGCATTTTCTGGCTGATCGACAGGGTAAGCACGGATCGTAAAGGAGTGAGAGCAGGGCCGGTCACCCCCTGTGGGGGTGCCTAAACGGACAGAAAAAGGAACTTCTTTTCTGCCATATCCTTCATTAACCGGGAGTTCAACCTGAGTTCGATCAATGGTGTAGCGCAGGTTTTCGTCTGTACCGAACGCCTCGAGATTGACTAATAAAGGCTTTGGTCCAAAGTTTCGAAGGGCAATGTTGAAGCGTGCAACGGTCACATTCATCTGTTTAGAGGGAACCACTTCCAGATCATACATGGCTGGCGCTGGTAGAACCTGGGGTACCGCCTGCTTCTCGGGTTCCACAGGGCTCTTTGGATACATCTCCGTCTCAGCCTCTGGCGATATTGTTCCAGATGAGTTGGGCGGCGGGTAAGGTTCCTCTCCGCTGTCTACGATCGTTGCAAAACCCTCTTCTTCTTCCTTCGTTGCCGGTAATCTCAGGTAGGTCTTCTGCGCCAGATCGAGCTGGAGCCAGTAATCTCCGATCTGCATTGCTTTCCTGGTTGCCAGGCAGCAGGCAGGCCTGGTAATAGTTTCGCTCCATCCTGATAGATCCCGTTGGTGCTTTTTAGATCTACAATCGAGTAATTCTTGCCATCATACTCAACCCTTCCATGGTGCTGGGAAATGTTCATATCCGGTAAGACAATATCATTATCATCCGCTCTTCCGATCGTAATGGTTCCTCCCCGGATGTAGACGAATCGAGAGGTGTGATCGCGAGATAATATCTGGATGCGATCATACGGCAGATCAGTGGGCGGAGTGAAGGTCGCCCGTAATTGAGAAGGCGCGCCCTCTCCCACCAGGCTAGATCGATACTGGGTCATTAAAGTGAACGCCTGGTCTTGAGTATCTGTCCCGCCAGGTGGTGTTTGTTTTGTGGTTGGAATGGCTTCGGCAATCGCATCGGCGATTTCTGCTGCGGTTTGAAACCGGCGCGCCGGGTCTTTCTGCAGGGATTTTAATAATATATCTTCGATGGCGGCAGGTAATTCAGGATTGAGAAAGCGCGGTGAAGGAGGCGGCATTTTTGTATGACACCGGATCGCTTCTGTAAGCGAATTAACTTCGAAAGGAAGCTGACCAGTTGCCAGTTCGAAAAATAGAACTCCCAGTGAGTACAGGTCACTGCGCGCGTCTGTCGGTTGTCCAAGCGCCTGTTCGGGTGACATGTAAGCTGGTGTTCCCATCGATTCCCCGTCCCGGGTAATCGAGATCTCGTCTGCTAGCTTGGCCAAGCCTAGATCTGTAATTATCGGGCGGTATGGGAGGTCCTCGACCGGTTCGTTTTTAAACATGATATTATCCGGTTTGATGTCCCGGAAGAACACTCCGTGTTGGTGTGAATATTCGACTGCAAGGCAGACCTGGCGGATCAGGTGAGCAGCCTCATCGATCGAAAGCCACTCCTGTGCCTTCCTGGTGCGGATAAGCAGTTGCTTCAGGTTATCCCCGGGCAAGAACTCCATCACGATATATAGGACATCCCCTGCCTGTCCAGAATCATGGACCTTAACGATCCCCGGGTGGTTTAACCGCGCTGCTGCCCGTGCTTCCTTTAAAAATCGCTCCTGGAAATTAGGCTGCCGGCTGAGATATGGATGCATCAGCTTGATCGCAATTTCCCGGTCAAGGCGTGGATCATGGGCGCGATATACCGAACCCATGCCTCCTTCACCGATGAGGCTGAGGATCTGATAACGGTCCAACGATTTGCCAATATACTGGTCCATGGGCATGCTCCTGGATACTTAAGTTGCCCTCAGGCGCGTTTTTTATCTTTTACGCGAGCCTGAGGTTTTTTTCAATTGCAGGTCAGGCGGGGTACCCACCATGATCCAACGGTCTCCATCATATCGATACCAATCGCCAGATTGAAAACCCATACTCCACCACACCCCATCATCGTCTTGAACTGCTAAGCTGAGCAGCCTCTGCTGCACCTGATCGATGCCGATCTTTCCAGACTCCAGCTGTCGATGCAGCTCAGCCACTTCACTTGCCACCTGCCTGAACAATGCACCTAATTGGAGATTATGCTGCGGGGTTGGATCTTGGTCGGATGGCTGGTCCAGCTGCTTCCCACCTTTTTTGGCTTGTTTTTGTTGCTGATAGTAAGCCATCTGCTGCCGGCGTAATAACTCTTGCTGCTGCTTTACCTGATCTTGCTGCTGGCGGCGCATTTGTTCCTGTTGCCTGCGCATCAGCTCCTCTTGCTGTTTACGCATGCGTTCTTGCTGCTGTCCCCAATCCGGTTTCATGATGGCTGCCTTCCTTTTATGTGGAACCTCTCTATAAGGTTTTCAAGGGCGCTCACCAGTAACTCGAGTTTGCTAAAAAGAAGATAAACGAAAGCGCGGCACACACGAGCGCAAAGATAACCAGGGCAACGATCTTCTTCTTTTTCCAGGCTCGGTAAGAGATGGTAGAGGTCAATGCTAATCCCGGGATAATTATTACCAGGAATGCTGCCAGTGATTGCCCGGAATGCGTCGGTTCGAGGATGAAAACCGCAACCATATAGGTCATGATGACCCCGACGATGAATGTCAAACATCCAGCTACGAACGAGTGCCGGGGCTTAGGGATGATGACAGGTTCGGGAATGGTGGACGGTGGTTGAGAGGTAGGAAGTTGTTCAAATTCACCCCGGATCGACACCGTTGGGTGGCTTGTCCCAGCTATCAGAGCAGAAACCTCGAAGGGATACAGGTGGGGTTCTTTTCCTCCGAGGCGGTGATCTGGTCGCACCTCCAGCTTAGCCGAGCGCAGCTCCCCGGGTAGCAAAAGCACCTGGCTTGGGTTCATAACCGCACTGCAGCCTCCATCCGAACAAAGTACTTGTAGGTCTACAGATAGCTGCACGTCACTATGGTTGGCGACTTGAATTGTGTATTCAGCCTCCACCTCACTGCTCTTTTTTGGGGGGAGGAGGTTGATCTCAATGCTGGGGGGGATCTGCTCCCACTCACCCTCGACCTCACGTGATAGATTTGATCCTCCTGGAAGGCGGGCGATGACCGTGAAGGGAATATTGCGAGATTGCTCGACGATCGCCTTCCCTTTTGTTTGGACGGTCAGTCGGACGAGACGCTCACCTCCGGGTGCCAGATCAAGCTTAGAAATTTCGAACAGATACTGGCACGCTGAGGCAGGGTCGATCGCTTCCAGGGCAACATTGATTGGGTTGTGGCTTAGGTTTGTCAGAGCTACAAGAAAATTCCCTTCAAGGATGCCTCGAACTTTCGATGGTTTAAGGCTTATTTCAAATGTTGGCGCGACCTGTTCGAATTCTCCTGGAAGCTGCTGGGTAAGGGTGGGTAGGTTGGCAATGCTGGCTGTCACGCAGAACGGGAAAGAATGACTCGACCAATCCTGCAGGGGATATTTTGATCGGACAGCTATTTTTACCTGCTGGGTGGCACCTGGCGAGAGGATGATCGTCGGGGGTGTGAAGGTGAACGTGCAACTATCTTCTGGGTTCGAAGCAGTATAAGTGACTTGCAAATCAGTATTGCTCTTGTTTTCAGTGGATAGGGAAAAATTCCCCACCTCCGGCCCGCGTTGTTTTTGCGGTTGCATCGTTGATTGGATGGCATAGAATGGAGTCACTGTGAGCGTCGCCCGAGTTTCAACAGCATCTCCGGGTACCGCACGGCCAGCCACGCGGATGATCATAGGGTATTGACCAGCCCTGGATTGCGTACTGCGCGGTGGTTGGATCACCACTTCCATCCCAGCTTTTTCGAGTGGTAATAGTTGAACTTCTGGGGAGATCTGGGTCAACCATTCTATGGGAATACCTTCAACACTTGCCTGAAAGTGGTCAACGACCGAACTCTGATTAACCAAACTCAATCGAATGGCTGTGCTGTTTCCCGGGTCTACGCTTAAGATCGAAGTATCCAGGGATATTCCAACTCGTCCACCTGCGGATGTGAAGCTTAGTTGCTGGCTTCCTTTTCCTTCACCTGGCCCTGGTGAATTGATCGCCTCTTTTCGTGTAAGGCTCATCACTGTCGCACCGATTCGCAGTAGCTTTTCAGGAGTCCATATCTCTCGCACGCCAGGCAGCAGCCTGGCATCTCCCAACTGAGTGCCATTGGTGCTGTTGAGATCAATGGCCAGGTAATTGCGGCCATCAAATTCAAGCCGGGCATGATGACGAGAGGCCTTTGGATCATTGATCACGATATCATTATCCTCACCGCGTCCAATTGTCATCAGCTGCTGAGACAGTGCAATTTTGCGAGCCTCCGCATTGGGTGAGCGGATTTCTATGGCATCTCCGCCTGTCGAGAGCTTATCTCCTTCAACGCGGATCGAAAGAGGTTCTGTCTCTTGGGTCAGTTTTTCTTGGTATTGGGAAAGCAAGCTGACGGTCTTTCCGGTTTGTTGGGAGGCAGGCGTCGGTTGGGGCATACTCCCAAGAGCCGTCTCGATGGCCTGGGCAAGTCCAGACGCATTCGGGTAGCGCTCGTCTGGTTTTTTTGCAAGCGATTTGAGGATCACATCGATGAGCCGGGTCGGGATGTCCGGTCGAAACGTTTGAGGGTCGGGTGGCGGCTCATTATTATGGTACCGGATCGCTTCCGATATTGTCTTGGCAGGGAAAGGTAAACAGCCAACAGCCAGCTCATAAAGTAATATCCCTAAAGAATAGACATCGCTGCGGGCATCCAGGGGAAGACCTTGAGCCTGTTCGGGAGACATATAAGCCGGAGTACCCAGTGACTCTCCATCACGTGTGAGCGGAAGTCCTTCAATTAGCTTTGCCAGCCCTAAATCAGTCAGTACCGGGCGAAGCGGTGCCCTTGGGGTGGCTTCCGTCTTGAGCATGATGTTATCCGGTTTAATGTCTCGGTGTAATATTCCCTGGCGGTGGGCGTAGTCAAGCGCCAAGCAGACCTGGCGTACAGTTTCGGCCGCCTCTACGAACTCAAGCAGCCGGTTTTCCTTTTTGATCCTGATTAAGAATCCAGCGTAAGTTAGGTCCGGCGATGTATTCCATGACAATATATAAAACACCGTTCTCCTCGCCAGAATCGTAGATCTTTACGATCCCAGGATGATCGAGCCTGGCTGCTGTTACCGCTTCTTGAGAGAAACGGCCTCGGAATGTCGGCTGGTGAGAATACTGGGCATGCATAACTTTAATGGCCACTACCCGCTCTAGGCGGGGATCATGGGCTTTATACACCTCACCCATCCCCCCTTCGCCGATGAGAGATAGTATTTGGTAGCGACCAATTTGGTTACCAATAGCAGGCTGCATATTTCCTTCCTTGTCCGGGCTCAGTGACCAAACTCAAGCTGGTAGGTAGTATGGGCCGGTTTGTTCTCTTCGATGATACGCTCGATCGAGCGTTGATTAACTGCCGATTTCGGTGTATGAAAGCGGACCTTGAATGTATGGGGAGCCAGGTCCTCTCCGAACTCAATGATCTCGGGGGTGAATCCGGTGAATATTTCGAGCAATCTCAGGAGAGAATTCTTTGTCCCGCGGCGTGAGTAAATTTGATAGGCCTCATGCAGAAAAACCCGAACTTGTGCCTCTGTCATATTTAGATCGGTGCTCAAATCAAACCAGTATCCCAACCAGGGGAGAAATTCTTTTGGTGCCGTTAGAGGGTCTAAATAAAGGTCGAAGTTATCGACATTATATTCGATAGGGAGCCAGATCAATTCAAAAAGCCCCAGAAACCTTTCCATGAACATATCTGGAGAGCTATTGTGGTAGATATCGGGCAAAAAATGGATCAAGCGTGTGCTGTATATCGAAGAACCTTCCGCAATAGAAATTTGCCTATCCTCTGCGGGATTCTCACCGGTACTTGGGGGAAGAGAGGGCGGAATTTCACCCGGAGGTTGGGGATAGGGTTCACCATCTCTGGATGAATTCTCTGGAGGGTTGGCCGATGGTTCTATTGATGGGCCGATCATGGATGAAGTAACAGGCACGCCTGCTGGTGCAGGCATGCCTTCAAGTGTTTTAATTTCGGGCTCGATCTCTGTCTCTCGCGGTACGATTTGCATATCGATCTCGAAAGGCCCGATATGAATACAATCCTGGGATTTCAATGCATATGGTGTATGCGGTGAAAGCAACAGGTCGTTTATAGTGGTACCGTTGGCACTTTCCATATCGGTTATCTCGCAGGCAGATGGTGTACACACGATTTGAGCATGCAGGCGCGATACCATAGGATGATTTAAGACCAGATCCCGGTTGCTTTCCCTTCCCAGGGTGGTGATCCCTATGGGGAGTTGGAAGAGCTCGTCCTTCTCGGTTCGGTGGATGATCAGGCAATATTGGCTTTGTTCACTCATATTCGACTTCTTTTGTTGGCGTAATTTTTATGGCATACCCAGAGTTCATACAAACTCTACGCTGTGGTTGCCGGAGGCGATCACACCGTGCGCAAGCACTTCGAGGATTTCCAAGGCAGGGCCTTGAGGTTCACCACCCGGCCTTGCCTGGAACATTTCTAGGCTACGGATGAACTGCACGTTGGGGATGCCCTGTAGGCATTGATACACATCGGAGGTGAACAGGTTACGTCCGAACGGCCAGCCATTGCCTTCCGGTCCGCCTTTGATCGGATTAAGGAATTGGTACAGCCGTCTCAGTACATCTTCCTTTACAGAATTCTGGTCTACCTCGGGCGAAGCTCGCAGCTTGACTTTGATCGCGACCCAATGATAGGCTGGGGGCTGAATATCCAACCGGACGGTCAACAACCTTCGCGCATCCAAGTACTGTCTCAGATAAGCCATGGAACTCCTTGTTTAGCTTGAGCTCTGCATCATTGATGTGGCCCAAAGGATCTCTCACGCGTGGGATAACCAGGATATAGATCTCTCCAGGTATGATTTTTCCGGCTTCGGAGGGTGTAGGCTGCAAGCACTTCACCCGTTCGATCTCTGCCGGTAAAGCCTGCAAGGATAAGATTTCATAATCAGCCTCCGTGACCGCCCGGTCGCGTGAGCGAAGTAAAGCAGGGACTTGGATCATGGCTGAAGCTAATGTTTCAACATCCAGGCCTCCAGACGCCGGGAAGCGATTGCTGACCCGGGCAATGTACGGTATCGCTGTTTTAAGGGTATTGATGATCCCGGGTTGCACATTCCCATCCTGGCCACCCCCATACCGGTATTGGTCGAAATATAAATTCGATCCACGGGGGGGTATTCCACCATATAGTTTGATCGTGCCATCTTGCTGGCGTATGGAAGGGCCAAACCGTAATTCACCGCTGACCTCATCCAGTGTATAGTGGCGATCCCTCGCGCCTGAACTCCCGAAATCTCGTACCTCGGTCCATATTTCGGGAGAATGGCTTTCCAGCTCGACGATCAGTGTCTCTCCTGCGGCGCGTTCAAGTACGGGGGTGCACTTTAGCCGGAAGCGCTGTCCCGGTGAGCCGTCGCTCTGCCCAAGGAATTCGCGTGAGATTTTTTGAGCATGCATCGCCTGAATGGTGCCGCCCCATGAGGCAACCATAGCCTTTCGCAGGTGAGGAGAGATCTGGTAGGGCCGCATGCCTTCTTTATACTCCTCTTTTGAGATCTCCTTTACCCTGGCCCTCACCCAGAATGACTCACGCTCATTTACCAGATGTTTCCCCATTTTCGGTACATGGATGCGGATCAAACCAGCACTATTCAAACCCTTGGAGGTGTCGATCTCTACCTCACAGGGACTCCAACGATCGGTGATATCGCCAGTCGAAGCCTCCCACACATAAGGTGGTTGGGTTGGATCTACCCCTGCACCACCTGCGGGGTCGAAGTCCATATCAAATCCAAGGATATGGAAGCTCAGGTCATTTTCAAAACCAAAGTACAGTGCGTCCTCAACCTTAGGCGTATGAGAAAAGACCTCGAATCCTTCAAAACCAGCTTCCAACCTACGCAGGTTTTGGTTCCGAAATACTCTTCGGCCGTCTTGATCGATAACATGGCATGTGATCACCTGGAGAACGGGTGGATTAACGTGGAAATCATCGGTTGTCGTGAAGACAATCGAACGCTCTGTTTCAGTTTGTGTGCTGGCGACTTCTGTACCAGCTGGTATGAGGACCGGGTTGGGCTGCGGAACCGACAGCCAGAAAGTTACCGGAGCTTTAGCAGGCACCGGACCTCGCAGTGAGATCCCGAACATATCCATGAACTTGATGTAATGCAGATCTGGGATCTGATTCAGCCTGTAGAGGATAATATCAGTCATCCAAGCGAAAAGCTCGATCAGGGTGACACCCGGATCACTGACATTATGATCGGTCCACTCCTTGATATAGTACGGGATGCGTTTTTTTGCTTCGTCGACGATATCCTGGAATTTGCGGTCGTCGAGCTTGGGTGCGGTCAATGGCATGTGAACCTCTTTCTTTGATAAGGTCTACCTTCCTTCGATCGGCTTATTCACCTTTCCAAAGATGATAAACAATATTCAATAGCGGGATAAATTCAACCGTAGCCTTCTGGTTACCGCTTGAATTAGGGTGGTCATCCTCCGCGGTCGCATATGCTGAGTAGTTACTACCTTTGTCCGTGATGTATTCGATCTGACCGTTATAGAATCGATGATGGTTCCCTTCCAATGCTCCCGCATCGTTGTGATTTGGGCTGCCCGCATTGGAGGTCAGGACATTGTAGAAATCAAACACAGCAACATTTTTATATGGATAGTTTTGTAGCCATGTGTCGACCAGCCACTGGTTGAGAGCACGGATGTTCGCAGCTTGCTCGGCATTTGTGTTGTTCTTATGCAATGGAGGCGCGGTAATGACGATAAACAGCTTATCCTGGCGGGTAGCAAAGTAAGTTAGCAGGTTGGAATATATTCCTTTCGCATTTGCGATGGTATGAAACTCGGAGCCAGCACCCTGCCCGTATAATGGATTATCACCGAGATTGGGTGGATCATCTGTATTTCCACCCAATGCCGAGTTTGGATAGCAAGATTTAAAGAGGATGATTTCATTCTCACCGCCTGGATCGGAGGCAATGCGAGCGTAACTGGCGTGTTGATCGGATTCTGAAAACAGTGCATCGGTCACTTGGTCACGGGCAGGACTCAGGAACCAGTTCCACCAGTGCCCGATATCGGTATAGGAACCGATCGGGCCTTCCAGTGCTGCGTCATAAGGACCCCAATCATAATTCGTATCGCTAACAAAATAGTTCTGGTCGCGTAAGGTGATTCCCAGGCCTCCGTTTTCATCGGAAAGCCAGTTTTCTCCACTCGAATGGTGGATAAAGATCAGCTTGACCAGGTGAGATGGCGGGCTGTCATTATAGATACCAGCTCCAACGTTTTGTGATGGATCGGTTGGAATTCCAAATCCAGGTTGGGTAGGGAGGGGAGTAACATCAACTGATGAGGGCGTTTCCTCATCTGGCAAAGCTTCAGGTGGTGTGTTGAGTGCATTGCAGCTCAGTGTGAATAGTAGGAACAGGCAAATGATCGTGCATTTTAGTTTTTTCATAGAGAATCGCCCATTAAATATAACTTCACCTATTTTCTCCGGGGATCAGGTAGAAGGGATAGACCAGGCTTCTACGATCATGGGAGAACTTAACTTCATACTCGATTTGGATCAATAGGCACTCGGGGTGACGGGGATCAGGATTGGCATCGACCTGGGTAACGGTGATACGGGGCTCCCACATACCAAGCGCTTCTTCAACCATGCGAGTGGCCTGAGCCGCGGTGTATGCGTTGTTCGGTGAAAACACCAGGTCACTTAAGTGACAGCCAAATGTTGGTCGCATCACCCTTTGCCCGGGAGTGGTGGATAAAATGATACAGATGGACTGATTGAGCTCATTTCGCTCGCTGGTCATCGCTAAAACACCTTGCGCATTCACCCCTGGTGGAAATGCCCAGCCTGATCCAATGATTTCCTTCGACATCATCCTACCTCCTGATGCTTAGACGCGAATAGAACAGTCACATATCATGTAGTGTTCACTGTAAATTGACCCGGGCTCGCGGGTTTGATCATTCCACCCCAAGTGCACATGCACTGGCAGGTAGAGTTTAAGGCTGGCTGGCCACCGATCAGGACGGTCGGCGAACCAGGGATCCAGGGGGACGTTATGACCGGGATACAAGGCTGCGGCACCAAGACACCAAAGGCAGCAGCTGTGGCTGCAGCAACTTGCGGATTGCTCGGTGTGATGCACATCGCGAACGGCATAATGTTTACCATCGGTTTGAAATCCATGATCGTGGCAGCTGGATTGCCCGAGGTAAACACCCGATTGATGGGTAGCACGGCGAGCGTACTCGGCGCGACCCCGAAGATACAAGTGAGCTGTGCACCATTGCACACAATTTGCGACATACGAGCATCCCTTAGTTTATGTTCACCATGGTACCCTTTAAGTTCAACTGACCTGTTGCCTGGATATCCAGGTTTCCATTGGCTTTGAGCTGCATGTTTGCAGTAGCTTCCAGGGTCAGGTTCGTACCAGCTTTTACGGACACATCTGTCCCGCTATCGATGGTGATCTTCGCGTCTTCCATCACCACAGTAACCTGGTTCGTTTTCAGGGTGATTTTTCGGTCCTTATCGCTCAAGGTAACACTTCGACCATCAGAGGTCTTGATCTCTATTTTTTTATCGGCATTGTCATAGACCGCAATCATATGTCCTTTGCGGGAATGCCAGGTCCGCACAAGAGGTTTTTCACCCTTGGAAGCCTGGGTGACTTCCTTGGGCAGCTTATGCTTCCCATTCCAGCTGCCGCCTAAGACAACCGGCTGGTTGAAATCACCGTGGATGAAGCAGACAAAGACCTCATCGCCCACATCGGGCAAGATGAACAGGCCTGCATCCGGTCCTGCACCAGCCCCGATCACTCGCGCCCAGTGGCTCTCACTATCTTCTGTCATCCATGGATATTTAACCTTTATCCTTCCCATATCATTCGGATCATCCGTGTTTGTGACCAAGGCTGGAACGACCCCGATCCAGCGATCCATTACTGGCAGATGACCGAACTGTTCGCTGATCAGCCCGGTCCGTGCACCTCGCAAGGTGAACATCGTTTTCAACCCTACAGGTGAAAACACATGGGTAGCACTGGTTACTAAGTATGTCCCGCTAAAACGATCCCCTAATCCGTCGATTTTAACCGCTTTTCCAGCCTGGATATCTGGGCGACGGAAAGCTTCTCCATCGGCTTCGATGAAAGCGCCGCTCATTTCATCCAGGCGTGCCTGGGCTAGCGTATTGGCTTCAGATTGATTGATGACCGGCTGATCAACGATGACGAGCTTACCGGTCCCCAAGGGGTGCGCCCAATCGGCTCCATTTTTTGCCTCGCCAATTTGTGGATACAGCTTCCCGTTATTGGCTCTCCCGGTGATCACAGAAAGGTTATTAATATCCCAGCCTTTGACGATCACCTCATCGACTTGTTCTGACAGTGACATGCGTGGGCGGAAGCTCAACAGATCGGCCCCCCAGGTGAGCGTAACCGCCTCTCCACCTTGCGGAGGTTTACGGAAGTAAAGCTTGCTCTCTGAGATAAAGCACTCGTAACCAATTCGCCAGGCGCGCTGCATGAGGAAGCCAAGATCAGTTTGATTATGCTGGAAGATGTGTTCATAAACTGTGTTGGTCACATCGGATTGGATTTGTAAGCCAGCTGACTGGGCGATCTGGGAGGCAAGGTCGCTGTCTTTAACATTTAGATAGGCCTTGCTTTTCATCTCCCTGAACAGCCGGTGAGAACGGTCATAACCGCGTACCGTCAGATCCGCGATCATGCCTTCGCGAAACTCTGGGTCAAGTGCGGTGATTTCACCTTTGATCAATACCATTTCCTTTCCATCTGATTTCTTTGCCTTGATTTCAACTTCCTTTGTCAAGTCAAATGGACCTTTATCCAGCATCTCCAGGTCTGGATCGAGAAATCGAAGCATGAACATCGATGGCAGGTGAGAGCTCTGCTCGACACTGGCATAAATCAGCTTGGCCATCTCGGGCTGCTGGACCTCACTCCCGTTCAGGAGGATGGATATCTGGCTGGCTAGATCGAGTTCCTCAGGCATAGCGTTTCCTTCATTTTTCTTTTATCTTTCAAACTACTCCAGCGGGATCATCAATTCTTGTCCAGGTATTAAACGAAGTGGATTGGTAAGGTGGTTATGGTCTGCGATCACACGCCATTTCGTTGCATCTCCGTAGACATCATAAGCAATCGTATCCAGGCGGTCTCCGGAAGTCACAATCCAGCTGCGCTGGAGTGGTCCGCCCCCTGAGGTGGGATTCTGGTGCGAGTAATCTTTGAGGTCCTTATGCTGTGTGAAGGTCACATCCACCTTGGCCCGCACAGGAATTCCAGTGTGGGTAAAAAGCGTGAAGGTTTGGGTCATCTCGGTGATCACCGCGACGAATCGGAACACTCCCCACTCGAAGGCAACTTCAGGAGGTGGGATTTTCTTGTTTTTATTCCCCTGCTGGCGGGTCTTGGATTCCATCAACTTCCAGAGCTTACAGGTGGTTTTGCTAATATCCTCTTTCTTCTCATAGGAATCAAAGACTAAACTTAACCTCAAGGTCTGGGGGCCGGCTTTCTTGAACTCCACCTGGGGGACATCGGAACTGTTTTTTGACTTCTCATCATACGAGTTCGTTTTTGATACGACATATTCATATGGGTTGAACATGCAGCTGACAGAAGTGCCGCCGGCTTTTTTCTCCTTTCCGGATTTATCCACCTCATATATTCTTGCAAATTGAAGCTGATCGCGTGAGGTTGCCATGTTAATCTCCGATCATTATCCTTTAGTAGTGCCGGGAGCGCTCCAATTCCAGACCCATTCGCCGTTTGATCTCGCGATACACCTGGTTGGATAATGTTTCAATATCGACCTCCTCGGTTCCGCTTTTGATGTTTTTCTCAGTTTCAACCGGCTTCGGTGTGCTGGTCTCTCCTTCGGACCCGACTTCTTGGCGTTGGATGGTTCGTAAGTGTTGGGTAGGTTGCACGGCCAGCTGTTCTTTTCGCTCACCGATCTCTGGGGACGATGATTTACCGGGGCTTCCTGGGGACATTGTCGTGGGAAGGGTCGGACGGATAGCCCTTTGCAGCTGAACAGCTTTTTGAGGGATTTTCGAGACCGGCTCAGATCGGGATCCATACGAGATCTCTTCTGTTCGATTTGGCTGATCATTTTGGCCTGGGGGTGTCTCACCGATCAAATGCCAGAGATCGGCAGGCAATTCTCCGATATCTGTTTGGACCATTTCCCAAGGTGCGGGCTTTCTCTGGACCAGTGCAGGCTGATCTGCAGCTGTGTGTTGTCGGGCGAGGTCGCCTCGGTGCGATGACCTCGACCGTGGATCCAGTCGGTTCGCCTGTTGAAACCTGTTCGAGGGTACGCTGCACTACTTGTTGTGTGCTATCTGCTGGTTCGGTTCGGATTGTATTAACCTGACCGGTTCCTTGCTTTGGTCGAGCATCGATTGCTGGCATGCGATCTGCTGCTTCGACAGGCCAGATCTCCTCCAGTGGCACCCCCTGGGGTGTTGATCTCCCTTGTTCAGCGATCTGTGGACTTTGATCGGCGCCGGGATCTTCCTCTGGCAGCTGAGGTCTTGCTGGTTCGGATCTCTCAGCCTTCTGCCCGCTATCTTTACTTAAATAAAGGTGGCGCAGGTGGTGGGAAGTGAGTGTTCGCCTCTCTTGTCGGGTTCCTTTCAGGGATCTCTCCAATGTGTTCTTGCTGTCTGGTCTGCGCCTTTCCTAATGGGGCAGGATAGCCAATCGCTTCAGGGGGCAGTGTGCCAGGTCTTCCCAGATCGTCGGTGGGGTTTGTTTTCAACAGGGGAGTTTCTCCGGCCGGTTTCAATTGAGCATACTTCTTGCCTTCAGGCTCAGCTGGGGTTGGCAATGGGCGAGGCGGTATTTCTTGCTTTTTTCGCAGGGCGAATTGTGCTATTGCTGGCTGCTGAGCGTTCGCGTTTTCCTTACGAAAGATATTTTGCAGGCCACGCAGGATGGGTTTTGCGAGTTTCGATGAAGAAACTTCACGGATAGCAGCTCGTCCGTGTTCATCGACTGGCTTTTGATCAGGGATTTCTTCTGGCTGTAACGGCGGAGCTGTTGGCTGGGGAGGTGGAGCGGTTGGAACTTGGCTGATGGACTGAGCAGGTGACTCTTGAACTGCCTCCCCTGCGGTTTCCTGGCGAGCTTTTTCCTGGTGTTTACGATGAATTGCCTGTAGTACTTTCCAATCATCCGCACTTAAGCCAGGCTTGTCGGCGTGAGCTATCGCAGGAGACCGGGAGGGTTCTGCTGCGGTAGGTCGAGGTGCTTGAGTAGGTTGCTGGGATGAGCTTGATCCAGCAGGCTTTGGTTGGAGTGTGGACGACGGTTGAATCACAGCTGGAGCGTGGTGCGATCTTGGGGGGACTTCGACAGCAGAGCTTTTCGGCAGATCCACCTTAGGTTGAAAAGCTGCGGTCAGCTTTCGCCAGGCAGAGGGTTTCTTTCCCTGCGGTTTTTCACCGGTTGGAAGTGGTTTTTGGTATTTCAACGGTAAGGTGGGTTCGACTGAGCCAATTTCCGTGGAATCCAGGTTGCCAGCCGGCGAAGAAGCTTCTACTCGAGAGACAGTCATCGGGACCGCCATGCCAGGCAGATCTTCAGTCCACGCAGGAACTGCTGGCAATTGGGCGATATCATCCGCCAGGATAGGCATTCCCAGTGTCGCCTGGACGATCGATTTTCCAGACGGCGGTGTTGGATAAAGGCCACGTCTTGTCTCGCGCTGTGCATAGTGAGCAGCCGCTGTGGAAAAAAGCGTGGCAAAGGTAGAATGCTGCTTTACCTTGCGGAGCAGAACGTTCCTAAATCCTCGCTGTGAGTGGAGCTTCATGCAGTTTCCACCGTGATTTCTCCGAAAGCCAGGTCCAGGGTTTGGATGGCGATGGAGTTCGAATCTGACCTTAGCTGCGGTCCTTCCCATTTCACCGGATAAGCACTCTCCATATGCCAGGTAATTACAGGATTGCTGAGCGAGTCTAGCAGGATGATCGTCACTGTCTTCCGTTCAAAAGATTCCTTCATGGCTTGGATAAACCAGTCGACCAGGCTGTTCTTCGCCACGCCGTTTTTCAGGCTGACCTTGCCTGCTTTACGCCGGCCAGGAAGCTGGTGTACGAATGTATTCAAACCGCCCTCTCGGACTTCTTCAACATCCCACTCGATCGAAGGTAAGGCGCACTCGGTAAAGGCTGCTACGGATTCGTTGCCCAACCTGACCACGAACCGGAAGGATGGATAGGAAATTATGCGGTTAGCCTGGCTACCTTCCATAACGGCTTCCTTTCCCACAAAAATTCCCCTCGCGAAGGATATGGTAGCGTTCCTTTTCGATCTTTAGCTCATAAAGCAGCATTGAGATCACACGCTCCGAGATTTTCTGGACCAATTCCGGAGTGATTTCGATCGAACCCGGCTTGCGGTGATCGGGGGGTTGGCCTTCTGGCATGGACACGCTCATACGAAGCTATCGATCTCCCCGGTATTTAGGATTCTTGATCCACTACGTCCAAGGGGGCGACCTGGAGCTGGAACCTGGACGAGCAGGATGGGCAGACAGCCTCGACAATGACCGCCACCGGGCTGTTGAAATGCATATATATATCCTCCAGATATGCCAGGTCCGCCGCGAACAGGCCCGCAATTACCTGCGGAGTAACAGCAGGGAGATCGCCCAGGCGTGTTATCACACGGCTTAACAGTACAACGGGCAGGTAAGCTTCATTCGCTTGAACTCGAGGATCATTGAGGGAATCGATCTCATCGAGCGCGGTCGCCAGACGCATGCGTCCGGCGCGCTGTACCTGCCCGGTACTGTCCAGGTAGCCTCGTGGTAAAACAAAGTCGAACTCTGTTTTAAGGGTCATTTGACTCGCGCTATATACTCGTGGGCGATCGTTAGCTCTTCAATCCCGATCTCGTTGCTGTCCGATTTGGGCTGAGGACCGGTCACCTTCACAGGCCATGCGCCTTTAAAATCCCACTGTGCCACGGGTTCCAATTTGCTATTGAACATGATGATTGAGCCATTCTTACGACTGTCATCGACATTGCCATCCTCAACCTGCTTGCGCCAGTCCCAGATATCCATGCTGCTGGTAATGCCACGCTTGAGTACGATGTTTTCCCATTTTAAACGGCCAGGGACTTTGATCACCAGTTCCTTGCCGTTGTCCACGACTTTATGCTCAATGACTTCATGTTCAGAGCCTAGCCCAGAGCACTCAGTGAAGTAACCTTTCACGGCACCCATAATATCAACGGCAAAGTGAAAACCAACAAGGGGGTCTTCTCTATCGGCCATATTTAACTCCTTTCAACAGGTCTTGTATTATTCGCAACTTGTTATGCCATGGCATTCGCGCCTGCCCATTGGCTGATCCGGAAGATGACGAATTCCGCTGGCTTGACTGGTGCCAGGCCGACTTCAATGATAAGCTGGCCGAGGTCGCGGATCTCATGTGGATTGAGCTCTTCGTCGCATTTCACATAGAAAGCTTGATCAGGGGTTGCCCCGAACAGAGCCCCACTGAGCCAGACCGTGCGTAGAAAAGCGGTCACATCGCGGACGACCTTTGACCACAGCATGATATCGTTTGGTTCAAAGACCACCCATCCCAGCCCAGAATCCATCGAAGCCTCGACCATGATGAACAGGCGTCGTACGTTCACATAGCGCCAGGCACCGTTGCTGCTCAACGTGCGGGCTCCCCAAAGGCGAAGGCCACGCCCAGGAAAACTGCGAATGCAATTCACTCCGATGGGATTGAGGACATCCTGCTCACCTTTACTGATCTGGATAGCCAGGCCGATCGCACCCATAACAATATCGTTCGCAGGCGCCTTGTGCACTCCTCGATTCGCATCTGTCCGGTTGTAAATCCCGACAATATGGCCACTCGGAGGAACAAATTTCGTGGCGCTACCGCTCCCGCTCAGATCCGCAATCTCGATCCAGGGGTAATACATAGCAGCATATGAACTGTCAAAATTGACATATTCCCGCCATTCCCTGGCCTGCTGGGCATTCAACCCTGGAGGTGTATCGAGAACAGCAAACCGGTAGCGTAGCCGTTCACAGTGAGAGATCATGGCCTCCTGCACCATCTTGATGCGCTTTTTTGCTTCTTCTGATCCATCATATCCAGCCATGACATCTGGGCAGAGCACAAGGCGGACTCCATCGATCGCTTCGATGCCTCCCAACCCGGTGCGCTCCGACAGATCCCCGATGAAATCAGCTGCTGCCAGTGGGCGGATCCCGCCACCGCTTAGGCTGTAAGAACCCTCATCGGGCAGGAGGGTCGCCAGTCCGACTTCAGCTATGGACGCTTTCTCAAAAACAGCATTGCCCACATAGGTCTCGCCCTTCTTCATCGAAAGGCCTGAATTTGATTCGCCTCCGACGGTCAGGTCGAATTTATCTTCTCCGGTCAATTTGACTGTCACGATCAGCCCATTCCCAGTCGGGCCAGGGAATTTTGAGATCACCTTAAAACTAGTCTTACCTTTGGATGGGATATTGACCTCAGCGCATTTGACAGCTGTTGTTTCTTCCTGCAGGGTTCTCAAGCTGGTTACATAGCATGCGCCACCGCCGTTGGCGAAGTATCCATACACTGCGTCCGGTAAGTAAGCTCCAGAGGCAAATTCACCAAATATTTCGGTGAATTGGGTCCAATTGGAGATCAGGGTGGGTTTGTTTAGCCGCGACTCATAGGGTACACGCTGTCCAGTAGCCGCATCGATCGCTTTCATGCTGGCCTCTGCGGTGATCCCGATAAACGCTGCCATAGAGGTTCCCACAGCTTCAATCGGTTTTGTGCCAAGTTCTTTTTCTTCTACATATACTCCAGGTGATAGATAAGTTGATGCCATATGATGCTTCCTCCTAATTTTTTTGAATGAATACTGCCTGAAATTCGGTTGGTTCCCAGATAATCGATCATTTTAAGGATCTGCCATCACAAACCTCCTTCATGGGTTCTTCCTCCAGTGCTAATGAATTCGATCTGCTTGACTTCACTCATAGCTCCAGGTTGTAGTCCGCGCCTGATGTAGGCACACGGATCTTTTTCTCGATCGGTTTACCTTTGGATGGCCAGGCCACCAGCGTATATTCGCCGGAAGGTAGATTACCCAGGGTGAAGTGTCCTTCCTCGTCCGTCTGTGTGAACAGCCCTGTGCCTTTCACGGCTACCTCAATTCCGCCTAGTGGTTGGTTTTTTCCATCCGAGGCTCTCACGATCCCGCCAATGAGGGTCATATCGGCTTCCACCACACCCAAGCCTTGACGGCGGGGTAGGCCAGCAGCCTGTCCCAACCGGAAAGTGCGGGTGTACACGATCGGGCCGGTGATTTCCACCCATGGATCAAATGCCAGGGTGATGATATACGGGATAGTGGGGCGGGCTTCGTTGTCCAATGCGCTCCAGATCTCTGCAACATTGGTCAGCTTATCGTGGACCGCTAACCGGGCCTGGATTGCAAAAGGTTGCGTTTTCAAGTGGCCGACCAGGCGCTCTTCGGGGAGCACCGGGTGCCGAAACAGTGCGATCAGGCAGCGGCTGAGCAGTCGATGTTCATCTTCCGCCTCAGCTGCCCAGGTCGTTAGGAGGTAGGTGCAGTCAGCTCGGAATGGTGTGCGTTTAAGGTGGGCAACCTGATCGATAAAGTTATGGTTGTTTTCGACCGTCTCCCAACCATGATGGCGTAAGCTTGGATTATCCCGCAGGTCATAGAGAAATATGTTGATGGTCGGCCGGGTTAACCGGGCGCTCCATTCACGCCTGGGCTGGTCAAAGCTGATATCGACCTCCCCATTTTTAATAGGAAGGTCAGCAATTAATAGTTGGCGAATTGTTTCATCCAAATCAGCGAGCATGCTGATCCTCGCATCTCTCAGGCTTGTTCATCATCTTCAACCTGCCTTTGGACACCTGGTTGGACCGCTGGGCTGGTTGCTTCGCTAGCCAGGCGATCTGCTTGCTTCTCAAAACGATCACTCGGCGCATGCACTGTCATCCGATTACCACCTGGCCCGACCACCCCTGAAGCTTGCTGAACGATATGGGTTAGCTCATGAGCGATGAGCTTTTGCCCTGATTGTGATCCAGGCTCATACATACCTTGCCTGAAGAAGATATCATGGCCGGTAGTGAAAGCATTGGCACTTAACTGGCGATTGAGTGTGTCTGCCTCGGGATTTGTATGAATGCGAACCTGTTCGAAATTTGTTCCCAGTACATCTTCCAGATGAGCAGAAGTCTGGGCGTCTAAAGGAACACCGCCGCTGCGCCCTCGATTGATGCGGTCAGTAGTATCTTCATCCAGTTCGAACGCACTGGATGCGTTTGAATGATTTACCAAGCATTGCACCGCACGATTTCCAATGCTTTTCTGCAAATCCACCAAGTTTGCACGAGGCTCAGCTGGTTTTTTACTCTCTGGATTCGCCTGCTGGTGTTTCGATCTCTCCTGGCAAGATATTTTTTCCTCAAGAGAATGGTTGGCTTCCAAATTGAGCCTCCTTTCTATCCCACGGATCGAACCTGATGTCCATCCTTACTCCTTCGGGCTTATATGCCACCTTTTTGTTTGATCTTCAAGGCGTCAATAAGAAGGCTTTGTCTTTCTGCTTCGCTCAATCCAGATAGTTTTGCACCAGACTGGGAGGCAACTGCGCAATCAGCTGATCCTGTAGTGGCATGTCCAATTTCGTGGGCAATCACTTGCCTGGGATTCAAGGTCGCCCCCCAGGAACGCTGGACACCATGTGTGAGGGCCTCCTCACTCACCCAGATGATCTTATTGGGGAAGTCCGTCAATGCTCCCCCTGCTTCTCTGGTCAAAACTCCAATTTTCGCTTCCGTAGATGCAGTCTTTAGAATTGTGGCCTGATCACATATAACAATGGCGAAATCTGTCCTCTGCCCGCCCAGGTGGCTGAAAATATTCTCCGCATTTGCCTGGAGGGACTGTAAGCGGGACGGGACGACACAAGCTGTTTCGGGGGTACGAATATCCTCTCTTGATCTCGCAGCTGCCAATGCCTTTGTAGAAGGAGTCTGGTTGCCTGATGTTTCCCTCTGGAATCTCGCGGGAGTCTGTGGCGAGCCAGCCCGTGAAGCGGACCTTGGTTCCCCTGTGGTTTTGGCTGCTCTTCCCGGCAATGGTGGGGGTGTTGGACCAGGTTTAGGGGGTTTATTGAAAGGCACTCCTCCTGGCAGGCCGCGTATATACCAGGCATCTGGGATTTTCACGCGGGTCGTGTCAATATGAAGCACATTATCGGAGCTAACATATACCGGTGGAGGTTTACCAGGTCTCAGCATGACCTCATTCCAGTGCTCTCGCATTCTGGTAGGGTTGACCCAATACCGGGGTTCTCGGCCCATATCGACGATCCAGGTCTCGGCAAAACGCAACGCCTCTGCCATGTCTGAAGTCTCCCACAATACAGTGGGATGCGGAGCAGCCGGTACGGCCAGGGGAGGTAAAGTTGCGCCCGGTTCGGGAGGCAAATTTCTCACTGCTCCAGGCGGAAGGGTCGCGGTGCCTGGAGTCATCCTGCCAGGCGGCAAGGTTGGACCGGGACCTAACCCAGACTGAGTCGCTCCACCAGTAATGACCGCACCTGTGGGAGGTCTCGGTCCGAGGGATATCTTTGGATAGGGAGCGGTGGGCGCACCCGGAGGCATGGTACCAGGTGGCAGAGTGGGACCCGGGGCTAAACCAGGCTGGGTCCGTCCCACTTGAAATGACCCCTCCCCCGGGAGGTTCCGGTCCGAGGGTCATTCTTGGATAGGGTGCAGTAGGTGCACCCGGAGCCATGGTTCCTGGAGGCAGAGTCGGACCGGAACCCAGTCCACGTTGAGTAGATCCGCCAAGCGGAAGGGCCGTAGTGCCAGGAGGCATACCCCCAGGAGGCAGGGTAGGTCCGAGGCCTAATCCGTGTTGGGTCCCTCCACCAGGCGGAAGGGTTGCGGTGCTAGGAGGCATCGGGCCTGGAGGTAGAGTTGGACCTGGATGCCCCATTCCTTTCAGCGTTTGAAACGGAAGAGTTTTGACTAATTCTGGAGGTACATTTGCTCCAGGTCGGTTCAGGATGGGGGATTCGGCATAAGGCACGGTTGGCCGGTTGGAGATCGGTACAGGAGCCGGATGTAGCGGGCCGCCAGGTGGGGGAGTACCACCCCACCATCCAAGCACCTTTTCACCGTCTATCCATAATTCACCGTTAGAATCAATCCACCCTGCCGGAGGTCTACCAGCTTCGTTCAACACGCCCCACTGCTCGCGAAGACTTCTCGGAGAGGCTATGTTATAAGGTTTTTTTGTGGGAGTGCGGGCTATATATTCACCTAAAGCCGCCTCAACGCTATCAAAACGCCGGACAAGCTTCGGCGGTGATATAGCTCCATATGGACCCATACCGCGCAAGGTTCTACGGTGAGGAAGTTCAGGCTGCTGGGTGGCAGCTTCCGGCGCTTCAGCACCGCGCCCGCGTGGTCCCCGAACCGGAATCGATTCACCGGGTTGCAACGTCGGAGCTTTTTCGGGAGGTAATGTTGGCGCAAGTTCAGGGGCCTCAGGAACACCTTCAGGCTGCCCTCGAACCGCAGGGGTCTCGCCTGGCCGTAAGGTAGGAGCTTTTTCAGGAGGCAAGGTCACAGCAAGCTCAGGTGGGGGCTTTGGCGTTGGAGCTAAGGATGGTCTACCTTTTTCGTCAAGTTTGACCTCTCGTTTCAAGAATGTTCGTGCCTTTGAAGCCGCGCTTGCAACTTTCTCGAAAGGCTTATTCGCCATTAATATATCTTTACTCTTGGTGTAAAGCCCTTTGGCTTTCGTAGCAACGGTTGAGGCTGCCACGGTAACCCTTGCTCCCGTTTTTGAACCGAGCCATTTAAACGAGGCGCCGATGCCTTTGTTGAGGCCTCTGCCAATTTTCGGTATGTTCGGTAAGACATTTGCAGCAATATCGCCAACCGCCTCGCCTGCGTGTGTACCCCGCTGAAAAGTGGTCAGTGTCCCGTCTGTATAGGCGATGGCAAAGTTCTCGGCAATGGAATGGGCAGCTTTAACCAGGGAGTAGATCATCACGCCAACTGCAGCGATGGCAGCTACTGCAGCTAAAACTACTCCCACGAGCAGAGCAACTAATGCCGCAGTCGCGCTGCCAACCAGCAAAGCCAATACCCCAAAGACGAGCCCGACAACCGCCAGGATCGCCACAAGTACCAGAGCGATAACCGCAATAGCTTGACCGAGGCCTTTGATCAGCTTCCAGGCTGCCACACCAACTCCTGCCAGGACAGCTAGGGCTGCTAACCCAACCCGAGCATACCAGGAACGCTGCATATCCTTAACCTTGGCGTCGATTTGTTTTTCCAGCTCGCCAAGCTGTTGCGTCTCCACAGCCTGGGTTTGCAGGGCTTTTTGATCGATACTTTGCTGGCTGGTGTTCACCGCCTTATCTAATTCCACACCAGCCTTGTTGGTCGCCTCTCCAAGCTGAGTATCAAATTTTGTCACCACAGAACCCATCGTAGCTTGAGCGTTCTCGGTGATCTTGCCCATTCCAGATTTCTGGACCATATCTTCCAACCCAGTTGAAATCCCTCCGATCAATTTAGCCAGGGTGCCTTCCAAACGGCTGACCAGGGTGGATAGTTGGCTGGTTACCAAGGCCAAGCTCCCGAACAACATGCCTCGCAGCAATGTCTTCCCCCGCGTAATTTCACCACTATACGCGCTACCTGCACTGGCATATTGGTTGCTGACCACCCCAATCGCGGCTGGTGAAATGGATTGACCTGCACTTTCTGCCATCGCCATCGTACCGCTGATATTTGTATAGTCTTGTTCGATGTCATTAATCCGAGTTTGCCCAGCAATCGACAACGCACTGATGCCTTTTGCAACAGCAGTATCTATCGAAACCTGAAAGCCCATTTTGAGACGTTGCAAATTGGTAAAGATGATGCCTTTAAGCGCCACCAAGGCTGCCTGGGCTTGATTAATTACCGGATCAACCCTTGCCATGGCTGCTTTCGCAGCCTCGTCTATTTTTGCCAGGGCTTGATCACGAATTTTACGGAGCGCTTTTTGTGTTTCCAGGACCCCATTAGCAAATTTATTGGCGACTTTTGACGCCATATCCCTTATTTCGGTTGCCTTTTCATTCCCCTCTTTACTGATTGCTAAGTAGATTTCACCACCCATCTTCGAGATGTTTGAAGACCACCTACTCGCAACCTTGCGCGCCATCGCCCCTAATTCCGAGCCACGCTTTTGATCTTTGTAAGACCTGGCTTTATTTTCACCGATTTGTAGACCGCGCTGCACATTGGTTAATGTTTGAGCGCTTAACCAGGCTCCTCGCCGGTTAGCAAAATGCGACACCCCGGAGGCTTTCAAGTCACCCGACTTGTGCATTTCAAGAAAGCGTTTGTTGTACACCTGCACTAACCCGGCCAGTTTTGCTTGATAACCTTGTTCGATCGCCTGGCGCTGAGCCACGCGTTGTGTTTCGATTTTATTTTTTTGATCTTTGCGGAGGGTTTCTAATTCTGTGGATCTGGTCTTGAACGTACTGTCCACTTCCAGCCGGCGGGCTAGCAGAATGCCAGACAGGATAGCTTTGAGGGAGAAGCCATCCAAGACAAGTTGGGTCTGACCGCTTCGTACCGCTCCTTCGATCTTTTCTCGCTGGGCGTTGACCTGGTCAGCCAACGCTTGCAGCGGTCCTCCTGGGCCACCTGCTGCCGGCAATGACGCATTCTCCACGGCTGGAGGGATAGCTGGTGACTCCTCACCTGCAGTAGGTTCAGTAGCGGTCAGCGCTCCACGCCCACCTTCACCGGCAGCAGGGCTCTCCTTTTCCAATGATTCATCAGTGGTCTTTCCTTCAGCCTGTTCAGCTGGAGTTTCTAGTGGGACTTCAGAGACCTTAGCTTCAGTGGCCTCCTTATTTGTTTCCGCAAGACCACCAGGTTTCGCTTGCGCTTCTAGCGCTTTGTCTGGCTGTGTCTCGAGTGTTTCTTCCCCAGTTTCCTTTGTGGTCGGTTTGACCTCTTGTGCGGTCCCAGGCGGCGCTGGCTCATTAAGGGGCTCTACACCAGGCTCTTTTTCTTGTACCAATGGCTTTTCGGGTTGAGATATATCGGATTTAGCAATGTCATCTCCGATTTCTTCTTCTGGTTTTATCTTACGATCTTGCTCACCGATTTCCGGCTGAGCTTCCTCTTCTTTCTTGCGGTTCACTGAGCCAGCCATGCGTTGCAGCTGTATATTCCCGAAGTCATGCCCGATTATCCGGGCAACGGATTGCCGTTGGACGGTCTGGATCCTATCATCATTCATCCAGGCTACCTGTGTATCTATTTCGGAGTTTTCGGATGGGAGGGAATAATGGTCCACCAGCCGCTCAGCAACGTTTCGATCAGTATGGGATCCAAGAATTGGTTTAGATCCCTGAGGCTTTCGCTTCTTTGTATTAGTTGGATGACTTTCCTTAACCCTTTGCGTTACTGCCATTCGTATTCACCTGAAAAAGATGGCCCCACCTTCACTTAGCGGGGTTCAGACACCTGTATCGATATCTCCACTTACGACCAACCGACCCATCTTCTGTAATTCACGCCGCGTGCTATGTGTCAGGTGGTGCATCTGGACCTGCCCACCATCCGCAGCTGCCAGGTAAGCCGCACCGACAATGATGTTGCGGATGCTGCCCCCTGCCAGCTTGTAGTGTTCTGCCAGCCAGGCGAAATCCAGGTCGGAGGCGCGCGGCACATCTCCAGGAAACAGAGTCTGCCAGATCCGCAACCGATGTTCCTCATCAGGGAAGGGAAAATCGACTGCGAACTGCAACCGGCGAGTGAATGCCTGGTCCAGGTTGGCGCGCAGATTGGTCGCCAGGATAGTTACGCCATCGTACGCTTCCATGCGCTGCAGCAAATAGCTGATCTCGATATTGGCGTAGCGGTCATGGGAATCGCGCACTTCTGAGCGTTTGCCGAACAGCGCATCGGCTTCGTCGAAGAACAAGATCGCATTGCTGGCTTCTGCCTCCGAGAAGATACGCTCCAGGTTTTTTTCGGTCTCACCGATATATTTAGAGACGATCGTTGATAGGTTGATCTTATACAGATCGAGTCCCAGTACCCCGGCGATGACCTCGGCTGCCATCGTTTTTCCCGTGCCTGGTGGGCCAGAGAATAGTATGGTGACACCGTGGTTAGGGACAAGCTTTTCCCCTAACTTCCAGCCTTCGAGAACTCGGGAGCGGTGTTTGACAGCTTGCACGAGCTCGTGAAGCAGATCTAGCTGATCTTCGGGCAGGATGATATCCGACCAGGTGTAATGACACGGGATCTTGCGTGCCAGGTTCGAAAGGCGTGGATTAGAATGGAGCCTGGCAGCATTCAGCAGGTTGCGTTGTCCAGGTTCGCCGTTCTGGGTGTGAATTTCATCAAGGGCCGTAGCAACTGCATCGCGGATCTGTCCGGAGGTGAGCTGGAACTGCCCTGCCAGGCTGTCCAAGTCTAAACTATCTATTGCTGGCAGGTCCTGCAGGTAATGCCTCCAAAGGAATAGCCGCTGATCATAACTCGGGACAGGATGTTCCACCCATACGATACGGCGCATGCGCTCTGCTCCATCTGGCAGCCATCGGTTATGGCTCGAAAGGATGATCGGACCAGGCAGTGAATACAATTCAGCCAAGAAATCACCTTTCTGAGCATCCTTCTCCAGACAGGCCTCCAGGCCATGAAAACATGGCAAATATCCAGTTAGGCGAATATCCCTGAAAATCAAGGCCAGCATATGAGAAAATTCGGCATCGCTTGGATTAAAATTGGAAAGATCGATACGCAATAAGGGGAGGCCAGTCTGCTTTGCACACCAGCGAGCTGCAAGTTCCTGTTTATTTTGATCAGGGCCATAAAACGCTAAAATCTCCTGCTCATGGATGCCTCGCTGCATAGTTTCAAGCAAACCTGCGTCCAGGGGTTCAGGGACTGTTTCTTCGGATGGAAAAGAGAGTGAAATGCAACCTTTCATGCCAGGGCTGGGTTGATATCCACCGAATAGCCAGCTGATAATGGTTTCGTCTACGGACAGGCTCTGCCCTAAAAACGAGCGCCCAGCTGGATCCTGTTCTCCGTTACGCGATAGAATACCCCATTTGATAAGCGGTGCATCTTCATAAAAATGCGAGAAGAAAGAAAACCGATCCATCCCTGGTTCGCAGAGCAAGTCAAAAATCAGATTGAGGCTGGGTTTCTTGCGGGTGATATCATCCTGCAAGTATCCATATAAGCGTTCATATCGTAGGTCCAGCGCGGGAGCCAGGCAGACGATAAAAGCATCCAGGTCAAAGCGGTCCAAATTGAACCTGTGGGCGAGCTGTTCCAGGGGAGTAAGGATTCCATTTGAATGAAACATCTCGGTGAGTTGTCTTACATAGTCCACAGCCCAGGATCGGATTTCACCGATGGTAGTTTCTTCTTCGGGGCTGAGAATCACCGTTTGACCCCAGCTTGTGCCGATCGGGCGGTAGACCAGGTTGCTGGCTTGTTTGTCTGAAACATATAGACCGCGAATAGCATCTGTCGGATCCTGCCCAGCGCGCTGCCAACGTAATATCTCGCGAGAGAGACGCACATTGAGGCACTCCAATTCAGCCACGAGATACTGGACCAGCAAATCCGCAGGTTTATCCGCAGCAATCGGAGAGTTCATACAGTCATCAGCGGAAGACATGGCGTAACCTCGCCATAAGCGATTGCCACAGGGATGAAGGCTGTTCAGTATGGATGTCAAGCTGTTCCCGGATAAACCTTACAACTCCATCCAGCTCATAAAAGTACAGGCGTTCGCCTTGGCCAACATGATCGATCGAACCACGCCAGGTCGTAGGTGTACCGTTTTGGTCGGTAGCCTCGTTCCAGATACGGACGATGAAAGAATGGATGTCTCTTTTCAATGTGACCTCGATCGAAGATCTTTCCACTCAGTAGGTTGGGTCCTGGGCTCGCTACGAAGCAATCCAGTGCGTCCATTGGGTGATTGCGGTTCATTGGCGTCAGTCGTTGAGCCTAGGATCTGGGTGTGCGATAGTATCGGCTCTTTGAAGATATGTTGGCTAAACCCAACGAGGTTGCTGGAGGCTACCCGAAGTGCTAAAATGATTAAATCTCCTGGGTAATAACGATGTTGATCCAGTAAGAAGTCCATTGCTTTACTCCTTGTCGCGATGAGTTACAGCAAGGATAGAAAAAAATATGCTAGAAAAAAATAAAAGATGCTGGATATTCACCAGCATCTTAGCGTATCGCCGTTCCCGAGATGTTACTTCTCCGTCTTTCTGTTATGGTGGATGCGTCTCTCCTGGGTCCGGTAGAATTAACGCCTGGTTGATCAAGCTTTCCAGATGTTGTAATTCTATGCTCGTCTCATTCACCATCTTTTGCAGATGCCGCAGTGTTTGTAGGGCGTAGTGCGCAGAGGAGATCAGTTCACATGAGTCTCCCCCTTCTGAAAACGAGCGAATAGAATCCCTCGGGTATATTTTCTGATGTAAGATCTGCTCATACAGCAGCCTGGTTTCAGGCATTGGTGCAATTCCGAGCTCCTCCCTGAGTATCTGGCAGCATCGCTTATATTGTGCCAGCGCACCAGCCCTATCGCCGATCAATGCGTATAACTGCATCATCTCTCGATGCACGCTTTCGCGAGTATCATCTTGTGAAAGGATGCCCTCTCCATAAGCAAGACCTTTTTCAAAATTCCCGTGAGATCTGTGGTATTCCAGTAATTTGCACAATGTGTTCAAGTATGTGAGACGCAGCCGTTCTCTTTCATGCATACACCAATCTTCATAGATACTGTCCAATAGATCGCCACCATATAGATCTATTGCTTTGCTAAGGCTTGTGGCTTGTTCAGGGGTTAAACCCTCACCGTGGATATCCTGGCACTGGTTGACCAGATCATCGAATATTTCGATATCTAGCCAGTAATTAGAAGAGCTAATGAATGAGATATTATTTTCGGTGATAAAAAGATAATCTTCAGGGCATATGCCGGCGGATTGCAAGATCACCCGCAATCTATAAATAGCCTTACGTAAATTGTTCCTGGCAATTTGGGTCGTGAAATCTTCCCAAAAAACGGATGCCAGGTATTCCCGCCGGATCGGGTGCTGCCGGTTCAATAACAGGTAGCAGAATATCAAGCATGGCTGCTGGTTCGGAAACCCAACCAGAGATCGATTGAAGTACGACGCTTGTCCAGTCCCTAAAAGTTGGATCTTGAGCATGATGGCCTCCCTTAGGCATCGCACCAACCCTCGAAATCATCCCCAGGGACAATCGCAAAAAGGACAGGAGCACGAGGAGTAGAACACCTCTCCTATCTACCTTTCGTTGTGTTCACTGCTTGGTAGAAGGAGATATGCAACCAATAAACCCCTTACCCCTAATTTTCGATTGAATTAATCTATTGATATAATAATATTGTAGCGCGTTGTAAAAAAAAGTCAACGAACAGGTCAACCAATCACGAATGGATTCCTAGGAGTAGATCGTACATACTCATCATAGGATCGAGCTGTTGCTTATGAGGAGGGATTTTCTTGATAAGAAGGCCCTTCGATACAACTACTAACCGGTTATCGTTCTTCATTTGCACTGTCATTTTATGGTCACTTTCTGCCTGTTCTTTGATAAATGCAGATTTTCAAGAAGAATCGGAAGAACAACCTGTTAATGGAATTGAATCACAGGAAATATCTTCACCTACGATTGATGCGAATAAGATCCCTTTAGAAATAAAGGATGTCACATCCTGGGCCTACCAAATCCAGGACCTTAACCAACCGAATGCCATCGAGGCATTGATTAATTCCCGCTACGATATGGTGGTCCTCGAACCAACACGCACAGATTGGGGCTCCGGCGAGCAAGACTTCAATACACGGGGTATGGTGGCTCAAATAAAAAACAGCCTGGCAAGTGATGCTATTCACCGCAAGCTCGTCCTTGCCTATATCAATATCGGGGAAGCAGAAGACTGGCGTTGGTACTGGAAATGGTCGACAGGTTATCACATTAAATTTGCTCTTCCCAGCGATTGGCCAGACTTCATTCTCTCGAGTGACCCAGATGGGTGGACGGGTGATTACCCGGTAGCTTATTGGGATGAAAGATGGAAAGATATTGTAATCTATGGGAAAAATCAAGGGAAAGATCCTTCTAGAGATTATCAAAGCATCATTGAAGAGGTGATTATTGATGGATTTGATGGCGTATACCTGGATTGGGTTGAAGGGTATGAAAACGAACACGTCATCACCGCTGCGGCAGCTGCAGATAAAGATTCCGCTTCGGAAATGGTGCAGCTGATAGGCAACATCCGGGATTATGCAGGAGCGCGCCATCCAGGGTTTATTATTGTCCAACAAAATGCAGCCGCATTAAGTCACGGACACGAAGAACTGTTCACATTGATCGATGCAATTGCCCAGGAAGGGGTCTGGTACTCGGGTGAGGCAACCGACTTGTGGGACAACCCGGACGGGTACGACCAGGAGACTGACCCGGCCCAGACCGATGAATATGTCGCGCAGCTTTCCGCTTATCAACGAGCCGGATTACCGGTCTTTGTATGCGAATATGCATTGTTAAACTCAGATAACGCTTATAGGAATGCACTAAATCAAGGATATATTCCTTATGTGACGCGTACTCCCTTATCGATGATAACGACAACATCTCCCCCGTATAAATAAAGGTTGCAACTCCATCTTTCTGGTTACCTGAAAACGCTGCTCCCCAGTCATGCATTGTATAGAAGGGGAGCAGCGTTTTTTCATCAAAATAAGTAGTGGAGTGTAAACAAATTGATTTTCCAGTCGTGATCCTCATCACTTGATCCCCTTAATAACAATCAGGTATCAACCGCAAGCCTGAAGTAATTAGACTTTTTTGGGTGGAATTCAGGCTGAGTACCCATTATGTTCGGCCAAAAAAACATGCGATCGTATGGGGCGGTCGTAAATATCGATATTCCTGGTAAATCCAAGGGCACCTTTGGGGTCATCGCGATAATCGAACCTTATCCGGTCTGGCTGCACGAACCTGATCATCGGACAGGCATTTTCGCCAATACCTAGTTCCCTAATTGTGGGGATTTTTACTGATAGCATTTCTCCACTTTTGTGGATACTCCGCTTCCTTTACATATTTCTTGACCATCTTCCATATAATCCTATGCATGAGCTTCGATATACATGTCACTGCACCAACCGTCTCCTTGGCAATTTCATTGTTTGTGATCTGCTGGTTGGGAGTCTGCGCGGTCTCCGATATACATTCTCGTTGTGTACCAAACTGGTTGACCCTGCCAGCCATACCAGCCGCTCTCCTGGCAGGTTGGATGATGAAAGAGGTGCGGAGCGGATCGATCGTCGGGTTCGTAATGCAATCCATCATTTTAGCCCTTGCCCTCGTGGTTGCCTGGCATTATCGCCTCTTGGGTGGTGCTGATCTTAAGATCCTGGTGGTCCTAGCCC
>CAVZNX010000010.1:0-8443 GCA_963776795.1 uncultured Chloroflexia bacterium
GATGCACGCGGTCGAGGGAGGTGGATTCGGATTGGGGAAATACGTCAGTACCCCTTCCGACTGGTTGATGCGAAACAATACCGGTGCGTCAGTCATAGCAAGAGGGCGCAAGGTCAGACGAGCTGTTCGGATGGAAGGAGATATGGCATTCATCTGTCAAAGTATCCTAATAATTGTTCCCCAACTTTATTCCGCCAGGGCTCATACTCTCCGATACGTTTGGGATCATTCATCAGCAAGGCTGAAGACCATAACACCATTGTAGCAAATTGAATGGCGATGAATAGATCAAGCGAGGACGATTGGATATCGGGCAGGGTTCGAATACTCGAATATCCGTCCCAAAACGCATCTCTCCTGATCTCCCAATCAGGCCCCCAGGCCCACTCGCACAGGGCTATGGCGATATCCCACATCCAATAGCCATAACCACAATCTTCAAAATCGATAGGCAAGGCCCTTCCACCCTTGAATAAGACATTCTCCGGGTAAAGATCAGAATGGATCAGCCCATACGCATCAGGACCTTTACCAAGGCGCTCCATTGCATCCTTGGCCTCGCTCGATATTATGCTGAAAGGCTGCTGAAATTTCTCGGGGATCGTGGCAACTACCTCTGCCATTGGGTGTCTGAACATGCACCCACCTAGCTGAGAATCCCAATCCCAGTGGGGTCGAGTAAACCCGGTAGGAGGCTGCCAACCAGCAGAAAAAGCGTGTAATCGGGCGACCGTCTGCCCCAACGCTATTAAATGTTTTGGCTTGAATCCGGCGCGTAACCTGCGCCCATCCAGCCAGTGCATCAGCGATACCATCCGGCCAGCTGGAATCCCTTCAGTCTTTATTTTTGTTACCAGCTCACCGTTCGTGTTCGGGACAGGCGCGGGTACTGGTAAACCGCCTTCTGCGCTTAATGCTGCCAGCCAGGTCAATTCAGAGGTGATCATGTCAGCATCACTTGAGGCAAGGATGCGCAATACGTAGCGGTTAGGGACGAAACAATCCGCAACGTCACACTGAGCTTTACCACCCGAACTATCCACGCGATAGATAATATTTTCGCCATATTGAATGAAATTCAGGTGTGCATCCACCAACCCATATGATTTAAGGCTTTGATTGGCAAGTTTTCGCAGTCTGAATAACCTGCCACGCCTGGAGAGCTCACGAAAAGGTCTCATATAGTCACATTAACCAAGCCATGCTGCATAAGAGAAGCTACTTCTACCGAGTTTCAGCTGCCGTGGATATAGTAACGAGGTTTTCCGGCAGGTGGATAGCGAACCGGCAGCGTTCATCGCCCCTGAGGACAGATTCGAGCACCTCCTCCCGTAATACCTGCCCGAAAATCACCTCCCATGGCTTTTTGCTGAAACCTCCACTGCAGTGACAAAATACTGGATCAAGCTTGATATCCCCTCTCTTGATCGCATAGCGTACCCATGGGCAGTGGCAGGCATGAAAACGTTTCATGATCGGATCAGTCTCAGCCAGAAACTCCTTGGTGTTGTAAGGGATTTTGGTAATATACAGGATATTCCCGTGGCGTACGCCGCTTTCTGTTTCAGGTCGCTCAGCGACATAATTAACCACCTCGTCGTTAATTTCCTGGGAAAAGAACAGCACACCTTCATCACGGCACTTTTTGAGCTCATTGACAAAGTTCTCATGCCTTTGCACCAGATATTCATCGATGCCGGAGGCTTTATTATATTGCTCACGATCATCCAGGAAATATTCGTCGGGCAGGTCGCGCAGGCATGCGGAAAGCAAGATTTCCACCTGCGGATAACCGAGGTGGTTAACCAGCCGATCAATCACGGGGAACATATCACTTGGTTTTTCCGGCGAAGGTAAACCCAGTGGTGAGAGACCGATGCCGGTAAAAACCTCATCCCTGATTTTCTCTCCGAACAGGATACCGACTTTTTTATAAAGGTTCTCTTGCACTTCAGCCCCATCCAGCAATTCCAGAACGGCAACATAATTGCTGTTAATTTTTATAAAACGAGCGTAGCGTGCCAGGGCTAACAAGTTATCGTAAGTGTTTTGGTTCTCCTGGATGAGCGTGTTGCAGAATGCCCAGGTATTGGCAGCATCGGGGAGTACGCCTGGGTTTGCGAGGTAATGCTCGAATCTCTCTGCCAAAGCAATCGCTGCATCGATCTTATCTTCAGCTACCTTGCGCGAGCGGAGTAAAGCCTGGTAACCTTCTCGATCCATAGTGCCTCCTTCGTTTCAATCGCACAGCATGTTGGATTCGCTACCCATCAATTAATTGCACAGCTGACTGAATTGCCTTTTATATCTGATCAACTCTTGATTATTCATGACACCTCGTGTGAAATCAGCTTGAATGCAATACTTGAAGCGGTAAATTTTCCAGGGTAACTTATGAGTGCAAACAATGCTTAGAAGTACTCATGGATGTATGGCATTGCAGGGGGAAATATTTTCCGTAGTTCGGACTGCTGCCTTGAATCGGGATTACCCCACCCACGGAATGGAAAATCTTGCGGGTCGTGCGTGCCGTTGATCAATGCGGATAGACCCTGGATGGTCAGCTCACAATCGGGAGAAGCTGCACGTGTAACCTGGAGCAGTCCATCCTGCGATTCAAGCATCCAGACACCTTCATTCCACGGGCACAGTGGATCGATGATCCTGGCAGTGAAACTACCTTGACCTACATGCAAGCCACCAATCTTTTCAACATCAAGGACGCGGCACATGGCCGGACGCACAGCTGCTTCAACTTTTAGCTGCAGGTCTGAGAGCCATGTCTCAGGATACTCGTCGGGGGCCAGCCAAATCTCAGCCCGATCAGCCTGGTCGATGTGACGGGCAATCCAATTGAGCATCAGGTAGCGTGCCCTGCTGCTCGTATAATAAAAGCGGGAAGCGACGAAGTTATATTTAGAAACCTCCTCGCCCATTGTGCGGTACATCATAATACCTTCGACCTCGTCATTAAAAACCGCCTGACCAACCCATAGCAGGTTTTGATTGGCGCGCACACGATCGCCAAATTCAAAACAAGCCATGCCGTGACAGCGCTTGCGCATTTCAAAGAGATACTCACGGTAAGCATCGAAAGCCTCACCGATATACTGCAAGTGGAAATCTCCTTCCAGATTAAGCTTAAGAAGGGGCTCTAAGCTGAGCGTGTTGAGGCGTGCGATCTTGGTCAGTGGAAAACCCACATAACCCATGCGCTCATAAAATGACTCGCGGAAAGGATACAGGTTTGAGAACGTTTTGCCAGATTCCCAATCGGAAGATAATAGGCTTTGCATCGCTTGCCGGCAATATCCTTTGCGTCGAGCAGCAGGCGATGTGGATACACCCCAAATACCGCTTACGGGGAATAACACACCCCGGATATTCTGGATCATGGGTGTACTGGCTACCACTGCCACCGGGTTTTCTCCCTCAAAAGCAGCATAACAAGTAATCCCCTGCCGGGCGCTCACGATGGCGTACCATTCTTCCTTGTTTTGTAGAGGTGGTGATGGGTGGAGGGCATAAGAATTAAGCGAATAAAGCACGCTGAGCATTTCCTGCCCTTGAATTTTACGAATAGTAGATGTCATTGTGGATTCCTTTTCTACAACGCAAGAGACCATGGATATTCTAGACTTATTTACTTACCTGGTTTAATTCCAACGCTTTTCCCAGGGCACCGACAGGTCAAACTCTGATCCAAACACAGATCGGTAGAGCGCATTGGCGTGGGGCGACCCCCCGGCAACGATGGCAAGCGTGGCACCTGCAGATTTGAGGCAGTGTAGACCTTGGCAAAGTAATGCACTGGCCAGACCACGCCGCTGGTGCTCCGGAACAGTACCAACCGGCTCGAAATAGCCGGTACGTGTCTCCGCTTCGTACCAGACCGTGGTGAAGGCAGCTACATCACCAGCCGGGGAAATGGCGACCAAATCCAGATCAGGACGGTAGAGTGGCGCGGATTGGATATTCTGATACCATGTCCAGTCGGAATCATATTTCTCATCGGGCTCGTTTGGGTGAAATGCCCGCCAGGAAGCCCAAGAACGGGAGGGTAGCACGGAAACATCCCCAAGGGGTCGAAGAAGGTATCCTTCAGCAATGGATGGATCGGGTAGGGGCAATTCGAGGCTGCGGCGCCAATGATGTTCAGTGGACTCGTGGATGGGAGTATAACCGCGAGCAGAAAGCAACGCTTGGCGCTGGCTGTCACCAGGATCAACCCAGATCCAAATCACCTGACCTGCTCGCCGGCTCGGCGTGCGCAGGTGTGCTTCTGCGTACGCCACCATTTCCTCCTCCAGATTTAAAGATTTATACAAAGGATGGACTTGCAAATAGACCTGACCGCGCTCTTCGGGATTAAGAACAGCCGCGATCTGACCGCTTTCAGTCTCCCACAGGGTTACATCCTTTTCGAGGTTGCCATCTCCCAGGTTCAATATGCCATGCCAACGCCAATAGTCCAGGCGCATCACTGGCCACGAGTACATATGGCGGTCATTCAGGAGGGTCACCTGGTTTAGAAAATCCCGAATGCGCTGATAGTCGTATTCGCCCTGGAAGGCACGTGGCTGCAGCTTCGTCATCCTCTTCTCCTCGCTCAGGTCCGGAGCCTTGAAAGAACTGTTATTCTCGAATTGCTCAGTAAAATACAACGCAAGTTGGTAAAGACATTGGAGCTAGATACAAAGATTTCCAACACCTTATCCAAAGGTATTGTTAAACTGAGCATTATTCAATGCCCCGAACGGCAAGGGTATTGTACTAGGAATTTCCCCCAAACACCTACAGGAGACAAGACCTTACTGCCATTTAGGCAGCTAATTCTGTGATATAGTGGCGCTATGAAACCGAAAATCGAGCACACCAAGTTTGGGTCGATCACTGTTGGTGGAGTGAAATACGAGAATGACATTTTGATCCGCCTGGATGGAGAGGTAAAAAAACGCAAAAAGAAGCTCTCCAAAAAAGTCTACGGTACCTCACACAAGCTTTCGTTGGCTGAAGCCGAATTTGTGTACGAAACCGGGGTTGAGAAGCTCATTATCGGGTCGGGGCAGTCGGGAATGCTTAAACTTTCAAAAGAAGCTGAGGAATTTTTCAAGCAGAAACAATGCAAAATAACCCTACAATCCACACCTAAAGCAATAAAAGCCTGGAACAAGGCCAAGGGCAAAACCATTGGATTGTTCCATATTACGTGCTAGAACCATTCCGCATTAGATTGGGTATCCATAATCCCACCATCCATCCAAGGAGAATTCATGCATCGCTGCCTGTATCACGCCAGTTATCTCCTCTTCGCGGTCATGCTTGTCACAGCCTGCAGCCCGGTTGCAGCATCGCCGACGCAAACTGCCACCATCGCAGCATCAAACACCCCCACCAATACACCAAGCCCCACACAAACACCCACACCCACCGCTACTTCGACCGCCTCTGCGACGCCCACCAAAACGCCAACCCCCACCCAGACGCTGACCCCAACCATCACCTTAACCCCTTCCATCACCCCGTCGCCCACGTATGCTCTACCCACTCTGACGGTAAAGATGCAGGCGAACTGCCGCTACGGGCCTGCGAAAGCGTACCTCTACGCTTGGGGCATGTATACAGGTGATACGGCTACGGTGTGGGGCCGCAATCAATCTGGCACCTGGTTGTGGATCCAGCCGGATAATATCAGCTACCAATGCTGGATCGCGACCTCGGTCGTCGAAGTCAAAGGGGATATCTTCTCTGTAACGGTCGCGCCTGTCAGGTTACCTCATTCCGTCCTGTACGGTCCACCGACCGGGATCACTGCTACACGGGATGGTGATAGCGTCACCGTGAGTTGGCAAGCAGTGAACATGACCGAAGATGACAACCGTGGCTATATGATCGAAGCGAATGTGTGCCAAAACGGCAACCTGGTGTGGATGGCAGTCGCAACCATGGATACCAGCTACACCTTCACAGACGAAACAACCTGCACGCAGGCTTCCAACGGATTGTTGTACACGGTCGAAAAGCACGGATATGCTAACCCGGTACCAATCCCGTGGCCCTGATCGGAATTGCCAGCAGCCCGACTTTGCTGATCAGTCCGTAACTGAAAGATATTCTCACGACAGGATGATCCATGCTCACTTTCCAACCTGCAAAGGAATAACATAGGTAAGGGTGTACTTCGCATTCAGAGGTGGCATAAAGCATGGTTCAACCGCACGGGCTGATTGGAAGCTGAAAAATCTATCTTTAATCCTGGATTAATAGTATAATTTAAGTAAATAACCTGGCTGTATGCTATAAAAAGTACAGCGTAGATGAATAACTAAATCATTGTGGGGAGGTGTTTCATGCATAAATCCGAGGTCCCAGCCCAATTTAATATCATGAGACAGGCATCCATCGTGGTTACCACCGTGCTTCTCTTGCTGCTGCTGTCAGCCAGCACAGCAACGAAAAGCCTGGCGGGAGTTGCCAATGAGATCCCCGGAGGTCAGGTTAATCAAGCCGGGACGATCTATCTGCCTTTAGTCCAAAAACATCCAGCCGCACCCCAAGCCACCTACGTACTACTGGGCTGGAATGATCTGGGCATGCACTGCTATAACCGTTACTTTCAAGACCTGGCGGTCTTGCCTCCGTTTAATAATTTATGGGCTCAGGTGGTCTTGCGCGGTGACCCACCCCAGATCGTCACCCAGGGAATCAGGGTGCAGTACAGGTTCCCAGACAACACGGTATCCTCCAATAAAACGGACTTTTGGACCTACGCGGCGCAGCTCTTTGGTGTCAATTTGCCAGATAACGTCGGTTTAAAGGGTAAGGGGATGGCAGATGTGATGGACCTGAACACCGACCATTTTGTGGCCGAGGGCATCCCACTGACCGAGTTCAGGGATAGTGACCTGAACACCCCGTACCCATACCAGCTGGCGGAAATCACTGCTTACGAAATCGGCTCGAACAAGGTCCTGGCAACACTGACCGTGGTTGCACCAGTCTCAACTGAGATGCACTGTGATACCTGCCATGCCACGGGCGGAGAACCAGGTGGAAGCCAGCCGCGCACAGAGCTGAACATCCTGGCGTACCATGACAGCGAGGAAAACACCAATTTGATCAACAGCCGCCCGGTGTTATGCGCACGCTGCCACAGCTCAAATGCATTAGGCGAACCCGGCGTGCCCGGTGTGCCCAGCCTGTCTAATGCCATGCATGAGCAGCATGCTGAAGTCATCCCGAACACGATCGAAGGATGCTACAGCTGCCACCCCGGGCCCACAACGAAATGCCTGCGGGATGCCATGTCGCTCAACGTACCATCACCGCTTGACCCGAACCGAAAAATGGACTGCGTAGACTGCCATGGCGGGATGTTGCAGGTGGCACAGAACCCGAATCCGTGGCTGAACGAGCCACGCTGTGATAACTGCCATACCCCGACCAATACCCAGCAGTTCAACCAGGACCAACCCCTGTACCGCCTTTCGAAAGGGCACGGCGGGATCTATTGTGAAGCCTGCCATGACAGCACGCATGCTATCGCTACCAGCCGTGAGGCAAATGATGCCATCAAGTTCGTCCAGCTGCAGGGGCATACGGGTACATTGAGCGAATGCACGGTATGTCACCTTACGCAACCGGCGGGGCCAGGACCCCACAGTAAATAATCACCTTGATGATCATCTATATTAAGCAGGCCAGCTAAGAAAAACTGCTGGCCTGCTTAATATTTCGATGTTGATGCTTGTTTTATTTATCGTTCGATACTCTTGCCAAGAAACCAGGTGCAAACAATCTTATTGTAATGCTATATGATTCTCATATTATTTCGTACAGTAGTATAAGGATATAGCAACTAAGAAGGATATCCGATATGGAAAATATATCTCTAGTGATCGGTGCCGAGGCTCCGGCTTTAAGCAAACAGGACAGGATGGCAATGCAATTGCTTTCAGTGACTATCTTGGCCGCCAAAACGTGTACCTTTTTTTCGTACGTGAATTAAACTGAATGCAATGCCGGAGCCATGCAGCCCAGTTGGGCAAGTTTTCGACGTAATTCAAAACGAAAAATACTCAGATCCTGCATTTGTTGGGAGACACGCCAGTAAGGGCATAACAATATGCAGTAAGCCTGCATTTACCCTTCCCGGTGTTGGCAGACCCTGAACGGCAAATTTGCCATCAATATGGATTGGGAAAAGTGGTGGGGATCATCCAACGTACAGCATTTAATATCATTGACTACAACGGTCGGATTGCGTTTATCAAAGATACCGCTAACCTGATGATATGGTTGAAGGAAAGCGTGGAAATCCGGGATTTCATATTAAACGTATCCGACACTATGCTAACCGGACCTAAACGTGCTGGATCTAATCGATAGATTTAAGTCAGAGCAGGACTTATCGATACCTGGTATATAGGAGAGAAATGCGAAG
>CAVZNX010000011.1:0-16228 GCA_963776795.1 uncultured Chloroflexia bacterium
AATCATCCCTATCTGGGCATCAGCGGTACCGATGTGACCCCCGACATTGCCCAGGCCATGAACCTGCCGTCTGATACACGCGGCGCGCTTGTTGCAACTGTCGTCTCTGGTGGCCCAGCCGCTAACGCAGGCATCAAAGCCAGCGAAACAACCGTCACCATCAATGGCGTCCAGGGTACAGTTGGTGGTGATGTAATCACAGCCATCGATGGCACTCCCATCACCAGCATGTCAGATCTAATCGCTTATCTCTCCATCCATACCCAGGTTGGGCAGACAATCACCCTGACCATCCTGCGCAATGGCCAAACCCAGAATGTCCAGGTTACTTTGGGCAACCGCCCAAGCCAGTAGACATCATGGTTTTCTCCTTCCGCCTCCCTCAAAGTTCCGATTTGAGGGAGGCGGAGTGGAGAAGAGAAAGTGAGTGAGAAATGAATAATCGTCGCGTTGTCCGTTTTTTACTATACATACTCATCCTGCCCGTTATCTTAGGGGTAGGATTTTCAGGTGGCGTAATCGTGGATCACTTCCTGATTGCGCCAACAATTGTTTCAGCCAGGACCTCCACCCAAACCAATTCGCTCGACCTCATTAATCAGGCCTACCAAATAATTCAAAAGTACTATGTTGACCGTAGTGCTGTGCAGCAGACGCAGCTCGAATACGGAGCGATCAGCGGTATGGTTGATGCCCTGGGCGATACTGGACACAGCCGCTTCTTGACCCCCCAGATGGTAAAATCGGAAAATGACTTTACCAACGGCTCTTTTGAAGGGATCGGAGCTGAGGTTACCCAGAACAGCAATGGTCAGACGGTCATCGTAACTCCATTTGATGGCTCGCCAGCCAAGGCAGCAGGGGTCAAAGCAGGTGACATTATCCTCAAAGTGAACGGTACCGATGTCAGCGGATTGAGCATCAGCGATGTGGTCAGCAAGGTATTGGGACCCGCTGGAACAAAGGTCACACTGACATTGCAGGATCCCACCACAAGTGCTACCCGGGATGTGACCATCACCAGGGCGAAGATCGACGTCAAGAATGTGACCTGGACCATGCTTCCCGAAACCAAGATCGCTGATATCCGAATCGCCGGGTTCAGCCAGGGTGTGACCATTGATTTGCAAAATGCCCTGCAACAAGCCCAGGCACAGGGAGCTACGGGTGTGATCCTTGACCTGCGCAATGACCCAGGTGGTTTATTGAATGAAGCCATTGGCGTGACCAGCCAATTCCTGGGTAGTGGAAATGCTTTATTGGTCAAGGACGCTTCCGGCCAGGAGCAACCAATCGCAGTGAACTCCGGTGGTGTAGCCTTGAACATCCCGATGGTCGTCCTGGTTAATCAAGGAACCGCCAGCGCAGCAGAGATCGTTTCAGGTGCATTACAAGATGCCCACCGTGCAATGATCGTGGGTGAGACAACCTTCGGAACGGGAACGGTCTTGAACGCATTTCCATTGTCAGATGGATCACAAATCCTGCTGGCGACAGAGGAATGGTTGACACCCAATGGGCGTGTTATTTGGCACAAGGGTATTGCACCAGATGTTTCAGTCAGCCTGGATAGCACGATCACAATGTTCGTGCCTGAAGCAGCCCAAGGTGTGACTGCCACCCAGCTGCAAAACAGCCAGGATGCACAGTTATTAAAGGCAATCAGCCTGCTCTCTCAAGCGGCGAAGTAAAACGAGAAAAAAGTAAGTAGATAGATCCTTCAAACTCCCCGGAAGCCCGCAATATCCTTCTGGGGATTTTTATTTTAAACGAAAGAGGCTTGAGAAAAGCCAATCGGCCCAGGTTTTTTCTAAAATCACACTACCCCCCTTCTTTTTGGGAAGGGGGGTAAAGGTGAATACAGAAGCGAACTGGACTTCAGTTCAAGATAAGCTTACTTTTGGATCAACGGGACGTAGATGCTTTTGATCAGAGGCGCATCGAGAATGATCGTATCAGTGAATGAGATGGAAATGTTGCCAGCGTTATCACGGAACTGGACATACACCGTCTTGAGACCATTCCCTATATTAAGCGTCCAGGCTTTTACGGTGTTAAACGCTTCCCAGCTACTCCAGATGATCCCGTCATTTGAGAAACGCATTTGCGATACACCTGATCCACCATCGACGGCTGACAGCGTAAGCGAAACATTGATCGAGGTGGTGGTATCAGCGCCGTTGTTGATCAGGATGAGGCCAGTTGGCGCGAGGGTGTCGAGGATGATCGAGTCGCTGAAGGAGACAGAGGCGTTCAGCGCGTTGTCTCGGTATTGGACAAACACCATCTTTACCCCGTCTCCGCTATCGAGTGTCCAGGATTTGGTGGAGGCATATGTTTCCCAGTCATCCCAGGTGAGACCATCGTTCGAGAAGCGCATCTGGTAAACTCCTGAGCCTGTGTCGGAAGCTGACAGGTTGAGGGTGACTGCAGTGGAGTTGGTATATTGCGCATCACCGTTCACCAAGATCACGCCTGTCGGCGCGATCGTGTCCAGCAGAATCGTGTCACTGAATGAAGGCGAGATAAACCCAACCAGGTCCTTGAATTGGACATAGACCGTCTTTGTGCCATCCCCACTGATCATGATCCACGACTTGGTGGTGCCGTAAGCTTCCCAGTCGCTCCAGGTCACGTTATCATTGGAGAAGCGCATCTGGTCGACGCCAGATCCGGCATCCGAAGCGGACAGGGTCAGCGTGACAATGGTCGAGTTCGAATAGGCTGCGCCTCCATTGATCAAGATCGTGCCACTCGGTGGGATTGTATCAAGGATGATCGAATCGCTGAACGAGCCGGAGATATTTCCAGCGATATCACTGTACTGTACATAGACGGTCTTGGTGCCATCACCGCCCGTCAGCGTCCAACTCTTACTGGTGCCGTAAGGTTCCCAGCTTGACCAGGTGGCGTTATCGTTGGAGAAGCGCATCTGGTAGACACCTGACCCGGAATCGCTAGCAAACAAAGTGAGGCTGACATCTGGTGAGCCAGCGTAGGTTGCTCCGCCGTTGATCATGATCGTGCCGCCTGGCGCGGTAGCGTCCAGGATGATCGTGTCGCTGAACGAGGCTGAGATATTTCCAGCATTATCACTATACTGAACATAGACCAGCTTGGTGCCATCACCGTCCGTCAAGGTCCAATTCTTGCTGGTGCTGTATGCTTCCCAGCTACTCCAGGTGGCGTTATCGTTCGAGAAGCGCATCTGGTAAACGCCCGACCCTCCGTCGCTGGCTGAGAGGGTCAGGTTGACGGCAGTCGAAGTGGTGTAGGCTGCGCCTCCGTTGATCAAGATCGAGCCTGAAGGTGCGGTTGTGTCCAGGATGATCGAATCGCTGAACGAGCCAGAGATATTCCCAGCGATGTCACTATACTGAACGTAGACCGTCTTGGTGCCATCACCGCCTGTCAGGGTCCAACTCTTGCTGGTGCCATAGGCTTCCCAACTGCTCCAGGTGGCGTTGTCGTTGGAGAAGCGCATCTGGTAGACGCTTGATCCACCATCGGAGGCTGAGAGGGTCAGGTTGACGGCAGTCGAAGTGGTATAGGCTACACCCCCGTTGATCAGGATCGAGCCGGACGGAGCGGTTGCATCCAGGATGATCGTGTCGTTGAATGAGCCGGAGATATTCCCAGCATTGTCGCTATACTGGACGTAAACCGTCTTGGTGCCATCACCGCCTGTCAGGGTCCAACTCTTGCTGGTGCCATAGGCTTCCCAGCTGCTCCAGGTGGAGTTGTCATTGGAGAAGCGCATCTGGTAGAGGCCTGACCCGCCATCGCTTGCCGAAAGGGTCAGGTTGACGGCGGTTGAGTTGGTGTAGGTCGCGCCCCCGTTGATCAAGATCGTTCCACTCGGAGCGGTTGCATCCAGGATGATCGTGTCGTTGAATGAGCCGGAGATATTCCCAGCATTGTCGCGATACTGGACGTAAACCGTCTTGGTGCCATCACCACTGGAGAGTGTCCAACTCTTGCTGGTGCCATAGGCTTCCCAGCTGCTCCAGGAAGAGTTGTCATTGGAGAAGCGCATTTGGTAGAGGCCTGACCCGCCATCGCTTGCCGAAAGGGTCAGGTTGACGGCGGTTGAGTTGGTGTAGGTCGCGCCCCCGTTGATCAAGATCGTTCCACTCGGTGCGAGCGTATCCAGGATGATCGTGTCGCTAAAGGAGTTGGAGACGTTCAAAGCATTATCGCGATACTGGACGTAGACGGTCTTGGTGCCATCGCCACTGGCCAACGTCCAAGATTTGCTGGTGCTGTAGGATTCCCAGCTGCTCCAGGAAGAGTTGTCATTGGAGAAATGCATCTGGTAGACGCCAGAGCCAACATCGGAAGCTGAGAGGGTCAGGTTGACGGCGGTTGAGTTGGCATATACGGCACCCGCGTTGATCACGATCGAGCCGCTGGGTGCGACCGTATCCAGGTAGATGCTGTCGTTGAACGATCCCGAGACATTCCCAAGGTTATCGCTGTACTGGACGTAGACGGTCTTGGTTCCATCCCCGCTGGTTAGCGTCCAGGATTTGCTGGTAGCATATGCTTCCCAGGCACTCCAGGAAGAGTTGTCATTGGAGAAGCGCATCTGGTAGACGCCTGAACCGCTATCGGAAGCTGACAGGGTAAGGTTGACTGCGGTCGAGTTCGTATAAGCTGCGCCACTATTGATCAGGATCGAGCCGCTCGGTGCGGTCGTATCCAGATAGATCGTATCATTGAACGAGCTCGAGATATTCCCCGCATTGTCGCTAAATTGGACGTAAACGGTTTTAGTACCATCACCGCTGGCCAGCGTCCAGTTCTTGCTGGTGCCGTAGGCTTCCCAACTGCTCCAGGTGGCGTTGTCATTTGAGAAGCGCATCTGGTAGACACCTGATAAACCATCAGAGGCTGAGAGGCTGAGGCTGACCGAAGTAGAGTTGGTGTAGGCTGCGCCTCCATTAATCATGATCGTTCCACTGGGTGCAGTCATATCCAGGATGATCGTGTCGCTGAAGGAGCTGGAGACGTTCAGGGCATTATCGCGGTATTGGACGTAGACTGTTTTTGTCCCATCCCCGCTGGTTAGCGTCCAGGACTTGCTGGTACCATACGCTTCCCAGGCACTCCAGCTGGAGTTGTCATTGGAGAAGCGCATCTGGTATACGCCGGAACCGCCATCAGAGGCTGAGAGGCTGAGGCTGACCGAAGTAGAGTTGGTGTAGGCTGCGCCTCCATTAATCATGATCGTTCCACTGGGTGCAGTCATATCCAGGATGATCGTGTCGCTGAAGGAGCTGGAGACGTTCAGGGCATTATCGCGGTATTGGACGTAGACTGTTTTTGTCCCATCCCCGCTGGTTAGCGTCCAGGACTTGCTGGTACCATACGCTTCCCAGGCACTCCAGCTGGAGTTGTCATTGGAGAAGCGCATCTGGTATACGCCGGAACCGCCATCGGTGGCTGACAGGCTGAGGCTAACTGCGATCGAATTAGAATACACTGCCCCCCCATTGATCACGATCGAGCCGCTGGGTGCGACCGTATCCAGGTAGATGGTGTCGTTGAACGATCCCGAGGCATTGCCTGCGTTATCTCTATATTGTACGTAGACGTACTTTGTGCCGTCCCCACCAACAAGGGTCCAGGACTTGCTGGTGCCATACGCTTCCCAGGCACTCCAGCTGGAGTTATCGTTGGAGAAGCGCATTTGGTAGAGGCCTGACCCGCCATCGCTTGCCGAAAGGGTCAGGTTGACAGCAGTCGAATTGGTGTATATTGCGCCTCCGTTGATCAGGATCGAGCCGGTAGGTGCGGTTGTATCAAGATAAATTGAGTCGCTGTAGGATGCGGAGATCATCTCGGCGTTGTTCTTGTACTGAATATAGAATGTCCGGAGGCCATCTCCAGCGGAAAATGTCCACATAGTGACGTTGTTGTATGGTACCCAAGCTGTCCAGTTCGATCCATCTTCTGATCCACGCATCTGATATACGCCTGTTTGCGGATCGCTAGCTGGTAGATCTAAGTTTACGGTAGTGGAATTGGCATAGGTCGCCCCACCATTAATCAAAACTGAGCCAGTAGGCGCTGAGGAATCAACATAAAGGTAATAGCTGGTATCTACAGTTGCTGAGTTATTCCAGACCACCAATCCAAACCAGTCAGTCACACTGGATTGGTAATTCATGAATTCACTACCGCCTGCACCAGCTGAATCTGCCGATACAGCAGATTGCGACCGGCCCTTGTACCATGACGTAGGACTAGCGCTGTCGGATGCAAAAAGGGCCATCCCCAGGTCGGCGTCACCGGAAGTAGGTCTGAGCGCATAGTATTTACGGAGGCCATTGGTCACGGAATCATCCCACACACGAACCACTTGAGAGGCACTCAATGTGTAGGGACCATAGATACCTTCGAATAAATCGGATGTGTGGGTAGCCTGTTCGATAGTATAGTTGCCGGTACCACTAAAGGTGGACACAGTAGAGTAGTAGTTTCCGGAGGGGGCGTGGTTGCCATCAAGGACTACAAAATCCACAGGATAAGAAGTATTTGAGTCTTCGAGCCACGAGTGATCAGCAGGATCGGCATAGACCGAGTTGTTGAACAGGAATATATCATAGTCGCTGGAAAATGGTGATCGGATACCGACTGCATTCCAGAAGGAACCCCGGGTGAAGCGGTAGTCGTCCCCTGAATCCTGGTTCCAGGCTCCTGGAGGAGTGTCACGCACTTGGGGCTCGTATGGTGTGAGCACGTAATGCCCCGGCCAGATGGCTACACCGGCATAAGTCGATTCAGAGCCAGAAAATGATCCATTAAAGTTATGCAGACGAACTGTATAATTACCTGATGCAGGAACCGTGTAGTCAATGATCTCCCAGCTATCAACACTAGTAGAATATGCAACGACGTTATTTGATTGATCTAGCAAGTAGAGATCCAGGTCACCTTCTAGTGGGTCCGAAGTGTAGTCTGCTGAGGGGTTAGAATCATACGCCAGGGCAACGCGTACTCGCTCGCCAGCATACAAATGAACAGTCATGACGGAATAATTGTTACTCCCGTCAAACCTTGCTGGTGTTATATATAAACCAGTCCACCAGCCATTGGCAGCAACAGCGTCAGCAGCTGCCAGGTCGACTGCGCCAGCCCCATCCATCTCACTCAGCCTGGAATCGCCTTCAATATTATGCAGTGCAGTGGCAATGAGGATGGCTTTTTCTGATTCTGGCCAGCTATCTAGCCCTGTGCTTCGGTTGATCAATAGCGCTCCACCACCAGCGATGATCGGGGCAGCATAACTGGTGCCGCAGCCCTGGTCATAGATCCAAGGGCTGTACATACCCGTGCTGATTATCCCCCAGCCAAGAGAGTAATTCGTACAGCCAATGGCGGTCACCTCCGGTTTTTCCCGGCCGGCAGGCTCCACGTAGCTGGAAAAGGCTGCCATCGAATCGTCATCCCAGGTGAGGGTATTGTTATCATTGGCCGCACCGACAGTGAGGGTGTTATATCCCAAACCTGGGCTGGTGACATTGCCCTCGTATTCTCCACGGTTGCCCGCGGACTTGACTTCGAGATTGTAATAATTGCGGACGATATAATCCATCCAGCGGTCCGAATTGTGCATGACCCCATCGATCTCAAGGTAGTAGCTGTTGTTTAGAACGGACGCGCCCTGGTTGAGTGCCCAACTGGTGGCGGATTGCATGGCAGCCAGGTCCCAGCCACTGCCGTTAGCGCTCAGAAGCCCCGTGCCTATTCCCGGTGCGATACCGCGGTAGGTGCTGTGGGTGCTGGCCATAATGCCCCCTACGGTAGTTGGGTGCTCAGCCTTGGCTGGGCAGGTCCCCGTGGGACCACAGGTACCATCGACAAGGTAGGGGTTGGCAAACTCGATGCTGTCACCTTCCACAACAGCTATAATTCTGCCGACGCCAGTGAAGCCACGCGCTTCGACAATATTCGATTTGCTCGTGGGACCAGCAATGCTCATGTCAATTCCACCCTGGGGCGGCTCTATCTCCCCCTTGTCTTGATCCGGTCCACCTTCTACAAGCAGGTCGATCGTGTCCACATATGGCAAGGCAGCCACCTGCGGGATCGCCCCAGCTGGCAGCTCGGCAAAGACCAGCGGGGCAGTATCGGCCGCTGAAAGCAGAGTACCATCCACGGTGGGTAAGAAATCAATCAGTGGCTGCTCGACCGCCCGGTGGATTTCCGTTGCGTGAGCCATCCCTTTTGCTTGCCATTGTGCCAGCTCTTCGGAGCTCATGGTCTCTGCCTGGGCTGGGTCAATGCGTGGGATCGAGGCATCCTGCTCACCCAGGTCCAGCCAGATACTGACTTTGACCAGGCTTTGAGCGTCCACCTGGGAAAGGTACCTGGCGAGGGAAGGATGCAGTTTACCGAAAATGTTCACAGACGCAGCCCGTTCAGCGGCTTGCAAAGCTTCAGGATCTACGAACGTACCGGTTTTATCCAGGCCAAGTGAGTATCCTTTACCGGTTGCCCGGTCAATCACCTTGGCATAGGCAAAGCTCACTCCCGTCAGGGGTAAGTCCCACTGCTCAATATAACCTACTGTCAGGTGATCCGACGCAATCCCCTTGGTGCGGGCCAGCTCCTGGAGGATAGCTTGGGCAGCGGAATCGAGCGAAATGGGAGCATTATTCGAAGCGGACGCCGTGTATGTGGCTGATCCGCCGAGGATTAATACAATGATCAAGTAAAAGACGATCCTGCGAATATGTTTCATATCCAGATTCACATCCTGGTAGCCAATGACAGGCAACCAGGAACAATCTCCTCTCTGCAAGGTTTCTGTTCGAACTTGGGTGAGCCCTTCTCCTCCCTATCCATGCGATATTAAGGTTCGTTGTTTAGCCCGGTAGGGAACTTGTTGTGCTAGAAAGAGATCCGTTAATCATGCTGATATGCACCTCCCATTGAATGCTCTTCGGCTGGAGACTCAAAGAGCGTGTTAGCGAATGCATTAATTAAAACAATCGAGATTCATGATAAGTCCTTGGTTCCTGCCTGATCGCATTCTTTGCGCCTGTGCTAGCATGAGGTTGGCTCGGGTTATGGCTGGCTACTCAACAATACGCTGACCATGTGCTTCAAATAAATCGGGTGAATGCTCGGCAGACACAAATGAGATTGTTTTAACCTCCTCTTATGACCCTCCTGCTCATGCCTCCCTTTCTGGCGAAATTGCCATTTCACTTATGGGCCTAGAAAAAGTTTACCGGTTGAATAGCTTGTGAATAACACCCTTGGATGATCCTGTCTCATAATAATCAGCTTGATAGTCTCCTCGACAGAGTCCTAAGCAGCTGATATTCAGAGATTACATCCCGCAAGCGGATTGGGGAAACCTGACATATCACCTACTCGGTGGTGGTATGTGTTCAAAGCCAACCTTCCCAGAGTGATTATTCCACCCAGGGTGACATGACTTCAGCTAGCATCACACACAAGCCAGGCAACAGTATATATAGTTGAACCTATAAAAATATATGAGAAGAAAATACCTCAAGCATTAATAATGAAAATCACTTGTCGCTGAGGCTGTAGTGAAACTCCCTATCGATATCATACACTTTTTTTAATTAAGAGTTCAATCGGAACCGGCTGGCAGGGTAGAAGGATTCCCGGCGAAAAGTCTCCTTCTATCAAATAGTAGCTAGCTCTACCTGTCAAGTCAATAGATAATCATACCGAAGTTAGTTGTTGGTTCAAATGATACTGTTATTGATTTATGCTCCTCCTTGATCAGGGTTTCGAAGACATTGACGGTTTCTGCGTGGTTCAAGGTTGGTAATGAGAGCAGGTGAGCGATCAGTCCATTATGCGGGAGAGATCGTTGAAAAAGCCCCCGCAAGCGAGCTTTTCGAAAATCCCGAGCTCCCATATACGATTGGTTTGATCAATTCTTTCCCCTCGATCAGCGGCTTAAAACAGCGCTTATCAGGCATCCCTGGATCTCCCCCAAATTAAATTACACCGCCGCCGGGATGTAAATTTCATCCACGCTGCCCTGCCGCCCTGCCGGTGTGAAGCCTGCAAGCTCCGCTATCCCGGCAAATATCTATTCAGCAGAGCCTGACCTGCCACATATTTGATCAATAAGGGAGATGCCATGGCAGGGAATGTCCATCAATCACAACCAAACCTGGAAGTCCACAATCTTACCAAGCACTTCCCGGTAGGCAGTTTGTTGAGCACACGGCATGCGCATGCGGTTGAGGATGCGTCTTTCACTCCAGAACGCGGGCAGGTCGTGGCGCTGGTTGGCTAATCGGGTAGTGGAAAGTCCACCACCATCCGCATGGTGGCGCGTTTGATCCCTGTAACAAATGGGAAGATCTTCTTCAAGGGCCAGGATGTCCTAAAAACTGAACCTTCCCAGGCTTCACCTAAATATCGCAGCCAGGTGCAAATATTTTTTCAGGATCCTTTTTCATCTCTAAACCCTGTACATACCGTTGAGCACCATCTGGCGCGCCTGTTGGTCATCCACAAGAAAGCCGGTAGCCGGCAGCAGATCTATGAGCGTGTGTGCGAGCTACTCGATACCGTCGAGCTAAAGCCAGCCAGTACGATATCGGCAAGAAATCCGCATCAATTATCGGGTGACCAACGCCAGCGGGTGGCAATCGCCCGGGCTCTGACGGAGGACCTCGAGCTGATCCTGGCTGATGAGTCGATCTCTAAGCTGGACGTCTCCATCCGCATGGGCGTATTGACCTTGATGCAACAATTAAAAGAAGCGCGCGGGATTTCCTTTGTCTACAGCACCCACGACCTGGCCTCGGCTCGGTATATCGTGGACCAGATCATGGTCATGTATGCCGGCCATATGGTTGAAGGCGGTACCAGCGAAGCGGTGATTGGCCAGCCTGGTCACCCCTACACGCGTTTGTTTCTCTCCGCTGTGCCTGATCCGCATGCTGGACTTCGAACTAACAGGAACAGCCAGGCATGCGGTGAAGTCCCATCCCTGATCGACCCACCCCCCGGTTGCCCGTTCGCCAACCGCGCCCAGAGGTGAATGATCCATGCCGAATGAGCATGCCAGACCCGGTATATCTGGATGCCGGTCATTGGGTGCGGTGTTACTTATTTCACCCGTAAAATAGCTGACCAATTTGGCAATAAATCAAAGGGTAACATTGACCTGGTCGGTTAACACAAACAACCTCCAGGTATTCGTGGTGTTATAGGAAGCAGAAATCTCGTTGGATCTCAGGATCCTTGGATACTCAACCGTATACGAATTCAATAGGGGAATATCCAGCACCATTGATACGGATCCGTACTGCCATCCAACTTGATAGACTTTGTGCATAAATGAGGAGAAGGCAATGGGCGACAGTCTACTGGTGACGGGAGCATCAGGGCTGGTTGGAGCGAACCTTGTCCGGACCCTATTGGAGCAGGGCCGGAATATACGCGCCATGATCCATAAAGATCGCCGGGCCTTGGATGGTTTGGAAGTCGAGACCATCACTGCGGACGTGCGTGACCAGGCATCCGTGGAGCGTGCAATGACTGGGATTGAGGTGGTGTATCATCTGGCTGGGTCAATCTCTCTGGAGATGGATAGTGGTCCGGAGATGATGGAGGTCAATACCATCGGCACCCGCCTTATCGTGAACGCCTGCCTGAAGTATGGTGTGCGGCGCCTGGTGCACTTCAGCAGCATTGATGCCTTGAAAAAGGGTAGCCAGGGTACACCTGTGGATGAGGAACAGCCGCTGGTCGATGCGAGCCTCACTGATAATGAATTATCGCATATCCCGCCGTATGATCTATCAAAGGCGAAGGCTGAACGAGAGGTAATCGTTGGGGTTGAGCATGGTTTGGATACAGTGATCATTCGACCCACCGCCATGCTCGGGCCATATGACTTTAAACCTTCCTTCATCGGCCAGGCATTGCTTCGGCTGGCTAACGGGAGAATACCAGCCCTGGTAAAAGCTGGTTTCGATTGGGTGGATGTGCGGGATGTAGTGAGGGGGGCGATTTGCGCTGAGAGAAATGCACTACCAGGGACATCTTATATGCTAGGTGGAAACTGGCATACGATCAGGGAGGTGGCGAAAATAGCAGCTGCTTTTTCACAGCGCAGCGCTCCGCGGCTCACTGTGCCTTTCTGGCTGGCAGATGCCTTCGCCCCGGTGATGTTGAAGCTGGCAAGCTTTAATAATACTCAACCGATCTATACCCGCGTTACACTTGAGGCACTGCGCGGTGACCGGCACGTGAACTCAGCCCGGGCCGAACGTGAGCTGGGTTACACAGCCCGCCCGTTATCTGAGTCGGTGTGGGATACACTTCGTTGGTTCCAGGAAAACGGCTACCAGGGGGAGAAAACCCATTGAGCCAGGATACTATTCAATTTATCTTTATCATTATTGGGATCCTTGTGGCCGCGGGGTCTTCATTGCGTTGTTCTTTATCAGCGCGCCCTACGGCCGACACGCCCGCCGTGGCTTTGGACCGATGATCCCAAACCACCTCAGCTGGTTGATCATGGAGACGCCCTCTGTGATCCTGTTTGCTGTGCTATTTGCGGTAGGTACTGCTCCCAAAAATATGCCTATCCTGGCATTTTTCGCCCTGTGGGAGTTACACTATGTTCACCGGGCATTTATCTACCCCTGGACCATCCGTGATGGGCATAAGAAGATGCCCGTCTTTGTGATGATCCTGGGATTTGCGTTCAATATCGGCAATTCCTACGCAAACGGGCATTACCTTTTCACCAATTCTGGTGGTTACCCATCGAGCTGGCTGCTGGATTATCGGTTCCTGACGGGGACAAGCTTATTCATTGCAGGCTTTGTCATCAACCGCTGGGCCGATTTGAAACTTCGCGCCCTACGCAAGCCAGGTGAGGTGAGTTACAGTATTCCCATTGGTGGATTGTTCAATTGGATATCCTGCCCCAATTACCTGGGTGAAATTATTGAGTGGATGGGCTGGGCGCTGGCCACCTGGTGCCTGCCGGGCCTGGCTTTTGTAGTGTGGACATTTGCCAACCTGGCCCCACGCGCCCGCTCTCATCATGCGTGGTACCATGCGAACTTCCCAGAATACCCACAACAACGCAAAGCCCTGATCCCCTGGGTCTGGTAAGGTAACCTGGCAATGATACGCAGATAATTTAAGTATTAATCGATTGGAATTTTTGAGCCTGCTTCAATCTTGATGCGGGTGTTCAACGATATCGCGTAAGGCTGCCTGCACCGCTCCAGGTAGTGGTTGGGGAACGTGGGTATTGAGGATTTCAGTCACGCGCTCCGCTGCCCTGGTAGCAAGTGTTTTACTGCCTTTGCGCGTCCAACCTTCATAGTTATCGCGCTCGAAAAGTAGGGGGTGCCACTGCTCACGAAAATGGCTGACGGTGTGCTTTTTGTCTAAAAAGTGACCGTCCGGACCCGTTTTGTTGATCAGGTCGAGGGCCAGGGTCTCAGGGCTGACCTCCACCGGATGAAGGGCGCGTTTGATCCAGGTTAGAATCTCATCGCAGATCACGATCTGAGCCAGTGACCCTGACAAGCCAGATTCCAGGTATCCAATATCATGCACCAGCTGGCTGCCAGCGACAGCATTGAGCAGGAGCGTCAGCGCGGCTTCGATCCCGGCTTGTTGATCAATAAGTTTGGCATCGGTTGAGCCTCCCAAAGCCAGCATGGGTAGATCCAGTGCATGCGCCATGGACTGAGCCACGCCTTGATGGTCAGGGCCAGTGTAGATTTGGACAGCACTACGCATATCTAATGCCAAGGCACCCCATCCAGGAAGAAAAACGGGCGTGCCTTCACGCTTTAATTGTGCGAGAACTAAGCCAACCAGTGAACCCGCCAAGCGCAGGGCATTGCTACCTGCCACGGTGACTGGCACGGCAGCTCCGGCAGTCGCACCAGGAATGTAGATTAGTGGCAGTCCTTTCTCAGCCATGAAGAGTAGCTTCTGCAAGGCTTCTTTGTTATGGCGCAGACTGCTGGTAGGATTGATGTAACACACCGTAAACGGATGTTCCGCCAATCTTGATGCATCACCAGCCACCACCTCTGCCATATGCACTGCATCCAGGCAGCCTGACAGTTCATACGTGACGAAAATGATGGGCTTGGTGGTGTGGTTCAACATCGTTTCCATCTGGTAACGGTCTGTGAAGTTCCTATTTACATCCACGGGCAGAAACAGAGACATGACAAAGTCAATATTGTCCAACGCATCGCAGATAGTCAGCCCTTCGATGACATCGGTTATACGAGGCTCGCGCCTTTCTCCTGTGCGGTGGTCGATGACGTGCAAACAATCCGAACCTGGGCCGAAGAAACTGCGATAGCCCTTGATGTGCATCGATGGCTCAGCATTGCGGTTATGCAAGACCACCTCGTGGGGTGCCATTTCGAAGGCTTTTTCCACCAGGCTGGCTGGGATGCGTGCCAGGTTCCCATCCGTAATTTTTACGCCAGCATGTCGCAACAAATCCAGGGCAGCCTGGTCGAACAAGCGAACCCCGGTCGTTTCAAGGATTTCTAGGCTGGCATCCTTCATCCATGATTGCTGTTCAATGGTCAGGCGCGAAAAGTGCGAATCTGGCAGCTCAAGCTTTTCCATGGCATCTCCCTTGTTTTCTGTGAGCGGATATATTATTTTACACCTGGATAATTCTTGCGATTTTGATGGATTACATCATGCGAACTCTTTAATCGAATCATCATATAATTTCTATTTGCGTAATTCACAAACCTGATATTATGGGGCGTGGTAGCGATGGAAAATTGCTGCGGCAGTAATCAAATAATGATCTATGGATTAAAATGTATACATCATGGCTAAAGAAAAACCTGCTCCTGCTGAGTTGAGTAAGACTGAAAAGGCTGCCGCGCTCATTCTTTCAGGGAAAAGCAAAAAACGCGGCCTGGCACGTCTGATGCCGTTCATGGGCCCAGCCTTCATTGCCAGTGTAGCGTATATGGACCCTGGGAATTTTGCCACCAACATCCAGGCTGGGGCGAAGTTCGGGTATACGTTGCTGTGGGTGATCGTAGCAACCAACCTGATGGCCATGCTGATCCAAACTCTTTCCGCCAAGCTTGGAATCGCCAGCGGGAAGAACCTGGCTGAGCTATGCCGTGAAAGCTTTCCACGACCGGTAGTCATCATCATGTGGATCATCATGGAAATCGTTGCCATGGCTACCGACCTGGCTGAATTCCTGGGTGCGGCACTGGGTTTCTACCTTTTGCTTGGCATCCCCTTGTGGATCGCAGGCATCATCACAGCTATTGTCACCTTTATCATTCTTGGCTTGGAGCGCTATGGATTCCGACCACTTGAAGCGGTTATCACTGCACTCATTGCCGTGATCTCTGTTTGCTACTTGATCGAGACTATCCTGGTTAATCCAAATTGGAAAGAGGTGGCTTACCACGCGGTGGTTCCCCAATTTGCTGGTCCAGAAAGCGTGTTGCTGGCAGCCGGCATCTTGGGCGCGACGGTGATGCCGCATGTTATCTTTCTGCATTCTGCCTTGACACAAAAGAGGATCGTGGTACGTACACCAGCTAAGCTGCGCAGGTTGTTTAAATTTGAAGTAACCGACGTGGTGGTTGCCATGGGTGTGGCCGGCTTGATCAATGCCGGTATGCTAATTGTGGCAGCTTCCACGTTTTACCGTACAGGTCTTATCGATGTCGGTACCATTGAAGAAGCCCACCAGACCCTGCAGCCTTTGCTAGGTAAGGCATCTAGTTTCTTTTTTGCATTGGCATTGCTGGCTTCAGGTTTGTCGTCCTCTTCCGTTGGGACCATGGCTGGGCAGGTCATCATGCAGGGCTTTTTACACACGGAGATACCTGTCTGGATCCGTCGTTTGGTGACGATGATTCCTTCCCTGCTGGTGATCTTCATCGGGCTTGACCCCACCCGCACCCTGGTCATCAGCCAGGTGGTGTTGAGTTTTGGGTTGCCATTTGCCGTGATCCCACTGATCATGTTCACCTCCAGGCGAAAAATCATGAAGGTGCTGGTCAACCACCAGATCACCACCGTGGTGGCATGCCTGGCAGCAACCGTGATTGTGACCTTGAATATATACCTGCTCGTGCAAATATTTTCAGGAAAATGAAATGACCATTAAAAATATCCTTGTTCCTTTAGATGGATCGAAGTTATCTGAAACAGTTTTGCCAATGGCTTCCTTGTTGGCACA
>CAVZNX010000012.1:0-10893 GCA_963776795.1 uncultured Chloroflexia bacterium
CGCCAACGGCAATGGAGATATCCAGCTGTCTGCGCCAGTTGAGACACCCGATCCGGCTCCCGCCATCCCTGGTTTATTGATCTACCTGCCACCCAGCAATACCAATCCAGTCCAGCTCAATGGCAACGAAAATGCATTCTACGAGGGCTTGATCCTGGCTTCTCGTTCAACGATCACCCATGAATGGAACGGGGAAGAATACCTACCGTGGGCAGGTAATCGGTTGGAATGTGGAAGTCGGTGGTACGGCAGACACGATCGATATTTATAATCCTGATGAAGGCTATAAAAAGCCTACATTCATTGAGTTAGCCAAGTAGCTCACTCGCCCACAAAAAGGAACAAGCGGTGGCATCACCGCTTGTTTTTGTTTAAACGAAACTCCGGACAGGCTACCCAGCGGCACCCGGAATATCCTCCTTACTGCTGCTTCTTCTCGGACCTGACAGGGTTCGAAGGGTTCCGCCACGCTGGACCCATCCGGAGCGCAGCAAGCATACCAAATGAAGTAGTCCCTGTCAATGCTTTAGCCTGCGTCTCGCCCCCAGACGCCTCCGATGATGATCAACACCAGCACGCTGGCCCCAATGACCAGTCCAGCGTTACTACCTACCGGAGGTAGCGTGCGGTCCGCAGGACCAGTCGAGACAACCGGTTCCGATTCGGTTGGCATTGGGGTAATTTCTGGCAGGGCTGAGTGTATTGTTTGCGAAACTCCCGCCCCTAGAGCAGGGAAAGCAGCGCTGGCATTTTTGGAGACAACTCCGAAAATTACTACCCACGCGATGAAGATCACCAGCCAAAATGACAGTTTTTTCATGAAGTTCAGACCTTTGGATCGACCACCCAGGATTAATTCTAGTTTATCACAGGAATAGAAGATGGATAAAGTAAACCCTGTGATCTAATCGATGATTAGCAAATAAATTCCTAAAGGTGACCAATGTGGTCTGAGGTGAGATCATCAATTTCCTAATCCATATAGATTACGAGCGACAATTCGGCTTGTTATTCGCATGAAACAGTTAGTTCGCCAATGCTCTCAATCATGGACGATCACCTGCAACCCGTAATCGGTACGAGGTCACGTCACTGTAATCACGATAATATCCCAGGAAATCGATCGCAAATGAGCTGGACTGACCCGGGTTAAGGTTCACACTGCTCACGTAGGCATGTTTACAGCCCACAGGCTGGCCTGATCTGTTGTACAACGTCCCGCTAACAGCAACATTTTTCGCGGTCAGGTTGCCGTTGTTCCAAACCTGACCGATAAGATTGTAACTCCCGTTATTATAGTCACCGTTCGAGTCAATGATGGTTAGGCCTGGACTGGTACTACCAGATATATATTGCGGATCCTCGAACTTATAATATGACCAACCGGCTGGAATATTCATCGTTATATTAAAGCACCCACGCTGGGTGGCTGGCAAATCGAGCGGCCACAGGTAAGCAGTTCCAGTTCCCACAAGCCGGTCGGAGGCATCATATAAATCGACGATCACTTCGACCAATGATAAATTCTCGGTTGTATTATTTAATACCTCACCGATTATGAACAGGGTATCATGCGATTCATAGGAATAGCTGGACGCCAGGATGTGGACCCCATATGGCTCAGGCTTCGTATAGCTGACTAACGGCATGAAAATATTCCTTGCCAGCGGTGTAGTATTAACGCTAACATTCTCGGTATTAGACCAGGGACCAGAGCCACCGGGATTACTGGCCAATACCCGGTAATACCAGGTTCCGCCTGCCTGACCGGTGACCTGGTACTGGCTGGCAGGGCCTTCGTAGCGCTCTACGGGGGTAGCAAAGCCTGGATCATCATCTTCCTGCAACAGGTAATTATCTGCACCAATGCTCTCATACCAATCCACCAGGTACTCCGAATTCCCACCAGGGTTGGAGATTGGTAGGAGTACTGGAGCAGCTGGGATGACGCTCACCGCCTCGCTACTCGACCAGGGGCTATCTCCGCCTGGGTTGCTGGCCAGCACCCGGTAATACCAGGTACCACCTGCCTGGCCATTAACTTGCAGCTCAGTCGCACCACCCTCATATCGTAGTGTGGGCGAGATAAAGCCCGGGTCGTCAGCCTCTTCCAGCCGGTAGCTGTCAGCACCAAACACAGTATTCCAATCAACCAGGTAATCTCCATCGCCCTCAAGATTATCTATGGGCAACAGTACCGGGGCACCCGGGACCACCCCCACCCATTCGGTGTTCGACCAGGGGCTAGAACCACCATCATTACTGGCTAACACCCTATAGTACCAGACGCCACTCGGCTGGCCAACTACCGGCAGCTCAGTTGCAGCACCCTCATACTGCACTGTGGGCGAAATAAAGCCAGGGTTGTCAGCCTGCTCCAGGCGGTAGCTGGAGGCGCTTGCCACCTCATTCCAATCCACCAGGTAATCGCCATTCCCATCCGGATTGCTGATCGGGGCCAAGATCGGGCTCTCCGGAGGAGCATGCAAAACTACCACGCTTTGAATGTTCGACCAAGGGCTATCGCCCCCAGCATTGCTGGCCAGCACCCGGTAGTACCAGGTGCCGGAAAATTGCCCGGTCACCTGGTACTGGATCTGGGGTCCGTCATAGATCACGCTTGGTGAAGGAAATTCGGCGTTGTCATCTTCCTGTAAACGGTAATTTGTAGCACTCACTACCACGGTCCAGCCGACCAGGTAATCCCCATCACCGTCAAGATTCTCGATGGGCAACAACTGTGGGGCAGCTGGCGCAACGCTGGCTGCTTCGGTATTTGTCCAGGAGCTGATCCCATAGGCATTGCTGGCATAAACGCGGTAGTACCATATCCCGGTAGGCTGGTCTAATACCTGGAGCTGGCTATCAGGCCCTTCATAACGCAGCCTTGCGGCATTGAAATCGGGGTTGTCAGCCTCTTCAAGCCGGTAGCTGGTTGCTCCAGGTACTTCGTTCCAATCGACCAGGTAATTCCCATCCCGGTCCAGGTTATCGATGGGAAGCAGCGCAGGTGTTGCCGGAACAACGCCGGTCGATACAACATTCGACCACACGCTATCCCCACCTGGGTTGCGGGCTAAGACGCGGTAATACCAGGTACCGCCTGCCTGTCCAGTGACCTCGAATTGGCTGAGTGCGCCTGTGTAGCGGTCGATGGGAGTGGAAAAGTCCGGATTATCGTCTTCCTGCAGCAGGTAAGTATCACCACCACTGACATCAACCCAATCCACCAGGTAATCGCCTGCTCCAGTGGGATTGTCGATTGGTAATAATACCGGCGCTTCAGGAATGACACTCACTATAGCAATATTCGACCAGAGGCTGTCTCCTCCTGCATTGATGGCCAGCACGCGGTAGTACCAGGTGCCACCGACCTGACCGGTGACCTGAAATTGGCTGGCAGCTCCCTCATAGAGGGTTATGGGGTAGCTGAATTCAATGGAATTTGCTTCTTCGAGTCGATAACTCGTAGCGCCGGTTACATCATTCCAATCCACCGGGTAATCGCCATTCCCATCTGGATTGGAAATTGGTAAAAGCACTGGAGCAGCCGGGATTACGCTCACCGACTCAGCGTTCGACCATTGGCTATCACCCCCAGCGTTGCTGGCCAGCACCCGGTAGTACCAGGTGCCACCCAAATGGCCGTTGATCTGCAACTCGGTTGCGGTACCCACATACAGCACCGTGGGTGAGATAAAGCTCGGGTTGCTGGCCTCTTCCAGCCGGTAACTGGTAGCGCCAACCACGATATTCCAATCAACCAGGTAGTCTCCATTCCCGTCTGGATTGGAGATCGGTAGCAGCACAGGCGCGGCTGGGATGACATCCACTGACTCAGGGTTTGACCATGGGCTATCGCCCCCAATATTGCTGGCCAAAACACGGTAATACCATGTGCCGCCCAATTGGCCTGTAATCTGCAGCTCAGTCGCAGCACCCTCATATAGCACGGTGGGCGAAATGAAGCCTGGATTGCCAGCTTCTTCCAGGCGGTAGCTACTGGCGCCGACAGCATCATTCCAATCCACCAGGTAATCACCATTCCCATCAAGGTTGGAGATCGGGAGCAGCACCGGGGCAGCTGGGATCACACCCACCCACTCGGTATTGGACCAGGGGCTGTTACCACCTTCATTGCCTGCCAACACCCTGTAGTACCAGACGCCACTCTGCTGGCCGGACACCTGGAACCCCGTCAGGATGCCGGTATAGCGTAACGTGGATGAAATGAAGCCTGAATTGTCAGCTTCTTCCAGCCGGTAGCTGGTTGCGCCGGCTACTTCATTCCAATCCAACAGGTAGTCTCCATTACCGTCCGGATTGCTGATCGGGGCCAGCACCGGGCTCTCCGGTGGGGCTTGCAAGACTCTCACCAATTCAACATTCGACCAAGGGCTGTTGCCCCCGGCATTACTGGCCAGCACCCGGTAATACCATGTTCCGTAATATTGTCCCGACACCTGGAATTGGCTGCTGGCACCTTCATAGCGAATGGTTGGGCTGATGAAGCTGCTGTCGGTTGCCTCCTCCAGCCGGTAAGAGATCGCACCATCTACGTCGCTCCAATCCACCAGGTAGTTCCGATCACCATCCTGGTTATCGATGGGCAACAATTGTGGAGCAGCAGGGGCGACCCCGGCGGTTTCGGTATTTGACCAAGGGCTGACCCCAAACGAGTTGCTGGCATATACCCGGTAGTACCATACCCCAGTCGGCTGGCTTAGCACCTGGTAGTGGCTGTCAGTCCCCTCATATCGCACTGTGGCTGCGGTGAAATCCGGGTTGTCAGCCTCTTCCAGACGATAGCTGGCTGCTCCAGGTACTGTATTCCAATCTACCAGGTAATCACCGTTGGCATCCGGGTTGCTGATGGGTGACAGGACCGGGTTACCCGGGCGAGCCAGGTCGACACTGACAGAAGTCGAAGCGGACCAGGGGCTGTTTCCACCCAGGTTGCTGGCCAGTACCCGGTAGAACCAGGTGCCGTAATACTGGTCGGTGACTTGATACTGGCTGTTAGCGCCTTCATACACAATCACCGGTGAATCAAAACCTGGGTCGTCATCTTCTTCGAGTGTGTAGCCGGTGGCACCGACCACATCGCTCCAATCGGTGAGATATGCACCGTCTCCATCCAGATTTTCGATCAGAGCCATCACCGGCGCTGCAGGGATCACATGCACCAGCTCCGCGTTAGACCATGGGCTGGTGCCATAGGTATTGACAGCCGAGGCGCGATAATACCAGGTACCACCGACCTGGCCGGTGACCTGGAATTGGCTGGCCGAGCCTTGATAAAGCAACGTGGGAGAAATGAAACCGATATCACCTGATTGCTCGAGCCGATAATCTGTAGCTCCGGGCATGTCCGTCCAGTCCACGGCATAACTACCATCTCCGTCAGGATTGCTAATTGGCGATAGAAGCGGTGCAGCAGGTGCGACACCCACCGTTTCGACATTCGACCAGGCGCTATCGCCTCCCTGGTTGCTAGCCAGCACCCGGTAATACCAGGTACCACCGGCCTGCCCCGTCACCTGGAACTGGCTGAGAGACCCTTCATACCGGATCGTTGGGGTGATGAACTGAGGCTCGTTCGCTTCTTCAAGGCGGTAGCTCGCAGCCCCGATGACATCGTTCCAGTCGACCAGGTAATCACCATTTGCATCGGCGTTTTCGATCGGCAGGAGGACCGGTGCGGATGGGATTACTCCCACTGATTCTGTGTTAGACGAGGGCCCATCACCATAGGTGTTGGTGGCAACCACACGATAATACCAGGTGCCCCCTTGCTGGCCAGTGATGAGAAATTCCGTCGATCCCCCTTCGTACCGGACAGTTGGGGTGATGAAGCCAGCATTGTCGGCTTCCTCGAGGCGATAGGCGAAAGCACCAGGCACATCACTCCAGTTGGTCAGGTATTCGCCATTCCCATCCGGATTGCTGATCGGGTCCAGGACGGAAGCGCCTGGAGGTGCATAAATGACTGACACCGACACGGTGTTTGACCAGGGGCTGTTACCGCCCGAGCCTGTGGCCATCACCCGGTAGTACCATGTTCCGTAGCTCTGCCCATCCACTTGAAATTGCGTATTAAGACCATAAAATCGGGTGGTGGGTGAGGTGAATGCCGAATTGTCGTCCTCTTGCAAAGTGTAGCTCGTGGCGGGCGGAACGGTAGTCCAGGTCACCAGGTAGTTCCCATCACCATCCGCATTAGCGATCGGTTGTAGGGTCGGAGCTTTTGTTCCAAGCAAAGAATCCTTGTCAACAAACCCAGTAGTAAGTTTTGGGAGTGAGCTAATCTGAGCGGAAGCAGAGGGGATCGGCGTGGTGCCGGGACCACCCAGGGAGGTCAGTAACGATAGAAGGATAAATACTCTTGCAAGAATACCGATGCGCATGTCTCACCACTCAACTGGTACATAAAAACTAATATTCTTAAATATAAACCATAACCCTGATGAAATCGATTAGAGATTTTCGATTTTCCTGTGATAACCGGTGGAAACGTCCTGAAGGGTACCCAATCCGTCGGGTATAACGATTAGCGTGAGCTGTAACTCACCACGCAATCGCCAACAGAGGATTTAATGGTCACGTAAACGGTGGTCGATGCCGGGACAGCCCCGGATGATCCGAGGCAGTACGCCATTCCATCTCCATCGGTATCGGTAGCTGAGCAGCCACCCTGGCCAGGGTACCCAGGGTTGTTGATCGCTTCAAATCCATAGCCGGGTACCTGCGTTGAAAACTGGACAATGAAAGTGATTGAAACGCTGGTATCGACCGGCACCGTGATCGGATCGACCTTGCAGGATTCAATCACGACCGGTGGCGCGGTGGTTGGCTGTATCGGGGTTGAGCTCGGATATACGATGTTTGAGATAACCGTGGAGGTGGGTGTGCGCGTATAGCGGCGCGTGGGGGTTGGGGTTTCCGTCGGCGTTTGGGTGATGGTGGGTGTTCTGGTGGGTGATGAAGTATTCGTTGGGCGGGCGGTCCTTGTCGGCGGAGGGGTGTAGGTGGGCAGGCTCGTCTCGGTTGGAACTGGCGTATAGGTCAAGCTGGCGGTTGGGGCGTTAGTTTTTCGATAAATCTCCGTCATATCTATCTTAGGCGCAGAAATACCGCCATCTTTTACATTAAAAACCCCGATCAGGAAACCGAACACAGCAGCCAACCCTACCAGGAAGACTGCCAGGCCTTTCCTTTGAAAACCCGGGTCAAAAATATCCATGATCCTTCACCGCACAGCCTGCCCGTGCAAAGAGCTACTTTGGCACTGCGTTGATCATCGCACTTGAATGGGTTGAGCGAGGCAGTTTATTCTACGGTCGACCGATACCCAAAAATCCGTACCTTATTTTACATCATTGTGTTGCCGGATTCAGATCGGACTGGCTAATAAATCTGAAGAATTATAAGCTTAGGAAATGGAAAGTGAGCTTGTCAGCGCATGCCTTCAAACGTTACAGGTTCTCGAGTAGTCAATCGAGGCATGAATAGCCCAGCATCGCTCGGTGACAAAACCGAGCCTAGAGATCATGTCAGCTAGCTAAAAGCGATCGATCATGGAAAAGGCCTGCCTATCGTAAGTGCCTGGATCAGTTCCGGCTCAAGGTCCAGGTAGGTATCATCTGGTTGGATGTTTAGCGTGTCGAGAGTCTTGCTAAAGAAACTGCGGGCAGTGACGGCCACGATGACATCCAGGATCTCTTCGTCGGTGAGGCCGAACTTGCGAAGCTCACCAACGCTACCCTGGCTGATTGCTTGAGGCTCGTTGATCACGGTTTTTGCAAACGACATCAGAGCTACTTCTTCGTCGGTCAGACCCGCATCTCGAAAATCCTTGATGATTGCCTGGAGTTGCTGGGCATCGAAAAAGTTTTTACGGAGCAACGCTCCGTGAGCAAGCATTCAATAAGTACAACCAAGCGCCATGGCTGCCGAAAAGGTGATCAGCTCATAACGGCGTAACCTCATCTTTGAACGCACGGCACCAATGAGTTTAACCATGCATCGTAAATATCTGGGTGCAGGCTAAAAGCCTGTACATAGTTCGGTATGTATCCTTTGGATGCCAGGTCAGCTGTGTACTGCTCAAGCACCAAACCATCCGCCTGGTCGAAAGGGATTGTTTTAATATAGGCCATCATCAGATCCTTTTCTTATATTTGAAAGGGTTTTTCTACCTTTTTTATCCACCCTAATTAGACCGACATTGTAACATATATTTCGTTATCGTGATCATCGTGCCGGACAGGATGATCACCTTCGGTAAGCTGCAGAAGCTTTCGTAATTAAGAGAAGTAACTTGCAATCAATGGCAAAATACCGGATCAAGCCGTCCTGAGATGCTACGCGGGGCAAATTTAGATGGTTATTCCGGTGGCTTGAGTGCCTGCCCGTCAATAGCTCTTTTCTTCATCCATCGTGTGATCTGTGAATTCGCCCAGGCATAGTGGTTACATGTGTTGCCTGTGATGTAATCAGCCAGGCTCAGCCGGCCCGTCCAGGCCAGGCGACCGTGAGCGAACATGTCCGCTTCAGGCATCGCTTCTACGGCAGCTAAGATTTCCTGGTATGAGGCGTGGAACCCCTCCATAACATCGGTCAGGCTGCGCGCTTGATTCTGCTCATAGACGCGCTGGTTGAGGCTATCAATGGTGGTCCGGCTCATGCCAACCGGTGAAATATCGGGGGCTGTGCCACGTAAACCAGCGAAATACCAATCCAAAAAGAGCCTTTCCCAGGCAGCCAGGTGAGCCAGGATGTCTTTCACCGACCAGGTCCCCGTGACACCGGATATCAGCATTTCTTCCGGGCCCAAGCGGGAAAGTTTTTTCTCTAAACGCCTGCGTTCAGCATGGATATCGTTCAGGATTTGGGCTTTATTGGTCTGTTTAGCCATAGACTACCTTTCCGATGACAAATAAATACGCATAGATATTATTTATTTTACTCACTAATGCCAGTGGGGATAGCTCTACCTTAACGTATCTCTGGGTGGAAAGGAGGGATTTGAACCCTCGTTCCCTTGCGGGAAACACGCTCTCCAGATATTGGCAGAACACAACCACAATGTATTCGTCTTCTACATGTTAATGGGGCATGCTGACCTTCAGGTATTCCTTAGCTTTCTGACTCAAACGACTTCGGATAGTGCTAAAAATGGGGTAATTAATGGCATCTTCACGATGAGGAATTATTGGCGGTGTTGATGCCTGAGGCTTTGGTGATCGACTCATAAGGGCATTGTTTAACTAATGTTCCGCTCATCGAACAGCCGCACGCTTACTCGCTGTAAAAGTTGGCGGGTGGAGCCTATGTTAGCCCCTCGTATTATGCTGTAGTTATGTGTACTCTGGGCTCAGACAATTTGTCCTCCCTTGAATAACTCTATCGAGTCTAAACAATCCCCGCGCTTTTCACCTGTTCTGCGATGGCCTGCATAACATCCAAGGGGAGAGGGCCAAATTGCAGCGCCTGCACCAATACCCGCATTTGCTCCATATTGCGAAAGCCTGGCAGGGGAATCGTCAAAGGGGAGCGTGCCCATATCCACCCCAACGCCCCTTGCACATAGGATCGCCCTTCGCTGGTTAAGTAAGGTTCAATCTGTTGCGCGCAGGTTAACACCTTCGGAATCCCTCTTGCTCAAACCATATCGCCCGAGGATCACCATCCTCCAGTTTCGACTCTGACGACCAACGCCCTGTTAGGACACCCATGAGTAATGGAACGCGGTTCAAACTTGCCAGATTCTGCTCTCGGCAAAGATCCAGTATCGCTTCGTTATCATTGAATACATTCAAGCGATGTTCGATAGCGATACAGTGTTCTCCACCTGCGAAAAGTCTGGCCCTTTCGACATCGTCCGTACTCCAGCCGTAAAAACGGATCTTGCCTTCGCGCACCAGCCCTTCAAGCACATCAATCAACGCTGGAGCTCGTTCGAGTGGGTAATCGCGGCAATGCAAAAGGTACAGATCAATGCACTCAACCCCTAGGCGATGCAGGCTGCCATCGCATTTCCGCACAACGAAATCGGCATCCAAAGACCGGGATCCTCCTGATCTGGCATTGGATCTTCCCCGAACTTGGTTGCTACCACGATGCCATTATGATGACCTAGGCTTCGCCCAAGATCGAACTCGTTAATCCCTTGCCGTAGTTATCCGCTGTGTCGAAAAATGTCACGCCTAGATCGACAGCTGCCTGGATTTGCCGCACAGCATCCCGTATCGTCAGAGTGGGAGCTTGGGATACTAAATCTTCATGCCACCCCAACCCAGCCATGCGAGCCGTACCTAATCCCAATGGACTGACTTGTATACCACTTCTCCCTAGCGTGCGATATTTCAGCATCTGCAACGCTCCGTCTTCAACAATTCGGTACCTTGACCCTGCCTCCCAATTAGCAGGGCGGTGTAACGATAGATTTTACTAACTTTTGCTATACCCTAATTTCACTTTATTTTATACCTGTAATATAAAAATCTACTACATTTAGTCTTCATATCCAAGAAGTCTTTGATTATTTCCAAAAAATCGCTTGGTTCATTTGCGATAATCTCTGAATATGCGCTCATTCAGGAGAAATAGTTTTCAATTTTTATCCTCTGCTGCTTTGAAAGCTGGTTATATAGAGGAGGTAAGAAGACCATAAGTGAACAAAGAGAGTATCAACAATTGAACTTCACTTCGCTCGCTTTCGATGACCCTGTAGGGCACCGCCTGGACGCATTGGGAGTGTGGGTAAGCTATCAGATTGGTTAATAATTAAACGAAATTGATGCACACGATTATTATTAAAACCAACAGTTGGGCCGTTTTGTAACCCCCATAGATAGCAAATGGGAGCATCACTGCTCCCACAATATCTCC
>CAVZNX010000013.1:0-1513685 GCA_963776795.1 uncultured Chloroflexia bacterium
CTACATGGCCCCCCATTAAAAGACCGATTTCATCGCGATTTGCTTCCTGTGCAGTAAATACACCCACAATCCTGCCCTCATACATCACCGCTATGCGATCTGACATGATTAATATCTCATCCAGGTCTTCCGATATCAGGAGAACAGCATTGCCAGCATCGCGATGCTCTATGAGTGCACACCTAACATCTTCGGTTGCTCCAACATCCAACCCGCGTGTAGGATGAACTGCAACCAATAAATGAGTGGATATTTCGATCTCTCGGCGAACAAGCAACTTTTGCTGGTTACCGCCAGACAATGATGATGCTAACACATGAATATCAGGTGTACGCACATCCCCATGCTGGATCAGTTCACATGCCCGCTGTTCAGCAGATTTATTATCCAGGCGCATACCTTTACGAATGGGCGGATTTATGTATTCTCGAAGGATGGCGTTGTGCGTGAGTGACAACGTTGGGAATAATCCCATACCATTCCTATCTTCGGGGATGTGCCCCTCACCTACTTCAGAATATTGTCTTGCACTACGCCCGGTCAGGTTGATGCCTTCGATCCATACACTCCCACTTTGCAAGGGACGCATACCGGTCATCACTTCTGCTAATTCTGTTTGACCATTACCCGATACGCCAGCAATCCCCAGGATTTCTCCACGTCTCACGGCTAAATTAATATCTTTTAAAGCCGGCAAATTACGATCGCTTAAGGCATTAACCTGTCTCATTTCAGCAACAACGGGCCCTGGATGATCGTTTTTCGCGAAACAGCGAATTTCCATCTGCTTACCTACCATCCACTCAGCCAATTGCATCTGATTACATTCAGCAGTTCTCCGTGTCACAACATTTTCTCCGCCCCGCAAGACGGTTACCTGATCAGATATTTCGAGAACTTCATTTAATTTATGGCTGATAAAAACAACCGTATGACCCTTTGCTTTAAGCTTCCGGATGGCAACGAAGAGGTCATCTGTTTCACTAGGAGTTAACACAGCAGTGGGTTCGTCCAGAATCAGGATTTTTGCTCCTCTAACAAGTGCGCGCAGGATTTCGGCGCGCTGCTGTTCGCCAACCGAAAGCTGCCAGGTTTCAGCTTTTGGATCGACAGCAAATCCTAGATCGGCTGTGTATTTTTCCAGCCTCCGGGCAAGATCCTTGCGAGAGATGTGCCATGGCGCATTGTCCCATCCCAGGTAAACATTTTCCGCAACGGTCATATTATCAATCAATCGGAAATGCTGGTGTACCATTCCAATTCCCAGGTCAATCGCGGATCTAGGAGAACGGATAACGACTTTGACTCCATCCAAAAGAATTTCGCCTTCATCGGGAAGATATGCCCCTGCCAGAATGTTCATCAAAGTGGTCTTGCCAGCACCGTTTTCGCCAAGCAGGGCATGCACTTCACCTGGGTACAACTCTAGGTTTATGCCACGATTGGCAATAACTCCTGGGAAATGTTTCCAAATATTCCTCATTTGGACTGAAGATGTTTCCCTGTGCTGAGTTTCGTCTGCGGCCACAAATACTCCTTCCGATTTACTTGAAACAGGTAATCATAAACACACGAAATATGATGTTTGGCTTTGGTTACGTATGTCCATTTTGGCTCCTCAGCCTGTATCCAGCTTTCATCCAAGGAAGAGCAGCCTCATTTTGAGCTGCTCCTCCCTGGATGAATAATTTTATTTAGCCATGTTCACCCCTTTAACCACCCAATCAACCCCCATGAAGAAATCATAATCTGGCACTACCTGGCCTTCTGGAACCACAACGTTACCTTCAGTGTCATAGATTGGACCAGTAAGTGGGTTCCAATTTTCAGTTGCCATTCGATTGTATGCCTCTTCTACTGTGTCTTTTACATTTTGGGGTACATTAGGTCCCCACGTATCCAGACTGATCCCATTACCAATGGTCGCAATACGGTATTCCTTATTCCCTACCCATTCACCATCCAGAAAGTTCTGTACCTCCTGGATGAGCAGATTGCTTGTATCCACGACAAATGTGGTCACATAGCCTTTCGGGGCAAATTCACTCATAGGATGATATGAACCAAAACTATACGCACCACGCTCTTCGGCTGCGCTCATGACAATATCTGTATTTATTCCCCCGGTTAAGAGCACATCTGCTCCACTATCGAGTAACGAAATGGCTGCCTGATTGGCAGCTGTTGGGTCATACCAGGAGCCAATGAACACCGTGTTAACCTTTACATCTGGATTGACCGATTGAGCTCCCAGGGCAATGGCATTAGCCTCCCCGTTTTCAAAGGCGGAGGGGAAGCCTCCAACATAACCAATGATGTTGCTTTTGGTCATCAGACCGGCAGCCATCCCTATAAGGTAATTTGACCTCCCTAACTCGTAATAATTGGTGGCTTCGTTAGGTTGAAAAACGGCATCCGTGCGCAAAAATGCAATATCAGGGTGCTCTGCAGCTGCCTTTTCCCCAAAATCTAACAGTGTAGCCGCATCAAAAATCATCTTTGCACCATCAGCGATCAACTGCTCGATGGTGCGGGTGGCTTCTTCTGATGCGGGAACATTCTCTACAAACACGGTGTTTACGCGGTCACCAAACTTCTCTTGGACTGCCTGTCTACCGAGATCCCACATCTGGCTATAGCCATTGTCATTGGCAGGCGAATTATAGAGGAATGCAATCGTGACCGGTTCTTCCGGTTTTGGCAGTGGCTTCACTGTTGATGAGGTCGCTTCCACCGCAGGGGCGCCTGTCGTATTTGTAGGCAATGGCTGTACAGCCGTAGCGGATGGAGCCTGGGGGGTAGCAGGTGCACAGGAGGTTATGGCCAAAATCGCAATCACAAAAATGGGTAGAAAGGATTTTAAAAACCTCTTTGTTGTATTCATGATTCTCCTCCTAGAAAGTTCAAATTTTGTAGATGAAATCCAAAAAGCAACATGCGATATTTATTAATAGTCATGATTGATGCTAAACATAAGCGTCAGTTAATATGGAACCACCGGTTAATTCTTTTCAAGTTATTCTCCTTTCCATATTCAGATAAAAAACAAGGATTTCATGACATCTTCATCCACTTCTGTTTCGTCTGATCGAACAAGAACATTTCTTAGGCTTAACATGATCGTAGATCATGCCCCAAGCAATTGCATGCACAGTTCTACAGCAGAGGGAGCATCAACTGCGTATCCATCTGCTCCAATCTCATGCGCCCATTCCTGATTGGTTGCGCTACCACCAACGATGATCTTGAAGCCCTCCCGAATACCAACCTCACTGAACAGGCTGACTGTCCGCTGAACGGCAGGCAGCGTCGTGGTCATCAAGGCCGAAAGGCCCACAATGTTCGCCTTTTCCCTTTGCGCAACATCTAAAAAGGCACTGGCTCGCACATCGTGTCCCAAATCTACAACCTTGAAGCCATGGGAAGATAGCATGGTCACAACAATATTACGGCCAATATCATGCACGTCGCCTTCGGCCTGCCCAATTACCACCGTCCCCTTAGTGATGGCTGCCTGGCCAGCTTCTCGGGTAGCCTGGTCCACCAGGGCTGTTACGTGTTGAGCCGCCTCTCCAGCCATCATCAATTCCGGTAAGAAGATACATGAGTCCTGAAAATCATGCCCGACTTTCGTCAAAGTTGGGATTAGAATTTGCTCAACGATGGTAAATGGTTCAACCCCCATATCTAGGAGTTGTTTGGTCATAGTTTCAGCTTGATCACTATCTCCGTCACGCAGGGCGGACTCGAGCCGGTTTTTTAGTTCAATCGATATATCAATCATAACTAACGCTCCTCCAACTTATATTCATCGCATGACTTATTCTTATCGTCCGATCACAAACTAAATAACAAACATCTAACCTTTCGCTTTTAAGGTCCAGATTATCTAGGTAGTGGTCAACAACGACAGATCGTCAATCATTCTACAATTCGTCAACCAATCTTTTCTCGCCGTTTCGAACTATACGCCCACTCCTCACCTCTTTCCAGCCATTGTTAAGATCAAGGCCAAGGTTTATGATCTCCTCCCGCACTCGATGGTAAATGTCCAGCCACTCCGGTAAAGGCTCGAGCGTTTCCAAGTTATATATTTCTGGAAAAGGTTTCCCGATGGGTGGGTCATCGCATAAATGCTCATAATGCCTTAAACACTCCAAGGCAAATTGATTTGCTTCTGGGCGTTTCAATTTTAGAGCTGCATGACTGACTTCAGCATTAAACGAGCTTCAAGACCGCTTGTATGATCTATCCTCGATCCTCCAGTAGCGCCAACCCCCGCCGTGCCTGAACCGCATACCGTACTTGTCACGGTGTTGGCAGCCACCTCCCAAAGAACTTCGGGTGTGCAAAGCCCAGAGCGCGTATAAGGCACAACTCCAGAAACCAGAGGTGTATTACGAGCAATCGCCTGGCCCGTCATGGCACTGATCCACAAACCCATCCTACCAGTGCTGTGAAAATATTTCAACGACATAAATCCGTTCGCATGCATGCAAGCGTTATAGCATAAGACTCCCACGATATGACTGGCGATTGAAATTACCGCTGTACCTTCTGCACCACCTCCTAAACCGCCGATTAACGGCGTGAAGAGGCTACAGATATGCATGTCAATCTCTTGGAGATATGCAACCCGTGAGAGTTGGTCATAATCTGTTTTAAGTTCTGACCACATCGACACAAGAAGGGCATCGCATTTACGTAATCCATTCTCTTCATCGATAGCGGATATCTTGCCCGCGCAAGTTAATGGTGTAGCGGCATCATCGATCGACATTCCAGGACGCCCAGCTCTCCGAAGAGCATCCCTTGCGACAGCTACATCTCGCCGGGTAGCGATTATTTCGAGCGGTGACTTTGGTATAACAGGTTGCCCCATATACGTTGAAACTGATCCGGCACCGAGCACTTCAACCAGCGGCTCCTGGGCGCAGGCTTGCAGAATAAGTGGTTGGTATTTTTCGCTCGTTGGAGTGCCTGTTGGCCCACTATGAATAATGCAGGGCATACTGCTTTCAACCAGGCGATGTCTTTCAATAACTGCATCTTCACCCAAGCCTAGCTTAACTTCCTTAGGTGCCAATGCGACTGCCTCTTCAATTTCTTCACGAGAAAATTTAATGCAGCGCTCTGTCGATTGGTTGTATACACCAACCCGAACGATAAGTTCTACTCCAGCCTGATAAAGCCTGTCCGCCATTTCATCATCACTTGGGACGATTATCTGGGGATTGTACAAAATCGCGTGTTTACGAACCAATTCAGCGGTGTTTTTGATTACCGCCATATCAAAATCTGACCCTTTCATGAAAGTACCATTTTCTGATCTTTTCACAATCTCAGGCAACCAATTACACCGCATAGAAGACCTTCCTTTCGCTTAATTATGAAACTTCATTTGAAGATGATTCTGCCAAGAAAAATCCTTAAAAAAGATTTACAGCACCATGGAAAGCTCACATTCTCTCCCTGGACCCAAACTATGATAAGGTGGCAAGATAGTCATTGATCGATAGAGAGAATACGTTCAATGCTAAGATATGAATTGACAACAAAACATGCAACAATATGAGCCAATAACACTAGATACTTGATTCCATAATCTTTTTGATTGCATTTTGTGCTTCCCGCTTCACGTCTTCTTCGTTCATCGTTAGAATCACGCGGTCTTCCATGATTATTTGTCCATCCACAATCACTGTTTCCACACTTTGTGATTGATACCAGCAAACGATCCTGGATATCGGATCATCTTTCTCATAGCTCAACCATGGTCCAGCGCAACTATCTCCATCATCAAGGATGATCATATCGGCCTTTTTGCCCTTTTCCAGAGAGCCAAGATTTTCTGTTTCTCCAAGAGCAGATGCACCGCCTTTCGTTGCCATATTCAATATTTTTTCTGGTGAGAGCCATGCACCTGAAACCTGATCGATTAAACGATTTTGATGAATGTAAAATGCTGTTCTCATCTCGACGAACATGTTAAGATTCCCGGTAACAGCTCCATCTGAACCTAAGGCCACGGATATCCCTCTATCCAACATCTCGGGAACTCGGGCAATTCCAGCCCCCCAGCTATTGCTAGACGGACAGTGGATTGGATGAGTCCCCGTATCTTTCAGTACCTGCATCTCCTGTTCATCTAGCCAAATACAATGTGCCATTTGAACGTTAGGACCAACGACACCTATGTCGTTTAAATAGGTCAAATTCCTCTTCCCGGTCTGTTTTAACATCAGGGCTGCTTCATCCCTCCCCTCACCTGCATGCCCATGGATACCTGCACCATGCCTATCAGCTTCTTGTTTCACTTCAATTAATAGCCCTTCAGTGTTCCAGAGCTGCCATCTGGGGCAAAAACCATAACGAATCCTGCCATTTCCCTTGCCATGCCATCGTCGAAGTAGTTCAACGCTCTCCCGCAATGAATCTTCTGTATTTTCTTGCAGATAGCGTGGGAGATTCTCTTTACGATCCATCATCGCCTTGCCTGCTTGGGCTCGGATGCCAGATTCCTCAATTGCCCGGAATACGCTATCTTGATAATGGAGTGTACCCATATCGATGATCCCGGTAGTCCCTGACTTGATCAACTCGACCAGACCGAGTCTTGCTGAAGCATATAACGTCTCTGGCGTATGTTTGGATTCGTAATAAGTAATTTTGTCCAGCGCATCCATCAGGGATGTATCATCATTTGACTGCCCAAAAATTCGCTTGAATAAAGTTTGACAGAGATGAAGATGACCATGAATGAAGCCAGGTAAAACCAACTTTCCATCAGCGTCAATAATCTTATCCGCTACTACATCAATCCGGGGAGCTATATCTGAGATCCTTCCATTTTCAATCAGGATATCCCCTTCATATTTATTATTGTTGGAATCCAGCGTAATGAGGAAACCACGCTTAATTAGTATCTTATTCATTACGATAATCTCCCATTTTGTGTGATGTTTAATTGGATTTGATCTAATTCTGCCTTGTGGTTGGTGAGATGATGGAGCGATTTACATCAAATCGAGCAGCAATACGTGTTAAATACTCAGTCGAATGAAAGACTTTTCTTCCTAGATTATCAAAACCTATATCATCAACTATTAATAGAGGTTCGTATGGATTTTCATAGCCAAAAAAACTTATCTGCTCAACATTACAATATATCTCTGGATGTATGGTTGAGTAAAAATACTTCATACGGATTTGACAGAGATTATATAGGAATTCATCAGGAGGCTCAGTTAACGTTGGTTCACATGCTTCTTGCATTCTTGTTCGATCTTGAAATATCCAGGCAGGGAAATGGTTAATGTAGAGGATAATCGGTACTTCATCAGCGGTGAACACCTTATAAACTTCAAGAACTTCACTTCCCGATTCGATCTCCAATAAATTACTAATTTCTTGATTGGCACTAATGATTTCCGCTTTCCGTTGATAAAAACCAATTTTGTATCCGAGTGCAGAAATCACTTCCGCTATTTCAATATTTTGTTCATATGGATTTGCTAGGCTCGGCGTCTTTAAAACAAACGCTCCTATTCCATGCCTAACTGTAATTATTCCCCTGGCTCGTAAGTAGCTATACGCACTTCTTACGGTGCTCCGGCTTACGCCAAGGTCTCTGGCTAATTGATTTTCGGTGGGTAATTGGCTCCCAGGTCCGTATTGACCTGTATATATGCGCCTAGTAATTTCAGCCTCTACCTCAGCGCTCAATGGTTTACGAGATAACAATCCAGGTGACTGTCTGAGATCATTCATAATTTTCTATTTTCTTTTGTATTGTCAGGAAAAATCATGTTGTAGGACAACAGACAACATACATCGTTATTTTAATGCTTTATTAACATTTGTCAAGTATGATCTCAAGACACTTAATCGAACTTGAAAAATGGCCAAACTCAACCTGATGAGTGAGCGATGAAAATGGCAAGTGAATTCTAACTACATAATAGTTCATGCCAAAAAGAGACCATCATGGATCAAATTCATGGGCGTATCGCTAACGAGCAGAAAAAGGCTTTGATCAAAAATTCCGAGCTATCAATCTCCAATTACAAATACCTAGCCATGAGGGAGCGACTGAAAATAAAAGGCATTTGCATCTTAGCTACAGTCGTCACCAAACGTGCTAATGTAGTAAAACACGGGTTCTATACCGTACTAGTGGTGTTTTGATATCTTTACTATCTATGAGGAGAATACCCATTCAAGAAATAATAACGCAGGCTTGGCAAAGTCAATCCTGGTCAATGACCTTCAACTGTTTTTGGTGTCTATGATCTAATCAGTTCTATGAAGATAGAAGATCAAAATCTATAAATGCACGGGATATTTATCCCTATTAACCCGGGACATCTGCCGATCGCCTTTCGTCACGAAAAGAAAAATAATTCTTGTAGTACGATAATAGAAAATACATAAAACCGGGATATTATCCCCGCTCGGGTTAAAGTGCCTGAAATTTTGTCGATCTGTAGGGCTTCGAACCCACGACCTCTTCAATATCTATGAGGCAACGCAGGAAATCGGATTTCGATATTCTGATGCTTGTTTGGTCAGTTATTAAATAGCTCAAATTTCGTTAAGTGGCATTACGAGTCTGCTTTATCAGCTGGTCGACCAGGCAACAAAGCTCCTCCGACAACTGACCTGTATAACCAGTCGCATCGTAGGCTTCTACGCAACTTCGGTAATACCATAATTGATCTTCTTTTCCAGCATTGAAACGCTCCCACACCCCATCGCCCAACCGTAGATGATCAGCCAGTATCGCCCGAGCATTATCGATCTTATCCGCAATTGTGACGCGCAATAAGGATGGATCTGTCTGGCGGATATGCTCGAGATAGGCTACTTTTCGTTCTTCCAAGGAGGTTTCTGCCCTCCGGCATAATCTTTCGGCGTATCGGTAGATACTTCGATCATTTTCAGGACTTTTTTTCCAAATTTATGGCGAATTTTCTTACGGTTTATCTCTTTAGGTTTACCTTCAAGGGCATCATGAAGCAGTGCCACTATGGTTCTCTCTTCGAAACCCATTTGCTCTGCTAGATGAATCGGATGATATATGTATGGAATACCAGTTTTATCAAGCTGACCTATATGTGCTTCAAAGGCGATCTTCATTGCTTTACGCGTCATTTCTGAATATATCATGAATTTATTACCTTATCATATAGGACAACTTCAAGTATCAATCTATTTACTTTCCCCCACCTATGCATCTGCATCCCAATCACGGTTGCCATCATTGTAAGACACTCCACCTGGACGATTCATGTCATTATAAACACTGTCGATAACTCCCGAAGGTGACTGCCCTCTACGGCGGTATTCAGCGGCTCTTTCCACAGCCGAATATCCCGAATGCGGGATATCCATTGTATCGAGGCTTTGGATCCCTTCGCCATGCATCTGATGATGTGGTGCCTCGGCCGGTTGATCTTTCTTTCCTGAAATTTCTGCCCAAAATGCGTATATGGTACATCCGATCGCTATCGGGATCGTGATGAATAACCCCACTCCTCCCGTGAAAAATCCTGCGAATAAACAAAGAAACCAAATCCCACCTAAGTCCTTTGTCCATCCACCTTTTCCGCTTGAACCACCCATATTTACCTCCCTTGTTTCTATCTTTGTTATCAGTATACAGAATAATTCCTCTGTACGCAACATACACAATCTATGGAACCTTACTAATCTCCAATGTGGTAGTTATGTGACTAGATAAGGGATATCACACCCATATCTGAATATGGGAGATGAAAGATTTTACTTCTCGTTTGCGAGGATATCGAATTGACGATATTGAATTATATGCTTTGTGATTACATGGGATTATAAATGCGATAACAACCGCGATATCATCGTTCATGTGCTGGATGACCTAGAGGGCAATGTTGATGTGGGTGGCTTCGTTGGTTACGAGGAGGGGCAACAAACTATACGTGTCTTGACATTTAAAAACAAGGCCCTAAGGACTTTCACATATCCTCAGGGTCTGATGGCCGAAATATGGTTGTATTTGTCCTTAATATCTCCTCTTCCACCTAATCGTCTCTCCAATGACAACCAGCCCCACGAGCACCAGACTACCTGATAAAGATAAAGATGGGGCGTGTGCCAGAGCTGCTTCAATAGATTTGATAACTAGGGGAAGGTATATATCATACACTGGCGCAGTGATAGTGAACACATGGGTATCCGATACCCAACCAGCAGGGTTGCTCGCCGTGACGGTGATGGCGTAGGTGCCTGGCAGCTCCCATGCCCAGCCAACCGTGTCTGTGAGCCCTCTCGTTTCAGTGATCAATGGATGAACGCTTGCCTGCCATACGTATTCAAGCGGTAAAGTAGTTGACACCGGCTCAACAGTTGCTGTGAAGTAGATCACCGGGCCGGTAAGGGCCTCACCTGGCCCAGTGATGGTGACCTGATCGGGAGGGATAGTTGGATCTTGTACCTCGTATGATCCAATGTCGCAGATTGCCACACCATCACCATCCCCATCCCTAGGTCGTGGAGATCCCCGCTGGTCAGAAGCTGGGCACTGCTCGTCATCCCCAGCATCGATGCCAGGGCTGCCTGGCAGCAGGGCTTGGGTCCAGGTGGGACCACCATTGTCCTGCAATGGATCAAGTAGGGGGTCGGTGTTGGGCATAGAGCCGTTCGCAGGGTCAAAGCCGCAGGAGTCATCGGAGGAGATGTTGTGCCCGCCGTCAAGTATAGGGCCAAAACAGTCACCTCCAATAATATTATTAGCAATAATAGTATTAGTAGATATATGAGTTCCAACAACCGCAAAGATTCCACCACCGTTACCAGCAGTATTATCTGAGATCGTGCTATTTATTAATTCCAAATAGTTATCACTATATATCGCACCACCTTCTCCAGCCGTATTTGTGTAAAATGTGCTATCCATTATCTTACACGAACCAATACAGTAGATACCACCTCCAAAATTCGGATAGCAGCAGTCAGAGGTTGTATTGCCAGAAAAGGTGCTATTATTGACAGAGAGAATACCATTAATAGCAACACCGGCGCCAATCGTATTAGTACTGTTGTTATTAAAAACACTATTGGTTATCGTCATAATGGTGTCATATGCCAGGGAAGTGGCAATTCCACCTCCCCCCATCCACGACCAATTGTTCATGAAAGTACTATCAAGTACGTTGACACTTGTATTTTCTAGATATAAACCTCCACCACCTGGTATGGGATTGTCCCAGAAATCAGCTCCATATGCTTGGTTATTTGTAACTATCGAATGATCAATTTCACCAAATCCCCCTTGTATAGCAATCCCACCACCAAAACTCCCTAGGCTAACTGATCCATTCTCATCGATTTGGCAGTTTTTAACGATTAACTTTCCATCTTTACTATATATTCCGCCTCCATAATTAAACCATGTGATAAACCGATTATGGCTTATTCTCGATTGAATAATGCTAACATTTGCTCCGTTGTTATATAAACCAGCACCATTCTCTTGATTTACAAACCCATCTTTAACTACTAATCGATTAAGAATAAACTCACTCCCCTCGTCAATCCACCATACGCGGGTTGTCCCACCGCCACTAGTGGTGATGACATCTCCTCCATCGATCACCAGTGGTCCGCCTGCCGTCACGGAGAGCTGGTCGGTGACGGTGATGATACCAGCAACATCGAAGGTGATGGTGTCAGTGATGACAGCCTCCCCCGCTGGGCAGGCATCCACCACGATGTTGGTGTTGGCGGCTTCAATAGCCTCCCTCAAGGAGCAATCACCATCACTGTTCAGCTCATCCTGGAGGGTGTTGACCTCGATTGCAGCCTGGGTTTCATCTCGCAGTTTTCCCAGCTCCTTACCCTGCCACAACTTTGAGTTAAGACTTTCCGAGGCAGATGCCTGGCTGGATTTCCCTGCGAAAAAAACAAGCATGCCTACAAACAGGCATGCAAGGATGATCGGAACCGAAAAACGCAAGATCTTGTTCATGGCACTCCCCTCCCTAGATAAACAAAAACCGCTGATATCCTTTCAGCGGTTTCGATGAATGAAGAATGATAGTTGTGTATTACCCGCCCTCGATGCAGACCGTAATGTCTAATGAATCTTGCAAATCCATTATACACATAATACTCACTCACATCAATAACGCTAGTATTTATTTGTTGATACACAACTTCGACATGGTTAATGATGTGTATTGGTTTTCGATGCTTTTAGCTCTGCTTATTTGAAAGCTGGTTTTACATAGGGGATGAATAGTTCAGAAGTAACCATGGGGGTATCAATAATAGATAATTTTTCCTGGTGTCGGTATCCCCATACGGCACCGCCTGGACAGCTGGGGAGTGAGGGTAGGCTACCATGCGCCTGCATCCGTTTGGTCACCATTGATGGGTTAGATTATCTGGGTCACTGTATTTATGCGAGAGGCTTTAGTAATCGACTTCATAAGGGCATTGATTCACCGATGATTCTCATCACGAATCCACCAGTCCGCAACACGCTTTGTTGGACAGGCAGAGATGATATCAAAACAAATAATAGATTATTACTCGGAACCTTTGCGGGCCACTTCATCAACAAATTTCGGTGCGATAAGCCTTAACCATAATCCTATTTTGCCTTGAAATGTCATCACAACTTCCCGCTTGCGCTTAGCGGCAGCATCAAGAATCATTCGGGCACATACATCAACTGGCATTGCATTTTTTTCATGTTTCGATAGTTTACCCGTTTGAGTGCCATCTGCCCGAAGTGCACGGCTGCTTATACCTGTGCTCACCCATCCTGGGTATATCATTGTCACACTGATTCCACTGTTGGCTAATTCAATCCGAAGGGAGTCGAAGAAACCAGCCATTGCATACTTGCTTGGTGTATAAGCATCTGCTCTGGCCGAGGGGTATTTCCCTTTGAGGCTGGAAATACCTACCAATCTACCACGAGTTTTCTTCAAGTAGGGTAATGCATAATGCGTGCAATAGACACTGCCGAAAAAATTCACTCGGAATACTTTTTCAAATAAAGCGAGATCCTGCAACTGGTCAAATCTTGATGCCATACCGATCCCTGCGTTGTTAATCACTGTATCAATCTGTCCATACTCTGCAACGGCATGTTCAATTAGGTTATGACACTGTTTAGGATCGGCAACATCCGTATGAATTGCGATAACCCTGCCTCCCTGCTGGCTACATTGCTTTGATACATCCTCCAGTTTCTCGAGATTACGCGCTGCAAGGACAAGCCAAGCTCCACAGCACGCAAGCTGCAATGCTAATTGGTGGCCAATTCCAAAGGTTGCACCAGTAATGATCACAACATTTTCATGAAAAGTTGTATCCTTCAATACTTGATCTCCTTACTTTATAAGCCTGACGGAATGGCGCAGCGGTAGCAGAGGAAATAGCGAACTGGGTTGCGAATCACAGTTCCCTCCTTTTGATTTGGGAATCCCCCAAATCATTCATCCAAAAATACTATAGCACTTTATTGGGTTGACTTCAATAGGTTAGGTAAAGTGACATTTTCCCTCCGATAGCAACTTGATTATGTGAGGGGTTACACAACTATCGAAATATATAAAGGGAAGGATAAATGTAATCCTTATATACAAGACCATGAGTGAATAGGTTTTCAACTCCTATCCCCTGCTTGTTTGAAAGCTGGTTATATAGAGCGGGTAAGAAGACCTAAGTGAACATGGGGGTATCAACAATTGAATACTTTCCTCAAGTGTCGCTGACACCTTAGGGAATCACCTATTCGCCTCGTAGACTGGCATAGGCGATCATAGACCAAATTACCCAATCGCAAGCTACCTTCCCCCTGAATTATTGCATATCTACTTAAACCCAAAATTCGATCATCTTTCCTCTTGACAGACTAGAACATTTGTGCTATTATCATAAGGTTATCCAACTATCCACAGCGATCTCATCAACCATATTCGCTCGGATTAATCACCCGAATTGTTTGCTTTTGTTTTTTTATAAAACAATTACCACAAAGAGCATATTCGTTCCTCTTCGTTTTTCGAGGAGCGATATAAAATAAAAAGACACATGGTTAGGAAAACAATCCCATATTCATTTCCAGGCCTAAATCCTTGCTCAACCGCCTCGCACCCCTTTCCCCACCCCTTAAAACAAAACTCCCCATCGCTGGGGATATCCTCTGTGGGCGGAATAGGACTCGAACCTACGACCTCCTCTGTGTAAGAGAGGCGTTCTAACCAACTGAACTATCCGCCCAACGGGCTGATTATACCTTACTTTCCTTGCATTCTTGTCTACCTCACCTTCCGAAATTTCCGCAAATTCGATTGCATTCTTGGGTGGCTTGTGATACACTTTGTAATAAAATAATGAGGAGCTGGGAGAGCATTATGACTTACGAAGAACGTATTCGCCGTGACCGCCCGAACATGTCAAAAAGCTTCGCCAAGCTGGCAGATTTCCTGCTTGACTCCTATATCCAGGCTTCATTTATGACCGCCAGTGAGCTTGCCCACGCCCTCAACCTCGATGCTGCCACCGTGGTGCGCTTCTCACAACACCTGGGATACAAAGGCTACCCCGAGCTGCTGCGCGAGATCCGCGATAAGGTCCGCCGGAATCTCCTCTACCGCCCGCAAACCGAAGGTGAGCTCGATTCCCTGCCCGGCCTGGTCACTGCTTCCCTCGATAATTTGCGCCAGGAGCTGGACCAGATGCGCCTGATGTTGGATATCGGCTCCATGGAGAAGTTGGTCAATGCCATTGGCACTGCCCGGCGCATCATCCTCCTCGTCGAATCGCCTGCCCAACCCGCGGCCTACAACCTGGTCTACTTCCTCGAGCAGGGTGGTTTTCCAATTTATATCGCTCGGCCCGGGGTCATCGATTTCGCCCGCACCGTGCACACTGCTTCCCAGCAGGATCTGCTCCTAGCCATCGATGTCACTGGCCAGTCGCCCTTCATTGCCCGCTCATTAGCTGAAGCCAAGGCACGTAAGATTCCCACTGCTGCCATCGTCGGGGCCGCCTCCCTGCCCACCGCCCGTTCAGCCAGCGTCGTCCTGGCTGCCTCCGAGCATCCTTCATCCACCAGTGGTATGATAGTGATCAGTGCCATCATCTATATCCTGGTAGAAGCCCTGCATTGGTCATTCTCACAGCGCTTTTCTGGTGCCGAGCAGGCCATATCGGATCTGGCTGCCCGAATTCAAGAACCTGAAGACTGACTCTCATCCCATGCGTCTCATCCGCTTTCGCATTCATAACGAACCGCCCCAGTACGGCTGGCTGAACGATTCCCTCGTTGGGGCACTGGTTGGCTCACCCTTTGCTGAGTATCAGCGTATGGAAGCCACCCATCCGCTAGAATCTGTCCAGCTCCTCGCCCCCCTCCTGCCCGGCAAGATCATCTGCGTTGGCCGGAATTATGCCGAACATATCAAGGAGACCAACGCCGAAGTCCCCACCACGCCCCTCCTGTTCCTTAAACCGACCACTGCCGTGATCGGCCCAGGCGAGACGATTTACCTGCCGCCCCAATCCGAGCAAGTCGATCATGAAGCTGAGCTGGCTGTTGTGATTGGCAAGCGTGGCCGTTGGATCCAGCCTTCTGAAGCATTTAGCTACATCTTTGGATATACAATCGGCAACGATATCACCGCTCGCGATCTGCAGCGCAAGGATGGCCAGTGGACCCGCAGCAAAGGCTTTGACACCTTCTGCCCCCTCGGCCCTTGTGTCGATACTGAGCTGAACCCAGCCGATGTGATGATCACCTGCCATGTCAATGGTGAGTTACGCCAGATGGCTTCTACGCGTGATATGATCTTCCACATCGACCAGTTGATCGCCTATATCTCTTCCATTATGACCCTCGAGCCAGGTGATATCGTCATGACCGGCACACCGGCTGGCATCAGCCCCCTCCACCCAGGTGACACGGTGGAAGTCTCCATCGAGGGCATCGGTACGCTGCGTAATACTGTGGCCGCAGAAGTCCACTCATAATTACCTTACCTATGAAGCTTGATATTCACACCGGCGTGATCACCATCGTTGCCTTGCTGTTAATCCTGGCAGCCTATGGTCTTTTAACCGGTTTTCGTTCCATCCGCAAAGCCCGCTCCCTCAAATTCTTCCGAATGCGCCGTGACCGGATGGTCACAGGCTGGAGGATGGTATTCATTTCTCTCGCTTTTATCCTGGTTGCCCTCCTTGCCAACCGTTTTGCTGAGCCACTCGCCTACCGTTACTTTCCTCCCACCATTACACCCACCCACACCCCCACCATCACCCTCACGCCCACCATCAGCCTCACCCCCACCATCACGCTCACCCCCACCATCACGTCCACGCCTTCCGTCTCAGATACCCCAACCATCACACCCACGCCTCACGTACCTTTGCTGATCGAAGACCTCTTCACCAGCACCACCACCCCCAATCCGGAGGCGGTTTTCAGCCCCATCCAATTCGCCACTGCCCTGGATAAGGACTATCTGCCCATTGAGCCGAATACGGTCTTCCCAAATCCGGTCGGCCACCTGTATGGTCAATTCTCATATGACAAGATGACCCCCGGTGCACAGTGGACTGCCTTGTGGTATTACGGAAGCCAGCTGGTGTTTTATGAAACCGAGCCCTGGGATGGCGGGACCGGCGGTATCGGTTACACCGATTGGAACCCTGAGCCGTATATGTGGCTCGTAGGCGAATATGAAGTCCAGATTTTCGTTGGGAACGAGTGGAAAACTTCCGGTCGTTTCACCGTGGAAGGCCAACCTCCAACCGCCGTGCCAAGTGCCACCCCCTCCCTTACCCCGACACCCAGTAACACCCCTCGGCCGTCCGATACGCGCATTCCCACCCTGACCAAAACACCCACGCCTTCACGGATTACACCTTCCTTCACTCCCTCCTATACCTTTGCTCCCACCCCTACAAAGACACCTCCAACCCCTTCAGCCACCCACGCGCCGACAGCCACCGAGATCACCCCATAGCCGTGACGACCTTGGTCATTCGAATCACCCTCATCCTCCCATTACCCCCTCGGCGAAGTCAGTATGAGTGTTTCAATCGGTTGGACTAAGGATAAAGGTATTGGGCAACTTCGCCAGCCACCCGGGCATTGTTGCGTAACAGCCCCAGGTTAGCTTTCATACTTGATCCGCCAGTTAGCTCGCTCACCCTGCCGAGCAGAAATGGGGTGACGGCCTGTCCATGGACGCCTTTCGTCTGGGCTTCCTGCAGGGCCATCTGGATCGACCCTTCGATCACGGATCTCTCCAGGGCCACCTCATCGGGGGGAGGCACAGCTAACAGGATCGCACTCATCAGGCCCAGCCTCCAGTGGGTTTTGGCTAATTCTGCCGCTTCTCGGGCGCTGTCGACCCGCCCACTCACCCCCATCCCGCTGCTCACTGAGTAGAATGCCGGGAACTCGTCCGTCTGATACCCGATTACCGGCACACCGTTCGATTCGAGCACTTCCAGCGTGGCCGGGATATCCAGGATGGCTTTCGCTCCTGCGCACACCACCACAACTGGGGATTTAGCAAGCTGTCCGAGGTCAGCCGATACATCAAAGGCTGCCTGCCTGTGCACGCCTCCAATACCCCCGGTAGCAAAGACCTTGATCCCCACTGCGCTGGCGATCGCCAGGGTACCTGCCACGGTCGTGCCACCGCTTCTCCGGCTGGTGATGGCGTATGAGATATCCCGGCTGCTCACCTTTAGCAGGTCTTCGCTGGTTGCCAGCTGTTCCAGCCTCTCAGCCTCTATCCCTACACGGATCACCCCATCCAGGATGGCGATTGTCGCAGGAACGCTCCCCACACCCCTGATTTCCGCTTCCATGCTCCTCGCCAGTTCCAGGTTCACCGGGTACGGCAAGCCATGCGTGATCACCGTCGATTCGAGGGCAACCACTGGTTTACCATCCTGCAGTGCCTGCACAACTTCAGGGTGGATGACCGCATACTCCTTAAGATAGCTGGTCATAAAGCCTTTCCAACGAGAGATCAGGTACAACAGACCCTCGGTAAGTCATAGTTAGTGATTCCGCCGCTACCCCCAGCCTGACGGCATCGTCGATGGGCATCTGGTTGATCAAGCCGAACAAGACTGCTGCCGTGAGTGCATCTCCCGCACCGGTCGGATCGAAGATATCCGTCCTTACCGGGGGCACATAACCGCTGGTCTGCGATGTTGCGTAGCACACTCCAGCTTCTTGCATCGTGACGATGGCGATCTCCACCCCACTGCTTACCAGGGTCTTGGCTGCATTGATCGCCTCTCGGCGGCTGGCGGGTTCTGATTTACGCTTGCATAATACCGCCGCCTCCCTGATGTTTGGAACTACCATGTACAGCCTGGAGAGATAAGGAATAAGCTTGCCAGCCAGCAGCTGTGAGGTTGGATCCGCGCACACCCGCAGCTTGTATCGCCGTGCAATTGACATCACTGTCCGGATTGCTTCCTTGGATAGGTTGGTATCGATGAACACCATGCTGGCTTGCTCGAACAATTCCTCCCACTCATGGATGAGCCGGGGCGATAGTTCGGACAACAGCCGCATATCATCCAGCCCGTATTCAAGCTTGCCGGCTTCATTCACAACCGCCAGGTAAGATCCGGTAGGGTACTCAGCGCTGCGCAGGACTGATTCTACATTCGCCCCCACCTCTGCCATGGCTTTGATGATCCGATCACCCGTGTCATCCATCCCCACCACCGTCATCAAAGTCACCGGGGTGCCTAATCTCAGCAGGTTCTCCGCTACATTACGGGCAGTCCCTCCAAATGAATGGCGGATGTGCGCTGGATTGGAAGTATGCGGCACCAGGTCAGATCTGATCTTGCCAACCATATCCCAACCGGCAGCTCCGATCACCAGTACGGGAAGTTCAGAGATGGGGAGGTTGTCATTCAACATTTCACATTCTCGCTCTGCTCATGCATGGATATTGTACCGGAAATCTCCCGGTTTTGGGCAGACCTGTTCATGAAAAGCACGACGGCACATCGTACGCTAAATGGTGTATCGTAATCGCTCATCTCTGTGAAAAACTCGCCATGAATCGTACCCCATAAACTGGTAACATTGAAGTATCAGTATTTTGGATGCAGCTTAAGCCTATGACGACGAATTTCCCCGGCAAGGGCCAGGTAGCCCTGCTTAGAACCACCCCCGAAACTGTCCTGGATGACATCCAGCGCTTGATCAATCTGGCTGGTTTACAACAGGTTCTTCCACGTGAGCACCGGACTGGTTTGAAGATAAACATCTCCTGGCAAACCTGGTATCCTGCCTGCTCAACCACTCCCTGGCAGCTCGAAGGTGTTATCCTCGCCCTGAACCAGGCAGGCTACACTGATTTGGTAGGTGTCCATAATGATACCGTTGTGGTCAACACTGCCGATGCCGAGGTGAATAACAAACACAAGCTCATCACCGATAAATACCACGTGCCATGCATCTACACATATGATCCATCCGTAAAGTGGGTGGAATATCGGCCAAAAACCCCCTTCTTGGTGCTTGATAAGATATATCCCGAAGGTCTGTTCATACCCGAGCCAATGTTGGGCATGAATATCGTCCACCTGCCCACTGTGAAAACTCATGTTTTCACCACCATTACCGGGGCAATGAAGAATGCCTTTGGTGGTTTGCTGGGTCGCAACCGCCATTACACACATGGATTGATCCACCAGACGCTCGTTGATCTACTGCAGATCCAGCAGGATATCCACCCCAGCATATTTGCCGTTATGGATGGAACGTTCTCTGGCGATGGTCCCGGTCCGCGTGCCATGCGTTGGCATGAGACGAATGTGCTGCTTGCCTCTGCCGACCAGGTTGCCATAGATGCCGTAAGTGCCAAACTTCAAGGCTTCGATCCACTCAGCCTCCCTTTCATCCGCATCGCCCATGAGAAAGGGATGGGTATTGGCGATCCACGCCAGATAGAGATAGTTGGTGAACCGGAGCTTGCCAATGAGAGCTGGGGTTTCGTACAGGAAGATACCTTTGCCAGTCGCGGCCAGAAGATGATCTACCATGGTTGGCTGCACTCCTTCGAAAAACCACTGCTGCGTAGCCCGTTGGTCCCTTGGGCATACTTCGCCAGTAACTTCTATCATAACGTCTATTGGTATCCGTTTATTGGTCGTAAGCGTGTTCAAGCTGCACTTCGTACTGGGTGGGGAAAACTGTTCCAATCCTATGGCGATGGCTCTGTGGTCATGCCAGGCATGGAGCCAAGGACGGTCATTCAAGCTGGCGTCGGTTTTGGACTTGCCTTAGCTATTGCGGTTGGGCTCGCAGTATACCTGACACGCCGAAAAAGCCATTCCTGAATCGTGGGGATAATCAAGTGCACATCGATCACTCCAGGCTGGTAAATGCTGAATTTCACTGCCATTCAGGCTATTCGAAAGATTCGCTGGCCAACCTCGCAGGCTTGATCTCGACCTGCCATAAGAAAGGTATCCAGCGCTTGGCAATCACCGACCACAATACGATCCAAGGTGCTTTGGTAGCCCAAGAGCTGGACCCTGATCTGATCATTATTGGGGAGGAGACCATGACTCTCCAGGGTGAGCTGCTGGCGTTCTTCGTGGGAGAAAAAATCCCAGCTGGTTTATCCGCTTTGGAAGCGATTGAGCGCCTGCGTTCACAAGCCGCGTTTATCTCGGTTTCACATCCATTTGACACCCTGCGTGCTGGGCATTGGGAGCTGGCTGACCTGGTTTCTATCGTGCCTCTCATTGACGCGATCGAAGTTTTCAACTCCCGCTGCATGGACTCGAAAGCGAACGCTTTGGCAAAGGATTTTGCCCGGCGCTATAACCTTCCCGGCACGGTCGGGTCTGATTCCCATACCCTGGGTGAGGTTGGGAGATCCACATTAACCCTGCCAGATTTCACAGATGCAGATAGTCTAAAGGTTTCTTTAACCCAAGCACAGCTGCTTACCAAACTCTCCAGCCCATGGGTACATTTTTACTCAAGCTACGCCCGCTGGTATAAGAAGCGCCGTGCACGGAGGCAAAAGGCTCCACATGCCCAATCGTAGTCTAAGCCGGATTAAACCTTTGTATTCTATTTTAGTGGTTCTTTGGTGATCATTATCCATCAACAAGCACAACTGGCACATCGATATGCTGCGTCGGATTCCCCAGCGTGATGACCGGGACACTGACTTGATTGGTATAGACCAATTTACCCGTTTCATCCAGCACCTTGACCGTGATACTGTAGGTGTGGTCTTCGTTGATTCTTCCCGGATCATACACCACCACAAACGGCATCGGGATCACCTCCCCCTCGCTATTGATCACTTCTTCAGCGATCTTCTTACCCGGTGAGCCTGCCTTGGTCGTATCCATCAGTAGGACATTGATCACGCTTCCTGAAGGCAGCTCCATGCGATGTGGATGGTCAATAATCCCTGTGACTGCCATTTTGTGCGAAGCTTTATCGCAGCCAGACAGCAATATCGCTGTACAGAGTATTACTATTATAGAAAGCTTATTGACGAACATACAACTCTCTCCTGCTCAGTGTCTGATCTTGAGCAGTTACGGGCGTTGAAAGGTATTGTTTGTGACATATACTGTTGCAAGAATGTAGCCTGTTTTTGCCTTTTCAAGCTGTGGATATTATCCAGGATGGTAGAAATCCTCGATGTTGGCTGAGATGGGATAATGATCTTAGTATCCTTTGTTACACCTGCTCGTTTATGGGTAGTCCATCGTGACTCTTTTCGATAATTCCTTGACCCTGCCACACAATCGATTAGAATTACCCGTGCGGGGCGGTGGCGGAATTGGCAGACGCAGCAGACTTAAAATCTGCCGGTGGAGACACTGTGTGGGTTCAAGTCCCACCCGCCCTACACGATTACCGTGCATACGCTGCACGGTTTTTCATTTTATAATTCAAGATAGTTTTCTCTGTTGGAGGGAAATTTCGAGATGACCAACAACCTGTATATCCCAGAATCTGCCATGGCGATCCATGCCCACCCTGATGATATCGAGTTTACCTGCGTCGGAACGCTGGCGCGCTGGGCAAAACTCGGCTCCCACATCATCTACGTTCTATGCACCAGCGGTGATGTCGGTATTGACGAGCCCGGTATGACCCGTGAAAAAGCTACTCAGATCCGCGAAGCTGAATCACTGGAGGCAGCCCATATCGCAGGTGTTCATGATGTGGTCTTCCTGCGTGAGCCTGACGGCTTGCTGCAACCCACGCTTGAATTACGTAAACGGATCGTGCGTGAAATTCGCTGTTATAAACCTGAGGTGATCATCACCGGTGATCCCACCATCGTCTGGTCAGGCAGTGATTACATCAACCATCCCGATCACCGTGCTGCGGCTATGGCAGCCCTCGATGCCACCTTTCCTGCTGCCGGGCAACCCAACCTGTTTGAAGACCTGGAGCAAGAAGGATTGAAGGCACATAAGGTACGCAAGGTGTATGCCCATGTTTGGGAAAAGGCTGATGTCTATGTCAATATTGAAGAGACGATCGATCTCAAGGTGTCAGCATTGCGAGCTCATAAGTCCCAGCTCAAGGATTGGGACCCAGAAGCGATGATCAAGGAATGGGCTTCAGATACTGCAAAAGGCAAGGAGATGCAGTATGCAGAAGGTTATAAAGTCGTCACCTTGGTCGATGACGAATCCTGGCAAAAGCTCAAGGATAAGGGCTGAGTAACCTTTCTTCATGGCAATAGTACGGCTGATTTCTATGCTAGAATCACGCCCATGAATCCACGTACGGTTTTCATGGGCTCACCTGAGTTTGCACTGCCGGTCCTTCAAAACCTGGCTGCAAAATATCCGGTTATAGGCGTGGTTACCCAGCCCGACCGGCCTGCGGGTCGTGGGCGAGTGTTGACCCCACCCCCGGTGAAGCTCCTTGCAGATGAGCTCGGTATACCGGTGATCCAGCCCAAGCGGTTAAGCGAGCCAGCAGCCCTTGAACAGTTACAACAATGGGCTCCTGAGCTGATCGTTGTGGCAGCCTTTGGGCAGATACTGCGCCAGGCAGTCCTTGATTTACCCAAATTCGGGTGTATCAATGTGCATGCCTCCTTGCTGCCACGGTGGCGTGGTGCTGCACCTATTCAAGCTGCCATACTTAATGGCGATGCATCAACTGGCATAACCATCATACGCATGGATCCTGGGGTAGATACTGGGCCATTTCTGAGCCAAAAAGCACTCCCGATCGCCCCCGAGGACACATACGCGACCCTTTCGAATAAACTATCTGCCTTAGGTGCCGAGCTCCTTCTAGAAACGTTATCTGGGTATCTATCAGGTAAGCTGCTCCCCACGCCACAAGATGAGGCCTTTGCAACCTATGCTCCCATGATCAACAAAGAAGATGGTCAGCTGGATCTCGCTTTACCTGCGTATCAGCTCGAGCGAAAGATAAGAGCATTCAATCTTTGGCCTGGAGCCTTTATATACCTAGATGACAGGATGCTGAAAATACATAAGGCCCATACCATAGAAGCGATTGCTCATAGACCAGGTCGACGCCTGATATTTCATGGCATGCCGGCAATTTCTACTGGGAATAGTCTGTTGGTTATCGATGAGCTTCAGCTCGCTGGGAAAAACACCCAATCTGGCAAATCCTTTCTGCAAGGCGCAAGAGATTGGGAAGAATGAGAATGAGAATACGAATCACATGATCTCTCCGCTTCGTCCTTCACCGCTCTATCACATCACCCTTCTCCGTCATGGCGAATCCCAGGGGAATTATGAAGGTCGCCATCAAGGTCAGGCAGACTTTCCGCTGACCGATCGAGGCAGGCAGCAGGCGAAAGCCCTGTTGAAACGCTGGAAAACCGAGCACAAGGAATTTGACTTGATCATCTCCAGCCCATTAGCACGCGCGAAAGAAAGTGCCGAGCTCATTGCCAATGGATTGAATATCGCATTAGAGCTCGATCCAGTATGGATGGAGCGAAATAACGGTCTGATGGCTGGACTCAGCCCTGAAGAAGTACGCCAGCAGCTACCTCAGCCTGCGTTCATCCACCCGTATCAGGCTGTCGGTCAGACCGGTGAGAGCCAGTGGCAATTGTATTTACGAGCCGGTGCAGCCGTCCAAAGCTTGTTCGATCGCCCTCCTGGGAAATACCTTATCGTCTCCCATGGCGGATTATTGAATATGGTCTGCTATGCCATCCTAGGCATCGCACCTCAGCCTAACTTTCATGGACCACGCTTCAGATTTTAATAACTCTGCTTTTGCCACCCTAAGTTATTACCCCACCAGCCATCACTGGTATGTCATCGGTGTGAATGATCACCTCCATGCTGACACGTCAGAGGAGTGATTTTGCATCAGATCACCCTTCTGCGGCATGGCGAATCTGAAGGCAACCTTGAAGGTATCCTGCAAGGCCAGTTAGACTACCCTCTCTCCTTTGCTGGCGAAGAACAAGTAAAAATGCTGGCAGCGTACTGGAGATCACAATCTACGCAATTCGACCTGATCATCAGTAGTCCGCTATTACGAGCTTCACAGACTGCTGAAATCATTTCGACTGTTCTTCGAACACCGGTCGCTTATGATCACTCTTGGATGGAAAGGAACTATGGGCGTTTTCAAGGCACAAAGGTGAAAGAGATCGAAGAACGCACACCCGCTGTTGATTTTTTCCATCCCTATGAGCCCATTGGTGAAAATGGTGAAAGCCAGGTGGATCTCTATAACCGAGCCAGTATTGCTCTCCAGCAGATTATCCGGCACCCAGAAGGATCATATCTGGTTGTTTCACACGGCGGTATCCTGAACAAAGCCCTGTTTGTAGTCCTGGGGATCACCCCCCAGGGTCATTACAACAGCCCCGTCTTTCATTTTAGCAACTGCGGCTATGCGCAGTTGCGCTACAATTCCGGTTCGCGCCAGTGGGCAGTCGTTAGCCTTAATAGCCATCTTTCAAAATTTCAAGACCACGGAGTTAAATCCTGGAACCACGATTGAGCTGGTTGGTTTATGGTGTTGGTGCCATCGGTACCTATATTGGCGGTAGCCTGATCCTTCAGGGGCAGAAGGTTGCCTTCCTCGAGCGGACCGAATCTATTGCTTCTCTGCGTGAGTCTGGGCTTAGGCTATACATTCAGGGACAGGATTACCGCATCCTTCATCCGAATGTGTTTTCAGATCTCAACGAAGCGATGGAATTTGGTACATATGATGTTGTGATCTTTGCACTGAAATCCTTTGACACCCAATCTGAGCTTGAGATAATACGTCCGTGTGCATCAAAATTTCCGCCAGTTCTTTGCCTTCAGAACGGTGTTGAAAATGAGCCTGCCCTTGAAGGGATATTGGGAAAGGATCGGGTGATCGCAGGTACGGTAACGAGTTCAGTTCGCCGGGTGGGGGTGGGCGATATCGTCCTGGAAAGAACACGTGGAGTGGGCGTAAGTAGCACTCATCAATTATCAACGAATATCGCCCAAGCTCTTTCTCGTGCGCACTTAAATGCGCAACTGTTTACCTCTCCAGCCTCGATGAAATGGTCAAAGTTGCTGACCAACTTGCTCGCCAATGCTTCTGCAGCGATCCTCGATATGACCCCAGCCCAAATCCTGGAGCACCCTGGGTTGTACCAGCTTGAAATCATCCAGCTGCGTGAAGCGATCTCGGTGATGCACGCTTCAGGTATACCGGTTATCGATTTGCCTGGCGTGCCGGTGAGGATTTTTGCCAGCGCGGTCGATCACCTGCCTCCCCACCTCTCCCGGCCATTTATCTCCCGCATGGCTGGTAAAGGCAGGGGTGAAAAGATGCCATCCTTTCACATCGACCTTTATTCCGGACGGGGTAAAAGCGAGGTAGATTTTCTGAACGGGGCAGTGGTGCGGTTTGGACAACGTGTGGGCGTTGCCACGCCGGTCAATAATTGGTTATGCCAGACGCTACTTGATCAGATTTCCGGATCGATCCCTCGGGATGAGTATTCACATCAGCCTGAAAAGTTATTAAGCCACGTGTATCTTTCAGAAGAGATCGATTGATTTTTGCTAGGTGATCATTCCATAATAAAGCGGCAATGGATCTACTGGCTTTTCGCTCCAGCGATGCGCAGTAAGCATCTTGTTAACCGCCTTAACCAGCTTCTCGTGATCATTGGCATGCACGGTGAATAATAGCTCACCTTCATTAACCCAATCCCCCACCTTATGCTCGATCACCAGACCAACCGCATGATCGATCGGATCATCCTTCTGTTCCCGGCCTCCCCCTAATAAAATCGTGGTTTCACCAGCATCACGCGCATTCACTTCCATCAAATATCCGCTCTGAGGTGATTTTACCCGCTCGATCCACCTGGCTTGAGGGAATAGACCTGGGTCGTCCACAAAACGTGTGTCACCACCCTGTGCGTGCACCAGCTCACGAAACTTCGCCAATGATTTACCGCTCGCAAGTGCAGTTTCGGCAAGTTTTCGGCCATGATCTTCGTTTTCGGCTACGCCACCTAGGGCCAGCATATACCCAGAAGCTACCATGCAGTGTTCCACAAAATCGGCAGGGCCTTTACTATGCAGCGTGTCCAGCGCCTCGATCACCTCGAGTGCATTTCCAACCGCCTTGCCTAAGGGTTGGTTCATATCCGATAAGATTGCCACGGTTTTCCGGCCAACCATGCCCCCTATTTCAACCATCAACGCAGCTAATTTACGCCCCTCCTCCAGGACTGTCATGAAAGCACCCTTACCCACTTTCACATCCAGGAGGATAGCCCGTGCACCCGCTGCAATCTTCTTGCTCATGATTGATGAGGCGATCAATGGGATGGATTGGACAGTCCCGGTTACATCCCTCAATGCATACAATTTTCCATCTGCAGGCGCTAAGTCGGCGCTTTGGCCGGTAAGGACAATCCCTATTGTCTGCAATTGATGAATGAACTCATCGGTTGAAAGGTTACAGCGGAAGCTGGGGATCAATTCCAGCTTATCCAATGTACCCCCGCTGAAACCGAGGCCGCGTCCTGACATTTTACCCACCGGAAGACCACAGGCTGCAACAGTTGGCGTAACTACCAGGCTGGTCTTGTCACCTACACCACCCGTGGAATGTTTGTCAACTGTGATCGGTACAACCTTCGATAGATCCAGTATTTCACCCGAGTGTGCCATCGCCAGGGTCATATCCTTGGTTTCACGCGAAGTCATCCCATTCAACAAGATCGCCATTGCCAAAGCTGACGCCTGATAATCAGGTATTTCGCCCTTTGTATATCCATCGATAAAATATTGAATCTCATCTTGGTCGAGCTCAAGGTGATCGCGTTTTTTGATGATAATGTCCACCATACGCATGGCTGATTTTCTCCCGAATATCTGCCCATTATAATCGAGGCTTTTAGTGTGAAGGTAAACCGGCCTCATGGGATAAGAATAGCAAACCTAGCTGAGTAGCTGATGCACCTTCTGCCAAATTGAATCAAACATTGCGACTGTCAGCCTGCCGGTTTGGGTGTTCTGCTGGCTGGGATGGTAGGAAGCCACCAGCCAGGGTAAATCCTCACCAAGCAGGTTGATTCCACCATGTTTGAAATCGAAGCGTGTTAGCTGGTTTCCCCAGCTCCGATAGACCCGTAGGACGTTTTCAAACCCGATCCTTCCCAAGGCAACAATGACTTTGAGGTTCTGCATGAGCTTGATTTCCTGCTCAAGATATGGCAGGCAGTTATCAATTTCTGAGCGGTCGGGTTTATTGTCGGGTGGGACACACCGGCAGACAGCCGATATAAGCATGTCTGAAACCTTCAGACCATCATCTCTGCTCAGTGACTTTGCCTGGTTTGCATACCCTGCCCGGTGCAGTGCAGCATATAGAAACACCCCCGAGGCATCACCGGTGAACATTCGACCGGTGCGATTGGACCCGTGTGGGCCAGGTGCTAACCCGACCACTAAAACGCGCCCATTTACATCCCCGAATGCAGGGACTGGTCGCCCCCAATACACCCAATCCCGGTAAGCTTTCTTTTTCTTGCTGGCAACCAATTCGCGGTATTCCAAAAGGCGAGGGCATTTTCGACAGTTAATGATCGTTGCGTTCAGGGTTTCAATGTCCATATGCTCCGTCAATCTATACATCGATGATCAACATGGCGTCACCAAATGAGTAAAAACGGTATTTTTCTTCTTTGGCGATCTCATATGCGTGTAGGATATGCTCACGCCCTGCAAACGCACTCACCAGCATGATCAGGGTCGAGCGTGGTAAGTGAAAGTTGGTGATCATTGCATCCACGGTTTTGAATTTGTATCCAGGCAGAATATACAGGGATGTGGGTCCATCATACGGAAGAAGCTGCCCTGTTTGCGCAGCGCTCTCCAATGTTCTCACACTGGTTGTCCCGACTGCTACAACCCTGCCTCCGCTTGCTCTAGCAGATCCTATTTTGTCTGCATTTTCTTTGGTAATCTGACACCATTCGGTATGGATCTTGTGTTTGAGCGGGTTGGCTTCAACCACGGGGGCAAATGTATCAAGACCGACATGCAGGGTGACAGTGGCAAATTGAATACCCATGGATTGGAGACCTTGAATAAGCTTAGGGGTAAAATGCAAGCCGGCTGTGGGTGCCGCAGCAGACCCGGATGTTCGCGCATATACCGTCTGGTAGCGTTCTGGATTGGTGAGAAGCGAATGGATGTAGGGCGGCAAGGGTGTGTGTCCGATTTTCGGGAAGAACAACTCAAGTGGCTCCGAAAAACGGATCACTCGTTCGGCATTATCCAACACCGCCTCTACCTCAGCCGTGGGTGCACGGTCACCTTCACGGTTTGCTTCTACCTGGAGCTTTTTTCCCGTTGAAAGCCCCTTCCCGCCCACCAGTGCTTCCCAGGTATGTGTATCTCGCTGCCTTAGCAAGAGGATTTCCACTTTTCCACCACCAGGTAGCTTCCGTGCATAAAGGCGGGCTGGAATTACCCTGGTCTCATTTAAAACCAGGATGTCTCCCGATCTCAGGTAACTGTGAATATCCTTGAATATAGCATGTTCGATTCTTCCTGTAGCCCGGTCAAGGACTAACAGGCGTGATCGATCACGCGGCTCGAGCGGTGTCTGAGCAATATAATGCAGCGGCAGCTCGTAATCGAAATCGGAAGTACGCACTGCAGGTTACCTTTACTTCCGCCCTATAAAGCGTGCAAACAGCGTCAGGATTAAGCTGAGCAGGATCGAGAGAATTATCGAGGTAGCCAGGGGTATAAAACAGGTCATATTCTTCCCCTGGATGATGATATCTCCCGGCAGCTTACCCAATGGGAAGTTGATCTGCGATGCCGCATAAAAAATCACGCCAGTGATCAAAAATATCACCCCGAGAATGATGAAGATCCTGGCGAAATTTGGGAGCATCAGGCAACTCTTTTATAAAAGTGAACGGATGGCTACCCTTAAAATAACTTCTGTTGATTTTCAGCTGGTACTGCTATGCCCAGGTGCTCATAGGCTAACGGTGTAGCTACCCGTCCATGCGATGTTCGCTCCAGGTAGCCGAGCTGTAAAAGGTAAGGTTCCACCACATCCATAATGGTATCCGGTTCTTCACTGATCGAGGCGGCAATCGTGCTTAAACCCACCGGGCCACCGCGGTATTTTTCGATCACAGTGAGTAGCACCCGGCGATCCAGCTCATCCAATCCCATCAAATCGACGTTTAGTAAGTCCAGCGCATCCCGGGCGATCTTGCGCGTGATCCTGCCATCTGCGCGCACCTGGGCGAAATCGCGCACCCTTCGTAGCAAGCGTAAGGCTACGCGAGGTGTTCCCCGGCCGCGTTGGGCAATTTCATCGACCCCATCATCTTCAGCAAAGACACTTATTGTTTTACAAGCCCTGACAACGATCGACCGCATGGCTTCAATATCATAAAAATCCAGGTGGTAAACCGCTCCAAACCGTGATCGCAGTGGAGCAGAAAGGAGAGCCACCCGTGTCGTTGCACCGATCACGGTGAAGCGGGGTAGTTTGAGGCGGATCGAACGTGCTGATGGGCCTTTGCCGATGATTATATCCAGCGCATAATCCTCCATCGCTGGATAAAGCACTTCCTCAACCGCTCGACCAAGGCGATGGACTTCATCAATGAACAGGATATCTCCCGCCCGGAGGTTGGTTAAGATCGCTGCCAGGTCGCCAGCGCGTTCTATTGCCGGTCCAGAGGTAATCTTGATATTCACCCGCATCTCATTCGCAAGCACATGAGCCAGGGTAGTTTTCCCAAGGCCCGGAGGTCCGTAAAAAAGCACGTGGTCGAGTGGATCACCACGCTGCCTAGCAGCTGCGATGAGGATTGATAGGTTTTCTTTCACCCTTTCCTGGCCGATGAGCTCAGCCAGGGTGTGTGGCCGAAGGGCAAGGTCGAGGCGATCGTCAATTTGTGGCTCAGGAATTACCAGGCGAGGGGGCTTTTCGTCCATATTCATGATTATAACCTATCCAGATTACGTACTATAATTCCTTCATCCCGATGCTGGAGCAGACCCACATGGCGAATATCTTTCCATCGATTCATCCCCTGGTTGCGCATAAATTAACCAAGCTGCGTGATAAAAATACTGATCCGAAAAAATTTCGGGAGCTCATCCGAGAAATCTCCACCTTGCTTGCGTATGAAGCCACGGGTGACCTGATCCTTTACGAGGTAGCTGTAGATACCCCTCTCGCTCGAACCTCCGGTAGGGAGCTTTCCGAGAAGATCTGCCTGGTACCGATTCTGCGTGCCGGTCTGGGAATGGTCGAAGGCGTCTGGCATTTAATGCCTTCAGCAGAAGTATGGCATATCGGCTTGTTCCGCGACGAGCATACCTTGAAACCCGTCGAGTATTACAAACGCGTCCCGAGTGAGCCCGATGTGTCAGTGTGCCTGATCCTGGACCCTATGCTTGCCACCGGTGGCTCAGCCGTGGCTACCGTGGATATCCTGAAAAGCTGGGGTGTCCGCAAGGTAAAATTTGTCGGTATCCTGGCCGCCCCCCAGGGCATCGAAAATTTGCAAAATCATCATCCAGATGTGCACATCCATGTTGCTGGGATAGATGAAACATTGAATCAACGCGGCTACATCCTCCCTGGATTGGGAGATGCTGGCGATCGGCAATTTGGAACTGCGTGAACCCAGGTCTTTCTATCAAACCGATGGAGGTAATGGTTCCTGGGGTGGCAGGACGGTTGGTACCCGGTTTTTACCGCTAATTTGGAACCACACTGCCCCTCCAGCGATGCCCAACACAGCCATCAAAACAACGTCGAAAAGGCCTATACATAACGATAAGCCCATTAGTGACAGGAAAATCTGAGTTTGGCTGATATCGATACCTGGGAATCCATACATACGGTAAATAGATTTAAAAGTAGCTGGAGACAACATTTGACTCCGAAATATAGCTGCAATTAACCCTCCAAGCAAACCTATGGCTCCAGCAATTGCGCCAGCAAACCCACCTTTTATGAGGCTATCTCTGGAGCTGATAGGTTTATCGAATACTCCTGCTAGGAATCCAGCTGCCAGGCCTAAGAAGATTCCTAAACAAGGTGCACAATACGAAAGAAAGAAGGATATGCCAAGGATCAATAGAAGAGATATAACTCCAATTATCAAACCAGATTTAACCATTGATTACCTCCACCTAAAAGTCGATTACCATGGCCCACCGTACTTAATAAAATTATAGCAGGTAGCTAAAATTGGTTAACAGAATCAGCCTGTCATTAATCCAGCATGTGATTTACAATTTCGCTAAGAATAATCATTGAAGACCGAAATTCTGCTTTTATATTAGGGCTGTAAAAAGCCATGCGATGCCGGAAATGCACCGAAAAAGCTGTCATCAATATGCGTCAGCACAAGCTGGCCTTGTGTAAAACGCATTTTTTGGATTGGCTACCGGACCAGGTAGAACGGTCTATTCGACGCTACCAGATGTTTACACATTCTGATCGTTTGCTTGTGGCAGTTTCGGGGGGTAAAGATTCTCTCTCCCTCTGGGATATTCTCACCAGCCTCGGATATCATGCCGACGGTCTTTACATTGGATTGGGCATCGATGAAGGGATTAATTATTCGGATCTTTCGCTGGGATTTGCTGAAGCCTTTGCTCACCAACACAATCTATTCTTACATGTGGTCAATATTAAAAGTGAATACGGTGAAACAGTGCCCGAATTAGCTGCCCGTACGCACCGGGGTCGCCATAAACCGTGCTCAGTCTGCGGCCTCACCAAACGCCATGTGATGAATAAGCTTGCCCGTGAGCAGCAGTATGATGCCTTGGTCACTGGTCATAACCTGGACGATGAAGTCGCTATTTTATTTGGGAATACACTTAACTGGCTGGGTACTTACTTAATCCGCCAGGGACCTGTTTTAGAAGCCGATCGACCCGGTTTGGTCCGTAAGGTGAAGCCACTCTGCCGCATATATGAACGCGAGATGGCTAGCTATGCCTATCTGCGGGGGATTGAGTATATTCCAGCTGAGTGCCCATTTGCAACAGGATCAACTTCTATTTACAACAAGGAGATACTCAATAAGCTTGAAACCGATCGACCGGGTACCAAGCTAAGTTTTTACCTCACCTTTCTGCAAGCCAGGCAGGCTGGCTTATTTTCTGATGCGATCGATAAACGAGCTGATCAGATCCATAATTGCCCAGAGTGCGGGCAATCCACTTCCGCGCCTGGCTTATGTGCTTTTTGCAGGATGTTTGTTGGACCGCAAATTGCCCCTTCATCGGATGAAATAGAGTTATTATGATTGAGTCAACCCAGCAAGCTGGCAAAAACCAGCGGACCAGCTATCGCTACCTGGATTTGATCACGGCCTTATTTGTAACCGTGTTGGTGGTCAGCAATATCGCTTCATCGGCCAAGATTGTCAATTGGGGTTTCAGCATTTTAGGCATCCCCATGGCCTTTGACGCTGGTACATTGCTCTTCCCTGTAAGTTATATTTTCGGCGATATACTCACTGAAGTATATGGCTACCAGCGCTCGCGGCGGGTGATATGGACCGGCTTTTTTTGCCTCGGGATCACCTCGCTTGTTTTCTGGATCGTGGGCAAGTTGCCGGGTGAAGCTACCTGGGAGCAATATGCTGGCCAGACAGCTTACCAGGCGATCCTGGGAGGGATCAGCAGCGGTGGGATTGTACTGGCCAGCCTGTTTGGGTATTTAACCGGTGAATTCTCAAACTCATTCATCCTGGCAAAAATGAAAATCCTCACCGCTGGGCAGTGGTTGTGGACACGTACGATCGGAAGCACCCTGGTTGGCGAGCTGGTCGACTCGGTGGTTTTTGTAGCTGTAGCTTCCTTATTCAGCGTGTTCCCCTGGAGCCTATTCACAACCCTTGTGTTGACAAATTACCTGTTTAAATGCTCTTTAGAAGCCTTGATGACCCCCATTACCTACCTGGTTGTGAATACTCTCAAGCGCCTGGAACACGAAGATTACTACGACCGGGATACGGATTTTTCTCCCTTCAAGATATAAAAAGAACCGCCATATTCGATGGCGGTTCCATAGATAATTTATACTGAGGTCAAGCCTGTTCTAGGTAGCGCTCTAATTCCCAATCGGTCACTTTCATCTGATATTCGACGATTTCTTCCCGTTTAGCCCTCACAAAGGCATCGTAGATCATATCACCCAGTGAGTTCCTCACAACACTATCATTCTCCAGCTCCTTTAACGCTTCACTCAATGAGCCTGGAAGTTCGTCTACACCCAATTCTGTCCGCTCATCGCGGGTCAGCTCATATACATTCACCTGATTCAGAGGTTTAGGGCAGGGAATATTGTGATCGACGCCATCCAGGGCTGCAGCCAGCATGGCAGTGAAAGCCAGGTAAGGATTGGAGGATGGATCGGGGAATCGCAACTCCGCCCGCGTTGAGTTATCCCTTCCGGGTGACCAGCGCGGGATGCGGATGAGCGCCGAGCGATTGATCTGTGCCCATCCGATGTATACCGGTGCTTCATACCCTGGTACCAGGCGCTTGTATGAATTAACTGTCGGAGCTACGATCGCAGCCAGAGCGCGCGCGTGGCTTAACTGCCCGGCAATGAAATGGTACGCAATATTGGATAAATGGAATTCATCGCTTGGATCTGAAAATAGGTTTTTCCCTTGAATGTCGAACAGCGATTGGTGCACGTGCATGCCAGACCCATTGATCCCAAATATCGGCTTCGGCATGAATGAGGCAATCAACCCATGCTGGGCTGCAATCGCTTTTACGGTGTATTTCAAGGTTAAAACATTATCAGCGGTCCGCAGTGCATCGTCGAAGCGGAAATCGATTTCATGCTGCCCTAAAGCCACTTCATGATGACCTGTCTCGACATCCAGCCCCATTCCCTCCAGGGCATCCATTAGTTCGGTTCGAACTCGAACAGCCTCGTCGTTGGCAGAAAAATCGAAATAACCTCCCACATCATGCGGCACCGGGTGGATGCTCTCCTGTCCGTTTCCACCCCGGAACAGGAAGAACTCCGGCTCAGGCCCGACGTTATATTTCCAACCACGTTTACCCAGGTCCTCCAATAACCGTTTCAAGGTGCCTCGCGGGTCTCCGGGGAAAGGCTTTCCATCCGGTTGAAAGATCTCGCAGAAGATACGGGCACGGCGTAACTCTGGGAGCGTCCACGGCAGCACCGCATAGGTGTCGATATCAGGCACCAGCCTCATATCACTTTCCTGGATTCGTGCAAAACCTTCCACGGAGGAGCCATCGAACCACATACCATCATCCAGGGCTTCAGGTAGGCGCGCGACGGGGATATCAACGCTTTTTACAGTGCCGGTCACATCGGTGAATTGGAGAGAGATAAATTTGACAGCGTCTTCCTTTACCCGTTTTAATAAATCAGAATGATCCATTCATCCTCCTGTTACGCTCGAAATCATTTAATTACAATACCGTTACCTGCGGATAATTGACCGCAATTTTATCACACCCTCATAAACCCATGGGGGTTAATGGAAGTGGTAAGATTGCCAATATTGGAGCATCCATGGAAAAAATAGCAATCATATCTGATACAGATTCCAGTTTGCCGTTTGAGATAGCGGCGCGTTACGACGTGCACCAGGTGCCGATGACGATTAACTTTGGCGAACAATCATACGAAGCTGTCTATGCGATTAATGATGCCGACACATTCCGCCGCATCGACCAGGAAGGTAAGCTACCCACTACAGCAGCTCCGGCACCAGGTAAGTTCATTGGTGCATTCAAGAATGCCTTCGACGCTGGCGCTTCGAAGATAGTTTGCATCACTGTCAGCAAGGAAGTGAGCGGTACTTACAATGCTGCACTTGCAGCCCGTCAAGAATTTCCTGATCACGAGATCACTGTGATTGATTCCCAAAGCTTATCAATGGGTCAAGGCTACATGGTTCTGGCTGTTGCTGAAGCTGCTGCTCAAGGTGCCTCCGTTGAAGAAATTACTCACCTGGTAGAGGATATCCGTGCGAGAACCCATTTATATGCTGCCCTCTCCACCCTTAAATACCTGGCCATGGGTGGCCGGGTGAGCAGCCTGGCCGCAAGCATGGCAACCGTGTTAAATGTAAAGCCTATCCTGACCATCCGTGATGGTGAGCTTGACCTGCTTGAAAAAGTCCGCACCCAGAAAAAATCCTGGGAGAGGGTGATTGAGCTATGTGCACATGCCACGGGTGAAAAACAGATCGATCGGATGTGCATTCTACATGTGAATTCACCTCAGCAGGCCAGAAAATTCTGCGATGAAATTCGGAGCAGGATGAGCTGCCCACCTGAGATTCCTTTGGTGGAAGTTACCCCCGGTTTATCGGTTCATTCTGGAGCTGGAATGGTCGGCGCGGTATTCGTCGTAAAATAAGTTTATGACAGTTATCACGCTGCTCACAGATTTCGGTCTCAAGGATGGGTACCCAGCGGTCATGAAAGGAGTGATCTGGAAGATCGCTCCAGGAGTCCAAATTGCGGATATCAGCCATGAGATCTCACCCCAGGATATTTTTGGGGCAGCAGTATTACTCGATCGTTCATATCGATATTTCCCTGAAGAAACCATTCATGTCACAGTAGTCGACCCAGGGGTTGGCACACTTCGCCGGGCAATCGCTGCCCAAATAGGCCCATACTACTTCATTGCCCCGGATAATGGCTTGCTAACACCGATTATTGAAGAAGCTGAGTCAAACAGTCTTCCAACCAAATTCATCAATCTTAACCGGTCTGCGTATTGGCTACCCTCTGTATCGAATACCTTTCATGGGCGCGACATTTTTGCTCCAGTGGCAGCCTATCTCGCTGCAGGAGCTAACTTTAAGTCACTCGGAACACTAATCAACGATCCTGTCAGGTTGAAAATACCCAGGCCTCGGCCATCGAAAACTGGATGGTTTGGTCAGGTGATCTACATCGACCATTTCGGCAACTTATCTACGAACCTGTCTTCAGACTTGATTCCTGAGCAGAGCAGTGTGGGAATTAAAAATACTGGACCATCGAATTATAGGAATCGCGACCAGCTATGCTGAAGAACCTCCCGGGAGTTTGGTTGCTTTGCGGGATAGCAGCAATGCGATTGCCATTTCAATCGTAAATGGTAACGCGGCACAAACCCTGCCTGCTCATGTCGCTGATCAGGTCGAGCTTATCATCAGCCAGCCAACCAAACAATTACATCATAAAGCTAATCCTCCAGGTTAGATATTTGGATAATCATGTGCTTCAGTGCATATATCAATTAAATAAGAAAAATCATCATAGTTATTGGTTGTTATCCTGAAACTATATATTATTCATATTCCTATCTGCCTATCCAAGCGCGAAAAGCTCACACATCATAAACCGCTCGTAAATATATCGGGATTCAGATAACTTAAACTAAACATAACCTAGTTTCCTTGCAAAAAGCCATCCCCTGCGGTATCCTTAGCCGTTGGGAGTGGTTGAGTTCCGGTGGGCTCCTCGGTCTTCAAAACCGGTGGCGGGTCGCGTTGCGGGCCGCGGTGGGTTCGACCCCCATCCACTCCCGCCTATTATTAATGGTAAAGGATTGGGAAATAATATGCTTCCGCAAGAAAACGATCTCTACACCCCGATTGTGTCGAAGTACTTCCACATCAACGAAACATATGAAGGGGATGAAAAAAAAGGCTATCTTCTGCGATACAGTGGAAATTTGATCGGCGGAGATTTACAGCAAGCATATGATCTTCTAGCTGCTGAGTTACGCCCCCTTTATGTCACTCCCTTATTTCGCCAGGAAGGTGATCTTCAATACGTTCAGTTAATGAAAGGTATTATCCAACCCAAACCGACCAGGATCTGGGGTAATATCCTGTTTTTCATCTTGACTGTTTTCAGCGTGACCCTGGCAGGTGCATTCTTCTTTTCTACTACAGATTTACCGACCACCTTCTCAGGCTGGGTAGAATTCATGAAGAGTGGATTATCCTTCGGCATCCCGCTGATGACAATCCTCGTCTTTCACGAGTTTGGCCATTATCTTGCTGGTCGCTATCACAAGACAGCGGTAACCCTGCCTTTTTTCATTCCTTTTCCGTTTCCACTAAGCTATTTCGGCACCCTGGGAGCGTTCATCCAGCTCAAGGAGCCTCCCAAGAACCGCCGCATCCTGCTTGATATTGGGCTTGCCGGTCCACTTGCTGGCGTGCTGGTCGCCATCCCGATCCTGCTCTTAGGGATTTATTTATCGCCGGTTGGTCATATCCAATTTCCGTTGCCTGTCGGTCAGTTATTCGAAGGTAATTCGATCCTGTACCTCCTTCTAAAGTTCATCATTAAAGGTGAGTTTCTCCCCCAACCCGCGACGTATGCCGGGATGAGCCCGGTGATTTATTGGATCCGCTATTTCTTTACCAGCTCACCCCTCCCTGCTGGTGGCTCGGACCTGCTGTTTAATCCGATCGTTTGGGCGGGCTGGACCGGGTTGCTGGTCACCTCACTCAACCTGATTCCAGCCGGACAGCTGGACGGTGGGCATATCATGTACGTGTTGATCGGGAAAAAGACAGTCAGACTGCTCCCATTCATCCTAGTTGCGTTGATCCTGCTCGGATTTGCCTGGAATGGTTGGTGGCTGTGGGCTGCCTTAATATTCTTTCTCGGCCGTATCCATGCCGAGCCACTCGATCAGATCACACCGCTTGACCCCAAACGAAAAGCACTGGCCGTGCTTGGCGTAATTATGTTCTTCCTGGTATTTATCCCGGTGCCATTGATCATCACCCATTAGAATTCCTGGGATAAATTCTATCAGGAGCGATAGCACCAGTTTGCCTGCCCAGGTATGAAAGGACAGAAGTATACGTGCAACATAAGCTGGCTCAATGATCGGCTGAAGTTTATGGTCTGGCTTCTGACAGGATATCGACATGGTCAATCGCACCCGCCAAGCTGAAAACTGAAAAAGAATACTCCATCTCCCCCGCCGATTTCCACTTACGCGCTCCAACGATGTTCCCGTCTGCATCATAGGCTACTGCCAACAGCCAAAGCTGCGATAGGGATGTCCCTTCAGGGAGGACCACATCCCCACTGATCGTGGCTTCCATCCCACTTGAGTCGATTTCCACATGGTCAACCTGCACCTGCGGATCAAGATAACGCTCATCCGCCACGTTCACGGTCAGGGCGCTGATCAATTCGCTGCGTGCCTCGAACTCGTCCGGCAGGGGCGCTGGAAAATATGCCAGAAAAGGCATGCTCGCTTTCGGCCGGAGGATATTCAACGGGGCATAAGTCGACTGGCTTGCAATCACTTCATTACTTCTATCGAATAAACCGATCCATACCGACAGGTTCTCAAGACTGGCATCCAGGTCGTTCTGGATGGCTACTATGCACCATGCTCCTCCATCTCCAGTACGGATGCAGCGCGGCGTAGTCAGTCGGACAGGGACTGCGGTGGGACTGGGTAGGGCTTCAGGGGTGATCTCCGGGTTTGGGATAACCAGCTGTAGGCCCTCACCCATAAAATGTGGATCGATCGTGGGATTGGCTGCCTGCAACTCTTCCAGGCTGATTCCAAATTTGAAGGCGATTCCCAGCATTGTGTCATCATTCTTCACAGTGTACATGACAGGCGTGGGAGATGGTGTAGGTGTGATTGGTATGGTCACCTGGATGGTTGGCCGCGGCTGGGTTGGGCTGGGAGTCACGGTGACAAATGGTGTGAGTACTCCAGGCGATGTAACGGTTGGGCTCACCTGGCTGGTCACTTGGGTACAACCGCTTACAGCGAAGCCAAAGACGATCAGGATGATTGTAATTCTTAGCTCCATAGTCATTGATTATACCCAATCCGCGTCAGGGTAGATTTCATTATGACGATTAATCAGAGTATCCTAATCTTCCCATGCGAGCTGAATTAATAACAAATTAATAATTGTGTGGATGCGATCAGGTAGCCCCGACCATGCCTGTTGGTATGGTGTAAAACTAACCTCAGCCAACTTGCACTCCACGAGATGCTGTGCTAAACTTTATCGAAGATAGCCATGGCTGAAGAAAAGATGTATAAAGCCGCCCTGGAGGCCATCGACCAGGGACAGACCGCCCGGGCACGCGACTTGTTTACCCGCCTGCTGCGAACCGATTCATCCAAAGCTGAGTACTGGCTGTGGATGAGCACCCTTGTTGAGTCTAATCAGGAGCGCATTTACTGCCTTGAGTCTGCCCTGCGGGTGGATCCTGATAACGAAGCGGCCAAACGCGGCTTGATCATCTTGGGTGCCAGGGAGGCAGGTAAGGATGTTACTCCCGTGCCACCCATCAAGCGCAATTGGGAAAAAGACCTCGAGGTTGTGGCCGAACCTCCCAAATCTTTCTTCCATCGCATCTGGGATAATCGCATTTTCAGGTTTGCTACCCTTATCGTTGCCGGTATGATCGTGGTCGGCCTGGTCGTGGGTACCATCTTTGGTACCCAGCACAAACCAGAACAGGTAGTCATCATCAAGGTCTCACCATTCCCAACCAAAACTGCCACCCTGACCCTCACTCCCACGGCTACCCGCACCCTGGCGGTTCGCACACCCACGCCTGCCTTCGTTGGCGCCACTCCTTTATGGACATTTCTGGACGAAACCTATACGCCCGCTCCGCTTTACATAAATACCCCTCATCCTGCAGTGGAAGCTTATCGTGCTGGGATTAGTGCTTACGAAAAGAAAAATTGGCAGGCTGCCTTGGAATATATGCAGCAGGCAGCTGCCCTCGAGCCCGGTTCTCCAGATATTCTCTACTATATTGCCGAAGCATACCGGTTGATGGGTAAATATCAAGATGCGGTCGTTGCCTACGAGCAAGCCCTTGAAGCCAACCCACAATTCGCTCCCGCCTTCCTGGGCAGAGCTCTTGCATATGAAAAGATCGATCCAAATGCGAATATCGAGGGCGAGCTGAATTACGCGATTGAATATGATCCCAACTATGTTGATGCCTACCTTAACCGGGCGCGTGTCAAGATTGACCATAACAACCCCACGGGTGCTCTGGACGATTTGCTGGCGGTAGATAAACTGGTTTCTGGCCACCCCATGATGTACATCTTGCTTGCCCAGGCTTACCTCGAGCTGAACGATCCAAATGCGGCCCTGGATGCCGCCCAGGTTGGCTATCAGCTGGATAGAACCTCGCTGGCTGCCTACATCACCCTGGCCAAGATTTACCTGGCCAAGAACAACTCTCTGCAAACCATCCAGTACATCGACCAATATAATGTTTATACCCCGGATGATGCCAAGGGTTGGGCGATCAAAGCTCAAGCGGAATACCAGCTGGGTCACTTCGCCAAGGCATTGGATGCCTGCCAAAAGGGCACCGCCGCCGATGAGACGAATGCACCCTCCTGGTATTACTGCGGGCTGGTCCATTTAATGCAAGGAGATAGCCGGGCTGCCGTCAATGAGCTCGTCAATGCGGTAAACAACGACCAGACAAATTTTGCATATAGTTTTGCACTTGCCAAAGCCCTATGGGCTGATGACCGCTTATCTCAGGCTGCCCAACAATTCGATGGCGCTGAGCTGCTCGTAACCTCAGACCGCCAGCTGGCAGAGGTGTATTACAACCGGGCCATGCTGTATGAGCAAGCCGGTAACCTGACCAAAGCTCTCAAGGATTGGGAGCTGCTGCTCGCCCTACCGCCTGAGCAGGTACCTGCCTATTGGCGCCAGTATGCCCAGGAGCATATCGAGCTGATCAACCCTACCACACCTACCGGGTCGTTGGAAAGTACCAGCCTGCCGGACCAAACCCAGGCACCAGCAGGCACACCCAGGGCTGAGCTCACCCTTACACCCAGCCCAACTCCCAAAAAATAGACGCAGTCCGGGACGTTTATCCTCTGATTGTTAGAGTAATGTTAGAACCATCCTGGTGATGTCTTGTCACCCAGGCAAGGTCGCGCTATAATCCGCTCGAGTTAATAAAGGGTAGAGAAGGATCGTTGTAAATGCCAGTTTATACCTATCGTTGTGAAAATTGTGGTGTCCAGTTCGATCGTTTTCAAAGCTTTAGCGATCCGATCCTCACCCGCTGCCCTGAATGCAATAAAAAAGCCCTCCGCAAGGTATATACTCCGGTAGGGATTGTGTTCAAAGGCTCAGGCTTTTACTCCACCGATCACCGCTCTGCATCAGGCTCGTTCAACCGTTCGCCTAAAGGGGGCGATAGTGAGAAAAAAGACGAACAACCTACTACCAAATCCGATGAAAGTACAAACAAATAGGGTATTTTTGGTAATTTGGTGTAAGGTTATCTTTACTAATTATCCAGCCACCCAGCTAGATGTACAGGATGACCCACCTATTTTCTATGGTGTGAAATATTTATTGGTATTAATGAATTCATCCCAGGTTAATGCTAAAACACGATAATCCCATTACGATCATTCTCCTCCAATGCGTTCGCTAATTATGTACTTGGGGCGCCCTTTAACCTCATTATAAATTTTCGCCAGGTATACCCCAATTAAAGTTAGGGAGGTGACCATGATCCCTCCGATAAATAATTCCAGGATGATCACCGTTGAGAAACCCTCCAATGTTGTGCCAGTAATCAAACGGATGACAGAAATTAAAAATAATACGAATGCAGCCAGGATGAAAAGCAAGCCGGAAATTCCTATTAATACCAGGGGTTTCGTTGTGTAATTAAAAATGTTGTTCAAGGCATATGTAGTAAGTTTTGCTAGGCTCCATTTCGTCTCACCACGTATGCGATCATTTACATCGATCGAGATACTTACGTGTTTAAATCCCATCCAATTCACTAAACCACGATAAAAAAAGCCGGCCTCTTTAAATTGCAGGATCGCGTCAATTACTTTGCGATCAAGTAATTTAAAGTCTGTCGAATTTGAGATGTTCAATCCTGATAACTTGGCAAATGAGTAATAAAATAACCTGGAAGATGAACGGTTGAAGAGGGAACTAGATTTGTGATCTTTTTTTATTACATCGATCACATATACACCCTGATTTTTCCATAATTCGACCATAATGGGGATGAGCGCTGGAGGGTGCTGTTGATCACCATCGAGTGTAATGACAGCTTGACCTTGGGCTGCCTCCAATCCTGCGTATAACGCATACTCTTTTCCAAAATTCCGGCTGAAACGTATAGCCCGTACTTGCGGATGTGAAGGCACAGCTTGTTGAATGATTTCCCAGCTGTTATCGACTGAACCGTCATCCACGAAAATGAGCTCATACACAATATCTAATGGCGCAAGGTTTTTCTCGATTTCACCGATGATGACATCGATATTTTGTGCTTCCGAAAAGATTGGAATTACGATTGATAAACTCGGAATGGAGCTGGTCATGATGGAATATTTAGCCAATCATAAATGGTCTTTGTTTAGAGTATAAGATCGGACCAATGATATTTTATCAATATTTCGTTGTCAATGAACAAGAATCGACTGTCATTTTACAGCCTGAGTTACACGCGCATACTTTATTTATCGATTACATAAATCGAAGCGCCGTCACTGTAGACCGGTTGCAAGCCAGGTATAGCATCCTGGTATGCGGGGCCTAAATCTTTTTGCTCAAACAACACAATGACAGCTTTTCCTGAGCTTGTTTTAGAAAGCAGGCTTTTTACTTCTTCTGGCTGCATTGAAAATATCGAGTACGAATTTATCGAATTCGGACTTTCGAAGTAAAGCTTCTCGATATCGTCTGAATAATATCGGTAATCCTGAAGAGGATATTGCTCGAGTATTGATACCATGTTCGGATCAATATCCCGGGAAACACCATAACCTGCAGTTCGCCCGACATAAGACAAGGTTAGATATTCTGTACGATAACTGTGGATGAATGCCCATGCGATGAACACATAAATGCCAACAACAATTATTGGAGCAAGCCAACCTTTGCGCTGTAAAGTCACCTGGAACCGATACAAGGCTTCTACTGCCAGGAATAAAATACCAACAAAAAAAGGAAACAAGATGCGGGCTTCATATAACGGGATATATGGATCAAACATGAGGCGTGCAGCCACCACGAACAAACCATAACTTAATGTATAAACTAAGATCAGTTGCACGAAACTACCTAACGGATTGCTTTGCTGGTGTGATTTCGATCGAAAATACAAGGCGCTGATGACAATCGTCATCAGTATGAGGGCGATCGTTTTTACAACACCGATTGTCGCTAGTTGGCTGGTTGGATTAATCCAACCTAAAACCACCTGGCCGGCTTTTAACAGCTCACCCTGGGCAAATGGATAGATCGAAAATACCCAATTCGTAGCATATCCACTATCTATTGAATTCCTCACGAACCAGATAATAGTTGGCACAAGAGAAATCGTGCCGGTTAAACCGCAATCAAGCAGTTTTGAACGCCACGTTTTCTTTTGCAGGGCTAACATAATTAGACATGCCACAAGTAATGATATCCCAACATACCGGGTAAGTAATGTCATCCCCACGAGTAAGGTGGTTAATACTAGGTAGATTTTTTTCGTGCTGGACAAGTACTTTTCTAGCAATAATATGGATGCCAGGCTAAGAACCATATACAAGGGTTCAGACATCGCATAATAGGTGGTATCAAAAAAATATGGCGACAGAATAATGATAAGCGAAAAAACTGCTACATAAAATGGTGAATAATCCGTTAATATTGCAACAATCAGTCCGATTAGAGTGATCATTAAGAAGATACACACGCCACCGAATAACCGAGCACCATCAAGCGCCGTGAAACCAAGAAGTTTGAAACCTGCCAAAAATGCAGGGTAAAGTGGAGGCCAATGGGTATACGGAACAAAATTGCCTCCACCGTCGATGCGCCCAATTCCCAAGCCATTCACCAAATTTTCGGCACTCCATAAATAAGCTATGGAATCTGTTCTCACAAAAATATTAGTTTTCTGTGTCGTCCATAAAAATTGCTGTACCGCAATCAGAGCAACCGAAGCAATGATCATTATGACCAGCAGTTTTCGAAAACGCCGTATAAGGAACACGATCTGGTCGATAAACCTGGTAGCCAGTGTTATTATATTCATACGAGTAACTTACCTTTGATAGGAAAATTTGTGAGTGTACTACTCATTTACCGAACCTGTTTCACAATACAATATGAAGCCACTTGGCGTCCAATAGTCCAGCGGATATCTGATGGTTGTTGAAAATTCATATCACGGTTGCTCCGTGTGGATAACAAAATATAGTCACCAGTTTGCAGGGTGTCTGTCATCGTATAAGGCATCACCTTAACCCCATCTGCTGCATAGATTTGTGCTAAAGATGGCTGGCGCATCACATAGATCGTTGGGTTTATAGCAGAATTACGATTGAGTTGCAGCATCGCTTCACGGTAACAGGTCAGCCAGTAATCATTTTCAAATCGGCGGTAAGCCCCGCTTGATCCGCCAACAAATGTATTATAGTAAGCATACTCATAGGGATGTAAGGTCGCGATTCCGACCAAACCGGGAAGGGAGAGTATGATGATTACTCCCCAGTAGAGTACCGGCCTTTTTAGCCACTGCAATAGTTTATCAAATAAAAAACCCATGATGATAAATACGGGTGGAAGGATAAATAAAAAATGCCTGAATCCATCGTACATGGGTGGGCGACTGATGATGACGTAAACCAATGGAATAAAGAACCAAATCAATATTGCTAAGAAATCATGCCATACCGTTCGAAGCTTGATCATGGAGTATATTGCGAAAGCCAACCCAGAGAAGAATAAAATCCATACTGGTTCAGTCAATGTGATCCCAAGCAAAGTAGGTAAGTAGATGCGCGGCAAATTCGTGGAATCATAGATTGAACCATTGAATAGAAGCACAACTGTCTGCGGATTATTAGACATTACCTGGAAAACTTTCAGGAAGTTAGTAAATGGATTTCCCCATAGAAATGGCCAGGTGATGTAGATTACTAAGGCAGATAAGCCGAAATAGATAATAATTTCGCGAATCGGTTTCTGTCCTTCTTTAATCAGGTAGTAAAGGAAAACCAGACCCCCAGCCAGTAACCCGAGCACCCGGATTGATGTCGTCATTCCGAGAATCACCGCAGGAATAAGAGCAACCAAAAATGCCCTATACAATGGAATGTCTTGTTCTTGAAAAATAAAGTTTCGCTCTTCATAGAGAAAGAGATGCCAAAACCTAGAGCTCGCTTTTGGCCATATCAAGCCAATGAGCATGAAAACTGCAAGTGGGATTAATATTGCTAAACCAGCAATCTGGATCTTGTGATAAAGCGATAATAACTGAGTAACGTAATAATCAAAACCAACCTTATTGATGTCTTCTGCAAATAAATGCAACGTTTTCCACTGGAGGCTATTCTGATCTGCGTAATAAAAAAAACTGAGTAATTTCGTCAATGAGGTTTCGATCAGGCGATTCATCCCAATCAAAACCAGAATGATGAATAATGCCACGAAAAACCATCGACGTATATGCTTGGGATTAATTTGCCAATACCCTGATCTGCCTGGATTGGTACTACTCGTGTTTTCCTTCTTTATTGTTATCTGATCAATGAAGTGTAGTCCGGAATACATTGCAGCCAGGAAAAAAACCATGAAGGGGATATCTTTTGGGTTGATAAATGCATGTCCCCACAGGAGAGGTTGGGTGGAGAAAAGCAATGCCGCCGATAATGCTGCAAAGTCAGAAACCCAACGCTTTGAAAGAAAGAAGAGCAAAACAACCCCGATTTGAAAAGTCACAAAATTAATCAGATGCCAGAGCGCCCTGGGATCGATTCCAGTGAGTTTACCTAAGGCATAATCAAATATTCGACCAATCAGCAAGTATGCTGGTCCATAGATCGCATGATCTGTTCCGCTAGGACCATATGCATTCTCAAGGTTAAAGGTGCCGCTTAGCCGTGCTTGAATTGAATAAGCGTACCCAATCGCATCTGCATACTTGTAGAAGAGAGGCTCATCCCAGCTATAACCGTAGCTCCGAAATGTGAAAATTCCAATTACCACATTGCTCAAGATTAGCAACAATAAGGTAAGCAGTGTTTTATTTCTTTTTATAGAATTCACAAATTTCATGAACGGAGCATCTTCTGGATGATCCCTTAGTTTTGAGCAATTTAATGACCAGGATCACAATTAATCAACACTCGACAAACGGATAAAATATTATCAATGAATTGATATCGATTGATTATGATTCCGATATTATTGGGTTATATTTCATATTTGTGTCAACTATCACGTAGAACAACAGAAGTATTTCAACCACAAAATATATGTGGATTAAGCTTCAAAGTCCTTTTCTTCACCAGCAATATTCATTTATCATTGTTGGCGAATGATTTCCACAATCATACCAAATAATGTCATTCAAAGGCGCATAGATTACCGAAACCATACCGGGTCAATAGTCTTCAAGAGGTGCTTATCCAAAGATAAACTTGGGATCGTTTAATAAACAAGTCAATCACCCATGAGGTGACTACTAAAATATAAAATCCCCCAACAACAGGGTGCACTTTACAGCATCTTCACTGGAGCGCGATTTGCTACATTTTCGCGCCTGAATGTTCCATTTGCAGTCACAAAAGTTGAGTTCCTAGAAAATATTCAATGTGCTTTGCAGGTTGGTTTACTCCGTCGGATCCTTGCGTACCAAAAAACACATATATTCCTTCATTGGGATGATAAAAAGTCTTCCTCTGAGGATTCTTTGAGAAATCCACAATGCTCTACCGAGTATAGGGTTCGTCTTGTTGGTGAGCTCTTTTCGTAATACTTGAGCGCTCTTTGCGAAATAGTGTGCCATTAAGGGTATAGGACTCGACCTGTCCCCGAATGGGGAACCTAGAACCTAGCGGTTAACCGGCCAGTACTCCCAAGGGTACCGCCCGCTCTCACTCGTTTTGTGGTATTAAAAAAGAGCTCCTCGAGCGAACGCTCTTAGAGAAGTACCCCGTGCTCTGCGGGGTATAGGACTCGACCTGTTCCCGAATGGGGAACCTAGAATCTAGCGGTTAACAGACCAGTACCCCTATGGGTACGCTTGCTCTCTTTCATTTGGTCGTATTAAAAAAGAGCTCCTCGAGCGAGCGCTCTTAGAGAAGTACCCCGTGAGCTGCGGGGTATAGGACACGACCTGTCCCCGAATGGGGAACCTAGAACCTAGCGGTTAACAAGCCAGTACCTCCAAGGGTACCGCCCGTTCTCATTCGTTTGGTGGTATTAAAAAAAAAGCTCCTCGAGCGAGCGCTCTTTGCGAAGTACCCCGTGAGCTGCGGGGTATAGGACTCGAACCTAGAACCTAGCGGTTAACAAGCCAGTACCACAATGGGTACTCCCCGCTCTCTTTCATTTGGTGGTATTAAAAAATAGCTCCTCGACTAGGACTCGAACCTAGAACCTAGCGGTTAACAGCCGCCCGCTCTGCCGAATTGAGCTATCGAGGAAAGCGACGTGATTATAAGCGTAAGGACAAGCAGTGTCAAGGATTTGGCTTTTTCGCCACACGCACGTAATGTAATACAGCTTTGGTGATCTGGTCAGGCGTGCCTGATTTATCAATGGATCCAGCTACACATCCCGGGTGGCTCACTGATGAATTTTCCGTCCGACTTTTAGTCATCATGCACACGACGGGGATTTTTTCAGTCAGTTCAGATTCATGGAGAGCCGAGCATATATCAAAACCATCATTTTCAAGAAGTAATTGGTCAAGTAGGATCAATGCAGGCTGATGTTGTTTGACCATCGCCAGGCATTCTGCCCCGTCAGCCGCGCCGAAAGCAAAATAACCCGCGAAACGTAAGGAAAAGATGAGTAGCTCGCGGACTTCCCGGTCGCTATCAGCAATCAGGATCTTCGTCAATTTTCTGCACCGTTCTGGAGGTTGTTAATCAGGAGAAGCGATTTCCATATCTTCGAGGATACTGTACAGCAGCTCAAGCAGTACTTTCTTGACTTCTTCTTTATCCTTTGCGACACACGGCAATAGCTTTACCTGCGGGCTCAAGCGTAATGCAATCCGGATGTCGGCGATGTCCCAGGCTTCCTTATCGTCCTGTTTATTCGCTGCCACTACGTAGGGTGTCGGTGCATACGCTCGAAAGGTCTCCAGGATATTGCGTGCTTCCCGGAACGTCTCCGGCCTTGAGCTGTCCACCATGACGATGAACCCCAACATCCCTTCGGAGAGGATTTCCCACATGAAGTCAAACCTACGCTGGCCTGGTGTGCCGAATAAATATAACACTAGGTTCTCATCGATCGATATGCGACCAAAATCCATGGCAACGGTCGTTTGATCCTTGACCCGTTCAGACTCCAGCGATATTTTCCGTTCGGTCGATACCACTTCGATCTCACTCACAGACCGAATGAACTCGGTTTTCCCCGCATTGAATGGACCAGTGACTACCATTTTTACAGTTTGCATTTGGACATCCCTCTTACGCGATGCTATCTTTCGGCTAGATCGAACGGATCCGGTTGATAATGCGGTTGATCAAGGATTTAAACTCGGGTTTATTGGTCTGCGCTGGAATGATACGCGGTTGGACCGCGGGTGTTGCCTCGACGGTTTGAACCGCTGGTTGAACAGGCCTGCCTTCTGGCCTGACCATTTCCACTAAGCCAGCCTGGATGAAACTGTAAACAATCTTGCGGATCTCCAGGTCATTTTTGTTCGTCGCCCTGGCGATCTGGTGGATCGTGTTCTTAGGGTTGATAAACGAGATCACCTTCCACTCGTCAGCGCTCAAGTTGAGATTCTTTAGATTTACACCGGGCCGCTCGCTGAATTTAAGGGCCATCTCCAGGCTAGGGATCTCACCCTGTAGCTGTTCCCATTCTCGCATCCGCCGCGTGCCGTCGATGATGAGGTTCTCCAAATTGATCCGCACGGTGATTTTGTCACTGGGTGGTAATAGCTCACTGTCAAACTTGAACAGGCCTTCGCTCCAGGTGAACAGGCGGTTAACCATCCCAAGGTAGTATGCTTGTAAGCTAGCGAGGATCTCTTGTTGGGTGATGATATTGGAATTGATCAGCAGCAGTCCTAATTCCTTATCGGTCATTCCCCCCACTCGCTCATTGATAGCCCGGACCTGGGCGGCATTCAGCTTATTCGCGCGGTAGAGAACCATTGTAAGGCTGGCAGCATCTGCCCCGTTGCGGGCAAAGGACAATTTCCCCTCCCGAAAGGATACATATACCTGTTCCTGAGAACGCTCAACGATTAATGTTCCGGTTTTTCGCGCCACATTAACCAGGTTGAGCAATTGGGTGACTGAAAAATCGCGTAGATTGCCCTTTAATGCCATTGTGGAGCCTCCTGCCACCCTCTTATATGAAGAGGTGCAAAGATTATACATTTAACACAGGTGTGCGTCAAATAATTATGCGGCTGAAGGCTCAAACTTGACATTTTTGTAAATAGGGATATACTGATTCCACATCGAAATATCCATGCACGGGGAGCCCAGTTTTCCTGGGCTGAGAGGAGATCCGCAAGATCTCGACCCGCGAACCTGATCCGGATAATGCCGGCGGAGGAATAGCGAAAAACTCTACTCCTTCCACCGGTAGCGGTGAAAGGAGTTTTTATTTGATGACACGCACCTTCATATTTGCAAACGGGAACCTGGATAACCCACCATCCATCCTCAACGGTATCCAGCCATCTGACCTGGTCATTGCAGCCGACGGTGGAACCCACCACTGCCGATCCATCGGGATCGTACCCCAGGTGATCATCGGCGATCTCGATTCGCTAGAAGAAAGCGATGTCGCGTTCTATCACTCGATGGGAACCGAGATCATTAAATTCCCTGCGCAAAAGGATGAAACCGACCTCGAGCTGGCTTTGAGACTTGCGGTTAAACGGGCCTCCACCCAGGCATATATTATTGGAGGCATGGGTGCGCGTTGGGATATGACCATTGCCAATGTATTGTTGGCGGCCCACCCTCAGTTCTCTGGAATATCGATCTGCCTGCTTGATGGACACGATACCTTGACCATCTTGCATGGCGCGTGTCAAATGGACTTCCCTGGCCACCGGGGTCACACTTTATCGCTGATCCCCCTCGGCGGCGATGCCCAGGGCATAACAACCAGTGGGATGGAATATCCCCTGGAGGACGAGACACTTTATTTTGGATCGCCTCGCGGGGTAAGCAATATCATCATCGGCGATCCTGCCTGGGTGTCGCTAAGGCAGGGGACATTGTTGTGTTGTGTATTAAACAGGGAGGAGAAATAATTCGTACCATGAGAAAGGGGTAAAAATGAAAATCAAACTTTTAACTATCTTGTTTGCCATTTCGCTGATCTTATCAGCTTGCAACCCGGTTGCCACCACGACCAGTGCACCCCGCACCTTGGTCGTAATGACCCATGACTCTTTCACGGCCTCTCAAGCGGTGATCTCCGAATTTGAAAAAGCTAATAATGTGAAACTACAGTTCATTGCTTCGGGCGATGCGGGAACGGCACTTAACAAAGCCATCCTGGCCAAGGATAATCCGTTTGCCGACGTTTTTTATGGGGTTGACAATACCTTCCTTAGCCGTGCTCTTTCCGAGAATATCTTCCAGCCATACACCTCTCCAATCTTGTCGCAGATACCCGATCAATATAAGCTTGATCCAACGGATAATGCGCTGCCAGTAGATTGGGGTGATGTGTGCCTCAACTATGATAAGGTGTATTTCACCAACCACAATCTGCAGCCGCCTCAAACCCTCGAGGAGCTGCTCAAGCCCGAGTATAAAAACTTGCTGGTAGTAGAGAACCCAGCCACCTCTTCACCTGGGTTAGCTTTTTTGCTGGCTACCATCGGGCATTTTGGAGCCGATAAATATCTGGATTATTGGCGGGGCCTGTTGGCGAGTAATGTCTTGGTGGTGAATGATTGGGAAACCGCCTATTACACCAATTTCAGCCGCTGGGGAGGTGACCGCCCGGTGGTCGTCTCGTATAATTCCAGCCCGGCGTTTGAGGTTATCGGATCCAAGACGCCTGTATCGGAGCCTGAGACAGCGGTGATCACCAGTGATGGCTCATGCTTTCGACAGATCGAGTTCGTTGGTATCCTGCGCGGGACCAATAACCTTGACCTTGCCGAAAAATGGGTTGACTTCATGCTGTCGAAGATTTTCCAGGAAGACATGCCTGAACAGATGTACGTATTCGCGGTCAACCAGAATGCCACGTTGAACGAAACCTTCCAGAAATTCCTTGTGACACCTCAACAACCGGCATATGTAAGCCCATCGGATATCGCTGCCAACCGTGAAGCGTGGATTAATGCCTGGACTCAGACCGTATTGAAATGATTTTCCAACGTCACCGCTCGCTCACGGTGTTTCTGCTCTGGGCTGCACCCCTGTGCTTCCTGTTGTTGTTTTACTTCTACCCCATGGGGAGCATCTTAAAACTTAGCTTGGAGCAGTCGCAGGCAGGCATCTTCGCGCCTTTCCTCGAAGCCCTTAGTTCACCGGTTACCTGGCGTGTTGTATCATTCACGTTTTGGCAAGCGACCCTTTCAACCCTGTTGACACTCGCGCTGGGTCTGCCTGGCGCATACCTGCTGGCGCACTATCAATTCGCTGGTAAAGGTTTGCTCCAGGCCCTCACCGGTATACCGTTTCTGATGCCCACCCTGGTTGTGGCTGCAGCATTCAATACTTTGCTTGGCCCGAACGGCTGGGTAAACATTGGTTTGACCCGTGTATTCCACTTGAGCGCCCCTCCCATCCACTTCACCAACACCCTTATAGCCATTCTCGTCGCTCATGTTTTTTATAACACGACCATCGTGCTCAGGATGGTAGGAGATTTCTGGTCACATCTGGATCCTCGCCTGGGGCAGGCAGCCCGGATGCTCGGTGCCAGCCGCTGGCAGGCTATCCGCAAGGTGACTTTACCATTATTAATCCCAGCGATTGCAGCTGCCGCCCTGCTGGTATTCATCTTCGATTTCACATCCTTTGGCGTGATCCTCATCCTGGGCGGGCCGCGCTTCGCCACGCTGGAAGTCGAGATCTATTACCAGACCATCAGCTTGTTCAACCTGCCCCTGGCTGCGGTTTTGTGTATCATCCAGCTTGTCTGCACTCTCGGCCTGACCATTCTTTACTCCAGGCTGATTCGCAGGCTTTCTCTACCCATCTCGTTAAAACCTCGCCAGATCACACAGCGCAAGCTTACGTCGATCCGGAGTAAGCTTCTGGCAGGAGCAGTCGTTATTGTCCTGCTCACCCTTCTGATCCTTCCACTTGCCGCCCTGGCGTTCCGTTCGGTCACCCGCCTGGAGCCAAACCGGGGAGAACAAACCGTCGTATCCCCGGGCTTTACGCTTGATTTTTACCGGGCATTATTCACCAATCCAAGCCAATCTATCTTCTATGTCCCACCCACCACAGCCATCGCAGTTTCCATGGTGTATGCTACTGCTACCACCGTACTGGCCGTGCTGCTGGGTTTCCCAGCCGCGTTGGCCCTGGCCCGCAGTGATACTTCACCCGTCAGCCGTGGCTTCGATGCAATGTTAATGCTGCCTTTGGGAACCAGTGCAGTCACCCTGGGATTGGGGTTTATCGTTGCGCTGGATAAACCACCCCTTGACCTTCGTTCGTCTGTTCTGCTGGTGCCCCTGGCGCATACTTTGGTTGCATTTCCTTTTGTGGTTCGCAATCTCACCCCTGCTTTACGAAGTATCCGGCCACGGATCCGCCAGGCTGCTACGATGCTGGGCGCTTCGCCTGGCCAGGTACTCCGCAACATAGATCTTCCGCTGATCGCCCGCTCGCTCATCGTTGCGGCTGCTTTTGCGTTTACCATCTCGCTTGGTGAGTTTGGCGCCACTGCCCTGATCGCACGTCCTGAATACCCCACCGTCCCCATCGCTATATACCGCTTATTTTCACACCCCGGTGAGTTGAATTATGGCCAGGCTCTGGCTTTAAGCACCATCCTGATGATCGTTGCTGGTGCTGGTATGCTGGTCATCGACCGCCTGCGTATTGGTGATATTGGTGAGTTCTAATCTAATTGCGAAGCATAGGGTATAAAGCTATGCCTATACTGGAATTACAGGAAATCTCCAAGTCGTATGGTGCTACCCAGGCCTTGTCCGAGATATCGTTTGGGGTAGATGCCTGTGAGATTGTTGCCTTGCTTGGCCCAAGTGGCTGTGGGAAATCAACTTTGCTGTCCGTGATCGCCGGGCTCGAAACTCCTGACGAAGGGCAGGTGCTGTGGGATGGGCGTTCACTGGCGAATATCCAACCGCACCAACGCGGTTTTGGCTTGATGTTCCAGGATTATGCCTTATTCCCTCATATGAATGTCTATGCGAATATCGCCTTCGGGTTGAAAATATCGCATGCCAGCGAAGCTGCTATCTCCCAGCGCGTAGATGAGATGCTCGATCTGGTGGGTTTACCAGGCTTTTCCAGGCGTGATGTCAATACCCTATCAGGTGGTGAGCAGCAACGGGTTGCCCTGGCACGTGCGCTTGCGCCTCAGCCCCGCCTGCTCATGCTGGATGAGCCTCTTGGCTCACTTGACCGCAATCTGCGCGAGCACCTCGTCATCGAAATCCAGGCCATCTTACGCCGCATGGATCAGACTGCCATCTACGTTACCCATGACCAGGAAGAAGCCTTTATCATCGCTGACCGTGTTATTCTGATGAGCTCTGGGCACATCGAGCAGGTCGGTACTCCTGAAGAAATATACACGGATCCAGCCTCGCTCTTTGTTGCCCGTTTCCTTGAGATGACCAACCTGATCCCTGCCACGGTAGCCCGGCATGATGGACGGACCGAGCTCGTCAGCCAGGCTGGAAATATCCCTTACCCAACTAGCTTGGATGGCGACCTGACCCTCTTGATCCGCCCGGATACCGCCCGGGTGGATGATCATGGCCCTTTTGTCTTCAACGGCATACTTACTGCTGCATCCTTCCGCGGTAGCCGGCAGCGTATCACCTTGCAGGTCGATCAGGTCTCGCTGACCTTCGAATTCCCCTTTTCTGAGGTGCTGCCACCTACCGGGACGCGTTTGAGCCTTAGCATCACACCTGAAAACAGTTTAAAACTCTTCTCAAAACGATAATCCGTTTTTGAATCTATACGCTTTTCGGTTAAATATGGAACTCATCACTACCCTGTTCCGTCTATATTGAAGTTGCACAAGCTGAACTTATAGTTCTGAATATGCGGATACGTTTACCTCTCATAATATTGGTCACATTGCTGACTGCCTGCGGGCAGCCTGGCACGCTCCAACCAACATCGCTTCCGGATAGTGGTATTGAAGGGAAGGTCATGATCGGGCCAGTGTGCCCAGGACCAGTTCCAATTGGGGATACACGCTGCCAGGATCAGCCTTACCAGGCAACAATCGTTGTTTTGGATTCCGAAAATAAGGAAATAAGCTCCATAGCATCAGACAGTGCAGGGTACTTTAAACTCTCCCTGCCACCAGGTAACTACACCCTCCACCCAATTTCAGATCGCCCACTTCCGATCGCATCTGACCAACCTGTCACAGTTAACCCTGGCCAATACACAGAGGTGACGATCCTGTACGATACAGGGATGAGGTAGGATGCAGATTCGCTTTGATTCTTCAGGTAGATTATTGAACTTGTGGCGATTGCGACACGTGGCGTTCGCGGTTGATTCTCCGCCAGATCAGCCACACAACCAGTGCGCCAACGATAACCAGCAGTACCGCTATCAAGACTGGAACAATGATCGCAATAATGGATAAGACCGTAGATGTGATATCTTCAGCAATGCTCACCGGTGCATTGGCAACCCCGCCCGTCGTGGCAGTCACTGCTGGCCTGACTGCCAGTGATTTTACCGCGTGGACTGTCCCTGCCACCAATACGCCCATCACCATGGCTAGCACTGGGTGAATATTCGTAATGATCTGCGCACTTGACGCAAACAAGATCGCACCTGCTGCCGGGCGTACGAAGGTCTGGATAATATCATTTACGTGGTTGACCGCAGGCACTTTATCGGCAAAGAATTCGATCGAACACAAGATCACCAAAATCCCGATCACCCACCAGTTTTCAAGCGTATCCCAGGGTGAGGTTAAAGTGATCAGGTTGGTGAACTTCGCTAACAGCGCAACCACCAGGAGAGGGATATACGCGTTCAATCCCGCACTTGCTGAAAGCCCAAAAGCAGAGAATATATCCATCAGGTGATCTCCTCATGTACCGCGTGTTCTACAGATATCATATTTTATCAGTATACGGATGGAAACCTGTCAGGTTGTAACATAGTATGATTATTATAAAATCATCCAGCATGGGAAACAACTCATTAAAGAATTGGCAAATGTCAGTGAACGCGGTATGATTGCCGATTGATTTATCCTCGGAGGCTTTATGATCAAACTTCTCATCATCGCGATATCGATAATCGTTATCTTAACCGGCTGTAGCCAGCTAGGGAGTCAGCCAACAGCCACATTTACCCCCGAACCAGTCCTAGACACCGTCACTCCTAGCCCGGTGCCTACCGACACCAGCACGCCGACCTTAACCCCAACGGCCACTGAAACGCCTACACCCACTCTCACCCCCACACCGGTGGTTTATGGGCCGACCAATTTTCCAGCCAATGTTGACCCATTAACTGGCCTGGTGGTAAGCGATCCCACCCTGCTCGACCGGCGCCCAGTAGCAGTTAAGGTCAATATTATCCCGCGCTCCTCGAACCGTCCACCCTGGGGCCTCTCGCTAGCAGATATTGTGTATGACTACTACCATAACGGTGGGTATTCACGTTTCCATGCCATATTTTACGGAAATAATGCCAGCTTGGTCGGACCCATCCGCTCAGGTAGGTTGCTCGATTATGAGTTGGTACACATGTACCAAAGTGTATTCGCATACGGGAGCGCAGACGCCTTGATCAACCAGCGTTTCTTCAATTCCGATTTTTCGAATCGCCTGATCCTGGAGGGAGGCCAATCTCCCTGCCCACCCACCGCAAAAGATCCATTGTGCCGCTATGAGCCTTCCACGTACGATCTGCTGCTGGGTGATACAGCCATGATGACCGCCTACACCACCGCAAATGGGGTTAACAACTCCCGCCAGAACCTGGACGGGATGACCTTCAATGGCGCGATCCAGCCGAATGGCGTGGACGGAAAACAGGTGTATGTACGTTACTCGGGAGACAATTATGCGCGCTGGGATTATGATCCTGCTACAGGAAAATACTTGCGCTTCCAAGACAACACCTTCGACACAGGCCAGGGTGAGGAATATGTACCTTTGACGGATCAGCTGAACAACCAGCAGATTAGCGCATCCAATGTCGCTGTGCTCCTGGTCCGCCACGAATTTTATCAGCAGCCACCCAATGAGATCATCGATATATTGTTAAGTGGGACTGGAACTGGATATGCCTTCCGAGATGGGCAAATGTACCAGGTCGTGTGGAACCGTCCGAACATCAATTCGGTCTTATATCTCACCTACCCTGACGGTACGACCTTCTCCTTCAAGCCCGGCACAACCTGGTTCCAGGTTGTGGGTGTTTCTACGCAAGCCACCGAGGTAAGCCCAGGCGCTTGGCGATTTAACTTCTTAATTCCATAAACAATTAGGGCTCAAACCAGGCTGGATTGTGCTTGTAAGCTCATCGTGTCACAGGCTATGTAAGATACCTTTCACCAGCCTCGGGCCTTCGTAGATCAGGCTCGTATAGATTTGAACCAACACAGCCCCGGCGTCCAGCATCTTCTGGACGTCGGTTGCGTTTGAAATGCCCCCCACCCCGATCACCGGTAATTTACCGGATGTTAGCTTTCTAATCTTTGCAACCATCCCCAGGCTTCGCTCAAATAGCGGCTTTCCACTCAAACCGCCCTGCTCCTCTGCTAGGGGAGACATCACTCCCTGGCGTGAAAGCGTGGTATTGGTGGCGATCACCCCATCCATCTTGTTCCCCAGGATCACTTCCAGGGCTTCTTCCAGCTGTTCGTCACTTAGATCAGGGGCGAGTTTTACCAGGATGGGGAGCTTTCTTTGAGTCGTTTGATAAAGCCTGCTCCGCTCGAGGAAGATCTGCTTGAGCAGCTCATCGAGTGCCTGGCGTTCCTGTAGCTGGCGCAGCCCCACGGTGTTGGGGCTGCTGACATTGATGGTCATATAATCAACCAGGCCATAGAATGTGTTTAGCAAGAATAGGTAATCCTGGACGGCACTCTCCAGGGCTGTAGCCTTATTTTTCCCGATATTCACACCCAGGATCAGGTTTTTAGGCTTCGGCTTCATCACCTGGGATTTGACGAACTCAGCCCCTTGGCCTGGGAAACCCATCCGGTTGATCAACCCTTTGTCTTCAGGCAGGCGGAACAATCTCGGTTTTGGGTTGCCAGATTGCGATTTTGGGGTGACCGTGCCGACCTCGATGTGGCTGAAACCCAGGCATGCCAACCCACGCCAGCCCAGCCCATCCTTATCGTACCCGGCTGCAAGGCCGATCGGATTGGCAAACCTCAAGCCAAACGCCTCTACGGGTCTTTCAGGCACTCGGAAGATCTGCCGCAAGGCTGCATTCGTAGGCTGGAATCCCCCTGCCAGGCGGATCGCGTTCAATGTCAGCTTGTGGGCTGTTTCGGGAGCCAGGCGGAAAAACAATGCCCGGAATAAAGGGTAAATTTTCACGGGTTGGATTTCAAGAAATCACGTGTGGCTGCGATCTTACCCACCTCAACTTTGCCGGTAGCTTCGTAATAATCCAACAGGGCACTCAAGGTCGCCACCGAGTGCAGCCGGTAACCCGCCTGGTCCAGCGCTTGGGCCGCACCGGATTGGCGGTCCACCAGCACCATGACGTCAGTTACGCATAAGCCAGCCGAAGTCAGTTTTTCGATCGACTCGAATTTCGAGCCACCCGTCGTCGCCAGGTCATCGATCACCACTACCTTCTCACCATCATTATACACTCCCTCGATCTCCGCTTTTGTGCCATAGGCCTTGGCTTCTTTGCGCGGGTAGATCATTGGCCATCCAGCTTGCAAGCTGATGGCTGTGGCAATCGGCAGGGCAGCATAGGGTAACCCTGCCAGGCGGTCAAATGACAGGCTCTTTAGAATTTTAATATAGGCTGTTGCAACGTATTCCAGCAGCTGTGGGTAGGAAATTAGCTGGCGTAGGTCGATATAGATGGGTGAGACCAGTCCAGATTTCAAGGTGAACTGGCCGAACTTTACACAACCCGCTTCCAGCAGTCCATCTGCAATCCGGATGAATTCCGTGGAATAGTCTGGTTTCTCATTATTCTTACTCATCCGTCCTTGAAGGATATCCCTCCGAATATCATTGATCTTTCCGCGGATTTCCTCCGCTGCACGGAACGGATCTTCGGACTGCGATATGCCACGCGAGATAGGGAGCAGCAATCCTAATCCATCCTGCCTCAGCCCTGCTCGCAGGCTCGCCTCCAGGTTACCACCCTGCACTCCCACGCCAGGTGCCAGGATCCACAGTTCCGGTGCCAGCCGCCTTACCCGTTCGAGCGCCTCCGGTTGGGTCGCACCGACGACTAATCCCAGGTTGTCACGTTGATTCCAGGATTGCGCCAGCCACGCAACTTTTTCGTATAGGAAGGTACTTTCATCTTTTCCTGGATATTGTGGATATTTTACGACCAGTGAATCCTGCAAATCTCCTGCACCAGGGTTGGAGGTCTTGCATAATAAGAACACACCTTTCTCTGGATCGAGTAAGAAAGGCTCGACTGCATCGTAACCCAGGTAAGGGTTGATCGTCACTGCTTGAGCTCCATATTGTTGAAATACCGCACGCACATACGCCTGTGCCGTCGAAGCGATATCACCGCGCTTGGCATCCAGGATGACCGGGATTTCGGGTGGGATGCCGGCGATGACCTCTTGTAAAACGTTCATCCCCTGCGGACCAAAAGCCTCAAAAAATGCGCTGTTTGGCTTATATGCTACGGCCACTGCTGTGGTTGACTCGATCAGCCGCAGGCAAAACGACCTGAGAGCCTCGATGGTGGGTGCGCTCAAGTCTGCCGGGTGTGGATCCAGGCCAACACACAAGAGTGAATCAAGCTCACGTGCCCTTTTTTCAAGCCTGGCGAAAAATGACATGCCTAAGCCTTTCCCAGCACCATGGCTAACAGCGCCATCCTCACATACAGCCCATACTCCATCTGGCGGAAGTATGCCGCCCGTGAATCACTGTCGAACTCCATGCTGATTTCACCCACACGGGGCAGCGGGTGCATAACGATCATATTCTGCTTAGCCAGCTTCATAAGCTCAGGCGTGATCACGTAAGAGCCACGCACGCTTTCATACTCCTCTTCACTGGCAAAGCGTTCTTTCTGGACACGGGTGACATACAAGACATCTGTCTCTTTTAACACCTCATCCAGGTTGCTGAATTCCTTTTGAGTCATGGTTCTCGGAAGTTCTTCCACAATCTCGGCTGGCATACGCAAGATCTCTGGCGCAACGTAGTTCAGCTTAACATTGTAAAGGGAGAGCAAGCGGGCGAGCGAGTGCACGGTTCGCCCATATTTCAGGTCACCTAGCATGGTAACCGTAAGCCCATCGATGACACCCATTTCTTCACGGATGGTGAAGCTATCCAGCAGTGCCTGGGTTGGGTGCTCACCGATGCCATCGCCAGCGTTGATGATGGGCTTGCTGGCATACTGGGCTGCCAGGGCTGCTGAGCCAGTCTCTGGGTGGCGTAACACGATCACATCTGCGTAGCATTCCAATGTCCTGACGGTATCTGGCAGCGACTCTCCTTTCGCAACCGAGGAATACCGCACTTCATTGATCGGGATGACACTGCCGCCCAGGCGCTCCATGGCTGAGGTAAAGGATGATGAAGTACGTGTGGAGGGTTCATAGAATAGACTTGCCAGGATCTTTCCCTTCAAGAGATCGAATGTACCCACATGGTCGACCATCATGTGCATCTCGTGGGCGACCTCGAAGATATATTCCAGATCCGACCGCGAGAACTGCTTTACGGACAGGATATCCTTGCCGTACCAAGGCGCTGTCCGCTGGTCACCAAAGGGCAGATGTGGATTTTTTGGGTGTACCGAATGCGTGCTGATGGTCATCGTGTTTTCTCCTATTTTCCTGTTGTTTTTGATAAATGAATTTCTCTGAGATCCAATCCTGAGCCCGGTTTGGCCAGTACCTGACCGTCTCGAAAGGCTTCTTTGTTGTGTAGCACTACTCGCCTGACCCGCCCATGGACTTTGCGTCCTTCAAAAGGCGTCCAACCGCAGCGGGTGAAGGTTTGGCTGCCTTTAATCTCCCAGATCTCCTCCGGATCAACTTCCACCCAGCTATCAGCTTGTTCGGGTAGGTTGAATATCTGCCTGGGGCGGATCACCATCCGCTGGACAAGCTCGTCCAGGGTAAGCTGTCCTTCATGCACAGCAGTCAACAACAACGGCAAGGCTGTCTCTAAACCGGGGAACCCCGGTGGTGGATTTGGGCCAGATTTCTCTTCCAGGGTATGTGGGGCATGGTCGGTGGCGAAGCAATCGATCACGCTCATGTTTTCCCACAAAGCCTGCTGGTCGGTTGGTGAAGCCAATCGCGGCCTCACATCACTTCTCCCTTCGCCGATGGATGGGATATCCTGGTTGGTCAAGAATAGATGGTGCGGAGCAACCTCGCAGGTGACCTTGATTCCCCGTTCCTTCGCCTGGCGGATCAGGAGGATCTCTTCACGTAATGATACGTGCGCAAGATGGATAGGGCGGTCATAAATAGCTGCCATCAGGATGACCACCGCCATGCTGCGGGCTTCGGCATGAGCTACGATGGGCAGGTTATGCGGCCAACGTTTGAAATGCTCCATCCACACGGTCATATCATCCAGGCGTAACGGTCCAAACGTCTGGTCCAGGTACATCTTTAAGCCAGCTGTCCGGTACCCCAGCTCAGTTAATTCATCCAGGTTATCCGGCCCAGCACCCAGGAACTGGGCATAATCACAGCGCGCCTTGGCTTTAGCGGAATCCAATGCCAGCCTGAGCGTCTCCCGGTTAGTCACGGGTGGGCGGGTGTTCGGCATGGCCAGCACAGCCGTGAAGCCCCCTGCCAGGGCTGCCGCAGTTCCACTATCCCAATCTTCCTTATGCGTTCCACCTGGTTCGCGAAAGTGCACATGTGGGTCGATCAAACCCGGCAGCTTCAGCATGCTTCACCCCCAAAAGGCAAAAAAATAGAGCCGCTAGGGCTCTCGATTGTAATAAAAAAATCGCCCAATGGAGCTTGCACTCCTGGGCGAAATTTATCAAACAAGTAGTGTTGTTTTGGATATCTCATTCCGCCCGATTTTACGCTGATTCTCCGATATGTCAAGGGAAATAGGGGCAGGTTTTGCTACCAGCGAATATTCCTTAGATTAGCCATGAACTCATAGTCTGTCAGGTCTAAGTGAAGTGGAGTGACCGACACATAACCCTGGTCCAGGGCACCGTAATCTGTACCTTCATCGGGGATAGCCGTGGGTGAATCACCCCCGATCCAATAGTATGGCTTTCCACGCGGGTCTAAACGCTTATCAAGCCGGTCGCGGTATACGCGCAGGCCTTGCCTCGTCACCAGGATACCCTTGATCCGGTCATCAGGCAGGTATGGGATATTTACGTTAAGAAGCAGATTTGATGAGAGTCTGCCCGCAATAAGCGAGGACACGATGCGCCGGGCTACCCTTGCCGCTGGGCCATAGTCAGGTGCATTTTGGGCTTCTTCAGGGGTGTGGAGTGAGAATGCGATGCCTGGAACACCACCGATTGCGGCTTCCATGGCTGCAGTTACGGTCCCCGAGTATGTTACGTCATGCCCGATATTGGCATTCGGGTTGATACCCGACACAACCAGGTCGATCTTCTCAGGCACAAAACCTAATAATCCCAATGCCACACAGTCAGAAGGCGCACCATCCGATGCCCAGGCAGGTGACCCATCGGCTAGCTGCGTTTCCTTCACACGTAATGGTCTGTGCATGGTTTTTACATGCCCCGAAGCCGACCAGTTGTGGTCAGGCGCGAGCACACTCACCGTTGCAAGTGAGCGCATTTCATTTACCAGAGCCAGCAAACCAGGGGCCATGACCCCGTCATCGTTCGTTACCAGGATATGCATGCAGAAATTATAACAAGGAATATCTTCCACCGGATTCCACTTCGCTACACAAGTAAAATGAAACAGGATATAAAAGCACCTCACTTTGGGTGAAAAATAGGTTGTTTGAGTCAATAATTCAATATTCTCAACCTGAAAGAACAACATTGAACTTACATAGTATGAAATCTAGAATTTCAATTCGTACATATGATTTCACCCAAAAGCTGAATCCATAATCACCTGATTGAGACACCATATTGATATTTTGATAAAAAGGATATCCGCCGTGAAATTCCAGTAATACCCCATCAAATACCCTATTTGGGTGATGACAATAACCCACAGGATCGCTAAGATTAGGAAGATATTCAAGAAACGGAGGCTCTCATGAAATTCTTACCGCGATTTGCATTAATTTCAGTGTTATTTTTATCTCTCGCGGCTTGCAGTACCAGAAAACCAGACCCCACCAACCCTGTTGCTTGGTCTGAAGAACCAGTTTCCTTCAAAAGTGGTTCCAACCAATTAACCGGCATCCTCGTTTTACCGGATACGCCCAGTCCGCATCCAGCGATTGTGCTCATCTCAGGCTCGGCGAACGAATATACCGGTTTACGCCCAGGTATTGAAGATTCGTATATGATGGATCAAGCTCACAATATGGCCGGCGCTGGTTTCGCTGCCCTGTGCTACAATCCACCCGGTGTAGGCCAGTCTACAGGCAATTCACGCCATGAGTCACTGGATGACCGCGTTCAAGAAGCGATGGCAGCGCTTAACTATCTTCAAACTCGCACGGACATTCACCCTGACCGTGTCGGATTGTGGGGTGTCAGCCAGGGTGGCTGGATCATAGCAATGGCTGCAGCTGATTATCCCCGAGATGTCGCGTTTATTGTGTCTGTGTCAGGTTCGGGGGTGTCGGTCGCAGAGCAGCAAGTTTGGGGTGTAGAAACGCAAAGCAGGGCAGCAGGGTTGTCTGAAAGTGACGTCACTAAGGCAGTTTTATTCATGCGCCTGTTTATCGACTGGCAGCTTTCAGAACCGATCTACCAGCAGACTAACGTGACCACTGTAGCTCAGCTCGGTGATGGCCCTTGGCAGGATTTCATGAAGCTCGTTTATGAACCCGGAACGATCACACCGGCTGAATCACTCCAGAAAGTGATATCCATCCTGGAAGAAATTCAGGATGAGCCCTGGACAACTGCGTTATACCTGAAGTCTGTTTTCCTTCCTTCACTGCGTAGCATTCCACCGGAACTAGTAAGCCGCCCGAAGGGGAACGACTTGAATGGTCTGTTGGCTGACCCGAAGTACTATTTACCCAGGGTGACTGCTCCGGTAATTGCATTCTTCGGAAGTGCTGACCAGCTTGTGCCTGCCCAAAGGAGCGCTGAACTATACGAGCTTTACTTGAAACAGGCAGGAAACAAAGATTTCAAGATCGTTGTCTTTCCCAACGTCGGTCACGGGCTCTTTGGAGCGACGGATGAGTACTGGAAGATATTGTATGCGTGGCTAGGCGGGTTATTCAATACAAGATATTAATTTGGTTTATTAAAAATTTCGTATTAATTGACCATATTCGAGCATTGACCTGGTCACATGAACATCCCTCGCCGGCAGGTGAGGAATGTTTTTTTATTCCACCTGATCGGCCATTTGGGTTTTATGATTTTGCGATGGTTTAAAGTTCCTAATTCATGGTATGTAAACCATTCCTGCAAGTACCATCATAAAATTTCCATGTTCATCTTAGTGGTAAAATGAATCACTCGACAATAACAGCACAATTTTGAGGAGGAAATCCAATGAGTCCTACCGCAAAAAAAGTGATCGGAGTGGTCCTGATTTGTATCACCTCAGTGGGTTTTCTCCTGAGCATTTTCCTTGTGGTCGAAGTATGGAATTTTCGGCAGCCCGTCATCGATAAGCTCCAGGTCGGTTTAGACCATACCTCAACCTTACTTGAAACGGCAGATGAGGGGTTATATATCAGCGAACAAGTGATATCCAACGTCTATACCAGCACGCTCTTGCTCAGTGATTCTAGTAAAGCACTTGCGCAGACGATGCAGAGCACGACCGACTTTATGGGTTCGGCGGGATCCTTCGTTGGGACGGACCTGGTCAATACCATCACCAACACACAAACTGCATTGGATTCCGCAAAGTCCAGTGCATTGGTCATCGATAATGTGCTCAAAGGCCTGTCAAGCATACCCCTCTTGGGTTTGAACTATAACCCCAGCACCCCATTGAACACCACCATCGGTAATATCTCCTCCAGCTTGGATCCAGTCCAGCAATCCCTTAAAGAATTCCAGGGTCAGCTCGACACCACGAAATCCAACGTGCAGGGGCTCACCGACCAGGTAAACGAGCTGGATCAAAAGATCACTACCATCAACCAGAACCTGTCTGAAGCCAGATCAACCATCCAGAATTACCGCACCTCGGTTGCTTCAATCAAGGTCACGGTTGCCAATGCCAAAGCCAGCCTGGCTGCCTGGATCACAGCTCTGGCTTCTATCCTGACCGTTATCATCCTCCTGTTGATCATCTTGCAGGTCGGTCTCTTCCTGCAGGGGATTCTGCTCATCATGCCTGATAAACCTGTGGCCGTGACACCTGAAGCGCGGGAATAGCTCGGATGACAGGCTCCAGCTAATGGTATACCGAGGGCTAATGAGATGATCGAAATCGCCATCATGATCGAGGGCCAGAACGGTCTTAATTGGGACCGCTGGAAGCGCCTCGCTGCCACCATCGAAGCCTGTGGGTTTACCGGCCTGTACCGCTCGGACCACTTCACCAATGCCAATCCGCCCGACCTGGACAGCCTGGAATGCTGGACCTCCCTGACCTGGTTAGCCTCCCATACCCACCGGATCGAGTTCGGCTCGATGGTCTCTCCCCTATCTTTCCGGCACCCCACCTTCTTGGCACGCACGGCAGCTGCGGTGGACGACCTATCTGGGGGTCGTCTCACCCTGGGCCTTGGCGCAGGCTGGCAGGCGCGCGAGCATACAAATTTTGGATGGGATTTGCTGGATAAGAAAGCCCGTTTCGACCGTTTCGGAGAGGGCCTGGAAGTGGTCACCCGGTTGCTTAAAAGTGATCAGCCAGTGAATTATTCTGGGAATTATTATCACCTCCAGGAGGCGATCCTGCTTCCCCGGCCTCAACGGCCTGGAGGCCCACCCATCCTTGTTGGAGGTGGTGGCGAAAAGCGTACCATGCCCCTAACCGCCAGATTTGCGGACGAGTGGAACGCCCCTTTTCTCACAGTAGATGAATTTAAACGCTTGAATACGCTGCTCGACCAGCTTCTACTGGCACACGGTCGCCCTGTAAAGGAAGTCCGGCGCTCACTTACCGCCGGTTGTGTATTTGGTACATCCACCGCAGTGGTTGAGAAAAAGGTGAGCGTACGCACCCACGGTCAGAAGAGTGTTCAAGACCTTCTCCAACGCGGTTTGGTGGTTGGTACCTCTCAGGAGATTATTGAGCAGTGTTCGGTCCTTCAAAACGCAGGCGTCCAGCGCCTCATGCTGCAGTGGCTTGACCTGGACGATATCGCCGGTTTGGAAGCCATGGCGGATGGCGTGTTGGGTAAACTTTAAATAGGCCAGGAGAATTTCCCGGGAGATATGCAGGTCAGCATGAAGTCAAAAATGCCGTTTTTCATGATTGCTGTGCTGGTGTTCCTGGTCTCGATCGCCTGTTCCCTATCCAACCTCCAGCAAAGAGCTTCATCTGCGAAACAGACTGCAAACGCGGTCAAGAGCGAAGTCGGTGGGATTATCAGTGTTGGCGACTCGATCATTAAAACTGCCCAGGCTATCGAAACCAAGCATCCCGGTGTCTTGGAAACCGTGAAGGCGGTCGGGACGAAAGCGGCACCGATCTTGAATGCCCTCGAATCTGCGGCAACGGATCATCCTGGTTTAATTTCAACTGCCCAGGCTGCCATTCAGCAGGAAATTCCCACGGGAGAACCCCCGGATGATGTCCCGCTGCTGGAGCATCAACAGATGCAGGATTTCTTTGTCACCAGCCAATATATCTTTTATACCAGCCCAAGCGCATATTCTTATGTCCTTGATTTCTACAGGAGTTCTATGCTAAGCTATGGCTGGCAATACCTGGAAGATGAATCGCACGAATATCCCAATGCAGCTCAATTATGCTATGTAAAGGATAACCGCAGGGCAACTGTCAACCTGTCCCTCAATACGATGAACAACACGACTTCAATCATAATTAATCTAACCGACCAGTGATCTATGAACAGGATTGACGCATTTTTCTCACCCAAATCAGTGGCTGTTATCGGAGCGTCAACCAATCCAGACAAGCTCGGGTATGCCGTTGTGAAGAACCTCCTGGATGGAGGGTTTTCTGCCACGGGGAAGGTCTACCCGATCAACCCCACGGCACCCGAGATATTGGGGTTTGCCACTTATCCATCCGTGCTGGATGTGCCAGATCCAATCGACCTCGCGGTCATCGTGATCCCATACCTGCATGTGCCGGATGCCTTGCGTACATGCGGACAGAAAGGTATCCAGTCAGCCATCGTGATCAGCGCCGGGTTTCGTGAAGCTGGTCCGGAGGGTCTGGAACGCGAGCTTGAGCTGGTTCAGATTTGCCATGAATATAACCTTCGCTTGATCGGCCCAAACTGCCTGGGCGTGATCGATTCCTTCACTCCGATAAACGCTTCTTTTGCTGCGGGTACACCGCCTTCGGGCCCGTTGGCTTTCATGTCGCAATCCGGTGCCTTGGGCACCGCAGTCCTGGATATCGCTCTAGCAGGTCACCTGGGCTTATCCAAGTTCGTCAGCCTGGGCAACAAGGCCGACGTTTCTGAGATCGACTTGCTCAAGGCCTGGGTCAAGGATGACCACAGCAAGGTCATCTTGATCTACAGCGAGGGCATGCCCAGTGGGCAGGAATTTATCCGGGTGGCGCGCGATGTCACCCGTTACAAGCCGGTGGTAGCCATTAAGTCAGGAGTGACGCAATCCGGGTCTCGGGCAGTTTCCTCCCACACCGGCTCGTTGGCAGGCTCGGAACAGGCCTACCAGGCTGCTTTCCAACAAGCTGGCATCCTGCGGGCTGACTCAATGGAATCATTGTTCGACATGGCCCTTGCCCTGGGTTACCAACCACTATTGAAAGGTGATCGGATTGCCATTATCACCAACGCCGGTGGACCAGGCATCCTGGCGACCGATGCCCTGGAGAAAAATGGGCTCTCACTGGCGCGCTTCGAGCTTGAAACGATCTATGCCCTGGAACAATACCTGCCAGATGCTGCCAGCGCTGCGAACCCGGTGGATGTCTTGGGGGACGCCCGTGAAGACCGCTACCGTTTCGCCTTGGAACAGGTCGCCAAGGATCCCAATGTGGATGGGATAATTGTCCTGCTGACCCCACAGGCGATGACAGAGATCGATGCCACTGCCCGGTCTGTCGGGTCGATCGCTAAAACGCTCAGCGTCCCTGTCCTTGGGTGTTTCATGGGTGAAGCCCGTATCAAGTCGGGGATCGACGTCCTCACCAGTTTCGGTGTTCCGAACTACCCATTTCCTGAGCGCGCCGCCAATGCATTCCGCGCTATGTCTCTCTACCGGTCAATAAAAACACGGCCAGAACTCGTTTACGAGCAATACCCGGTAAACCGTGAGGTTGTGAAAAAAGTGTTCGACCAGGTTCGCTCAGAAAATCGGCTGACAATTGGGGATGCAGAATCTCGCCAGGTGTTGGAAGCATACGGTCTGCGCATCCCTCGCTCTGAAATCGCTGAAACCCCCGAGAAGGCTGCCGCGATCGCGGCACAGATTGGCTTCCCTGTGGTATTGAAAATCGCTTCCCCGGATATCCTGCATAAGACCGACATCGGTGGTGTTAAAGTCGGCTTGCAGAATGCCACGGATGTGCGGGATGCCTACGAGCTCATGGTCTACCGTGCCCAGCGATATATCCCGGAGGCACGCATCTGGGGCTGCCTGGTGCAAGAGATGGCCCCCTCCGGCGGGCTAGAGATCCTTGTAGGGATGAACCGTGACCCACAATTTGGCCCACTCATCACTTTTGGTTTAGGTGGCATCTACGTTGAAACCCTCAAAGACGTCACCTTTCGCGTCGCACCCCTCTCTCGCCAGGAAGCTGAAGAGATGCTGGTGCAGGTCAGGGCCCATGCCTTGCTGGATGGCGTGCGCGGGCAGCCGCCCATGGATAAAGCGGCCATCGTGGATGCCCTCCTGCGCATTTCACAGCTAGTTCAAGATTTCCCTGAGATCATCGAGATGGATATCAACCCGTTGATGGTGTACCATGCTGGAGAAGGTGCACTGGCGTTGGATATGCGCCTGGTCCTAAAATAAAAAACGAAGGAAATCCTCTACTATTAGAAATCGGCTATCGTAAATCAGGCTTAAGCAGCGGAAAAGGAAGAAAACTATGAAATCGCTCTACATTACCAGTGCTGAAAGATATTCAGGAAAAACCGCCACCAGCCTCGCATTGGGTTTACGGATGCAGCAGGATGGTTATCGGGTGGGTTATCTGAAACCTTTGAGCTTGCAGCCTTGGCGCATCGAGTCCCATATCGCCGATGAAGATGCTGCTTTCGTTAAAAAAGTGCTCAATCTCCCCCTTGAACCTTGGGAGCTTTCTCCGGTGGTGATCACGCCCGAGTTTCTCCTCGAATGGTTAGTCCACCCTGATCGTGAGGACCTGATGATGAGGGTCACAGAAGCCTATCAGAAATCCAGCCAGGGTCAGGATATCTTGATCATCGAAGGCGGGGGTAGTCTACGCGAGGGGTATGTTGTGGGTTTACCTACTCTCGGCGTGGTGAAGAAGCTTGAAAGCCGTGCCCTGGTCATCGCCAAGTACCGCGAGGAAGTACGCATGCTCGATGATGTGCTTTCCACGCAATCGCGCCTGGGGGACGCGTTTTGCGGGATTCTGATCAACCGCGTGCCTGAAGATGCCAGCGATTTCGTGAAGAAGATCGCTGTCCCCTTCCTGGAGAATAAAGGCGTCAGCGTCTTCGGCGTGCTTCCGGAAGTGCGCGGATTATCTGCCCTGACGGTGGGTGAGCTGATCAAGCTGTTGGATGCAGAGGTGCTGACCAAGTACCAACGCTCTGAAGCCCTGGTTGAGAATCTGACAGTGGGGGCAATGACCGCTGAAGCCGCCCTGAGCCGTTTCAGGCGTTCCTCCAACAAGGCTGTCATCACAGGCGGCGACCGCACGGATATCCAGCTGGCTGCCCTGGAGACCTCCACCACCTGTCTGATCCTGACCGGCAACCTGCGCCCGAGCCCGCTTGTGATCAAACAGGCAGAAGAATTCGGTATCTCGGTCCTGCTGGTTCGCACCAACACCATGGAAACCATCGAGCAGATCGAAAAATTCTTCGGCAAGACCCGCCTGGGCGAGAGTGCCAAGCTCAAGCAATTCCAATCCCTCTTGGATAGCCATCTGGACAAGCAACGGCTCTACGACGCTATTGGCGTATAAATACGTTTCAGAAAAAATAGAAAGACCAGGCATGTTGTTACCTGGTCTTTCTTCGTTGCTTAAGGAAACAACTGATAACTAACTGATAATCACCTGGGTTGCTGCTGGGTGATGCAGTGAATATTACCACCACCGAGTAAAATCTCGCGCGCCGGTATGCCGACGATCTTCCGCTCTGGCATCAACTTCTTCAAGGTCGCTATCGCAGCCTGGTCATGGGGGTCTTCGAAGGTCGGCACGACTGCCCCACCGTTGCAGAAATAAAAATTAACATACGAGGCTGCCATGCGGTCACCTGCCTGGCGAGGCAGGCTGCCATCCACCTCGTCCACCCCTTCTGCTTCTTCCGGGGTGATATAAATCGGATTTGGCTGGTGGAGCTTGTAGACTTCCAACCTGCGACCCCTTGCATCAGTTTGGGACATTAGATAATCATACGCTTCAGTTGATATCTCATACTGTGGGTCAGATTTGTCATCAGTCCAGGTCAGGGCCAGCACCCCTGGGCGCAAGAAACAGGCAATGTTATCCACGTGCCCCGTGGTCTCATCGTGGTAGACCCCTCTTGGAATCCACAACACCTTCTCGACATTGAGATATTCCTTGAGGTAACCCTCGATCTGCTCCTGAGTCAGGTCGGGATTGCGACCCGGGCTCAGCAGGCACTCAGCGGTGGTGATGCAGGTGCCTTCCCCATCAACATGGATCGAGCCTCCTTCAAGTACGATCGGTGCCTTGTAATAATTCACCCGCTCGATCTCAAATACCTTGGGTGCCACGCCCTCGTCCAGGTCCCAGGGGAAGTACAGGCCGTTGTACAGGCCACCCCAGGCATTGAATACCCAGTCGATTCCCCGCACACCCCCTCTACCATCCACCACGAATGTGGGACCACAATCTCTCATCCAGGCATCGTTATTCGACATCTCAACCACCCGGATATTCCCTGGCAGCATCTGTCGGGCATTGCTGAACTGGTCGTGATTGACTCCCATGGTCAGTGGCTCAAACTCTGCAATGGCACTTGCCACTGCCACGAAGGCTTTCTGGGCTGGCTTCCCACCCATGCGCCAGTTGTCGGATCGTTGGGGCCAAAGCATCCAGGTACCGGCATGCGCTGAGAACTCTGCCGGCATACCGTAATCATCTGCCCGAGGCGTCGTGTTGAATACCTGGCTCATCCATTCACCCGTGGCTTTCTGGATTGTACAAAGAGCAGGATTTCACCAATAATCAGAGTGACCACAATCCCGATCAACACCGGACCTGCGTAACTCCAATCAATCGGTTCACCAGGTACATAAATGAAGAAGATGATCCCGGCGATAATGATGATTTCGCAGATGATGGCCAGGATGAAGGCGAACACCGTCCCGCCAGGCACCTTGTAAGCACGTTCATGGGCTTTATCCTTGACCCGCAAAGCCAGGAAACACGGGAATAAGATGGCATATGGGATGAAGAATAATATCGAGCTGAAGGCAAACAAGGTCCAGAACAGGTCTTCAGCATTCGTGGCCAGGAACCCATAGATGATCAAGACGGCTGAAGCCACGATACCCGTCAGGAGCAGTGAGCCTATAGGCGCCTGGTTGCTGGCACGTAGCTTACCAAAGAAAGCCGGCAGCTCACCATCCTGTCCAGCCTGGGCAGATGTGCGTACCGTGCCGATCGCCCACGAAACAGTTTGGGCAAATATGGCATACAACGCGAATAAGCCAAAGATAAATGCGATCACCCCACCGATCCCGCTGTTGCCGAAGACCGCCCAGAAAGTATCCATCATGCCGGTGATCAAGCCCAGGTTATCCAGCGGGATGACGACCAGCATTGAGCGGATCGCCAGGGTATATACCACTCCGATGAAGAGCGCTGCGGTGATGATGGCACGCGGCACATCACGTTTGGGGTTCTTCATTTCTTCACTTGCACCCGACATCATTTCAAACCCGAGCAGGCTATAAATGATCGCCGGCAGGAAGAACAGCGCATCTCCCCACACCGGTTTGATGCCTGCCAGGGATACATCATTTTGTGGTGCATTGCCGTTCAGAGCATAGATAATCCCCGCGGCGATGATGCCCAGGATGAGCACGATCTTCAATACGGAGGCGACATTGACCACCCACTTGCTCTCACCTAGGTTGATAATCCCCAGTAATACCATTAACCAGGTAAAGACCAATCCCAGTACGATGATCCATACCAGGGACATACCAGGGAAAAAGAGCTGCGAAAAGAGTCCTGCCAGGAAGATATACGAGGAAGGCACCCACAATGCCATATTGACCCAGTATAACCAGGACGTGCGCGCACCCCACTTGTTGCCAAAAGCACGCTTCACCCACGCGTAGATCCCGCCTTGCTCAGGGTATGTGGAGCCGAGCTCGGCTACGATCAGTCCATAGGGGATGAAAAAAATGATCACCAGGATCATAAACCAGGTGATGGCGGTTGGCCCCATCGAGGCCATCGGGGCGACCGTATCCACAAACAATAAGGCACAGATTGTGAACAGGAAGGTATCTAGTGCACCCAGGACTTTCTTGTATTGGGGTTTCTTAGGTGCCACGGCAGGTAATGCTTCAGTCGTCATCTCATTCTCCTTTTTTACAGAATATGTTTTTGTAAGAAGGCTTCGGCCTCTCCTTCGATAAATACTTGATATTCTGGGCTTGCAGCCTGGCGGTTGGGATACAGGAACCACAACAGTAAAGCTTTCTGGGTATGGAACCTGTTTTCTGCTTCCTGGAAGATGATTGATGATGGGGAATCCATCACTTCACTGGTGATTTCATAATCCCGGTTGGCAGGCATGCAGTGCAGCACCTTGCAATGCTCAGGTGCATGGCTTAGCAGCTCTTTATTGATCTGGTACCTTGGCATGAAGAACTTGAGCCTTGCCTCTTTCTCATCATCATACCCGTGATACCACCACACATCGGTAACGATGAAGTCAGCTCCCTGCACTGCTTCGAATGGGTCATCCGTCATAGCGAAAGAAGCTCCACTATGCAGGCAGGCTTGGCGGGTTTTCTCCGCCTCCTGCGGGTCCACCTGGTACGCCTCCGGTGCTGCCACAACCAGATGTGATCCCAACACAGGTAGGATCTGCCGGAGTGAGGTGCAAATGCAACCCACCGGCGAAGCATCGCTGACAAAAGCCACCTTCATCTCTTCCAGCGCTTTGCCTGCCGGTAGAAATTCGGTCATCGTGAAAACATCACACAGCCCCTGGGTTGGGTGGCTGTAAGCCGTCATCCCGTTGATCACCGGTACGCTCGAGCAGCGGGCAATTTCCTGCAGCGTGGCAAGCGAATCAGTGCGGGCCATGATCCCAGTCGCACATGCGCGCAAGCACTTGAACGGTGTCATAAACCGTTTCCCGCACTCCCAGGTGGATCTCACCCGGTTTAAGGTAGACCGCATGCCCACCCAGCTCCATCATGGCTATTTCAAAGGACAGGCGCGTGCGCAGCGAAGCTGATTCAAATAGCATGCCCAGGCTCATTCCACGTAGCAGTCGGGGAGTCACGCCTTTCCGGTCAGCCTGCTTGAGAAAGCGGATCAGCTCCAGCATGTGCAAGAGCTCATCCTTCGAAAAATCATCCAGCTCCAGGAAATGGCGTGGCATGTTTATTTACCCGCCTCCAGGAAAGCTTCTATTTGGCTTTTATGGAATGCCTTAAGCGCCTCAGATGGTTGTTTCATGCGTGGGTATACGAAGTAGACCAGCAAGCCTTTCTCGGTGTGCAAACGGTTTTCAGACTGGTCAAAGATGATCGACCTGGGGTGATCCATCACCTCATCAGTCGCTTCCACGCCGCGTGAAGCCGGCAGGCAGTGCATGAACTTACAGTGAGCCGGTGCTTTTTCGAACAGCTCAAGGTTCACCTGGTAGGTGGGCATAAAGGCCGCTCTGCGCTCGGGGATCTGGTCTTCCTGCCCCACCCACCACCACAGGTCGGTGTAGATATAATCGGCATCCTTAACCGCCTCCAGTGGGTCATCGGTTAACTTTACCGAGCCGCCTGAACCCCGGCAGTTTGCCTGTGCCATTTCCAGCCACTGCTTAGGAGCCTGGTACTTGGTGGGAGCAGCCTGGGTGAAGTGCATCCCCAGCCTGGTGCAGATTAACATCAATGAGCTGAGCACATTCGTCGCATCTCCGATGAATGTGACGTTCAGATCTTCCAGCTGCTTCCCCTCCGGCATGCGCTCGATCATGGTCAGCGTGTCACACACCACCTGCGTCGGGTGGTTATAATCGGTCAGGCCATTGATGACCGGTACGGTAGCATGCCTGGCCAGGTTGACCACCGTGTCGTGCTTCAGCGTGCGCGCCATGATCACATCACACATCCGTGAAAGTACCTGGGCAGTGTCGTACAGAGATTCGCGTACCCCCAGGTGAATCTCACCCGGCTTAAGGTACAGCGAATGTCCACCCAGCTCGGTCATGGCGACTTCAAAGGATACCCGGGTGCGGGTGGAAGGTTCTTCAAAGATCATCGCCAGGGATGCATCGGCGAGAAGTTTGGGTGTGCAGCCTTGTTTCTCAGCTGCCTTGATCAAGCGTGTCAAATGGATGATATCCAATAGCTCTTGTTTGGAAAAATCTTGCGTGTCTATGAAGTGCTTGAGTGTCATCTCTTTCTCCGGTTGTTAAGGTCTTCGCTTACTCGCCGATGCCGAAATCGTCCCTGGGAGGGAACCATTCATCGATATTTCGAACAATGCGCGGTACCAGGGCGTACCCGGTCACTTTTACACCAACAAGCTCAGGCAGCGTGTGGTGGAGGAATTTGAACAGCTCATCATTGTCCTTGAAACGCGCCTCGATGGATATTTCCTTGGAGCCCTGGCCAAAGGCGATATAGGTGATCTCAGGCAAGCGGAGCAGGCTATCCAGGATCTCTTTTTCATGTTGGGGATCTGCTTCAAGGAAGATATCCGCCGTGTTGATATAGCCGAGAGCCTGTGGGTCGATGATGGCAGTCAGGCGGAAGATTCCATCCTCCACCAGGCGGTCAATGCGTTTACGGACGGTGCGCTCGTTTGAGCTGGTTTGGCGGGCAATCTGCGACGCAGACCTGCGTGCATCTGCATGCAGGTGCTTGATGATCTGGTAATCAAGCTCGTCAAGGTCAGATTTTCTGGCTGGCATAATAAGTCCGAATCGGTATAATATAATTCCGAATACGGTATTAATATAGCAAATTCAATGTCATAAACTGAAGTATCAAATGTCACATGGCTGTCATATCCCAAAAATCAACCTCAATTTTTCCCAGGCTGTTCGATGTGCCCATAAAGATGGAATACAATTATCATGAAATTAATAACAAAGAAATTAGGAGGAATCCCATGAACGTTTCTGAAGCGGTCCGTCTAAAAAGAGCGATTCGCCAATTCGATGGTCAGCCCCTGCCTGAGCAGTCAATCGAAGCGATTCTCAATGCTGGCAGGCGTGCCCAATCGTCGAAGAACACTCAGCCCTGGCATTTTATTGCCATCACTGACCGCGCCACCCTTCAAGCACTATCTACCTGTGGCATGTACGCCAGTCACCTGGCAGGGGCAGCCCTGGGAGTAGCTATCGTGCATGCCGATCCAGGTGAGAAGTTCCAGCTGATGTTTGATATCGGCCAGTCCGCCGCATATATGCAGCTGGCTGCCTGGGAGCTAGGGATCGGCTCTTGCATTGCATCCATCTACGAGCCAGACAAAGCACGCAGCCTGCTCGGTTTTCCGGAAGACCTCGACTTGCGCATCGCACTATCCTTTGGTTATCCGCAAGACCCTGGATTACTGGTATCCCAGCTTAAACAGGGCGGCAGGCGTAACCTGGCAGAGATCGTCCATTGGAATAAGTGGTAATTTCCTTACCGCAACTATTTGGCGATCTATGCGTAAATATTTATAAATGAGTCGATTTCTTGATGGTAATTAGTGGAGGTGGATATGGCGACCAATGAAAAGAAAACTTTACGACGCTCCCGTAAAAACCGCATTTTTGCCGGTGTTTGTGGTGGCCTGGCTGATTTCTTTGGGATCAGTGCCTTTTGGTTCAGGCTGGCATTCCTGATTGCATTAATCCCAGGGGGTATACCAGGTTTCCTGCTTTACCTGATCCTTTGGATCGTCGTTCCTAATGAATGACCGGTTGATTCATCCCAGCTTAAAAAGACGCCTTGACGGGCGTCTTTTTTTTATCCTGCAGGTTGGGTCTGCGTATCTTGTTCTGCCATCACGATCCGTTTGCCAAGCGCAGGGTGTGAGTACAGCAACCACTCTACCCACGCCTCAGGGTCTGCATCCGCCAAATTCTGGTTTGCCAGCCTGCGCAATGCTGAAGCAAAGGCAGTCCCGTTGTGGGTCAGGGCTAGGGCATATTCGTCAGCTTTACGTTCACGCCAGCGTGAAAAGCCGTTTTCCAGGGGCATCGTCACCAGTCCAAACAGGCCCATGACGATCACAAAGAGTGGAAACGCCGCGATATCGGCCACACCAGAGAAACCGAAGGCGCTTACTCCCCACTCCAGCGCCAGCGAGGCCAGGTACAGCCCCACCAGGGTTGTGATGCTTCCAAAGATGATGCTCAACGGGATGTCCTTATTCACCTGGTGACCCAGCTCGTGGGCCATGACCGTCTCGATCTCCTCGATGCTGAATTCATTCAACAGCGTATCACCAATGATGATCCGCCGTGTATTCCCCAGTCCGGTCAGGCCAGCATTGGCCTGCTTGGTCCGCTTGCTCATGTCAAAGGTGAACACACCTCGCACGAAGGTGTCCGAGCGCTTCGCCAACGCTAGCAAGTCGCTCAGCCAGCTCAGCATGCTCCTCGCCTAATGGCACGAATTTATTGAACAGCGGCATCAAGACCGTTGGTGCCAGGTTAGCCAGGATGACATTGAAGAGCAACAGGATGGCTGCTGTGATCAACCACCAATAGGTGGGATAAGCGCGCAGGACGGCGTAGATGATCTCGAGCACGATCAACCCCAATACTCCCCCCACCATGATCCCTTTCAGCTGGTCTGTGATCCACCCCGCCAGCGTTTGCGTCGATAGCTCATACCGGTGTGGAAGGATAAACCCCTGGTAATACGAGAGCGGTAAATTGATCACAAACAAGATCGCGCCAACCACCAGCACATATATGAAAACCAACAGCCATTCGTTGGATGTTATTTGTGATAGCCTGACACTCAAGGCCTGCGACCAGCCGAGCACCAGCCAGGCGAGAAAATAAATCGCAGTGATCAACAGGTCAACCACCATCAAGCGCCGGTTGATGCGTGAATATTCCTTGGCGCGCTTTTGCCGCTCAGGGTCAAGCGCAGTTACGGTAATACTTTCTACGTTTTCCATTCTTCCACCAACTTTCTCTGCCCAGGTGTCTCGGGGGACGTGCTGTCAGCATTCGGCAAACCCTGGCGCAACAAGATGATCTTGTCCAATGCCGCCTGCCCTGGGTAGCCATGCTCTGCCAGGTAACATCCCACTACGCTTCCTGTGCGCCCTTTTCCCCCCAGGCAGTGCAGGTAAATATGTTGACCAGCTTCCATTGCTCGATCTATCTCAGAAATGATCCTCTCCACCTGATCCTTAGCTGGTATCGAGAAATCCTTGATCGGGTGGCGTATGTATTGGATGTTTTTCTTCAAATAACGTGCCTCTTCCAATAAAAGGTTGTTATATGGTTCCAATCCATACTCGCCCGGTTCGGTCAAGTCTATGAATACGTCGATGCCCTGGTTTAAAAGCCAGCGCAATTTAGCCCTGGCTATCGTCTTCGTCCTTTGAGCCCGGGTATTCTCCCGCCCTGAACCGGTCAGGGATGACCCAATAAGACTTCTCGATGACCGTTTGATCTCGGTGCATAGTTTTTCCCTCTCTTTTACCGGGTTGTTTCCTTTCCAATCCAGTATTCTACCGCATGCGAGCTGGATTATCGCCTATTTATCAAATGCTTAACTGATAATCTTCAGGCAATGCTATACTACCCAAACCTGATCCTACGGCCTGGGCGACGACCGGATTGATGCAATCATCTGAATTAACCTCGAAACGCATTTTTAACACCTGGTGGCCATTGGCTGCCAGCTGGCTGCTGATGGCGATCGAGCTGCCATTGATCAGCGCGGTGATTGCCCGCCTGCCTTACCCTGAGATCAGCCTGGCTGCATACGGGGGTGTGATCACTCCCCTGGCATTAATCATCGAATCCCCCATTATCATGCTCCTGGCAGCCTCCACGGCATTAAGCAAGGATTGGGCCTCCTTTCAGAAGCTCCGACGTTTCATGATGGTAGCTGGGGCAAGCCTGACCTTTCTGCACATTTTGATCGTATTTACCCCGCTGTATTATTTCATTGTTGAGCAGGTAATGGACGTCCCACAGGTGATCGTCGAGCCCGCCCACATCGGCTTGATCATAATGATCCCCTGGACCTGGTCAATCGCCTACCGGCGGTTCAACCAGGGAGCCTTGATCCGCTTCGGGCATTCCAAGACGGTAAGCATGGGTACGTTGATCCGCTTGCTTGCAGATGTCATCGTGTTGGCTGTCGGCTATTCGATCAAAACCATTCCAGGCGTGGTCGTGGCTACCTCTGCAGTGGCAGCTGGCGTGCTCTGTGAAGCGATCTATTCGGGGATCATCATCCATCCGGTGATTGAAAGGGAGATTAAACCAGCTCCAGTCGTCCAGCCTGCCCTTACCAGGCATGCCTTCTTTGCATTCTACATTCCGCTGGTGATGACCTCCCTGCTATCTCTGCTGGCCCAACCCATCGGGGCTGCTGCACTCAGCCGCATGCCGAATGCACTTGAGTCCCTGGCTGCCTGGTCGGTAGTTAGCGGATTGCTCTTCATGTTCCGCAGCTTCGGGATTGCGTTTAACGAAGTGGTCGTAGCATTATTGGACGAGAAACAATCTTCTCGAAAATTATGGTCATTTGCAGTGAATCTGATCTTTGCGACAAGCTTGGCCTGGTTATTGATCATTGCTACACCTTTTTCAGCATTCTGGTTCAAGACCATCTCCGCCCTGCCTCCAAGCCTGGCAACCCTTTCACAAACGGCCATCTGGATCACCTTGCTGATGCCTGCCCTGGCAGTACTGCAATCATGGTACCAGGGTTCGATCCTGCACAGCCACAAAACCCGCGGCATCACCGAGGCTGTCATCATCTTCCTATTCGTCAATATCATCACCTTAACCATTGGTGTGCTCTGGGGCCAGGTGACGGGTTTATATATCGGGTTGGTTTCCTTTATGCTCAGCACCCTGGTTCAAACCGGTTGGCTATGGTTCCGAAGCCGTCCGGCTATCAGAGCTGTAAACCAGCGAGACGCAGCTGAGCTAGCCATCCCACGTGTGGGTGTGGTTTAAGTGTTTTTATAATAGGGCACAAGTTCTTACAAAAGGGGTAAAAATGCTGATAAATTCTCCCAACTGGCTTGAGGTTGCACATCATGTACTCTTATCCAGAAAATTGGATACCCTGGAGGTTCAACAGCTAACCCCGCAGGGAAAGGTTAAATACCAATTTTCAGCCATGGGGCATGAGCTGGCGCAAGTGCTCCTGGCCCAAACCCTCGATCATCCCCATGATGGAGCCACGGTCTATTACCGTTCAAGGCCATTCATGCTGGCACGCGGTCTGACCGCTGCCGACGCCATTGCAGCCGGCATGGCTCGCTCAGGCGGGCCCTCTGAAGGCCGCGACACAGGTGAGATGTTCAACCTGCCGGGGCTCGGAAAGCTGACTGTCCTGCCCACCTCGGGGAACGTGGGTGCCCAGTATTCACCCGCGGCTGGCTGGGCCCAGTCCATCCGTTACCATACCCAGGTGCTCGAAGAGCCTGAGTGGAATGGCGCCATTGCCGTCGCCATGGGTGGTGAAGGCTCGGTGGCAGCGAATGGATTTTGGGCGGCATTAAATATCGTCACCACCATGGGCTATCCATTTCTGTTTTTTATCGAAGACAACGAATTTGGACTGTCCGTGCCCTCGCTCTGCCAGACTCCCGGCGGCAATATCGCCGCCAATTTGCAGGTGTATGAAAACCTTAAAACCATCGACGCGGATGGTACGGACCCTGACCTTACCTGGCAGGCTATCCAACAAGCTGTGGGTTTCATCCGCACCGAGGGCGGGCCTTGCCTGTTGCGCATGCGCGTACCCCGCCTTCTCGGCCATACCTTTGTGGATACCCAGGCGTACAAGTCCCCTGAACAGCGTCAGGAAGAAGCCTCACGCGATCCGTTGCCCAAATTAAAAGCCTACCTGCTTGAAAACAAGATCCTAGACGAGCAAGGCTGGATAAGAATCGAAGCGCAGGTCGATCAGGAGCTGCGGGATGCTTTAGCAGCCGCCGAATCTATCCCAGAGCCTGACCCCGCGACCGCCCTGCAGCATGTTTATTATGCAGGTAAAAATCCCACCCAGGGCGGCTTACACCCTCTCGGGTTTAACCTGCCAGTTGGCACACCCAACCCTGAGCCCCACGGGGCACGCATCAACCTGATCGATGCAGTCCGGCGTACGCTCGAAGTTGAGATGGAGCGCAATCCCCGTATCTTGGTGTTTGGTGAAGACGTGGGCGTGAAAGGCGGTGTGCACGGTGCGACCCAGGGGATGCAGTCCAGGTTTGGTGCTGATCGAGTTTTCGATACCTCGTTAAACGAAGATGGCATTATCGGCCGTTCAACTGGTATGGCGCTTGCCGGTCTACTCCCTGTCCCCGAGATACAGTTCCGAAAATATGCCGACCCCGCCCATGAGCAGCTGAATGACCTGGGCACCCTCAGGTGGCGGACCGTCAATCATTTCGCCGCCCCGGTGGTGGTGCGGATGCCGGTGGGATTTGCCAGGAAGACCGGTGACCCGTGGCACAGCGTCTCCGGCGAGGCGGTCTTTGCCCATTTCATCGGCTGGCGCATCGCCTATCCTTCCAATGCTGAGGATGCCGTCGGTCTTTTGCGCACTGCCCTGCGCGGCGATGACCCAACGTTCTTCTTTGAGCATCGGGCACTCCTGGATGGACCCGAAGCCCGCCGGCCGTATCCTGGCGATAATTTCTGCCTGCCATTTGGCAATGCAGCCCGCTTGGAGGATGGTTCTGAGCTGACGATCGTTACCTGGGGTGCGATGGTGCACACTTGCCTGGAAGCAGCCCATGATTTCCCTGGTCGCATCTCGCTCTTGGATCTGCGTACCATCCTGCCATGGGATGTCAGCGGCGTGATGCAGTCTGTCCAGCACACCGGTAAGCTGCTGATCGTGCACGAAGATACTGTCACGAACGGGTTTGCGGCCGAGATCATTGCTACCGTCAATCAGCAGGCATTTACATTTCTGGATGCACCCATTAAACGTATTGCAACTCCCGACATCCCTATTCCTTATAATATTAACATGATGAATTCCGTCATCCCCAACGCCACCCAGGTCAAGGAAGCGATCATCGATCTATTGGCCTATTAAACCTAGACGCATCAGCCGGTTGACTCGTCGTTTTCTGACCGGAGAATTACTTCGTAAAAGGAATATAATTGTCAACACTTATGGAGGAGAAAATGTCAACCTTAAAACTTGAAAAATTCATCAAGGCCTCGCCTGCCGAAATCTATCACCATTTCACCAGCTCAACCGCCTTGCGTGATTGGATGTGTGAAGTGGCCACTGCGATCCCTCAACCGGGGGGCCATCTCTACATGTGCTGGCCAGGGGAGTATTACACCAGCGGTGAATATCTCCAGCTGGAGGCTGACAAATCTGTTTCGTTCAGCTGGTTTGGGAAGGATGAGCCTCGTAAAACCCGCGTGGATGTAGTATTGAAAAAGAAGCGAGGCGGTACCCTGGTAAAACTCACCCATCGGGGATTGGGCAAGGGCCAAAAATGGGATACGATCAAACAAACCTATAAAAAGGAATGGCAGAGTTCGCTTGAGAACCTGGCATCAGTTGCCGGCGAAGGTCCCGACCTGCGAGTTACTCGGCGCCCCATGTTGGGGATCTACCTAGGTGATTTTGATGCAGCCATCGCCAGTAAATTGGGCTGCCCGATAGATTTTGGTTCCCGCCTCGATGGCGTCTTGGATGGGATGGGTGCTGCCAAAGCCGGCTTGCAGAAAGATGATGTGATCATTGCCGTCGATGGTCATGAGCTGGCGGTCGGAACGACCCTCACGACACTGCTCGGCCTCAAAGCATGCCGGCGATGTCGTTGAAGTAACCTTCTACCGCGGTCCCAACAAGCATACGGCACACATGACCTTGTCGGGGCGTCCGATACCTCCTATTCCGGCTACCTGTGTGGAATTATCAAGTGAAGTTGAGAAGCAATACCAGCAAGCTATCGTTGATATAGAAAAAGCGATCAATGGTGCCAGCGAAGCCGAGTGCGCTAAGAAACCCAACCCTACCGAATGGAGCGTGAATGAGGTCCTTGCCCACCTGATCCAGAGCGAGGTGGGCTGGCAGAATTTCAGCAGTGAGATCATCAGCGGTACGGAGGGCTCCTATGACGATTACTCGGGTAATCTGCAGGCTCGGATTGATGCAACCCTGACCTGCTATCCAACCAAGGAGCTGCTGTTGAAACAGCTTAAAAATGTTCAGGCGGAAACGGTCGCTTTTATAAAGAGTGTTTCACCAGATTTTACGACCCATAAAGGAAGGTTCTGGAAGCTCGTTTACCAGGTTTCCCAGAACCCCTATCACGTCCAAAGCCACCTGGAGCAGATCATAAAAGCGGTTCAATCTGCCCGAGGTTGATCAAGGAACCACCTTGGCTAGTGATCAGAGCCCATCGGAGCAAAGCCTCGGATGGGCTCTGAGGCAAATCAGGGGTAGTAAATTCTTGTATGGTCACATATCATTGATAGTGAGGGCATATGGAATATAAACTGATCAGCTCTCAGAAGCTGTTTGATAACCCCTACGCCACTATACTCCTGGATACACTGGAATATGCCGGTAAGCAGCACCCTTACTTCTATGTGACCAGCCCGGTGGAGGCCGTTGCAACTGTCTCACTTACCTCACAGGGTTGTATCATCCTCACCCAACAGTATCGCCACCCGGTCGGTAAGGTCATCTATGACCTCCCGGCAGGGCACCTCGAGCCCAGCGAAGCACCCGTGGATGGTGCCAGGCGAGAGTTTGAAGAAGAAACTGGCTACTACCCTATTAGCCTCGAGAAGCTGGGGTATTACAACCAGTTCCCGGGCGTGTTGAAGGCAGCCACCCACCTGTTCTTCGCCTCCGGGCTGGAGCAGACCGTCCAGAGGCTCGATCCAGGGGAGATATTAGAAGTCGTCCATATGCCAGTCGCTGAAGTGCTAAAAATGATCCTCGATGGCGAGTTCATCGATGGCTCGCTCCAGCTGGGCGTGTTACTGGCGTATCAAAAAGGATTTTTGCGCTAAGGTAATTGTAAGATAATAATTATAAAATTTGGAGGTACTTCCTATGGATTATCGATCACTGGGACGGACAGGCCTGAAAGTATCCGAGCTGTGCCTGGGCACCATGCAGTTCGGCTGGACGGCAGATGAGCCCACTTCCTTACAAATATTAAATGCGGCTTTTGAAGCAGGCATCAATTTTATCGACACTGCCGATGTCTATTCTCGTTGGGCTGAGGGCAACCCCGGAGGCGTGGCTGAAACGATCATCGGGAAGTGGATCCGGCAATCCAACATCCCGCGTGAGCAGCTAGTGATTGCTACCAAGGTACGCGGTCGCATGGGTCTTGGACCAAACGGTGAAGGCTTATCGAGGCTGCACATTTTCAATGCAGTCGAAGCCTCGCTTCGCAGGCTTGGGACTGATTATATTGACCTGTACCAGACCCATTCCTATGATGAAAATACGCCCATTGATGAAACCCTGGCAGCCTTGGACGACCTGGTGCACCAGGGTAAGGTACGCTACATCGGGTGTTCAAACTACCCGGCCTGGCGCCTAACCGAAGCCCTGTGGACCAGCCAGCAGCTCCATCTCGCCCGCTTTGATTCCTTGCAACCCCATTACAACCTGGCACATCGCCATGAATTTGAGCGTGAGTTATCGGAAGTCTGCCATGCCTATAACCTGGGAGTGATCCCCTATTCGCCGCTTGCGGCAGGCTTCCTGACCGATAAATACCGGCGCAGCCTGCCCGAACCGGAATCTGCCCGCATCAACGGTGTCAAACGGAGGTATTTCAATGATAAGGGTTGGGCAATCCACGCTGCAGCTGAAAAGGTTGCTGTGCAGAATTCCAGGTCCATCAGCCAGGTAGCCCTGGCCTGGTTGCTGAGTAACCCCCTGATCACCAGCCCGATCATTGGGCCGCGTGACCTGGAACAGCTCAACGATAACCTCGCTGCGGCCGGTTTTAGGCTGAGTGCAGACGAGAAGATCGCCCTGGAAGAAGCTTCCAGCTGGCAGGAATCATAAAAGTTTTTCTCTGCTGCGATCAGGAATCAAATCCCAGTCCCAGGCTATCCAGAAGCTTTAGCCACAAATTGCGCTTACCTTCGTTTTGGTCTGCCCTATCCAGCGACTTGCGGGTCAGGTTGATCACCACCGATCGAAATGGCTCACCCGGGAAGGGAACCGGCTTGCTTCGTACCATTTCCAGCCGGGTGCACTCATTTGACTTTGCGTCAAGCAGATCCAGCATGACCAGTGCACCAAAACGGGAGGAGCCTACACCCAACCCGGTAAAACCCATCACATAGGCAGTATGCCCGTGATGGGCAGTTCCCCAAAATTGGCTGAACCGTGAACAGGTATCGATAGCTCCCCCACAGGCATGTGTGAACCTCACGCCTTCCAGAGATGGAAAGGTCATGAAGAAATGCTCAGCCAGCCGGCCAAAGACCTCGTAGTTGACCTCCAGGTGCTTGCCAACCCCATTATTGCGATAATATACTGCATCGTATCCTCCCCATAGGATACGTCCATCTTCGGTTGTGCGATAGTAGTGGAACTGGTTGCTCGAATCGCTGACACCCGCACGGCCCTCCCACCCTATTGAGCGTCTCTGCTCAGGTGTTAAAGGTTCAGTCACCAGCACATAATCATAGACTGGGACGATATACCGTGACAGGTGCCGGAGTAAAGGTGGGAAAGCATTGGTAGCCAGGGCAACCTTGCGGGTCACGATCTCGCCGTATGGTGTGGTTACCCTTGTCGTGTCAGCAACTTCTTCTACTGCCAAGGCCGGAGTATGCTCATATAGCTTCACACCCCGGTCCAGGCACGCTTTACGTAGCCCCCATGCCAGTCGGGCGGGATTTGCCATTGCTACCCCATTTGGGTTAAACAACCCGCCAAGGTAAAGCGGTGAGTTGACCATTGCTCGCGTTTGGTCCCGGTCGTACCAGGCAAATTCCTCTCCGTATGCTTTAGCTTCTTCGGGTAGGTGGCATAAATCCTCGATCTGATATGGCTCAGTTGCCACCAGGAGCTCACCAGACCGGAGAAAGTCGCAATCAATGTTGAGCCGTATGACAGTGGCATCGATGGCATCCAGGTTAGCCCGACCCATCGCAGTGAGCATAGCCAGCTCTTTCGGCCAGTGCTGGAGGCCGTTTTCAAAGCCATGGGTTAACGAAGCTGCTACAAAACCACCATTCCGCCCGGTAGCTCCATAAGCCGTTTCTTCGGCTTCGATCAGAATGACCTCGCGTGCTGCATCAGCCTCCTTCGCCAGCAGGGCCGCCCATAACCCCGTGAACCCTGCCCCAATGACCACCAGGTCCGCACGGTGTGTGCCAGTCAGAGTTGGTGCCGGGTCAGGCCGGTTGGGATTGTCCGTCCAAAATGGAATGTGAGCTGCATCCGTCAGGGATTTCAGCGTTTCTGGGCGTGGGGAATTCGGAAACGGCATTGCTCCTCCAAAGAGACCTTTCTTCGACTAATTATACAATGAGCAGCGTTTCAGCTTATAGCCAACGCACCCCAAACCAGGCCTGATCTGGGTGACCTGGTAAAGAAACATCGAATTTAAGGGAGTTATAGTTGTCATCATAACCAGTTGTTAGTATTCACCTAGTTTTAATTCTTTAAACATTGACATGTCTGCTGATTTCCTGATAAAATCACGCCTCATTGTCTGAATAAATTAATAATACCCATAGGAGCATTCCGTGACCCTTCCTGAAATTGACGTATATCAGCCAATCACCTTCACCCAGCCAGCTGCTGAGGCAGTCCGAGAAGTTTTATCCCAAAAGAATTTGTCAGGCTATGCATTACGCCTGTTCATCTCCGGAGGCGGTTGCTCGGGTTACCAGTACGGCCTGGCTCTGGATAGTAACGTACGCACCGATGACATAGTTACGGAAACGGATGGGATCAAGCTGATCGTTGATGAAGTATCCATCAAATATTTACACGGGTCCACGGTGGATTATGTTGATGACCCGGCCAGCGGTGGCTTCAAGATCATTAACCCCAATGCGATCTCTTCCTGCGGCTGCGGGCAGACCTCCAATTCAGCTGAGGGAGAAGACTCCATCGGCTGTTCTGGTTGTGGTTGCTAATCACATACTAGATTGAATTGGGCGTCTGTCCACTTGCGACATAGTACCCCGTCATTACCATAAACTATTGCAAGGGCTCAGCGTTGCTGAGCCCTTGTTTTTATTTCTACGGTTTTTCACACCCTTGGGGGATGCGGATTGGTTTAAATTCTACCCATGCCTGTGTGTTGCTTAATCACAGGTTGCCTATCCGATTGACAACCTTCCTTTATCTTCCACGGATGACCGAAATCATCAAGCCAAAGACACCCAACACTGCAAAGCCGATGATGATGAAGCCCATCGGTAGCCCACCGGCAAGGCTGATCGGGGGTGCCTGCGTGTAGGTCGGCATCTGCACCTGTGGCGCAGGAGTGAAAGTCGGCATGCGTGTGGGCCCGATATCGATGATCAGCTGGGAAGCCAGGGTTGGGTCGATAGTTGGAGTAACTTTTGGAGTGGGTGTCGGCGGCGGCTCAACAATCGGTAGCTCGCCTCCTGAAACGGTGACCAGGTAGGCGTATACCCAGGCCACCCCTCCGTTGACGGTGGGATAGACGATCTGTATCCAGTCACCGCCTGGTGAGCGCCCTAATGCAGGGACAGTTTCCCCTTGTTGTAGAACTCCCACGATGGGGTATTCTCCGCCTGCTCCAGGGCCAGCCCTGACATTGATCTGTTCCTGGTCCGAATTCACGGTCACCATTGGCCCAAACGGGCTGCTGGTTACCGTTGGGATAGCCACAGTGGGTTGTTGTGCATAGGCATAATTCATCCCAACTGCGCTCAATCCAAGCCAGAAGATTAGTCCGATGGATAAGATCAACACCAGTAATTTACTTTGCAATTGACGCATGAACACTCCGTATGCCTGAGGAAATCTCAGGGTATGGGTCGTATGGCGATTATAATCTAAACTAATCCCTGCTGTTCATCACCTGAAAAGCAGGATGGTATAAAATATAGAATAACCGAGCAAGTGGAGTAGCGCCATGGAACAACGCATTTATCATGGAAACCTGACCCCTGCAGATATCAGTACCTCGTTGATGGCTCATTTCAATCGGGGAAATTTGCGTGCCCAACAGCTGGGCAATAGTGACCGGTTGATCGTCCAAATCGGCACCCGCCCTGGATCCATGGCAGGCGGTGATACAACTGTGTCTGTCGTCCTGCAGAAAGTAGAAGATGGGGTAGCTGTCCAATTAGGCCAGCAAGCCTGGCTGGGGATTGCAGCCAGCCTCGGTACAACTGCCTTGTCGGCCATCAAAAATCCTTTCAACTTGTTAGGCCGCCTGGATGACCTTGCTCAAGATATTTCCAACCTGCAGATCAATGAACAGGTCTGGGAAGCCATAGATGAAGTTGCCCGGGCCGCTGGGGCTTCAAAGGAGCTCTCCAATCGTCTGCGCCGTGCCGTATGCCCTTACTGCCGTACCGCCAACCCGGTGGGGGAACCGAGCTGCATCGCTTGCGGTGCTCCCTTAGGTGAGGTCCAACCTCGCACTTGCCCGAGCTGTGGGTTCGTGATCAAGTCTGCTGAGACAATCTGCCCGAATTGCAAAAAACCTCTACCTGTCTAAAAACTAGCTGCTTTTTCACCAGGCGATCAATTAAATCCATTGAATACTGATCGGTTAGTTTAATACGCCATGACTTGGCTTGCTGGCTATCGGGCAGTCATTTGCTTTATGGCTGTACGAAGGTACGGTAGGATGTCTTCATCACTGCGAGCTGGTGAGCTGGCAAAAGACATCGAGAATTGGCTGCTCTGTCTTGCCTGCAATCGATCCAATAACCGCTCCAATACAGGCAGGACTTCCATATATCCAACCAAGCCAATGTAATAGACCGCTTGCTGCCTGATCGGGAGGGGGTTTTTCCAATCGGACAGGATGTTCGCCAGGTATCGGCCCGCTGTTGGGCAGGCATTGAACAGCTGGGCAAGCGATTTCTCCACCTGTGGGTCCATCACCGCCAGCTCGAGCAATCCGTAAATGGAACCCTCGTCCAGGTTGTGCAGGTAGTTGATAACGGTCAGCCTGGCAGGTTCTTCTGCTTGCCTTACCCCGGTTTCTCGGCTAATCATATCTGCCAGGATATACACCACTCGCCGGCGAATGTAAATATCCCGGTCATTCAGGCAGGTGGCAATCATAAACGCCACCAGCGAAGACACCCTTTGCACACCCAGCTCCAATAGCGCATCAATCCCGTGCTGCCTCGTCATCGCATCCGGAGAGGCTAGGTATTCGGTAGCATTCCAAACTACGGGCAGCAAATCTCCGATGTCTTCAGGGGCTTCACCGTAGACAAAGAGGGGTAGCTGGATATTGGTTAATCGGTCGACTGACATGGATACCTGGATTCTCTGGTCAGAATAGTATACCCGATATCATCCCAGCCATATCCCGCTGTAAGCAGGTAGTTTTATAGTTATCCCCCCTGCTTCGCACGCATACCGTTTCTCGGGGTGAATCAGATCAGTGACGGTTCTTCCGATTTCCCAGTTGAACTTCTCGACGCTGATTGTTATGTTTATTTCAGTGGGTCCTGGATTCATTGCCACCAGAAGGCTGCCTTCAATTGATCGTCGCCCAAAGGCATAGCAGCTCGGGTAGCTGCTTTTCAGCACGGGCACAAACTCTCCCCTGCGTAAGGGGGACCATTCCTTTCGCAGCCTGATGAGCTGCTTGATATACTTACGGAGATCGTTATTCCAATTCGCCTCATCCCACAAGAAAGCCCCTCGGCATCCAGGATCCTTACCTCCGACCAAGCCAATCTCGTCTCCATAATAGATCGCAGGCACACCGGGATACGCAAACTGGAACAGGTAAGCCAGCTTGGTCTTGTCCAGGTTATTCCCCATGCGAGTCAAGATCCGCTCGGTATCGTGTGAACCCAGCAAGAGATACATGGCAGGCACATTTTCCTGCGGATATAAGCTGAGCAAGCCCTCCACCTTCTCTGCGAAACTGGGCACATCCAACGTACCGGTTGCAATTAATCCCACAAGGGCATCCATGACGGGGTAATTCATCAGTCCATCGAAATGCCCTTCACCCACCCAGCGTGTATCCGCCGTCCAAATCTCTCCCACCAGGTATGCTTGCGGATTAGCATCCTTAACAGACTGCCTGAATTCCAGCCAGAAGGAGTCATCATTAATCTCGTTAGGCACATCCAGGCGCCATCCGTCAACACCCTGCTCGATCCAATACCGGGCCACATTCAGCAGGAATTTTCTGGTCTGTGGATTAACCGTATTAAACTTCGGCAAGCTTTTCATCCCCCACCAGCCAACGTAATCAGCTGCGCCTCCCCACGCGTAGGCATCCACCGGAAAATGCTTGACGTGGAACCACTCGCGGTAAGGGGAATATTCCTGGTTTTCCAGTACATCATTGAACGCAAAAAAACCTCGCCCGCAGTGATTAAATACCCCATCCAAGATGATCCTCACCTGGTTTCTGTGTGCAAGCTCAACCAGGCGTTTTAAGTCATCCTGGGTGCCCAATTTCGGATCGATCCGATAATAATCGGTAGTGTTGTAACGGTGGTTGGAGGTAGCCTGGAAGATTGGGTTCAGGTAGATGGCATTAACCCCGAGATCGAGCAGGTAATCTAACCTTTGCGAAATACCAGCCAAATCTCCACCCTGGAAGCCCCAGGTGGTGGGTGTTGCTCCCCATTTCATCACATTTGGCGGATCATTTTCTAGGTCACCATTCGCAAAGCGGTCAGGAAATATCTGGTAAAAAACGGCATCTTGAATCCAATCTGGCACGCTCATTTGTTTTCCTACGGCATTGTTTGCATGTTGTCGAGTTGTTTGGTGATATTTTCGCTGGCTGTTACCAGTGCTTCAGTTGGAGAAACCCCTTTGACAAATACGCTATAGATCGCTTTGTCCAGCTCAGTTAGATAGATCTTCAAAATGCCAGCATCCACTGCGATCGGGTAAGCTGTACCGCTTGAAAATGCCTCCATGGCTTGCTTGATCAACGGGTCACGCGGCATGCTGCTGTTCACAGACGGGATATGGCCTACTTCAGCGAGGCGCATTTGCACATTCGGGTCAAGCAAGTAGCCGATGAATGACAGGGCTGCATACTGGTCATTTCCAGTGGTGCTGCTATTAAGGAACACACTATCGGCTTCCACCCAACCAGACATATGCCCTGTGCTATATGTCGGCCAGGGATTGATCGCCAGGTTCTCTTTTCCTATGGCATCGCTTATTAATGAAATATTCCACGTGCCATCGATGATGATGCCCACCCGCCCACGCTTGAACATGTCCAGGTCCCAATTCGTGTTAAAAGTCACTGCCCCAGCCACATCATAATCGGTAAGCAGCTCAAACCACTCCAGTCCGTAATCATTATTGAAGGCGGGATATCCATTTTCATCCATTAATAAACCACCTAAGCCCTGGATGTCTGCCGCCGAGAATTGCGCACCTCTCTCCAAATACGAACCAACAATTCCAGCATGCGTTGCGTCCTTTGAAAATGCATCCAGCTCGCTGAATGTGACCGGAGCAGTATCGATGATGCTTGAATTGCGAAACAGCACCATGCCGTGCTGCGAAAGTGGCAGGCTGACCAGAGAATCGCTGTACACTCCTGAGGCGAGCGCAGCTGGGTTAATCGTCGATAGGTAGTTAGGTGGAACGAAAGGATCGAGGTCAGCGATTAATTCTTCATCGAATAAACCCGGACCCCACTCGGCAGGTCCAAGCAACAGGCTGGGACCGTCCCCATAATATGTCGCTTCCTCATAGGTGGCATAAAGATCATCTTTGGGTACATAACGCAAGCTGAAGGTCACATCTGGGTAGATACCCTGGAAGGACTGAATGATCGTTTGCAAAGCAGCCGTTTCGGTACTATTCCACGAATGCCAGATCGTTACCGTGCTGCCAGGTGGTGGTGGTGAAAGTGGAGCTCTGGGGGGAAGCTCGGTTGGGGTCACTCCCGGAGTACTACTAGTGGGTGCTGGAAGGATTGGAGAAGCAGTCCCGGGTGAAGCTCTAGGCGTGGTAACCGACCCAGCGGGCATAGTGCTCGGAGGTCGGGTTGATGTTGGAAAACCAGGGTATGGCGTGGATATGCTGCCACCAGGGCCAGGATATTGTATCGTGGTCGTCGGGTAGATGGCTGGTCCTGGATATTGGGTCACAACCGTTGTCGGAGAGGCCTGTGGTAACGTCGTGGAGCTCGTTACAGTGACTAAAACTGGAGCTCCCTGGGTCGCTGTACGGATCACTGTGATCGGTTGAGTGGATGAAGCGATGCCTAGCACGGGTGGTACGTACGGCATTGCAGTCGGGGTCGGCCCGAACTGGCCACCAGGGTAAGGGTACTGCTGCTGGGTGGGGGCTATCGCGGGGGTTGAGCTGATAGCAGGGTATGGTGGAAGCGTCGCAGTACTTGTGATGGCAGTTTCGGTCGTTGGGGAGGGTGTCTTTGTGACTTGGCTAGCCGGGATTTCACTCACCTGTGCCCGTCTGCATGCGGATAATAGCCCACCAGCTATAATGGCAAGGCATATAAAAATAATTAATTTCCGTATTTTATGCATGAGACGACAATGTTTGTTCTATTCTCAAAAATCACTGCAGGTCAGCGAGAAAAGATGTTCAATTATACCTTCCGGAACCGGTACCACCTGGATTGATCCTAATCGCAGGTGATTTAATACGCTTATCCTCTTCTCCCATCAATTGCCCTACGATCTTGCTGCTTCTAAATCCAATTATAGAGACAATTCTCCCTAACATCACTGCCTTGAGATTAGAATATTATGACATGTTGCAAGAGCTTACCGTTAAGTCTCGATAGGAACAGGCATTATTGTGAAGGAAATAAGGCCTCCAGTCCTCGCCAGACATCATCCGTCCAGGCGGGGTAATTATGCCCAGCTGGGTACTCCCGGTAAGTCAATGGATAGCCTCGGTCATTCAATACTTGCTGCATTCTCCGGTTCGCCTCAAGCAACCCCGCCAGGTCGTACAGGCCGACGTCCATCCAAATCTTGATTGGTCGGTTCTCGCCCTGGTTCAACAGGTCGAATACCACCATATCAAAGTCACCCCAAGCAAACGCACCCGATTGGCTGAGTACATTCCCGAATACATAGGGGATACGGACGCCGGTGTACAGCGCCATCAGCCCACCCATCGAGGCACCCAACACCCCGAATGCCCCTGGATTAAGCTCGATATTGACCAGGTTTAATTCAGTTTTAACCAGGGGCAGCACTTCCAGCATCATGAACGCCAGGGTTGCATCACTGCAGGCGTACTCAGGCGTGCGTAAATCTTGGCCGGCGTTATCGATAAATGCCATGGCGATTGGTCTTACCCTACCTTGAGAGATCAGTGTGTCTACGATATTGTTCAGGCGCATCCGGTACAGGTAATCCTGGCCATCCCAGACAACCACTAGGGGCACTGCTTCCTGTGTCGCAGGGTGGTATAGATGTATCGTACGTTTCTTCCCTGCAATAAGGTAACCTGTGGGTAGCTCATGCTTGCTGACCATCCCGTGGGAAATATTGGCCTTCCTGCGATTTAGGGTCGACCGCTTGTATCCCGGCATGGAGAAATAATTGTTATACCCACCGATTCCATTGGGGACATTCCGGGGGTTATTAGGGTCGAGCAGGGGTTCTCCATTCTTTAAAAAACCGTATTCAATATATGCGTCCTGCGGCAATGCCAGCTTGTAGATCCACGTCCCTGGGCTGCATTTTTCCATGATCGCTGGCTTACCATCATCCCATCCGGTAAAATCACCTACCAGGGCCGGGGCTGTTCTCCCTTTCCACACAAAGGTGACCAGGCCATCTTCGATGATAGGTGTGGAGTGACTTCGCAGGTAGTTGTTGATCGCCTCGATCAAGGTACGCCTCCCAGCATAGCATAAAGATTATTACTTGACTCGCAAGAGATTATATCGGTAAAATTAGAACTGCTAGCATAAAAATCACTCGCAACGAGACTATAATAGGCAGACAGTTTTTTATCAATTTTTATATCTTAGTTGTCCTATCGATTAAAATTCTCTACAGAATAGAGACTTGCTGATGTATCGCCAGATAACTATGCTTCGAGGACACAAACTTGGAACCTGATTACGATAGTATCGATCCTGAAGAACGCACCAATAAATTCCTGGGAATCATCTCAGCTGCCCTGGGTGTGATCAGTATCTTCGCTGCCCTGCTACCGATCTGCGGCGCCATCACCGGGCTCATCGGTGTGGTGATCGGCTACTTTGGCCGTCGAGCCGATAATAAGCGTACCGCCAACCTGGGGATTATCCTGTCAACGATGGGAATTCTAATCTCGCTTGTCTACATGGTTTTGGTTTCATTGAACAAATAAATTCTTAACTTAGCTTCTACCACGCAAGCTTGATTGACTTATCGGCAATCAAGTTTACGCGGGCTGCTGCTAATTCTGTGCGCATCGAAGACAACCGGTTATTCTTGGAAGTTCCCAAATGACAGCCGCTCAAGCAGGGTTTTCTGCAACAGGATGAAGATGATCACGATCGGGATGCTCATCAATACTGACAAGGCAGCCATCAATGACCAGTGGCGTGAGCCCTGGATCAGGATCCCCGAGATGGTCATCGCCAGGGTGACCTGCCCGCTACGTGTGACGAACATCCAGCCCATGGCAAACTCTGAATAGCCGATCAAAAAGGCCACGATGGCTGCCACCCCGATCGATGGCAGTGCCAGCGGCAGGTCGATATGCCAGAATGTCTGAAAATCGCCTGCTCCATCCAGGTAAGCCGCTTCCTCCAGCTCCTTCGATACCGCCTGGAAGGCTGCCCGCATGTTCCATACCGCGAACGCGATCGCGAAGGACGTGTACACGATGGTCAGTGAAACCAGGGTGGATTGAATATTCAAGGTTCGCATCATGAGGAATAGCGGGGTCATCAAGGCTACGGGCGGGAGCAGTGTGCCGACCAGCAGGATGAACAGGCCTCCCTGCCGGCCCGGGAAGCGGTAGCGGGCAAAGGCATAGGCCATGCTGGCACCGAGTACCACACAAAACAAGGCGGCACCGCCCGAGACGATCAGGCTGTTCTTCAATGCCTGTAAAAAGGTGATATTCTGCCCGGCTCGGTTCCACATTTCCACGAAGACGCCGAAGGTGGGCTTCAGGGGGAAGAACCTGAATGAAGTCGGTCGGTCTGCGATGCCCCCTTCAAAGGCCAGATATACCAGCTCCCAGATTGGGATCAAAACAAATAACGCCACCAATATCAGGGCAAGGTATGTAAATATTTTTTGAGGTACAGACATCCGGTTACGCATAGGTAACTCCTTCAGCGGCTTTACTCCACCGGTTGAAAAAGACCAGTAGGATGACCAGGATTAAAACGGTGATGACATTGATGGCCGCTGAGATCGAATACAGGCTGGCTTCTTTAAAGTAAAGGTATGAGAAATACGCAAATGTTCCAAAGCCATTGAATTGTGGAGATGGGAAAAAGACATAGATGAGGTAGAACTGGTTAAAGGCGAAAATGACCCGGATGATCAGCACCGGTACCACAAGAGGCAGTAATAGCGGCCAGGTGATGTTCCTGAACAGCGACCACCGGGCAGCCCCATCCAGGGCAGCAGCGTCATATACATCATCGGGGATCATCTTTAAGCTGGCGGAAGCAGCCAGCATCACGATGGGAAAACCGATCCACGTGGCTGCGATAAGCAGTAGTAACAAGGATAAATTTGGCCCTCCGGCATTCAACAGTTTAGAGACCAGCATAGCGCCCCCACTCCCACCGGATGTCCCGAACGCCTGCGACACCCAACCGACTGTTGGGTCAAATGTCCGCAGCCAGATCAACGCTCCCACGAATTCAGGGATAGCCCAGGGGAGCAGGAATATCGTCCGCCACAGGCTTCGGAATCGTATCCCACGCTGGTGGAGCAAAAGCGCCAGGCTGATGCCCAACGCGGCTTGTAATCCAACCGATAAAACTGTCCATAGTATTTCGAAGACGATGACTTCAGGGCTGCCTGCAAATACTGCCTTTAAGCTGTTCAGTCCAGCATAATTCACCGTGTTTGATGAGGCAAACTCATTTGAGGATGGGCTGATTGGTTCAACCTGCCCGGTCAATCCCAGCCAGGTCTCCCTCCATATGCCACCATTGATTCCATCCTTGATCGAGGGTCCGGCAAAATCGGTCAATGACATGGCGAATTCATAGATCAATGGGTAGATGAGCAACACCAATAGGGTCAGGACACCCGGGATCAGCCACGGGGTGGCTCTGACCATCTCCCGCCATGAATAGTGCACTCCTTCCGGTTTATTTCGAATTCTGACGAGCAGTGCCTTGACCGGATCGACCAGGACATTCTTCGTGCCTTCTGCCGCCGCATAAGATAGCGGAGCAGTCAGGATCAGGATATATTGTGGCCATTTGGTCGGCCATACCAGTAAAAAGGCGATCGCCACCACCAGCCAAAGGCCAAACACGCGTTGTTTCTTCCACATGCGTGAAAACCCGAAGATGGCCAGGATGCTGATCAACAAGTCTATGGTAACCACAAATACCCCCGGGTGCCAGGGGCAGGATTGTGCCAGCCAAACTAGGGGTTGCCAGAACGGCCAGCCGGTTTGTTGCACTTCCTGGGCGGAGGTTGCATATGAGGCGTGGAATAATATCGATTCCTTTAGTCGCTCGATCGGTGATGGCCACAGGTAAGGATCGGCGAGGAAGAACACCAGCAGGGCAATGCCTCCCCACATAACCAACCTGGGCAGGAAGCGCTTTTGATTTGGCTCTTCCTTTCGCGATAATATCCAATCAATCAGGATGGCGATCCCAACCACGCAGTAAAGGTACTTGGAGGCTGCCGTCATTCCCAGGAAAACTGCGGATAGGATCAGCCAGACCGCACGCTTTTTACCCCTGGAGGGATCATCTTTCCGCCGCGCAGATTGGCTATAGCAAACGACCGAAACAAGGCTGGTGAAGGCAGGTACGGCTTCGAGCATTACCTGGGAGGTATATTTGATGGTAAAGGTGTGCACCGCCAGGAACACTCCCGCCAGTGGGTTGAGTATTCCCAGAAGCAATACCTCTGCAGTTCCAAAGATCGCTGATACCGTCCGGGCATTGTGCAGTAAGTCGCGTGGGATGTATTGGTTAGGTCCTGCAGTAGTGGGCTCATCTGGCAGCAGTGATTTCTCGGGGAGTGGCAGGATGCTTAAGCCGAAAATGATCTTTGCCAGGGGAGGGTGCTCAGGTCGGTAATTGGTCTGTGTGAAGCCCAACCAGTTGCCAGTTCGGATCAGGTCGGCATATTCCTGGGCAGCCAGGATGTAATCATCTTCGTCATAATCAATCGGCAGCTCATTCACCGCCCGCCAGCGTAACTCCCAGGCTATAACCACAGTCGCCAGTATGGCAACCGCCAGCACGATCGTCACCAGGATGTTCTTTTTGGACATATGGAATATGCCTTCTATTCGTTAAGGTATCAGCTGGTACACATTCACGCTATATGGAGCTAATTCACTTACTGGCACGAAGCCACTGAATGAATGGTTCACCACACTGAGCTGTGTTGTCGTCTCCATCCCATAAAGCGACTTCAAGGAATAGGTTGCATCTTCTAACTCGGAATCCTTCAGCTCGAGGCTGTATTGGCTGATCGGGCTTTCGGTCAGGTTCACTACGACCAAGAACGACTCCGACTCATCATTTCTCACCGCCGCATATACCCCGGTATTGTCGGTTGAAACCAGCGCTAATCCCCCGGTTTTGAATGTGGGGTACTGGTTACGCAGATTGGTGAAGGTCTTATAATAATTGAGCAAGGAGTCTGCTTCGCCCGTCTCGACTGCCACATTCGCCTGTGGGTAATTGTCTCCAACTTCGCGCCACGGAGTGCCGGTCGTGAATCCGGCATTCACATCTCCACTCCATTGCATCGGCCGGCGGATGTCTTCATCGGGTTTTACGCCTTCCATGCCGATTTCTTCCCCATAGTATATGAAGGAAGTACCCGGTGAAGTAAACATCAATCCGGCCGCCACCTTGGCTTTATCCACATTACCCGCCATCACGCTCATCACCCGATTTTGATCATGGTTGGTCAGGAAGGTGGCCAATGGACCATCTGGCATATCTTTGAGTGTGAACTGCACGGCGCTGTTCATCGCCGTGTTGGATTCGCCCTGGGCACTGTTCACAAACCCACCCGCCAGCTCGAAGCTGAAGATCTCGTCCAGCTCATTTTCATAAGTCTTCGCCGTGAATGCCCCCGCACCCCACACCTCACCCACCGTATACGCCTCGGGGTTGATCGCTTTGTATGCGGTATAGAACTTTTCCAACCAGGCATGGGATGAGGCGGTATTTTCCTGTTTTTGACCTTCTTCGATCAGGTACTTAACCGCATCGACCCTGAAACCATCCACGCCAACATTAGATAACCAAAAGTTAACGATCTTCAGCATTTGTGCGCTGACTTCCGGGTTATTGTAGTTAAGGTCTGGCATCGAATCGCTGAATACACCGTAGTAGTAGCCGCTGTTGCCCGGATGCCATGGGTAACCCAATGGTCCGGAATATCCCGGGTCGGTATCAGACCAGATATACCACTCACGGTATTTCGATTGCGGGTTGCTGTTGGCATCCACGAACCATGGGTTTTTGCTTGATGTATGGTTGATCACCAGGTCGATGATCAGATACATGCCTCTTTTGTGCACTTCGTCTATAAGACGCTTAAAATCATCCATGTTGCCATATTGTGGATTCACGTTGAAATAATTAATAACATCATATCCGTGGTAGGATGGTGATGGATGGATCGGCATCAGCCAGATCGCATCCACCCCCAGGCCCTGGATATAATCCAGCTTCTCAGTGATCCCGTTAAAATCACCGATCCCATCTCCATCTGTGTCATAAAAACTGCGCACGAAAATCTCATAAAAAATAGCCGTTTCCCACCAAGGTTTTTGATCGGTTGCAGTGGATGCGGGTGAGCTGGTTTGGGTTGATACGCACCCCACAATGAGTGTGGCCAGGATAAAAACAATCAGCAACCTTTTCATGCAAGTCTCCTGAATCAAAAAGGCGACCTTGCGGTCGCCTTTACATGCTTAGCCTTTGACACCGCCTGCGGTCAAGCCACTGACGATCTGCTTTTGCAACAAGATGTAAATGATCGCTACCGGTGCAGCTACGATGATGGCGAATGCCGAGAAAGTATTCCATGGGATCGAGGTAGCATATTGACCAGTCATATTGTACAGGGTCATTGAAAGCGTGTAATCTTTCGGCTGGGTCAGGAATAACCACGGTAACGCGAACTCCTGCCAGTAACCAATGAACCCCAGGAAGAAAGTCACCGCAAGCTGTGGGATAGCCAAGGGTAGTACGATCTTCCAGAATATCTGGTTCGAGTCAGCCCCATCGATCTTGCCAGCCTCTTCCAGCTCCTTGGGGATGGTATCTAGGTAACCCTTCAGATTCCAGACTGCAAACGGAAGAGCGATGGCAATCATTGATATACCCACACCCCATAGTGAGTCACGTAAATTAAAAATTATCTTTGGAAGCGCACTTAAAGTAGTTGCGCCACATGACATGAATGGGGTTAAGGCAATCGCCCCATTTTGACATTGAAGCAACTTGAGACTGTTTAATAACAGAAATAGTGGCGTAGAAAGGCCCACTGCTGGCATCAGCAGCGGCACGAATACCAGGATCATCAGCACTTGTCTCATGGGGAAATTAAAGCGCGAGAATGCATAGGCTGCAAATACCGCACAGAGTAACGAAACAAGTCCAACTCCAACGGAGAGAACAAAACTATTAAATACAAGCTTACCGAATGTCACCGGGTTGGCAGTTGGACGGACTACCACCTGCTTAAATGCGCCAAAATTTATTTCCCTTGGAATCAATTGTAATGATGTTGGTCGTTCACTTTTTGTGCTCAACGACATCGAGATAACGTACATCAAGGGGAACATCACTTCGATCGCGATCAGGATGCATAATACCTGGATCAACGCCTGACGCCATAATGGAAATTTCCTACCCACCCCCTTTCTGCCGGATGTATCCATGGTCAGGAAACGTACTAAAAAGTTTTTCTTTTTTGGTGAGGCGATAGCGGTCATGTCATGCCTCCGTGTAAGTTGAGGTGGCCTTGGTGAGCTTGTTGGTGATCAGGAATACGGTCAACGCAACCACCAGGATGATCATCGAAAAGGCTGCAGCTGCTCCATATAGCCTGAGGTTACGCACCAGGTCATACGCGAACGTGACCAGGATTTCCGTGGACCTGGCCGGACCTCCACCGGTCATGAAGTAGACGAAATTAAACAGGTTGAAGGATAGCGTGAAGCCATAAATTGCTGCTGGGATCATGGCAGGGCGAATCAGCGGTAGGGTGATGTTCCAGAACTGCTGTGCACCCGTTGCCCCATCAATATCAGCTGCCTCATAAAAATCCTTCGAGATCGACTGGAGTGCCCCGGTCGCCACCAGGCACATGAAAGGCCAACCCAGCCAAAAATTAGCGATCATCATGGCATAATACGCCAGCGGCAGCGGAGAATTGGGCAGCAGCCATGGGATTGGGGGCGTGTATTCGGTCAGCCAGCGCAGACGGACAGGATCGACCGAGCCTAATAAGTGAACAATCGCCGTCAAGCCCTGATTGATGGCACCGTACTGCTCGTCAAAAATGTTTCTCCACACGGTGGCAACCACGATCGGAGGGATGACGATCGGCAGAACATAGATTGCCCGGTAGACACGCTTGAACCAGAGTCCTGGTGTGTTTAGTAGCACTGCGATTAAAATCCCTGCTGGCACATGCACAGCCACATTGGTAATCGCCCACCAAAAGTTATAAGTGAGGACCCTGAAGAATTCGAAATTCTGTACCGGTAACCCACCGGTAAAAATATCGATGTAATTTTGAAGCCCTATCCAATTCAGCTTAGGTGATTGGATACCATACAACAAGTCTTTGGTGGAGAAATCCGAAAAGGAGATGACAAATTGGTATATCAGGGGGTAGAAAGTGATGATCCCCATCACAATAAAGGCAGGTGCAAGGTACAGGTAGGGTAACCCCCCACGTACCAATTTATTCTTTCCTTTACTAAAGGCGGTGGCAGCACCCATGATTACCTCCGTAACTTATGGAATTGATATGATCAATGCTCAAAATTGAACAGATAATACCAAACACATACGAAAGAAGTTAAGGTTTCGAACCATCAGAAAGATAGCTATTTATATCACATCACCATTAAAATGCCCACCGGCTAAATTCATTAATATCACAAAAAAAACAGAAGCAAACAGGGTTTTCCCTGTTTGCTTCTATCGGTGCTCTCAGAAAAAAATCTTTCTGAACATTACCACTCGTACAGACTACTTATTGGCTGCTGCAGTCGCATCCTTAACCCAGGTCGCTGGATCGACACCCTTCTCGAATACCTGGTCCTGACCGCAGAAGTTCGACCAATACAGACCTAATTCAGGTACCTGGGGGCGAACGTAACCATTCTTGAAAGCGGCCACCAAGGCCTGGAGCAGAGGATTGGTCACATTGGCGGTGTTGATGGCAGGTACGTGCCCGGCCTTCATCATCTCATCTTCAGCCTTTGCACCAGTCAGATACATTGCGACCTCAATGGCGCCTTCCTTATTCTGGCTGTTCGGGTTAATATAGTAGCCATCAACACCCAGGAGCGGGTCAGCAACACCACCAGGTCCTGCAGGTAATGGGGCAACCGCAAGGTTATCGCCCAGGGCTTTCTGATAATCTCCCATGGCCCAGTTGCCATTGGTGATGGCGTAGATCTTGCCTTCGGTGAAGGGAGCCAGACCATCGCTGTCGGTCTTCGGCCAGCCATTTGTCTTGGCAATTTGGTACAGCTCATTCAAATAGGTCATGGCATCTGTGACGCCAGGGCCCTGATCGGCGACGACTTTCCAGTTCTCATCAAAGATTTCGCCACCAAAAGCGCCATAGAAGCCCCAGTCATGGTAGCAGCCGAAGCTGATGCCGATCGGGGTACCGGCTTGCATCATGCCCTTGAGTTCGTCAGTAGTAGCGGGCGGGGTGGCGATCTTGGTCTTGTCGTACCAGAAGACAACAGCTTTCAAGGATTCAGGAATTCCATAGAGTTTTCCATCCACCTTCATGCCTTCAATCGAGAGCTCACCATAATCGGTCAGCTTGGCCAGCGCAAGATCGGTGATATCGGCAATCAGGCCAGCGCGGACATCATCACCCAGGCTGTCATTCGGAGCAATGAACATGTCCGGACCACCGCCAGCGGCGACGTCAGTGCGATACTTGTTGAAGATATCGTTGAATGGGACCTGTAGGACATTAATCTTATATTGCGGAAGATCAACAGCGGCGCGGTTTAGGACGGCGGTCAAAGCGACCTCTTCCTGTGAGCCGGTGCCATAGGCATGCCAGAAAGTGACTTCTGTCTGTGGCACAGCCGTCGGTTGCGGTGCTTCAGTGGTGGCGGTTGCGCATGCTGACATGATCATGGCGGCAAGTATTAATACTGTCAGCAAACTCCAAAATTTCTTAATCATATTTTCTCCTCTTTGTGATTATTAAATACTTATTTTTTTGTAACAAAAAAGTGGTGATTGTTGTATGAAGTTTCTAAGCGTAAGTCAGGCGATTGCATCCTCCTTTCATACATATTATACATCCACTAGGCGGTCAAGCGAAAGGTTTATTGCCTGAACCACCGCCCCCATGCTCGAGGCACGCCTTCCAAGCACTGCGGACGTGATACGCGCGCCTTTTGCCGCAGAGTTCAAGCTGCGTTCCATAACGGTTTTTCGAATCGGTTCTAGAAGCAAGTCACCGAGCTGTGAAACGCCTCCGCCGATTACAACCATACCCGGATTGATCAAGTTCACCAGGCTGGCAACTGCAATCCCAAGGTGGGAGCCTGCTTCAGTGACGATCTGTTGAGCGATAAGGTCACCTCGCTGGGCTGCTACGGCAACATCAATTGCCAAAATACTCTCGGCTGGTATCGCCGAAAGCAATGTTCGCTTCCCAGCCTCAATAGCTTCGCGGGCTTTCCTGGCAATCGCCTTGCCTCCCGCCATGGCTTCCAGGCAACCGTAATTCCCACAGGTGCACAAGGGTCCATTTTCCTGGATAGTGATGTGACCGATCTCACCCGCTGTGCCGGTGGTTCCCCGGTAGATCTGCCCATCAAGTAATAAACCTGCTCCTACGCCTGTGCCCACCTTGATATATGCAAGATTTACTTCACCCCTGCCTGCCCCATAGGCCCACTCGCCCAGGGCACCCAGCTCAGCATCATTCCCCAATGAGACGGGTACATGCCATAGTTGTTCAAGCTGACTACGGATCGGGAATGCATCCCAACCAGGCATGATCGGTGGTGAGGAAACCTCACCTGCTTCAGCAACTACCGGACCCGGCACGCCCAATCCTATCGCCGTAATCTGGTTGAGGTTAATTTTTAATCTCTCCAACAATTCAGAGAGATATGCATCAATCTTGGACAAGCAGGCCTGCGGTCCATCCGCCACCGAAAATGGATGCTCGACCTCTTCCAGGACGTGCGCAGAGAAGTCAGTCACCACCAGGCCCAGGTGGGTGGCGCCCATATCGATCCCTACGATATAGCCAAAACCGGGGTTAATCGCCAGCAGGATGGGTCGGCGCCCTCCGGTGGCTGGGCCAGCTTCGGTTTCGTCTACCAGCCCGATGTGCTCTAGATCATCCACGATCGTAGATACTGCTGCGCGGGTCAGGAATAGCTGCCGGGCGATCTCAGCCCGTGAAATTCCCCCTGGCGTAAATCGGATCATATCCAGGATCATCCGCTTATTCAGAGCCTTGAGATTATGTAGCTTATATGCCCTGCTCAGGGCAAGAAAATTCGTCCCATTATTAATCATATTCTAAACTTTGTATGAATTCTAACATAATATTAATCATTTGTCAAGTTAATTAACAAATAGTTCGTATATAGTTAACTGAACAAACAAAGTTCATCCGGTCATCCTGTCCCTAGATGCATAGACATCGTCTAGCTGTTTATGGCTGCTTTTGAGGGACCAAATCCAGTATAATCAGCATATGGGAATTTCGATTACGCTACAGGGGGTTTTTGCGGCTGTAGTGACACCACTCAAGCCCGATCTGGCCTTGGACCTTGATGGGCTGAATAACCTGCTCCAATTCCTTGCCAGCCGAGGCTGCCATGGAGCGCTCCTGATGGGTACAACAGGTGAGGGCCCATCTTTTTCGACTGAAGAACGCCGGCTATTCCTCCAGGCAGCCGTTGAGGCCAGGCATGTGCTTCCAGGTTTCAAGCTCCTGGCAGGTACCGGCACGCCAAGTCTCGAGGAAACGATCTCGCTTACCCACCAGGCGTTTGACCTCGGGTGTGATGGTGTCGTCGTACTTCCCCCATACTATTACAAGAAAGCCACCGATGAAGGCTTGTTCTCCTGGTTCAGCCAGGTGCTCGAGCGCGCCGTCCCTTCCGATGGGCTTTTGCTGGGATACCACATTCCGCCCACCACCTCAGTTGGCTTTTCGCTTGAGCTGCTCACGAGGCTAAAGGATGCCTATCCCCAGAAGTTTGCGGGTATCAAAGACTCGTCGGGAGATACAGAGTTGGCCCGCGGGTTGGGGAAGCATTTCGGTTCGAGCCTGTCGGTTTTAACCGGAAATGATCGCCTTTTCAGCCTGGCGCTACAGTCACATGCAGCTGGGTGTATCACAGCCATGGCGAACTTGCTTTCACCCATGCTCCGCCTCGTCTGGGATAAGCATCTATTGGGTGATCCGGATGAGCTCATCCAGGATAAGCTCACCGCTGCCCGCGAAGTGATGGATCGCTACACTCCCTTCCCGCCTTTAATAAAAATGATGCTTGCTCGCCTACATGGTTTCGAAGCCTGGAAAGTAAAGCCACCTCTGCTGGAATTTAATCCCACCCAGGTTGAGATCGTCCTGTCAGAATTCCTTGCCTCGGTTGAATAGGTAAGTTCGATGAGCGTGGGTCCCTCGAAACCATCGCCAATCCTGGTTCCAGTATTGCTCTTCTTTGGCCTGGCATTGCTACTATTCATCACCGTTTTGATCCTGTTCGTTACCAATACCCCCACCGCGATAGCCCCCACAGAGACCCCGGTCTTTGTCACCATTACCTCTGCAGCCAGCCTCACCCCCACCAATACTAGCACGGTCACCCTCACTCCCCGCCCCACCTGGACCCTACGCCCTTCATCCACCGCCACGCAGACGTTTACACCCACCAATACATCGACGCCAACCTTGATCAAGACTCTCACGCCCGCGAAGCCTGGCCAATACAATACCTTTTACGAATTAAAACCCTGGACCTTAGCCGATCAGTCGTACGCGATTGAGCTGATGAAAGTCAACACGATCCTGAAATCCACCGATGCCAACTTTCAAGCCCTGGCTTATGCAGAATTTGAAGGGATCCTGCGCTTCCCCGAGGCCATCGAGGCAACCTCTTGGGAGTGGGATCGTGCGTATAACTGGTTACGTATCAACAATCCGAATGGCATCGCCGCCTACAGCCAGCTGATCCAGTCAGGCATCATGTCGGGTCAGGTCAGGATCGAAGATTTACCCACCTGGTTCGCTTCGAATGAAACCCGCCTTGAATTGAAAACTGCACCTCAAACACCACTCCCTGGAGAGCTGAGCCGGGTTCTGATCGAGCTCGTCGGCCCCGGCAGCGCCTACCTATGGCTGGTTGAGACGCCTACCGAGACAGCAATTTACCCCTTGATCAATGACATCAACTATGACCAGTCACACACGAATATGTATTTGTATTCCGATCTGACCGGTGATTTATCTCCGGAGGTCTTTATTGATCGTGAGCAAACCCCTGGTAGCACGACTTTCTATCCGCCCCACATCTTCGACCTGTCCGATCTACCGCCGGTTGAGCTGCCCATACAGGACCAGCCTCCCATGGACTTTGGCCTCGAACCCAGCCTGCAGGCAGAAGCGATCTCAACCACTTTACCCACCAGCTCTCTGCGTTTGACTTCTACCCTCATGCCGTCTTGCCCGGCTTATGCCAGTCAAGAGTATACCTGGCAGGGAGACAGTTTCTCTATCGCCCCCTTCACTTACCGGCTTGAACCAGTCTATGATCTGCGGGCGTATTGCGAAGATGTGCTGGATGCTGCATCGGTAAGCTGGGGACCTTACGCCGCAATCACCGTAGCGGAGGCCATGTTGAAAATCTGGCCCCCTGATATGGATACCCAAGGGAATCCTTATCCACCGGATGCGTATGACCAGCTGCGTTATCGCCTGGGCACCTTATACGCCCTGGCTGACCGGCCCGAGGATGCCGTAAAAACCATGTCCCAGATCGTCAATACACCGGTTGTGGCTGATTTCGAGCTGGGTGACACCCGCCAATGAATTCCTGCGCAGCTACCAACAGCCATCCGATTTATTGCTTGCCTGCCAAGACGCCCAATATTGCAATCTTCATGATGCTATGAAAACCATGGTCGCATACAGCCAGGCAAGCGATCCAGCCCAGGCTTTGCAGTACCTTCAATCACATGGACTGGTCACCCGTTCCAGTGGTTGGTTTGACTTTGACAGTGATGGCGAGGACGAGCGTTGGATGGTTATCCAGCCCAAACCGGAGGCCAAGCTCGAATATTGGATCCTTGCTCAAGGCACGGCAGGCGTACAGGCGGTTTTCGTAAAGGGATTGGAGCCCGGCGATGGCCTGCCATATGAGCATGAGCCCGCCGGCACCGTGCCCGTAATGCAATTCGAACCCCGCATCGGATTTATCCTCCAGCGGGTACCTGAGACTGGTGAGGCATATATTGAGTGGGTGGATGTGGAATATGCCCGCCCCACCGTCATCCTTGACGGATATATTCAATCAGTGAATGAGCTGATGACTGGCACTGATCCAGCGATCGTGCTCGAAAAACTTCTCGAGTTGTACAACTCGCCTCGTTTCAAGGGCGATTGCATCGCTTTTATCATTTGCGACCAATTCCACTACACCATGGCATTGACGTATGACCTGCTTGGTCAGCAGGGTAATGCCATTGACCAATACCTTTGGGTGTGGCGAAATTATACTCAAAGCCCATTCAGCCTCCTTCCACGCCTAAAATTAGATTACTTCCCGCTCCCAACATATACCTTCACCCCTGTGCCGACCAACACCAAAGCGCCGACGTTTACACCCACCTCAACCCGAACCATCACGCCGACCCCCACCCCATCCGCCACATTCACAGCTTCACCCACGGCTACAGAAACCCCTACACCCACCACGGCCCGCTAGGTTGTTCCAGGCGCTAAAAACGATGAGCTACCCCCTCAGTCAATGGCGATTATTGGTCACCCCACCTGCCCATGGTGCCTGGAATATGGCTGTGGATGAAATGCTCCTTGAAGAAGTGGACCAGGCAGAATCGCTGCCATGCGTGAGGCTGTATGCCTGGCAGCCAGCTTGCCTCTCTATTGGCTATGCGCAAAAATTCGGTGAAATTGACCTGGAACGTCTCCACCAGCATGCCTGGGAGTGGACGCGCCGCCCAACCGGTGGGCGTGCCATCCTCCATGCGGATGAGCTAACCTACTCGGTTGTCGCGTCCAGCGCTGAACCCCGTGTATCAGGCAGTGTCATCGAGAGCTACCAGCGATTATCCGAGGCACTCCTGGTGGCTCTTAATTCGCTTCATATCCCCGCCCAAGCGCACCCCTTATCGCCATCACTCAATGGTCAGGCAGCCGGGGCTGTGTGTTTTGAAGTACCTTCCAATTATGAGATCGTCGTCGGGGGGAAAAAACTGGTCGGTAGTGCGCAGGCCAGGCGTAAAAACGGGGTGCTCCAGCATGGCTCGCTGCCATTGTCCGGTGACCTGACACGCATCACCCAGGTGCTGTATTATCCAGGTGAAGCCGATCGGCAGGATGCAGCTGTACGGCTTTTAGCCCATGCAACCACGCTGGAATCCGTACTTGGGAAACGCCTGGGTTGGAAAGCTGTTGCGGGTTCTTTTATGGACGCGTTTTCATCGGTGTTAAACCTTGATTTTATCCAGGTCGGGCTTTCGGAATTCGAGCTCCTTCGCGTTGAACGCCTTGTGCAGGATAAATATTCCCACCCCACCTGGCTTGAGCGCATCTAGATTATACTAAGGCAGTATGGCAGTCGGAATCCTTACCGTACGGCTCCAGATCCCCGGGTGCAGGTCGCTCAAAGAAAAGCGCTCGCGTTTGAAACCACTCCTGAGCCGCCTTCACCGTGAATTCAACCTGTCGGTAGCTGAGCTCGAGCTGCAAGACCGGTGGGATGAAGCCAGCCTTGGCTGTGCGGTGATCAGTAACGATCACGCATTTATAGAAAGCATGCTGCAGAGTGTTATCCATTGGGTGAATAAAAATTGGCCTGATGTCACCTTATTGGATGATCACCTGGAAATCATTGATTAGGAAGGGAATATGGACTTACAGCTGAGCAATAAACGTGCTTTGGTGACCGGCTCAAGCCGGGGGTTAGGTTATGCCGTTGCCCGGCGCTTGGCCTTGGAAGGCTGCCAGGTGGCCATCAATGGCCGGAATAGCCAAACTTTGCAAGCCTCTGCCGACCAGTTAAGAGCAGAGACGCATGGTCAGGTTGTGGCTTTTGACGGAGATGTCATCCAACCGGAAGTACCCGGGGAACTGGTCTCACAAACAGTGCAGGCCTTTGGTGGGCTCGATTTGCTAGTGACCAATGCTGGAGGGCCTCCATCGGGGAGGTTTGAGTCCTTCGATGATGATGCCTGGCAAAGATCCGTCGAACTCTCCCTCCTGATCCATGTTCGCCTCATCCGGGCAGCCTTGCCTTACCTGCGCCAGTCTAACTGCGCCAGCGTGGTCACCCTGACCTCCTATTCGGTCAAACAACCTATTCCAAATTTGGTGCTGTCCAACAGCATCCGAGCTGCCACGGTCGGTCTGACCAAAAGCCTGGCCCTCGAGCTAGGGCCCGAAGGTATCCGGTTCAACTCCGTCCTGCCTGGTTGGACCTCCACGGAGCGAGTCATCGAGCTGATGACCGTCCGGGCGAAAACAAACGCTACGACGGTTGAAGGGGAGATATCCAAACTGGCCAAAGATACCGCCCTGGGCCGTATAGCACAGCCAGAGGAAGTGGCGAATGCCGTAGTCTTCCTGCTGTCTCCTGACGCTTCATACATCACTGGCGTGATGCTCACAGTAGATGGTGGAATTTATAAGGGGACTTTATAACGATATATTAATCGGTTTACCGGATGAATTTAAACGGTAGCTGCATGAGCGTTTTCAAGAGCTTATGCGTTAAGTCTTTATTTTCCAGCCCCATCACCCCCACTTGCATGGTTACATACGCCTCCATATACCGTCCTTTACGGAGCTGGATGGAGGAAATGGATTGCAGGACATACGCACGCAGCTCAGATTTACCCAGGCTCTCGAGTAACCTGGCTGATTCTGCATATTTCTCGAGGGCCTGCTCAAGGGAATTCATGCTTTCGAGGGCGGCAGCTTGGTTTCCTAACGCCATTGCCTGGCGCTTGATCTCCCCTCGTTCAGCAAACACCTGGTCGGTATTCTCAACAGCATGGAGAGCAGACTCAGCGTTTCCACCCTTAAGGTAGGCTACGCTGCTATTATTTAACATCTCAGCTGCAGATAATGGATCGCCTGAAGTGCTAAAACCATCAGCAGCTGCCTTATAGGATCGAGCAGCTGCCAGGTAATTTCCCTTACGATATGCAGCATGGCCTTCTTCTGCCAGCTGTTGTGGGCTGATAATTTCCATGCTTTAAAGGGTGATCTCTAGCAGCCCTTCACCCAGCGCACGTAATTTTTCCACATTAAGCTCGCTTAGCCTGACTGCCAGCTCAAGGTATGGCCTGTTTACCGGTTTACTGATGAAATCTTGCAGATCCCCAGGTAATCCGAGGAAACCGTTTACGGTCTGCTTTTCGGTGGACCATTTTCCAACCGGTCCTTGGTGATCTTCAAATTCATCCAACGAGCTGTTCAACACCATGATCAGGGCCTCAAGTTCGGGTAGAGGGATGGCCACCTCACAGAGCTCATAGGCTTGTAAGTTGGATGCCGGGATCCCCGCTTGTTCAGCCAGGTCATCGATTGATAAGGCGATCGCATTGCGGCCTTGCATGATCAGGTTTCCAATGGCTTTTTGCCTGATCAATTTTATCTGTCCGGGGTCATCCACCTTGTTGTGGTCAACGGTCTTTAAAAGCTCATTCTCCCAAAAGTGTTCCAGCGGGATATCGAGGTAATACGCCAGGATTTCCAGCTCAGGTAGTGTAGGAGCTCGCTCACCTGCTTCCATTGCAGCCAGCTCATCTGTAGAAAGACCCATCGCACCTGCACAGGCTTCAATGCTTTTTCCAGATTTCTCTCTGGCATCATGCATTAAGATCCCAAGTTTCTTAGCCCGGATTATCTTTAATATCGGATTGATCGCCATCTGATCACCTCTTTGTCGACAACGGCAGCATATTTTGCTGACCGTAGATCTTCCTAGTTTTCCTGCAAGACAGGCATAATATAGCCCACGCCTGAGCGCGTCACAATGTGGGTGGGTTGATTCTGATCTCTTTCCAGCTTTTGCCGTAAGCGGGAGATGCTTACCCACAGGATTTCCTTATCCTTTTGATACTCAACACCCCATACATCTCGCAGTAACTGCTCTGATGGAATGACCGTGCCGATATTCTGGGCCAGCTGGAGTAGGATGCGGTATTCCGTCGCCGATAAATATACCATTTTCCCGTTGAGGAAGACCTCCGCTTTCGCCAGGTCGATATCCATGTCAGCATGATGGAAGATCGATGGCGCTGCCACCGGAGCCGGTTTGGCAGCTCGGCGCAATACTGCCCTGACCCTGGCCAGCAGCTCGGTAGCCGAAAATGGCTTGACGATATAATCATCTGCTCCCAGGTCAAGACCCCGGACGCGGTCCTTTTCCTCCCCTTTCACCGTGACCACGATGATCGGCACGGTGGAAAACTTCCTGATCCGTTCGCAGGTTGTAAAGCCATCCAGCACCGGCATCATCACGTCCAGAAGTACAAGGTCAGGTTTATCATTGGCGACAATTTCCAATGCTTGCTGGCCATTATAGGCCTTGAGCACCTCATAATTGTCAGATAACAGGTTCGCTTCCATCAATCTTACATAACGCGGTTCGTCGTCAACGATCAATATCTTCTTACTCACGGGTGGCCTCCTCTCCTACTGGTACTACATCAAGGTTTTCAAACTTGGTTGGTAAGGTTATCGTAAAAGTCGTTCCTTTCGAAACCTGAGAGCTCACACTGATCTCACCCCCGTGCCCGTGGATGATCTCTTGGACAATGTATAGGCCCAACCCCGTGCCGTGATTCGCCACACGGGTTTCCGGCACCCGGTAAAACCGTTCAAAAAGGTGCCCGAGATGTTCTTCGGCGATGCCTGGACCGTGGTCTTCCACTGCGATTACGCACTGGGTAGAGTTGTTTCTAAGCGTGATTAATACTTCTGAACCGGGTGCATATTTTACTGCATTGCTCAGCAGGTTATCGAAAACCTGGGTGATACGGGTCGGGTCAGCCATTACAACCACGTCATGGTCACCCCGTAGCTGTAAGGATAGCGATGAATAACGCGTGGTACTGCGTACCACGATCTCGCGCAGCATCATGTCGATCCGTACCGGTTGCAGCTGCATAAACATGGTCCCGGCTTTAAGCCGCGAAGAATCAAGCAGGTCTTCGATCAGGTTATGCAGGCGGTCCGCTTCTTCATCAATGATCGTCAGGAACTCTCGTCGAGAGCTTTCATCCCATTTCGCGTCATCCCGTAGGAGTGTGGTAGCGTATCCCTTGATAAAACCGATCGGGGTGCGTAGCTCATGCGAGATGGTGGTGATGAAATCATCCTGCATCCGCCTTAACCAGCGCTCGGCTTCCAATTTAGCCACCCGTTCAACCAGGTGATGATTTTCCACCAGCTGGGCAGTTTGAGCGGCGATAAATTCAGCCAGCCTCATCTGGTCGGGTGTGTATGGCGGCCCGCCGAACCTGCCGAACACCAGCACACCCAATACATCCTCACCTGCGATCAAGGGTAGACCCAAAAAATCGCGCCAAAATAAGCGATTCTCTTCCCACCCATCCAGCTTTTCCTGGATGAGGCAGGTTTGCTTGGTTTCATAGGCCTGGCTGGCGATTTTCTCTCCCCACTCGATCTCACCTTCAGCATTTTTTCCACGCCCAACCACTCGGGCGTAGGAAGCGTCGAGGCCGTGGCTGTTTCTTGGGGTGTACAGGACCAGGTTATCGAAGATCAACACATGGCGAGTGTGCAGGACGATTAAATCCATCGCAGAGTCGATGTTTTCAGTCTGGGCGATTGCCAGGCCGATCGCGTATACAGCCTTGATGTCCTCAGGCCTTAGGATTACCGATTCATTGGTCTCTTGCGGCAAGCTCATTCCTGATTATTTCCCAGTGCTGGTAATTGGAATGCAATTACCGTGCCTTTCCCCGCTTCAGAAGCTACTTCTACTCTGGATCCATGCGCTTCAACGATCTTTTTTACCAGTGCTAAGCCTAAACCGATTCCACCATAACGACGCGTACTCGAGCCATCCAGCTGGTGGTATGGCTCAAAGATTTCGTCTAGTTTTTCACTTGATATGCCTATCCCGTTATCCGCAACCTGGAATTTTACGATGCTATCCTGCTCGTTCAACCCCACAGTTACGCAACCGCCCGGTGGTGTGAATTTAATTGCGTTTTCTGCCAGTTCCATCACCACCCATTGGATCTTTTCGCTATCCATCTTTACCATGCACGGATCAGCCTGGATGTCCACCTTTAAAACCACTGGTCGATTTGCAGCCTTAATTTTAGCTTGCTTAAGTGCCAGGAAGATCACTTCAGAAATGTTAGTTGGTTTCATCTGAAGTGTGAACTGTCCTGTCGCTTCCAGTGAAAATTGCAGCATTTTTTCGATCAGCTCTTCCAGGCGGGCTTCTGAGCGCAGCATCACGTCCAGGGCAGTCTTTTGTTCATCCGAGAGGTTACCCAGGCAACCGTCACTCATCAGGTCCAGGTAGCCTCTGATATGCGTCAATGGTGTGCGTAATTCATGCGATACATTCGATATGAAATTAGACTTTAACTGGTTGAGCTCTGCCAGCTTATTCAGCGCAGATTGCAGCTCTTGGGTGCGTTCTTTTACCCTTTGCTCAAGTTGCAAGTTGGATTGGTGTAGCGCCGATTGCAGCTGCAAGATCTGCTCGGTGATGACCTGGTCTAGCGTCTCCCGATCGATGAGTTTTAGCTCGAGCAAAGCCTGCCCGACCAATCTTTGGTGGCCATCTGGTCCAGGCTTCTTGGAGAAATCCAGCGCGGCTTGCAGTCCTTCCTGGGTTAAGACCCCCCGGTCGATTAACAGCTCACCTACGCGTGGGACGAGAATTTCGGGTGTGATGGGAATGGCAGGATTTTCGGATATCCGCGAAATGACCTCTTGCTCACCGATCACCGCTGCCAAAGCCAGGTTTACCCCGCAATGAGGGCATTCCAACACATCCTGGCTTACGGGTTGTCCACAATTAGGGCAGGGTAGATGAATATCCATGTTTATCCTATCGGACTTTTAATATCATATCCTGACTTACCTTAACACGCAAGCCTAACAATAGTGTAATGACATTATAAGGAAATATTCAGGGATTTAAGGCATAATATTACTTATGACAATTACCGTCCCGATGAAATTGCTTGTCCTGGATCAAGACACCCTGGAAGAAAATTTTCTCAAGCAAATTCTAGACCCCAGCAACTTTGAGATAATCAAGGTGAATTCGGGTCCTGAAAGCATCCTGGCGTCACAATCACGCAACCCCGATGTAATCATCATCAATATCATGCAGCCCTCCGACACGGGCTGGAAGTTATGCCGCCGCATCCGAGAATACAGCCAAGCCCCCATCCTGGTTGTGGCTGCCGTATCTGAACCGGTGACTGTGGCGCGTTGGCTGGATGCTGGTGCAGATGACTACCTAACCCGGCCATTTTCTTCCGAGGTCCTGGTTGCCCATCTTCAAAAACTCACTCGCCGTCTCCGCCTAACCCAAAGCAATCCCATCCCTCAGCTGATTATTTAATCTCACCTGAGAATACCCTTGATTCTTTATTCTCTTGGGTTAAAATCAATGAAATTTGAATCTCAGGAGATGAGCCATGCCAGACCAACCATCCGATCAATCGGCTAAATACCCATCCCAACGGTTAACTGAACGCACTGACGATGTGTGGGAGTCTTCTGAAGCTGCAAAATCCCTGGAACGTATGCAGGCCAATCCCAGGATCAAATATGTCGTGATCGTCGTTCCTGAAGATGCCTGCCCAGCGTGCCAAAATCTGACTGGAACCTATCCAAAAGACCAGGTGCCCAGGTTACCTTACGGTGAGTGTTCCCATCCCCTCGGCTGCCGTGCATATTACCTGCCTTACCTGGATGAAATTTTCCCATAAATCGAAATTAGGTGAAGCAAGCGGGCTGATAGTAAAGGGTCAGCCCGCTTTTTTTATGTCTTCTCGCACTAATTGCCCTGCCAGCGCAATTGCCTCCGGTTTGTTCGTCACCTTACGTTCGATCTGAGCTTCACGGATGGCTTCGAGCAGGTAGCCAATCTGCGGCCCGGGTGCCAGGCTGAGCTCTGCCATCAGTTCATCTCCATCGACCAGTGCTGGCGGAGTGATGCGCTCTTCCTTGCCTTCCCACCATGCTTCGAATAACGACCTCACCAGCTCCAGGTGCCTGGACCAGCGCTCAGGTGGCAAGGTTGGGCCATAGGTAGCTAACACATCCGCCAGTGATAGCAGGCAGATATCCACCCCAGCCACTCCCGTGTCGCGAAAGAACCGGTAGGTCGCCTTTCTGCCCGGTGTGCTTGATTCGTGAGACAACAGGGATGGTCGCATGTGATGGCCGACGATCGTCGCCAGGTGCTCTATCTCCAGGTTACTGAGCCTCAAGGCCTCGCCACGCCCCCGAATCAACCTTGTACTGACCTGTTCATGGTTGAGAAACCTTATTTTGCCATCGCTCTCGATGACCTGGGTTGAGCGCTTACCGGCATCATGGTAAAGCCCAGCCAGGATCAGCAACCCACAATGGGGCCTGTTGGGATTTACTGAATTGTATAAATGCTCGTTGATTTGCTGACGGTACCGGCCCAGTTTCATAGTCATCATGCCCATGAGCAGGTTGTCAGCTTTATCAGGATGATATTCGACCTCCAGTACATCCAGCACTTCCTCAAGCCGGTCCAGTACAGCAAGGGTATGCTCCCAGGCATCCAGAATATGAGGGCTGGATTGTTGCATACCCTTTAGCTGGCACACCTCCGGTAAGACCATTTCGCATGCCCCCAGGTTATCCAATAACCGGATAGATGGTCCAGGGTGAAAACCGCCAAAGATCCGGAAAAGCTCATCCCTGATCCGTTCGGGTGAGATTTCAGGCAGATACCGAACGCCTTCGCGTATCCATCGGATCGTGTCGGGGGTGATTTTAAGTCCAAGGTTCACCGAGAACCGAACCGCCCTTAATATCCTTACCGGATCAGAGCGTATAGAAGACGGCGAGCAAGCCTGTAACTGCTTCACCATCAAGTCTGCTGCACCCCCGAGCAGGTCGATCAGCTTATCCAGGCTGTGGATCTCCAAGGCCATGGCGTTAATCGTAAAATCGCGCTTTTCCAGGTCTTCTTGTAGGTTTCTTCCTTGGAATGCGGAGATATCTACCCGGATGGGATGCTGCGTTCCACTTTCCAGGCTTCCTTCTGGTTTCACAACCAGGCGAGCCACATTTCTTTCGACATCCAATGGATAAAAAGCCGCTCCCAGGTCGTCCGCTAAACGGCGTGCGATTTTCATCGCGTTCCCACCTGTGACGAAATCCAGGTCATAGCCCTTTTTATTTAGTAACAAATCCCTGACTGTGCCTCCAACCAGGTACATCGGAAGGTCTCCAGGCAGAAGGGATATGATCCGCTCTAGCAGCGGCTGATTTAATCGTTCTTCCAGCTTTTCCATGCTAATCTCAAATAGATCGCCGATCCCCTCGATCCAGCCTTACCGTTCAGGATCGTACTTCTCAGGCGCTAACACCCCGATGAAGGGCAGGTTGCGGTAATATTCGTCAGCGTCCAATCCATAACCAAACACGAACTTATCAGGGATGATGAAGCCCCGGTAATCGATCGGCACTTCCACTTCGCGCCTTTCGATCTTGTCCAGCATGACACACACTTTCAGGCTTTTTGGTTCCCTGCCTGCCAGTAATTCCAATACAGCTTTCACCGTATAACCGCTGTCGACAATATCCTCGACCAGCAATACATGCATATTATGGATATCGGTATTGATATCCAACGTGATGCGCGATTGGCCGCGCGATCGCCGGGCTCCGACCCCATACGAAGATACCGCCATGAAATCGATCATGTGCGGTATGCTGATATTGCGCATCAGGTCCGTCAGGAACATCACCCCACCCCGCAGGATGCAAACCAGCAGCAGCTCCTTCCCCACGTAATCGTGGCTGATCTGCGCGCCGAGCTCAGCGATCCGGTTTTGCAGCTCTTCTTCCGAGATCAATATTTCATCGAGAAACTCATGGTAATCCTGCATGGTCTACTCCTTGGGTACTTCGTGGTGCTTGCGGCAGCGCGCTTCGTACATCTCTGCCGCACCGATGATCACCACCGGTTCGTCATATCGCGCCGGTTTACCATTGATGATACGTTGGGTCCGCGATGCCGGCTCGCCGCACACCATGCAGATCGCCTGCAGCTTATCCACATGTTCTGCTTTTGCCATCAAAACTGGCATCGGGCCGAATGGTTCGCCGCGAAAATCTGTGTCTAACCCAGCGACGATCACCCGCCGCCCCTGGTCAGCCAGGTGTTGGACGATCTCAATGATCTTGTCATCAAAGAACTGGGCCTCGTCGATCGCCACCACTGTCGTATCCTGGTCCAGGTGGGTTAATACATCCTGGGATTGTTCAACTGGCATGGCTTCGAAATCACTGCCTGCATGTGAGGTCACCTTACGCACCGCGTAGCGAAAATCGATCGAGGGTTTGAATACTTGCACTTTCTGGCGGGCTATAGTCGCCCGGCGTAGGCGGCGGATCAGCTCATCAGTCTTCCCACAAAACATCGAGCCAGTGATCACTTCAACAGACCCTGCGCGGTGTTCCATGTACTCCTCCTGTCATCAAGTTATCTTTATAAAAAATGATTTCTCTCGCATAGTAATTATAGCAAACGGGCAGACGTATAAGCCGTCTGCCCGTTAAGTGTAACTGAAATTAGCTGCTCTGCAAGCTTATACGACGATTTCCTGTGCTGCTTCTGGCAGTTCATATCCGAACTGGCGCAGGCGTTTCTTAAGGTCAGCCAGTGATTTCCGGCCGAAACCATCCACGGCCAGGATGGCTGATTCGCCTTTTTCAAGTAATTCCATCACCTGGCCAACCTTGGTGATGTTGGCTTTCGCCAGGGCTTCGGTAGCCCGCGTGCCAATGCCCAGCTCACTGATCAGCCGTTCAGGGGATGTACGCGCCTGCTCGCGGGCGGTCTTGTCATCAATGTACTGCTGGCGAACTTGCAGCTTCTTGTAGAACCGGTCAACCTGACCTTCCGTATCGACGATACGCTGCTCACCCGTGAAGAATGGATGGCACTTTGAACACACATCAGTGTGGATTACTTTCTTCGTGGAACCGGTTGTCCAGGTGTTGCCACACGCGCAGATGACCTGGGCATCTGTATAGAATTCCGGATGAATACCTGCTTTCATTTTCTAAATCCTTTCATACATCACATACTTACGCTGCTTCAGCCGGTAAAATGCTGACCACTTTCCGGTCATCCCGGATCGTCTCGTAAACCACGTAACCGTCGATCGTGGCAAATAGGGTGTCATCCTTGCCAACCATCACGTTGTTTCCGGGTTTAATATGGGTGCCATGCTGGCGAACCAGGATATTCCCGGCGCGCACAAATTCACCACCGTACTTTTTTACACCCAGGCGTTGACCCTGGCTGTCGCGACCGTTGCGGCTTGAACCGCCACCTTTTTTGTGTGCCATATCTATCTCCTACTCTTCGGTTATCGCATCAATGCGAACCCGTGTATACTGCTGGCGGTGTCCCGTCTTGCTACGGATGCGTTCCTTGGCTTTATACCGAAACACGACCACCTTGGGGCCTTTTACATGCCCGAGGACCGTCGCCTGGATTTTTGCACCCTGCACAAAGGGGGTTCCTACTTTAGTGTTCTCGCCATCGGAAATGAGCAGCACACGATCCAAGTCGATCTCTTCACCCACTTCCAATGAATATCGGTCCACATCGATGGACTCGCCGATGACGGCACGGTACTGTTTACCGCCATCTTCAACAATAGCATACTTCATAAGCTTCCTCCAAGCTTCACTTCGCCGGAAGGCCCGCGCACCATGCTGTGATCTGATCAAGCTACAAACGCCGGCACTTCGGGGAAGTTGGGGTTATATTCGCCAGACAGGCTGGCACATGACAAATTTATGCCCCAGCAAGGCTCCTGGGGCAGTGCGGGCTGAATTATAATTGGGATGTTTTTTCCTGTCAACAGCGATTTCTAAGTACTTTTGTATCTGTTCATATATGACATGCTACACTACTACATAAGATTATAATTATCCATAATCGTTACATATCTTTACAATTTACATATGGTTTATCATGATTAGGAGGTATCCTTATGCCCGTTAAGGGTTGGATCGAGGTCGACGAGATCTTATGCAAGGGATGTGAGCTGTGCATCAATGAATGCCCACAGCATGTCATGGAACTTGACATGGAGCGGTTAACTCCCAAAGGTTACCATCCCGTCAGGCTTTCAAAGGATGGCTGCACAGGCTGCGGGATCTGTGCCATCATGTGCCCTGAAGCCGCCCTGGATGTCTACCGCGAAGCGCCGATTAAGACCATCAAGTCGGTGACCGAAGCAGGATCATAGGAGCAACCTCATGGCAAAAGAATTCCTTGAAGGTAATTTCGCCATGGCTGAAGCCGCAGTGCGTGCCGGCGTGGAAGCCTACTTTGGTTATCCCATCACCCCTCAAACTGAGATCCTGGAGTGGATGTCACACCGCATGCCTGAGCTCGGGAGGGCCTTCCTGCAAGCTGAAAGCGAAGTGGCTGCAATCAACATGGTGTATGGTGCAGCTTGTACCGGCGCCCGTGTGATGAGCTCATCTTCCAGCCCGGGCGTTAGCTTGATGCAAGAAGGTTTGTCCTATATCGCGGGCACCGAAGTGCCTATCGTGCTCATCGATGTGGTGCGCGGCGGCCCTGGTCTCGGCAACATTGCCCCCTCCCAGGGTGATTATAACCAACTGGTGCACGGTGGAGGCCATGGCGATTATCACCCCATTGTCCTGGCCCCAGCATCCGTCCAGGAAGCCATCGACCTGACCGTGCTGTCCTTCGATCTGGCTGAAAAATACCGTAACATCTGCATAGTTATGGCGGATGGCTCGATCGGCCAGATGATGGAGCCTGCCGAACTGCCAGAGATGCACCCGCTGCGTACCACCACCCCCGATTGGGCTACTGATGGGTGTAAGGGTCGTGAGCAGCGTATCCTTACTTCGATCTTGATCGACCCAACCCTGGAAGAGATTTACAACCACAAGATCCTTGACACCTGGTACCGCATCCAGGCAAATGAGATCCGTTACAAGGAATATTACCTTGATGATGCTGAATTCGTGGTGATTGGTTTCGGCAGCGCCGGCAGAATCGCCCTTACTGCAGTCCGTCATGCACGCGAGCAGGGCATCAAGGTCGGCCTATTCCGCCCCATCTCGCTCAGCCCCTTCCCCTTCCCCCAGTTGGAAGAGCTGGTCAGGCATGCCCAGGGCATCCTGGTCACCGAGATGAACACTGGCCAGATGCTCGAAGATGTCAAGATGGCCGTCAAGGGGCAGGTTCCGGTTGAATTCTACGCACGTGTAGGCGGGATCGTCCCTTACCCCGATGAGATCCTGGGTGAGATCCACCGCCTGGTGCATGAGCCGAAAAATCTCGGCGGCGACCCACGCTTGCGCTGGATGCAGCGCCTTAAAGATGGCGTGATCACCCTCTCTTAATGTTGAGGATATGATAATGAATACTCCCGTTCAAACTGAAGTACAAACTGTCTACTCACACCCTGTTTCCCTCTCGCATACACCTTCGCATTACTGCCCGGGATGTACGCACGGCATTGCCCATCGCCTGATCGCAGAAATTCTGGATGAGATGGATATCCGTGAGAAAACCATCGGTGTCGCGCCCGTCGGCTGTAGCGTGTTTGCTTACAACTACTTTACCTTCGATTGGGTCGAGGCCGCCCATGGTCGTGCTCCTGCCATGGCCACCGGCATTAAGCGCGTCCTGCCCGATCGCTTCGTCTTCACCTACCAGGGTGATGGTGACCTGGCCTCCATCGGCATGAGCGAGATCATGCATGTGGCTGGCCGGGGTGAGAATATCACTGTCATCTTCATTAACAACGCCATATACGGTATGACTGGCGGACAGATGGCTCCCACCACCCTGCCGGGCCAGAAAACCACCTCCTCACCCCACGGGCGTGACGTCGAGACCATGGGGTATCCATTACACATGGCTGAGGTGCTGTCAAAGATGGACGGTTCCGGATACGTGGTCAGGCGTAGTTTGCATGACCCCAAGAACATCCGCATGGCCAAGAAAGCCATCCGCACCGCCTTTGAGACTCAAAAGCGCGGCCTGGGCTTCTCAATGGTGGAGCTGCTGTCCACCTGCAATACCAACTGGGGCATGAGTGTGCAGGAATCCCTGCAATGGCTCGTTGAGCACATGATCCCGGTCTATCCGATTGAAGACTTCAAGGTCTCTTCCGGCCTTGATGGGTTCAAAGCCTAGAGGAGGCGCGAGCAATGCAAACTGAAGTCATCTTCTCAGGTTTCGGAGGCCAGGGTGCCTTGTTTGCCGGGCAGGTACTGGCTTTTGCCGCCATGGATGCCGGCTATGATGTTACCTGGATGCCCTCTTACGGTCCAGAGATGCGCGGCGGCACTGCCAACTGTACTGTGGTTATTGCCGATAAAGAGATCGGCTCACCTACGATCAAGAACCCTGTCGCCGCTGTGGTGATGAACCTGCCTTCGCTCGATAAATTCGAGCCGCGTATCGTCCCTGGCGGAGTGCTTATTGTCAACTCGTCATTAGTCAACCGCGACCCGGTCCGCACCGACATTACCTGGGTGATGATCCCCGCCCAGGAGATTGCCGAGACCATCGGCCCCAGGCGGTTACTGAACATGGTCCTGCTGGGAGGCCTGATCGAAAAGCTACCCATCCTGTCCCTGGAAGAGCTGAAGAAAGCCCTCGATCATCACCTGCCAGAACGCCACAAGAAATTGCTCCCCAACAACCTGGCAGCTTTGGAACGTGGAGCAGCGTTTTCGCGTGGTGAGCTCACTGTCGATAAGGCGTTATCAAGCTCACCCGAGCCAACCGAAACGGTCGCGCCGACCTCGGTTTAGTTAATTTTGTAAAGCAATCCGCAGGATGGAGTAGACGTGGACCAACTAAACCCAACCCTGCGCAGGACGGGGTTCATTATGTTTTCAGTCGCCAGCCTGCTGGCGATTCTCTTGATTCTAGCCAGGGCACTCCCTGATCTGGAATCAACCATGTACGGGTTCATGAAGTATGGTTACCCGCGCTTGACTTCTCTTTCCTGTCCGGTTTTAATGACCACCCAGGATAACCTGCCAGTAACGATCCGCTTGCATAATTCGCTTGACCGGAACTTGAAATGGTTTGTTCAAGCACAATTCAGCTCCCCGTATATGATCGAGACAAACGAACAAACCCTGGAGCTACAGCCCGGAGAATCACGTAAACTCAGCTGGGAGGTCGATAAGCAGAATGTCGACCTGGGTTTTTTTATCTTTGCCCGGGTTTTCTCATCCGCAGCAACTACTGCAGGCATGCGCGAAGCTACCTGTGGGACCTTGGTACTCAACCTGCCATTTAGCGGCGGGCCGGTGATCTTTTTTAGCCTGCTGGTGATCAGCGTGATCCTGGCCGGGGTTGGTTTCTGGTTATGGAAGCGTAATTCACTGATGAGTGACGCTGGCGTAACCTCACGCTTCTGGTGGATGCGCTTCATGAGCATGGTTATGGTCGTGGGCCTGGTGACCGCCGTAATCAACGCCTGGTTTGCTGCTCTCGTGACCGTCTTATTGGCTATCCTCACCACAGTTGTGTATGTAATCCCGCACAAAGTGTAGAACTCTCCGATCCCCATCCTATCAGGCATTTACATAGTCCACTATTCGTAAATATGTGCTCTGTTCGTGGACGGATTTCTATTATTAATTTTCTTCCACGCGGTAGAAAGTACCTGGCAGCAGAGCCGGATAAAAATAAAGACAACCCATGATCACTCGAGGGCAGCCCGATTATCTATAGGTCTACTATTCATAACCTGTTACTTATCATCTCCCAGGGCTTTCCCGCTGTGCTTCAAGGCCGGCACCGGCACGAATTGCATATCTTCCAAATCGTTAAGGATCTCCGAGGCAAGGTTGGCGGTGAACCAGGATCTGCCAGGGTTGGATAAAGTAAAATTCACGCCAGTTTCTATCTGAGAAAACTCATAACTCAAATAAAGAAGGATAGGAATTGTTTTTAAATAAAAGACTCCACTGAAATAACTAGGGTTTTTCACGGTTTCAATAAAGATAAAGCTCCTAAGCAAACTGGAATATGCATGGTGCGATATAGACAAAAAGAAGCCTGATATAGATTTCTGGCTTTAGATGCTAAATATCTTTGGATTTGCCTCACATTGTTAATCGTAGCTGACCCAATCATCATATAAAACATGCGAAACCTGCCTCGCACAGGCAGTTTTCCTTTTGGAAACGGAAGTTTGACTGCCCTTACTGTAGCTTCAACAGCAGCCCGTGGGTTCTGCTTCGATCTCTGTAAGACCCGGTTGCGTTGCCTTCGCATGGTTACCATCATTTTCCAGGTCAAGAAGTACAAACCATAGAACTGCTTTCGCTTTCGATAACGCGTCGGACATAGCCTGGCTTGATGGAATGGACAAGTTTTGCAAATCGGAATGGTAAACCTGGCAACATAGCCTTTCTTTTGGCTGCCTAACTCAACCGGAGCAATCTGTCCATATGGGCAGGTAACCTGGACTGGCAATCCAGATTGATTGACCTGAATAACAAAATCGGCGAAACTCAGCTTTTCCTGAGTAAGCTTGTGCCCACGTATACCGGTCTGAAATAATGAAACATCTTTGTCAGTCAGGGCTTGGTCGACCTTTGGACTACCGTAACCACCATCGGTATAGAGTGTATCCAAATCGGTCCGTTGAACTAAATTCGGTAAAGCCTGCAGCAAGAGTTTGGTATCGTCCATGCTGTTTGGTGCTACCTGGATCTTGGTAATCAATTGAAATGGATTCTCAGGATCACAGGTTTCAGCCAGATTTGCTACATAACCTTGCTTCAACCCGCTGCCCACCTCTCGAATCGTAGCTTCCCAGTCATCTGGTGATTGAAGGCTATCAGCCCCCAACTCTTTCTGGGCCTTGGGAATTACTTCAGATTTTTCCAGACGGTAATGCTCACCGAATACGCGTTCCAGCACCTGATATTCCTTACACTGGGCGTAGTTCGGCTTCAATTCTTTCAGCAATTGATGCATTACCAGGCCCACCCGCCGAATGTGCTCGGGAAACTCGGATAGCTTCATCTGATACACATACCAGCCCGGATGACCTTGCGTAAAAGGCTTCAACAATTCAACATATCGAGCCTGGTCAGCTTCACTCAACATCCTCGGAACACGTTGCAACACCTCCACCAGTAACTGCAATCGGCCGTGCTGACGAATGTTACTGGCAATTTGGGTACTGTCCATACGCTGCTTACCGGTTTTCAGCCGAAATTTAGCCAATTGCTCATCGGTGATCTGTTCAAAAGCCTGTTCGAGTAGATTGATCCCTTCCTTCTGCATGTATTGGCTTAAGCGCAGGCGAAAGTTGTAAAGCGTGCGTAAATCAAACTCGCCAACCCCCAATTCATGATATCCCAGGGCATAGCGCACTTGCACATTGTAAAGAAATTCGTCATACAGCTGTTCATCGCTCCAGCCAAATCCGGATTTCATGAATTCCAACCCGACCAGCACATTGACCGGAATGTTCGGTCGAGAGGGAAGGTCGGAATAGAGGCAGGCGAAAGCACTTTCGTCCAATCGAGAGAAAACTTCTCGATAGAAGACCCCTGCCCAGGATTGCTCCAAACGTTGGAATTGCCGTTCAGGCAATTGAGAGATTTCGCTTATCAATGGAGGTTGGATATGGCTTTTGTTTTTCTTGAACATGGCTCGGACCTGCGAGTGTTGGATTGGTCTGATTATATTAAAAAATCAAGAAATCGAGGAGGGTAATTCGGACCAATCCACTCCTCTCGTTTTTTCAGGGGACTCAAATAAAACAAATCGATACAATTCAACTCAGGAAAGATTTTTAATTAACTGAATACGTTGTACTATACCAAGGCCACCAGGAGGAACTAATCAACTAGCATTTACGGGTGATGGGCTAGATGAGGAATCCGGATGGTCTTCATTTTGACTTGAAACAGATGGTTCGTCTAGCTTAGCGCGAAACTCAGCGTTGACTTGGCGGATTGCTTCAGCGATCTCATCATCCAGGTTTGAGTCAGAATTGGTTATGAGAAATTGGGTTTTAACAACACGAGTAATCGTTGAGGAGGCTAAACAAAGGGAACGTAAAATATCTGCAAGCTCGTAGGTCTCCGAATCAGGATGGATAGATTCTATGAGGCGGCGCGTAAAAACGCGGATAAGGGCAATTTCTTCAATTAGACCAATTGAATCAGTAGATTCGACACCATCGAGATGTCGTTTTTTTATTCGGCGTGTGTAAAAACCATGCTTCAATGCATTAAGATTACCGGGAGGGGCGCCGCGGCGGCGAGGGGAAGGGGGCATGGAGGGGACCTCGAGGGAATTGAAGGCACGGGTGAATTACCGTGCCAGAGACACGTAAGGTGATCGAAGAATGAGCGATGTACGGACGATATGATTGAAGACTCGATAGAGCAATGTCCTAAGTATAGCACAAATGTTCTTGTTTGTAAGTGGTTATCGAACAATTTAAGGAAAGCGTTGGGTTTTACATGGAAACCTAACCTGCTTCACCCAACCGGTGGCTTGGCTATCATGCTTTCACATGGCGCTACACCGGTCATCGTGGCTGGGATGCTGGGTCATTCGATCTCGATCCTGCTCAATACATATGCTCATTTCATTCCGACCATGCAGGACCAGGCTGCTCAACTGATGGATAATATACTTACTCCGATTCCGATCGAGCTACAACCAACAACAAAATCAACCTGAATATATATTCTGGAATATTATCTACCGAAAATATAGAAATTTATCCTGTAAACGGGAGGTTGGATGTTATTAACCTAAACACTCTTACTAAGAAAAATCAGCGTGATAGTATATGTACCTTTTGTTTATCATATCTGGATTAGTAATTCTTCAATTGCTCATTTATTAAAGTAAAACTTGCAGGGTTTAGCGCATCTTTCAAATATATTGATTTCCATTCTCGTAGGTGCAATTCTGCTTCTGCTAACGAACAATGATTAAATCGCATCTCCGAATCTATCATGTCACTATATAGTTTTTCAGCAATATCTCTATTCTTCGTGAATGGATAGTTCCTTAATGGAGATTCTTTCCAATGCTGAAGAATAGCTGATGCCCATCTTGTGTATAACATTCGTTCCTGAGTCTGAATATGTGAATTTAGTAGGGAATATGCATTTGCTAATAATACATATGCATCACCATGTGTACGATCTGCGGCTATTGCCCAGAGGCATAAACGAATGATTTCACTTAATTCATATCGAAATTGTGATTCGCTATCCATCACGAAACGCAAACGCGTATAATGCCCCATAGCATCATTAAACATCCCATCGGATCCCTTTACTGAATCGGAAAATAGACTGCTAGGAACTTTTTCCGGTTTTGTGTTAATTTCATTACTAGAAATGTCCTCTTTTTTCCAATCAATAAATTCTACGTGATGTCGCTTCGGATCGTTCTTTACTTTTATTTCTAAATGTGGAAAATCTAGATACATTTTTTGTAGACTTTGTCTAACCATTGGTTCTTCATTTTTTTTAACGCCTAATTGAATTGTTTTCAAAAACAGCTTCATAGCATTTACTGCTGCTTCATCAAGTGTAATACCCAGTTTTTTTAATTCGTTATTTGATTGAATCGGATCATAGTTTTTCTTCATTTCTTCAATTATCTGTGGGGGCAGACCTGAAGGAATTATTGTATCTATGTCAATGTTAATATCTTTTGCTCTTGCTAATGTCCGATAAGAAGTTGCTAGGGAAAAAGATGAGCGAGGATCATTTGGACGTAATTGGTATGCTTTTTCCAGAGCTCTAACAGAATTACAATACTGTTTATCCCGAAGATACCAACTACCAAGGTTATATAGCACCAACCAATCTTTGGGATTTCTTTTATGTAGATTTTCTAATCGTTCAATCACGATTTCAGGAGGATTTCTATCTATTGTAGATGATCCATCAGGCCCGATTGTCATAAGGCCCTTAAAATTTTGGGCATTTTAAAACCATCTATAAATCCTGTTTTTACCAGACTAGGCGGTCCTAAAAGAGACATAAATATCCTCCTATAAATTCTGTATCTTAACTAACTTTAGTGGAAAATTGATTTTAATAATTCTAACAATAATTTATCATACGTACAATTAATATACGGATAAATATAAATATATCTCAATGGAGATGGGACCGCTGTTTAGATTATCAAAGCTGATCCTAATTATCACAATGTATAGAATTTAACGATGTTTTGTCAATAATACAAATTATCTGAGGATAAAATGGCGCACAAATGGCGCACAAGTTTGCTTTAACATAAAAAGACCACACCCATATCTGGGTGTGGTAGTTGATTTTGTGGGGTATTTTCCCACATCTATGAGGTGGGCAAAGGGGCTCGAACCCTCAACCACTTGATCCACAGTCAAGTGCTCTGCCAGTTGAGCTACAGGCACCATAATTACAGTTCTTACATAGGGTCTATATTCCACACTAAAAAGCATAAAATCGCCATAAAATGGCTATTTTAAGGATTATTTTGGATCAATATCATCTAACTATTGGATCGTAATTTACAGTTATTATAGTTTCTCCATCCTAAAGGCGCACAAATGGCGCACAAAGAACAAAAAATTGTTCTTTAATATTCTTGGAATAAATGAGGAAAATCCCTAGAAATTTATAACGGTGAATTTTCCAGGAATTCCTAAAGCTTATATTGTTTTTCGTAAATGATTTTTTTTAGAACCTACGCCTGGAGAGCGTGTTTCCCGTAAGGGAACGAGGGTGCAAATCCCTCCCTCTCCGCCTACCATATATGGTGGTAATTACTAGGTTATACCCCACATATAGGGGTTGCGTAGTAATTACCATTTTTTCATTTTTTAAAGAGCGTGTACCTAAAATTCTTTAAACATATTCAATTACACGTTTTCTTTGTACTAATCTAAATTTTACCAATCAAACAGCCGTGTGTATAGCTTATTAACTAAATCATCGGAAAGTACATCGGGTGCTTTATTATTTACATAATTTAAAATCCATCCTAAACCGCGGATATATGCTTTAGACTCTGCGATTTTTCCTCCCTTACTAGAGATATCCGTTAAATCCTTATCTTTTATAAAATTCTTCCAATCTTCATCAAGCTCACTTTCAGTCAAGTCTGGATATTGGTTATACCATTCTTGAAGAGTATGAATCTTCTCAAGTTTGCTTAATTCATTTATTAGTAGATTTATATTATTTTCACCGAGATAAGACTTTAATATTTTGAAATTTGAAACATCAAAGTAGATACCTTTCACCCCATGGAAACCCCACTTTTGATACCAATCTACTGGGAATAAGGACATCGGATAAACCAGTATATAAAGATAAGTTATTTGTCTTAATAAAATATTTGCTGTGATTAAATAAAAATAAAAACTATCCAGATATGTTGACTCGCTGCGTCGACTTATCCCAACGATTGATTTGTCCATTCTCGGTGTGTGATTGTAAGAACATAATTGATTATATATATTGAGAAATACATTTTTTCTGTTTTTTTAATTTTCTCACACCGATGTTAGTTTGATTTTGAATTTTATCAAACACATAATCAACTTGATTTCTAAATGGAGGTTTATCCTTCTTACTATTCAACCAGTCATAATAATAATCGTATCCCTTGTCTTCACATCGAATATACCAAAATAGATGCATAATAGATGTTTCTAAAAATGGTCGTAATAGTGTAATGGCCGCAAGTACATTTCCATCTATCCAAGCAATGACACTTTCCCGAAAATAAACGAGACTTTCATAATAGCAGAAATGACGATTTTCTAGTGGGTTGACAGTACTATCAATTGTAATATTTAAAATATCCTGAAATTGCAGATAGGAATGATAACCTTGCTTCAATATTTTAAAACTTTCGTCTGATTCCAAATCTTCAAGTAAGTCGGTTGTTATAGATTTTAAAGTTTCCTTATCAATACCAAGCAAGGAAGTTATTGACTGGTTTGGAATCACATCTTCCTGATAATACTCCCCTACAGTTGTAAATGAGTTCCTGGCCTCGAGCCATTTATGGTATTTAGATTGTTCTTCCATAAATATTTTCCAATGTGCTGATTTTTCGCATGATTAATTAATGAAATTTTGTAAACGTTTTTCAACCATCCGGGTGGTGATTTCCTCATCAAAACGAAAATAAACTAGATTTACACCATTTTCATAACACAATCTTGCTTTTTGTTTATCTAATTCTTGCGTTTTTTGAACGCTTCTTCTCCACCAAAATATTGAACGGGTTCATAATGCTCGCGACCTTGATATTCTATTGCAATTTTTTGGGTTGGAATAAAAATATCAAATCTCTGTCGACCCAACCAATCGGGACTTGATTGATGAACAACCTCTTCATCCTTAAAAATATTCCGAATAATATTCAATAATTCCACTTCGGAACTCCAGCCCTCATTAATTCTCGGTATACCTAAAATATCTCGTATTTCATTTTCAGCATCATACTGACTGATGTTTTTTTCGGTTGCTACTCTCATTATGTAAGGGCCGTAATGAACCTTAACTTTACTACCATACATGGGATGACAATAAAATAAGTCAGAATTTATGTCTTGACAAAGATGACAGATGCCACTCCTAAAGCTAGTTTCGTTATAATCTGCAATAAATTGATAAATCATACTGCCACCACGTGAATATTCACTAATTGCTTTATTGTGATAAATATCCAATGCTTTTCGAAAGCACTCACAATAATAACTTTTCCCACACGTTTTACAAATAAACCTTATTGCCCAATCCCAAACTCCATTAATGTAGGGCACTAATAATTCTGGCTGGCATTGACAGTTATCAATAAACGAGGAACTAATATTCTTTATTATAAAAGTCTGAAAACCGAATGAACAAATCCGAATAATATGTTTTATTTTGGTTTTTTGTGAGTGGCTTTTTATCTCAATCGGATATAACCAAGTTAAATATTTAGGTTTTTGTATTGATAAATTATCCTCTGAAGTGATTTCAATGGTAATGTACCCCAAATCAAAATAATCTTTTTGAATTAGTTCTTTAAGGGAAAATACCTTTATTAAAGAATATTCAAACCCTTCTCGAATTGATAAATGGTAAAGCGAACGATTTTCCCAGAACCGACCTGCTCAGATAAATAATATTCAATTTGCTCAATCACTAACTCCCTTATGAGTTTAATGATTGGTTTTGTACCTGAATGGGGGAATTGAGACAGGAAATTTTCAATAAATATTTGAGGATCGATATCAAATATTAATTCAGACATATGATTGCTATAAAAACGCTTCTCGTTAAGTAATTTTATCATCACAATTCGAACTAAACCCGATAATTGTAGCTAAATTATTTGTCGTCTATAATTATTGGAAATAGTTTTTTTAATTGCGTGTCCCAAAGTAAAAGCCTTTTATTATGTTCAGGCACAAATTATATGAATTATGGTAGATAAAAGCATCATCCCCATCTTTATTGAATTAACATCAAGTAAAAAAGCTAATGAATTTTATACATTAAATAAAGAGCAAATTCACGGGATTGAATATAACCTCTCTTCTAAGCCTTTGGCTACGGCTGCGCTGACATTTGCGAAATTTTTGATGGATGAATATCCTTTAAACCGTTATCTTTGGAAAATGAAAGTAAAAGAAAACTATTCGCCTTTGCTATGGCTCAATGCTGGCTGTTTACAAGAACGAATATACAAGAATCCAGAGCATTTTCGTTTCTGAATTGGTTTGCATCACCTTTATCAGCCATAATAAATTCAGAGTATCAATTAACCATAGATGAAGTTGAAATTATTGAAAGAATTACCCATAAAAAAGTTGATGATCTTATAAGTCCTCGATGTTCTAAAACACCTATTGATTATGCAAGAAGATTTTCCACTTGGGGTTTTCTAAATGAACTAGAAAATTCACCTATTTGAGAATTAAAAACCTTAATATTAGTTTCAAATGCCATGTCTACACAGACCCATTTGCTTGAGTTTTCGAGAATTGTAAATGATGAATGTGTTCCTTCAGGAATTGAATACTTGAGTAAGCATGGATTGATGATATTAGACGCGCCAAAAGCAAATATTTTAGCCATATTTCCGCTAAAAAAACTAAAGGAATTTGCTGCTGAGAATGGATTGGAAAACGCGCCGATCACAAAAGATGATGTAATCAATTTGATAAAGGAGAAATGTAACCCAGAGGTGACTTTGACTTTTGTAGATAATTTACTCAATGACCTCAGTATGGATATGGATATGCCAAAGAATGGTTTATGCTACCAACTATTTCTAACGCAAAAATATTCCAGGACTATATTAGAAGTGAATTGAATAGACTTGCTTTGTATTTAGAGTTTATAGGGTGTATTGAGTACGAACATCAATCAGTTTTATCTATTATTCGCAAGCAGAATAAACCAGGCAATAGACCTGGCGACCAATATCAAAAACACACACCGAATGACTACAACAAACCAGCTTTTTCTGCCAAAGATTATATAAGTGTAGTTTCACCTGGTTTATTGAAGATAATTAAGAAATTTTGGGATGAAAATTGCCAAAGCATATTATTGAAAGCTATAGATGAAAACCCTCATTGATTTCCTCTTGGTCAAGTGGTTTCTGAAGTAATGATATATTGGGAAATAAATGGATTATTGGAGCAATACAAGCACGAAACTATAAGTTCAATATACGAAACACAGTGGCATTGGCTATTAACAAATTATGTTGGCTATTTACTCAGTTCGAACGAAAAATATCAACTGACTCCAACAAAACGAACATGTAATGGTTGTGGGAAAATATTTATAGAATGGTCAATCCCAAATGATTTTGCATTAAAAGTAGGCAAAAATATCGAGTTTTGCAACCCTTGTTATTCTTAGTAATTCTTAATCATCGTTTTACGGCAAATACGACAAAAGCTGCCGAGATGCCAAAGATGGAAATGCTAGATTACCTATATAAGTTAGCAAAAGCAATTGGTTTTATCCCTACAAGAAAATACATGGAATCCATTGAATTGCCAACTATTCGGTAGAGATGCAGATTGAAATTGGTAAAATCCTTCTGAGAATGCCTGCTTATGATATTTATATTGAAAATTTCAGTAATTGGCTTTCATGCCTAACCCAGGCGGGTGTATCGGATGATGGCCACAGAAAAACAAGTCGTGGTATTCAATGTCTGGCTAATGACGGGCATTTGTGTTTATCTTTAGGAGAAAGCAATTGACGATTGGCTAAGTGACCATCATATTACTCATGATAAGGAATTTTTATATCCATTTGATGAGGTACTCAACCCAAACATTCTCTCCAGAACTGACTGGAAAATTGGAAATATTCTTATTGAGTATGCTGGATTGATGAATGATATTGCTTATGCACAAAAAATGAAAATGAAGAGGCAACTTGCTGAGAAAAGCAGTTTTAATTTGATAATCATTGAACCTACTGATTTATTTAATCTTGATGAAATATTAGAGCCTCTATTTATTTAATTACCTCATTCTTCCAAATAAGGTTTTGTTGATTCTCGACCATGATAGGGAATATGAAGTAATCCGGCTGATTTGCGTTTTGCCTCTTCTGGTCTTCTGTTATTTTATAAAAATATATTGCTGTCATAATTTTCTGGTTTGAAGCCTTAAGGTTGGAATCCCTACTCTATGAAATATCACCAGGAAGTGGCCGCGCCATTTTTTAGCGATTTTAGGAAATTTGATACCTATTCAAGCTACACTTTTAAGCCTAGTTTATCGCAAGGAGCATCTGTGAAGTTTTGAGTTTCTCCCAAATACTTCTCAGTCGTTTTAATGGACAAATGTCCAAGAGTAAGGAAAAGTTGTAATAAGTCCTATCATCCCTTGCTTGTTATTCGACACCTGGAACAACGGCTATACTATCGCATCTGCAACCCATTTTATGGGTACAGTGTTCATATGGCAACTCTGGAAATTCGTTTATTTTATATTTTTTATTTGCTAATTTTTGACAGGCTTCACAAGATTTTTGGCCGTAAGGATTTTTACATACTTCACTCCAATGTTACGATATTCTAGTAGATTAGCTTTTACCAAAGCATAAACCTCAAACATTCCAGCGGCTGTATCTGAATCAAATCGTATTCCAGTTTCAAAATTAGGAGGTATCCACTCCTTGGTTGTCCCCGTTCCCCACAGATACCTCATTGCAGCACCCAAACGTAAAGGTTCAAATTTGTCTTTCTCTAATCCCGCAAGGATTTTGGGCACGCCATTAAAAATTGACGTTAATACTTGTACATCACGACTAGAATCGTGGTGTTTCCACTCAATTCCCAATCCACGAGGAAATACTTGTTCGGCTTCATATGCTGCTACTGCTTTACTTGCTTCCTTGAACAATCGCTTCTGGAGATATACCATAACTTGCTTTTCAATAAGAATACGCTTTTCTTTTTCATCTATCAAATATTTCTCTGCTAGTTCTTTGCCTTTTGGAGTACATATATAAATAGTAAGTCCACCAGTAGATTTTTTCATGCCGATTGGGTCTGCCGTTATAAGGTGTTGTATCATCTCATTTTTGAGACCTGAAACAGGTAAACCACGTTTCTTCAACATATCTTTGAGTTCAGTGACTTTATATTTATATGCAAGTGTATTTTCCAAATCCGCCATTGAGATTAAACCTTCACTAACGAATCTCTTTATAGCCTTACTAGGATGTTCACTAAGAACACCCTCCCAATACTCAGCTTTATTAAAATCTTCAATGTTCTCAGGATGTAAGAATTTGCTTAATAACAGCCAATGTGCTTTTGATTTTTTCCAGTCAAATCCCATCAATGAACGTAACATCTATTGATTTTCCTTTCTCACTTGATGAATAAATCATAATACAGAAACTGGAATCCCGTTATAGACTCACTAAGTAATTTTGCAGTACTCCAATCATCACCAAACATGAAATTTTAGAAAATTTATATTGCAGTCCTTAATTGTTGCAGTTGCAATCTTATTGCAGTTGCAGTCTTGATGTGACCATCTCTAAATATTACAGCACAGCCATCTTCCTTGGGCAGTCTCAGGATTAATCACGGCTGAATACCTGATAACGTCTATAAACTACCTCATGGTTATAGATAACAGGATAATTAGTCGCTATTTATCGGCTATGCTTTTGATAATTTATAGTTATCAAAACCTCGTAAACGATATCAAGAATTAACCTTTGGCAGATAAGCGTGTTGTTGACATAATAATCTCCAGCCTGGCGTTAGCTGTCGCGCTTCCATTCTTCTTGCTCATTGCGTGCGCAATCTACTTCGAATTCACCAGGTAGCATTTTTTACAAGCAGGTGCGCCTCGGGAGACAAGGCGAAATTTTCATCATGTATAAACTCAGGACAATGTACAATAATGCAGATGAAATTCTTACGACATACCTTAGCGAAAATCCAGATGCCCAAATGGAATGGGACAGGAATCAGAAACTCAAAAAAGATCCCAGGATTACACGTGTTGGAAAGTTTCTCCGCAGATTCAGCATTGACGAGATGGCCCAGCTCTGGAATGTTCTCAAGGGCGATATGAGCCTGGTGGGACCCAGACCAATATTGAATAACCAGAAGGAGATCTATGGAGAGCATTACCAACACTACATCAGGGTACTGCCTGGAATTAGTGGATTATGGCAAGTCAATGGGCGTAATCAAACCTCGTTTAAGCGACGGGCTGAGCTAGACATGGAGTACGTGATCAGCTGGAGCCTCTGGCTGGATATATACATTATCATAAAAACTATATGGACAGTGATTAGACAGGATGGGGCATATTAAGGAAAAAATGATTATAATGACAAATTGTATGAGTGTAGAATAGTTAGAAGAGACTGATATCTCCAGTAAGAAGAAAAGCATTCGATTATGATTTCAGGGTGACTCACGGGCAGAGAGTCTTTTCAAGCGGCCGGTAAGGTATAGACGAACCCAACCAATTGACAATACGCGAGCGGTTGGGTTTTTTCATTCTTATAATTCAATCTTTCTTATCCTTATTCCACCCCCTAATACACCCCCACCAGCATCTCCTCCAAGCGTTTGAGCGACTGGTGCACCGGCTTTGACAGCTCGGCCGCGAAGCGGGTAGCTTCAGGCTGCACCCCCACCAGGATCACTTCCGCCCCGGTCTCGTCCTGGATCATCATGGCCAGGAAGGCTAACCCTGGGTTGCAGGTGAAGTTCTCGATCGCCCTGAGCCGGTCAGCATCCATCACCGCCATGCAGCCCGCCTCCGTCCCCAGCTCGAGGGCAATGATGCTCCCCACCCGATCAGGCAGTTACTTAGTCCATAATTTGTGAATTCGTGCTCTGTTCGTGGACGAATATCTATTATAAATTTTCTTCCACCGGTTGGACAGCACCTGGCACCTGAACCAGATATAAATAAAGGCTGCCCATGAGTGATCATGGGCAGCCCGATTATCTATAGCTCCACTATTCGTAACCTGTTACTTATCTTCTGCCAGGGACTTTCCGCTGTGCTTCAAGGCCGCATGCGCCGCAGCCAGGCGTGCGATCGGCACGCGGAATGGGGAGCAGCTCACGTAATTGTTCCCCGCAATATGGCAGAACTCGATCGAGTCAGGATCACCACCGTGCTCACCGCAGATACCCACTTCGAGCTCGGGGCGGGTCTGGCGGCCATCTTCAATGGCCATCTTCATCAGCCGTCCCACACCAGCCTGGTCCAGTGTCTGGAAGGGATTTTTCGGCAGGATACCTTCGGCGATGTAGGTCACCAGGAAGTTGCGTTCGGCGTCATCCCGGCTGTAACCGAAGGTCATCTGGGTCAGGTCGTTGGTGCCGAAGGAGAAGAACTCAGCGTATTCCGCGATCTCCGCAGCCGTAACGGCTGCGCGCGGGATCTCGATCATCGTGCCGAACTTATAGGAGAAATTGACCTTCTTTTCCTTCATCACATCATCAGCGATCTTGATCAGGCGCGGCTGGATCCACTTCAATTCGTTGACCGTGCCGGTCAGCGGGATCATTACCTCGGGCTTCACCACCACCCCGTCCAGGGTGCAGTCCGCTGCGGCTTCGAAGATCGCCCGCACCTGCATCTCGACGATCTGCGGCATGTAAATACTCAGCCGTACGCCGCGCAGGCCCATCATCGGGTTGCTTTCGTGCATGCCGCGGATATCCGCCAGCAGCTTTTCTTTTTCAGCCAGGCCTGCGGTCTCGCCCTTCACCCGCATGGTGATCACATCTTCAAATAGCTCCTCTTCGGGGGGCATGAACTCATGCAGGGGTGGGTCGATCAGGCGGATGATCACCGGGTAGCCGTTCATGGCTCTGAACAATCCATCGAAGTCGGAGCGCTGGTAAGGCAGCAGCTCATCCAGGGCTGTCTTGCGTACCTCGGGTGTCTCCGCCAGGATCATGCGCTGCACGATCGGTAAGCGCTCTTTTTCGAAGAACATGTGCTCGGTGCGGCACAGTCCGATCCCCACAGCACCATAGGCGCGGGCGCGCTGGGCATCCTTGGGGTAGTCGGCATTGGCCCACACCTGCAAGCCTTTGGTTGGCCAGCCGGGTGCGAATTTTCGCATACCCGGGGTAGCGCAGATCTCATCTGCCCATCCCAGCAGGACCAACAGGTCGGTCTGCTCTTCCAGGCTCGGGGAGGTGGTGGGGATCTTACCCAGGAAGACCTCTCCGGTCGTCCCATCCACCGAGATCCATTCGCCTTCTTTAACCAGCTTGCCGTCCACGGCCATCTGGCGGGCGTCGAGGTCGATCTTGATCTGTGAGGCACCCACGACACACGGGATGCCGAACTGGCGGGCAACCACCGCGGCGTGGGAGGTCGCCCCACCTTCGCTGGTCAGCACTCCCTTGGCGGCGATCATGCCATGCACGTCATCTGGCTTCGTGAATGGTCTCACCATGATGACGTCTTGTTTTTCATGCTTGGCGAATTTCTCAGCCGTATTGGCATCAAAATAGACCTGCCCCACGGCTGCCCCGGGTGAAGCATTCACACCCTTGGCATACAAGCGCCCGGCTTTCTTGGCTTCATCCTTGGCCTTCCCATCATACTGCGGGTGCAATAGGGTGTCGACCTGTTCGGGGGTAACACGCAATATGGCCTCTTCTTTGCTGATCAAGCCTTCATTCGCCATATCCACTGCGATCGTCACCGCAGCTTTGGCGGTTCGCTTGCCATTGCGGGTTTGCAGCATCCACAGCTTGCCACGCTCGATGGTGAACTCTACATCCTGCATATCCTTGTAATGTTTCTCCAGACGCCCGGTGATCTCCATGAACTGCTTATAGGCTTCAGGCATGTTATTGTTGAGGTGTTCGATCTGCTCCGCATTGCGGATACCTGCCACCACGTCTTCACCCTGGGCATTGAGCAGGTATTCGCCGAACATCTTGCGCTCTCCGGTCGATGGATCGCGTGTGAAGGCCACACCCGTACCAGAGTCTTCGCCCATATTGCCGAACACCATGGTGACGATGTTGACTGCTGTACCGAGGTCATCCGGGATCCCGGTCGCCTTGCGGTAATCCACAGCGCGCTTGCCATTCCAGCTCTTGAAGACAGCTTCCGTCGCCAGCTTGAGCTGCTCTACCGGGTCCTGAGGGAAATCAAAGCCTTTTTCTTTCTTGACCACTGCACTGAAGGCCTTCGTGATGGCCTTCCAATCCTCAGCGGTCATCTCGGTGTCTAGCTTATAGCCCTTTTTGTGTTTGTATTCTGCCAATGGCTCTTCAAATGCTTCATCGGCGATCCCCAATACCACCGTTCCGAACATCTCTACCAGCCGGCGGTAAGAGTCGTACACAAAGCGCGGGTTATTGGTCAGCTTGACCAATCCTTCGGCGGTCACATCGGTTAGACCGATATTGAGCACAGTGTCCATCATGCCTGGCATCGAGAACTTGGCGCCCGAGCGGCACGAAACGAGCAGGGGGTTTTTCGGATCGCCGAATTTCTTACCTGTCTGCTGCTCCACCTTGCGCATGGCTTCCAATTCCTGCTCCCACATCCCAGCCGGGAACGAACCATCCGCCTGGTATGCGTTGCAGGCTTCGGTGGTCACCGTAAACCCGGGTGGCACCGGCACACCCGCCCGGGTCATGTCAGCCAGGCCTGAGCCCTTGCCACCCAACAGGGAGCGTACACCATCCCAGCTGCCACCCACATACTGTTCAGCCAGGCTTACCTCATCAAATGCATAAACCCACTTCTTTTCTGTCATTAATTGCCTCCATTGATCGAATAAACTCTACAGATAACTGTAGTAAATTTCACATGATTGGAACAAATTCAACCGCATAGTTTACCACAATCACCTGGAATCCTGGCAAGGAACATTACGTTTATGAAAAACGGGATATTATTACAGACAATGCGTATCTTATTCGCTGCATAATCGTTCACAGCACAATAGGAGGTAATCCATGCCGGGCGTTATCGATCCTGAAACATTGAATGTTATGGGCTTACCGGGAATCTGGTCACCTGTGCAATGGGAATTAACAGAAGAAGAACGCATTAAAGAGCTGGAAGCCCAGACCGTTGCCGGTTTGTTATGGTCCGTGGATATACCCGAAGCGGTTCTGCGCCTCTTGCTTCAGGAGGCAGAAATTACACGCCTCTTCAAGCCCCCCGAGGATTATGACCCGGAAATCCAGGGAGAGTGGGATCCCGAGATAGCCACCTACGGTTTCACCAGGTCGATCGAGCTGTTGAAAGTCGAGCGTGACACCAACTATCTCTATCTTGAATACAAATTGGGAGACTCGGGGTACTGGTTCATTGAGATCGAGCCCGAAAAAGTTACCATATCCAGATTTTAAAACCACGAGCCTGAGCGCTTATCCAGGGCCGTTCAGCATGCGTTTACCCATTTCAATAATACGCGCTACCCTGCTATTGATCTTCCAGGAATTTCTTCCTCCACTCATACAGCTTGTTCAGGGCTTCAATCGGTGAGAGGGCATTGATATCGAGCTCCTTCAGCTCGTCCAACAGCGGGTTCGTCTCAGGGAAAAGCGCCATCTGGCGCGGCAGGTCCGGGTTGATCTTGACCGCCTTTCCGGAAGATTTTTCCAGCTGGAGCAAGATCTGCTCAGCCCGCTGCACCACCGGGGATGGCAATCCGGCCAGCTGCCCCACGTGGATGCCGTAGGAGCGGTCAGCCCCACCGGGGATGATCTTGTGCAAAAAGACGACCTGCCCCCCGCTTTCATTCACCGCCACATTGTAATTCCGCACGCCGGGCAGCAGGTCAGCCAGCTGGGTCAGCTCGTGGTAATGCGTGGCGAACAATGTCTTGGCCCGCAGCGCCGGATGGTTGTGGATATATTCCACCACCGCCCAGGCGATCGAAACCCCATCGTAGGTGCTGGTGCCCCGCCCGATCTCATCCAGGATCAGCAAGGAGCGGTTTGTGGCATGGTGCAGGATGTTAGCGGTCTCGACCATCTCGACCATGAACGTGGATTGGCCGGAATAGATCTCATCCTGGGCACCGATACGGGTGAAGATCCGGTCCACCAGACCGATGCGAGCCGATGCAGCCGGGACAAAGCTGCCCATCTGGGCCATCAGTACGATCAGCGCCACCTGGCGCAGGAAGGTGCTCTTCCCCGACATGTTCGGGCCGGTCAGGATGCGCACGCGCTCGCCTTCTTCGAAGATCGCATCGTTGCTGACGAACCGCTCAGTCTTCAGAAAATGCTCAACCACCGGGTGGCGCCCTTCGTGGATCTCAAGCAGGTCCTCGCTGACCACTTCTGGCTGTACATAAGCTCCCAGGGCTGCCACCTCTGCCAGTGAAGCCAGCACATCCAGCTCAGCCAGCGAGCGGGCTGTGCTCAGCAGCTTCCCTGATGATGCAGCCAGCTGCTCGCATACCTGCCGGAACAGGCGCGCTTCGATATCGTGGATAGTCTCTTCCGCGTTGAGCACCAGCGCTTCATATTCTTTCATTTCGGGGGTGATAAAGCGCTCCGCATTCACCAGCGTCTGCTTGCGGATGTATTCGGGGGGTGCGTTGGCGGCATTGCCACGCGAGATCTCCAGGTAGTAGCCGAAGATCTTGTTGTAGCCAACTTTGAGGGTTTTTATGCCCGTCCGCTCACGCTCAACAGCTTCCAGGTTGGCGATCCACTCCCGGGCATGCCTGGAGCGTTCGATCACCCCATCCAGCTCAGCCGAAAATCCACCACGGATAACCCCGATATTCTGCAGGGTCGCAGGGGGGTCATCTGCGATCGAGGCTTCAATCAGCTGCAGGGCATCGGCACAAGGGTCAAGTCCATTCAATACTCCGCCCAGCTCATCATCATTCATGTCAGCAGTGATTTTGCCTGGGCTTTTCTCTGTTGTTTTGATCAGGCTCAAGATTCCCGGCAGCCGTTGCAAGGTTACCCGCATGCCCACCAGGTCGCGCGGTTGTGCCGTACCGCTGGCGATGCGGGTGGTCAGTCGCTCAAGGTCGCTGAGGGGCTTGAGGGCTGCCCGCAGCTCGGCCCGTAACATTCCCTGCGAGAACAGATAACTAACCCCGCCCTGGCGGGCTTGGATCGCATGCACATCCAGTAGCGGCTTGCTCACCCATTGGCGGATCAGGCGCTTCCCCATCGGCGTGACACATTGGTCCAGCTCACCCAGCAAGCTGCCCTTGACGCTTCCATCCCGGATCGTTTCGGTCAGCTCCAGGTTGCGCCGGGTGGAGGCATCCAGCGTCATGAACTCAGACGTTGAATACGTGTTCAGATCGGTCAGCAGGTTGAGGGCGGATGCCTGGGTCTCCTTCAGGTACTGCACGATCGCTCCGGAAGCCATGACCGCCAGTGACATGCCGCGCAGCCCAAAACCATCCATCGATCCGGCTTGAAAATGCTGCAGGAGGGCCTCCTGGCAGCGCTTCAGCTCGAATCTCCAGGGTTGCCAGGGTGTCAGGTGTCCCACCAGGCCGTCGGGTAGGATGATGTTGTCGGGGTAGATGATCTCCGCCGGGTGCAGCCTGGTCAGCTCTGCGCGCAGGGCGATCTGGATATCATCACTGTTCAATTCCGTGGCGGCAAATTCGCCTGTGGAGATATCCACATAGGCAATACCAGCCAGGTTGCCTTGTACCTGCAGGCTGGCCAGGTAATTGTTCGATTCGGCGGGGAGTAAGCCTGACTCGGTGACCGTGCCTGGCGTGACCACCCGCACGACCTGGCGCGGGAAAATCCCTTTGATGGGCTGGTCACCCACCTGCTCGCAGATGGCGACATGGAAGCCACGCTCGATCAGGCGAGCCAGGTAATTCTCAGCTGCATGGTGGGGAATACCAGCCAGGGGCACGCGTACACCCTTCCCCACCGGGCGGGAGGTGAGCACGATATCCAGCTCTTTGGCGGCGATCTCCGCATCCTGGTCGAAGGTCTCGTAAAAATCACCCAGCCTGAAGAACAAGATCGCATCAGGGTATTGGCGCTTGATTTCTAAATATTGCTTGCGGATGGGAGTGATGTCTTCGCTCTTGACCATTCTGCCTCTGGCTTCATTCTAGTATGAGCATTCAAAATAGGCAAGGAAAATTTTTATTTTAATCTTGGTGGAGATTGTATTTATTGAGTGCCGAAGATATAATTACTCCACTATATTCGATCGAAAGGAGAAAATCTAATGGCTAGTGTCACGTACGACAAGGTATTCAAGCGCTTCGGTGAAGTCACGGCAGTCAACAACCTGAACCTCCAGATCGCTGACAAGGAATTCTTGGTCCTGGTCGGTCCTTCCGGTTGTGGCAAGACGACCGCCCTGCGCCTGTTGGCCGGTTTGGAAGAGATTAGCGAAGGGCAGATCCTGATCGGCGATCGCATCGTCAACGATGTAGCGCCTAAGGACCGCGACATCGCCATGGTGTTCCAGTCTTACGCCCTCTACCCCCACATGAGCGTGTATGACAACATGGCATTTGGTTTGAAATTACGCAAGACCCCCAAGGAAGAGATCAAGAAACGGGTTACCGGGGCAGCTGAAACACTGGGCATCCAAAACCTGCTGGACCGTAAACCGCGCCAGTTATCCGGTGGGCAACGCCAGCGAGTAGCTGTCGGCCGGGCCATCGTGCGTGAGCCTAAGGTTTTCCTCTTTGATGAGCCGCTCTCCAACCTGGATGCCAAACTGCGCGTAGAAACCCGCGCCAACCTGAGCAAGCTGCACCAACAGCTTCAAACCACATTCATCTATGTCACCCACGACCAGATCGAAGCCATGACCATGGCGTCCCGCATTGCGGTCATCAACAAGGGCCTCTTGCAGCAGATAGACACCCCGCAGATGCTCTATGATCATCCTGATAACCTCTTTGTGGCTGGCTTCATCGGCTCGCCCGCCATGAACTTCTTCAAGACCCGTCTCGTCCAGGGAGATGGCAAACTGTACGTGGACGGCGGATCCTTCAAGGTTGAAGTTCCCGACTCGCGCAAGGAAGCCTACTCGAAGTTTGTCAACCGCGATGTCATCATGGGCGTCCGCCCGGAAGACATCCAGGACCCGAACTTTCTGCCACCCGGCATCATCCCCCAGCCGGTTGAGGGTAAAGTTGATGTGACCGAGCTAATGGGTAACGAGATCCAGCTTTACGTCTCCACCGGTGAGCATAGCTTCGTAGCCCGCGTCGACCCACGCACCAAAGCCGCCATGGGCCAGCATATCCAGGTGGTGTTCAATATGGGTAACATGCACCTGTTCGATCCCGAAACTGAGCAGGCGATTCGGTAACGTATCGAACGGTTTAGAACTTAAAATTTACGTCTCCCTGCAAATTCTGATCCGCAATCGCGGATTGGAAAAACAGCTCGGAGACGTTTATTATGTCAACGTAAAGGAATATATAAAAAAATGGACCCTTCTTTTAAATTAGTACTGATCCGCCACGGCCAAAGCACATGGAACCTGGAAAATCGCTTCACGGGTTGGACGGATGTCGGCCTGACTGTCCAGGGTGAAACCGAAGCCCACGAGGCCGGCAAGCTGCTGCGTGAAGGCGGGTATGCCTTCGATCTGGCATATACCTCGGTGTTGAAGCGAGCCATTAAAACCTTGTGGATCGTGATGGAAGAGATGGACCTGGAATGGCTACCTGTGATCAATGCCTGGCAGCTCAATGAGCGCCATTACGGGGCCTTGCAAGGCCTGAATAAGGCTGAGATGGCTGCCAAATTCGGCGAGGCCCAGGTGAAGATCTGGCGCCGGAGCTATGACGTTCAACCGCCTGCCCTCGAGCTGGATGATCCTCGCCACCCCAGGTTTGACCGGCGCTACGCCAACCTTCCCGTCGATGGGTTGCCGCGCACCGAATGCCTCAAGGATACCGTCGCCCGCATGCTGCCGTACTGGCACACGACCATCGCCCCGGTGGTCAAAACCGGAAAACAGGTGGTCATCTGTGCGCATGGCAACAGCTTGCGTGCCCTAGTTAAATATCTCGACAATATCCCTGATCATGAGATCGTTGAGCTGAACATCCCCACGGGTATTCCACTGGTCTATGAGCTCGACCAGGATCTAAAGCCGTTGAATCATTATTATCTCGGAGACCCTGAAGCGGTCAAAAAAGCTGCTGAAGCGGTTGCCAACCAGGGGAAAGTGAAATAACCACGTTTTAATGGTCGACACGAGAGGGCTGTCCACAACGGGCAGCCCTTTTTTAATTCCACCATCCGAGTAGGGGCGCCGCGTCGCTGCACCCTCGTGATGATTGAATTTGCTGCTAGTATCTGCCTTTAATTCTGACCCAGGCTTTCGCACGCCCCAGCTGCCAACCCAGCCCTTTGTTTGGTATTGATTAACCTTCAGCCAACCCCATTTTTTCCTTGTTCTTCTGCTTTCTCAATATCCACCCCACCCCAAAATAGAATAACAACGCCAAAGCTGCAGTAAGCCCGCCCACCATCAAAAAAGTATCCTGCCAGAAGCGCTGTGGGAAGAGCCGGATCAGGGTATCGCTGAATAGGAAAGTCCAGGTGCCGGCCTTAAAAATATCTCATGGAATATCACGAACAGCGAATTAAATGCCACCAGGACGAACAGGATGATCAGGCCCATCAGCCCCAGGGTCAGCAACCCGCCTCGCTGCAAGCCTTTGAGGTAGGAGGGAACCCATTTGCCTAACCAGGCCCACATCGCCAGCCCTGCTAGGATGACCATACCGACAATAAGCACTTTCATCGCACCCTGGACGACATTCTTGACATCCAGCATGTGCTGCAGCTCACGGTCATTAAACAGCTGCGTGCAGTCGGTCATCTCCATGCAGGTAGGTGGAGGTGCTTCCTGCCCGGCAGGGAAGCGAAGGTCTCCCAGGAACGAGATCCCGGCTGAGTTAACCAGGTACTCCACCGCCAGGCGGCCGTATGTGAGGCGATCCTGGAGTGTGAATCCATAGGGGTCAGCCGGGAAGCCGGGTGTGTGATATTCGAACTGCAGGTACCACGGGTTGATCACGAACCTGACCACCGATAGTACGATCACGACCGGCAAGGTGATGGCTACCACCCAGGACAGGATTCTCGCTAGAGTTTTCATGTTCATTCCCTCTTTGCTATTCTGACTGCCTCAGTGCCCGATTTCCTCAAGGTCTCCAACTAACATGTAACTCAACACCATGCGGTTTGTCACCCACTCGATAGGCGACCAATCGTCGGTATAGACAACCTCAACCGGTGGTGTCGGTTGGACGTTGTCCAGGGCTGTTCTCAATGAATCCAGCAGCAGGCTGGATTCCTCACCCAAGCCTGCGAGCTGCTCAAAATTCGCTTGAAGGTTGGAGAACTGGGTCGCCTGCCTGGTCGCATAGATCATCGTATTGAACGAGCCTGGCACATCCACAATGTACACCGATGGGAACACCGTCTCGATCGTGCTGGCCATCTGGTTGATCAGCGTCCTGTCCACCGGTGACCTTCCGACATTGACTACCAGCACCCCATCCTCTGTCAGGTGCTGCCTGGCTAGCTGGAAGAATTCCTGGGTAGTTAGGTGGGGCGGGATATATGGGGGGCGGTACGCATCCACGGCGATGAGCGAATAAAGCTTGTCGCTTTGCGCTAAGCCCACGCGCCCATCCTGTGCGATGGCATTCAGGTTGGGCATGTCCATACCAAAGTATTTCTTTCCAACCTCAATGATCGCCGGGTCGATCTCAAATCCATCGATGGGGATCTCGCCAAATACCGCCGTCGCTTGCCTGGCCACTGTCCCGGCTGCCAGCCCGATGATCGCCATGTTCTTCACCTGGCCTGCTTTATAGGGTGGCTGATTGAAGAAGGGACCCACCAGGAACTCCTGCCAGGGGCCACCATAATTAAGCTCGCTTGCCTGCCACATGGAATGGATCCCCTGGCCCTCGTTCAGCCTCAGGTAACGGGTGCCTTCCAGCTCCAACACCTGGATATAGTTATAGGCTGACTCCTTCTCGTAGATCTCTCCCGCCGTTTTCTTGATCGGTCCACCGCCCCAGGTAACCCCAAGGACCACCAGCACAATCGGCATCCAGATCCACACCAGGGCTTTTTTCCATCCAGCGCACTTCCAGATCCCCATGATCGCCACCAGCACCAGGAAAAGGCTGAATATTAAAAATGTATAGGTTGTGCCCACCAGGGGTATGAGCACCAGCACCGGTAGAAACGTGCCAACGAACGAACCCAGGGTTGAAATGGCGTAGATCTGCCCGGAGATACGACCTGCCTGGCGTGAATCAACGATCGCCAGGCGGATGGCGAACGGCGATACCGTTCCCAGGATGGTCACGGGGATGATGAACAGGATCAACACGGCGGTGAACGAGCCCAGCAGGATACCCACCTGCAGCTGGTCGAAGGCGTCTGCAGCTGCCATCAGCACCGGCCGGGCCACAAAGGGGATCAGGCCTGCCGTAAACCCGCCCACCGCCAGGATGCTGTACATGGTTTGCGGTTTGGGTGAACGGTCGGCCCAGATGCCTCCCAGGAAATAACCGGCAGTCAGGTAGATCAAGATCAGGCCGATGATGCTTGCCCAGACGATGTTGCTCGTCCCGAACACGTTGCCTAACAGGCGTGCCGCGCCGAATTCGATCGCCAGGCTGGTCATCCCGGCGCAGAACACGGCGAAATACAGGTAGCTTCGGGAGAGCTTTACGTTAGGTGTCGATTTCATCCCAGGCCATTAATTTTATCCAGATCCATCATAACACGGCGATTATATCCCAGCTTATCCTGCTCACACACCAAGGGTATCGACTAATATTTTCGCATTCACCTGGGATCGAAAATGCTGCTATCAGTAAATAGCGCTTTGTTAATCATTATTCACTAATCTTGCGTATAATTGTCCCATCTCTTGTGGTCAAAGGAGGAAAACCTTATGTTAAAAGAATTCAAGGATTTTGCGCTCAGAGGCAACGTAGTCGACCTGGCATTCGCAGTCATCCTGGGTGCCGCATTCGGTGCGATCATCTCCTCCCTGGTGAACGACATGATCATGCCGGTCGTTGGCTATGCCCTGGGTGGCGTGAATTTCAACAACCTATTCTACTCGCTGGATGGTGTGGCCTATGCATCGCTTGCGGATGCAAAGACAGCCGGCGCAGCAACCATCAATTATGGTGTGTTCATCAACACCATCATCGATTTCATCATTGTTGCCTTCGTGCTCTTCCTGATCGTGCGCTCCATGAACCGCATGAAGAAAGCCCCTGCCCCAGCCGCACCCACCACGAAGGAGTGCCCGCATTGCTTCACCCAGATCCCCATCCCAGCCACACGCTGCCCGAACTGCACTTCGGAGCTATGATAATACCGGATAACAAATGAAACCCAACAAACCCACAGGCGCGGAGATTCGCCAGACATTCATTGACTTCTTTGTAGAACAAGGCCACACATTTGTCCCCTCCGCTTCGCTCGTCCCGGGAGGCGACCAGACCCTGCTGTTCACCAATGCCGGCATGGTCCAATTTAAAGATGTCTTCCTGGGCCTCGACAAGCGACCCTATACACGCGCCACCGATTCGCAGAAATGCATGCGGGTGGCTGGCAAGCACAATGACCTGGAGGACGTCGGCCGGGATAATATCCACCATACTTTCTTCGAGATGCTCGGCAACTGGTCATTTGGTGATTACTACAAGAAGGAAGCGATTGCCTGGGCCTGGCAGCTGCTTACGGATGTTTGGAAACTACCCAAGCAAGACCTGTGGGCTACGGTTTTTAAAGACGAACAGGGCCTCATTCCTTCCGATGATGAAGCTGCCGAATATTGGAAGCACACCCCCGGCATAGACCCTGCCCATGTGCTTTATTTTGGCCGCAAGGACAATTTTTGGGAGATGGCAGAGACAGGCCCATGTGGACCATGCAGCGAGATCCATCTGGACCGCGGGCCTAAATATTGTGACAAACAGGACGTTCCCAGCCATATCTGCCAGGTAAACGGGGACTGTTTGCGCTTCCTCGAGTTGTGGAACCTGGTGTTCATCCAATACAACCGGCTTAGCAAAACTGAGCTCGAACCGCTACCAGCCAGGCACGTGGATACAGGCATGGGTTTCGAGCGCATCGTCTCCGTTCTGCAGGAGGTCGATTCGAACTACCGTACCGACCTGCTGTGGCCATTGATCCTCACCACCCAGGCATTGACCGGTCACACCGATGAGCAGCGTGAAGCCAACTTCACCCCCTACCGTGTGATCGCCGACCATGCCCGGGCTGCCGCATTCCTGATTGCCGATGGGGTGGTGCCTGGGAATATTGGCCGGAACTACATCACCCGCATGATCATCCGCCGTGCCTACCGCTTTGGTGGCAAGGTCGGTTTGAACGAGCCGTTCCTTGCGAAGGTCGCAGAGCAGGTGATCCGATCCTATGGCGATTTCTATCCTGAACTTAAGCGTAATCAAAAGGCGATCCTGATCTCCATCACCCGCGAAGAGGAACGCTTCCAGCGTACCCTGGATCGCGCGACCACCCACCTCGAATCCTTGCTCGATGAGGTTGAAAAGTCCCACGCCAAGGTCCTGGACGGAGCTCTGGCAGCTGACCTGTACACGACCTATGGCTTACCCTTCGAGATCACGCGGGATATCGCCCGCGAGCGCGGGCTGGATGTGGATGAAGAGGCATATAAGCTTGCCAGGGAAGAACACCGTCTTGCTTCGGGTGCTGGCAAAGCCTTCAGTGAGCAGGGCGGAGAAGATATGGAAGGATATCGCCAGCTGGTTCTGCAGCTGATCAGCCAGGGTGACCTTCCGGAGAAAGGTGTGCTCTACGACCCGTATAACCGCCTGGAAGTGTCCGGGCAGGTCCTGGCACTGGCCCAATCGGGCTCCCCGGTGAAGCTGGTCAATGTGGGCGATAAAGTCGAGGTCGTTCTGCCGGAAACCTGTTTCTACATCGAATCCGGCGGGCAAGTCTCTGATATGGGGACCATCCACGCCGCGGATGACTCCTGGTCGATCGAAGTGACTGACATGCGTAAACCTGCTGCAGGATTGATCGTGCATGTGGGTAAGGTGACCCGCGGAGGGCCGCAGGTAGGCGATGAAGCGATCGCCTCTGTGGATGCATTACGGCGCCGGGATATCATGCGCAACCATACCGCCACCCACCTGCTGCATGCTGAGCTGCACCGGGTGCTGGGCGAGCATGCCCGCCAGGCTGGCTCACTGGTGGCACCTGACCGGCTGCGCTTTGACTTTAACCATCCCGAAGCGGTAACCTACGCCCAGCTGCGCGAGATCGAAGCGGGCGTGAACCGGCGTATCCTGGGAGATTACTCCCTGCGGATCACTTATAAGCCCTTGCAGCAGGCAATTGATGAAGGTGCGGTGGCCTTATTTGGTGAGAAATACGGTGAAACCGTGCGAACTATCACCATTGGCAGTGACCAACCCTTCTCCTATGAGCTGTGCGGCGGTACGCACGTGCGCGAGACGGGTGATATCGGTGTGTGCCTCATCACCAGCGAGGGCAGCGTGGCAGCCGGTATCCGGCGTATCGAAGCAGTTACCGGGCGGAAAGCCTATGAGCTGATCCAGAACCGCTTTGCGATCCTGGATCGCACGGCCAGCCTGGTCGGGAGCACGCCTGAGCAGCTGCCAGACAAGACCCTCAGCCTGCTGGATGAGCTGAGCAGCACACGCAAGCAGGTGGCCGTGCTCCGGCAGGGCCAGGTGCTGGTCGAGTTCAGTCAGAAACTGCCGAATGTCACTGATATAAACGGAATCAAGGTCCTATCGGTCAAGCTCAGTGAGGCCAATGCCGATAGCCTGCGCCTGATGGTTGATCGCTTCCGCCAGCACTACCCCACCGCTGGCGTAGTCGTGCTGGGCAGCGTCACCGAAGGGCGGCCGGTCATCATCGCCGGTGTCACCGAAGATCTGGTCTCCCGGGGTATCAATGCGATCGAGCTCATCAAGCATGTGGCCGCACCGGTGGGCGGTGGCGGGGGTGGCAAGCCTAGCCTGGCTCAGGCCGGTGGAAAAGATGCCAGCCAGCTCGAAGCTGCCCTGAATACCGTAGAGCCCTGGGTGAAGGAACACCTGAAAAACGCCTAACCACAGCCAGCCTGAGTCTGCCAAACCAGTGTGAAAACCCAGATCATCCAGCTTAGCCAGAAGGAAGACAGTATCTCGGTCAGGGACAAGATCAGCTGGAGCCAGACCGAGCGTATCCTGCTGGTCTGGCCGCCTGCCGGGCAGGTGCTTCAGCAAAAGCTTGACCTGCTGCTGGTGAAGCGCTTTGCGGCTTCGCTCGGCTCGCAGCTGGCCCTGGTGACCCATGATCCTGAGGTGCGCTTCGTTGCCCGGGAGATCGGTTTGCCGGTGTTTGACAACATCCGCCAGGCCCAGGAGCAAGCCTGGCACATCAACGCACCAAAACTGTTAATTACAGAAGCCAGACCAAGGCATCCTGATCTTGGTCAACTGCGCTCAGAAATCCGTACGAAAAGGCCTGGCTGGATCGAACATCCCGCCTTCCGCATCGGTACCCTGGGGTTATGTATCCTGTCTGTCCTCGTCCTGGCGTTGTTCTTCCTGCCGGGTGCCCAGGTTGTGATTACTCCAAAACAGATCGTGCAATCCTTGGATGTCAATGTCTCCGCCCAGCCTCAGGCGGTCGCGGTGAACCTATCCACGGGTAGTGTGCCGGCCTACTTCACTGAAGTGACCGTCGACGGCACAGCGGTGATCACATCAACTGGCAGGCTCCCCCTTCCAGCTGAGCAGGCTGCCGGCAGCCTCGAGTTCAGGAATCGATCCAAGCAGTCGGTGACGATACCAGCCGGGACGCTGGTCTCCACCCTGGGCAGTGACCCGGTGGAATTCATCACCATTGCAACCGGCGATGTGGTGGTGAAGCCTAACCGGACCGTCAGTCTGGAAGCTCAGGCAGTCAAACCTGGCTCAGCCGGTAACCTTGCCGCCGGCAGCCTGGTGGTGCTCGATGCTCAGCTCGGCTCACGTCTGACCGTGACCAATCCGAAAGCTACCTACGGCGGCGCAGATGTCATGATCCCATCACCCAGCCAGCCGGATGTGGATCTGCTTCGTCGGCAGCTGACCCGTCAGCTGGAACAGAAAGCTCTGGATCAATTGGAAGCCCAATTACCCGCCGGCGATATCCTCTTGAGGCCATCGGTGGAGACCCTGGAAATTTTACAAGAATCCAGCCACCCTGCAGTGGGTGAGCCTGGCAATCAGCTGGAATTGTCATTACGCCTGCGGGTCCAGGCTCAAGCCATCACCCACGCTGCCCTGCTCGGCCTGGTATCCCCGATCATGGACCTCAGCGTTTCCCCCGGCTACAGCTCCCTGCCAGGCACGCTGACCATCACACCCGTAGAAAATCAAAGCCTCCGTCCGGATGGTACGATCCACTTGCTGGTCAACGCCAGCCGGCTGCTCCAGGCAGATATCTCACCCGGGCAGCTCTCCGGGATGCTCAGAGGCCTCTCGGTAGCCCAGGCGCAGGAGCAGCTATCAGCTCAGGCACCCCTGGCAGACCAGGCTTCTATCAATCTGGTGCCTGCCTGGTGGCCCAGGCTACCCTTTATCCCCATGCGCATCGAAATCGTCAAGGCTGGCACACCATGAGGATCATGGCCATCGACCCGGGTAACAAACGCATTGGGGTGGCTATCAGCGACCCAACCTGCACGATCGCTTCCCCACTCACCGTGGTGAAGCATGTGTCACGCGCCATCGACGCCGCCACCCTGGCGGACCTCGCCCAGCACAACCAGGTGAGCCTGATCGTCATCGGCAAAGCCATGGATGAAGAAGGCCTGCCAACCCCTGCCAGCCGCAAGGCCGATCGCCTGGCAGACGCGCTGCATGGGCAGTGTGATATCCCGGTAGAAATGTGGGACGAGAGCTTCAGCACCCAATCCGCTCGCCAGGCGCAGATAGAAATGGGGACAACCCGCCAGAAACGCGCCGGTCACCTGGATCACCTGGCGGCGGTTGTGATCCTACAATCCTACCTGGATGCGCGGGGAGGCAGCTAACCCTATGTCGAATCATCGCTCTGGCTCAAAAATCACTGGCTGCCTGCTGGGATTGCTCGTCCTGGTTGGATTGCTGGTCATCGCGGCCATCCTGATCCCTCGCCTGGTCACCTCCAGGGCGGAAAAGACCTTCGGCCCGCCGGGCGAAGGCTTAAGCGGGCGGCAGCAGCTCTATCTCTCCACCCTGGTCTTGTTCCAAGCCAGGGACCTGACCGAAGCGCTTGACCCGGCTGCTGTCGAAGTTGAGCTGACCATCGAGCCTGGTGAATCGGTCGCCTCGATCACCGCTAAACTACACCAGGCCGGGTTGGTCCCCAACCCGGACGCTTTCACCAGCTACCTGCAGTATTCCGGTGCCGACACCCGGCTGAAATCGGGCAGTTTTACCCTCAGCCCCTCGCTGAGTCCCATCGAGATCGCCACCGCCATCCAGACCTCTATCTCGGCAGACGTCACCCTGAGCATCCTGCCAGGCTGGCGCATGGAAGAGATCGCCGAAACCCTGCCGACCACCGGACTCAGCATCACTCCCACTGAATTCTTGCAGGCGGTCAGATCACACCCCGAAGGGTATAGCTTTTCAAGCTGCCTGGCAGGGGACTCACTTGAAGGCTTCTTGTACCCCGGCAGCTATAGCCTCCCGCGGGAAGCCAGCCTGGGTGAGGCCCTACCCCAGATCCTGATGAACTTCGAGACCCAGGTAACGCCCGAGCTGCGCCAGGGGTTCACCAGCCAAGGCCTGGACCTGTGCCAGGCGATCACCCTGGCCTCCATGGTGGAACGGGAAGCCATGCAGGAAGACGAGATGCCCACCATTGCTTCTGTCTTTTATAACCGGCTGAGAAATGGAACCGAGCTGGCTTCAGACCCCACCGTCCAGTATGCCGTGGGGTACAACCCTGAGCAAGCCACCTGGTGGACCAACCCGCTTTCCATGCAGGACCTGCAGGTCGATTCACCCTACAACACCTACCTGTACGCCGGCCTGCCCCCGGGTCCGATCGCCAACCCGGGACCGGCCGCGTTACGCGCGGTAGCATTTCCAGCTGATACCCCTTATTACTATTTCCGTGCAGCCTGTGACGGATCAGGCCGGCACCTGTTTGCCGAAACCTTCGATCAACACGTGGCGAATGCCTGCCCTTAGCCCATGAATTTAGCGATCAATTTCTCAGATCCTGCAGCCAGGCTACTAAGCGCGGGTGAGATACGCTTTGATCTGTTCAAAACGCCCGATTGGGACTGGCTGGTAGACCGGGCCCTCAAGCTCCGCCCGGTAGCCGTCCATTTTACGCTCACCGCCGGCAATGGGAACCTGGGCCAGGTAAATTGGGAGGCGATCGATACCCTGGCAGAGAAGACACGCACGCCGAATGTCAACCTGCACCTGGATGCTCTGGCGGACTGCTTTCCAGATATCCCGATCGACTCCACCAGGCCAGCGGATCGCAAGCGGATCCTTGACCAGCTAATCTCCGATGTTCAATACTTCATAGAACAGCTGGGGCGTGAGCGGGTGATCGTCGAAAATTCTCCCTACCGGGCCTTGGCAGGTACCACGCTGCGGTCCTGTGTTGAGCCCGAGCTGATCACCCAGGTTGTGGAGCAGGCAGGCTGCGGTTTACTCCTTGATATTTCCCATGCCCTCGTTTCAGCTTTTTACCTGGGCATGTCACCGGAAGATTATTTTGCAGGCTTACCGGTCAGCCACATCAAGGAATTACACTTCGCTGGGATTCATCCACGTGAAGGTGTATTGACCGATCACCTCTCCATCACCGAGTCGGATTGGATCTGGCTCGCCTGGGTTTTGGAAAAGATCCAATCCGGTGCCTGGAGCAGGCCCTGGCTGCTGGCTTTCGAATATGGGGGCGTTGGGCCGGAATTCGAATGGCGTACTGACCCCGAAGTGATCCGGGAGCAGGTCCCGCAGTTGTCTGAGTATATAAATAACCGCTCGCCCGAGTTAAATCCGTTTTAGGATGTAGTAGGTCGCTTTCTTATCTCCCACCTTGATCAGCAGGCCGCGTCCCACCAGGTCTGCCAGGTCGCGGCGCAGTGTTTCAGCGTGTACGTCGGGGCACAGTTCCTGGAATTCATGGCTGCCAACGCGTGGGTGCTGGCTCAGCCAGGCCAGGGCCAGCTGCTGGCGTGGGTTCAGATCCAGCGCCGCGTAAGCCGACAGGTCAGGGAAACTCCCATCTCCCCGGCTGCCAACCTGGCTCGCGTACAGAGTGACCCGGAAAGTCCCGGCAGTTTCTTCAAATTGTGGAGGCAGCAAGCCGGCCGCACGTGTGGCTTCGACCACCCGGTCCAGGCCGTACCCCAGGCGTTCCACATATCCCAGGTCGGATAACACCTGGGAGATGACCGCATTACGCGCAAATCGCACCTCCAGCAGGTTTTTTAATGTCACCGGTCCGGGCAGGCTGCCCGGCGAAGTGATCTCGAGCCGGTCAGCATAGATATTCAGGTGGATGTTATCTCCCTGCAGGTTGTAATCGCGGTGGGCGACCGCGTTGACCATGAGCTCGCGCACAGCTTCAAAGGGATATTCCAGGATTTCCTGGTGCTGCAGGCCGGTCAGCTTCACCCTAGAGTGCAAATTTGCCCGGATAAAAGCCTCTGCCTGTTGAAGCTGCCGGGGCAGGCTGCCCGAGATATCTTGCTTGATATAGTCGCTCGATAAAGCTCCCCCAGGGAAGCGCCCAGCCAATATCGTGGCATTGGGCAGCCATTGTTGGGGATACCGCCCGAAGAGTAATAAGGCCGCGTAGGTTAATTTATGCTCACCCTCGACCAGCTTGAGGCAGCCACGCCGCAGCAAGAATTCATGCGCGCCCTGTATGTCATCCGCCCGGGTGTTCCCAGAGGTCCTGGCATATTCCATCACCTGTTCCAGATCCAGGTCATCCAGGCTGGCATCCTGCACCAGGCGCGATTCAAACTGTACCGTACCTCGCTGCGATAAAAGCTGGTACAGTTGGCGGGCAGATAACGGGTTGGTCTGGTTGCCTTCTCGCCCCAGGTAGCGGCCTTCCAGGTTATAGACATACGGCAGCCCGGCGGGAACGGTGATCACAACCACACAGAGCGTTTTGCCGTGACCCGGGTCCTTGACCTCCACCAGCTGAGGAATGGGCAGGACCAGGGTTGGGTCGACCAGCAGGGCAGTGTGGAAGATCCGGTCGAGCATCCCCGCAGGATTCTTTATCCCCACCAGCTCACCCGCCCGGGGTGAGACGCCCAGGAGCACCTTGCCTCCGTCGGCGTTGGCCATCCCCACCAGCGTGGCAGCCAGCGAGGCTAACGGCACGTCTTCCGGGAACCAGTGCAGGGTCTGGCCCATACCACCGGCAAGGAGCGTGAAGATTTGTTCGGATTCGTCAGCCATTCCAGCTTTTACGGTCAACCAGGTATGTATAGAAAAAATTACTGGTACAGGGCTTCCAGAATTGGACCTGTACCAGTTAATTTTATAGCGATTTTAAATTGTTGGTGGCTTATTCGTGCCCTGGTTTACGGAGCTACACTGCTCGCCACGCTTTCCGTAGTATTTTCTTGCTGGGCTTTTGGCTTTCTTGCGCTGCGCTTAGCCCGTGTGGCTTCCTTTTTTGCGGGCCTCAATGCCACATCCAGCACCTGGTCAATATGGTCTACGAACACCAGCTGCAGCTCGTTCCGGGCCCGCCGTGGCACATCAATGAGGTCCTTGGCGTTTCGCTTGGGTAGGATGACTGTCTTTAACCCAGAGCGGTGGGCTGAAAGTACTTTCTCGCGGATCCCGCCAACCGGCAGTACGTGGCCCCGCAGGGTGATCTCGCCCGTCATGCCTACATCTTTCCTGACCTCGCGCCCGGTATACGCCGACACCAGGGCAGTACAGATCGTGATCCCGGCACTGGGTCCATCCTTGGGGATGGCACCTTCGGGGATATGGATGTGGATATCCACGTTTTCGAAGCTGCCCGGGTCGATATCGAACTGGCGGGCGCGCGATTTCATGTAGGATAGGGCAGCTTGAGCAGACTCTTGCATCACGTTGCCGATCTGCCCGGTGATCTGCATGTTACCCTTGCCGTCCATCAGCAGCACTTCCACGGGCATGATCTCACCCCCGTTTTCTGTCCAGGCGATGGCGGTGGCAACCCCTACTTCATCCTGCCGCTCAGCTTCCTGGTCAAAAAATTGGGGCGGACCAAGGTATTTTTCCATGCTGCCAGCCGAGATCAGCCTGGGGAATGTCTTGCCTTCCGCCTTCGCCCGGGCAACCTTCCGGCAGATCATGCCGACCTCGCGCTCAAAGTTGCGCACACCGGCTTCATACGTATACTCCCGTACGATGCGCTTGAGGGCTTGCTCGTGGAAACGGATCTTCTCCTCATCCAGCCCGGCTTCTTCCAGCTGGCGCGGGATGAGAAACCTGCGGGCGATCTCGAGCTTTTCCTCCTCGATGTAACCCGGGAATTCGATCAGTTCCATGCGATCCAGCAAGGCCGAAGGGATCGGTCCTGTGTAGTTGGCAGTCGTAATGAACATCACCTTGGATAGGTCATACGCCAGCTCCAGGTAATGGTCGGAAAATGCGTGGTTTTGCTCCGGGTCGAGCACTTCCAGCAGGGCCGATGAAGGGTCACCCCGGAAATCCTGTCCCAGCTTGTCCACTTCGTCCAGCATGAACAACGGGTTGATCGTACCCGCCCGCCGCATGGTTTGCAGGATGCGCCCGGGTAAGGCCCCGATATAGGTACGCCGGTGCCCGCGGATCTCTGCTTCGTCCCGCACACCTCCCAGGGACAGGCGCACAAACTTGCGGCCCAAGGCTTCGGCGATCGACCGCCCGAGCGAAGTCTTACCCGTCCCAGGGGGCCCGACGAAACAGAGGATGGGCTGCTTGGAGCGCTTGGGGCGCAGGCTGCGCACGGCAATATATTCCAGGATGCGGTCTTTGGCACGTGGCAAGCCGTAATGGTACTGTTCCAGTACCTCCGCCGCATGGTGGACGTCCAGGTTGTCATCCGTCATGGTCGTCCAGGGCAGGTCCAGGATCCAATCAATATAAGTGCGGATGATCCCCACTTCAGGGGACATGGGCATCATCTGGTTCAGGCGCTCGATCTCTTTGATCGCCCGCAGCATCACTTCTTCCGGCAACCCAATACTCTCAACCCTTTTACGAAGATCAGAGATTTCCCTGGTCCAGGCATCTGTCTCACCTAATTCGGTCTGGATCACGCGCATCTGCTCACGCAGGTAAAACTCGCGCTGGGTCCGGTCAACTTCACTTTGTGCCCGGGTATGGATCTGGTCTTCAAGCTCAAGCACATCCGCTTCCTGTGCCAGCAGAGCCACGACCTGCTTCAAGCGTTCTGTCGGGTTCAGCACCTGCAACAGCTTGAGCCGCTCCTCCAGGGCCGGTGAGATGGTTGTGACGATCATGTCGGCCAGCCAGCCCGGTTCTTCGATGTTCAGAGCATACAGGTAGGCCTCATCCGGCAGGCTGCGGTTGAGCTGGACACACTTCTGGAACAGCTCCAGGGCGGTGCGCATGGTGGCGTCGATCTCCCGGTTGACCTTCGTGGTCTCTGAAAGCGGTCGGGCCCGGGCGACCATGAATGGGTCGTGCTGCTTGAACTCCACCACCTCCAGCCTTCTCCGTCCCTGAGCCAGGGCAGAGCTAGAGCCATCTGGCATGCTCACCAGCCGGCCAACCGCCAGCTCCACCCCAATGGTGAGGAAGTCACTGATCTTTGGGTTATCGATGGATGAATCCCGCTGGGTCAGGGCGATCACGGTGTGGTTATCCATCTGCGCTTCTTCGATCGCCAGCAACGAGGCTTCCCTTCCCACGAACACCGGCGCGACCATGTGCGGGTAGATCACCAGGTCACGCAGGGGCAGGACCGGGCACTCAATTAATCCATCATCATCGGGTACCGCATCGGGTACCTTGTAGAGCTCTTCCGTTCGGCGATGCACTGCTTCGCCGAATTCTTCTTCATCATCGTGGTAGTACCAATCGCTATCCTTCATCAATATCTCCTGATATCCGCCTTCTTCTCCCAATATTTGCGTGCTTCGGCTACCACAAAAATGCTGCCCGTCACCAACACCACGCAATCCTTGTCTGCCAGCTCCAGGGCTTTGTCCACGGCGTGGGGGATATTTTCAACCAGCTCAATCGTGTGCCCGTAATCCCTGGCCATCGCTACCAGCATATCGGGCTCAATGGCGCGCGGGTGGAAGGATTTGACCGTGATCAGCTCCTTCACGATCGGCATCAGCTCGGTCAGCATGCCCTCGATATCCTTGTCCTCAGATGCTCCGAAAACAAGGATGGCCTTCTTGCCCGGGTAATACTCCGCCACGGTATTGCGTAGCTTCAGCGCCGAATCACGGTTATGGGCGCAATCCAGGATCACCGGGGGATCTTCCTGGACGATCTCGAAACGGCCGGGCCAAAACGCCTTGGAAAAGCCACGCTGTAAGGCCTGCCTGTCTACATGCAAGCCCACCTGGTCGAACGCCTTCAGGCAGGCATAGGCAGTCGCGGCGTTGGCAGCCTGGTGGGCACCTAAAAATGGGATCGTTAGTTCGAGTGAATGATCACGCCCATCCTCAGACGACCATACCGAAATGGTCTGTTCAGTCAGTGAGTGAGAGACTTCCTTGTATAAAATGTCCCTGCCCACTTTGGTCACCAGCGAGCCGCGTTGCTGGGCGATTTTTTCGATCGCCTCCCAGGCTTCCTGATCCTGTGGGGACGAGATCACCGGCACACCTGGCTTGATGATACCTGCCTTCTCCCCAGCGATCTCCGTGAGCGTGTTTCCGAGTAATAAGACATGGTCATAAGAGATGGAGGTGATCACACTCACCTGTGGACTGATCACATTCGTGGCATCCAATCGCCCGCCTAAACCTACTTCGATGACCGCAGCATCCACCTTCTCCCTGGCGAAGTACATGAAAGCCAGGGCCGTGGTGATCTCGAAAGTCGTCAACTCCGGTATGGCCGCCAAGTGAGGCTTGATCTCTTCGACCATCTCCACCAGGTGCGCGTGCGGGATGAACTGGGCATTGATCTGGATCCGCTCAGCATAATCATCCAGGTGAGGTGAGGTGTACAGGCCCACCTTGTACCCGGCCTCCTGCAAAGCGGTGGCGCACAAGATACATACCGAACCTTTCCCCTTGGTGCCGGCCACGTGGATGGTGGGGTACGCATTTTGTGGATTTCCCAGCGAGGCAACCAAAGCCTGTATGCGTTCCAGCTTGAAGCGTTCAGGTGAGTAAGTCACCGCTTTTTGCATGCTGAAATCCACAAAACTATATAAATATTCTAGAGCATCCTTGTAGGCAGCCTCGTCATTTGTCATAGTCCAGCGATTGTAACCGCTTGGGGGTCTATCGGGAAGAGGCTTCCGGGTAAATTCCGTACCATTCATCGTTGAAGCATCGTTTAAATTGTTCATGGTAGAATAACTCGATGATTCGCAAAGCCATCAGGCTCACAATTAGAATTGTTAAATTCGCCTTGCTGCTGGGTGTCGCCGCCCTGCTCCTGCCCCGTTTGATCACAGCCCTGTTTGCATTTCCCCGCCAGTATACAACTGAGAACGCCCCTCCCGCTTCTGTAGCTGTCGTGTTCGGAGCAGGCTTGTGGCGTGATGGCACTCCCACCACGGTGCTCAGGGATCGAATTGCTACCGCAGCTGAGTTGTATTTCTCCGGAAAAGTTCAAAAGATCTTGATGAGCGGTGACAATAGCTACATCGATTACAACGAGCCAGGCGCCATGCGTGAGTATGCGCTCAAGCTGGGTGTTCCTGCACAGGCGATCGTGCTGGATTATGCCGGTCGGCGCACATATGATACCTGCTACCGGGCGCGCTCGATCTTCGGGATTAAAGAAGCCATCCTGGTCACCCAGGGCTTTCACCTGCCGCGCGCGCTGTATACCTGCAATGCCCTGGGTATCCAGGCCGTGGGTGTCCCTTCCGACCAGCATGACTACCGCCTCTTTTCACGCTTGTATTGGAACCTGAGGGAGCTCCCCGCCACGCTGACAGCCCTTCTCGACGTCCACCTGTTCAAACCTGAGCCGATCCTTGGCCAGCCAGAACCCATCTTTCCTGACACGCAGCAATGACCACAAGGAGCCCGTATGGAACGTACCGAAGCCCTGCAAATTGTGCATGAATACGTGAAAAATGAGAACCTCGTCCGGCATATGTTGGCAGTGGAAGCTGCCATGCGCTTCTACGCTGCCCGGCTGGGAGAGGATCAGGACCTGTGGGGTATCACTGGCATCCTGCATGACTTCGATTGGGAGATCCACCCCACCCTGGAAGAACACCCCCTGGCAGGCGCGCCCCTGCTGCGCGAGCGCGGCGTCCCTGAGGTGATCGTACGGGCAGTCCTCAGCCACGCTGACCACAGCGGTATCCCGCGCCTCACACCCATGGAGAAAGCCCTGTATGCCTGCGATGAGGTCACCGGCCTGATCACCGCCGTCGCCCTGGTCCGCCCTTCCCGCTCGTTGTATGACCTTGAAGCTTCATCGGTGAAGAAGAAGTGGAAGGACCGGGCATTCGCCGCGGGTGCCAACCGGGAGGAAATTGCAAAATCGGCCCAGGAGTTCGGGGTTGAGCTCTGGGAGCACGTGGGCAACGTGATCCTGGCAATGCGGTCGATCGCCCCCGAGCTGGGTCTGGAAGGCAACCTTAGCCCGCAGTAGTTAACAAGACCAGGTTGGGCTCAGCCCGGTCCCTCACCGTGCTGGATTTGCGTTTGAGGAGTTTCGGGGCTATTTGACAATCGAGGCGGGATGTTGTATACTATGCGAAATAGACTATACGAAAATTCTATGCGCAAGATCCCGAGGAGACCATGCCTGCTGAAACGAAATTCCCCGCCCATATCACCGCCCGCACCTCCCTTGTGCCAGCCATCAATGCCTGGCGCATCTATCTGGATGACCAGGGGAAAAGCCCCCACACCGTAAAAGCCTTCATTGCCGATATGTACCTGCTGGCATCCTACCTCCCACCCGACCGCCCGCTGGGTGCGATAACCACCAACGAGCTCAACAACTTCCTGGATTGGATGCAGAAACAGCGTGGCGTTCCCTGCAGCCCCAAGACCCTCTCGCGGCGCATCACCTCCATCAAAGCCTTCTTCCGCTGGCTCACCCACTATGGCGTGATCGTGGTTGACCCAGGCGAAAAGCTGCTCCAACAGTCAGTCATCAGCCCCCTGCCTGCCGTTTTGACCGATGAAGAGCGGGATGCCGTCATAGCCGCGGCCAACAAGCACCGCACCGCTCCGCATCCGGATGCCCGCTATTTCACCCTCCTGGAGCTGCTGCTGGAAACAGGCATCAAAAAGAGCGAATGCCTGGCCCTCAGCCTGAACCACATCGACCGCGCAGCCCCGGGTGGGCCGTTCCTGTTCGTCCGTTATGCCAGCCCACAGCACCGCTACAAGGAGCGCAAGATCGCCCTCACACCCGATTGGATCGAGGCTTTCGACGAATACACATCACAATACCAACCAACCGACCGGATCTTTCCATGGTCTCAGCGCCGCCTGGAATACCTCCTGGAAGACCTGGGTGAGGAAGCCGGTATCTCAAAACATCTGTCGTTCGAAATGTGCCGCTGGACCTGTGCGTTGAATGACCTGCAGGCCGGAATCGACACCAACAAGGTCCGCCAGAAGATGGGTCTTTCAAAGATCCAATGGCGCGAGGTGAGCTCAAAACTTAAAAAGTTAGGGGCTGAGATCCCTGAATAATCGCAGGTGAACCACGGCTGTACTGGACTGCCTGGCAACCACCTTATCGCTCAATCGATAGCCGGGTACCCACAGGACCTCTGCACCGCTGCAAACCAGGGGCCAATGGCTGCGTGCCCGGGCAGGGATTTTCTGGTTGATCATCAAGTCTGAGATCTTCATCGAGTGACCATGCATGCCTGCGGGTTGGATGCGATCCCCACTGGTCCTTGCTCGCACGATTAAAGGTGGCTCAACCATTCCAATGTCCAGCCAGGCTTGATATCGATCGAGGTTTGCCCCGTCCTGGTGGATTGCTTCGTGGATATCGCTGACCGTTTCTGCCTCCAGGATCCATCCGTTGCCCAGGTAGAGCCTCCCGGGAATCAGAAGCGCGATCGCCCCGCTCTCATCGACCTGGGGATATTCCGAGGCCGGCAAGCTCTCCTCCGCGGTGACCCAAAATGTACGACCTTCACGCACCAATCGGATGCCTGCCAGCAGGTCCATCCGCCCATATTGTTTCTCACTGGCGATAAATAACCGACCATTTTCGATGATCTCATACTCCACGTCGATCAACCCAGGGATAAAACGATCGATTGCCCTCCGTAGAAGGTATCGCTGGATAGCTGGCGGTTGGTGTTCGAATTCATTTCGGTGGAAAGCCAGGCTCTCCTCTGCCTGCCTGGCCAGGCACGCATCCCAGGCTTGTTCTACGCTCTCCTGGATCAGGTCATAATCGTCCCGCGCGATCTGCCCAAGCTGCACCAGGTTTCTTCTAATGTTTGGTGCATACGCTTCCAGGGTAGGCAGCAATTGGTGCCGCACACGGTTGCGCAGGAATTTCGTGTCCAGGTTGGACTCATCGAAGGCGGGCGTGATCTGATTTTCCTCAAGGTAGCGCAGGATATCCACCCGCCAGGTGGAAAGTAACGGCCGCACCAGCGGGATGAGCTCGCTCCAGGCGGTTGGCAAGCTACGGTATTGCATCCCGCACAATCCCGATAGCCCTGATCCGCGCAGCAGGTGCATCAGGATGGTCTCCGCCTGGTCATCCGCCGTGTGACCAACCACGACGGCCCGCGCATCCATCCGCTCCGCCTGGTGAAAGAGGTATTCATACCGCAACCTGCGGGCAGCTTCTTCAATCGCAACCTTATGCTCGCTCGCATAGGCCAAAACATCCACCTCAGCTGAGACGTGTTCGATCCCGAGCTGTTGGGCGAACTGCTTAACGTACAATGCATCCTGGTCAGCTTCCGGGCGCAGTTGGTGGTTGACATGCGCAGCCACCAGGTTGAACCCCCCCCGGTATAAGGCATGCAGCAGAAACAGGCTATCAGGCCCGCCCGATACGCCAATGATCAGTCGTTCTTTTTTGGAGATTTGGCAGTTCTGCATTAAAATATTGGCAATTGGTTCGATCATTGCAAATAAAATTATAGCGTATAATGAAATATCGAGGAATCTACAGGGTGTTTGGCAGTTTGATGGTGTGCATATAAAAAATATCAAAAAACCACGGAGTAGGAAACATGGCTGAAAAAATCCTCGTCGTCGATGATGATCTGGATACATTGCGGTTGGTCGGATTGATGTTGCAGCACCAGGGTTACCAGATCGTAGCCGCTAGCAATGGTGCCCAGGCGATCTCCATGGCGCAGACAGAAAAACCCGACCTAATCCTGCTCGACATCATGATGCCAGAGATGGATGGCTATGAGGTAGCCCGCAAGCTGCGGCTCGACCCCGCCACCAATGGCATCCCGATTATCATGTTCACAGCCAAGACCCAGGTGGATGACAAAGTAGCCGGATTTGAAGCCGGCGCCGATGACTACCTGACCAAACCAACCCAGCCCCGTGAGCTATTCGCCCATGTAAAAGCAGTCCTCGCCCGGGGGAAGAAGACCACGTTGCCTGTACCCCCACCCACCTCTTCACGCACACGCGGTTACGTGATCGGCGTGATCGGTGTGAAAGGTGGATTGGGCATCTCCACGCTCGCCTTGAACCTCGGTGTCTGCCTGCAGGACCGCAGCAAGAAGAATGTTGTCATCGCCGAATACCGCCCTGGGATCGGCTCGATGGGCCTGGACCTGGGTTTCTTAAACCCCCAGGGGCTTACCAGGCTGCTACAAGCCGCGCCTGGAGAGATCAGCGAGAGTTTGATCGACAACGAGCTGTACTACCATAAATCGGGTGTGAGGCTGTTACTGGCCTCATACATGCCAAGTGACGCAAAATTCCTTACCGCTGTACAGCATTTCGAGGCGCTCACCCGCTTCCTGGCCTACATGGCTTCCTATATCGTGATTGACCTGGGTGCCGGGATCACACCGATCAACGACCGTATCCTCACCTATTGCGACGAGATCATCGTCGTGCTGGAGCCCAATCCGAACACGATCATCCGCACTTCAGCCTTGGTGGACGAGCTTTCCAAAAAAGGCCTGAACGAAGGCAGGATCAACACCGTCCTGTACAATCGGCAGCGTACCGAGATGCAGTACTCGTTAACCCAGGTCCAGGTTGAATACCAGCATCCCATCAGCATCGTATTCACCGCGGCCCCTGAGCTGACTTACCAGTCTGCACGCGCCAATGTGCCCCTGGTCATGCAGCATCCCGACAACCTGACTTCCCAGCAGTTCATCAAGTTAGCCGACAACATCGTCAAACGTGTGCGAGAAAAAGAATGAGCGATCCTGCACCTGCAACCCTGCAAACCATCAGCTTTGCGGCAGAGCTTATCAAACAATCGCAAAAAACAGTTACGCTCACAGGTGCCGGGGTTTCAACCAACTCCGGCATCCCTGATTTTCGTAGCCCAGGCACCGGTTTGTGGCAGCGCGTCGAGCCAATGGAAGTTGCCTCCCTGTCAGCTTTTCGGCACAACCCAGAGTTATTCTATGAATGGTTCCATTCCCTGGCGGTCATGTTGTTTTCAGCCCGGCCAAACCAGGCTCATATCGCCCTGGCCAGGCTCCAATCCGCGGGGTACATTTCAGAGATCATCACCCAGAATATTGACGGGTTGCATAGCAAGGCAGGCGCTGAGTCAGTGCTCGAAGTGCATGGCTCCTTAAGGACCCTATCCTGCACGAATTGCTACCTTCAGCTACCTTCCGCTCCCCTTTTGCATGAGTACCTCGTGCACTGTACCGTCCCGCGCTGCCCGGCCTGTGGGAGCATCATGAAACCAGATATTATCCTGTATGAAGAGCAGCTTCCCGTCAAAACATGGATCATGGCTGAAGAAGCCAGTAAACACTGCGGTCTAATGATCGTCGCTGGCACCTCCCTTGAGGTGATGCCATCAGCCAAGCTACCCCTCCAGGCGGTTGAGCATGGGGCAAAATTGATCATCATCAACAATGCCCCCACCTTCATGGATGTGCGGGCCGACCTGGTCATCCATGCGGATGTTACCGAGGTCCTCCCCCAGGTGACGGAAGTAGTTTTAAGCAACGGATAAAGCCCACCGGGCAGATATTCGTTTTTCTACACTGAGTTTTCTAATAACCGAATAGGATTTTCATCGTGCCGGGACGGGCAGCGTGTTCGAGCGCTCGGGCGCCTTGCTCCAGCACATACATTTCCTCGATCAGCGGTTCAGGATTGGCAAGTCCCCGTGCTAATAGCTGCAGCGCTTGATCGAACGGCCCACAGCGTGATCCCACCAGGGTCACCTCATCCACAACCAGTTTTGAAAGATCCACTCGAGCCTCACCTTGATAGGTGCTTTTCAGGATGACCTTCCCCCTCGGACTGACGTGCTTGAGGGCCAGTAAAATTCCATCGGGTGAGCCAGTCGCTTCGACCACGGTATCGTACTTGCTGCTCGCCAAATCTTCTTCGCTGATCCAGTGGATCTCTCGGCTGGTGAGCAGCTGCCGTTGCTTCGCATAGCGTACCAGCACATCCAGCTGGCACCCGGTGGATTGTAGCACCTGTGCCACCAGCTGGCCCAGGTTGCCCGCCCCAACCACCAGGAGCCGGTCGTGCTGGTCGATCGGGGTTTGTTCAAGGATCTCACAGGCGGCTGCCAGCGGTTCGGTAAAAACCGCAGCCATGTCGCTGATGGTATCAGGCACCTCATGCAGGTTGCTCAACGGTAGCACGAGATACTCTGCAAAGGCACCGTTCCAATCGTGGATACCCAGGCTCCTGCGTTGTTCGCAATGGCGCCTCAACCCCGCCTTGCACAGCTCACACTCACCGCAGGCGATGTTGATCTCCCCTACCACGCGCTTTCCAGCCCAGGTCGGGTCAGAGGGCGAGCGGATCACCCGTCCAACGAACTCATGCCCTGGGATACCCGTGAATGGATAATAGCCCCGCATCAGCTCCAGGTCGGTGGCGCATATCCCAGCCAGGCTAACCTGGATCAGCGCTTCACCAGGTCCCGGAACAGGCTCAGGCATATTAATGCGGTATTCTAGCTTTTGGTTTTCCAGCCACAACGATCTCATGCCAGGCAGGGTCCTTTACCTGGCACCCCGCCGCCCGAACTGCCGCTCCAGCAGGTCCACCGAGAGGTGGATCATGGTCGGGCGACCATGCGGGCAGGTGCGTGGCGACTGGCAGGCTTCCAGATCCCGGATCAAACGGGTCTGCTCTTCGAGGGTGAGTGTCTGGCCAGCTTTGACCGCCGCCCGTTTGCATACCCGGGCGATGAGGCGTGCTTCGGCTTCGGATTGCAGCGGGGTCTCATCTTCTTCGAAATCCTCAACGATCACGCCCAAAGCAGCTGCCGGATCCATTCCGACCAGTAGGGCTGGGATGGCCCGCACCAGGAATCCGCCCCTGCCGAACAGCTCAACCTGGAACCCAAGCTGGTTGAGGGTGGGTAGCTGAGCTTCCAGCAGGTTGGCGCTGGCCGGTGGCAGGTCAACGCTCACCGGCTGCAATAAGGCCTGGGAAGGGATGTGCGTTGGTGTATTGCTGGATGTCTCATGCGTTCCATGCCACATGGCCATGAAGCTTTCAAATAAGACCCGTTCATGGGCGGCATGCTGGTCGATCAGATATAAACCATCCGGTCCCTCTGCCACCAGGTAGGCTGAGGCGATCTGGCCAACCAGTCGCAGCAGTGGCATTCCACTGCCGACGAGCCCAGGCTGCCCTGGAGAAACCGCAGCCACAGGCTCAATAGTCGTCGTGCCAGGGGTTAGCGGCTGGCCATTCAGATCCGCTGAAAAGCCCCAGGCCGGGTCAACCTGCCGGTTGAGGCTGCCATCACCGCCGGGCTGGCTCCAGTGTAGCGATGCACCCATGGATGGGATGGGTGTGTGTGCCAACAAGGCCCGCCTGGCAGCCCGCTGCACCGCTCTGAACACCTGGTCGCTATTCTTGAAGCGTACCTCCGCCTTGGTAGGGTGGACGTTTACGTCCACCATCTCGGGGGGAAGACGGAGGAACAGGATCGCCAGCGGGTAGCGGCCTACCATCAGCAGGGTGTGGTAAGCCTGGACGAGCGCGGTTCCAAGCGCCGGGTCATGCACCGGTCGACCATTCACGAAGAAAACGATCTCGCGGCGGTTTGAGCGCGTCAGGCTGATCGGGCTGATAAAACCTTCGATCGAGCCTTCATCTTCTTCTGCCAGCACTTCCAGCAGCTGCCGCGCAACCTCCACTCCATACAACCCAGCCATGATCTCACGCCGGTTGCCGTTGCCGCTGGTCAGCAATACCGGGCGCTCATCCTGGTATAGCCGAAATTGCACCCGCGGGTAGGCCAGGGCATAGCGCGTCACCAGCTCATCGATCTGGCGCCGTTCTGTAGTGGGGTGTTTTAAGAATTTTAGCCGAGCCGGGACGTTATAAAACAGGTCTTCCACGATGACTGTCGTACCCATGGGAATTCCTACCGGCTGCAGCATGCCAGCTTTGCCCGCCTCTACCTGTAGGCGGTAGCCTGCAGTTGAGTCCTTATGCCGCGATGTAATGGTTAAGTGTGACACCGAGCCGATGGAGGCCAAAGCTTCGCCCCTGAAACCCAGGGTCGTGATCCTGAATAGATCATCCGCTGAGCTGAGCTTGCTGGTGGCATGCCGCTCGACCGATAGCAGCAGCTCCTCTACAGGGATACCATACCCGTCGTCCGAGACTTGCACCAGTCGGACGCCGGCTTCCTTTATGTAAATGGTGATCTGCCCGGCTCCCGCATCCAGTGAGTTTTCGATCAGCTCTTTTACGACTGAGGCGGGTCTTTCGACCACTTCTCCAGCTGCGATCTGTGAGGCAACTTCAGGGGCTAACAGGTGGATAGGCACCCCGATATTATATAACAAAGGCTTACGCATTTATTCCATTATCTCGTATAATAACCCCCGTGCATTTTACCAGCCTGTATTTTGACTTGGACGACACACTTTACCCACCCAGCAGCGGTCTCTGGGATGCTATCCGTGGGCGGATGAACGTCTACATGCAAAAATTTATCGATCGCCCGCTGAATGAGATCGTCGCCATTCGCCAGGCATACCTTGAACAATATGGCACGACGTTGCGCGGCCTGCAGGCGCACTATGAAATCGATGCCGCAGAGTACCTGGCCTTTGTGCATGATCTTCCACTGGAACAGTTCATCCAGCCAGACCCGCAATTGCGCAAGCTGATCCTCAGCCTGCCCCAGAAGCGCTGGGTATTCACCAATGCTGACCGTAACCACGCCGCACGGGTCTTGAAAGTCATTGGATTGGAAGGCTGTTTTGACGGGGTGATAGACGTCACCGCCATAGATTTTGCATGCAAGCCAGACACAGCTGCCTACCTTCGGGCTTTACAGATCGCTGGAGATAACGACCCGCAGCGCTGTATCATATTCGATGATTCGGTCCGTAATCTCGCCCCGGCGCGTAATCTTGGTTTTTATACCGTCCTGGTGGGGAAGGATGGTCCAGAGCCTAAGGTCGACAGGCTGATCCCGAGCCTGCACGCCCTCCGGCAACAGATGCCCGAGTTATGGGATGCACAACCGGCGGGGTAAGGATGAAAAGTAAACTGCTCGATATGGATCAGGCTGCTTCGATGGTTGCAAGCAGCAGTATGCTGGCACTGGGAGGCATGACCCTCTACCGCCGGCCAGTCAGCTTTGTCCAGTCTTTGATCAAACGTCACCACACGGCTGGTTCGCCGTCTGATCTGACCTTGATGGCCTTCACCGCCGGTTACGAGAGCGACCTGCTGGTTGGTTCAGGCCTGGTTTCGCATGTCCGCACCTGTTATTTCGGCCTCGAGATCTTTGGCTTCGCTCCCATGTTCACCGACCGGGCCAACCAGGGCCTAATCGACATTATCGAAGAGACCGAAACCAGCCTTTCCATGGGCCTGCGGGCCCAGATGGCCTCGGTTGGTTTCATGCCTGGCCTGGGCTGGATCGGCACAGACTTGCCCCGCCTGCGGCCGGATGTACGTACGGTCATCGACCCGTACAGCGGTGAGGAGTTGATGGCTTTCCCGGCCATTTGCCCGGATGTGGCTGTCATCCATGCCCTGGCGGCAGATTACGATGGGAATGCCCTGATCGGAGACAATAAAGGTGTTGATATCGAGCTCAGCCTGGCCTCGAAATATGTCATCATCACCACGGAAGAGCTGGTTCCGGAGCTAAGCAAAGCCGATATCGTCGCGCCATGTACCGATGCGGTCGTGCTTGCCCCGCACGGCGCTTCCCCTACTTCCTGCCATCCTTTATATAGCCTGGATACCGCTGCCATCCTGGATTATGCCGAAAGTGTCAACGACCAGGCCTCTTTTGATAGCTACCTGATGAAACTTGGGATTAACGGTCTTTAACCCAAGTATGATAATCTTCAGATAGTATCGGTTTATACTTTCATCGTGAGTGTGGAGATAAAAATGGAATCCAACCGTAACCTGAATAAGATCCTCATCGGCTGCGTGATCGCTGTGCTCTTGTTTGTGTTCTTAGGCATCGGCTTGATCGGTGGGTATGCCGGCCATGACCTGGTTGCCCGGCTGCCCTTCATCGCAGCAGGCTCCGCTTCAGTTGATGGCGGTACGCCATCCAACGCCGAAGAGTTATTCAAGCCCTTCTGGGAAGCCTGGACGATCGTGCACAGCCAATACATCGACCAGCCCGTGGATGATGAGAAATTGATGCAGGGTGCCATTCGGGGCATGATGGATTCGTTGGGAGACCCTCATTCCGGTTACATGGATCCCGCAGAATATAGTGATGCCCAGGCACCCCTGGAAGGCTATTCAGGCATCGGGGCATGGGTGAATACTGAAGGCGAGTACCTGACCATCACCGAGCCCATCACGGGCTCCCCGGCAGAGACTGCCGGATTGAAAAGCGGAGACCAGATCATCGCCATCGATGGGGTGGACATGACCGGGACGGTGGCTGAGCTGGCCAGGCAAAAAGTACTCGGGCCAGCCGGCACCCAGGTGATCCTCACCATTCGCCGTGAAGGTGTGGAAGAACCATTCGAAGTCCCGATCACCCGTGCTCAGATTACCATCCCCAGCACCGAATATGAGATGCTCGAAAACAACATCGCTTACGTCAAATTAAATTCGTTCAGCAACACCTCCGGTGACGACGTTCGGGCAGCTTTACAGGAGCTCCTGGCTCAAAATCCCAAGGGCTTGATCCTCGACCTTCGTTACAACGGAGGCGGCTATCTGGATCAAGCCATCAACGTGGGATCTGAATTCCTCCCCGATGGTGTGGTGGCGTACGAGGAGTACGGTGATGGCACGCGCCAGACATTCACCGCCAGTGGCGATGGCCTCGCCACGCAAATCCCGATGGTCGTCCTGGTCAACGAATGGTCAGCCTCAGCTTCGGAAGTGGTGGCCGGCGCTCTCCAGGACCGCGGACGTGCTCAGCTGGTGGGTACCACCTCCTATGGCAAGGGGACTGCCCAAAATTGGATCGCATTATCCGATAACGAGGGCGCGATCCGGGTGACAATCGCACGCTGGCTGACCCCGAACCAGCGCAATGTGACCGGGACTGGCCTGACACCCGACGTTCCGGTGGAGATATCCGAGGCGGACGTGCAGGCAGAAGTGGATACACAATTAAATAAGGCGATCGAGCTATTGACTCAACCTTAGATTATCTATGCAACCTTTGTTGAAAAATAGCGTTTAATAGTGTGAAATGATTTAGCAGGAGGTATCCAATGTTTTACTTAGACCCAACATATTTGCTGTTTATGCTCCCAGCATTTATTCTAATGATCATCGCCCAAAGTTATGTGAGCAGTGCGTATAAAAAATGGAGCCAGGTGCCAGCCCAGAGCCGGTTCACTGGCGCACAGGCGGCCCAACGCCTGATCAGCTATAGCGGGCTAGATGTGTCGGTGGATGGTGTGAGAGGTAAGCTGACCGATAACTATGACCCCCGGGTCAAGGTCCTGCACCTATCCGAAGGTGTATACAACAGTTCTTCGGTCGCTTCGTTGGCCATTGCTGCGCACGAGTTAGGGCACGCCATGCAAGACCGCGAAGGCTATTTTCCTTTGCGCTTACGCGCTGCGCTGGTCCCCGCGGTGAACATCGGTTCTTACCTGGGTTGGATCTTGATCTTCATCGGGATGCTCTTACGCCAGACCGAGCTGTCCTGGTTGGGAGTGCTTATTTTCTCGGGTGGAGCCATCTTCGCCCTGGCAACCCTGCCGGTGGAGCTCAACGCTTCATCACGGGCGAAAGCCCTGTTGACCGATTCCGGGATGATCATTGGGGAGAATGAGCAACGCGGGGTAAAGAATGTGCTTAATGCAGCTGCATTAACCTACGTTGCCGGTCTCTTGACCGCTGTTCTACAGCTGCTGTACTTTGTCTCATTAGTTGGTGGTGCTGGGGGACGTAGGCGCTAGGGTATACCTTAAGATCACCTTCGCGGCTGTGGATAGGATAGAATAGCCGCGAAGGTTGGTATAATCCGTGCTATGCGGAAATTTATCTTCGCAATCGTCATATTTCTCGCATTCATACTTGTAGTAAGTCAATTCACAGAGCTCCAATCCATTGTAGATGTTTTACAACGGGGGAATCTTTGGTTTATCATCCTGGCACTGATCATTGAAGTAGCTTGGGCATTAAACTGTGGCGCTACCTTCCGGTCGATCTATCGTGGCATGGGGATTGAGGAACGCATTGGCACGTTGTCCCTGATCGTCCTGGCTGCAAACTTCGTCAATATTGTTGCTCCCTCCGGTGGGGTCAGTGGGATGGCGATTTTTGTCAGTGAAGCGCGCCGCCGGAACTATTCGGCTGCCCGGGCTGCCGCTGCCTCGGTGCTATCCTTATTGTTCGACTACCTGGCCATCATCGCCATTTTAGCCGTCGGATTGGTGATCCTCATCCGTCGAAACGACCTCTCTTTGGTGGTCATCATTGCTTCAGCCGCCCTGGTGGGTTTGGCGTCGTTGTTCACCTACCTGATCAACCTCGGTATGCAATCAGCTGTTTCTTTCGGAAACGCTCTGGCTAAACTGGCCAGGTTTTTTAACCGGCTCATGCGCCCCTTTATTCACCGCGATTACCTTTCAGAAGCGCATGCCCATGAATTCGCCCACGATGCGGCTGAAGGCCTGATCCTGATCCGCAACCGGCCACGCAACATTGTCATACCCTTGAACCTTGCGATCGCCAGCAAGGTCACCCAGATCATCGTCCTCATCCTGATCTTCCTGGCGTTTAAAATACCGATCTCGATCGGGACAGTCATCGCGTGTTTCAGTATTGCCACGCTCTTTGTCATTGTCTCACCTACACCCGCAGGCATCGGCGTTGTCGAGGGTGCACTCACCCTGGCCCTCACTTCCATGTATATTTCGCTTGAAGATGCGGCTGTCATCACACTTAGCTACCGCGGCATCACATTTTGGATCCCGATGTTGGCTGGCGCCATTGCGCTACGCGTGCTCGAAAAGGTGGGCATCGAGCCAAATGCGAATAACCACGTTCAAATAGATGTTTGACCAAACCAACTGCATCGGGTATAATCGAATTTCGTTTTACAGACCAGGATATTAATAAAAGGATACAGGTAATTTAGAATGCCAAAGCGAACTTATCAACCAAAAATACGGCGCCGTGTGCGCGTGCATGGATTTCGGCAACGCATGTCAACCTCTGACGGGAGGAAGGTCCTCAAGGCCCGCCGGCTAAAAGGACGCTATCGCCTCACCGTCAGCATGAATAATCACGTCAAAAAGATCAACTGGCGTGGGTGAAACGCAACTTCCGACTGACACGATCAACCGATTTCAAGCGGGTGAGGCGTTCTGGAAAGTCTTATGCCCACCCGTTTGTTGTGTTGATAGTGCTTCCAGCGGAAGGAGAACGGACGTTGGTCGGAGTGAGTGCCGGTCGGTCTGTGGGTTCTGCAGTCGATAGGAACAAGGCAAAACGGTTGATTCGGGAAGCAGTCCGCCCATTTCTACCCCGGCTTCAGCCTGGATGGAAGATTCTGCTCCTTGCCCGTAAACCGATCCTGACTGCCCAATTCACCCAGATCCAGTCCAGCCTGCAAACACTTCTCACCCGAAGCCAGATAATGAATGGGAATTATGAACGACCATCCCAAGCATGAGCATGTCAGCCAGCCGGAACCCCGCTTACGTGATCTGCCGGTAACTATTTGGAACATACCACGTATACCATTATTGGCACTTATTCGCCTGTATCAGATGACCCTCTCACGCACATTGCCTCCAGGGACCTGCCGTTTTTATCCAACCTGCTCGCATTACGGTTACCAGGCCATCTACAAGTATGGTGCCATCAAAGGCAGTCTGATGGCAGCCTGGCGTGTGCTGCGCTGTAATCCATTCAATCCAGGTGGCATTGATCCCGTTCCCTAGAAAAGAAGACCGATGAAATCTAAAAAAATCCTACTCGTCAGCTCAATCATTATCCTTATCAGCCTTATCCTCTCTGCCTGCACCGGAGCTGCAACTGCAACCAGCTGGCACGCTGTAACCGCTGATAGTACCCAGGCCTACCTCGCCGCCGGCGTCCAGATATATGCTGTGGACCTGAACACAGGCTCCCAAAAATGGAAATTTCCCTCCGACAAGCCGAATGTCAAGGGGTTTTATGCCCCGCCTGTCCTGACCGCGGATGGCCAGCAATTGCTGGTTCCCGGTTACGATGGTTTTTTGTATAGCGCCAATCCATCAACTGGGGCCGAGCTCTGGAAATTTTCTGGCTCAGATTACCGTTTGATCGCCAGCCCCTTGATCCTTGATGATATTATCTACCAACCCTCCACCGACGGTACGGTCTATGCCCTCAATTTGCAAGGGCAGCTTGTTCAGTCCTTCAAAACCTCCGGTGAAGCTCTGTGGGCCCAGCCTGCTACTGCCACTGGCTGTGGCTGCATCTACATCAGCTCAATGGATCACAGCGTCTACGCTTTCAACACCAGCTCTGCCAGCCAGATCTGGAAAACTGAGGACCTGGGCGGTTCGATCGTGGGAAAGCCGGCTGTTGGACCGGATGGGACCTTATATGTGGGCACCTTCGGTAAAGAGCTGATTGCCCTGGATGGAACCAATGGTACTGTTCTTTGGCGCTTCACAACCCAGGATAAAGTATGGGGTGGCCCTGCGCTGGACAATGACGTCCTTTATTTTGGCGATCTCTCAGCTTACTTCTATGCTGTGAATGCCGCCGATGGTACCCAGGTGTGGCGTATCCAGGTTAAAGCAGATGACGAGATCGTTGAAACTCCCCTCGTATCAGGCGACAACTTGTATCTGGCAACCAAATCACCTTCGATTTTCACCATCAACAAAGCTGGCGAGGTGGTCAACACGACCGTGGTTGGAGGTCAATTACTATATTCGACCCCTGTGATCGCTGGGGATAAACTGCTTGTCACACCCCTTAACTATGACAAGAATCTTCTGGTTGCATTAAGCGTGGAAAATCCCAATGCAGCCGCCAAATGGCTGTTTGTTCCGGCTAAATAGTGGATAGATTATTCACGGAGACTGACTGACATGAACTTGAGCATGTTATGGAATACCTTAATTCTCACTCCCATGGTCAACGTGTTGATCTGGATTTACGACATCCTTTTCAACAATTTTGGCCTGGCGATCATCCTGTTTACGGTGCTTATTCGCCTGGTTACCTATCCATTAACTGCCCAGCAAATGAAGAGCCAGGCGAAGATGCAGGAACTAAATGCATCCAACAAGATGAAGGAAATCCAGAAGAAATACAAGGATGATAAACCGAAGCAGCAGGAAGCCACCATGGCGTTATACAAGGAAATGGGTATCAACCCGCTGGGTGGATGTTTACCCCTGTTCATCCAATTCCCGATCATGATTGGCCTGTACCAATCCATTTCGCTGGCTCTTGCGCAAGCTCCCATCCAGCTGTTAAATCTCACCCAAAGTATCGCTGCCTTTCTTCCCGCAGCGGTATTGATCCCCCTCAACAGCAATTTCTTATGGCTTGACCTGGCTTTACCCGAGTCGCAGACCCCGATCTTTGGGATAACCCTCCCGATCATCAATGTCGGTATTCCCGTCCTGACCATCATCGTCGTTTTTACAACCTGGTTCCAATCCAAGCTCATGACCCCCGCCTCCACGAACCCGAATGATCAGAGTAGTGCGATGGCTAGGCAAATGAACCTGTTCATGCCGATCATGATGGGCTGGATCGCATGGACTCTCTCGTCTGGGCTGGCTTTATATTTCATCGTCAGTAACCTGTTGGGAATCGTCCAATATGCCTTCTTAGGAAAGGTTGATTTTAGAAACCTTTTCCCAAAAAAGGCTAAGCCCGTGAGAGCAAAATAAACCATCCTATTGGGGAAATTACGAAGAGAAAATTATGAATGCACAGCGGACCACATTAGAAATCATCGCTCCAACGATCAATGAGGCCATCGAAAAAGGTTTAGCGGATCTCGAATTGACCCGCGATGACGTTGAGATCGAGATCCTGGATGAGGGCAGCCGGGGCTTGTTTGGGCTCGGCGCTCACCAGGCACGTATACGCCTGATCGTGAAGCAGGCTTTCACCCAGGCAGATGATACGCTACATAACCTGGAAACTCCAGAGACATCCGGGCAAGAAGCCGGGGAATACGAGCCTGCTCCGGCCCCGGTGCGCATCCCTCCTGCCAATGCCAAGGAGGAGATACCCCTGCATGTCGCCCAGGAGACCGTCAGCGAGTTATTGGTTAAGATGCACATCCAGGCGGATGTCAGTGCTTCCTATGGCGAGGCAGATGATGAACACGATGCCCGCCCGATCCTGGTCGATGTCACCGGTAAAGACCTGAGCGTATTGATCGGTAAACGCTCCGAAACTTTGAACGCCCTCCAGTACATCTCCAGGCTGATCGTAAGCAAGGAGCTCGGTGAGAACATCAACCTGGTCATCGATGTAGAAGGCTACCGGACACGCCGCGAACGCCAGCTGCGCCAGCTGGCCCACCGCATGGCCGAACAGGCTGTTAAAACCGGGCGAAAACAAGTCCTGGAACCCATGCCTCCCAATGAGCGGCGCATCATCCACATAGAATTGCGCGATGATGCCCAGGTTACCACCGAAAGTTTCGGTGAAGAACCGCATCGCAAGGTGACGATCATTCCCAAGTAGGTATTTCCAATGCTAAGGATGCTGCCCTCACGCTCGGGCAGCATCTTTTTTATTTCAGGTATAATTCAGCCATGTTCAGCCTTTCCCCGCTGGAACCAGTTAATTATTTGATCATCGGCCACCTGACCCGCGACCTGACCCCCGAAGGTCCCCGTATCGGGGGCACCGCGGCATATGCCGGCCTGACTGCCCAGGCGCTTGGCTTGCGGGTCGGGATCGTCACCTCCTGGGGTGCTGAAGTGCCCCTGGGCAACTTACAACACATCCCCATCATTAACTATCCCAGCGAGAGCTCGACCACCTTCGAAAATATATACACTGACCAGGGCCGGATTCAGATCGTGCATTCGGTTGCCTCCCGCCTGGATTATCACCTGATCCCTGAGCCATGGCGGCAAGCACCCATCGTTCACCTCGGTCCGGTCGCCCAGGAGGTTGAGCCAAGCCTGGTGCGGCATTTTCCCAACTCACTCATTGGTATCACGCCTCAGGGTTGGATGCGCACCTGGGACAAACAAGGCCATGTGCATCCCACGGAATGGCCCGAGGCAGCCTTTATTTTGCAGAATTCAGGTGCAGCTGTGCTCAGTATTCATGATGTCCAGGGCGATGAATCTCGCATCGAGGAGCTGGCCTCGGCCTCACGCATCCTGGTCATCACTGAAGGTCCGGCTGGTGCACGTGTGTATTGGAATGGTGATGTACGCCGCTTTAGGCCTCCTGCGGTGGTCGAGCTCGATTCGACCGGTGCAGGCGATATCTTTGCCGCCTCCTTCTTCAGCCGGCTCTATCTCACCAGGGATCCGTGGGAATCAGCTCGCTTCGCCACCCAGATTGCGGCGCTATCGGTCACCCGGCGGGGAGCGGATGGGATACCCACCCCTGAGGAAATCAAAGAATACCTGATCGAGGTATTTTGATGGGCCGCATCTATACCATTGCCAACCAGAAAGGCGGCGTCGGGAAAACCACCACCGCCGTGAACCTGGGGGCCTTCCTGGCAAGTTTCGGTCAGCGCACCTTATTGGTAGACCTCGATCCCCAGGCGAATGCCACTTCCTGCCTGGGTATCGACAAACGCGGCGTGAAAAACGGGATCTATGATGTGATCATCGGTGAAACCCCCGCCATCAAGAACACGCTTTATAACCAACGCCTGAACCTTTCCCTTTTACCATCCTCACCTGCCCTGGCTGGGGCAGAAGTCGAGCTGGTGCCGGTGATCGCCCGTGAGACCAGGCTCAGGGAAGCCCTCCAGCCCATCACCGACCGGTACGACTACATCTTGATCGACTGCCCTCCTTCATTAGGATTGCTGACCTTGAATGGCGTCGTGGCAGCCAAGGACGGTGTCATCATCCCGGTTCAGTGTGAATATCTGGCACTGGAAGGGATTGGGCAGCTGAACCAGACCCTGGCGCGCATCCGGACTGCCCTATTTCCTGGCTTGCGCGTGCGTGGGGTCATCCTGACCATGTTCGATGTCCGCACCAAGCTCAGCGCGGATGTGGTCCAGGAAATTAACCGTCATTTTCCCAATCAGGTTTTCAATACCCTCATCCCGAGGTCTGTGCGCTTGGCAGAAGCCCCGTCCTATGGCCAGCCTATCTCGATCTACGCGCCTGGTTCGTCCGGTGCCACGGCTTATTCCAACCTGGCGCGCGAGCTCCTCGTCGGCGATGGTGTATTACAGCCTGAATCTATTCAAACACTAGTGAGTGCAGAATGACGAAGAAGACAGGCCTAGGTAGAGGTTTGGATGCCCTGATCCCGACGGGCGATTTCACGCCCGAAAGTGAGACCCAGCTGCCACCCACCGGCTATCAATCGTTACCGATCCGTAGCATCAGCCGGAATCCACGCCAACCTCGCTCACAAATGGACCAGGCAGAGCTAGCTGAGCTATCCGCTTCGATCAAGGAAAATGGCATCCTCCAGCCTTTGATCGTCACCCCCTCAGAGCAAACCGGCCAATACACCTTGATCGCCGGTGAGCGTCGTTTGGTAGCTGCCGGCATGGCTGGGCTGGACAGTGTGCCAGCCATTATCCGTGAAGCCTCCGAACAGGAACGGCTCGAGCTTGCCTTGATTGAGAATGTCCAGCGCACCGATCTCACCCCCTTGGAGGCTGCCGAAGCCTATCGCCAGCTGTCCGATGATTTCAACCTGACGCATGAGCAGATCGCCCAACAGCTTGGCAAGAATCGTGTGACGATCACCAACACCTTGCGCTTGCTTAAGCTGCCCGAAGATGTACGCCGGGCGCTTGCTTCAGGGGAGATCAGCGAAGGCCACGCGCGTGTCCTGCTCAGCCTGCCCACCGAAGCCGCCCAATCGGCGGTTTTGCAAGCCATCCTTAAACACGAGCTGAACGTGCGCCAGACCGAAGACCTGGTGCGTAAATACCTGGGCCAGCGTCCATCCACGCCCGCCAAACCCGCTCCCAAACCCGATGTGACATTCCTTGAAGAGCGGCTGCGTGAACGCCTGGGGACACGCGTCAGCCTGCATCCGCGCAAGAAAGGCGGAACCATGGTGATCCATTATTACTCCGAGGAAGAATTAGACGCCCTGGTTATCCGCATCCTCGGACAGGCTGGCTGAACCGCATCCATGCTCGTCATCCACAACGCACATATTTATCCCCAGGGTTCTCAAGAGCCTGGACTCACTGCGCTTGCCATCGATCAAGGCAGGATCCTGGCAGTCGGCAGTGACGGCCAGATCCTGACCTCATTTCCAACCCACAACGCGCTCAACGCCTGCGGGCGGACGATCCTGCCCGGGCTGGTCGATGCCCATATCCACCTGGTTGAATATGCCCTGGGATTACAGAAAATCGATTGTGAGGGTTGCAGCCGCGCGGAATGCTTGCAGCGCGTGGCATTATGCGTGATGACTGCCCCGCCCGGTGAATGGATCCTCGGGCATGGCTGGAACCAGAATAATTGGGAGGAAGGTTATGGCACTGCCTCCCTGCTGGATGAGATCGCGCCCAATAATCCGGTCTATCTGACCCATAAATCATTGCATTGTGCCTGGGCCAATACTCCGGCCCTGCACCTGGCAGGGATTACACCTGATACAGCAGACCCCGCTGGAGGCCTGATTGGCCGCGATCGCTCAGGGATGCCGGATGGTATCCTGTTCGAATCTGCCATGGGCCTGCTGGAACAGGTCCTTCCTGAGCCTAGCCTCGCTCAGCTGGTGGATGCACTCGCCAGTGCCATCCCTCAATTGTGGAAGATGGGCCTCACCGGTGTGCACGACTTTGATGAGATGCGCTGTTACGCTGCCTTGCAGGTGCTAAAACAACGTGATGCCTTGAAATTCCGCGTTCACAAAGGATTTCACCTGGAAGCTCTTCCAGGCGTGATCGACTTACGACTGCAGCATGCCTTGGGTGACGACCTGCTCCAGCTTGGGCCATTAAAAATGTTCTCCGATGGGGCCCTTGGGCCGCATACAGCCGCCATGCTCGAGCCATACGAAGACGACCCTGCTTCGTGTGGGATGCTCATGCTGGATGCCGCTGAAGTGTTTGAGCACGGCCGGAAAGCCATCGAGCATGGGATCAACCTGGCCATCCACGCCATTGGCGACCGTGCCAACCGCCAGGTACTCGACGGCTATGCGAAGCTAAGGGAGCTCGAGCGCTCCCTTCCAGGTCACACAAATGGCCGGCTGCGCCACCGCATTGAGCATGTCCAGGTAGTCCACCCGGATGAATTCCCCAGGTTCCATGCCCTGGATATTATCGCTTCCATGCAACCGATCCACGCCACCTCCGATATGCGGATGGCTGACCGTTGCTGGGGAGCTCGGTCGGCGAATGCCTATGCCTGGCGCAGCCTGTTGAACCATCGGGCCTGCTTGATCTTCGGTTCCGATGCGCCGGTAGAATCCCCTAATCCTTTCCTGGGTCTGCATGCGGCCGTCACACGTCGCCGCCTGGATGGAACACCCTCCCCCGCTGGGTGGGTTCCGGAGCAACGCCTGACCATCACGGACGCGATCCGATCCTTCACGGTTGGACCAGCCTATGCGGCTGGCATGGAAGATCGCCTCGGCAGGCTGGCGCCAGGCTATTGGGCAGACCTGATCATGTTGGATGCCAATCCCTACACCTGCCCCCCCGAACAGCTCCACAGCCTCCGTCCAGCTGCCACCATGGTCGCTGGGGACTGGGTATACTCCGAGTTGTAATATAAAAAAACTGGAACGTTTCCGTTCCAGTAGATCAAATTTTCAGTGAATACTAGGGTGCCCTGCCGATGGTGATCGATTCGGTGCGGATAAGGTCAGCGTACACCACCAGTCGTTTCAGATATGTGCGGCTTTCGTTATCCCAATCCACGCAGGTGATCAGCGAAATTTGGGCATTCTCGCTGGGTAAAATGACCGACATATCCCCATCATCGGTTACAACGCTTTCCCGCACCTGGTAGGTATAGAGGTTGTTGTCTGTGTAAAGCAGGATCACCTCTCCCACCGGCAGCTCATCCAGGTGGCGGAAAGGTCCATCACCCATCCCTGCTACGGTCACATGGCCTGCCAGGGCAGTGTTGCTCCCCAGCCCCGGCCATGACGTGTTACCCATCCAGGCGACTTCCTGTTTCAGGCCTGAGATCAGCCACGTCACCCCATCGAAGGGCACATATTTGACCTCCGTGTCCAGCATCAATGCCGGGATGACGATCCGGCTCACCGCGCTGATGTCAGGACCCGGTTCACCGGGTTGTGGGGTCACCGTAATGACGGGCGTCGGTATAGGATAATCCGGAAGCGTTTCCAACGGGAGGTACGCCTCAGGCGTGGAAAAAGCCGAGGCGGGTTGGTGGACCAATACCGTCGCAGAGGGTTCCTGAGCCGCCAGGTTACCGTTCGTGGGGGTGGATTGGTACACAACGGTCTGCTCGCCCGGGTTAAAAACTCCGTAGCTGACTGCCCCGAGGATGAAACCCAGGATAATTAATGAAGCACTTCCTACGATTAGCAACAGCCGGTATTTTGAGTCACGTAGCTTTGGCCATAACAGCACACCGAGCAATACAATAACCCCGATTACCATCAGAATTATACCCGCCACCATCGAGCCCTGGTTAATTTGGCTTTCGCGCCAGTTCAGGGGAAGCTCGCCTGTCCCAGGTAAGGTTTGGTAAACCACCTGGTAGCTGACGCTGGCTGTTTTTGAATAGACCTCGTTGTATGTGAGGGCGACTACATTGGTGACAGTTTCCGTCCGGGTGAGGGTCGAGTTGACTCTGACGGTAGCCACGATGGTGACAATCACACCCGGCTTGACATCCCCAATAGAGACGATGAAGGAATGCGTTTGCTTGTTAACCGAACCTTGCGTAGTTGTCACCGTCAGTACATCGATATAGGTCGGGAATGAGTCAACCAGGATATTATTCAAGGTCGGCCCAGTGCCGGTATTCCCAACCTTGATCGTAAAGACGAAGTTTTCACCTACCTTGGCTGATGTTGGTGATACGGATACCGTCAGGGCAGGCACGGGCGTCAATGTGCCAGTAAATGTAGGCGAAGGCGTCAGGGTATTGGTGGGTGAAGGACCAGCCGTGTTGGTTTTGGTCGGCGTGGGTTGCGTCCCGGTCAATGTCACCGTCGGTGAAGGGGTGAGCGTGTCCGTCGGGCCAAGCTGGGCATTATTTAGAATGATGGGGAGATATGGATCATAGATCTTCTGTGGCAGCATGTGTGCCGAAGACACCAACCCGGGCAAGCCTATGATCCCTGCCAAAAGCACAATAACCAGGCCGGATATCAAGATCCTGGTGAAAATTTTTGTCGAAAACTGCCAACCTGAACTAATCTTTTTCATTTACAAAATAATATTGGTTGATTTTATAACATACCCGATGAATATTATAACATCTCAGATAAATGCCACATTAGGATTTATTGTAACTCTGACTGCCTCCATGCATCTAATTGATCAATCTGAAAGATCCTCTGAACTGACAAATAAGGAGAAATATGCAGCCAAGCATGCTTAATGAAGAGATCAGCGCGCAGATCAAGCAGATATTTTCTGTTGAATTGGATCGACCGGTCGAGTTGATCTATTTCTATGATAAAGAGAAATGTGCCTCCTGCGAGGAGACCAGGCAGTTATTAGATGAGCTGGTTGCTCTATCGGGTAAATTGTCCTTGAACGTGGTTGACCTTGACCGGCAACCCGACCTTGGCAAGAAATATAGTATCCACCATGCGCCCGCCCTGGTACTGGCTGGCCGCGACCAGGCTGAGCTTGTCGATTATGGCATCCGTTTTTATGGGATCCCTTCTGGATATGAGTTCGGTTCATTGATCCATTCAATCCAGCTCGTTTCCAAGCGCGATTCAGGATTGAAACCCTCTATTCGTTCTGAGTTAAAGCAGATCCAGTCTCCCCTCCTGTTGAAAATTTTCGTCACCCCTACCTGACCGTACTGCCCGCAAGCCGTGGTGCTTGCCCATCGCATGGCTATGGAAAATCCCCTCATCCAGGCAGAAATGATCGAAGCGAGTGAGTTTTATGATCTTGCCATGCAGTATAATGTCAGCGGCGTGCCGCAAACCAACATTAATGACAATGCTGGTGTGATTTTAGGTACAGTCCCTGAGGATTACCTGTTGCAGGAAATAAAAAAGGCCCTGAATTAGCTGATCATTTTATAGTATGGCGTTACCACCCACAAACACGAAAATCGACCTGGGGCGACTGGTCCCTTTACTCCTGATCGGGATAGGGTTGGTCCTCATTGGGGTCATAGCCACCTGGTACATCGTGGCTCAAGATCTCGACGATGAATTTTCAGTCGTCCCATTGGCGGTGAATTTCCCTGCCCCACAGCTGGTTTTCACCGATTTAAATGGGAGCCGGGTAGACCTGGCTGACTATCGCCAGCAGATCGTCATGGTCAATAATTGGGCCACCTGGTGCCCACCCTGCAAGGCCGAGATGCCAACCCTGTTGAATTATTTCGAAGCTCATAGTGACCAGGGCTTTATGTTGTTTGGGATCAATGCCGGTGATCCCAAAAGTGATGTGGCCAAGTTTGTCGATGATTACCAGCTCAGTTTTCCCATCCTGCTGGATCCCAACACGAAAGCCCTGATGCTTTTTAAAAATGGCAGCCTGCCCAGCTCATATGTGATCGACCATCAGGGCAATGTGGTCCTGGCCTGGACGGGGCCGATCAACCGAGAAATGCTCGAAAAATACGTCACGCCATTATTGGAGCAATAAGCATGGACACAAAAGTAATCTGGAATCATGATCTTTCATTCACGGGTCTCAATGAGCCTGGACTGTCCCTATCATTAAAAGGCGAGCTCTCAGAAACCCAGGCAGCGGAAGGTTTTATACCCATGGAATTGATCGCCATCGGGCTGGCTGGCTGCACTGCCATGGATGTGATCTCGATTTTGCAGAAGAAACGCCAGGAAGTCACATCATTCGAGGTACAGGTACATGCCGACCGCGCCACCGACTTCCCCAAAGTCTTCACCCACATAACAATTGAATATATTGTCACCGGTCACAAGATCGAACCGGCTGCAGTCGAGCGGTCGATTGAGCTGTCAGCCACCAAGTATTGCCCGGCTCAGGCGATGCTTAGCAAGGCCTGCAAAATTGATCTCCGCTATACAATTAATGATGCAGGATAGTCAGCTGGCTTGATTAGGATTTGCTGAGAATTTTGATTTAAAAATCACCAGGTGCATCAATTCGATGGTCTCTATGATATAGTAATCAGGCATGCAGATTACTGAACAAGCATCGTGATGGGGCCGGAAGCAGTAAAAAACTAAGAATCCGCTCGAGAGAATTGGAATCTGCAAGGCAGGACCTGGGGTGTATTCTTTATGCCTTGTGGTTAATCTTCACGAACACAATGGGTGCCAGGCTGGTCTAGCATGCATTGCTCGAGGAGGGAATAAACCGCTAGATTGAGATAAAACTCACACAAACATTAGCAAAATGCATTGCGGATTATTTGCTTAAATATTGCTTACATGCTATAATAAGTACAGTTAAATCCCCCCTTTACCAGTAATCAGCCTTAGACGATTTCACGGCACCCCGCCTGTTTTAATGTTATTAATGCTTGTTTGGGCGGGTATACATAAATGGTATATGAATAGTATCGAAAATCTTACATCCGGGAAGATAAACAGATGAAAGTTATTGAACTGCAAGCAACGACCCTTGATCGACTGCGCCAGATGGCACGAGATCTGAATATTCAAAACGCTAACCGCCTTAAAAAAGATGACCTGATCCTGAAGATCCAGCAGGCGGAAGCAGAGCGCGATGGTCTTGAGCTACGCGGAGGCATCCTGGAGATCATGAGCGATGGGATGGGTTTCCTGCGTTCAGGTCACTACCAGCCGGGTGCTTTTGACATCTATGTTTCCCAGTCTCAGATCAGACGCTATAACCTGCGCGACGGTGACCTGATCATAGGCCATGTGAGGCCCCCGCGTGAATCAGAGAAACATTATGGCCTGCTCAAGGTCGAGTCCGTTAATGGCTTCGATCCCGAGGAAACTCGCAACCGCCCGGCATTCGAAAGCCTGACGCCTATCTTCCCTGACAAACGTTTCAACCTGGAGACCGACCGGCACACCCTGGCCACCCGCTTGATCGATATGGTGACCCCCATTGGCCGTGGGCAGCGTGGCCTGATCGTCTCTCCTCCCAAGGCAGGCAAGACCACCATCTTGAAGCAGCTGGCCAATTCAATTTCTACCAACCATCCCGATGTATACCTGATGGTTGCCCTGATCGGTGAGCGCCCGGAAGAAGTGACCGATATGGACCGCTCAGTCGATGCGGAGGTGATTTCATCTACCTTCGATGAGCCGGTTACTTCTCATGTCCGTGTAGCGGAGATGGCCCTTGAACGTGCCAAACGCATCGTGGAAACTGGGCGAGATGTGGTCATCCTGATGGACTCGATCACACGCCTGGCCCGTGCCTATAACCTGGTCGTTACCCCTTCGGGGCGTACACTCTCCGGTGGTATCGATCCATCGGCCCTTTACCCTCCCAAGCGTTTCTTTGGGGCAGCCCGCAATATCGAAGAAGGCGGTTCCCTGACCATCATCGCCACCTGCCTTGTGGATACCGGCTCACGCATGGATGATGTGGTTTACGAAGAGTTCAAAGGCACGGGTAACATGGAGCTGCTCCTGTCCCGTCGCCTGCAAGAACGCCGTGTGTTCCCTGCCATCGATATTGAGCGCTCCTCCACCCGCCGTGAAGAGCTGCTCTTAGGCCCCGACCTGACCCCGCGTGTATGGCTGATGCGACGCATGTATGACCAGATGATCGCCTCACCTCCATTCGGCGCCGGTATGGACCCCGCCACCGCCACGGAAGCCATCTTGCAGCGGCTGTCGAAAACCGACAACAACATGACTTTCCTCGAAACCCTCAACGAAGATCAGGATTAGTTATCATTATTGGTATAATCTGCGTCTTGTTATAATGCAGTTATAATAAACGCGCCTTGTATTGGTATGGCTTATGAAAGAAAGATCGAGTTTAGAAAACGGCTCTGAAGAGCCCGCCGGGCAGCCTGAAGCGGCGAAACCTAGGCGTGAGCCAAACGGCCTGGTGCTGGCAGGTGTCTGGATGCTGGCGCTCAGTCTGGTATTAACAGCAGCCTATCTCGGCTGGCGTGCCACGAGCACGCAAGCTGCAGCCCATGAACCTACCCCCACGATCAGCGTCCAAACCGAACAACCAACGACCGCAGTCAATCTGACCGGGGTCTCCCTCCCAGGGTTTTTCAAAGGGTTTGTCGGGGATGCCATCGTCCGCCGTACTTCCATGCATACGAATATCCCCACCCGCTCGCGCACAGAAGTGATTGAATACTCCGTCACCACCGGTGACTCTGTGTTCGGGATCGCCAAGAGCTTCAACCTCAAGCCGGAGACGATCCTGTGGGCCAATTATGACCAGCTGAATGACTCTCCTGATATGCTGGATCCGGGGATGACACTCAATGTGCCGCCCGTGGATGGCGTTTTTTATCAATGGCAGGAGGGCGATACGCTCGAGTCGGTCGCCGGAAAATTCGAGGCAAGTCTGGATGACATCCTCTCCTGGGAAGGCAACAATTTCGACCTAACCAATCCGCAGGTCCAGCCTGACCAGTGGATCATGATCCCTAATGGCCATCGTGAATTTAAACAATGGGTCGTACCGACGATCGCCCGGGCTAATTCTGGCGTATCGAAATCAGTGCTCGGCCCAGGTGCCTGCGAAGGCAGCTATGACGGTGCCTATGGTTCAGGTGCTTTCGCCTGGCCAACAGGCAACCATACCCTTTCCGGCAATGAGTATTGGTCTGGTCATCTGGGTATCGATATCGCGGGCGCAGTCGGAGACAGCGTTTTTGCCTCTGATGCCGGTGTGGTTGTTTTCGCCGGATGGTCGAACGGTGGTTATGGCAACATGGTGATGATCGACCACGGCAATGGTTACCAGTCTCTGTATGCTCACCTTAATTCGGTGAGTGCCCGTTGTGGGCAGAGTGTTGGTACTGGCTCTTACATCGGCGCGTTAGGCAGTACTGGCAACTCCACTGGAGCGCATCTTCACTTTGAAGTACGCTACCTGGGTGGGTTCATCAACCCCTGGTACGTCTTGCCACCGCCTTAATCGAAGTTAGTATCTATAATAAATTACCAACTTGTTGATCAGTCTTAAAAGGGAGACCTATGCCGGATCATGACATGGATTTCAAGACCGAAGTACTTGCCGAGACCGATAATATGCACTACCAGGTGTGGAAGGCTGATGAGCCCGATGGTGAGACGACCTACCACCTGGAGCTGAACAATGTCACTATCCATTTCTTTACTGAGGAATGGGAAGAATTCTTGAAATTGATCAGGATGTTGGGAAAAAAATAGGATTTCCTGCTAAGATCCTAAACAGCAACCTGTTTAGGGGGATGTAACCACCTGGGTCACATAGGGTATCACCGACTGGCACGGTTCGGTCAGGTGAGTTGACACGTGATCCCAGTCCATCGGAGAACGAGCTGCCCAGTTGGTGTACATTGCATACGAGAGGCATCCAGGCCCAATATGGTAGTCTGCAATGGTGAACTTCCATAGATCTTCGTAGCTGGATACTTGACCGCCCAGCTTGCCTGTCGCGTTATACACAATTTGAGCCACCTGCTCACAATCAGCCAGCATGGTGTGGGCCACGAGGTTGATGCTCGTTTCCGTCTTGGTCAGGTCGATACCAAATTCACAGGTTTCACAATCCGCATCCGCACTGGTTGCCAGCGCACCACGCAAGATGGCCTGGTTCTCAGCACTTAATTTGATATATCCTACCGAGCACACGTCCTGGGTGAGCACGAGTGGGCAGAATTGGTTATAGAAGGAGGGGTTCCACAGCAGGAGCGTATCAGCTCCATTATCGGTGATCTGCCCCAATCCGAACTCTTGCGGTTCTTTGAACTCACCCGGCCAGAATTGGCTTTCTTGGGCGAACAGGTTCTTCAACAGCTGGGCTGGCACTTTTACTTCATTGGCCGCCTGCATGATCTGCTCATCGAACTGGTTCTGCCAGATGATGACTTCCGGCATAGCCACATCCAGCCCACAGTTATCGGCATAGCCATTCGCCAGGAGCCCACCGCTCGGGCAGGAAGATGCATCTACCGCTCCCTCGGCGATCAAACGTCCCGCCAGGTATGAATAAGGTTCCTCGGTTTCAAGGAAAGCCACATCTTCTGGTGTTGAAAGCCACTCAGGCACCCCGCCGATGGGCGGGAAAGCCTGCCAAACCTGGGAGCAGGTTGCCAGGTCATTGCCCTGCCACTGGCTGGAGAGCACATCCACATACCAGCCCCCGCTGGTCGGTGTGGCCGCTACCCCGCTGTCGATCACCCGTACCATCGCTGTAAATACCTGGCTGCTATCTCCAAAGCTTGAATCAGCCCAAAACTCGACCACTGTGCCTGCCAACACAGTCGGCTTCAGCTGCACATCACAGGTGCTGCCCTCGCAGCTTGTTTCCATGTCCCCTATTTTCACGTGGATGGCGGTGATCTGCTCATTTGGCAGGGGCTCGACCCCTTCAAAATGTAAGCTGGGTATGCTCGGGCATAAATTTTCAGGCGGTACTGGAGTACAGCCGCTCAAGCTCACATACACTTCAGCCGGTGGCAGGTCAACCTCGATGGTCTTTTGAGCGGGGGCGCTGCCGATATAAAAAAGGTACAGCCCTGAGCAGATCGTGGAGGCTTCTTGACCATCGCTTGACTCAGCGCAGGCTTGTGTTTTGAGCCATTGGTTGTAAATTGTCGCTCCGCAGTCGGTTAATACATCCTGGGCTGTCGGCCAGCCTTCATGGTCGATGTATACCTGGCACATGAGCTTGTTGTCTGACCATTGCAGCAGCCACCATTCATAGCGGGTGTAGGTCATGACGATGGTGGCCTTCCGCCCAGTCTCAGCTGGGGGATTATCGGCGGCCTGAACAGTGCCTATCTCTGCCAGACTGGCCAGGAGAAACAGGAATACCACACACACCCGGAAAAGTCGCATTAGCTTTTCCACCTGAATATACCTTATCATGGTTGGAGACCATTGTCAATATTCCTTGCGACAAAGATGAGTGCATGATAAACTGAAGCAGAGAAGGGTAAAAACGACCTTTACCATCTTCCGTTTGGCGAGAAGCATCCTCGTCAATGGGATAAAACTACCATCACACCTGCTTACAAACGTTGGAATATAATCAATCAGGTGCGAAACATGCAGCAGCAAAGAATGTAACGCCATGCCTCCGATCATATACCTACTCGATGGACACGCCCTGGCATACCGGGCCTACTATGCCCTCACCCGGGGAACTTCGACAGCCTTCACCACCCACTCCGGTGAGCCGACCGCCGGGGTTTTCGGTTTCACCTCGATTCTCCTGCGTTTGTTGGAGCAGGAGCACCCCGACTACCTGGTGGTTACCTTCGACACTGGAAAAACCTTCCGTGATAGCCTTTACCCGGAATACAAAGCCACCCGGGCCAAGATGCCCGAGGACCTACGCCCCCAGATGGAGCGCATCCGGGAGATCGTTGACGCCTTCAACATCCCTCGCATTGAGCGCGAAGGTTATGAAGCCGATGATATCCTGGGCAGTCTATCTACGCGGCTGGCAAAGGAAGGTTATGGCGTAAAGATCATCACCGGCGATCGTGATCTGCTCCAGCTTGTAGATGACCGCATCCTGGTGAATTTACCCGGCAAGACCCTGTCTGACGCCAAGGATTATTTTGCAAAAGACGTATTCGACAGCCTGGGGGTTCAACCCGAGCAGGTGGTCGATTACAAAGCGCTGGTGGGAGACAAATCGGATAATATCCCCGGGGTAGTCGGCATCGGTGAGAAGACCGCCACTTCATTGCTTGCCAGCTACGGCACCCTCGATGGGATTTATGCCCATCTCGAAGAGATCTCCGAAAGCACCCGCAAGAAGCTTGCTGCAAATAGAGATAATGCCTACCTGAGCCAGAAACTTGCCACGATTGTCACCAATCTCGACATCCAGCTTGACCTGGAGAATGCCCGCACTGAGAGATTCGAGCCAGCGCGGGTGGAGGCCCTGTTCCGTGAGCTCGAGTTCCGCACGCTGCTGGGCCGCCTGACCGCCCTTTACCCTGCCCTGGGAAAATCCTCTCCCAGGAAACAAGAACAACTTTCATTGTTTGCACCATCCCCTTCTGAGAATCCATCTGCCCCGATCCAACAAGGCCAGGTTACCGTCCACGTAGTGAATGACGAAGCTAGCCTCAACGCCCTGGTGAAGCAGCTGGAAGCAGCCAGTGTGATCTCCTTCGACACAGAGACCACCTCCACCAACCAGATGCAGGCAAGCCTGGTGGGGATTTCCCTGGCGGTCAATGCTGATGAGGGCTGGTACATCCCGGTTGGGCATCTCCCCGCGCTGGGTGCTCAGCTTCCCATCAGGAAGGTCATGGATGCATTACGCGGCCCCATGACCGACCCCCGCATCCGCAAAAACGGCCACAACTTAAATTACGATTTCGTCATGTTCGCCCGCAACGGTGTCAGCCCGGCGCCCCTGTCCTTCGACAGCATGATCGCCGAATGGATCACCAACCCCACCTCGCATAACCTGGGCTTGAAAAACCTGGCCTGGGTGCGCCTGGATCTCCGCATGACCGAGATCACGGAGTTGATTGGCACGGGTCGCAAGCAGATCACGATGGACCAAGTGCCCATCGAAAAGGCCGCTCCCTACGCTGCCATGGATGCCATTGCCGTCATCCGCCTCATGCCAGGATTGCAGGCCGAATTAAAGGCGAACGCTGCCACGCAATTATTCGAAGAGATCGAGATGCCACTCATCCCGGTCATCGCCGAAATGGAAATGGCGGGCATTGCCCTGGATATTGATTTCCTGCGTAAAATGTCTGGGGAGCTGCTATCCCGCATGAACGAGCTCGAAATCAAGGTTTATGAATATGTGGGTGAACAGTTCAACCTGAATTCAACCCAGCAGCTTTCCAATGCCCTGTTCAATCGCCTCAAGCTTATCCCACCTGACCGTACCCGGCGTACCGATGCGGGTAATTATTCCACCTCAGCTGAGGTGTTGGAGTCACTTCAGGGCCAGCACCCGGTGGTGGACCTGCTCCTGGAATACCGCGAGTTGTCAAAACTGAAATCCACTTACCTGGATGCGCTGCCGGAACAGGTGAACCCGCATACTGGTCGCGTCCACACTTCCTACAACCAGACCGGCAGCGTCACCGGTCGCATTGCTTCGTCTGACCCGAACCTGCAGAACATCCCCATCCGTACCGAGCTTGGCCGCCAAGTCCGCCAGGCGTTCATCGCTGCTGAGGGCTACACCCTGCTGTCTGTGGATTATTCGCAGGTTGAGCTGCGTATCGCCGCCCACATGTCGAACGATGACGCCATGCTGGCCGCTTTCCGTGCCGACCAGGACATCCACACCGCCACAGCTGCCGCGATCTTGGGGAAAACCCTCGATCAGGTGACCAAGACCGAGCGGCGCAACGCCAAGGCGATCAATTTCGGCCTGCTCTACGGTATGAGTCCATTTGGGTTGACCCGCGCCAGTGACCTTACCCTGGCTGAAGCGGAAGATTTCGTAGAGGCCTACTTTAAGCAATTCCCTGGTATCAAGAACTACCTCGATAACATGCGCCACCAGGCTGCCCGCCTGGGTTATGTGGAAACGCTGCTTGGGCGTAGGCGCTACTTCCCAGGATTGAAATCGGGTGGTAACCCTGCCACGCGTGCCCGTGAAGAGCGCGAAGCCATCAACGCCCCCATCCAGGGAACCGCGGCCGATATCATGAAGATCGCCATGATCAAGGTGGCCTCCGCCCTGCGCGAGGATCATACGCAGGCGCGCATGCTGCTGCAAGTGCATGATGAGCTCGTGCTGGAATGCCCACCCAAGGAATTACAGAAGACGGCGAAACTCGTCCGCAACATGATGGAGAATGCCTATCAACTTGTCATTCCCTTAAAAACCGAAGCTCGCTTCGGCCACGATTGGGGAAATTTAACTGTGCTTGAGGATTAGGAAACGCATATGAGCGGTGACCAACAAGTTTTTCTAGATGCAATGAATAAAGGCCATTCAGCTGCCTGGGACCAGGAGTGGGAAAAGGCTTGCTCATATTACCGGATCGCCATCGACGAGTTCCCCGAGAACTACCAGGCTTTAACCAGCCTGGCACTGGCTTTATTTGAGCTTCAAAAGTACTCCGAATCGTTAGACTATTACCTGCATGCTGCCCGGGTTTCACCCAACGACCCAGTCCCCTTGCTAAAAGCAGCCGAGGTCGAAGAAAGCCTCGGAAACCAGGACAAAGCGATACGCATCTACCTGGAGGTCGCCGAGCTGTATGCGCGCAATAAGGACCTTGAAAAAGCCATCCAGTGCTGGACCCAGGTGGTCGCCATGAATCCTGAAGTCATGCCTGCTCATACCCGCCTGGCGATGGTCTATGAACGCACAGGTCGCTCCTCAAATGCGATGGTTGAGTACCTTGCGATTGCCAGCATTCTCCAAAGCCAGGGAAACGTCCCAAAAGCGATCCAGACGATGCAACACGCCTTGGAGGTTGTCCCGGGGAGTAAGGAAGCCCTGCTGGCCATGTCGCTCCTCGAGACTGGCAAACCCCTCCCACGCCCAAGCCGGCCAACCGGCGCTACCGGGCCATTTTCCATATCCAAAACACGCCAGGCAGGGATTTCGCGGAGTGAAGATTCAGAACGCAATCGGCTAGATCCGATCCAGGAAGCCAATCAGAAAGCCATGACGATCCTGGCACAATTATTATTCGAGCAGGAAGAGGCCCAGGAGACCCAGACCCGGAAAGGCCTGTCCTCGATCGTCAAGGGAAGAGCCGGTGGTGATCTTGTGGAGTACGATCAGTCCCAGATCATCATTCACCTCAGCCAGGCGATTGAATGGCAATCCAATGGGAGGGATAAAGAAGTGGCTGTCGAGCTGGAGCGCGCCATGCAAGCCGGCTTACAAAGCACAGCTGCTAACTACGTCTTGGGCTTTTCTCAATCCAAGAGTGACCAGCTGGAAAGTGCAGTGGCCAATCTGAGGCTGGCTGTGCAAAACGAGCTCTTCAGCCTTGGCGCGCAGCTTTTGCTAGCCCTGGCACTCTACAAAATGGATCAGGTAAAGGAAGCCTCGATCGAGTACCTGAAAGCCCTGCGTATCGCAGATTCAGAGAGCGCCCTCCCTGACCAAGCGGAAGAGTTGTCACAGATGTATGAGCCTCTGATCGAGACATTTTCGAACCAGGCAGATGAACGGCTGCAGAAACGCATCTGTGAGAATATCAGCAAGATGTTGATCCGGCCTGATTGGAAGGCTCAGACCCAGATCGCCCGGCAACAGCTGCCGCTGCAGCCCGCTGGTTCTGCACCGATTCCGTTAGCCGAGATGTTAACAGAAGCGACCAGTGGCCAGCTTGTGGAATCACTTGCGAAGATCAACCAGCTCGCCCGGGCAAATAAGCTCCTCTCAGCCATGGAGGAAGCCTATTACGCATTGAAATTCGCCCCGACCTACCTGCCCTTGCATACTTGTATTGGTGACTTGCTCATCCAGGAAAATCGCCTGCCGGAAGCGATCGATAAATACTCGATCGTGGCTCGCTCATACAGCGTCCGTGGCGAGAGTGCTCGGGCGATCAATATCCTTCAGCGTGTCTGCGATCTCAATCCAGTGGATATGGACGCCCGGCTAAGGCTGATCGAGCTTTTGACTGCCAGTGGAAAGCAACTGGAGACTGTCCATGAGTACATTAAACTGGCTGAAGCCTACTACAACCTGGCAGACCTGGCCTCAGCCCGAAAAACATATGCGAATGCCTACCGTTTTGCGCTCCAAGCCAGGGTGGACCGGGAGCTAAAAGTAAAAATCCTTCAGCGCATGGCGGATATTGATATGCAGAGCCTCGACTGGCGTAATGCCATCCATGTATATGAACAGGTCCGCAGCCTCGACCCAGGGGATGAAAAAGCCCGTGACATGTTGTTTGACTTGAATATTCGCATCGGCCAGAGTGAGCAGGCTTTTTCTGAATTAGATAACTACCTTAACCACCTGATCAGTATCCACCGCACGACCGAAGCATTGGAATATATCAACGCCAAGATCCTTGAAAATCCAACCTATCCAGGACTGTACAGCCGGTTGGCAGAGCTTTACCGTCTGCTGGGCCGTAAAGAAGATGCCATCGTCCAGATGGAGATGGCGAAGGATACGTACCTGCAAGCTGGGAACCGCAAGGCTGCCATCGAGACCTTGATGACCATCCTGTCGCTCAACCCCACCAATGCAGCTTACTACCAGCGCATGTTAGTTGAGCTGGAAGAAAAGGAAAAACTGGGCAAGTAATTGCGGCTTGGTAAGTATCGTTCGTGACCTGTTCCGAGTAGCATCTGGCATCCGACGGGTTACGCCTCTTTATTCTGGAGGTCAGCCCCGGTAGATTATAGGTCATTCACACCAACCTGGGTGCAGCCACATCACAATTGTCATTTTCTTGGATATGATCTCAGACAAGCGGGGCAGTAGCAACCCTCAGGCAATTAGATCCGGCTGATAAATAATACACCGATACCGATAATAAATAACGCTGTCAAGACGATCCCGATCACCAATGCGATCGTCATGCACGATCCGGCAACATTTTTACCTGTTTCTCCCATGGTAACCTCCTGCCCGATTTTATACCCGCTGCTCCTGCCAGGCAATGAAATCTCGATAAATTGCGTTAAAATACAATGGTGAATGAGATTGCCCTAATTCAAGCAGCCAGGGAAGGTGATCTGGATGCTTTTAATCGCCTGGTCCTTGCCTACCAGGATTTGATCTATAACCAGGCATATCGCATGATCGGCGAAGAAGAGACCGCCGATGATGCCACTCAAAATACCTTTATCTCTGCATACAATCACCTGGGTTCATTCCGAGGCGGGTCATTTAAAGCCTGGCTGCTCCGCATCGTGACCAATGCCTGCTATGACGAGTTACGCCGCCGAAAAAGGCGCCCAACCGTACCCCTTGAACCCCTGGATGACACCGGTGAAGAAGTTGAATCTCCCCGCTGGATGGTCGATCCAGCAGACCATCCCGAAGATCAGGTCCAGAACGCTGAGCTGCGAAAAGCTATCCAGCACTGCCTCGACAAATTGCCAGATGAGTTCAGGGTTGCTGTGGTCATGGTAGATGTGCAGGGCTTAGACTACTCGGAAGCAGCAGCTTCAATGGGCAAGCCGATCGGGACGATCAAGAGCCGCCTGGCGCGTGCACGGCTTCGTCTACGCGATTGTCTGAATGGATTCGCGGAACTTTTACCGGCTGAGTTTCGTCTCGGATAAGGGTATAAGATGAAGAACCAGATCACACCGCGTGATATCGAGCTGCTCTCAGCCTACCTAGATAACCAGCTGAGCAGTAAGGATCGCGCTCGCCTAGAAGCACGCCTCGTACAGGATCCTGAGCTCAAAAAGACTCTTCAGGATCTTGACCGAACGCGCCAGTTACTGCACCAGCTACCCCGTTATAGAGCCCCGCGTAACTTTTACTTGAAACCTGAGATGGTCAGGGCAACCCCCAGGCCAAAATTAGCTCCTGTCTTTGGCGTTATCACTGCGGTTGCCAGTGTGTTGTTGGCAATTATGTTAGTTGGTAATCAGCTGGTCATCCCAGCATCCCAGGTCGCCTTAGCTCCTGCTCAAGAGCTGCCCAGCCAGGCGTCGACGGTCCAACAGGAGATCGCCCGTAGCTTGCCCCCGGCAGAAGTGCCCACCGAAGCACTTCCCGTGGCAGCCATGGGTGCCCCGGCCATGCCTACCGATACACCATTTACTCCCCCAGAACCGACCACACAGCTCCTGCCTCCCACTCCCACCACCATCTACCTCTACGCTTTTCCGCCGACTGCGACCTCAGAAGCTGGCAGGTCCATCGCAGGCATGCCCACCGAGACCCCCACGCTAAGCTGCGAAGATTATTATGGTACAGAACCGCTACCCAGCCTGCCCGACACCTATTACTGCCCAACAGCAACCCCGACCGAATCTGAGATCCTGGAAAGCATGCTGGCTCCTGAGACACTAACCGAAACCCCAACTGCCTCGCTTGAGCCTTCTGGCACGGCTTCGCCATCCGACACGCCCACCCCTACCGAGACGCCTACACCAACCGCTTCACCAACCCCAACTGCGACCCCGCTGCCATCCAGCACCGCAACTGCTCTTCCGGCACTAAAGATGGTCCCACCTGCTGCTTCTGACAATTCAGGCTTGCTGGCAACACCTACCACGCTTGTGGGTGAAGCCGTTCCAAGTGCCGCCACGCCAACCGAAGTTCCGCAAACTTCTCCAGGACCTTCGATGCTCAGCTATATCTTGCTCAGTGCTGAGATAAGCCTGGCAGTCATTGCGGTGATCGCGGGGTTCATCGCCATCATCCTGCGGATCAAGGCGCATTGATGGTCGAAGAACCCGTTAAATTCTGCCAGCGTTGCGGTACCTCCCTCATCAAAAAATCTCATTCAGGCAAGCTAAGACCCGTTTGCCCACACTGTGGTTGGGTCTATTTCCCCGACCCCAAGGTTGCTGTCGTTGTCCTTGTTAAAGAGAACGACCGGGTACTGCTTGTCCAAAGGCGCTATGATCCACAAAAAGGCCATTGGACGCTTCCGAGTGGATTTGTGGATTCAGGCGAAGACCCCATGGAAGCAGCTACCCGCGAATGCCTTGAGGAAACAGGCCTGGTTGTGAGCGAGATTCGATTACTCGATGTCATCTACAGTAGTGAGTATCCCCGTGGTGCAAGCATCCTGCTCCTCTACCGGGCTAAGCGCCAGTCAGGTGAATTACACCCGGGCGATGATGCCCAGGAAGTTGGGTTTTTTACCCGTGATGATCTTCCTCCCCTTGCATTTTTGTCAACCCGCCATATCATTGATGCATATTTTTAAAAAAATATGGTAGACTTGGTACAAATTATCTCATTATCCTGATCGGGTTCGTAAATAATTTAATAAGCTAGGAGGAGAACGATGCACAAGAATATGACGAAGGTTATGTTTATTGTATTTGCACTTATCCTGTTAACCACTACTGCCTGCGGCTCAAAAACGCCGGTCGCTACACAGGTTCCACCTACAACTGCTCCGGTTAAACCCACAGAACCCCCGGTTCCAACCGATACCTCTGTGCCAACCGGTCTGGTCACAAACCTGACTGACATTAAAAAGGCCACGGTTCAGATCATCGCCGAAGGCACCTTCATGGACCCGCAGTTTGGTTACCTCGCCAACCAGGCTGGTAGTGGCTCTGGTTTCATTATCGATCCCTCTGGGTTGGCGGTGACCAATAATCATGTGGTGACCGGTGCTGCCTTGCTGAAGGTCTATGTCGGTGGTGATACCTCCAAATCCTATAATGCCAAGATCTTGGGAGTATCAGAATGCTCCGACCTGGCAGTCATTGATATCGAAGGCGATGGATTCGCATATGTGCCATGGTTTGACGGCACAGCCAATGTAGGCCTGGAAGTCTATACTGCTGGTTTCCCCCTGGGTGACCCGGAATTCACCATGACGAAAGGCATCGTTTCGAAAGAAAAAGCCAATGGTGATACCCAATGGGCATCAGTAGAATCAGTGATAGAGCATGATGCGACGATCAATCCGGGCAATTCAGGTGGACCTCTGGTCAACACAAATGGCGAAGTCGTAGGTATCAATTATGCCGGTATCAGTGATACAAAGCAGTATTTCGCCATCGACCGGGCAGCTGCCATCCCTGTGATCGACCAGCTCAAGACTGGCAAGGATGTCGATTCGATCGGCATTAACGGCGAGGCGGTCAGCTCGGAAGATGGGTCTCTCACGGGTATCTGGGTTGCCTCGGTAAAATCTGGCTCCCAGGCCGATAAAAGCGGCGTGAAACCTGGTGACATTATCACCACCATAGAGAACCTCACCATGGCCCAGGATGGCACGATGAAAGATTACTGCGACGTCCTGCGCACCCATAATGCAGGCGATACGCTGGCATTGCAGATCCTGCGCTGGGATACCCAGGAAGTCCTTGAGGGACAGCTGAATGGTCGCCCACTGGAAGTCGCTTATATCCTGGGATCTGATACCGGGCAGACAGGCACCGCTGAACCGTCGACGACCGATACTGCTGGAGCCTATCCGACCAACTGCGAATCAACCGATACAGCCGGTTTTATGCTCTGCTGGGATGACACGTATAATATGTCGGTTGAGGTGCCCGAAACATGGTCCGATGTGGACGGATCGAGTTGGGTTTTCAACGACACCGAGATCGGTAACGCCATCATGGCTGCACCGGACCTGGATGATTACCGTAATAATTATGGTGTAGATGGGATGTTCTTCGGAGCTTCCAGCACCTTTGCTCAGATCGGCGGTTATGTTGAGTTCCTCGATTACTACGGGGCAGATTACAAGGCTAATTGCACCCTGGTTGGACGCTACGATTATAACGACGGGGTCTACCGGGGCAAATATGACTATTACACGGATTGTGGTGGCTCTACAGGGTACGACACCATCCTGTTGAGCGGTGTGGACATTGTCGATCCCACCTCGATGATCATCATGCTGGAAGTCACCCTTCCCTCAACCGATACCACCACGATCGACCAGATCTTGAATACCTTCTACGTCTACAACTAGGCGATATTCCAGGAATTGACCGGGCGATGAGCCCGGTCTTTTTTTATTTAATGACTGTAAAAGTTACCCTGTCTTCGGTGCTGTTCCCCGCCATATCATAGGCTTTTACCAATAATTGATGCTCACCTGCCCCCGTATCCCGCAGCAGGGCATAAGGAAATTCAGTAAGGCTGCCGACCAGGATCCCATCCAGGAAGAAATCAACCTTATCCAGGTGTAGGTTATCGCTCGCCGAGACGCTTAATAGCAGCTTTTCACCCGCCTGGAGGGTGACTTTTTGACCTTCTTGCGGTGACGTGACCTGCACCTCTGGCGAAGTATTATCGATGGTCACCTGCAGGATTGACTGGTCGATCCTGCGGTCTTCCCGGACTACCATGAGCTGGATACTATATTCTCCCTGCAGGCCAGACGTATCCCAGGTGCCCAACGTGCCGGAATAAACCGGTGTGTCAATATTTCCGTCTAATTGCAGCCACTCCTGGGGGTTCAAGCCCTCCCCAACCTGGAGGCGGAAATATGAAAAATCGGGACCAGCCGCCGTACCGGTCAACACCACCTGACCCCGCACCTGGTCGAACATCTGCAAGGAAGAGATCCTCACATCATTGTTGGCTGGCAAGCTAGCTGGGATCCCATCGAATTCCTTGGGTGCCACCTTTACCCCGGCTTTTGCTGCCCATTCTTCGGCCTGCTCCGGGATATCCATGAACACATGCTCCTCCACCTGGGAGGCAGGTGTGAAGATTGTCGCCAGCAGCCCTGTCTCAGAATCCACCAGGTATTTCTGGTACAGGCTATCCACCTGGGTAGGCTCATTCCCTTGCAGGAATACCTCCTGTGACGTGGCCTGGCACAGCGAGCTGGGTAGCAGGCCGGATGGACGGCAGACTTCAACGCGGCTGATCCCCTGTGGAACAGTGAAATCTTCCACGGGTAAGCGCTTGGCGGCATATTCCAGGACTGCGTGCCATATCCCCGCCGGGATACCCTCGGTGACAGTTGCTGTTTCGCCATTGGGGTCACCTGCCCAGGCTCCCACGACCAAGGAGGGTGTATAACCCATCACCCACGCACCTTTTTCATAAGTGGTGAGGCTGGTTTTGCCAGCTGCCGGCTGACCGATCGCCAGGAAATTAGTGCCATCCAGCCTGGCTTGATCGTCGCTGAGCACATTGCTGACCAGGTAAGCCAGCTGCGAACTGGTCACCGCGATATTCTCGGGTTCGGTCCAGTCTAAAACCACCTGCCCTTGAGCGTCAAATACTTTTAGCACGCTGGCAGGTTCCAGGGTCCTTCCCGGTATTCCAGCCGTTACCGTTTTTACGGCTCTCCCGCTCATCGTCCCCTGGTTGGCCAGCACAGAATAGGCTTTGGCCACCTCCAGGATCGAGACGGGTTGCGCAACGAAATCATCCAATCCGGCTTGGGTCAGCCAGCTGTCTCCTTGTGCTCCAATCCCAAGCTGGATCTCGGTCGTCCACAAGTTATCTGCACCCACTTGCTGAAGCACCTGCCCACCCACCGCAGGGTAATCATTGGCGAACGCCTCCCTCAAGCTCACTGGCCCGTGGTAGATGCCCGCCTCACCTTGCATACCAGCCGAGCGTATTATCTCGGTCTCGTCCGGGATATCCCAAACCATGCTCGCTGGGCTCATCCCATGCGAAAAGGCTGTCAGATACAGGACCGGCGAAAGGATGCTGCCTGCCGGATGCTGTGAAGCGGCTAATGTGTCTGTCCCCGGGCGGCCAATTCCCACCAACGCCAGCACCTGCCCGGTGTGCGGGTCCAGGACCGTTACCTCAACTGCCAGGTCGTGGCTTTCACTGTGACTCACCTTATCCAATTCTGGCAGGTAACCAGCCGCCAGGCATGCAGAATCGTCAATTGTGGTGATCTCATCCGAATTACCTTGCAAGCGGGCGAGCTGTGTCGCAGCTGTACATTCAACCTGCCCCTGCAGGTCAGCATCCAGGCTGCTGATCACCTCATAACCACCCCGGTAGAACCTCTCAATCGGGATCTCCGCTGCAACTTGTGCCAGCACCAGATCTGTAAATGCCGCGGCTGAGGTTTGTTGCTCTCCCGGTTCATTGATTGTGATCGTTTCCTGCAATGCACTCTGGGCTTCAACGCCAGTGATCAACCCCTTGACCAGCATCTTCTGGATGATCAGCTCCTGTTGCCGCTTTAGCGTCTCCATACTCATTAATGGGTCCAGGTAGGGTTGTTCAGCCATCGCGGTCAGCATGGCCGATTCAGCCAGCGTTAGCTGTGCCGCTGATTTTCCAAAATATACCCTGGCAGCCGCATCCGCACCGTATAGCTTCTCACCGAACTGTACACTGTTCAGGAACCACTCCAGCACCTTTTGCCGTCCATAATCGGCGGTCAGCTGGGCAGCCAGGATCCGCTCGCGCAGGTTGCGGTCAGCTGAGCCAGGCTCATCTTCTAGCAAGAGCTCAGACACCAGGATCTGTGCCAGTGTTGGGTGGGTCCCTTCCGATATCCCTCTGAATGTGAAACCGGGGCTGTGCCAGAAGCCTGGCTCAAACTCAAGCACCAGGGCATTCACCAGGTAGGGTGTTGCCTGGTTTACTCCGGGTTGGCCATCCGGAATGACGTACATATATTGCTTTAATGCTGCAGCTGGAAAATCCAAAGTGGCAATGACGTATTGGTGGCTACGGTCATAAATCCGGGTGGGCTGAAGCAGTTTACTGTTTGGTGGATCAAGCAGCGCTGCAATCAAAGTCACCGGTGGCAGGTTGCGGGTCAGGCGCGTGGCATAGCCGGCACTCGCCAGGCTAACCATGACTGCCAGTAAGGAGAACAACAACGCACCCGCCAGGCCCAGTTTCGCAGCCTGACCATGAGCTTCCTTTATGCGCCTCTGGCGGCGGAGCTTTAGTGTTTGAGCTACATTGAGCATCGAGATAATTCCAGCTGGTATATTCTGGAAGCCACTGGTTTTTTAGGGTGCGCGCGACCCAGTATCTTGTGAATTGGTCGCCTGGCTGGCCCGCTGGATCAGCTCGCTGGCTGACTTGCGCGTCCCTTCGCTTAGGTCACCCATCATCTGCGCCAGCTCCACCAACCGGTCTTCTCCGTTGACGACGTCCACCTGGGTCTCTGTCCGCCCGTCCTTAATGTGTTTCACCACTCTCAGGTGCTGGTCACCGAATGCTGCCAGCTGGGCTAAATGGGTTACACACAACACCTGGTGCTGGCGGGCCAGCTCCCACAGTTTTTTCCCGACTACCGCTCCCACCCGGCCGCCGATGCCCTGGTCGATCTCGTCGAATATCAGGGTGGGCACCTTGTCGGCATGCGCCAGCACGTTTTTGATGGCCAGCATTAACCGGGAGGTTTCTCCCCCGGATGCGATCTTCACCAGCGGTTTCAATCCCTCGCCCGGGTTAGGTGCCACCAGGAATTCTACGTGTTCTAGGCCGGTGGCATCGAAGGCCACCTTTCTGCCATCACCCAGCTGGATCCCATCGTTCGACAGCCGCTCAGAAAACTCCACCTTGAACTTCGCCCCTGCCATGCTCAGGTCCATCAGCTCAGCTTCCACTGCGCTTGCCAGCTTACCCGCCGCTGCGTGTCGCTTCAGGCTCAAGCTTTGGCCCACCTCTCCTAATCTACCAAGCAGCGATGCCTCGTCCTTTTCACACTCAGCGATCGCCTGCGAGACGTGCTCGATCGAGTCCAGCTGTTCCTTCGCCTGTTCGGCGAACTTGAGGATGGTTGGGATATCTGCGCCGAATTTGCGTTTCAAGTTCTGGATCAGGTTCAGGCGCTCCTCCACCTGGTCCAGGCGCTTAGGATTAAACTCGACCCTTTCCAGGTAGTCGTGCAGCTCAGCCGATAGGTCAGCCAGCTCTTCCAGGGTATTTTGAGCCTGGGTCGCCAGCTTTGACTGGTCAGGGTCGAGCCGGCTGAGATTGTTGAGCAAGCTGGTCACCTGCCCGACCAGGTCTGAAACCCCTGGTGCTTCAGGGGTGCCTTCATCCAGGATTTGTAAAACTTCCTGGGCATTTGCGGTAATGCCCTCGGCATTCGCCAGCCGGGTGCGTTCTGCGCGCAGGTCATCTTCTTCATCCGCGTTCAGGTGGGCAGTTTCGATCTCATTGATCTGGTACTTTAATTTATCGATCTGCCGGGCTGCATCCACTTCTGCCTGGCGCAGGGCAGTCAGCTGTTTCCGCACCCCCATCAAGCGGTGATACGTATCCTGGTATGTTTCAAGCTCCTGGTCCACGTGGGCATGACTATCCAGCAGTCCCAGGTGCTGCCGGACGTGCAGCAGTGACAGGTGCTCAGATTGGCCATGCACATCCACCAGGAACTCCCCCAGCTCTTCCAGGATGTGCACACTCACACTACGCCCGTTCACCCGCGCCACACTCCGGCCGCTCTCCCTGATCTCACGCCCCAGGGTCAATGTGCCATCGTCTTCCAGCAAGCCTTCGCGCTCGAGGATCTGGTGGACTGCTTCAATCACGTTCTGCGGAACCTCGAAGCTCGCCTCGACCAGGGCTTTTTCCACTCCAGCCCGCACCAGGGATACATCGGTTCGCCCGCCCAGGATCGCCTCGACCGCGTCGATAATGATCGATTTACCAGCCCCCGTTTCACCAGTGAAGATGTTTAACCCCGGGTCGAAACGCAGGTCAAGCTGGTTGATGATCGCGAAATTTTCGATGTGCAGCTCGCTGAGCATACCTAGCCGATTTTTATCCCCGACAGGCGGTAATACAATGTGGAGGTCATCAGAACGATATACATTCCGAGGTAGATGATCTCAAAGAGTGAAAAATATGAAACAAGGTGCAATGCCACCGGGACGCATCCCAGCACGGCAGCAATGACTGCCACAGCGAAGAGTTTTTTCGAGCGGCGTTTATGCGTCACCCGGCGGATGATCTCTGCGATGAACCCGCCGATGATGGGAGCTGCAAAAAGGGTTAAGATGATGATGTAAAAACCAAAGCGCACCGCGATCCATCCGCCGATCAGGCTTCCCAGGTATGAGAAGAAGGCAGTGATTACAAAGACCAGTGGATAGTCATACCACAGCGAAGTATCGAAGATCTTCTGCTGCTCCTTGATACATTCAGGGCAGCGGTAACCGGTGGGCGTCAGCACCGCACATTTGGCGCAGATGGGTTTTTCGCAGCGGTTACAGCGCAAGCTGGTTTCTACAGATGGATGGTTGGCACAATAGATCTTCGGTGCAGCTTCGGTCATGGGTTACCTCTAAGATGATTTGCTGTGGATGGATTCTGGCTCATATGCGGAGTCAGGTTCCGGTAAAAGTACCCCGGGTCTTGAAAGCGGATGAATTTTACTACATGCGGCGAAGCGTATACAGCCACCCGGTCGTCGTTGGTCAGGCCGATCGGCACCTGCCCGTCGATAGAGAAGACAGCCTGGTGATCGACATTCACCGTGATGGACACGGAGGAGCCTTCAGCCAGTACGATCGCCCGGTCGAGTGACAGATGGGGAGCGACCGGCACCAACAGGATATTGCGCAGCTCGGGCGGCAGGATCGGTCCACCAGCTGCCAGGGCGTACGCGGTTGAACCGGTTGGCGTGGCTGCGATCAGCGCATCGGCCACATAGGTGGTCAGGAACCGTCCATCCACGGTGGCGGTGATATGTACCGGGCGAATGATCTGCCCTCGGCTGATCACCACTTCGTTGAGCACATCCCATTTACCCAGTAGCGCATCGGCCCGCCATTGCTCAGCATACAGCATCATGCGCTTTTCAAGCCAGTAATCACCCGCCAGCAGGCGCGGCAGGAATTCCTGCCATTGGTTTTTTGCGATCTCAGTCAGGAAGCCAAAGCGACCCAGGTTAATGCCCAATATCGGCACGTTGGATGGTCCACCCAGGTGGCCAGCCCGTAGCATGGTGCCGTCTCCGCCCAGGGCAATAATTACATCGAAATCGCCCTGCTTCACCCGCCGGTAGATCGCCTCGTCGTAGAGCAATCCATGCTGGGTCTCTATGCCGCGTTCGTTGAGCAGGGCAGCGATCGCGACTGATTCTTTTTCCATGTCAGTTAAATTCGGAGCCCCGACAATGGCGATGCGCTGGATGGGATGGTCTGCTTCGGTCATCATGGCTTAATTATATCCTGAGAGCTTGATCACAGACGGAGCGATAACCGCAATGCTGGCAGCGTCTACCATCCTGGTGTGAGCGCGCGATCTCCGCCTGGTCGGCTCGCTCTTGCATCTCGCGGATCGTATCCCGGGCAGCTTTCTCCAACCCTTCCGTAAAATCGACCTCAAAGGTCTTATCTGCGTAATGGATCAACCCACTGCTGGGTCGCTTGCCATAGGTATGTTCTACGAGCAGGCAGTATGCTGCAAGCTGGAAGATATGCGAATCATGCGGGCTGGCTGGTGCCCGCCTCGATTTAACCTCCACCGGAGTAATCCGATCCCCTTGTTTCATCAGGTAATCTGGTCTTCCGGTCAGGCGCAGGGTTGGATCATAGAGCGTTTTTTCCACGCGCCCCCACTGGCTGGTGTCAATGTAGATCACCTTACCCGGCGGCAAGCCCGCTTGCCGGCGTTGGCGGGATGCAATAAAGAACAACACGATTGCAAGTATTGCAAATAGGATGGCCAGGTACAGCAAATTCATTTCCCATCCCCCAGCTGTTTACAATTTTGCCTGGATGGCCCAGATGACCGCTGAAATGATTGCAGCCAATAACACCCCATAAGCCAGGGCCTGTAAACAGCTGCTGGTCATGACCGAGCGTGCGTGCCTGGCATGGATCTCCAGGCCACCCGCCAGCTCGGTCTTATTTTCAGGCTCGTATCCATTCAGCTGGTACCACCAGGCCCGCTGGCAAAATAGGTAGGTACCGATCTCAGAAGCCCGGATGATTTTCATTCAGCCTGCTGGTAACCATCCAGGCGCGTTTCGAGTTTTCGGATACTGTCTTCCAGGTGTTCCTGCCGTAGGCTGAGGGTCAGGTCGCCCCGGGTGCGCTCGATGATACTGCGCGCCACATCGGTCAGCCGCCTGAGCCCTCCCGTGATGGCATCCGGATAATCCATGGTGACCAGCACGGCATAGATATCATCCATCTCACCCAATAGCCGCTCTGCCTCGGCAGGGTTATCCTTCAAGAGCATATCCAGGGTACGCCGGCGTAGCTCCCCCACCGCATCAGCCAGTCCTTGCAGGTAAGTGGCAGGTTCGAGCAACAGGTCTTCAGGTGTCGGGAAATCATTGTTGTTGATCAGGGCATACACCATGTTGGCTTCGGCATATTCCTTGAGGGCATCCTGGGTGTAGCCTGCATAAAATAGGTCCGGCAGGCCGGCCAGGTTTTCACGCAGCGACTGGGCCAACAGCCGGGCTTCTTCGAGATGCTCGCGCGCTAGCTCGTTTTCGTCCCGGTGTACCGCCCGTATAGCGTTTGCGCAATGTCGTGTAAGCGTACGCGCCTGGGCTAATGCCCGGTCACGCTCAGTGGTGCATACTTCAAAGGAACGGTGGATTCGCTCGGCGATATCTTCTAATTTCTGCGGCATGCTCATCCCTCTTTCGGTGGCGCAGGTGGCTTGAACAGGAAATCAGCCAGTGAGCCTTCGCCTGGCACCTTGATCTCGCCGAAGGCGGCTTCGTAGCGTGACAGATTCTCAGCTAATGCCCTCTGTAACAGCTTGGCACCCAGCGGAGACATAACCACCCGCGTGCATACCCGTGCCGGCGTCACCCCGGGTAGCAGGTGGGCAAAATCGAACACCAGCTCGGATGGCGAATGGGCTATGCGTACCACGTTGGCATATTCCGTTCTAAGGTCAGCAGGCACCTCCAGGGTAGGCGGAGGCGGGGGTGTAGGGCGGTTTTGAGGTGGAGTGGACATGAGGTTTATCCTAAATTTCGTCGATTAAAAGAATTAAGGTGCGGAACAGCATTCCGCACCTTAGTTGGATCAGCTTAGAATGGGATTTCGTCCCCTTCCGCGGGTGCATTCCCCTCTCCTGGCGGCACACTGCCTTCATCGTCACCGCGCTGCGAAAGGAACCTTACAGTCGAGGCGCTGACTTCAAAGGAAGCTGTTTTTGTGCCATCCTGGCGCTCCCAGATACGCGGGCCACCGGTGTTGGGGTCTGTCACCAGCCGCCCTTCTACCAGCACTTTCCGGCCTTTCTTCAGATACTGGTTGCAGATTTCTGCCTGTTTCCCCCAGGTGGAAACCCTCACCCAGATCGTTCGCTCTACCTTTTCGCCATTGCTGCTGGTGAAGTTATCATTCACAGCCACTGAAAAATTCGTGACTGCCTGGCCCGAGGGTGTATAACGCATCTCCGGGTCTCTGCCAAGATTTCCTACCAATATGATCGTGTGAAATGACATGTGGGACTCCTTTCGTTACAGTGAGCGGTTTAATAGAAGTTCCGGATGCACACCATCCGGGCCAAAGCCTAGAGATCACTCACTGGGCTTTACAGAACAATTGTACACTGAATCAGTTAAAAGAAAAGGGTTCTCCTATCGGGCATCACTCGTTTCGGAACTGCAGGCAGTAATGGTGGAAAGTGTTGCTCACCCACGCATTACCCAACCCATACGGGGATAGACGCTGGTTATCCTGGCACCAGATTTTTTCATCTTTGAGTGTGTAGCTCCCTTGCAGCTTGCTTGCCAGGTCCCACGCCAGCGGGTAGATCCTTCCACCCTTCTTAATATTCTTTACGATGATGGTTAAATATCTGCCAGGTTTGATTACCGGCTTCATATTAATATAAATTGCCGTCAGCTGCTCAAGGAAGACTTCGTAATCCGTGATATTCCCAAGGTCGGTCGGATCATCCGAGTAGATCACATCCAGGTCAGGTGCATTGCGCCGGCTTTTTTGCGTGGCCGACCCACGCGCGTGCAGCATATCCCAATATGGAGGTGAGGTGAGCACATAATCAACCTGCGGGATGTTCAGGCTGTTAATGATCGCCACGGCTTCCCTGGCATCGCCCGTGATCACTTCGCACGCAATACTCCCTAGCGGCTCACCGAGCTTCTGCCTTTCTTCGTTGATCACCTGGCGGGCAATGCCTGCGTACTCCTGGTTGAGCTCGATCCCATACGCGCTCCGCCCGCTCCGTAAGGCTGCCACCAGTGTGCTGCCAGTGCCAGCCATCGGGTCAAAAACCACCTCGCCCTGTTTCGTGAAGAAGTTTATGAATTCTGCAGCCAGGGTTTCAGGGAATTTAGCCGGGTGTCGCAGCACGTTCTTCTGACGAGGCGGGGGATTATGGACAAACCACGATTTCTGGAATTTCAGCCATTCCTTGGGTGGCAGGTCATTCAGCTTGTTGGTCAGGGTACGTTTTGGCATGTTGGATTAAAACGCTGTGGGCATGCTCGCTCTACTCGATCACATCATACACGATAAGCTCAGAGAAATTCACGGTCACAGCCTTGTTGTTGGTTGACCTGGCAAATACACCCAAACTGCCTGAGCTTAGCAGGGGGTCGCGCACAGAAAACTGGTATTCGCCATTGACAAAGAAATCGAACTGGTCACCAACCGCAGATATGCCTAAGCGCGAGGTTGCCGGTGCACCGGGTGGCACTGCCCCGCTTAATATCCACGGCTGCGGGGAAGATGCCTGCCCGTTGATCAGGCGGTCAACGCGTGCCTGCCCGTTGCAGGAAAGCGCGAAGCGGTAATAATCACCACTGGATTGCACCCTGAACAGCACCCCATATTCATCCAGCTCTTTGCATAAGCTGGTTTCAGCCGTGATCTCCATGTAGAAGTCGGTAAACTTTGGCTCATCACGGATGCTGTACAGGTAGGCATTCGTCTCCCCAATGGCGATGGTCAGCTCACTCTTCCCCAGGGCCACGCTACCCACATCAGTGCGCGCCAGGCTCCAGGCATCCGGGTCAGAGAAATCATCTTCGAGCAGCACCTGCCCGGTTTTGGGGCGTAGATCTGCAGTCGGGGTGATCACTGGCGTCGGGAAGGGTGTGTGCGTAGCCGTGGCCGGGAACCAGATAATGGTGGGTGTGATCGTCGCCGTCGCAACCGGGGAGGGCGTGCCAGTCGGTGTGATTATCGCAGTTGGTGCAGCCGTACAGGCATAGCCTGAAAAGATCACCAGGCATAAGACCAGCGCACCGCGCTGTACAGGGCTTAATATTTTTCTTCGTTTACCAGGTAAGAATTGGTTCATTCAATAAAATTGAAAAGCTGTTGTACAATTAGTGTGGTTACCCTCCCATTATAAATAACTGTAATTAATTTACAATAGGAGGGTTCATTCTAGCACAATCTAACCGGTTACCGCAACCTAATCCCATCCTGCCTCACGAAGGAGAAATCATGCGAAAAAAGGTCATCCTCATCACTGGTGTCTCAGGTGAAATCGGTCAGGCTTTGGTAAAAAGCCTGGTGAGTCAGACCGATGTGCCCATCATCGCCCTGGATATTGCCCCCATCCCGGATGAGCTTCATTCCCTGGTCATTCCCCTCCAGGGAGATATCATGGATAAAGCCATGCTCTCCCGCCTGGTCAGTGAGTATGAAGTAGATACGATCTACCACCTGGCCGCATTGCTATCCACCCGCAGCGAGTTCACGCCCGAGGCCGCTCATAAGGTCAATGTTGAAGGTACACTCGGTTTATTGAACCTGGCAGCTGAACAATCTGAATGGAGGGACGAACCGGTAAAATTCATCTTTCCCAGCTCGATCGCTGCATATGGCCTGCCAGACTTAGACACGAAAACGACCTATACCCGCCTGCGCGAGTGGGAATGGAATAATCCCCGCACCATGTACGGCTGCAATAAGCTGTATTGCGAACAGCTCGGCATTTACTACAGTAAATATTACCGCCAGCTGGCCGCCGACCTGCCCGTGATGCTCGATTTTCGCTGCCTGCGCTTCCCCGGATTGATCAGCGCCTACACCGTCCCGAGTGGTGGCACCAGTGATTACGGCCCAGAGATGCTCCACCACGCCGCCCAGGATAAACCCTATGCCTGCTTCGTCCGTGAGGATGTGCGCATCCCCTTTATGGTCATGCCGGATGCCGTCAAGTCATTGCTGATGCTCACCAATGCCCCAAAATCTGCCCTCAAGCATTCAGTATACAATGTCACCAGCTTCAGCCTGTCTGCAGCAGAATTCCGTGATTGGGTGTTGAAGTACTTCCCCTCCGCCCAGATCACCTTCCAACCCGATCTGAAGCGCCAGGCGATCGTGGATTCATGGCCGGCTGATCTGGATGACAGTGCGGCCCGCCGGAACTGGTCCTGGCAGCCGGATTATGATACCTTCCGGTCATTTGATGAATACCTGGTACCGAATATTCGCCAGCGCTACCAGCCCAAATAGATCGCAGCAAGCCGCTTGACCAGAATGAAGCTGCGAATGAAAAGGCACTCGGATGACTATTGAACCCTTCCCGCTCGAGCCTGGTTTGATCGTTTTGTTCGGTTCAGGTGAAACTTCCCCAACCGGTCGCAAGATCTTTGATAGCATCCTGGCATCGCTGCCACCCTCGCCCCGCCTCGCCTTGCTTGAAACCCCCTCCGGTTTCGAGATGAACTCGCCCCAGGTGATCGGCCGGGTAGGAGAGTTCTTCGCCCATCGCCTACAGAACTACACGCCCTGTGTCGAGATCATCCCTGCCCGCAAGCGCGGCACTGCATTCAGCCCCGATAACCCGGAGATCGTTTCTGCTTTACTGGGTGCTGACCTGATCTTCATGGGTCCAGGCAGCCCTTCCTATGCCATTCGCCAGCTGCGCGACAGCCTGGCCTGGCAGTACCTGATTGCACGTCACCGCCTTGGGGCTGTGCTGGCATTGGCCAGCGCAGCCACGGTGGCCATCAGTGACTGTGCCTTGCCCGTCTATGAGATCTATAAAGTGGGGGAAGACCTGCATTGGATTGACGGCCTGGACTTTTTCAGCCTGTACGGCCTCGAGCTGATTTTCGTTCCCCATTGGAATAACAACGAAGGCGGTGCGGAGCTGGATACCAGCCGCTGCTTCATGGGCCAGGAGCGTTTTGTGCATTTGATGGAGATGCTCCCAGACGATGTGACCATTGTCGGCCTGGATGAAAAAACCGCCTTGATCATGGATCCTACCAGGTGCGAGTGCCAGGTCAGGGGGTTGGGTAAAGTCACCCTCATCCACACCGGTCATAAACATTCGCCTGTGCGTGTGGAGCTCTCCGGCAGCCTGGCTTTACCGGTCAAAGGTACCGATGAGGACCTGGTGATCATTGCCAGCCAGCGAAATGGCCATTTTCATCAATACACCGACGGTCAGGTCTTCCCGATGGCTGAAATCGGCCCATTCCACGCCTTTCACCCTGAAGCCAGCCTGCCATTAGAAGTATGGCAAAAAGCCCTCTTGGCAGCCAAAGCCGGGCGAACCTCAGAACGCCAGCTACCCCCAGACGAAGTTTTAGCCATGGTTGAAGCCAGGCAGGCTGCCCGCATTCAAGGGGATTGGCTTCAGGCCGATAATTTGCGAAGACAGGTGGAAAGTATGGGCTGGAAGATCCTGGATACACCTGACGGCCCTCAAATCAATAAGGTATCATAATCTCAATAAAAATCTCAAGTAGAGGTGTGCCAATGTCGGATTCGTTGAAGATTGGTTATATTGGCCTCGGGCTGATGGGAAAATCAATCGCCCGGAACATCTTGAAAGCGAATTTCCCCCTGGTGGTGCACAACCGCAGCCAGGCTGCCGTTGCTGAGCTGGTCAGTGAAGGTGCGGTCGCCGCACGATCTCCGGCCGAAGTAGCCAGCCAGGTGGATATCGTTTTCACCAACCTGCCCGATACCCCCGATGTTGAGCTGGTTGCCCTGGGTGAGCATGGGATCATCCATGGGGCGCACCCTGGCCTGATCTTTGTTGATAACTCCACCATTAAGCCTGCCGCTGCCCGCCATATTGCCGATGTGATGGCCCAAATAGGCGTGCAATGTCTCGATGCGCCCGTCAGCGGTGGCGATATCGGTGCCCGCCAGGGCACCCTGGCGATCATGGTTGGCGGCCCAGCCGAAGCCCTCGAGACCGTCCAGCCGGTGTTCGCCGCCATGGGTAAGACTGTCACCCACGTCGGGGCGGCAGGTGCCGGGCAGATCGCCAAGGCAGCCAACCAGATCATGGTTGCTGCTCAGATGGTTGCCATGGCTGAGCTGCTGGTCTTTGCCAAGAAAACCGGCGCAGATCCGCAAAAGGTGGTGGAAGCCATTAAAGGTGGTGCCGCCCAGTGCTGGACGCTGGATGTAAAGCCACCCCGCCTGTTTAAGGGTAACCGCAGCCCGGGGTTTAAAGCCAGCATGCAGGCTAAAGACCTCAACATCATCATGGAGACAGCCCGCGAATACGGCGTCCCTTTGCCATCCGCGGCGGTCGATAGCCAGCTTTACAACGCCATGCTCCAGCTGGATATGGCAAACCTCGACAACTCAGCTGTGCTCGGTGTGATCGAGCTGCTGTCCAATGTGAGTCTGCTCGAATGAACACCCAGCCTAAGCCGTTTTTCCAGCGCATCCGCTGGCAAGAGGGTAGTGACTTTCTATTGATCACCCTCGGTGCTTTTCTTCAGGCCCTGGCGATCCGCCTGTTCCTGGTGCCAGGTCAACTGGTCAGCGGTGGGGTCGGCGGCCTGGCTCAGATCATCAACTACTACACCGGGTTTCCGATCGGGGTCATGATCCTGATCGGAAATATTCCCTTGTTGATCCTGGGCTGGCGTCACCTGGGTGGCAGGCGCTTCGCCATCCGTACAGCCTATGCGGTGGTGCTCATCTCGGTTTTTACGGATGTCCTGGTGTTATTTCTCCCCGCTGAAGGCCTGTCCACCGACCTGGTGCTGAATACGCTCTACGGTGGGGTGATCAGCGGCATTGGGTACGGGCTGGTCTACCGCGGCCATGGAACCAGCGGTGGTACCGACATCCTGGTGAAAGTTATCAGCAAATGGCGTGCGATCCCAATATCACAAAGCTACCTCATCACCGATTCGCTCATCATCCTGCTCAGCGGGCTCACTTATTCCTGGCGTAATGCCCTGTATGCCATCATCATGCTGTTCATCAGCGGGATTGCCGCCGAGATCACCACCGAAGGGCCCAGCGTCAATCGGACAGCCTTCATTATCACCAACCACCCTGATGAGGTATCGCGTTCGGTCCTGTTGGACATGGAACGCGGGGTCACCGCGCTCGAAGCCACTGGCGTTTACTCGGGCTCCAGGCGTACCATGCTGTACTGTGTTATCACGCGTTCTGAGGTGAGCGTCCTGAAAAGCCTCGTGCTCGAAGCTGATCCAGATGCTTTCATCGTGATCGGTCAGGCCCACGAAGTCCTCGGCGAAGGCTTTCGCCCGCTCAAACCCTGACCGATCTCCTCAGGTTTTCTCAGTGCTCTGGCTGGAGGATATGGTCAAATAGCAAATTGTTTTATCTTTCAGCCGAGATTCTTGCAACGGAATATCGCATCCTGCGTATACAGGTGTAGATAACCGGATAGGAGCACGAAGTGAATACGCTAGCGCCTGAAGTACTAGATCAGGTATACCAAGGAAATCAGCAAGCTTTCACCCACCTGGTTGAGACCTACCAGAAACCAGTGTTCAACCTGTGTTATCGGATGTTGGGAGATGCCGACGAGGCGGAAGATATGGCACAGGAGACTTTCCTGCGGGTATATAAGAATATCAAGAATTACGATACTAACCGGCCGTTTTCAACCTGGCTGCTGTCCATTGCTGCCCACCTGTGCATCGATCAGCTGCGCAAGCGGCATATGGTTGTGCTCTCGATGGACTCGACCCCTTACCTGGATCCTTCCGATGGAACAGCCGGGCCCGAAGCCAGATTTTTCATCAAGGAAGATCAACGCAGGGTGCAGGCGCTGCTGGGCACCCTGAATCCGCAAGACCGTGCAGCGGTTGTCATGTATTATTGGTACGACTTCTCATATGAAGAGATTGCCCGCAGCTTATCCCTGACCACCAGCGCCGTGAAAAGCCGGCTGCATCGTGCCAGGCTCTACATGGCCCAAACCTGGTCAAAACAAACCGGCATAAATTATATGCCAGAAAGGAGTCCACATGAATCATCAGCCTTTTAAGGATTGGCTGCTGTCTGTAGAGACACTTTCAGCTGAACAAGAAAAATCATTACAGGAACATCTGGCATCATGTATCGAGTGTAACCAGATACAGGCTTCCTGGAGGGACTTGGAATTGATCCTCAAGGATGCTCCCCAGGTCGAACCAGAGCCCGGTTTCACGCTCCGTTGGAGGACCCGCCTCGAACACGATCAAGCCCGTCGCCAGGCTCATTGGAGCTGGGCGTCAATTGGCGTGACTGCTGGGATGGCCTTCTTTTTGGTGGCCCTGCTGGTATATGAAGTCTGGCTCTTGATCCAGGATCCTCAGCCATTCATCTTATTATGGATTGACCGGGCTGTCGCCATCTTTGCGAACTATTACATATTACAGAATATCTTTAGGTCCGCCTCATGGATGAACCCAGGCACGATCTTCATCGGCACCATCCTGCTGGTGGGCATGGTTAGCTTCATGAGCGTATTGTGGTTATCAACCTATAGAAAACTAAGTTTAGCCTGGAGGGCAGAATGAAACACATCAATATCAAGCTATTGTCAGCAACCTTGTTAGCCGTGATCCTGCTGGGGATGTTTCCCTTCACCGCTTTTGCAGCCACACCGAAAGAAGTAGTGATCGGAAATAATTACACACTTGAAAGTGGAAAAACCCTGACTGATGACCTGGTCGTGTTTGGTGGGAATGTTGACCTGCAGGAGGGCTCCACCGTCATGGGCAACGTCGTCATCTTTGGGGGCAACTGCACCGCAGCAGGCAGGATCACCGGTGACCTGGTCGTACTGGGGGGAACGATCAATCTGGCTCCTACATTCGTACTTGATGGAAACCTGACTTCAGCTGGCGGTTCGGTAAACCGTGCTCCCGGGGCTCAGATCAATGGGCAGGTCATTACGGATATCTCTACTCCGTCGGTTATCCTGCCGGGGGGAGTTAACTTCCCGATGATCAACACTGGTTATAATTTTGGGCTAAAGGTCGTGAGCTATCTGGTCGGTCTGTTCTTGTGGGCCTTGGTCGCCATGCTGGTGGCTATGTTCCTGCCCAACCCACTCACCCGCACTTACCAGGCCGAAGTTTCCGAGCCATTGATTTCAGGGGGGTTGGGCTGCCTGACGATCCTTATTGCGCCGATTGTCCTGGTTGTCCTGGCGATCACGATCTGTCTCTCACCGGTGGCGTTGCTGGGGGCTCTGGTCCTGGTAGCTGGCTGGGCCTTTGGATTGATCGCCATGGGCCTCGAAGTTGGCCGGCGTATCAGCCTGATGTTCAAACGTGAATGGCATCCAGCCTTGTCAGCGGGTATAGGCACGCTGGTGTTGATGGCGATATTGTATGGACTTCAGACCTTCTTGCCTTGCATCGGTTGGATTCCCATGTTCCTGGCCGGGATCGTCGGGCTGGGCGCAGTCTTGCTGACCCAATTCGGCAGGAAGCCTTATCTGACCGGTAAGGCTGCACCAAAGGTAGCCAGCGCTGAGATCATCCCACCCGCAGGTGGCTCTGATCTTAATCCCCCTGCGGACCAGTAAGCGAACCTAACGCTCACCCTATATATTTTAGTAGAGACGCAGCAGTGCTGCGTCTCTATTTGTATTACAACCACCGGTTAATTTAACTGCATACGTCGTTAAGCTATCCCCACATTCTCGGACGACGTGCCATTGTAATGCAAGGATAAAGCTTTTCTACTTTTCGGGAAAACCAATTATTTCAGGCCAGTATACAAAATGGCGCTCAAGACGATCCCGACTTGCCCGAGATGGTAGGTGATCATAGTCAGCAGCCTGGCATGCGTAAACCGAGTAATGAAACGGTCCCAGGCCAGGATCGAATCTGAGATCAAGAACAAAACCGCACCTACGGTAGCCGATAACGCGGCTTGCGTTGTCCATCCCTGGCGTGTCCAGGTCATGACCGCCGAATAAACCATCAGGCTGATCACCAGTGAATAGATCAATACCGGGATCTTTAATGCCGATTTTCCCTTTTCAGCCAGGCCTGCCAATAATTTGGGATACAGCCAGCCGATATAGATCGCCAGCACCACGATGGCCACAATCCCCAGCAGGTTGATATAGGGCGTGGCGTTATTAAACCCAACCACATAGCAAACATGACCGATCAGGAAGGAAACTAGCCCCAGGATGAAGAACTTTTCTGGGAGCATCAGGAAAACATCGCCACCCAGGCAGAATATCACCCCCAGGGTGAACCACAGCATGCTGCCACCCCAGCCTGTGGTCTGCCCGATCCACCACAGGATGGCCAGCATGGTCCCAGGTTTGGCGATGTACTCGACGACCTTCCAATGCTTTTCAACTGCGATCCAGTTCAGGACGGCCAGGATCAAGACAATCACAACAGGGTAATACGGCATATCATCCCTCCCTGGTCATGCAGAAAACATCTGCTTGACCATTTTCTCATCATCACGCCAGTTTTTCCGTACTTTTACCCGCAGCTGCAGGTAAACCTCTTTTCCATTCATCGCTTCGATCTCTTTACGGGCCGCCATACCGATCTTTTTTAGCATATGGCCATTTTGACCGATCACGATCCCTTTATGGCTCTCACGCTCCACAAAGATGGTGGCTTCGATATAGACTGTCGTCGCGCTGCGTTCTGTATATTCATCGATCCTGACAATGACCCCATGTGGGACTTCGAATTTAAGGTGGTTCAGGCAGGCTTCTCGGATTAAGTCAGCCGTGATATCCCGCTCAAAAAGGTCAGTCACTTGCTCTTCGGGGTAAAAAGGCTCGCCCACCGGCAGGTAGCTCACGATTTTTTCCAGTAGTATCTCTCGGTTATCGCCGCGCGTGGCCGATACCGTGATCTGGTTGCTATTCGGAACCAATTCTTGGTGCGCCTCCAAATATCCCGCCGCTTTTGACTGGAGCAGGTCGATCTTGTTCAGCACCAGCAGGATCTTCTCAGGTTTCACCATCGAGCTTAGCATCCTGGCCAGTATCCGGTCCTCGTCCGTCGGCAGCTGGCTCGCATCGACCAGAAATAGGACCAGGTCGCTGTGTTCCAGGGCAGCCCGCGCTTCCAGGTTCATGCTTTCGCCCAGTTTGCTACGCGGTTTATGCACCCCGGGTGTATCGATAAAGATGATCTGGTAGTTTTCAGTGGTCAGGATGCCCTCTTGACGGCGGCGCGTGGTCTGCGGGCGAGGCGATACAGCAGCCACCTTCTGCCCCACCAGGGCATTGATCAGGGTAGACTTTCCGACATTTGGCTGCCCCATCACCGCCACAAAGCCAGCAACGAATTCTTTTTCACTGTTCATGCTCGAATTCTAACAGGATAAGGAGTCCTTGTACATAAATTCCAGCAGCTAATGCGGTCAGAAGTATCATCAACTACTCATAAATCCGTCTTGACTATTTTGAAACAAATGTTATACTAAACGTTTGCGTGTTTGGCTTTAGTGCTTCGTTTAATTAGAATGGACTTTGAACTAGGGAGATTAAAATTCGTTGCGTGATGGTTAAAATTCATCACGCCTTATTTGTTAATCACGTAGTTTCAGTTCAATGAAAATTGTACCACTAGGAGAGAATTATGGCATCAAATCTGCCAAGCAAGTCCTATGCTCGCATCAACATTGACCTCAAGCTGCCGGACTTGATTGAAGTTCAGCTTGAATCCTTTCAGCGATTAAAGACTGAGGGGTTAGCTGATCTCTTCCACGAAATTTCCCCCATCGAATCGTATAACAAGGGAATGAAGTTGTATTTCCCTTCTCGCACCCCTGAATCAGAACAGTGGGAGCTCACTTATAAATTCGGTGAGCCCAAGCACTCCCTCGAAGAATGTGTTGAGCGTGACCTGACCTATGCCAGCCCGCTGTACGTCTCCGTCTTGTTGGCTGGTCCGGAAGTACCCCAGCCTATCAAGCAGGATATCTTCCTGGGTGATTTCCCCGAAATGACCGAAAAAGGTACCTTCATCGTCAATGGCACCGAGCGTGTGGTCGTATCGCAGCTTATCCGCTCACCAGGTGTCTACTTTGAAGCCCCGATGGACCGTTCTACCGGCCGCTACCTGGCAATCGCCAAGCTGATCCCCGACCGCGGCGCCTGGATGGAGTTCGAGACCCGCAAGAGCGACTACCTGACCCTGCGCTTCAACCGCAAGCGCACTGTTCCGATCACCATCTTCCTGCGCGCTTTAGCTGCCGTGAACGATGGCCTGGCTGAATCACCCCTCAACACGGGCACGGATGAAGAATTACTGACCCTCTTCCAAGATGTGGATAACAATCCCGATCGCATGTTCATCCCGTCTTCCTTTGCTCAGGAACCGCAATGGGACCTGGCCAATCGCCAGACCATTGCCGAAGCAGCCCTGCTGGAATTCTTCAAACGCATGCGCCCAGGTGACCCTGCCACGCTCGATAACGCCCGCGGCTTCCTCCAGGAACAGCTGTTCGACCAGCGCCATTATGACCTTGAGCGCGTCGGACGCTATAAACTCAACCAAAAGCTGGACCTGCACGACCGCGTGCCGATCAACCACCGCATGATCACGAAGTGGGATATCGTACGCCTCGTCCGCCGCATGATCATGATTAACAACGGCACGCAGGCACCCGATGACATTGACCACCTGGGTAACCGCCGTGCTAAGACCGTGGGTGAGTTGATCCAGAATAAGCTTCGCATCGGCCTGCGCCGCATGGAGCGCGTGATTAAAGAGCGCATGTCCATCCGAGATCAGGACCAGCTGACCCCTATTACGCTGATCAATATTCGCCCGGTCGTGGCTGCACTGCGTGAGTTTTTCGGTTCCAGTCAGCTCTCCCAATTCATGGACCAAACCAACCCGCTGGCCGAGCTGCGGCACAAGCGAACATTATCAGCGCTTGGTCCTGGTGGTTTGCGCCGAGAGCGTGCTGGCTTCGATGTCCGTGACGTGCACCACTCTCACTATGGTCGTATCTGCCCTATTGAGACCCCTGAAGGCCCGAACATCGGCCTGATCGGCCGCCTGGCCTCCTTTGCACGCGTCAACGAATACGGTTTTATTGAGACACCCTACCGGCGTGTCCGCAAGACTCTCGTGCCCAGTGACGAACGCCTGGTTGGCCGCTCCTTGCGGGAAGACATCAAGGATCCTGAAACTGGAAAAGTGATCATCCCAAAGGGTGAGCGTGTCACCCTTGACCTGGTGGATAAGATCCGCAAACTCGACCTGAAGGAAGTTCTGGTTGTCCCATTCGTTACCGATGAGACGGAATACCTGTCGGCCGATGTGGAAGACCGCTTCGTGATTGCCCAGGCCAATACCCCGCTCAATGAATACAATGAATTCATCCGCACCAGTATCTCTTCACGCCACTTCTCCGACTTTATCTTCGCTAGCAGCGACAATATCGACTACATGGATGTGGCCCCGCATCAGATCGTTGGGATCAGCGCCGCCCTCATCCCCTTCCTGGAGCATGATGATGCCAACCGCGCCCTGATGGGCTCGAACATGCAGGCTCAGGCTGTCCCCCTGCTCAACCCCGATATCCCCGCCGTCTCCACCGGCATGGAATACCATGCCGCCATGGACTCGGGCCAGGTGGTGATCGCCGAGGAAGATGGCGAAGTCACTTCGGTTACCGGTAATAAAATCGTTATCCACAACCCCAAGGCAGACCACACCTACCAGCTACGCAAATACCAGCGCTCGAACCAGTCCACCTGCATCGACCAGCGCCCCGCAGTGGTCAAAGGCCAGCGGGTGCACAAGGGCGAGGTGATCGCCGACTCATCCTCCACTGAAAACGGTGAGTTGGCCCTGGGTCAGAATGTGGTCGTAGCTTTCCTCTCCTGGGAAGGCGCCAACTTTGAAGACGCCATCGTTATTTCCGAGCGCCTGGTGCAGGAAGACCGCTTTACCTCAGTCCACATTGAGAAGTATGAGGTTGAATCGCGTGATACCCGCCTCGGACCAGAAGAGATCACCCGTGATATCCCCAACGTCGGTGAAGATGCCATCAAGGACCTCGATGAGACTGGGATCATCCGCATCGGAGCCGAGGTAGGCCCGAACGATATTCTGGTCGGCAAGATCTCTCCCAAGGGCGAGAAAGAGCTTACCCCCGAAGAGCGCCTCTTGCGGGCTATCTTCGGTGAAAAATCACGCGATGTGAAGGATACCTCCCTGCGTATGCCACATGGCGAGCGCGGTAAGGTGGTCGATGTAAAGGTCTTCACTCGTGAGGACAACACCGACCTGGCTGCCGGTGTCGACATGATGGTGCGTGTCTCGGTCGCCCAGCGCCGCAAGATCACCGCTGGCGATAAGATGGCTGGACGGCACGGGAACAAGGGCGTCGTCTCTCGCGTGGTTGCTGAAGAAGATATGCCCTTCCTGGAAGACGGCACCCCGGTCGATATCATCTTGAATCCGACGGGTGTCCCCGGCCGTATGAACCTCGGTCAGGTCTTGGAAACCCACCTGGGCTGGGCCGCCAGCCGCCTGGGTTTCCGCGCCATCACCCCTGTATTTGACGGTGCCACGGAACACGAGATCGATGCCGAGCTGGCGCGTGCCTGGTTGATCGACCAGGCCTGGAAAGAAGCCGGTCAGAAAGCCTGGGAGATGCTCAATGAGACCGAGCATGACCCAACCCAGTATGAAGATGATGATGAAGTTCGCAACATTTACCTGGAAGACTGGCTCGGTGATCTCGGCTATGACGTCTCCCTCTTCAAATCTGACTACTATTATGCCCGCCGTTCAGTCCTGCGCGAATGGCTGCGGGTGTACGGGTACGATCCTGACATGGTTATCTCCTCTGAAGGCATCGTGGTTGATGCTGAGCAGCAAGCCAGGATGGACAGCTATGCCATCACCACCTGCCTGCGCCAGTGGCTGGAATACCATGGCGAGGACATTTCCAAGCTCAAGGACGAGGATGTTGCAAGCGAAGCTCAAAAGGTTTCCATTAATAATGGCTCACCCGTCCCAACCATCGGCAAGCAGGTCGTCCGCGATGGAAAAACCGGAGATCCATACGACCGTCCGGTGACAGTCGGCGTGATGACCATGCTCAAGCTGCACCACCTGGTCGAGGATAAGGTCCATGCCCGCTCGACCGGCCCGTACAGCCTGGTTTCGCAGCAACCCCTGGGTGGTAAAGCCCAATTCGGTGGGCAGCGTTTCGGCGAGATGGAAGTGTGGGCATTGGAAGCCTACGGTGCTGCCTATACCCTGCAAGAAATGCTAACCGTGAAATCCGACGATGTCCAGGGCCGCGTCAAGACCTATGAGGCCATCGTCAAGGGCGAAACGATCGAGGAACCCAGCATCCCGGCATCATTCAGGGTGTTGGTAAAGGAGCTGCAGAGTTTGGGTCTGGCGGTGGAAGCAGTTACCGAATCAGGCGAAGTGATCAAGTTTGGAAAGGACGAAGAACGCTCACGCCCGCCCAGGCTGCAAACTGGTCTCCTAGACCTTGACCCACATCTATGAAATCCTTGACGCTCATATGAGCGCATGGTAAAATCGCTTCTCGTCGTCTTTAACATACGAAGGTAGCCATCCTACCCGAATCGTATATCAAAGCAAGCAAGGCGAGGCCATCGATGGATTGATGGCCTCCCTTAATGGAATTATCAATTTATACGGAAAAATGCTCGGAGGCGAAGGTGCCAACAATTAATCAACTAGTCCGCCATGGACGCAAAATCAAGAGAGAAAAGAGCAAGGCTCCTGCCCTGCTGTATACTCTCAATCTCTACAACCAGAACCGGATCCGCCAGAGCAAAGGCTCCCCCCAAAAGAGAGGCGTTTGCACTGTCGTAAAGACCATGACCCCTAAGAAGCCTAACTCAGCCTTACGCAAGATCGCCCGCGTACGCCTGACCAATGGCATTGAAGTGACTGCATATATCCCCGGTGAAGGGCATGCCTTGCAGGAACACTCCGTGGTACTGGTCCGCGGTGGCCGTGTGAAAGACCTTCCTGGTGTGCGTTATCACATTGTCAGGGGCTCCTTAGATACCGGCGGCGTAAATAATCGCAAGCAAGGTCGTTCTAAGTACGGCTCCAAGCGTCCTAAAGAATAATCTTCGCCCACTCGGAGTAATCACATGTCTCGACGTAGTAAACCTGAAAAACACGAAATCCCTGGCGATGTCCGCTTCAACAACGAGCACGTCCAGAACTTCATCAACCGCGTGATCAAGAGCGGCAAGCGCAGTGTAGCGACCACCATTGTTTACGATGCGTTTGATATGATTGAAGACCGCACCAAGCGCAGTTCTCTCGAAATCTTTGAGCTGGCCATCAAGAATGTATCCCCCATCCTCGAGGTGAAACCTCGCCGTGTGGGTGGCGCAACTTACCAGATCCCTATGGAAGTACCTCCCTACCGTCGTTTTGCCCTGGCCTCCCGCTGGATCCTCCAGGGTGCCAAGGCACGCTCCGGGAAGTCCTTTGCTGAGAAGCTGGCTGGAGAGCTCCTGGATGCATCGAATAACACTGGTTCAGCCATCCGCAAGCGTGAGGAAACCCACAAGATGGCTGAAGCTAACCGTGCCTTCTCGCATTACCGGGCATAGGTATTTCAATTCGTGAGTTGCCAGTAGTGGTTATAGGTCACCTAGATGCCCCGCCAGTACCCCCTCGATCTGTATCGCAATATTGGCATTATTGCCCATATTGATGCGGGAAAGACCACTACCACCGAACGCATCCTTTTCTACACAGGCAAAACCCATCGCCTTGGATCGGTAGATGATGGAACCACCGTCACCGATTGGATGGAGCAGGAACGGGAACGAGGTATCACCATAGTTTCTGCGGCAGTTTCTGCTGAGTGGAAAGGTTACCAAATCAATATTATCGATACGCCAGGGCATATTGACTTCACTGCTGAAGTCCAGCGCTCCCTGCGTGTATTGGACGGTGGGATCGTCGTGTTTGATGCGGTTCAAGGGGTTGAGCCGCAAAGCGAGACGGTCTGGCGTCAGGCTGATCGCTACCACGTCCCGCGCATCTGTTTCGTGAACAAGATGGATCGCGTTGGTGCTTCTTTTGAGCGATCTATCGAGACCATGAAAAACCGGCTAGGCGCTAACTTTGCTGCCCTGCAGGTGCCTATCGGCAGCGAATCGTCCTTCAAGGGTGTGGTCGACCTGCTCACCCTCACGGCTACCATCTGGGATGATTCACTCGGCACGGATGCGGTTGAGACCGAAATACCCGCCGACTTGATGGTGTATGTCAAGGAAATGCATGCTCGCCTGGTCGAGCAGATCGCCGAAACAGACGATATCCTGACCTTGCACTATCTTGAAGGTGAAAATATCGCCTTAGAAGACCTGAAGGCTGCCTTACGCAAGGCAACCATTGCTGGAAAGGTGATCCCCGTTTTTTGCGGGAGTTCTTTACGAAATAAAGGTGTTCAGCTCTTGTTGGACGGGGTGATCGATTACCTGCCTTCACCGGCAGATATCCCACCCGTGGAAGGTATTCATCCACACACCGGTCATCCTGTAGAAAGACCGGCGGTGGATGATGCCCCAATGAGTGCTTTGGTCTTTAAAATCGTCTCTGACCCTTATGTTGGGCGTCTGGCATATATCAGGGTTTATTCGGGAAAGATCACCCAGGGAAGCATGGTGTTCAACCCCACCAAGGACCGCCGTGAACGTGTCGGCCGCTTGCTGCGCATGTACGCAGACCGACGGGAAGATCTCAGCGAGATCCTGGCTGGTGACATCGGTGCAGTGCTCGGTTTGAAGGACTCCTTCACCGGTGACACGGTTTGCGATGCCTCGAACCAGATCGTCCTGGAAAACATCACCTTCCCGGAACCGGTCATCTCGGTTGCGATCGAGCCACGCACAGTCGCGGATCAAGACCGCATGTCGGAAGCCTTGCACAAGCTGTCTGACGAAGACCCCACCTTCAGGGTGCGGGTGGACGAAGAGACAGGCCAGACGATCATCTCTGGCATGGGCGAGCTTCACCTTGAGATCCTGATCGACCGCATGCTGCGCGAGTTCAGGGTGCAAGCCCGGGTCGGTAAACCCCAGGTGGCTTACCGTGAGACCATCACGAAACCCGTGGAGAAGGCCGAGTACCGCTACATTAAGCAGACAGGCGGGAGAGGTCAATATGGTCACGTGGTGCTGGCAATTGAACCGGGTGAATCCGGCAGTGGCATCGCCTATGAGAACCGCATCGTCGGCGGGGTCATCCCCAAGGACTATTGGGCCGCCGTCGAAAAAGGTGTGCGCGAAGCCGCCGAAGCCGGCGTGCTGGCAGGTTACCCGGTAGTGGATGTCAGCGTCAAGCTGATCGATGGCTCCTGGCATGAAGTAGACTCGAGCGAGATGGCCTTCAAGATGGCCGCTTCGATGGCCTTCAAAGAAGCCATCCACAAGGCGGGGCCCATCCTGCAGGAGCCGATCATGAAGGTCGAAGTGATCGCCCCAGATGAATTCCTGGGTGAGATCATGGGCCAGCTGAACGCCCGCCGGGGAAGCATCCTCGGCACCGAAGTACGCCCTGGTAACACGCAGATGGTTACTGCGATGGTTCCACTGGCTGAGATGTTCGGATACGCCACCGATCTAAGGTCAGCCACCCAGGGACGAGGCGTCTTTACAATGGAATTTGACCACTACTCTCAGGTATCTGAGAATGTGGCCCGGACAATATTGGCATAAATTATGATCATTGTTTTTTTTAGTCAATAAGGAGAACGTGTATGGCAAAGCAAAAATTTGAGCGAAACAAGCCGCACATGAACGTGGGAACGATGGGACACATTGACCACGGCAAGACGACCCTGACCGCTGCGATCACCAAGTACTGTGCATTCCTTGGGCAGGCTGAGTACCGGTCGTTCTACACGATCGACAATGCCCCTGAGGAAAAGGAACGCGGCATCACGATCAACATTGCCCATGTGGAATATGAGACCAGCAAGCGCCATTACGCCCACGTCGACATGCCTGGGCACCGTGACTACATCAAGAACATGATCACCGGCGCTGCGCAGGTGGATGGTGCGATCCTGGTGGTGGCAGCCCCGGATGGGCCGATGCCGCAGACGCGTGAGCACGTGCTTCTGGCGCGCCAGGTGGAAGTTCCGGCGATCGTCGTGTTCCTGAACAAGGTGGACATGATGGACGATGAGGAGCTGTTGGAGCTGGTGGAGATGGAGCTGCGTGACCTGTTGAATGAGTACGAGTTCCCCGGCGACACGACCCCCATTGTGCGCGGGAGTGCTTTGCTGGCCCTGGAGAGCACGAGCACCGATCCGAACGCCCCCGAGTATGCCTGCATCAAGGAGCTGCTGCGGGTGGTGGATGAGTACATCCCCGAGCCGGTGCGTGATACCGACAAGCCGTTCATGATGCCCATCGAGGATGTGTTCTCGATCAAGGGGCGTGGCACGGTGGTGACCGGGCGTGTGGAGCGTGGGATAGCCAAGAAAGGTGACCCGGTGGAGATCGTGGGCTTGCGCCCGAAGAGCATGAGCTCGGTGATCACCGGCACAGAGATGTTCCACAAGGAGCTGGACCAGGTGCAGGCTGGCGACAATGCCGGTATTTTGCTGCGCGGGATTGAGCGCACCGATGTGGAGCGTGGCCAGGTGGTGGCCAAGCCGGGAAGCATCACCCCGCACACCAGGTTCATGAGCGAAGTGTATGTGCTGCGTAAGGAAGAAGGTGGGCGACACAAGGCGTTCTTCACTGGCTACCGCCCGCAGTTCTACATCCGCACGATGGATGTGACCGGCAACATCAAGCTGCCCGAAGGGGTAGAGATGGTCATGCCGGGAGATAATGTGAACCTCGAAGTTGAGCTGATCGTGCCGGTGGCTCTGGAGCAAGGCTCCAAGTTCGCCATCCGTGAAGGCGGCCTGACCGTCGGCGCTGGTGTGATCACCAAGATCATCGCATAAAGAAAGATTATTGGAATAGAAAACATGGCAAAGCAAAAAATCCGTATTCGTCTGAAGGCTTATGATCACCGCGTTTTGGATCAATCTGCAAAACGCATCGTTGAGACCGCCGAGCGTACTGGTGCCAGAGTAGTTGGTCCTGTACCCTTGCCAACTAAGAAAGAAAGGTTTACAATTCGGCGCTCGACATTCATCGATAAAGATTCACACGAGCATTTTGAAATCCGCACACATAACCGCTTGATCGATGTCCTCGATCCAGATTCGAAGACCATCGACATGCTCATGCGCTTGAACCTTCCGGCGGGTGTGGACATTGAAATAAAAATATAGCAGTACGCCTTCTAGGGTGGGTGTGAACGATTGAGCGGGTCATTGGCCCCCCATCACATCCACTGCACGATGGTGGCAGTGTAAGAACGGTACTACACGCGAGCGCACAAACCCGATGCTCCACGGTAGGCCGGTTGACTGCACTGCGGTCAGGGATGATGCAGCCATGCCCAGGCTGACAGTCCCGAATAAATATGAAATATAGGAGAAAACCGAGATGTTAAAAGGGCTAATTGGAAAGAAAATTGGCATGACCCAGATTTTCGTAGAAGGCCGGGCTATTCCGGTCACTTTAATCGAAGCTGGGCCGTGCTACGTTACACAGGTTCGCTTACCCGATAAAGATGGCTACTCAGCTGTCCAACTTGGTTTTTATGAGGTCAGGCCGAAAACCCTGACCGGTGGCGAGCTCGGGCACCTCAAGCGCAACACGCTCCCCCCGTTGCGCTTTTTGCGTGAATTCCGAGTCAAAAACCCCGAAGTCTCCGAAGGTAATCAGATCATTGTCGACCAGGTCTTCTCAACGGGTGAGTCCGTTGACATTATTGGCACCAGCAAAGGCCGTGGTTTCCAGGGTGGTGTGAGGCGCTATCATTTCAAAGGCCATCACAAAACCCATGGTACCTCCGACCGTGAGCGCGCTCCTGGTTCACGTGGTTCCACCACGACCCCCGGGCGTGTTTATAAGGGTGCGCGTGGCCCGGGCCACATGGGCAACCGCCGAATCACTACCCAAAACCTCAAGGTCGTCCTGGTTGACAAGGAACGCAACTTGATCGGTGTCAATGGCGCAGTACCAGGTGCCAGGGGCAGCATCGTGGAAATCAAGGAAACCCGGAAGCAGTAGCCCGCTCGTGGCTCTGGTCCTCTTTTCTGTGGAGAAAAAGATTATGGAAGTCGATGTCATAAACATGGAAGGCGAAAAAGTCCGCACGGTTGAGCTTCCGGCGCAGATTTTTGAAGCCCCGATCAATGTAGATTTGATGCACCAGGCGTATGTCCGCCAGATGGCCAATGCCCGCCTGGGCACGCACAGCACCAAGACCCGCGGTGAAGTATCCGGCGGCGGCAAGAAACCCTGGAAGCAAAAAGGCACAGGTCGTGCCCGCCAGGGATCAACCCGCGCCGCCCAGTGGGTCGGTGGTGGTAAAGTCCACACCCCAAAACCGCGTGATTATTCTCTGCCCATGCCGCGCAAGATGCGCCTGGCAGCGCTGCGCTCAGCGCTTTCAGTCCGTGCGTCCGAAAAAGCCATCGTCGTTGTTGAAGAGCTTTCCCTGCAAGAACCTAAAACCAAACTGATGGCTAAGGTGATGGAAAAACTTGTCGGCACCGAGAGCGCTGTCATCCTCATCCCCGAGAAGTCAGAGACTTATCAAACGATCATCCGCTCTGCCAGCAACCTGGCGGACACGAAAACCATGCTGGCTGGTTATTTGAACATCCGCGACCTGCTTAGCTATGACAAGATCGTGCTGCCTGTCCAGTCGCTGGATGTCATCTCGGCCCACTTAGGGTAGACAGGAGTCAATTATGACCACGATTTACGATGTCCTGCGCCGACCAATTGTCACTGAGAAGTCGAACTTCCAGAACGCGAACCTGCACCAGTATACCTTCGAAGTCACTACCGATGCAACCAAGGGGATGATCAAGGATGCCATTGAAACCCTCTTCGATGTGGACGTTGTGCGGGTAAATTTGATCAATGTAGCGCCCAAGCGCACCCGCCGGTGGAAAAGCCGCCGTTTGATGGTTCGCCGCAGCGGTTACAAGAAAGCCATTGTCACATTGGCAACCGGTGACAGCATTGATATCTTTGAAGGAGTTAAGTAATGGCCGTAAAGAAATATAAGCCGGTAACTCCCTCCCTGCGTGGAATGACCGGATACACATTCGAAGAAATTACCAAGTCTAAACCCGAGCGCTCGCTGATTATCGACAAACATAAGCATGCCGGTCGCGATACCACTGGTCGTGTGGCTGTCCGCCATCGTGGCGGTGGCAATCGCCAGCATATCCGCATCGTCGATTTTAAGCGCGAGAAACACGGCATTCCAGCCAAAGTATCGGCGATCGAATACGATCCCAACCGTACCGCACGCCTGGCATTGTTGTTCTACACCGATGGCGAGAAGCGCTATATTGTCGCCCCTGTCGATCTCAAGGTCGGCGACACGGTCATGGCTGGTCCAACCGCCGAAGTCAGGCCGGGTAACTGCCTGCCGATCTCGAATATCCCCGTCGGAACATTAATTCACAACCTTGAGCTCAAGGAAGGCCGGGGTGGGCAGCTCGTCCGCTCGGCTGGTGGAGCAGCGCAGCTGCTGGCCAAGGAAGGTGATTTTGCCCAGATCCGCATGCCCTCCGGCGAAGTTCGCCTGATCCGCCAGACCTGTTATGCCACCGTCGGCCAGGTGGGCAACCTGGATCACAGCAATATCAAGCTCGGTAAAGCTGGCCGCAAACGCCACATGGGCATCCGCCCAACCGTGCGTGGCACAGCCATGAGCCCGCGAGACCACCCGCATGGTGGTGGTGAAGGTCGCCAGCCCACTGGTATGCCAGGCCCGAAGAGCCCTTGGGGCCGGCCAACCCGGGGTTATAAGACCCGTCGTAATAAACTGTCGGATCAATATATTATCCGCAGGCGCGGCAAGAGCCGCAGGTAGTCCAACGTAATCAGGAGTCGAGAAAATGGGACGATCTCTGAAAAAAGGGCCCTTTGTGGCACCGAAATTATTGAAGAAAATCGAAGCCATGAACGAACGTGGCGAGAAAAAAGTCATCCGCACCTGGAGTCGCGCCAGCACCATCTTCCCCCAGATGGTTGGTCATACCGTGGCAGTACATGACGGCCGCCGGCATGTACCCATCTACATCACTGAGAATATGGTTGGGCACCGCCTGGGTGAATTTGCCCCTACCCGCACTTTCCGCGGTCATGTGACTGCTGAGAAGAAAGTTAAGAAAGGGGAATAATCCATGCCTTCTCATGATATTCGCGCCCAGGCCATGGAAACCAGCGTCTCCGCTCAGAAGGCCCGCCTCGTGGTGGATGCCGTGCGCGGCAAGGACGTTGTCCAGGCCCTGACCATCTTGAAATTCATGCCGAATTATGCAGCCCGGCCTGTTTCCAAGCTGCTGGCTTCGGCGGTCGCCAATGCTGAAGAAAACTTCGGTGTCAGCCGTGATGACCTGTTTGTATATAAGATCTATGCCGATGAAGCACCCACCCGTAAGTGGCGCCGGTTTGGCCCACGCGGGCGATTCATGCCCTGGTTACGCCGCTCATCTCATCTAACCGTCATCCTTCGTGAGCGCGAAGGAAAGTAGGAGCTTTTATGGGTCGCAAAGTAAATCCGATTGGCTTTCGCCTTAAGATCAACAAAACCTGGGAAGGTCGCTGGTACGCCGAAGGTAAGGAATACGTCGATCAGCTCCACCAGGATTTCGAGCTGCGGAACCTGGTTCGCAAGGAAGCTTCCCGCGCTGGTGTATCCCGCATCGAGATCGAGCGGTTTCCCGGCAAGGTCAAGATTGTTGTCAATACCGCTAAACCCGGTGTCCTGATCGGCCGTAAAGGTGAAAGCGTCAAGATCCTGCGCCAGCACCTGGAAGCCATCGTCGGCAAGAAGATCGACCTGGAGATCAAGGAGATCAAGAGCCCTGATCTGGATGCCTACCTGGTTGCCCACAACATCGCCGAGCAGCTGGAACGCCGCATCAGCTACCAGCGGGCCATGAAGCGCGCCATCCAGCAGGCCATCCGCCAGGGCGCCGAAGGTATCCGTGTCGAAGTCGGTGGCCGCCTGAGTGGAGCCGAAATGGCTCGTGTCGTGAACATGCGTGAAGGCCGCGTACCCCGCGCCACCCTGCGCGCAGACATTGATTACCACCAGACCCAGGCACTCACCACCTACGGTCGTATCGGTGTCAAGGTTTGGATTTATCGTGGTGAATTATTACCAACGGTCGAAGAGCAGGTTGAATCGACCGAGGGTGTTTACGTAAGTGAGTAGTGAGGGTATTTACCATGCTCATGCCTAAAAGAGTTAAGTATCGCAAGCAAATGCGTGGTCGCATGAAGGGCACCGAGCTGCGCGGCGCTGACGTCCATTTTGGAGACTTCGGCCTGCAGGCTCTCGAACCCGGATGGGTCACCGCGCGACAGATTGAAGCTGCCCGTCGTGCGATCATGCACGCCCTGAAGCGGCGCGGTAAGGTGTGGATCCGCATCTTCCCTGACAAGCCCTACACCCAGAAACCTGCCGAAACCCGCATGGGTAAAGGTAAAGGTAACGTTGAATACTGGGTCGCAGTGGTCAAACCGGGTCGCATCATGTTTGAGGTCGGCGGTGGACTTCCTGAAGATGAAGCCCGTCAGGCTTTACGTCTGGCACAGTTCAAGCTGGCGATCAGGACCAAAGTTGTCGGTCGCCACGACCGTGTTGCCGGAGGTGAACAGTGAAAATCCACGAAGTACGAAATTTATCCATAGAGGCTCTCGAAGCCAGGCTCAACGATACCCGTGAAGAGCTGATGAAGCTGCGCTTCCAGCTGACCTCGGGTGAGCTGAGGGACTTCACCCGCCTGCGCCAGACCCGGCGCATCATTGCCCGCCTGGCAACCGTGTTGAATGAGCGCCAGCGAAATCCTGAAAGCGAGGAGAACCATGAATAATCGCCGACAAATCATTGGGTTTGTCACCAGTAATGCCATGCAGAAGACCGTGGTGGTCGAAATTTCGCGAACCTACCGCCACCCTCTCTATAAAAAAGTGGTCAACAGCCGCAAGCGCGTGATGGCTCATGATGAGCTTGGCTGCCAGGTTGGAGACCAAGTTCAAATCGTTGAAAGCCGCCCTATCTCCAAGAATAAGTGCTGGGTTGTTGAACAGATCCTGCGGCATTCTGTCAGTGGTGGCGAACAAAGCCCGGAGGCATAGCCATGATCCAACAAGAAACTGTGGTCAAGGTTGCTGATAATACTGGTGGGCGTTCTCTACTCGTCATCCACGTGATGGGTGGATCCAGGCGCCGCTATGGCCGTGTGGGCGATATCGTGGTCGGAGCCATCCAGGAAGCCTCTCCCCAGGGCAGCGTCAAGAAAAGTGAAGTCGTCAAGGCTGTCATTGTGCGCTGCGCCAAGGAATGGCGCCGGGATGATGGATCCTACATCCGCTTCGACGATAATGCTGCTGTCATCCTGGACACCGATGGGCAAAACCCCAAAGGCACCCGCATCTTCGGCCCTGTGGCCCGTGAGCTGCGTGAAAAAGGATTTATGCGAATCGTATCATTGGCACCAGAGGTCCTTTAACGGGTTGGTGCAGGAGTATAAGCTGTGAGAGTAAAAATTCATAAAGACGATACCGTTGAAGTGATCAGCGGCCGTAAAGCCGATAAGGGCCGGCGCGGCAAGGTGATCAAGGTCCTTCCTGATGAAGGCAAATTGGTCATCGCTGGCATCAATGTACGCAAGAAACACCAGAAGCAGGTTCAATCCCAGGGCCGTACCCTCAAACCCGGGATCATCGAATTCGAAGGTCCCATTGCCATCGGCAATGTCATGTTGGTTTGCCCCAAGTGTGATAACCCGGTGCGCGTTGGTATCCAACGCGAAGATGACGAGAGCCAGCGCATTTGTAAGAATTGTGGGGCGGTGATTGAATAATCACCCATGTGGAGCAATACGATGACTCATTATATGAAACAACGATACCAAAATGAAATCGCCCCTGCCCTCGAGATGGCGATCGGCACAGACAATGTCATGCAGATCCCACGCATCACCAAGGTTGTGGTGAATATCGGTGTGGGCGAAGCTTTAGACAATGCCAAGGCGCTCGAAGCCGCTGTCGCCGACTTGCAGCTGATCACCGGACAAAAACCGATCATCACGAAAGCCAAGAAGAGCATTGCGAACTTCAAGCTGCGCGAAGGCCGGCAGATCGGTGTAAAGGTGACCTTGCGCGGTGACCGGATGTGGTCGTTCCTGGACCGCCTGATGAACGTTGCCCTACCCCGTGTGCGTGATTTCCGTGGGATTTCTCCCAATGCTTTCGATGGCCGCGGTAATTACACTCTTGGGTTACGTGAACAGCTGGTGTTCCCAGAGATCGAGTACGACAAGATCGACAAGTTACGCGGGCTCGAAATCTCGATCGTTACCACTGCCCGCAATGACGACGAATCCAGGCAGCTGCTTCAAATGCTAGGCATGCCGTTTCGGAAGGAAGGAAACTAATGGCGAAAACTTGCATGAAATATCGTGAAATGCGCCGGAAATATCCGACCCGTGTGCGTAATCGCTGTAAACTTTGTGGACGCCCGCGTGGTTATATCCGCCGGTTTGGGATGTGTCGGATCTGTTTTCGCGAGCAGGCCCTTGAAGGCAAAATCCCTGGCGTTGTAAAGTCATCCTGGTAACGGGCGGAGGAAAAGAACATGTCTGTTTCAGATCCAATCTCTGATATGCTCACACGCATTCGCAATGCGGTGTTGGCTGAACACTCCACAGTGGCACTGCCGAATTCCAAGATGAAATCTGCCATTGCGCAGATCTTGAAGGAAGAAGGCTACATTAGTGGTTTTGAAATTGTCGATGATTCAAAGCGACCTGCACAAAAGGTCTTGCGCATTCGCCTGAAATACGTGGGTGAACGCCGTGAGCGCCGTGCAGTCATCACAGGTCTGGAGCGCATCAGCCGCCCCGGGGGCCGGGTCTATGCTGGAAAGCAGGAGATCCCCTACGTGCTCTCCGGGATGGGTGTCGCCATCCTGTCCACGCCGAAAGGTGTCATGACCGGTCAGCGCGCTCGCCAGCTTGGTGTTGGCGGCGAGATCCTGTGCAAGGTTTGGTAAGGAGGCCGGGATGTCAAGAATAGGTCGTCTGCCTGTAACGGTTCCTCCCCAAGTGGAAGTGACCATTCAGGGCAACAACATCAAGGTAAAAGGCCCCAAAGGCAACCTTGAATACACATTCCCTACGGAAGTGTCCTTCGCCCTGGATAATGGTGTCATCAATGTCAAACGTCCTTCGGATGACAGTGCGCATCGTGCCCTGCATGGCACCACGCGCGCCCTGATCAACAATATGGTTGTGGGTGTCAGCACTGGCTTTCAGAAGGTTTTAGAGATCAACGGCGTGGGATATCGCGCTGAAGTGCAGGGGGTGAACCTGGTGCTGAACCTGGGCTATTCCCACCCCATCGTTGTTGAGCCTCCTGCTGGGATTACCTTTGAGACCGATGCCAAGACACGCCAGATCAAGGTCTTAGGCCCGGATAAGCAACAGGTTGGTCAGATGGCAGATTTCATACGCAAACAACGCCCACCTGAACCATACCTCGGCAAGGGTATCAAATATTTGGATGAGAAGATCCGCCGCAAGGCTGGGAAATCTGGTAAGGGATAAGAATATGGCAAGCAATCAAAAAACACGTTCTGCAGCACGCAACCGCCGCCATACACGCGTACGCCAGTCAGTTTTCGGCACCCCCGAACGGCCGCGCTTGAGTGTCTTTCGTAGCCTGAGTGGCATCTATGCCCAGGTCATCGATGATGTAGCGGGGAACACCTTGGCGTCTGCTTCTACGATTGATCCAGCGCTTCGCGAGCAGGTGAAGGGGCTGAAGCAAGCCGAAAAGGCACGCCTGGTCGGTAAAACATTGGCTGAACGCGCCATCAACAAGGGCATCCAGACCGTTGCATTCGATCGGGGTGGCTATAAGTATATCGGGCGTGTCAAAGCATTGGCAGAAGGTGCGCGCGAAGGCGGCCTGAAGTTCTAATCCCTTCGCACATGGAGAAAAGCATGACAGACTATCCAACTGCAGAATACGAGCTACAAGAATATGACGAACGTGTGATCGAGATCGGACGCGTGGCGAAAGTCGTCCAGGGTGGACGTCGCTTCTCATTCCGGGTCACCGTGGTCGTTGGCGATAATAATGGCAGCGTTGGGATTGGCGTCGGCAAAGCCAATACCGTCCCCGATGCGATGCGCAAAGCTTCTGAAAAGGCTCACCGAAATATGCACAAGGTCTGGCTTTACGGCCGGACTATCCCGCACGAAGTGACCGGGCGGGTGAGTGGTGCTGAAGTATTGCTAAAACCGGCTTCTCCTGGAACCGGTGTGATCGCGGCTGGCGGCGTGCGTGCCGTCCTTGAAGCCGCAGGTGTCCATGATATCCTGACTAAAAGCTTGCGCAGCAGCAATCTGCTGAATGTGGTATATGCCACCATGCAGGCCCTGGATTCGCTCAAATCCCCCAAGGACGAGGCAGCCCGCCGTGGTAAAGATATCAAGGATGTGACACCCTTCTGGGATCGGAGGAAAAATGTCTGAAAAGAAAGCCCACAAGGAAAAGATTGTCCGGGTCACATTGGTCCACAGCCCGATCGGTTATTCCAAGGAACATAAAGCCTCAGTCAAGGCTTTAGGTTTCAAGCGTTTACACCAGACCGTGGAACATGTCGATTCCCCCACCCTGCGGGGGATGCTCTACAAGGTCGCCCATCTGGTCGTGGTGGAGGAAGCATAAATGAAACTTCATGAACTAAAACCTCAAGACGGAGCCAAGAAGAAAGGCATCCGTGTTGGTCGTGGCACCTCTGGCCGCCGTGGAAAAACCGGCGGACGTGGCACGAAGGGTCAGGGCGCACACGCTGGGAAACCTGTACGATTGTACAACCAGGGCGGTAACCTGCCTTTTTACCGCCGCTTGCCGTTCAAACGTGGTGAAGGGTTCACCCCCGTTCACCAAGTTGAGTATAACGAAATCAACCTGGATCAGCTGGTGAAATTCCCAGCTGGAAGTGAAATTAACCCTGGCTCGCTTGCTGAAGCTCAGCTTCTCCGCAACCCTGCCAATCCGGTTGTCATCATGGGCCGTGGTGAGATCAAGGCGGCTTTGAAATTCAATGTTCACCGCATCACTGCCGGTGCAAAGGCAAAGGTTGAAGCTGCTGGTGGTAGCGTAGAGATCATTAAATCGTAAGGTTGATGATAAGGAGCTTAATGAGATGAAGCGGTCTGCCTGGCGTTATCTATGGTCAGCACACGATATCCGTAGGAAGCTGTTAATCACTCTCTTGCTATTGGCGATCTATCGTTTTGCCTGCCACGTGCCTGTACCTGGTGCCAACAAGGATGTGATGTCTGCGATCCTCGCATCGGGTGGCGCGGCAGGGAACCTGATTAATATCCTGGACTTGTTGTCTGGCGGTACTGTTTCCCGCTTCTCGGTCCTGGCCATGGGTGTTTACCCGTATATTACCGCCCAAATTATCCTGCAGCTGCTCACCCCCATTATTCCTTCCTGGCAGAAGCGTATGCAAGAAGACCCACGCGAAGGCCAGAAATGGCAGGAGCGCTGGACCTACTACCTGGCAGTTCCCATGGCAGCATTGCAAGCCATCGGGCAGGTAAATATTTTCAACAACTCGGCCGTCCGCATCAACCTGCCGCCCGTGATCGCCGATTTCGGGTTCAGCAATTTGTTGCCATCACTGACCATCGTCGTCAGTATGACGGCCGGTACCATGTTCGCGATCTGGTTGGGTGAGTTGATCTCTGAGTTTGGTCTGCGTAACCAGGGTCTCTCGTTGATCATCTTTGCCGGTATCGTAGCCCGTATCCCTGCCACGATCCAGGGTATCTTTGCTGATCAGACCACACGCTGGATCGGGTTGTTCTTCATGGTGATCCTGAGTCTCGTTACCATCTTCGCCATCGTAGTGGTCCAACAAGGCCGCCGCAATATCCCGGTCATGTACCCCGGGCGCCGTATGGGCGCCAAGATGTCCATGCCGGTGAAGGGTACCTTGCCCCTGATGGTCAATATGGCCGGCATGATCCCCATCATCTTCGCCCAGTCCTTGCTGACCTTCCCATCCATCATTGCCAGTTTCTTCACGGCCTCCAAGAACACCACCATTGCTAATCTCTCCAACAAAATCGTGGAGCTGTTCGGTGGGTCAGGCAACGCTTATTGGATCCTGTACTTCTTCATGGTGGTTTTCTTCTCCTTCTTCTATACCGATGTCTTGTTCGCACAGCAAAACTATGGAGAAAACCTCAAGAAAGTTGGTGCGCAGATCCCAGGTGTTGCACGTGGTGCTCCCACCCAGAAGTACCTGACGCGTGTGCTCCGCCGCATCACCCTGCCAGGCGCGGTGTTCCTGGGTGTGATCGCAGTCCTGCCCTGGTTGGTTGGCCTGGTCGTGCCCTGGGGTAAGAACACTGGCTTGCTGCTGACTTCATCCTCCGGTTTGCTGATCGTAGTCGGTGTGGTTCGCGATGTGTTCTTCAACATCGATGCTGACCTCAAGCTGCACGGTTACGACGACTCGTTGTTGGTAAGGTAAGCAGGCAGCATGTCCCGCTATATCGTCCTGCTCGGTCCCCCAGGTGCGGGGAAAGGTACGCAAGCTGAAGCGATTTCAGCCAGGCTGAACCTGCCCCACATCTCATCCGGAGATATCTTCAGGGAAAACCTGAAGAACCAGACCGAGCTGGGAAAAATGGCTGCTGTGTACATTAACAAGGGTGAGCTTGTCCCTGATGATGTGACCATTGCCATGATCAAGTACCGCCTGACACAGCCCGACTGTGCTGATGGCGCGTTGTTGGATGGATTTCCCCGCAACCCGCTCCAGGCCGATGCCCTGGCAGCCATGCTGTCAGAGATCGGCGGGCAGGTCGAATATGTACCTTACATCTGTGTGCCCGATGCAGTCCTGATCGAGCGTCTGGCTGGTCGCTGGACCTGCCGCCAGGCCGGGCATGTTTTTCACGAAAAGTATAATCCCCCCAAACAAGCGGGGGTATGCGATATCGATGGTTCTGAGCTGTACCAACGTGAAGATGACAAGACTGAGACCGTCAAACGGCGCATTCGTGTCTATTCGGAACAGACTCAGCCATTAATTGACTATTATCAACAGCACGGTGTGCTGGTTGAAGTAGATGGTACGCAACCAATCGAGCAGGTTACCCAAAACTTGCTCCTGGTGTTACAAGGTAGTTAATGCAATGAGCTGGGAACGTAATATCGTGATCAAAAGCCCCCAGGAAATCGCTGCGCTGCGTGAAGCAGGTCGCATCAATGCCCGGGCTTTGGAAGCTGTTCGCCAGTTGATCAGCCCAGGGGTCACCACCGCAGAGCTGGATGCAGCCGCGGAGGAAGTGATCAGGAAGCATGGGGCAGTCCCTACCTTCAAGGGATACCCCGGCCCCTACCCCTACCCGGCGTCGATCTGTGCTAGCATCAATGAACAGCTCGTCCATGGCATACCTGGCAAGCGTAAGCTGCAAGCCGGCGATATCATCTCCATAGATTGCGGTTCGACCTTCGAGGGTTTTGTCGGAGATTCAGCCATCACTGTCGGTGTTGGCGAAATTTCTCCCAAGGCCCAACGGCTGATCGAAGTCACCGAGCAAGCACTTTATGTAGGCATTCGCCAGATGCGGGCTAATAACCGGGTCGGTGATGTTTCAGCTGCCATCCAGGAGTTTGTGGAAAAGTCTGGCTTCTACATCACCCGTGAGTATACCGGTCATGGTGTTGGCAGGCAGATGCACGAAGGCCCGCAGGTGCCCAATTATGGCACACCGGGTCGGGGTCAGCTGCTGCGCACAGGCATGACCATTGCTCTCGAACCGATGGTGCTGGTTGGCACTTCACAAACGAGGGTCCTTGCTGACCAGTGGACGGTTGTGTCAGCCGATGGCTCGCTCACTGCCCATTGGGAGCACTCCGTTGCAATTACTGACGGAGAGGCTCTCATCCTGACCTTGCCCTAAATATCTACTGGACGATAAGTGCTTGGTCAGGTATAATCAAGACTTTGGCTAGACGGAAATACTCGGCAATCGTTAGGAGTACTATTTATGAAAGTTTCTTCGTCAATTAGAAAACGTTGCTCAAAATGCAAGGTCGTTAAACGCAAAGGTCGTCTGTATATCATTTGCGAGAATCCCAAACATAAGCAACGACAAGGATAGGACTTATGGCAAGAATCGAAGGTGTTGATCTACCACGTAATAAAAGGGTTGAAATTGGCTTGACCTATATCTTTGGCATCGGGGATTCCCGGGCGCACGATATCATCAAGTCGACTGGTGTGAATCCAGATACCCGTGTCAAAGACCTGACCGATGCAGAAGTTGGCTTGCTGCGCGATTATATCGGCCAGAATTACAAGGTTGAAGGTGACCTGCGCCGGGGCCTTCAAATGAATATCAAACGCTTGATCGAGATTGGTAGTTACCGTGGCCTTCGCCACCGGCGTAACCTGCCGGTTCGCGGCCAGCGCACACGCACCAACTCACGCACACGCAAGGGTATTAAGAAGACCGTTGCCGGGCGCGGTAGACGGCGTGGCGCAACTAAGAAATAATCAGGTATTAGCGAGGTACTATGGCTCAAACACAATCAACTGGACGCCGAAAATCAACCCGCAAGACCAAGCGTCTCCTGTCAGCCGGACAGGTGCACATTCTGGCGACTTTCAACAATACCATCGTCACCATCACCGACTCTTCCGGTAATGCCGTTACCAGCGCTTCTGCAGGTGCCTCGGGCTTCAAGGGTTCGCGCAAGAGCACACCCTATGCTGCCCGTGTTGCTGCTGAAGTGGCCATGAAGAACGCTCAATCGTTGGGCATGCAGGAAGTAGAGATCTATGTCAAAGGTCCTGGCCCTGGTCGTGAAAACGCCATTCGTGCCGTGCAGACTTCAGGCATGAAGGTTACTTCGATCACGGATGTGACCCCTGTACCACACAACGGATGCCGGCCTCCGAAAAAGCGCCGTGTGTAATCAGAATTAATATAAGGAAGAGGTAAGAATTTATGGCAAAGTATCGTGGGCCAGTATGTAAATTGTGCCGGCGAGAAGGTGAAAAACTGTTCCTCAAGGGTGCCCGGTGCTACACAGCTAAGTGTGCTTTCGAGCGGCGTGGATATCCACCCGGTCTGCACGGCAAGAGCGCCCAATTTCGCCGTAAGCGAGAATCAGATTATGCACGCCAGCTGCGTGCCAAGCAAAAAGCCCGCCGTGTGTACGGTGTTTTGGAACGCCAGTTCCGTCGTTACCACGCTGCGGCCCTAAAACGACGTGGCTTGACCGGTCTGACCATGCTGCAGATCCTTGAGAGCCGGCTGGATAATGTTGTTTACCGCCTCGGATACGCAGATAGTCGCGCCAAAGCCCGTCTCCTGGTCACCCATGGACATTTCATCGTCAACGGTCGCCGTACCGATGTCCCGTCCATGACCGTTGCTATCGGTGATGTTGTTTCCGTTCGCCCCAGCTCACGCAGGAGAACTTACTTTAAAGAGCTGCCAGACCTGGCTGAAGAACGCAATGTGCCAAACTGGCTCAGCCGTGATCTTAAAGATCTGTCTGGTTCTGTGGTTCGCATGCCGGAGCGTTCGGAAATCGATGCCAACCTTGGCGAGCAACTCATCGTTGAGTATTACTCAAGATAATCCCGGGCGCGGGGGAAGAGGTGAACTGTGTTAGGACTAAGTAACATGGTAACGCCGAAGATCGAGCGTGAAGCTGAAGCTCGCAACTACGGCAAGTTCGTTATCAGCCCATTGGAACATGGCTACGGCATCACCCTGGGCAACGCCCTGCGGCGTGTCTTACTGTCCTCCTTGGACGGCGTGGCTGTGACATCCATCCGCATTGCGGATGTCCAGCATGAATTTAGCGAGATCCCGGGTGTCCGTGAGGATGTGATCCGTGTGATGCTGCAGATCAAGCAGATGCGCATGCGTTTGCTGGATGTGGATGCCGCCCATCTCCACCTGGCTGTCCAGGGCGATGGTACGGTGACCGCAGCAGATATCTCGCCGAATCCGGATGTCGAGATCGTCAACCCTGAGCTGTACCTGTTCACGGTGGATGACCCGAAAGCCAACCTGGAAATTGATCTGACCGTCGAACGCGGCCGGGGCTACTCCCCTGCCGACGATCGCACGGGCCGCCTGCCCATTGGAGAGCTACCGGTGGATGCCATCTATAGCCCCATCCGGCGGGTGAACTGGGAAGTCAGCTCTGCCCGTGTTGGGCAAAGCACCAATTACGATAAATTGATTTTAGAGATCTGGACAGACGGCACCTTCACTCCGGAACATGCCTTGAGCACTTCGGCCAAGATCCTCATCGATCACCTGCGCCATCTGGCAGGCATCAGCGAGGAAACCCTGGCTTCCCTAACTGAAGAAGCTAGCGAAGAAGACCATCTCACCAGTGAGATGATCGAGACTCCCATCGAGAACCTCGACCTCTCGGTGCGGGTTTTCAACTCTCTCAAGCGCACTGGGATCACCACCGTGGGTGAGGTCCTTGAGCTGCTTGATAAGGGTGAAGAAGCGGTCATGTCTATCCGGAACTTTGGTGAGAAAAGCCTTGATGAATTGCGCCTGAAGATGCGTGAGAAGGGCTATCTCCGAGATCAACATGAAGACGAAGCGGAGTAATTTGTTATGCGACACCAAGTAGCAGGAAAAAAACTAGGCCGCAAGAAGGACGTACGGACTGCACTACGCCGCGTCATGATTGCACAATTGATCGAGCACGAGAGGATTGAAACCACCCAGACCAAGGCCCTGGCCATACGTGGTCAGGCAGAACGCCTGGTCACCCTGGCAAAGCATGGGATCAAGGAAGGCGATGACAAGATGGTACATGCCCGCCGTCTGGCTGCTGCCCGCCTGAGCAATCCTCAAGCAGTAATCAAACTCTTTGACGATATTGCACCCCGTTATGCCGATCGCCAGGGCGGATATACCCGCATTCAAAAGCTGGGTCCCCGCTTGGGTGATAATGCAGAGATGGTGCTGATCGAGTTTATCGAAGAATAAGATTGAAGTCTATGGCAGTGAGGTTGGTGAAACAGCCTCCACACGACAGGTAACTGTCAGCCATCCATGGAACGTTACCAAGTTATCCTCGCATATGACGGCTCTCATTACAAGGGCTTTCAGCGGCAGGCGCACGCTACCAGCGTGCAGGCGGTGGTGGAAGAAACCCTGCGCAGGCTGAACTGGCAGGGAAGAACCATCCTGGCCGCCGGGCGCACCGATACGGGTGTACATGCCACCGGCCAGGTGATCGCATTCGACCTAGACTGGGATCATGGTCTCCATGATCTGCAGACCGCCTTGAATGCCTACCTGCCGCCCGATGTGGTCGCCAGGGAAGTGCATCTGGTCAACCCGGCTTTCCACCCCCGCTATGATGCCAGCTGGCGGTGCTATGATTACCGCATCTACTGCCAGTCGGTACGCCAGCCGCTGCTCGAGCCTTACGCCTGGCGGGTATGGCCAGCGGTTGAAATTGAGCCGCTGAACCAGGCCGCTCAGCTGATCATCGGTACCCACGATTTTGGCGCTTTCGGCACCCCGCCCCAAGCTGGAAGCAGTACAGTTCGTGTGGTCCATGCCTCGAGCTGGAAGGTAGAAGCACCATACCTTGTTTTTGAGATCGCAGCCCAGGCTTTTCTGTACCACATGGTCAGGCGCATTGTTTTCATGCTCGTGCGCATCGCCCAGGGAAAGCTGCCGCTCAGCCATCTGCAGCAAGCCTTGGACACCGGTGCAACGCCTGAGTCCGCTGGCAGGCAAGCCCAAAGCTCTGAAGGGCACCTGGTACACGGCTTGGCCCCTGCCCAGGGTCTGATCCTGGCGGAAGTACATTACAAACCGGAGTGCCTTATCGTGAGCGAGGATAAATAATAATCAGACTGTGCCAAGTAGTTCATCAAGAGCTCCTGGCTAAAATATTGGAGAAGGATGACGTGCAAAAAACATACGTCCCAAAAAAGAACGAAATAACCAACGAGTGGATCCTGGTCGACGCCAAGGATCAGTACCTCGGGCGTCTGGCTACCCAGATCGCCACCCTGCTGCTTGGCAAGAATAAACCTAACTTTACGCCAGGCGTTGAGACAGGTGATTTTGTCGTGGTGATCAATGCGGAGAAAATTATCGTCACCGGCAATAAGATGGAAGATAAGATGTATTACCATCACAGTGGCTATCCAAGCGGCATTAAATCCGTGAATCTCCGCACACAGCTCAGCAGGCATCCTGATCGCGTCATCCGTAACGCGGTGTGGGGAATGCTGCCGCACAACAAGTTCGGCCGGTCAGTGATCAAGAAGATGAAGGTCTATGCCGGTCCTGAACATCCGCATGCCTCCCAGAATCCCAAGCCGCTGGTGTAAGGTAATAGTTAAAAGGAGTGAGTATGACAGCTCAGTATTATGAAGGAATTGGTCGTCGCAAGGAAAGCACCGCCCGTGTCCGTGTAGCCAGTGGTACAGGCGTTTTCACTGTCAATCAGAAGACTCTGGAAGAATATTTCGGCCGCACCGGTGATGTTGAAACCATCATCGCCCCCCTGCAGGCCGTCGGTGAAGCCCGCAACACCCTGGATATCACCGCCGTGGTCAATGGTGGTGGCACCACCGGTCAGACAGACGCCGTCATGATGGGTCTGGCACGTGCCCTGCTGATCATGAAGCCAGATGCCCGCACGACCCTGCGCAAAGGTGGTTTTCTAACCCGCGATGCGCGTGTCAAAGAGCGCAAGAAACCCGGCCTCAAGCGCGCACGCAAGGCACCTACCTACACCAAGCGTTAAACCTTTGTTATCCCCGGTAATGCGTAAAAACGTGGCTGATTGGCTTCCGTTTTACGCATTTACCATTTAAATGACCAATATCACTCGAGGTCCTATGGCAATGATCACATTACTCGGACTCGGCCCAGGCGACCCTGCCCTGCTCACCCGACAGGCCTGGCAGGTCCTTGAAAATACATCCGTAATCTATCTGCGCACGATTCATCACCCCACGGTGGCTGGGTTTCCCAAAACCCTTACGGTGCACTCCTTTGATGATCTATATGACAGCCTGCCTTCGTTCGATGATGTCTATGCGCATATCATTGAGCAGGTCTTGGAGCTTGGCCAGCAGCCCGGCGGGGTCATCTATGCAGTTCCCGGCCATCCATTCGTCGCCGAAGCCACCTGCCCTGAGATCGCCCGCCGTGCCCAACTGGCAGGCCTGACTGTCCAGGTCATTGCAGGGCTTAGTTTCATCGAGCCCACCCTCACCGCCCTTGGCGTTGATCCGCTGCCACACCTGGCCATCCTCGACGCCCTCGAGCTGGCCACTGCCCATGTCCCGCCCTTCCCGCCTGATGCCCCAGCCCTGATCGCCCAGATCTACTCACGCGAAGTGGCAAATGACGTTAAGCTGACCCTCATGGAGACTTATCCGGATGAGCACCCCGTCAGGTTGGTCCACGCTGCCGGGACAGCCCAGGAACTGGTGGAAGACCTCCCGCTGCACGCCATTGACCAGAGCAGATCGATCAGCCTGCTGACATCACTCTACCTGCCTCCCCTACCGAAGGGTACCTCATTTGAAGCCTTCCAGGAGATCATTGCCCACCTGCGTGCCCCAGATGGCTGCCCATGGGACCGGGAGCAGGACCACCAGACCTTGCGTACCAACCTGCTCGAAGAAACCTACGAAGCCCTGGCTGCCCTGGATGCCGATGACCCCCTTCACATCCGCGAGGAATTCGGCGACCTGCTGCTGCAGATCACCCTGCATGCCCAGATCGCCAGCGAGTATGGTGAATTTAACATCTCACAGGTCATCCAGGGTATCTACGATAAGATCATCCGCCGCCATCCACACGTCTTCGGTGATTGGCAGGTGCAAGGCGTCGAAAATGTGCTCCAGAATTGGGAAAAGCTCAAGGCTGCCGAACGGGCTGAAGCTGAGCTTGAAAACGGCTCCAGCCAGAAGGGTTTACTGGATGGCGTCGAGCTCGCCCTGCCCGCCCTGGCTCAAGCCGAAGAGATCCAGCAGCGTGCCGCCCGGGTCGGATTCGATTGGCCGGATGCGCTTGGTGTGGTGGAAAAGATCAGCGAGGAATGCCACGAGCTGCTGGCAGCCGGTGACCTGGCTTCTCAATCCGATGAGCTGGGTGACCTGCTCTTCTCGGTGGTCAACCTGGCCCGCCACTACGAGATCGATGCTGAAATCTGCCCTGCGTGAGACGAATACGCGCTTCCGCACGCGCTTTGCCTTCATCGAAAAGTCAGCCCGCCAACAGGGCAAGGCGGTCAGCGACCTGACCCTCGACGAGATGGAAGCTTACTGGCAACAGGCAAAAAGGTTGTAAAATATCCCTATGCCTGGAACCCTGGTCGTCATCCCCACCTATAACGAAGCCGAAAACCTCGCTGAGATCAGCAAAGCCCTGTTCGACCTGGAGATCTACGACCTGGAGATCCTCGACGTTGATGATGATTCACCCGATGGCACAGGCCAGGTAGCCGACCGGCTGGTCACGCAATATCCGGGGCGTTTTCACGTGTTGCACCGCAAGGGTAAACTGGGACTCGGCACGGCTTATATCCAGGGTTTTCAATGGGCTCTGCAGCAAGGCTACCGTTACGTGATCCATATGGACGCTGATTTTTCGCACCCCCCTGAGTTTGTGCCCCAGATGTTGTCCATCATCCCTGATTATGACGTGGTGGTAGGCTCCCGGTATACCAAAGGTGGGCGGCTGGATGTTAGTTGGCCCTGGTATCGCCGCCTGCTGAGCTGGTGGGCGAATTCCGTGTGGGTTCGCCTCATATTACGCACCAAGACCAAGGATTCCACCGCTGGATTCAAGTGTTGGCAGGCTGGTGCCCTGGAACGTATCGGCCTGGATCGTATCCGCTCGACCGGGTATATCTTCCAGGTAGAGATGTGCTACCTGGCTGAGAAATTAGGTATGCACATCAAGGAGATTCCCATTTACTTCGAAGAACGCCGCCAGGGGGAAAGCAAGATGGATGCAAATGTGAAGTTTGAAGCGGCTTTGCGCGTGATCGAGCTGCGTTCCCATTACCGCCACCTCAAGCCTGGGGATGGTTATGTTCGCCGATAAAGTCGCCCTGGTCAGCGGTTCGGGGCGCGGGATCGGGGCTGCCATCGCCATCCACCTCGCCTCCCTGGGGGCAGATGTGGTGGTAAATTTCTTCCGCAATCGGCAGCCAGCTGAAGAAACCGCTGACCAGATCCGCCAGCTTGGCCGGAAAGCCTTATTGGTGAAGGCTAACATGGGTGAGCTTGACCAGGTTGCCCAGTTATTCGAGCAAGTGGATCAGGAGTTTGGTGGTTTAGATTATTTCATCCACAACGCCGCCTCTGGTTATAACCGTCCCGCCTTGCAGCAAAAGCCTCGCGGTTGGGATTGGACCATGAACATCAATGCCCGCTCCTATCTTTTTGCTGCTCAGCGGTCTGTGCCTCTCATGGAAAAGCGCGGCGGAGGTGCCATTGTTGCCATCTCCAGCCCGGGTGCCAGCCGCGTGCTGCCTGAATATGTGCTGGTTGGCGCCAGCAAGGCCGCCATCGAAGCTATTACCCGTTACCTGGCTGTCGAGCTCTCCCCCAAGAATGTCGTGGTCAATGCCATCTCGCCCGGGATGGTCCTCACCGAGGCATTGCAGCATTTCGAGATGGTGCGCAGCGATGTGCGCCTGGCCGAGAAGACCGCGGCCATCACCCCCGCCGGGCGCCTGGTCACCCCCCTGGATATCGCTAACCTGGTGGCTTTTCTGTGCTCGCCCCAGGCCAGCATGATCCGCGGCCAGGTGATCGCCATTGATGGTGGAGCTTCAGTTATCGCCCCCGGTATCGGCCTCTATACCGATATCTAGGCTGTCAACCGATCAAGATCCGAAGCAGGGGGTGATCCGCTCGGGTTCTGCTCTATTTCTCAAAGCGTATGATTAAAGTTGGGTTTGCGGCCTTCGCGGTTCACCTGCCGTAGCGGCCCATCAGCTGGCCCTGTGCCAGGATATGCCCCTGCATGGCAGCCTCCAGCTGAGCTTTGGTAGCCCCCACTTTCAGGTCAAGGCGCGTGTCCAGTGCATACAGCTTGAAGAAATACCTGTGGTTTGAGCCGCGCGGTGGGCATGGTCCACCATAACCTGTTTTTCTGAAATCATTCAGCCCGTCGATCCCGCCCCCATTCTTACCCTGCTCCAACCCTGCCAGGTCACCGGGCATGTTGTACAGTACCCAGTGCACCCATGTGCCTGCTGGTGCATCGGGGTCGTCCACGATCAGTGCCAGGCTGGCTGTATCGCTGGGGACACCCGTCCATGCCAGCGGTGGTGACACATTTTGGTCGTCGCATGTATACAGGCGGGGGATCTTACCGCCCTCTGAAAATGCGCTACTAGTGACAGTGATCGCCATACCATTTCCTCCGTTTGCCTCAGGCGCGGGTGCATTTCCCTGGCAGCCTGCCAAGCTCAGCAAGCATCCTATGCCAATAAAAAACACCAAAATTCTCTGGATCTTCATCCAACACCCTATCCCACTACCTTACTATATTCCAATGTTCCTCAAAATTCAAGGTCGTGCTGTAGAGACGCCCCAATGGGGCGTCTCTACGCTCAACTAAGGCGTCTCTACACTCCCTTATGGCGTCTCTACACTTGGGCGTCTCAACACTCCATTGCGGCGTCTTTACACTCCACTGCAGCGTCTTTACACTCCACTGCAGCGTCTCTGCCTTCTACTGGGGTGTCTTTACACTCCACTGCGACGTCTCTACCCTCCACTGCGGTGTCTCTGCGCACCCAATCTGGATCTTCATCCAATACCCAATCCCACTAGCTTACTATATTCCAATTTTCCTCGAAATTCAAGGTCGTGCCGTAGAGACGCCCCAGTGGGGCGTCTCTACATTCCACTATGGCGTCACTACCCGCCACTGGGGCGTCTCTACTTCTAAATGGAATACCACCAACTAAGAATATTGACTACCTTCAATACATCGATCATAAGCCCATTCATTTCCGAAATCAATATCTTTGATAACAAAAACACCCCGTTGGGGTGTCTCATTTTGTTGTGCCTTTTTTATAGCGATTTTCCTTCAGTGAACCTGCATCCTGCCTGCACGGTTTATGTGCGGTTCCTCTGGCCCTTTTTCTTTGGTCTGTATTTTAAGCGATTTATCCTTTGTGCCCTTTGTTGTAAAGAACTTTATACACCCACTAATACGCACCTCGCTGGTGCCCCATCCGCACCTCCCAGCTTGAGTGGCAGGCAATGCAGGGTGTATCTCCCCTGCGAAACCTTCGAAAGGTCCAACCCCTCGATCACCACCACCCCCGCATCCAACAGGATCTTATGGACGGGCGTTCCCAATTTATATGGTGCGATAGACAGGTAATCGATCCCCACCAGCCGAACGTTGCGGTCCACCAGCAGCTCAGCCGCATCCACGCTCAAGCCAACGTATTCCGCATTGAATTTCGTATTCCCGTTGAACCACAGGTCTGAATTCCGGGTCTTGAACAGCAGGCGCCGGGTGCGTGGCGGAATCTCGGCGTCCATCAGGATCGAGGCCGTGATCAGCTCGACCTCGGGCAAGTGTAAAACGTATGCCCGTCCAACCAGCAGGTCGAGCGACAGGTTTTCCACGGTCACGCCATTGTTCAGAAAATGGTCCGGCGCGTCAACATGCGTACCGGTATGACAGCTCATGCTGACCTCTGATACGTTCGCATTATCCCCCGATGCAATACTGCTGGTGCGTTTTATACTGACCGGCGCGTCTCCCGGCCAGACAATCGATTGAGGAGTGATCGTGAGGGTAATATCATACGTCCGCATCGCCAGCCTCCTTCATATATAAAAAAGTATAGAATAAAGTTAAAAATAATGCAACTTTTTTAGCACTTAATTTCCTTAAACAAAAAACCCCGCCCAAAGCGGGGTAACGAAATTAGTCGTCCTCTATGGCAAGCGGATCTGTGCCAGGCTCGCCCGCTCGAGAGCCGCCGGGTTAATCGTCACCCCCAGCCCCGGTGCACTCGGGACGTCAATCGTGCTGTCTTCGATTTAATGTGAATCGCTCTTGGGTGATGTCTTCGTCATAATAACGGTCAGTGGCAGAGATATCCCCAGGCAGGCTGAACCCGGGTAAACTGGCCAGGGCCAGGTTGGACGCCCGGCCTACCCCCGTCTCAAGCATCCCGCCGCACCACACCGGGATGCTCTGTGCCCGGCACAGGTTGTGGATTTCCACCGCCTGGCTCAGACCGCCCACCCGGCCAGCCTTGATGTTGATCACCCGGCAGGCCTTCATCTCCAGGGCTTGCCTGGCTAGGCGTGGCGAGGTGATGCTCTCATCCAGGCAGATGGGCGTGTTGAATTTTTCCTGTAGCCAGTGATGGTCCCACAGGTCGTCTTCCGCTAATGGCTGCTCGATCAACAACAAGCCTAGCTCATCCAGGGGCAGCAGAGCTTCCGCACTTTCCAAGCTGTAGGCCGAGTTGGCATCCACCTGCATCCGCAGGTTCGGGAATGCCTGCCGCACCGCACGCGCATCCCCCACATCTCGCCCAGGTTTGATCTTGATCTTCACCCGCTGGTAGCCTGCCTCGAGGTAGCCCTCCACCGTCTTGACCAGCTGCTGGGGGGATGCCTGTAGTCCGACGGACACACCAACTTCGACTTTCTGGCGCTCGCCGCCCAGCATGCTTACCAGCGGCACGCCTCCAGCCTTGCCGAGTAAGTCCCACAGCGCCATCTCCAGCCCTGCTTTGGCCATCAGGTGTCCGCGCACAAAGCTCATCGCTTGCTGCAGATCCTCCGCCTTGCCGAGCTGCTTGCCAAGTACAGCCGGTATCAAAAACTCTTTCAGGATATGCCAGGCAGTGCCGACTGTTTCGTATGAGTAGCCTGGGTCAAGGTCCGCCGGGCATTCGCCATATCCGGTCAAGCCATCCGCCCGGGCTTCGATCAGCACGCAATCCCGCGTGTGGATGCGTCCAAAGGAGGTCTCAAAGGCGCTTTTTAATGGCATGCGCAGGTGGTGAAGTGTGATCTGTGTGATTTTCATAGCGTGCTCTCTCCATGGACCAATACATAGTAACTGCGTTTTGGCTCGCCAGTCGACTGGACGAAATCGGTCACCAGGTATCCGATTTTGAACAGCTCCTCAAATACTGTTCGTGTGTGCAGCCTCCACTCCAATGCCAGCTCTAGGTCAGCCGCCTTCAATGCCTGGAAATCTGCCGGGATCTCCACCAGCAATATGGCTTGTTCTCTCAAATTGGCCAGGGTAAATTCAGTCGGAGGGTGTGCCAACCCGCGCCCATCCATGTGTGCCTGGTTCACCATCAAAGAGCCACCCGCCAGGAAGTGTGTCAGGGTCAGGTCATTCCGGCGGCGCCGGCTGAGCCGCCGGTTGACCCGCTGCGAGTTAACCCACCAATCCACGTCAAAGCGGTCCGTTGCCAATCCTCGGTTCAGGACATCTTTCATGTCCCCATAGAAGTTCCGGTGGTACGTGTTGCATACTGCCCCCAGCCGGGTGATGTTCAGCCAGGCATTCCGGCTCAACAAGGGATCATAGGTCCAGGTAATTCGGTCGATTCCCTGGTGCCTGACCATCTGCCATTGGGCGCGTTTGAGGGCAAAACCGATCCCCTGCCCGTGGAGCTCACTGCGTACACCCAGCATACTTGAATAGTGCTTCAACCTTGGCCCATCGGGGGTGCTGTAATAACCTGGAAAACCGAATACGAAACCAACCAGGTCCTCATCGATGTATGCGCCTAGTAATACTCCCCCGTTGTGCACCGCAGAGTTCATCAGGTGCGCTGGCACGATGTCTACCTCGGGTTCATGCCATACCTGGCGTTGCACCTCTTCCACCCGGTGCATCTCGTCCATTCCTTCAATGACTTTTATCGTGAAGTGAGCTTTCATTCTTCCCTAGTGCCTGCGCCTGCGGAACAGCCTGCTGAATAACGAGACCCGCCAGTTAGTGAATTTGAGATGATCAAGCGTGTGGTCAAATCGGGCCGGAAGGATGTTGAAGACCCTGGACAGGCTATCCAGGTTACATGTCCGGTTCGTAGCCAGGTAATCCAGCCAGTAAACCGACACAGGCAATCCGGGGAACATCGATTCGAACAGCACAGTCATCGCCCGCAGGTAGGGTGGGAACATGTGCACGATCCTGCGCTGCACGTCGACGATCTCCATGACCTGCTCCACGATGTGGTTGAAAGTCAGGTACTCCGGGCCGCCCACCGAAAAAGTTTGGTTGATGGTCAGCTCATTGTCAAGCGCCCACACCAGGCTGGTCACCAGGTCTTCCACCCAAATCGGCTGCAGCAGGGTGTTTCCTTCTTCTGGGACGAAGAAGAAATACGGTAAGGCGTTCAACAGGCGTGCCAATCCGCTGGTAAAGTGGTCGTTTAAGCCATAAACCAGTGCTGAGCGCAGGATGGTGTGGTTCACACCGCTGCGCCGGATACTCTCTTCTGCGATCGCTTTCGCTTTTAACACCGGGTAAGCCGAGGCCCTGTCTGCACCCAGGTGGCTGACAAAAAGGAAGCGCTTCACCCCTGCTTCGAGCGCTACCTGGCTGATCGCCTGCGTGCCTTGGATGTCAGCCTCCATCAGGCTGGCATGCGCACCGAACCACTCCGCCCCAGCCAGGTGATAGACGATTTCCACATCCATCATGGCTGACCGCAGGCTGCGCGTATCGGTCAATTTGCTCACCGCTACCTCCACAGGCACCCCGCGCGGCAGGTCGGGTGATTGCTTGGATGGGCGGATGAGCAAACGCACTGGGTACCCAGCTTCCGTCAGGTGCCTTACAAGCGCTTTGCCGATAAATCCAGTTCCTCCCGTGACCAGAATCATGCCGTGATTATAGCATGCGGGTATAATGATTATTCAATAACGGGCCTCATTGAGAAACTTTATATTCAGCGGGTGTTAAGTAATCAGGCAAGAGCTATCCTGATGCATAAAACTTCCCATACCAGGGCAAGTCTGGTCGCTTATCTGCCACTCAAGCTTCACCGGTACAGTTCAATGATGAATTTTCTTTACGATCGAACAATACGATGACCGATAAACTGCCAGCCTGGCGTAAGTGGATGTACGGCTCAGGTGACCTGGGCTTTAGCCTGACCAGCACCATTGTAGCTGCCTACTTTGCAATATTCCTGACCGATGTAGTGGGTGTGCGCCCCGCTGTCGCAGGGATCGCCATCGCCGTGGGCAAGCTATGGGATTGGATCAATGACCCGCTATTCGGCTATATCACCGACCACACGCGCACACGCTGGGGTCGCAGGCGCCCATACCTGCTCTTTGGGGCCATCCCTTTTGCCATTGCCTTCACCATGATGTGGTGGGTACCGCCTTTTCAAAGTGATGCTGCCCTGGCCGCTTATTATGCACTCGTGTTCGTATTTTATGAAGCGGCTGCCACCATGATCTACATGCCTTACTTCGCCCTGACGCCTGAGCTCACCTCTGACTACGACGAGCGTACATCGATCACTTCGGTCCGCGCGTTCTTCTCCATCGCAGGCAGCCTGCTGGCATTCACCATTCCGCTGGCTATCATCGGAGGTTTCTCACCCGAAAATGAGCAAAATGTCCTGGTCATGGGCTTGACCTTTGCCATCCTGTCGACCATTCCGCTGTTCTTCGTGTTCTTCGGCACGCGTGAGCGCCCTGAATTCATGCGCCAGGAGCAGCCCAGGTTAATCGATGCCTTGAAAGCCTCCTTTAAAAATCGACCATTCATCTTCAGCGCCGTCATCTTTCTGTTCACCTGGCTTGCGATCGACATCCTCCAAACCATCATGCTGTACTTCATCAAGCACGGTGTGGCTCAGGAGACGAACAGTGACTTGATCATGGGGACCATTTTCGTGGTTGGCATCATCGCCTTACCGCTCTGGACCTGGACTTCACGCAAATTGAATAAGCGCCTTGCGTATATTATCGGTATGTTGTTCTTCGCGGGCGTGCTTCTGGTCCTCATCACCTTGACACCCCTCACGCCATTAAGTGTCATCCTCGGCTTGTGCGTGCTGGCTGGCATTGGGGTATCCGCTGCCCATGTCATCCCCTGGTCGATGATCCCCGATGCGATCGAATACGGCGAGCTGGACACGGGAAAGCGCTATGAAGGCACATTTTACAGCCTGATCTCGCTTTCCCAGAAGATCGCCTCCTCCGTCGCAATTCCCCTGGCCTTGTTGATGCTAGATGTCACCGGCTACATACCTAATAGCACTGCGCAGCCAGCCAGTGCGGTCAACGGCATCCGTTTCCTGGTCGGGCCATTGCCGGCTGTCCTACTCACGATCGGCATCCTGTTTGCGATCCTTTACCCACTCGGTCGCGAAAACTATACAAAAATCGCCCGAGAGCTTGAAGAGCGCAGGGCTGCAGCTATAAAGCTGGAAGAGGAAGCATGAGCTCGATCCTAATCTTCCCGGTCCAAACCCCCGCCCTACGCAAAAAGTTCGCCACCTTCCCCTGGCAGATCTACCGGCATGATCCACTGTGGGTTCCACCTTTGATCGCAGACCGGGTAAAGGTGATCGATCCAGCGAAAGGTGTCTTTTTCAAGCGTGGCATTGCCGAATTTTTCATGGCTTTCAAAGATGGCAAACTGGCTGGCACGATCTGCTGTGCCGAAGATCAGGAGACCAATGCTGCCCGCCACAGGAAAGATTGTTTGATCGGATTCTTCGAGTGTATCGATGACCGGGAAGTCGCCTGGGAGATGTTCAAGCATGCCAAACAGTGGGCTGTCGCACACAGTCTGGAGACCCTGTATGGTCCCTTCAACCTGGATTATGAAGATGGCTACGGGGTGTTGATCGAAGGCCGTGACCGCCCCCCGGCAATTCTATGTGGTCACACACCTGCCTATTACCAGGCTTTCTTCGAGGATTACGGTTTCGGTCCTGCTCGCGGCGATAACCTGGCCTATGAGATAACCTATGGCATGGCAGCAACTGAGATTGACCACCTGTCACGCCTCGCAGAACGGTTAAGGAAACACGATTGGATCAAGGTCCGGGGAGCCGATCTTGCTCATTGGGAAGAAGAAGTCGACCGTATCCAATACCTTCTCAACAATTCTTTGAAGCATATCCCAGATTACCGGCCTTGGCAAATCGAAGAGCTACGTGCTTCCCTCGCACCTTTCCGTCAGGTCGTCGATCCTGAGCTTGTACTCTTTGCCGAGGTTGAGGGCCAGGCGGTAGGCTGGTTTCCTGGGATCCCAAACATGAACGAAGTTCTAATCCATGCCAACGGGTTGCGTTACCCATGGGATTACTTGCGGATTTTGCCATACATGCGTCGCAAACCGAAGTGCCTGGCCATCAAGAGCGTTTTGGTCCTTCCAGAATATTGGGATACGGGTGTGTCAGTGTTGCTTTTCGACGAGATGGTCAGGCGCGCCGCTCCCAAGGGCTACCAATGGTTCGATTTATCCCTCACTTCCGATGACAATCCATATACCCCCGCCCTGGCCACCCGGGCCGGCGCGAAGCTGTACAAGCGTTACCGGGTATATCGCCTGAAAATCTAGTTCCAATATAAAAGAAAATGGCCATCTTTTCAGATGGTCATTTTTTTATCTAACTTACTCGATGCTCTCTAGCTTGGCCAGCTTGGTCTGGCGGCCACGTTCGTGTGAATCGAGCACGCGTTTACGGATGCGGTAGTTCTCGGGGGTGACTTCCAGCAGCTCGTCGTCTGCCAGGTACTCGATCGCCTCATCCAGGCTCATCTGGCGCGGGGGTGTCAGGCGGATCTCCATCTCACCCCGGGCTGCCCGAACATTGGTCATATGCTTTTTCTTACACACATTAATCGTCAGGTCGCCTGGCCTTTGGTGCTCACCTACCACCATACCCTCATACACCGGCACACCTGGGCCATAAAACAAAATGCCGCGTTCTTCAGCATTCTTTAGTCCATAGGTGGTTGTCTCGCCTGGCTCCCAGGCTATGATCGAGCCCGCTTCGCGCCCGGCCATCGCGCCCACCATGGGTAGATAGTCGTAAAAAATCGTGTGCAGGGTGCCAGCCCCACGTGTAGCCGTCAGGAACTGGTACCTGAAACCCAGCAGCCCGCGTGTGGGCACCAGGTATTTCAACCGCACGGTATTCTCCAGGGTGTCCTGCATATCCAGCATCTGGCCTCGCCGGCCACCCAGCATCTCCACCACTACCCCCACGGTTTCCTGGCTGGTTTCAATAAACACCTCTTCGAAAGGCTCCAGGATTTCGCCACCCAGTCCTTCACGCAGGATGACTTCCGGGCGAGATACCTGGAATTCATAGCCTTCACGGCGCATGGTTTCGATCAGGATGGCCAGGTGCAGCTCACCTCGCCCTGAGACCAGGAACGAATCGGCTGTCTCCATCTCGGCTACCTTCAATGCAACATTCGAACGCAGCTCATCGAACAAGCGCTCGCGCAGCCGCCGTGAGGTATTCCAGCGCCCTTCCCGCCCTGAAAACGGCGAGGTGTTGACCCCGAAGGTCATACGCACGGTGGGTTCTTCAACCTTGATGGGGGGCAAAGAGATCGGATTTTCCGGGTCAGCCAGGGTCTCCCCGATCGCAATGCCTTCCAACCCTGCCATGGCCACGATCTCACCCGCCAGCACTTCTTCCACTTCGACGCGTTTCAACCCCTGGTGCACATACAGGTAGCGTGCCCGTTCCGGCAGCACTTGCCCATCCACGGTGATGCGCGCCAGTGGCTGGCCCAGGGTCATTTTCCCGGCAAACACGCGCCCAACCGCAGTCACGCCCCGGTACTCATCATAACCCAGGGTTGTCACCAACATCTGCAAAGGCGCTTCCAGGTCCACCTTGGGGGCGGGGATGTGCCGCAGGATGGCTTGGAATAGTGGCTGTAAGTCTGGGCCTAACACTGGCGTTAGCCCGGCCTGGGCAGTTATGGCATTGGCGTAGATGATCGGAAAATCTGCCTGTTCATCCGAAGCCCCCAGCTCGATGAACAGGTCGAAAGTCTGGTTCAACACCCGGACCGGTTCAGCATCCTTGCGGTCAACCTTGTTGATCACCACGATCGCCCGGTGACCCATCTCAAGTGCCTTTTTGAGCACGAACCGGGTCTGCGGCATGGGTCCTTCAGCCGCGTCCACCAGCAGCAGCACACCGTCCACCATGTTCATCACCCGCTCCACCTCGCCACCAAAATCGGCGTGGCCTGGTGTATCCACGATGTTGATCTTTACCTGCCCATTGAACTCTGCATCCCAGATCTCGATGGCAGTGTTCTTAGCCAGGATGGTGATGCCGCGTTCGCGTTCCAGTGCGTTCGAGTCCATCACTCGCTCAGCCACCTGCTGGTTCTCGCGGAACACCCGCGCTTGTTTGAGCAGGCCGTCCACCAGGGTGGTTTTTCCATGGTCGACATGCGCGATAATGGCAATATTTCGTAATTCTTTTCTTTCAGTGATCACAAGTTTTTCCCTACATGACATAAAGACCCCGACCAGACTGGTCGAGGCCGGTATTATCGGAGAGCAATCTTATCAGATGCAGGCTCTTTTGAACAGGGGTGGTTCAGTTAGTCACGCTAACCGCCAGGTTGTGGATCCACTTGTGGGAGATGAAGCGGTACATACCCAGGATCCACTTGGTCAGTTCCTCCGACATGACCAGCAGGTATACCCAGTACACCGGCAGGTGCAAACCGAACGCTCCAAAAAAAGCCAGCGGTACCCCCACCACCCAGATGATCAGTCCATCCAGCACCAGCGCGAACCGCGTATCACCCCCACTGCGCAGGATCCCGATGAACAGGATCACGTTGGAAGCCTTAAGCCACATCAGCAAGCCCATGATGACCAGCACACTTTGCGCATACCCGATCACTTCATCAGGCACCTGATAAAGAGACAGGATCAGGGGTGAGCTGAGCAGGATCAGTGAGCCGATCGCCATCCCCCCAACCACTCCCAGGCCTTCTGAACGGGCTCCATACCAGAATGCCTGATCTTCTTCACCCGCCCCGATCCGGTTGCCCACCAGGATCGCGCAGGCATGCCCAATCCCATTGAATGCCACAAACGCCAGCTGCTCGATCGAGCTGGCGATATTCATCGCCGCAATCGCATCGGTGCCAATGCGGGCGTACACCACGCTGTAAGCCGTGATTCCAAGCGACCATAAGATCTCATTGGCCACAACCGGCAGCACGGGCTTCAATACTTTTTTAGCGAAAGCCAGGTCATAGCTGAACATCTCTTTGATTTTTCCCGCGGCTGGGTTGTCTTTCCGGTAGGTCAGCCACAACATCATTGCCATGTCGACCAGGCGTGAAATGACCACTGCGATCCCAGCCCCGATCACACCCAGCCCGGGCATGCCCAGCTTGCCGAAGATCAGCATATAACTTAGTAGGGTATTGAGGGATAATGAAACAATCGTGACCACCAGTGGCTTTTGAACATCCCCGGTGCTACGGAGCACCACTGCGTAACAGGCTGAAATGGCGAATGGGATGAATGAAAACCCGATAATGCGCAGGTACGCACTGCCCAGGGCCACTACGGCCGGGTCTTTCGAGTATATGCTCAAAACTCCCACCGGGAACACCTCCGCAATTACCACGAACAGCGTTCCAGCCGCCAGGCCTAATGTGAGCGACAGCCCTAAAACTTTGCGGATGGTGAGCACATCCCGAACGCCCCACAGTTGGGCCGTGAACATGGCACAGCCACTGTAGATGCCAAATAGCATCAGGTTCAGCAGGAAGAAGATCTGGTTGGCCAGGCCGACCCCTGCCACGGGCACCGCCCCCAGCTGGCCGATCATCAGCACACCCACCATGTTCAACGACGACATGAGCAGCTGTGTCAACGCGATCGGGATGGCGATCTTTACCAAACGCTGGTAGAAATCCCGGTCGTTAAAGAATCCTGCGAAGACCTGCCTGCCTCGCGAGCCAAGACCTATGCTCAAAACCTGGCTCCTTTTATCCTGGGCGTAATAAGTGACCCAGCAATTCTAACAGGCATGGCAGGATTTGGTAATCTCCTATTATTCCATCCTGAGTGTGAACCGATTATGCATAGGCTAGCTGGGTGAGAACCGCTTCTGCCGTTTCAACCTCTCACTTTTTTGTCAGAAAGACTGATGATATACTATTGTGATGACTGGACCATCAACGCTGCCCACGCCCGAAGTTGGGGTCATTAAGGAAGTCCTGTTTGCGCAGCTGATGAAAGTCATGGGGTTCAGCCGTCCCAACCTGCTTACCCGAGCTTTATTTTTTCTCCTCAACAAACCGATCTCGCGTATGTCGCATATCCTGGTCGATCTGGATCGCAATATCGCCACGCATGGCTGGAATTCTGCCGCCACCGATTTCCTGGCTAACTTTCTCCACGACTCCCAGCTTAGCGGGCAGGAGAATATCCCTCTGCAAGGACCTTTAATGGTCATCTGCAACCATCCAGCTGCATATGATGTCGCCATCTTGGCTTCTGCCATACACCGCGACGACCTTAAGATCCTGGCTTCCGATATCCAGCTAATCCAGCTCTTCCCGAATGTGGCCGCGCATGCCATTCCAGTGCCTTACCACATCCCTTCCAGGTTGCAAACCGTGAAGGCTACTATCCGGCAGCTTGAACAGGGCGGTGCAGTCTTGCTTTTCCCCCGCGGGGATGTCGAACCTGATCCGTCCGTCTCGCCCGGTGCGGAGCAAAGCTTGCTAAGGTGGTCCAACAGCATTGAGATGTTTGTGCGCCGTGTTCCGCAGACCGTCACGGTCGTGGCAATTGCCAGCGGGATCCTCTCACCGAGCTGGTATAAAAATCCCCTGATTAACCGCTGGAAAAAATACGAGCAACGCCAGAAAGTGGCCGAGATCTTCCAGATTTCTGCTCAGCTGCTGACCGGGAAGGTGCCTGATGTCACGCCGATGGTCACCTTTTCGCCTCCCCTCACCATAGCTGATCTCGGCGGTGAAGATTCGCCCGAAGGTATCCTGTATAACAATATGCTCGAACAGGCCCGTAAGCTCTTGGCGCACCACCCCCACGTCAGCTAAGGGTTCATCTCATATTCGTCCCGTAAAGAGAATACCTGCTCCAGCCACACCCGCTTGAACCGCTCAGGGTTCAGGTCTGGCCGGCGCAGCATCTGCTGGCAGAATTTCATTTGGATGTTCGCTGGTGGTGGGCTGGCAGTACAGCTTGAGCGCAAAACCAGACAGGTCACGGATCATAAAATCAAAGATTTGGTCCACCAGGTCATCGCTGATCTGATAAACTTCGGCATTTTCAAGGATGAGCTGGGCGTATACGATCTGTGTGAATGCCTCCCCCAGGGTGAGCAGGAAATCGGTATCCTTCGCCTGCTCGGGGGTTGGAGTGGCCTGGGCCAGCATCGACTTAAACACCTCCAGCTGCTCGGCGAAGATCTTAACGTTCGGTAGTGCGTGCTTTTTAAACACCGCTGCATAATCGTGGAACTGGATCTTGCTCAGTCCCTTAGCAGGCCCTTGCTGGAATAGGAAGTCATCATTGCGGGCCTCATCCTGGCGGGCAACAGTTGGATATTCTTTATGGAAAAAGAAATAATTGGCCATGAATTTAACGATCAGGGCAATATTCACGTGGACCGTGCCTTCCAGCTTGGGCAAGGCGCGGATATCCCTGGCAGCCATCTCAAAGTACATATCCTTCTCGAAGCCCTTGGCCGCGATCACGTCCCACAGCAGGTTGATCACTTGCTCGCCCTGTGTGGTGACTTTCATTTTCACCACCGGGTTGTAAAGCAGGTAGCGCCGATCATCCTTATTGGCTATGCGCATGTAATCGGCCGCCCGCAGCGTGAACAGCTTCATCGCCACCAGGCGGGCATACGCTTCGGTGAACATCATCTTCACATGTGTGAAATCGGTCACCGCCATCCCGTATAAGTGCCGGTTAGCTGCATGGTGGATGGCTTCATAGAACGCGTGGGTGCAGATGCCGATCGAGCCCCAGCCCAGGTTGAATTTGCCGATATTGACCGTGTTCAGCGCTGCGTCCCAGGCAGCCTGCCCCTTCGAGAGGATGTCCGCTTCACTGATCGGGTAGTCTCGTAACACAAAGTTCGCTACATAGGATTGGCTGTTGGTCACGTTCTTGACCAGCTCGTATCCTTTTTGCCGGTAATCCGCCACGAAAAATACATATTCATCCGCTGGCTTGATCTTTCCAAAGTTCGAAACCATCGGTGCGATATTTCCGTTGCCAATGTAGTATTTCTCGCCATTGGCAAGGTAGCTGCCATCCGCTTGCTCTGTCAGGCTCATCTCAGTCGAGTAAATATCTGCCCCATGCTGCCGTTCTGATAGACCGAAGGCGAACACCTCTCCCTCATCAAGCAACCGGGCTGCTTTCCGCTTAAGCGCTTCGTTCTCGCTCTGCCAGATCGGCCCAAGCCCCAGGATGGAAACCTGCCAGGTATACCAGTATCCCAATCCATAAAAGGCCAGGATCTCATTGAATTCACAATTTCGCCAGGTATCCCAACGGCACTCAGTCCCTCCATACCCGCTCGGGGTGAGCAACCTGGCGAACAACTTCTCCTGTTTTTGGAATTCCAGGAAATCGGCATACCATACGCATTCCCGGTCGTCCTTTTTGAGCTTACGTTTGCCTTTCGCTTCAAAAAAACCGATCGTCTTCAGCATTATCTCCCTGGAACGCTCATCGGGATAATCGCGGCTATGTTTTTTAGGGTTGAGCAGCAATTGTTCCACTTTCATCCTCCTCGTATGATCGCCTGCCTCGTGAATATAGTATATCAAGCCTGCGAAAAGTCAATAGATAGCGACCTTGATTTAGAAGTCCGCTTGCGTATTAATCTCATTGATCGAAAATTGTGCAATAATAATCATTGCAACACTTGGGAAGCTAAAGGAGGCAACGATGAAAGATTACCGCGATAAATCATTCTGGCTGGCCACGTATGGAGAGTATCTCCCCAACCCTCCATTGCAGGGTGACCTTAAAGTCGATATCGCCATCATCGGCGCCGGGTTCACCGGTTTATCCACCGCCTTCAACTTGCGCAAGCAAGACCCAGGCTTGCAAGTGGCTGTGCTGGAGAGTGAAGTGGTGGGCTTCGGTGCCAGTGGCCGGAATGGCGGCTTCTCGATGACCCTGTTTGGGCTCGAGCCAGCCGTAACCAAGGCCTTGTTTGGTCACCAGCGCACCGTCGAAGCCCATCGCTACATGGAACGCGCTGTTGACTATACTGACGAGCTGGTCAAAACCTATGCCTTACAGTCAGATTACTGGTACCCGGGCTTCCTGCGTGCTGCTACCACACCTGGTTATGTCAAGCGTATCCAGCACGATTTGGAGATCCTCACCTCCTTAGGGATCACCGGCATCGAGTGGATTGAAGCCGATCAGATCAGGCGTGAGCTCAATTCACCCCGCTTCCTGGGTGGCTGGTGGGAACCTCGCTCAGCCTTACTTAACCCCGCCAGGCAAGTGAGGGAGTTGAAGCGCCTCGCCCTCCAATTTGGCGCCCAGGTATACGAAGAAACTCCCGTTTTGGAGATCCAGCGGGGCACCAGCTTTACGCTGCTCACTCCTTCCGGTAAAGTGACTGCCGGGAAGGTCATTTTCGCTACCAATGCCTATTCCCATCTCATCCCCCAGCTAAAAAGGAAACAGGTGCCTGCCTTCACCCACATGGTTGTGACCGAGCCCCTCAGCCAGGCTCAGCTGGAACCCATGGGTTGGAAGAATCGCCAGGGTATCGAAGATGCCCGCAACCTGGTGCATTACTTCCGCCTGACGATCGATAACCGCATTGCCATGGGCGGCAGTGACGTCAGCCTGGCCTATGGTGGCAACATGGATCATGACTTGAACCCCCAAACCTTTGCCAACCTGGAGAACGATATCACCTGGCTATTCCCACACCTGAAGGGCATCCGCATCACCCATCGCTGGGGCGGCCCGGTGTCCGTCCCCGTGCAGATGGCGCCTGCCATCGGCTTCTTAGGCGATGAACGGGCTATCTATAGCCTGGGTTGTGTCGGCCACGGCGTATCCATGACCCACCTCAACGGCGTCACCCTGGCTGACCTGGCCCTGGAACGCAAGACCGACCTCACCGATGTGTGGTTCGTCAATCGATCGATGATCCCCTGGCCACCTGAGCCGTTCCGCATAGCTGCCAGCCAGGCCATCCTGGGTTATTTACACCTTGAAGACCGGCTATACGAGAGAAATCTGCCGAGGGATACCCAGGAGTAGTTCTAGCACCATTGCATTCATAAAATATTACGCATAATGTAAGTTGCTCACTCAATTCCGGTTTCTTCCACCTGAACAGTGGTTTTGTTCTTTTTACATGTTATAAAATGCGATTACGATAAATACCACTCCCACGAGTAAAATTATGATCGAGATCGCAGATATTCCAGGTGCAATGGCCGATATACCTGGGTCTTGCGGGGAATAGCTGATACTCACCCTTGCTCCCATTGGGAACTTTGCTATTTTCGACTGAGCTTGAGTCTGCGAAAGGCAAAATGTGTCATTCGAATCCTTGTAAATCTCCCCTTGGACCACGTATTCCCATGCGAGGATCGGACAATATGACGTACCCTTATCTTTGTATATCCGGATCTCCGATTGTACTATCCGTCCTTCAACAATCGGCCATCTCATTCTGGCATATTCATCAACCCCCCGGTCCAAGCCAGCAATGATGATCGCAGTCCCTATGATTAAAAATATAATGGCTGCAGGTCGTTGGTCTTTTTTGGGTTTGTCCAGGAATGCCATTTCCTGTCTATCCATTTATGTTTAAATTTATATTCACGGAGGATAGAACTTACTGGATATGCCGGTAAATATCTGCTTCTCATAGCTGGGATTCGCAGTTTGCCGACTTTTATTATAGAAAGATATCCTGCCCTTGTCAAACTGCATTGACCTATTTCCTCATCAGCTCGTCACATGATCTCTTCCGAAGATTATCACCGGTGCGGAATCCTTAACCAGATGATCAAGTTTCAACTTTACGAAAAGTAACCCGCCGTAGAATCGTTCCCCCCATGGGCACCAGGCGAATTGGTACCAGCTGATTGGCTGACGCATTGATGGCAAGCCCATTCAATGCTCCAGCAGAATCCCAAGCAAACTCAGGGTCACCGGATTGCTGTTCGGAGACAAAGCTTTCCTCGCCACAAAGGCGCAATTCAGGTTTTGGTTGCTTTAGCGGGTCATAGTAAATATCCCGAAAGCCATCCAACGGGTACTGCCGGCCTTCACGAACCTTCCCTTCGAGGGCTTGGGCATAAACCAGCGCACCATAGCTTAGGTAGTACTCGGAATCGCGGAAGCGATTGATTTTGACCTGCGTGTTAAAAGTGCACCCGAACTTGGTCACCAGGCTTCCATACCTTGAGGATACTGATCGATCCATTGCGATCCAACCATTCCCCATCCACCTCGACCTCAACTCCACTCACCCAGGAGGGTTTACGCAGTGATAATTCAAATTCTACCGGCCTTTGGACATCAAATGTAAAAATCAGGTCGTGGCTGAATGGATACTCTGTTTGCTCAGATATCCGTACTTTCACTCCATGGATTACCGTATTCACTTCGCAAGGGCCAAACAAGGCTGCCTGCAGCCCCTTGGTCGTTCGTAGCCACATCGACTTTACGTAATAGGGATAGATTCGCCCGGCATTGGGGACGCAGCACACTGCTACATCCTGGTGGGTGGGCGAATATTTATAGCGCGTCTGTGGATTTTTTAGGTCATCGGCATCGCTGGGATGCAGTTTCCCCGTCATGGAGGTGGAATTATCTGTTTTTAAATACGCGATAGAAGGCTCGTGGGGATGGCGGGCTCCCTGCCCGGCATTGAACAACAGCCATTCGATGCGATCACCCCAGGCTGGATCGCCGGTTTTCTGCAGTAGATGTGTATACGAGTCAAGCAGCTCGTGGATGGAGCAGTATTCATACCCTGTCGTTGAAGCATCGGCTGACCGCCCCTCGATCAGCTCATCGCCGATTGGTGCTCCACTCGGCACCAGGCAGCGTTCGAATTTTTCCAGGTAGCATTGAAGTGCTTCCTCGAGCATCGGGTTTGAGGAGGCATAAACTGCCGTCAGCAATGAGCGTAGCTGCTCATAGGTATGCACGCCGTGAGAATGGAAAGGACGGCCAGGGTCAACCAAGTGCTCGTAATGTATATCGTCAACGATCGTATTGCTCTGGCAGTATTCTTGATACAGCCACAACGCATAATCCATATAGCTTTCTTGGCTGGTCAGCTGGAAAAGGCGGTCCAGCACATCCGTGAACATCAACCCATGGCACACCCCGCCGCTGCCTCCCTTGAATGAAAAAGGGTGGGCTTTAAAAATGGGAAGAGATTGCATGGTCACCGCTACTGCCCGTTGGATCGCTTCCAATAGACGGTGATCTTCTGTAGCCTCATAAGATCCAAGTAAGATGCGCAACAAGCTGGTTTGGGCCCATAGCTCGCCATTTTCCCCATCGAAATTAAAGCGCAGGTCAGGCGCATATATTCCAAGGTATCCATCGCTATCTTGTGTGTCAAGAATATGATTGATATATTGCTGGGATTTGGCTAAGTAGCTGTGATCATCCAGCAGGAATGCCGTTCTGATCAAACCATCCCGCCAGTTGGACTGGGTTTCACTGTTCCACCATAAGTACTGCGTTTCTGCACCAGTTTCTTCGGCGATCACACCCAGGTTCTTGGCTTTGACCGACCTTGTCAACCTGTCTTTCCCATATATATCGTCCTTCAAGATCAGCTCAGGCACTAGCTCATACAAATGCCCAAGATAGCCACTCTGCAGATCTCGCTCCATTTGAGCTTGTATCCATCCGGCCGGTTTGATAGAGCCGAAAGCCAGCCACTGCATAGCTTGAGGTTTTACACCGATTTTTGTGTAGGGATTCATTGAGAATTTCCTGCCAGCTCACGTAGTGCCATACTTTGGGCGTGTAGATTTTCCGCGGGTGTCTTGTCGGGGATCTCACAGCCTGCAGCAGAAATCCAACGCTTGCCTGCCGCCTGCGAATTATTAAAGATACCCTTCCGCACCTGCTCCGGTGTGCCCTGGAGAAAAACTGCCACAGGGTCCAGGTTGCCGCACACAACCAGGCCAGAAAGTGTTTCAGCAGCCTGGTGTAAGTCCACCATCCAATCGATGTCCACGATCTGGGCGCCACTATGCAAGATCATAGGAAGCAGGTGCGCGGTATTTCCACAGATATGCAATCGGGATATGCCTCCCCTGGCCTTGACGGCTGCAAAGATGCGCTGTTCATATGGCAGGGCGAACTCAGCATACATGCGCGGTGATATCTGCGACGCCACTGCATCACCCAGGCCGATGAGGTGGGCACCCGCCTCGATCTGCGCGCATGCGAAGGCAATCTCAACTTCCACGCACCGCTCAAGCAAGTCTTTGAGCCAGACGGGTTGTTTGGCCAGGGCGATCATTAAGCCGTGCATACCGAGCAGGTCGCCTGCCTCTGCCAGTGCCCCCTCCACCCAGCCCATCACGGGTACCGCCTCGCCCACTGCATTCCTTAATAGATTGACTCCCTCCAGCCGGTCAGTCATACGCCGCCCGAAGGATTTTATTGGGAAATGTATATTATTGAGCTCATCTTGGATGCCGATCAATGGTTTCTTGCTGAGTGGCAGGCCATCGGGTTGAAATTCCACTTCCAGCCCGATGTCAGCTGCCTCACGGTAAGGGTCGGATATCGCCTGGACGATATCGAGCTCAAATTCCTGCAGCACAGCCAGGTTGGCCTGGCATAACACGTGGTGATCAAGATAATAATCAGATAATTGTGCCCCAATATGATGGGCTGCCCGGGTCATGAATATATCGAAGTTCGGTGTTCGGTCTACAGGTTGACCCGATAGGACATTCTCTAGGCGCTGTAAAGAGTTCATAAAGTAATTTTAATAGAGAAACCAAATAATCAGCAAATTATCAGCAATACCAATGAGGTTGTTGGTTGGATGACCAGGTAGTTATCAAATAGCACTTCCAACCTGCCTTCGTCAGAAGCGCATATATACAGGTCATTATCAGTGGTTCGAAAATCCGGGTCAGGGAATGCGCCAGATAAGTGCCATTCGCCTCCTGGGCGAAGTCACCGAAATCGCAGGTGAATTTGATGAGGTTCATCTTGTCATCAGTTTTGATCACCGCAAGGGGACTAACCAATGCCGGTTCAGTCTAATGCAATACGCAATGAAAAACAATTCGATCTGGTTTGCAACTGTCTAAAATAGTGGTCATCTTTTCGTTTGCCAATAAAATTACTACCGTTCGCATATTTACCTTCATGATGATAAACTATGCCCATGCAGCATGACCGGATACTGATGAATACTGCAACTGCTGTTGCCCATCCCAATATCGCCCTGATCAAGTATTGGGGTGATGTTGATCCGCTTCTGCACATCCCCGCCAGTGGCTCGATCTCGATGGTCCTGGGCGGGCTCACCACGCAAACCTCAGTCACATTTGATGCAGGCTTGACCGCTGATGAATTGATCCTGAATGGTGAGAACCTGACCGGAAACTCCCTGGAGCGGGTGTCCCACCTGCTCGACCGGGTGCGCCGGATGGCTGGTATTGTGACTTTTGCGAAAGTGGTGAGCGAGAATGACTTTCCACTCAGCGCTGGGATCGCCTCCTCCGCTTCGGGCTTCGCTGCCCTGAGCCTGGCTGCCTCCCGTGCCGCCGGCTTTAGCCTGGACGAGCCAGCTCTCTCGCGCCTGGCCCGTACCGGTTCGGGGTCTGCCTGCCGCTCGATCCCCGGGGGCTACGTGGAATGGCAGGCCGGTACCACTGACCAGGATTCGTACGCCATTTCCATCGCCCCTCCCGAGCATTGGGACCTGGCAGATTGCATCACGGTTGTGAGCCAGGCTGAAAAACCTCACAGCTCGCTGGCAGGGCATGCCCTGGCAGGCACCAGCCCCCTGCAGGCTGCCCGCCTGGCAGGTGCTTCCAGCCGCTTGGATGTATGCCGCCGGGCGATCCTGGAACGCGACTTTGAGGCCTTGGCCCAGGTCGTCGAGCTCGATAGCAACCTGATGCACGCCGTCATGCTCACCTCCCAACCTCCTTTGCTCTACTGGCTGCCAGCCACACTCACGGTCATGCACGCTGTTGTTGAATGGCGAGCTGCAGGCTTACCCGTATGCTACACCATCGACGCCGGCCCGAATGTGCATGTGCTCTGCTCTGGCCATGCCTCTCAAGATATCTGCCAGCGCTTGAACGCTCTCCCCGGTGTGATCCAGGTGATCGTAGCCCACCCCGGAGGTCCAGCACAGGTCCAGGCAGCCTGACGATTTTTGTTTGTCTGCCTTATCTTCAAGCTCATCTCCGCCTTAGAATTGTGTTAGAAATCCGCCATTATTCCCGCGAACACTTTTTAAGCCATTTAGTCGGGGTATAATTCGTTGGTTTATTTTGATTGGTTAGGTTGGAAAACTAGGTTTACTAAGTAAGGGAAAAATGACCATACAATTGATCGTAACTTTTGCCATCGGCCTGGTGGTTTTGATCTTCGTCCATGAATTAGGACATTTTATCGTTTGCAAGCTGGTTGGCATCGAGGTGGAAGAGTTTGGCTTCGGTTACCCACCCAGGGCGTTAACCCTTTTTGAGCACGGCGGCACCAAGTACACCATCAACTGGCTGCCGTTTGGCGGCTTCGTCAGGCCCAAAGGCGAAACCGACCCCAACGCAGAGGGTGGTATGATGTCTGCCCCTCCGCTAAAACGCATTGCCATGCTTTTAGCCGGGCCCACCATGAACCTGCTCACCGCCCTGCTCCTTTTCTACCTGGTTTTCGCCATCGTGGGCTCCATGCCCGATCGCAGCCGGGTCCAACTGGCCGGCATTATCCCGGGCATGCCAGCCTCACAAGCCGGCTTCCAAGATGGTGATGTCCTCATAAGCATCAACGGGCAGATTGTTCACACCCGCGATGAAGCTCATGCCCAGATCTACGGCAATCTGGGAAAGCCTATCGACATTGTTTTTATCCGCGATGGGGTCACCAAGAGCCTCGAGGTAACCCCCCTGATCAAACCTGGTGAACAAGGTGCGATTGGGGTCAGTTTGGGCTATGCGCTCAGGCCTTTCAATTTCTTTGGGGCGGTGCCTGAAAGCGCTTCGTCCCTATATGATTATGGTACCATGTTATTCAGCACCATCGGTCAGGCCATCAGCGGCCAGGCCAGCGGTGCCGATGTACGCCCGGTCGGCATCAAGGGCATGTTCGATATGTACAGCTACATCCTGCAAGGGCCAGCCGTACCAGGTATCCCCAAGGTTGCCAACGCCTTGCAGTTCTTCGCCATCATCAGCTTCTCTTTGGGTGTCATGAATTTGCTGCCCATCCCCCCTTTGGATGGAGGTAAGATCCTATTCACCTTGCCCGAGCTGATTTTCCGCAAGCGCATACCCATCAAATATGAAGTCTGGGTATCCTCGGTGGCGTTTATCCTGTTGATCATCCTGATGCTCTATATCAATGCTCAGGATTTCATCAATCCTATCCTCACGCCTACACCTTAATCACATGCTTGTGAATAAACCCGTCCCCATGCACGTGCTGATCGAGGCCTTGCTAGATGAGAGCAAGCCCTTCTCACCGCGTTACCTGAACCATTTTTCTGACCTGCAACCAGCAGACGCCTCTTTGTTGGCTGAAAACTGGTCAAAGATCTCATCCCGGCGTCGGGCAGCCCTACTAGAAGACCTTGAAGAAGTCCACCTGGCTGATGATCTGCTGTCGTTCGAAGAGGTCGGGCGCCTGGCGCTTACCGACAGCGAGCCAGCCATCCGCCGCCGCGCCGTGCAGATCTTACGCGAGTATGAGCTGGTGGACCTGATGCCCACTTTCATCCGCATGTCAGAACACGACCCCGATGCCGAAGTGCGTGCTGCTTCTGCGTCCGCCCTGGCATCCTTTATCTATCTTGGAGAAGTGGAAGACATCTCGCCAAAAAAACTGCTTCAGGTCGAGGAGTGCTTGCTGCGCCTGACTTCCGGATCAGATACCACCCTGGTGCGCCGTCGAGCCCTGGAAGCGCTTGGTTTCTCATCCCGCCAAGAAGTGCCCGGCCTCATCGACAAAGCCTATGCTTCTCGAGACATGGATTGGCTGGCAAGCGCCCTGTTCGCCATGGGGCGTTCGGCCAGTTCGCGCTGGAACCAGAAAGTGCTGAAAATGCTTGATCACGAGCATCCACCTGTGCGTGCCGAGGCTGCCAGTGCCGCCGGCGAGCTGGAGATCAAGGCCGCCTTACCCGCCCTTCTGGAATTGCTGGATGACCCCGATTTTGATGTCCGCATGGCGGCCATCTGGTCAGTGTCTCAGATCGGGGGCACAGGTGTACGGCGCAAGCTGGAAAAGCTGCTTGAAACCGTTGACGACAATGCTGAAGCTGACCAACTCGAGGCTGCCCTGGAGAACCTGGATTTTACCGAAGAAATGCAAGATCTGGCATTGTTGGAGATCCCAGAAGATGGAGACGGACTTGAAGATGCCTCAGATGAGGACATTGAAGATGACGAAGAGCATCTCATTTCTGAGGATGATGAAGGTTGACCGATCTTTTAACACTGTTCTTCAATAATCTCTTTCCCATCCTTCTTTCCGCCGGCATCGGTTTCGCCCTAGCCAGGTGGCTGCACATTCCTCCCCGACCTCTCTCGCAGGTCGTTTTTTATGTATTTAGTCCCATCCTCGTCTTTAATTTACTCATCCATAGCCAGCTGAGCAATTCTGACATTCTATGGACCCTTGCCTTCGCCCTGACCTTGCTCATCATCGTTGGTCTGATTTCCTGGCTGGTGGGCGGGATTCTACGTTTCAACCGCAGCATGCTTGCCGCCGTGATGATCACCTGCATGTTCATGAATGCCGGTAATTATGGCCTGCCTCTCACCAGCTTCGCCTTTGGTGAGGAGGCCCTGGCTTTTGCCAGTGTCTTTTTCGTTATCAATGCCTTGTTCACCAATACGGTGGGTATCGTCATCGCCTCCTCGGGTTCGAAGGGCGTCTGGGATGCCATCAAGGGCCTGGTTAAATTCCCGGCCGTTTACGCCCTGGTTGCCGGCGTCATCTTCCTCCAGTTCGACTGGCAGTTGCCTACCAGCCTCGACCGCACCGTCAGCCTGCTCAGTAATGCAGCCATCCCGTGCATGCTGGTGCTCCTGGGGATGCAGCTGGTCAATATCCGCCTGAATGGCCACGTCAAGCCCCTCATCGTGACTTCCAGTATACGCCTGCTCATCGCACCCGCCATTGCATATGGCCTTTCCCTGCTGTTCAAGATGACTGCCGCTGCCCAGCAGGCCGTGGTGCTGGAAGCTGCCATGCCTGTCGCGGTGCTCACCACCATTCTAGCCACCGAGTTCGAGACCGAGCCGAGTTTTGTGACCGCCGCGGTGCTCATCACGACCCTGCTCAGCCCGTTCACCTTGACCCCCCTCCTGGCGATATTGGGGGCTTAGCATTCTAATCAATTGATAAGGATGGGATGATATGAGTGATCAGACAACCACACGTTTGCATGCCACTGTTGCCGGGCGGGTTCAAGGCGTGAGTTTCCGTTATTTTGTGGTAGAACAAGCTTATAAGCTCAACCTGGGCGGTTGGGTACGCAACCACTGGAACGGCACGGTCGAACTGACCGCCGAAGGTAGTCGGAGCGACCTCGAGCTGCTCCTGGCGGCTTTACGTGAAGGTCCTCCCATGGCCAAGGTGGATGATGTTTGTTTCGATTGGCTGCCTGCCACCGGCGAATTTGTGGGCTTCGATGTCAAGGGTACAGTCTAGCTTTATCCGTTCTGGCTAAAACCCAATCCCCTTTCCTTTAGCGAAATAAATCGTGCGCTGCCGATGATAATATGGTCGAGCAGCTTCACATCCAGCAGTTCTCCCGCCTGCAGGATGGCCCGCGTGATGGCGATGTCATCCGGGCTGGGTGTCGGGTCGCCTGACGGGTGGTTGTGGATGACGATCATGTTGGGGGCGTTACGCCGGATGGCAGCCTTGAAGATCTCGGCGATGCGCACCTGCGATGAATTGACGCTGCCGCGGTACACCGTCTCGATATGCTGTACCCGGTTGCGCGTATCCAGCAGCATCACCCGTAGCTCTTCCTGCTCCAGGGCGCTCATTTCATAAACCACCATCTCCGCTGCATCGGCAGGGGTGTGCACTGCGGGTCTCTCCTCCGGTGATTCGAGCACCAATCGCCTGCCCAGCTCGATGGCTGCCTTGATCTGGGCTGCCTTGGCCAGCTTGACCCCTTTCTGGTTGCTTAGCTCGGCGAAGGATGCCCGGTGGATGCCTGCAATGCCACCGAAAGTTTGCAGTAGCCGCTGTCCCATCTGGACGGCCGACTCCCCGGTTACGCCAACCCTGAGCAAGATTGCCAGCAGCTCAGCCGTGGTCAATGACGCTGGGCCCAGCTTGGCCAACCGTTCACGCGGGCGTTCTTCTTCGCTCATGTCTTTAATCGTGTAAACTTCGCTTTCCCGACGGCTCATGACCTTCACTCCTCTGGCAGCCCACTGCCAGCTGAAAGATGACTGGTGATTTCAGTACGAGATGCTATAATCAAACCTGGGAGAATTAGATGATCGTTGATCCTCAGACCATCAATAATCTTATCACGGCCGGGGCAGCCTGGGGGCTGGCATTCATCGTGGCTTTGTGGGTCAGCCTGGTCTTCTGGACCAACCGGGATATTCGGGCCAGGTCACGCGATAAGCTGCTTCGCATCCTGGCCATCGTGGTTGTCGCCCTGTTATTCCTGCCGGGCATCGTGATCTACCTGATCTTGCGCCCATCGCACACTCTTGAGGAGGAATACCAGCAGACCCTCGAGGAGGAAGCCCTCCTGCAGTCAATCGAGGATGCCGCGGTTTGCCCAGGCTGTGGTCGAAAGATCCAGGATGCCTGGCTGGTCTGCCCGGGCTGCCATACCCGCCTCAGAAAGACCTGCCATCAATGCCGCAGGCTGATGGATCTGTCCTGGAACCTGTGTCCCTACTGTGGTACCCCTGCCCCCGGGAAACGGCGTGAGAACAACACCATGGATGACGTCACCAGCCCGGCTCCCCTCGAAGAACCATCTGATACCGCCCCGCCTTATACCGTGGTCGAGCCCTTTCCAGAAGAAATGGAAAATAAAAACGGCGCATCCTGAGATGCGCCGTTTGATTGTCTAGCGTCGCAGGGCTTCCCAGCCCGCATATTTTGCGGTCTCTCCCAGCTCCTCTTCGATCCTGCAGCAGCTGGTTATATTTGGCCACCCGGTCTGAACGGGCGGGTGCGCCGGTCTTGATCTGCCCCATGTTCAATGCCACCGCCAGGTCGGCGATGGTGGTATCTTCCGTCTCGCCCGAGCGGTGCGAGGTGACTGCCCGCCATCCTGCCCGGTGGCAGGTTTCTACCGCTTCGATCGTCTCGGTCAGCGTGCCGATCTGGTTAAGTTTAACCAGGAGGGCATTGGCGGCTTTTTCTTTGATCGCCTTGCGGACGCGCTCCGGGTTGGTCACCAGCAGGTCGTCACCCACGATCTGGATCCGGTTGCCCAGCTCCTTTGTCATCAGCACCCAGCTCTCCCAGTCATCCTGGGCCAGCCCGTCCTCGATCGAGACGATCGGGTACTGGTCCACCCATGATTTCCAGAAAGCCACCATCTGCTCGCCCGTGAGCTTCTTGCCTTCCTTGCGCAGGTTGTAGGTGCGGGTTTCCTCATCGAACAGCTCCGATGCAGCCGGATCCAGGGCGATCCCCACCTGCTCGCCGGCTTTATAACCGGCTTTCTCGATGGCGGTCAGGATGATCTCGACCGCTTCATTGTTGGCTTTCAATGCCGGGGCATACCCGCCTTCGTCACCCACCAGGGCGGTATAACCACGCTCCTTGAGCACCGACTTCAGGTTGTGGTAGATCTCGGCACTCCAGCGTAAGCCTTCCGCAAAACTCGGGGCTCCCAACGGCATCACCATGAATTCCTGCGCATCGGTCGATTGCCAGGAAGTGTGTGCCCCGCCGTTCAGGATGTTCATCATTGGAACCGGCAGCACGTGGGCATACACGCCCCCGATGTAGCGGTAGAGCGGCAGCCCAAAGGAAACTGCTGCGGCCTTGGCCACTGCCAGGCTGGTCCCCAGCATGGCATTTGCTCCCAGCTTCGCCTTATTGGGTGTGCCGTCCAGGTCGATCAGGATGGTGTCGATCAGCTTTTGATCGGAAGCATCCCAGCCGCTCAGCTCTTCAGAGATCGCCCCATTGACGTTCTCGACCGCCTTGGTCACGCCTTTGCCCAGGTAGCGGCTTTTATCACCGTCCCGCAGCTCCAGGGCTTCGTGCACCCCGGTGGAGGCCCCCGAAGGGACTGCTGCCCGGCCCATTGATCCATCCAGCAAGGTCACTTCAACCTCGACGGTGGGGTTGCCGCGTGAATCTAAAATCTCACGGCCCAATACTAACTCAATTAATGTATCCATACGTATCCTCTATTCTTTCGATAATTTACATCCCCGCTATCGGGATGATCAGTGGAATTGTGAAAACAGCCACTATTTTACCGCACTTGAGTGGCTTTCAGGCCAGGGTTTTTGCCGGCTTGGAATTTAGTCACTCAACCCAGGTGTTACTCGACCGGTTATTTCACTCCCGCCCGATTCTTGGCTGCCTGCACGAAAGCCACGAACAACGGGTGGGGTCGGTTCGGCCGTGATAGGAATTCAGGATGGAACTGCGTACCCACCATGAACGGGTGGTCTCTCAGCTCGGCGATCTCCACCAGCCGCCCGTCGGGTGAGATTCCTGAGAAGCGCATCCCATTATCCTGCAATATTTCGCGGTATGCATTATTCAGCTCAAACCGGTGCCGGTGGCGTTCCTGCACCAGGCTTTGTTGGTATGCATTACCCGCAATCGAGTCCGGCTGGAGCTGGCACGGGTATAGGCCGAGCCGCATCGTCCCGCCCATGTCGATCACCCCACGCTGGTCGGGCATCAGGTCGATCACCGGGTAGGGTGTCGTTCGATCGAACTCGGTGGAGTTGGGCGTCTCGCTTTTATAGATCATGCGTGCGTAATCGACCACCATCAGCTGCATCCCCAGGCACAGGCCAAGGTAGGGCACCTGCTTCTCGCGTGCAAAGCGCGCCGCCAGTAGCTTGCCTTCGATACCGCGTGAGCCGAAGCCCCCCGGCACCAGGATGCCGTCTGCTTGTTGGATCTCCTCCCACGCCCGGTCTTTTTCCAGGTCCGACGAGTGCACCCACAGGATCTCCACTTCTACATCTGCAGCCAACCCGGCATGCTGAAGCGCTTCCCGCACGCTCATATAGGCATCATGCAGCTCAACATATTTCCCCACCAGGGCCACTTTGATCTTCGGCTTGGGCTGGGCCACCTTTTTCACCAGGGCTTCCCAGCCGGTCCAATCGGGTTGGCGGCGCGCTTCCAACCCTGCCCGTTTGAGCAGGTAATCCGCTACACCGGCTTTCTCAAGCATTAATGGCACTTCATACAAGATCGGCGTGGTTACCATGGGCACGACTGCTTTTTTCTCAACATCGCAGAACAGGGCGATCTTATCGCACAGGTCTTCCCCCACCGGGTAATCTGAGCGTGCCACGATCATGTCGGGTGAGATACCGATCGATCGCAGCTCAGCCACCGAGTGCTGGGTGGGTTTGGTCTTTAGCTCATCCGTCGCACCGATGTGGGGCAGCCAGGTCACATGAATGTAGATCGTGTCTTCCCGCCCGATATCCGAGCGCATCTGGCGTAGTGCTTCCAGGAAGGGTAGCGATTCAATGTCGCCCACCGTTCCGCCGATCTCCACCAGTACGATCTCTGCCCCGGTGCTCTTAGACGCTTGCATGATCCGCCGTTTGATCTCATTGGTAATATGCGGGATGACCTGGATCGTACCACCCAGGTAATCGCCCCGCCGTTCCTTCGCGATCACTTCGGCATACACCTGGCCGCTGGTAAAGTTGCATACCTTGTTCAGGCTGACATCGATGAACCGCTCATAGTGGCCCAGGTCGAGGTCGGTCTCTGCTCCATCGTCGAGCACATACACCTCCCCATGCTGGTATGGGCTCATCGTTCCTGGATCCACATTAATGTACGGGTCCAGCTTTTGGGCCGTTACGTTAAATCCCCGTTCCTTTAACAGCCTCCCAAGCGCTGCTGCCGTGACGCCCTTGCCCACCGAGCTGACTACCCCGCCTGTGAAAAAGATGTACTTAGTCGACATGCTTGCCTCCATCCTGCTCATCGGATGAGCAGACCATTCCTCTTATTTTAGCGCTGTCCAATAAAAAAGGCGGTGGGGAGGGCCGTTTGTCGGCAGCCTCCCCACCGTGATCTGCAAGATTTTCCGGTTTGGCCCGGTTATTCATTCCATCACCTTTTCGATATCATCCGCAGCCCGGCGCATCTCAAGGAACACCAAGCCCAGCTTTGCCTGCGGACCAGCCAGTGCGGTTAGCACCGCGTCTGCACCGATCGAGGTCAGGATCACATACCCATTCAGGCCCTTGATGTACACCTGTTCAAGGTTGCCTCGGCCGAGCTCGGTCGAGATGCGTTCGCCCAGGCTCAGCATGGCAGCCGACATGGCCGACACCCGGTCCTCTTCGATTTCATTCGGTAGGGCCGACGCAATGATCAGCCCATCGACCGAAACCACCGCAGACGCTTCGATATCCGGCGAGACCGCCTGCATCTGGCGTAACCTGGTCACCATCTGTTCTGTGCGAGTTAGTGTCATGGATTCCCTGGCCTCACGCTTGGAGAGTAAACCACAATTCAAAAGTTTACCATATTATTATAAAAGCATCGAGCGGGTAATCATCATCGTTGGTTTGAAAACTGTATAGATGCCGCCTCCAAATTGTTATGCGCCTGGTTTTATGTTATATTAAGAGGTTGTCATTCGTATCGGCTGCTTATTATGACTACACATTGGACTAATAATGCTATCAACCGACCTCGAGGCTGATTAATGAAGCTTTTGAAGCTTGTCTCCTCTTGTGAACCGCGGACATCGTTGTGCGCGTGGTTTTTTTGCTCATCTTTGCACACTTCCCCGGAGGCCTATGCTTGATCCTGTTCCTGAGCAAAATAATACACCGATCCCACGCCAGGGGCCGTTCATGGTTGCCGGGCTGGGCAACCCGGGCAGGCAGTTCGAGAATAACCGCCATAATGTGGGATTCATGCTGCTCAATCGTTTGGCAGCCAGGCTTGGAACCAGCTTCGGTCAGGTCCAATCCCGCGCCTTGGTCGCCAAAGCCTCCCACCACGGCCAGCGGGTCATCCTGGTCAAACCACAGACCTATATGAACGATTCGGGCAAGGCCGTCAGCTCGCTGGTGCATTTTTACAAAGTGCCCCTGGACAATCTGTTAGTTGCCTACGATGATGTTGACCTGCCCCTGGGGACCATCCGCCTGCGCCCAATGGGTGGTTCTGCCGGGCAGAAGGGCATGCAGTCCACGATAGAGCGCCTGGGCACCGAAGACATTCCCCGCCTGCGTATTGGCACTGGTCGTCCCCCTGGCAGGATGGAAGCCGCAGATTACGTTTTACAAGACTTTCCCCCGGCCGATGCGGACCTCCTGGCGGAGACCCTCGATCGGGCGGTGGAGGCAGTCCTGGCCTTTGTGGAGTATGGGCTGGAGCGTGCCATGAATGCCTATAACGGGTGATCATCATTTTGGCTGGATATTAAGACCCGATGGAACTTGATGGAATAATTTCTTCAATCGCTGCGGCCTCTCGCCCATTGTTTGGATTGATCGAACAATCTCAATCCATCTCCTCCCTCGCCATCCGCCGCTCTGCCCGTTTACCCTGGCTGGCTGCCCTGCGCCTATCAATCGAGCGGCCCATTTTGCTGATTACTGACCGCAACGACCATGCCCTCACCCTGGCCGATGAGCTGTCCTTGTGGGCAGCCAGGCTGCCGCGCCTGTTTTTCCCCGAGCCTGCTCCCTTGTTTTACGAGAATGCTGCCTGGGGGTTAACCACCCGGCAGGATCGGCTAACGGTTTTGACCACCCTGGCTGGTTATCACATCCCCGGTGGGGTCAAGCCCCCTCCTCCCATCATCATCGCCCCGGCCAGGGCCGTCATGACCCGCACGCTGCCCAGGCGCGACTTCCTCAAGAACCTGCGCAGCATCAAGGTCGGTCAGGTCATCCAACCCGAAGACCTGTTGCGCTCCTGGGTGGCCATGGGGTATGAGCATACCAACATCGTGGTCAGCCCTGGCCAATTTTCACGCCGGGGAGGCATCCTGGATGTCTGGACCCCATCTACCGATCAACCTGTCCGCATCGAGCTCTTCGGTGATGAGATCGACACCCTGCGGCGTTTCGATCCAGCCTCCCAGCGCACCGTCGGCACAATTGACCGCCTGGCCATCTCTCCGGCACGCGAATTCGTTACCCCTGAGCCTGAGATCTTGCAGAAACTTGCCATTGAGCCTGGCAGCCTTTCGGAGTTTCATATTCCATTGCTTCACCCCGAGCCCGCCAGCTTGCTGGATTACCTTCCGATGCAAAGCCTGATCCTGCTGGATGATGAACAGGCTCTGCGTGATAGCGTCCAGGAAGTGGAGGAACAGGCCGTAGGCTTGCGCAGGGATTATATAAAAGAAGGCGAATTACCCGAAGATTTTCCCATCCCCTATCTTACCTGGAGCGAGCTCGAAGATACCCTGGCAGGCAAGCAGTGTATTGACCTGGGGCAGCCCGCCGATGGTGAGAGCTTCACCCCCGATCCAACCCATACTGCTGATAGTTTTCTACCCGGTGTGCGTTTTGCTGGCCAGCTTAAGCCCCTCATGGAACACCTGGATCAATGCTGCCGCCAGGCTGAGCCCATCACCATTGTCTCACGTCAATCGGCTCGCTTGCAGGAGCTGTGGAAAGAGCATAATCCGTTCACCCCGCCTGACCTGTGCCTGACATTCTACGATGCCAGCCTGTCCGAGGGGTTAACCTTCGCACCCCCCGGTAGCCCACCGATCCACCTGCTCACCGATGGTGAGATATTCGGCTGGCGCCGCCCAGAGCTGCGCCAGCGGCCCCGCCCGGTCGCAGAAGCACCCGAAGCCGCCTACGCTGACTTCGAGCCCGGTGATTGGGTTGTGCACGTCGATTACGGCATCGGCAGGTTTATCGGCCTCGTCGATCGCTCGGTGGACGGGATTGAGCGTGAATACCTGGCCGTGGAATATGCCGAGGGCGACCAGCTGTTTGTGCCGGTCTACCAGGCTGACCGCTTAACCCGCTACATTGGTCCGGATGCCCATCCACCTTCACCCACCCGTTTAGGCAGCCCCGAATGGCGCACGACAAAATCGCATGTCAAAGAAGCCGTGGAGGAAGTCGCCCAGGACCTCCTGGACCTGTATGCCCACCGCAATATCGTTGAGGGGCATTCGTTTGGTCAGGATGCTCCCTGGCAAAAAGAATTGGAGGCCAGCTTCCCCTATATCGAAACCACCGACCAGCTCAGGGTCATCTCCGAGGTGAAGCATGATATGGAAGCTAAAAAACCCATGGACCGCCTCATCTGTGGGGATGTGGGCTATGGCAAAACGGAAGTGGCTTTGCGAGCCTCCTTCAAAGCCGTCATGGATGGTAAACAAGTGGCCATCCTGGTACCCACCACCGTGCTTGCCCAGCAGCATTACCACACCTTCACCCAGCGCCTGGCACCCTTCCCGGTCGAGGTCGAGATGCTCTCACGGTTCCGCACTCCCCAGCAGCAAAAAGACATCCTGGAACGCCTGGCGATTGGTAAAGTCGATATCATCATTGGCACCCATCGCTTGCTCCAGGGCGATGTGCTCTTCAAAGACTTGGGTCTCCTGATCATCGATGAGGAGCAGCGTTTCGGGGTTACTCACAAGGAAACCTTGAAGAAATTGCGTACCGAGATCGACGTACTGACCCTCACTGCTACGCCAATCCCGCGCACCTTGTATATGACCCTCACGGGTGTGCGCGATATTTCCACCATCAATACCCCGCCCGAAGAGCGCCTGCCGATAGTTACCCATGTTGGTCCCTACTCCCCCACCCTCGTCCGGCAGGCTATCCTGCGTGAGCTGGAACGCGGTGGGCAGGTGTTCTTTGTCCACAACCGGGTGCAGACCATCGGTGCCATGCGGTCTCACCTCGAAAAACTGGTGCCCGAAGCGCGCGTGGTGGTGGCGCATGGTCAGATGGCCGAGGACCAACTCTCCCAGAGGATGGAGCAGTTTGCCAACGGCGATGTGGATATTTTATTAAGCACCTCCATCATCGAATCAGGCCTGGATATCCCCAATGCCAATACCCTCATTGTGGACCGGGCTGATACCTTTGGTCTGGCACAGCTTTACCAGCTACGTGGGCGTGTTGGCCGTAGCGCTCAGCGTGCCTATGCCTATTTCTTCCGCCATAAACACCTGGCTCCCACCATCGAAGGCCGGCAGCGCCTGGAGACGATTGCCGAGAACACCCAACTCGGCGCAGGTTATTCCATCGCCATGCGCGATCTCGAGATCCGCGGCGCAGGCGATATCCTGGGTACCCGCCAGCATGGTTACATCGCTTCGGTGGGCTTCCACCTGTACACCCGCTTGCTTTCCGATTCGGTTCAGCGTTTGCGCAGCGGCAAGCCTGTCCCGGTCTTGGCTGAAGCCCTCCAGCCCGACCAGTCTGCACCAGGCGTTTCGATCTCGGTCGACCTGCCCATCCCAGTCAGCCTGCCCGCCAGCTATATCCCTGACCGGCAGACACGCACCCGCCTGTACCGCAGGCTGGCTGACCTGCGCACCCATGCTGAGATTGATGCCCTGCAAGAGGAATTTGTCGATCGGTTCGGCCCGCTGCCAGATGAGACGCACAATCTCTTCTACCAGCTCAAGGTGAAGCGACTCGCTGAAGCCGTTGGGTTGACCTCCGTTAGCGGTGAAGGTGGTCAGATCATCCTCAGGTACCCGCCTCTGCCGGAAGGCGAGACCTCTCGGGCGATCCCTGACCTGGGTGGTGATATCCGCACCGGTAAGAACGCTGTGTGGATTCCCTTCTCCGAAACCAATGCCTGGCAGGATAAACTGGTCGATGTCTTGCAACAGCTTAACCAGGATTGACCATTCACTGCTGCATTTTTTCAGTGGTTAAGTTAAAATACAACAACACAGCTGCACTTATTTCACCGCCATAATCCAAACCTTCGGAAGAAGGATCGATCAGCCCTGAAGGATGAGGAGGCAGTCATGAACTACAAGGATTTTCAAAATCGTGTCGATTATGGCACCCAGATGTTTGACGCTGGGAACTTGCAGGCAGCCCTTGAAGCCTTCACCTCCCTGGTGAACAGCGATATCTCTGATCTGGATAAATCCTCCATGTGCCTGAATATTGCTGTGATTTATGACAAGCTGGGGAACCTCTCGTTATGCCTCGAGTGGTACTACAGGGCTGTTCAGCTGGAAAAACCCCATTGCCGTTTCGAAGCCCAGGAATACCTGGCAGCTTATCTCAAACAGATCAATAAGCCGCGCGAAGCCTTGAAATTACTCGAGAGCGTTCTCGCTTCCACCCATCTCAATGAAGCCGACAAGCTGCGGGTCCGTGAAAATATCGAAGCCTTGAAGGTTGAGATCAGTAAACCGGTTTACCGCCGCCCGGGTGGCCCTGAAGAAAGCACAGGCTGATTTGCTCATCAGCTTTGCCTGACATATTACCCAGCGCCTAGCGTCGAGTAGACAACCCTCCATGCCCTCTGTATTGGAATCCCTCAATAACGCCTTGCACTGTGCCTTTGCAGATAGTGAGCTGGTTTACCTGCTTGGCGAAGATGTGCTTGATCCATATGGTGGTGCATTTAAAGTCACAAAGGGATTGTCCACGGCTTTCCCAGATCGGGTATTGACAACCCCTATATCTGAAGCCGGCTTCGTGGGCCTGGCAGCTGGCATGGCCTTGCGTGGCCTTCGCCCCGTGGTGGAGATCATGTTCGGCGATTTTGTCACCCTGATGGCTGACCAGCTGGTGAACCATATCAGTAAGTTCCGCTGGATGTATAACGACCAGGTCACCGTGCCACTGGTGATCCGCACCCCCATGGGTGGCCGGCGCGGTTATGGCCCCACCCACAGCCAGACCCTCGAAAAACTCTACCTGGGTCTCCCAGGTCTCCAGGTGATCGCCCCAGCTCCGTTCTGCCGGGCGGATGGCAGTGGCAGTCCAGGTGATATTCTCTACCACTGTATCCTGCAGGGCACCGAGCCGACCCTGTTTTTAGAAAACAAGCTCGAATATGTGCTGCCCGTCCAGGACCAGCCCGATTTGAAAGATTTCGAGCTCACCAGCCTGCCAACCACCCACGAGCCAGGCTTTCCCGTTTTTCGCCTCAGCCTGCGCGCTGCCCCGTCCCCCACCCTCACTATTGCTGCCTACGGCTACATGGCTGAGCTTGCCAGGCAAGCGCTTGAGCGCCTGGCCTTTGAGCATGAGCTGTTCGCCGAGCTCATTATTCCCACCCGCCTCGCCCCTTTCGGAGTCTCACAGATTCATGAGTCTGCCAGCCGCACCGGCGCTCTACTGGTGATCGAAGAAGGAACCTACACCCTGGGCTGGGGTGCCGAGGTCGTTGCGCGTGTGGCAGAAGCTTCCGCCGGCCGAATGTTAACCGTCAGGCGCCTGGCTGCCCAGGATCTGCCGATCCCGGTCTCACCCAGGCTCGAGCAGGCTGTCCTTCCGGGTGTTGAGCATATCGTCCAATCCGCTATTGAAATGGTAGCCTAGCTTCTCATAGATCGCTCTAGTTTCTCCGGATATTCATTTTTTTGGTTATGGCATGTTAAAATTCATTGGAAAGACCCACGATCATGGCTGAACCTGTTCCCATCCTCATCCCTTTAGTCAATCCCAACGAGCCGGGTGCCCTGCTGGCCGACCTGCATGTCGTCGAAGGTCAGTATATTGTCAGCGGTGCGAAGCTTTGCACCCTCGAAACCACCAAGTCCACCCTTGAGCTGATCGCTGAAGCAGACGGTTACCTGATCGGGCTGTCCTATTCGGTCGGCCAGACAATTCTGGCGGGTGAGGTATTCGGCTACCTGGCCGAATCGCCTGACCAGGTACCTCCCCTACCTCCTCAAACCGTTGAGCCAGGCAGCCAGGTTCCGGTTAACTTGCGCATCAGCCAGCCTGCCCTCCGGTTAGCCCAAAAACACGGCCTTGACCTGTCTCAGTTCCCAGCCGATACTTTCATCACCGAGAAGATGGTCCAGGGAATGATCGACCTAGCTACCATGCCAGACCTCGATCTCCGCGCCGGCCAGTTCGATGAACATTCGATGATCGTGTATGGCGGCGGTGGTCATGGCAAGGCCCTCATCGACCTGGTCCGCCTGCTGGGCTCGTATTCCATCGTGGGTATCATAGATGATGGCATACCTACCGGTACGTTGATTATGGGCCTCCCCGTCCTGGGTGGTGCAGCTGTTCTAGCACAATTAGCCCAGGCCGGTGTGCATCTGGCTGCCAATGCTGTGGGAGGCATTGGGAATATCGCTCCACGCTTGACGGTCTTTGAGAGCTTGAAGGAACATGGCATCACCTGCCCGGCACTGGTGCACCCCACCGCCTTCGTCGAACCCAGTGCCGTCCTTTCGGAAGGCGTGCAGGTCATGCCGCACGCTTATGTGGGCAGTGAAGCCCATGTGGGTTTCGGCGCGATTATTAACACCGGTGCCATCGTCTCGCATGACTGTGTTTTGGGCGATTTTTCTAACCTTTCCCCGGGTGCGATTTTGGCCGGGGAGGTGACCATCGGGCAGGCCTCTCTCGTCGGTATGGGCGTAACCATTAACCTGCGCGTAAACGTTGGCGAACGGGTCCGCATTGGCAATGGGGCCACCGTGAAGCGCGACGTTCCCGGCGGAAGTATCGTCAGGGCTGGCACGATCTGGCCTGAATAGGCCTATCCTCACAGAATTGGATATCCACACGCTATGACCTCATCTGATCTTTCATCCACAATGCTGCCCATCAGCATGTCTTCCCCCGACCTGACCGACGAGGAACGCCAGGCAGTTGCCCGCGTCATGGCCACCCCCAGCCTGTCCATGGGTGACCAGATCACCTTGTTCGAAGAAAGCATCTGTGCGTACACTGGTAGCAAGTATGCCGTGGGTGTCTCCTCAGGCACGGCTGGCCTCCATCTATGCGTGCGGGCAGCCGGTATCGGCTCTGGTGATCTGGTGATCACCACACCTTTTTCATTTGTTGCTTCATCCAATGTCCTATTATATGAAGGAGCCGTGCCCGTCTTCGTGGATGTCGAACCCCGTACCGGCAATATCGACCCCTACCTGGTCTTTGCCGCCACCCAGGATATTATGCAAGGCGGCCGCAGTGCCCAGGCCTGGCTGCCTCCCCAGGGCGCCATTGCGGACGCGAAACTGAAAGCCATCCTGCCGGTCGACGTCTTCGGGCAGCTGGCTGACCTTGAGCTGATCCTGAACACTGCCTGGAAGTACAAGCTGAAGGTCATCGAAGATTCTTGCGAAGCCCTGGGTGCCTCCTATAAAGACCATAACGCCGGTACCCTGGGTGATTACGGTGTGTTCGGTTTCTATCCCAATAAGCAGATCACCACCGGCGAAGGTGGTATGATCATCACCGATGATGAAGACGCCGCCTTATTCATGCGCGCCTTGCGTAACCAGGGCCGCTCCCCCGGTGATACCTGGCTGCAGCACACCCACCTGGGCTACAACTACCGCCTGGACGAGATGAGTGCCGCCCTTGGCCTGGCCCAGATGAAGCGCCTGGATGAGCTGATCGCCCGTCGCGATAAGGTCGCTGGCTGGTACGCCGAGCGCCTGGCTGAGATCCCCGGCATCGAGCCACCTCAGGTCGCCCGTCACACCACCCGCCTCAGCTGGTTTGTGTACGTGGTGCGCTTCGCAACTGGCTTAGACCGGGATGAGATTGCCCACAAGCTGGGCGAGCAAGGTATCCCCGCCCGGCCTTATTTCCTGCCCATCCACCTGCAGCCTTACATGGTGCAGCGATTCGGCTACCAGGAAGGTGCCTTCCCGGTCACGGAAGACCTTGGCCGGCGCGGCCTGGCCCTGCCCTTCTCGGGCGTCATGCCTGAAAGCCATGTCGAGCGGGTCTGCCAGGCCTTGCGCCAGATCGTCATGTGAAATCTGAGAGATCCTCCCACCGTAACCAGGCACCTGGGCACTTGCTCAGGTGTTTTATTACAATGAGATACCTGGAGCCCATCGTCAGGTAAAACCTTGCCAGGATTGGCGTTAAGAGTATACTTGGGTGTCATCTGAAATCTAGGAGCGGTTTATGAATATCACCATGTGGCGAAAAGCCTTGCAAGTCATCCCTCACGTTTCTACCGACGAGTGGAATAAATTAGATGTGATTTCTAAGTGGTTGATCTCCACCCGGGCTGCGGTGTTGATCATGACCTTCTTAAGCGGTGCCTTTGCTGGTATCTTCGCCTTTCGCGATAGCCAGTTTGACCTGTTAAAATGGGTCCTGCTGACCCTCGGCTTGATCTTCTCCCACGCCACCAATAATCTGCTGAACGACTACACCGACTTCAACCGCGGCGTGGACAAGGATAACTACTACCGTGCCCAGTATGGCCCGCAGCCATTGGTGCACGGGCTGATGACCAAGCGTCAGCACCTCACCTACGCCGCGGTCACCGGCGCCATTGCCCTGGTGATGGGCATCCTGCTCGTCATCCTCACCCACAGCTGGTTTACAGTCTTGCTCCTGGCTTTAGGCATATTCTTTGTTCTGTTCTACACCTGGCCGTTAAAATATATCGCCCTGGGTGAGATTTCCGTGCTGCTCGTCTGGGGTCCATTGATGATCGGTGGTGGCTACTTTGTCATTACCGGTGTCTGGAGCTGGCCCGTGGTGTTAGCCAGCTTGCCCTATGCCCTGGGTGTCACCGGGGTGATCTTCGGCAAGCACATCGACAAGTACCAGATGGACAAGGACCGCGGTATCCACACCCTCCCGGTGGTCATCGGTGAGAAACCAGCCCGCTATACTTTGGTGGGTATGCTCATCTTGCAATACGTGCTTGTCTTTGTCATGCTGATCACGGGCTATTACACCCTGTTAATGGCTGCGGTGCTCCTGGCTATCCCCACCATGCGCAGGATCTGGCCTATGTTTAAAGCTCCCAAGCCCGATGAGAAACCCGAAGGCTACCCGGATGTCTGGCCCAATTACTTTGTGGCGGCAGCCTTCATCCACAACCGCGCCTTCGGGGTGTGGTTCATGCTGGCCTTGATTGTCGATTCAATCCTGACGGTTTACTACCCGACGATCTTGCGCATCCCCTTCTTCCGCTAGTCAGCTCTCGGGGAATTCGATTTCTTCTTTTCCAGTCAGGCGGTCCTGGATGCGTTGCACAACGATATCCAGGTGCTGTGGCTTATTCACGAAGTCCAGGTCATCTGAGCTGATCGTGATTACCGGGCACACATCGAAGATTTTCATCCAGTCATCATAGAACGACTCTAATAGCGACAGGTACTCCACCGTGATGCCTGTTTCTATTCTGCGTGCCCGGCTTTGGATGCGCTTCATCAGCACCGGCACGGGTGCTTTCAAGTAGATCAGCAGGTCGGGGGCTGGCAGCTGCGATGTCACCAGGTCAAACACGCGCTGGTATGACTGGTAATCGCGCTCGTCTACATTTCCCATTGTATGTAGTGCCCTGGCGAAGATGTAAAAGTCTTCGTAGATCGTGCGGTCGAAGATCACCGATTGGGTGATTTTCGATAGCTCCAGGTATTGGATGGCGCGGTGTCCCAGGAAGAAGATCTGCAGGTGAAACGCCCATTCATGCATATCCCGGTAAAAATCCGCCAGGTATGGGTTATCCACCACCGACTCAAACGCGCATTGCCAGCCCATGCGCACGCTCAGCCGTTCAGCCAGCGATGTCTTTCCAACTCCGATATTTCCAGCCACGATGATGATCCGTTTGGTCATGGACCTGCCTCCCAGGCTAAATCTTCGCACCCGCTCTTCATGTGCTAATCTCTTTCGGAACAACTGACGTATAATTTACGTCATAAGGACTGCAGTGATCGAACTGATCGATCATACATAATTATATGATTGAACCTCCTGGAGGGAAAGAGAATGAAACGCTCACTTCACACCTTAACGCTGATTATCCTGGCATCGCTCGTCTTGTCAGCCTGCAACATGCCCAGCACGGGTCAATCCGTACCTACCTCACCACCGCTCCCCACCCAAACCCAGCCACCCATGGTGACCGTCACCCAACCTGGAGGCGTCTCCACGGCGGTCCCCACTCAGCTACCCCCCTCGCCGACGGTTGCACCACCGACGGCTACTAACACGCCGTTACCAACCGACACTCCCACCGCCACCCCCACTACCCTCCCTGGCGCGTGCACCGATAAGATCAAGTTCGTCGACGATATAACCATTCCTGATAACACCGAATTGCTGCCCGGGCAGGATTTTGTCAAGACCTGGCGGCTGCAAAATGCCGGCACCTGCACCTGGACCAGCCAGTATTCCCTGGTCTTCGTCAGCGGTGACCAGATGAGCGCTGTCAGCCCGCTGCCCATCACCGGCAGCACTGCCCCTGGCGCCACCCTGGACGTATCGGCTTCGATGAAATCTCCGGGCACTGTAGGCTCCTACCAGGGCAACTGGGAGCTGCAAAATCCTGCCGGGGTGAAATTTGGCACCGGTAACAATGCCTCCGAGCCCTTCTATGTGCTCATCAAGGTGGTTGAAGGTGTATCCGAGCTCAACCTCGGCAACCCCACCTGGACCGATAATATGGATAATGCTGCTGCCAGCTGGTACTTGCTCAGTACAGCCAACACCAAGTTCACCCAGGGTGATGGAAAGCTGGTCATGACGCAGTCAACACCAGACCAGGGCGATGAATGGGGAGTATCCAACAAGGCCTCTATGAAAGATTACTACCTGCAGGCCACCTTCATCACCGGAGGCACCTGCTCAGGCCTCGATAAGTATGGCCTGCTGGCCCGCGCCCCGATCCCAGCCAGGGCTATGTCCTCGAATTCTCCTGCGATGGGCGCTACCGCTTGTACACCTGGGCCAATAACACCTACACTGCCCTCCAGGAGTGGAAAGCTGCCTCTCCCATAAAGGCGGGTGCCAACCAGACGAATATCATGGGCATCTGGATGAAGGGCAACACCCTTCGCATCTACGCTAACGGTTATAAGCTGGCTGAATTCACCGACAGCACATTCAGCCAGGGTCAGTTCGGTCTGGTCATCGGTGCCTCCGATACCACCAATCTGACGGTTAATGTCGACCAGGTTTCTTACTGGGACCTGTCTGGTCAATGATCTGCAATTACTGAAGATAACCGCGAACCCTGCGCCCTCATGCGCAGGGTTCTTCTTTTTACCCAGCTCGAACATTATTGAAATAATTCCTTAACGATTTCTGAATATCCAATCGTTATACTGCAAAATAGATGGCTCACATCATAAACTCATGCTACAAAACACGATCCTCCTCGCCAGCGCCGATGATTCGACCGCAAAAAACATCCTTACCTGCCTGGTTCAAGCCGGCTATAAAGTGATCCTCTCCACCAGCGGTGTAGGGTTCATTGACATGGTCCAACGCCACCGACCAACGCTGGTTATCCTGGATATCAACTTGCCCGACTTTAGCAGCCTGGCCATCATCCGCTCCTTACGCCAGGACCGCGCTTCTGATCACCTTCCGGTGATTTTAGTTGGATCACATATGCGGGAGGAAGATGCCTTGATGGGCATGGAAGTGGGTGCCGACCTATGCCTGTTAGAGACTTTCCACCCTCAGGTCTTCGTCGCCCGCATCCATTCCCTGCTGCGCAGGTACGCGCTAAAGACTGTTCACTGATTTCTGGCTAAACTAGTTTTTGGTTAGCGCATTGAGCGTGATGGCGAATTCTGCCCCTTCGCCGGGTAAGCTCTCCACACTGATCTTCCCACCATGCGCCTCGACGATCGATTTGGCGATCGCCAGTCCTAACCCCGACTCTCCGTTGTGCGGGCGCGACTTATCACCCCGGTAGAACCGGTCAAAGATATGCGGCAGGTCATCCGCAGCGATACCCCTGCCATTGTCTTTCACCGTCATCAGCACCAGGTTATCCGCTGCACATGCTTTCAACACCACGCAGCCGCCCTCCGGCGTATAGCGGAATGCATTCAAGATCAGGTTATCCAGCACCTGCGACATGCGCTCCACATCCACGTTTACCATGGGTATGTTGCCTTCTGCTTCGATCTTCAGCTCGATCTTATGCTGCTCACCTGCCACAGCATGCCGGGCAGCCACCCTTTCGAGCAATGCCAGAGGGCTGATCGGCTGTAAGGTCAGCGGGAGCTCACCTGTATCTGCCAGGCTTAGCAGGCGCAGGTCATCCACCAGACGGTCTAGGTGTTTCGTCTCCTGCAGCAGGATGTCATACACTTCGGGCGTACCTTGCAGCTTCTTGTCACTCAGTGCTTCTGCGTACCCGGTGATCACGCTCAGCGGAGAGCGTAGGTCATGCGCGATGTCTGCGGTCATCTGGCGCCGGGCTTGTGTCGCCTGGTTCAGATCCAGGCTCATCTGGTTAAATGATTCGGCTAGCTTGCCGATCTCATCCTTCGAGCGGACCTTGACCTGTTTTCCAAATCTGCCTTTGGCGATCTCAACCGTCGCTTCGGTCAATTCCCGCAGCGAGCGCGTCATGGTGAATGCCAGCAGCCCGCCCAGGCACACAGCCAGCAGCACCGCTACTATAGCGCTCAGCAGGGTCGCCGAGTTGACATTGCGCAGGAAGTTTGCTTCGGGCGTATTGGGTGTAAAGTTGCGTTCGATCGGGGTCAGGATCAGCCAACCCACCGTCTCGTTATTCGACGACAGGGTGATCGCGCCTTTAATGGTGGATTTTGACAGGGTCTGGCCAATTTCCTGTGGCTGGTTGCTGTAGATCACCATCCGGTCTGGTCCTACCAGCGTGAAGGGGCTCCCACCTGGCGGGTTACCATGGCCTCCAATGGGTTCCAGCGGCAAGGTTGTTTGCAGATACGCGATATCACTGCTTACGCCTGCCCATGAGCCATTCACCTGGTAGTATGCCACCAGGTTATCCGCTAATGTTTGCTGTTCTTGGTTAACAATAAAACTGTTGAACGCTGCCTTGGTGCGTGACTCGATGATGACGGTTACGAGGATCGAGCCCGTCAGGCCCACCAATAGGAATGCCAGTGTAAGTTTAACCGCCAATGAGCGTATCACGCGTGGTTTATCCTTGGTTTAGGTTGGCAAAGCGGTATCCTGCGCCATATACGGTTTCAATGTATATGGGATTGGCAGCATCCGGCTCGACCTTGGCTCTCAGGTTCCTGATGTGTACATCGATGGTCCGCTCATACCCTTCATACGCCGTGCCTTGTAGGCGGTCCAATAGCTCCAACCGTGAGAACACTCTGCCTGGTGTGCCCATCAGGGTCGCCAGCAGCGAAAACTCGGATGGTGTCAGTTCCACCACCTGTCCGTCCACCGTGGTCGTACGCCCGGCCCAGTCCAGCTCGATCGCCCCCACGCGTAAGATTTCCGTTGAGCTGCTCTGCTTCTCTGCCCTGCGCAGCACCGCCCTTACCCGGGCAGTTAGCTCGCGTGGGCTGAAAGGTTTGGTTACGTAATCATCCGCTCCCAGCTCAAGCCCGAGCACCTTATCATTCTCATCGACCTTAGCCGTCAGGATCACCACCGCTGTATCCGCCTCGCGGCTATAACAGCGCATGAACTCATACCCGCCCATCTCCGGCATCATCAGGTCCAGGATGATCAGGTTAGGCTTTTCATGCCGGGCCACATGCAGCGCTTCCTGCCCGTCAGCAGCAGTCACCACATCAAAACCTTCCTGGGTAAGGTAAGACTTTAACAAGGTGCGTATTTCCGATTTATCGTCGACAACTAGGATTTTTTTGGCCATAACAAGATTTTATCATTTCTACTGTGAAATTTGTCACTCAACGGCACGAGCCTAAATCATGGGGAGTATCCGGGGGCTCATTCCCGGATACTTTGTTCCCTTACAAGGAAGAGAAGAAATGAAACTTCACAGGATTTTACGGGGTAGTTGTAGTCGCACTGTTCGGAACAGGCATGAAGCCTCCTTCACCACCGTGACCATGTGGACCACTACGACCGCCCCAGTCGCCCATGTTACGTGTGAACATGTTGCTGCTATTGCTGAGGATCTGGTCAGCCTGGGCCTGGGTGATCACACCTGCAGAAACTGCTGCATTGACTGCTGAGCTGTACGCTGTTTGCATACTGGTCTGGAAGGTGCTGTTGTTGTACAGTGCGTATTCACCTTTCATCAGGTCAGCCTGGTCCTGGCTCAGCGTACCATCCGTCACCATTTGATCGATGTTGGCATTATAGGCGCTTTGGTATGCAGCTTTCAGTGTATCCACGCTGATCCCCAGGGCCTCAGCCAGGTATGTGTTGAAGTCGATCCCGTTTTGGCTCAGCCAGCCGTCCCAACGGTTTCCAAACGGAAATGCATTTCCATTGCTGGTTAGCTGGTCGGCCTGGGCCTGCGTGATCAATCCCTGGGATACTGCATCCTTAAGCGCATTGCTGTAAGCCGTCTGGTAAGCAGTGTTCAGTTCGTCCAGGGTGATACCAAGTGCATCCGCCAGGGCCTGGTTGTTGTACGCTTCATTCATGCCTTTTCCAGGTCCGCCCGGACCGAGCTGCGTGGTTGTGCTGGTTGTCCCGGTCGTTGCGGTGGGCGTGGCCGCCTCAACCGATTGGTAGGCGACGGCACCGAAGGCCGTTGCGATTGCCAGGGCACTCAGAACAAGGATGGAAATGATTCTTTTGTTTTGCATTCGTGATTTATAACTCCTTTGCTTTTTGTGAGATTTGATCCGTTGTGGATCTGCCTGTAGGATAACAAGCCGTTGTTCAGGAAATGTTAAGAAGTTATTTTGTTAGGATTAGCATTCGTCGATGCTGGTTTCCAGCTCTGCTTTCCAATGGTTATCCCCTGCCTGGTGTTTCTCTGTGAAATTCATAACAATTTCTAAATAATCTCTGAACCTCGTCTTTATAGGCATCTTCTACAATGTACACAGTTGATTTGAGATACAAAAGGAGGCCTATGTTCAAGAAACCGTTATTCTGGATATTAGTTGTTGTGATAGTTGTTGCCACTGCCGGTGGCATTTACTATTACAAGCAAAATGCCACGACTGTTGAAGCTGCCAGTGCCACTCCCCTGCAGACCGCTACCGTTAAACGCGGCAACCTGGTGCTCTCCGCCAGTGGTACCGGCTCGGTCATCAGCGAAAGCCAGACCCAGCTCGGCTTTGAAAACGGCGGGGTACTTGCCCAATTGAATGTGGCAGTTGGCGACGAGGTCATTCAAGGCGACATACTCGCCATATCTGCACCCAGCGATACAGCCGCCACCATTCAATCGAAACTCACATCCGCTAAGCTGGCTGTACTCCAGGCCCAGCAGAGCTTGGATGACCTCACTTCTGCTACGAATACGGCTGTCAGCCTGGATCAATTGCATTCCGACCTGGCCGCCAAGCAGGTAAGTGTATATGATAACCAGACTACCCTGACCGAGCTGACCAATGAACGTGCCGCCATGAACGGCAAACATTGTGATTCGGATACGATCGAGTCCAAACTGGAAGCCTATCAGATCGCCCTGGATCGCTGGAACCGCTCAGACCACCTGACCAACAGCACGGAGTACCAGCAGATGGTAGCCGCTTTATACAATTACAACTGGTGCAACTCCACCTATTCGCAGGCAGAGCTGGATGCCAAGGATGCCACTATTGCTTCCACCCAGGCAACCATCAAGCTCTTGGAATCACAGATCGCCGAAGATCAGGCTCAGATCGATGCCCTGAGCTCAGGCACTTCGAGCTCATTGGACGTCCAGATTGCCCAGGCCAAGCTCGATGACGCCAAAGCCAGCCTGGCGGTGATTGAATCAGAATCGGTCAGCAGCACGATCACTGCCCCATTCGATGGCACGGTCCTTGCCATTTCAAACCAGGTCGGAGATGATGTAGGCACCCAAAAATTCATCACTATCGCTGACCTCAGCCAGCCATACCTTGAAGTCCTATTGGATGAGACTGATTTGACGAACGTGGGCATCGGTTATGAAGTATCCGTCACCTTTGACGCCCTGCCCAACCAGACCTTTACCGGCAAGATCGTTTCGATCAATCCGAGCCTTTCCAATGCCTTCAATGTCACCGCCATCCAAACTGTCGCTAAATTGGATATGTCCTCATCTTCACAGCCTCAAAACTTACCCATCGGCCTGAGTGCCACGGTGGAAGTGATCAGCCAGCAGGCTAACAATGCGCTCCTGGTCCCCGTCGAAGCCCTGCACGAGATTTCTGATGGCACCTATGGTGTCTTCGTCATGGAGAACGGCACACCTACCTTCAAGACCGTGGAAGTTGGTCTGCAGGATTACACATATGCTGAGATTAAATCGGGTCTCAACGAAGGGGATGTGGTTACTACCGGGATTGTGGAGACGACCAAATGACCGACTCGCCGATTATTGAGCTCAACCAGATTGTCAAGGTCTATCAGATGGGCGATGTCAAGGTGGCTGCCTTGGATGGCATCAGCCTGGCAGTCAAGGAGGGCGAGTTCCTGGCCATCATGGGACCCTCAGGCTCAGGCAAATCCACTCTGATGAACATCCTGGGCTGCCTGGACCGGCCAACCAGTGGCACTTACCTGCTGGCAGGTGAGGATATCAGCCGGATGAGCCGCGAGCAACTGGCCCGCATCCGCAATCAAAAGATAGGCTTCATTTTCCAGTCATACAACCTGCTCGCCCAGACAACTGCCGTGCAAAATGTGCTCATGCCAATCGTTTATCGCCGCAATGGTCACATCCCCAACAAGGAACGTCTTGCCATGGCCCATAATGCCCTGGTTTCAGTCGGATTGGTGGATCGTGATCACCACAAACCTACCGAGATGTCGGGCGGTCAGCAGCAGCGTGTGGCTATTGCCCGTGCACTGATCAACTCGCCCGCCTTAATCCTGGCCGATGAACCCACCGGTAACCTGGATTCCCACTCTGGCAAGGAGATAATGGAGATCCTGCAGCAGCTGCATTCCCAGGGCAGGACCATCGTGATGATCACCCATGATGCAAAAAATGCTGCTTATGCAGAACGAACGCTCCACTTGAAAGATGGCCATTTAAATGGTGACGATGATCCCGTCCTCGAGCCGGTTTTGGAGCTTGCAGGAGGGTTGGCATGAAAATATCCGAAGTTCTCCGTATTGCCGCTGAAGGCATCTCGCGCAATAAACTGCGCGCCCTCCTCACCATGCTGGGCGTGATCATCGGCGTGGCTGCGGTCATCATCATGATCGCCATCAGCGCCGGCACCGAGGCTAACATTGCAGAAAATATCCAGAGCCTGGGTACGAATCTCTTGTTTGTCACCCAGAGCATGGGCGGGCAGATGTCCATGGGGCCCTCACGCACCTCGGGGTCGAGCTCGGCGATCCTGACCTATGACGATGCCAAGGCCGTCGAAAGCTCCATCTCAGGCATCTCGGGTGTCGTCGTCGAACGCGATATTTCAGAGACGATTAAATATGGGAGCAATTCCGTGGATAGCGTTTCCGTGGTTGGCTCCACTTCTTCCTACCCTGAAGTCAGGGATCTCACGGTCGCCTCAGGCCGCTTCCTGACCGATAATGACATTGAAAAAGCTGCCAAAGTAGCCGTGCTCGGGTACAGTACTGCCCAAACTCTTTTTGGTGATACAGACCCGGTAGGTGAGAAGATTACCGTCGGTGATGTTAAGGTAACCGTGGTGGGTGTCATGGACCAAAAGGGTGTGGTTGGTAATACCAACTATGATGAGCGGATTTACATTCCCCTCACCCTGGTCTTTGAAAAGTTCACCTTCTCCCCATTCGCCCGGGTCCAGGGTCAACAGGTGGGCACCGTCCTGGTCCAGGTATCCGACTTAAAAAACATGGATAATGTCATCACCCAGATCCAGATCCTGCTTGCCAAGCGCCACGATACGACGGTCGCCAACCTGCCCTTCACGGTCCGCACCCAGGAGGACATCATCACCACCCAGGAATCCACCACGGCTGCCTTCCGCCAGTTACTGGCCTGGGTGGCTGGGGTCTCACTGGTTGTGGGTGGCATCGGCATCATGAACATTATGCTGGTTAGCGTCACCGAGCGTACTCGCGAGATCGGTATCCGCCAGGCAACCGGAGCCACACCTGCGGATGTCCGTGGGCAGTTCTTGACTGAAGCGTTGCTGCTCAGCCTGACGGGTGGCCTGATTGGAGTACTCGTCGGTGTTGGCGGAGCATACATCTTCGAACAGGTCGGTGGTATGCGCACCGTGGTAATGCCCACATCGATCCTGCTGGCTTTCGCCTCGGCTGCCATTGTGGGTGTATTTTTCGGTTTCTACCCCGCCAATAAGGCGGCTCTGCTCGACCCGATTGAAGCCTTACGGCATGAATAACCTACGTATAGATTACAAGGAGAAAGAATGAAACGCAAGCGACTTTTATTGTTCATCATTCCCATGCTGTTGGGATTGGTACTGGCGGGCTGTAAAACCTCCTCCACTTCATCTGGCTCATCGGCCGCTAGTACTGGGTCGGGCACTTCTCAAAATGCCACCAGCTTATCGGAGGTAAACCAGCTGCTGGTAGGAACGCTCAAGCTAGATAACACCGCCAATGCTGTCACTGCCGACCAGGCTGCCCAGCTCTTGCCTTTATGGCAGGCTTACAAGTCCCTGAGTAGTAGCGACACCGCCGCTGAAGCTGAAGTTGACGGGTTGCTTAAGCAGATCAAAGGGGCCATGACCTCCCAGCAAATGGATGCTATCAATGCCATGAACCTGACCAGCACCGACATGCTGGATCTGATGCAGTCCATGGGTGGTCCAATGGGGTCACGCGGCACCCCTGACCCGAATAGCACCCCCAGCTTCAATATCCCCAGTGGAGGCTTTTCGGGCGGTAATCCTCCTGAAGGGTTTAGTGGTTCTCCACCCAGCGGGTCTACTGGTGCTCAGCGCCCCAATATGCCCTCCGGTGGTGGCGGGGTTATCATCCAGGGTGGGCCTATGGGCGATGCTGGCAGTGCTGCCGGCTTGGGTGGTGGAGCGATGACCCAGGGCACCCCTGATCCATCCATGCAGGCGACTGCCCAGGCGCGCTTTAGCACCCAGGCTAGCCAGGTGAATACGATGCTCTTGCAGGTGTTGATCTCCCAATTACAAACCCTGATAGGAGCAGGCCAACCCACGCCTACCCCATGATTTTCGTTATCTAAAAATCGCGGGTAATTATGGAGGGGCACAGGGGTAGAGGTGCATTGATCTGCCTCGGATCCCAACGCTGTGCCCCATAATCATGTAAATTTGCTCCCCAGCACCCTAACAGAGCTAATAAAAAAACAGGGCACCTGACCGGTGCCCTGGATGATCACCTCTATAGCCGATTCTGATTGTTTCTGATTAAACGTAAGGGCTCAGCGCTGCTGAGCCCTTACGTGGCTTACCGTCTAAAAACATGAGCTGCCTTTGGTTGTTTTTGATCGGGTATCAACACTCCGAATATCCGCACGCGTAGCATTTGCGGCAGCCTTCTTCATTAACAACTGCTGCCTGGCCACATTCTGGGCACAGGTCCCCGATCTGGAATGCAGGCTGAACGGATTGAATCTGTCTCTCAACGATATCCGATGGGCGGATCGGCCGCTTATCATACCCGCCGTTCCCGCTGTAGGCAGCGGCCTCCTGGTATTCTTCCGAATCATCCAGGTACTCCGCCAGGGTTTGTGCAACCCCATCCGGCAGTGACCGTACCCTGTTCGGCCCAAATCCCAGGCTGCGGCCACCCCCAATACCAGACATCTGTTTGACTATTTCCTTGAGTCGGTCACGGGGTAAGACAGGCGACGCCAGGCGTAGCAGGTAGGAGATCAGCCGACCGATCGCCTCTGATACTGCCGCTGTTTCCGAGCCTGCCTTGGCTGTGCTCACGAACACCTCGAATGGATGGTCGCCACCGTTTTCATTGATCGTCACGAATGCCTTGCCTACCGGGGTGCTGATGCTGTAGGTATAGCCGCGTAGCCGGCGTGGACGCGGTTTCTTGGTGGTTGACCACTTATGCTCTGCCTCATGATGATCCCCTGCATGGGCCACCTCATACGCTTTTTCTTCGTGTGCTGGCTGTTCCTTCTCACGGGCGGTGGCTTTGGTTTCCAGCACCACCTTCTGGCGAGAACCGGTCACGTATACGGTGATACCCTTGCATCCCAGCTTCCAGGCCAGCTCATAAACGCTCGCCACATCATCTTCGCTGGCAGTCGCCGGGAAATTAACTGTCTTGCTCAGGCTGTTATCCACAAAAGCTTGCATGGCTGCCTGTGTACGCACATGCTCTTCTGCACTGATATCCTGCGAAACAACAAAGACATCCTGGATCGATTCTGGTACCGCTGCCAGTCCCTGGCAGGTCCCGCTCTCCATTACCTCGTCAACGATAGTTTGGCGGGTATCCTCATCAATCCCTGCTTCGATCAGTGCTTCTTCGAACTGCGGGCTGGTATATGCCAGGGTCAGGTCCTGCCCCTTATCATTCACGTGTCGTATGTACGCCAGGGCGAATACCGGTTCACAACCGTAGCCTTCACAGCCTGCCACGGTGGCGATTGTGCCGGTTGGGGCGATCGTGGTTTGGGCTGCATTGCGGATGCCGTGTGTCTTGATCCCTTCCAGCACAGCCTGCCAATCCACCTCTGGGCGGTTAAAGTCCCGTGTGTATGCTGTGATAGGTTTGGGCGGTGTCCAGGTGACTGATTCTGGGTCATAGATCGACCCCTTGATAGCTGGAAAGGCTCCGCGCTGTTCAGCCAGCTTGATGCTGGTCAGCATGGCGTGGTAGCGAATGAATTCCATCACCTGGGCAGCAAACTCCTGACCTTCTTCCGAGCCATAGCGGATACCTGCATGGTACATCAGGTCGCCCAGGCCCATTAATCCCAGGCCTATCCGACGCGCCTGCTCCGCTGCCTTTTTCAGCTGTGGCACGGCAGGCACGTAAGCATTCGCCTGGATTACGTCATCCAAGAAAATCGTCGAAGACTCAACCGCCTGGCGAAGTTTCTCCCAATCCACCTGGTGATTTATGCCAAACATTTCCGCCAGGTTGATCGAGCCCAGGCAGCAATTCTCATACGGGCCAAGCCATTGCTCACCGCATGGATTGGTTGCTTCCAGCTGGTACATGTGCGGCACCGGATTGAAGCGGTTGGCTGTATCCAGGAACAACATCCCAGGCTCACCATTATGGTGTGCTTGTTTTACGATCTTATTGAACAGGTCGCGTGCGCGTACCTGGTGGTGCGTCACGATCGGGATGCCTGCCTTCTCGGCCATCTCCAGGGTCCCATGGAACTCGTGGTACTCGGGGCTGGCTACATCCGGGAAACGCAGGTCCCACATGGCATCTTCTTCGACTGCCTTCATGAAGGCATCCGTGATCCCCACCGAGATATTAAAATTGGTTATGGCGTTTTCGTTGGTTTTGCAGGCGATGAAATCTTCGATGTCCGGGTGGTCCACCCTGAGCACTGCCATGTTCGCGCCCCGTCGGGTGCCTCCCTGGGCAATTTCTCCAAATGCCTGGTCATAGACTCGTAAAAAACCCACCGGGCCGGTCGCCTGCCCTGCAGACGATTTCACCAGGGTATTCTTCGGCCGCAAGCGTGAGAACGAAAAACCGTTGCCACCCCCGGTCTGCTGGATCAGCGCCGCATCCCGCAAGGTCTGGAATATCCCCGCTTCATTCCTACCCATGTCATCCGCGATGGGCAGCACAAAGCACGCAGCTAGCTGACCAAGGGGTGTGCCTGCACCGGTAAAAGTTGGTGAGTTCGGAAAAAACTGCTTGTTGGTCAATAGTTGATAAAATTCGATCGCCCGGTCCAGCTCTTTGGTATTCCAGGTAGCTTCGACTTTTGCCACGTGGTAGGCTACCCGCCAGAACATCTCATCCACGCTTTCAGCAGGTTGCCCTTCACGGTTGCGCCGTACATAGCGCCTCACCAGCACCTGGCGTGCGTTATCAGTTAACTCAATCCGCGGCAGTCCGGGTGGGATTTCTGGGGTAGGCAATAAGCCATACCGGTCAATTTTCTTTTCTGAAGTCTGTGCCATAAGTAAACTCCGATTCGCCCCTCGTTCGCTCAGCCTTCCAAAAGACGGTCGATCTCTGTGCGGATCGACTGTAGGTCATCTAATCCAAGGTAAACGATCGCATAACGGATGTAGGCGATCTGGTCCATTTCCTTTAAACCGGCAATGACCATATCACCCACCACACGTGAAGAGACTTCTGCTCGCCCCATGGCTTGCAAGGTAGCTTCGATCTCACCCACTAACCGGTCTACATCTGCGGCCGGCACCGGTCGCTTGGCGCATGCAATGCGGATGCCCCGGCTTAATTTTTCGTGGTCGAATTCCTCACGTGTCCCGTCTTGTTTGACGATTAATGGCGTTGCCAGGATCGGCCGTTCATACGTGCTGAATCTCTGACCACAGCTCTCACATTCCCTGCGGCGCCTTACCCCTCCGCGGGTATCGTGAGATGTATCAATGACCCTAAATTCATCGTGCCGGCAATACGGACATCGCATATTGGTTACCTGTTTCTTAGAACATTTGTAATCGCTATAGGCGGGGGTTCCACTACAATTTAACCCGCATAGGTGGTAGTGGATACGCCCAAATTCTAGCACAGGCTCATATCCCGTGCAAGAGAAATATGAGTGATCTTTCTTAAAATATTGAGATGAATTTAATTCTTTAAGATTCTTCTGAAAATGATGTCTATATAATGAAGAAGGTACTTCAATTGAGGTGCATATTCCCCCGTATTTACCCATTCTCAAGGTAAAAACGTCCCCCCTTTTGACGGCATTTACCGTTCTGCTCCGCTTCCCTCCCAGCCTGCGTTGACCATCGCGCAGGCGGGCGGGCCGGCGGGGATTACCGGGAGGAGGAGGCCGGCAATCCCCAACCAAGCTCACTACCTCACCCAAACCACCATGCTCAACCCATAATCCGGAAATTTGCCGGGTGAAGGTATACCAACCACTACCCCATGCTCGCTCGGGCAGGAAAGCGCTTTCCTTCCCTCCGTGGCAGGGATGTGTCCAATAGGTTCCACCAAGGAAGCTGGTAGATACCCGTGGCCTATTCAGTGATACCTGGCAAAGCCCCCCCAAAGCTGTTTGGCCAGGTGTTCCGCTTGTCATGCTGATCCCTTTTCCAGATCAGTCAACGCATCTGGCTAGCTGCGGCCGCGGTTCCGCAGGAAGGTTGGGATATCCAGGTCGTCCGTGTTCATAGTGCGAGGCGCGAAGTCGGTCTTGGCGACTTCGATCGGTTGTGCTTCACGCACAGGCTCTTCCTGGCGCATGATCGGCATCTCACTCCGTAAAGGGTTCTTCTGAGTTTCAGCAGCCCTCCGGACTGCGATACCTGAACGCTCAAAACCTGTCGCAATGACTGTCACGCGTACATCATCGCCCATGTTCTGGTCGATCACAGCTCCAAAGATCAAGTTAACATCCGGGTGGGCTGTTTCCTTGATGATGGCTGCCGCCTGGTTGACTTCGAACAGGGTCAGGTCGGGTCCGCCGGTCACGTTGAACAGGATGCCGCGCGCCCCATCGATGGTGATGTCCAGCAGCTGGCTGGAAATTGCCTGTTCGGCTGCCATGCGGGCACGTTCATCACCCTTGCCGGTGCCGACAGCCATCAAAGCTGCCCCACCTTCTGACATGATCGTGCGTACATCCGCGAAGTCAAGGTTGATCAGGCCGGGGACGGTGATCAGCTCAGAAATGCCCTGCACGCCCTGTCGCAGCACGTCGTCTGCGATGCGGAAGGCATCCTGCAGGTTGGCGTGCTTGTCAACGATCTGCAATAAGCGGTCATTGGGGATAACGATCAGTGTATCCGCCTGCTCTTTGAGCTTTTCGATACCCTGTTCAGCCACCTGGATGCGACGCGAGCCTTCGAACGCGAACGGGCGGGTGACCACACCGATCGTCAACGCACCCAGCTCCCGCCCGATCTGGGCGATGATCGAGGCTGCCCCGGTGCCGGTGCCGCCGCCCATACCAGCGGTCACGAACACCATGTCGGCCCCGCGCAGCACGTTGTACAGGGCTTCCTGCGATTCCTCGGCTGCCTTGCGGCCTTGTTCTGGGTTGCCGCCCGAGCCCAGGCCACGCGTTAGCTTCTCACCGATCCGCACCCGGGTAGACGCGCTGGATAGCATCAGCGCCTGTGCATCCGTATTGATGGCGATGAATTCTACTCCCTGCAGGCCTTCCTTGATCATTCGTTCAACGGCGTTACATCCGCCGCCCCCCACACCCACCACCTTGATGTGGGCGAAGGACTCCAACTGGCTGGTGAAGCTACTGATTTGATTCATAATAACGATCCTCCTCCAAAAATTGTTGAAATGAATTTTGTTTACTGGTCTGCCGCATGAACAGACCCAGATAATTCCAAACAAATGTCATCGTTTTCTTCATCGGCTTATGGTAGCAACCTCCTCAGGAAATCTTTTACCGAGCCCCACTCGAAACCAGCTGCTACCGGACCGATACGCATTCCAGTCCGCGCCGGTTGCACGTAGATATCTGTCATCAATAAGGCCCACTTGAGCAGCCCCACGCTCGTCGAATATGCCGGTGATTGCAGCTTATCCGACATGCCGATCAAGTTCTCGGGCATCGCAATCCGTACCGGCAGGTTGAGCGTCTGGCCAGCCAGGGCCCGGATACCCGGCAGGCTGCTCGTCCCACCCGTCAGCACCATTCCGGCTGGCAGCAGTCCGTCATACCCCGAGCGCTTGATCTCCTGCAGTACCAGGCTGAACATCTCTTCCACGCGAGCTTCAATGATATGAGCCAGCTCACGGCGGTTGATCTCCACCGATACTTCTTCTCCGAAAGGCTTCACACCGAATGATTCGCCCGGAGGGACCTCATCGCGGATGGCATGCCCGTGTTTGATCTTCACCTCTTCTGCCTGGCTGATCGGCAGGCGTAAGCCGTGCGCGATATCCGACGTGATGTGATCCCCTCCCACGGCCAGGACGTTGGTATGCCACACATCCCCGCCGATATAGATCGCCATATCCGTCGTCCCGCCCCCCATGTCGCATATCACCACGCCCATCTCGCGCTCGGTCTCGGTCAGCACCACTTCCGCTGAAGCCAGCGGATTGAGCACGAACTGCGATACCTCCACGCCCGCTGCGCCCACGCACTGGCGCAGGTTTTCGACAGATGCAGCTGAAGCGGTGATGATGTGGGTTTCCACCTCCAGGCGGTACCCGTGCATCCCCAGCGGCTTGCGGATCCCTTCTTGCCCGTCGATGCTGAAGCCGCGTTGGATGATGTGGATGATCTCTCGGTTGTGCGGGATGTTTACCGCCTTGGCAGCGTCGATTGCACGGGCGATATCCCCTTCGTCGATCATCCGCCCCGCGATGCCCACTACCCCTCGGCTGTTCACCGAAGACACCTGTGAGCCAGCCAGGCTGACGATGGCCGAGTCAATTTCCATCCCACATGTGCGCTCAGCCTTTTCGACTGAACGCACCACAGCCTGCGAGGCAGCCACCATATCCACCACCACACCTTTACGCACTCCCTGTGAAGGCTCTACGCCCACCCCAAGCACTCGTATCGTGCCTGGCACTTCTTCGCGGCCTACCAGCGTGCAGATCTTGGTGGTTCCAATATCAATTGCGACAATAACAGGTTCGTCCATAGTCACTTCTTTGCGGTAGGTTTACCGCTCCATCCGGTAATATGGCGCATGGACATATTCCACGCTGATCAAAGCCGGTTGGATGCCCTGGCTTTCCAGGCGCTCAACCAGCGATTGATACACTGCTAATTTCATTTCCATGTCTTTATCTTCGGCACCGAAAAATACATCCCAGCCTTTCGGATCGTTCCATCCTAGACCGTGCTCGTTGTCATACACCAGCAACGTATCCGGGGGCATCTTTGCACCCAGCGACAGGATGGCTGATACCAGGTCAGGCGCCATGCGAAATGATGGCACGACCGTTGACGAGATCGGTACCTGGCTGGAAATCTCGATCGAGTCTGCGGTATTGCTTTCATCCAAAGCAATGGTCGGGGGTATACCCTGGCCTTCCACTCTCACCAGTGTGGTCGAGATCGTTCCCCGGACAGGGAAAGAATATCCATCCTCGTCGATCCATACTTCGTTTCCATCTTGTATCCAGCTGATCACGGGTACCCGCTCAGTCACTACGACCTTCACGCTGGCCGGCAGGTTTACCTTGACCGAGATTTTCGATAGCTCAGGGAAAGCCTGCTGTAGCGATTCATCCACTTTCTGAGGATCAATGGTAAAGATCGATTTTCCGGCTGCACGGGCGACTGCATTCAAATCGCTCATCGTCAGCCGCTCTAGGCCCACGACCTGCAGGCTACGCACCTGGAACACCGGGGCTTTCCAGATCAGCACCAGGCAGGCGGCCATCATCACGACCATGAAGAATGACACAGCTCTCCAGCCGACACGCAGCATGGGTAGGGATGGCAGTCGCACCTCCGAGCCCGGCACATGCAACGGCACGTCGATCCGTCGCTTGGGGGCTTTCTGTTTGTTAACCCTGGATGTTGCCGTTCGTCCGAAGGCCATCCCGCTCATCCCACCCCGCACCATCACCGGTGGGGTCGAATCCGAATGGGCCTCGTACACCCGGCGGTTCTTGCGCAGCACGAAACCTTCATCCGATCTGGTCTTGCGCTGGGTTTCCGCATGCGCTGCCGCCTGGTAAGTGTTTTCAGGCTTACGTGCTTGCCGGCGCGGGCGGCTGATGGATTGTGCTGCTTTATCCACCAGGTCACCTGATGCAGCAGCCACTTTCTTCACCGTTTTCTTCGGACTAGTGGTTAATTTGGCACCGATCTTTCCAGGCACGTCGGGGATATTGAGGTTCGGGAGTTTCACCTTGTTGCTCACCCGTTGCTCGCGCGTCGTTGGACCCTCGTCCTGCGCGGGCGAGCGCCTGGTTGTGCGTCGAGTAGCCGGTGTGCCAGGCGCAGCCGGGGTCGTTGAAACACCGTCGCGTTTCATCTTCCGCTGGCGGGCTCGGCCAAGGTCCTTTGAGGTTTCGAACTTGAACTCCTTCTCCACGTCACTCATAAATCATCCTGTATACCGATGTAAGGTTTTTTGGCGGTCTTCTTTACGTTCCATCGCCAGCTCGATCAATCGGTCAACCAGTTTTGGATACGGTAAACCACATGCTTCCCACAATTTCGGGTACATGCTGATATTGGTAAAACCGGGGATCGTGTTCAGCTCGTTGAGATACACCTCTCCGCTCACCCGGTCGAGCAGAAAATCGACCCGCGCCATTCCCTGGCAGTCGATCGCTTTGTACGCCTTCACTGCCAGCTGCCGGATCTTCTTGCTGGTAGCCTCCGGGATAGGTGCCGGGATGAGTAGTTGGGAAGCGTTATCGATATACTTAGCCTCATAAGAATAGAACTCACGGCTGGGCACCACTTCGCCCGGCATGGATGCCTCCGGCTCATCATTACCCAACACGCTGACCTCGATCTCGCGCGCATTGATCCCTTGCTGGATCAGAATCCGCCGGTCATACCGGGCAGCTTCCAATAGCCCTTCCATCAGGTCTGAGCGGTTGTTGCATTTGCTCACGCCCACCGATGACCCCAGGTTAGCTGGCTTGACGAACAGCGGGTAGGGCGCCATTTTCTCCGCCTGTGTGAGCACATTATTCATCTGCTGCGGCAGGTTGCTGCGCATGATCACCATTCCCTCAGCGATCGGGATATGGTTGGCCCGCATCACATCCTGGAACAACCCTTTATCCATGCCCACCGATGATCCAAGCACCCCTGCCCCAACATACGGAATGTCTGCCATCTCCAGCAGCCCCTGCAGGGTCCCGTCTTCCCCATACGTGCCGTGCAGCACCGGGAATACCACATCCAGCTTGCCGAGAAGCTTGATCACCAGCCCGAACTCTGTCTTCTGGACGACGTGGATGCCAGCCCATGATGGATCCGGCAGTAATGCCGCATTCTGCAGGTCGTCCAGCTTTTCCTTCTGCATGGCTTCCAGTACGTTCATCCCGGTCAGCCATGTGCCGTCCCGCGTGATTCCGATCTGGATCACGTCATACCGGAATGGATCGAGCACACTCAACACCGAGCGCGCCGACTGGAGTGAGATTTCATACTCACCCGATCGCCCACCGAAGATCAATCCGATACGCAGTTTGCGTCCTGGTTCCATCTGATTAGGCCTTCCAGTCACCTATGAGCTCGATCTCTAATTCCAGGTCTATTCGATATTTCTTGTACACCTCTTCTTGCACAAAACGGATCAATGCCGCATAATCTTCCGCCGAAGCGTTGTCGTGGTTGATCATGAAATTAGCATGCACCTGGCTCACTTCCACCTGGCCTCGCCTGGTTCCCTTCAACCCGCTGGCTTCGATCAATCGCCCAGCATGGTCGCCAGGGGGATTTTTAAATATCGACCCCAGTGACGCCCCATTGGGCTGTAAGTTTTTCCGCTGTTGTGTGTATGTGTCCATCTTAGCCTGCACCGCCTCGGGTGTGCTCTGGGCTAACCCCAGGGTCGCAGATAAAATGACGGCTCGACCTGGGTGAAGCTTGAGGTTGCTAATGCGGTACCTGTATGCGAATTGCTCTACCGACCACTCCTCCTGTGTAATGTCAGGGTTATGCTCACCCTGTGAGTTTTTAAGTTGCAAGATGTTTGCCACCAAAAGGCAGCTGGCCATATCAGCCCCATAGGCGCCTGCGTTGCCATACACCGCTCCACCCACCGTGCCAGGGATGCCACCTGCCCATTCCAGGCCGGATAATCCGTGCTCAGCAGCTTCCCGCGCCAGCCTGCCGAAGTTAACGCCCGACTCAACCCACACGCTCAGTTGAGGTTCTCTTATGAAGTGAACTTTCTTCGCCCGGTTCAGCACCACCAGCTCCCGCACTCCCCGGTCAGAAACCAGCACATTCGAGCCACTCCCCAGGATGAGGAATGGGATGCCTTGCTCCCAGCACGCGGCTGCTACCCTGGCCAGCTCAACCGATGAGTCGACCGTGATCATCACGTCCGCCTTCCCACCAATGCGCGCCGCTGTGTATCGCTTAAGCGATACGTTCTCTTGCAGCTGGCTGCCGAATGCGTTGCGTAAATGATCAAGCTGGGTTTGGGTCAGCACCACAAAACTTTTCCTTTTCTCAGATCTGCCTGACCATCTCGATCAGGTACATGATCAATCGAGGTGAGTGCAAGGGATCCTTGCACATCTTTTCAAGCTCTTTACGTGTGAACTGGCTCTTATTCTGGGCCAATGGCCTCAAGAAGAGCGATGCGTAGGGTTGCAGGTCGGCCTCTAATTCGAGCTCATCGTTCACGTCCTGTGAATAACCTGGCCGGTAAGCAGCAGCTGGATTATTCATTTCCACCACTCCTTTCCTGAACAAGCTCCTGCACCCTGGCGCTGATCTGGTCAGCATCACCGGCAGATAGCACCAGTAGTACATCTCCTTCAACCAAGTGGTCAGCCAGGTAATTCGCCACCTTCGCAAAGCTGGCAATGTACCTGGCATCCGGGTAGGTCATGGCTTTCACCACCTGCTCAGACGAGAAACCATCTTCTGGTTGTTTTTCACGCGCTGCGTAGATCTCCGTCACAATTACGTGATCAGCCTGCTCGAACGCCCTGGTAAAATCATTGAATAGCAGGCGGGTGCGCGAATAAGTGTGCGGCTGCCACACCACCCATATCTTTCGGTCTGGATAGCGCATGCGTGCCGCTGCAATCGTGGCCCTGATCTCGGTCGGGTGGTGGGCATAATCATCGATGATCGTGATCCCCCCCACCACGCCTTGCACTTCGAACCTGCGTCCCGTTCCCTTGAATTCGTATAATGCCTGGCTGGCTTTTTCGACCGGCAGCTTCAGCTGGTGCGCTACGGCCAGTGCAGCCAGGGCATTTTGCACGCTATGCTTCCCTGGCAGGCGCAGGTTGACTGGCTGGGCCAGTTCGAATGGTTGGTTTTCTATGCTGCACGCCACGGTAAAGCTCATCCCACCAGCATGGTTGGGAACCGCGCTCTGTGCTAGATAATCCGCCGTCTGGTTGACTGAGCCGTTTTTCGTATCCCGAACAAGGTAAGAAAGCACTTTCTGGCCGCGCTGGCTGGCGATTTCACCCAGCCGTTTCGCACCCCGGTCGTTCACACACACCAGCAGTGTCCCATCATTCCCAACCTGCCCGGCGAACTCATCAAATGCCGCAAAGAAATCGGCTTTCGTGGGGTAGCAATCTGGGTGGTCATGCTCGATGTTCGTGATTACCGCCAGTTTAGGCGCCAGGCCCAGGAACATGTGGTCATATTCATCCGCTTCGATCACAAACGCCTGGCCAGTTCCCGCATGGGCGTTCGTCCCGGTATTATTCAGAACGCCTCCTGCAATATAGGTTGGATCCTGGCCGAGGAAAGTCAGCATCCAGGCGATCATGGCCGTTGTCGTGGTTTTCCCGTGCGTCCCCGCCACCGCGATACCAATTTTTCCTTCCATCAGGCTCGACAAGAATTCGCTGCGCTTCAATACCGGGATACCCAGCTTTCGCGCTGCCACCACTTCCACGTTATCATCCGGGACTGCTGAGGAACGCACCACCACCTGCGCACCGGCCAGGTTCTCGGCCTTGTGCCCCACCTCCACCCGCACACCATCTGCCTGCAGGCTTTTAGCCATGGGCGACATTATTCGGTCTGAGCCAGTCACCAGGTAACCGCTCTCCAGCAGCACCCGGGCGATTGCCGATAGGCCTGTTCCTCCGATCCCAATGAAATGCACGCTCTTACGTTCCGTCATAAGAAAACCACGATCACAAATATGAAACTCAATGCAATTGCGAAATAGATCAATGGCACACCCAGCCAGGCTGGTGCCATATAAGCCAGCAGCTTTATGGCTGCCTGTCCCTGCGGAGTGCTCGCATCTGGTGGGATGATGTACTGGATGGCCTGGTAATTTGCTTGGTCCAGGAAGTACCAGATCGAGCCCACGATCAGGTATCCATTCAATGCTCCCAGGAATATGCCCAACAGTGAATCCTGGAACCGCTCACGTGCGAACCGTTCACCACCCACCCTTGGCAGATTGGGTGTCTGGTAACCAAAAAATACCAGCAGAGCAATAATGGCTACACGCATCCAAAATTGACCCGTCGATCCCGGCTCTGCAAAACTCTGGGTCAGGCCTTTCACGTAGGTTTCAAGCACGGTGATGATGAACAACGCCAGCACTGCACTGGCAGTCACCAGCATCTCCTTGGCCCACCCGCGCATCGCCCCGATCACCGCGAATAAGATCACGAAACAGATGAATATAAAATTCAGATATACCATCTGCGGCTCCTACTCACTCGGATTAGGGACATGCGTATTTACCTTTCCTTGGGTCGACCTTCCCAGGCTAGTGATCAAGTCTGCAATCCTCGCCGCTGCCTCAGGCTGGGCCAGTAAGCGCATCGCCTTGGCCATCTGCTTGCGTTTAGTATGGTCATGCATTAGCTCGAGCACTTTCCTCGCTAGTTCATCCTTGAGCTGTGCATCCTCCAAGATCGATGCTGCGCCGTGCCGTACCAGGTAGCTGGCATTCACCCGCTGGTAATGCCAGGCGTAAGGGTACGGCACCAGGATGGCTGGCAAGCCAAACACCGGCAGCTCGCCCAGCGTGGATGCCCCCGCTCGGGTCACCGCCAGGTCAGCCAGCTGCATGGCTGCCCCAATCTCGTCGTACAGGTACGGGTATGGCCGGTAGCGGTTGAGCTGCTCGGTCGTCAGCCCCTGGCGTACCTCTTCCATCATCTGCCAATCCAGCTTGCCGGTGATGTGGATGATCTGCATCTCCTTAAGCAGCTCGGGTAACACCCCGGCTAGGGCCTGGTTGATCGAGCGTGCCCCTCGGCTCCCCCCGAATACCATCAAGACCGGCAGTTGGTCCTGCAGGGCAAAGAAGCTGCGGGCTTCCGCCACGCTCCAGCGGTGAAGGTCAGGCCGCAGTGGGTAGCCTGTCACGATTTTCTTCGGGTGCTTCGGGAAGAACAATCCCGATTCCTCAACTGTCAGCGCCAGGCAGTCGCAGAAACGGGCGATCATCTGGATCGCCTGCCCAGGCTCAATGTCCGGTATATACAGCAGGCTTTTCACCTGCTGTGCTTGGCGGGCTGCCACGGCCATCGGTGCCGCCACATAGCCACCTGTGAGGAAGATGACCTGTGGTTGAAACTTGCGCAAGATGCGCCTGGATGCCAGGAAGCCTCGTGACAGCTGCCACAGGTTCCCCGGCAGGGCGCGCAGGCCAACGCCATGCAAGCCCGCGGCAGGGATGGCCTCAAAACGCACACCTTCCCGTTTCACCAGGTCTGCTTCCATGCCACCGGCCCCTCCCACCCACAAAACTTCGACCTCTTCGGGGTGAGCTTGGTTGCCGAGCTCAGCGTCTTTTTTCGACGCCTCAAGCTGCATGCTCATCAGCTGCTTGAGGACTGACAGGGCGGGATACACGCCGCCGCCGGTCCCCCCTGCGCAGATTAACAACCGCATTCGGCACCTTCTCCTCGATCCTTCTCGATTTTTCCGATAATCTTGAAACATTCAAGATGATCCCAATTGAAGCCATCACCACGATCAGGTTGGAACCGCCCGAGCTGATGAACGGTAAGGCATTGCCTGCAAATGGCAGCAGGCCGACCATCACCAGCATGTTGACCAGGGCTTCCCAGGCGATCCAGAACGTAAGCCCACCGCACAGCAACATACCCAGTCCATCAGGGGCTTTTCTGCTGATCGACCAACCCCGCCACAAGAATACAACATACAGGATCACCAGTATCGCCGCTCCCAGCACACCCGTTTCTTCACCCACCACCGCAAATACGCTGTCAGTATGCGGGAAAGGCAACCCGTTCAATTTGGTCTGCGATTTACCGATCCCCACCCCCACCCAGCCCCCGCGCATGAATGCTTCAAGCGAGCGCCGTACGTGCTCAGAGTACTGTAGCGGGTCTTTCAAACCTGCCAGGAAGCTATTCATCCGGTCAGGACCAGTCGGGAAAACACCCGACTTCAGCACAAACACGCCCACCAGGATCCCGATTGCCATCATGAACAGGAAGTGCTTCAGCGAGCCCCCTGCCAGGAAGAACATTAATGTACCCAATAGGCCGATCGTGATCACCGCGCTCAGGTCAGGCTGCAGTGCGATCATCCCACCCACGATACCCATGATGACCGCCAGGGGGATAACTGCCAGGTACATGTTGCGCAGCTGGTCACGCCGGTTATGCAGCCACACCGAAAGATAGATCACAATGCCAAATTTTGCCAGCTCGCTTGGTTGGATCGAGCCACGGAATAAGCTGCGCACCGAACCCAGGCGGGTATCCTGGACGATCAGGACCGCCATGAGCGCAAATATTGCCACTGCCATCAATGGTAAAGCCAGTTTCTTCCAGTAGTGGTAATCCAGCAGTGCCAGGAAGATCAATGCCACACTACCCAACCCTAGCCAACGCAGCTGCCGCATGAAGATATAGGCAGGTGACCCATACACCTGGAACGAATAATCTGCACTGGCAGAATACACCATTAACATCCCGAACAGGATCAGGGCGATGACCACCAATAAGAATGGCACGTCAAAACCCAGGCGGGTTGGCCGGTGTGTTTTCCCATGCACCCGTGCCATCACTGGTCCGCTGTCAGGTTTCACTTGCATGACAGATCGAGCACCCATCGTTTAAATGCCTCCCCGCGCTCTTCGAAATCGCGGAATTCATCAAAACTCGTGCCACCGGGAGAGAGCAGGATGATGTCACCTGGCTCAGCCACCCGGGCTGCTTTATGCACTGCTTGTTCTAAACCGTTACATATTTCCACTGTATAGGGTCGCTTGCTCCCATTGGGCCTTCCAACTGCTTCCAAAATAATCCCGGCCGCTTCGCCGAATAAGACCAGGTGATCCACCCTCTCATGGATCAGCCTTGCCAGCTCTTCCCAGGGTAACTTTTTATCCCGCCCGCCTGCCAGGAGCACGATTGGCCGTCCTGCATCTGCCGGTGAGTCGAAAGAATGGATCGCTGCCATCACGCGCTCGGGGGCAGTGGCGATCGAATCGTTGTACCAGTCGGCACCTCTCCAATTTATCACCCATTCCAGTCGATGAGCCACCCCGTTGAAAGAAGTAACCGCTTCACGCATTGCCTCAACCGAGAGCCCGGCTGCCTGGCTGATGGCCAGGGCGGCTAATACGTTTTCCACGTTGTGCCCGCCCCTTAGCTGGATCTCAGCCTGCCGCAATACCCGGGTCACAGCCTGGCCATCCCACACGCACAGCCACTCGCCATCCACGAACGACCCTTGCTCGAGTCCCGCTGGCTTTTCACGTCCAAAAGAGGCCTTTCTGCCTTGCACCTTCTCAAGCAAACCCCACGCTCCAGGGTCATCACAGCCCAAGATGCTTGTGTCGGAACGGCTCTGGTAATCAAGGATGCGCCTCTTGGCAGCTGTATAAGCCTCCATGGATGCGTGCCGGTCCAGGTGGTTGGGTGTGATGTTAAGGATGCAAGCGATATCCACGCTGCATGTCATCAGCTCGAGCTGGAAGCTAGATAGCTCCAGGATCACCAGGTCATCCGCTTGTATCTCATCCACAAAACCGATCAGTGGCGAGCCAATATTGCCACCTACCCAGGCTTTCCGGTACCGAGATTCCCGGGTCTGGTGGGTAGTGAAAATCTCTGCCATCTTTCCCACCAGGCTGGTGGTGGTGGTTTTTCCGGCTGAGCCGGTGATGCCGATCGTCTTGCATGGGCAGGCTTCCAGGAAAACCTGTGAATCGTTGGTGAGCAGGATGCCTCGCTGACGAGCTTCCTCAATCAGTGGCAAGTTCAACGGCACCCCACCCGACACGCACACCGCATCCGTACCTTCTAAAAGCCTAATCGGATGTTCGCCGAATACCCATTCGATTCGTGACGCATCCTTGCCGAGTGCCTCCTCAAGTGATTTCTTCACCTCAGAAAGCTGCTCGCTGGGTTTTTGGTCGTTCATCACCACGCGCGCCCCGCACAGTGCCAGGTAGCGGCCGATTGCCACTCCCTGGCGGGCTGCCCCGATGACGATCACGCGTTGATCCTTCCAGTCCATCATGCCAGTCTCTATCCTATTGCAATGGCTGCCCCGATGATCGCAGCCAGCAGACCAATTAACCAAAAGCGTTGCACCACCTGGGTCTCACTCCAACCCAGCAGCTCAAAGTGGTGGTGCAGTGGTGTCATCTTGAATAACCGCTTACCCTTGGTGAGCTTGAAATAACTCACCTGTAAGACCACACTCACCATCTCGCTCAAGGGGATGATGGCAATGATCGGCAGTAAGAGCCACTGACCGGTCATCAGCGCTACCACTGCTAGGGTCGCACCCAGGGCCAGGGCACCCACGTCCCCCATGATCAACAAGGCTGGGTGGACATTGAACCATAGGAAGCCGAATAATGCGCCTACCAGGGTGAAACAGAAGCGGGCCAAAAACAGCTGGCCCTGGAGCAGGGCGATCATTCCAAAGGCCGCGAAGCAGGTTGCTGAGATCATGCCCGCCAGGCCATCCAGCCCGTCGGTGAAATTAACCGCATTGCAGAACCCCACGATCAGGAAGGTCGCCACAGGCACGTACCAGATCCCCAGTGAAAACTCCCGGTTCATCCAGGGTAAATAAATCTCCGGGGCTTGCAACACAAATTGCAGGCCGATCGAAATGACGATGCCCAGAAAGATTTGGATCAAGAACTTTTCCCTGGCTCGTAGGCCTCGCTCGCCGCTGCGCTTGCCGCGTAATTTTTTCCAGTCGTCCACCGAGCCCAATAACCCAAACACGATCATCGTTCCCATGGGCAGGAAGATCGAGCGGCCCAGCATGGTAAAACCGAGCAGGGATGCGCCGTTGAATAACAGGGTAATGAGCAGCACCGGCAAAATGAACAATACCCCGCCCATGGTAGGTGTTCCAGATTTTGAGATATGGCGTTGTGGGCCATCCACGCGGATCGATTCACCGATTTTGAGGTGTCGCAGGATGCGTAATAGCGGCTCACCCCAGATGATGGTGAGCATGAATGAGAAACCTGCCAGGGCTAAGGCGTACGCGCTTTCCCTCATTCGTGATACTCCAGGGCCGATACGATCCGATCCATTCTCATCATGTTCGAGCCCTTCACCAGCACGATATCCCCAGACTTCAGGGTTGGCTGCAAGTATTGGATGACCTGTTCGGGTTCATCGAGGATGGTGATTTTCTCCGCCGGCAATCCGGTTTCTAGAGCCGCTTCTGCGATCATCTTGGCCAGCTCGCCCACGGTGATCAGCTCATCCACCACCTCGGCTGCCCTGATGCCAACCATCTGGTGCCCGTGCCTTTCGTACGGCCCTAGCTCGAGCATATCGCCCAGCACGGCTACCTTACGTCCTTCCAGGTCAATCAGTAGGTTCAGCGCCGCCATCATCGATTCAGGAGAGGCATTGTAGGTATCATCCAGGATCAATGCACCACTATTTGTCCGCACCGCGATCAGGCGTAACTCATTGCTTGCTGAGCGTAGTCCGCTTACGATCTCTTGCCAGGTCAATCCATCCACCAGGCCAACCGCTGCCGCCCGCAGGGTGGTTTGCACCGAATGCCGTCCAAGCAATGGCACTCTGAGCTGGATAACCTCCGGTGGTCGGTTGACCTCCTGGCGGTAATGCAACAGGAACCGGATCCCTTCCAACCCAAGGCTTTCCACATTATCTGCCCACAGGTCGATCGAGCTGTCCATTCCGTAGAAAAACACATGTGCACTGGTCTTCTTTGCCATTGCCCTGACGAATAGGTCGTCATAATTCAGGATGGCATAGCCTTCCTGCGGGAGTGCCTGAATGAGCTCAGCCTTCCCCCGGGCGATCTCTTCCAGGTTGCCTGCCCTTGAAGCATGCACCATGCCGATATTCGTTACCACACCAATATGGGGGGCTGCCAGGTCACATAAGAAAGCGATCTCACCTGGAACGTAAAATCCCATCTCCAGCACCGCCCGTTCGTGCTCTTCGGTCAGGCTGAGCATGGTCAGGGGCAGTCCGATCTCATTATTGAGATTGCCTTTATTCTTTAAGGTGGCATAGCGTTGGCTCAATACTTCCGCCACCACTTCCTTCGTGGTCGATTTTCCCACACTGCCGGTGATCCCAATTACCTTCACTGGTAGCTTTTTCCGCCAGAATTTGGCTGCCTGTTGAAGTGCTGCTAATGGATCATCAACCAGCAGGCATAGCGGACCTTCCTGTGATCCTAGCTTCTGCCCAAGCTCATCGGATTGTTGTGTATACCTCAGGTCGAGCACGTTGAACTGGCTGCCGATCTCGTGCTTCACCAGCGCAAATCTGGCCCCCGCTGCAAACGCCTCACCCACAAAATCATGCCCGTCGTGGTGTGCCCCCGGCAGGGCCACGAACAGGCACCCAGGTGTCACCTGGCGTGAGTCGATCTCCGCCCCCGCGATCTCAACTTCAGCATTCGCGGGTCGTAATCCAGTTAAAGCATCGAGAACATCTGCCAGTAAGATCACAGAGCAGTCCTTAGTGATTCGCCAGGCTTTCTCTTACGCTATCCGGTGGGATATCCATGAGCACCACCAGGCGCTGCACCATATCGCGGAAAACAGGTGCCGCCACCACCGAGCCCCATTGTGAGCTGGTGGGTTTCTCTAGCCACACATACACCAAAAAGACTGGGTCACCTACTGGGCCCCATCCCACGAAGGATGCATTGGTCAGGCTGCTAGAATACCCGGTCGGGGTGGCGATTTCTGCCGTGCCCGTCTTGCCTGCCACCCGGTAGCCCTCGATCAGCGCATCCGACGACTCGCCTTCCAGGGAGCGCGCTAGCAGCTCTGTTAGGTGGCGGGCCGTCTCGGCCTGGATAGGTCGGCCGACCACTTGCGGCGTGGGGGTGTACTGGAACCCATCCCGCACCATCGAACGCAGCACGTGCGGCATCATCATCTCGCCTTTTGCATTGGCTACCGATGAGATCGCCATCACCATCTGGATCGGGGTTACCGCTACACCTTGCCCAAATGAATTGGTTCCAAGCTCGGCTTCATACCAGTCTGTATCGCCCGGGGTTTTCAGCCTTCCGGGTGCTTCACCAGCTAGGTCGATCCCGGTCAGCCGGCCGAACCCAAAATTTTGCATATACTGGTAAAACGATGTCGCACCTAGCTGTTTGGCCACCCAGGTCAGGCACACGTTCAGCGAATGTGCCATGCAGCCTTGCATATCCTGGGCTCCCCACGCACCCCAGTCCCAGTTATGGATGGTGATGCCGCCAATCTCGATCGCGCCTGTATCCACAAATTGGGTCTCCGGTGTGACTGCGCCTGCGTCCAGTGCAGAAGCCATTGTTAAAACCTTGAATACCGATCCCGGTTCGTAATCCTGGCTGACCGCACGGTTGTAAGGGGTGTTGTCGGTGAAAACATCCGCATAATTCCAGTACTCGTTCGGATTTAAGCGGGGTGTGGTGGCAATTGCCAGCATCTCACCTGTGTTTGGATCCATCACCAGGATCACACCACCAACCGCACCACTGCTGGCTAAAGCCTGGTCAAGCACGTCCTCTGCCGCAGCCTGGATTTCACGATCGATGGTCAGCACCACATCTGCTCCGGCCTTAAGCTGAGGGATTTCGGTCACCTGGTATGGATCCAGTGTCATCCACACCGATTGCGGCTCTCCTGCCAGCATGTCATTGAACTCTTCTTCCACACCGAACATGCCTGTGCCTTCGCGGTTCACGAAACCGAGCACATTCGCCCCGATCGAATTTTCAGGGTAATATCTTTGTAGCCGTGGTCGGTATACCAGGCCAGTCAGGCTGGGTTTACCCGCTTCGCCGTAATCCACATCGGGCAGGTTGGCGTAATTCCGCGCCCAATCCTTTAGCTGCTTCAGCTCTTCGGGGGTCACAAAATCTGCCAGCTGGACATAAGAATTTCCCGAAAGTTGTGCGTTGTGGATCGCCGAGAACACCTCATCCGAATATCCCACATGGTTGTATTCAGCATGGTTCGCCAGTACTTTGCTCAGTGCAAAGGCAATTGAATCGGGGTTATCCACGCTGTCCACCTGCGCACCCACTTCGTAGACCAGCGTGCTGCCAGCCATCAAGCGCCCATACCGGTCGTAAATGTCTCCCCGCGGTGGATAAAAAATGTGCAGGGTCCGGTTATATTGCTCGCCTTGTGTCACGAATTCAGTGCGCTCGGGGCTGAATTGAAGCCTGACCATCTGCAGGATGATCATCACGCCAAGCAGGGCGAAGATGATCTCCTACTAAATTAAATCGCCAACCGGTCAGTTTCTGACCGGCTCTTTCACCTGCAACATCTTTGATTTCAGGGATCTCCCTGACCGGTTCCTGCCTGCGGAAGCGATCTACCGGAACCGTTTGGTTTAGCACGGCCCTGCTCATGGGACAGCCTCGTTTACCAATCGACTGGTTTTCATGATCTGTTCTGTGACCCAATCAAATAGCGATTCTTTAAATTGCGGATCGATCAGGCTGGCATTGACCACCACTGGTACCGGCGGAGGTGCCAGCGAAGTGGTCTGCCTGTCTATATATCCTGGCACTTCCAAGTATTGGATATTCTCAGTTGAGATGGTTGTCAGGTTGAGGTCTTTCACGCGTTCCTGCATCACTGAATAAGATGTGAGGTATGCCAGCTGACTGGTGAGGTTGGCGATCTGCTGGTCTAACTCTTCGATCGGAACATAATCCAGGCTGGTGTCCCCGGTCAGGTTATGGTATCCGTACACTCTCACCTGCATCTCCTGGATTTCCCTGCCAACTGCGGCAGCCCTGGCAGTGACGTTCAAGTAGATCCCTGCTACGATTGCTGCGCATACCAATAACAACAAGATCACCCCGATCATGTACATTTGCTTGCGCCAGGGTGCTTGAGAATATGCGTGTGTCAGATGCTGAATGTTATCCATGTCATCTACCTATCTAAAAACCCGTCTTCCTTTGATAATTCGTATTGTTGTTTTATTAATCCAACCGGTCGTGTTTTGAGCTTCAACCATCATCAAAAGGAAACGGGTTTCTAGTGCAGGCTTGCAAGTCTTATGCCAATTTTTTTACAGTCTTCCTTCTATCCTTTCCGCGGCTCGTAAACGGGCACTGCGGGAGCGAGGGTTACCTTGTATTTCATCTTCCTGCGGGCGCACCGGTTTAGAAAATAATTCCCGCAAGCTTGCCTTGTGACCGCATGTACATATCGGCTGCCGGGGTGGGCAGATGCAATCCCTGCTCTCCCTGCGCATGAACTGCTTGACGATCCGGTCCTCCAGCGAGTGGAAAGAGATGACCGCTAGTCTGCCTCCTGGTTTTAAGGCCTGGAGCGTCTGCGGCAACACCTCTTCGAGGTTCTCCAGCTCGCCGTTTACCGCGATGCGTAAAGCCTGGAAGGTGCGGGTCGCTGGGTGGATCCCACTCTTCCCACCCCGGGTGGCCCGGCTTACAACCTTCGCCAGCTGGGTTGTCGTGCTGAGTGGCCTGGCCTGCACGATTGCCCTGGCTACCTGGCGCGCATTCCGCTCTTCGCCATATTCGTAGAGCAGCCGTGCTAGCTCAGCCTCATCTAGCTTGTTCACCAGGTCTGCGGCGGTGGTTTTTCCCTGTGGGTCAAACCGCATATCCAGTGGAGCATCGCTTTGGAACGAGAAGCCTCGTTCGGGCGTATCCAGCTGCATGGATGACAGGCCCAGGTCGAGCAGGATCCCGTCCACGCATGCCCATTTCAGCGCTTTCAGCTGCTCCAGCAGGGTCGCATAGGATCCTTGCACCAGGTGCACCCGGTCACCGTATTCGGCCAGTTTTTCTGCCGCCAGCCCTAAGGCTTGCGGGTCCAGGTCCAGTCCAAGCAGCTGTCCATCCGGGTTGCTCTGCTGAAGGATGCTGTATGCATGCCCACCAGCCCCAACGGTGCCATCCACGTACAGACCTCCCCTCTTAAGTTGCATCGCGTGTATAATTTCTTTGTAAAGTACTGGTTGGTGTATCATCACCAGGAAAACCGGGGCAGTTGGCCTGACGTGCTCGGAGAGCTTATCAACTGCTAACCGGAGCTAGTCGAAAGATCTAAAACCTTAAACCGTTCCGTATTGGCCTCAGCTTCATCGAGTACTTTCTGTTGGAGAGCCCATTCATCAGATGACCAGACCTCGAAATAATTGCCTTGGCCTATCAAAACTACTTCCTTGTCGCATGATATCCCGACCTTCTGGCACAGGAAATCTGGGATCAAGATCCGGCCAGCCTTGTCGATTTCGATACGTGAGGCCGAGCCTATGATCAGCCTGCGTAGTGAACGCGCCAGCGGGTCGGTCACACTTAGCTGGTTGATCCGGTTTGTAATGGCATCAAATGCTTTTGGGGTCAGCACCATCAGGTTTGCATCGAACCCGCGCAGGATATATGCCCCCTCATCCAATAGTTCGCGGTACCGAGCGGGTATCGTCAGGCGATCTTTGTTGTCAATGCTGTGTCGGTACTCACCCAAAAACATATGTTCTAGTTATCCTTTTATTGCACAAAGCGCTGGAATACCCAGCGCTCCCACTTTGACCCACTTTATAACACAATTACCCACAGTATAGTATAGTATATTAAAAAAATCAAGGATTTTTAACCCCAATTTAACCAGCAATTTATTTTGAAACCAGGAATCACGAATGACCCTCTCCCAACCTCAAAATTATCGCTCCCTTTTCGTTGGTCTCGACGCCCGCATCCCGCTTCTCGATGGCTCCTGTCGCTGTTATATCAATCTAGACAACGCTGCCTCGACTCCACCCCTCAAAGCCGTCCAACATGCCGTGGACGACTTTTTGGTTTATTACAGCAGTGTTCACCGTGGCACGGGCTTTAAGAGCCAGTTGTCCACCTACGCTTACGAACAAGCGCGGTCCATCATCATGGATTTCGTGGGTGCTAATCTGGTTGACCACACTTGTATCTTCGGTAAGAACACTACCGAAGCAGTCAACAAGCTTGCCCGCCGGCTGCCATTAACGGGTCAACGCAAGCTTATTCTGACCACTGGGATGGAGCATCACTCCAATGACCTTCCCTGGCGGGCGGCAGCCCAGGTTATACACATCAAGCTCACCCCGGATGGGCGCCTGGATGAACAGGATTTTGACTACCAGCTCAACCGTTATGCCGGTCAAATTGCCCTGGTCGCTCTCACCGGGGCCAGCAATGTCACCGGCTATCTGAATCCTATCCACGCCCTGGCTGAGAAAGCCCACGCCGCTGGCGCCTTGTTCATGGTGGATTGTGCCCAATTGGCCCCCCATCGTAAGATCGACATGCGTCCTCTGGATGACCCCTCCCACCTCGATTTCATCACCATCTCAGCCCACAAGATGTATGCACCTTTTGGCACCGGCGCCTTGATCGGCCGCCGCGATATTTTCGAAAGCGGTGACCCTGACCTCACCGGTGGTGGTACCGTGGAAATCGTCACCCTCGACAGTGTGGTGTGGACGACCCCACCCGAACGCGACGAAGCCGGCAGCCCCAATGTCGTGGGGGCCGTCGCGCTCGCTGCAGCCATCCGCCAGCTGGAAGCCGTGGGGATGGATGCGGTGGCTTCTCATGAAGCCGACCTTACCCGCTATGCCCTTCAAAAACTGAACAGCCATCAGGATTTCTTGGTCTTTGGTGACGGTGATCCTTTGCATGCCGCTGACCGCCTGGGGGTTATCCCCCTGCAATTAAAAACGGTTCCCCACTTCCTGGCAGCCGCCGTCTTGGGATACGAATTCGGTATCGGGGTACGCAGCGGCTGCTTCTGCGCCCATCCCTACATCCTGCACTTGTTGGGGCTGAGCCCCGAGCAGGCTGACCAGGTCCGGCAGCGCATGCTCACCGGCGATAAATCGGAGATGCCTGGCCTGATCCGGGCTTCCTTTGGCCTGTACAACACGTTGGAGGAAGTCGATACCCTGGTTGACGCCTTGCAGTGTATCTCCAGGGGTGAGTACAGGGGAAAGTACAGGCAAGACAGGTCCACCGGGGAATACTCACCGGACTGCTGGGAGGTCGATTTTTCCGAATATTATCGTTTGTGACCGAGCTTCACTAGGCTAAGTTGACTGCGTCAGGGTCTATCGTGTACACCTGAGATTACGCTGCTCTTACAATGAGAGATAAAGTGTTTTGAATAGTAGAGGCGTAGGGGTGGGATATTCAGTATGACGCATGAAATTCTACCCCTACGCCTTAATATTATCAGACAGCCCATTGGTTATACATTTAACACACATCACCTGCTGGCAGCGTCCATCACCGCCACCGCCGCGATGTTGACGATATTTCTTACATCATCGCCGGTCTGCAGCACATGTACCGGCGCCCCCACGCCGAGCAAGATCGGGCCGATCGCCTGGGCATTTCCCAGCCTTGCCAGTAGCTTATAAGCAATATTGGCTGCTTCCAGGGATGGGAATACCAGGATGTTGGCATCTCTCACCTGGCTGAATGGGTAGCGCTGGTCAATCATCTCCGGCACCACGGCTGTGTCAGCTTGCATCTCGCCATCCACCATAAAATCTGCCCCGCGCTGCTTGATCAAGTCAACCGCCTGGCGCACCTTCTCTGAGAAGGGGTGAGGTGTGCTGCCGAAATTGGAAAAAGACAGCAGTGCCACGCGTGGCTCGATCTGCAGCTTCCGGGCAAACTCCGCTACCAGGAAGGCAATATCGGCCAGGTCTTCTGCACTCGGGTCGATGTTTACTGTGGCATCCGTGAACAGGTATGTACGCCTGCCCACGATCATGATGTACACCCCCGCCGTAATGCGCTTACCCAGCTGGGTATGGTGTATCCGCAAAGCCGGCCTGATCACGTCTGGGTAGTCAAACGTCAGTCCTGAAACGGACGCATCCGCGTCTCCCATCTTCACCATCATTGCGGTGAACACATTGGGCTCCAGCAGTCGCCGCCTTGCATGCCATATGGTCACACCTTTCCGCTGGCGTAGTTTGCTGTATGCCTCAGCATAGACCTCAAAGCGCGTAAAATTCTCAGGGTCGACGATCAACATATCATCCTCCAGACCCTGTGATTGCAGCTTCGCTCGGATGACCTGCTCCCTTCCCACAAGGATGGGGATGCCGATCCCTTCATCCAGGATCTGGGCCGCGGCTCGGATGATCTTGGTCTCCTCCCCCTCCGCAAACGCGATCCGCTTTTTCGGTGATGCAGCCTTGGCGCTATTCATTATAAAATAGCGCACCTGTTCGCCCATACCTTGCCGGTAGGTCAGCTGCTGGCGGTATTCTTGCAGGTCAACCGGTTTACGTGCCACCCCGCTTTCCATGGCAGCCTGGGCAACCGCCGGGCTCTCCCATAGCATCACGCGTGGGTCAAGCGGCTTGGGGATGATATAGTCCGGCCCGAATTTGAGCGCTTCCAGGCCATACGCTCGCAACACGCTGTCAGGTACATCTTCTTTGGTCAGGTCTGCCAGCGCTTTTGAGGCAGCTACCTTCATTTCCTCGTTGATCGCCCTTGCCCGCACATCCAGCGCTCCGCGGAAAATGAACGGGAAACCCAGCACGTTATTGATCTGGTTCGGGTAATCCGAGCGCCCGGTTGCCACAATCGCGTCCGGCCGGGCTTCCTTCGCCAGCTCATATTTGATCTCCGGGTCTGGGTTTGCCATGGCAAAGATCAGCGGTCGCTCTGCCATGGTCTTCACCATCTCGGGCGTCAGGATATCCGCGATGGATAGCCCATAAAAGACATCTGCATCCATCACCGCCTCAGCCAGGCTGCGTTTGCCTGTCTCGTTCGCCAGGCGTTCTTTGTACTTGTTCATCCCCTCAGTGCGACCTTTATAGACCACCCCGCGCGTGTCCACCAATAGGATATTTTCCCGCCTGGCCCCCAGCCGGATCATCAGCTCGGCGCACGAGACAGCCGAAGCACCTGCCCCCGAGATCGTGATTTGCACCTCATCCAGCTTTTTACCCACAATTTCCAATCCGTTTACCAGGGCGGCACCCGAGATGATGGCAGTGCCATGCTGGTCGTCATGGAACACGGGGATATCCAGCATGCCCTTTAGCGTCTCTTCAATATAAAAGCACTCCGGTGCCTTGATATCTTCCAGGTTGATCCCACCAAAAGTGGGTGAAATAGCCGCCGCGGTTTGGATGATCACATCGGGGTCATGCGAGTTCACCTCGATATCGAACACATCCACATCGGCAAAGCGTTTGAACAGCACGCCCTTGCCTTCCATCACCGGTTTTGACGCCAGTGCTCCCCGGTCACCCAGCCCCAGGATCGCCGTCCCGTTGGTGATCACCGCCACCAGGTTGCCTTTGGAGGTGTACTCGTAGGCTAGCTCCGGTGTCTTCTCGATCTCCAGTACTGGCACCGCCACCCCCGGTGTATACGCCAGGCTCAGGTCGCGCTGGGTCTCCATCGGCTTGGTCGGTACCACTGAGATTTTACCTGGCTTCCCATCCAGGTGATGGTATTCTAAGGCATCTTCGCGTGTGACTCTCGTCATATCCAATCCTCCCGTGTGCATTGATTACGATTATTCAACGCCTTACACATATCCTGTATTTTACCCTCCCAATTCAGCTTGGAATATGGGCTTTGAATAGCATTCTATTAATAAATCGGTGTGAGTCGTGCTTGATTTATAGCTGGGGGCCGAACTCTAGCTTACGCAGCAAGGTCAGTAAGACCAGCGAGACGATCAACAGCAGGATCGAAAGCACGATCGCGATCCCGAAGTTCTGTTCAAAGCCAACGTAGATCGCCAGTGGCATCGTCTGGGTTCTGCCTTCCAGGTTTCCCGCAAAAAGCAAGGTTGCCCCGAACTCGCCCAGGGCCCGTGCCCAGGCGAGGATGACCCCTGTCAGGATACCCCGGCTGGCCATCGGGATCATGATGTGCTGGAACACGTGCCAGCTGCTTGCTCCTTCCACGTTGGCGGCTTCTTCCAGCTGTGGGTCGATCGCCGCGAACCCGATCCTGGCCGATAACACCAGGAACGGTGCGCAGACGAAAATTTGGGCGATCACCACGGCAGCCGTGGTGAATGGCAGGTTGATCCCCAGCCTGCCTAGCCAGGGTCCAAACAGCCCTTCCCGCCCAAACGCCAGCAGCAATGCAATCCCTGCCAGGGACGGCGGTAACACGATCGGTAGGTGTACCAGTACATCCACCAGCGCTTTTCCCCTGAAGCTCCAATGAGCCAGGATATACGCCAGGGGTGTCCCGCTCACCAGGATGATGGCCACGCTGATCATGCTGGTCACCAGGCTCAGTTTAAGGGCCGCGATCGCACTCTCCGAAAACGCGTACTCAAAAAACTTGATCCCCACTGACCGCCAGATCAGCGCCAATATCGGCAGCCCGATCAGGCCGACCAGGAACAAGCTCGGCAGGATGAATTCCCAACCGGGCCTGCTTCTGGATGGATTCCTTTGATCCTGGATGGCTGCCTGTCTCATGGCCTTTGGTTAGCTCCCTTGAAACCCCACTGACTCAAGACTGCTTGACCACCTTCTGATAGGACGTACGCCATGAACGCCTCCGCCATGCCCCGGTCGCTGGTTTCAGCCAGCACGGCGATTGGGTACCTGGCGGTGACATTAGATGCCTCGGGTATCGCTATCCTGCCGAGGGCCGGGTTGCTGGCTGCGTCACTGGTATAAACGATCCCTGCATCCGCCTCCCCTAATTCGACTTTTGCCTCCACCTGCTTCACATCCGTCTCATTCGAGACCACGTTTTCTAGCACCCGTGTAGAGAAATCCGCTCCATAGGCTGGATCAGCCGCGAGATTGGCAAGCACCTCCCGGGCATACCATCCAGCTGGGACGGAGGCGTCTGCCAACACAATTTTTACCCCCGGTTTTGCCAGGTCTGCCAGCGAGTGGAGCTTCGCTGGGTTGCCCTCCGGCAGGATTACCACCAGCTGGTTGGTGGCGAATTCCCTGACCGTGTCGCTGATCACCAATCCATGGGCCACCAAAATGTCCATGCTATTCAGGTCAGCCGAGGCAAAGACATCCGCCGCGGCTCCCTGGCTGATCTGGGTGCTCAGGGTCCGTGAGCCGGCAAAACTAAACTGGACTTTGATTCCCGGATTGGCTGCTTCAAAATTTTTGGCGATTTCCTTGAACGCCCCTTGCAACGATGCTGCCGCAAAGACCGTCAGTGCTGGAGGAATTTGTAGCTCAGGCTGTGAAGATGGCAGGCTTTGTGTTTCATTAAAAAAGTTCGCATCTCCAGAATTTCCCTGCTCAACCGCTCGGCCCGCACAACTGGTTAATAATATTGTGGTTATCAAGCACAATAAAATCAAGTATTTATGCATCGGCTTCAATTTCACTTGGATCCAGATAATTGCTCACACTCATCCAGCCAATCGAGCAACGAAACCAGCAGCTTAATGCGCAGGTCCATCGCCAGCGCTGCTATGTTCTCCTCGCCAGGGATATTCTTTCGCTGCGCCTGAAGCTGTACCAGGCCGGCCACCACCACCTGGCGCTGGCTCTTAATTGCCTGGTTCAGCTTGTCTGCTTGGTAAAGCTTCAGAAAATACAGCCTGGTGATGAACTCCACCCGGATGGCATGCACGCTGCAGTTAGTTGGTCGCTCTAGCCATTCCTCAAATCGCGCTTTGCCAGCCTCGCTGATGTGCAGCAGCTGCCTGGCAGGTAGCTTCGGCTGGTCCATCACCGTTGAAGCGATATAACCATTTTCTTCCAGTCGCTTGAGGATATTGTAGGTCTGGCTTTGGCTGGCGTGCCAGGTATTCCCCAGCTCACTGGATAGGCGCTTGTGCAGGTTGTAGCCGTGGTCAGGCGATCGGTACAGGAATCCCAGGAGTGCATATTCTGGTGATAGGCGGTTCCTGGCCGATCTTATAATACTCACTTAGTGAGTATATACAAGAATTTCCAATTAGGCAAGTGGTTAACTATATATTATCCCCCCGATCAAAAGCATTTGAGCAGCTGAATAGTTAAGCCAGGATGAATATACCCATGAAATTTGGTGCTAAATACACAATTTCATGTATAATACAAGCATCGTAATCTGAATTATCTACTTTTTACATTGTTTGGTAAAAAGTAATTAACAACCGTTGGGGACAGGCAGAAAATGAGGATTGGACGCATCGATGCTTCTCTTCCTCATGCTTGGCAACCAACAATATGCCGGTAGCTGCGCAGATCATTCTTCAATTATTTTCCATGTGGCTCCGGCTATGATATGAAACTGAATTGAGTAATTTGAAGCGTTCTGTGTCTGTATCACCTGGACTACCTTGCACAAATAAAACTAGCCCACGGTCCAGGTTGGTGAAAATCGGATAGTATGGATATAAGCTGTGAAGGTTGCAGGAAGTCCCAAATACCCTCATAGGTTTCCTTATTTGTTTATAAGGACCAGCACTTATCCAGATTCGCCCTGATCGGGTGTTTTGGGTTTAATCCCAGTACGCCTCGAGGAGCAGAAGGCTCCTCGCTCGATACCGAACATTTTATAAAACTCACCAGTCTTTGATCATAGCCGTGACCCAAGGAGGAAGGGCGCGGCTATTATATTTTGGAGAGTTTTATGAATGATAGTGTTGTTGGCGGCAAGGTCACGGCTCTTAAGGTACAGAAGAAGCACCCTGATCGTGTAAATGTTTACCTTGATAGTGAATACTCCTTTGGATTGTCCCGCATCACCGCTGCCTGGTTGCGTGTGGGCCAGGAGCTGAGCCCTTCGAAGATCGCCAAATTACAAGCAGAAGATGAGCGCGAGGTCGCCTATATCAAGGCCTTGCGCTATCTAGATTACCGGCCACGTTCACACGCTGAGGTCCGTCGTAATTTAGAAAAGCACCAGATTCCCTCCGATGTCATCAATGATGTTTTTAAGCGCTTGGAACGCAGCGGCCTTGTCAATGATGAGCGTTTTGCGCAGGATTGGGTCGAAAACCGCAGCGAGTTCCGTCCCCGCAGTCGCCGTGCCTTGGCTTATGAGCTGCACCAGCGTGGCTTGAATGATTCAGCCATTGAAAAAGCTCTCGAGGGGTTGAACGAAGAGACCCTGGCTTACCATGCTGCGGTCAAGCAATCCCGCCATTATGAAGGTCTGGACGTGCGTGACTTCCATAATAAGCTTGGCAGCTACCTGGCGCGGCGTGGTTTCTCCTACGATGTCATCAAGCAGGTAGTCGCCCGGGTCTGGGATGAGAAACAGGAACATGTTGATGATTGAGCTGCTCCGCAAGACTACCGTGAGCCAGACTACTATTTTGAGTGAGGTCCATTCATGAACCCAGGATTGGTCATTGTTATTGCACTGGTAACCCTGGTCGCAGGCGTCGCCATCGGTTACGGTTTCTATTACTACCGCGCCAAGCAAGAGAAGGCCCGCCTGACGATAAAAGCCGGAAATGTTCTCTCCGAAGCTGAGGAAAAAGCCAAGGAGATCGATATGCAAGCCAAGGATAAAGCCCTGCAGATCCGCCAGCAGGCCGATGCAGAAGTCTCCCGCCGCCGCGCTGAGGTCACCCGTGAAGAAGACCGGTTGGTCAAGCGCCGTGAGGAGCTGGATAACCGCACCGACCGCTTGGAGAAACGCGAGGCTGCCCTGAACAAGCGCCAGAGTGCCGTGGATAAACGCGCCAATGACATTGAAAAGATGTACGAAGATGAGCTCGCTGAGCTGGAGCGCATCTCCCATATGTCGCAGGAAGATGCCCGCGGGGTTTTGCTCGCGGAGGTGGAAAAAGATGCCCGCGATGATATGGCACGCATCATCCGCCAGGTTGAAGCTGAAGCCCAGGAAGACGGTGACCGGCGTGCACGTGAGATCATCACCACCGCCATCCAACGTGTCGCCTCCGATCATGTCAGTGAAGTAACCACCTCCACCGTCACCATCCCCTCCGACGAGATGAAAGGCCGCATCATTGGCCGCAATGGCCGCAATATCCACGCCTTCGAACAGGCCGCGGGTGTCGATGTCATCGTTGATGATACTCCCGAAGCGGTCACCATCTCCTGTTTTGACCCGGTTCGCCGTGAGATTGCTCGGCGATCGTTGGCTAAGCTGGTGCTCGATGGACGTATCCACCCCGCCCATGTTGAAAAGGTGCTCAAGAACGAGCAGCGCGAAGTGGAACGCATCATCGCTGAAGCTGGCGAACAGGCCGCTTTCGATGCCAGCGTACCCGGCCTGCATCCCGAGATCACCAAGATGCTCGGTCGCTTGAAGTTCCGCACTTCGTACGGTCAGAACCAGCTCGATCATGCGGTTGAAGTCTCCCGCTTGTCCGCAGTCATCGCTTCTGAGCTGGGCGCTGATATTGAAACTGCCAAGGTCGCCGGCTTGCTGCACGACCTCGGGAAGGCTATGGACCACAACATGGAAGGGACGCATGCCATGCTTGGCGCCGAGTTTGCCAAGCGCTACGGCATCGCTCCGCTCGTGGTCAACGCCATTGCCTCCCATCATCATGAGATCGAACAAGAATCGGTGGAAGCTGCTATCGCCGAAGCGGCTGATGCCATCTCAGGTGCCCGCCCCGGCGCACGCCGTGAAAGCCTGGAGCAGTATATCCAGCGCGTGCGTGCCCTGGAAGACCTGGCGAATTCCTTTAAAGGTGTCAGCCAGAGCTTTGCTCTCCAGGCTGGGCGTGAAGTGCGTATCTTCGTCAAGCCCGAGGATATCGACGACCTCGAATCCATCCGTTTGGCCCGCGACATCGCGAAGAACATAGAAGAGACCATGCACTACCCCGGCCAGATCAAGGTCACAGTCATTCGCGAGACCCGTGCGGTTGACTACGCTAAATAATTAACCACCAGGTGCTCAAAGGACACGAAGGATTTTTTCACTGATCCATCGTGTCCTTTTCTTTTAGTCTTGATTAGGTTAAAAACGGGTTTTCGCGACGCTCAACCCCCACCGTTGTCTCGCCTCCGTGCCCTGAGAGCAATCGCGTGTCATTCGGCATGCTGAGGATCTGCGTGTGGATGCTCTGCATCAACGTGTCATAGTCACCACCCGGCAGGTCGGTCCGCCCGATGCTCCCCCAAAAGATCACGTCCCCACAAAAAGCGATTTTCTCCGCCGCACAATAAAAAACCACGTGCCCCGGGGTATGCCCTGGGGTATGCCGCACTTCAAAGCGCTGGGCCCCTAAACTCAACCCCTCTCCAGCCTTCAGCAGGACTGTGGGCTCCGGCGCTTGCTCAATATGGAAACCGAACAATGCCGCCCCACCTTGCACCCGGTACAGCGCAAGGTCAGTCGGGTGAAGGGCTATCTTTGGTGCCGCATGCAGGCTTTTTAGTAATCCCGCGATCCCGCCGATATGGTCAAAATGTGCGTGGGTGATCCAGATCTGCTCGATATTCCAGTTGCGCCGCCCGGCTTCTTCTGCGATCAGTTCACCATCCCAGGCCGGGTCGATCACCACTGCCGAATGGCTGATCTTATCCCCCACGATGTAGCTGTTTGTGGCCGCCAGGCCCAGGATAAGCGTAATGATCTCCAGGTTTGGTTTATCTGTCATCTCAATATTCTCCCATCGTCATCAGGTAACGCAGAATATTTTGGGTAACGATCAATGTCCATCTGCTACGGTTTTCCCTCAGCTGCTTTTTTTCTCACCATCCAGGGTATGAGCCTGGCAAAATCATCGTACACCAGCGCCACGCTGGCGAGTATCCCAATCCCACCCAGGAGGGTTGCCACGCTTTCGTTCATTCCGAACAGGCTTGAGGTCCTGATACTCACCTCCCGGGCATAGATCGGCACTTCAACTGCCGGCGATCCATCCAGTGGCAGGTAGCGCAGGGAGAGCCACACCTGCCCATCGTAAGTTGATACATTGTTGCTGGAGATTTTCCAGATTAGCTCGACCGGCTTCCCGGCTGGCATCGATTCCCTGGTTTGGGCCGCAGGTTCCACCCGCATCCCTGCTACTTCATACCGGCTGTCTGCCATGAGGTTATAGGCTGCGTATGCATCCTGGTACTTCGTCTGTCCGCCTGGTCCGGGCTGATCTTCTTTCTGTGTGAAACTCAGCCTGATCTGCTCTTCTTCACCTATGCGCATTGAGCTGGGCCACTCCAGCCTCAGCTGCCTGGCCGGGATGCTGGCCGGACGTTCCCCCTCCACTCCCGCTGGCAAGGTCATCCTATCCGGTGTGATGTTTTGTTCAACCGTCATATGCCGGTTGGGTAGTGCCGCCCATACGATCATCCATATCGACAGGCTGAACAAGACCAGGGCTAGCGCACGCCGTACTTTTCGAAGCATCAAGACCCGATTATACCCTTCAACCTCCATGCCTTTAATCAGCTTCGTGTGGTTTGGTTTTTGCGTGCTTTCATGCTAAACTTTAATATCCCCAGGAGGTGTCCATGCCAGCCTATCCCCCAGAACCGTTCCGCATCAAGATGGTCGAGCCCATCCGCCTCATCGACCAGCCAGCCCGTGAGTTGGCGTTACAACAGGCCGGTTATAACGTCTTTAATCTCCGTGCAGAAGATATCTTCATCGACCTGCTCACCGACTCAGGCACCGGTGCCATGAGCCATGACCAGTGGGCCGCCATGCTCCGCGGTGATGAATCCTATGCCGGGGCTCGCTCGTATTATCGCCTGAAAGAAACCATCCAGGATATCTTCGGTTTTCGTTACTTTCTTCCCACCCATCAGGGCAGGGCAGCCGAGAATATCCTCTGCACCGTGCTGGTCGATAAGGGTCGATCCATCCCCTCCAACATGCACTTCGATACCACCTTCGCCAACATCTCTGCCCGCGGTGGCCATCCGGTCAACCTGATCATCGATGAAGCCAACGATCCCACCGCCATCCTGCCCTTCAAGGGCAACATGGATATCCAAAAGCTCCACCACTTCATCCAGCAGACCGGTCCGGAGAATATTCCTTTTGGGATGGTCACCATCACCAATAATGCCGGCGGTGGGCAGCCGGTTTCTTTAGAAAATTTACGCCAGGTCTCTGAAACCTACCACCAGTATGGCATTCCTTTCTTCATCGATGCCTGCCGCTTTGCTGAAAATGCCTACTTCATCAAGCTACGCGAGCCAGGCTATTCCACGAAATCCACCCTGGAAATCGCCCGGGAGATTTTTGCTTTAGCCGATGGCTGTACAATGAGTGCCAAGAAGGATGCCATCGTGAATATCGGTGGGTTTTTGTGCGTGAACGATGAGGACCTCTACCGTCGTTTGTGCAATGAGCTGATTATCCGCGAGGGCTTCCCCACCTACGGCGGCCTGGCCGGGCGCGATCTCGATGCCATTGCCATCGGTTTACGCGAAGGCCTGGACGAGCACTACCTGGCTTACCGCATCAGCCAGACCGCTTACCTCGCCGATGGTCTTAAGCAAGCCGGCATACCCATCATCGAGCCGGCTGGAGGGCACGCGGTTTATGTCGATGCCGGCCGCTTCTTATCCCACATCCCGCCAGCACAATTCCCCGGCCAGGCACTGTCTGTCGAGCTTTATCGCCAGGGGGGCATCCGCACCAGCGAGATCGGTAGTGTCATGTTCGCCCACCCCGACCCCGTCACTGGGGTCATGCAGCACCCGGCCCTCGAGATGGTCCGCCTGGCCATCCCCCGCCGGGTCTACACCCAATCTCACCTCGATTATGTGGTCCAGGTTCACGTCCAGATTTCGCAGGCCAAAGACTATTTGCGTGGCCTGAAGTTCACCTATGCCCCCGAGCTTTTGCGTCATTTCACTGCCAGGTTTGAAACCGTCTGAGTTGAAAAGGAGAATTCTATGAAATCGAAAAGCTCGATGCTGGTCCTATGCAGCACTGCCCTGGGAAAGCTTTCTGCCTGCCAACCCACCATGCCTGAACCAGAACATCCTGCACAATGCCCCCTCCCAGGACCACTCACATCGGTTTTGTTGACCTTCTTCGAGGGCAACGAAGTCTACAACAGCATAATCAATACTGAGTAGGCGATCTATTCCGAGCAATGCATCGAAGGCTGCCGAACCTGGGCAGCCTTCGCGTTTGTATCTAACTCCTGGATGACCTGCCTGAACTTAAAATTTCGCCGCCTGAGCAAAATTAGACCCTTAGGGCGCCACGGAACGCCCTATTACTATAGAAACACGGCGCAGTGTTATGATACACGAAGACATGACCGAAGCGGTAATCAGCGAAGATGGCGCCGCCGAGTTTTCGAATATCAGCCGGTGTTTTCAACCAGGTCTGAGTCTTCGTATCGAAATTTCCAAGTTTCTGCAGCTCCCGATATTGTTCTTCTGATAACGGCTCAATCCCCATGCCAGCTGCCATATCGATAACGTTACCTTCCGGATGCAGCCCTTCCTTTTCTCTTTCTTCCTGCCCTTCACGGTCATAACAGATCTTTCTGCGGCCTTTAGGGGTTTCTGCCGAACAATCATAAAAAATGAATTCCCCCGTCGTTTCATCATAACCAACAACGTCCGGTTCACCGCCTGTTCTTTCCATTTCATTGAGTGACCACAGTTTTTCAGGGTTCGCTTCCAGCTTTGCCTGTACTTGTGCCCAATCAAGCGCACCATGGCGGTTCTTGTTTTTCTCAAAACGTGCTTTCAATGTTTTGAGTAGTTCTTCATGTTGTTCTGCCGACAGCTCATTTTTGTTGCGATTAATGTTGTTCATGCCTTTATTTTATCGCTATTGAAAAGGTACATCAAGCGCCTTGGCTAGCTTCTTTTCATTCCAAAATTCGGGTAGCCGCATGGAATTCAGACCGGTGGCGTGACGCCTGTCATAATCACCAGCGTGATACCACGAACCATGATGACTGTCCTAAATTTTCGCGCATTCAAATAAACAGTCCTTGGAAGCTTCATTCATCTTGTAAAGCGAGATTTCCCGCCTCCTTTGGCGTGGCATAGCTTTCCACAACCCTATACCCCGCCTTCTCATCCCTCTTGTAGAATAGAACATTTGTGCTATAATAATTATGTAATTACTCACCCTTGTTATCATTGCGAGGTGAGCGAGCAATTATCCCGGAGCTCGGCGAAGCAACCTGCTCTTAGTTCTACTCGGATTCTACGTCCCTGAATCGGTCAAAGAAGAGCATTTTTATAAAAGCCCCACTTTTGATGTATATATGGGCCATTTGAGCTGATTTTCCGTCAATTTTCAGCAAAAATCGCTACTATTAACCCACATGGGAGATTGTTTGGAATTTATCATTAGACTCGTGCATTCACCCATTGGGTGAAAGAAATGACTGCCACTCCAGACAGCCTGTTAAAATCTTGAGGAAAAGAATTTCTGCAGAATAGGATGTTGCCTTGATTAATAAAATCGAATTCTCAGCCAGAAATCTCACCTCCAATGTCGGGATATTTCTATTGTTGGAACATGCCAATAAATATGGGATTTTTGACCTGATTGATCACGACCTGGTTTTTGAGAACGCCTCCACCAACAAAATCAAAATGAACCACATCAAAACCATGCTCTGCGGTAACTTCATCGGAATTGACACCCTGGAACGGCTGAAATTGCTGCAAAGCGATCCCCTGGTCAACGAGTTTGCCATTTCGATCAAAGAACCGGAAACGGTATCCCGGTTTTTGGGAAACTTCAGCTACAAAACGACCCAAATGCTGAGAGAGATCAATTTCAAACTCTTCAGAAAGCTCCTGAGAAAGAGCAAGCTCAAATCCATCACCATCGATATTGACAGCAGTGTGGTAAATGTCGAAGGCCATCAGGAGGGGGCAATAAAAGGTTACAATCCAAAGAAGCCTGGAAACCCCTGTTATAACATCCAGTTTGCCTTCTGTGATGAACTCAAAGCCTACCTGTCGGGCTATATCAGAAGCGGGGACACTTACACGGCAAACAGTGCGGCAGGAATGATGTCATTGACCGGGGTAGACTTTACCAGACGTAGTCGCCCGGTGTTTACCACGCATAGCCGCTCGGTGTTTACCACTGTGGCAAAATCTCTCCCAATCAAACAATGGGAGAGGAACACCAAACATGGAGCGGATCCACATGAACATCTACACCGAAATCATTTACCGATTGCGAGCGAAGGAAAGTGAACGAAGCATCTCCCGCGATCTGGGCATCAGCCGACCGACGGTACACAAATATAAACTCAAAGCCATCGTGGATGGATTTCTGGATGACCAAAAAGAGCTTCCTGAATGGGAAGAGATAGCCAAGCGCTTTGGCCCCGCCCCCCAGCCGCCCAAGGCACCCAGCACGGTTGAGGGGTACCGGGAAGTGGTGAAAAAATATCTTCAACAAGGACTGGAAATGACGGCCATCTTCCAGCGCCTGCGTGACGATTACGGCTACCAGGGCAGCTATTCGTCGGTGCGTCGGTTCGTGCATCATGTGCAGCCCGAAGAGAAAGAAGCCTACGTGCGGGTGCACACCGAACCCGGCGAAGAGCTGCAGGTGGATTTTGGCAGCATAGGACAAATCTACGACCTGAAAGCCGGGAAGATGCGTAAGGGGTATGTCTTCGTGGCCACCCTTGCGTACAGCCGCCACCAATACAGCGAGATCGTCTGCGACCAGAAGATCGGCACCTGGCTCACCTTGCACCAGCGCGCCATGGCCTTTTTTGGAGGCGTGCCACGCCGGGTGGTGCTGGATAACCTGAAGGCCGCGGTGGTCAAAGCCCTGGTGCTGGACCCCGTCCTGGGGGAAGCCTATCGCAAGTTGGCCCAGCATTACCATTTCCTGATTAGCCCGAATCGCCCTGCCACCCCACGCCACAAGGGGAAGGTGGAAAACGGGGTGAATTACGTCAAACGCAACTTCTTTGCTGGGCAGGAATTCGTCGACCTCGAGCGGGCTAACCTGCGCCTGAAGGCCTGGGTGATGGAGACGGCCGGGGTGCGCGAACATGGCACCACCCACCAGGCGCCCTTGAAGCTCTTCCGGGAGATCGAACAGGAAGCCCTGCAAGCCTTGCCGATCGAGCCCTTTGATTTGCATGCCATCTTCATGGCCAAGGTGCACAGCGACTGCCATATCGTGGTGGATGGCAGTTTCTATTCGGTATCCTACACTTTGGTAGGAGAAGAAGTGGAAGTGCATGTACACGAACGGGTGGTTGAAATCTATGCTCATCACGAGCTGGTGCGCACGCACCGGCGAGCCACCCAGAAGGGCCAATGGCGGACAGAAATGGGGGACTACCCACCCTCCAAGGCCCAATATCTGATGAAAACGCCTCAATTCTGTCTCAAGCTTGCCCTGCGCATGGGTCCCCATACCCACCAGGTTGTGGAGCGCTTGCTGGCCGACCGCCCGTTGGATCGCTTGCGCTCGGTACAAGCCATCCTGGCACTGGCGGAGAGCGTAGGCCAGAGCCGCCTGGAAGCTGCCTGCCGAAGAGCCCTGTACTACGGTGACCCCCATTACCGGCGCATCAAGGATATCCTCAATGCTGCCCTGGACCGTGATCCGCTGCCAGATCAAGCCGTAGTTTCTTCCAATCCCCAGAATTACACTTTCTCGCGAAAACCCAAGGAGTTCTTTGAACAACACCCGGGAGGCCAGCCATGATCTCTATCCATCCCTTATTGCCCAAGCTCAGGCAGCTCAATCTTTCTGGCATGCTCAACACCCTGGACCTGCGTGCGGAGCAGGCCGTCCAGGAGCAGCTGGCTCCCATGGAGTTCTTTGCCCTCTTGCTGGATGACGAGCTGGAACGGCGCGAGCAAAACCGCTTGGCTTACCGCCTGTCCACTTCAGGCTGTAACCCTGCCAAGACCCTGTCGCAGTTCGACTTTGCGGCTACTCCAGGGGTGAACCGTTCCTTCATCGTCGATCTGGCTACCTGTGCTTTCATCCTGCGCCATGAAAATGTGTTGTTCTGCGGACCTACCGGGGTGGGCAAAACCCATCTGGCCAATGCCTTGGGCGTTGAAGCCCTCAAACGAGACCTGCGGGTCATCTCCAAACCAACCTTCCGCCTGCTAGCTGATCTCAATGCCTCCAGGGCCAATGGTTCCTACAATCGCCATATGTCCTCGATCCTCAAGTGTGACCTGTTGATCCTGGATGATTTCGGCTTGCAGGTCTTACCACCAGCGGCCATCCAGGACCTGTACGAGATCATCTGCGAGCGCTACGAACATGGCTCGATCCTGGTCACTTCCAACCGTGCCTTCGAAGAGTGGGCGGAGGTCTTCAACAATGACCTGCTTTCATCAGCTGCCCTGGACCGCCTGACTCACCATGCACACACCCTGGTCATTCAGGGTGAAAGTTACCGGCAGCTCTCCAGGAGAAAGGAGGCACTATCGAAAGCAAAAGCGGAAAAGATTCCCTAAAGTGGTAAACACCAATCCGATCATCACTGGTAAACATGACCCGACTATGTGTGGTAAACATCGCCCGGCTATTGACAAATGATCAAGGAAATCATGGCTCACCTCAAAGATGAGGGGCTGGAAGTCACATTTCGCATGGATAGCGGTTATTTTGACGATGCTATCCAGGAAACGATCAAATCGCTGGGTGGCAAGTATGTCATCAAGGGAAAAGGGTATCCGACGCTTGTGGCGCATGTGACCGATCCATCGATTACCTTTATTACAGGCGAATCAGGGCGGGAGACTACCGAGTTTGTCACAGCCCTGAATACATGGGAGAAGGATAGAAGATTTTTCGTTTCCCGGGTATTGAAAGAGGAAAAAGATAGAGCGCAAATCTCTTTCCTTGAAGGCGAAGCATACGATTATTTCTTTTTTGTCACCAACACGGAACAATCGACAGAAGAAGTGGTTGAATGCTATGAAAAACGCGGGAACTGCGAGAATTACATCAAGGAAGCCAAGTATGATATGGCGGTTGGGCACCTGTTGCTCCAATCCTTTTGGGCCAATGAAGCGATCTTTCAGTTGATGATGCTGGCTTACAATTTGTTTTTGTTGTTCAAGATGGACTTCGTAAGGGAAACAGAATACCGGCAGCAAATAAAGACGTTCCGATTGAAGAACATTTTTCTGGCCGGGAAGATCATCAGAACGGCGAGAAGTGTGGTGATGAAGCTCTCTGAGAAATATCCTTATCGAGATATACATGAAAAAAGTTTGTCTTAGCAATATAACCTTTCATGGCTCAACCCGTTGTTTTGATTTAAACCTAACCGAAAAAATCATTACAGATGCCTCAATTTGTGAAAGTGGATCACTAAATTTAATGCAAGCTGGAGGAAATTATGTTATGCTTAAACAAAGATTGTCAAAATCATCACCCTTTGTGGTGAAAATAATGATCGAAAATGCTCGACGTGGAATATACTATTACGATAAACCAAAAAAAACAGGAGGAACCTGGAATTATGCCCAAACGACCCAACATCCTCATGATCGTGACGGATCAGGAATATGCTCACCAGTCTCTGCCAGCAGGATTTGTTTTATCCAACCGGGATCGTATTCATGCCCGCGGGGTCACCTTTAACAATTACCATGCCACCACTACCGTATGCACCCCTTCCCGCTCGGTGATTTACACTGGCAGGCATACGCCACACACCCGCATGTTTGACAATACGAATTTCGCCTGGATCGATGATATGCGGGCTGATCCGGAGGCCTTGCCCACCATCGGTCATATGCTGCGTGATCTGGGCTATCACACCGCCTATAAAGGAAAATGGCACCTCTCCGAGTTCCCGGCTGGGGACACCCGGGATGCTATGGAGCCCTATGGCTTCTCGGACTACCAGAAGTGGGGCGATGCCCAAGGCGCGCCTATGGATGGACTTAAAAAAGATCCGTTGATTGCAGCGGATACCGTCGATTGGCTGACGAAGCGCGCCCCTGAAGTAGATGCCGCCCAACCGTGGTACCTGACCGTGAACTTCGTCAACCCTCACGACATCATGTATTTCGATACCGACGCCGAAGAGATGGTTCAGGTCAGGGGCATCATGCCGATTTTTAGCGCGCCCGATACACCTATTTACCACCAGAATTGGCAGACAACCTTACCGGCCTCCTTCTTTGACGACCTCGAGGGACAGCCGCCAGCCGTCCGCAGTTATAAACGCCTGTGTGACGTGGCCTACGGCAGGATTCCGATGGATCGCCGGGATCTGTGGCACAACCATGTAAACTACTACCTCAACTGCCTGCTCGATGTCGACCGGCATATTGGGGCGGTGCTGGATGCCCTGGAAGCGTCTGGCCAGGCTGATAACACAGTCATAATATTCACGGCAGATCACGGCGAGATGGGAGGCGCGCATCACCTGCGCCAAAAAGGCAGCGTGGCTTTCCGGGAAACCGTCAATGTGCCTTTAGTGATCGTCGATCCACGCCACCCTGGCGGAAGCAGGACTCAGGCGGTGGGTTCTCATCTCGATCTGGTTCCCACCATCTTGGCTTATGCTGGTCTGCCGGAGACCGAGCTGCGCCAGCGCTACCCATCCCTCAAAGGACATGATCTTTCAGGCGTGGTGGAAATTCCCACCTCCACCGGACCACGCGGCAGCAGCGGGGAACCCGGTAAGGGCTGTCTGCTGACCTACGATATGATCGCCACCATCGACGCAGAATGGCTTAACCGCAATGCCACCAAGGTGTTCGACCAGGCCGCCGCTCAGGCAGGCCAGGAGTTCCATCGCGGTCTGGAGTCGTTTATTGGCATGCTGGATGAGGTTGGCGTGCCAAATCTAGAAAAACGAGAGTTATTCCGTTGTGTCTTCGATGGTCGTTACAAGCTGGTCCGTTACTTCGGGCTGGGTCATTACAACCTGCCCCTCTCGGTTATGGAGCTACAGGCCGATAATGATATCGCTCTCTACGATCTGTTACTGGATCCTGAGGAAATGGACAATCTGGCCAATCCGACGAATCCCAAGTACAGTGAAGAATTATTAACGACGATGAACCAAAAACTCAATGCGCTGATTGAAGCGGAGATTGGGGAAGATAAAGCCCTGTTCACACCCTAGGAATATACTCCACAGATGTGAATTCGAGTAATACTATATTTCTACGGTGCGCTGGCCCTCGGCCGCTGGCTTATCCTCAAGCGGTGTATCTGCCAATCTGATTTGCCCTTCTACTAATCTATAAGGTTGGACCTCAGAACCTGGTCCAACCTTTTCATATCATTGCTTTCGAGAAATTCTGGAAATTATTATGCTGTCTTGGGGTATTATTAGAATTTCCGTGAGATCCTGATCCTTTATTTCTCCAGGTCATTCAGATCGATCGGGATCGGAGAGAGAATATCACTCATGAGACGAGCTGCTGAAGCAAGGGAGGCAAAGCCGAGCGGCTCATTCTGGGTCCCTGGAATATAGTGAGCATAGGTGGTCATTAATATCGACAGTGAATGACCCAGCATCCCAGCGACAATGATCGGAGGGATTCCATGACTGAGCATGATTGAGGCAGCTGAATATCTTCGGATCAGACGATTGTGGATTCGAATCCCGCGAGGGGATAACAAAATAGTGACTAAAAATGAATCGGTGCCCCAAAATTCAACTTTGGGGAGATTATTTTATTTGATGGTGTTCACCGTCTAAATCGAACATAAGTAAGTGGGAACAGTTTAGGCTGATAACCTATACTCCGCCTTCTTATCCCTCTTGTAGTATAGAACATTTGTGCTATAATAATTATGTAATTGCTCACCCTTGTTATCATTGCGAGGTGAGCAAGCAATTATCCCGAAGCTCGGCGAAGCAATCTGCTCTTAGTTCTATATTTTTAGTTGTAAATTAACCGCCTATCGTAAGTATTTCCATAATCCGTGTATTATGTGACCAAAACCTGCACCAGCTGTTCGCCTTCCATGCCAACCCCTCCCGTATTCGTTCCTCTTCGTTTTTTTCGCGGAACGAACCACTTCCTCACCAGAACTTGACGTTTCCTCCTTTTCCCTATAATATACCTTGGATAACGCTCCTCTCGTTACCACACTACCTATAACCTGACGCATCTCTCGTTCCCCGGAGTTCTTATGGAAGTCGGTCTCGTCCGCTCAATTGATATCGATCAAACCATGCAGCAGGCTTACCTGGATTACGCCATGAGCGTCATCGTGGCTCGTGCTCTTCCAGATGCCCGTGACGGCCTCAAGCCTGTCCACCGCCGCATCCTTTACGCCATGTTCGATATGGGCCTCCGCCCCGATACGGCTTACAAAAAGTCTGCCCGTATCGTGGGTGAGGTGCTCGGTAAGTACCACCCCCACGGTGACATGGCTGTCTACGAGTCGATGGCCCGCATGGCCCAGGATTTTTCCATGCGCTGTCTGCTGGTCGAAGGTCAGGGCAACTTCGGCAGTGTCGATGGTGACCCTCCAGCCGCCATGCGCTACACCGAGGCCCGCCTCACTGAACCCGCCATGCAGATGCTTGCCGATATCCGCAAGAACACGGTCGATTTTTCCGACAACTTTGATGGTTCCTTGCAAGAGCCGGATGTGCTCCCCTCTGCTTTACCGAATATGCTGGTCAATGGTGCCACCGGCATCGCCGTGGGCATGTCCACCAACATTCCTCCCCACAACCTGGGTGAGGTCGTCGATGCCCTGGTCTATATGCTGGGGAATTGGGAGCGCTTGGATGATGTCAACATCGAGGACCTGATGAAATTCATCCAGGGTCCCGACTTCCCCACGGGTGGTGTGATCGTCCAGGATACCCACGAAGACGATCTGAACGCCGCATATGGCACCGGTCGCGGCAGGGTGACAGTTCAGGCCCGCTGCCACATCGAAGAGATCACACGTGGCCGCAGCCGCATCATCGTCACCGAGCTGCCCTACATGACCAACAAGTCTTCCCTCATCGAACATATCGCTCAGCTTGCCCGCGAGGGCAATCTTGAGGGGCTTGCCGACCTCCGCGACGAATCTGACCGTCATGGGCTCCGTATCGTCATTGAGCTCACTCGCACCGCCGAGCCCGAAAAGGTCCTTCAGAACCTGTATAAACGCACTGCCATGCGCTCCACCTTCGGCATCATCATGCTCGCCCTGGTGGATGGTGAGCCGCGCATGCTCTCGCTTAAACAAGCCTTGCGCGTCTACCTGGATCACCGCCTGGTGGTCGTCCGCCGTCGCTCAGAATACGAGCTTGAGAAAGCCCGCCTCCGCCTGCACATCCTTGAAGGCCTGCGTGTGGCCCTTAAACACCTTGATGAGATCATCGACCTGATCAAGAAGGCACCCGATGCGGAGGTTGCCCGTGATCGCCTGATGAAGCGTTACCGCCTGAGCGACATCCAGGCTCAGGCGATCCTCGATATGCAGTTGCGCCGCCTGGCCGCCCTCGAGCGTAAGAAGATCGAAGATGAGTATAAGGATCTGCTGGTGCAGATCAAGGCCCTCGAGTCATTGATCAAGTCGCCATTAAAGATGCGCCAGACGGTGGCTGCCGAGCTTCAGCAGGTGAAGCAAGCCTATGCTGACCGCCGGCGTACACAGATCACCCGCCTCGGTGCCGGTGCAAAATCTGTCTTGCCCGTGCTCACCGCATCTGACCTGCTGCCAGAGCAGACCGTATGGGTCTCTGCTACCATCGATGGCTTGATCTCCCGCACCCTGGACGATAAGCCACCCCGTATCAGCGGCACCCTGGCCCCGCGTTTTCTCCTTCAGGTCAATACTCGCGATACGCTCTTCCTGGTTTCCGCCAAAGGCGAGGCAGCCGGCATCCCTGTCCAGACCCTCCCTGAAGCGCCCAATCCCCAGGATGGCTCACCCATGCACAAGGTATCGGCGCTATCCGATGCAGACCAGCTGGCCGCCTTGTTTACCCTGCCACCCAAAGAAGAACGCCTGGAAGGTTGGTTCCTTTTCACCGCCACACGGCAGGGTATGCTCAAGAAGACTGCCCTCGAGGAGCTGCCTGGTCCCACCGGCCACAGCTTCACCTTGGTTAAAAGTAAACGAAGATGATCAGCTGGGTTGGGTCCGCCTTATCGATGGTCAGGCAGAGATCCTCCTCGCCACAGCTGCTGGTATGGCCATCCGCTTCCACGAGAACGATGTGCGGCCGATGGGCCTGGTGGCAGCCGGGGTCAACGGCATCAAGCTCGGGCCAGGCGATGCGCTGATAGGCATGGAGCTGGTCCCCCGCCGGGGTGAGGTCCTGCTTATCACCTCCGATGGTAAGGCCAAGCGCCTGCAGATCGCCCAGTTCCCGGTTCAGGGCCGCTACGGCCAGGGCGTGATCGCCTGGAAGCTTCCACATTCCTCCCGGCTGGTCGGATTGGCTGTCGGTCGGCCCACCACGCGCCTCACCGTCCTCATCGATAAGCTCGCCCCGAAGGCCTTTCGCCTGGATGAAGCTCCCTTGCAGGCTCGCTCAGCTGCAGGCAAGCCAGTGCTCGATCTGAAAGCCGGTTACCAGGTACTCGGCCTGAGCATCCCCTGGGCTGTCCCCCGCCCGGCAGCCGGTGAAAAATCTGCTCCCGCACTGGACGTCCAGGTACCCGAAGAGATCGAGGACGTTCAAGAGCCAGCCCTTGAGCAGCTGTCTTTTGGGATGGTCGAGCCAGGCGCTGAGCCAGCCTCGAAAGCGAAATCCGCTCGTAAAAAATCACCCGTAGCCAAAGCCAATGCACCTGCTCCTGCCCCCAAAGGTCCGGTCAAGGCCGTCAAATCTGCCACGGTCAGCGGATCCGAAGCTGAGGCGCAAGCCGCCACACCCTCCCAGCCCACCCAGCCAAAACCTGTAACAGGTAAACCAACCGCATCTCAAAAATCCGCAGCAGGTCGCCAGGCATCCAGGTCCACGCAAAAACCGGCCTCCAGTCCCACCCTCCCAGGTGATTTTATACCATTCATACATCCCGCAGATGAAACACCCGGTAAATCGAAGACCAAACCGGTGGTAAAGAAAGTCGTAAAACCTGCTACCAAATCGTCGGCAAAAACCGTTGAGAAACCCACAACCAGGTCAGGTAAGAAAGCGACGGCCAAACCTAAAACCTTGCCGGTCACGAAAGCAACCGCCAAACCTGGAACCCAGCCAGTAAAGAAAGCGCCAGCCAAATCTAAAACCACTCCGGTAGCCATAGCAACCGCCAAATCTAAATCTGGGACAACCGCTAAACCAGCCAAAAAAACTGCCTCTAAAGCGGCTGCCAAACCAACCCCGCCGGCCAGCGCTACCGGCTCGAAAGACAAGCCTGCCTCCCAGCCTTCGCCGAAAAGCTCTGCTCAGCCTGCCAAAAACAAGCCCGCCAGTAAACCCAAGGTGGTAAAGCAGCCCTCCCCCACCAAGACCAAACCGGCTCCCGCCCAAGGCAAAAAACCGCCAAAGACCTCCGCTACGGGTAAGTCACCCGCCAAAAAGCCTGCTTCGAAGGCCACCAAAGCTCGCAAACCAGGCCAATCTGGGTTCTCGGTAAAATCCCTGGATACGGTGGTGCCCAATGTCGTGATTCCCCCTGGGTGGAAACCTGCCTCCAAAAAGAATCCTCAGCCAAAAAGGAAGCCAAAATCCTCACCCTAAATAGTTCATAACGGGCGTGTTCTTCATTAAACAAATATACTAAGAATCCTTCTTGTCCTGTGTGCCTTTCGCTCGTCTCTCCCCCGAGGCGATCTGCCCTATGGCCTGCTCAGCTCTCCTCCGCAGTACGTCTGGTACCATGCCGCTTCGACCGGGAAGTTCTCGTCAGCAAATGCCACCGCTTGCTCGCTTATCTTGACCGCTTCATCCAGGTTCACGTTGGCTGCACTGCTCCATGCTCGTGGCAACACCATCAACGGGTCATTCACCGCTCGCTCTTCTGCGCCCAGTGGGATCCAGTTAAACAACAGCGGCCCGCGTGAGTAGGCGGTAAATCCCAGCTCGTAGCTACCCTGGCGTGCCACTTCTGCGCTCACGGGCGTGAAATTCCCTCCCGGCCAGATGAAGGCGATCGGCCGTTTACCGAAGTGCTGTTCCAAGACCGGTGTGGAGTTCCAGACCTCGCTCTGGATCTCTTTCAGGGGAGTCTCCGGTATGATGTAAAGCTGGCCTGAATACCCATGCGACTGTACATCTAGTTTCCCGCTTGCGTTCAGCTGGTCCATCAGGTCCCAGGCCCATTCCATGCTGTTCGGGTCGGCGATGTAAGCTGGTGTGGCGGTCCAGTCGTACTGCTCCAGCACCGGCATCAGCCATTCGTTGATCATGCCCGGTCGCCGGTCATCCACAATGAGCATCATCGAGCGCAGGGGGATCGGGGCATTCTTCGTCAAGAAATCCAGCAGCTGCTGGGTCGTGATGGTCTCAAATCCGAGGTAACGGGCGTAGTCCACGAAATACAAGAACTGCTCGCCCGTGATATCCTTGTTTGGGTCAGCCAGTTGCGTGCCATCTTGCGCAATGCTGTGGAACATGATCGGTACCACCACCGTACCGGGGGCGCTCCCCTCGCCCGACCAGCGCATCTTCAGGTAGGAGCAGTTGTCTTCGATATAGGTTTGGGGTAGCACGCCTTCTCGCAATACCCGCGACGTGAAGCCTGCCAGGGGTGCCAGTGTGGGCGTCAATGTCGGTGTGCTGGTGCGGGTGGGTGTGGCACTCGGGCTGGGTGTAACAGTCCAGGTCGGGCTTGGCGTATGGGTGGCCGTGATCGTCGCCGTGTGGGTCTGGCTCGGGGTGACCGGTAGGCTTTCGGTCGGTGTTGCAGCAGCCAAAGGTGCGCAGCCTGCAATCCCCCATGCAAATAGGAGCAGGATGATAACGATCTTCAGCAAGGGCTTAGCCTGGGATGGCGTTCGCTGGCGTGACATTAAAGAATGAGTAATGATAGCTGATTTTACCTTTAACCAGGCCCAGGGTGTCGTTGCCGTTACGGACGATACCTTTGGAGGAGGAGGCCGTCCACGTCATGTGCCGTGCGCTCCCCTTCCCTGTGTAGCTGCTCAGCACAAAATTGCTCTCAGGCAGGAGTTCGTTAAACAGCTTTTGGTACCAGATGCGTAGGTTCTCGAATCCCGCCGTGGTTCGGATGGCATTAATGTGGATGGCTGGCAGGCTGTACAATCCCAGGATCTTCTCGATGTCATGGGCATTCATCGCTTCGATCAGGTTCTCACAGATGTCCTTCGGCTCATCCTTCTGCCGCCATTTGTACTCCTGGATCGTCTCCCACACGTTGGGAAGGTTGCCTGAGCGTGCATCCGACCATTCCCAGAAGTTGATCGCGCTCAGGTTCAATTCTTTGGCTTTACGGCAGAATTCCAGCACCTCTGTATCGGTGGACTTCCAGCCGTATTCGCGAAATGCCGCCCCCGTGGGGACGACCGGTCGCGAAGGTGTTTTGGATTGGAATTCCCTGACGCATTTCGCCAGCTGGTCGCCCGGGTTGTGGGCTTTCATCCAGTACACCTGTGGCATGACGATATCACAGTGCTCAAGGAATTCCGCCCATGGCACCTGCGGGTGCAGCGAAGGGTAACGGTAGGAGCTCAGGGCAATCGGCAGGTTCGGTAGAGCCACCCTGATCCGGTCCATGAACTGCCTGGCGGCTGTCTTTTTACCGCTGGTTTTGTACTCCTTCTCCACATCCATGACGTATCCGTCCAGGTCATATTGCTTGATGCGCGCAATCGCTATGTTCGCTTCACCGATCGGAGTATCACCATACAGGTAATGCCATCCCCACACTTTAATGCCGTGCTCGCGCAGCGCATTCACCACCGGGGTCGTGTAATCCTTCGGATCACCCCAGTTGCCATTGTAGATCGTTGGCCCGTCAGCGATTTTAACTACCAGGTGCGACAATCCAGCTTGTTTGGCGCGTGTTGCGATCCGGTTTGCATCACCGTTTTCACAGTTGGGAATCTTCCAGGTGAAAAAACCTTTGCCCTCAAGAGCCATAAGTGATTACCTTTATCTACGATCCAATCGTAGGTATTTTATGGCTCACTGATCACCTGGCGCATGACTTCCATCACCTGCTCCCTCATGGGCACCAGCACCATTGCCCCGCTGGTGTTGGTCCAGCTGTAGACCATGCCGGAGCCAATCGTGCGCCCTTCGATCGAGTGGGTATCAGCAACCTGGTAGGCTACCGGGATTAAGCTGGAAATTTCGTCGAAAGTCATGTTGGTAGTGACGCTGTCCTTATAAACATCATAAAGCTGAGGAGCACTCACGAGTGAGTCAATGCTCATCATCTTATCGAAAATGGCATCGAGTACTTCCTGTTGGCGCCTGCCGCGATCCAGGTCGCTGGTGGTATGCCGGCTGCGTACGTACCATAGCGTCGATTCGCCGTCCATCCACATCTCGCTCGCTGAAACGCAATACCAGCCAAACGCGTCCCGTTGGTCGCACAGGTCGCGGCTAATATCGATCCGGATTCCTCCAATGGAATCGATGAAGTCTTTAAAGGACCAGAAGTTGATCAAAACATAGTAATCAGGTCTCACCCCAAAGTTATATTCCATCGTATCCGCCAGGGCTTCAAAACCGCCCCACCCCATGGCCGTGTTGATCCGCTGGACAGTGTAACCAGGGATATAAACATACAGGTCGCGTGGAAAAGCTGTCAGCCTCACCGTGCTATCCTGCGGATTGATGGTCAGCAGCTGGATGGTATCGGTGCGGAAACCCCCATCACCTTGCCTCTGGTCCGAGCCAAGTAGCAGGATATTGATTTGTCCTTCGGGGTGTGGGAGCAGTCCTGCCGGGGCAGGGATTTCAATATCGGGCCACACGCTGGGCCCTGCATAATCGTCCCAGGTGCGCCCCTCGCCCGATACAAAGACCGTCTCCGGCTTTGGTGTGGGTGGGATTGGCGTGGGTGTCGCCGTCGGGATGATGGAGGTCGGGATGATCAACTGAGTTGGTGGAATTGGTTGAAACGGCGTTGCCGTCGGGATGTAACTCGTCGGTGCGACCAGCACATAATCGTTGCGCCCGACCAGGCTGGCGCTTGGCACAGTAAGTTTACCAGGCAGGGTGCATATCCCTGCGGTCAGCACCAACATAATGATAATAAGGACGCCGGCCTTTTTCATTCTCTTTAGCTTCGGTAGCTGTGGTGTAAGGATTTGTGTTCCATGCTGTCGCTATCCATATTCATTAACAACGTTGCAATTATCGTGCCTGGCCTTTGCTACGCCAGGAAAAACTCTCGGGCTGTCCAAATTCCTCAGTTTCGTTCACATCTCGGGAGGGATATCCGCTTATTGGTTTGTCTCTACCCAGGAGCTGCGGAGGGATTTCCACCGCCATCTTGGTTATCTGCCAGCGGTAGCAGCACACTGAACGTGGAGCCAGCTCCAGGTGCGCTCTCTACCCACACACGCCCTTTATTTAGCTCAACTAGTGATTTCACAATTGATAATCCAACACCAATATCTCCAATGCCCTGGATATGCGGATTTTCCATCTTATAACGCCGCATGAATACTCTCGATATATCGGCCTTTTCGATCCCTCCACCCTGGTCAGTGACTGAGATATGTATGAAACTGCGCAGGTTTTCTTGTGGTTCCACCCGTGCCAGCAACCTGATCTGTCCATCCGTGGGCGTAACCAGGCAGGCATTCTCGATCAGGTTTTCCAGGATTTGCAGCAAGGCATCCTTACTGACCATCACCGTCGAATCATCATCCGGTAGCTCAACCCGCAGGTTGATATTCTTCTCACTGATCTGGGCAGCCACCTCGCTAACCGCCTCATTGACCACCGCTTTCAGGTCCACACCTACCAACGTCTGGTCAACAGTGCCACCATCAATGGTCATCACCTGCACCATTTCGTTCAGCAAGATGTTCAACCGTTCAGACGATGCTTTCACCCTTTCTACGAATTTCCGCTGCACTGCGCCAAGCAGGCCCACCGACTCTCCTAGCAGCAGATCGGTGTATCCGATGATCGAAGACAGTGGTTGCCTGAACTCTTGGGCGATCGAATGGATCAGTTCGACCTGCTGCATGTCATCCAGGCGCTTCACCGCAGAGAGCTGCATTTCGAGCATCTGCTGGTCAGATTTCGAGAGTGTACTTGGGATCCGGGCCAGGTCGGTCAGGGCAGAGCGCAGTTCTTGTCTGAGCTGCTCTACTTCTTCAACCGAGGGCCTGCCCATAGTCAGGTTCTTCTCCAGCTCACGGTTACGCCTCTCTAGCTCGGCAATCGTATCCTGCAGGGTTTTCTGGTTTTCCACCAACACAGCTAACTCCACGGCCATAGGTGCGGCTACCCCCCCACCCACATTGAGCGCGTCATACTTTGCTTTGAGTTGTGCATATTCCAACCGAACCTGGTCAGCATGGGCGTCAGCTTGTTGCACCTTTCGCAGCATTTCATCCTGGTTGGCCTGGGACCCACCACCCTTTGAGTACTGCCCCGCCAGCGCTAAGAATTCCCGGGCCAGCTCAGATAACCGCTCTGCATCATGCTCATTCCACTGCCTGCTGGTCGAAGTAGCGATCAATGCTAATCCAAGTACAGCACTGGTTCCCTTCGGGTAAAACGGTACGTCCATGAGCTGTACCGGCTTGGTCAGTGCAAATGCCTCCGCAAGTGCCTTGAGTTCGGGCTCGTCACTCCCGGTGATCAATAAACTCTTCCCATTTCGTACCGCTTCGGCAATCCCTGGGATGAGCTTTCCATCTGCGGCTAAGCCTTCGATTAGCGTATCTTGCGACCGGTCATACCCAACTGGCACCACGATCTGATCTCCACTTTTTGGCGGTAGCATGATCAGGCAATAATCCGCATCCATGCTGTACGAGACCAGCCTGGTTAACTCGTGGTAATACTCCTGGGGAGATGTTTCTGTCATCAGGTTCGCCAGTGAGTTGATCAACGCTGGGCTGATCGGTTCTTCTGGAGTCTCGATGGCTTTGACTTGTTCCTTCACTTCATTAGTCTGCCGAATGTCTACCAATCGTTGCGGGAGTGCCAGCAATATGATGTATCCCAGCACCTGCCCGAGGTGCACATAATAGCCATAATCCGCTTCTCTGTCACCGACCACAAGTTGGCCTAGGTAGCCAGCCAACAAAATGACAAGCATCAGGATTCCAAAGCTCCAGTAGGATGGTCTCCGTATCGCCAGGAGGATGATCCCTGCTGCGAGCAAAATTGTCCCGAGCGAATAAGCCAGGCTGGCAAAAATCGCAGCATTGTATGGGCCCCCTGCACCCTGGCTGACCCACAGGAACAGGCTGCCTAAACCGATGACGGAAACGAACACCTCGACCAATACAGTGATCCAATCCGCCCGCGTATGAACCTCAGGGAATGCCCACAACCATATGATCAATACGATGCTCAGCAAGGCTAAAGTTGTATCGATCGGTGGCAGGAAGATATGTTCGTCGATCACCCCCAGCCATCCCAGCAGCACAACGATCCCCAATATGAGCTGGATCGCGAATAACAGGAGCAGGCCCAGCTGCATGCGTTTACTGATGGTAGAAACCTGGCTGCCTGCCGCATACAGATATGCGACCAGGGTAGTAAACACGCAGAACCCCAGGATCAGCGCATACACCAGGTTTCCCGTTGGTGCAGAAAGTAGTAGGATGGCTTGTTCGAATAAAGGAGCCATTTTAGTCGATGTTAAAGATTATAGCATGCTACTCGAGGTTGACAAAACCGAAAATCCAGGTAAAATTTCGTTCACTCCTGGTTCATTGAATTTTGCCGAAGTGGCGGAATTGGCAGACGCGCTACGTTCAGGGCGTAGTGGGCATTACGCTCGTGAGGGTTCAAATCCCTCCTTCGGCACTGGCACAAGCCCTGCATCAATCGCGCAGGGTTTTTGTTTCCCTTGCGAGAAGCGTTTGCCTGGAGTAAGATAGAGATATGAAATTTCCCAAAAAGGGGTTGAAGCCTTTTCTAATCCTGGGTGGATTTGTCGTCTTGATTTTACTGGTGACTGATTTCAATAGCCGCATGGCTGAGCTTCGACGTCTTACCGCAGAAAAGGAGAGCGTAAGTGCCCGCGTCACCAGCCTGGTGCAGACCCAGGATGTTTTAAAGACCCAGGTGGCTGACGCTACATCTGAAGCAGCTGTCTACGCTTGGGCCTATAACTATGGTCACCTCGGCAGGGAAGGCGATGTCATCGTCGTGCCCAAGCAGCAACCCGGTTATACCCCCGAGCCTACCCCCACCCCGGTCGTCACCCCCGAAGTGATCCAGAACTGGCAAGTTTGGCTCTCGTTATTCGTTGATCAGCCACCTAAGTCTCCTTGACGAGTGGCAGTGGGCGTGCTATAATTCCGCCCGCTCTGAGAAGGGCAGACAATCGATGCGGGGTGGAGCAGTGGCAGCTCGTCGGGCTCATAACCCGGAGGTCCTTGGTTCGAATCCAAGCCCCGCTACTAAACAATAAATCCGTCCAACACTTGGGCGGATTTTATTTTGGAGGTCCTTGCAGGATAGCAATCGAGATCTAACGCCTATTGCGATTTATTAAGAAGGTATGTGATGAGAATGTCGTTTTCCTGTTCAATCATGGTGCGTCAGCAAGGAGGTAGCCATGTAAGATCGTGTGGCGGTTTCAGCATAGGGTACCCGATTCCCGCAATCAACGATCAAAACCAAGACGATGAGTGTGATGATGAATAGACGACAATACATTGATATGTTTATCTCATTGCTAACTGTTCAACTTTCGTTTCTCATGGGACTGTTCTCAATGGGTTTTCCTGAATAAATTCCCTGACAGATAGACAGCTTCCATCCGAGTTCGATAGGATGATGATGGTATATCCCAGGTCGAGATACATATCCATGAAATTGCAAACGCCTGGTGCATTACCACCATGACCAACAACACGTTGACCTTCAATCATTTTATCGATGAAGCCATACGCATAGCGAACACCTTCTCGAATCTCAACTTTCCCTGCAAGCAATAATTCTGTTGCTTCAGGGGCGAGCAGTCTATAGCCCAACAAAGCCTTACTAAAATTGAGCAAATCCTCTACTGTCGAGTAGCCGCCCCCGGCAGGTGTGCCTTTGATCGGCATGAGAGATGTGTTGTCCGTAAAGATGCCGGTTTCGTTGCCTTCTGCGTCTTGGGTCGTATACCCAATTGCCAGGTTCGATACAAAAACATCCAATTCAAACGCCTCTGTATTGACCATTCCGGCGGGTAAATAAATATTCTCCCGCACATAATCGAAATAACTTTGCCTGGTTATCTTTTCGATGATCAAGCCTAGGATGATATAGCCCTCATTGCTATATGAATATTGTGTGCAGGGGCAAATTGAGGTGGCTTGTTGACAAACAAGGGCAAGTAGCCCTCAACCGTTTTAAGCTGTTCCGCGGGGGTTGTGAAAAAATCGCCCGTAAAACAATCGCCCATCCCGGAAGTATGAGTAAGCAACTGTTCGATCGTGACTGCGCCAGCAACTGTGCTATTCGGGTAATCGGGTAGAATATCCATGATTGTCTTGTCCAATGACAGTCTGCCTTGCTCGACAAGTTGCAGGATGGAGACCGCCGTGAACATCTTGTTCATCGAACCCAGGTTGAATTTAGTATCAACCTGGTTTGAGATATTACGGGAACGATCTGCAAGACCATATGCTTTTCCCAGAATCGGTTCACCATCGAAAGCAATGATCACCGCGCCCACAAACTGATCTTCTGATGCCAGCCCCTCTATGTAATTAGTGACATCCGCCAGCCAGGTAACCTGGTCAGCGGCAGTTTGCGGCTCACTTCTTCGATCAGATCGCGTTACTTTCCAAACCTGTACCCCTTCTCCCAAAACAGAAAAGGCAATCAAGGTGCCATCCGAGGAGAAAGCCACTGCCCCAAGTTCCCGATTGGGAACCCGGATCGTTTTGACAGGGGCTCTTGTTTCTAGGTCCCATATTTGCAGCGCCTCATGAACCGATGCCAGCAGGCTTCCATCCGGTGATAAGGCAATTTGATATGCCGCCTCGCTGTTTTGGCGGAATTCCCAGACGATCTGGCTACTAGCCAGATCCCAAATTCTGACGCCGATGGGATCGCCAGGCATATGGTCAGCCAATAGCAATTGCGTACCGTCGGGTGTGAACAGTATATCGTGGTAGTCGATCCGCTGGGAGACATGGGTGCATGTGCTTGTTTCCTGCCAGGTGGCAGTATCCCAGAGCTTTATCACATTCTCAGGTCTCTCATAGCCGACAACAAGTGTATTCCCATCTGGAGAGAAGACTAAATTACAGATGTATTCATAGTCACTGAACAGATTGGCTACCTGCTTGTATGTCTCAAGATCGAAGATAATTACATTATTTTGCAAACCAGCCACGGCCAAAAGCCTGCCATCTGGGGAAATTGCCACAGCCCATACTCGCGAGCCAAACGAATAAGTAAACATGACCTGGCCAGTTTGATCGTAGCCGGTAACCGTGCCATCGTCGCCATATGCATGGACGATCATGTTCCCGTCCGGCGAAAGCAACAGGGTGCCCCAATACCAGATCCCTGCTGCATCATCTTCTGTATAGGTGCTCCTGGCTGGCAAAAAAATGGTCTTTTCCCAGGTATCACGCTCCCACATAAGCACTTCTCCTTTCCGATCGCCGGTAATCATCGTCTGGCCGTTCGGTGAGAAAATGATGGTGTTGACAAATGAGTCGGGCAGGTCGAGAACAGACACCAGTTCCCACTCTACTAGAGGTGTCGGCGTTGTGGTAGACGTAAGCGCCTGCATCGGCATTATGGTAGGTGTGATAATCAGCGTCTTGGGTGTGTTGGACGAAGAAGGATTCTGCGGTACGATCAGCTCACAGGCGCTGGCGAGGAAAATCAAATTAATCAGCACGATGGTTTTTGGAGAAGGTTTGAACATGAGTTCTCTCCTATAGAAAATTTTGTCTAATGGGGCATCCCCCATAGATATATCTGTTTCTCATGACCGCCGAAGCCAACAACGTTCACTACAGCGAAAAGGCTACCGCTTTCTATTCCACTTGGTCGGTCGGGACAGTAGGACAAGCACAGGATGTGCGGCTGGCACGCGTTCTCGTAGTGATGAACCAGGTTTGCAGCGCGCTTTGACACGCCTACGCCAGTCATTTCGATGCTCTTATCTTGAACGAAGAGTCACATGAATTTGTCCAATTTGGTCCCATCGCAGGCAGTGTAGCCATCCTGGAATTTTTGGAAGGTGGAGCGGGTCTCGCCTTGTGTGTTGGCTTGCAGGATACATCCTCTCTTGTTTGTTTACAGTGGGGCAATGTTTAATCTTCCTGTGTCAAGAGAGTGGCGATCCATGCAAACAGTCTCGCGGAGTAGACCACAAAGTTGTAAGAATTGCTCAGGAGGAGCAGGAATATGGAGGAAAACATGGCTGCAATGCCTGCAATTCGGTTTAGGAATATGTATGCGGTGGCAAATACAAGCAAGATCAATCCGACAATCAGGATCAGACGGCGGTACGCCAGGATCAGATAAACCAGATAATATTCAAGCTGTTCGCGCGCTAGTCGCCGACGATTAGACATATTTCTTCTTCACCATTAGTGTATCAACGTTTGTCTCACTCGATACTGGAGACTAATCATTGGGTAGCCATCTTGAAACGAAGAATCTGGTTCTTAAAATCATCAAGTGTGTTGGAACCATACCCAGCGGAAATATTACGCCAAAGAGAGCATGCATCTCAATGGACACCCTGCTCTGCAGATAGCCCGTCAACAAGCCAATGAACACATTACCCGGGTAGTTAACGATCATCAAAGGCAGAAGGTTACGCATCCTGACAACCATGTATCGGTAAAACAGACCCAGGATAAAAGCCCAAACAACCTGCCTCATTACCCACACCAGCTCACACCCGCTTGCCAACAAGCCGGCAAAAGTGCATCTGGGGCTGGAAAAACGGAGAGAATTATTGAGTCGTATCACCTCTGTTAGTTCAGGAAAACATTGCCAATTGCCATTTTCTTGCATGATTCACTCCCACCTATCGTTAAAAATTCTCCTACTTGTCTAGCTATGGATTTATACAAAAATCCACACGTTATTCCGGTAGGTAAATGCTGCTCACGTGTGAGGATTAGTTCACTAACGTTCTATCCAGCGCTAAATAGCGCACAGAAATTATTCAGTTGTCTTGGTCTTATGATTTCTATAATACCAGTGGAATACTCTTTGTCAAGCGCTTTGGAGAAATTAGGACATGTGCCCACCAATGAACGGGACATTTGTCCCGGTCCCAGGTGCTTTCTAGGGTAGAAAAGTGCATCTAACGTATAGCGTTCTTTGTACCTGGGTCACAAAATAATAATTGGTTAAATCTCTTGTTAGAATATACCCACTAAACAACCCATCTCTCCCCGTCGGGTCTGCTAAATCCACTTTTCGTCGGGCTGGGTCAAAAGTAAGGGCCAGAATCTCGGAGGTAGCAGAAGCGGGTTTCTCACTCATAACCCGAGGTCCCTGCAGGGGACATTGGAATCCAAGCCCCGCTACTTGAGGGCGATTTTCAACCGAAACAACGCAGACAATTTTCTGAGCAAGTTCATATGAAATCTTAGCTCATCGAGCTATAGTTTTTTGATTGGGCTGACGTTACCTGATTTCTAAAACAACCAAGGGGAGGATTTTGTCATGAGCTACCATCAGATCGGATGAGAAGATGACATGATCACAGGCCAGGACATATCTGTAAAAATGTCCAAGGGAGTGCCAAAAATATTATCCATGTAAGGCTCCTAGGTAAATGAATATCTATCCTTCTCCTCTATGTGTAAATTCTCAGCTGAAGCAGATTCCAATTTTTTGTGTGGTATAATCCCACGTTCCCTCCTGAAATGGATAAACTATATCCGTAATGGACACGGACGGGCTAAGGTTCGCCTTGGCTCAAACTATGCCAAAAAGGACCTTTTTGTGAACTTTACTTCATTTGCTTTTCACCCGCAGATCAATGCGGGAATATCCAGTGCTGGTTATTCCACACCTACACCGATTCAGCTTCATACGATTCCTCCAATCCTGGAAGGCCGGGACGTACTGGGTTTGGCCCAGACAGGTACGGGGAAGACGGCTGCTTTTGTCTTGCCCATCTTACAACACTTGCTTACCGGACCGCGGGGTAAGCTGCGTGTGCTCATCCTTTCTCCCACTCGCGAGCTGAGCGAACAGACCCACACTAACATTACAATGCTCGGACGCCAGACCGGATTTCGTAGTATGACCATATATGGAGGCGTCAGCAACCAACCACAGATCAAGGGATTACGGGCGGGCACAGAAATTGTGGTCGCATGCCCGGGTCGATTATTGGACCTGATGGGCCAAAACGTGGTTAACCTCAGCCGCGTTGAGATCCTGGTTATTGATGAAGCCGACCGGATGTTCGATATGGGATTTTTACCCGATATTCGCAGGATCCTTGCCGCCCTACCCAAACAACGCCAAACTTTGCTGTTCTCAGCTACCATGCCGAGCGAAATCCGCTCATTGGCAGATGAGCTACTGGACCATCCGGTGAAGGTTGATCTGGGAGTCGCCCGCCCAGTAGAGACGATTGGACATGCGATGTACCCAGTGGAACAGACCAATAAAACTGAGCTGTTGCTGGCGTTACTGCGTAAGTCGGGCAGTGGCCAGGTGCTGGTTTTTACCAGAACGAAACACCGCGCAAAAAAGCTTGCTGAACAAATCGTCAAGGCAGGTCTACCAGCCACCTCGTTGCAAGGAAATCTATCTCAAAACCGGCGCCAGCAAGCCATGGATGATTTTCGTTCCGGAAGGATCAAGATACTGGTTGCCACTGATATCGCCGCGCGCGGTATCGATGTAACGCAAATCTCACATGTAATCAATTTTGATATGCCAGATACGGTTGATGCTTACACACATCGCATCGGCCGAACTGGACGTATGGCCCGGCAGGGTACTGCGCTCACCCTTGTTACACAGGATGATCTGCCGATGGTCCGAACGATTGAGCGCCTTTTGGGGCGCACCGTGGAGCAACGGAAATTAGCCGGTTTTGAAGCCATGCAGACACTCCCCAGGGTGGCTCCAGCAGCACGATTTCACAATTAATTTTTCTCAATGAGCTGACGAATATTGATGCTCAGTAGAAAACCGCCCTCCGAATAAAGAGAGTAAATTACCACCGCGAACATTTTCGCGGTGGGTCTTTTTTTTCGTCAGCGTATATACAGCGGATAGGCAACTTTCGGATAATGCAAGGATTTTTTCCGAAATTTCGCCTGATACCACTCAGATATTCACAATAAATCCTAAAATCTGAAATACGCATCAATCAACCATTCTCTCTAACCTATGTCTTCAGAAACCATTTTTCATCGGGCAGCATTAAATAGACGAGCATGAAGGTCCGAGGCACTGGAAACGGGTTTCTCGCTCAAAACTTGGGAGTCCAAAGAATGTCCGTCCCATTGTCGGACGGACATCTTAACTTATGAAATGCAGCTTGTACGTGTTCTTACGGCGACCTCACAATGCTTGGTAGGAAAAGGGCAAATATCGGATTGCTAAATTGGACACCAGCCCAGTACCCCAGCTGAGCCTGATAGTTTCCGCTCTCGCTGGTACTGCTGGCGGTCTGGCCAACTGTATAGCTTGCCTGGTAGTTCAAGGATTGGGTTTTTCCACCGCTCCCACTCAGCAGATTATTCCAATCGATGCGGTAATTTGCCGATCCCATGGCGTAAACGCTCTCCACGATGAGCAGCAACAGGAGCACACCTATCAATATGATCCGGATGTTTTTCATAGCCGTACCCATTATTGGTGGCTCAAGGTCAGGCGAATCCCGCCGATATCCACCCAGGTGTCAGCTGCATTGAACACAAGCTCGATCGTGAGATAAAGCACGCCAGTATCCGGTGTGATGATATTATTCGCTGTTAAATCCCAATGGTGGCTGCAACCTGTTGGATTTGCGATATCTTCACAGAAGTAATCTGTCACATCATATAATATATTTTGGAAACACGCATTGTTGCTGCACACTCCAGTTTGCTTTCGGAGCAGGACTGCAGTGATCCCGTCAAACGTCGTATCACATTGGAAATATATATCGAGCCCGGTTACCTTTACATTCTGACCATAGAGTGGTCCAGTGATCGTGATAGGCAGCATCACATTCTTGGTCCCTCCAGTCGCTCCTCTCAAGATCTTCGCTCCACCGATGCTATCCATGTTGATGATCGTACTATCTGATTGCAGATATGGCCGCAGACCATTGCCACTCACCCAAAGATAAGAAGGGGCTGAGCTCTGGATGATCCCAGATCCAGCAGCTTCGATGGCCACGCCGGAATCACTCGAGGCATAAACGCCTACACCACTTGTGGTATTGTATGCATACACACCATATCCATCCGGTGATTCATTAGCAGCTACGATAGCGTAATTTGTGCCGGTCGCCGATGTTGAATAGGATCGTAAGCCACGGCCAGAAGGGTCGGAGTTCTCAAGGTGAAGCATCGGATCAGGCCCAACAGACCCAATGATGACTGCACCAGGTCTTAAGCTCCAGGCGTAAGGGACAGCATAGATCGGTTGACGTGGAACCATCTCGCTGTCAGTCTCAACCTCAATGCCCAGAAAAAGCTGCGTGCCATTGATTTGGGAGGCGCAATTTCCCCATACTCGAGTAGAGAATAAACCATTATTGACTGACACGAGATTGGTATCCGAGCACAAGGCAACCCCGCCAGAAAGCACATCATATAGGCGGAAGGTGATTGAATAGTCGCCATTCAGAGGTGTTCCACTTGAATCCGTCAATCTACCCTGGATTGGAAAGTAATTCTGTACATCTCCATCCACCTGTCCCTGCACACCCTCTGCCTCGCTCGTACCACCTGTGTCAGCTGTGACAATTTTGGCAGTAATTGCGAACAAAGCGATTAGGATAAGACTGAGTAAAATGTAAAATCCCTTCATATTCATCTTGGTTCTCCTTTTGTTAGTCTGGTTTTTTTCTGGAGGTCTTATTTTCTGTGGTTTATTTCGATGATTGCCGGCAATCGTGATTAGCTATCAACTTACACTCAACAGCAAGGAGGTAGGAATAGCAAGACGATGCCTACTCATACGCTTTTCCATCTCCTAGATTAACGGATAATTAATTCTAGCATGACTCTTCAATATTCACTTGTATGTGAATCGAGTTTTTGGATTGCAGGAAGAATGTACGCTACACCGGGCCTCAAGTTAGGTTAATTATTAAACTCAGAAACCATATTTTGTCATCAATCCCCCGGACCTCAATATTTCACCGCATTACGATCACAAATTTCTACTTTGGTCTGTTTACCCTCATCTCCCAAGGATCATCGATCTTGTTAAAGCCCTTCTTTATTACACCCGAATCCAGCTTGCAACTAAATTCAATCCTACCCATTGCATCTTTGGAGAACAAAGGTAGCTCATGGATGCAGAAACTTTTTATATGTTTCAGCTTCCTGGCGAAAATACTTTGCAATTAGGTGTTGAAGAACAATGGCATAAAACCAAAATTAATTTGGTGCCTCGCTTAATTTGCTAGTCAGTAATCTGGTATCTATCAGTAAACCGTTGCTGGCATTGCTCGAGTTCAGGCGCTACCATCATCTCTGGGATCATCTCCGTGGCACCCTTGATGCGCTTGGCATACCAATTTGCCAGCGGAAGGGCTGAAAAGCCATGTAAAAGCACGCTCATCAAAATCGTCCATCCCGCGACAGCAAAAAGAACATCGGACGATCGATTTGTTTCGTGGAAAGCTTCATAAGCAATCAAAGTAAACACCACCGATGCCAGACCGCGCGGCCCTCGCCAGCCCATCACCAGGGTCGTATCCCTTCTGAACCGCATTCCAATCATCGCTAATGCCACTGGCAGCATGCAGATGAGCGTCAGGCTCAATACGCCTTACAAAAGGGCCAGTGGATTGAACGTGGTGAACAAGGAAATAACCAGGAGTGCCCCAAATATTGTCCATGCGAGTACTGAAAGCAGCGTTCCCATCCCATCAGTGAGTGCCACAGCCTGATGGTTTCGATTCTTGGTTATAAAACCAAAGAACAACCCACCCACAAATGCTTCAATAAAGCCATACCCGCCCACCGCAGTTGAAAACGAGTATGTGGCGAGGGTCAGCGCAAATGTCCCAATTTGCTCAGTTGCTTTAGAGGTAAGTCTCCTCCTCATCGCAATCGAGAACAGCCAACCGCCCAATAAACCCAAGGCAGCTCCTACTGCGACGGCTATAGCGATCGCAACAAATGCCGATGATACCCAGCCGGATAATTTCTGGTTGTATTCTGCAACTGCCAAAAAAACGTAAACAGGGTAACGAAGGGTGTCGCAATGCCATCATTCAAGCCACTTTCAATGTTTAAGGCACGCCTGATGCGTACAGGTACTTTTTTATTTGTGAATATTGGCAGTCCGATTGCTGCATCGGTAGGCGCTAAAATAGCTCCAGTCCACAAGGCGAACCCAATCTCTTCTTGCGGGAAGATCAAGAATGCAAGGATTCCACCAACTACAATGATCAGTGGTAAAGCCAGCCCGAGCAATCGTATCGGTAACCCGGGATCATATTAAACTTCATTAAATTTCAATTTAGAAGCATCACTAAACAGGATCAACGCTAAAGTCACTTCTACCAGGATTTTTATCGTTTCGGTAGACACCAAAATATTCATCCATTCCAATCCATGAAGGCCCAGGATTGCACCGACCACCAGGAAGAAAATAGGCATGGTGATCGATCGTTTCCCAAGCGAGACCGCAATGATTAAATAGACTATAAGGATAGCCAGGAAGATCACGAGGCCACTGATCATTTGGTATCCAATGCCACCTTTTTTGAGGGATGATATTAGATAATTGTTGTTGCCGGAATATTAATTACCTTTCTCGCCTAAGTCGTGCCGAGTTTAACGAGTTATTATCATTTTTTCTTAGGCAACAGCTTACTCACCAATAAGAATACCACGCCTGCGATCATCACGATCACCAGTGCTCCTATAGCTATTCCTGCCGGTCGGCTCAATTCCAGCCCTTTCTGCTCCACCACGAAAACTGCTGTGGTGATCGCTGGGACGCTGAAAGTACCACTCGCAGCCTCCAATTTCGCCTGCTTCACAGAAGCATCTGCTGAATTCTGCTGCACCGGGTGTAGCGTATATGCCTGGCTAGCCAATGATGGATCACTGAATTGGATTTCCTGGTGGTTGGCATTCACCAGCACAAGTACCTCGCTGTACTTGGGATCGATTTTTTCCGTATCCACCAAGCGCATCACGATCAACCCAGGCATCGCCTCGGGTCCGTTGTTCAGGAACGTCAGCATCCCATTTATTTGATCTGCAGTCTGCATTCGGAAAAGCCCTGAGCTCTTGCGAATCTGGAGAAATTCGTTGAACATCTTGGATGCAAACTCCAGGTCTGTGCTTTGAGATTTTTGTTCGGGGTTAGCCAGTAAAGGCTTGAAAATCTCATAATAGCTGGAGCCTTCGATAGGTAAACCGATACCCCAGTTATTGGTGGCGTAACTCCAGTCGATGGCGTTGTACCAATCACCTGAATCGTACGAGTTACGGTCAAGCGATTTCGAGCGCAAGATATCGTCTCCGGCATGGAAAAACGGCACACCCTGGCTCAGCATTGGGATACTGAGTGCCAGGTTGTTCATCCGGATGCGATCTGCCAGGCTGGCATCTCCCGCGTTCTTGGTTTGAACGGCATCAAAGATGGTTTCATTATCATGGGCTGACACATAGATCACATTCTCCTGTGGGTCAAGAGTATAACCAGCTGGTTTGCCTCCATACAACACCTGAGCTCCGGTAACCTGGGTGCCATCTGCCCGCACGATCTGGTAATTCTTTAGGTTACCTGCCATTCCAATTCGTATCCAGTCGGTATAATCCAAAAGCTTGGTCAGCTGCTGTTCTGGGGTGAGCACTTCTGCCTCATTCGGGTCGAGATACAATCCTGTGCTAAAACCTTGCAAACGTGGGTCTTCGAACGGGTTACCGCCGCGTGTGCCATCTCGCAATCGGTCGTTGAACACCCCAATGCCAGTCCCGCCGATGTTCAGCTGGGTGGCGTTCACCCCACGCGCGTTGTTAGCCACTTCACCAAAATCCCAGCCTTCTCCGTAGACGTATATAGCTTTTCCATCAACGCCATCCTTCTCGATTGTCAGGCTATCCAGGGCTGCCCTTACAGCCTGCATATTGCGTAGCATATGGTGTCCCATCAGGTCGAAGCGAAAGCCGTCCACCTTATATTCCTTTGCCCAGGTGATCACCGAATCGACCATCAGCTTTTCCATCATGGCGTTCTCGGTAGCTGTATTTTGGCAGCAAGTGCTGGTGGTAACATTCCCATCAGCATCCAAACGGTAATAATATCCTGGTACGATCTTATCCAGCACGGATTTGGGATCCTGCCCACTTTGTGAGGTGTGGTTGTAGACTACATCCATCACCACCCGGAGGTTGGTACTGTTAAGTGCCTGGACCATCTCACGGAACTCCAGGATACGCCCTGATCCGTCAGGATTGGTTGCATAGCTTCCTTCAGGTGTGGTGTAATGATACGGGTCATAGCCCCAATTGAAGCCATCCGTCCCCTTAACCAATGCCACCGCTTGGGCTTGCTGGTCTGAGTCAGGCGGGTAAGTGTTCAACAGGGCTGTGTCAACGGTAGACCAGGTGGACTTGTCTTCATCGACGCTGGCAATATCGAACGCTGGCAGCAAGTGCACCGCGGACAAGCCTGCTTCTGCCAGGCTTGCCAGGTGCTCCATACCCAGTGAGTCCCCGACTGTGAAAGCCTTGTAGGTGCCCCGCAAGTCTTCAGGCACTGTATCATCATTTATGCTGAAATCGCGGATATGCAGCTCATAGATCACACTATCTTCCGGTGCAGCTAATTCAGGTTTCGATAGCTTATCCCATCCATCAGGCTTTAGCGAGGGGTCATCCAGGTCAACGATCTGGCTACGCAGACTGTTCATAGAAAGGCTCAGCGAATAAGGGTCAGTGACCAGGTTAGTCTCGATCTTTCCGGTCTTCGGCACAAATACTTCAACCTGGTAAAGGTAGTACTGGCCCATCCAGGTAGTGTCCCCGGTGATGCTCCATATACCGGTGCTTTCGTTCCGGTTCATGGGAATCGTTTTTCCGACGGCCACTGTGGAAGAATCATACAGCTTGAGGGCTACAGACTTGGCCGTGGGTGCCCATACCTGCAAGGTTGGTATGCCATTATCTACAACCACGCCTAAAAGTTCATCATTCTTGTAAAGCGCATCCAGTACACCAGCGGTTTGCACGCCGGTAACGTCAACCACCTTTCCTGTATCATTCCTGGCAATAACTGCTAGCTGTGAGCGTACAGCTTCAGGGATTTTCGGGAAATCCCCTTGTTCAATTTTGAATGCCGAGTAACCGGCCAGATTGGGATGCATCTCGAATACGTCTCCCCCCGGACCCGATTTACTGTAGATTAACGGTATTTCGATGCCACCTGTAATCCCATCCGCGGTAAGTTCCAGGGCCGCTTCCGGCGAATAAAATAAGGAATAGGAATATTTCGGAGAGCCAACCACATTCCACATCACGGTATCTTGGTTGACCCACACTGCTTTTTGCTTGGCCAGGCTGCCCTTCGGGGCACCCGTTGTGCTGATGACTAATTCGTTTTTGACCATGTCGTATCCAAAATAGATCTCGTCATTATCTTTTGCTACCGTAAAACTCACCGGGTCAGTGGCGCTGGCGTATGCCTTTTGGCTGATACTCAATGAAACTGAGTAGTCTCCGGCCTTAAGGGCTTTCGTCACAAAGGCATAGCTTCCATCCCCTTCCGGGTCTTCCAGCCAGGCACGCATGCAGTTCGGATCTTCATTCTGACTGCAGCCCAATTGAGCCTGAAAATCTCCAATCGCTACAATAATCGGTGTGTTGTAATCATCTGTCACCAGGTGGGACTTGTTATCATAATAAAAGGATACATCGATAGGCGCTTCCACTACCAGGGGGATGTCTGCACCGCCTCGGCTGGCATTCTTGCCATAATTCAAGTCCCAGGTGCCATTCAATGCCATTTTATAACGCGGCCCATTTTTGTCCTGGTCATTGCCGGGTGTGACATTGAACGTTCCCTTCCATACATCGGAGTTAGCGTCGTATGTCAAGTTCGTTACCTCACACCCAGGCATCCAATCTCCGCTACACCCCAGCTCCGACTGCATCGTTCCAGCAATCGTAGCAGTGTCTGGCACCGGATTATCCTGGGCTAGTACCGGGAGCGTACCAACCACAGAATTCAATATTCCAACAGTGAGCCCAATGGTCAGGAACCATTGAATAATGTTTTTCCGAATCATCGTAAACTCCTCGGGGGGTAGAAAAATTATAATGAGTATGTGCAGTACGTTTAATTATATCGGCTTTTCATCCACCATAGCTATTCAGGGTTATGTAACTTCGCAATGGACTCGGTTCTACCTGAGCATGAAGCTCGCCCGCATCAGGGTAGGACGACAGTTTGCCTGCTTGATCCGTTATGCTCACGCAAGGGGTGAAAGAGCCATCTTTGCTTAAATGAAAAATCATTGGAGACCAGATAACCCCCGATGTGTCCCTTTTACTATCCTATATGTCGAAAAATCCGCTTTACTGAGCGGATTTTTCATTATTTGGCTAACAAATTACAGGTAAAAAAATTGGACGAGGGCGCGATCGGTACCAGATAGAAACCAAGCTGGCGTCAGCGTCCTCCCCTGTGGTGAGAGCCACCTCCCCCGCCACCACCCCCATTGATTATTCCCTGATAGCGCTCAGCAGAGAGGTATAGTGGTGTGTAAACCACACCGAATAGAGAATTCAGGTTCGAAACGAATGCTCGAAGGTGATTTTCAGACCCATTTATCAAGTTGCTATAAACTTGCTGAATATTGTATTTATTGGTTTGAGAGAGATAGTATTCCAGATCAAGGATATCGACCTCCTCGATTTTCGCTCCTGCAAGCAACGCGTCCTGTAGTGATTGGCGTCCCCAAGAGATCAGTTGGTCGTAAAGAGCTTGCAAATCTGGATTCGTAAACACACCCACCTGACTTGACGCCGGATCGACTAATCCATAGTAATCCAACAGGTTTTTTACTGCATCCATGTGATGCTGTTCACTGTTGCTGATCATCTGGAAGGTATACAGCCCATAAATCTGGTAAAAAGTGAGATAAGAATCGCGAGCCAGCTTCTCTTCTTCTCTCATATGCAACAATCCTTCAATCTCAATCGAGGTCAGCTGGCCTCTGCCTGCAATCGCAGGATGCACGGCTCCAAAGAGAAGTATCACAATATTTAATAATAGAACAAATATGGTCAAAGGTCTCTTAAACATTTTCCCTCCCTGATAAATAATTATCTGCATGGTGCCTACGATGGATGCCTGTTGTAATTATCGTTTTGTTCAGTAGTTCATCAACCTCCTTTCATCCTTCATTCAATGATAGTTCATAAGGGAAATAATCTATAAGAAATTCGATTAATATTTTATGAATTTAAAACGGTGAATATGGATGATAAGGCGCTGCCGTTAAGGTCTAAGTTAAATTATTAGCAATGAAATCTCAAGTTCTGTTACCCCCTACAAATTCAACTCCGAAGTTTCATGAATAAAAATCTAAAATTTATAATAGATCAACATAATCAGGAATATTAAATTATTCGATCGACGCGTTTTATGCCCTTTTTAGCCAGGTGATGATCTCAATGCTACGCTGGTGACATCAAATGCATAATGCATCATTTTTACACAAATTAGTGGCTGTGCAGACTTCCCCACTGGATTTCAAGCATTTCCAGGAGTCAAATTTTGCATCACCCTTTTCCCTGAGGAAGTCTACACGACCAATTAGCTTACCTTTCCATCAGTCACTGAGCTGACGGCCTCACCGATATCCCTGCCAGCCAACTTCATCACTTTAGCGATCGTCCCACCAAACATCATGCCGAGCAGACCAACATCGAGCTGAGAAACATACACCTGGTTCTGTTTATCTTCATAGACTCCGATGGCAAGTGGCATGAATGCAGTAACCCCGCGATTGCCATCCTCTGTCAGTATCTCTGAAGCATAGCGAGGATTGCATACATTTATGCTGCATATCTTTTCCAGGGCAGCGAAATTGGCAGTGCTCTCCTGGTAATCATTCGTCTTTAAAACCTTCCAGCCTTGCTTCTTCAACATATTTTCGTTAAGCTTTGCCAGAACTTCATCATGTACGTAGCGCACTGGCCCGGTCATTATTTAATGCATACAGACGGATCAGCTGCCGGTAGGTTGCCTCGTGCAGTGGATCGGATCGTATGCAACGCTGGGCGTATTCAATTGCTGCCTGGTATTCACGTTTCTGCACCAGTAAGCTTACCAGCTTACCAAGTGTATCGATGTACGCCTGCCTCAAAGTTTCTCGCAGCGGGATGATCCAATCATCTTAGCAACCTGGCATCAAGTCGCCATGGTATAAAGACAATGCTTTTCCATATTCCTGGCGAGTCAATCCCACATCACCAGATTTCCTTGCCTTATCTGCAGCATCGAGAGCAGATTGAAAATCTGCCACATCAATTATGCAGTCAGCCTCCATTCGCCAGCATAAGTTATGGGTATCCACTTCGATATAAGTTTCAGCCTCAGGTAAAACTTGGCGCAGATGATGGAGCAGGTTCCGGAGATTGGCGCGTGCCTGTGCTTCGCTTGTGTCGGGCCAAAAAGTATACGCCAGGTAAGCCCTGGACTGCGGATTATCCCGGTGAATTATTAAGTACGCAAGAAATGATTGGAGTCGTGACGTCTTGACAGCATGGATCGTTGAATCCCTGTGTTGTAAAAAAATTCCCCAGCAGCGAAACCTTTAGCATTGAGGCTGTCCATTCCCTCCTGGTACTTAAAACCTCACGGCTAATATTATTTTAACATGATTTCTTTCTGATGTTCCAGTTGTTTACAACCATTTCCTAGCTGGCAGTGCAAAATCTTCTTTTATACCGTCCCCATATTACGAATCGAACGTTTTTTTATAAACGCCTAATTTCATCCGCACGACAAGTCTGAGCTTCTTCTCCCCTGGATGACCGGCAAGCAGCTCAGCTGTTCGTCTCCAGACCTCCTGTGGGATCACCACTTCATCTTTCCAATTCTCATCCAGGTCTGCTTTCATCTCGTCTACGGAACGCCAGTAAATCCAAAACCGAAGAATTCAAGCTGCTCTTCATAGAACAGTCGTTTCTCTATTACAGCAGCTAAAGCCTTATCAGAAGCAACATCACGACCAATATCTGGGCTCAGATCGACTATTCCTGCCGGCATGCTGTTATTATCATAAACAACTTCCAAAGGCACATCGACGCATAGTGGACGTACGTCTACCATGCTGCCGTCCGGTTTCAGCACCCGCCAGGCTTCCTTCAGGGCATGCACCATGCCCTCCGGTTCAATTCATCAAAGGGATGAAGCAAAGATCACCAGGTCGAATTCTCGGTCGGTAAAAGGTAGCCTTTCACCCATGGCCTGGATGAAATGCAGTCTCCCTGGCGACCTTTTGATCTGCGCTGCCTGCAAATCGGCCATACATGGATCGATTCCGATGAGATAGCCTGGCAAACTTGAATACTGGCGGGTTAGCTTCCCATCTCCGCAGCCGATTTCAAGGACTGCCTTGCCAGAAATCGGATAAGCTTTCATCAGGTGGCTCAGCTCATTGCCTTCAGGGTCGCGCTCCGATGCCATGCTAGCCCTCCTCCATGATAATCATCCTGTATGTTACTTCATGCCAATAACAATTTGATTATACATACTATTCTACTTATTGTTGTGCGCTCGCCACGTAGTTGGCCATTAATCATCCCTTTAATTTCCAATGATTGACAGAACACTTTCCCAAAAGTACCATATATCTTAGCCCATCCTGGTTTCATGGATGGAAGATCACGGGGAAAGGACAAAAACCATGAGATTTTTTATTCACTGGGTGATCACAATTGTCGGTCTGGTTATAGCTTATCTGATACTGGCTCCACGTGGCTTGATGTCAATCGATGGTGCATCGGCTTACCTGGCGTTTGCCGTGATGGCAGCAGTGTTGGGAATGGTGAACATCTTCATCCGGCCCATCCTGAAGCTGCTCTCCTGTGCGTTCATCGTCCTCACATTAGGTTTATTCATGCTGGTGATCAACGCATTCTTGTTGTGGCTCTCATCCTGGATTTGCAGCCTGCTGGGTATCGGCCTCGTCGTTCAGGTTCCGTGGGGCGCATTTTGGGGATCAGTTATCGTCAGCCTGGTCTCGTTCGTCGCCCACTTAATCATACCCGAGCGAGCCTAACCCAATCGACTTGGGCAGAAAATTCACTCCTTTTTCGCCATCGATGATCGTTGGCGCTGAGTTTTCACGCCAGTTTATAGCGCATACAGGTGTACTTCGTATATAATCAGCCTCGAGAATTCGGCAACTGGATCAAGTCATAAGATCGTAGACTGGCCTGCCAGGATCACTCGCAGGTCAAATCAATCTCATCAAAATAACCGGAGCGGCTATGGGTATTGTGGTATATCGGACGGATTTTATTGATGATTTCGGACGCAAGGTAATGCTGCACGGGGTAAACCTGGCAGGTAGCAGCAAAGTACCCTATACGCCTCCTGGAGCTACTTACATCCGTGAAGGATTTTTCGATCACCGCCATGTGTCATTTGTCAACCGGCCATTTCCCCTGGATGAGGCAGACGAACATCTCGAGCGTCTGCGCGAGTGGGGTTACAACTTCCTGCGTCTGCTAGTCACCTGGGAAGCCATCGAGCATGCCGGGCCTGGGATTTATGATACTGACTACCTCAACTACCTGGTGGAAGTCGTCAAAAAAGCTTCCCAATACGGTTTTACCCTGTTCATCGACCCTCACCAGGATGTGTGGAGCCGTTTCTCGGGTGGTGATGGCGCCCCAGGCTGGACATTCGAAGCTGTAGGGTTGGATATCACCCACTTCACCGAGACTGGTGCTGCTTTGGTACATGCCACCCATCCCGCTCCCTACCCGCGCATGGCCTGGCATACCAATACCTACAAGCTGGCTTGCGCCACCATGTTCACCCTCTTCTTCGCTGGCAATGACTTTGCTCCCCAGACTATGATCGACAGCGAGCCCGCACAGGAATACCTGCAACGCCATTATATAGACGCCATCAACCAGGTGGCTATCCACCTGAAGGGTCAGCCCAATGTGCTCGGTTACGATTCCATGAACGAGCCTTCCAGCGGCTATATCGGCTCGAAGGATCTCAATGCTATCAATGGATCGACTACGCTGGATCTATCCCCAACGCCCTACCAGTCGATGTTATTAGCTTCTGGACTCCCTCAAGAGGTTGATTTTTGGTCGATCGGGCTGGCCAGCCTGAAGAAAACAGGGACACGTCGCCTCAACCAGGGCGGCACACGCGCATGGCTACCGGGTTTCGATTGCATCTGGAGACAGCATGGCGTATGGGATTTTGATGCGGCTGGAGAGCCACACCTGCTGCGTCCTGATTACTTCGCTCAAGTAAACGGTAGAGCAGTGAGCTTCGCTGAGGATTACTACCGAGCATTCAATCGCCGGTTCGCTGAAGCAATACATGCGGTTCACCCCAGTGCATTGATATTCATCGAGACCGAACCTGACCAACCACCATACAGGATGGATGCTCAGGAGGCTCAGGGTGTTGTCTATGCGCCGCACTGGTATGACGCCTTTGTGTTGGTGAAAAAGGAGTACACACCTTGGATCGGAGTAAATAGCCTTTCACGGCGGGTTGTCTTCACACCGCCAGGCATCCGCCGATCTTTCCATTCACAGCTCGCCACTATCAAGCAACAAGCTGAGCAGCGTCTGGGAGGCGTTCCGTTCGTCTTGGGAGAGTTTGGCATCTCGTTTGATTTACATGAGAAGCGTGCCTATCAAACAGGTGACTTCGGCATCCAGGTAAAAGCTCTGCAACGTAGTTTGCAAGCCGCAGAAGCTAACCTGCTCAATTACACCCTGTGGAATTACACCCCTGATAATAACAACTTGCACGGTGACCTGTGGAATGACGAAGATCTGTCAATATACAGTCCCGATCAACGTGACGACCCGCGGGATATCAACTCAGGCGGGCGTGCCTTGCAAGCCGTTGTGCGTCCTTATCCGGTTGCCACAGCTGGTGAGCTGTTAAAGGCAAATTTCGACCCCCACAGTCGAGTCTTCAAGATGGCCTTTCGTCCAGACCTGGAAATTACTGCGCCGACCGAAATTTATGTCCCAAATTATCAATATCCCCATGGATTCAGCGTGCGGGTGAGTGGCGGAAGGTATGAAATTCAACGCTCACGTCAGCGTTTGCTCTACTGGCCGGGTGGTAAAAGGTCAGTCGAGAAAATTACCATAAAACCATAGAGAGCCAGCGAAATACTAGGTTAAGTTAAGCACATCCCCTAGCAGGATGTGCGATTAATTCCTTCTGACACTCTCGAAAGGTAGCTTATCTATGGTAAGAAAAGACCATTATCCCAGGCCACCGCTTAACTTTACATTGGCTGCTTCGGGTGGGGTGGCGGTTTTCGCCTGCGGGTGGCTATCTTCGCGATAATGGCATCCCCGGCTAGATCGGTTGCGGTGGGCGGCATATGCCACGATCAGCGCTGTTTGCACACCGTTACGCAACCCGATCAGGCCGTCACTCAGGCGTGTTTTCCGGTAAAATTCCTCAATATCCAGCCATAGCTGGCGAAGGTCACGGATCGCTCGGTTCAACCGGTATTCGCTGCGTACCAGCCCCACATAATGCCACATGATGTTACGAACACTGTACATATCTGCCTGGATCAGGTTTGGATCGGGCTCGTATATCAACCCGCTATCATTCCATTCTGGCACGTCCCGGTCATCCAGCAGCAGGCTGGGCGATTGCGCCTGGATGTCTTCTGCAGCTTGCACACCCCATACAAGCCCCTCTAGTAGAGATGTGCTGGCCAGACGGTTAGCTCCGTGCACTCCGGTGCAGCTCACCTCACCTACGGCATACAGGTTGGGTATGCTGGTCCGGCCGGTCAGGTCTACCTGGACACCTCCGCAGAAGTAATGTGCGGCTGGCACCACCGGGATGGGCTGGCGGGTTATATCAATGCGGTTTTCCTTGCATTTAGCATAAATGTGAGGGAAGCGCTCGCGGATGTATTTAGCAGGTTTATGTGAAGCAATGTCGAGTAAGACGTACGGGTAACCCTTGTCCACCATTTCTGAATAGATTCCCCTGGCCACGATATCACGCGGGGCTAGGTCTTTCCACTCAGGCGCGTACTTTTCCATAAATGGCTTACCCTGGGGAGTGAGTAGGATGCCGCCTTCGCCGCGGACTGCTTCACTGATCAGAAACTTGGTAGCATCGGTGCTGCTTAATGCTGTGGGGTGAAATTGGACATATTCAGCATTGATGATATTTGCCCCAGCCCGGTAAGCCATGGCAACTCCATCTCCCCGTGCCCCTGTTGGGTTAGTGGAATTCAAGAAAATCTGACCTACACCGCCTGTCGCTAAAATGGTCTTTCGAGCCAAAATTGGGACCACCTTGCGGGTATCCTGGTCGAACACGTACGCACCGTGGCAGGTGAGTGGCTGGTAGACTGCCTGGGGGTCGGTGGTGTGGTGCGGGAAGGTGATCAAGTCGACAACAGTGTGCCTGCGGAGTAAGGTGATGTTGGAGATACTTTCCAGTTTCTTGAGCAGAGACTGCATGATCGCTTCACCAGTGCCATCACCCACGTGAAGGATTCGCCGGCGAGTATGGGCTGCTTCCAGCCCCATCACCAGGTTGCCATGCTCGTCATGGTCAAATTCCAATCCGGCCTGCTCGATGATGATTTCTTGCAGCAAGTCCGGGCCGCGTTCTGCTAATAGCTTGACAGCCGGTGGATATGAAAGCCCGGCTCCGGCAGTCAGGACATCTTCCTCGAGTAGCTCGGCACTATCGTCATAACCTCGCCCAACGATTCCCCCTTGGGCATAGCTTGAATTACTATCGATGGCATCTTCTGCACGCGTGATGATGGTGATCTGGCGATGACTATCACGCGCTAAACGGATAGCTGCAGTTGACCCCGCGATGCCACAGCCAATGATCAAAACATCGGTTTGCATCTCCTCAACCTCCCCTTTATCCGATAGCAATCATGCGTTCAACAGACCGAGCTGCTCTTACCCGGATATCTTCAGGGACATCAATCACATACTGGTTGAGCTGCAGGCTTTTCAGGGTGTCTTCCAGAGTGATCTGATTCATATGAGGGCAGCGAACTGAGCACAGCCTGAGCATGTCTTTCTCAGGGTTGGCTGCCGCGATATTATCGCCCATGGCACATTCGGTCAGCACCAGATATTGGGGTGCGTTGGTTTCTTTAACATAGCGGATCATGGCATTGGTGCTGCCAGAAAAATCTGAAGCTGCCACGACTTCTGGGCTGCATTCGGGGTGGGAGAGGATGACCACCTCGGGGAATTGTTTACGTACAGCTTCAATATCCTTGACGGTGAATTTCTCGTGCACTTCGCAGCGCCCATGCCAGCCTATCATTGAGTCTTGGTTGCCAACCTGCTGGTAATCCAGCGTAGTCGAGCTTTTGCCATCCTGTAATGTGGGAAAAATGATATGTCTGCCAGTTTCCTTGGCTATGTTGCGTGCCAGGTACTCATCGGGCAAAAAAATGACGGTATCGGAATGGAGCGACTCAACGACTGCTTTGGCATTGCTGGATGTGCAGCAGATATCCACCTCTGCTTTCACGTCGGCATAGGTATTCACGTAAGCAACAGCAGGAACACCCGGATAACGCTGGCGAAGCTCCCTTACATCTTGGGCAGTGATGCTGGCCGCCAGGCTACAGCCAGCTTTCTCAGATGGGAGCAGCACCGTCTTGTTCGGGTTCAACAGTTTGGCTGTCTCCGCCATGAAGCGTACCCCGCAGAAGACGATGATGTCCTTATCTGTTTGGGCAGCTTTGCGGCTCAAATCCAACGAATCGCCTCGGAAATCGGGGATGGAATAATATAACGCAGGCTCCATGTAGTTATGCCCCAGGATAACTGCGTTCTTCTCTTTTTAAGCTGGTTGATTTCTTCCGCAAGCTCTGCCTTGTAACGCAGCTCGAAATCAGGCACAACCCGTTCTAGCTTGCTTTTCATTTCCTGATACATACTTTCAACAGACATTTTACGCGCTCCACTTCCAAATCTGTGATCAGACCATAGATTCCGGATATAATTTATCCTATTTTCATGCTGATGTCAAGTGTGGGAGCCGAGTGAGTGAGAGAACCTGAAGAAATAAAATCTACACCGGTTTCAGCAATTTGCCGTACGTTGGTCAGGTTGACATTCCCGGAAGCTTCTAGGGGGATACGCCCGTTGGTCATTTGTACGGCATTACGCATCGTATCCAGATCCATGTTATCCAGCATGATCCGGTCAACACGCAGACTGATCGCCTCATCCAGCTCGGTCAGGCTTTTTACCTCTACTTCGATCGCGTACTTATCACCGTAATACTCACGTGCCTTCCTTACCGCAGACGTGATCCCTCCTGCTGCGCTGATGTGGTTGTCCTTGATGAGCACCATGTCAAAAAGACCCACCCGGTGGTTTTGTCCACCACCCATCCTCACTGCATATTTATCGACCATACGTAAGCCAGGGACGGTCTTGCGGGTATCCAGGATCACCGCTTTAGTGCCCTTGATGGCTTCCACAAAACGCCGGGTGAGTGTGGCGATCCCAGAGAGCCGCCCCAAATAGTTAAGCGCAGTGCGCTCCCCTGCCAGGAGGCTCCTCCCGCTGCCTTGTGCGATCGCCAGGGCTTGTCCTTTTTCAACGATCGACCCATCTTTGGTTGTGGTTCGGAATGACATGGTGGGGTCTACCAGTTGGAACACCGCTTCAGCAATCGGTAAGCCTGCTACCACACCGTTGGCTTTGGCACGGAAATATCCACTTAACCTGGCATCCACCGGAACGGTTGCCATGCTTGTGATGTCTCCCTTGGCAATTTGAGGTACCCAGCGCTCCTGTGCCGACAAGTCTTCCGCCAGCGCTAGCTGCAGGACGCTGAGTACTGATTCATGTTGCAGGCTTGAGGGTAGGATTGAATTGATCATTGCAAGGCGAGTTTCTATTTGGTCTGTTTGTTTGAACATTGCACACCTCGGGGCTAATTGTACCGCATGGTTCTTATTTAAATCGGAGAACGCATTGATTTGGCAGCAGAACCCGTAGGTGTCTGGATAGATATATTCCTTGCTGCATATATCTGAGCGCTGCTTACTAAAGAATACCTATAATCCACCAATGAACTCCCAAGATGTACTATAATAATTCTGATTTCCAGTTATTCAATCGTTTCGCAGTACAGAAATAATAGAATATTTCGATTTTGATCTACATCCAATCCCTTTACAAAGGTGGCCATGCAGAGTCCAAAAAGGTCAGGTCTCAGCACGCTGTAACAAGAATAGGCCTTAGCTGTTTTGGAGACCTGGTCAGTTATATACTTATACGAGTAGGCATTTATAAACAACCACAAAGGAGCGCATATGAATCATTCGGATGGCTATTTTAAAAACTCAACCAACGCGAAACTATATTATCAAGCCTGGCTCCCAGATGGCGAAGCGAAAGCGGTTTTGTTCATTGTGCATGGGCTCGGTGAGCACTGTGGCAGGTATATGAATGTCGTCAACCACTTCGTCCCGCTTGGGTATGCTGCTTATGGCATGGACCATATCGGTCATGGCAAATCGGACGGTGAGCGTGAAGTGATAAGTCGGTTTGAAGATTTCACCGAACCGCTTACGATCTACTACAACATGGTCAAGAGCTGGCAACCGGGTAAACCTGTTTTCATCATTGGGCACTCCTTAGGTGGGTTGATCAGTTGCTATTACCTGCTGGACAATCAGGACAAGTTCCGCGGAGCGGTGATCTCGGCAGCCAGCATTAAGGTACCCTCAAACATCTCGTCAACCACGATCCTGATGGGTAAAGTCTTGTCTGCTATTGCTCCGAAGGCAGGCCTGCTTGCGTTGGATGCCACCGGTGTTTCACGCGATCCCGCTGTGGTCGCAGCCTATGTCGGCGATCCGTTGGTCTTTCACGGCAAAACCCCTGCCCGCCTGGCAGCCGAGATGCTGAGGGCCATGAAGCGGGTCACCGCCGAGGTTGCGAAGATCAACCTTCCCTTCATGGTTGTGCAGGGAAACGCTGATAAGCTCGTTGACCCAGATGGGACACAGCTGCTTTACGACCAAGCCAAATCCAAAGATAAGACGATCAAGCGTTACGAAGGCTTATATCATGAGGTCTTTAACGAGCCTGAGCATGAGCTCGTCCTTACCGATGTGGAAAACTGGATTGCTGCACATTTGTAGGAATAAGAGCTAGTTCTAATCCCATCGACAGGTAAAGATATAGCCCCTGTCAGCATACCTGGTTTGGTTAAGCTTGGCAATCAGAATATCAGTGACTGCATCCTGACATAACTCAGGCATGCCATCCCCGCCCCGCTCAGCACCAGCCAGAGTCCAATGATATTGATCCAAGTGAAAGTATCTCGGACTTCCCGACCATTGGTTGTTCTACCCCAAAAGACAATCGGCTGTAGTCGTAGATCGGTCGGAGGCGTTTCAGCTGGGCCGAAGTACAAATCAGTGCGGAGGCACCCAATAAAAACAGCACGATTGAATGACCCAAGACAACAATCGGGTACTTGTCCATCAGCTTAAGACTGATCAGTAATAAGCCAATAAATATGAAGGATGATAATCCCCTATCGCTTCTCGGCTGGATAAGTGCGGGTCGTCCATGCTGATTTTAGTTTGATTATATCAATATACTCCATGAAGAATTGGGGGGGTACATTTCCTTATTGATAATATTATAGCAACTTATGAATATGCCCCATCAATATAATGATAATTGCATTTTAAAAAGTCACTAATTTTCCACTTACAATGGCTATTCAAATGCCGAGATCGCAGAACGACTCCATTTGTCCGAAGGTACCGTCCGGAATCACGTAAGTGCGATCTTAACCAAGCTGGAAGTGCCCGACCGGACACAGGCTGCCATCATGGCTATTCAACATGGGATAGATAAACTTGGCTAGCCCGGCTCAAAATTGGCGAGCAGTTACAACAAAACGAAAATCTTGAAACAAGAAGTGAATTAAGCCTCTGTCTAATTGAATTTGTCGATTCTTTTCATTGGCCCCAATATTCCAATCTCGGTGACGATCCACTCTACCGGCACATCGTGCTCCCCATGCGGAAGCTGGTCAAGAAGCACTGCCTGATAAGTAATCCCCAGGCTAATCCCGCTGAATTCGTGAAGAAAGCGATCGAAATAACCACCCCCATACCCCAGTCGCCAGCCGTCCCGGTCGAACGCCACACCCGGTACCAAGGCTAACTGGATTTCGCTGGGTGGAATGACGGGCAGATCTGGCGCGGGTTCTTCCATGCCAAATGGATGGCGAATCACCTTTCCAGGCTGGTAAGGATGGAAAACAAGATGGTGGACTTCCTCGGTCATGATACGCGGTAGCACCCACTTTTTTTGAGGATGGTGTTCCATGAGCGAGCTTACATCAACTTCACCCGTGATGGGCATATACGCCAGGATGACTTCTGAAACCTGGAAAACACTCCAGGCTTCGATACATTTGCAAATCGCCTGGCTGGCTTGTTGACGCGCCGCCTCTCCAAACTCCATGCGGATGTTTTCGGCAAGAGCGACGTAATTGACTTTTTTGCTCAGTGATATTGGTTATTTGGATCACATCGCCATGCTCGGATTTCATCGTCATGCCATCACTGCGCAACCGGAGTGAACTGCCCTGAATTATTCTGCTGATATAATACCTTTATGAGTGATTTATTTTATGATTCAATTTGCCACTTTCGCAAGGTGCTTTTTTTTCAGAAAATGCTATCCATTACAACGGGACTCGATTATCTTCGAACTTAATCCTCTCCCACGCTTACATGTAAGAGTTTGCCTCGATGATCTTTCACAGTACAAGGATTCTCATTTAGTAAACTTCATTTATTGGTCTAACCACGTTGAGCCACAGGTCACCTTGCACCTGCCTCCCCATCTCTACGGTCTCAATCTCCAGACAGTTCGTTGACTATGCGCAATGAAACAAGCTCCTTTCCCTCGGAAATATGCAAGGTATCTCCCACAATCTGGATACCTTCCCCTGCCTCACACACCCGCACCAGCTTGCATCCATGCGCACGGACACTCTTATAGACCACTTTTGGTGCTTCTGTAAATGATACTCTCCGTTCCAGAAGTCGAACAGGTGCAGCCGGCTTCCACTGGGATACCCCAGGTCGGTAAACTGCAAGCTAACATCGGCCGGCTGGTCAGACCAGTTGATCAGCGCTACCAGCTGCCAGGCCTGCCCGTTATGCTCCAGCTTCACCCGATACGATCCAGGCATCTCCCCTTCGAGTATATTCAGCGGTAGGGCGCGTAAGCCCAGGCTAGGCACCAGCTTGCTGACCCATCCCAAGCGTTCCCGACTCACCATATCCATGTCATCACTCACAACCAATAATCCTCCGCTTAGCCCAACCAGCGTGATGGCAGTCTGTACCTCTGCTTCGGATAATTGCGTATCTGAGTCCCGTACTAGCAGGCAGTCAGGGTCGTTCCACCACCAGCGCTGGTGCAGGCAGCTCAGGTTTATAGTATTTCGTAACGCATTACGCAGCGATGGCATCGATGGGTTGCTTTTCACCAGTGGTCCCACCCACTCCAGCCAGTTGAAGTACGGCTCCCAGGAAGGGGCCGTATCGGGGCCGATCCGCATTGCATCCATGATGCCAACCGCCGGTCCAAAGGGGCAGCCACTTCCCAGCAAAAAGGTATCCTTACCAGCTCCATGGCGGATGGCTTCCAACCCTGCCCGCAGAGCTTCTGCCCTGGTTAGTTTTGGGTTCATCCGCTTACCCGGGAGGGCGGCTGAGTTGATGAAATCGATCTTCAGCATCTCATAGCCCATCTTGTGGGTCAGCTCGAAAGCCAGCTGTTGGAGATATTCGAGCACTTCTGGATTGGTCAGATCCAGGGCATGTAGCACCAGGTTATATACAAACCCAGCAAAGGCAGGTTTTCCTCGCTTGTTCTTTATCAACCATTCCGGATGTTGCTGGGCGATCCGAGATTTAGAGTGGACGACGAATGGTGCCAGCCACAAACCGGGCCTAAATCCCTTGCCTCTGATGCGTTCTGCCAGCCAGCCCAGCCCGTGCGGGAATTTCTCGTTTGTGGTCGTCCAATCTCCCCAGGCAGCCTGATACCCGTCATCCAGCTCCACCACCCCAAATGGCAGCACATCGCGCTGCTCATGTAACTTATCCAGTGTCTCGAGCAATTTTTGCTCCGATATGTCGTGATAGAAATGGTACCAGTGCATCCACATCGGCGCTGGCGCGCTTGGGATGCGCGCTTTCATCTCGCTTCCGACCGCTTCTACATAATCTGCCATGGGCTCCGGGTGGGGTAATGGAATGAGCTGAACAAAGCCCCATTCCGAATCGCGCATTTCTCCTGGATCCAGGCGTACCCCATCCAGCTGGGCGACCAGGCGATAACCTTTTTTTCCTGGCTGTAAGCAGGTGTATACCTGTCCAAATTGGTTCGCTGTGGTAACCAGCCCAATTACCATGCAGGCGTTGGACAAAGCAAGTAATCCCCAGCCTTCCGACCAAAATTCATCTGGTTGGTGCGGCTTGGGTGTGGTTGGATTGGAATAGGAAGCAAAGGGTATTCGGTCGGTCCAGGCTGGCGAGTTGGAATCTCCTGGCAACTTCATCCCGGTGTAATCCCAGCCATGCCAGCCCACCTTAAAAAAGCACGGATTTGGATCACCGCTTCCCAACAAGATCTGCCCATCAGATGAAGCTGAACTGTCCAGCAAACATATTTCCCGCAGGAAGATTGGCTCTGATCTCAGGTTTTCAACACTGAGGCGCACGAGAGAGTATGTCCGTAAATCATAAGATTTAATGTGATATGTCAGGCTGATGTCACCATGATTCCTCACGGAACGGATGTGGCGCTCTAAACCCTTTCCATGCACATCCTCAAATGGAACCTCTGCCTGTGTGCTGACGGCTCCCGTCAGGGATACCTTATTCTTTTTCCCCTCCTGATTATGAAAGCTTACCCATACATCAAGCTCATTGCTTTTTTTTCCGATCTCGTTATCGTGGACAATAATCAGCTTGCCATTCTCGGGCGATAAATCAAGCTTCATCAGGTAACCCTAGCGATGGTATCAGGACGGCGGCTATCAACCGGTAGGCTGGCTGGTAGAGACGCCGGTATGTTTCTGAATGGTGCATGGCGTTGAATCCAGATTCTTCCAGGTGGTGGTCGAATTCCGCTATATCTTCTACATCAAAGTGACGTATGTAACCTTGCTGGCATAGCTGGGTAAAAGTGCTCCATGCCAGCTTTAATTCTGGCTTTGTACCCTGGATTAACTGCGCTGTTTTGATCAATGGGGTGAGCAGGCGAGTAAGCCCCAGCTGGCGTGCCTTATAGGCCCGTAGGTTGACCCTAAAAAGGATGCCGTCCGACCTCACCGGTTCGAACAGCACCTGCCTGGTATCCATCTGGAGAGCATCATATTCCTGCTCAAGGTAGCGTGAGTACTCTTCTGTTGAATCAATCAGGTGCTCAGAGCCTAGCACTCCCTGGAACAGCAACTTATATACATCTTGAACCTCCATCATCGGGTACCAGCCGAGATGCTGCTTAAGCAGGTCAACCAAACCCAGCGTATCAACTGGCATCATTACTCTTGCCGGCTTCAGCGTTCTTGTGATTGTCTTCTTTTCCGAAGCGCATCAGTGCTTCAGCCATTTCCCGTAAGCGCTGGTCGACTTTGGCATTGACCGACTCAGGTTCGAACTTTCCGTCAGGCATCCGCACACCCGCCTTCACACCGGTGAGCACCTCGATGCCTTCATCGATCGTACTGACCGGCCACAGGTGGAATTTACCCTCCCGGATAGCCTCAACCACATCTTCTTTAAGCATCAGGTTGGCTACATTGCTGGCAGGTAATACCACACCCTGCTCTCCGTTCAACCCTGCTGCTTTGCAGATCTCGAAATAACCTTCGATCTTTTCATTCGCTCCGCCAATCGCCTGTACTTCGCCGTTCTGATTAATGGAACCCGTCACGGCAATCGCCTGGCTTACTGGCAGGTCAGACAATGCCGACAGCAGGGCATACAGCTCAGTGCTTGAAGCACTGTCACCTTCGATGCCACCGTAACTCTGCTCAAACACCAGCCGCGCCGATAGGCTGAGGGGTTTGTCCTTGGCATACCGCCCCGCCAGGAAGCCTGAGAGGATCAGCACACCCTTTGTATGGATAGGACCAGAAAGCTTGGCCTCGCGCTCAATATTTACCACGCCTTCGCGACCTAAGCTGAGCCCAACCGTGATCCGATTAGGCTGGCCAAAGCTGATATCGCCCAGCCCCAGCACCGACAGACCATTGATCTGGCCGACTTTCTTTCCGGTGATATCAATCTTGATCACCCCGCGTAGAATCATCTCTTGCAGGCGCTCCTGGATCAAGTTAGAGCGGTAGTAACGTTCTTCGATCGTCTTGCGGATATGATGGGTTGAGATCGTGTTGGACCCGTCCAGCCCGGCATAGTAACTGGCTTCACGGATCACATCCGATATCTCGCTGAAGCGCGTAGAAAGCTTCTCCTGGTCCTCGGCCAGGCGTGAGCCATGCTCCACCAGGCGGGCCAGAGCGCCGCCGTCCAGGTGCCTGAGACCTTCCAAGTTGCATAGCATAGTGGCAAATCCGGCATACTCACGTGTGTGCTCGGGTGTGCGGTCCATCGAAGTATCAAATTCGGCCTTTACCTTAAACAGTTCGGTAAAATGGGTCTCGTAAGTCATTAAGAGCTGAAAAATGTCCGGGCGGCCAATCAGGATCACTTTTACATCCAACGGGATCGGCTCAGGTTTCAAGCTCTTGGTGGAAAATCCAAACTTTTCTGTGGCATCTGCGATTTCAATCTCGGCATTTGCCAGTGCATGGCTCAAATCCTCCCAGGCAAACGGGCTACGAATGACATCTTCGACGGGCAGCACAATATATCCACCATTGGCGCGGTTCAGTGCTCCACCTCTCACCAGGGTGAAGTCGGTGACCAGGGCACCGAAACGAGCCTCCTGCTCGATCCGCCCGAACAGGTTATCGTGGGTGGGGTTGGTCTCAACAATGACCGGAGCACCTTTCAGCTTGGAATTATCGACCAGGATGTTAACCGCGTACTTCTTGGCAGGCGATGCTTTGGGCTGTGCCATGAATGGCAGTGCGGGTGTGTCCTCCTGGCCGTCGGTCTTGAAAAATTCCACCTGGTCAAGCAAGTCTGCCTGGACCGCTTGAATATACAGGGTCACTTCTGGTAGGTCGGCAAACTTCTGTTGTATATCATCGAACCAGTTCCGCAAGGCATAGGTGGCGATCTGCTTGTCAAGCTGATCCACTGCTTCCCCCGCTTCCTTATCGAGGTTCCTGGTTTGGCGGATCGATGCCTCAAGTGCACTCTGCACCTTTTGTTGCTTCTGCAGCAGGGCTTCCTTATCCTTCTGGGATAGCTTCATGAAGTCTTCTTCGCTCATCGGCTTGTTGTTATGCGTCGGCACGGTCACCACTCCCATCGGGGTCGGTTGCAACATGAAACCCTCCTGGTTCGCTTGCTGGTTGACCTGCTCCAGGATCTGTTGCTTCTGCTGCTGGAATTTATTCAACACTTCTTCTTTGTGCTTGGCATATTCCTCACTCTCGAAGACATTTCTCACATCCTGGAATACCAGCTTGGTCAGGTGTTCCATTCCCTTCTGGAGCTCAACCGCCCTGCCAGCCGGCAAGCTGAGGGCATGCGGGTGGTAAGCGTCTTCGAAGTTATTAACATAGCACCAGTCCATCGGCACTGGCTTGGTTACTGCCATCTCTTCAAGGTAACGCCGTACAGCAGTCGTCCGGCCCGTGCCCGGCATGCCAGATACATAGATATTGAAACCTTTCTCTTTGATGCCCAGCCCGAACTGCATGGCTCGGATCGCCCGGTCTTGACCAACAATGGTTTCAAGGGGCGACAATTCCTGGCTGGAATCACAGCCAATATTATCGGGTCCGCATACTTTATATGCCTGATCGGCAGTGAGTTCTTTCACCATATAGGTCTCACCTCCTTCTCAATTGTTTCACTAGCTATCAACTACTGGCACAAGCAGCAACGGCAGGTGGGTTTGGGTGACAATCTTGGGAGTCACACTTCCCGACCAAAATGCGTCCATGGCGGTCTTACCGTGCGTACCAAGCACGATCATGTCTGCTTTGATCTCCTTCGCAGACCGCACGATCTGCTTGGCGGGATCACCCCTCTGGATTTCGCCTGTGACGTTGATATTCTGATCCAACAACTCACCCATTAGCTGCGTAAGGTAAAGCTCAGCTTCTTCACAATCAAGCTCAAGCATGGCAGACGCAGCACCTGGTAGCAGCACTGCGGAGGCGGCCTGCTCACCCGGTAGAGAAGCCAAATTAGGCACAACCATCACCAGGTGTAGTCTAGCCTGGCAGGTCCGTGAAAGCTCGGCAGCCATGGCTAGACCTGCTTCATGGTCAGGGTTGCTGTCTAAGGGTACCAGGATACACTGGCAGGTGCAGGATTCGGAAATGCGTTCTTTCTCAGGAGAAATAAACAGCACAGGCACAGCACCGCGGGAAAGTACTTCCTGGGCAATACTCCCAAAGATGCGTTTCTGAAGCCCACTTTGCCCATGCGCGCACATGGCGATTAAATCCACTCCCAGCTCCCTACTGTGCGCTACGATACTGTCAGCTACATCCTTCTCTGCGCTCGAATGCACATGTTGGTCCACAATGACAGCTGATGGCATTGACCGGCGGATTTGGTCAAGATATCGGGACGCTTCCTGCTGGTCAGTAAGATGATGCTCGCCATGGACTGAATCAGGGGCATTCTGCTCGATGACGTGGAACAGGACCAGCCTGGCTTGGTTGTTCTGTGCCAACAAGGAAGCCATTGGCAAAACTGTTTCAGATAACTTCGATCCATCTAAAGGAACAAGGATATTTTTAATGGTCATTTCATTTTCCTGAAAATATTTGCACGAGCAGGTATATATTCAAGGTCACAATCACGGTTGCTGCCAGGCATGCCACCACGGTGGTGATCTGGTGGTTGACCAGCACCTTCATGATTTTTCGCCTGGAGGTGAACATGATCAGTGGGATCACGGCAAATGGCAACCCAAAACTCAACACCACCTGGCTGATGACCAGGGTGCGGGTGGGGTCAAGCCCGATGAAGATCACCAGCAGGGAAGGAATCATCGTCACCAAACGACGGATCCAGACAGGTATCTCCGTGTGTAAAAAGCCCTGCATGATGACCTGCCCAGCCATGGTCCCAACGGAAGAGGACGACAAACCTGAAGCCAGCAATGCCAATGCAAAAAAGAAACTAGATGCCTTACCTAGCAAAGGCTGCAGGGTCTGGTGGGCTTCTTCAATGGTACCGACATCGATAAGACCTGTACGGTAAAACGTGGAAGCTGCCACAATTAGCATACCGGCATTGATCAAGCCGGCCACACCCATGGCAACCACCACGTCGGTTACTTCAAATTTAAACAACCTGCGCAGCTTAGCTGGTGTACGTACCACGATCCTCTTTTGTGTCAAGGCAGAATGCAGAAAGATAACATGCGGCATCACCGTCGCGCCCAAGATGCCGGCTGCCAGCAACACGCTTTCTGGACCAGCAAATTGGGGAACCACCGCGTGGTAAGCCACCTCTTTCCAATTTGGATTAACCAGGATAGTCTCGATCAAGTAGCAAACAGAGATCACGGCAATGAGTGCAGTGATAACCGCTTCAAGTGGTCGGAATCCATAGCGCTCCAAGCCAAGAATGATAAAGGTGACAATAGCTGTGATGATGCCTGCGATCCACAAGGGGATGCCAAGCAAAAGGTAGAAACCCAGTGCCGCACCCAGGAATTCAGCCAGGTCGGTAGCCATGGCAACGATTTCCATGATGATCCACATGATGATGACTACCGGTCGTGGAAAGCTTTCACGGCATAGCTCAGCCAGGTTCTTCCCGCTGGCGATTCCAAGCTTGGCGGAAAGAGTTTGGATCAGCATGGCCATCAGGTTGGTTGCTACGATCACCCACAGCAACGTATACCCGAACTTCGCCCCAGCCTGGATGTTGGTGGCAAAATTCCCAGGGTCCATATACGCTACACTGGCAATGAAGGCTGGGCCCATGAACGGCATCAGACGTGCCAGGCCGCGTTTTTTGCTTTTCCCTGAAAGAATGAGCGCGGCAGCCTTTTCAGTCTTACTCAACTCAGCAGGAGCAGGTTTTTCTTTAGCCATGATGTATACATTTTAATCCATAGATCATTATTTGATTACTGCCGCAGCAATTTTCCATCGCTACCACGCCCCATAATATCAGGTTTGTGAATTACGCAAATAGAAATTATATGATGATTCGATTAAAGAGTTCGCATGATGTAATCCATCAAAATCGCAAGAATTATCCAGGTGTAAAATAATATATCCGCTCACAGAAAACAAGGGAGATGCCATGGAAAAGCTTGAGCTGCCAGATTCGCACTTTTCGCGCCTGACCATTGAACAGCAATCATGGATGAAGGATGCCAGCCTAGAAATCCTTGAAACGACCGGGGTTCGCTTGTTCGACCAGGCTGCCCTGGATTTGTTGCGACATGCTGGCGTAAAAATTACGGATGGGAACCTGGCACGCATCCCAGCCAGCCTGGTGGAAAAAGCCTTCGAAATGGCACCCCACGAGGTGGTCTTGCATAACCGCAATGCTGAGCCATCGATGCACATCAAGGGCTATCGCAGTTTCTTCGGCCCAGGTTCGGATTGTTTGCACGTCATCGACCACCGCACAGGAGAAAGGCGCGAGCCTCGTATAACCGATGTCATCGAAGGGCTGACTATCTGCGATGCGTTGGACAATATTGACTTTGTCATGTCTCTGTTTCTGCCCGTGGATGTAAATAGGAACTTCACAGACCGTTACCAGATGGAAACGATGTTGAACCACACCACCAAGCCCATCATTTTCGTCACGTATGAACTGTCAGGCTGCCTGGATGCAGTGCATATGGCAGAGGTGGTGGCTGGTGATGCATCAAGATTGGCGGAACATCCGTTTACGGTGTGTTACATCAATCCTACCAGCAGTCTGCGCCATAACAAAGAAGCCTTGCAGAAGCTACTCTTCATGGCTGAGAAAGGACTGCCACTAATCTACATTCCTGGTGCGACTGCCGGAGCTGCCGTGCCAGTCACCGTGGCAGGTAGCAATGCCCTGCGCTTGGCGGGTTCACTGGTTGGCTTAGTTCTCGCACAATTAAAGCGTGAAGGCACGCCCGTTTTTCTTCCTGGATGGGGTGCCTTGGCATTAGATATGCGTAGTGCTGTCCAAATCTACACTGGCCCTGACCATCAAGGCGTGGCTCAGTCCATGGCGCATGCACTGGATCTACCCATGCTGGCTTTGGGAGGCTCAACCGATGCCAAACTTATTGATCAACAAGCCGGGATCGAAGCCGCGCTGACGCTCCTGCTCAATGCTGTCGCTGGCAGCCAGCTGGTGCATGATATTGGATACCTGGAATCTGGCTTGTCAGGGTCACTGGCTCAGATCGTGATCTGCGATGAGATTCTAACCTGGATCAAACGCGCCCTTCATCCGGTGGAGGTCAGCCCTGAGACCCTGGCCCTCGACCTGATCAACAAAACGGGTCCGGACGGTCACTTTTTAGACAAAAAGCACACCGTCAGCCATTTTCGTGAGCAGTGGCACCCCCTACTTTTCGAGCGCGATAACTATGAAGGTTGGACGCGCAAAGGCAGTAAAACACTTGCTACCAGGGCAGCGGAGCGCGTGACTGAAATCCTCAATACCCACGTTCCCCAACCACTACCTGGAGCGGTGCAGGCAGCCTTACGCGATATCGTTGAACACCCGCATCAAGATTGAAGCAGGCTCAAAAATTCCAATCGATTAATACTTAAATTATCTGCGTATCATTGCCAGGTTACCTTACCAGACCCAGGGGATCAGGGCTTTGCGTTGTTGTGGGTATTCTGGGAAGTTCGCATGGTACCACGCATGATGAGAGCGGGCGCGTGGGGCCAGGTTGGCAAATGTCCACACTACAAAAGCCAGGCCCGGCAGGCACCAGGTGGCCAGCGCCCAGCCCATCCACTCAATAATTTCACCCAGGTAATTGGGGCAGGATATCCAATTGAACAATCCACCAATGGGAATACTGTAACTCACCTCACCTGGCTTGCGTAGGGCGCGAAGTTTCAAATCGGCCCAGCGGTTAATGACAAAGCCTGCAATGAATAAGCTTGTCCCCGTCAGGAACCGATAATCCAGCAGCCAGCTCGATGGGTAACCACCAGAATTGGTGAAAAGGTAATGCCCGTTTGCGTAGGAATTGCCGATATTGAACGCAAATCCCAGGATCATCACAAAGACGGGCATCTTCTTATGCCCATCACGGATGGTCCAGGGGTAGATAAATGCCCGGTGAACATAGTGTAACTCCCACAGGGCGAAAAATGCCAGGATAGGCATATTTTTGGGAGCAGTACCTACCGCAAATAGCACAGCAAACAGGATCACAGAGGGCGTCTCCATGATCAACCAGCTGAGGTGGTTTGGGATCATCGGTCCAAAGCCACGGCGGGCGTGTCGGCCGTAGGGCGCGCTGATAAAGAACAACGCAATGAAGACCCCCGCGGCCACAAGGATCCCAATAATGATAAAGATAAATTGAATAGTATCCTGGCTCAATGGGTTTTCTCCCCCTGGTAGCCGTTTTCCTGGAACCAACGAAGTGTATCCCACACCGACTCAGATAACGGGCGGGCTGTGTAACCCAGCTCACGTTCGGCCCGGGCTGAGTTCACGTGCCGGTCACCGCGCAGCGCCTCAAGTGTAACGCGGGTATAGATCGGTTGAGTATTATTAAAGCTTGCCAGCTTCAACATCACCGGGGCGAAGGCATCTGCCAGCCAGAAAGGCACAGTGAGCCGCGGAGCGCTGCGCTGTGAAAAAGCAGCTGCTATTTTCGCCACCTCCCTGATCGTATGCCAGTTTCCACCTAGCATATAAGATGTCCCTGGTAGTGCATTTCTCTCAGCGCAAATCGACCCCCTCACTACATCCCGCACATCCACCCAATCGAAACCAGCTTTTACCAGGGCGGGTATTCTCCCGTTAGCCAGCCGAAGCAATGCCTGGCCGATGAAGGAAGGTTTAAAGTCATATGGCCCGAGCATGGCGGTGGGTCGAATGATCACTGTATCCAAACCATGCTCAACCCCAACGATTACCTCTCGTTCAGCCTTCGCCTTTGATAGATCATACGGCGGGATATGCGATAATTCATTATCAGTGAGGCTCGCATCGACCAGCGGCTGTTCCTCATCCACAGGTGTACCCTGGCTACACTTTTTCAAGGCATCAATGGTGCTGAAGTGCACCAGGCGCCGCACACCATACTTCAGGCAGGCGTTCACGATAAGGCGGGTGCCGATGGTATTGACCTCCATCATCTCCGGACCACTATCCATCTCCAGAGAGATTGACCCAGCCAGATGATACACCACCTCAATCCCAGTCATTGCACGCTCCACGGATGCCTGGTCACGCACGTCCGCAGTGACGGTCTCGACTTCCAAACCATCCAAGGCCCGGCGATCTTTATGGATCATGGCGCGTATATTCCGGCCCTGCTCCAATAGTGTCCGGACAAGGTTCGCTCCAACCAGCCCTGATGCTCCCGTCACCAGTAGACTTTCGCCCATTGCCTTCTCCTCATTTAATGCATAAAGTCTATCAAGTTGGATGGCAGTACGGATCCGTATCAATGGGGTGCTGGATATTCCCCTATTAGAATTCGTATACGGTTGAGTATCCAAGGATCCTGAGATCCAACGAGATTTCTGCTTCCTATAACACCACGAATACCTGGAGGTTGTTTGTGTTAACCGATCAGGTCAAAGTTACCCTTTGATAAATTTCCAAATTGGTCAGCTATTTTACGGGTGAAATAGGCAACACCGCACCCAATGACCGGCATCCAGATATACCGGGTCCGGCATGCTCACTTCGGCATGGATCATTCACCTCTGGGCAGCGGTTGGCAAACGGGCAACCGGGTGGTGGGTCGATCAAGGATGGGACTTCACCGCGTGCCTGGCTGTTCCTGTCAGTTCGAAGTCCAATGTGCGGATCTGGCACAGCGGAGAGAAGCAAACGCGTGTAGGGGTGACCAGGCTGGCCAATCACCGCTTCGCTGGTACCGCCTTCAACCATATGGCCGGCATACATGACCATGATCTGGTCCCCGATATACCGAGCCGAAGCCAGGTCGTGGGTGATGTAGATGAACGAGATCCCACACGCATCTTTTAGTTGTTGCACCAAGGTTAAACACCCCCATACGGATGGAAACATCGAGCATGGAGATCGGCTCATCAGCCAGGATCAGCTCCGGGTCCACTGCCAGAGCCCGGGCGATTGCCACCCGCTGGCGTTGGCCACCCGATAATTGATGGGGATAGCGTGCTGTAATCGTGCTAGTGGGTTTAAGCTCCACACTATCGAGTAGCTCGGACACACGCTCATAGATCTGCTGCCGGCTACCAGCTTTCTTGTGGATGACCAACAGGCGCGCCAGATGGTGCTCAACGGTATGTACAGGGTTTAGAGATGAAAAAGGATCCTGAAAAATTAATTGCACCTGGCTGCGATATTTAAGTGAAGCCTGGGAAGGTTCAGTTTTTAGGACATCCTGGCCTTTGAAGAAGATCTTCCCACTTGTTACAGGGATCAAACGCGCCACCATGCGGATGGTGGTGGTCTTTCCACTACCCGATTCAGCCTACCAGTGCCACGACCTGCCCACGTTCCAGAGTGAAAGACGCATCTTCAACTGCATGCACATGCCGTGTGCTCAACAGACTACCTACCGGGAAGTGCTTGGTAAGATTGCGGACTTCCAGGAGTGGTTGTGATTGATGGACATTTCCTGCGATGGCATCTCCCTTATTGATCAAATAAATGGCAGGTCAGGGTATGTTCAGTAGAAATCTGCCGGGATAGCGAGAGCCTGCTGGCTACACACCGGTAGAGCAGCTGGGCAGCGTGGATGAAATTTACATCCCGGTGGCGGTGTAATTAAATTTAGGGGAGATCGAGGGATGCCAGATAAGGACTGCTTTGAACTGCTGATCGAAGGGAAAGAATTGATCAAACCAATCGTATAGGGGTGCCTGTGATATTCGAAATGTTCTCTTGCTGCGGCTTTTTCAACGATCTCTCCCGCATAATGAATTGATCGCTCACCTGCTCTCATTACCGATCTTGAACCACGCAGAAACCGTCATCTCTTCGAAGCCCTAATCAAGGAGGAGCATAAATCAATAACAGTTTCATTTGAATCAACAACAACCTTCGGTAAGATCTTTGCCTTGACAGGTAGAGCTAGCCACTATTTGACAGGCGGAAACATTTCGCCGGTGATCCTTCTATCCTTCCAGCTGGTTCCGATTCGACTTTAAATTAAAAAAAGTGTATGATATCGATAGGGAGTTTCATTATATCCTCAACGACGAGTGTTTTTTATAAATAGCTTGAGGTATTTTCTTCTCATATATTTTTATAGGTTCAACTAAATATACTGTTGCCTGGCTTGTGGGTGATGCTAGCTGAAGTCATGTCACTCTGGGAAAAAAATCACTCAGGGGAGATTGGCTTTGAGCACAAACCAGCATCTATTAGGTGATATGCCAGGCTTGCACAATCCGATTATCGGGATGTAATCTCTGAATATCAGCTGTTTAGGACTCGCCGAGGAGACTATCAAGTTGATTAGGTTCAGACAGGATCATCCAGGTGTGTTATTTTCAAGATGCTCAATCATTAAGATTTGTCGAGGCTCATAAGTAAAATGGCATTTTCGCCAGAAATGGAGGCAAGAGCAGGAGCGTCGAAAGAGGAGGATACAACAAGCTCATTTAGGTCTACCGAGCATTCAGCCGACTTATTTGAAGCTACTCGGTCAGCGTATGGTTGAGTAGTCAGCCACTACCCAGGAGAACCTCATACTTACACAGGTGCAAAGAATTCGATCAGGCAGGAAACAAGGTCTTATCTTGAGCCTCGATTTGTGTAATTAAGGCATTTGTTAATCCGGTCTTTGAGTCTCCAGCCCAAAGAGCAGTAAAAGGGAGGTGCATATCAATACGATTAACCAATTACATTCCAACACAACAAGTTCCCTTCCGGGTTTAACATCGAATCTTGGTATCGCATGGATAGGGAGGAGAAGAGCTCGCTCATAATTTATCAGAAACCTTGCAGAGAGGAGATTGTTCCTGTTTGCCTGTCATAGGCAGCCAGGATGTGTATCTGGATATGAAACATATTCGCAGGATCGTCTTTTACTTGATCATAGTATTAATCCTCGGCGGATCTGCCACTTACACGGCGTCCGCGTCGAATAATGCTCCCATTTCGCTCGAATCCGCTTCCCAAGCTATCCTTAAGGAGGTGGCCCGCACCAAGGGCATTGCGGCAGATCACCTCGCCGTAGGTTACATAGAGCAGTGGGATTTACCCCTCACCGGTGTGAGTTTCGTCTATGCCAAGGTTCTGGACCTTAATACCGGTAGTGGATACTCGCTTGGCCTGGACCAAAATGGTAAGTTTGTAGACCCTGAAGCCTTGCGCACTGAAGAACGGGCTGCATCTGTGTCCATTTTTGGTAAACTGCATCCATCCCTCGCCCAGTACCTCTCCCAGGTGGATGCCAATACAATGGTCCGGGTCAGCATCTGGCTCGATATGGCTGGGCAGGATGCGCTCAATCCCCCGCATAGATCCGGCCCAGGCAGAGAAAATGAGCTCCGAAGAGCTGGCACAATGGCAATCAGAAGGAATTGCCCATGCAACAGCAGTCCACCGGGCAGTGGAGCAGCCATTGATCGATTTCTTACCAAGCATAGGCGGTACTCTGATTTCAGCGGCTGATACAGCCCCGCTGGTCTTTGCCGAGCTGCCGGCCGGTGCCATCCCGCAGGTGGCAAGCTTACCTTACGTCGATACGATTGACCGGCTCGTGGAAGGTGGTCCCGATCAAGACATTGGCGAGACGGAACCCCCCAATATTGGTATTGAAATGGACATTGCGGGGCCCACAAGCAAATCGGATATCGTTGAAGCGCGCGGCTATACAGGTGTTGGAGTAATTGCGGCAGTTGTAGAAGGTGATAGCATCGAGTTTGCCAATCCTTACCTTATCGATGGTACATGTGGACCTACGGGAACCTGCCCAGCCAAAGCTGAACATTCCACCACGGTTGGGGGAATTATGGCAAGCGTTCACACGGATTATCGTGGAGTTGCACCAGGGATCGGCACCGGGCTGCTAAGCGCCAACGGCAATGGCTGGGATCTGGCTGCAATGCAAACAGCCACATCGTGGGCAAATGGTCAGGGAGCGGATATATTCAATAACAGCTACTACCTTGAGGTCGACGGGGTCATGCACAACTCAGACCGCTGGATGGATTATGTTTTCCGTAACTTGGCGGATCTTGAAGTAAAGTCAGCAGGCAACCGCGGCGAAGCGGAGGGCAATGTCACCAGCCCGGGCCTCGGTTACAACACCCTCACTGTAGGCTCAGCCGATGATCAGTATACCCTCACCTGGGACGACGATACGATGTCATCTTATTCAAGCTATGTAGAGCCTGCTGGTCGTGAAAAACCGGAGGTGACCGCCATGGGGTGCGCAGTTACATCATATCCTTGGGGGATCATCAGCACCGGCATGTATAGCCCATGGGTTTATGACCAGGGCTGCGGTACCAGCTATGCCGCTCCCATAGCAGCCGCTGGTGGTGCACTTATGATCGATAGGGATCAAATATTGTATGGCTGGCCGGAGGCAGAAAAAGCCATTTTGATTGCGTCCGCGTTACATAATATTGAAGGAGATTCCCGTAGGAGTGAATACGATGGCGCTGGTGCTGTTGACCTGGCAGCTGCCGACACGATCGTGGCAAACTATTGGTGGAATGCTTATTCAATAACCCCTGCTATGTTTGATCCTAACAATTTCTATACAGTCTGGTCTGGGTATTTTTATGCCGGAGAGCGGGCGCGATTTTCTCTGGCGTACGATTCCAATCCTACTGCTGATTACACAAGCGACCCGTTGGAAGGAGACCTGGATCTTTACCTGTATGATTCTTCGAACAACCTCGTGGCATATGCGAGTGGAGTGGACAGCTGGGAGATAATCGAATATAACATTCCAATTTCAGGAGACTATACCTTACGCATTCTAAATTATAGCGGTTCCTTTTCAGGCTCTGAAACTACTTACGCAGGGATTGCCGTTTGGCCGGGGCATTACGTGCTAACATCTTACCAGCCCCAGCAGCGTAACACTCCTCCAGGGGCCTGGAATCGGGATTCAGGTGACGACTACCGCTTCACTCGGGGTGCTTACTGGAATGCGGTAGGTATACGATCGCCGGTGGGTAGCGATTATGATAATTTCCTGTTCAACAACTCAGTCTACGGCGACCCCGCTGACCATACCTGGTTGGAAGATTCAACAACAACTTATCCTGTGGATTTTGTTGTTATCGACGGAAATCACGCCCCTGCTGGAGATTACTATACCACTGTCTCTGTATATTCTGGTTCAGGGTACTATTCGATCGAGCAGGCTACCCACACTGCAGACTTAACCGAAGGTAGTTTCGGCCCATATACGATGGCTGCCTCCCAGGTGGTTCGTGTTTGGGATAATTTAGTCACGAGTGGCTGCTGTAAATACTATGCCCTAAAACCAGTTCTGGCGACGCTGACCTGGGGATGGCGCTTTTTGCGTCCGACCCAGGCTACTTCTGCCACATGGTACCAGGGTCATAGTCAGGTTATTGCCGTGTCTGACAATACCGGCGCAGGTACGAACGAGTTCATGAATTACCTACCTGTCTACGTCTGATTGGTTTGGGTTGGTGATCTGGAATAACTCAGCGACGGTGGATACCAGCTATTATCTATACCTTGATTCCTCCGCACCTACTGGCTCAATCTTAATTAATGGCGGGGCTACTTATGCCACCTCCACATCAGTCACATTAAACCTTTCAGCAAGCGATACACAAACGAACGTCTACCAGATGCGCTTCTCCAACGATAACGCCACCTGGAGTAGCCTGGGAAGCTTATAGCACCAGCAAGTCCTGGACTCTGACTTCTGGTGACGGCACCAAGACCGTCTATGTGCAGTATAAAAACAATGCCGAGATGACCTCTGCCTCTTTCACCGACACAATCTACCTTGATACAACCCCACCCACTGGTTCGGTCGTGATCAATAGCGGGAACCTATACACCAACTCCACCAGCGTCAATCTTACAGTCTCAGCCTCCGATAGCGGGTCGGGCGTCTACCAAATGCGCTTTTCCAATGACAACGCCAGCTGGAGCACCTGGGAAGCTTACAGCACCAGCAAGACCTGGACCCTGACCAGCGGTGACGGCACGAAATACTGTGTATGTGATGTTTAGCGACAACGCCGGGAATACTTCCAGCTCCTACACGACACGATCCTGCTGGATACCATCGCACCCAGTGGCTCGATCGTGATCAATAGCGGTGCGACGTACACCAACTCGACTGCGGTCAGCCTGACACTGTCAGCCACCGATGCTGGGTCGGGCGTCTACCAGATGCGCTTCTCCAACGATAACGCCAGCTGGAGTGCCTGGGAAGCATATGGCACCAGCAAGTCCTGGACCCTTGTTGGTGGGGACGGCACAAAGTACGTCTATGTACAATATAGAGATAACGCAGGTAACGCCTCGGGATCGGTCAACGACACCATCTACCTGGATACTGTCGCACCCAGCGGCTCGATCGTGATCAACGGGGGTGCAACGTATTCCAATTCGACTGCGGTCAGCCTCAGCCTGTCAGCTAGCGATGGCGGTTCAGGCGTATACCAGATGCGCTTCTCTAATGACAACTCCAGCTGGAGTACCTGGGAAACCTATGGCACCAGTAAGTCCTGGACTCTCATCAGCGGTGATGGAACAAAAACAGTCTACGTCCAGTACCACGATAATGCCATGAACGTCTCCAGCTCCTTCAGTGACACGATCATCCTGGATATGACTGCACCGAGTGGAACGATCACAATAAATGGAGGTGCAGCCTACACGAACTCTACTGCGGTCAGCCTCAGCCTCTCCGCCACTGACGCGGGGTCGGGTGTCTCCCAGATGCGCTTCTCCAACGATAACGCCACCTGGAGCAGTTGGGAAGCCTACGGCACCAGCAAGAGCTGGACGCTGGCCAGCGGGGATGGCACTAAGACCGTTTACGTTCAATATAGCGATAATGCTGGAAATATCTCAGGGTCGTTCAATGACACGATCTTTCTGGATACGACCGCACCATCAGGCTCGATCCTGATCAACGGTGGCGCAACCTATACGAGCTCTACCGCTGTCAACCTTACCCTCTCAGCCAACGACAGCGGGTCGGGCGTCTACCAGATGCGCTTCTCCAATGACAACTCCAGCTGGAGTGCCTGGGAAGCCTATGGCACCAGCAGGAGTTGGACACTGACCAGTGGAGATGGTACCAAGACCGTCTATGTTCAGTACAGCGACAACCTGGGAAACATCTCCAGCTCTTTCACCGACTCGATCATCCTGGATACGACCGCACCTTCAGGCTCGATATTGATCAACGGAGGCGCAGCTTACACCAACTCCACATCAGTCAACCTGAGCCTCTCCGCCACTGATGGGGGTCAGGTGTCTACCAGATGCGGTTCTCCAACGATAACGCCGCCTGGAGTACCTGGGAAGCGTATGGCACCAGCAAGAGTTGGACACTCTCCAGTGGCGATGGCACGAAGACGGTTTACGTCCAGTATCAGCGACAACGCTGGGAATATCTCCGGCTCGTTCAGTGACACGATCATCCTGGACACGACCGCACCCTCAGGCTCGATCCTGATCAACGGTGGCGCATCCTACACCAACTCGACCTCCGTCAACCTGACCCTTTCAGCAAGTGATGGCGGGTCTGGCGTCTACCAGATGCGTTTCTCCAACGACAACTCTACCTGGAGCAGCTGGGAAGCCTATAGCACAAGCAAGAGTTGGACTCTGGCGAGCGGGGATGGTACGAAAACCGTTTACGTCCAGTATAGCGACAATGCTGGGAATATCTCCGGCTCTTTCAACGACACGATCATCCTGGATGCTACCGCTCCAGGCGGCACGATCATGATCAACGGTGGAGCAACTTACGCAGGCTCACCAGATGTCAGCCTCACTTTGTTTGCTAGCGATTCCGGATCCGGTGTCTATCAGATGCGTTTCTCCAACGATAACGCCACCTGGTCAAGCTGGGAAACTTATGGCACCAGCAAGAGTTGGACGCTCTCCAACGGTGACGGCACCAAGACGGTCTACGTACAGTACAGTGATATCGCTGGAAATATCTCCGGCTCGTTCAGCGATTCGATCATACTGGATACAATCCCACCGAGTGGCACGATCTTGATCAATGGAGGCGTCAGGCCTATCACAAACTCGACCATTGTCACACTGACCCTTTCTGCTTCAGATGCCGGATCTGGCGTCGACCAGATGCGCTTCTCCAATGATAACGTGACCTGGAGCGACTGGGAAGCATACGGCACCACCAAGTCGTGGACCATGATCAGTGGCGATGGCACAAAGACGGTCTATGTCCAGTACAAGGATCTGGTTGGGTTTATCTCGCCTTCATTCAGTGACACGATTCTGCTGGACACGATCGCGCCGACAGGCGTGATCTTGGTGAACGGTGATGCGCAATATACCAACTCCACTGCAGTCACCCTCAACCTGTCAGCTTCCGACACAGGCTCAGGAGTTTACCAGATGCGCTTCTCGAACGATGGTCTCACCTGGGATGACTGGGAAACATATGCCTCCACCAAATCCTGGACACTCGATAGCGGAGACGGGGTAAAGATGGTGTTTGTCCAATACCGAGACAATGCGCTCAACGCCTCTGTCTCCTTCAGCGACTCGATCATCCTCGACACCCTCGCGCCAACTGGCCTCATCCTGATCAACAACGGCGCTGATACCACCACCTCGATCAATGTTTCGCTTACACTGTCAGCCGTCGATGGTGGATCAGGTGTATCGCAAATGCGTTTCTCGAATGACGGGGTCATCTGGAGTAGCTGGGAAGCGTTTAACTCCGTAAAAGCCTGGACGCTTAAGATAGGGAATGGTCTCAAGACGGTGTATGTCCAGTTCCGTGATAACGCTGGCAACATTTCCATCTCATTCACTGATACGATCATTCTCGATGCGCCTCTGATCAAAAGCATCTACGTCCCGTTGATCCAAAAGTAAGCTTATCTTGAACTGAAGTCCAGTTCGCTTCTGTATTCACCTTTACCCCCCTTCCCAAAAAGAAGGGGGGTAGTGTGATTCTAGAAAAAACCTGGGCCGATTGGCTTTTCTCAAGCCTCTTTCGTTTAAAATAAAAATCCCCAGAAGGATATTGCGGGCTTCCGGGGAGTTTGAAGGATCTATCTACTTACTTTTTTCTCGTTTTACTTCGCCGCTTGAGAGAGCAGGCTGATTGCCTTTAATAACTGTGCATCCTGGCTGTTTTGCAGCTGGGTGGCAGTCACACCTTGGGCTGCTTCAGGCACGAACATTGTGATCGTGCTATCCAGGCTGACTGAAACATCTGGTGCAATACCCTTGTGCCAAATAACACGCCCATTGGGTGTCAACCATTCCTCTGTCGCCAGCAGGATTTGTGATCCATCTGACAATGGAAATGCGTTCAAGACCGTTCCCGTTCCGAAGGTTGTCTCACCCACGATCATTGCACGGTGGGCATCTTGTAATGCACCTGAAACGATCTCTGCTGCGCTGGCGGTTCCTTGATTAACCAGGACGACCATCGGGATGTTCAAGGCTACACCACCGGAGTTCACTGCGATTGGTTGCTCCTGGCCGGAAGCGTCCTTGACCAATAAAGCATTTCCACTACCCAGGAATTGGCTGGTCACGCCAATGGCTTCATTCAATAAACCACCTGGGTCATTGCGCAGGTCAAGGATCACACCCGTAGCTCCCTGTGCCTGGGCTTGTTGCAGGGCATTTTGCAAATCAATGGTCACACCCTGGCTGAACCCGGCGATGCGGATATCAGCGATCTTGGTTTCGGGAAGCATGGTCCAGGTCACATTCTTGACGTCGATCTTCGCCCTGGTGATGGTCACATCCCGGGTAGCACTTGTGGTGGGATCCTGCAATGTCAGTGTGACCTTTGTTCCAGCGGGTCCCAATACCTTGCTGACCACATCGCTGATGCTCAATCCGCTGACATCGGTACCGTTCACTTTGAGGATAATGTCACCTGCTTTGACCCCTGCTGCCTTGGCTGGCGAGCCATCAAATGGAGTTACGATGACCGTCTGACCATTGCTGTTCTGGGTAACCTCAGCTCCGATCCCTTCAAAAGAGCCGTTGGTAAAGTCATTTTCCGATTTTACCATCTGGGGGGTCAAGAAGCGGCTGTGTCCAGTATCGCCCAGGGCATCAACCATACCGCTGATCGCTCCGTATTCGAGCTGCGTCTGCTGCACGGCACTACGGTCAACATAGTACTTTTGAATTATTTGGTAGGCCTGATTAATGAGGTCGAGCGAATTGGTTTGGGTGGAGGTCCTGGCTGAAACAATTGTTGGCGCAATCAGGAAGTGATCCACGATTACGCCACCTGAAAATCCTACCCCTAAGATAACGGGCAGGATGAGTATGTATAGTAAAAAACGGACAACGCGACGATTATTCATTTCTCACCCACTTTCTCTTCTCCACTCCGCCTCCCTCAAATCGGAACTTTGAGGGAGGCGGAAGGAGAAAACCATGATGTCTACTGGCTTGGGCGGTTGCCCAAAGTAACCTGGACATTCTGGGTTTGGCCATTGCGCAGGATGGTCAGGGTGATTGTCTGCCCAACCTGGGTATGGATGGAGAGATAAGCGATTAGATCTGACATGCTGGTGATGGGAGTGCCATCGATGGCTGTGATTACATCACCACCAACTGTACCCTGGACGCCATTGATGGTGACGGTTGTTTCGCTGGCTTTGATGCCTGCGTTAGCGGCTGGGCCACCAGGGACGACAGTTGCAACAAGCGCGCCGCGTGTATCAGACGGCAGGTTCATGGCCTGGGCAATGTCGGGGGTCACATCGGTACCGCTGATGCCCAGATAGGGATGATCATACTTGCCAGTGCTGATCAAGGAAGGAACAACCTTCGAGACAATTTCTGCGGGGATGGCAAAACCAACGCCCGAGCTTGATCCGCTGTTCGATTCAATTGCTGAAGTAACACCGATCACCTGGCCATTAATGTCGACAAGTACGCCACCTGAGTTGCCAGGGTTGATGGAAGCATCGGTCTGGATAACTTCGGGGATCGAGTATGATGCACCCGTGGTTTGATCGACTGTGCTGGAAGGCAGCTCACGCCCGAGGCCTGAAACATTACCGACTGACATCGAACCTTCAAAACCGTAAGGGTTACCGATGGCAATAGAAATCTCACCGACCTTCACCAGGGTTGAATCACCCATGCTGACGGGGTTGATTTTATTTGCGGGCAACGAAACCTTGATCACTGCCAGGTCACTATACGGATCCTGGCCAACGATGGTAGCTGGGACTGTCGTTCCATCGGATAACGTCACTTCGATCTTGGTTGCGCCATCCACCACGTGGTTATTGGTGACGATATTACCATTTGTATCCCAGAAGAAACCGGAACCTAATGCCGCTGAGTACTGCGGAGTTTGTGAAATCATTATTATTCCCAAATCCCGGGACATTCTGGAAGCTGCTGCTCATGGCAGGGATTAAAACGCTAATGTTGACCACCTGGGGATTGATTTTTGCGTAGATAGCTTCCAGGGTAGCCTGGTATGCATTTAGTAGATCCGAATTCGGAATCGTGCTGGTTTGAATTCCACTATCGTTGCTCACGGTGTCCGAAGATCCACTGCTTGCACTTGTGGCTGGGGTAGAAACATTGGTTGCTTGTTGTGCTGCCTGGGCAACATTTACCTGGCTGGATGTTTGTGATAATCCTGCCAATCCGCCGCATGCTGACAGGAGCATGGCTGAGATAAGGACTATACTTGCTAAACTAACAACTTTGGTTTTCATGGTATCCTCCGATATAGGTTGTAGCATTTACTACAGCCCCAATCATAGGCCGGAAGCATAGATTTGTCCTTATCCATCCCCTATGGATAGCTTAAGCTCAGCTTATGAAGCAACGTGCGGCTCCCCTTGCCGATCACGACGTGGACCTCTGGTTATCGAAGGTTAGAAACAGGCTGGGTATTGGCCAGTGTATGTCCTGGCAGCTACAATTATGGTTTTGACTCAGGGATAAGTGAGAAAAATTCCCAGCACAGAGAGTGCCGGGAACCATCTTATGAACGATGATCAGGCTTGCTGGTATTTATTGGATTTCGTGTGTCCCATTCAGCGGCAGGTGGATTGTGAATGTACTGCCTTCTCCTTGGGCGCTCTGCAGACTAATCCAGCCACCATGTGCATCAACCAGGTCACGAGCAATACTCAATCCTAAACCCATGCCTTGCTTAAAGCGCCTTCCCTGGTTTCCCCTGTAAAATGGCTCAAAGACCCTTTCCTGTTCATCCGCCGCAATACCATATCCATTATCCTTTACTTTGATGAGCAATTCGTCGTGCTCAACACCCGCACTCACGGCTATAGCGCCTCCAGTATGAGTGTATTTTATGGCGTTACTGACCAGGTTTTCGACAACCGAAGCCAGCCGGTTTGGATCAGCCGATATCTCGGGCAGGTCTGCAGGGATATCCGTCTGCCATGACAGATGTTTATCATTGGCAGCCTCCTGCCAGGGGCGCAGTACAACCGGCAGCCATTCACTGACCTTCACCTGTTGGTATTCCAGCTCAAGTGTCCCAAGCACCTGGTCATGCAGGTGGGAAAGCTCATCTAATAAATGCTGGAGGCGGGCGGCTTGATCATCCATCCCCGTCGTCAGATCCACCATTAGCTGGGGGTCATGCCCTGCTCCGGTTGCCAACGCCTGGATGGCAGAACGTAGAGCTCCAAGCGGGCGGCCCAGCTCGTGCACGAGGTTTGCCAGCAGCTGTTTACGTGCTTTTTCCAGGCTGGTCAGGCGCTCATTCAGCAAATTAAAGGACTGTGCTAAGAGCTGGATCTCTTCCGGACCCCGCTCCACTACCTTTGCCTGCCGGTTCCCATGCGCCAGATCATTAATCGCCTGCGTGACCTCGCGGATTGGTTTGCTGAGATTTAATGCCAGGCTCCATCCCAGGATTGTGCCAACCAGCAAGCCACCTGCTAAAATCCCTACGATCGTGTATCGCGAGCGGGTGAATTCCGCTGAAAGGTTATTATAGGTATAAGACATCCTGAGGATGCCGATCAATTGTTGATTTTGATTAAGCACAGGGACATAAACATCAATGATTTCGGATGCAGAAGCAAGATTGTTGTAGGTATAGCTCGCCACCTGGCCACTGCGTGCCTGTGCAACACCGGCGAAATCGAGCACCATCCCAATCAGAGGGGCTTCAGCCGGTTCAGAAGATGCCAGCAGCTGCCCACCGGGGGTAAGAAATTGCACTCGGGCACTGATATCATGGCGCAGGTGGGTCAGGTAATACTCAGCGTAGCTGGGGTTTGACCATAACTGCGATTGATCTCCGGTTACATTAGCCAGTAATACTGCATTGGTCATCAACGCGCGTGATAAGCTTGGCAGGAGCACACGGGATTGGATAAGGCTGGAAAGAGCCACTCCGATAATGGGAATGATGATTAACAACGGTAATGCATGGCTAAGTACCAGGCGGGAACGTAAAGAACGGAACATCAGAAAGCCTCCGGAACCAGCTTGTAACCTACCCCGCGTACAGTCATGATCCGGCGTGGATGATTGGGGTCTTTTTCGATCTTCTCCCTTAGCCAGCGGATGTGTACATAAACAACTTGAGGCTGGCCGATGAACTCGGCACCCCACACGGTGCCGAGTAGCTCATCAACGGTAAGTACGTGCCCGGGTTGCAGGGCCAGGGCATGCAGCAGATCAAACTCACGCCGCGGAAGATTAATCACACTTCCTTCGAGGGTAACCAGGTGGCTTTTGGGATCAACCACCAGCCCGCCGACGATTACCGACTCATCGGGTGGGATGGTAGGTGTGGACATAGTTCGGTCAAACCGGCGCAGCACAGCTTTAATGTGGGCAACCAGGACGTTAAAATCGAACGGCTTGGTAATATAATCGTCTCCCCCGAGCTCCAGTCCCAGGGCTTCGTCCAGCTCTCGTCGCCGAGCGGTGACAAAGATCACAGGCAGGTCAAATTGGCTTTTAAACTGGCGCATGGCGTCCAGTCCATCCATGACTGGCAGGCTGATATCCAACAAAACCAGATCAGGCCTGTCGAGCCGGACCTGTGCCAGGGCAGTTTCTGCGCTCTCAGCTGTACTGGCCCGAAAACCAACCTGTTCTAAATTGAAAGCCAGGCTACGCCTCATCAAGGCATCGTCATCAACGATCAAAATATGTTTAGCCATTCGACCTGCTCTCTCTTGGTTATTTTGTAATTCTCACTTAGTATAACGAACAATTACGATTTTGCGTATATAATAGGCTTCTATGCCAACCAAGCTCAAGTATTTAATCATTGCCATCTTCGTCGCACTCGTTTTCAGCTTTGGGAGGCAGAATAATACGGTGGGGCAAGCTCCTGCTAACATATCATTTTTACCAATCGTTAATTACGATCATGTCAGGTTGGATTGGTCCTTATGGTGGGACGGTCACTACGATTGTGGTGGACCCGACCAATTCAAGGATCATTTATGCCGGGACATTCGGATCGGGTGTGTTCAAAAGTGTGGATGGGGGAAAAACATGGTACTCAGCAAATGCTGGGATAAGCAACCTCGAGATAATGTCTCTAGCGATCGATCCAGTGCATCCTTCAACGATCTATGCAGGGACATATCGTAGCCAGGTGTTTAAAACAAGTAATGGTGGAAGTACATGGATCTGGTCGGGTGTTGGGATGCAAAATCCCGCGGTCGTTTACAGCCTGGTGGTCGATCCAGTGAATCCATCAATCATATATTCGGCGACTCGAGGTGAATCCAACAACGGTTACCCACCATGGAGTGGGATAATCTACAAATCCAACAATGCTGGACAGACGTGGACCCCCTCTAAAGAGAATGTGGGAGGTATCCAGGATTGGGCTTACTCAATAGCACTAAATCCGAACCGGCACGAGCAAGTATTTGCTGCCTTCCATGAAAGCGGACCATATTGGAGTAATGATTCTGGCAGCACTTGGGGGGCGATTAATCATGGTATCAACGATTTTTCAGGTAGATCGATCATCATCAGCCCGCAAGCAGAGTTCTCTTCCATATTGTATTATGGTGTCTGGCATGATGATAGCGTGTACCGAACTGACAATAGCGGTGGTCAGTGGACTGGTGTAAGCTCTGGTATCCCCGGAGTGATGGTTTACAGCATGGCTATCGATACTTATTCTGCCAATACGGTATACATCGCATCATTTTCTCATGGAGTTTTACGAACTTTCGATGGTGGTAAAAACTGGCAGTACGGAGGTTTGCTGCCCGATAAACTATACTCGATAGCCGTCAATCCAAGTGCGACCAACAACCAGTTTGCTGGTACATTAGGCGACGGTATTTATAAAAGCGTTGATTTTTCTGCATCCTGGCAACGTAGTAACCCAGGTTTAAATAATGCCAATGTCACCTCAGTACAGCATTCTGTGACCGATCCATATATCATTTATTCTAGTGTTTATGGGGCGGGCGTATTTCAATCCATCAACCGTGGTCAGACGTGGATAGAGATCAACGATGGACTTGTTGACAAATTTGTGCACGACCTGGTGCTTGATCCGGCCAATCCCTGGGTGCTTTATGCCCTTACTGATACGGGTGGAATGTACCGGAATGATCGGAGCACAGCGGATGGATGGGTGAAAGTGGGGAACGGTTTGCCTCTTAGTCTCGCGAATGCACCAGCTTATTCCAGCGATCATCCGAACGCTACATTGGATATGTTGGAAGCATTTGCTGTACAACCACAACCTGGCGAGACTGAGCAGCTTGCCAATGCTGGTCTGCTTACCATGGTTTATGCCCCATCTAATTCAACGAGGGTGTATCTTGGCACCAGCAGCGCCGGTGCATACCGAAGTGTTGATGGCGGGCTCAGCTGGGTTGGGGCTGAGCTGGGCGGTCAAACGATATACAGCCTTGCTGTCGATAAAGATGACCCAAACCTGGTATATGCAGCCACGAATATTGCCAACAGCATGAAATTCACCACAGATGGCGGAGATAGCTGGAAGCAGGCTTATCTACCAGGGCAATTCTATTCTGTGGCAGCTTCACCATCAGTGAGTGGAGTCGCCTATGCCGGTACAAATGCGGGTATCTACCGCTACCAGGCCGGTAGCTTTTCATCACTCGGTCTTGCAGATCAAGCAGTAACCGCGATCGCTTTTGATCCGAACCATCCGGGTGTGATCTTGGTCGGAACGAGCTCTGGCGCATATTATTCGACCAATGCTGGCCAATCATGGAACTACGTAGATGACCAATTGACAGGCCTGACGATTACTTCCATCAGTTTCGACCACAAGATTCCCAACCTGGTTTACTTCAGTACCAAAACCCACGGCATATTTTTGTACGCTACCAAGTATTAGTATTTATTCCTGATTGCTTCAGTACATCTCATCGTTTACATCTACCCCGAAGATTGAACTGAGTCGGTGCAGATGATGTTGTGTTTATTTAATAATCACAGGGCGGTGACCTTGTCGGAAACGCAATGTCACCTGTTATCTTGGATGTGTGTATCAATATTTTTTATACTGGCTGCAAAGCTGCCTCGGATTTCAATGTGAACTTGTTCTTCCTCTGGTATGATTCATGCATACCTGTACATAATAGTGCATACATGCATAAACAGGCACAAACGTGTTATTCAGCATCCCACTCGGTTTTGTCAACTGGAGGAAGGATGATGAGGTGGCAAATGGAGCTATCGTCATTAGAACTGACCCTCATGCATACAGGCATCAGCCAGCAGAAAACAGTAGAATCCCTTCCGCCTAATGACCCACTATGGACAGTGGAAGATGTCGCAGCGTATCTTCAGCTGCAGCCGGAAACCATCCGGTCGATGGCACGCCGCGGAGAGCTGCCTGCCTTAAAAATTGGGAAGGTGTGGCGTTTCCAGAAGCAAGCCATCCATGCCATGCTCATCAGCTTGGATTGAGATGGCAAATAATTCCCAGCGATTAGGGAAATAATGGCAAAGCATGCATGAGTTGTCCTTGAATGTGTATAAATGAAGAGACTCAACTTTTACCCAACTAACTTTTTCGCCGTTTTTACGATCGGCGAAAGGTATATTGGTTGATTATGGATGAGACCAGCAGCGCCGAACCTGAGATACAATCAATTTCTCACAACGCTGTGCTGGTAAGGAGAAGCATATGGTGATCTGCCCGAAGTGCAAAGCTGAAAACCGACCTGAAGCAGCATTTTGTGTCAGGTGTGGCACGATTTTATTTTCCAAACCGGCTCCGGTAAAACCAGTCGAAGTCCCCTCGGTCACGTTACCGCCCGAGCAACCTGCGAAGCCCCCTCCTATTGAACCGCTGGTCGGATTACCAGGATTCTCCAAGCGCCCCAACGGCACCACCTTCAATGAGCGTTTCCAGTCCGAGTCGCTGGTGTTCCAGAATGAACACGAGAACCATTACGCTGTTAAAGAGCTCCTTAAGGATGAGAATCCCATTGTGAGGATCTGCTCTAACCCCGACTGCCAGACGGTGCACGTCCCGGTTGGCACTGAGGCGGAAAAGTACTGCATTCGGTGCGGTCAACCGCTTAATCCTCAGCCTCCAACGCTTCTTCTGAAGGAATGCGATTCAGATAAATTCTCCTATATTCCGCACGTGATCGAACTGCATTTGATCCATCCCAATATCCATCCACCCGTGGCTGCTTTTCAAGAAGAGTTCAATTCCAGCACCCGCTATTGTTTGATCACCCCGGTTTCAAACGATTTACCATTCCAAACGGAGGTGCCCGATGTCATGGATTGGGGTATCCAGCTGGCACAGGCACTGGATTACATGCAGGCAAAAGGTTTAGCACTTGGTGAAGAGCTAGACCAGTCCAGTATTGGTATAGCTGATGGTAAACCGGTCTGGAGGAATTTTAGCAACACCCGCATACTTCCACTGTTGACAGACAGGGAAAAGATCAACAATCTCCGCCAGCTGGCGCTGGCGATGTATTACTGGATGACTGGCAAGACCAACTACAGTCTTGATCCCTACCTGCCGGCATCGCTGAACGACCTGTTCCAGAAAGCGCTCGTCGGCGAAGGTTTTAGCAGTGGGGTTGAATTTGCCCGGCTCCTTACCCAGGCGAAGGCAAGTGGGGCTAACCGCTTAAACCTTGATTACCAGCTCGGCAGGCGATCACACCCTGGAAAGGTTCGCAAAAATAATGAGGATAGCCTATTGTGCATGGATCTCAGCCGCATGAGCCAGGGCATCATCCAGCCGATCTGCCTGGTGGCTGTGGCCGACGGCATGGGTGGGCATGCCTCAGGTGAGCTTGCCAGCAACAAGGTGATCGAAGCGATCGCTCAGATTGGTGCCTTCGAATTGGTAGCCCTACAGAATCCATCCTACGAGGAATTTGGTGATTGGGTAAAACGCGCCGTCGAATCTGCCAACCAGGCTGTCTTCGAAGCGCGCAAAGAAGCCAATAACGACATGGGATCCACTCTGGTGTTGGGGCTGATCGTCGGCAGCCAGGCGTATTTTGGGCATATTGGCGATAGCCGGGTCTATCTGATCAATCAGGCTAATATTAAGCAGCTTTCAACTGATCACTCTCTCGTCCAGCACCTGGTCTCGATCGGCAAGATCAGCCAGGAAGAAGCTCGGGGTCACCCGCAGCGCAATGTAATTTACCGCAGTCTGGGCGAAAAGCTTGAATTAGAAGCTGATTATTTCTTCCAGCAAATATTCCCAGGCGACAGGTTGCTTCTCTGCTCTGATGGGTTGAACAACCTGGTCGAAGATCAGAAAATCCAACAGATCGTACTCGACGCCCCCTCGGCCCAGGCAGCCTGCGACCAGCTGACCGAAGAAGCCCTCGCCCGCGGTGGCGAGGATAATATTTCGGTCGTTGTACTTGAGGTGTTGTCGTATTAGCTCACTGTGAGAACGTTTTTGATGGACATTTTATGGAAAGTGATTCGGTGCATCCTCCTGACCAGCCTGGTGATCATGGCCAGTTCGGCATGTGCGCTTTCGCCCGAAAGCCAAAATATTGCCACGGCCACGGATAAGGTTGTGATGTTTATTTCCACTGAGGTTACTCCGACCCAAATTCGGATGCCTTCGCCCACCTTCACAGCTACAACCAAGGTACTAGCATCCTCTAGCACACCCCGGGCTGTCCCAACCAACACGATGCCTTTACCGACGGTGACATCCAGCCCGACTGCTTCTCCTTCTTATACACCCACAGTTATTCCCACCTATGCCATCCTGAGAGGAACCGTACTTGAGCAATCGAATTGCCGTTACGGACCGGGGGCGGCTTATTTGTATAAATATGGCCTCTATCCAGGCAATAATTTAGAGGTAATCGGGCGGAATGAAACTGGTTCGTGGATCCTGGTTCAAGCGATTGGCGGCAATAATCCATGCTGGCTCAAGGCCAGTTTGATGGACATTCATGGAGATGTGTTGAGCCTGGCGCCGGCTCCCCTACCCCTTCCGCAATCACCGTATTATGGACCCCTGACCGGTGTAGCTTCTGTGCGCGATGGAAATTCGGTAACCATCTCTTGGAATCCCCTCTACTTACGGGCTGGTGACGACAGTGAGCAATATCCCTATCTCGTCGAAGCCTGGCTATGTCAGGGCGGGCAATTGGTCTTTACCCCGATCGGCTCCTGGGAAACCATAGTTGTGGTAACAGATGAACCGGGCTGTTCCGAGCCGTCACATGCCCGTGTTTATGGTGTGGAGAAGCACGGTTATACCAATTGGGTTACATGTCCCATGGACCCAGCCGTGACATCTAGATAACGAATATGTAAACTTAGGCTGATTGATCGACTATAACTAATCATGGAAAGGTGTTTATGATCTGCTCTTATTGTGCAAAAGAAAATCCCGACGAGGCTGTTATTTGTAATTATTGTGGGGCACCCCTGGTGATAAAAGAAGAATCGTCAGCAACCGAGCCATTGTTCACGGTGCCTGAAGAGAATATCGTTGAGCCGCCTGAGCCACCAGAAGTCCTGCCACCTGCCCCCACCCTGATCACCCCGCAAAAGCCACGCGGGATCTATGGGAACAAGATTTGGTGGGTTGTTGGGTGTGTTGGGGCAGTCATAATATTCCTTTGCTGTGGAGTAGGTGTATTAGTCGCTTCCCAGCTTGTGGGTAATATTCCCGATTTCTTGTTGACGCCCAGCACAATATTATCTACGCTGGAGCCTGTTAGCCTTGCCACACTTAACCCATCCTTAGACATCCCTGTTGAAGACAGCCCAGCCACGCCCGATCCCAACCTGATCTTTTTCGACGATTTTTCCGATCCTGAAATCAGGCTGGGACAGGGTGGATGAGTCAGATTATTACACTGACTACTATAATGGCGGCTACCGCATTGTTGTCTATACGGATATGTCGGATAGCTGGGCTAACCCCAGCGGCCAATCCTACGCTGATGTGAGTATCGAGGTCGATGCGACAAAGAATGGCGGACCGGATGATAACGATTTTGGCGTCATCTGCAGGTACCAGGATGTCGATAATTTCTACTATGGGTTGGTCAGCAGCGATGGGTATTACGGGATTATGAAGGTAGTCGATGCATCATCTGAACAGCTCGGAAATTCAGAGCTGCAATCCAGCGCTACGATAAACCAGGGTTCAGCAACCAACCAGATTCGCCTGGTGTGCGCGGGTGATGAACTCAGCCTGTATGTGAATGGCCAGCTCGTCGACCAGCAAGTTGATAGTACCTTCGAGCAAGGCAATGTCGGCTTATTAGCCGGTACCTATGATATCCCTGGGACCGATATCCTGTTTGATAACTTTTCGGTTACCAGGCCTTGAAAAAAACAATCTGGAGTTCCACCTTGAAGATATCCATTTTTCTAGGTCCATGAGCATCCCGTGTTATGATTTGCTTGTCTTGATTGCTAGTAACTGAAGCACCTCGAGGAGAGAAAACATGCCCACCATTTGCCCCAATTGCTTGCGGCCGGTCCGTGCAGAAGCCCGATATTGCGGCTACTGTGGCAGCAACCTTAACCCAGCTGCACTTGATGAAGCCTCGGCTGATTTGACGATTCTGGAAACAAACGCGGATTCCAGCCAGGGAAAAAAGCCTAAAGCCAAAACGAAAGCAGCTCCAGGTGTAATACGCCGCCGGATTTTAATAGCCATTGTCATCCTGCTTTGCCTGGTGCTCCTGGCGACATTTGTCATCCACTACTGGCCACTGATCAACTCTTATGCCAGTTCGCAGTTGGGGTTAATTCTCTCGCGGAAATTAAATATAATAGGATAGGTGTCTGATTACGAAAAGTACTCAATCATTCGATGATTGATCGATAAGTATTTATCAGGCAGAATAAAGGCTCCAACCCAATTGACAGGGTCGGAGCCTTTTTGATTTCTATGAGCCTTAACGGATCGTTTGCTCAATCGATTATGGTGTTATCGATTTAGCCTTATTCGTCATCCCCTACCATATAAAACAAGCGGTTCTGTGCTGTGCCAAGGTACACAAAACCGCTCGGATTTCCATATCTAAACACAAATGGCTATCTAGTGATCCTAATCAACCTTTTTAGGTGGAAGCGCTTCGGGCTTCACCTCGACCGATACGGTCTTGGGCTTATCCTTGAAAAGCCCAGCCTGCAGAATGATCCCCAAGATAAACAGAACAAAGAAAATCACCAGGCCAAGGGATTCTTCCATCCCAATTCCACCAGTCACGGTGCGGGTGATGAGGGTTGCCCCGGCCCATGATGACAGGATATACAGTGCCCAATCGAATACACTGGCCACCAGGAAAAGTCCTATGATCCCACCGACGATGAACGCCATCCAGCTAAAGGGTTGGTCCTTGAAACCGAACAAGCCTGCGACGTACAGAGCGCCATACCCCCCCACGATAAATCCAACCAGCGCAATTGCAAACTTTTGCAGAAAAATGCCGAGCACGGCACCAACAATACCAGCAACCAGGGCAACAATATAAATCAACCAGGGTGGGTCAAATGTCAGATAATTGGTAGCCAGGGCTAATCCAAAGAAAAATCCTACCACACCTACCAAGAGCCAGTATAGCTTATTCCCTGTGGCCAGCAGGACGATCCCAAAAACCACGTTCAAAATTGGAGCAATGATTTCCATGAGTGTGATTCCTCCGATCTCCGTTTATGATCCATTTAGCTTGTTGCAAGAATCATGCTCAACCCGCACAGGTCCCAGGTTGGCTCTATTCCCGCTTCGGCTTCCAACCCAGGAAAAACGCAATGGCAAAGATCACGGAGGAGATGGCAACCCCGGAGATCAGCAAGTTGCGTTCCCCATCCCAATTTACCACCTGGGCTAAAAAAGTGACAGCTAAGATAACCACCACGACACTGAGCAGTTTTGATTTCAGATCATCCAGGTTCGTTATATGAAGCCATGCTGGGGTCGGTAAGTTTTCGTCGATAAAGAGCTCGTATAAACCTAATGCGGTTACATAGAAGACTGTTGCCAATAAAAGTATGTCGATCACCTCAATAAATACCACTGCCATTAACTTTACATCTTTGGCATCCAGATTCATCGAAAATGCACTGATCACCAATTGGAACGTTTCGATGGTCGCCAGAATGGACAGGGCAACCGCCGCAATAAAGCTGCATAGGACTGCGATGATGAAGAAATATCTGGTTCCTGATAGGATTTTGTTGAGCATGTATCCTCCCCATGGGATCGGATGAGATGGCTTAGGTCAAACCGATATCCTGGTACAAAATGCAGATATTGTGCTTAAGGTTTTTTGATTATCTGTATTTTATAACAAGACTCTGTATTCGAATGAAGATAGTCTAGCAGATGATACAACTTTTTACAATCCATAAGCGATTGAATTGCAAACACGCCGGCTTATTCAGATATACTGGCAAAATCGCCTGCTTCCACTTGCCCAATGGCTCGTTGAAAATCCGCCTGCCACATGATGACCGTGGTAAACCGCACCCCCGAGCCAATCGATATCTCATTTTCGAGGTACACACGTCGATCAACCAGGATGCGTATCGGTTGCCTGGATCCAATGGGAGAGACGGCTCCCAATGGGTAGCCCGTGACCTCGCTAACCTCCGCCTCCGAGGCCATGCTGATGCGCGATGCCCCCAGGTGCTTCCGTAAAGCCTGCCAGGATACCTGGTAATCTCCCGCCACTAAAACCATGACAAAGCCTCCACGGGAAAGGCGGAAAACAATCGAGCGGATGATCTGCTCGGGTCGCTGGCCGCGTTCACGGGCTGCCTGTACCAATGAGTGCACTTCACCCGGATGGCGGAAAAACCTGTAAGGGATACCCCTTTCGTCCAGGTAGCGGGTCACCGGGGTGCTATTATCGACTTTAGCATCCATGATCCAGAATTATAACTGTGCTTAATCATCAGTTCTCATTATTTCCATGTCTGACCGGTAATTGATCAGTACTTCTTAAAGATAAAAAAAGTTCGACAACAGCTCGTCCCGTTAAATATCTGCCTTTGGCAATGCGGAAAATTCAGTGGCAGATACAACCTATCGACCACCAGTAAAAAATCTCATGGCGAATTAATCAACAGTCAATTTAACTAACTGCAACTTTGCTATATACTTCGGTATAATTCTGTCTGTTGTTCATTATTATCATTATCCTTATTGGTGGGTAAGTGGTGCATGGTCACCCTGATCATAAGGAGGTCTCGTCATGAACATTAACTTTTCGATGTGGAAGACAGCGATTTGGTCCCTGGTCAAGATGGACAGCAAGGATGAGTGGGACAAGCTGGATATCATCTCAAAATGGCTGATTGCCACACGTTCTGGGGTCACCCTGGTAACTGTATATACCTGTGTGATCGCAGGCTTGTTGGCATTGCGCGATGATTATTTCTCGTTCTTGCCCTGGTTGATCATGACATTGGGCCTATTCATCGCCCATGGAACCAACAACCTGCTAAATGACTACACCGACTACAGCCGAGGGGTGGATAAAGACAACTACTTCCGTACCCAATACGGAGTTCACCCCCTGGTTCAAGGCTTCTGGACAAAACCCCAGCAGCTGCGCTGGTTCATGGTGAGCGGTGTGATCGCCTTTCTTTCGGGTGTCTTCGCCCTCTTCTATACCCATTTCGATCCCATCGTGATCGGATTCTTCGCCTTCGGCGCCCTGGTGCTGTTATTTTATACCTACCCACTAAAATACTATGGCGTTGGTGAGCTAGCCATCTTCCTTATTTGGGGTCCGATCATGGTCGCTGGCGTATACCTCGTCCTGGCCATTGGGCACAACGGTAACCTCGCTAATATTTGGTACGTGGTGCTGGCTGGTGTCCCTTTCGGTTTGAGCGTAGCCAGTATTAATGTGGGAAAGCATATCGATAAGATGAAGGATGATGCAAAGAAAGGCGTCGGTACCCTGCCGGTCAGGATCGGTGAGACTGCGGCTCGTTATCTGAATATCGGCGTGTTGATCCTCCTCTACGTAGTAGTGTTGTACCTGATTTTCGTTCCGCGTTACTTCACCCCTATCATGCTGATCATCTTTTTCGCTATCAGCCGCCTGATCCTGGCGATCAGGATCTTGTCCAAGCCACGTCCCGAAGCTGCGCCACCAGGCTTCCCTTTCTGGCCCACTTATTTCTCGGCCTTTACTTTCAACCATAATCGCCTTTTTGGGGGCTTGTTTATCCTTGGTTTGATCGGTGATACCCTGTTGCATATCTTCGTGCCTGCTTTTTGGCCAATGAGATAAATTATTTTCTCGGACAACCAACCTGGTTATGCATAAGCATAGCCAGGTTTTTTTATCCGGGTTGGCAAAGCCTAGGCTTGTTGACGCTCGATGACAGTCGTGATATATTCCGTTCATTCCCAGCTCGTAGATAGTAAATCAACATCCGTCAAAAGGAGACATCCATGTACAACATGATTACAACATCGCCAAGGGGTGTGGTCCTGTGGCGTCGGTTTTTAATGGTATTGCTCGTCACATTCCTCTTTTTTGCCCTTGGTAAAACCCCTCAAACTCCAACCGCTGCAACAGCCCAGGCCAATCCGCAGGTTGAAGAGCAGATCGAGCAGAGCTGGCATCCTGCCTATTTACGCCTGGCTACCGGTGACCCGACCCTCACGACCAGCCATGGTGTGTATGCCTGGCCGTTCGACCTCGATTCCATCGGATGGAGTATGCAGTCTTACCAAAATTATGGGGGTACTCCTTACTTCCACCATGGTATGGACATGATGAAAACCTATGGAACCGAGGTGTACAACCGCTCGGGAGGGCAGGTCATCAATATCGAAAACTATCAACCCGGCTGGGATCTGTATTGGGAAGTGGCGATCCTCGACCCGGATGGCTACATCTGGCAGTACCATCACATTCAGGAGAACACCATCCCTCAGCTCATATGGGATAAGTGGCACGAATGGCAGGCCGACCCCAATGCCGGGTACATCCCTCCGGATACGCATATTGGCAATATCATCGAGTGGCCGGTCTGGTCATTCGGAAAGCAGTTCAACCACATCCACCTGAATATCCTGGCTGCCGGAGGGGCGTATGTGAATGGCTTTGAGTTCCACACCCCCCTGTCCGATAGCGTCGGCCCGGAGATCCAGGCTGTAGGCTTGCTGCAGAACGGTCAGATTGTTAACGGCAATGAAATTGAAGGGGATTACAGCCTCTACGTTCGTGCGCGCGACCTTATACTCGACGATGTGTACTACCTGCCGCCCTGGGATATCACTTTTTCCGTGGATGGTGGGCCGGTTCATACTACCTGGCGATTCGATACCCTCCCGGGTGGTGCGGATGATACCGCCTATCTGGATGACTTTTATGTCGTCCCCCCTACTTGTGGAGATTATGAATGCCGTGAATACTACATCGACCTGGGTTTCATCCCCGATTCGCAATTCGAATTCCCCTGGATAGGTGGTGACCATACGATATTAGTGACAGTCAGGGATTTTGCTGGCAATGAAGCCAGCCAAGCTTATACTTATACGGTCATCGGACCACCACCCGGCACGCCAGTCTGGCAGGATGATTTCGAATCCGAACAGGGTTGGATCACCAACCCGGATGGGACCGATACGGCTACCTCTGGCTTATGGGAACGGGGTATCCCTGAGGCTACTTATTACTCGGGGCCAAAACAGCTGGGCACCACCCCCAGCGGGGTGAACGATCTGGTCACGGGCCGCCTGGCTGGTGCGAATTACAACAGTAATGATATCGATGGTGGGGTGACTTCCACGCGTTCCCCTGACATCAACTTGCCCACCGGCAGTGACCTTTTTCTGTCCTTCCGTTATTACCTCGCTCATGCGACAAATTCATCCAACGCGGATTTTTTGAGGGTCATGGTAGTTGGTGAAGAGACTTCCATCGTTTTTGAAGAACGCGGGGCTGCTAATGATGACGATGCTACCTGGGCAATCGAAAACGTAAGCCTCAATTCTTTTGCCGGCCAAACAGTCCACCTGTTGATCCAGGCAGCTGACCAGGCAGGAGATAGCCTGGTGGAAGCTGCAATCGACAACGTAGCCATATTGTCTACCACTGTCAACCAGGCTCCAGTAGCGAACCCACAAACACTTTCTACCCCCGAAGAAACTCCCGTCGCTCTGACCCTGACCGGCTCCGACCCAGAAGGAGCCCCCATCTCATTCGTGATCCTCTCCAATCCATCCCATGGAAGCCTGAGCGGATCGCTCCCCAACCTGACCTACACCCCATCTGTAAATTTCTTTGGCACCGATGGTTTCACCTTCCAGGTATTTGATGGCCAGGTATATTCTGAGCCTGGGCTGGTTACCATCGATGTGACCCCGACCATCGACCCGCCTCAAGCCACACCGCAATCGGTGACGCTTCCAGAGGACACACCTACGGCAATTGTCTTATCGGGGATTGACCCGGATGGCGATACCCTCACCTACACACTGGTGACCACACCCACGCATGGTTTATTAGGAGGCGAAGCACCTGACCTAGTGTATACCCCTACATTGAATTATTCAGGTCCCGACAGCTTTTCCTTCACAGTTAGCGATGGGATTTTCACCTCCGATCCTGCACAGGTCAGCCTCCAGGTGACGCCTGTTAATGATGCACCCCTCGCAAATCCCCAATCCATTCATATTGGCCAAAACGGATCGACATTTATCACCTTGAGCGGTACCGACGTCGAGGGTGACACGCTTACTTACCAGATCATCGTACCACCTGTATACGGTAGCTTGAATGGGATCGGGCCAAATTTCCTTTACACCCCAAATAAAGGCTTTACCGGTGAGGATAGCTTTACTTTTCTCGTGAGCGATGGGCAGCTTAATTCAACCCCGGCAGAGGTCAAGCTGCAGGTGGGGAAAAACCTCATATTTGTTCCTGTCATATTACGTTAGACAATTATCAAAAAAGTTGTTATCCATCGGAGCACGGTTGCCTGAACAGCTTCAGTTACCGTGCTCCGCATAGTTTCTCCAGGAGGTATGCTTTCATCACCATGCGGCGATCAAATCAGCAATCTGCTGTTAGGTGAGGATATTTTTTATACCCCTCAGCAGCATCTGCTGATTAGGATTGACCCTGTGGAGTAATAACGCCTTCACCCCACCACTCTCCATCCGCGCGACCAGGTCGGCGAGGTCATTCGTACTTTTTGTGATTAGTGGATTCCCCGCCTGAACTAACAGCTTTGAGGTTACGAAAACCCCACTTGGATGATCAAGGTTGTTCACGAAGGCATTAATGCCAAGATGACTGCGCTGACATGCAGATCCTGGCTGTTTGTCTGGACCAAGCCAGCTGGGATTGCCAGGCATGATCGGTATCCAAAAATACTTGGCCAGCCTACGCATGGTAACATCGTCCACCCCCCTGACGTTTCCTATTGATGCATCTTCCACTCCCCGATAAGATGGTGGCGTAGGGACTCCCCGCATGTCTGTGATCAGCCTGCTGAGTGCCAGCGCCACCAAGCCTTCAGTACCTTGTGCAAGTGGAATCCACTCATCAGCAACCCCTCTCGTTTGTTACATACGCGGCTCGACCTAAATAAGGTAGCCTGACTTGCGTCAGATATAAACCGTAGATCATGCCTCCTAAAATGATCAACAGCGGGATGCCTGACCCAATTTGAAAAGCTGGATACGCACGAGGCTGGAGAAAAAACCGTGAGATTATTCTTCTTGTGTTGAAGAATCGGATTGATTGTCCACCGTCCCACTTCTATCTGGAGTGCAATCCTCGAAAAAATTACCAACATCATCCATCGGGAATGATGGTTCTTGGTTTTAATCACTATTTTGATTAATATTTGACAACAATAAATTTTGAGATTGATGGTTGATGAAGATAGTTCTCTCGATCTATCATTAAAACGAGAAGTTCCTGGCAGCGAGTACGATCTCTTTGGTATCGATCACTCTTGCTTCTCAATAGGATGTATGTTTTCGCTATCAGCACAAAGAAAATATTTTCCGATATCCATTGGTGATGCGTTCATCGCTCTTGCTTGCCTGCTAATTCGATTTAGGGTAAGATGTCACATAACGCATTACTTATTTCTCCGATCAATTCATGAGCTGTTCACAGAACCAGGAAAACCATGGATCAGTTCTTATCCACCGAAACCATCATTATTGAGCTTCTAATCATCGTGTCTATCGTCGCCATTGCCGTCAGGCGCCTCCGCATACCTTACACGGTGGCGCTGGTGGTCGTCGGATTGATCATTACTTTCCAGACCACGCTCAAGTTTGAGCTCACCCCCCAGCTTATCCTGGCCCTACTCGTCCCGCCTTTGATCTTCGAAGCTGCTTTTCACCTGAATATTCAGGAGCTCCGCCGAAATCTTCCCGCCATCCTGCTGCTTGCCGTGCCAGGGGTGATCATCACGATGTTCATAGTGGGTATCATACTGGTCTTCGGGATCAGCCTGAGTCTCCCCTTCGCCCTGCTCTTTGGAGCATTGATTTCTGCCACTGACCCGGTGGCCGTGGTGGCGTTATTCCGCACGCTTGGGGTACCCAAGCGCCTGGCCATCCTGATCGAAGGCGAAAGCCTGTTTAATGATGCCACCGCTGTGGTCCTTTTCAACCTCATGCTGACGGTAGTTTTGACCAGCAAGGTCAACCTGATGTCAAGCATTGGTAATTTCGTGGTTATTTCTGTTGGTGGGATCGCCGTTGGGCTGGTAGTCGGCTGGTTGATCGCCCAGGTCATCGCCAGGGTCGACAATTACCTGATTGAGACAACCTTGACGACTGTCCTGGCGTTTGGCTCCTATCTGCTGGCAGACCGGCTGGGATTAAGTGGGATACTGGCTGTTTTGACAGCTGGCTTGATCACTGGCAATACCAGCCAGCACTCCATGAGCCCTACCAGCCGCATCATAATTTTCAATTTTTGGGAGTATATAGCGTTTTTAAGCAACTCAATCCTCTTTCTGTTGATCGGGCTCCAGGTCAACATCAACGCCCTGCTCGGTGCCTGGCAGCCTATCGCATGGGCGATCCTGGGTGTCTTTGTGGCACGCTGTATCGTCGTATATGGATTGTGCTGGGTTGGCAAGCGTGTCGGCGAACCAATCCCGCTCAGCTGGCAGCATATCCTCAATTGGGGTGACCTGCGGGGCGCCATCTGCCTGGCACTTGCACTCAGCCTGCCAGCGGCTCTGGGTGCTCAAGCTGACCTGCTCCAGGCCATGACCTTTGGAGTCGTCTTATTTACCCTACTGGTCCAGAGCACCACGATGGCTCCCCTAGTAAAGCGCTTGAAGATCATCACCCGCAACGATGCCCAGCTGGAATATGAGCTGAACCATGCCCGCCTCACCGCTTTGCGGAGCGCCGACTTACGCCTCGACCGCCTCCACAATGACGGGATGCTTTCAAGCCATACCTGGGACAGGCTGAAACGCGGCCTCACCGAGCAGGCCAATAGCTTAGCCGGAAAGGTGCGCGGCTTGCTATTGGCAGATCCCATCCTTGAAGCTCAGGAGCTGGAAACCGGCTGGCGTGAGCTATTGCGCGCCCAGCGTGCTGCCTTGCTCAGTCTGCGTCATGACAGCGTTATCTCGGATGAAGCCTTCGACCAGCTAGTCAATGAGGTGGACGCACAGCTGAGTGAAGGTTACGCTGCTCAGCCAGGTAAAACGGAATCCCGCACGCAATTCATAGAAGTTACCTTATCTGAAACATCGGGGGTAGTCGGGAAATTAATTTCTGAGCTTGATATCCCCCGCAGTGTCGTGCTGGTCTCAATCCAGCGCGGTGACGAGGTGATCATCCCACGCGGTGATACGATCCTGGATGCCCGCGATGTGATCACACTGCTATGTGAGCGCGAGGCAATTCCGGATGTCAAACATCTATTAATCGACGCTCAGGTGGATGGTAAGCTGAGTTAATCAATGTTTTTTGCTTGATGGCTTCTATACACAGATAAGGCTTGATATTAGTTCCCCACGGAGAGAGGATTATCAGACCCGGCGATGTGTTGGTGCTCATCACGGAGAGCGTATGCGTGGACAAGCTTTCCAGGCCAGTTGAAACCACATACGAACCCAGGCCTGGGTAACTCCGGCGATCAATTTGTATCAAGCACTGAATATCATGATATTTTCTGGTATAACTCAGCCATCGATTGTAGGTTTTTCTCAATCGATGGCTGTCTGTAACGATTAATAATTAGCCTTGGTTTACCCAGCTTTGTCGGTATAAGTGAGGAGCTCAGCGATGAATTTTTCAGATACCAATTACTATATATACCTGGTCATTCCCTTGATGGTGTTTTTGGCCAGGGTCATGGATGTTACCCTGGGCACATTGCGGATCATCTTCGTTTCGAGGGGAAAGAAGAATATCGCTCCCGTGTTGGGCTTTTTTGAAGTCTTCATCTGGATTACGATCGTTTCACAGATTGTCAGCCACGCCAATAACATCCTAGCTTACCTGGCCTATGCTGCTGGTTTTGCCGCCGGAAATTATGTGGGCATGTATATCGAATCGCGCCTCGCCCTGGGTACCCAGGTGGTGCTTACCATTGTCCAGGACCATGCTACCCAATTGATCACCCATTTGCGTGTTGCCGGTTACGGGGTGACCTCGGTGGATGGGACAGGCGCGAACGGCGCTGTCACTTTGATCTACACCATCGTCCGGCGCCGGAACCTCAGTGAGGTTTTAACCATCATCCACGAAACCCATCCGCGCGCATTCCTGTCCATCCAGGATGTCAACTCAACCCTGGAAGGTATCTTCCCGGTGCCTACTACTTCACAGATCGGTGTTTTCTACCCGATAAAACTAAAATAACGCCTCCGATTTCACCTAAATCATAATATTTGGCTTAATCCAGGCATAACTTGACAATGCCTGTGTAATGGATTAATATATTAGGATAATTTGTATCTTATATAGTACATTATCCATCTTAACATATGTGAACTTATCGATATTATATGAGCTGAGGAGTTGATAAAAATGAACAGCCCAATCATCAGTCAAATCAACAGGGTGACAGATTGTCAGGAAGATCTGCCCTCTTACTCGATCAGTACCTTGATCACAAAATTGGAAGACCCGAATGGATATACCCGGCTGCGTGCCCGTGAGATCCTGACCTGCCTGGGTGGGCCAGCCATCCCTGAGCTTTTACAGGCCCTATCAGATGCAGATACATCGCTACGTTGGGAAATCATCAAGGTGCTGGAAGGCATCCAGAATGTCAATACCATCCCGATCCTAGTTGAACAGCTCAAGAATGAGCATGCCGGGGTACGATGGGCAGCTTCCAATGCGCTGGTCGGATTCAAGCGCCAGGCGGTGCCTGCGATCCTGGAAGCTCTCATGGCTGCCTCAGATTCTACCTGGCTGCGCCAGAGCGCCCACCATATCCTGCATGTCTTAAAGGACAGTGGCAGCTTGACGCCCGCCGAAGACAAGGTCTATCAGGCACTGGAAGACCTCGAGCCTACCGCCACTGTCCCCTGGGCAGCTGAGCGGGCTCTGGAATCCCTGCGCAATAATAGAAACTAGCCTCCCAATGATTTTGGGAGGCCTGGTTAGCATATTCCTTCGTATGTACTGGAGTGGGCGCGAGAGGGCTCGAACCTCCGAACCTCACGGATGTGAACCGTGCGCTCTGACCAACTGAGCTACGCGCCCTTTTTTGTAGGCACACATTATAACCGTATGCCCGTCTCTAAGCAAGTAGAAATCGAGCTCCAGTCAACCCTGGCAGGCTCGAAAACCCAATCAGGGTTGGTTTAGCTTTTCCACTCCCGTTCCAGCACTGAGTACACGTATTCGTCATTCCATTTCGCATCCAGCCAGCGCGTTTCGCGCAGTTTACCATCACGCTGCATGCCCAATTTCTCCATCACACGGATTGAAGCTGCGTTGCCCGTATGGCAGAATGCCACGATACGATGGATGTTGAGCTCGTGGAAGCCCCAATCCATCAGGTGCCATGCAGCTTCAGTTGCAATGCCCCTGCCCCACGCAGCCGGATGCACCGCCCAACCCACTTCCCATTCGCGGATCGCCGCCCACTGCCTGGAGAGCTTGATGATCCCCCTGGCAGATGGATCGGGCTGGATACTGATCGCCAGGCGGTAGCTCGTGCGTGGCTGTTCCGCTTGATCCCTGATATAGTCGTCGATCGCCCGGCGTGTATCCTCCTTGCCTGGCAGCTCTCTTTCATAAGCATGCATTTCAGGCCTGGAATCGATCTCGAGCAAGGCAGGAAAATCTGCCTCAATGAAATCTCTCAATAGTAATCGGGGTGTGGTCAATTGCATTATTTACCCTAGATCCGGCCTATGCGACCTATCCATCTGTCATCAAACCCATCCGCTGCACGGGCTTAGATTGGGGCAGTAAAGTATTGCACCAGGCCATAGATCAACATCCCTGCTCCAAACAGGATAGCCCCGTAACCAATCCATGTGAATGTGCTGGCAGAGCTGGCGGAGAACCCTGGAAAATTAATGACCACCCCCACCAAAAGCCACATCACTCCAGTCATGATATTCTTCTTCCCCAACGCCTTGGTCTTTGGCTGCACCAGGCGGATGCGCGTCTCACCATCGATAAAGCCTTCATTTCCATTCTCAAGCTTGATGCGGACCCAATCCTGGTTGCCCCCTTTGATGACTTGCTGTCTGGAAAACTTGGCATTGCGGGTAAGTGTTTGCTGGATGGACGAATCGGAGGACGGTTCGCTATAAAGGTCCACCTTCTCCTGCGTCAAGGTGCCTTCACGTATAATGAACAGACGCGTATTGCCAGAGATGAAAGCCTTTTGCCCGGTAGATAATATGATGGGTACCCAGACCTTGCCCGCTTTCTTTACCGGGGCACCAAATTCGATCTCCATCCCTTCCTTCAAGATTGCGATGGAGACGCTATTTACGCCGATGTCGCTATAGGCTTGTACCTGCGGGTCAAGAATTCTGGCTTTCATAAGTAACTCCTGGTGATCAATCGACTGGTCTGTCATTATACAGGACGAGAATACTCCTGTAAACACTTCCTTGACACGTCTCTCCCTCCCGGGTATAGTCGCTTCCATGAAGAAACTGCTCATAACCCTGCTGGTGACCATCCTGGTAATCCAGGCCTGTTCATTCTCAGGCAAGACGCCTGCAAGCCAATCTCCCCAATCAACCCAGGCTATACAATCCACGTCAACGGTGCAACCCGCTCCACTGCCCTCTACCACCCCCAGCCCAACCTTCACGCCCACACCTGCCCCTGAAGCACGCGTGGCAACGGCAGACCACGCCTTGTTCAATGGAGATTACGATACTGCCCTGGCTGAATACTCTAGCGCCAAAGCCAGCTCAAACGACGCTGCCAACCAGGCTACCGCACTGCTCGGCTTGGGCCGCGTCTACTACCTGAAGGACGACTTCCCCAACGCGTTGAGTAATTTGAGGGCGGTAACCGATGGCTATCCAGGTTCTCCCCAGGCCGCAGATGCGTGGTATTTCCTCGGCGAGACATACCTGCAGCTTGACCGATTTGCGGAAGCTTCCGACGCATTTGCCAGCTACCTCACCATCCGTCCAGGCATCCTGGATGCTTTTATCAACGAGCGCCGCGGAGATGCCTACACTGCAGCCGGAGATTATAGCTCGGCTTTGGACGCATATATTGTTGCTGTCCAATCTGCACGCCTGCCGACGAACTACGCCTTGGAGCTAAAGCTGGCCCAAACTTACTCCATCCTGGGAGATTACACAACCGCTGGAGTGGTGTATGACGACATTTTCAATCGCACCACTTCTCAAGATATCAAAGCCCAGGTGGACTATGCCAGGGGCCAGATGTTCGCAGCTCAAGGCCAGCTTGAGCAAGCCAACAACGCTTATGTGGATGCGGTTTACAACTACCCTTACTCGTATTTCGCTTTTCTGTCTTTGGTGGAGCTGGTCAATTCCGGATATCCCATCAGTGAGCTCCAGCGCGGGTTAGTGGATTATAACGCCGGTCAATATGGCGTCGCCCTCTCCGCATTTGACCGTTATATCGCCCTCAACCCATCAGATGCCTCGACTGCCCGATATTACCTGGGTTTAATTTTGCGTGATCAGGAAGACCTGGCGGGGGCAATCTCCAGCTGGGATGCAGTCATCCAGGGAGACTCATCCAGCTCGGTTTGGGATTCTGCCTGGGAGGATAAAGCTTACACGCAATGGGCGTACCAGGGAGACTTCGCAGCCGCCGAGAAAACCCTGTTGGATTTTGTTACAGCGTCGCCAACCCACCCCCGCGCCGCCGAATTCCTTTTCGATGCCGGTCGGGTAGCGGAGCGGGATGATCGCCTGGCAGATGCCGCCCAGATCTGGCAGCGCATTGCTACTGAGTACCCCAGCTCCGATTATGGATACCGGGGTACATTTCTGGCTGGCATCTGCTATTACCGGCTGGGTGATTATGCAGCCGCCCAAACGATCTTTGAGCAGGCAACCACCCTCGCTACCAACCCCTCCGAGCGTGCTGGGGTATATTTCTGGCAGGGAAAAACCCAGGCTGCCCAAGGCAACAGCACGGCCGCGAAGAGCACCTGGCAGCAGGCTGCTTCGATCGATCCCACTGGCTATTACTCAGAGCGTGCGCGCGACCTGGCCAACGATCGACAGCCATTTACCCCCCCGCCAACTGTCGATCTGGGGATCGATCGTGAATCTGAGCTCCGCCAGGCAGAGCTGTGGATGCAGTCCACATTCCAATTCCCGGCTGCAACCGATTACTCGGTCCCCGGTCCCTTGGCCAGCGATCCGCGCTTCATGCGCGGCCAGGAATTCTGGCGGCTGGGTCTATATGACCTTGCTGAAGCCGAATTCAATGACCTGCGTGAAGAGGCTGTCGCGAACCCACTGACCTCTTACCGTTTAGCCGTGTATTTATCGGATCTCGGCTTGTACCGCCAGGCTATCCTGGCTGCCCGGCAGGTGCTGGACCTGGCTGGGCTGGACGACGCCGGCACCCTGACCGCCCCCGTTCTGTTCAGCCACATCCGCTTTGGTGCCTACTATCCCGACCTGGTAGCTCCGATTGCCCAGGCTTACAGTTTTGATCCACTGTTAGTCTGGTCGACGATCAGGCAGGAAAGCCTGTTTGATCCATCAATCCAGTCCAGCGCGGGAGCATACGGCCTGATGCAGATCATGCCAGCCACGGGTGAAAGTATTGCTGCCCGGGCGGCTTGGCCACCGGACTATACGACATCCGACCTGCTCCGGCCGAAAGTTAACCTCACCTTCGGCCAGGATTACCTGGCTGATCAGCGCGATAACCTGGGCGGCGACTTGTACGCTGCTTTGGCAGCCTACAACGGTGGGCCTGGGAACGCCGCAGCCTGGCAAGCACTCGCCAAGGGTGACCCTGACCTGTTTGTCGAGATCGTCCGCTTTGATGAGACCCGCCAGTACCTGATGGGAATCTATGAAGTGTTCAGCATCTATTCCCGCTTATATGCACGCGGGCAATGAACGCTTCCTTTGATGAACTGATCCAGGATGGCCTGAATCTCCCAATCGAAGGCTGGGATTTTTCTCCTATCAAAGCTCGCTCCAGGAGTCATTCTCCATCCTGGAACTACAAGGCATTGGCCAGAAGCAGGATGCGGGGAATTCACTCGATGCTAGACCAGGACACAGGCGGGGGCGAAGTACTTTCTTCGCTTGGCCCTTTCCCGCCTCAAACCTGGGCTACTGAAAGCTATCCCCCTAATATCCCCATCGCTAAAAATCGCCTGGAACCCCTGGGCATCCAGTTGATCAGCGATTACACAATCTCTTCCATCCCCCTCCCAGCAGGCAACCTCGACCTGGTGCTTAATCGCCATGGAGGGTACGATGAATGTGAGCTTTACCGCCTGCTTAAGCCAGGTGGAATTTTCTTGACCCAACAGGTAGGCGGGAAAAACTGCATACAGCTAAATGAGCTGCTGCAGGATCGCGTTTATTTTGAATATGCTTACTGGACTAAGGACCTCATCGCTGGCAGGCTTATCGAGGCTGGCTTTGAACTATTATCGATCATGGAAGAATTCCCAGTATTAGAGTTCTCTGATGTGGGTGCCATCGTGTTCTACTTGCGTTTGGTGTCATGGCAGGTGGGAGATTTCAACGTTGACACATACCGCTCTAAGCTCTTGTCCATCCAGCAGGATATTAACATTAATGGCCCACTCAAGGTGAAAGAGCACCGCATCTTGGCAGAAGCCCGTAAACCAGGTTAAGCGCGGCAGGAAAGGTTGCTATCTTCGATTGGGTGGAGTTGATGATCTAGGCGAAAGCAATCCATCCGCAAAATTATTTTCGGTGTCAAGGGCTGCCATACAATGGCAAGCGTGCCCCATTCACCGTCGCCCCATCATCAGAGCACAGGAACTCGATTGCTGAAGCGATTTCTTCCGGTGTCGTCCAAAACGCATTTTTCGGTGAAGGCACAGTCTCGCGTTCATGGTTAATATCGATCGTGCGCACCCGGATGATATTGGCCGTGACACCGCTGTACTTCAGCTCTTCTGCCAGGGTCAACACCATGGCTTCCTGGCCCGATTTTCCGACCGTGTAGGGCAGGTTCCTGGCAGGCGGCGTGCCTGCCACGGGAGAGGAGATCACGATCAGCCTGCCCCAGCCATTCTGCCGCATGCCGGGGATGAACGCCTGGGCGAGATAGAATGTAGTCCAGATGTGCTGAGATAGCATCGTGGCAACCTCATCTGCTGTAACTTCCTCCAGCCCTTTACCGCCTATCCATCCCCCAACAAAGTGAAGCAGGATCTCCACCCGCCCGAATTTACCTACCACAGCCTGCCTGAGTTTATCCGCTGCCTCGGGTTGGGTAAGATCCGCGGTGAAATCCATCACCTGCTCAGTTGGCAGGTTTAGCTCACTCATCAGGTTTGCTAAACGATCGGGGTGGCTGCCGACCAGCACGATACGGTGGCCCAACCCCCCAAACCTGCGGGCCACCACCTGCCCCAACCCACCCGTCGCCCCGGTGATCACTGCGACATGCTGGTTATTCTTATTCATCTCCGCACCATTATTTCTCATTATCAGTATAGGTAACCTTGGATTATCGGATTTTTCCTGATCAGCTTTATTTTAATCCATAGCTGCGATAATCTATAGGAAAGCCGAACTACTTCGACCAGTAATGATTGTGATGGTAGGTTACCAGTTGAAATCCTAGCTTCTCATACAGGTGGCAGTCAGCTGGGTTGTTACTGGTGGTATGCAGATACACACCCTTTTGTTACATAACTTCGCAACTGTCTTAGGTAGACTTCGATCAGCTCTGCGCCCAGGCCTTGTCCACGATGGTCCTGCTGGATGTTTATATGCAGGTGAGCAGGATAATCAGCCAGGTTTATTGGTGGCTGCTCCCCTTTCAGGTAGCTGGACAGCATGCCTGCTGCATTATGGACGGTTCTCCGGCGTATGCGGTAATGCCCATTAAATATGGACGGTACGACATAGCTAAAGATCTTCCTCCACCAGTGCAGAGCTGATAAGCTCTTGCGTGCTGCCCAATAAATAACCGACGACCTTAGCTCCATTATTAGCGACCCAGGCATACCTGGCACTGGTCGTCAGGTAATAGCTGATGAATACATCACAGAATAGGCGCTTGTCGTCTAAAAATGCTTCAACCGGCTCTCCGAAAAAAGCTGTATCTGCTGCGATTTGATACACCGCCTGCAGGTCAGTTGCTTGGCAAGCACGGATTCTGAATTCCACGATGGGTACCAATCATTAAGGTGTTGGAGGTGCAGCAGATGTAGGTGGGTAATAAACCAGGACAAATTCCCAGGCGGAAGCAACAAGCACCACATCCCGGCGGGTCACTAAGAAAAATGACAATACCGACGGATTATTCAGGTCCGCCAGGTTGACCTGGACGGTGAAACAGTTGGAGGCGTTGGCTTCTGTGTGATTGCTAAGCTGGTATTCATGCGCTAGACCATCAGGGGTCTTGATGTTGATAACATAATGGATGCCGTCGATCAGCTTTCCATTCATGACGGCGGTCAACGACAATTGTTCACCGTTCCGCTCGACTTGCCAACCGATGATGCCAGACCCGGGCGCTACCAGCAGCCGTGATGTTTCACGGCTAGGCTCATAGTAGCTCATCCCCCCACCGGGTAAATTCGGTGCATCGAGTGTGCTCGAATACTGGTAAGGCTGGGTTGTGATGGAAAGCCGCATGAACAGTGCGTTGATCCTGTCGAAACTCACCAGGAAGTCCTTCATTAACTTGATCTGTGACGCAATGCAATTAATCGCTATGATCTTTGTCGTTTCCTGTTGTGTAGAAAGCATATGGCGTTCCCATACGTAATCACTACCTGAGTTCTGATTAACATAATTAGAATGGATCCTTGTTGGCTAATATTTTCGCAAGCTATTCGCCTGGGCAGTCGACTCACTCAGCAGTTCGGCTGCTATGCCGGTTGTTTGCCCCACCACGATATGGTAAAGTTGCTTAAACTCATCCGGGATAAGGTCGAGGCTGTGGGCTTTAGCGATTTTCCTGCTCACCTGCCCCAAGGCTGACCACCGCTCGGGTTGGCTGTCAATCCGGTCCATCTTACCCCTCAGGTTAGCAACATCACCCGACTTAAATAAATATCCATTCGTGCCATACTTTACCAGCTCTGGCAAAGCCAGGGCATCTGCACAAACCACAGGTAAACCGCAGGCCATGGGTTCGAGAGTGGAATTACTGAGCAGCTCGGCATCTCTTGGCATGATGAGTATGTCCACACTGTTCAACAATCCGGGTAGATCCTCAGCGGGGAGGAAACCCGTGAACACCACCTTGTGGCTAGCCAGAAGGGTACCAGCCAAATGATATGACCATTTTTCTGCCCTGCCCTTCCCAGAATGATCAGCTGCACACCCTCGCGAGGCAATGTTTGCATGGCCTTGATTAACTAGTCGATCCTTTTTTCACCGTCGATCCAGCTCTGGAACAGGAAAATCGTTTTGTCATGCTCAATCTTGTAGCGCTGCTGCAACATGCGGCGGTCTATCAAAAGATCAAGCTTGAACCGGTTGATATCCAGCCCAAAGGAAATCACCGATACCGGCATTGCCAGTCCCTGATGGTGCTGATTTTCCCGATATACCCCAGATAATACCAATGAGTATCAGCAGTCAGGTTACCAGCCCCAGCTGCGAAGAATACCACGACAGGGTTCAGATAACCAAGCGATGCAGCTGCAGCCCCTAACAGGGTGCGAAGGGTCTGTCTATAATTACCAAGGAAGCCAGGATGATGTGATTGAATGGGCCTAAGACCGCGGTCTGTGACAGGTCGACACCAGCCAGGAATTATTTTATGTTCTCAATCACAGCCATGCCCACCTACTATCTCGCGCAGTACATCATTTCCATTCCAGCAAGATCACTAATATCGATGAGAACTTTATTAATCGGTTGCATACACAGGTTGAGCCTCACCAGGATGGCGGCTCTTGACATCCCCCGAGCTTTGGATTAATATGCCCATAACATTAAAGGGATAGGTACACAAAAAATATGACACGGTAAGCTGCTCTCACTGATCTTTTTCTTCCCAGCTGAATCATCCATTCGCCTGGGTTGGTTGTTTTATCTGATCAGAAATGAGGCAAGTATGCTTACCGTAAACCGTTTAAGTAAGTCTTTTGAAATCCAAACGTTATTTGAAAATGTGTCCTTTAGCCTAAATGCCGGCCAGTGTACTGGACTGATCGGGCCAAATGGCAGCGGAAAAACCACCCTCATGCGCATCCTGGCAGGACTTGAGCCACCTACCAGCGGATCGGTGAGCTGCGATCCACACCTTCGTATCGGCTACCTGCCCCAGGGTTTTGAGCCTGACCCGGCACTTTCCCTGCAGGAAGTGATCCAGCGCCATGCGGGGCTGGATCCAGATCTTGAGACCTGGTTGGTTCTGGCAGCCGAAGCCCTGGCTGGGAAACCCGGCGATGATCGCCTGCAAGCTGAGTATGATGCATTATTACAGCGTATCAGATCAGACGATATCAACCAGGCAGCCCACATCCTGGCTGGCCTTGGCCTGGAGCGTATCGACCCGAATTTGCCCGTTGGAAAACTGAGCGGGGGCCAGCAAACCCGCCTCTCCCTGGCACTCGCCCTGCTCAATGACCCCCAGCTGTTGTTACTGGATGAACCCACCAACCACCTGGATATCAGCATGCTGGAATGGCTGGAAGGTTGGTTAGGTAGCTCGCCTTGTGCTGCCCTGATCATCTCACACGACCGGGCGTTCCTTGACCACACCGTGACACACATCCTGGAGCTTGATCCGGTTAAACATACCATCCATGAATATACTGGTAACTATACTAATTATCTTGAACAACGCCAGGCTGAGCTCGATCACCAGTGGACAGCTTACCGTGATCAACAAGCTGAGATCCAGCGGATGCGCCAGGATATCTTCCGCACGCGTGCGCAAGCCGCCCGGACCGAACGCGAGGCTTCTTCGATCCGCATTGGAGGCAGTGATTATAAACAAAAGGGATATAAATCCTATCAGCAAGGAATTGCCAAGAAGGTAGCAAAAAAAGCCAAATCACGCCAAAAAAAGCTCGAACGTTACATCGAGTCGGATGAACGCGTGGAAAAACCTGCGCAAAGCTGGAAAATGAAACTCGTATTCGATCCGGTTGATCATCTCAGACGATCTGTGCTGCTCCTGGACGGGGTGGGTATCGGGTACGAGACATCACGGCCATTGATCAAGGAAATCCACCTGGAAATCTCGGCTGGGCAGCGGTTGGTTCTCACCGGCCCCAATGGATGTGGGAAGACCACGCTACTGCGCTGTATCGCTGGGCAGATACCCGTGCTATCTGGCACGCTTCATCTGAGCAGCTCTGCCAGGCTGGGGTATCTTCATCAGGACCAATCAGATTTGGATCCCAGGCAAACACCGGTAGAGCTGATGCTCAGCTATTATCCAAACGAGACCGAAGCTCGTCGTTTTTTGGCGAATTTTGTATTCACGGGCGATGAACCTCTTAAACCGATATCATTATTAAGCTATGGGCAACGCACGCGCCTGCTCCTCGCCAGGCTTGTGGCAGAAGGCAGTAATTTCCTCTTATTGGATGAGCCAATCAACCACCTGGATATCCCCAGCCGCGTTCAGTTCGAGCATGCGCTTAGCCAGTTCGATGGGGCGGTGTTGGCAGTTGTCCACGATCGCTATTTCATCGAGCGGTTCGCAGATGAGATATGGTGGGTAGAAAATCAGAGAATTCGACGTAGTTGGCACGAGCAATCAACTGGCGACCGATAGCCAAGAAGGCATGTTGCCTTAATGGAGTCATCAACATGGCTGCACATGTGCATTGATTATGCGCAGCAATGTTCTTGATATTGTCCTGCATTAGGGGTACTGGTGAATGAGCGAGAATAGCGACTTCTGCTCGGGCTCAATCTGGATAACTATCCCTCCAACCCTGAAAGCAGGCGCTCGTAGAGTTTATTTGTGCTCATTAAGGGCTGCACATCCAGCTCAGAAGATAATAGATCGATTAATTCCTGGTACTGGCGCATTAAGCCTGCCCGGTCACCCAGGGCGAAATATACCCGCATTGCCTGGCAATGTAGATCTTCCATCAGATTGTCCACGCGCAGCGCCCGGTGTAGCAGGTCAAGAGAACGGGTATAGCGCTCGTGGGTAAAGTGGTAATCGGCTAGCAATCTCAGTATCCCCAGGTATTCCTGGGCGAGCCGCCTTCGCTCGGGGAACAGCCAGTCATAATAGAGATTCTGCAGGTACTCGCCCTGGTACAGGTTGATCGCTGTCTCCAGCCAGTGGGCTGCTGTATCCTCTTCAGCTGCTGCCCGTGCGTTGGCTAAGGCAGCATCAAACTCCTCCACGTCGATATTAAAGCGGGCGATGTCGAGGTGGTATTCACCACCCTCGAGCAAGATAAAGCGCGGGGCAGGCTCCTGCCCTTTTAATGCACTGCGTAAACGTGACAGGGCAGTATGGAAGGCGGTCAGGCCGCGGCCAGGCTTTTCAGACCAGATAGCTTCAAAGGCCTGCTCCGCCAGGATATGCTCATTGCGGAATGTCATGAAATAAGCCAGCAAGTCGCGCGCTTTGGTCGAAACCCATTGCTCCTGGCTGAGCTCTTCACCTCCCCGGTAGACCCGAAAACTCCCCAGGCAATGGACAACCACAGCAGAAGGATTGGAAAAGGTGATCATTGGCCTGCGGCGTTGTGATGGCAGGTACTCCAGCACATGCTCAATGAACGTTGTCTGCCTGCCAGCCTCCACGAGGGCATTACACACGACCCGCGACCTCTCTCCCTGGTCGATGAATAGCTGGAACGCTCCGGTTGGCTCGATCAAGCGCAGGGCTTGATCGGCATGCTCAATCCCAGTCTCCCGGCGACCTGTCACCAGGTGAATATAGGCTAATCCCAGGTGCACCAATGCCAGTGGGATGCGGAATTGCCGGCGTTCACCCACCTCCACCAGCTCATAATAAAGCTGTTCTGCACGCAGAAGCATACCTTTATCCAGGGCCGTATCAGCCAGCACACTGCGGCAGACGTAGACCTCATAAGCATCCATATGCCCACGGTAGACCCATAGGGCACCCTCTGCCAGCTGCCAGGCTTCTTCCACACGCCCCTGGCTACACAGGTTGAGTGCCAGGTAACCTGTAGCCAGCATATGCTCGTATGAAGCAGTTCCTATCTGGCTGGCGAGCTCCAGAGATTGCCTGAGGGCTGATTCAGCCCTCGCCAGCTCTCCAAGCCGGGTGAGTACATTTCCCAGGGCAGTATAAGCAGCCGGGAGCAGCTCGGTCAGATGTAGTGTTTGCGCAATCCCCAGTCCCTGCTCTGCGTAGTGCAGGGCAGTCTGAAAATCTCGCCAATAAAGGTAGGGGCTGACCAGCAGGATGTAAGCCTGGGCAGCCATCGGAGAAAGCTCGTCCGGCGCCAAGCGCAGCGCTTCGCGGGTGTAGTCCACTGCCGCCTGTGGGTCACCCGACCACCAGCAGATCTGGCCGAGTGATTGCAGAAAGCTGGCCATCGCTAAGGGGGACAGGTTTCCCCTGGCGAGGCGTGACTCGCTAACTGCCTGCTCAGCCAGGGAGCGACCACGGTCCATACCGGTCAGGAACCCGGTACTCTTCGCTAAAGCCATCAAGGCTTCTGCCCGGCAGGCATGATCCTCTGGCGGTGAAACCCGTAATGCCTGAGATGCCAACCCTTCTGCCTTTTGGTAATTCCCTTGTGAACGCTCAACTTCAGCCAACCTGGTGAGTGCCCGGCTGATCCCTGACAGATTCGCTTGCAAGTCATACGCAATTTGAGCTTGCTGGTAAGCACCCACTGCGGGGCCGACCTTGCCCATGCGCCAGTAAACGTTGCCATGCTGGAGCAGGAGCTCAGGGTAGTGGTTGATCACGTCTGCAGGCAGGCTGGCAAGGTAATGGTGTAGGGCTTCCACGCGGCCACGCTCGACGTAATCCGCTGCAAAATTGATGGCGCAATGCGCAGCTGCATCAGCATCACTGGCGTGTTGGTAGTGCTGAAAGGCTGATTCCCACTCGGAAAGTGATTGGTAATAGCGGCCGGCATCCGCTTCGAGTTTTATGAGTAATTCTGGTTGCTCGCGGCTCAGCTTACTGAGCAGGAACTCTCGGAACAGGTAATGGTAACGGTACCACTGCCGCTGTGAATCCAGGCTGGAGACGAAGATATTCTGCTCTTCAAGTTTTTCAAGGGTATCCTGGGCATCCTGCGCGCCAGTCAAGGTATTGCATGCAGATCTATCCATTTGTTCCAGAACTGCTGTGTGCAGGAGGAAGTGCCGGATCTTCACAGGCTGGCGTCTGAAGACCTCTTCGGTGAGATATTCAAATACGAAACGTTGTGAGCCGTTCAGCCCCGAGATAACCTGCGAAGCTCCCTGGGCATCACATCCAGCCAGTGATGACCGTACCATTTGCAACGCTGCCGCCCACCCCTCGGTTTTTTCATTGAGCAAGCTGAGGCTGTTGGTAGACAGGCCTGGCACATCCAGGAGCATCAGCTCGGTCACTTCATCCTCCCGAAAGCGCAGGTCATTCAATCGTAACTCAGCCAGGTTGCCTCGCACTCTCAGGCGAGCCAGGGAGATGGGCGGATCAGTCCGTGTAGACAGGATCAAATGTAGGTACGGAGAGGCATTCTCAAGCAAAAAATCTACCAGCTGGTGCACAACCAGCGAGGTGATGTAATGGTAATCATCCATAACGATCAGGCAGGGTTTGGTGAGCTGCTCACTCAGCTCATTGATCAAGACTGTCATTACCTGAAGTGGCTCGCTTACCGCGAGCGGATTCTCAAGCAGCGCCCAGGCATTCTGTCCCAGGATAGTGCCTTTAGGAAGCTGTAACGGTCGCATCCGGCGTAATGCTTCGATCAAATATGTTATGAAGGTGTAAGGATCTGAGTCAGTCACGTCCACCTGGTACCAGGCAGCAGACAAAGGTGCCTTGCTTAATAACTCAGCCAGCAGGCTGGTTTTTCCGTACCCTGCGGGGGCAGAGATCAGCACCAGGCGACCATCCAGATGATTTTCTAACCACCGGATCAGATGCGGCCTGGGCAAATAGCCTCGCCTGGTGCGCGGTGGGAGGAATTTAGTTGACAGAAGGGTAGAGGGCTTCATAAATTGCAAAGATTTTGCAAACCGGATATGGTAGTATTCTAACAGTATCTTAATCAAAAGAGAGGAGAATCGTCATGAAACCTAGTCGTTTGGTTGTTTTTGTCCTGCTTGTTGTTATGCTTCTGTTGACTGCGTGCGGTGGGCAGACCGCAAGTCCTATTGCAACCGAGGTGCCGGTCAACCAGCCAACTGCAGAAGTCAAACCTACCGAAGTAGCTCCCACCGAGGTACCTCCAACTGAAGTACCCAAGCCTGAGCCAACCGCCGCACCCTCAGTGCTGAACATCGCTCTAACGGCGAACTTCACCACCTGGGATCCGGTGAAGTCTTTCTCGACTGAAGCAGCCTACATGGCAAACATGTATGAGCAGCTTCTGCGCATCAACCCCCCCAGTTCAGCAGAACGCTTTACTCCGCTCCTGGCTGAAAGTTGGGAATCAAGCGCAGATGGCTTGACCTGGACTTTCTACTTGCGCCAAGGTGTCACCTTCCATGATGGCGAGCCAATGACTTCCAACGCGGTCAAGATGTCCATCGAAGCCGCCAAGGATCATGGTGGGGCGTCTTTTATCTGGCTTCCCCTCGACACTGTCGAAACACCCGATGACTACACGGTGGTTTTCAACCTGTCGTACGCCGCTCCGATGGATCTGATCGCATCATCGCTGTACGGCGCCTGGATCATCAGTCCCAAGGCGTTGGAAGCCGTTGCTGCTGACCCAACCTATTACGAGACGGGAAAGGAAGCCGGGACCGGCCCTTACATGCTCGACTCGTATACCCCCGATGCAGAGGTAGTTTTCAAGAAATTCGACAACTACTGGGGTGGCTGGAAGCCTGAGAACTTTGATATCGTCGTGGCTCAAATTGTGCCTGAAGCCACCACTCAGCAACAGCTACTTGAGGGTGGTGAGGTTGACCTGGCAGGCACCATCCCCACCGAAAACCTGGCTTCCTTTGATAACAATCCCGACTACACGGTATATCGCGAAAAATCTTTCTTCAATTACGTCGGCTTCTTCAATGTCTTGCGCCCACCCCTGGATAATCCCTTAGTACGACAGGCACTGTCTTATGCCATCCCCTACCAGGATATTATCGATATAGCAGTGAGTGGCCTGGGCACCCAAAGCCGTGGACCCGTCCCCGAAGGGGTATGGCCATGGTCAGACCAGGTTAATCAATATACCTACGACCTGGACAAGGCTGAGCAGCTGCTGGCCGAAGCCGGCTATCCGGATGGTGAATTCTCAATCCGGCTGACACATGCCTCTGAAAACCCGGCGGAAACCCTGTTCGCCCCGTTGATCAAGGATTCATTCGCCCAAATCGGAGTGGATGTGACCATTGAGCCCATCCTATTCAGCCAGCAATGGGAGCAGGCCAAGGCTGATCCTGCAAATGCACAGGATATGTTCCTGCTGCTTTACTGGCCGACCTACTCTGATGCAGGTTCAGACAACCTGTGGTCCATGTTCTATGGCGCAGAAGAAGCCCCGCACCTAAATGTGACTGCCTTCAACCTGTCCTACTGGTTCGACTCGGAATACAATACCGTGCTCGATAAGGCAATCGGTGAAACTGTAACCGATCCGACTGCCTCTCAGCAGGATTACATCACCGCCATGAATTACCTGGTTGACAAGGCTCCGGGTGTATTCTTCTTTGATACCAAGGCAGCTTATGTCATCCCCAATCACATCGCCGGCTTCGAATATAATCTGAATTACCCCTTCACACCCTTCTGGTTCTACCAGCTGACTCCGGCCCAGTAATCCGACCATAAATAGGGAGCGGGATCTATAATCCCGCTCCCTATCTGTATCACACTGTGTCCAATCATAAAGGGATAGTCACAGTCAGAACCTCATGCACAGACTTGAGTATGTCCTCCGGCGCCTTTTTACATCAATTTTCGTGTTGATCGGTGTTTCGATCATCACCTTCACCCTGGCGCGCGTCATCCCGTCCAACCCGGCAGTTCTTTACATTGGTCCCAAAGCCCGTGCGGAAGATATCGCCCGGGTGACTGCCCAGCTTGGGTTGGATAAGCCACTCCCGGTCCAGTACCTGATTTATATGGGCGAGTTGCTACATGGTGATATGGGCACCTCCATCAGCACCAAGCGCCCAGTGCTCCAGGAGCTGAGCAGCCGCCTCCCGGCTACATTGGAGCTGCTGTTCACCGGCATGATGTTGGCTGTCCTCTTTGGTGTGCCCATGGGCGTACTGAGTGCCCGCTGGCAGGGGAAGCCAACGGATTTTTTCGTCCGCACAATCTCTATCATCGGCGTTTCCTTGCCTGCGTTTTATTTGGGCCTGTTGTTACAGATACTATTTTTCAGGCGGCTGGACTTGCTACCACTAGCCAGCCGGTTCAGTAACGAGCTACGCTTTACCAATCCGATCGACCCGGTCACAAATTTCCTTCTGATCGACGCATTTCTCATGTTCAATTGGATCGCCTTTAAGGACGTAGTTTTCCACCTTATTCTACCCGCCCTAACCCTGGCCGCATACCCGGCAGGTTTGGTGGCACGCATGACTCGCGCTACCATGCTTGAAGTGTTGGAGCAGGATTACATACGCACCGCGCGTGCATACGGTGTGCGTGAAACCGTGATCGTATATCTATACGCATTAAAGAATGCGGTCAGCCCCACCCTGACGGTTATCGGATTGACATTCGCCTATGCCCTCACCGGTACTTTCTTCGTTGAGATCATCTTCAATTGGCCTGGATTGGGCTTGTTCACCGTTCATTCATTATTAAATATTGATTACCCCGCAATCATGGGGATCACCCTTTTTGGGGCCACCATGTACGTGCTCATCAACCTGGGTGTCGACCTTCTCCAGGCCTGGATTGACCCACGGATTTCATTGAGATAATATGTCCAGCATTCCAGCGATCTCCGTTGAACCCGAAATCCAGAGCACCCGTACCTCCAGGCATGTGTTGAATGTCATCCTGCGCGATCCACTCTCGCTGATCAGTACAATTGTCATCATACTTTTTATCTTGATCGGCATATTTGCCTACCAGGTGGCTCCCTACCCATTGCAAGGCGCTGGCAAAACAAATGTTCCAACATCACTTTGCCCCCCATCCCTACAGCACCCCTTTGGCTGCGATAAGTTGGGCAGGGATGTCCTCAGCCGGGTGATCGTGGGGGCGCGCCCAGCCTTGATCGTGCCTATCGGGGTGGTGCTGTTTGCGGTCCTGATTGGCGCGCCACTTGGGGCTATCGCCGGTTATAAGGGCGGCTGGCTCGACGAAGTGATCATGCGCATCACCGACCTGTTCCTGGCCTTTCCATCGCTGCTATTAGCTATGGCTATTGCCTCCGCACTCGGGCGGGGCCTGCAGAACGCAGCCATCGCTCTGATCGTATCCTGGTGGCCCTGGTATACACGCCTGGTACGAGGGGTAACGATCAGCCTCAAGGAACGCTACTTTGTAGAAGCAGCCCAGGCGATCGGTGTGCGTGATTCGGTCATTGTCCTGCGCCATATCCTGCCCAACACGATCTCTGCCATCCTGGTCCAGGCTACAGTGGACCTCGGCACGGTTATCCTGGCCATGGGAGGCCTGGCATTTTTAGGCCTAGGCACGCAGCCTCCGTCACCTGACTGGGGTCTGATGGTTTCGGAAGGGCGTACCTACATCCTGGAGCAGTGGTGGATCTCGACCTTTCCAGGTATGGCGATTTTTACAGTAGTACTGGCTTTCAATTTACTGGGCGATACCCTGCGTGATATCTTTGACCCGAGGCAGTACCGATGAGCACTTTGCTGGAAGTACGCGACCTGTATCTCGAGTTCAAGACCTCGCGGGGTGACTTGAAAGCCTTGAATGGTATCACTTTCGACGTGCAGAAAGGCGAGGTGCTTGGATTGGTTGGAGAGACCGGTTGCGGAAAGACGGTTACCGGCCTGACGATCCTTCGCCTGCTGGCCCGCTCGGCTCGAATTACGCGCGGCAAGATCCTTCTGGATGGCACTGACCTGCTCCAGCTGCCCAAGGCTGAAATGGAAAAAGCGCGTGGCAGCCAGGTGGCCATGATCTTCCAGGACCCAAGCTCTTCACTAAACCCTGTGTTCACCATTGGTGAGCAGATGACGCGCATCATCCGACGGCACATCAAGCTCTCCAAAAGCGGGGCGAAAGCCCATGCATCCGTCATGCTGCAGGCTGTCGGCTTACCTGACGTGCAGCGCATCCTCGAAAGCTACCCCCATCAGCTATCCGGTGGGCAACAACAGCGTGTGATGATTGCCATGGCTCTCTCGTGCCGGCCGAGGCTGCTGATCGCTGACGAGCCCACGACCGCCCTCGATGTGACCATCCAGGCCCAGATCCTTAAGCTACTCAAGGAGCTGCAAAAGCAGTTCGATATCTCGGTCATTTTGATCACGCACAATCTTGGGGTAGTGGCCCAAACCTGTGACCGGTTGGTCATCTTGTACGCCGGTCGTGTAGTGGAAATCGGAACCAAGCTACAAGTTTTTAAATATCCCAAGCACCCTTATTCAAGGGGCTTGATGGAAGCTGTTCCCCGCCCAGGTGGCAGGGGTAAAAAGATGGCAGTCATCCCGGGTGTGGTCCCATCGAACCCTGGAGCTCTCCCAGGCTGCCCGTTCGCCCCACGCTGCCAGTTCGTATTTGAGCGCTGCACCCAAGAAGTACCGCCCTTGTTCCTCATTGGTGAAGGTCATCAGAGCGCGTGCTTCCTGGTTGAAAACCAGGGCGTAGAGGTGGTAGCCAAATGACTCCCCTGGTGGAAGTACGCGCGCTTAGAAAGCACTTCCGCTTACCTGGTGGCTGGCTGACCGGCCAGATCCGTTACGTCTACGCCGTGGACGGAGTGGACCTGGCGATCGAGCCCGGTGAGGTCTTTGGCCTGGTGGGAGAATCGGGTTGTGGTAAGACTACCCTCGGTCGCATCCTTCTCCGGTTGCTCCAGCCCACCTCCGGGCAAGTGTTCTTCGATGGTTCAGACCTGCACAGCCTCGAAGGTGAAGCGATGCGGAAGATGCGGCAGCAGATGCAGATCGTCTTTCAGAATCCGTTATCTTCACTTAGCCCGCGTATGAAGATCGAGCAAGTGGTCGCTGAGCCGCTCATCACCCACAAGGCTGTTGAAAAGGCTGCTCTCAGGCCCAGGGTGATCGAGCTACTCGAGCAGGTGGGGCTGGGTCGCCAACACCTTGACCGTTTCCCACATGAGCTCTCGGGTGGGCAGTGCCAGCGTGTGGCGGTGGCACGTGCCATGGCGCTCAACCCACGCTTGATCGTGCTCGATGAGCCCACCTCAGCCCTGGATGTTTCCGTGCAGGCTCAGATCATCAACCTCCTGGATGACCTGAGAAAAATCCACGGGTTAACGTATGTTTTTATCTCGCATGATCTCAACGTAGTCCAACACATAAGTGACCGCATCGGGGTGATGTACCTGGGTAAGCTTGTCGAGCTTGGTCCAGCGGAGGAGATATTCACCACGCCCCTCCACCCGTACACGCAGGCTCTGTTCGGTGCCATCCCGCTGCCTGATGTGGATAACCAGCGCGAGCTAACTATCCTGGAGGGGAATGTCCCCAGCCCAATCAACCCACCATCGGGATGCCGGTTCCACACCCGCTGCCCGTTGGTTCAGAATATATGCCGTGAGCAGGAACCGTTATTACGGGAGGTTAAAGCCAACCGTATAGCTGCCTGCCATTTGATCAGCTAATAAGGAGTATAGGTATGAGCCGATTATTTGGTATTTCCGGAGTACAGATGCAGGTGGTGGCGTATGATCCACAGGCAACCGTTGATAAAATGGCGGGGGTTGCCAGCAATTTGATTAAATACTTCCCTTGGGTGCAGATGATCATGTTCCATGAGCTCGTGGTGCCGGGGTTTGACCAGTTCATTTCACTCGAGAACAAAGAGTGGCTCATTAATAAAAATGAGCCGATACCCGGCCCAATTTCGGACCGGCTATGTGAGCTGGCACGCAACCTGAATCGCTGGCTGATCCCCGGTTCGATGTATGAAGTAGAAGGTGATAAGCTGTACAACACCGCCCTGGTGATCTCTCCTCAGGGTGAGATCGTTCGGAAATACCGTAAAATGTTCCCCTGGTTACCGTATGAGAACGGCGTAACCCCAGGCAGCGAGTTTTGCATCTTCGATGTCCCGGATGTCGGCCGCTTTGGCTTGTGCATATGCTACGATATGTGGTTCCCAGAAGTTGCCCGCACACTGGTTTGGCAAGGAGCCGAAGTCATCCTGCAACCCACCATGACACCCACCTCGGATCGTGAGCTGGAGCTGGTGATGTGCAGGGCAAACGCCCTCTTTAACCAATGCTACTTTATTAGTGTCAACGGGGTTGGTACCTGGGGAGGTGGTCGCTCAACGATGATCGATCCAGATGGTCGTATCCTGCAGGAAGCCTCCACCAACCAGACTATCCTGACCGAGATGATCGACCTGGACCATACCACGCGCACGCGTGAGTATGGCACCATCGGCCTGGCCCAAACCCTTAAGCAGCTGCGTGACTCAGACCACTCCTTCCCAATCTACGAAGATGGTCGCCTGGCTAAAGGCGCTTTTGACAATCTGGGTGTTCTAAAATACCACCGCCAACTTGAAGTGGGGTTCAATCACAAGAAATAATCCCCTCAATCGCAGCTGATCCCCACTTGTACCCTCTCCTGATGGTCTGCAGGGGAGGGTTTTTTGGTGTTGGTTGGCGTGCCCCAGTAAAACCAAACGAAATTTGGCAGTTTTTGGCAGCCGACTGGCTTGTCATGGCGGTTAATCTATGCGATGATAATGCCAAAGCAAGACGGGTGCACAATTCAATATTGGTGGAGAACTTTCTCGAAAATCTCATGATTAGCAAAGGCTACCGAATGGATCTCACTAATTTGGGTACTTTGATAGTAACCTACAACAGTGAAGATGTTATAGCCAACCTGCTGTCTGATCTATACCGCATCAATCCGGATGGACAGGTGAATGTGATCGATAATGCCTCTTCCGACCAAACTGTCAATATTATTCGCAGCCAGTATCCGCAAGTGGCACTCACCCAGAACACCCGGAATATTGGTTATGGCAGGGCAGTAAATCAGGGAGTGGATACATGTTCCACCCCATTTATCCTGATTCTCAATCCCGATATCAGAATTCCGCATCCGATGGCAATCCAGGAGATGGTGGATTTTCTGGCTGCCACACCCACGGCAGCTGCGGCGGGACCTTTGCAGTACATGGAAGACCATAGTGGTTTACAGCTCAATTTTATAAGCTCTTATTGGGGTTGGAAGGCCTTCACTGGATACTTTTATTACCGCTCAAAGCGTCGTTGGCCAAGCCACGAACCTATCAAAGTACCTTTTTTAAATGCCGGATGTTTCGTTGTGCGGCGTTCAGCTTTCCACCAGGTTGGAAAGCTGAATCCAAGGTATTTTTTATACGGCGAAGAACCAGACCTGGGCTTAAAGTTTATCAGGTATGGGTACGACTCGTGGCTATTACCGGGGATCTATGTCATCCACTTCCGTGAAAGAAGCTTGAAAGCATTACCAGCACACCACCTAAGAAAAATCCGTTGGCAAGCTCGCATAAATATTCTCGATGCGCTGTTCATGGGCACAAGCAGGATAATCTTTGACAAAATTACCTTCAGACAAAAAAAACGCGAAATCTTTTCAAGCACACAGACATCGGAGGAGGCGAGAATAATCATCATGAAGAGTAAACTTGTGGCAGTTATTATATTTTTCATGCTTATCCTAACCGCCTGCAATGCAGAACCTCAAACGCCGTTAACTTACGATCCTGCCGAATTGCGTTTTGATAAGCAGCATGCCTTTGCGCTGCAGGGCCAGTTTGCCAGCCAGTTTCCATATCGCTCCAGTGGGCAGCCCAACAATCACCTGGCAGCAAACTGGATCGAGAACCAGATGACGGGTAACGGTTGGTCATGCCAGATCGATACCTGGACCGAGATCAATTATAGCCAACCAGTGGATCTGAATAACGTGGTATGTAAATTGCCCGGTGCATCAAGCAAAGAAATCCTGCTGGTAGCCCATCTCGACCAGGCACCTACCACCATTGAGGGCGCGGACAACGATGCCGCTGGCATAGGCATTATGCTTGAGCTTGGCAGGGTGTTTAGTTCCGAACAGCCATTACCCTACACCCTAGTGTTCGTTGCGACCGATGGTGAAGAATATGGTATGCTCGGAACCCGGCGCTACCTGGAAACACACCCGAACACGGCTGACATCATCACGGGCATCTCACTAGATAATGCTGGCAAGACATTCTATACTGGCATGAAAGTCGAAGTCATCGGCCAGTTCCGCAAATATGGCCAGATCTGGCTGCCACTCCTGGCCCAGGATGTGGCGGAGGCTGCGGGTGACTTATGGACTGTATCATTGAGGACCCCACTCGACCAGGTGTTGGACCAGGCAGTCCCCATATCCTTCATGGACCAAGGACCTATGGTGGCCTATGGAATACCTGCTTTAGGATTTGCGGGGGTGACCCCTCCTGAAGCGACAGAGTTAAATTGGGCAACCTACCATTCACCGCTAGATACGATGGAATACGAATCGCCTGATACGCTCTACCACACGGGGCGCATCCCCGAAGCACTGATCCGCCAGCTGCTTTCTATGCAGACTTTCCCATCTATGTCTGGGCCGTACTTATACCTTGAAGCGAGTCATCAGATCGTACAAGGGCCAGCGCTTTCTGCGATCTTCATCGGTTTCACCGCCATATTTTTCGTGGGTGCGGTGTTCTTTGGTGGAACGGATATCAAAACCAAGCTGGGAAAGTGGGCAAGGATACTGCCTCACTTCCTGAGCCTTTGGTTGCCTTTGGTTGCTTCCTTGATTGTTTTGTATCTGCTGGTTGCCGTGGGTTTGATGGATAAATACGCCGTCTATCCTGCAACGACCAAAGACCCGGCGCTCGTCACCCCCCATTGGCCAGCCGTGGTGATATTTCTTTTTAGCCTGGTCGCTTTCTTCTTTCTCTCCCGCCGGCTGTTACGCCGCTACTTCAAGGCTGAATCTGACCCTAAATTCGGGGTAATAAAAAGCCTGGGTTTATTCATCGTCGGCCTGGGTGCGCTTTACTTCGTGATCATCAATCCGTTTTCGTTATTGTTCCTGGTTCCGACCCTGTTCTGGTTCCTGATCACTGGCCGGAAAGCTGCCTGGTGGTTTGTGGATATCGTGCTTTTCCTCCTGGGTCTACTGATTGTATATGCGTTGATCTATTTCTTTGGCTTCGTGATCCAGCGCACCAACTTTGGGGTGCTGTGGTATTTGATGATGATGTTTTCCATTCGAGAAGTCAGCTTTCTTACCAGCAGCGTTATCTTCGCCATCCTGGCTGCCGGCCTGTCGATGATTGTTAGGACACCCACCAGTAATTCTCAGGCAGTGAAGACGTAACTCATTTTGAATATGAGGTAATTGTGGGCTTGCAGCTTGCCTTTAATTATCAATAAAATCTTTACTTATTCTCGTGTTGTATAGAGCTTGTAGATACCTGCGAAGGATGTTGCTGAGATTTAAAACAGGTATGAGTTGTAAGGTGGTGTATATACAGGGATTGATTGTTAATATCTTCAAAGATTCTCCGGTGTTCAATTCGACTAATTAGAATTACTATCTCAGAAGGAGGATTATGACCAAAAACCTAAGACTCACTTTAGCCTGTATCCTTTACCTTGCAATTATTTCATGTGGACCTAACCGGCAGGCTTTGGAAGCAACCTACGCAGCCGAAACGAGCGTCGCGGCCAGCCCTACTCCGACAGTGACACCTACTTTTACGCCCACGTACACCCCTTCTCCTACATTTACACCAACTTATACACCCTCCCCAACATATACCTTAACACCCTCCCCAACGCCAAAAGCGGGTGATATGCAATTATCAGAGCTAGATGGGATGGAAATGATATATATCCCTGCGGGAGAATTCGAGATGGGCTGTAAAGCATCACAGTGCCAGGGTGATGACTTGCCGCCGCATACCGTCCGTCTGGATGCCTTCTGGATGGATCAGACGGAGGTCACAAATGCAATGTACGCTACATATACTAAAGCGACTGGATACAAGACAGTGGCCGAAGACCAATATTTCGGAAGTGGTGTGGTTTATGTCAATAACGATTGGAGATCTATCAAAGGCGCTAATTGGAAACACCCCGAAGGACCAGACAACAATATTGATGGGAAAGAAAACGATCCCGTCGTCCAATTGAGCTGGGAGGAAGCTTCAGATTATTGCAGCTGGGCTGGTGAGCGCCTGCCGACCGAAGCCGAGTGGGAATATGCAGCGGGTAGTAACGATGGGCGCTTATACCCATGGGGTAACATGTATCCGAGTGGAGAGCTGGCAAATTTTGCTGATATTAATTTCCTTTCAGATTACTCAGATATCCAGATTGATGATGGATATAGGTTCACAGCACCCGTGGGGAGCTACCCATCTGGTATCACGGTACTCGGTTTATTGGATATGGCTGGGAACGTTGCTGAGTGGGTCTCAGATATTTATGATGAAAAATATTATGAAGTGTCCCCAGCTGATAACCCCGTCGGCCCTGCTGCTGGAGAATATGGTGTCGCACGTGGCGGATCATTCGCAGAAACAGGCTATTACCTCATGACCTCGGCAAGGCTAACACCAAGGCGGGCGGATATGTTCTTTGACCTGGGTTTTCGCTGCGTTCGAGCACCGTAGGCATTTATATAAGTCATCGTTCGGGATTCTGAAATCCGATATAAATCATAATAAAAGCTTTTACGCTCGCGCACTAAAAGAGTGGTATCCAAATCCAGCTTGGGTTTTACTCAAGCGACCTCAAGTTGGGCTGACACCAGCATGCCGTTCATCATATTTCCAGCAGTTATCTTGGAGGATATGCATCTGCTGCAACGGATATGAGGCTGATCACCGACCGCTTCCTACATCCCCTTTCCCGAGATCACATTATATGTAACATTCGATCCCGCTGTTAGGCAGGTCGCCAGCATGGTCGGCTCACCCAACACGGTTGGACAATCATTAATGGTCGCCAACCCCGGATCGGTTCAGACACTGTTACTCATAATTCGAAAGCTGCCAGGATTACCCCCTTATTTGTGCTGCTGGACCGGGTCAGTACACGGCGGCTGAAAGCCTCATACGTGGTCAGCGAGCCTGCTGGGATGGATCACTAAAACGCCTGTCGTCGGGGAGATCACAGGCATCTTACCGCCATAGTACACCGGAATCGTGAATCGTTCGTTCGATGCGCACCCAGCACAGGTGAGATCGCCTGTAATTCCAAGATCGTTTTTTTCTCACTCACCTTTACACGTTGATTTCCACATTATCCAAAAACTGTCGTTGGCGAGCTCTTTTAAATGGCATGTCGCATGAAAAAAGTAGATTCTAAAGCCAGAAATACTTGATCCTGCCGAGTCGATGATTATTATCGAACTTTAATGAGTTGCATCTTGACACGATAACATGCAAGTTCTAAAATCCCATAATTGGGATAGGCATACTCCAAATATTATGTTGAATGGGTGGTAAGAGTGATCACTACAGTTGAGGAGATGTCCATCACCAATGAAATATGGGTAAAAAAACCTTGAAAACATTTGGGATAGTAGTGCAAATGGCAAAGCTGATATTTCTCGATTCCGGTCACACTAGATGGGTTCATCGAAGGGCCCCAACGCCAGCTGGATTGGGTGATCGCCGACGACGACCTGCATGATTTTTATACGGACCTGTTGAAAAGCACAAGCTTGATCCTGTACGGGCGGGTGACCTACGAGCTGATGGCCAGTTACTGGCCCACTGCCTCTGCCGATCCATCACTCCCCCCAGCTATGCTGCGCTTCGCCAATGCCATTAATCCGATCTATAAGCTTGTTTTTTCCACCACCCTCAAGCAGGCTGGTTGGAATACGCAGGTCGTTAACCACCTGGATCCGGAAGCTATAAAAAACATGAAGGCGACCACCCAGGGCAATATCCTGCTAGGCGGAGGAGCCAGCCTGGCACGCACATTCATTGAGCTTGGGCTGCTGGATGAGATACAGCTCATGGTTCAACCGTCCGTAATCGGAGCAGGCAAGGGACTATTTCAAGGCCTCGATCAAGGTCTCAAATTAGTCTATCAATGGATCAAACCATTCCCGTCTGGTGCAGTGGCTTTGTCCTATGCCCTGGATGGGAAAATTTGAATCCAAGGCCACATGCCATCATTGATATTGATGGTTTGGCAGTCAGGATTTTTAATCTCAAGGATAATCCACGCAAGCCGAATTTATCAAATAAACGAATTCACACGATATTCGGTGCTTACCAGGCAGATTACCCATGAGAAAAAACTATCATTACAAGCAATCGAGATTAGGATATTAAGGAGCAATACTATGGAAAAGCCAACGATGAAAGCCATCCCAGGCAGCCTGGAAATGGTGATCACACACAAGTTCGATGCACCGCGTGACCTTGTTTATAAAATATATACCGATCCAAAGCTTGTCCCCGAATGGTGGGGGCCGCGCAACCTGACTACTGTTGTCGAGAAGATGGAGCTACGATCGGGTGGCGTATGGCGGTATGTCCAGCACGATGCACAAAATAACATCTTTCCGTTCTATGGGGTGTATCACTCGCTTGAACCAAATCGGCAAATCATCTCCACCTTCGAGTGGGAAGGAATGCCAGGCCATGTCATGCTGGTAACCCTGGATTTTGATGAAATAGATGGTAAGACAATCATCAACCAACAGAATGTCTTCCAATCGGTCCAGGACCGAGACGGGATGATCCAACAGGGCATGCAACAGGGATTGGATGAAGGCGATGAGCGTTTTAATGAGCTCTTGGCCAAACTAAAAGCTAATCCGATGATGCGTGAGGCAAATGCCATGCAGGATGGTAAAAGCCTAATTATCACCCGGACCTTCAATGCGTCTCCAGAACGGGTATGGCAGGCATGGGTCAACCCTGAGCTGTATATGTGTTGGACGGGGCCAAAAGAGTATAACTATTGCGGAGCCGAGATGGACCTGCGCGTGGGTGGAAAATACCTCAGCTGCATGGTCGGGCCTGACGGTAGGCAGATTTGGAGCACAGGGGTTTACAAAGAAGTCGAGGAGCCAAGCCGGTTTGTAGTCACCGATTCGTTCGCCGATGACCGTGGTAATGTTGTCCCAGCTTCATATTATGGCTTGCCCTCAGACTTTCCAATGGAAGCCGAAGTGGATGTAACCCTCGAGGACCTTGGCGGCCGCACCAGGATGACCCTTGAGCACTGCGGCCTGCCTGAAGGTGAGCTCCTAGAACAAACCAGGCAAGGTTGGACTGAATCCTTTGACAAGCTGGATTCTTGCTTGAGATAAAGAGAAGACTTTAAAAATTAGCAACAAAATTTCGAGGTAAAAAAATGGAAAATTATATGATAACCGCATCTCCGGGAAAACCAGAGGTGATCATTACCCAGACCATTCATGCACCCAGGGAGATCGTTTTTAAAACCGTAACAGACCCGTTGCAGATCCCCAAGTGGTGGGGGCCTGCCAGGTTCGAGACCAGGGTGGTCAACATGGTTGTCATGCCTGGTGGCACCTGGCGCTTTTACCAACGCGACCAGGAGGGGAAGGAATACGGGTTTCATGGAGTCTATCATGATGTGCGCATCCCCGAGCGCCTGGTGTACACCTCGGAGTATGAAGGCGTACCCGACCATGTGACCCTCTACACTGAGGAGCTTCGAGATGAGGATGGCAAGACCCTCATCACCACCAGGATCCAGTTCCCGTCGGTGGAAGATCGCGACCAGATGCTCCAATGGGGGATGGAAGAGGGCGTCTCAGCAATGACCTATCGTTTGAACGAACTCCTGGCAGCCATCATGATGCCAGAAAAAATGGAGACTGTTAAGGAAAAATCTGAAGGAATGGATGGCTGCATCACCATCACCCGCATCTTTGATGCCCCTCGCCAGAAAGTCTGGCAAGAATGGACTGAGCCAATGCAATACAAATGTTGGTCAGGTCCAAAGGATTACACCACACCTTATGCGAACCTTGAGGTACGCCGCGGCGGCAAGTTCCTCGTGAGCATGCAAGCGCTTGATGGAAAACAGATTTGGGGAACAGGCAAGTATGAGGAAGTCATCGAAAACCAGCGCCTTGTCTATACTGATACTTTCGCCGATGAAAATGGTAATGTGGTGCCAGCCTCGTATTACGGGATGGGACCGGATACGCCACTGGATATGGAAGTTGAAGTAACCCTGGAGGACATCGGTGGGAGAACCAAGATGACTGTCGAGCACTGTGGTCTTCTAGAAGGTGATATGCTCGAAAACACCCGCCAGGGGTGGAACGAGTCCTTTGAAAAGCTGGCCAGCTGTCTCCGGTGAACAATGTGTAGGAACATACACACTCTCTACAATGTCGATCCACCCGCCAACCAGGCTGAGCTGCACGAGGCTGCCTTACAATTCGTGCGTAAGGTCAGCGGCTATCGCCAGCCTTCAAAAGTGAACGAACAGGCTTTCGAACAAGCCGTGGATGAAATCGAGGCCAGCCTGAACAGGCTGCTATCTAGCCTCTCCACGAATGCACCTCACAGACCTCGCACAAAGCGGGTAGATCATCCCAGGGATTTCTCGTTCGCTGAGCACCCATGAGCGACAAGTGAGTGTGATTGAAGCATAAAACATCGTCACCGGCCTGACCATAGGAGTGCTGTGAAACTACGAACGACGCCGGTGACGATCTATGTATACATATAATTTGAAGAAAAATAGAAAAGCTGAGAGATAAAATGAGCAAAGTAATCATGTTCAATCTAATTACCCTGGACGGATATTTTGAGGGTGCTAATAAGTGGGATATCGGCTGGCACCGGGTAGACGACGAGTTCAACCGGTTTTCGATCGAACAGCTGGATAACGCCAACGGGTTAATCTTCGGTAGGGTGACTTACCAGGGCATGGCATCCTACTGGCCAACCCCAGCAGCAAATCAAGACGACCCGGAAGTAGCTCGCAGGATGAATTCCATCTCCAAATATGTATTTTCCAAGACCTTATCCAGTGCAGATTGGGATAATACCATGCTGGTCAAAGGCGACGCAGCTCAAGAGCTCAGCAGCTTGAAAACACGTTCTGACAAGGATTTATTCATCTTTGGAAGTGCCAACCTTTCGGCAACCTTCACCAAACATCACCTGATAGATGAATATCGCTTGATGGTCAACCCGGTCATCTTGGGCAAAGGTGGGGCATTATTCCAGGCAAACGGTGATCACCTCAAATTCAACCTGCTCAACACGAAGGTATTTAAGAACGGCAATGTGCTCCATGTCTACCGACCCACCCCGTTAGCCTGATCCTCCCATGGATGAACTTTCACTCTTGCAAGTTCCGCTCGCCAAGACAGGTTTACTCAATGATACTGCTCATCGATTACGATATATGGGTCACCTCACGATCCAGGAGTTTTTTAGAGAGTTGATATAGCATATAACAAATCATTTATAATGCTTTCTTTAAATTCTGAGGGTGCTTTATGAATAAATCTGAACTTCTGTATTGGTTAAATGAGCAGGATAAGCATTGGGAAGTAATTCTTGATCAGATTGGACGGAGGCGGATGGACCTTCCTGGCGTGAATGGTGCCTGGTCCATGAAAGACATGATCGCTCACCTGACTGGATGGAACCGCTGGCTTGTGATCCGCTTGCAGGCTGCCCAACTTGGAGAACCCGAACCGCCACCACCCTGGCCTCCACTGCTTCACACTGATGATGACATCAATGCCTGGCTTTATGAGACCAATCGCGATTCTTCGGTAGACGAAATCCTGGATGAAGCGCATCATGTGTACAAGCAGCTTCTGTCTGTTATTAATAGCTTACCGGATGATGTTCGCATTGAGCATATTGAGCCAAACTTTAATCTGGTTCGGGTAGATGGAAAACGCTTCGAAGCTGGTGAATTTTTTAACCATTTCCAGGATGACCATGAGGCAGATGTACTTGCTTGGTTGTCGCAGGTAAACAAGCAATAGCTACAATTCATTACAGCATTCATATGAGTTATCGTCACCACTACTTGTTCACCAACGAGAGAACTCAGGAGAGTTATAATTTATCCATGGATAGAGAACTATGACAAACCGGGACAGTATCCAAACCCAAAAAGAACGTGCTGTAGATTTCTTGCAGCTGGTTGTAGCCGGGAATATTGAAGAAGCCTACAATACCTATGTCAATATGCACGGTAAACACCACAATATGTATTATTCGGCTGATTTCGCTTCTCTCAAAGAAGGGATGATCGAAAACCATACCCAGTTCCCCAACAAACGCTTCATGGTGAAGAATGTGTTGGGGGATGGCAGTCTGGTTGCCGTGCATTCGAACATCATCATGAAACCGGGCGAGCCTGGTGTGGCAGTCGTACATATCTTCCGCTTCGAGCAAGGCAAGATCGTCGAGATGTGGGATATCGGGCAGTCCATCCCGCTGGAATCTCCAAACCGCATAGGGGCTTTTTAATTACAGAAAACAATCAGCGTTAGTTGCAATTTAGATAATTATCTCAACCAATACTTGTAATTTCATTCGACAAGCATGAGTCAAGAGGATAATCACACCATCGAATCTCGGGCAGGCATGTTCTGTTATGTTTGCGGTGGATATTCAATTAAATGCCGCGAGCTGATTGGTTGCATTGGAACCTTTATTTGCAGCGCGTGTAACAACCAGTTTACCAGAACGGTGCTTCCGTTATTCATCATCACTGGGGCAAGCGGCGTCGGGAAATCCGCGGTCATCGAGCCATTACAGCATCTCCTCTCCGATTACGGGGTCTTTGATAAAGACCTGATGTGGGCAAAGGACTGGGATATGGCCTATAATAATTTCTTCCGCATCGCTTTCGCTTTGGCACAAGGTAATATGAAAACCGTGATCGTTGGCACGATCGTTCCGGAGCATTTAGAGGGCCTGTCTGATCGTGACCTGGTAGGTGATATTTTTTATATCAATCTCCATACTGATGATGAGACGCGGCAGACAACGCTTAACCACACGGAGAAAATGGGGGCATCCTGATGAGGAGTTTATCCAGGCGCATGCCCGGTTCGCAGCCCAGCTATTAAGGGATGCTGATACGGAGTTTGGCTCACCCATGCCCACCTTCGACACGACCTCAAGTCCACCCCAAGAAGTTGCCGGGCAAATTGCTACCTGGATCAGGGCCCACGCATAATCCCGAGTGAGTAATCGCCAATCGATGGTTTGTACTCCCAATCCCGGGTAAAAATTCCACTACTAAATTCATCCATCCCAGCAGCTAGGTAAAACTGGTGAAAAGTCTATTGGACATCAGTTCAAATACCAATTAAGCATGAGAGCATGGCGTCTTTGGCTATTTGGATTGTGACCATTTTGGGCTGTTCTACCCTGCAGAATGTATGTCCGGTTATAATATCAAACTTACAGCACAGCCTATGCGAGCCTTCTTGCAAAAATATTCACCAACCATCAGATTTGCTGCAGGCATAGCATTATTAGCCGTAATGATCCCGCTGGTCGCAGCATGCGCTTCCAACACTAGCCAACCTGCAACTATCGGAACGACATCATTCGCGCCAATAACAACCCATACCGTAACTGCTTCACCCCTGCCAAGCCGCACTCCTTCACCATCCAATACCGCGACGAGCTCCGCTACCCCCACGTCAACCTTGGTTCCCACCGCCACGCCCATCCCCCACCCGATGAGCATCCCATTGGCCCGAGAAAAGCCATACCCGGGGAGCCAGATCACCATCGAGCAGACCCTGCCCCCCGGTGCGAACTATAACCGTTATATCGCCTGGTACGAGTCGGATGGCTTGAAGATCTATGGCCTGTTGACCGTTCCCTTTGGTGAGACCCCTCAAACAGGCTGGCCGGCTATCGTGTTCAACCATGGCTACATCGCTCCATTGGCTTACCGGACCACTCAGAGATACATTTCTTACGTCGATCAGCTGGCACGCAGTGGTTATATCGTCTTCAAGATCGATTACCGCGGGCATGACCGCTCGGAGGGGGATGCGCGCGGTGCATATGGTGACCCAGGTTACACCACCGACACGCTTAATGCAGTTTCTTCTCTGCAGTCTTTCCCCCAGGCTGACCCGCAGCGTATCGGCATGTGGGGCCATTCCATGGGTGCATTCATCACACTGCGGGCTATGGTCATCTCCAACCAGATCAAAGCTGGGGTGATCTGGTCGGGAGTAGTCGGGTCGTACCCCGACCTGCTATGCTGCTGGCACCATATCCCACCCAGGGATCCTACGTTATCACCCGACCCGGATTACCAGGTTCGCTGGCGGGATTTGTGGCAGAGCCAATACGGCACCCCCGCAGAAAACCCTGATCTATGGAAGCAGATCTCCGCCAATTCATATGTGCAAGATTTATCTGGACCACTACAAATTCATCACGATGTTGGGGATAGTGAGGTGCCGGTTAAATTCTCGCAGGACCTATACCAGCAGATCCTGGAAAGCGGATCTCCTTATCCCGTCGAATATTACGAGTACCCAGGGGATGACCACGACATCGCCAATTATTTCAACCTTGCGATGCAACGCACTATCGAGTTTTTTGATAAGTATCTAAAAGGTGGAGAATAACTCAAGGAGACCCGCTACGCTAATTGGCTCAAGCAGTTCATGGGCATCACTTTGTGCACTGCGGATTTACCCGGTACTGCTCTTTCTCCTCACAAGTCAACTGGCGTACATAACGGTTCGATTGGATCCATTGCAATAGCTCAGGTAGGGGCTTTTCATCGATAGATAGGTAGATCAGCTTATTGTCCAGCGAAGCAACATAGGCAGTCTTGGAATCCGGGCTGAAGACCATATCCGAAATTGCCAGGCGAGTATTAAGCTGGTGTAGCTCCTCGCCGGTTACGTAGTCCCACAAGATTAGCTCCCCGGTGGTGGTACCAGACAAGACGTATTTACCATCCGGGCTGACTGCCAGGCTCCGGGGTGAAACACTCAGACCACTGTAGCGCTGGATGAGATTACCTGTCACGATATCCCATGCGTAAATTTCACCGAGTCCTGTACCCAATACCGTCTTCCCATCCGGCCCAAATGCAACTGCCCATACCGGGCCTGTTTCGGAATATGCATAACGTTGCAGCTCTTTGCCTGTGGCTACCTCCCAAAGGATGACTCTACCCAGGAAACCTGAGCCGCTGGCAGCGTACCTGCCATCGGGGTTGATTGCAACACTGGAGACGTCTTCATTAGTCTCGAATTTCAACACCTCTTTGCAGGTCTTTATGTCATACAGGCTCAGCTGCCCGACGGGCTCGCCTGGAACTTGCGAACCAACCAGCACTAACGAGCTGTCTGGGGTGAAGGCGACAGCACTTGCGTTCCTGATAAAGTCATTGAATAGGCAATCTACCCCCCCTCCTGCCAGATTCCAAACGAAAACGTTTGAAATCTCGTATGATTTATCAACACCCGCAGCAGTTAGATATGATCCATCAGGACTAATAGCGGTTCCACCCTGGCTGACCGCCAGTTCTCGTACGTATCTCTTAACCACGCTTTTTTGGGCGATGTCCCACTTTACCAGGCTGTACAGGGCATATTCATAATAACCATTTATCACCAGGTAGTTGCCGTCAGGTGTGATGGCCAGGGAGTTTATATAATTTACAGCTACCGGGACGGTTTGAAAGTATATCTGGTCGCCTAAATTCCACGCCCGCAGCGTGCCGTCATTCGCCCCGGTGAGGCCGTAAAGTCCGTCGGGGGTGATCGAGATGGCATTAAAGATCTCTCCATGGCCGTTGAAACGTTGATAAACGCTCCAATCTGGAATGTCCACCTGGATGATGGTATTCGAGCAGATAATAAAAGCGGTCGAACCATCCGCGAGCAGCTTTATCTGCTTTGGCACGCAATCGAGTTTTAATTGATCGATCAGGACACCGTTTGAAGTACTTAGCATGTTCAGCGAAGGCTGCGGTGTCGAGCTATCACCCATCAGGATCCAGCTACCATCGGGATTGATCGCAATCGCCTGGATATCTTCATCATTTCCGGGAAATGTATTAATAAGCGCCTGAGCTGCCAGGTCCCACACTTTTATGTCGCCATTCTGGTAGACTGAAACTGCTTTTTGCCCGTCCGCAGAGACCGAGAAGGCAGTGAGTGGCGATCCACCAAATTGAAACCGCTGCAGCACTTTGCCGTCTGATGTGTCATGCATAATCAGGTAGCCGTCCACCGAACCTGAGAGCAGGTGGGTTGTACCTGGCATGCTCGCCAGGCTGGTAATTTCTTGGCGGTGGCCTAATAGCTGCCCGATTAGCTTGCCCGTAATGTCCCATATGAATATGCTACCGTCATCACCTCCGGAAATGATTTTCTGACCATCCGGTGAGAAAGCTATGGTAGAAATCCACCCGTAGTGGGCTGCCCAGCGGTGCAGCTCTTTCCCAGAGCTGAAATCCCACAGGATCAGCTCTCCGATTAAGCAAGCTCCCTGCGCATCCACGGAAGTACAACTGCCCGCCAGTGCAAGCTTTCCATCTGGTGAGAGTGACACTGCCCGCAGTTCATTCGCGCGGCTGGCAATGAGTGCCCGTGTTCCTGGACCGAAGGCGATTGACCTTAATACCTCTAATGATTCAACGCTCGGCAATCTCCCTTTGACTGCTTCCAATGCTAGAGTCAATGCCAGGTCACCCTTGCCAGACTGGTTCGCCTGTTGGGCTGCACTCACCAGGCCTGCGCTCTGGTTGATGGCTGTTTGAGCGGTAGAGCGCTGCCAGCCCAAAAATGCAAATATGGCCAACACCACAGCCAGCACACCCAGTGAGCTGAGCACGATTAGCAGGTTCCTCAGGCGGCGGGAAGATCTCATCCCTTCGTCCGCACGCATTCGTTCGGCATTAGCCAGTCTCTGGGCAGCTTCCAGCTCCCGCTGGTGCTGAGCTTCGCGTGCCGCAGCTTCGTCATCACTCAGGCTAACCGCCGCTGCCAGGAAAGCTCCCTCCAGGGTGTTCAAGTCATCGGCGTGTGAATCAGCCCATTCGCGTGCCTGGACCAATCTGGCTCCGCGGTATAACAAGTCGGGTTGGCGACCTGCCACATCCCATTCTGCAGCAGCTTCGGTGAGTTGGCGATGTAAGCGCAGATTATCCCGATTTTCTTCGAGCCAGCCCCGCAAGGTGGGCCACTCGCGGATGAGCGCTTCATGCGCAACCTGGACCGAATCATCACTGGTGGTCACCAAGCGAGCATTGGCCAGCATTTGGATGACCATCCAGGTCACTTCTGTCTCTTCCCGTTTATGGATCAATTCCTTGATGGTGGCGCGGCGCCGGGTATCTCCGCTGGATGTCTCATCACCCAGCTCAGTCAGGCGTAGGAAGATGCGGCGGGCAATCGCCTGCTGCTCAGCAGTGAATTGGTCGGTGAACACTGCTTCGGCAGTCTCGGCAATGGCCCCCCTCACCCCACCCGACGACGAGTATCCGCTCAGGGTCATGCTTCGCCCATGCCGGCGCTGCCAGGTTTCCAGCAGAGCGTGTGAAAGAAGAGGTAGAGCGCCCGGTTCCGTGCCGACGTCGTGCAGGATTAAATCCACCAGGCCAGGCTCGAACTCCCACTGACCACGCAGGGTAGGTTCTTCCACAGCCCGACGCATCTCTTCGCTGCTCATCGCTCCGATGTACTCCTGGTGGGCAGCCAGTGCCTGGCGCAACTGCGGGTACACAGAACAGTGAGTGTAAAAATCGGAGCGGAGGGTGACAACAACAATGACCTGCCCTGCCTCGTCTACGGCACAGGTCATTAGGTTGCCAATAAATGCCTGCCGCTCCTCTTCGGAATGGCATAGGCTGAATAGCTCTTCAATTTGGTCGATCACCAGAAGGGCGTATGTTCCTGAGTTGACTTTCAGCTGGCGTTTGAAAAACAGGCTTAATGCGCGTTGGTCACGACCCATGTTGTCGATCAGGGCGGCTGCGGAGGCCAGGGAGAGGCTTTCACTACTGAGCACCACCGCCAGGCTCTCCAGTGGATGGGTGGTGGGGGTCAGGATGTGGATCGGCCAGCCAGCACAGGCTTTATTCCAGCGCAAAGCCGAGACCAGACCTGCTCTTACCAGGGATGATTTCCCGCTTCCCGAGGCACCCACCACCGCAAAAAACCGGATTTTCTCTGGGGTGGTTTTCGAGACCAACGCCAGCACACGCCTGGTAAGCTTATCTGTCAGCGCTTCCCGTCCAATAAATAATTCTGCGTCAGCTTCATCAAAATAATCCAACCCTTTATAATGAAGCGGGCTGCTTCGATCTTTGCGAGGTAGCCCTTATGTCGCATTCTTGTTATCTCGTTGCTTATGCTTTAGTCTCTACTACTACCTTCAGCGCACCCACATGGGGCCCAAGGATGCGTTCCAAATCATCCTGGTCTATGGTCTCGTCCTTGAGCAATGTATCCACCAGGTTATCCAATTTTTCATGCTCCCGCTCCAGCAGTGCTTTCACCTCGCTGTGGCATTTGTCGAGGATCGCCCGAATATCGCGGTCGATCTGGGCTGCAGTCTGTTCAGAATAATCACGCCCCTGGGTGAGCTCGTAACCCAGGAAGGGTTGCGTCTCGTCCATCTCGATGGCTTGCAACCCAAGGCTGCCCATCCCCCAGCGGGTGACCATTCGGCGGGCTAACCGGGTCGCTTCCACCAAATCGCTTTCAGCACCAGTGGTGATGTCGTCACAGGCGATCTCTTCAGCAGAGCGCCCGCCCAGCATCACGCGTATGCTCGCCAGCAGCTCATCCTTTCCATAATTGTAGCGGTCCTCTTCTGGCATCTGCTCGGTGACGCCCAATGCCCGTCCATGCGGAACAATGGTCACCTTGTGCACTGGGTCAGTGTTGGGTGTCAGCCAGGCGACCAGGGCATGCCCCGACTCGTGATAAGCCACGATCTGGCGATCTTCTTCCTCCAAGATCAAGGGGCGGACTTCGCCGAGGACGATGCGGTCGATGGCTTCTTCGAAATCATGCATCTCCACCCTATCGTGGTTTTTTCTGGCCGCCACAAGGGCTGCTTCATTGCATAGGTTAGCCAGGTCTGCACCGCTTAACCCGGTGGTTGAGCGTGCCAGTAATTGTAGATCGATGTCATTGGAGAGGTTGAGCTGGCGAGTGTGGATCTGCAGGATACCTTCCCTGCCTTTACGGTCGGGTAGGGCCACGTTCACCTGGCGGTCAAAGCGACCTGGGCGGAGCAAAGCCGGGTCAAGCACATCCGGCCGGTTGGTGGCTGCCAGGATGATGATCTCATGGTTGACATCGAAGCCATCCATTTCCACCAACAGCTGGTTGAGGGTCTGCTCGCGCTCATCATTCACCGTGCCGATACCAGCGCCGCGCCGGCGCCCAACCGCATCCAGCTCGTCGATGAACACGATCGCTGGCGCAGTGGCCTTGGCCTGTTCGAACAGTGTCCGCACCCGGCTGGCACCCACGCCCACAAACATTTCCACGAATTCAGAGGCGCTGATGTTGTAGAATGGCACATTGGCTTCACCAGCCACCGCCCTGCCCAGCAAGGTCTTGCCCGTTCCCGGCGGGCCAACCAGAAGCACACCGCGTGGGATGCGCGCCCCCAGCTTATAATATTTCTGCGGGCTGCGTAGGAAATCCACAACCTCCTGTAGCTCCCGCTTGGCTTCATCAGCGCCTGCCACGTCCTTGAACGTCACTTTATTTTGATCTTCCACGAAGCGGCGGGCTTTACTGCTCCCAAATGAGAAGATTGATTCCTGGCCGCGTGACGCCTGCCTGCCCAATAACAACAGAAAACCTACCATGAGCAAGATCGGTAACCCATAGGTTAATACCAGGGCCAGCACAGGGCTGCTGGAGGGTGTGACGCTGATCTCGACATTGTGCGCGGTTAACAGTGGGATCAAAGTCGTATCTCCCACCACATCAGGATAGGTGGAAGTGAAGTTGGTGTAAGAAACTGGTGTGGTTGAGCCAACGGCTGATCCTGCGACCGGTGACGAAGGTAATTCGATCTCAGAGCCAGCCAACGGCTGGGTGAACTCACCTTTGATCGAGCTGCCACTGATATTGACCGACCTGACATGATCATCCTTGACCTGCGCGATAAAACTGCTATATGGCAGGGTAATCTGTGGCTGGCTGCGTGGCCAAAATGCATACACGTTCCAGGCCAGTAAGCCGACCATGATCACCCACCAGATGGGATTCAAGCTGGATCTCTGCGGTGGTTTTTGTGATTCCATTGGATCCTCCTCCACCCCCAGCTTTATTGTAATCTATTGACTAATTGTGTAAAGAGGCGCAGGATTAAGCTATATTAAGCAAAAAACTTTGAAAATGTCCGATCCAGGCAACGTCGAATAGCTGCGATCCATTCCTCCTTTTGATCCTCTTACGCGCAAGCAGGTTGAGCGGCAATCCTTTGAGTAGTAGATCAATGTACATTAAAAATCCTATGCGTGTTTTAATTAGGGAACACTTCTTGTTGGGATTCGTCATATACATAAAACTCGGCTATGAAAAAATTCACATGCTATGTTGCCTTAATCATCCTGGCAGTAAGTATTGCCTGCTGTACGCCCAGCCAGGTGATTCAGCCAAACCCTACACCTAGCCTACCTGCCTCCCCCACTGCACACGGTCCTGCTGTTCCATCCGTGACGGTGGTTCCTGTTGAAACACAGCCACCGATAGGCACCACACAACCGCTCCCGATACGGCCTCTCCCGACACAGGCGATCGACCCGATTTCAGATACTATCCTTCAGCTGGTAATCAACGATCTGAGCCAGGTAACCGGCATCGATAAAACGAAAATTACCCTCGTCCTGACAGAATCCGTTGATTGGCCCGATGGTAGCCTTGGTTGTGGAACGCCAGGCGTTGAATATCTGCCGGAAATCACGCCTGGATATACTATCCTTCTGGAAGCGGATGGTAAGACCTATGCCTACCATACCGACCAATCGAGCCAGTTCATTTTATGCTATGCCCAGCCTCCTGCCAGCTTTAGCCCGGTCCCATGATCGTAATTATCTTTTTGATGTGGAAGTCAAACAAAACCGCCCCCGGTTTTCCGGGGGCGGGATTTTGTGCTGAGTGACCTTAGACTTATGGTTGAACGAAGATCGCGTCAGCCTCGCGTTGCTCACGGGCATCGCGGTACAGGAGCAACAAGCCCGATTGCGATGGTGAAGCAACATCACCGCCTGGGTTGGCTGTCACGGTTAAAGTGACGCTTCCACCCTGCGGGACGACCGGGGTATAGTTGTCCGGATAGTAGCGCGGGATGCCAGCGGTGTAGGTCATCCCAGTGATCTGGTCGGTGCAGGTACCGGTGAAGTAATTATCACAGGCGTACACGGAGAGGTTGAACTGGGTTTCAGGTGTGATATTAAGGCCTATCCCCGCCGCAACCATCGGCATGGTCAGGATGATGTTGCCTGAGTTCAGGTCTGCATCGCTATAGAAATAGATCGCGTTTTGACCTGTGGACAGGTTATACACCCTGACGACATTTTGGCCGCTCGCTCCAAAACCGCCATTCTCCAGGTTGTAAACGACGAAATCGTCGATGCCATCCATATTGACATCAAGGTAAACGTCGAATTCTGCTGGGTAATTGGGATGAGCGCGTGTACCAAAGGTGTTGATCGCAAACTGCAAGCCATACTGGCCGCCACCAATCTCAACCATGCGTGCACCGAAACTCTTCAGGTCGATGACAGCATAATTATCGCCATCCTGAGGCAGCAGGGGCGGTGGGATACGGCCACTGGTTCCCAACAGGGAGAATACATCTACACGACCGTCTAAAGCACCACCCGTTTGTTTGAGCTTGAGGGTACCCACACCGCCAGGCAGGCTGATCTGGGTGCTGGCTGGGGTTACTTCAGCCGCGCGGTGAGGCAGGATCTGCCAAGCCAGGTGGATATTATCGCTGGCATCCGCAATGTTGACATAACCATCGAACTCAAATTCCTGCAGGCGATAACCGTCTCCGCCTCGATTTCCCCCATTCAATGTCCAGATAGGCAGCTTGGTCACATCGACCTTGATCATCACATTGAATTTAGCGCTGCCGTTGGCTGGTACTTTGACCATTGCAGGCGCAGAGATGGTTATTGCGCCACTCATCGCGTCGTCCGCATAGCGGAAGGAGGGGGTGATGTTGTATACTCGCGCCTTATTCGTGTAATTGCGTACCACCACAGTCTTCTGGAAGGCTTTGGAACCAGTTAAAGCGGCATAACCGAAGGAGAGGCTACCAGCTGGGCTATCGGCATCCCAGGCAGCCGTGGTTGCTGCAACCGCCTGGTCTACACGCACCTCACCCCCACCAATGCGGGTGATCGGTGCAGGATAACCAGGCATGGCTACCGGGTTGATCCCGATATCGGTATTCGCATTGTTCACCAGGCGAGCTTTAACTTCCAAAGGCGTGATCCCGTTGAATTTTTGAATGACCAGCGCAACTGAGCCCGTCACCATCGGCGCGGCACCGGAGGTGCCGCTGAAGGCGGTTTGCCCGGTTCCCGTCCCGTATTGGGCTGAGAGCGAGCCACCTGGGGCACCGATATCCGGCTTGATGGCATTGTAGCTGAAGCTGGGACCTCGTGAGGAGCTGGAAACCATGTTCTGAACCAGCGGGGCAGCTAAAGCTGGATCAATCGTTGCAGTTTGCCCAAGATTCTGTTTCAGTAAAGTCCCATCTGCGCGTGTGATCGAATAGCCTGCCACTGTGGGATTCCCACCGCCATATGAGAAATCAGGCGGTAAATCACCGGGTGCCTGGGCGGCATTATTAGCCACCACCACGGCCAGCGCACCTGCCGCAGCACCATTTGAAACTTTGATACTGATCGCGCAGGTCCCACGATCGACCAGCAAGACCTTACCAACCAGCGATCCGGCAGCGAATGGATCACAACCGAGGATATTGCCTCCAGCACCATCACCATACTGCAGGGTCCCAGAGACATATACTGGGGCAGCTGACCATGCCTGCCATGAGCCTCCTGCATTAGCAGCGCCGGCTGAGATCACATACAGAAGTGATGAAGGCATTTGAGTCTGGGCAACACTGATCACTTCCGGGGTGGAAGAAGGTGATCCGACGATATACGGTTTATCGGCGGCATTGCCAGCTGAAGCGACTACGACCACACCCATTTTTACAGCATTTGCGGAGGCGTAGCTCAGGTCATCCTGGCGTTGACCATAACTCGAACCCAGTGACATGTTGATTACATCCACTGCATCGCTGATATTGCCATCCAGGTTTGGATCGAGAGCGAAATCCATTCCTTCAAGAAGGGCAATCCCTGAGCAGGAAGTTGATACTTTAGAGCATACTCCGACAGCGTAGAGGCTGGCTCCTGGAGCTACCCCAACATGCAGCCCATCCAGGCTCTTTCCAGCAATGATGTCAGACACATGCGTGCCATGACCTGCACCTGTTCCTTTATCAAGCGGGTCTGGATCGGGTGCTAAAGAGCCATTTGGCCACACTTCACCAACGAAGTCGTAACCTCCAACCACTTTCCAGGTGGGGAATGTGCCTGGCTCGATGATCGTGGGATCGTTATTATTAAAGTCGTCAACATTGCCTGATCCACCCAGGTTGTAATGAGTATAGTCGATACCCGAGTCTAGAACCGCCACCCGGATCCCCGTGCCATCATATCCCGATGCCTGAACCGCAGCCGCACCAATGTAAGGTACTGTTTCCATTAGGTCATATTCATAATTGACCAATGGGCGGATGGATGCAACATTCGGCAAGCTGGAGATGGCATTGATCTGCGACGCATCGACTTCAACGATGAGTGCATTGTTGGCCTTGCTCACCCGGCCGAGCTCATAGCCGCCTAACCCGGCTATCTGGCTGGAGAGCTGATTTTGTTTTTGATTAAGCATGTCAAGATACTTGACCTGGGTCTCCGAGCTTAATAAACTCTTCCTCTGCTTGGCATTTGGCCCAACCGCCAAGGCCAATGGCTGGTCTGTCATTCTGACTACGATCTGAACCGGGCCAGAGGCATTCTTCAATTCCGGGGCTACCAAAAGGTCCTCTTCTGCAACGGCCAGCCCTGAAACATCAGGCGTTGGTATGGATAATTCTGTACCAGCCAAAGCAGGGGAGATTGCCATGGAAATTAATACCACACCAATCAAAACGTAAAATACAAACCGCTTATACATAACCTTCCTCCTCTTCAAAGCTTGGTTTAATCTAGACTTTATGGACTTAATCCATCCCACTTGTCTCGAGCAACAAACTTATTATCGTGTCACTAAGTGAAATAACAGATTTATCCTGACTTAGTGCTCCAGATCATCATACGTTAATTCACTATTTGATCTGGCCGGCGATATTTTTTTCTTCCTCCTTTCTGCTCCTCTACTAATCCCACAGAGCAATTTGTGTGAGTGAGCTAAACAAAAACCAGCCCAGAAGGGCCGGTTTCGCAATTGGCTCCCCAATAGGATGCTTCTACAAGCTCAGCGACCAGTCCCCTGTTGGATCATCGCCTCCCGATGAGTTCAATATTCAATTAGCTCTCTCGTCTTCGTTGAAGGATGTATGTTAATATATTATAGCAAATGATATTGTGTATGTCTATCTAAAAATTCAGTCGTACTATACAGCATTAATAGCTGAATCATGCCCTCTGCACCTGATTTGGAGAAAGTTGTGCCGAGCCACGTTTCCACGGTCCAGAGACCAATCAAGCTGACCCCAGTTTTTTCCCAACCAATAGTCGTCTCCCGGCTCGGAATTGACCAGGCCAGACTATAATTGGGCGGTAATATCAGCCAGGAGGGAAAAGATGGCAGAAACGATCAAGATAAATCGAGCCCCGGTGCTTACGCTGTGGGGCGTAATCGTGGCTGAGAGGCTGGGCTACACCCATGACGAAGCCCTGACTCTCGGATAGGCTGTGGCTGGGCTGACCGCCCAGTCGAAGGGGCAGCGATTGGGGATCTATACCAAGGCCGAAGCTGAGCTGGATGCCAGGGCGAGTAAAAAACCGAAGGAACATAAACCTGGCGAGACAGTCTGGGTCGAAGTGGTCGGACGGCGTGTACCAGCCGTTCAGACGGAGAAGGCCTCCGTGCTACGAATAAGGATGCAGCCATCGATCCTAAGAGCGTTGAACGCTACCTTGATAATAAGTTTGGCACTCAGCTATCTGAGGCTCGCGCTGCCCTAGAGCAGCTCGCCCAGGCTTATCCTCCTCAAGAGCTGGAGCGGCGTGCCTTTGCCCTTTACGAGCAATTCCGCCCTGCAGTGCCCGAGGGGGTGACTGGTTGGGGTGCGGCTGGCGAGCTCAACCTCGAACGCATCCGCCTGCTGGCGAAAAAAGCGTAATTTGGTTGATTTTCTCAGCTGGAATCCAACCCTGATCAGGATTTGAAAAGAGGTCCTGCGTGCCGGAATTAAAGGTAAATCCTTACATTTTTGCAGCTCTCCTGGCTGTCGGTTTACTGGTTAATTGGCTGGCACGTACGATTTATAAAAACAAGCCTGCCGGATGTAAATGGATAACCATCGCGATAGCCCTTCTGGCGTGCGGAGGTTTGCTTTTTTTCTTTGTGTTACTTTACCTCTTTGAAAAAGGGGTCCTCAGGTGATATATAACAGGTGATCCAAATCAGGATCTATGATGCCAACGTCCCGGTAAAACTATTAGATTAGCCCTGCCAAGGCTCATCAAAGAATTATTAGAATATACAATCTATGATACATCGGCTGCTCCACTTTTCTATTCCGGTATATACTTAGATTGTCAATGTTTCATCAAGATGAGTAAGAATATCCAAATGAAGCTGGTAAGGAGATAAAAATGAAGAAACTTATCATGGGTTTACTCTTAATACTGGCGATATTTCTCATTGGTGTTACCGTTGCTTCAGCCAACACCATCTATTTGCCGCTCGCGTATAAAGGACCCCCAACTCCGACACCCACACTAACCCCAACACCCACACCAACACCCATCCCTAGCCCACAATTATTACCGAATGGGGATTTTGAGCAGGGTCATGTGAGCTGGAATGAATATTCGAACCACGGATATGCCATTATCAATTACAAGAGCTCTTTACCCGTACCCCCATACGACGGCTCATGGGCTGCCTGGCTGGGTGGAGCAGCAAACGACGCAGACACGCTTCACCAAACCGTATATGTTTCACCGGAGCGCCCTTACCTGTCCGCCTGGCTGTATATCAGTTCTACGGATTTCTGCGGGTACGACGTCGCCTACTTCTTTATAAACAACACGGTCATCGCTCAAACCTGGCTCTGCACCGACAATAACACCAATGGTTGGGTCCATAAAGTCTACGACCTGCATTCCATGGTTGGGCAAAACATCGATATTATGATCTATGTCGGAACTGACGCCACCCGCCTTAGCTCTTTATACCTGGATCATTTTGCCTGGCAGGCGACTTCACAAGTTGCCGATCCAGTTCCCGTGGATGCAGCCCTGATCGATCCTGAGGCTATGAAAAGCGAGTACTTAAAATAGACCGTTGATATTTCATTCCATGGCTGGCTACATCGCAGCGCCAGTCCTGGGAAAATTTCGCTGCAACAACCCACAAAAACCGGAGGCTAGCCTATCTATTGATAGATCAGCTGCGTGTTACGCCGCGGGTTTAAATTTCTTGCCCCTTGAACTGCGCCATGTATAGCTTATAGAAGAAGCCCTTCTTATCCAGCAGCTGCTGGTGGCTACCCTGCTCCACGATCTCTCCTTCGTTGATTACGATCACATTATCAGCCTCCCGGATGGTACTCAGGCGGTGGGCAATCACGAAGCTGGTACGCCCTTCCATCAAGCGTAGCAGGGCTTTCTGGATTATAAATAAAAAGCGATTATCTGACAGCTTTCGGCAAGCGTGAGCGAGGCAGTTTCTCGGGACAGGCATAGCTTGCTACATGGCTGGATAGCTGTTGGGCAATTGCCTTGACGATCTCATCTGGCACACCTTCCGATGTGGTTGACTGTAATCGTAAATCAATCTGGTCGTTTACATAATCCACGACCATGAACTGGCGATCAGCTGTCAGTCCAATTTCGGTCGAGAATAGATCCAATCCGCACAGGCTAGCGATGGCGAGGGTAATTTCATCCAACGGATCTAATTGGTGGCACAATTTCTCGGCATCCGTGACCGGTGAATAAACATGGGTTACAGGATCCCACCAACAGGGAAATACCTGCCCGTTGCAATAGATCACGCGGAACCAGGCTGGCCGGTTATCCAGCTGCACCGGGGTGATATGCGCTTGTAGCAGGTAATAATCCGTGGCATGTTCCTGCCGGACCGTTATAACCTGGTCCCAGGAGGTGGCATTGATCATCACCCCAATCCCGCCACTCCCATGGGCAGGCTTGATTGTAAACTGCTCGCCGAGCTCTCCCAGGTCGATCTCAGGTAGCTCTGGGTATTCAATATGGGGAGGAAGGATGATGGTCGGGGGAACAGAAAGGCCTTCCACAACCAGCAAAGAATGCATCTCAGCTTTATCCCAGGTGTGCGATGCCCGTTCATATGGATTGATCGAAAGGACAGCATCTTCCCTGGTCCATTGGATGAGCGGCAGAAACTGCGTATCCACGTCTGAAGCGCGGTCGAAGAATACCCGGCAGTGAATCTCTCCTTCCACAAGCATATTTAACATCTGCGGCAGGTTATCAGGCTTGATTTGGAGTAAAGTTAGCCCCCTGGATGCGCAACTTTGCTCAAGCAAACTTACAAAATCAGCATCATATGCCCAGTTCCAGGCAATACACAGATCATAGACAACCATAAATATCCAACCTTCGGATGCAGCTGAACACCAGTAACGACAAAAATTTACCGGCGCCAACCGTGCAATTACCAATAATAATTAACCGCAGTATATCACAACTGATTCCAGATATTAATTCAGCTTGTCACCCAGGCCATTGTAGTAAATTCAACAATGAGCCTGGTCAGCTTTTTATGACATCCATTCACGAACTGGTATCTAATTCCGTGCAATGATTCTGCTTAGCACAGAGTAACACAAAAGGTCAATTTGAATGGTAACCAGTCAAACACATGATAGGCTGCAGCAGAGGGTCTTCTACCTGGCCGCCGGGTTGTGATGGGGGCAGTCATACTTATCCCCAGGTTGGGGAATGGTGATGCCGGGTCTGCTGATGCAGATTGACCGACAATGGGTAACCGATTCGATCAAACTCTACAATGGTATTACCGCTTCGGATGATTATGGTTACAGCAGGTGGGTATCCGATGATAGTTATTTTGCCTTTGGAAGGGGAGGCCAAATCGTCAAGGTATACCCTCAGCTCAATGCCATCATAGTCGTCACAGCCAGCGGAGTTGAATAGGACCAGGTAAGCAAGATTGTGGAAGCAGCCTTTATTGACCCTGAAAACCTGTTGCCTACCAATCCGTCGGGTGTGGCAAAGCTAGAATCGGCTGTCGCAGCATTGGCTCAGACAACTAAGCCCTGGCCATTAGGTCCACTGCTGGATACAGCTCACACGATCTCAGGAATGACTTACAACCTGAACTCAGATCCCCTGGGTGTCAGCTATTTACGCCTCGGATTCAATCGCGACACATAAGCAAAGCTCTATATGAAAGATGATGGCCAGGATGTTGTTTGGATAATTGGCTTGGAGAGTAAATATCGGATGTCATCGAATGGACAGGCCGTCAGGGGTTACTGGTCTGATCCACAGACTTTTGTATTTGAAGTATTCGATATGGGAGCGAATATCTTCAAGTTACATTACGAGATTACGGGATGATCCTGGAGACTTCGCTGATGAAGATCGAAGGCACCCTGCAGAACCCATAAAGGCAGGTGGTTCAGCTAACGATATTGCTGGATACTAAGAATTGACGGAAATTTTTCGAATAGCTAAATGACTTACCACGCAGCTGGTCAATAGCTCACCTGGGTATTTGCAGCCAGGAGCTTATCACCTTCCGCCAAGTGGGCCTGCATCAAGCTGCGGGCCCGCTCGATCATTACATCCAGCATTTCCTGGTCTGGCTGGGTGAGATCTTCGGTTGAAAGAGGATCCGAAAAAGTGAGCCGGGGTTCCATCGTGATTAATTTCGGCAGGAAGATGCCTTGGATGACCTGTAAAACTTCAGCGACCGTGCGTTGTTTGAGATCATCCCCCATCAAACGCACAAATATATTCCTGCGCCAGTGGGCGGATAATACCCCGCTCACAATAGACAACAATACTTGCGTTTGAGGCACCTGCTTTAGCATCAATTCCACGCTGCGTGACCACCTACCGAGGTCTTTCATCGCTTCCGGCGATAGTGCTGGGTCGGGGTCAATACGCCCGCTCGGGAAAATCAGGACTGCCCCGCCCTCCTTGAGATGGCTGATGGCTGACCGCACGACCATCATCCGTTCATGCATGCCTTTGCGGGGCGTGTAGATCAGGTGATCTGCCGCATTACGTAGCCCTTCTATAAACGGTATCCCTGTGGCAACGATCTTCAAGTCCGGTCGGGGGATACTGGCGGCGATGATCAGTGAATCAATTGTACCGGGGTGGTTGGAAGTGATGAGAAGTGGTCCTTCAGTCGGAATATTCTCTGTATTTCGGGCTTCGTAAGACTTAACATACCTGCTGACCATTTGGCTGGCAGCTTCTCTAAAGCTAAATTCGGCAACCAGACGATCAAATGTGCCCGCCAGCTCAGCAAAACGATGGGCAGGCGGCCAGATTACTGGGCCGAAGGTCTTGCGTACCCATGACTCAGGCGATTGCTTGAAGATACGGAAGATTTCGTCAGTTATGTTGCGGGTCAGGGTGTCGATATCTATATATTTTTCCATGTGATCTTATTGGTCGCGTTCTTGATTTGAAATTTCCACCAGTACCTATTTTATACGTTTTTTTGGAAAATTACCACTGCTTATGGAATCCTGTCTATTTTGTCAAATTCTCCTCAGAATATAGCGTCATGCAGTGGCGACACAAGTTCGTTTGAACCAAGCAGACGCAATACGTTTGATCTCACAATAAATAAAGCATGAGATCCAAGCATTGTTTCGTGCTTTAGTATCGTAAGGGTGGATGGAAGACACCCCTTGATGACCATATAAAGGATGAATTTTATTATCATTGGACAACAACACCCTTAAAATAGTGAGACGCAGTGACTCTGCGCTCCACCCAATATCACTCACTGGCTTGATTTTGTGTAGTTTCTCTTCCTGATAATCCCCACATCAACACATTACTTTACGAACAAAAAGATATCCTGAGTGGCATTGGTATCGTCTGCCACCAGGTTGGTGGCATTCGACATGTAGACTGTTCGACTGCCATCAGACGCGAGCAATGTCCCATACGCAATATCGATCCCACCGGGGGCGATCAACATCAAGCCTGATGAAGCATCACCCTGGGTGCCGTCCGTAGCCACCGATATCCGCTCGGTTTTGCTTGTCTGCCGGTCATACAGGTAGGTATCCATCACACCGTTGGTATCGTCCGGCACCAGGTTGGTGGCATCCGAGCCATAGGCAACATACCGCCCATCAGCAGATATCGACACCCCGTAAGAGTCGGCATCAGCCTGGCTCCCATCGCTAGATACAGATATGCGCATGGTTTCTGACTTATCCAGGTCATGGACGAAGACATCCCAAACATGGTTGGTATCATCCGGCACCAGGTTGGTTGCCAGGGATGGGAAGGCTACATAACGGCCATCGGCAGAAATGGAGATGACAAATGCCTGGGTCCCTTCGTTCGTTTGTGTACCATCTGTTGCAATGGACACCCGGATGGTCTTGCCGGTGGTGCGGTTATATTCAAACACATCGCGGTAGCCATTTGTGTCACCTTGCACGATATTCGTGGCATCGGATGCAAAGGCGATGCTGTTTCCATCTGAAGAGATTACCGGGTACTCGGATTGTGAATTAGCCTGGCTGCCATCATACGCAAATGATACTAGGCTGGTAACCCCGGTTTGGCGATCGCGCAGGAAGACATCCCAAGCATCATTGTTGTCGGAAGGAACCAGGTTGGTGGCGTTCGACATATACACCACATATCGCCCACCCTCAGAGACGGAAGACCAAAAAGATAGGTCATTGCCTGACCCACCATCCAGTCCAATCGATACCAGCTCGGTTCCGCCTTTCTGTATGTCAGCGATGAAGACGTCTCCCATGCCGTTTTTATCATTCTCGACCAGGTTATCTGCCTCAGAGATAAAGGTCACGTAACGGCCATCTGCAGAGATGAATGGCCAATAGGACGACTTATTGCCTTCGATCCCACTGCTTGATACCGAAATGCGGGTAGTCGTGTTCTTTTCCAGGTCGCGAACAAAGACATCGGAAACGCCATTCGTGTCACCCCCGACCAGGTTTGAAGCATCCGAAGTAAAAGCCACGTAACGCCCATCCGCCGAAATGGACGGTTGCTTGGATCTCCCGTTTGCCTGTGTGCCAGCGGTAGCAACGGATATTCGGTATGTGCCCGGGGTTAATGTTTGGGCGTTATTACAGGCGGCTGAGAATAGCATAACCAGGATGATTACGGTTAATAAAGCAAAACGGAGAAGATAGGATTTCATGATCGCCTCAAATGTATAAATCCTGCACTATAACGAGATAGTGTTTTTATTATTGTAGGAAGTGCACGAATGCAGAGTATACCACTGTCGTGTGGTGCATTGTTTTAGTCAAAACAAGTAATTGAATTCTCAGTTTATACGCTGGTAAACTACCCAATCCCAAATTGAGAATTTAAGCTCGTAATTGGCGCTCATAAACGCTTTGAAAGCCAACATACCTTCCAGAGCTGCAGTGTCACATCCGGGACAAAGGGTCTCAGGTGGGTTCGCCGGGTTGGGCAGACCCACTGAAGAGTTGGGCTGGACCACGATCAGCTCGGGTGGATCTGAGTTCAGCTCATTCATGAACTCTGAAAAACCATTCGCGCCATTCGGAGTCGGGCTGAACAAGTGCAGCAGGAAGATATACCGGGTGGGTGACCGCCGTTGGGTAACATAATTTATGCCAGGGTGCCCTGCCCAGACCAGGACTGATTCTTCCGGCGTAGAGTTATTGATGACAAATTGCTCGAGCTCGTTTGGCTGGTTCTTCGCCGGATTTGAGCTGACGAATGATTTCAATACACTCAAGCTGGGTGCTTCTTTGGCGGTGAGCTCTATACCACCGCTGAGCATAACCAGCACCACAGCTGCCAGGGTGGCTGCCTGCAGTCCATGGCTGAGGCGTTCAGCTTTCATGGATTGGCGGAGATAATCGAACAGGTACACCATCACCACCACCATCTCAGGCAGCAACACCTGCAGGTAGTGACCGAAATTCCTTCCGGACGAAGCCAGGAACAGCAGATCAAGCAGAAAAGCAAGCATCACTGCGGCCAATATCCATATGCGTTTATAAGGTAGATCCATTGCTCTGGGGGTGAAGTGCCTGAGCTCATCGCGAGCTGGCTGCCTGAAGGAAAATATCAGCCGTTTATTCTGATATATGTACACCCCAGCACCTATACCAAGCAGGATGGTCAGGGCTGCCATGGGTTGTTCGACCAGGAACATGCGGACGGTGGCGTACAGGCTGACCAGAGAGATACCCTGGCTGACATACGTAAGATTATGGCTGAATGCTGCGAACCACAGGTTGCCAAGATCGCTTTTGGCGAAAAAATAGAGACCCGCCAGGAGCAGTGGGATAAAAGCGGAGATGAGCAGGATAGCAAGATTGATTACCAAGCGTTTCGCATCCCGGATCCTGATCGCCAGGTAACTGACCACGATGGCAGACGCCAGCCCCATGGCTATGTAAGTCGGTTTCAACAGGAATCCCGACGCAGCCAGCACTCCCAGGACGACCAGCCAGCCTCGGCGACCAGAACCTAGGTATACCCATAAGGCTCCAATCGAGAGTACTGCCGGAAGGATCGCGTAGGTCTCGGTAAAATTTCCACCCTGGAAGATACCCGGATAGAGCACATACACCAGCAGGGTAAACGCACCCAGGGCAGCCAACCAAGTATGCTGCCAGATGCTTTTTATGACGAATAAGAAGATCACCACAGCGACCGCCAGCCAGATGGCTTGCATCAACCAGATGGCGAATGGAGTTGAGCCTCCCAGGATGATGGCAGCCGCGTTCAGATAATACACACCGGGGGTTTTATTATCCCAGCAGTCGCGGTACATCAATCCCCCTTCGTGGATCACCTGTCCGCAGTAGGCAAATGTCCCACTGTCCACGCCCATATTCAGATAATTCGGTTCGGCACCGATCTGGATGATGAAGTTAACGAAGATCAACCCAAGCACGATCAGGATGGTGATTACAAGCGCTCGCCTGGGCTTAGGTGCTACCTTCATCTTGATTCCACCAAAGAAAGGAATGACATAGAAGAACCTGACACATGTTTTAGATTAAATGCTTCAGCTTCGCCAGCTAAATTGCTTGTGAAAATGTGTATGAAGGGATTCGCGACTTACCCACATGGTGTCCTCCGTGCAAATCGGGACAATTATATATCTGTTTCACGGCAATAATGAATACCTTTATAGTTGCGATCATTATTTGCCCTTCGTTGGAATGAAAGAATTCTGGGTTATCGATCATCATAACAAGTGTGTTAGCACCACCCGCAGGCCAATGCCGATCAAGATGATTCCGCCCAGTACCTCCATCGACTTGCCAAAACGCGTCCCAAGCTGGTTCCCCAACATCAATCCCGCCAGGGATAAAGCGGCTGACACACCACCGATCAAGACGGCAGCCCACAGAACACTTACAGATAGCAATGCCAGGCTGAGCCCAACCGCCAGGGCATCAATGCTGGTGGCCACACTCAGCATCACCAGGGTCAGGCCGCGCGATGGATCCGGGATGGATGGCTCTTCCCCTTCCTTTCGCAAGCCGCCAATGATCATCCGCACACCCACAAAGGTCAACAGACCGAATGCCACCCAATGGTCGATGTTGGAAATGTAGGTGACTACCGTCTTGCCTGCCAGCCAGCCCAGCAAGGTCATCCCAGCCTGGAACAAGCCGAAGTGGAAGAACAAGCGGAAGGTTGGCCGTGCTCCGGTAGCTGTGCCGGCTGTCCCTACCCCCAGCGAAACCGCAAAACAATCCATGGCCAGGCCAATTGCGATCAGGAAGATGGTCCAAAAAGGCATAGGTATCTATAAGAACTAGGAATAACCGCAGGTTTGGATTATAACATGCTGACCCGCCGGGATTTCACTTGGAAATTCGTCTGGTGCCAGGCAGCCCTTGGCAAAAATCACATCGTCTTGTATAGTAGACGTGGTTTACGAGGCAGACTTACGCCACATAAAAATAACGCAGGAATATTTTATGACCGACCAACCGCCTACCATCAACCGCAGCTCAATCGTTAGCCTACGCGAGGTGACCGCCGATACCGTGCGGGCCATCTGTCGCCTGGATGTAAGCGAATCGCAGAAACATTTCGTCGCACTCAATTCGGTATCCATCGCCCAGGCCTATTTTGAGCCTAAAGCATGGTTCCGGGCAATCTATGCTGACGAAACCCCGGTGGGTTTCTTGATGTTGTATGATAACCCGGAGGCGAGCGAATATTTCCTGTGGCGTTTCATGGTCGATGAGCACTACCAGAAACTTGGCTTCGGGAAGAAAGCCTTGGATTTACTGATCGACCACGTTCGTACCCGGCCCAATGCGCATGAACTCACCCTCAGCTGTCATCCGGGTGAAGATGGTCCTGAGCCGTTTTACCGGCATTATGGATTTACCTGCACGGGTGAATTTATGGGTGGTGAAGCCGTCATGCGGATTGATATATAAAACCGCTGGGGTTTTATTTTAAACAATTACTCACACAATTCGCTGTATGAGCCATAATTGAAATCCAGGTGATCCAGGTATGGCGATTTCACATTGTCATGCTCTGTGATTCACTTGTGCTTCTCAAGCGTCTGGAGGGTTTTTAGGTAGTCGATGATATCCTCGCGGGTCAGCATGCCTTCCACCTGGCCATTTTCTATCACCGGCATCTGGTTCACCCCATCGGTACCCATTTCTTCCAGCGCTTTCACGAGCTGCTCATCCGGGCTGGTCACCTTCAGCTTGTCCATCGGGGTCATCACCTGCCAGGCGTGGGTGGAGGCCCACTGCTCACGCGGTATCTCCCGGATGTTATGCAGGGTCAGGAATCCAGCGGGCTGGTCGCCGCGCATGACCACGATGCAGTGTTGCCCCCGCTCTAGGAAGTATTGGTCAACCAGCTCCTGGAGCGAGATATCGGTTGAAGTCATCAGGCAGGCGCGGCTCATGATCTGGTCAACCGTATGGCCCGCCAACAAGTCATGCATACGCTCCTGCTGCACCTGTCCCACAACTGCGCTTTCCAAGAACCAGCCGATAAAAGCGATCCATAAACCGTTGATCCAGTCGCCCCGGAATAACAGCCATACCCCCAATATGATGAACAGGAAAGCGATCACATGCCCCAGGTACCCAGCGATTTCCGTTGCCCGCCGTAGGTTGCGTGTGATCGCCCAAACGATAGCGCGGAAAACCCTCCCCCCGTCCAGGGGGAAGCCAGGTATTAAGTTGAATATCCCCAGCAAAGCATTGATATACGCCAGGTACTTGGCTGCGGCAAACACCGGTGCTACCGCTTGAAATGACAGTTGAATTATATAGAAAATTGCTGCCAGTAACAGGCTGGTGAATGGGCCTGCCGCGGCGATCACAAATTCCTGCTTTGGGTTGGTTGGCTCGGACGTGATCTCTGATACCCCTCCAAATATATACAGGGTGATGCTTTTAACCGGTAGTTTGTTGCGCATCGCAACCAGCGAGTGCCCAAGCTCATGCAGCAACACACTTAAGAAGAACAGAATGGATGTGACAACTGCCACCGCCCAGAATTGGACCGGGGCCCACTGCCTGAACTCAGATGGAAAATAATTAACCGCCAGGATCCACGTGATCAAGGCAAACACAAGAAACCAGGATATGTCAAGCCCGATGGGAATGCCCATCACGCGTATCAGAAAGATCGTATTCTTTTTCAACACACACCTCCCGTATGCAGACTCCCCCAATTGAGGCTGATCAGAGGCTGATTACCTTGGCTGCTTTGTGCTGCGCCTCCAAGATATCACCCATCCCACCCACAATTCCAACCTTTACCTTATCCATCAAATTGTAATAATTCAAGCAGGTGGAACATAAGATCAGGGGTACACCTTTACGCTCAAGGGATTGAAGTATTTCAAGCACCGGGCTGCCATCAACCGCCAGGAAAACACCCTCAGTGTAGAAGCACATTGCTCCCGGTAACATGTTGTGTTCATCCAATAACTTCAGGTATGTACCCGCTAATTTATTTTGTATAGCCTGTTCCCCTTGCCCCATGCCATTCCGAGTAAAAAGCAGTACCGTATCAGCATCTGGCATTTTTGCCTCCCGTATCGTAAAACCAATTATGATTAAGTATCCTCCAAAATTGTCTTCAAAAAGCTTATGAATAGATTAAATTTGCCTGGAAAACCAGCTGCCAGATCTCAGCGTGCCGATTGGATACCGTTTAGAACCAGATAACGAGAAACCTGGTCGAACTCTTCCAGTCCTTCGTCAATAAAGGCCTTGTAGATATAGTAACCACTGTACATGGGGGTGCGGTGCTGTGGGGTGAGGATCGCAAATTTATATTGGATGATTTTCGCCCGCAGCTCGGAGCTGATCTTCGCTCGAAAATGCTCCATCTCTGCCATCTTGCGTCGGATCACATCCTCAGGCAACGACCACATATCAAGCTTCCATGGCCTGCCCCAATCACCATATCGAAAACGCGCCTTTAAATACCGGCCCCCCGGCAGATCCGCCCCATCAACACTCGGCTCGTACACCACCTGGGTTACCAGCTCAGACGCAGCAATCTGAGCACCGATCCCGAATAACTGAGCTAGGCTGACTGTTTGAAAGTATAAATCCAGGTCAGGGTAAACCATTACATCCAGGTAATAGCTACCGGTGATGTAAAACGGCCCATACGGCTGCAGGATTTCTCGCAGGCCAATCGTTTCCATGAGAAGATCCGCCTCCTGGCGTAGCTGATCTGCCCGCTGCATCATACTTAAGTCAGATTTTACATTATTATCCATATTCACCCTTTCGTAATTATAACCACTCAGGTTGTGAAGATCGTGTGAAAAATGGTACCCATCCCGTATCTCACCCGTAACATTGCAGTCATAGCATATAGAAAAGTGCAGCAATGCACAATCCATCTCATCACTTGAAAGGAATACCTATGAAAAAAATAACTGTAATTAGCCTGGTCGTACTCATGCTGGCCTTGTCTGTCGTCCCAGCCTTTGCCAAAGGTCCAGGACCTGCCAACAATGGCTCAGCTACCGGCACCTCCACCGGGACCCAGGTGGGCTTTGGAGTCCACAACCCTTACGCCCTTTCGGGTACCATCTCCGGCGTAGACCCACATGCTCACACCGTCACCGTTAGCGTGGCTTGTGGAAACCGCCTGGTCAACCCATTTATCGGCCAGGAGGTCACCTTGCAAACCACAGCTACCACGCGTTTATTACAACGGAACCCCGATGGCACCGCGACACCCATTACCTTTGAAGACCTGCAGATCGGGCAGACGGTGAGCAGCCATGGCAGCTTACAAAATGATACTTTCACGGCCATCCGGGTAACGGTGGGCGCTGAGCTGAACTGCCTTCCATAACTCAGATTAATTGCTTTTCTTAACAGTACTGTGGTGAAGCAGGCCACAGTGCTGTTTTGGTTAATAATAAAGTAGCTCTTTTGTCTTTCGATAGCCCCACTATCACCCATGGTATAGTTAATCTACCCATGCCCTTCGCCCAGGTTTATATGGATGATGCATTAATCAAATATTTGCTAGATAAAAGCGGTCCAATCCTGCGCTGGCTGACGGCAACGCAGCTCCAGCCCGAAAGCAGCCCACCCGACCGTGAGAAGCTGCTTTCAAGCATGTTGTCATCCGAGGAAGTCAGGCACTGGCTTGACCTGCTTGGACGTGGGCCGGTGCACCATTCCATGGATGCATCGGTAGAAAATGTGCTCGCCAAGCTGGGTGAGTATGGCTTACGATCCGGGATGGCTGGCCTGGATGCACGCCTAGCACCCTACTTTGCCGTAGTTGAAGGCGAGGCGTATCATGATATCGCTGTAATCCTGGTACCCTTCCTGGTGCGCCTTGGCTTTTATCGTGAACCGCAACTGGCAAGCTGGATCGCGCAACGCATCGACTTGCTGTACGACCTGGCCTGCCGCCAGGATTATGATTTCTTCATGACCGAAGAGGAACGATTGATCTTGCCCCCCAGCCAGCACAGCTTGCATGGGAGACCATAACTCTTCTACCGGCCTCAATTCAACAGCCATTTGGGATACATCAGCTTGCCAACTTGTTACGATCTGTACACCATGGCGTATCTCCCCAAGGATGATCCATCCACCCGGCAGAAGATCGAGCTTATTATTGCCTACCTGCTTAACCCTCGCTTCCAGGCTATCCCTGATGCCTATATCTGGAATACCCAGCTCCACCGCCCTTATGCTGCTGGCAGGGTGTTCCTGGCCTGCTTACCACCTTCGGATCTACCTGAGAAGCTGGTGTTGTTCCTTGAGCTGCTGGCACATTTCGAGTGTGGCAGGGCGAGTGCCTGGTTCCAGCAAGGGATGGCTCACCTGGAGACATTTCGCACGGAGTACGGCACCAACTGCTTCCCATCCAGATACCTTAGTGAAAAGCACAGCTACTACCTATACGCTGGTATGCACATGGGGCTGGGTGAAACCCCACGCACGACGCATGCCCTTGAGCTAGAATCCACCTTCCGCATGCTACGGCTCAAAGCGTCCTTATAACCTGGGCGAAGTGTGAACCATCCGCATTAGTTTTTCATAAGACCTGAGGCTCATTGGTGGATGGGCGACTATCCCTTGACATCATGTAACAGATCGGCACACTAGTAATATGAAGACCCCGCGCTACACCATCGACAATCTGCACCAGCATTTTCCAGCTGACAACACCTGCCTTGACCACATCTTATAGTGATGCTTTAGCGGTATGGTCGTATGCCCTAAGTGTGGTGTCACTGAGCCAAAATACAATCCGGTTCGTAGCAAGAAAGTGTATGAGTGTAAAGACTGCGGTAACCAGATTAGCCCTTTAGCTGATACCATCTTCCATAAATCAGAAACGCCACTGAAGAAATGGTTCTACGCAATGTATATGTTCAGCGTCAGTAGGAATGGGATTAGCGGCAAAGAACTTGAGCGTACACTTGGCGTCACTTACAAAACTACCTGGCGCATGTACAAGCAAATCCGCCTCATGATGCAGCAGAGCGACAGGCCACTGATTGGCGTCGTTGAAATTGACGAAACCTACATGGGCGGTACTCGTCGCAAAGCTCACCAAAAAAGCCAATGGGATAACAAAACGGCCGTTATCGGCATGGTTGAGAAACAGAAAGGCGAAGGTAAAATAACCGCCATCACAACGAAGCAGGCTAACGCCACCGTTGCGCTACCTATCATTCGAGCAATGGCTCGGCAAGGCACCGAAATACAAATCGATGAGTCACGCATCGACCATCGCGTAAAACGCGAGTATGCGCACCGCTTCATTAATCACACTAAAGAAGAGTATTCAGTGTACGGCATCAGCACCAATACGGTTGAAAGTTTCTGGTCACAGATGAACCGTTCTATTGATGGGACGTATCACTGTTTCAGTCCGAAGTATTTTCAGCTTTACGTGAACGAGTTTGTTTTTCGCTATAACGTTTGTCAGGATGCGATATATCCTCATCTTTTGGCAAAGGCTGGGCTGCGCGTTCAATAAGACGCTCGGTATTTTCTTGGGCGTCAGGGTTACGCTCGCTTTCAGGCAGTGATTCCTCAAAGCGTTTGATGCTTTTGCGGATTTCTTCGTCAGGTTTATAAGGCATGTATTTATTTTAGGTTGCTAGTATATATCCAAAATAGTCTTCACTACTATCAAACTGTTAATAAATTGACTATATTCGCCTGAGTAGAAGCTTGTTTCCTGAGCTCTTACACCTAGGCTTGGGAAGAACATTCGTAATCGGAGTACCTCTTTATTTTCCTATTAATACTTTTCGTTATTTATAGTTAAATCATTATTCGCCTTTGTAGGCTTTTTCGAGTTCGCTTATATTCAGTTTACCTTCCATACGAAGCATAGCAGCGCCAACCCGATCAGCTTTAGCAGTGTCTGGATCACGCATCATGATGTCTAGGCTTTCCGGGATAATCTGCCACGATAAGCCATATCTATCTTTAAGCCATCCGCAAGAAATTATTTCGCCGCCTTTGGATAGCGCTTCCCAAAGATGATCAATCTCTTCCTGAGTTTTGCAGTTTACCGCTATTGAGATAGCCTCACTAAAAGTAAACATCGGACCACCATTTAGCGCAGTAAAGCTTTGGCCATTCAGTTCAAAGTCTATTGTTGATAAATCTCCGGCTTTCTTTCCGGCTGCTTTTGCCACTGACTCTGTGAGATACGATGTGTTTATTATTTTTGCATTTTCAAACAGCGATACATACAAATCTACCGCTTCTTTTGCCTGGTCGTTAAACCAAAGAAAAGTAACTATTTTTCTCATATGAAGGTTCCTTTCTTCTTATTTAGTAAGAGTATTTTTATTCTATCAACCAGTACACGCTTTAGCAACAGTATTGATCATTTTAGCTTTTGTATTATGACTTCCATGGCATCAGGGGATACTCGCCGGTGGATGCCTCGCCCCTGCATGTTTAGACGCTCGCCTCAACTCCCGGACCACGATCTTCCCATAGCGGCACTAATTTAAGGATCCAGCGTGTCATGTACACCCCAAAGAAAGATGAGCCGGCCGTTACAGCCACCATTACGATCCATGCCTTCCAGTCCAATGGGACTACTCCAAAGACATTGCTCAACGGAGTGTACAGTGCCAGCAGTTGTAATCCCACCGCTACGGCATAGCTTACCAACAAAGCCTTGTTTGACCAGATGGACAGGTCATCCAGCTGCCTGACCACCATCACGCGCGTGAAGGAATGCAACACAATAGCGGTGAACAGCATCGTGCGCGGCATAGACGACCCCGCCAAACTGCAGTCCTACCCAGAAGATCAAGCCGTAGGCGATCAGCGTACGGAAGATGCTGCCCGCGATGGTGGCATAAATAGCTTTGTTCATGATCGGCTCGTCGTGGCGGCGCGGCCGGCGGGTCATGACGTTTTTTACGGCTGGGTCCGCCGCCAGTGCGCTGGCTGGGATGAGATCAGTGACCACGTTGATCCAAAGCAGCATCGCAGCAGACAGCGGAAAATATCCGAACAAGGATAGCATCAGCACTACGAAAACTTCTCCCAGGCTGGTGCTGAGCAGGTAGTTGGTGAACTTGCGGATATTATCAAAGATGCGCCGACCTTCCTGGATAGCATCGACAATGGTGGCGAAGTTATCATCCAGCAGCACCATCAGGGCTGATTCCTTGGCGATATCGGTACCGCGCTGCCCCATGGCTACCCCCACATCTGACTGCTTGAGGGCTGTGGCATCATTTACTCCATCCCCGGTCATGGCAACAAAATGGCCTTCTTTCTGCAGCTCCTGCAGGATGATCTGCTTGACCTGCGGGGTGGCGCGGGCAACGATGTCGACGCCTCGCACCTCATCAAATAGCTCAGAATTCGTCAGCCCCTCCAGGCTGCGCGCATCCACCACATTCTGGCCAATTCCGAGCCGGCTTGCTACGGCCTGGGCGGTCAGGCCATTATCTCCAGTGATCATCACCACGCGGATACCAGCAGTCTTTGCCCTGGCAATGGCTTCATCAGCGCCAGGCCGGGGTGGGTCCATGAGCACCAACAATCCCATGAAGCACATGCCTCGTTCGACCTGCTGTGGATCGAAGTCGGGATCAAGCCCTTTCCTGGCTATCCCCAGCACGTACATGCCCTGCGCCTGTAACTGTTGGAACGTTTGCCGTACGACCTGGCTGCGTTGATCGTCCATGGGTACGCTCTGGCTGCCATCTTCACAGCTTGAGCAGTGTGCCAGCACGATCCCTGGGGCACCTTTCGTAAAGGCAGTGATGTGACCATCTTTTTCGTGCACGCTGGTCATCATTTTGCGCTCGGAGCTAAAGGGGATCATCATCACCCGCCGTGACCGGTCACGCAGTAAATCGATGTCCAATCCAGCCTGGCTGGCAGCTGACAGGAGGGCTGTATCCACCGGGTCACCCAGGATTTTGGTTCCATCGCCACCTGTTTCAATCGAAGCTTCATTGCATAAGACTGCCGCGCTCAGCAGGCTGTGGATATCGCCATCCAGATCTGTCCCGCTTGTCAGTTTCACCAGCTGCCCACCCGCCATCAGCTGTTGAACGGCCATGCGGTTCTGTGTGAGTGTACCGGTTTTATCGGTGCAGATCGTGTCCACGCTGCCGAGTGACTCGACCACCGACAGGTTACGTACCACCGCCCCGCGCCGGCTCATCTGCCGTGCCCCCAACGACAGGGCGAATGTCAACACGATCGGCAGGCTCTCAGGGATAGTGGCTACAGCCAGGCTAAGGGTATTCAGGGCGACATCAACCAGAGGTTCGTGTAAGACGAAATAAAGGATGACCGCGACGAGGATCGCCAGGAACCCGATGATCCAGGTCATCTGGCGCGCCATCTTCCGCACCTCCACCTGGAAAGGCGTTGGTCGCTCTTCCATTACACCCAGGGCTGAAGCGATCTGCCCCACTTCCGAAGCGCTGCCGGTGTTGACCACCACCGCCAGCCCGTTCCCATGCGTGATAAACGTGGAACCATATACCATACACGACCGTTCTGCCAGCGGGGTATCTAGCGCGACAGGGTCTGTCCCTTTATCTACCCCCAGGCTCTCACCGGTCAGGGTGGATTCGTCGGTACGCAGGCTGTGCGCCTGGAATATGCGCGCATCTGCCGACACCTTCTGGCCCTGCGACAACACCAGCACGTCACCCGGGACGACCTGCTCGGCATCGATCTCGCGCCTCACCCCATCCCGCAGCACAGTCGTATGGAACTTGAGCAGCCTTCCCAGGGCTTCGAGCTCCCTTTGTGAACGGTACTCTTCGAAGAAGCTAAGCAGGACGCTGATCAGAATGATCAGTAGGATAAAGTATGCTGTCAGCTTCCGCTCGCTCTGCCCGGGCAGGTAGCTCACCGCGTAAGCCAGGCAGGCCGCAAATAACAGCACAAGGATGAAATAGTTTGCAAATTGCTTGAAGAATAACTTGAGTGGAGAAATAAGCTTGCGACTTTGCAGCTGGTTGGCTCCCCAATGGGCCAATCTTGTTGCGGCTTCCTCATCAGTGAGCCCATCCTGGCGCGCTTCCAGCTGTTGAAGAACATCTTGAATACCTTGGTAATGCCAGGCGGTCATATCCCTTCTCTATCCACCATCGCTGCGTTAGTCACAGAATGTTAAATTGTAACATTGACCCACTAATTAGGATGAAATTTTTCCTGTCGCCATTATGACTAAGAAATAACTCTGCTGAGAGCACAACCCATTCCAAATACAAGGTTCAGCCAAACAAAGGGATTATCTACTAAACTTTTCGTTCACTTTTTGAAGCACATTAACCATTGATTAGATTTGCCATCCTGCCGTATCTCGTGTGAATTTTCTCCGTCATAACAAATGTGGGAGTGAAAAATCACTCCATCAGGCTAGAAATGAAAGGAGACATATGAAATGAAAAAAGTGACCGTTTTTGGCACCATCCTGATCATGCTGGCGGTTCTAGTTGTCCCAGTCCTGGCAAAAACACCTTCGAATCCGAATGGAAATTCAGCCAACCCGGGGCAGGGGAATGTTCAGGTCGTCACAACGGGGGACAAGAATCAGGTGAGAGACCAGGAAAAGGACAAGCAGCAGACTCAGGATCGAAATGGGAATAACGGTGTCAGGGGGAATGGAAATAACGGTGAAGAGGGAAAAGGGAATCAAAATCAATCGCGAATGCGCACACCTTTCTACCTGCAAGGGGAAATCAGTGCGATTGACCCGGCGACCATGACAATCACCGTCACCTTAACCCATGGGAACTCGCAGGTGAAGCAGTACCTTGGTGACACATTGACCTTACAGGCCACCGATACTACCCAGATATTCAAGATCACACAGGGGGATGAAGAAGAGACCGAAGCGGGTGAATTTGCAGCTCCAGCCATTAACAGCTCAGAATCCGAGAACAGTGGAGAAGATGGTTCAAACAGGGTGGCAATTCCATTTGATCAGCTGGCTGTCGGTGATATCGTTGCCGTCCATGGAAACCTGATGGATAGCGTTTTCACCGCCACACTGATCACCGTTTATGTACGAACGCCGGTTGGCGAACCGGTTGGTGACCAGGGATAGACGCAAATTAACAAACGCTAATCAGCGGTGTGGAGAGCCTCCACACCGCTGATTTATAATTATTGACAGATGTGGTCAAAGATCCATGGTAAAAAGGATTGAATACCCGTTTCGATAAGCGGTATTTTACGTCATAGATTATGAAAAATAGCCCAGACCAGGCAATCTTGGAACGAGCGAAACTTTTCGAATGTGAAACTCTCGGAGAGATCTTCGACACCTTCAGCCCAGGAATTTACCGCTATGCCTACCGCCTGCTGGGTGACGAGGATTTGGCCCAAGAGTGTATGTCTGAGACGTTCAGTCGTTTTTTAGTAGCTCTCAAGCACGACAATGGCCCCGACACTTACCTGCAGGCTTACCTGTACCGGATCGCCCACAATTGGGTAACGGATTATTATCGCAGCAAGCAGCCGGCAAGTGTGGAGCTGGAAGCTGACCTTCCAGCTGGTGAAGAAGATGACCCTCCCGTGCAGGTCTCAAAATCCCATGAAAGGCAGCGACTCAGACAGGCATTAACCCTGCTTACACCAGAACAACGCCAGGTGATCGTCTTGAAATATCTGGAGGATTGGAAAAATGAAAGCATTGCCAGGAGTATGAACAAGCCAATCAGCGCAGTGAAAGCCCTCCAGCACCGCGGGTTGGAGGCACTGCGCCGGATGCTTGTTCGTGAAGAGGAAGATTTTGTATGACAAACGAACTTGATGAATTGGATGAATTTGGCAGGCGAACCCTGGAGGCTCTGCGTGATACGCCACCATTAAACTCAAGCACCGCTAATGAACTCAAGGCGAGGTACCTCAGCCAGGCAGATAGCCTCCGGCAGGCTGGCACTGAATATTCCAGCAGTAAACCATCCGCTTATCACACAGAAAATACACGTAGATGGTCATGGCATCCTCGGCCAATATTAAAAACACTGGCAGCTGTGTTCCTGGCAATATCGATCTTGTTAATTGGTAGCAGCCTGACCGTCTTTGCCGCCCAAGACAGCCTCCCGGGCCAGGCCCTCTATCCGGTTAAGTCGTGGAGCGAGGATGTCTCTCTTTCGTTCGCGCCCTCTCCCCAGGCGAAGCTCAGCCTGATCCTGCAATATACCAACCGCCGGATGAATGAAATTTCTATCCTGTCAGCCAACGGCCGGCCGGTCACCAGGCAAACCTCCGAACGTTTCGAACACCAGCTGGACGAAGCTCTCCAGTACGCGATCCAGCTGAATGACCAGCAAATGCTCTCTGCTCTCCAGGATATCAAGCAAAACGCCCAAAAGCAGGGGATTACGTTACAGGATGTGATCAACAAGCTGCCCGTCCAGGCTGGGCCTGCAGCCGTCCAACTGCAGCAGCGCTTGAACGAGCAGGTCCAGTTGAGCAACTTAGGAGAAGCGGATCCACAAAATTTCCGAAACCAGATCCGGGAACGGGCGCGCAATCGCCAGCATATTAAGCAAAGTTCCGGCACTGAACTGCCCGAGATCGTGCCCGGAAACCCATCATCCACTCCCCAACCCGATGAGCTTTCAACAGATCAGCCAGTGGTAGAAACACCCGGCAAAAATCAATCCGGTCAAAATGACCAGGGAAACGGGCAGGGGCAGCCTTCTCCGGGTGGTGGTAATCACGGTCAGGAACCATCCCGTACCCCCAAACCCTGAACATGTAGCTCGTGAAGGATGATCTGGCAGGCTGCTTATTCATCTGGGCTAAGCCAGTCCCGACCTAAAGTTAGCTGATTCATTCCCCTTATACAGCACATCACACACCCACCAACACCCAGATAGAGAACTCTTTGGTGGGTGATGTGTCACCGGTCAGTTTTTGATCTTTAAGTAACGCTGGCGATAATAGAGGATACCAAACAAGACCAGAAACTGGATCAAGACTATGACCACCGCTGAAAACTGTTCGAAGTAGAAAAGGAGCATGCCCAGCACTGTGAGTGATATCAAAAGGCTGAGATAACCCAGGTTGATGGCGGGGCGTTTTTTCCCCAATGCCAAAAGGATAACAGAAGCGAACAAAAGCAAGCCCACCGCTAGCTCTAATATCAAACGGGTACCGTAGAGCGTCGGGGCATCCACGGGTGAAATTTGCCTGCCAAAATGCGCATTAAAGAAATTCAATAAGGCTGAGTTGGGCATTACCAATCCCAACCACACCTGAAGCGGGTTTTTTAACGCCATAACACCAAGGACCAGCATCCCAGCGCCGATCAGCCAAAGCAGGCGTACTTTCGTAAGCCAAGCTTCCACCTGTACGGGAAATTTCCTCCACCAGCCTGGCTCAGGTGCGGGTACGCTACGCATGTCAGTGAGGACAATATCCAAGAGCTGCCTGGCCATATTCTGGTGTATGCTGTCATTATCTGTCTCAAGCACACGGGTAAGATCTGCCTCGATGTGCTCCCTTTCGTCTACATCTAAAGGCCGGTAGAGCTGCTCCCGAACGATTTCGAGCGACTTAACCAGCTCAGCCCGGCCATCCACTGCTTCAGGCCGGCGGATCATGATCAATAACACGATGATCAGCAGGAAGAAGACATACATAATGGGTGCAGCAGCTGGGAAAAAGTAATCGTATTGGCGGGTGATGAATTTGCCGACCTCATCCAGGAATAAACCCATCCCAATGCCTGACAATAAGGCCCCCAGATAATGCAGTTTTGGATTGATGTAGATCAACGGCAGGATTGATGCAATATAGAGGATCAGCCCTCCCCACAACACGTGGGCAATGTGCAAGGTCGCACTGCCCACCTGAGGGTAACCAGTGAGCGCCAGGAAGGATCGTACCACTGTGATCGTGGCTACAAAGCTGAGCAGCGAGATCATCAAGTACCTGACAGCATGCTCCCGCTCGATCAACTTCCAAAAGATCAATTTCCGCCTAGTTTTCATACTTTTTCTCCAGCATGTTTCACAACCGTAGGTGTTCAGGGAATTTATTATACATCGCTCGCCTGGCTATCCCCCTGCCCAAAGATAGGCGAGCATTGGGTAGCTTGGATCAGCTACCTACCTGTCTGATGGCATTCGGTTTTAGATGTACTATAATTCACATGATCGGAACTCAGTGGTTGATCCAAGCGTCTTATGGTCGTATGCCGATAAAAGGAAAAGGAGAGCAAGAATGATCAACAAAATCCCCCTCACGCTTATCGCTATTGTTTTGATGTTATCTTTAGCAGGTTGCGGAGCAAAAACTACTAGCCCAGCCGTAACCGAACAATCTGGTGCGAGTGCTCAACCCACCACCCCTGCCACGCAAGCTGGGGAGTATCCTGAAGGGAATGAGATCATGCTGCCGATGATCTCGGGAAAGGTTGCGAACGTCACCCTGGATGCCATGGCAGATGGTACCACCCAACAGCTGAAGGTAGGCGAGATCATGGCAATCAACCTTGAATCCAACCCGTCTACCGGGTATGCGTGGTATGCCACCATCTCAGACACAAAGGTGCTGGTCCAGATGGGTGAGCCGCAATATAATGAGCCTTCTTCCAGCTCGGTTGTAGGTGCGGCAGGTACGCAGACCTTTTTCTTCCAGGCTATAGAATCCGGCACCAGCCTCGTTACGTTGGAATATAAACGTGGCTGGGAAGCCAATGTCGCCCCCGAGAAGACGGTCACGATCAATGTGGAAGTGAAATAGTAATATAAGTACAAATGAAAACGCCACTGGGCATCGAGAATTGTGCTCAGTGGCGTTTGCTTATTAATCAACCCAGGCGCGCTCTTACTTTCTCCCATGACCCCGTTATCAAGAAGCTTTCATCCATATAGCCTACCAGCTGGATAAAGCGTTGGAATGGGATCGCGAAAGTTAGCTCATGCCTGCCCACATGTGGCCTGGCGGAGACGTCGAACATGCCCAATACACTGCGCGGTTCAGCGGAATTCGCTTGCTCAAGCACATAACCGATGATCGATGCGCACCCCGCACCCATAGGTGTGATCACCCCATCCGGCTCAGCCACATCGTAATTTGCCAGGGCAAATAAACCACCCAACACATCACCTGAAGCAAAAAACACAACTGCCAGGGGGGACTCATCTTCCCCGAGCAGATCCCAACGTTTGAAAACAAGGTTCTTCGCCGGAGCATCAAAGGGGGGGTGCTGCACCAGGTATTGGTGAACCAGGTCTGGGTCGCGTTTATATCGCTCGCCTTCCAGCTCACCTGGTATCCCACACGACAAAAAGTACTCGAATTTTGGGCGTAATGTCTGGCTGAAACCGCTATAGCGTTTTCCACCCGAGCAGCCCTGGGTGTTCAGGTCATACACAAATGGGTAACCCCCCCGTACGCGTTTTAAGTTACCGATCAGGCAACGATCTGTTACCTGGCTGGCGAGCAAGTCTTCTCCGCTGACCACGTCGGTATAAAAATAAGTAATCGGCAGGCCAGCTGCACTAAAATATTTACACCACTGGCTGATAAAGTGCTCTTTTAGTTCCATGTCCATGGTTTTCATCCTTTCTGGGTAAAATGATTATATTGCAATCTTGAAAAAAACCCATTGGCTTGTCATTCAGGTATAATTTCCTTGCCTTCTGTTCCATACCGGCTGGTCTTGCATGTTCATATTTACACCGTGACCACATGTATAGTCTCAAACAACGGCTTGAACCAGCCAAATAATGAATGCATTTTTTCGATGTTCGTAATGATGATATTGGCTTTTGAGGTCTGATTTAATGCGCATCATGTTGTTCAGCCATGGTTACCCGCCAACTTTAAGCGGGGTAACACTCGTTGTCCAAAAAATCGCCCGCTCATTAGTCGCGCTGGGTCATTCTGTGCAGGTGGTGACAGCCAGCGAGAGGCATCTACCGTACCGATCTGAAGACCAGGGTGTGCAACTCGAACGCATCCTGGGTATCCCCAATCCATTCTGGTGGGAGGGGCCAATGCCCTTCGGTTTACCAGGTGCTTTACGCGAATTGATTGACAGGTTCGAGCCAGATGTTGTCCATACCCACGACAACGCCTACCTCGGTGCGGTTCTGACCCACCTCAATTTTCCACCCTCAACAAAGCTGATCACTTCTTGCTATACCCTGCCATCTTTTTTTGCCCAGTTCACCCGCATTGGATCGGTCAAAAGCGAGATTGACCGGTTGATGTGGCGTTATTACCTTAGCGACCTGAACAGGTACGAGCACGTTGTTTTCTGCACCCGCACCCATGAACAGGCATTTAAAAGCCATGGACTCCGCCCACCCACAACGGTCATATCGAATGGTGTGGACCTCCACCGTTACTGTCCTCAAAAAGCATCCGGAGAAGATGTTGAAGGCCGCTACCGGCTTCCTCCCTCTCCGAGAATCCTCTCGGTTGGGCGCCTGATGAAAGATAAACGGCTCGACTTGCTGATCAGGGCAATGCGGGTGGTCTGCGACCAGATGGAAGCCCATCTACTCGTGGTGGGGCGTGGAAGCGAGCGCCATAAGCTTACCAAACTGATCAAACAGCTTAAGCTTGAGCCATATATCCACCTGCTTGGGTACATCCCTGAACAGGATCTTCCTGGCTTGTATCGCGCCTGCGGCCTGTTCACCATCCCATCCATGGTTGAGGTACAGAGTATCCCTGCCTTGCAGGCTGTAGCCACTGGGATCCCCCTTGTTGCTGCCGATTCTGCCGCGTTGCCAGAGCTCGTCCATCACAATGTAAATGGCGTGCTGGTTAACCCCACGGTGGCACGCCAGTATGGAGAAGCGATTTTACGAATTATCACCAACCCGGATGAACAGCGTCGCATGGGCCAGGCTTCGCTCGAGATCGCCGCACCCCACGATGAAACCATCACTTTTCGCAGCTATGAGCAGCTTTACCAGGGATTACTGGCAAAACCTGCGATCGAATTAGCAGTTGAACACCTACCGATCGAATCTTAACTATTCTTGGTCCAGCAATTCTGGCACTTTACTTTCAGGATACATTTTTAACAGATCAGGGTCTATTATATTGCCACTGTAATTCACAACATGGGATGGAAATCACTGACCATAATGATGTAGCGACACTTTCCAGGGTGACTACAGCAACCAATCCGCCTCGCTCACGCATACTGGGCAGGGTTGGCCTGGCGGCGATCTTGCTGCTGGCCGCAGGGTTACGCTTAGCCAACCTGGGGTCACTCGGCCTGGCTAACCACTATTACGCTGCTGCGTTGAAGAGCATGCTCTTATCGTGGCACAACTTCTTCTTCGTAGCGGCTGAGCCTGGCGGGTCGGTCAGTGTGGATAAACCCCCGATTGGGCTATGGCTGCAAGCATTTTCTGCACATTTCCTCGGTGTGAACACGCTTGGGTTGCTGTTGCCTCAGCTCATCGCCGGCTTACTATCGGTCGTACTGCTCTACCACCTGGTGAGGCGCCAGTTTGGTGTGCCTTCCGGCTTGCTTGCTGCGCTTGGGCTGGCGATCACCCCCGTGGTAGTGGCTACAGACCGGAACAACACCATGGACAGCACCCTGATCTTTACCTTGCTTCTGGCAGCCTGGGTGTTTATTAAAGCCACTGAAACTACACGGATGCGTTATCTGCTCATCGGCGCGATCCTGGTGGGGGTGGCCTTTAACATAAAGATGCTGGAAGCATACCTGCCCCTTCCAGCCTTCCTGGGTACCTACCTGCTGGGCACCCGAGAGGGCATGCTTCGCAAAATCGGAAAACTCAGCCTTACCGTCCTGATCCTTGTGATCATTTCTTTTTCCTGGGCAGCCGCAGTGGATCTCACCCCAGCTGATCAGCGGCCGTATGTAGGAAGCAGCGGTAATAACTCGGAGATCAGCCTGATCATCGGTTATAACGGAATTGACCGCCTGTTGGGATTTATCCGTCCCGGGTCTAAAAAATCTTATCCGCCCCAGGCTGCTCAAGGACCGATCCAACCCCCACCAGGGACGCCACCCGCTGGCCTGGGTCCGCCCCAGCCTCCAACCGGGTGGCCTGGAGGAAATCCCCCCTCCGGTTTTCCAGGCTACCCCAACCGTGGGAGCCTCCCGGCAGGCGTAGCAAAGGGCGGATTTAGTGGCATCGGCATTCCCGGTGCAGCCAGGTTGTTCATTCCTCCCCTCAGCAAGGAAGCCAGTTGGCTTCTGCCGTTGGCGCTCTTCAGCCTGGCGCTGCTGATATTCAGCAACCGCCCTACCTGGCCATTGGAATCAGCTCACCAGGCTGCTGTCCTGTGGGGTGGTTGGCTGTTAACAGTGGGGATTTTTATAAGCGTTGCCAGCTTTATCCATGAATACTACCTGTATACTTTGGCTCCACCTCTGGCTGCCCTGGTTGGAATTGGGTTGAGCCTGGCTTGGAGCCTGTTGAAAAAGCGGCCCTGGTTGATTGGAGGCCTGTTCGTGATTGTCACTGCTGTCACGATACTACTGCAGCACAAAACCATGCAGGCATTTGTCAACACGAACACCTGGCTTCCAGCCGTCATAGGATTATTTTGTCTCGGTACCCTGCTCATCCTGTCTGGAACGGTAGTGCGGAGGCAGCCTTTTTCCAATTTAAAGAATGCCGGCATGATCTGCCTGGTGGCCGCAATGCTGCTCAGTCCATTGGTTTGGTCTGCCCTCACCAACCTGCACGCCTCCAACAACCTGGCCCTGCCATCTGCGTACGATGGCCAGGTTACCACTCCATCGAATGCCGGAAAGCTACAGGTGGATCAGGGTCTGCTCAATTTCTTGCAAGCCAATACTCAGGGGATATACTACCTGATCGCGGTACCCAGCTCGATGCAAGGTGCTGACCTGGTGCTGGCCACCGGCCGGCCAGTGTTATATATGGGTGGGTTCAATGGTGAAGACCAGGTGGCGACGTCTGTTAGCCTGGCACAGCTGGTGGCTCAGGGCAAGCTCCGTTTTATCTCCGGCATCTCTTCATCGACAGGCCAGTCAGAAATCGCTGACTGGATCACCAGCAACTGCCAGGTGGTCAACGATCTTAAGATAACCCGGGGTTTCAACCCACCGATCGGCCTGCCTGGGACAGTCCAGGCTGACATCCTGTACGATTGTAAGCAGTAATGATCTTCACTCAGCTTGCCAGCGATTAAAACATCTTGTTGATTTTTCATATCTTTGGATGTATTATGAAAGAGGCTTCTTAATATCATTCGAACATCACTCAATTCTCAGTGAAGTGTTGAGATTACTTACCCTTAGCATTACACCTTCTCTGAAGCGGGGCTTTACTTTGGCTTAATTCGGTACTTGAGGTTAGACCTGAATAACAAGGGGAGGATGCCATGAAGACTAATCTAAAATTTCTGTTAATATCTATCATATTAATTTCAACTGGGGCAATCGTTAGCAGCATTTTCCATACACCGCCTGCCCGCGCGGCAGCTATCTGGTATGTTGCACCGGATGGGAATGACTTCAATGATTGTCTGAGCGAATCAACTCCCTGTGCTTCGATCACCACTGCTATAGACAAGGCTTCCAATGGAGATACTGTGGTCGTCCTACCTGGGACATACAGCACGTCAACGGGCGAGAGCTTTCCAATCAATCTCAAGCCAGGGTTGAACTTACTCGGCTCAAGCCGTGATGCCACGATCATCTTCGGTCAAAGCGATCAGCCAGTGCTAAATATTGGAAACGCGGTTGAAGATTTTTCAGAGGCAACGAGAGTGGAGGACCTCACCCTGCAAAATGGTGACATAGGCCTCCAGGTTTATTCATCAAATTATCATGTCTCCAGCCCATCCATCGCCCGGATATGTGCCCGCTGGAATGAAATTGGGATCAAGATGTTTACCAGCGATGTCTATGAAAATGGTGCCACGATCAACACTCTTATCACTGATTCACTGATCGTCTCAAATACCCAAATTGGAATCGAGATGGATTCGTATGGTTACTTTTCTCCTTCTACAATGGAACCATACATCATCGACACAACCATCCAAGCGAATGGTTCATACGGAATCCTTTTAATCAGCAGGGCAGTGGGCTACAATGGGACCACAATTGCACCACATATCATCCGCTCCCGCATCACTGAGAACGGAAATCATGGGATTTATTCCTATGCAGAATATCAGGGTCATTCCAACCCGCATGTCGAAGAGACGGTTATTGCAAATAACTCTGGTGCGGGTTTTTTCTGGAATTCTGATAATAATTACGGGAGCACATACACCTACCTGATCAATACGGTCATTACGGGCAACCAGGAAGGTGGGGTATTTGTCGGTGTACGGTCACCCTATGACCCGCCAAGTACTTTTCATATCATTAACTGTTCGATCCACAACAATTCTGGTTATGGGATCAGCTGGCAGCATGATAATGAATCGATGGACGTGAGCGTAAGTGTGACCAACACCATCGTCTGGAATCCACTCGCTGACGACCTGGTGTCGGTGGGTACGCCCTGGACAGCCAGCGATATCAGCTACTCTGACATCCAAGATGGAGATTTTAGTGGTGAAGCGGGGAATTTTTCAGCCGATCCACTGTTCTGGGATGATGTCCACCTGTCCTCCTGCTCCCCAGCGATCGATGCAGGCACACAGGTTGAGATGCCATCGATCGACATCGATGGACAATCCCGGCCGATGGGCAGTGCTCCAGACGTGGGTGCTGATGAAACAGAACAACGCTGCATATTAACTTCAGGTATTCAGGCTTCAGCTAACGGAGGAATGTATGGGGAACAGATCAGTTTTACAATCGCCCTCACACCCACCCAGGTCATCACACCTGTAAATGTGATCTTGACTGACACCGTACCCTCCGCCTTGAGACTCAACGCTGAATCCTTGTGGGCTTCCCAGGGTAGTATCAGCCATAGCGGGAATACGATCAATTGGACAGGCACAATTGCCTCCAGTGAGCCGATCTCCATTATGTATAACACCCAAATTGCGTCGCTCAATACCGACGTACAGAACTACGCCAGGATCGATGCAGGCAACCAGGGCAGGTATAGCACCCCAAGAGTATACATCTCGATTGGTCTGGCCAGGTCATACATACCTTTAATCAACAAGGCCTATCCTCCCCGCGGCATCTATGGACTGGTGACAGAAAATGGCCTTCCTGCAGCAAATATCCAACTTTCCCTACGATTTTATAATGGTTCAAGCTGGTCAACAATTGCCGAGAAGTATACAGGTTGGGATGGTTCTTACTCTTTCGGTAATGTCCCTGGGCTATACCCAGGTCAGTACTACTATGTTCGCTACTTGAACCAGAGCTATCCCTCGCGTTTGTTTACATGGCATACTCAGAGCATTGGCACTTATTACAGCGGGAGTGATTTCCATATTGGTGACTTTGATATTGCTAATGTTGAGCTGCTACTCCCTGCTGACTACCAGTTGGTATCCTTTCCAGTCACATTTATGTGGACACCCCGTCCTGCCACGCCGTGGGATTCTTACGAGTTAGATCTATACGACCCATACGATGGTGATCCATATTTTTATACCGATCCACCGCTGGGTTATGTGGGTTCATTCACTTTATCCAGCCGCCCGTATGGCTTTTATGATGGTGAGCCCTACCTCTGGGAGGTGTGGGTGTACAGCCCAGATGGTGGCTATGGAATTTGTTGGGACTACCATGTGGTTTACTTCACCAACCAAGTTGATGCTCAAGGTTCTGAGGGCCAGATCCAACCAGCCAAGCTGCTCCCTGATCTCGACCGCCAATTGCAGAAATGAACAAAAAAGTTTTACTAGGATACTGTTAAATAATCGTGATCTTTTGTCCTGAGCGACCAGGTGGATAATTACCAATCTAAGTTATGTCAGATATAGCCCGATTCCGAGTTTTCCGGGGTTATAATCTGAACACCTGGTCGGTCTATGGCTGTACACATTATTTATTCTTTGATTAGCCTGATGATCATTCGGCAGGTCGTTAATCCCAGCTTTTTATAGAGGAAATGATGCTCCTGGATCCCACTTCGCTCGTAAATACCCTGGATGCCATCAATGAGAGATTTCTATTTGGTGAGCCGATTCCTAGTGATGAAGGATTGCAGATAGCCCAATGGATCGCTACGCGCCAGGGTGAGAAGGGCGCTTACCGGGGTATGTTTGCCCCCACCCAACAAGATTTTGAGCAGGGTATTCGCCTGTTCACCGGTGAAAGGTTAGTCTCGGCCAGCGCCAGGCATATCATCGGCCAGGAAGCTTCGCGCGCGTTATGGCTGCTTGGCAACCAGGATGTGGCCTCACGTCAAATATATGACCAAGCTACAGCCTGGATGCAGGCTGAACCCGGGTTCCAGCAATCTGGGCGGTATTGTTGCTGCAAGTGTTCGCTGGCATTCTGGAGGCATTACTGGGTAGGCGATTTTCCCAAAAAGGAAGCCTTCATCAGCCACGGGTTACTGGATCTGCGTTCCCGCCGCACCGGTGATGGCAAGTGGCAGACCTACCCCTTCTATTACGCAGTCTACACCCTGATCAGCCTGGACCTTGAAGCAGTCCGGGATGAGCTGATGTACGCACGGCCCCTAATCGAGCATGTGCTCAACCGTAAAAGCTCAGATGCTTATTCGAAACGCAGATCAGCGCTACTCTCCAGGGCATTGGAAAAGATCAGCTGATCCAGGTCACCATCTCATTCATCCATGTTGAAATTATAGGGTAACCTCATGCATAAACAAGCCTGGACTGTGACCCTGACAACAATTTTGATCGTGATAAACGCAATGATCTGGTTTGGCCTGGGGATCATCATCGCCGTGAACGTCCATCCAGCCCTCTCGGTTCCGCCACTGATGAAAGGTATCATGGCAACCTTGTCGATCCTCCTGGCGCTTGTCTTACTCGGCTTGTGGATCCTGCTTACCCGAGGCAGCCGGATCGCTTTTTACCTCATCCTGGCATTTTTTCTGCTGACTGCAGCCCTGACCATCCTGGATCAGGTCGGTGCTGCCGATTTGGTCGTCCTGCTGCTTAACCTGGTGCCGGCGATCCTTATCTTTGTGGATCGCAATTGGTACCTTCGCTCCCGGACTCCTGCTGAAGAACCTGTTTTGTGACTTGTTCCATTAATAGCGTAGGGATAAGCTCTCACCTGATATTCCTCGATAACTTAACCAAACGAACTAGCGTTGTTGCCAACCTCTAAGTATATGAAATATTTGCTCAGTTTGAAGGGGCATCGCTGGGATACCTCAAGTGACCTTGTGCGTGTATAATTCTTCACAAGATTTCATTGAACCTACTCGCATGACGGAGCATCGGGATGAGCATCGAACAACTTTACGGTGGAATTGAAGGCGGTGGAACAAAATTCATTTGCACGGTCGCCAGCGGTCCGCAAAACGTCATTGACGAGGTCCGCTTTGCCACCACCACCCCACAAGAGACCCTCCAGCAAGTGTGCACTTTCTTCACCCCCTACGTCAAGGCTCAGCGTATCAAGAGTATCGGGTTGGGATCCTTCGGCCCGGTGGATACGGATCCATTGTCACCCACCTTTGGCTATATCACCACCACACCTAAGCCCAATTGGGCGAACACCAACATATTGGGGATCTTGAAAAGCGCCCTGGGAGTGCCGATAGCTATCGACATGGATGTGGCAGCCTCAGCCCTGGGCGAGTACCGCTGGGGAGCCAGCCAGGGCATCGATCCTTCATTGTACCTGACCGTCGGCACTGGCATCGGTGGGAGCTATATCCTCAACGGCATGCCACTACGCGGGCTGGTCAGCCTCGAGATGGGGCACGTGTACATCCCCCACGACCGCCAGCGTGACCCCTTCCCGGGTTGCTGCCCATATCACAGCGATTGCTTTGAAGGCCTGGCTAATGGACCAGCGATCCAAAAACGCTTCAATCGCCCACCTGAGGGCCTGCCAGATGATGACCCATATTGGGAGATCGAAGCCGGGTACATCGCGGCCGCACTGGTGAACTATATCTTTACCTTCCCACCCAAAAAGATCGTCCTGGGTGGCGGGGTGATGCACCGCCTCTTCCTGTTCAGCCTGGTCCGTGAGAAGGTTTCCAGCTTGCTGAACAATTACCTGAACCACCCCACTTTGACGGGCTCCCTAGATGAGTACATCGTCCCACCTGGCTTGGGCTATCGCTCGGGCGTGTTGGGCGGCATCGCCCTGGCCATGGAGATGCAAAAACAATCCTAGCCAGGCTTGTATCTTGGAAGCTATTGTTTCGATAATGAAATAAGTTATCTGTTACCCTTTGTACAAAGCCTGACCTTGGATTCAAAATCTCAGGTTTCAGGTAGCGTTTGTAAAGATCTAATTTTTTTCCGGGGAAAATACCGATAGAGAACCGTTCTGCAGGATAAAGGTCATGAACCCACGCGAGATCAACCTCCAGCGCCTGCACAACCAGCAGCTTGTGCAAACACGTTACACCACTCCTGCCGGGTTGGTCAGCTATCTGGGCGCCATGCAGGCCCAGGATTTTCCCATGGCGAAATGGGCGGTGGGTGTACGCTTGCCTGGTTCTACGGATGCAACGGTCGAGGCTGCGATTGCCAGGGCTGATATCCTGCATCTCCACCTCCTGCGTCCCACCTGGCATTTTGTGGCCGCACAGGATGTCTATTGGATGCTCGACCTTACCGCCCGGTACGTCATTGCCGGTGAATCTGCCCGTGAGCGCCAGCTGGAGCTTACCCGGGAGGTGTTTTCATTGAGCCATGCCACCATTGAAAGGGCCTTAGCTGGAGGCCAACCCCGCACCAGGGACGAGCTTACCACCGGCCTGCAGCAGGCTGGTCTCCGCACCGATGAGAACCGCCTCTCGCACCTGCTCATGCGTGCCGAGCTGGAACAGATCATCTGCAGTGGCCCAACCCGGGGCGGAAAGATCACGTATGCATTGCTTTCCGAACGCGTTCCAATACCCAGGCGGTTGAGCCGGGAGGCAGCCCTGGCTGAGCTTGCCAGGCGCTATTTCACCAGCCGGTGCCCGGCTACCCAGCAAGATTTTTCCTGGTGGTCGGGTCTCCCAGCCGGGGAAGTGAAGCTGGCCCTTGAGCTGGTAAAACAAGACTTCTCTGCCGAGGTAATCAACGGGGTTACCTATTGGCTCCCGCCAGATATGGATCGTGTGAGCGCTACCAGGGTTAATGCGATCCTGCTGCCAACATACGACGAACTGCTCATCAGCTATACCAACCGAAGTGCGACTTTTCCTTCCGGTATCGAGCAGCACATGAAAGAAATCTCCAATCGAGGTATATTTTGGCCCATCCTGCTCGTCGATGGGCTGGTGGTAGGGGTCTGGAAGCGCACCCTCAAGCGGGACAGCGTGATCGTCGAGATCAGCCCCTTCCGTGAGCTGGCTAAGGCTGAGACCCACAATCTGCAGCAGGCGGCTGAGCGTTATGCTGGCTTCGTGGGGAAAAAGCTGACATTAATCAGCTGAGAAAACAACCAGGCTTGTCTATACTAATGCGATTTTACGGTAAAATCTCAGGTAGGTACCCGTAAGGGGAGAAAAGGAGCTGCCATGACCACCCAAATCTCGACCATCCGCCTGCCTTTGCCGCTCAAGCTCAGCTATGTGAATAGCTTTTTTGTAAAAACCGAGACCGGCTGCTTCCTGGTTGATACGGGCATGACTAATGCCAGGCAACAGCTCGAAGGAGCCTTGCAACACCTGTGCTGCCAGCCGGGTGACCTCAAGCTCATCCTGCTCACCCATGGTGATTTCGACCATACCGGCAACGCCCGCTACCTGAGGGACAAATACCACACCCCAATCGCCATGCACATCGGCGATGCCGGGATGCTCGAAAACGGCGATATGTTTTGGAACCGCAAGATCAAGAATGGCTTGCTCAAAAAACTGATCCCTTTGTTCGCCCGCCTGGGCGAGAAAGAGCAATGCAAACCGGATATCCTTTTGGAAGATAATGCTTCACTCGGAGAATACGGCCTGGATGCCGTCGCCCTCAACACCCCCGGGCATTCCACGGGCTCGCTGTGTTATCTAACGGATGCCGGCGACCTGCTGTGTGGTGACCTGTTCAACAATGCCCGCGACCACCCTACGCTGAACTCGATGATGTACGACAAACCTGCCGGGGAAGCAAGCTTTGCCCGCCTCAAAGCGCTACCAATCAATATGGTTTTCCCGGGTCATGGTGAACCCTTCCCCTGGAAATCACTCTTGTAAACAATCCAGGGCAGAATAACCACTGCCCTTCCCTTTCACCGAAATTGAGTAGTGCTGAGCACTTGCAGGACGAGCAATAGTCCCACGCACATACCCAGGAAAATTAATATTAGCCCCGGGATTAAAATGGACACGGCTGCCTGTCCAGTTCCGATCTTCTCAGCTACACGGACGGCATTTGTCATTAATACGAACCCATAAATACTGACGGATAAGGACAATAAAGAAATAACACAGCTTAATGCGAGCAGCTTCGATTGATTATTACCGATCAACATATTCGGGATCGTGATGAGTAAGGTGATGATCGAGATGGATGCCTGGACACCACCCAGGCAGAATACCAGGTCGCTCCACGCTCCCGTGCCCTTGAACAATCTCGAGAGGAAATGGAAAACTCCGCTTGTTAGCACTAAGGAGAGGATGCCAAGGATCGGAGAGGTAACCAGATAACAGATACCAAATATCCATAGCGTAGAGGCTCCGCTCTCATTAATAGAACTGAGATTAAACATCCTGTTAAAGAGGTCCTGATATGTGGAGGCATAAAAGAAAACTCCTACCACTCCAGTGGCAAGGGCTGTGATGGTAACCCACAGGATGGCCCTACCCACACTGTGGTCGCGCTCCTTCAGCATGCTTCTAAAAGGTACTGCACCTGGGTGGATCAAAATATCCAGCCAGATCTCATACCATTTCCTGTCCAGGATCGGTTCGGGTTGAATAATCTCTTGCGCTGCCTCTTCCATACATAATCTCCTCAATGATTGGTCTTGTGGCTTTCTTTGTTGGGAGGACTTTCGATGCAATATACTAGAACCGGGTATATTCCCACATAGATCTCAATAAATAATGATCGTGCGGGAAAGAAAACAGGGCTGACGGTGGTACGTCAGCCCTTAACGGTAGCAGAGATTAAAATGAGCGCGCGCTGTTGATGAAGGCAGGGATGGTCAGGGAAATGCAGCACACAGAAAGCACGGCTATGATGATGATAGGCAGGAAGATAGTCACAATGGCTTGCCAGGTACCGATCTTCTCTGCCGCTCGAATGGCATTCACGTTCATCACGAGTACATACACCGACACGATCACCGTTAAAATGCCAATGAAGATCGCGATCAGCCACCAGATGGCAGGGAAGTTACTGAAAAGGAGGTAGGGGATGGCCAGGACGCCGCTGATGATCGAAGCGGGTGCGGTGACGGCTGCCATGCAGAACACCAGGTCACTCCATGCCCCACTGCCACCGAACAACTTGGAGATCAAGTGGTAGATGCCCGTAATGATAACCAATCCAAGTATTGACGAGATTGGCGCGAGTATGACCGAGCATAAACCAACTGTAACGGTGGTGGCTTGGAATATCTGGGCGGTTTGGATGTCCCCGTATTGCGACATGAAGGAATTGTAAAGCGGTACATATCCTATCGTGGTTACCACTGCCAGGATGAGTGAGGTGACAGCGATCCAGATGAACGCCCGGCCGATACTGTGGTTGCGTTCTTTCAGGATACCCCAGAATGCCTCTTCTCCTGGGTGGGTCCATACATCGAGCCATATTTCGTACCATTTTCTGTCGAGTTGTTCAGGTATCGGCTGACTCGGTGGTAAGCTGGGTGTTTGGCTAGGTGGTTCGCTGGGGGTCGGTTCGGTTGGTAATGTGTCCATTTAAGTATTCTCCTCACTAAAGTTTATATAGCATTCCCCTATCCATGTCAAGCTGATTTGCTCTCATTTTACCGGCGGTTAAATATTTCCCTCGTTGCAGGTTGAGAACCAACAAGGAAACTCTCACCCCACGGAAGCAATCGCCTCGCCATCCAGGTCTCAACGCTTCTGCGCTATAATTGGTGCAAATTGGAGCAATGCCCCAGACCCATGCCGAAAACTACACGCTTCCCCCTCTGGCTGATCGGCGGTACCCTCGCCTGGCTGATCTATGTCATCGGCCTGAGTGCCCTTCACTTGATCTTGCTCGAGCAATGGGGTGTGCCATTCACCATAAAGATCTACAGCCTGGGAAATTCCGATCCGCTCTCCTTTCTCCACACCCTGCTGGTAGCTATGGTTTTCCCAGGCTTTTTCTTACTTGAAGCATTCTCATTCTTACACCTATCGGTCCCATGGCTGGATGCCGCGGTATATAACTGGGGCAGGCTGACCTTACTCTCCAGCCTGCCAGTCTTTGTGGTCGGAGCCCTGTTGCTGGCCCGCGATCACCGGTTAAAGCTGGCAGGCGCCATTCTTGGCCTGTTGCTGCTGGGTGGCAGCCTGCTTTTCGTCCTGAACGGCCTTATCACACCGTAGCGGGTCCTCCTCAATGCGCCATCCTCGCCACCAACCCATGCTTGCCGTGCTCATCGTGCTCATCCTGGCCGCACTGGCTTGCGCTGTGCCCCAGTCAGCCACTATCTCACCTGCTGCTCCGACCGGGATCGCAACTGCCGGCGATTTAGCCAAGAGCCCTGTCCCATCCAATATCCCCACCACAGCCTTCACACAAACGCCCCACCCTACCCCACCACCAAAAGTTGCCAAACATCGCATCGCCACGCACTCCATCTATGGGATCGCGGCTTTTTTTGACCGCCATACCACCCAGGATTTTATTCCCCGCGGGGTGGATTATTCCGTCCTGGTGCCGGTGCAGGATCACTATGAAAACCGCCTATTTGCCCCAGGGATATATGATCACGCCCGCACCCAGGCCGATTTCGCCAGGCTATCAACCGCTAGCTACAATACGGTACGTATTGTCTTTGATGGGTGTACCACTTCGGATACCTGTATCGGTGTGGCAGATGGGCAGGGCCTGAACCCCGCTTACCTGGATAATATCGCCGATCTGATGGGTCTGGCGAAGGAAGCCGGCCTTTTCCTGGTGATGGTCTCTCAGGACTTGCCTGAGCAAGGCGGTTACCAGGCGATGGCCAACCAGGATGCCAGCTCCACCTATGCCGCTGGGCGAAATGCCGAATTCCTCACCCAGTCGGGAATCACTGCAGCTCAAAAATACTGGTCAGACCTATTGGGAGGCCTGGCTGAGCGCGGCGCTCCTTTCGATGCTATCTTGGGTTGGGAGCTGATGGACGAGGCCTATTACCTTTCCGATCAACCACCTTTCACCCTGGAAACCAAGAAGGTGTCTCCTGTAAATGGCAAGACCTATTACCTGTTTCAGCCTAACCAAAAGGTCGCTATGGCAGTCGATGGCATGCGCTACTACATCGAGCAAGTCCAACAGCGGATTCGCATCTACGACCCGACTGCCCTGGTCTGCATGGGCTTCTTTGCCCCCAATGAACCTAACGCCTGGCGCGACGGCGATAATCGCTATGTTGAAACAGCTGACTTATTGAGCTTCTCTAGCCTTGATTTCTATGATTTCCACGCCGACCCGGCTGGAGAGCTGACCTTAGCAGAGCTGGCGCAGAATTTCGGTATGGATGAGCACGTGTCTGCTCCGGTAATGATGGGCTCGGTTGGCGCTTCCACCTGGGCGTATCCAGAAGTATCGGCAGGCGCGCTGGCCGTCCAGGATTGGATCGCCAACTCCTGCGCGTCAGGCTTCAGCGGCTGGATTTATGATGGTTATTATCCCGTCCCAGCCGGGTTGGCCGATGCCACCTGGGGATTGATTGACAAAGAAGATTATCTGCTTAAGGCGCTCTCACCCAAGACCCAACCGGATGCCTGCATCACATCAGCCTTGCCAGGCCGCAACCTCGCCTTGGGGAAACCAGTCCAGGTCACCGAAGCCCTGGCAGACCAGCCCGCCGAAATGGCTGTGGATGGCGACCCTAACACCCAGTGGAGCTCAGGTGCCTTCCCAACCCAGTGGATCGAAATCGACCTAGGAGCAGCCAATAGTGTGGGTGAGATCCGCCTGACAGTGGGTATGTGGCCGGCGGGGGATACGGTGCACGAGGTGTGGGTGGGCGCTAGCCGCGACAAGCTACAAAAGGTGATGGAATTCCGCGGCAATGAATTTGACTATGACGTCCTGGATTACCTGCCCACCTCACCCCTCACAGGCATCCGCTACGTGCGTGTGGTCACCACCGAAAGCCCCTCCTGGGTCTCCTGGCGTGAGATCGAAGTGCTGGCTCCCTTCCCTGCCACTCCCACGCCCACCGTGGAACCATCTCTAACCCCCACCCCCTGATTTTCACTAAATTTCGAGGCTGCAGTTCTCTAACCAGTCACCCGGCCTGGTCGATGCTACTTCATGCCCATTGGTGATCAGCTAGGACGGATTCTCCAGCCATCGCGTCATGTCTGCTTCCAGGCTGTGCACGGAATGCTGCACGAAATCTTCACCCGAAAGCAGCACATAGCGGTAGGTCTCGAAAAACTCCAGCCCGTGGTACCACACCAGGATGGCCGGATCACAGCCGAGGCGCGCGCAGAAGCGTTCTTCAAGGCCGCGCCCCTGCAGCTGCGGTGACACGAAGAAGGACAACAAGAATTCGTAGAGTGGATCGGTGAATGACGCTCCCTGAAAATCGATCACCCCAGCCAGCTGGTGATCCTGGACGATGAAGTTCTCCAGCCACAAGTCGCCGTTGCTGAACTTCACCGGGAGCTGTTGCGGCATGCTATTCTTCAATGCCGTGTACATCCGTTCCACCAGCAGGATGCCTTTGTCTTTCAGGTGTCCATAACTTTCCTCGAGGATATCCCGCACGCCATACCGTTCGAGTGTCTCCGCCACCTCACCCAGCTGCGCCTCCGTCACCGCATTCATGTCACACACCGTGTCAATGAACAGCTCTTCCGCCCAACCTTCACCATTCAACACAGGCCCCAGCAGGGGTTCCCCGGCGATGAAATCCTCAAAGAAGCAGGGGATCCCCAGCATTTCGCCATTCAAGTCCAGCCCATAGGCCTGCGGAGTGGGTACCGGGATTGTTTCAACTGCTTTTAACACCCTGTATTCGTGCTCCATACCGCGTGGGTCCACCTGCAGGATGAAGGATCGCCCGATCCCGCTTGTTTGGGTGTCGAGGCGCAAAGGGTGCCTGGCGCGAGCTCTGAGCCAGCCTTTCCGCCTTGATGAAGCGTACCTTTTCCCCCAGGTAGTGGCTCAGGTAGCGTTCGCAGCGTTCGGGTAGGTCATTGGGGTCAAATACATTGATCTCCAAGGTATCCTTTATCCTTGAATACTGGATTTACTCCTCCACAGGGGGAAAAGTTAGCCTGCATTCTACCACACCGGTTTAGACTGGATAAAAGCACAGGGTAACCAGGCCTAACAGCAGCCAGACGAAAATTTCAATGGTCTCTGTCACCGGTTGGGCTTTCCGCAATGCCCCATAAATGTGCAGGAGCAGCATCGCCCCGAATATCCACAGCATCAAATCGAAAAAGAATGGCTGTGCCTCGGGTGTCTGAGTGGCCTTAAAAGCGAAGATAGCCATGATGGCGATAAATATCCCCAGTGACCTGCCCAGGAAGATCGCCAGGGTCTTTTGTTCAGGGAGTTCCCAGCGGAAAAGCTTGAGGAAGCTCATCGGCACCAAAATCAATGGTAAGCCAAACGTGAGCAACATGGCTACTCCGGTTACGACCAGGAAAATATCGACGTAGTCATTCCAGATTCCGATCATATTCATCACCCTCCATTCTCTTTCACGATTAAAACTGCAGGCTTCGGTGAGCAAAATATCCCTCGATCCCGCGCTCAATGCGGTTCTTGAGCGGCATCAACACAGCAATGCCTGCCCCCACAGCCAGCAAGTGCAGGAAAACTGAATCCTCACCCACTCTCTCGCCGACATAGGTCACCAGGATGTGCTCGACGAAACTATACACGAAGATCAAGATGGCAGCCAGGATTGAGTAGACTGTGCCTTTTTTGACGATTACAGTGATGTCGAATAAATGGTCTTTTATGATGGCTAGCCCGATGATGGCATTGAAGATATCCACAAAAAGCATACCTAAAGGCAGGAGAAATGGCGCATTGATACCCAATGCGACACCGACTTTCACAATCGCAAAAGTAATCACGACCATCCCCGAGGCTACATACAGATAGTGGCGTTTGTTAATGGGATTGTTCGCTCTCCGATACTCGCGAAAAAGCAACCAGCATGCTGGTAAATTAAACCCGAACCAGATGATAATCACCGCCGGGTCGAGGAAACTCGATTCATACCGGTGGATATTCCCCCATTCGTAAGAATAAACGCCTTCCACGCCGTTTACAGAGTTCAACAGGGTTAACACCCACATGATTCCCGTCAGCACCCAAGCCAGGATAATCGCCCAGCGGATGGGACGTCCGATATACAGGTTTGTGAAATGGAAGAGCAGTGCGGGGATAAAGCTGACCGTGATGCTGATGATAAAACCGATAAGTTGCAGCTCATTCAAGTGCTCATTGCGCACCATCTCAATGAAAACACCCAGGTCCCATACGGCACAGATCAGTAGAAAGGCCGCGAATAGGTAATGGTAAAGCATTCGTCGTTGGGAGAGGATCAGGTAAAGGATGATGCATGAAAGGACAAATCCCAGGCCCGACTCAATCGCAGTGATGACCACGATCGGTGACATATCTCACCTCCCTGTTGAAGCCCAAACCTAACTTGCGTTGCTTAACTGTTTCCATCCGCATCCGGACGATATTACTATACAGCAAAATATCGAATAGTCAACAACTGGTCAAGTTTAGTACTTCGGAATATGAGAATTATCTACTTTATTTGTCTATTGAGGAGGCCTTTTTAACGTCTACACCGCGATGCCCGTTTTATCAACCGGAGACGCTTCCATGGCTTAGTAGCTGAGCTTTTTTTTGTTTGGAATAACTTTGGATACTACAAACTCACTTCAGTCTCTTTACAGGTTAGCTTATGGCTGGCTGAAGACATAGGTGGAAGTCGATGAAAATGATTCTCCGTTGTCATACACGCCTTCATCCCTGACGGTGATCTCACCCGGTTTATCGGTGGTGATCACCACGTTGGCAAAGTGAATCGTGCCAAGCCCCTCTGCACCCGGGTGGGTATACTCGACCATCCCGAACGCCTTCAGGTCAACTGGCTTGTCATTGATGAACATCTGGTACTTGGAATTGGTCAGGATATCTTCCTGGCTGGCACTCGTGTCCGTCACGTAGATCCCGGTGGAAACGTTGATGTTGTCTCCCACGGCTGCCTGGCAAGTGTAGGTGGTCACGTCATTCATCTGGGAGCAGGCTATCGTAAACCCATAGGTAAAGTTGCCTTCCTGGCCCTGCGTGACCAGGAAGTCTCCCACCTTATCGCATGGCTCGATCCTCCCTGCCTGCCCGCTCCCCAGGGAGCAGGCTGCGAGAAGTGTTGCGAGAATAATCAATATGCTCATCAGTCTCTTCATGTGCGTGACCTCTGTTTCCTCAACAATCCATCCTGATAAAATCGGCTATGCGAATAATCCGCCAGTCCATGCCTCTGCCCGCTCAAGCTCCCCTTCAACCAGCGGACCAGGCGTATCCTCCACGTAGAACCCCTCCGCCGGCAGCACCTGCATCCCACCCTTTTCCTTCAGTGACTTGGCGATCCGCACCGCCGCATACCCAAATATCTTTTCGAAAAACCCCAAGGGAGGATGTTTATCGATAAACGCCTGGGTCAGACGCGTGTCGAATGCTGAAGTTTTTACACCGCTTAAACTACCTGAAGGGATCGCCTTCAAAAATGCCCGCATGCCCTCCGTCGCCTGGAATTGTTGTGTCGGTGAGCCGATCACCAGCAAGTCCAGCCCGGCCAGCTGGTCAGGCTTGGCATCCCCCAACCTGGCGATCCTCACCTCCCCGTGCTCCGCCATAACTTTCCCTATCGCCCGGGCGATTTTTTCGGTGTTCCCATACTGAGAATCATAGATCAATAACATACCCATTCATCACATCTCTTTGATCCCTGCCAGGTTTTTCGCCAGTTCCTGCTTGGTCTCCAGATCCATCTGGCGCTGGATCTGTATCCGCTGGGCCTGCGGAGAGCCCGCCCCATGCAGGCTTTCGGTCAGGTAACCCACCGCATTCCGACCCAGGGTCAGGTTTTCGATCAACCTGAGGATACGTCGGCGGTTCTCGGTCGGCACATCCGCCTGCCCCTTGAGGTACTTATCCAACAGCGGGCCTGTGACTGGTGAGCGGTGATCTGCGTCAGACGGCAGGGTCACCAGTAATCCTCCGGCGATATCCTGTGCCAGGCGAGCCATCTCAAAGGTAACGCGCGTCACCTGCTGCTTGCAAACATTGGCCAGTAGCTGGTCGCACAGGGTTGACCCAGCAGCGGTAGGCTGGCTTTGATATGAGGCTGCCAGACCCGTGGCATAGATGGTCTCGTTGAGCAGGGTCATCTCCACCAGCTTGTCGCGGATGTGGCTGGCCCGTTCCACCCCATTATACGCTGCCGCGGTAGCCGCCGCTCCAATGAGCACATCCCCTACGCCGGCTTTACACACATAGCTGCGGCGGTGGAAGGCCGTGAAACGCTCCACAAGCATGGCAGTGAACTCCGTCTCCCCGTTCATGAAGATCAGCTCGTTAGGTATGAAAGCCTCTTCAAAGATAACCAGGGCTTCCTGCCCGCTGTAGGCGGCATTGCCGGCCTCAATCTCACCCTCCAGGCTGCGCGTATCATTGGCCTGCCTGCCGATCACGTAGGTGATCCCCGGCGCATCGACCGGTAGGGCCCCAACGATGGCGTAATCGCCTTCCTCAGGTTTCAGGCGCAAGGTGGGCATAACGATCAGCCAATGTGAGTTGACACAACCTGTCTGGTGCGCTTTGGCACCCTTGATGTGTACACCTTCTGTGGTACGCCGGGTGACATGCAGGTACAGGTCAGGATCCGCCTGTTCAGACGGGCTTTTACTGCGGTCACCCTTCACATCTGTCATCGCTCCACCAATGACGTAATTTCCTAACTGCATTTTCTTAATAAATGCTTTCAGCCGTGCGTGGTAGTTTGTGCCATGCCGGGCATCGATCTCGTAGGTCACCGAATGCAAGGTATTCAGGGCATCCATGCCCACACAGCGCTGGAAGCAGGTCCCGGTCAGCTGGCCCAACCTGCGCTGCATCCTGTTCTGCCACACAACCTCTTCAGCACTGGTGGCGATGTGCAAGAACCGGTTCACCGGTTGGCCGGTAAAGGGCGACTTTATTGTGGCCAGCTCGGGTTCTTCAGTTGCCAGCTGGTAGGTCATCGCCATGGCGTTCACCGACGGGCGGATCAACGGGTGGTCAACCGGTTCTGGCACTCTCTCGCCCATCAGGTAAACCTGGAGCTGCCTGCCGCGCAGGCTATCAATGTAATCCTGGGTACTTTTGATGGGTTGATTTTTCATCGTATCCTTGCTTCTTTCCAGATTGGTAACCAATTTTGTGGGGTCTCACGGAGCTGATAGGTTATCTGGCATAATCCCAACAGGTAAGGCAGCCAGGCATTTCGCACCAGCGTAGCAATTGGATCTGTCACCAGTCTATACGTCCAGCCCCTGCCGGCCCAGGAGTCCCAACGCCAGAGAAAGCTCACCCCGGTGGTGGATCTCGTGCTCGAGCACATGCCAGATGATCCAGCGCAGGCGGAACACACTGCCATCCGGGATCTTGTACTTCTCGTCCAGGTCATCCTCGTTCAGAACCTCCAGGAGCTTGATGGTTCGTAAATGTGCCCGCTCCAGGATTTTCTTTATGGCAGCTTTGGTCGGGTGATCAGCCAGCTCATAGATTATCCAGGGTTGGATCTGCCGCTGGACCACACCATACAGCCAGTTATCTTCACAGTCGGCGATGTGCAGCATGATCTGCCCGACCGACCATGAGCCCTGGAAGGGAGCAAAGGTCAGCTCCTCATCACTGAACATGTCGATGGTGCTGATCAGGTCAGCCCGCACCTGCCCCCAGTGGCTAAACATCTCGAATGGTTCCATTGCCTTTACCTTCCTTTACTTGACTCAACGTCAGGATGAGTATTTCCCATCTTCCCAGGTCTTGATGACCCAGTCTCGAACCTGGCATACGCTGCTGGCAGGGCGATCTCAAAACGCAGGCACAGCGCTTTTACATCCCGGTAGTCATCTTCGTCCAGTTCATAACCCGTATGGAACTGGACCATATTCACCACATCGATGCACCTGACAGCGTAATCTTGTATGGTGCCCTTTCCGAAGAATGAATCGGGTGGGTAATCCAGCCCTTGCTCGGGATGGTTAATCCGGTCTTTTGAATAGGTATGGATATCCACGAGGTGGCCCTGGCTGTCGCCCATCACAAAATTTACCGGGCGCGTATCCGGTCGCGGCACATCGGTATATCCATGATCCTCGAGCACTTTTCGCAAGCGAGCCACATCGTCATATGCGATGACGATATCCAGGTCAGCGTGCTTGCGGGTTTGCTGTCCCAGCAGCGCATCCACCCCCCAACCCCCATCCACCGTCACCTCGATCTGCTGCTCGTCAAACAGCCTCATCAGCTCGCGGGCAGCCGCGGCGCTCATCTCGGTTTCATCCTGTGGTTGCATGCCACACCATTCTTAAGAATAAGGATTGTATTTGAGCAGTTTTTTTCTCCCCTCATTTTGAAACCAAACAAAATGCGGAGACTTTTATCTCCTCCGCCATTTTTACGCCTTTAAAAAATGGTGGAGGCAGGGTCACCTGGCCACCTGCACGATCTACGTGCGGCACGGTTTTTGTGCGGAGGGGGTAGACGGGTTGTGAAAGTGTAATCTCCTCACTCCCACCACCGCTTTACTTTGTACTCTCTACTTCTTCTCCCGCACCAGCACCATCAGGGAGATATCATCAAACTGTTCCGCCTGCCCTACCCAGGCCTGCAGGTCACGCAGAATCAGGTCGCGAATTTCGCTGGCCGATTTTCCCGCCGCCCGCTTCAAACTATCGACCATTCTCTCTAAACCGTAAAACTCTTCAACACTATTCTGGGCTTCTGTAATGCCATCGGTATACAATACCAAGGCATCCCCGGCTTCCAGGGTTATGCCCGCCTTTCGCCAGCTGGTGCTCTCCATTACCCCCAGAGGCATGCCTGTACGCTGCAGCTGCACCACCTCGTCGCCCATGGCGTTCAGCCACAACCCAGGGAGGTGCCCAGCACTGCAATAGGAGAAGGTTCCTTTTTGTGGCTCAAGGATGCCGTAGAATAGGGTGATGAACAGGCCTCCGTGCGTATCGGCCATGATGCGCTGGTTGGTTTCAACCATGGTCTGCTCTGGCTGCTCGGGATAGTTTCCGGCAAATGTACGCCACAGTGAACGGCTTAACGCCATATACAAGGCTGCGCCAGTGCCCTTATCGGTGACATCCGCAATCACCAGGCCAAGCTTTCCATCTGGTAGCATCAGGAAATCGTAAAAATCTCCGCTGGTCTCATGGGCAGGCTGGAGCATCACTGCCAGATCCCATCCAGCCAGGCTCGGTAGCTTCTCAGGCAACAAGCTTTCCTGCACCCGCCGGGCTTTTTTTAGCTCCCTGGTCATATTTTCATGGTCGAGCGTGCGGGCGTGCTGCCGTTTCTGGATGATCTCCAGCCTGCTTTGAGCAATCTCCGGGTAGTGACCAACGCCGATTGCAATGAACTCAGCGATCGCCTGCCTTAATAACGTTTCAGCGGTTTCCAGGTCTCCCGAGGCACCGCGTGTGATCAGCATATCACCCCAGCCGAGCAAGCTGCGGGCGTAGTTCACCTTGAATCCCATCCGCTCATCGGTCTGGGCAATGATTTCGGCAAGGCGCAGGGCTTCATCCCAGTTCTGCATGGCGTATGCGATCTCCATGGTGCATTCCTGGATGAATCTCTCATCCCAGATCGATCGAGAACCTGCCATCCGCTTTTGAGATTTGTCGAGCCAGCGCAACGCTTCATCGATTTTTCCCTGGCGTGTTTTTAACATAGCCATACGTGGCAGGATCCAGATTAGCTCATTGGATTCTTCCTTCTCAAAAATTTCAAGGCTGCCTGTCAAAAGGTGTTCAGCTTCGCTCAGATCTGCTGGCTCACCCCAGCGGTCTTTCTCCAGGATCAACCAGGATAGCTCGTCTGCTGTGCTAAGAGAAGATTCTTTGTTATTGAGCTGTTTGTAGCGTTGCAGGATCTGGCGCAAAGCCGTTATACCGTTCTCCCAGTCTCCTTCATAAATGACCAGGATCGTTTCAAGATAGCTAATCAATACCTGGGTAGGTAGCGGATCTGGCATCTGCAAGGCCAGGTTCTGCATCTGGGGTAGTCCAGCTCTAATTTCCTTCAGCCTGCCGGGAGCGAACAAGCAGCTAAGATAGCTCGAGAGGCCTAACAATTCCTCTGACGCTACACCCCGCAGCCTGCCCAGCTCAGCCGAGCGTTTATAGCTTTTCAGCGCTGTATCGTTATCACCGCGCCACGTGCGCGTCATTGAACCCAAGTTAATGTAGGCGCGCATAGCCACCTGCAGGTAGCCATTTGCTTCCGCAAGCGCGACTGCCTTACCCAGAGCCTCGAGCGATTCTTCGGGAGACACTCCCGATAAAATCCCCAGGGTAGCCAGGCTATCCGCTTGAAGGTAGGTATCGCCAAATTGCTCCGCCAGGTACAGGGCTTGCCTGCACAGAGGCAGTGCTTTTTCCGAATTCCCATTAAAGTAATACGCACGGGCTGTCTCGTGGATCAACATCGCCTTGCCTCGGCTATCGGGGGCAGCTTTTACCTTTTCCATCCCAACCAGGCAGGTTTGCAGCCCTTCCGGACGTTTGCTGGCATACCATTCCACCCGAGCCAGGCGGGAGTACATGCGCGCTAAGTCGTCAAAATCATGCAGTGACTCGTAGATGTCAATGCCTTCTCGGAAGGCATCAATCGATTCCACAAAACGGTTCTGGCGGTAAAGCGCCTCCCCCAAGCCGGAATATAGCCAGGCAATGTCCGGTCCTGAGCAACAGCTCAACTCAAGCGCGCTCCGGTACTGCTGCTCGGCTTCAGTGTTCGCATACACTTTCAAGGCTTCATCACCAGCCAGGATGAAATAGCCCAGGGCATGCTCATCTTCTCCAGCTTCTTTAAAATGGTTGCCAAGCATGGCCGCAAATTCCTTCTTCTTTGCCGGATATAGCTGTTCGATGGCATTCCCCACAGCCAGGTGTAATCTCTTGCGGTCACTATCCAGCAGGGCGGCATAGGCTGCATCCTGGACCATCGAATGCCGAAACAGGTACTCGAGGTCAGGCTCTACTTTAGCAACCTGGATCAACCCGGCTGATTCCAGCGCGCTCAGATTGTTGAATAAACCCATCCTAAACCCCTCCCAGCACTTGTGACAGTACTCTGACCGGGAAGTTTCGCCCGATGACAGACGCGACCATCAACGTATAGCGCGCTTCCGGCGATAACCGGTCGATGCGCGCCAGCAAAAGGCCCTGCAGGTTATCCGGGATATCACGGGGTGAGATCTCCTGCTGGGTGATCCACTTACCATTTGTAAATGCGATCGCCCCCCTATCAATCAGCATACGGATCACTTCCTCAAGAAAAAGGGGATTGCCCTCTGCTTTACCGAGGATCAGCTGGCGCACATTTTCCGCCAGTGTCTCGATCGCCAATAAATTCGACACCAAAGAGCGGCTGTCATTTTCAGAAAGACTTTGCAGGTTGATCTCCGTCAGGCTCCCACCCAATGACTGGCGAGCAGCACTGACCAGCTTCCACCCCGCCGACTCACGTTCCATGCGGGTTACCAGGCAGAACAGGATCGACCCATTATTTACCAATGGCAGTAGCCTGGTGAATACCTCGACTGAAGAAGCATCTGCCCAGTGCAGGTCTTCCAGCACAAGGATCAACGGAGAGCGCTGCATCGTCGCCAGGAGCAGCTGCTCCATTGCCTTGAGGTAGAGCATCTGCAGCGCCTGGGGCTCAGTGATCTCTGTACGCTGCAGGTCCTCGCCCTCGAGTTTCAAACCCAGCAAGTGGCCGAGGAAGGGATATACCTCACTGGCACGCTCTCCTAATAGCACCTGTAGATGCCTGGTCAGCACGAACCGGGTTTGGGTTTCATCATCCCCGCTGGTTATCCCGATCATGTTCCGCAGAAGATCGACCAGCAGCTGGTACGCCTGGCTTTGCTTGTAGGATAAGCACCGTCCAGTAACCCAGCTCCTGTGTGGGGTGACCAGGTTACCCACCTCACCCTTCGCTTCCACTGCTTTCTGCCATTCCTGGATCAGGCGTGTTTTTCCCAACCCAGGCTCACCGGTAACCAATACCGCCCGGCCCAACCCGGCCCTGACTGCCTCACACGTGGTCAGGAGGGTCTCCAGCTCGTGCTGGCGCCCAACCATCGGGCTTTCCAATTCCGAAAAACCACGGGTTCGCCCCAGTATTGAACGCGCCGCTTTCACCTGGTAGACACGCACCTGTTTAGTCATCCCCTTCACATCGATCAAGCCCAGGTCCTGGCATTCGAAGTAAGGTGCAATGAATGAATACGTTTCACCGGTGACCAGTACGCTCATCGGTTGTCCAGCAAACTTGATGCGGGAAGTTAGGTTGATCGTCGCCCCTGATGCGTTGATATCGAAGGTCATTTCTTCGCCAGCCGCCCCGATGATCACCGGTCCGGTGTTGATGCACACGCGTATCTTGAAATCGATCGCATGGGCGGTGTTGAATTCGATGCAGTATTGCTTGATCTGATCAATGATCTCCAGGCCAGCCGATACTGCTCGCTGGGGGTCATCTTCATGGGCCAAAGGTGCTCCAAAGAATGCCAGCAGTGAATCCCCCAGGATGCGAGCGATTGTGCCCTCGTATTTATAAACCACCTTGGCGATGCAGTCGAAGGCGGTGTTGATCAATTCGGTCCAAGTCTTCAGGTCAAGCTTCTCTGCCAGGCTGGTAGAACCGACCACATCCGCCAGAAGGGTAGTGACCACGCGACGTTCCCGCAGCGCGCCTGCCCGGCGGGCCGCAGCCTGAGAGATTTCTGTATGCATTTTTTGGACAAGTGATCCTGGCGCTACCGCCGCTAACTGGCTCAAGCGCTGGCTGTCGATGGGGCTTTCTTCTTGAACCGGCTGGCCGCACTGCATGCAAAAATGCGCCCCTTGGAGCAGCTCTGATTTACAATTGGAGCATCGACGGGGTAATTCCTGCCCGCAGTGTAGACAAAAGCGGGCAGAATCGGGGTTATCCGTCTCGCATTGAGGACAGATCATGATCCGGTACTCCTGGTGAAGGCTTGGCCCATTAATGCAACCAGGTTATTTTATCATTATTCGAATTTCACACAGCGCAAAGGCCCTAGACCCACGGAGTTTGGAACGCCTAGCACACTTTACGCGTAGATTGGGATATGTTAATTAAAGCAGCATATTCCACCAGGCAGTCATTATCCGACCGTGGCTTATTTAATTTGACAGACTGGGAGGTAATGGGTCAGCGATCTATATAATGATCTTAATCGCCGTGTTATATCCGCCGTTGATCTGCGACTGCAGGGCCACGTGCAGCAACCCTAAAGCTTCAAGCTGGCGAGCACGTTTCAGAAGCCCCGCATCAATGGAGTGCAAACCGCTAATCTCAATTAGCTCTGAGACTTTGGTTATCGCCTCAGCATTGTCACCAGCCTCGAATACATCCAGCTTAAAACCATCTATCTGCTCCTCAGGGAGCGTGCGGGAAAAAACTGTATTAAATGCCGTTACCAGCAGGGTGGATTCAGGCAGAAGCTTAACCAATCCCTCAGCTCCTGATATGTTGTCTGGGCTGGTGGGCTCCATGGTTTGGAAATTCATCGGGTTGGTTATGTCCACCAGGATCTTGCCGTGCAGCTGGTCGCGATATTGGCGAACGACCGCCACTGCAGCTGAGTAAGGTAAAGCCAGGAACACCACCTCGCCCGAAATCGCACCTTCCCGGGCAGCTTCGACCTTGCCACTGCCTGACTGGCTATGCTCGGCTGCCAGGCTTTCAGCTTTCCCTTCGGTATGTCCTAACAGGGTCACCCTGTGCCCACCTTTGAGCAGGTGCATGGAGATTCTGCAAGCCATTTTCCAGTACCAATCATCGTTACATCCATGTTTGCCTGATATGGACAGATGGCGTTACTAGGTAAAGGTCCGGGCTATCAGGAATGTTACAAATGCCTTAACACGGAATTATAGATTATGGGTACTGATATTGTTTGTAATACCTGCTGTCAAGCCGGCTCTGCTTCACTCCACTGGTTGTAAAATACCAGCTCCTTGAGCTCTTTCCGCGTGCGGCTCTCCAGGCGCTCACGGGCGGCCTCAGCATACGTGGGCTCACGCGGATAGGCTAGGGGGGTGGCTACAACGGCACGTACATCCTCGGGGATGTGCAAAGTCTGCTTCACACGGACCTCATCAAAGGCGGTCATAAGGTGGGTCACCAGGCTCAGGTCGGTGGCAGCCAGCACCATATTGCCCACTGCCAATCCGATGTCGAACAGGTAATATTCGCGGCCATCCCGGATCACGTCATCGGCGGCCCGCCCACACACGACCAGGATAACCGGTGCATCCTTGATCACCTGGTTCGATTCGGGAAATGCCTCGACGAGTTTTGCAATTAATTCCTTTTCATTGACAATGACAAACCGCCAGGGCTGGTAGTTACGTGCAGACGCAGCCAGCCTGCCGGCTTCAATAATCTCTGTGATCTTTTCGGGTTCAATCACCCGGGGAGAGATGTGCGCTTTCAGGCTGCAGCGATTACGGATGGTTGCCGGTGTTTCCATAGTGCCTCCATTATTCCTTTTTTTTACCGGTCTGACAGGCCTGGTTCCCAACCGGTCGCCCCTGCCCATTCCTCAGCCGCCAGGTAAATCAGGTCGACCGCCGGGTCTTTCACGTCCGGGTAGGTCTCGGGGTCAGCCAGGTTGGCTGCCAGGCGGCGCTTGAGCTCAGCGTAGGCCTGGGCAGTTGCCGGGTGAGCCCGCAGGTAATCGCGGAACAACAACGGATAGCGCTGATTAGACCGCCCAAGTACACGCATATGAAGATGGGTCGGCCGTTGGTCTGGAGGGGGCCTGAAATACCACTTCTGCCACTCCACATCCAGCCCTCCCGCTCCAGCTGGGCGGTGATCCCAGGATATGGATTCTACCCGTGTGTATCCCATGTTCACCATCGCCTGCAAAACAGTTGCAGTGAGCCCGGCTACCGTCACCTGGATATCGATGATGTCCTTGGCATCCAATCCGGGCACCGATGTCGAGCCGATATGGTCGATGCGGATTGCCAGGTCACCCAAACCTGATCGCAAGCCTGATGCAATCTGTGCGAATTCAACCGGCCAATTGTCCTTATAATGAACGATCTCCACCATAATGTTGCCTGCCTTTTAAAAGAGAAGGGAAGGCAGTTGCCTGCCTTCCCTATTTTACGACTGGTTATGCTTACTTGCCAACCAATGGAAGCAGGATCATGAACTCAGTCTGTTCCACGGTCATGGATAGCGGGATGCGGATATCCGGGTTGTAGGGATCATCACCCACCAGCATCAAGGTGGCGGTGTAAACGCCCGTGTCTTCTGGTGCGGTGAAAGTCAGGTTGATGTCAGCACTATCGCCGGCATTGACCGTCCCATACATCGGATTTACTGTAAACCAACCCAGTGTCAGGTTACTCTTGGCTAAGGTTACCGCGTCAAGGATATTTAGGCGACCATATCCCCAGTCATTATTGGGACCATCGACGTAATCGCCACCACAGTTGGAGCCCTGTGTGTTCAGTGGAACTGCCGTCTGTTCCAATGTCCAGCCAGAAACCTCGATCTGTCCTTTGAACTGGGGCACCGCACTCCACAGCAAGGCGATCGAGCCGGCTGTATGGGGAGAGGCCATGCTGGTGCCGCTGTAGCCACAGCTGTAGCCACTCCCAGGGACGGATGAGCAGATGCTCACCCCGGGGGCGACGATTTGGGGCTTGAGGAAATTGGTGCCCACAGCTGGCCCACGGCTTGAGAAGCTAGCCAGTGCATCGGTGTTGCTGGTTGCACCGGTGGCAAAAGACTGCCAATAGTCACCAGGCGAGTGAGCAGTCGAGCAGCCAGGTCCGGCATTACCGTTGGCGAAAGCCGGGAAGATTCCCGCGGCGCGCCAGGCATCCACTGCCCCGCCATACCAGTAATCGTTTGGCCCGCCACTCCAAGAGTTGTTCACCACATCCGGGCGCATGGCAGGGTTCGGATTGGCTCCGGTCAAGTCAAAGGGCGCCAGGATCCATTGAGCACACACCAACAGCTCATTGGTCAGAAGGTAGCCTGAATTGGCATCTCCACCCTTGCAGGAGATCCACTTGGCACCCGGTGCAACGCCGATCTGGTGTGTGGCGCCATCATCACCAACCATGGTACCCATCACATGTGTGCCATGCCCACCGGGGTCGCAAGGCGTATCCCCACCATCCGGGCACTGGCTGTACGGGTCATACCAGTTGTAATTGTGGTCGAAGGTTCCTCCACCCAGGTTGCCGCGGTATTGGTTAATCAGGGCGGGGTGGTCATATTGCGTGCCGGTATCGATCTCGGCTACCACCGTGCCTTCACCCTTGGTGCCATAGGTGCTCCAAACCTGGTCTGCGCCGATCTTGCTGATGTTCCAGCCGACCGCATTCGGGACGCTCACCTGCTGGAGCAGGTTCTCGATGCGGCTTGTTGAGGGTTGATCCACCGCAATTTCGTGGTTGCCTACCAGCTGGGCGACATCCGGGCGAGCTGCCAGGCTATCGACCAGTTTGCTGTTCCCCGACTGCACGATCACTGCATTGATGATATACAGCGGCGTGTAGCTTACCCCCTGGCTATCCAGGTAATTGCGCAAGCTCACCTGGCTGGCATTGGCATGGCTGGTGAGCATGTCGTAAACAGCCTGACCACGTGCGTTCCAGTCCTCAATGCTGTAGGCACTGCGCAGGTCAGCCTGGCTGTCCAAGACGACCACGAAATTAGCCGTTCCCTCCGGTGAGGCTTCGATATCGGTCAATATTTTGGCATCTACACGGTCCAGGTCGGGGATGGCTTTCCCTCCGATCTCCGGAGGCAGGGGCTCACCCCCGCCAAACATGCTGATGTTATAGGCATACGGACCACTACCATTGTTGGTTAGTGTTACGGTTTGATTGATAGTCTCACCAGGAGCAAGAGTGACGCTGATCTCTGTTGGATCCCAGCTGATATGTGATGCAACCAGGTCAACATTGATGACGATCGGTTCTGCACCCAATGTGAACATGATCGCACCATCCGGCCAACCGTCTGGATAGAACGATGGCTGGTGGAAAACCGCGTCAGCCCCGAAATAATAAGTGCCGGTGGCGACGTTTTCTAGAGTGTAGTAGCCAGCCGCATCTGTATAGTCATCCTTGTATTCCCCTACCAACCCGTCCGGGTCAGTCTGAGCCCATACATAGGCGTTCTCGATCCCTAATCCGGTATCCTTGTCCGTGATCCTGCCTGTGACGTTGCAAGGTGTCCGGATAATAACCGTGGCTTCCGCACTCCAGCCTGAGCCATCATTCGCGGTTGCAGTGACGGTAAAGGACCCACTGGCACATGGAGCTGCATCAGGCGGGACAGTCACGTTCATCGTGAAACTGGAAGATGTACCCGGTGCAACTGGTCCAAGGCTGGCTTGCAGGTCAACTGTCCAGGCTACATTCGATGTATAGTCCAGATCGAAGATGTGTCCAGCCTGTGTGAGGTTCAACAGCCTAAATACTTCCGGTACGACCGTTCCAGGATCCACTACCCGCGCAGGGGTGTCAGCTGTCATGTAGACCCCTTCAGATAAGTTGTCGAAGGATTCGGAGGTCTCGGTCATGGCATTCGTACCCGAGCCGTCATAACCGCCGAAGGTCCACAGCGCAGGGCTGGCCGCACCTGATGTGGATGGGACATATGCCGCTGCCTGGTTGCGCCGCCCGGTTGCCGGGGCGGGGATGACCAAGTCGGGCACCGGTTCCCATACATCGCTGGCGACGTCATAGCGAAACACCAAGCGATAGGGTCCAGGAGGGGGCCAGTAGCCGCCAATGACGAAGATGCCGCCACCAAGGTAGCGCTCATTGACAAAAACCGCCGGTGCATCGCCGTTAGCCTGCGGCAGGTCTGCCATCAGGCCATCCTGCCAGCACGCGCCCGGGTTGTTCAGATCGTACACCAGGGTTTGAACGATCGGGGTGAGGCTTGAGTTAATGAATTCATCGCCACCGATGGCGTAGATCCTGGTGCCAACGCCCACTGCGGAGATATAAGAACGCCCAGTCGGCAGATCGCACGCGGACAGGGTCCAGCGGCTGCCTGCAGCTGCGGCTGGGTCATAGATATAGGTGCTGGCATACATATTCGTGCCATCGAACCCACCGAAGACGTAGATCTTGCCGCCTAATGCCACGACCCCACCCGGGCTATAGAGCACTGCCGGTGGGAATGGGTCAGTATCGATCACTTCTGCAGTATTGTTCCCAGGGTAATAAACCTGGACATCTGCGGTCTGCAGCCCATCACCCGTGCGGCCACCAATGACATAGAAACCAGGGCCAAAGCCACGGCCATCGTTATCGACCTGCACCATCTGGTAATTGGAGACGGGTGTAACCAGGCTCTCGCCAGTCACGCCATAGGTCTCGGTTTCCGGGTCAAAGTAGAACACCGTGCCTGTCGTGGTAGTGTTGTTCTCACAGCGCCCGCCCAGGAAGTAAACCCGGTCATCTGCTGGGTAGTAAATGCCTGTGTAGCGCCCCAATCCGTTCCCGGAAGGGCAGCCCAGGATGGTTGTGTCGAGGTTTGGGCCCATCTGCCAGGCACCGAACCAGTCTGATGGAGTGTTGTCTGCTTTTGCAGGTGATGTGCTATTGAAGTATGCGAATGCCCCCAGGGTTACTGCCAAGACTAATATCCCTACAACGAAAATGATCCTTCTGTTCATTTATCCTCCTCATGTCGTTTGACTTTTTAGAAAGAACGTAAACCATATCGTCAAGTCGTCTACAACCAACCTACATGGTCACCTCCAGTATGTTTAGTTAGCTTGCCCCCCGGGGATTTGGGTACGATTATACCTTAATCTCAATCATCATTAATGAGGAACGCCAGGATTCACGTTTTTTCATACGAAACCCGCTTATCCACGTTATGAAGAAATATTATGGATCTGGTTGATATCTGATCGCTGGCAGCTGTCCCTGGTTTATAAGTAACCGCCGCTTTCGGCCTGTTTCAAGACATCCTGGATGCTTTCCACCAATTTCCGCGCTGATTTGGCATCCAATTCCACGGCTACCCGCGCACCTGGCCCGCCAGCCTGACTGGTGAAGTCGAGGTTCAGGGTGTATTCCAGGGGCATGTCGAAGGGATGGTCATAACTGACACTGGCCTGGTCGACCTTTATCCACCCCGTGGCGACCTTACCGCTGGCTGTGATGCTCACTTGTTTGGCGATCATCGTGCACATGCTTAGCTACCTTTCAGGTACCGGTCTAAAAACTCAAACACCCTGCTCCAGCCTTCCGCTGCCTGGGCCTGGCGGTAATTGGGCCGGTTGTGATAAAAGAACCCATGCCCGGCGCCGTCATAACGGTGGAATTCATACGCTTTAGCGTGTTTTTTAAGCGCTTCCTCCAGCTGGTTCACATCTTGGGGGGTCGGGCTGTGATCTTCATTGCCGAAGATGCCCAGCACCGGGCAGGCCAGGCTGGCGGTGTAATCCACGGGAGCAACGGGTTGCTTGGGGGTCAGCTCCTCGGGCGTCATCACTACCCGCCCACCCCAGCAGTCCACTACGGCTGCAAATCCGGGGATGCGGCACGCAGACAGGTAGGCATGCCGGCCGCCAGAGCAGGTGCCGAATACCCCTACTTTGCCATTCACATAAGGTAAGGCCAGCAACATTGCCACGGCAGCGCTCACGTCGCCCAGCACCTGGTCATCAGCCACACCTCCGGCCCCGCGCACTTTGGCAGCCACATCTTCAGGGGTACCGTGGCCATCCCTGAAGTACAGGTTGGGGCACAGGGCGGCATACCCATGCTCAGCAAACTTACGCGCAGTATCGCGGTACCATTCATCCCAACCGGGCAGGTGGTGGATGAGCACCATCCCCGGGAAAGGCCCAGCACCCAGTGGGCGGGCAAAGTATGCATTGATCAGGTCGGCATGGTAACCCGGCAAGATCACCGTTTCAGCCAGCATGCCCTCGTATTGGTCTGTCGTGTACATAGTCCCTCCCAAAGCATGTGTCATTATGATTGCATGTTATAACACGATATTCACCATACTTCACATGTGCCCCTCCCGTATGGGGCAATATCCAGGTCTGCAAAACACCGCTAGCTATCCTATCTGTAACGAGATTTCTGGCTGTGCCAGCAGGTCTTGCAGGGCCATATACAACCTGCCAATGTGGATACCATCCATCAGCTCATGGTGACCCTGGACGCTGAGCGGCAGCTTGATCACGCGGTTTTCTTCGAAGGTCTTTCCCCAGGCAAAGCGCGGGATGTAGTCTGCCGGGTGTTGTCTCATTGGGTGTGTGAAACTAGTGAAAGAGACCCATGGGATGGCGGTCATATACAGCAGATCATCCCGCTCTGGCGGGTCCTGCAGGGTGGGGTTTTCTTTTACGGAGGCGATCATGGCTGCAGCCCGGTTTGCAAATTCACCAAAAGCTTCGGTATACTCGATTAAGCAAAAGCTGAACAAGTCGTTATCCACCAGGATGGTCACCGATGGGCTTACAGTTTCGTGCTCAACCAGCAGGTCACCGCGCATCCGTTGGCGGAACTCCGGGATGGCATTGGCTGATCTGGCGATGAGGAAAGTTATGGCTGTGGTCAGCGAGATTTTGTGAGTTTTGATATAGATGCTCAGCTTGGTGAGATCTACATTGGCGCACATGTTGAAGTGCGGGTGGTTAAAGCTTTTGAAGAACTCATAATGATCTCGCCTTGGCCAGTCGTGCTTATCAACAATTTTCATTGATCCACCTCTCCCTCCATTAGTGAAGAAATAGTTGGCTTTCGCCAGCCCGTGGCAGGCAGACTAGCAGTAAATTTCCCTGTAGATTATATTAGCTTTTTAATCAATTGAGGCAGAAAATCACCCGTCCATGCTAGGCCGCAGTGGGTTCACCGATCTGTTTCTTGGTGAAGACCATGATGCGGTTATTCCGGCTGTCGCAGACATAGATGGATCCCAGTCCATCCACAGCAATCCCGATCGGTCTAAATAGTGAGCCACCCACCTGGAGTGGGCCGCAAAACGAGAATAGGAAACGCCCGTTGGTATGGAAGACGAGCACATTGTCTAGATAAGCATCGGTGATGTAGACACGCTGGTCGTTATCAATGGCGATACCACGCGGATCAGAAATATGGCCTTTTTCCTGGCCTTCTTTGCCGAACTTTCCCAGGTAGTTCCCTTGCGGATCAAATTTCACTATCCGGAAGTTCAACTCGTCAGTCACGTACAGGTTGCCTTCATTGTCAAAAGCCAGGTCGCTTGGCCGGTTAAACCCCGAGGTAGGGGTATGGTCCTGCTGGGGTTTGCCGATCTTTACCAGGAAATTCCCATCGGTATCGAATTTCTGCAGACGATGGTTCTCGCTGTCTACCACCCACAGATCGCCGTGTGGGTCTGTCTTGATACTCATGGGATGGTTGAACTCACCCTCCGCCGAGCCACGTTTTCCAAAGGTTTTTATGAAGTGACCTTGTGGATCGTACTTAAACACCTGGTCCCGTTTAAAATCGGTAACAAAAAAATTGCCATTATGATCCATGGCAACCGCGGTTGGCTGTCGTAACCGGCCGACTTTTTTGAACAGGCTGCCTTCTCCACGCCCGAATGACTTGAGGCGCTTTCCATCGCCATCCAGCATAGTAACCCTGCCAGCACCTGCTTCTGTCACCCACAGCTTGTTCTCACCATCCATGGTGATGCCGTAGGGTCTTTGTAAATGGCTGCCGATCATTTTGACATATTCGACGGGTTTATTGGTTGGTAGGCTCACATTAGGCTCCTCACTTCTGGTTTCTTGCACCCTGGTAGTTTTCTGGCAACCAGCTTAATTAGGATCATAGATATATATTAATACCATATTGCAAGCATTTACGTTTAATCGAGATCCCATTGGAACATGTATCAATATCATTATCAGACAAACACTGAGCGATATCCCCCGCCTCTAAAACAAGAAAACTGTTAATCAGCTTGGGTGGATTGTCAACTGCTTGACATTCCAGATTCTACCGTGTATAGTCTCATGGATGACCACAAGCGCTGCTTCAAACCAGACTATCCGCCGCCTGTACCTGGCGATTGCCATCGGCTGTAGTGCCTTTGTGGTGCTTACCCTGCTTGCCATGCTGACCTATGCCGGCGGCTCGGTAGACGATCACGCCTACCCCGGCTACTCGTTCACCCACAGTTTCCTGAGCAACCTGGGGATGCTGACCGCCTTATCTGGCAAACCCAATTGGACCTCAGCCAGCTTATTCATAATCGCCCTCTCGGCGGCGGGTATTTGCCTGGTGATCTTCTTTGTCATCTTCCCACGCTTTTTCTGGTCTACGCGCCTGCAGAAGGTGTTCAGCCTACTCGGATCGATCCTGGGAACTCTGGCCGGCCTGTGTTTCGTGGGAATCGCCCTTGCCCCAGCCGATGTCGCCCAGCCGGCCCACGTGTTCTTCGTCATTTGGGCCTTTCGGTTGTTCCCCCTGGCAGTGTTGTGTTACCTGCCAGCCATGTTCACCGAAAAGCACTACCCCAGGGGTTATGCGTGGGTTTTCGCCGTCTTCTGCCTAATGCTGGTAGGCTATTACCTTCTGCTCACCAACGGTCCCAGCTTCAGCTCGCCTCAGGGGTTGATCATCCAGGTGGTCGGTCAAAAAGTCATCGCCTACACCTCCATCGTCAGCATCTTCATCCAATCGGTCGGGGCGTATCGTTACCTGGGGAAACCTTATCCCGCCAGCTAGTACGCCTTAACCCTTGCGATGCCGTAGCACCCTGCCTGGCAATGCGCCAGTGTGCTCCCCATCCTCGACCACCACCTCCCCGTTGACCAACACCATATCGATCCCCTCCGGGTACTGGTGCGGGAAGTTCTCAAACGGGTAGCTGTGCGGGTACAGGTTGGTCGCCCGGTCATGCATGCGCTGCAGGTCAAACACCACAATATCGGCCCAGGTGCCTGGGCGCAGCACACCCCGGTCAAAGAGCCCCATGCGCTGGGCGGGGAAGGAGGTCATCTTTCGGATGGCTTCCTGCAAGCTAAGCACCGGGTTATCGCGCACATAACGCTCCAGCACCCCAGGGAACTCGCCATAGCTGCACGGGGAGTAGGGTGGTGGGTCGTTGAGGAATCCGTAAGGCGCCAGTACCTGCCCATCGGATGAGATCATCACCGCTGGGTGCTGTAGCAGGATGCGGATGTTCGTCTCATCGATATAGTCAAAGATCGCCTCCACCAGATGCCCGTTACTGATGATCAGGTCAAAGTAGGTCTCGAAGGGATCGCTGCCGCGCTCCGCCGCGATCGCTTGGATGGTTTTCCCGACTACTTCAGGGTTGTTGGGTGCGTGCAGGATGGTGATCCGTTGCCACTGTCCATGTTTCAACAAACCCACTGGCCCAAAGGCAGGTTTTTTATCTTCGACGATCTCCTGCCTGATCGCCTGCCGCCTGGCAGGGTCGCGCAGCAGAGCTGCGATTTGCTCGGCGGGCAGGTCTTCAAATTCCTGGGGTAGCCCGGCTGTGAGGGATGGACCCAGGTCGGTGTGCAGGTCGTTATCCACCGTCACATCTTGCCCACGCCGCCTGGCTTCTTCCACCAGGTGCAGGTTGGACCTGGCATCCTCATACGCCCCGAACTTGGGGGCGTTGTGCGAGATTTGCACCGGCAGGCCCGCTTCCTTCCCGATCTGTATGGCTTCCGCCACCGCCTCCAGGATGGTCTCGCGCTCACCGCGGATATGCGAAGCGTATATCCCATGGTAACGGGCAGCTACCCTGGCCAGGCTGATAATCTCAGCCGTCTTTGCGAAACACCCCGGCGGGTACACCAGTCCGGTTGACAGGCCAACTGCGCCTGATTGGAGTGCCTCTTCCAGTAAGCCCTGCATGCGCCTCAGTTCCTGATCGGTCGGCTCGCGCGCTTCCAAGCCCAAGACCGCCATGCGTAGAGCGCCATGCCCAGCCAGGGAAGCCAGGTTGATCCCCAGCCCACCCTGCTCCAATGCATCCAGGTACTCGCCGAATGTGCGCCAATGCCACCCCACTTCAGGCTGATCGGAGATCGGTCCCCAATAGCGCTTGAGCTCCTCCAAGTGGGAGTCATCAATTGGTGCCGGGCTCATCCCGCAGTTCCCCACCAGCTCGGTCGTCACCCCTTGCCGGACCACACTCTCCGCCCGCCGGTTGACCAGGATCGACAGGTCGGAATGGGTATGGATGTCGATAAAGCCTGGCGAAATGAACCTGCCAGAAATGTCGAAAGTTCTTTTTCCACTCAATGTCCTGGGTGGAGCGATCTGCGTGATCTGCCCACCCTTTATCGCCAGGTCACCCCAGAACCAGGGGTTGCCGCACCCATCCAGGATACGGCCATTTGCCAGCACAATATCATTCGTGATCATATTTTTTCACCGTTTTCTGATGATGTCATTATATAGTCGCTGCAAGGCTGCCTTATCATTGTAAATCAGAGATGGAATAATTATAGTGGAGAAAGAAATAAAGGTGCTTGTCCCTCATCTACACAGGTATGCACTCCTGTTTAAAAATATACACTCCGTTGCGTTATAAGGGGCTGTCTGGCACCTCTGCTGGTACAATTCCCTTGTATGCTTCACCCGGAATTGCTTGCCCACGCCTGCCAGCTGTATGGTACTTCCCCTGAGGGTCTCATACCGCTATCCGGCGGACATTACAACGCTGTGTACCAATTTGGCCAGGGTAACCAGGCCGCCATCCTGCGTATCGGGGTGGAAGACTGCCCCCCAGGGCAGACCTTCGCCATGCTTGAGTGGGTCAGCTTTCTGGCCTCCAATGGAGCTCCCGTGGTTGCCCCGCTAGTCTCGACCCAGGGCAGCCTGATGGAGAGCCTGGAATTCCAGGGTACCCGTTACACACTGACCGCCTTCGAAAAGATCGATGGTACCCTGGCAGAAACCATCCCCCCTTCAGCCTGGACGCCGCAGCTATTTCGATCCATCGGGAAGGCAGCCGGGCAGTTCCACAGGGTTTCATCCGCTTACCGCCCAGTGGATGTTGGTCATAGCCGATCCGCGTGGTTTGATTCCTATGAGATTCACGAAGCCACACACAAGCTGTCTGAGATTGCTGACCCAGCCCGCCAGCAGCTTGAGCAGCTGATCGCCGAGCTGAAGCAGCTCCCTACCTCGCCTGAAGATTTCGGTATGATCCATGATGACCTGCACTTTGCCAACTTTCTCATCCAGCCGAATGGGAATATGGTCATCATCGATTTCGATGACTGCCAATGGGGATGGTTTGCCATGGATGTTGCCATGGCGCTCTTTGATATCCTGGTATTGTACAATCCTGCAACCGAGGAACAGTCTCAGAATTTCGCACGCCACTTCCTGAGCAATTACCTGGCTGGATACCGTAATGAGTTTTCCATCTCCTCTTTTTGGCTGTGCCAAGTTCCCAGGTTCCTCAAGCTCAAGGAATTATGCATCTATGCCGACCTGCTGGACCACCCACAGGCTGGTGAGCCCGGCAATTGGGTGGGAGATTTCATGCGTGGCAGAGCTCGGCGCATTGAGCAAGACCTCCCCTATGTGGATTTGGATTTTCTAAGCCTATGACTGACCCGGTCCACAAGGTCACCTGCTTCATCACCCGCCCCAGCAAAAGCGGGACAGAGCTGTTGCTGTTCATCCACCCGCAGGTGGGCGTGCAGATCCCTGCAGGGACGGTCAACCCCGGTGAAGAGCTCGAAGTGGCTGCGCGCCGCGAAGCGGTTGAAGAAAGTGGTTTGAATGACCTGAAGCTTGTGCGTTTGTTGGGCAAAGCCGATGATCCACCTCCCCCGGGGGTATTGCTGGTCAGCCATCCCAATACGGTCTATTCTCGACCGGATGCGGGTAGCCTGGATTGGGCCCTGTTGCGCCACGGATTACCGGTTGAAGTTTTACGCCATGCCGCGGGCTTTACCCAGGTTTGTTATGAGGAGCATGACAATCACCAAAATCCCCACTATATCACCTATAACATCACTGGCTGGGTGCCGGATGATGCCCTGACTGACCGGCGAATCCGCCACTTTTACCTATTCAATGCCACTTGCCAGACACCTGAGAGGTGGTCCTTAACGTGGATAACACCGTCTTTAAGCTGTTCTGGGCTGGTATAGGCAGCTTGCCAGAAATCATACCCCCTCAAGCAGCCTGGCTTATATGGCTGGTGAACGCAACCTCATAGGGCTCCGAAACTTGCCTGCTCCGCTGACAATCCTGTCTCCCTGGTATATTCCTCCATCGCCAGCGTAGCTTCACCCTTAATCTTCTGCATCAGCCGCTCGGTTAGCTGTACCAGCGAGTCATGATCAACATCGCCTTCGAAATCGTTACATGGCAGCCATGGATCCCCAATATGGGCATAACAATGTCCACGGGTTTGCCAATGTCCCTGAGATTTACGGCCCTGTTTCATGCGTACGATATGGTTGAGAAACTTAGGGGGCACGTAAAACCCGACCGGTATGATCGGGATCCTGGTTTTCAATGACATCCGAATCGTTCCTGTCTCGCTCTTGCGAGGCTGGCCATCTGGGTTAAGCGCAGCTTCTGGGAAAATGGCAACCGCCTGGTTATTCTCAAGAAGCTCGATTCCCCGATCCAGCGCCAGGTGCTTTTGTCCGGGGATGACCTTGATCTGGTCTGCTTTAGCAAGCAGCCAGCCAACGAAGGGAATATCGAAGATATCTCCCTGGACAAAAAAGTGCAGCTTCTCCGCAAACATGAAGGGCAGGAAAAGCCCATCGGTGGCATTCGGGTGATTCCCGGCGATGATCTTAGCACCAGCCGGATAGTCAAGCTTGCCAAAAGCATGGCATTTCTGGCGCGTGACCAGGTGGAATATGCGGATGATCGCGATCGTGGTCTTGTAAGAAATACTCATACCAGCCTACCTATAATCAGAATGACACACCATTTAAGGAATTAAAACACCAATTTTATCGGATAGCTACTCTGCTACCCAAGTTTAACATCTCCATAGCTGCTGCTTTGAGATTGTGCAGTACTGAATATTATAACCAGGGTTGGAAAAACAACCGGCCGCGTGGTATTGCCATGGTGATATATTCATCATGCTATAATGATGGCGCAGTAAGCCAATATTGGATAGTCAATCCTGGAAATCGAGATTCATCACGTTCTGCTCTGCGGTTGTTTTCTTATAAGAAAGCGGGAATATGGGTAATTGGCTCTTTTGGTTATTTATCCTCATCGCAGTAATCAGTCCATTATTCTATGCGGCATCGAGCTTGAGATATTTCTTTATTAGTTGGCGCATCCCCACTACCTGGATCAGCGCTCTACCTGATAAGGGCTGGGTGGAAGTGACCGGTAAGATACGGGCTGAAATGGTTAAAAGCCTGCTTCAGAAAGTTGATTGCGTATTCTGGCAGCTGGAAGTGTTGGAATACCAGGGCGGAAACCGTGGGGGTGGGCGCTGGAAGCCAATTTTAAAAAAGTCATCGGGCAGCTTTATGCTCGACGATATGACCGGTCGGATCAATATCAAGGATGGCAAACCGATTACGGTAACGAACAATGAATACAGGCTTGACCGGGTAGATGATGCTACGCGGGCTTTATTGGAATCCATTGGCGTGAAAACCAAGGGCTTTTTGGGGTTCGAAAAAAGGCTGCGGATCTCTGAAAGGACGATCAGACCGGGAAGAGCTAATGGTTGTGGGAAAGCTCCAGAAGAGCGTTATGCCGGTATCGATCTCTAGCAATGAGATCGTCCCCTTTGTCATCAGCAACATGCAGCGGGCTGAGATGAACAAGACGCTGTTCATGAATTCAGTTCGTCCAATGATATTACCCTATCTGATTGGCTTCGCCTTTCTAGTTTATTTCCTTTACGAATTTTTACAATGAGTAAAGTACTTATTCGCACGATACACCCTGCGTTATCCCGTTGTCCATAAAAATCGCGCCCAAAAACAAGGCAGGCAGCTGAATATGAACAAGCTCACCGTTCCGCACCGCACCGCACCCGGGATGTGCCCCGTCAATGGCATCCGCGACCTGGTACACTGGCGTACAGGTCGCGATTGGTCGAATGAGTTCGTGCACGGGCTTGGACAGGGTGGTGGGTTTGCCTACCTGCGCATCAATCCTGCTGATCCTCCCCGCCAGGTGTATTGGGGGATTGCCAGCCCACGCCAGCACGCCTTACCTGGCGGTGTTATTCAACGCTAGCTTCTACGAGCTTGAGGGCCGCTCTTTCAAGTTTGCCTGGAACAAAGCCCAATCTGCCCTCGCCGATCGCACGCCCCCGATCCTGGGCCCTCTGGACATGTTCCACCTGCCTTATTATCCTGGCATTTATCACCAGCGCCACATTCCCATCCATTTTGTTCTCCTGGTAGGCTGTGATGATGAACATGCCTTTTTTCTGGATACAAGCTGGGAAGAACCCCAAAAAATCTCGCTGGCTGAGCTAGAGCTGGCATGGAATGTTAATGTACCGGGGATGGGCAAGCATAACCGCCTGGCAACCCTCAATCTTCCCGATGAACTCGAGCCTGCCGATAGGCTGGTCAGGAAAGCCATCCATGACCAGTGCCAGCTTATGTTGAAACCTCCCGTCAGCATGCTGGGCATCCCTGCCATGCAAAAGCTGAGGCAGGAAATCCAGGATTGGCCGCAACAGCTGGGTGACGAAACTAGCCAGCGTTGCCTGCAGCAGGTGCTTGAATATCTGAATTCACCACCCGATAGCCAGGGGAATCACCTGACAGCCGGGCGTGACCTGTACGTCACCTTCCTCGAGCAGGCGGCTGGCATGACCGGGTTGGATTTCTCGCAGCCCATCGAATGCTTCAACAGGGTGATCCGCACCGTCCCCCAGATTGCTCAGGCAATCCAGGAGGGCGACTTGCGGGCTGCCTCACAGGGTTTTGGGCAGATCGCCCAGCTGGACAATCAAGCTTATAGCCTGCTGCACCAATGCATCGCTGAACCCTCTTGAGTGGTTAAACGTAATATCTTTGTAGGGAAAATTACCCGCTGCTGGTAGATCCAGCCCTATTCAGTGACCGGCCCAGCTCTGTTGCATTAATTGATGCCGTTCTTTCGAAGCACTTACCAATTGCCACAGCTTCCATGCGACACCTGACGATTATCTTCCTATTCCTGTTCCTGATATCCTGCAGCAGTTCATCTCCGGCAGCTGAGGTCAGCCCAAGCATACAGGTCTCACCCACCCAATCCCCGGGAGAAATAACACCTGCGATAGCCAGTCCCGCTCCACAAGCTTCACCCACTTCAGACCTGGGTGGGTTAACTGAGAATGAATCTGCGACGTTGCGCAGCCTTCAGAAGGTCGACGGCTACCCATTTTACGTCATGCACTATGCTGGCGGTTATGCATACCCCGAAACGACCACCATACTCCTATCACCAGACGATTTCTCTTGCTCGCTTTTCGCGGCTATGGGCACCCCTTCAGCGATGGTCTATGGGCGTAACTTCGACTGGGAGTACAGCCCCGCCCTGTTGCTATTTACTAATCCACCGGATGGTTATGCCTCGGTTAGCATGGTCGACCTCACTTTCCTGGGAATTCCGCCGGATGCAGCAAATTCATTGACCAGCCTCGTTGCTAATTATCAAGACGCCCTGCTCACTACCCCAATGCTGCCGTTTGATGGCATGAATGAGTATGGTCTGGCAATTGGTATGGCTGCGGTGCCTGATGAATATACTGACGATGCCACCGATGACCCAAGCCTGCCGAATATTGGGTCGATCGGCATTATTCGCCAGGTGCTCGACCATGCCCGCAACGCCGAAGAAGCTGTCGCCATGTTCGAGCAGTACAACATCATGTTCTCAGGCGGGCCACCCATTCACTACCTAGTCGCTGACCGAAGTGGAAAAGCAGCCCTGATTGAGTTCTATGAAGGCGAAATGGTCGTCCTACCCAATCAGGATGCCTGGCATCTGGCGACCAACCACCTGCGTTGTATCGCCCGGGGTGATGGCGGCTGTTCGCGCTACCACACGCTCGCTGAAGCATTATCAGCATCCGGTGGTCAGCTAGACCTCGCCACCGCCATGCAGCTGCTCTCTACTGTGGACCAGGAAATTACGCAGTGGTCGGCTGTTTACAATATGAGTAGTGGGGATATCGGCATCGTTATCGGCCGTGCATACGATCAAATATTCTCTTTTCATCTCGATCTGTTAAAACCGTAAGCATTCACTCTTAATATTCTCTGAGGAAATGTTAGGGAAAAACCAGGCTGCCTGCTGTACTCCCCGAATGAGCTTACGGATACCGATTTTTTGATTCTCATATTTAATGGGATTGACTTGTCGCAAATTTGATGTATAATACTCTATGATACAGAGTACTTTATATTACATACGACTCTAAAGGAGTGTTCAATGAATATCACACCTTCAGAAGCAGAAGAAGCACTAAGTGCAGTCCAGAACATGATGGAGAAAACCCGCCGGGCAATCTCTGCCAGTGGAGCCTACAAATTCCTCATCCTCTGGGGTGTCATTTGGATGCTTGGATTTACCGGCTCGCAGTTCCTCCCTGCTGAAGCAGCCAGATATGCCTGGATCATCCTCGATATCACCGGTGCTGTTATCTCCGCCTTCATTGGGGTCAGGATGAACCGGGGTGTACGCATGTCTGCTGCACCAACCACCGGAAAACGAATTGCCTTTTTCTGGTTGCTATTATTTGTCTATTGTTACGCTGCAGTCGCTATCGTCTGGCCAGTCGACGCGAAGCTGCTGGCTATGCTGATCATCATTTTCTCCACAATCGGTTGGGTAGCCATGGGCCTGCTGCTTTCGTTTGCATCAGAATGGTGGGGTTTGGGTTTGTTTGGCCTCTCTCTGGTCGGATATTTCTTCCTACCGGGATATTTCTTTCTATGGATGGCCATCCTGGGTGGCGGGGGCATGATCGCCCTCGGAATTTACATCCGTTACAGGTGGTAGACATGGCAGAGTTAAACGAAACGATCCACCAAACCGTACGGCTGCGCATCATGGCTGCATTGGTCACGCTTTCCCCAAAAGAAGAAGTGGAGTTTACTTACCTGCGCGACTTGCTCGAAGTGACCGATGGTAACTTGGGTGCCCACCTGCGGAAATTAGAAGAAGCAGGTTATATTGCCATCAACAAGATTTTTGTGGAGCGCAAACCTCGCACCTATGTGTCGGCCACACCTGAAGGGCGGAAAGTGTTCGCAGAGCATGTCGAAGCCCTGGAAATAATACTAAAAAATAAGTAAAAGGATACGGTCATGGATACTGTTGTTATAGTAGAACGATTATCTAAGGCCTACGGAGCAACCATCGCGGTAGATGAGATTAGTTTTGATGTGCATCAGGGTGAGATCTTTGGAATCGTCGGCCCGAATGGTGCCGGTAAGACTACCACGATCGAGTGTCTGGAGGGCTTACGAAAGCCCGATCGCGGTCAAGTGACTGTGCTGAACGTCGATCCACAACTTGAAAGCCATTATATACACCTGCACACAGGCATGCAGCTCCAGCAATCCAACCTACCCGAGCGGATGAAGGTCTGGGAAGCGCTGGACCTGTACAGCTCTTTCTATCCAAATCCTGCCGACTGGCAGCAGCTTCTGGTCGAACTTGGCTTGGAAGACAAGCGGAATTCTCCGTTTGCTAAATTATCCGGTGGGCAAAAGCAGCGCCTGTTCATTGCTTTGGCTCTCCTGCCGAACCCACAGCTGATCTTCCTGGATGAGCTGACTACCGGCCTCGATCCGCAAGCCCGCCATACCATATGGGATCTGGTACGCCGGGTGCGTGAGCAGGGCAAAACCATCCTGTTGACTACGCATTATATGGAAGAAGCTGAGCATTTATGCGACCGGGTGGCGATCATCGATCACGGACGGGTCGTTGCCCTTGACACTCCTGCTGAGCTGGTCCGCTGCCATGGGGGTGGTGAAAGCCTGTCCTTCACTGTAGATGCTCCCCTGCCCGCAGCGTTCCTCGATAAGATGGCTGAGCGCGGTCACATAGACTTGCAGGGCAATACTGTAGTGTTGCGTGGAAATGGGAGCCAGGCAGCACTGGTCAGTGATGTCGTCCTGCTCCTGACCAGCCTTGGCGTCCAATTTCATGATCTGCGCTCTGAAGGGGCAACCCTGGAGGATGTTTTCATGAAATTGACCGGACGTGAACTGAAAGATTAAGGTGTCAAATGAAAAGCCTACTGAAAATGACCTGGATGGAGATCAAGCTGTTCCTGCGTGAGCCAGTTGGAGCATTTTTTACCCTGATATTCCCCCTGATGATGCTCTTTATATTCGGCTCTATTTACGGAAACACCCCAAGTAGTTATTTTAATGGCCAGGGCACGGTGGATATCTCAGTGCCTGCCTATACTGCCATGATCATCGCCACTACCAGCCTCCTCGGCTTGACGATTACCATAACTTCCTACCGTGAAAAGGGCATCCTGCGCCGGCTGCGCACCACACCGATCAACCCGCTGACAGTCTTGATCGCGCAGGTGATCGTTCTGTTCTTGATGACACTCATAGGAATGATGATCCTCATCATTGCGGGTAAATTGGTTTACCATCTGCGATTTGAAGGCAATGCTATTAGTGTGCTATTGGGATTTGTTTTGAGCCTGTTGAGCTTTTTTGCGCTGGGCTTCATCCTGGCTGGCTTATTGCCGACCGCACGGACTGCCCAGGTGGTGGGGATGGTTATCCTGTACCCGATGCTGTTCCTATCTGGCGCAGGTTTCCCGCGCGAGCTGCTACCAGAAGCCATCAAAAAGGTGGGGGCTTTTCTGCCTCTGACCTATGTGGTCAATCTGCTGCGCGGCCTGTGGGTGGGTGATCCATGGCGCTTGCATGTGACCGATATCCTGGTCTTAACCGGAATACTCCTGGTCAGCCTGCTCATCTCTCTCAAAACCTTCCGCTGGGAGTGAAGCATCCTGTGTGTATGACCCCCGACCATGGCTAGAATTAGGGTCGCCAATTCGAGGAAGCGGAGCAGAAAACTATTGACCGATTGATTTATCTTACCTATGCAAGCGAGTTGAGTACAAGAAGTATGTAGCCAGAGCGGTGTATTGCTCCAGAATAAATAATTCTCACTTATGCGACCAGCCCACTTCAGGGGGTTAAACACAATTCGTTGACCAGCAAGTAGGCTTGTTGTCAGTTTCTTTAAACGCTCCTTGTAATGGCAGCAGATGCTTCAGAGATAACAAACACTCCATGTAGTCTGTGATCAAATCCGTTGTCGAAATCTGTTATCAGCATCTGCGACCACTTCCACTCCGTGGCATCTAAATCTTATCTACCAGCCGGGCAACCGGTTGGACGGGGGCGAAAACCTTGTATTGATTCGCAAAGGAGGTACGATTATGCGACGCAATTTGATCATCCTGCTTACCCTGGTTACAGCGGGGATCCATTTTTACTTTTTTACCACCGGGACCGGTTTGTTGTTTACCATGTTCCTTTTCAACGCCCTGGGCTACCTGGGATTGCTAGGCTTGCTCTACCTACCACTCAACTTGCCTGAGTCAGTCCACCGGCTGGTTCGACCGGTGTTTATCGGCTACACCATCCTCACGATCTTGCTATACGTCATCATCAGTGCTTCCTCGGGTATCTGGTCTGTCCCGCTGGCACCCATCGCCAAGCTGGATGAGCTGATCCTGATCTGGCAGCTGTGGGCTGAGAGCCGGGCGGATATGCCAATTTCGACCTCACGCAAATCGGATGCCATGCTATAATTTAACCCATCTTATTTGGAAGGAGAATCGAAGATGGCTGGATCTGGTGGCAAGGCCGATAAGGGAAGGAAGCAACAGAAAAAGAAACCCCAGCACACGCTGAAGGAAAAGCGTAAACTTAAGGAAGAGAAAAAGAAGACCTCCACTGGTATTGGATAATAGGACCTCTTTATCGTAAATAAAATATCGTTAGGTGTTCTACGCGACCATTCTGAACGCTTCGAGTGAGCGCGTCTGACGAACAGTTGAGAATAAATGTGGGAGGACATGCGATTGTTTCGCAGCCTCTCACATTTCGTTTCTACCGTTTGAGGAGCCCGCTTTATTTCCAACCCGCTCCCTGCCGGGAATGAGCTTACGGGTAAATGTTATGAACAATGATGACCTGGTCAAGCAATTTTATCGTGAGAGCGTCCACACCGAGTGGCGCCGCTTGGTGAAGAACCCCTACCGCCGCTTGGAGCTGGATACCACGTTGCACTACTTGGATAAATACCTGCCGAGCCAGGGCCTGGTACTGGATGCCGGCGGTGGCCCAGGGCGCTATACACTCGAGCTGGCCCAGCGCGGCTATGAAGTGATCTTGCTGGACGCCACCCAGGCAAACCTGGATTTTGCGAACCGCATGTTAAAACGAAAAGGATTGCGCTCGCATGTGCATGAGATCACCTGTGGCTCCATCGTTGACCTATCCAGGTATGCCGCGGGCACTTTCGATGCGGTCATCTGCACCGGCGGACCACTGTCTCACGTGCTGGATCCGGCTGACCGGCAGCGGGCCATCCACGAGCTGGTGCGGGTTAGCAAGCCAGGTGCCCCGCTTTTTGTTTCGGTAATCGGCCGCATTGCTGTCCTCATCGTGATCCTAAATGAGTCACAAGCTGAGATAGGTGAGCCCCATTACCAGCAGCTTGTGGAGACTGGCGATTATCTCGGTGGCCGGGGCTTCACCGCCTGCCATTTTTATCTTCCGGAAGAGCTGACCCAGGAATTTTCTTGCCCTGACCTGGAGATGCTTGAGCTGGTGGGATTGCAGGGCATCAGCACCCAGCATATCCGGGAATATAACCGCCTGGCCAGGGACGAGAAGCGCCTGAATTGCTGGCTCGAGACGCATTACCAGACGTGCACCCACCCAGGCGCGGTGGCGATGAGTGAGCATATGCTGATCATTTGCCGTAAGCGTGAGTGACCCTGGGCGGCTCACCTTCTACAAAGTCCACACCCCATTGATATTATTTGCTGCGCGGTGGCTATGATACCTCCGATGCCGTTTTTTCGCCGGATGGTCGTTACCTGGCTGCCGACCTGGCTTCTGGCTTATTCTTATGGAGTCTTCCTGATGGGAAGGAGCTGCTCAACACCGCTTCACCCATTAATAGCCTGGCTGTAACATTCTCGCCCGACGGAAAATTCTTGGCTTACTCAGATAATGACACGGTCGTGCTCAGCTCACCAGACGGCAAGAACGTGCTTAAAAAATTACTAGGGCAGCAGATACCTATCTACGAGCTACTGTTCTCGAATGATGCTTCTCTTCTAGCAACATCAGATGGTGTTGAGAAAAGGATCTGGAGCACTACAGATGGTCAGCTCCTGGCTGTGGGAAAGAGCGCTTGCCCGTAACACGCAGGAAATTTACCATCGGTTAACTCCCTGAGAATCGCCCATAATTCGAATGTTCCGGGGGATTCGGTAGAATTTAACCTTTTCCAAAGTTACCGTCATGCAAGGCTGTATCTCCCATACCATTCCCTGCATCTATGTAATGAAAAAATGAGCCAGGTGGATAAGGAGGGGTGTTATGCCTAAGATCGCCATAATTATCGGCACCACACACCCAAACCGCAAGAGTGCGTTGGTAGCCAAGTGGGCGTATGAGATCGCCCGGCAGCGTAGAGATGCGGAGTGTGAGCTGGTAGATCTACGGGACTATGACTTACCGTTGATTGATGACCCATACCCACCCTCGCTTAGAAAGGGCCACCAGGAGTATGACCGGGCCTGGTCCGAGAAGATTGCCTCATCTGATGGTTTCCTTTTTATAACAGGTGAGTACAATCACGGCATCCTCGCAGTTTTTAAAAATGCCTTCGATTACTTGTTTTATGAATGGAATGACAAAGCAGCAGGTTTTATCAGCTATGGCTCAGAAGGCGGTGCACGCGCGGTTGAACAGCTCAGGCTGGTAATGGGTGAGATCCATCACAGCGACATCCGCCCACAAGTGATGTTCAACACCCGCACTGATTTCGAGAATATGACCACATTCAAACCAGCTGAGGGGCATACACAATTGCTCAGCAACCTGCTGGACAAATTGGTGGCATGGAGCTCGGCGATGCAATGGTTGAGGTTAAATCAACAGGTCCAGGTAAAGCAGTAAGCTCTCAAGTCAAGCAGGAGATTCAACTGTTCACTTGATTTAGGGGAGACCAGCCTTCAAATTTCCCCTCTACACGATAACCTTCCACTGCACGACTAAGCTCGACTCGTTATTTTTCTGGTTTCTTTGAAGAAGCAGCTATAACTTGCTGGTAAAACGTGGAGATATGCATGCGGAAACCCCAGCCACCGCCAGTGAGAACATGGGCTCCGGCTGGCAGCCTGAGGGGCAGGCTGTCGATGCTGGGGTGTTCGATCCCATCGACTACCCGGCAGATTTGCCGGTCTTTGTTCACCCGGTAAAGGAAGCCGTCCTCGCCGCTGCTGTACTCAGCCCCAACCTGCTCATGGGTCTTAAGGCGGCGGAAGTGCCAGTACACATCATCGGGTGGGCGGATCGTTTCGCTCATTCCATTATTCTACTGCGGTTTATGCTTACCCAAAGCCTTGCCAAATAAATGTTATCCAGGGGAAATATTTAGTGGGGCAATGCAGGTCACCTCTTTTCAAGCAGCTGGGGATGGTCTGCCTGTTGGTCTTCGCACCTGGTTTGCCCGGTTATATAGCAGGAACTTCCTGGCTTCAGTTTTTATGAATTACCATCAAACATTATTCTCAGGCTGCGAGCTGGTTTTGATCAATCCAGGGATGTAATATCCGACGATCCCGGCAAAGAAGGAAGCCTGTGCCAGGATTGGCTGCCAGTTATTAGAGACCAGGTCGTAAAATTGGCTTCCCGCATCCCCCACCGGGACGCTGAAGCCGATTGGCAGGAGGATCAGTAGTGGTATAAGAGTCCCAATGCCAGATCCCAATAAACGCTGCTTCGCCAATGGACGGTGATCTTTCCAGACCCAGCGCAGGGCAGCCACACCGACCAGGTTAATGCCAAGCATAAAACCCACCCAAATGACCAGCAACAACGCCAGCCAGCCAGTCCGTGAGATGGTGTCGACGCCAGCAAAGATCACCGAAAAAAGGAAGATGACCAGGTTCGAAGCAGCATACTGCAAGATAATGGTCACCAGCCAACCGATGATCCGCACGATGAACTTTAGCACACCCATATTTCCCTCCTAACCCAGCCTCATTTTTTCGAGGATAATTTTACTCTTTTTTTAGTTGGAAACTAAACTTGGGATGAAGGGTGGCCAGGAGCTGCTGGGGATTAATGTGTATACACCGACCACTGGTACAGCAACCGGGATGGGTCAAACAATGGCTCATTGGCTGAACAATAACTACCCTGGTTTACCATAGCACACAGCAGGCGTGGAAAGTTAACAGGGAAAATACGGGGTGTTTCACTGACCTGGAATACTTTTTTCCAATCAGCCAGCTGCGCGACGATACCAGCATTCCAGACAGCTAAGCTGGGCTCATCCAACCCCATGCGGACGGTCATCTTGGGTTGGTTAGCCAGTTCGGCTACCACGAAATAGACCCCTGGAGAGCCAGACTTGAGAGTAGCCAGGTCTTGACCCGCGTAATTCGCCATCTGCAAGTCTGGCCGCCCATATGAGCTAGCCAGGGTTAACTGCATCTGCTCGATATATTCGTTGGCGATCTGCAGGTTTACCACCACCTGGCTGCCCTCCGGGGCGTTCTGGGCAATGAACTCCATCAGGTGCGCATTTGCTGAAATCCTGAGCAAGCTGGATGGCTGCATCCGTGAAGCTGTTGGCTTGTGATACCAATAACAGGCAGCCGGTGAGAGTCAGCGTAACAACTCCAACCAGCTTCCATCCTATGGATTGCCTGGTCAGGTCCACCAGCTCGACCAGCAGAACGCCTGAAAGAACTGCCGCACCTGCTGCGAATGGCAGCAGGTAATACTCAACCGCAAAACGCCAGGGGATGTACATGCCCAACCAAAAAGCCATCCATACCAGCGCCAGCCACCATAATCGGGAACGTGGCCACTTCCGCCTGACCAGACAGCACGCAAACACGATCAAGCTCAGCGGGATCAGCCAGATGAAATCACGCATGATCCAGCCACCCCAGCGGATCACTCCATCCAGGATGCTGCTCAGCGTGAAGGAATATCCAGACGATTGCCCCACACCCAGGATCTTGGATGAGCTTAAGAACGCCGTGCGGCCCAGGTAAAATATGACCGCACTGGCCAGGCTGGGCAGGATAATATAGCCTGAGACTTTTAGGACAAGCTGAGCTGACGGCATGCGTTTTTTACCCAACCAGCCGATCACCCACCAGGTCAGGCTGATGGGTAACAGTAGGATGGTGCTCTCCTTGGTGAAACATGCGGTCAGCAAGATCAGTGTCGAAGCGATCTCAAGCAGCCAGACCTTTGAGCGATTCTGTGTGCGCGCAGCCATTACCGCCAGGCTAAGTGAGCTGACCATTAACATGACCTGGAAATTCTCAGCTTTCGATAGTGTGTAGATATTCTCGATCACCGAGGTGCTCAACACGAACACCAATCCGGTTAGAAAGGCTTGCAGCTTTGTGCCACCCAATGTATGCACCAGGTGGATCAGCAGGAATGTGGTCGTTGAAAAAACGATCAGGTTGCCCAAAAAGAACCAAAACGGGTGTGCTCCTGCAAGCGCGTACCAGAAGGCGAACGCCAGCCAATAAACGGGGCGAGCGCGGCCAGCGACCAGGTCCCAGCTCAGGTCAAATCTCCCATGCAGCAGCCCTTGGGCAATGGACAGGCCGCGCCCGTCATCCATCAAACCGAAGTTAGGCGATACCAGGCGGGGCAACATGATCAGGATGCAGATGAGCAACGGGGCATAGATCCAGTTTCGCCTGATCCAGCTGCCGTTGGAATTGTTATCCATCGAAAGCGCCGCCTCAGCCATTGCCCATTTCCTTTTCCATCACTAACGTTCCCGGCGTGTGCACATAACCGAGCTTCAGGTCGATGGCGATCATCACCGTGTTCTTGGAGGTATGGCTTGTGCGGACCGTATCCACCCCGAATTGCCTCGCCCGGCGCAACGCCAGGGTTTTAACAGCCTGGGCCAGTTTACGGTTCCGGTAACGTACATCTGTGCCTGTGAACAGGTTGTAGGCATGATCTGCGCCCGCGAAGACGGTGATGGCACTCATCGCTGCCCACTCACCGTTAAGAGAGTCAATGGCGATGATCTGAGCGTCGGGATGGTACCAGGATGAGCAGCACACATCCTGCTCGAACTCCTCAAAGGTTGACCAGGGAGGAATACCATCGGAGCCAGGGTCGGTGGCTGCTGCGGCATTATTCAGGGCATACAGCTTGCAGCGCGCTGCCTGGGTATCTCCCTGCTCTGCCATGTTGGTGAAAATGAAACCCTGCTCGCGCAGGGCATCCAGGATGGAATCATAACGCCGGTCATCCCAGGTCTGTAGATCCAGCTTCATCTCGAGGCTGTGATATTTCAATTTGAAGCCATGCGTATCCGCAAAATGGATGCCTGGCTGGCAGTTATCTCGCACACGTATCCGCAAGGTGCGTACATTCAAGGCGCCTGCATGAGCTAACAGGTCAGTAAATAAGAGGCTACCTATACCCTGGCCACGCAGCTCCTGTTGGACCACCAGGTAACTGCCATAATATCGTTCGAGATTGGTGTAGGCACGGTATATACCGTTAAAACCGTACACCTGTCCTGCAGGTGAAATGGCTACCGCCAGCCTTCCCCCATCCGGGAGTTGCCTGGCATACCACTCCGCCAGTGATTCAGCTGTGGTGGGCTCGGTCTCCTCGCTGCTCATCAGGGCTGCGATGGCAGCGAAGTGAGCAGTGGGTTCTGCGGTTAAAATGCGTATCTCAGCCAGGTTCATTTGTTAGGAGGTACCCTTTAATGAATAATGGAACTTTCCCATTATAATCTGACAGCGAGTAGATATGAGTGATCTTATCAGCCGGTGGAAGCAACGCACTCGAGGGCTAAAAGGTGAGGTGTATGCCCTGTACCTGGCCTATAAGGACCCGCGCACGCCCTGGTATGCGAAGGTGATCGCGGCCCTGGTTGTCGGTTATGCCTTCAGCCCGATCGACCTGATCCCCGACCCCATACCCGTCCTGGGGTACCTGGATGACATGGTGCTCATCCCTTTGGGAGCCTACCTGGCGGTAAAGCTGATCCCCACCCAGGTGATGGCAGACAGCCGGCAGAAAGCCAAAGAGATCATGGCGCAAGGAAAGCCTGTCAACAAGCTGGCTGCTGCCATCATCGTGCTGGTGTGGATTAGCCTGGCACTCCTGGTAGCCTGGCTGGTGTACCGGTGGGTGAAAAAGTAAGCCAGCGTTCAACTAAAACCCAGCGGAGTGGGGCTTTGAAAACCTCTCAACCATTAATTGCACAAAAACCTGGGATTCGGGCATGAAAGCCCGAGCTATAGTCTGCAAAATTAGCGACGGGGCATTCGCTTTTTACATTATTATGCTCCTGGCTACTTCCCTGCCAGCAGTAATTCCAAGAAGGTCTCGCCGGATAAAAACACCTCAAAGATCACCAGGGCAACCAGGAAACGCCACCAACCCAGCTTTTGTTGGATCAGCGGGTCATGTGCATCGACCACCAGTGTCTTAGCCGAAATATCTCCAATGCGTTTGTATAATGGGGGCTTCATTGTTTTATAGGCGATGAGCCCAAAAAAGAATCCATCCACCAGCCGCAGGAGACCGCGGATCATGGCAGCTTTTAGCGTACACGGACTGCCATCCAGCATGACCACGCGCATACGCAAGGCAAGCTTACCCAAAGATGCACCAAACAACCATTCAAAGATGGCGAAATATATCACCAAAATCACAAACCCTATCAGATAATTAAATATTTGAGGAAATTGTGGGTATGGTGCGTACCCTTCATTCGCAATCATATAGAATATCGTATAAAAAATTCCGCAGAAGAATACAGTTATGAGCGTCAGAATGTTAATAGCGATCAAATCAATGATATAGGACAAGGCCCGGATCGAGAATTTCTTTCCGGTAGTCTGAATTGGAGTTGCTGCTGGAATCTCATTGATTGCATTCATATGTCCTTCCATAGGCATGGCGAAAGTAATCGGTTTTTTTGGTAATTAATATAAAACCCCTCTAAATCAGACCTTACATGGTCGGCAATAAAATTAACGCACACATCAGCTAATTGGATTGGAACGAATGGGTCGTTCAATCTCTAGTATAGCATGGTTAGAAAAAACGCAAGCGCTGGAGCAGAGAAAAAAAACCATGCCCTCCATCAGAATAACTGGAGGGTCGCTTACGAGATTTTATTCGCCCACTCAACCGTTACAACCCAATAAAGGTACAAACCATCACCCTGATGCAATTTGAGATGACAAGATGACATGGCTGATTGCATTGTATAATATTTTATCGAGAAACCGCCAACCATGCCATTGAATGAAACTAGCCAGTATTGCATCTATATCATGACCGACGAGCAGCATAGCAAGCTGTACACCGGGCGTACGGGTAACCTGAAACGCCGGGTTGCCCAGCACCGCTCAGGCAACGGCGGGGTGTTTACGCGACGGTACAATCTGGTGAGGCTGGTCTATTATGAAGCCGTCGATGACGAGAACGCCGCCAGGTTACGCGAAAAGCAGCTCAAGCGTGCCGGCAAGAAACAGCGCGTGAGCCTGATCGAGCGCATGAACCCCGAGTGGGCGGATTTATATAACCTGCTCTAAATATCTATCTCGAAGGGAAGAAGGATGCAAAGGATTTTGTCAGCTTATGTTCCAATCGCTCGTAAATGCATTCATATATCTGGTTGGGTTACCCGGTTTCGATAACATTCATAATTAGAGGTTATTCCGTGGAAAATGAACTATCTAATCGAGCTAAGGAGCTCTTCAACGGCGGCTATTACTGAGCGGAGAGCGTCTTGCTAGCGGTCGCCGAGCATGAGCAGTTACAAAATGAGCTAATCCCGCGCATTGCCACCGGGTTCTGCAGCGGAATGGCGCGCACGGGTGGAATGTGTGGGGCTGTGACAGGTGGGATCCTGGCCATTGGCTTGCTGCTGGGGCGGGATGTGCCTGCCGATCCAATCGACCCGTGCTACCAGGCCGTCAAGCAGTTTAATGAGCTATTCAGCACCCGCTTTGGGTCGCTCAACTGCCTTGAGCTGACCGGTGTCCACCTGGGTACCCCCGAAGGCCAGGTCGCCTTCAAGGAAAAACGACAGATCGAGGCATGCACTAGGTATGTCGGTGAGGCTGCTGGTATGGTCATCAAAGTAACGGAAAAAATGGGTAAAACAGGTCTCGCGGTTGATTAAGGCAACAAGTGAACCACATAAAATACCAAATAAACCAGCCGAAATTTTTGGGGTAAAACGGGTAACCGACCAGCAGAAATTTATCGGTTTTTTACCCCCAAATTACAGGCGCTGTTTTAATTTTACAGGTAAAATCATGGGGATGAGTAGCAGGGCGAGGATTTTAATGCGACTGGCATCCACATTTGTATGTGGATGTCTTCTAGTCTTAGGCTTGCTGTGGATGGCGGGAAAACAGAGCCAGCGGGTGTTTGCGGGTGGACCGGTCGAACACACACCGGTGATTTTATATGTCTCGACTCGTGGAGATGACATTGGGAATGATTGCCAGACCCGCCTCACCCCATGCCAGACAGTCCAGCATGCATTGCAGGAATCGCAAACCGGTGACTATATCCACGTGGCGAGCGGCTTGTATTCCGGCAGCATGTTCGACCCTGAGATTGCCCTGGGGGTCACTGCGACCGTCATAATCACCAAGGATATTGGTAGCCTGCTGGGTGGATACTCGCAGGATTTTACAACCCGTGATATTGAAACCAACCTGACCATCCTGAGTGCCCAGGGTGTACCAGGCGCTTATGTCGCTGTCCTGGCAGATACGGATGTCCGTTTTGGCGGTTTCACCCTCACGGGTGCGAGTGGGGCTTACGCACCGGGTGGTTTCAAGTATCCTGGTGGGGCGGTGCGGATATTTGGTGGTTCCCCTACCATCCAGGACAACCGGATCGCCCATAATCAGGCCTTCCGGCGAGGGGGTGGGATCTACATCGGCCGGTCAGCTTCACCATCGATCGTAAATAATCGTATCGTTAGCAATCGCGTCATCCCAGCAGAAGGAGATAATACAAGTGCCGGAGGCGGTATCTATCTCGCTTCAGGGCCAACACTGGTCAGTGGCAACCAGATCATGTCGAACACCGCCCAGCTCGAAGGAGGGGGAATATACGTTGGTTGGAACGTTCCCGCCACGATCATCTCAAATACGATATCGTTTAACAAATTATCCGATGCAACGTTTAGCGAAGGTGCTGGCATCCATACTTCAGGAAATAAAACACAAGTGGTGATCCACGGCAACCATATTACTGGCAACAGGCTGGTCGGCGGTTTTGAAGGCAGCGCCTTATTCGTCGCCTCACCGGCGCTTATCGATGCCAACTTGATCGAAAACAACTTTGCGCCAGGCGTTCATGCAGCGTTGTGCATTGTCAATGTGGCTGAACCAGTCACAGTGACGAACAATCTCATCGTCGAAAATAGCAGCCTCGGCGTCCGGTTAATCTCCAGTGGCGACGTGAACTTGATCAATAACACGATCAGTGGGAACACATTCCGGGGACTTCAGGTGTATTTCCCTGAGAGTGGACAGGGTAGCGAACCGGCACTCACTCTCCATAATAACATCATCACCAATAACGGTGAATGCGGGGTATTTGTCGAAAATGATGGCCTGCAGGACATGGGTTACAACGATGTGTTCGGCCAGCGTTACCAGTATTGCGGCTTCCCCGACATCTCGGAACACAACCTGAGCACAAATCCCTTCTTTGTCGAGAGGAATGGGGTACATTACCACTTATCAGCCGGCTCACCGGTCATTAACCAGGGCAACCCTTCCACAGCACCTGTCCTCGATTTTGATGGTAACAAACGGTCAACGTATTACAATGTTGACCTGGGGGCTTTGGAGTTTGTTTACCCACGCGTGTACCTCCCCATTGTAAGCAAATAAACTTATAATCCAGTCATAGGCAGGTCCGCGAGAGCCACGGATCAAGGAAGGAGAACCGCATGCGTATTGTCGATCATATACAATGTATCGATTTCCCTTGCGATGAGGCGCGGCAAGAGAGCTACCTGGTACCTGATCTTGACCTCGACCCAGCCAGGTTCAAGGTCATGCTGATTTCCGAGACAGCCCCTACTGAGCCAAGGAATTATTACTACGGTGCCTGCGAAGCTTTGTTCGCCCGTACCACCGTGCAGGCTTTCCAGGAAGCAGGAGCCAGGGTTGGCAACATCCAGGATATCCTGGCTAAGGGCATTTACCTGACCACTGCGGTTAAGTGTGGAAAATACGATTATGGCGTGGCAACCAGCACGATCACACACTGCTCTGCGATTCTGGAACGCGAAATTGGACTATTTCCAAACCTGAAGGCGCTTTTACTGATGGGAGATGTGGCGATCAAAGCGGTCAATGCCATCGCCAGGCGCCAGGGTGAACCGCGCGTGATCCCGGCAGGCTCCACTTACAAGATCCGCGGCGGTAATTTCACCTACCTCGGCATGCGGGTGTTTCCGTCCTATCTGCAAGCAGGTCCGAGCTATGGTATTGAGAAGAGCAAGCAGAGGATGATCGCTGAGGACCTCGCCCATGCCCTGAAGGTTGCAGGAATTGGGTAGCCCAGTGGTGGATATCTACACTACAAAGCCTTCACATACAAAACTCATCCTGCCAGGGGCATCGCGATGACATCATCCGACTCGGCGGAAGTAGAGCACACTTTACAAAAACCAGCTGTTCACCAGCAATGGGAGGATGCCTACCGGACACCCGAAAATGAAGCTTTTTATGAGCTGGCGTTCGATGAGATCGCAAGCAGTTTGCAGCCCGCACCAGGCAAAGTGATCCTGGATGTAGGCTGTGGCAGCTGTGCCCATTCGCTGCGGCTGGCCAGGCGTGGTTTCAATATCCTGGCAGTGGATTTTTCAGAACCGGTGCTGTTGGCTGCTGCACAAAATATCGAGATTTCCGGTATGGCCAGGCAGGTTAGGGTAGAACGTCAAAATATCCTATCGCTTAGCCATGCAGACCATACGTTTGATGGTATCTTGGGCTGGGGAGTGATGATGCATATCCCTGAAATTGATACCGCGATTTCGGAGCTGGACCGGGTATTGAAAACGGGCGGTTTTGTGGTTTTAGCTGAGAATAATATGGATTCGTTCCAGGCAAGTTTACGAAGAGCCATGTATTATCTCCGAAGAAACCGCAGCGCAGTACTGGAGCGCACTCCCGCGGGCCTGGAATGGTGGACAACCACTCCCTCGGGAAAATTACTGACCCGGTATGCCGATATGGGTTGGCTGGTAGGCATGTTCTCTCAGCGCGGCTACAATCTCTGCAAGCGTATCCCGGCTCAATTCTCCGAGTTTTATGTAAAAGCCCCCTCCCAGGCATTAAAAAGGGTCATCCATCATTTCAACACTTTTTGGTTCAAATATGTTCGCGATCCAAACCTGGCTTTCGGTAATATCTTGATTTTCCAAAAAAGGTGAAAACCACTTGATCGAGCAGGATCGGTTTCAAATATAAAAATTCCAATGTCAGACTGTATTTTTTGCGACATCCTGGCTGGTAAAGCGCCGGCTCATTTCGTTGAACGCAACCCATATTGTGCCGCGTTTATGGACATCCACCCGGTTAACCCCGGCCATGTGCTGGTAGTACCGGTGGCCCACGCCGAGCTGCTTGCAGGTGTCGATCCCGTAACCTTGGGCCATATGCTTAGCCTGGCGCAACGTGTTGTTTCTGCCCTGCGATCCAGCGAGATTAAGTGCGAAGGGGTGAACCTCTTCCTGGCAGATGGGCGTCCAGCAGGCCAGGAGGTAATGCATGTCCACCTGCATGTCATCCCCCGCTTCCGTGGAGATGGCCATCACTTGCGTTTCAGCCCGGGATATAATAAATTACCCTCCCGGGATGAGATCCAAAGTTGTGTCGCTCAGATCCGGCAGCAGATGAGAGGTCCACAATGAAACGGCTCCAGTTGATATATATAGTGCTCACGATCATCCTGTCAGGTTGTGCAACTTCCACCCCTACTGCAACCTCCACACCTCAGGCGGCCGCTCCGATCACACCCACCAACACACCCAGGGCACGGATGCTGCCTACCTGGACGCCCTCACCCACCCCGCCACTCAAGCCCACCCGTACACCCCGCAACACCTCTACACCGATCGTCACCCTCCCGGGCGGTGGGCTTGTCACACCCACGGTTGGCAGCCAGGAGCTGTTGATCGACAGGCCAACCTCCGCCCAGCTTGGCAGGCCAGCCAACCTGGTGAGCATGCAATATGACCCCCTGGTGTGGTCGTTGACTTCCTACCCAGGCACCCCGTACTTGCAGTATGCGTTATCCAGCCGCACAAACTACGGCTGCAAATTAGAACCGTCGGTTGGCATAATAACTGAAGGATATCAGGTCGAAGAATTTAATCGACCCCTGGGAGCAGCGACATACCAGGTGGTACGCGTAAGTGATGCGAGCACATTGTTGTATACCAATTATTGCACCGGAGCAAGCGAGGATGCTACATGCTATCAGATGACCCCCGGCACCGACCATGCAGCTTGTACACAAGCCAGTGAGGCAGTCCTGGCGACCTACGAGCTAATCCCAAATCCCTGGGCTGGTAGCGTTGATAATGCCCCAAATCGCTGGATTTGCCAGGACGCAGCTGGGACGGTGGGTTTGTGCTTGATCTCTTATTCAGTTCCGCTCAATGCCATGGCATTTACTGCTGATAATCGGGCATGGGCTGTTGGCGATGATGGGATTATGTTTATGCTCGATAACCAGCTTTGGCAGCAGGTCGACTCGCCCGTCACCCACCCATTGTATGATGTGGGTTTTTCGAGCCTTTCGAGCGGTTGGGCAGTTGGTGATGGTGCCGAACTCTTGGAATGGGATGGCACTGCCTGGAGCGAAAAATTACCCTACCACGCGCCTGGTGAAGGGCCAGGGGGGTCAACGCAGGTTTTATACGCCGTGGATGCGGTATCAAAGGATGAAGCCTGGATGGTGGGTGCTATAAAAGGCCTCGACGGGAAGTTCTCGCCATATGCTTTACATTGGAACGGGTCCGAGATGGTGGAGGAAACAGCTTTCCCTGAGTGCAACTGCGGATTGAACGCAGTCCTGGGCGTCGGAGAAAATGATGTATATGCGGTGGGAGGCTCTGATATGGGTGCGGTCGCCTTCCATTGGGATGGCAAAGAATGGTCAAGCAGTGTGCTCCAGGGTGCCGACCACCTGTATTCGCTTATCCAGGCACCTGACGGCACGATTTGGGCGGGAGGGATCGAGGTGGCGCGTGATCAATCGGATACACGCGGGGCGCTCTTCCGTTGGGATGGCAGCACCTGGCTACGCGTAGCCACCCCGCCCCTGGCGGGTGGTATCTATGCCATGACTGCTTTACCCACCGGCGAGATCATCCTGGGAGGCGATTTCACCGCTTTACGGAAAGGTCTGGAGTGGCAGCCCATCAGCACGGATATCGCTGGGTTCGGTTGGATCACAGACATCGAACGCGACCCGCAAGGGAAAACCTGGGCGCTCACCCATTCCGGAAACCTTTTTCAATTAGCAGTCGGAAAATAACCGCTAGCGATTGACACCTTAATGAATAACAAGTGGGAATCAGCCATCCGAGTAGAGGGTTAAAGCTGTTTGAGTAGCATGTTTAACTAATACATACATATCAGCTCAGTGAGTTACTCCTAGCATAGAATTTACTCTTGGTAAATATGTGAAAATTCTGAATGTCACTAGCCAGTCTACTTCAAAATAATAAAAATAATGGGTCAAAGCACAGCGATCGTCGATTATGGCGATCGCTGTTTTATTTAATTCGCTTACCCTTTGGTGTATATTTTCTTTTCGTACTAGAATTGATATAAGATACCAGGATGGGCATTATTCGTCTAAAATCCTGCGCAGGTAGGGAATATCATGGATACTCCACAGGCGGTCAGTAGCATCGAGTATTATCTAAAAATATCAGGTGGGATGGCTGGGATCTGTAGCCTGCTTTATGCCATCTACCAGATGCTGAGGGCACAAAGACGGCCCAAGGGATTAGAGACCGGGTCGGCTCGCCAGCTCCTCCGGACACCTTACCTTGCCGTGGCAAGTGTTCTTTTTTGTGGATTAGCCTGGCTGCTCTGGAAGCCACTGCCGATAGAGCTGAGCTGGGGATTGAAGTTTTGCCTGCTTTTGCTCGGGGCTGCCCTGTTCTTCCCCAGCTTGTTGCTCTATTTCTGGGGGATGCAAACCCTGGGAGCTAACTTTAATGCTTCCAGCGGGTTCGGAGTGCGTTTGCAACAAACCCACCAGCTGGTTACAACAGGTCCTTACAGCTACGTGCGCCACCCCATGTACCTGGGAGTGATCCTGGCATGCTGGGGAGGGTTAATGATGTATCTCACCTGGACGATGCTTGTATTTGCTTTCATGATGTTGGGGCTGTTCTATCGGGCACACAAGGAAGAAGAAGCCTTGCGAATCGAGTTTGGAGAAACCTGGGATGCTTATCGCCAACGGGTGCCCGGTTGGTTACCACGTATTGATAAGAATAATTAATACCGGAGTATTATGTGAATGTGATGATGGGTAATGAAGAAAACCTTAAATTTTAATACCAAGGTAGAAGTCATTGCAGCGCTTACTGAAAAGTTGACAGCTTGCTATGTCTTTCCGGAGCTGGCTGAACAGATCGGCGCACACCTGCATAAGCGCTTACAAGATGGTGAATTTGATACCCTCAATTCAGGCTCGCTATTTGCACTTGCATTGACTATGCAGCTTCAGGAAGTGAATCACGATGAGCACCTATGGGTAAGTTGGCACTCACAGGCGCTACTCGATGACGCCGATACATTGAGGCTAGATCCAACCTGGCAAGCCGCGCGCCAGGAGGAATCCCGGCAAGACCATTATGGAGTCCATAAGCTTGAAAGGCTGGCAGGGAATGTCGGCTACCTCGACATTCGCTACTTTCACCGTCCAGCCTGGGGCGGTGAAGCGGTAGTTGAAGCCATGAAATATCTATCATCCACTGCGGCAGTCATTATCGATGTGCGTAATTGCACTGGAGGTTACCCAGGCATGGTGGCTCTGGTGTGTACTTACTTATTTGATGAAGAACCACTGCTGCTAGACAGCATCTACTGGCGGGACAATGATCTCACCCAACAGTATTGGACCTTGCCATATGTACCGGGTAGGCGATTCCCTGATACTCCTGTTTTTTTGCTGACCAGTAAAAAAACATTCTCAGCCGGTGAAGAGATAGCCTTTATCCTGCAGACTCGCAAACGAGCGCTAATCATCGGCGAAAAAACCGATGGAGGCGCACATCCAGGGGCCCCTTTTCGGATCTCGCCACACTTCGAGGCTTTCATTCCCATCGGACGGAGCATTAGTCCGATCACCGGTTCAGATTGGGAAGGTATTGGCGTGACGCCGGATATCCCGGTACCCAGCGAACAGAGTTTCAACCGCGCATACCAGTTGGCATTGCAAAGAGTGCTGGCTGAAGTAAAGGACTCAAAATCCGAACCACAGCAAAGGTTGGCGAAAGAAGCGCAAAAAGCCCTTGACGAGTTGAGCCAGGCGAAATCACCATACGAAAGATAAAGTCCTGTGATATCTATCCAACTTGGAAATAATGATAAACTTGGCGGGATAATACTTTGTGGAGAAGAACGATGAGTGACAAAAAGACCAAGCGGGAATTGGTGGGTGTTTGGCAGGTTTTCCACATTATCCTCTGGGCAGGGGGTCTTTATTACTTATTTACCAGGGGTCAGTTCTTTCCGGGTATCCTGGTTCTATTCGCCCTCAGCGCCATCTATGAAGCTCTTTTAAGGCGTTATGTTCCCACAGCCTACAAAGAACAGGTTGGGGAAGTACCAGCTACACAAGGTGGCACATTTCAGGCCCAAGCGCCTGCGAACAGCCCTCCACCTACGTCGCTTGAGCATCGCCTGGAGCTGCTCCCGCAAAGCTGCCCAAACTGCAATGGACCCATCCGCGGGCACGAAGTGAAGTGGACCGGGCCACAATCTGCCGATTGCCCATATTGCGGGACGAATCTCCCGATGGCAAAAACCTGAGTGCTGGTAAGTACTCGGCTTTGTACACTTCTAGAACACCATCCAATGCAATAGATAACCAACAGAAAAGGAGATCCAGGAACATCCATTGATTATCGATAAGTTCATAACCTTGAGCCCGGTTGCGCAGGCATTGGTTGCCACGCTGTTTACCTGGGCACTCACCGCACTTGGCGCGGCAACAGTTTTTATGACCCGGCAGGTGAGCAATCGTTTTCTGAATGCCATGCTCGGGTTCGCGGCCGGGGTGATGATCGCGGCAGTCTATTGGTCCTTGCTGGCCCCCTCGGTAGAGCTGTCACAAGGCGGGTCTCTGCCGGTATGGTTCCCTCCCGTGGTGGGCTTTCTCCTGGGTGGTGGAGTATTATGGCTGGTGGATCGACTGCTCCCACACTTGCACCTGGGATTTCCAGACGCCGACATTGAGGGGGTACCTACTAGCTGGAAGCGCAGCACGCTGCTCATGCTGGCAGTCACCCTGCACAACATCCCCGAAGGGCTGGCGGTGGGAGTAGCCTTCGGCGCAGCTGGCTCAATCACCCACCAGGTGAGCCTGGCGAGTGCTTTCGCACTGGCTGTAGGCATTGGCATCCAGAACTTCCCTGAAGGGATGGCGATCGCCTTGCCCCTCAGGCGTGAAGGGATGTCAGTTGGCAAGAGCTTCTTGTATGGGCAATTCTCGGGAATGGTTGAGCCATTGGCGGGGGTGATCGGAGCGGCGGCGGTCATCGCAATCACACCGCTTTTGCCTTATGCCATGTCGTTCGCTGCAGGCGCCATGTTTTATGTGGTGGTCGAGGAGCTCATCCCTGAGTGCCAGCGTGAAGGCAATACCAATCTGCCCACCGTGGCTGCCATGGCTGGTTTTGCACTCATGATGTTGCTCGAAATTTGGACCTAGACCCTTCGTTATTCGATAACGATATTTGCATCCTTGCCGAGAAGTGGAAGTTAATGAAAGATTGGCACGCCTCCGGTGAACTGATTGTCTTTTCTGTTCAGTTCCTGAACAAACCGACAGGCCCAGGCTGACTTGACACTTACTGATATGCAGGAGCACCTTTCTTTTAGCCTGGCTTGCCATGACCTTGACTCATTCCATGGCCTGACACAGCAATAATGGACTTATCGCTGGACATGGGGTAAAGTGGATATGGCGTCACGGTTAGTCAAACAAATAGCGCAATGTATCTGTGAGTGAAGCGAGTATGAGCGCAATCGTTCCATATTCAGAGACTAGCTATTGGAAGCCAGGTGACTGCATCGTTATCGGTGGCATCTGCCGGGGACAGCTGTGGTTAACTTACGCTGCCAAGATCCGGTACAACCAAGTCTATACCAGTCTTTATTTATTCAGCTCATTGAGTCACATCACAGCCTGGGTAGATCATTAACCGGCTCGCCAGTAAAAAAAAACAGAGAGGGCCATTTTCTGAACCCTCTCTGTTCATAAATTACCTGAAGATATTAGTGTCCGAGCATGCTATCCATCGCCTCGTGTGCCTGATGTTGAGTGGTTCCGAGCGAAAAGATCCATTCAGTTAGCAGAGAATTCACTGCCCGATCGAGGATAGATTTCTCCTGATCGTTCAACTTAGAGCTTCGTCGGTAATAGCTCAAATCGCGCACAACCCGGCAAATCGAGGCTAATTGGCCATCTTTTAATTGGTCAATGAGCTGTTTTCTACGTAATGATCGGTCCTCCAACAATATCTCATTCGGGCTCGAGAGGATCGGCAAAGTCCTAACAAATTCCTCCGGAGGTGTGGGTATCCGCAGACTGTTCTGCTCTGTTTCTTCCGTTGGAACCCAGATGGTCATATCATTCAGTTGAACTACATAGCATCTTTCAGGCTTACCGTTGATAATTTTCTCTTCAATCCGGGTAATCTGACCGAGGCCAAAAGAACAGTGAATGACTTTGTCACCAACACGAAAGCTCATTTCACACCTCTTTCACTAACATAATGCCAATTTGCACAGACAAGTCCAGGACTCTCGAGCTGGAAGAAATCAGTAATTCTACCAGCGTCTTTTGCTATCGTACCTGCGGGGGCGTTCCTCGCGAGGTCTAGCAATGTTCACCTTAAGTTCACGGTTGTCGAGCATATTTCCGTTGAACATCTTGATGGCATTTTCGGCCTCTGCCTGATTGCCCATTGTTATGAACGCGAATCCCTTCGCGCGGCCGGTATCCCGGTCCTTGATTACATCTACCGAAACTACTGTGCCAGCCTGAGCGAATTTTTCACGCAAACCGTCCTCGGTGGTATCGTAAGACAGATTTCCTACATATAACTTTGCATCCATTATCATTTCCTTTGTGTGTGTGTACAACAAACCTCAGTCATCCTGGCATCGCGGCAGCTGTTTATAGATCAACCAGAACTCGCAGAGAAAAAAAAACCACCATTCGATGCAGAATGGCGGCAGACAATACCCGGCGCAAATCTGGAGTCCGTTTGGCTTAATTATACCAGACTATGGAGTGGTATGAGCGCTTTGAGATGAAAACTTTCTTATCTTGTTCGATCATCTCATACAGTGCAAAGTACGAGAAGTGTTTACAAATCGTTATCGTTATTCTTTCCAGTTAGTTCATTTCAGCCTGGATATCCAACGCTATTCAGGGTGTCACCGGCATTTCAGGAATATTTTTGTTGGCCCCATCATAAAAAAGATTGGGTTCTAGTAGGGGTGTAAAGGATATCTTCCTCCATTCTCAAAACAGCTGAAAATGGAGGAAGATCGCAAAGAGGCCTACTTATGTACAAAAGGCAGCATGATCACATACTCAGCGGAGGTGACGCTGACCCCGAAAGTTAATTCGTCAAGCCCACCATCATCGTCCTCTACATTTAGGATTGCCGTAAATGTCCCAGGAGTGGTGTATGTGTGGATGAGGTCAAAAGTCAGACTGCCGACGGGTAAGTTAAAGGTATTTGTCGTGCCGTCCCCCCAGTCGATATTGACGGTATGAATATCCAACCAGCCCGGATCAGTAAATACTGCCGAGATGGTGAGGGGAGTGCCGGTCATGGCTGACTGGTCGCTAACCGGGGTGAGTACCGGAGCCACATTGTTGACGGTGACAACCAGCGAGTCTGAGCCGGTACCACCCGTACCATCGTCGATGGTTAAGGTAACGTTGAAAATACCGTTATCGCCGTAAGCGTGGGTTGGAGTGAGAGTTCCGGTGATGGTGCTGCCATCGCCGAAGTCCCATAGGATCAGCTCGCCTGCCAACAACATGCCAGGATTACTGAAAGAACCGGAGAACTGTACTGTCTGTGCTTCGTCCGCAGACTGGTCGATACCAGCATCCACGATTGGGTTGACACCGACTTCATGGACATTGACCTGGATCGTCTCCGAATCAGTGAGCGCTGGCTGACCATTATCCGTGACAACCACGGTGATGGGATACTGGCCCGGGCCTTGTTGTTCCGTTGGAGTCCAGCTAAACACCCCATCCGGTGCGATGCTTGCGCCAGCTGGGGCGCCTGCTCCCAGAGAGAATGTCAGGCTTTGGGGAGGCAGGTCCGCATCGGTAGCCGTGGCAGTGAATGTCAGAGTGTCCAGCTCGTTTATACTTTTATTCCCGATATGTGCCAAAATTGGGGCGATATTCGAGCTCGTCACGATGATCGTGATCGTCTCGGAAGCGGTTCCCCCATAATTATCGTATACAGTCAGCTGAGCAGTATGTACGCCATTTGTATAGAAGGTATTGTAAGCAGTAGCTCCCCAATATTGGTTGCCATCACTGAAATCCCAACGGAAGTTGCCCAGCGAGCCGTCAGGATCGTAAGAGCCTGTAGCAAAGAAGGTGACATCAAGTGGAGCTGGGCCGGAGATTTTATCGGGGCTGATATTGGCTATGGGTAGGATGTTTGGTTTGAGTGCCTTTACCAACACAGTGTTGGTAGACTGGGCACCCAGGTTATCAGTAACCGTCAGCGTGGCTACAAAAGGCCCACCGCTGGTGTAGGTGTGGGTTGGGTTGGCTATGCTCGACGATTCTCCATCACCGAAATCCCAACCATATGCAGTGATGTTGCCATCCAGGTCTGTCGAGCCAGCTGAGCTAAAGGTCACTGGCAGGGGTATACTTCCACCGGAGGGGCTAGCTGATGCTACAACTACCGGCCAGGCATTACCACCCGTACCAAGTTGCTCATAACCCACACGGTAAGCAATATATGATGCCGGGCGCATAACAGAAGCTGCGATCAGTGAAACACCATTCGCGGCTGCCAGGTTTGGATAAGCCTCGGCATCGGTTGAATTTGAGAATAAGAAGCCGCGTGGATCGAGGATGCTACCATCAGCCCCCACGCGCATGCCGAATAAGTCACTGCGTGCATCCAATTGGTCTAATTCCCAATCAGCCAAGCGGTTGCGCTGATCTTGATAAGTGACGATGAAATTAGCACCATCCCATGCCACTCGTGGCCGGTATTGGTTACCCTCCCAGGGCGTCATGGTAATCGTGGATCCCAGTGTGCCATTTTCATAGACGATCTGCCCAGCCAGGTCCATCTCCACGCCCGAAGATATTTCTGCGTTTTGAACGACCAGGGCTGTACTGCCATTCGAAGCCAGGCTGGGTCCATACGAGTAAATACTGGTCGTATAGCTGCCATATATGGTAAAGGATGTTGTGAAAGTACCGTCGGGGTTGACAAATGCGCCGGCGGTAGCAGCTAATGGATCATCATGGCTAAAATTCTCCTGCCAGACAACCAACCACTGGTTGTTCATGGCAGTCACAGCAATGTAGCGGGTGTACGAGCTGCCCACCACCAGGGGAGATGGGTCAAGCACCGAGCCGTCTGTACCATCTACTCGTGCTACGATTGGATAGATCAATTCGGGGTAAGAATTAACGATATATCTGCCTGTGACCAAGAACACGTTGCCCAATGCAGCGACATCTGTCAGTCCAGCGCCTGTCATCACCAGAATTGGATCAGCATCCACGATAGTCCCATCCTGCTGGATACGCTGAGCCAGGATCTGGTTATTGGTTGACCACGTCAACAAGTATAGCGATCCATTCCAGGCTACCGCGGGAGTGTCGGGGCCATAGAAAGTGTCGCCGCTCTCAAGCTGTATTGGCTCGGTGGTAAGGGGATTACCTGCTAAATCCAAAGGCTGGGCCATGATGCGGTCCATCCCGGAAATATCACTTCGATACACTAGCATGTAACCGTTATCGCCCACTGCAACATCAGGGCGAAGCTGAGCCGGAGCGCCAGTTGGAAGAGGTATGGCAGGGCCTGCTACATTACTGTCTGAGACATTAGCTGAGAGCACATCATAGGTATTAACCAGTGGCTGCCCAAAGGTAGACCAGACGATCTCAACGCTCCCGGATGGACTGGAAGCCGCTGGCCCGCTATTAAGACCAGCGAAAGCAATTCCGCCCGGTTCAAGCACCTGACCATTGGGAGCGATACGTGCGATCGAAACACCCTGGTAACTCCAGATGACTTTCCAGTTCGTCCCATCCCATACCACACTGGTGGTTGTGTCGGGGGCTGGCTTATTGGCTTGCGAAATATCCACACCATTGCCGTCTAGCATAACTCCTTCGGTATTGATCCGTGAGCCGGTCACCGTAATTTGATAATTCCAGGGGTCTTGATAGTTCCAAACCGCGTAGAACTGGCTGCCATTGGATTTGATATCGGCCAGAGGGAAGCCAGGTACCAATGAGATTGGCCCAGCATCCAGCACATTGAAATCCTGGTCAAAGCGGATCCCCATCGTGTCAGGCTCAGCCCACGTGAGCAGATAAACGCCATTTGCATAAACCAGGCGCAATTGGAAGCGCAGGTAATAAGTGGCTGGAACAATCGTATGTATCGGTGGGTCGAGCACCACACCATCTGCGGATATGCGTAAAGCCATCAGATCATTACTGGCTGCTACACCCTGGAAGGCAAGCATCCAGGAGTTGCCATCGGAAGCCACGGACCACATGCCCGTGTCTGGAACCACGTTGTAGATCTTGATCGGTGTGGGATCCAGTAATTGACCACCGGGAGAAACACGTACGGCTTCGAGTGATTTCTCATAGTAATAGCCTGTACCATTCAGGCGGTAGCTTTCGTATACAACCAGCCAGTTGGTGCCATTCCACACTACCTGTGGATTTTCCTGTGAGCCAGGTCCAGTGGTGATGGGGAAAGGCATCGGGTCAATTGGATTGCCTGATTCATCCAGACGTATCGCATAAATATCGGTCGAAGTTTCAAAATCGAAATTCCCAAAGCCGGTTAAAATCGAGCGTTTATCTGCCCATACAGCCAGGTGGGTACCACCACCATTCGAGATGCGTGGAGCAACTTGATCCCCAGCCGCCGGACCAACAAGATCGTCGCCAGGGACAAAGCGAGTGGGTAAGATTGTATTCGCCCTAACAGGCACCACGATAGATACCGCTAATAATAAAGCAATTAATAAAAATACATAATTCTTGCGTTTTGAAATCATATTCTCCTCAACTATTCTCATAAAACGGTGTACCGACCCTACCGTTTCCACCTATTAATGGAATCGGTGAAGTCTCGGATAATTCTGTATCTTCATGCCATGACCATGTTATGCAACTTATCGCAGATAAGACTTGGAGCCTTAATTACAGGCTCCGCTGAAGGATATCCTCTAGGTCTTCCTGCAAGTTCCTGATGGTATCCAACCATGCGAAGTTGGTTAATAGCTTCGCATGGCTGGATTGGCTAACAGGACAGTGTTATTTAACCTGATTTAGCATCTTTATTGATCTAATCTCGTAAGATCGCGAATTTATCAGCGACGTGTCGTTGCAGAGATGGTGTTAGAAAACGGCGAGACGCTGGTTGCAGATATGGCTCGAACCCGATAGTTGTACGTTGTTCCAGGCAATAGCCCAGTGTCGGTGAAACGTCCCATCGAGGCGTCCACCTGACCGATCGTTGACCAGCCATAGCAACCAAAGTACACATCACAGTTCTCACGCTGCACAACCACCTGGATGCCTGCATCGAATTTACCCTTCCAAGTTAGACGGATCGAACCCGGTGCACTTGCTGTCGCATTGACACTGGTCGGCGCTGCTATGCCTGCCCCTGTCTGCAGGGTCACTACGATCGGCGCCCCACCGCTAATGTCGAACCGCCAAGGAACCACCCGGTAATCATAAGTGGTACCGAGGAGTGCAGTGGTGTCGATAAAGCTGGTGGTGTCAGCAGCTACAGAAGCGATCACAATGAATTCCGTGCCACCTGCCCCAACCTCGTAGCGTTCGATCTCAAAGCGGGTCTCATTGGTAGCATTTTCAGTCCAGGTGAGCTCCACCGCCCCATTTGTGAATATTCCAACCAGACTAGTAACCTGACCATCAGGCCGCGCGTAGCTGGTAGTGGCCGAAGCGATGTTGCTGTAGGCTGATGCGCCGTATGCGTTCACTGCCCTGATGCGGTAGGAGTAGGTGGTGTTTTCAGCCAGCCCTACGTCATTGAACCAGGGTCCGTAGACGCCGGAGTCGCGCGTGGCATAGATGGAAAAGTCAGTACAATCCGAACCGATACAACGCTCAATCTCGAACCCGGTCTCATCATAAGAGTTGTCACTCCATGATAATGTGATGGCTAAGTCACCAGGGTAGCTCGCCTGGATTTCGAGCAATGAGGGTGGGTTGGGTTCCCCAGCTGCTTGAGCAATATTCAAAGGGGTAGCGATAAGCAGTAATGCCGTTACAGTGGTCAACAAGACCATTTTATATATAGAGGTGTTCATGCGTATTCTCCTTGAAATTTAATAACATACTTCCAACCTGAGGTACTGGAGTCTTCAGGTGTTATGTTCGTGGGATTGAGTTATAGATCTTGCTGGTCAATCGGGTGTATTTTCGACCTTAGGAACTTCAGTATTTTAAACTATTCGAAACAATATGTCAACTAATTAACCCTTATTTATCATATTTATTATCTTTGGTTAATGTAATCGATGGTTTTCTCATCTGCACATTACATGGGTGCTTATAAAATCATTAACGCTCCTAGGATTTGCTTTTCCACCCGACGGTTAGGCTCACTGACTTTGCCTGTTCATCCCAATCAATGATCATAGACTGTTTGGATCTTAGACCAGCATAATAACGCCCGCATTACCCGGTACACCTGGACCATTTGCCCAAGCCAACGCTGTTACCTGGGGCTACGCAAACCAACGTGATCCTGCTATGCTCCTTGGTTGAATGTAAGTCATGGAGAGGAAATATAAAAATTTTGAAGACTGGTTGGTCAATAACTGTATATGTCCCCAAAATGTCGATGGCGATCAAGAGCATCACCAGGGCACCCGGAGAGACGAGGTAGCTTAAAGTATCGTCAGCAACAAAACAATCCTAGAATCCCAGGATATGTGAGAAAACATACCGGGGCTCATATACACAACCTTTTCAATATCTTAGAAGGGTTAATTCCTAAAAAAAGAATTAAAAGCCGTTGATCAACCCGCCATTTTTCGAGGGGTGATCGCCATGAGGTCACTCAGAGGATATTTGCCTAGCCATCCCGGTATAGCTTTTATATCCTCAAACCCGGATCTCTGGAGCACGGAATGATACTCTTCATCAGTAGCTGCATGTATACTCTGGATATTACAAATGGATGATCATAGACTGCAACGCGGCATACCAATAATATTTCTTAGATGGACACTCAATCCACCACCTTAGACAGTGAGAACATGCAGTAACTCCTATCCTGTGAATCCCCATGCATGGTAATTATCGTGCCACGGAGATGGGTGAATATCGTCGTGTGAGCCGGTAAAACCAATAAAGCGACTCTACCTAGCCACACCTATGGTACCCTATCAGCGGATGCATTTGTCTGGTACCATCAAGTAAATCTGTACACCATGTTTCTGGAATTTATTACCCAGGTTTTTGGTAACTCTGGAGATTCCAGATTAGGGATACATCAGACGAACCCATTTCATCAACCAAGAAGGAAAACGATATATGCTGGATAAAATTAAGCAACAAGTCGAGTTGATAAAGAACAAGGGTGCAACATATGTAGATACCCGATGGTATCCGTTTGAAGAATCGAACTCACTGACCATGTGGAACGGCAATCTCAAGGAATCGTTTTTCACCAGGGAGAGTGGGTTGGGAGTGCGAGTGCTATATAAGGGTGCTTGGGGCTTCTCTGCATCTTCTGATATGAGCAACCTTGAAGTTGTATACGACAAAGCACTCGATAACGCACGGGTGGCCGCGCAGCGCGTGACCTTCCCCATCAGGCTGGCGGAAAAGGATGCCATCCGGGCACATTTCACCAGTCCAAGCCGCATCAACCCGATCGATGTACCCCTGGTTGAGAAGGTGGCCTTCCTCGAGGAAATGGATAAAAAGATGGACCAACCGGGTGTATTCCAGCGCGCAGCCTCGCTTAATTTCACACACAAACAGCTCGTCTTCGTTGATTCGGAAGGTAGCGAGATCGAGAAGGAGATCACCGAAGTATTTGCCCAATTATCATTGATAGGAGTGGATGCGCAGGGTGAGACGCATGAGCGTAGCTTCAACCTGGGACAGGAAGGCAATACCAGCCGTGGGTGGGAGTCGATTGATCCACAGTTGTTCAGCGAAAATGCTGAGCGGATTGTGGCGGAATTAAGCCAAATCCTGGTGGCCGATCCTTGCCCGAAGGATCACTGTTCTGTGATCCTGCTGCAGGACATGATGGCATTGCAGACCCATGAGACCATCGGTCACACGCTTGAGCTCGATCGTATCCTGGGCTATGAATTAGCTTATGCAGGTGGCTCGTTTGTCACGCTGGAAGACTTCGGCCGATTACGCTATGGCTCTGAAAAGCTAACGGCGCGGGCAGACGCGACCGTACCCAATAGCCCAGGCAGTTTTGGATATGATGATGATGGCATACCAGCACAGGATAATTTGCTGATCAATAAGGGTATCCTGGTGGGAGCGATCACGGGGCGCCAGATGGTGGAAGAAGCCAATGCACGGGCAAGGAAACAAATATTCAATGGCAGTAGCGGCGCGAACAGAGCAACGTCCTTCTACAGGGTGCCAATTGAGCGCATGACCAATATTAATATCGACCCAGGTACCGATGGCAATCTGGATGATATCATCGCCAACACGGAGCGAGGCTTGTTGATGGATAATGCCCGAAGCTGGTCAATCGGCTCGAACCGCGAGCAATTCCACTTTGCGACCGAGATCGCCTGGATAGTGGAAGATGGTCAAAAAAAGCAGGTGGTCGAAGAATCCATCCTACATGGGTAATACGTTGGAATTTTACAATTCACTTTCAGCAGTGGGCGACAAGACCACCTGGAAGGTGAATTTCGTGGCAAACTGCGGTAAAGGACAACCCAACCAGATCATGCAGCTGGGGCATGGTATACCGATCTGCAGGTTCGATAACGTCAGGGTAGGAGAGTAAACATGGCGACCACCCACTATAAAGATAGCATTTTGGAAACCCTACAAGCATTACGTAAATATGCCCTGGAAAAGATAAGAACGAATGACCAGGCGGTCGGATTCTACTATCACGAGGAAGACAGCTACTTGATGCGATTCGCCAATTCAGCAATCTCTCTGAATACCAATGAGAGGCTGATCAGGCTCGAAATTATGGCATACGAAGGTAGAAAACGTGCCACATATCAGATGATCACCAATTTAAATCAGCTTGACGAGATGAAACGCGGAGTTGAAACCGTAATTGAACTAGCCAGGCATGCCCAACCGTTGAACTACCAACCCACCATCCCTGTGTACCCAGGGTCATTCAGTGATGAAGAATGCTATGAGGCTGAACTGGCGGAGGCCAGCAACGAAGACAGATTGGCATATTTTAATCAGGCTGCACTGGGGCTAGAAACCGATCAAGTGAAGCTATCCGGAATCTTTTCTAATGGATCTACAATCTCAGCGATGATCTGGACCACTTCGGAAAATTCCCAGTACTTCCGCCTGTCTGATGCTCAGATCACGGCAGTGCTTGCACACGCTGGTCAAAAGTGGGAGGTTATCGCCGAGGCATCCGCTCAGCGTATAACTGACCTGGATGCGGGCAAGCTTAATGGTGAGTTGGCAACCCTGGTGGCTCAACTTAGGGGTGAAACGCCATTCCAGCTACCGTTGGGGAGATATGACATTGTGTTCGGACCTGCCGCTATAGCAGAGATGGTAAGACTGATGGGATATATCGGGTTTAATGGGGGATTGATGAAGCGTGGCTATTCCTTCTTGAGCGAAGCGCAAATCGGGCAGAAGGTTTTTTCGGAACAACTGACGATCAACGACGATCCCATGCAGAGGCAGACATTCCCGATCCGGCGGGATGATTATGGCTTACCGAGAGGTAGGTTCCCCGTTGTTGAACAGGGCATTTTCAAGGCATTCACCTGGACGCAGGATGATGCAGATGAATTCAATGCGAAACCAACGGGGCATACAGTGGATCACTCAAGCACAGTGATCACTGGGGGCAGTCAGGCTGGTGCAGCTTCGATGCAGGAGCTCGCCACATTACCACGCGAGAAGGATCTCCTGTATATCCCCTTTCTGCACTACATGAATATCATCAATCCCTCCAAAGGATTGATCACAGGCAGCTCGCGCTTTGGGACGCGCCTGCTCAGGAAGGATGGGTCAGTTGGAATCCCATTTAATGTGCGTATGACGCAAAGCCTGCTGGATGTTTTTGGTGATAGGGTCGCCTGGCTGGCCAGTGATACCGTGGCCTATAACACATCCGATAGCTATGGCAGGCGAAATCCAACGGCGGTGATCGTACCGACGTTGATGCGTGTGAATGATCTGGAGATCTCGCAATCCAACACCTCGTACTAAATAAACAACACTCCGTAGGCTGGGTTAAGGTTAAAACCTGTCACCAACCTACGGAGATGTTAAGAGGTAACCACCAAGGCGTGTTGGTCTGGCAAAAGAAAGCCGTTTGATCAAGGAATCAAACCTTCGACCTCTTGAATTTTTATATGCAACTATCTAGAAGATTTAAATCTGAAGCGGTTCTCGCAACCACCCATCGACCAGCAGACGAGGCTTGACAATCAGTTTTTTAATGAACACTCGGGCGATGGTCAAAAAATCAACATTAAGGTATATCCCAAGGCATATCTCACCTGCCCAACCACAACGATTGGTAGGGTGCCAGCTCCAACCTCAGCTCTGTACCAGCCTGCTCTTTGGAACGAGTTTCCTCCACTTGGCTATTGAAAGATCTACCCGACTGCAGGTCGGTCCAATCCTGCCGACCATCTTCCAGATGCAATCCCACTTGCTGTGCCTGCGGGCTCAGGTTATGCACCAGCACCATGCTCTCCGTCTCATTCCTGCGCCAATAAGCCAATACGTATCTAGTTCCTGTCTCAAGCCAGGTCAGCTCACCATCCGCCAGCACCGGGTGGCTTTTCCTCAACCTGATCAAATGTTGCATGGCATGCCATAACGAGCCAGGATCCTTGCGCTGGGCAGCCACATTAATCGTATGGTAATCATATGGGGGCTGGTCGATCACTGGGGCATAGGGGTAAGCCGATTTGGAAAACCCTGCCGAGAGGCTATCGTCCCACTGCATCGGGGTACGCACACCATTCCGGTCAGGCAGCCAGATATTATCGCCCATACCGATCTCATCCCCATAATAAATGACCGGGGCACCCGGCAGGCTGAACAACAGTGCATTGGCCAGCTCGATCAGCGGCTCGAGAGCCATCAGCGAAATGAGAATTCATTTGCTGGTTTTTATCGAAAGACGCTGATGCACTATAATTGTTGTTATCAGCCTGATCTGGCTAATCAACTTTCGCGAAGCTGCCAATCCATCACCGATAACTCTGTGAACATTCATCTAACCGGCAGGAGATGATTGCAGCCCGTCAGAATATTATGGAAAAACCTTCATATTTCTTATCCAGGCCTGCACTCAACCTGGATCCACTGAAAACAGCGGCTTTCGAGTCGTTATGGAAATCCACCCCATCTGGCTGTCTGGTCGATTACCACCTTCCATACCCTAAATGGGAATTCCTGACCTACCTGTGCGATACGAAAGAGCTGGTACTGCATGGCTCGCAGGACCAGGAGATTGCCACGGTCGAACCCCGCCAGGCACATGACAAGCGTGCATTTAGCAGCCAACAGGCGATTTACGCCACCACCGATGGTATCTGGGTGATCTACTTTGCCATTATCGACCGCCAGCGCTTCCGCGAATTGAGTCTGTTCAATTCCTGCCTACAGGTTTGCTCAGCACCCGGCCAGCTGAGTGAGCCTTTGTATTTTTTCTCGATCACCCAATCAGTCAAGGTGAAACAACCCTGGTGCCCAGGGGATGATCTATATCCTACCTCGCAGGCATTTTTACCAGGAGGAATCCCATCTTATTTCGGGTGTCGAAGTCATCTTCCCGCATTGGATCAGTAGGCGAGCGGCGAACCCGTTAGCCAGGCTGCAGGTCGGCCCAGGCGAATTCCCGTTCCTCGAGCAAATCCACGGGCATGATGATGAAAAGTTAGTTGAGTTATTCACTAAAGATCCAGCGGATTTTCCGATTGATGCGGTGGTAAGCTAAGGCTAGTGGGAAGCATCTTCAGGCTTAGGATATAAGCCTGCCAGGATATTCTAGATTATGCTATATAATTAATTAAGAACCACCTTGATATTGCCTGTCTAACCTTATAATAAGGAAGAAGGGAAAGGTCCATTCGTAATTCGGTGAGGCTCATTTTACTTTAGGGGGATACAACAACTAACTCATAATCATATTGCTGAAGCAACGAGGAGAAGCCTGATGAGACAAATCGCCTTAATTTTCTGCCTGAGTTTCTTGCTGGCTGCCTGTGGTCCTTCAGCGGAAGAGCAGGCTGCCATGACCGCTACCGCCATGACCGCCACTGCCGCCGCCTGGACACCCACACCGACTGCGACCAACACCTCCACACCCACACTGACACCCACCCAAACGCCCACGCCTACCCTGACGCCAACCGCCACCACTACCCCCACCCCCACACCCGATCCGAACCGCTATTATGCGGCGGATGGCAGTTTTTCGATAATGACCCCTGCTGGGTTTGAAACCAAGGATTTTGGATTGAAATATCTGGCCCTGGTTGGTCCACAAGTTGGGCTTGGCAATATCAATATGATATTCCAGAGTGAGACGAATGACGATTTCAGCCTTCGAGTATGCAACTTCGTACCTCGATATCCTCAAAATAATCGATCAAAATCTGACCCTGGTCAGCAACGATAGCATGGCCACCTCGGGTGGGCTGGAGTATATCCGGATAGTCGTGGTTTATTCGATGGCGAACGTAAAAGCCCAGCAAATATTATATATCTTCCAGCAAGGTGATACCAAATACACCATTGCCTTCACACGTCCAACCGATACTGGCGTGGAATATGATGCCATTATCGATCAGGCCGTCAACACGTTCCAGTTTGAAAAATAAGCTGTCCAGGTTTTATTGAGCACATCTCGTAATATCCAGGCTAGTCCAGGCCAGCCCAGCGTGACCAGGGGCATCCTTAAGCGTGCCAGTCAGATCCTGGTCATGTTCTTCATCCTGGGGTTGGAGCTATTCCTGGGATCCGGGCAGATTAATTGGAAGGCCGCCTGGACCTACCTGGCGATCAGCCTGGCAAGCGTGGCCATTAATGCCGTCTTTATGCTGCGCAACAGCCCTGAGACCGTTGCCGAGCGCGGGCAGCCAAAGGAAGTAAAAAACTGGGATCGCTGGATCGGAGGATCCTTGTTGGTCAGCCAGTATGTCCTCATTCCCCTGGTGGCTGCCTTGGATTACAGGTACAGTTGGTCAAGAGACATCCCCGTGGCATGGCAGGTGCTGGCAGCCATTGGTTATGCCCTGAGCCTGGGCCTGACCGGTTGGGCCATGATCAGCAATGCCTATTTCTCAACCGCCGTTCGTATCCAGGCCGACCGGGGCCAGCAGGTCTGCCGGAGTGGACCCTACAGGTACATCCGCCACCCAGGTTATGTGGGGTTCTTCTTCCAGGCCCTCTGCGTGCCCATCCTGTTGGGCTCATATTGGGCGCTCCTTCTTACCATCCCGGTTTGGATCTTGATCATAATCCGGACCTCGTTGGAAGACCGCATGCTGCAAAGGGAGCTCGTTGGATATCAGGAGTATGCTCAAGAGGTCAAATATAAGCTAATACCAGGCATCTGGTAATATACATAGCTGAAATTTGTGAGCGAACCTGGCTAACTCACTGGGGCCATTGGTTCACTCCACACTACCTCAAGCAGGATCCGCCCATCCTCGCCCTGGCTGCGGGAATATTTATTTTGTTGGAAAGATAGCTCTGTCGTTCTCGCACCAAGTACACTTTTGAAAATGCTATTCAATTAGCCGGGGGGTTCAGCTGGTGTAGTTGCTTTTCTTTTCACCCGGTAATAATCCCGCAGCTGGGCAATACCCGACAAGCCCCCTATGATCACCTGCAGGAGCAAGATGATCCTGGCGATATTATCGTTTATCCAGCTGACAAGAAATTGGACATTAGCAGGTAGGGGGTCGGCCAGGTGCGAAAAGTCAAATGGGAAAACGATCCACAGCACCAGTGAGCCAATTGCCAGCGAAAAATCAGCTACGGCCTCCAGCAGGTGAGATGACTCGCGCCTGCCGGTGAAGTAACGCTGGATGGGGGGTGCCATGGAGAGCAGGATGGGTACATACAACGCCAGCATCTCGGGCCACTTGAATTCATCGGTAAAGAACTCTGAGTTTGTCCATTGAAGGTAAAGGAAGTACCCGAGCAGTACCAGCATCAAGAAAGCGCTGTACAAGCCAGCCCGGCGCTGCCCCGGTGATAATTGATCGCTGTCTTTTTTTGCCGGTTCAGGTAAACTCATTTTCCGCTCCTGGCTGCTGCGTGAGGTTTATTCTAATGCTGATATCTTATCAGATTTTCGAGCAGCAGGAAAACCGGGACTGGTTTTAGCCATCCTTCGGAGTACTATTCTGTGGCATAATCAATACATCCACCCTCATGCTGCCAAAGGAGCTCAATATGACCGAATCCACCTCAACCCTACACCAGTTGTTCCAGGATCATTGGGATGCCTGGATGCGTTTTGACCCACTTATGGCCAGCTATGTGGGTGAGCAGCGTTACAACGACCGCCTACCCACCGCAACCGATGAGGCGATCTATGCCTGGCGTGACCAGTTAATCGCCTTTTATGCCCGCCTGCAGTCGATTGACCGGCAAGATCTGGCTCCACAAGACCGGCTAAACTATGAATTGTTCCAGCACCTGGTGCAGAATGAGATTACCGAGATTGGGTTCAATACCCACAGGCTACCTGTCTCCCGCACGGGTGGTTTCCACCTGTTGTTTCCGGATGGCTTCCAGATCATGCCTTTCAATACGCCGCAAGACTATGCGAATTATATTTCGCGCCTGGAAGCATTTAAAACCTACACCCTGGAGAATATTGAGCTCATGCGCCTGGGTCTCCGCACCGGTTACCTGCCAACCCAGTGCACCCTCGAGGATATCGACCCGCAGTTCACCGCACATATCGTCACCGACCCTAAAACGAGCGTCTTCTTCCAGCCTTTCCGCCATTTGCCTGAGCATTTCAAAGACGCTGACCGGAAACGTCTGGTGGATGATGCACAAAAAGCGATCCTGCGCTCGATCGTCCCCAGCTACCAGGCCCTGCGGGAGTTCGTCAAAAATGAATACCAGCCGGCTGCGCGGGAGAGCATCGCCTCCACTGACCTGCCGGATGGCGCGGCATTTTATTCCCACCGCATCTATTACTACACTTCGCTGCACCTTACAGCCCAGCAGGTTCACCAGATTGGCCTGGATGAGGTGAAGCGCATCCGTGACGAGATGGATGGGGTGATCAAGAAAACCGGTTGGACAGGTTCAATGGCAGGCTTCCTGGAATTCCTGCGTACTGATTCACGCTTCTACGTGAGCACCCCTGAAGCATTGCTAGAAAAAACCGCCCTGGTCCTTAAACGCATGGACGGAGAGCTGCCGCGCTTATTCAAAACCCTGCCCAGGCTGCCCTACGGCATCCGCCCGGTGCCGGATTACGCCGCACCAGGCGAGACAGCTGCATACTGCAGCCCCGGTTTGGGTGATGGCACCCGGGCTGGCATGTATTACGTCAATACCTATGACCTGCCTTCACGGCCACTTTACGAGATTGAAGCCCTATCTCTGCACGAAGCTGTACCAGGGCATCACTTGCAGCTGGCATTGCAAGCTGAGCTGGCCGACCTGCCGATGTTCCGACGTTACACCGGCTACCAGTCATATGTCGAAGGCTGGGCATTATACTCCGAGCGCTTGGGGTTGGAAGCGGGCTTTTACACTGACCCTTACTCTGATTTCGGTCGCCTGAGCTACGAGATGTGGCGTGCCTGCCGGCTGGTGGTGGATACCGGCATGCATGCCCTGGGTTGGACCCGCCAACAAGGCATCGACCACCTGGTGGAAAATACCTCCTCGACCTTATTGAACATCGTCAACGAGATCGACCGCTATATCGCCTGGCCAGGTCAGGCGCTAGCGTACAAGATAGGTGAGCTGAAGATCCGTGAGCTACGTAAGCGGGCGGAGCAGAGACTAGGCGATCGTTTCGATCTACGCGAATTCCACGATGTTGTGCTACTGCAGGGAGCTGTACCACTCTCGGTGCTGGAGAAGCTGGTCGAGGACTATATCGCTTCCAATCTGCGTTAGCCCGGGGTTTCGCTGCCTGAGCCTGAACATTATCCCGCTATCTACAGCATCAGGCAGGGCTGATTGTCGACTTCTGGCTACTTAGGCTGGTTGCCGAAAGCTAATTGCTGTAACCTGTCAGCTTTCCTTTATGAACGTTCCTTCACGCAGTTCCTTCAATGTCTGCTCGATCTCTGCCCGTGTGTTCATCACGAAAGGGCCATAGCGTGCAATTGGTTCACCCAGTGGCTGCCCCGAAACCAATAGAAACCGGGCGCCCTGGTCGCTCGCCTGAGCCTGCACCTGCTGGCCATCGCCGAAAATAACCAGCTGCGGGGCATTCACCTGGGAAGGGGGTCTGCCAAATTGGGCCTCACCGCGGAACAGGTAAGCGAAGGCATTGTGCCCAGCGGTGACATCGTGTGTGAATTTTGCTCCGGCTGGCAGGCTCACATCCAGGTAGGTCGGGTCGGCATAGATATCGGTCACCGCTCCCGTCCTTTCTCCCAGGTGGCTGGCGATCAGGCGGACTTTGATCCCATCAGCCAGTGTCACCTCAGGGATGTTTGCCGAGGCGATGTCCTGGTAGCGTGGAGCGCTCATTTTCAACCGGGCCGGTAGATTCACCCACAGCTGAAAGCCCTCCATTTTTCCCTGGTACGGCTTGGGCATTTCTTCGTGCATGATGCCCCTGCCGGCCGTCATCCATTGGATATCACCGCCGCGGATACTGCCTTGGTTGCCCAGGCTGTCTTTGTGGTCAACCTCCCCAGCCAGCATGTAGGTGACCGTTTCGATGCCCCGATGCGGGTGCATCGGGAAGCCAGCCAGGTAATCTGCCGGGTCATCCGAGCCGAAATGATCCAGCAACAGGAACGGGTCCAGGTAATCGAGTGTGCGGGTAGCGATCGAGCGTTTAAGTAAGACCCCAGCACCTTCTAACACCTGAATGGGAGCTATGATTATCGATACAGGTCGTATATGATCAGCCATGTGTCACCACCATCCGTGTATTCACACGAGAGCCAGAAAATAATCAATGGATATCTTCTCCATTGTAAAGATGGATCGATTTTAATCTAAAAATGAGCAATGTACAGTCTCACTGTAGACCACAACGGTAATCCACCAGGAAAGCTGAAAAAAACAAACTCGTGATCACAGATCACTTCCTGCCTATATTGTATAATATCTGTAGTTCCCATCATGCAACCAAGTCGGATATTGAGCAGGCAGTTATTCCCGATGTCGTTCGGCGTCTGCATTCGATGGGTACCCAGTAAGGTAACAAGTACTTCGTTCACTAAGTGGCAGTCCTGGAGGTATGATGGAAACGAAAATGACTGTTGAAGAACGGGAAGCTTTCCTGACTGAAGCGTGGGTGGGTATCATCAGCATCCCCGAGGAGGGCCGGGGACCGCTAAGCGTGCCTGTCTGGTATAACTACCAACCCGGTGGTGATGTGTGCATCTGGACAGGCGCGAAGACCCGTAAAGCCCTCCTATTGAAAAAAGCGAAACGCATCAGCTTTTGCGTGCAAGACCCGACCCCTCCCATGTATAAGTATGTCTCTGTCGAAGGGCCTTTTACCATCGGACCGGTGGATCTGGAACGAGATATCCACGCAATGGCACTCCGTTACTTCGATGCCGCGGGGGGTGAAGCTTATTATAAAGATGTCAGCCAGGGTGAAAATTGGAAAAGCGATATCTTAGTATGCATTAAACCCGAGCGCTGGCTGACTGTGGATTACTCGAAACTAGGCCCACCCCCAAAGTAAGCCAGCCGCCAGGAGGCAGCCCTGATGAAAAACCGCGATAAAACCCGCTTTGAAGCGAGCATGACCTGGTTTAACCAGTTTTTCGATGGTCTAAGGCAGATCTATGGGCATATCCCTGAGCTCCTGCCAGTAGATTTTTTCCCTGAAGGTTTCTCACTCAATATTGAGAATTATTATTTTCCCAGGCAGAAAGCCGCACCCTCCATCCCGCCATATTATGCTCTACTCCTGGGAGGCAGGCAGGCTGCCATCCAGGTAATTTCGGTCATTGACGCCGGGTTATTTGCTCGCAGAAGCCCTTTCTTGCCAGAACCGTCCATGATCATCGTAGTCCATACCCAGGCAGAAAAATACGCCTGGGTGGACGAATTCGCACTGAAGGTGATCAAGAGTCAAAATCTTGAAGTCATTGATAATTATGAGGGGATTATCTGGGGGAAGATCATTGGTTTATACCCCGCAGATTTCTTTGCCTTTCAAGTTAAATACGACCGGTTCAGCGATAGCCAGGATCCACAGGGGCCGATCAACAGGTACGTCATTAAGCCGATCACTGATAACTTGGAACGGGGGTTTCCGGAAGAAGTCGTACCGTGAGCCCATCAAGAAAGTAAAGGCGTTCGAATTTCAGTACTTCTTGCCTGGCGTTCCCATCCAGCCATTTTCACCGCTCGATTTTAACCTTCCAGCAAGCAACCTTGACCCGTTATTCGTTTAGAGGTGGGTGCCTCCACTCATTCGCACCTGGAACTGCAGGTGTATCTTTTTTTCAGAAACCCAACAATTCTGTATGTTCATTCAACTGCATTCGTTATTAAAATAAGTTCATCTGATCAAATGATTATTCAGCCAGTACGGAGATTGTGACAGCCAATTATTTCTTTTATGCTTATCAGTCTCAACAGATGGGAGGACGATATATGAGACCAACTGAAATCCTCATGGAAGAACATCGGGTGATCGAGCGTGTTTTGACCGCCCTGGAAAAAGCCGCCAGTCGCCTGAGCCGCGGTGAAGATGTGTACCTGCGATTCTTCAGTGGTACTTCCACCCTGATTCATGGCTTCAATGATAGCTACCATTATAAAAAAGAAGAGCAGGTCCTGTTACCAGTCTTGATCGAAAATGGGATGCCGCAGGATTCTGGTCCGATTGCCACCATCCTGGCTGAGCATGAAGAAGGGCGCCGCTTGGCACAAAGGCTCCGTCAGGTGATCGACCGATACCAGTCAGGCGATATTAATGCCCGCGATCAGGTCATACTGAGTGCGCTAGCTTATGTGAGCTTACTACGCCGGCATATGTACAAAGAAGACCATGCCCTGTTCCCGATGGTGGAGAAGATCATCCCACCCGAGCAACAAATAAGGTTGATTGAGGCTTTTGATCGCTTTGAGCGTGAAGCAAACGGGGCAGAATTACACGAAAAATATTACGGGATGGCAGACCGCCTCGTCCAGGAATGCGTTCGTTAAGCCCTGGACAAGAGTAAATACTTAGATTCCCTGGCCATTTTCCTTCCTCCTCTCGTTGGTGTTTGTAGAGACGCTTGACCGCAGCGTCTCTACAAATTTTAAGCCAAGTAATTTTCTTACCTGCCTTTTATCAATTCAAGCCCAGCGGTAGAGATAATCGAAATATAATACTCTAAAAATTGCGTACAGGAGAATGGTCATGAAAGCTACTCAGGTTTTAATGGATGAACACCGGGTGATCATGCGGGTCTTGATTGCCATGGAGAAAGCCGCCACCCGGCTTGGCAGTAGCGAACCGGTACCCCATGAGTATTTCATCGAAACAGCAGATTTTATCAAGGGCTTTGCAGATGGTTGCCACCATCGGAAGGAAGAAGGCGTGTTATTTCCTGCAATGGTCCGTTCAGGACTGCCATCCGACGCCGGTCCGATCGCGGTCATGCTGGCGGAGCATGAAGAAGGCCGGCGGCTGACCCGCCTTATGCGCCAGGCCGCTGAACAAGTAGGGAGCGGTAAAGCAGATGCAAAAGCAGAGATTGTCAGCAATGCCCTCGGTTATACGAAGTTGCTCAGGCAGCACATCCAGAAGGAAGATTTTATCTTGTTCCCAATGGCTGACAAGGTCATCCCTGTGGATCAACAATCCCAGGTCAATGACGATTTTGATAAGATAGAGCAGGAAGAGATTGGTGAAGGTATCCATGAGAAATATCTCGCTCTGGCTCAACGGCTAGAGATAGGATCTGCACAGTAGGTGGATTTATTGCTCACCATGGCACAGCTGGTCATTTTCCTGCTCGGGTCAGTCGGCTTGGTGGTTCTATCGTGGCATGCATTAGCTGATCCGAAACGGCATGGATTCCCTCGCTTCTTTGCCTTCGAAATCATCCTTGGGTTGGTAGTGCTGAATGCTGGGGCATGGCTCAAAAACCCTCTCTCAATTCCGCAGCTTTTGTCATGGGGATTATTGCTTGCCTCTGCTATCCTGGTAATCAGCGCAGTTATGACACTGCGGAAATTCGGAAAGCCCGACGCTACAGTGCAGGATCCCAATCGCCTCGGTTTCGAGAAGACCACTCAGCTGGTAAGCCAGGGACCTTACCGCTTCATTCGCCACCCAATGTATGCCTCCTTGCTCCTGTTTGCCTGGGGTGTATTCCTCAAACAGGTCAGCGTACTAACCGTTTGCCTGGTGAGTGTAGCGATGGCGATGTTATACCTGACTGCCTTACTTGAAGAACGCGAAAACCTGGCCAACTTCGGGCAGAGCTATCAGGAATATAAGCAACGCACAAAAATGTTCATCCCATACATTTTCTGAGTTCTCATGCAGCAGTTCTAGCTGCATGAGACCGAGTGTGTAATCTAAAAATCCCCCAGCTAACCAGCAGGATCACCTCCCAGTAGAATGCTTTTTCGAAGATGGCAAAGATTAACACCACCGCTGGGTTAACATCCTGCATGATGGGTGGCTTGGAGGCTGCCCCCAGCCCGTAGATGGCATACAAGTGGCTGAGCAGCCCTTCCACGCCACCCAGGACAATCCAGGTAACTGCCGGGTCACCTGGCAAGCGCAGGCACAGCCAGGCCATACCAGAGGCAAGCAAACCATACCCAACACAGAATACAAGGGGCAGTGTGTATCGCGCCCAGTCAGGGAAGATATGGCTGTAGAACCATTCCCAGGCCCATGCCATGGCACTCGCCCAGACCAGGAAAAAGAATACTGCCGCCAAACCTGCCAGCGTGAAACGCAGGTGCTTGAAATACGTGCGGCTGATGAAACGCCTGGCCAATATAGCCAACACGACATCCACAGCGAGAAGGAAGCCTGTGCATAACCATACCTGCTGGGTAGTAACCTGGGCGGAGGCTGACATGAATTGCGAATCCTGGTTAGTCATTCGTTTATATCATAAATACCATAAGCTAGAGCGATTCGATTGATTTTCCATCAGAAATCCGAATAGAATCCCGATTGCATTTGTGAAATATAGTGCTATAATGAAACAACCATAAAGTTTGAAAATTCCCAGATAGACCGTCATCAAAGCAGGAATAGCGGGGATATCGCCATAGGGAAGGATGGTGAAGAGGGAATGTCTGCCAATGAGCACATGGTCATAAACCAGGAGTATTACTCTTACGAGAAGTTCCTCTGGACGTTGATAAGCGAAGCTCGTCATCATAAGCTGCCAATGGAGATCATCGGTTCCGAGACTTCAAGACGCACGGGGATGACTTATCCCCTCTATCGTCTGGTGATCCACCCTACCCTCAAAGACACGATCTGCATCGTTTCAGGCATTCACGGGAATGAAATTGCTGGTCCGCTTTGCATCCTGAAGATCCTGGATATGATTGTACGCGACCTGCCGAAGCAGTATCGCTTCGTAGTCTACCCGATGATCAACCCCACAGGCTTCGACCTGCGCCAGCGCTTTGATGCTGACATGCGCGACCTCAACGCCATCTACGGCAAGACATTGTCGAGTAAGAATTACGCCGAGGTACAAACCTTTTACCAGGATGCGATGAAATTCGCACCCTTTGAGGCAGTCATCACCCTGCACGAAGATAGTGATCGTGAAAAATTCTATATGTATGGCTTAGGCAAGGAAAACCTGGATTTTTACCACGCGGTATGCGGTTTCGCTAAGACCTGCATCCCGCCCTGGATGAATGGAGAAATTGAAGGGTGTGTCACCGATGAGCACGGCTTGATCCTTTCAAATGCCCGCGATCACGCCTTCGATGGGATGCTTTATTCCAAAGGCCTAGCAAAAAGAGCTTATACCTTCGAGACACCCGGGAAGCTTGATTGCGATTTCAGGGTGAATATGATGACCCAGCTGGTGTTGCAGAGCGTTAACATCCTGAATGCCATCCGCTGGATGCAGGCTGGATCATAATTTCTTTATTGGGTTATAAACCAACCGACCAATCGCATGGCTGGGTATTGATCAGGCCAGCACACCTCTCACGTGAGTTGCCTGAGCAGCACCTGGGGGTCATTTGTCGGCTGCTGGCATACGAATCCCTGGCAGACATAAGCAGTCGGCTTATCACCCAGCAGCGGGCGCTCGGCTAGAAGTGCCGGTCCGCCGACTGCTGGCGGCCAGGTAGAAGCCGCCAATACCAGGCACGGATGGTACCCCCTGTACACAGTCTGCAAAAGTGCTCCGGTAAGTGGTTCATCCAGATCACCCACGATGGCCACCTGGTGAACTGGTCCGAGGGCAAAATCGATTGCACACAGCCACTGTGCAAAAGCTGTTGGATACCGCAAAATCATGCTAAGGTTCGCCTCCAGCATCCCTTGCGCCACAGATTGCCAGTCTGAGCTGCTTTCATAAGCAGTCATCTTGAGCAGCAACATGGCTGCCAGCGCATTGCCAGACGGGGTGGCGTTATCCTGCAGGTCGTGCGGGCGGTAAAGCAAGGTTTCTTCTTTGTCGGATGTGTCGAAAAATCCACTGGCTGGGTCGCGGAAATGTACCATGATTTGCTCAAGCAGGTTTACCGCAGCCTGGTACCAGCGGGGATCGGGGTCCGCCTGGTACAACGACAGCAGGCCCAGCCCCAGGCCAGCGTAATCCTCCAGGAAAGCTGCCTGCTTTGCCTCGCCCGCCCGCCAGGAGCGCTTCAGCCTGCCATCTTTGAGCATGTGTCCAAGCATAAAATCCGCATTGCGCATAGCAGCCTGCAGATAATCAGCTCGGTCCAAGGCTTTCCCGGCTTCCACCAGGGCGGTCAGCGCCAGTGCATTCCAGGAGACCAGCACCTTGTCATCGGTCGCCGGGCGCACCCGTTTCTCCGCGCTCGTCAAATAAGCGCTTGCTCAATGTCTGCATCTGGCTTGCGATTGTGCTCGCATCCACCTGGAACTTGTTGGCGAGATGTTCATCGGTCATCACCCGGCGCAGGATATTTTTCCCTTCAAAATTACCATCCTCCGTTACACCATATGCCGAGATCAATAGCTCAGCCTCATCGGTAAACTGGAAGGCTTCCCGGATTTCTTGAGGCGTCCACAGGTAATACTTGCCCTCCTCGCCTTCCGAATCAGCATCCAGGCTGGAAAAGAAGCCTCCAACTGCGTGGGTCATCTCCCGCAGGATGAAATCCAGGGTGGCCTCGCACACCTCCCGGAATGCGACCTCCCCGGTCAGCTGGTAGGTGTGCAGGTAGACCAGCGCCAGCTGGGCATTATCGTACAGCATCTTCTCGAAATGCGGGACCATCCAGCTGGGTTCAACCGAGTAGCGGGCGAAGCCCCCACCCAGCACATCATACATGCCACCCCTGGCCATGGCCCGCAATGCGTGTATGGCCATCTCCAGGCCGGCCTGGTTCCCCCGCGATGCCTGCCGCAGCAAAAACTCGATAGTCATCGGCTGGGGGAACTTGGGTGCCCCTCCCCAACCCCCGTTCTGCCAGTCATACCCCCGGTTTATCCCCTGCAGGGCTTCGCTGAGCAGCCATGGGTCGATGGACTTTCCGGCCGAGCCTGGCTTATCCTGGGTCATCAGGGAGTGGGCCAGGTTCTCGCTGCTGGACAGGATCCCTTCCCGGTCAGTTCGCCAGAGCCTGGCAACCGTCTCGAGCACTTCCCTGAAGGCTGGCAGGTTATGGCGGCGTGTTGGCGGGAAGTAAGTGCCGCCGAAAAATGGCTTGCCATCCGGGGTGAGGAATACACTCATCGGCCAGCCACCCTGCCCGGTGGTGCTGACCAGGAAGTTCATGTAGATGCTATCCAGGTCGGGCCGCTCTTCCCGGTCCACCTTGATGCAAACAAAGCTGGCATTCATCACAGATGCAGTGGAAGCATCTTCGAAGGATTCATGCGCCATCACGTGGCACCAGTGGCAAGCCGCGTACCCGATACTGAGGAAGATGGGTTTATCCTCTTGCCTGGCTTTCTGCAGGGCATCAGTACCCCATGGATACCAATCCACTGGGTTGCTGGCATGCTGTAGCAGGTAGGGGCTTGACTCGTGCGTGAGGTGGTTTGTCATGCCTGTGATTATAATCGCAGGGGCGCGCACCGTTCAAACCTGGAAGATAGTGGACAGCAGGGCATATTGTTTATCAAGCCTTAATCACCAAATCTTGACAGATCCAATGATAACTTCTAAAATACTCTAAATTCGATAAATATTATCTATTTTGCGTTGGCTGCGTTAGTAACGCGAATAGAACAATATGATCGGGAGGAGTAAATTATGAACCAGACGAAATCCACCACCACGAGCAACAAGTCATCCACCGGATTTACTGCTGAAGAGCGTGCTGCCATGAAGGCGCGCACCAAGGAGCTGAAAGCGCACGCAGACGCCGCTGAAGCGGAGAACGCTGTGTTGGAAGCAATTGCCGCCTTATCAGAACCTGATCGCAGTATGGCTAAACGGCTGCACGAGATCATTAAACAAACGCTCCAGGCCTCACTGCCAGGACGTGGTACGGGATGCCCGCCTATGGTAAGGATGGCAACGTGGTCTGCTTCTTCCAGAGTGCCCAGAAATTCAAGACCAGGTACGCCACCCTCGGCTTCAGTGACAAGGCGAAGCTCGACGATGGGGAATTGTGGCCGGTTGCCTATGCATTGAAGAAGCTAACCCCGGTTGAAGAGGCGAAAATCATTACCCTGGTGAAGAAAGCCGTGAGCTGAGTTCACTTGCGAAATTTTTGACCTATCCGTTGATTAGCCAAATAGGTCAACCTTCGCTCCTTCGGAAGCCCCAACACCTTTTTGATGTGATTGCGGAATCTGCACCGGTTTTCGAGGAAGCCAGGCGGCCACCTGCACGATTTTTGGGCGGGCCACCTGCACGAATTTTGGGCGGGAGCGGGGGATTCAATGCTTTATCCTGCCTTGGAAGACCTACCCTGCTTCCTTACTCCCCTCGTCCGCACTTGCCGCATGGACCGCGCTGCCGGTAGTAATACCCCAATGTCCCCAGTGCCAGCGCTGCCCCCCAAATTGTGAACAGGAATGTCGGGCTAACCATGACCCAGATATTGTCCCCGGTGGCTACCGCTGCATTGGCCATCTGTGAATAAGCCGATAGGATATTAATCCCACCCACCAAAAATAACACCGACATGATCGAAGCTGGCACCACCGCCAACGCCATGGGGACACGCCGACCACCCAGGCCAGGCACCCAGCGCGGGAACACCTCACCCCAGCGCTGCACCAGGCCGAGCATGAGCACAGCCCCCAGCAATCCTACGTTCGCCAGGAACAAGCCCGAGACCCACATCCCACTTTGTTGACCCTGCTTTAAATGCTCAGCGGTCATTCCCAAAGGGATTCCCAATGCCCAGGCATAACGCGTAAATGCATAAACGATTGGAGGGATCATGGCTATATACACGGCAATCCTGCCCCAGCGGGCAGCCTTGCTTGGGCTTGTCCACCCCTCTTGGCCCTCTCGCCGTCCACAATACATGCAAGCCTCTGAGCTCCGGCGTGCATAGCTGACGGTTGCCGCCAGCCACAGGAACCCGCCTGCCAGGCACACCAGCTGGTGCCCCATTATCCACCCGGACTGCATCAGTCCCTGCATGAAGGCCTGACCAAACGCAGATCCCCTGACTAATGCCACAATCACATAGGGGATATAGGCCAGCGAGACCAGTAATGTAAGATCGGTCGTGAACAGCAGCAACACTGCGGCTAGCCCAGCTCCAGCAAAGATAATGAGAAGCCTGGGCCTCTTTACCCCGCGTAACATCAAGATGCCCAATGCCACAGCTGGGAGGCCAGCCCCGATCACGATCATCCAGGCGATGGCTGGGCCAAACATTGTGGCTAGTGGTCCCGTGGCGCTATCCACCAGTGCTGGGGAGTAAGGGAAACCCTTGCCGCTCGCCTCCCAGTATAGCCCCAACACGGCATACAGCAAGGACCATATCACAGCTGCGTACGCCGTCCACTGCGGCCAGCCCAGCACCTTATCATCACCCGCTGATAACGATTTGGTAGACTCACCAGTGCTACCCCCTTCACCACCGGTAATTTGCTTGCTCCGATCTTCATCCTGCGCCATATTGCCATCCTGACGAACCACTTTGGACCCAATAGACAAACTCAAGCCAGCTGCAACGTATATAACTGGTGGCGTACAATGTAACATCCCAGGGCTCGCATCATCTACTACGATTCTATACGTAAAACATGGCAATTCTGTGCAAAAGAACTTCTGCCTGTTGGTATAACACCTCGTTAGCCCAGAACACAGGCTGACCAGCGACTACCCACCATTCGTTATATAATTCGCTGCATAGCAGCAGCACTCCAATAAACGATAATTACTCAACTTCTTGCGTGACCATAAATCTGCACATATTTAGACGAACAAGTGAAAACACCGTGACTAAGATTGATGACCTGATCAGCAAGATGACCCTGGAAGAGAAAGCTGCCTTATGCACCGGGGCCGTGCCGGGCAAAGAGATCGTCCAGGTGTATGTCCACGATCGAAAATCAAGCCTGGTGCGCCCACACAAGGAGCTGAAGGGTTTTACCAGGATCGAGCTGCAGCCAGGTGAAACGAAGACGGTCAGCGTCACACTCGATTTCCGGGCTTTCGCCTTTTTCCACCCCGGCTACCGTAGGTGGATCACCGAAAATGGCGAGTTTGACATCCTGATTGGCAGCTCCTCTGCATATATCCGCTGCATGCAAACCATCACTCTCCAATCGACGCTTGAGCTGCCCAGCCTGCTAAACCGCGATTCGACCCTGCGTGAGTGGCTGGACGACCCGACTGGGCAACAAGTGCTTGCTCCGCATATCGAGCAAGTGAAGCAACAGTTGTCTGCAACCTTCAACCTGGATAAATCGGAGGAAGTCGGCATGGATCCGATGAACTACATAATGGATTCGCCTCTGTTGGGCGTGTTGAGCTTCCTCGGCGACATCTTACCAGAATCCCCCGAAGCGATGGTAGAGGGGTTCTTGCTGCGGGTGCACCAGGCGGAATGATGTTGGGGCGATAGCCCACCATCTAAGCTCATACACCACAGCGATCGACCTGCTTTGGATATTCGCGCTTCGTCCTCAACCATTAGATCGTGAAAGGAACACCTTATGACCTTCAACCTCCCTGCCCCAGCCTCCTTCAACCTCCCCGCCGTGATCCACTCTCACGGCTGGTTCCAGATGACGCCCTTCAGCGAGACTACAGAACGCGGGCTTGCCTATGTTATCCGCTTGGGCTCGGGTAAAGTATTGCAATTTACGGTGCATGCTGATGCTGACATCTTGCGGGTGGATACCTCCTCTCCACTTACGCCGGTCGAGCAGGCGGAATTATCACAAGTGATACCGTGGATGCTGGCCCTGGAGCAAGACCTGGAGGAATTCTACACGCTGGCTCGCCTCGAACCCAAGTTAGTCAAGATGGTCGAGCGAAAAGCAGGTCGGGTCCTTCGTTCACCAACCTTGTTCGAAGATGTCATCCGCACCATCCTCACCACCAACACGCTGTGGAGGCATACCTTGCGCATGTGCCGCGAGCTCACCACACGCTACGGTGAGCCCCTCCCTAGTGACCTAGCCCAACACACCTTTCCCACCCCTGAACGCCTGTCACAGGTAAGTGAAGCCGAGCTGATCGAACTCTGCCGCATGGGCTACCGTGCCCCCTATGTGGCTGAGCTCTCTCAGCGTGTGGCTGCCAGGCAGCTTGACCTGGAAGCCTATAAGACCAGCACCCTTCCGACCCCCGAGCTACGCAAACTGCTCATGGGCATCAAGGGTGTGGGTGGTTATGCTGCCGCCAACCTGCTCATGTTACTTGGGCGTTATGACTACGTACCCGTTGACTCGTGGGCATTAAAGGTGGTGTCGAATGAATTTTACGGGGGCGAGAAGGTTACCCCTAAACAGGTGCAAGCGACTTTTGAAAAGTGGGGCAAGTGGCAAGGACTGGTGTACTTTTTCTGGGATTGGGCACCCCAATCCTAGGAGAACCAGGCCACATACCTCGCTGCCAGGCTTCTGGTGCGAGGTATGTGTATTAAAAAATCCTGTGCTTAGGCGATAAATTATGGCTCGAGTACCGTATACTCCCAATTATCATAAGCGGAGGTTACGGCATGCCAATCCATTGCCAGGCCAACCGTCGATGAGACTACTGGGACGCTGTAGACGATATACACGTCCTGACCGTTGAGCGAGAAGATGATATCAGCGTAATTCTCCTTGTTGGCCGGCCGCACTTCTACCTCGAAGTGGTTGGTGGCGTAGCTGGGCTTGACTGCACCACTCCATTGAAAGTCCAGCACATCCCAGCTATCTCCCTCATCATAATGCTTGCCCACGATATAGTATTGCCAGGGTGAGATACCCAGGTAATACTGCTCACCGTTCGCATCGCCCACGTATACCCCGAAGAAACGATCAACCTGGCCTTCAACGAAAGTTGAGTCTACGGCGATTTTGTAGTATTGCGCCTCACCGCAGCCTGTGCAGGCATACGTATGAAAGTTGGAAGTTGGCGGGAAAGGCCCTACGATCAACGTGCCGTTCTCCCACTTGCACAGCTCATCACATTCTTCCCAACCGCCACTGTTCGTGGTGAAGTCATCGAAGAATGTAAACGGCCCAGGTGTGGGGGTGATGGTCGGCGTGTTGGTTGGTGTGGGCGTATCTGTCGGAACAAGGGTCGGCGTGCTGGTTGGGACAGGGGTGGGCGTATCGGTCGGCAAGGGTGTATTGCTGGGAAGCGGGGTATTGGTTGGTGCTTCGGTGGGTGGAATAACGGCAGCTGTTTCAGCTGGTTGTGTTGCTGCGGGTCCGCATGCCCCCAAGAACAGTGCCACCAGGGTCACGAGGACGATAGAAACTCTAAAATGCTTCATGATCTCCCTCCTTGATGAATGAAGAATATTTTTAGGTTGTTCATCCATGCTGAATCGCTCCAGGAATGGATTTTCGTTGATTATTGGATATGACGCTGAGTCATTTGCTAATTTCTGTAACCCCCTTTCAATTAGATTATATCATAATTATTAATATATGATTAATAGAATTTTAAGAATTTAGGTAGAAGGATACGCTTTTGTTATGTCACTTCTCGGATAGTGTCTTCATTTCGGTCTCACCAGTCGATCTTTCTTATGGAGCTCTTCTTCCGACTGGCATTTCTTGGACGAAACTATGTTCAAAAGGCTTGGTCAATTCTCACCTCGTTAAAATGGTTAAGGTGTAGAATTAAACATTAGAGCAGCATTAATTTTAAAATCATCAGAGGGGTAGCACATGAAAAGGTTAATATACCTATCCATTATTATTCTTTTTCTCCTCGCCATCAGTACCCCGACCAGTTGCCTGGCTTCCTCCACTATCACCGTGTCACAAAATCAGGTCATCTCAGATTTCCCGAACATGCTGATTTTCAAGCTTTCAGCCAGCAGCAGCGCTAAGATCGAAAACATCAAGTTGCTATACTACACCAACGGCACAAGCTGCCAATCTTCAGTAGCCCAGCAGGTGATGGACATTACCCCGGCCTTTCGCCAGGATACCCAGTGGGAGTGGGACTTCACGCTCAGCGGAGTGCTGCCTCCGGGTGTAGAAGTGACCTGGCAATGGGAGATCTCCGACGCGGCGGGGAATACCCTGCTCACTGACGAGCAGACTTACCTGGTGAGTGACACCCGCAAAGATTGGAACCTGCTCACCGACGACCAGGTGAACCTGCAGTGGTATGTGGGAGATAACTCCTTTGGGCAGACCTTGTTGGGAATCGCCACCCGCTCATTGGACCGCATGGCAAACAATGCGGGGATACGGCCCAGCGGACCAATCTGGCTGACAATTTACCCAACCACTGACGAGCTGCTGGAAGTGGATATCCATGCCTCGGAATGGGCCGGGGGCATTGCCTACCCCGAGTTCAACAGCAGTATGATGGCCATTGCACCGGGAGAGGTGGACTGGGCACGTGATGTGATCCCCCACGAGCTGGCCCACCTGGTTACCGACGCTGCCACATTCAACTGCCTGGGGATGTGGCTGCCCACCTGGCTCAGTGAAGGGTTGGCTACCTATGCCGAAGGTGCTACGTCTGAGTATGACCTTGACCTGGTGACCACTGCCCTGGAAGGCAGCAGCCTGCCACCTCTGCGGACCCTGGAGGGTGGTTTTTCATCCGATTCGGCAGAAGCCAACCTGGCCTATGCGCACAGCGGGATAGTCGTGACGTATATGATCGATACTTACGGCTCGCAGATGATATCGGAGCTGCTGGACTCGATCAAGAATGGTAACAAGATCGACAAAGCCCTAGCACAGGTGTACGGCAAGGACACCGACGGGATCGAAGCAGAGTGGCGCATCTCATTGGGCTATGCAGCCCAGCCCACCCAGGTAAAAAGCGATGCCACACGCACTGCGGTTCCCACCATGGCATTGTGGACGTCTGCAGTTCGCCCATCCGCTACACCCACCAACCCCCCCTCCTACACATCCACACCCATCCCACCCAGCCTGACTCCTGTACCACAAGGCAGCCCGACCGCAGCAGTGCAGGCTAGCGAACAGCTGCCACCAGATGTTGCTTCCAGCCAGGGGATCAAGTCAGCTTATATCATTGTCCTGGCAATTGTTGCCGTTTTCCTGGCCGCCACAGCAGCTATTGTGCTGCTCATCCTTTCGAGAAGAAGGAGACAAAACCCATGAAGCACCTGTTGATCGCCATCCTCCTGCTCAGTTTCCTCAGCGGATGCGGAGGCAAAGCCGCTGCACCATTGGCAACGGCATCTGCCACCCCCCCAGCGAGTGCCACAGCCACAGCTACCGCCACGCAGACACCCACCCCCACACTGACACCGACCATTACTCCCACGCCCACCCGCACACCCTATCCAACCGCCACTCCAACGCCGCAAGGGTTTTACTCATCAGACCTGGGCTATTCACTCATCATCCCCGATAACTGGGAAGTCACCGATGAAGGGTCAGGCTGGGTGGTGTTTGAATCGAATATGGGTACCTCCAGGTTATTCGGAGGAGCCTTCTCTACAGAAGAAAAGGAGACGTTGGATGAGGCCATCACCAGCCTGTGCCAGTCCATCTTTGACGACTACACTGCCTATACGGTGGATGAGCAGGAAGACCTCACTCTGGCAGATGGCTCGACAATCCAGCGGACTCTATTCACTTGTAAAGGTTCAGGACCAGAGACTTTTAATGGTGAGTTGTTGTTCACTTATAAGGGGAGCATGGAATACCTTTTCCTGGCCTCGTCTGGCACTGGTCATATAAGTGAAAGCCAGCTTGATATGTTTCACAGTATCTATTCGACCCTCAGCCTTTCTTCCGCGACGATGTACGGTTTGCCGGTGAGCGAGACTTTGCTGATGCTTGGCTACGATCCGGAACCAGAAGACCTTGACCCAGCCATCGCCGAGACCAACGGTGGCGATTACGTCGGTTTGCTGTATAGCGGCCTGGTCCGCATGACCCCTGATAACCAGATCATCGGTGACCTGGCCGAAAGCTGGGTGACCAACGCCGATGGGTCGGTGTACACCTTTACGCTCCGCAGCGGTCTGGTTTTCCAGGACGGCAGCCCGCTTACCGCTGAAGATGTGAAGTACAGCTGGGAGCGAGCCGCCGATCCGGCAAACGACTCTCCCACTGCCAGCACTTACCTGGGTGATATCGTGGGCGTCAAGGAGATGCTCTCGGGCGATGCAAATGAGCTCAGCGGTGTCAAGGTCATCGATGACCAGACCCTGCAGGTGAGCCTGGTGAGCCCGGTGCAATACTTTTTGGCTAAGCTGGGCTACGTTGTCGCCTACGTGTTGCAGAAGGAAGCCGTGGAGGCCGACCCTGATGAGTGGATGTTCCACCCGAATGCCAGTGGCCCGTATGGTTTGAAGGAGCTGGTGGAAGACGAGCTGATCACCTTTGAGCGCAACGACAACTACCATGCACCCGCCCAGATCCGCTACATGGCCTACAACACCGATGCCCCTGGCACGGAGATGAGTTATTACGAGGTTGGAACCACTGACCTTGCCTACCCTTCCTGGGCAGACCTGGAAGAGCTGCAAGCCCCTGACCACCCCATGCATGACCAGCTGTTGAGTGGGAGTGGCATGAGCACCAGTTTCGTCATGCTCAACAACACCCTGCCACCCATGGATGACCCGAACGTGCGCCTGGCACTTACCCTGGCGATCGATAAAGATCACATGGTGGAGCAGTTCCTGGAAAACTGGTACGTGCGGGCCGATTCGATCCTGCCACCCGGAATGCCTGGTTACACTGAATTCGAGCCGCAAGCCTTCGACCCACAGGCTGCCCGGGATGCACTGGCGAAGTCGAAGTACGCCGGGAATATGCCGACCCTCACCTTGAGTGTGTCGGGCTATGCAGGTGACAGCGATCCGTGGGCGGATGCCCTGATCCAGATGTGGCGGGATGTGGGGATCGAGGTCAAGATCGAGTACCTCGACCCCATGGACTTCACCGCTGCGGCGCACGCCGGGCACGGGCACATGGTGCTGTACGGCTGGGGCGCCGATTATCCTGACCCGTCGAACTTCCTGGACATCTTGTTCCATAGTGAGAGTGATATCAACGTCTCGGGGTACTCCAACCCCGAAGTGGATGCATTGCTTGAGAAAGCCCGCACCGAGCTTGACCCAACCCTGAGGCTGAACCTGTATAACCAGGCTGAGGTGATGCTGATGGAGGATCATGCTTCTATCCCGATCGACCATTCCACCGATTACATCCTGGTCAACCCGCGCGTGCAGGGGTATACCATCACCCATTTTGGGGTGAAGTGGTTCATGGAGCTGTGGCTGGAGGAGAAGTAGAGAATATAGGACAACAAGGGCACATAGCCAGTAAGTAAAAAGTAGAGACCGGTTCTACAAACCATTTTTCTGTCTGCCGATTACTCGTTAAGCATGATCAGTGATTAAGCTTCCGCCTCCCCTAAATCCCAGAAAGGTGGATCTGGGGGAGGCCTGGGTTAGCTGGTCATCTGCAACATGCCTGCATAGTCTGGATATGAGGATTATGTGCTGGATTTTTCATAAAGAACAACCTGCTCGCCATGACACTACATCATTCATCTACATAAGAAGGGATGGGTTGAGCAGGTTGGCTTCGCATGCAAAACCCGACCCCGGGCCTGGTAAACTATCCACGGAAAGAATCCGCGATACATGAATAACGCCATTCGAGAAAGGATCCCTTAGCTTTAAATGCGATCTGGGTTCACGAATGAGCCATTACCTCCGCCAGGTTCCAAAGATCTGAACTTAAGGTAGGATGGGCAAGCCCGGCGTTCCCCTCCGCCTGAAGAGGGTAATGTAAACAACGATCTATTTCTCTTTCGCGAATACGTAAGGGAACGGTATGGCGATCAGATCCCCTATGATAAAAGTCAGCCAAAATAGTGCAGATGCCATGGCATAACTGGGAAACCGCCCGCTGACCAGCCACGGTAAAATGACGCCAATATACCACACCGTTTTATAGCATAGCTGCATGAAAAGTATTGGAACAAACTTCAGGGGCGAGCGCAAGCCGAAGATCGATAATATTCCGAAGGCTACTAAGACACTGGCGGTGACCCCAAAGGTGAACGATTTTTCAGCTGGCCAGCCGAGCAAAGATTGCGTCTGACCTGGCAGGATGATCATTCCAAGCCCAACCAGGCCTGCAGTGATGATGGTGTAGGCATACATGAGCTTCAGCCAGCCCCAGCGGATTTTTATGCCCTGGTTCATTTTCTAGCCCTCCTGTAAGACTGGATATTGTTTTGTTTTTTTTGTGAGCGCCAATATCATTATACACAATCGGTCAATTGCCCTGCTTTTATTGTTGCAGGCCAGGCATGCCTGGTTTTCCCAATTATCGGATAGACTATGATGCACACCCGAATGAAACCTAACCATGCTCTGGAGTTAGCAAATTGGCCCATAGCGTGAAATCGGATAGGAGCTTATATGGAACGTCATTTATCTCTTCCAAAGAAAATCAACCATGAAAACCTCGATGAATGGAGCCAGCACTTGATTAATCAAGGTATTCCGATCTCCGTAATCTGCGAGTACCTTTCACAGCAGTCGGAAGGGCGCGCAGCAGAATATCGCGTAAGGCTTGCATCACAGCTGCCCAGCATCCTGGTTGATCGCAATCTGAAGGGGAAGACTTTAGAGAAAAAAGGAAAGATAGAAGAAGCAGTCAAGTTGTATGAAGTGAATGTCACAGATAGGTGCCCCGATATGCAACCATACGATAGACTGAGGATAATTTACACCAATAAAAAATATTATGCAGAGGCAATTCGGATCTGCCACGCGTATGTTGATATGGCTAATTCGTTGTTAAACGCAGGCACGGCTCGCCATGATGTATTGCGGAAACGAGATAGGTTCATGAATCACATTGAAAGACTCGAGCAAGCAAAAAACAGAAGTACATCCGGATAAAACGGGAAAGGCACAAGTTGGGATTGCCAGGGTTTGTTTTGTACAAAAAAACAAATCGATTCAATTTGGCGATCAAATCATGAGCAGAAGGCACGACGGACCCGAAAGGCAGAAAGGTTTTATTGCATAAAGATTCGCTCTGATAAGCCGCGAATTCTAATAAGGAATATTTTGAAGGGACGGTCACGAGCAATCAGGGTTTCATGAGTAAGATGGTGGTGCGAGGTAAGTTTTGGGGGCCAGGAAAGCAGAGCGGCACTGGTAGTTGACCTTGTGGATAGTTTCGACGAGCGTGTTGGAAGCAGAATCAGGCTGGATTCGATGATGCAGGGGGTTAGGGAGCCTCGCTACCCCAAGAATCGGCGGGGATTTCGAAAGGACATAAAAAGAAGAGATTGATTCTGTTGGGCTTCGGAATTGGTAAAAAGCTTTGGATTAATAGATCGCTCAACTCGCAATGACAACAATGGTGAGTAATTACGTATTGATTATAGCACATATGTTCTATTTCTGCAAGGGAGTTAGGGAAATTCGTCTATGATGTAGATTATCAAGGTGACAGAACACTTATCACGCTAATAGATAGATTGGCTTGATGGAAAGATAGAAATTGTTGGGTTTTGTAAAAACCGTTCGATCCGGTTATAAACCAAACCGGATAGGCTCAACTCTCCCCTCTGATGGACGAAATGCCTGTTATGCGTTTCCATGTTTGCAGGCAGACAGCTGCGACGATCATGCTCTCGCATGGGATTCCGCCAATGATCGTGGCTGGGATAATGGGTCACTCGATTACAGTTCTATTGCATGCATTTGCTCACTAGATCCCAACGTAGCAAAATCAAGCAGCTCAGCTGATGGATATATTCTCAATCCGATCCTGATCGACCACAAATCATAGTGTTCTAATAGTTTTTGCACGGGGATTCCCTAAAAGTTTTAAAATAACGCACAAGTTTACATTAGCAAAATAAAGCCGACCCCAATTACGGGGTCGGATGTCAATTTCAAGGGGGTCACCTGCCGTGATTTTCGGCAGTCTAACATGAACGTTCACCAAATCCAAAAAGCGTTCGGGACTACGCGCAACCACTTAATCCACAGACAATCTACCTTTCATTCGAGGGGTATTTTATTGTTTTTATATCTATCTAGTCAATGAAAATCGACGGTATACTACGGAAAATCCTCATTTACGAATAAAGAATAATTACCTGAGCTCCAGCTGCCTGACTGGACATCGGATCATTCATTTGGCTTGATCATCGGGCCCCTTCTGTCTGGACACTATAACGTATTGCCACTGCCCCCGATGCGAGGCGCTGGCTTTCCAGTGTCTCCAGCCTGGGTAAGGTGGTCATTCCAGCGAATACGGCATTTCCCGAACCGATAACCACGGGATGGATCATCGGCATATATTCGTCCACTAGCCCGTGGCTGAAAAACACCCTGGCCATCGCAGCACTGCTAACAAGGATATAGCTGCCTGGCTGTGATTTTAATTCACGGATCTCCTGCGGGTTGAATGTGTTGCGCAGCTGCGTGTTCCAGCCAACCTGCCTCAATGTCTTGGAATACACGATCTTTGGCTTTGGGTTGAGCGTACTGGCGAACCGTTTCTCGCTGGGGGTGGCGTTAGGGTCGGAGGGAGCATTCGGCCAGTAGTCTAGCATCATCTGGTATACCACGCGACCGAAAATCAACAGGTCGGCATCTCCCAGTAAGTCGGAGTAGAAATCGTGTAATTCGGCGTCTGCGATGCTCCAATCCAGCTCTTTATGAGGTCCTTCATAATATCCATCCAAACTGGTATTTATGGAAAAAATGATTTTTCGCATCTGGTTCTCTCAGCTCCTGGGTTGAACAAGACCTAGGAAGTCCATGTTTATTCGTCGCCAATGATGAAGATTCATTCTAAGTTACCCCTGTCGTCACGATATCTGGCTTTGACCGCGGTCTAGCCGTCACCGCGCGTATTCGAGTGACGGTATTGTAGAGCATGCACAATGGCATGTCAAGACGGTCATGATTAATATACGATAATAGTTGTCCGAAATTTAAAACACTTGTTTCGAAATAGATCCATTTGCGCCGCTATTATCCTGTATGCCGTACAAGTTTCATTTAATATAAGAAGACCGACCCCATATATGGCGTTGGATTTCGATATTCAGGGGGTCACCTGCCGCGATTTTCGGCGGTTTTATCCCACATCTATGGGGTGGACAAAGGGGCACTTTGACTGCACGAATTATGTGCGGCTGTTCTTTCCAGTGGATTCGAACCTCCCGATCTACGAACGATTGGGAGTTCGCACAACCGTCTGATCCGAAGGAAAAGAAATGCCTCAATCGTATTTGCTTACGGGATTTTTTTGCGTGTATCATAGATGACGACTTTGCCTGACTTAATCTCCTCAGACCATTTTTCTGCATCTATCCAGTTCGGCTCATCTGGTCTGACACGGTGAAAGCGAACAATCGGATTATCTGCCTGTGTGTAATAGACTCGAAAATCGTACTGTGGAAAATCTAACTTTAATTTCTGGAACCACATATGCGCAACAGCTTTTCCAAGATCACATAATTTCAAAAAATCTGGGTGATCTTGGTCGTAAATCGATAATCGTTTTCATCGACTGGTTGAAGACCAGCATTGTTATTGAATAAATCGATCAAATGGGTATGGTTATAGGTCGTTTCCATATCTGTTTGATCGTCGAATCCACTGGTGTTTCTTGGTATATTTGCAAGAAATATTAAGCCACCAACTTCTTCGAAGGTGGGCCAAAATATATCAAGCAATGCTATAGCAGTACTAACCTTGATTTTTCTCATTTTCCAGTTTTTCGAACTCCTAATTCCTTGAAAAAGGTTCTACCTGTTGATTATATTTGCATTTCTAATGTTGATATCTGATCGTGTTTTTTACCTGAAATGGAATATTATCCTATTGTTTTGCCTGTACATCTAAAGTGACTTTGATTATGACCAATATATCGTAAGGATTTTTTTACACGGATCATTTCTTGTGGATATTTATGGCGCTAAAATGTATGGCACTTTTCCATCTATGCCTAAATGTGGGGTAAATTCATAATATACCCCCATTTATAGGCGCCCCGGCGGGACCACTCTGATCTGTGGACCTGGGTGTTTTTCCCAGGCTATCGTGTTGTCACCTGCCTTTAGGCGGCTTCGACGGATTCGAACCTCCCTCCAAAGGACGGTCGGGACTGCGCACAACTGCCTGATCCGAAGGAATATGCTCACCTATATAAAAGTTGGGTTACAGGCGAAAGATCACAGTCCGCTACCCAGCATACGTACATCTTCGACCTCCGATTCATGTTGTCACTTTTGGAACAACCTCGTACCATACCCGTAGTGCAATAGTCTGATACTTTTCCGGTAGACCCGCAGAGACACCAAACCACCTCACAAATTCCTCGTATACGACCCGCCTCACATCTTCTGCAGACCGACATTCACGTAGCCGCGGAAGGATCGTACCCACCTCAGGCTCATACTCGTCGGTATTTATCTCGAAGTTTATACACATTGGGTCCTCAGTGAAAAGGATATTGCTCAAAAGCTCGAAGGCTAAAGGGTTCCGACTTCTCAGTTCTTCACGCTGTTTCCAAATCTCATAGGTCATATCAAAATCTTGTCCGTCTAGCAATTTGCATTCAGAAAAAATCAAATTTAATATTCAGTAGTATGACTCATCCTAAGTAGTTGTACGGGGTTTCTCTCATCCCATCGGCAACATTGCTACTTAAACGATTATATATCCAAAAAAAATCAAAACGCAATCTTGATGGCATTTAAGGAAAAAGAAGACCTTCCCAATAAACTCGAACATTTATAGTCTTAATTGATACGAAATACAGCATGGCAAAGGTGAACATTCAGGGCTAATAGTTCGATCTATATGAAAGCCAATAAAATGAAAGGTATTCTACTATTTTCCCGTGCTCGTTTGAGCCCTAGATATATATAGGGGTTTGATGGGTAAAAGTGAACAATAGGGGGTTAACAATTAATTACTTTCTCTGCGAGTCGATGACCCCATAGGGAACCGCCTGGACACATGTGTAGTGGGGTAACTAATCGGGCGTATGCCCTCCAAATAGATATTTGGAAACACATTTCTATATTCAAAAAGGCCAACTCAAAAGTAAAGTAATGGCGCTAAAATATTTGGTCGCTTTTCGGTATATGAATATATGTGAGGGTTAATTGGTGGTAAATCCCCATATATAATTGCCCCCGGCGGGGCCACCTGCTGTTTTTTCCAGCGGATTCGAACCTACCGATCTATGAACGACCGGGAGTTTGCACAACCGTCTAATCCGAAGGAGTCGGTCTCTCTGGTGATCGGGGCAGGTGACCCCTGCCCTGTTTTTGGGCGGATGCTGGGTCACTCGATATCGATCCTCTCAAATACTTATGCTCATTTCATCCCGACAATGCAGAATCAAGCAGCACAGTTAATGAGGAATCTGTTCACTCCGATCCAGATCGAGCTCAAGGATCTAGAAAATAGATAAGGTCTGTCATCCTGGGTGTATTGACATCCCCATACCAATGATGTATAATAATATAGATAATATCTATCTAAATAGTATTAATTTGATCCGAGGGAGGAATTATGATGGATTACATCGAAACCGTGATTATAGGTGCAGGACAGGCTGGATTAGCCACTAGTTACGCTCTCAAGCAGCACGGGAGAGAGCATATTATCCTGGATAAGGCTAGTAAACCAGGGAATTCATGGCGCAGTGAGCGCTGGGATTCGTTCACCTTCGTATCGCCAAATTGGACTTTTCTCCTTCCGGGGGGAGAATACGATGGCTCTGACCCCAACGGTTTTATGACCCGGAATGAGCTTGTCAGCCGCTTCGAACAATACGCCGAGAAGTACCAACTTCCAATTGCCTATAATACCGAGGTCATTTCTGTCCAACCGGAAGAAGGCAGCGGTTATCTCGTCAGGGAACGCGATAAGGTATACCAAGCCCGCAATGTAGTGGCTGCAACCGGTTGGTTCCAGCTTGGTAAAACACCGCCTTTTGCGGACAAGATTCCACCGTCAATCCTCCAATTCCACACGAGCAGATACCGCAACCCGCAGTCACTTCCTCCAGGCGCAGTGCTCGTGGTGGGCTCCGGGCAATCTGGCGCTCAGATCGCCGAAGAGCTGTACCAGAGTGGGCGCAAGGTTTTCCTGGCTACCGGTGTTGCCCCACATTCACCTCGAAGCTACCGAGGCAAAGACTTTTTCACATGGGCATATAAATCCGGGTTTATAGATCAAACCTTTGAGCAAATTAGGTTATTTGGTAAGGAATTTGTAGCCCCGATGATCAGCGGAAAAGATGGCGGTCACGCCCTCAACCTGCACAAGTTTTATCGCGAGGGCGCCATTCTGCTTGGCCATGCCCTGGATGTTGTGGATGGCAAGCTGTACCTTGCCCAAGATTTGAAAGAAAACCTTGGCAAAGCTGACCAGGCTCAGAAAATGATCCTTAATAGATTTGATGAATACATCCGGCGGGCGGGGGTGGATGCACCGCTGGAAGATCCCCCCGTGATGATGGACGGGTATCGGTCTTCGGAGATCACAAGCTTGGATTTGAAGGCTGAAGGAATCAATACCGTGATCTGGGCTTGCGGTTACACCTATGACTCATCGATCTTCAAGTTCCCGTTTCTAGACCAGTTTGGCATTCCGGATGCCCCATATGGGATTAGCGGCACCTATCCCGGACTGTATTTTGTCGGTTTACCTTTTCTTCCGTCGTTAGGTTCGGGCTTCTTTGCTGGGATATCAAAAAGTACTCGGTTGGTAGTAGAGCGGGTGACAGGGAAGAAAGACATGCAGTAATGAGGCTAGTGCGAGCGATGAAATGTGAGATTGGCATTCTGCCCTATACTTTGTTGAATAGCTAGAAATAAAGTAAGGATGATGGTATACGTGAGAATACGGGGGTTTATCAACAACTAAATATATATTTTCAATTGTTGATGAATCTGAAAGGCACCGCCGGTTCACAGCCGACAAGCACCAGGCCAGCAATGAGGATCAGTGGAAGAAGCCTTTGTATCATCCTACTTTCTCCATCCCGTAAAAGTCATGCCGGAAAAATACAGTATCAGACTGTCGATCTGGTCGCTGGTCGTACCCAGAACAAAGTTGAACATATAATCATCACCGTACCCAGTAGGAAGAAAGAAACGGGTCGCAGATAGAGGCAGCAGCTCTTGCGGTGGCATACCGGGTCCCGCTGCATACAGCTTGTTTTCCGCCCGCGTAACACTCACCGTGAACACACCCGAATCTGAAAATTCATAGTCGCCGGCATAAAGGTCAAGGGTCTGCGGGTCCAGGCTCCTAGCTACATCCTCAGCCGTGGCACGCATCGAAGCGAGACGCTCTTGTTCCGGTTTCAGATCAGCCAGGGAATTGATTAGGGCGCGCCGTGCCTGGAACTCTTTATTCAGGATATCCTGCACTGGCTCGTCCTCAACCTGGCTGATGGCCGTGAGCACTGTAGAATCGTCAGCGGACCAATCGATAGCAGGCAGCGGTTGGCTGTAGTCCGGCACCAGGACAAAACGCTTGTAGAACGTCACGGCTAGCAGGGAATTAAGCACGTCAGTATAATCACCGTGACCCGCCTGGTAGTTGCGGCTGATCAAGTCGGTGTTAGCCAGGGCAATGAAAGACAGCCCTTTCTCTGGCAGCTTCAGGAATAACGCTGAGGTACATGATGAGAAGCCGGAGTGCCAGATGAGGCGCGTGCCACGGTAGCTCTGGGTAAACCATCCCAGACCGTAGGGCAGCTTCTGTCCCGAATTGGAGACCGTGGGTGTCCACATCAGTTCCTTGGTGGCTGCAGTGACCAGGGTGGTGGCGTCGAGTGCAGCGTCGTACTTAGCCAGGTCCACCACAGTAGAAATCAAGCCTGCACCGGCGTTGAAAGTGTCCATGTTTACACCTTTAACCGGGTTTAAATCTATATCCAGGTAATACTGCCCAGTCAGCGCTGAAAAGACCCGCTCGCAGGTTGGGGTAAAGGACAGCCCGGCGCAGGAGGTGGGAGGTGATGGAGCGGTGTTCTCCATGCCCAGGGGTTGTATGATGCGTTCGTATACCAACTCCTGCAGCGATCGTCCGGTTGCAGACTGGACAACCTGGCTGAGTTGGCCATAACGGGCGCCGTTGTACTGGTAATGTTCGCCTGGGGTGCCTTCGGATGTGTGGCTGAGCAGGTGACGCACAAGCACCTTGTCGCCCTCGGGCAGGTTCACGCCGTAACGCGAAACCGGATCGTCCAAGCTCAGTTTGCCCTCCTGTACGAGCTGCATGATGATCACAGAGGCAAAGGTCTTAGTGACCGAGGCCAGGTGGTAAGGTGTCTCAGGTGAAGCAGGAATGCGTTTCTCAACATCGGCGTAGCCAAAGCCATGCGCCCAGACGAGCTGACCGTCTTTCACCACGGCGATGGACATGCCAGGAATCTTCATTTCCTGGCGCAGGGATTCCATTTCCGCTTCAAACTGGTCCCAGATTTCTGCTTTCACCCCAACTTCCTTTGTTGTTGCCGCAGGTGCGGTACACCCAGCCAGAAGCATGGACAGGATGGCCAGTAACGAGATTCCACGTAGAAAAAAACTGATCATAAAATGATATGAAGAACGCATTTGAGTATTCATTTATTTTCTTCTTTTATTGATAAGTAGATTTATACATTCATAGAATATAAATTGGTTTTGGTAGAGTATAGGATTCACGACAACTATCTTTTTTCTCCATGGCTTATCATTTTCCATTATAGGTAATGATGGATCATTGGTCATCACCCATTTAGGGGATTTGATGGGGTATTAATAAAGAAATCCCCCACCAATAGTGGAGGGATTGCTTATACAACCAGCTAATTGCTCAACTCAGATTTATTGATTATTATTGATTATCTCGCTAAACTACTTCTGTTTTATGTACCCCCATATTTTTCATATCTTTTTTATGTCAATCCTTGCATGCATTCCCGCTGTGTTTGTCATATCATCTCCTAAGGCTTACGTTTGCGTGAATATGGTCTTCAGCGACCTTTCAACTTGTCGGGTGATAATTGGGTCTGACACAGCGATCATGGTTGCAAGACGGTCTCTGCAACCAAATGACAATCGATCTGCCGTGCCTGTTTAAGTATACTAATGCCGCCACACGAAAATGTCATTTCGGAATCCCCGTTGATATTCGGGGAAGGAGCAATATCCGAAGGAATGGGAGCTCTCCGATAAGGGTTGCTGGGATGCTGGGCCACTCCCTGGCGATCTTAAGATCCGTTTGGTGTTGGGTTTCGCTGCACCTAGCGGTTTGCGTTGCTGACGTTGGGGTGGGCATGGATAATGTTTGGGATCAAAGAAAATATTAAGCCAGAAATTTGCTCGAAGACGGCGTCGAATCCCCGCCGTCCAGTGCAGGCTTTACTAGGCTGAATTCTTCTGTGCTATAAATACTACGGCTACATATGGTTTTTCAATGAACCCGCCATTCCGTTCAATCACTTTTGCAATATCTCTTAATAATATATTCCTGCTTTGTTCCGATAAACGAAGGTGATCAGAATAAGTATTCAACAATCCTAAATATTCATTCGTTCCGTATCGAGCTGACCAAAAATACTTTTTAACAACAACCTTTTCAAAGTACGAACTTTCACGTAACGAAGTTTCTCTGCTTTCAATTATTTGTTCAAACGTTGTTTCAGGTTTGGCTATTTCAGGTGCTCGTTTTTGATACACCTGATCCAATTCCTGTCTGATTTTCCCATCCATGCCTGGATACATATTCCAGAACGCTGCAAGGTATCCTTGGTGCTTCAAGACGCTGGCCGTTTTTTTATATCGCACTTCTTCTGGCACCCAATGATATGCTTGGGCAGAAATAACTAAATCGAACTTATCTTGATTACATTTCCATTTTTCAAATCGGGTCCTTACGAAGCTCACTTGTGGATAAGAAACAAGGTTTTTTCTAGCTACTTCAATCAGATTTTGACCTGGTTCTAGACACAGAATTGTATAACCTCTTTGGGCAAACAAGAGAGTTGCCTTGCCAGTTCCGCTCCCAATTTCTAATATTCTTCCTTCTGATTGAATACCAGAAATATGAATAACATCTTCTATCAATTCGTTTGGATAACTGGGGCGGTATGCGTCGTAGAGCTTAGCTACGCTATCAAATCGTTGGCTGTCTACTTCCCAATCTGATGCTACGGTTATGTCTTCAGACATTAGAAACTCTATTTCCAATTCGGTCTAACAATTATACGGAATATTTGCATTATTCCAACCAATTTTGGTGGGTTTAGAGATTTACTATAAATGCTATTTATAAGAGTGGTTATCGGAACCTAGTAGTTACAGGTTCAATACCAGTAAAGGGGTAATTCAATTACCGATCAATATTAAACGAATCAGCTGATCGATTGCACATTGATTGTACATGAGACCGGTCTCTTGGTCAATTTTCTGGAATTCATAATTTTTCACCAGGACCCGACCTGGGAGCACTCTGATTGTGCTTTAATAGGGCTTGTTGGGTGAGAAATTGGCAACCAGCTCAATTTCATCAAGTAAAATTGGCACCCCCGGCCGGATTCGAACCGACAACCGTCAGATCCGAAGATGAATGACTGACTCGATCATGCTCTCGGATGGAATCCCTCCACTGACTGTTGCAAGGAACCAGGAAAAAAAACCAGCCATCCTTAATATGTCTACATCCACAGCCATTAATTCAGAATAAGCCGGGATCGCTTGAACCTGGACATGGCTGCCAGGAGTAAGCCCACATCAACCAGCAGCAAGATCCCCAGGAAAATCAGCAGAAACTGGTTGAGATTGAATCTCCCCAGGAATTCCCTGGTTTTTTCCATGGGAAACAAGAAGATAATTGCCTGGAGCCCAAATATCGGAATGACGACTATCATCATCAGCATCTGTTGAGCGCCTTGCACGGTTGCCGAACGAAGGGAAACCAGGATTCCCAGGGTTGCCATCAGACCTGAGAATAAAGCACCTAACCCAAGATCAGCAAATAGAATCTTCGGTGGGTAAAATAGAAGCTTTCCATTCCACATCAAGATGTTCACAACCACTAAGCTCATCAACAGGAGAAAGACCGTCATTCCAAAGCCATAAAGAATGGAGATGATCATCTTACCGAAAAGAATGCTGCGATCTGGCAAGCGGCTGGCAAGCAAAGTCTCCAGTGTGTGTCGCTCACGCTCGCCGGCAAAAGATTCACAAATTGTTGGCGCAATCAGAATCAATGGAGTGAACAATGCTATTGCCAGTGACCAGGCCATACTGATCCATTCTTCACGAAACTGGATGGGAAGGATGATCCCAAACATTAACACCGGTGTCAGCAGCACCAGGATGGACTTTGAACGACCCTTGCCCTGCTTAAATAAGCCTTTACTTTCCTTCCATATGATTGTCATGATATCGGTGGTCATCGTTCTTCCTCCATCAATTGCAGGTAGGTTTCCTCCAGACTGGCTTTCCCTTGGTGTACTTCAGTTACCTGAACCCCTTCAGCAGCCAGCAAGCCAATCAAGAGGGGGATATCAGGGATATTGTGCGTTTGGATAACCAGCTGGCTGTTATGCATTTCAACCGATTCCACTTCAGGCCGTTTCCGCAGCAGATTGAGTACGAGCTCAGAAAACCCTTGCCCGCTGATGACAACCTGAGGCTTGCCGGTTTTCGCGCGTAGCTCATCAGGCGCGCCGTAGGCAATTAGACGACCCTGGCGGATGACTGCAATTAGACTGCAGATCTTTTCTGCTTCGGCCATGTTGTGCGTAGTCAGGAAGATCGTCATACCTTCCCGTTCCGCCAGAGATGACAGGTTCTCACGAACAACCACTGCTGCTTGAACATCCAGCCCGGCGGTAGGCTCATCCAACAGGACCAGGCGTGGATGGTGCAGGATAGACCGGGCGAGTGCCAACCTTTGCTTCATACCCCGGCTCCAACTCCCAGCGAGTTCTTTGCGTCGTTCCCATAACCCCATTTCATCCAGCAGCTGATGAATACGCTGCGAACGGTTGGCAACAGGTATCAAATTAGCCCTGCCAAAAAACTCGAGGTTATCCTCCGCGCTCATTTGCTCGTAGAGGCCATTATTTTCGAGCAGGGCGCCTACCTGGGAACGGATCTGGTCCGATTGGGTGAGTGGGTCATAGCCAAGCACCTCAGCTCGACCTGAAGTGGGTTCTAGCAGCCCCAAGAGCAGTCGGATGGTGGTAGTTTTACCAGCGCCGTTGGGTCCCAGGAAACCGAAGATAATTCCTTCTGGGACTTCAAACGATAACCCATCCACTGCCCGCAGGCTATCGAAATCACGGGTCAATGATTGGGTACGAATAGCCATTTTATCCATAATTTCTCCTCCCATTTCAAAAAGCTTTTTCAACCAATGTAAGTGACTTGCTAAAGTTTTTGATCTTCGCCAGAGTATTCTGCAATGAAGGAAAGCTTTGCTGAACCTGTTGAATTACCCTCTTTCCTCCGTTTACCGGTTGTCCAATATACTATACATGATTTGCGAAGAATAATCATCCCCTATTAAGGTAATTAAATGGGGTATTAACTAAAGCAGTCCCAGGAGCTATCGATGAATGAAATTATGCTGCTGGTTGCTAGAATGTGTATTGAGTTATTTAGAATACCTAGCAAGAATTTACGGAGGAAATTCTCCCGGTACAATGATTCGAGATTAAGTCAACTTGTGATTTCACGATAAACAAAGATCGGCAGAATGGATGTTGATGATGTGACTGATTTTATCCTACCCACAATGATAGAAAATGGAGGTCAAAAGGTGCTCAGCAGCTGACCGATTAAACTGAATAAGCCCAGTACATGGGACATTTTTTTGATGATATTTTCCAACCAACCATGCAGGATCAGGCAGCTCAATTGATGGACGATGTTCTTGCTCCAATCCCCATTGAAGTGGAATTGAAAAGTTTATAATTATATATTCCTTCATGTGGTTAAATGCAAAACCAGAACATCAAGTTGCCACAGCGCCTGTTGCCCTAAGCAAAGGAGTCACCCCCTCCAGTTAGGGAAACAGATAGAGACAAGTTCAGGTCGAGGAATTTTATAACATCATTGATTTAAACCAAATTAGGCTATTACCTACAAAATCCATCCCTGATCTACTCATCATTTCGATGGTCCTTCTTTAATTGACTTTCGCTATCACTTTTGATATTATCTTTCTAATGGACCGAATTCTGAAGACAATACGCCTGCTGGTTAATAACGCTCCCAGACAGTTGGACAGTTTGCAACCAGTGCTGAATAGCTCAACCCCGTCTGGGATCGTTTACGATCTCTACGAGCCTGTGCAGGCTTGTGTAGCCACCTATTTATTGGTCTATGGCCTGGATATGGCAGGTGAAAAAGATGCCAGGCTTGTCCGTTTTGCCCACGCGTGTGCCAGTGTGGGTCTTCGGGCGGTTGTTCCGGATTTGACCGGCTTAAAATCCTACCGTTTTTGTTTGGAGGATCTCAAAACAATCGCTGACCTGACTGAAACCCTGCATCAACGTTACAATGCACCAATAGGGATGATTGGTTGGAGCACTGGAGGAAGTTATGCTTTATTAGTGGCAGCTACTTATCAAGTTGGTTGGATTGATCCCTTACTCCTTTTTTGTCCTTACTATTCACTGGATGGTATCCCACCCATCCGAGAGCCTGAGGAGCAAGGGAGTCTTAGAACCGAACGCGATTGGGATCATTACATCTGGTGTCAGCTTGTACTCGCCTTTCAGCATCTGGAAAACTCGGATTTCACTCAAGATGAGCGAACTGAGTTGATCGATACGTTGAAAGAATATTGTAATTTAAAGCCTAAGCATAAGCTAGCCGCTTACCAGAAATTGTTGAAAAACCGTCCACCCTTCGATACTAAAAATAACATTTTTTTAGGCCAGGATTTAAAAATGTTTTCGTTGTCTGGAAAGCTAAACCATGTCAAAAGCCGGGTATATATTTTTCATGATCCCGATGACTATATAATTCCACCCGAACATTCTAAATTCATCCTAGCTGAGCTTCAACAAAGGGAAAAACCTGCTATTCAAGAATTGTTGGTCACCGGCATGATTTCACACGTGACTCCCCAATATAGCCTTCACCTGATAGAAGGCACCCAGGCGATTCGTATGTTAGGTAATTTGTTCCCCAGGTGAAAATGGGCAAATCTTCCACACCTTTCGGGAAGGCCATAATAATTTTCTTGATTGTGAGCATCGTACCCATCGGATACTACTTATGGCTCACTGCGAACCCGGCGCTTGTCAATAACCTTGAGCAATCAACCATTTTCAGCCAGGCACAGAAAGCCACAGAAGGCAATATCATTACATCGAGCGATAACTTTCAGCCTATGAGCCACTTCGAGCAAGTTTCAGCAGTGATAGGTGGCTTTGTCTTTAAGCCCATTCATATGCTGCTGTGCCTGGTGATCCTCTGGGCGTTGAGACGCGAGAAATCAACAGATCTAGTTGCGTTACGGTGGGGACTGCTTTTCTTTTTGCTTGGGGAAGCTTTTTGTGCGGTCAATTACCTGATCTTCAACCACAAATCCAATTTTTCTGAATTCCTTCATAGCTACGGAATGGTGGTTGGTTTTGCTTTCACTTTCTATGCTGTGTTTGAAGGACTGGACAAGCGTCTCATCCAATTCACGGCTAAGAATAAGAAATGCGCTGCTAGTGAATTGTGCGGAAAGTGTATCAAATCCCAACCCGTGCCTTGCGGTGCCCGGCGAATTATTCTTCTGGTCCTGCCAGTCATGCTCATCATTTCTTTGATCCCGTTGGCGGTCGAGTTGCAGGCAAATCGGTATCAAACGGATATTCTTGGAACCATATACACCTACGATTGGCCGTTGATTTACCAGGTCTTCGAAGCCCGTTTTACCCCAGTGTTAGCGTTGCTTATGTTCGCTTGCGCCTGGTTGGTCATGTTTATTGATCGACGTTCACCTATACCAGATACTGCCCGGATCCTGGCAGCGATTGGATTTGGTGCAGTAAGCTTTGGCATACTTCGTTTTTCCCTTAAAACAATGTTCTTGGATAACATCATCTGGGCTGATTATTGGGAGGAACTTACAGAGCTGCTCTTTGTATTCGCCGTTGGGGCAGTCCTCGTTCTCTTTCTTCAACGCTTTTTTCAGGAGACTTTCCCAGACAATAAAAAAATCAACATATGGAATATTCTGAAACCTGAAAACCGATCGCCATCAAATCCTTAATGAGATTCTTTCTTTTTTGCACATTAGACACGCTAGCGTACGTTACTTCTGTAGATCAGCGAAACACTCAACTGCAAAAATTCCCCATCATCTTTCTCATATTTTATTAACACTTCTCCGAACCGGGCACTTGCCTCCAATAATCCAATGACTTCTAGAAGTGTTCACAAGTGTCAACTCGCTGGCACAACTCCATTTCGCGAATAGCTCGCCACTGCCATTATTAGATCCGCGGAGCATTTTTATCGGGATATTCATATTAACATGATTGCTCGTAATCCAATCCCTGCAGCACCAATTCATCTTTTTTTCCACCAATCCGAGCGCAGGGAATCGTATTCCAGACAGAATCTTGTTTATATATGTAAACACCAAAATTGATCTGTCTCAATTGATTAAGCTAATGAAGATTATAGGCAACTTATTCTACAACGATGTATGATTATTTATACTGTGATTCGGTTCTTGGTTACTTTTTCACCTAAGACCATCTTTGGATTATAAAATGGCGCACAAGTATGCTTTAACATAAAAAGACCGAGCCACATATGGGGTCGGAGGTCAATTTTCGGGGGTATTATCTTACATATATGAGGCTGACGAAGGGGCTCGAATCTCACACCCGTAAAGGGTGCCGGACACCCGTCAAGGGTGCTCAACCACTTGATTCACGGTCAAGTGCTCTGGTATTGAGCTACAGACACTGAATAACCGATTACGCTGAAGATTGGATCGGCGTGGTGTGAAACCATCACACAAAGAGTGTTTTATAGCAATTGTTAGGTTTCCAAGGAAGACAACTATGCTCTATCCGGTGATTAACCAAACCGGTAAGACCCGACCTAGACCTATCCGTGTTTGTGTCTTCATTCGCAGACGGATCGTAAACACCCCCTCCGCACAAAAACCGTGCCGCATAAAGTTCATGCCGCATAAAGTTCATGCAGGTGACCAGGTGACCAGGTGGCCAGGTGACCCCGCCTCCCCCAGTCTTTATAAGAAAACAAATGGGGGAGAAGGCTGGTTACTTCGCTTCTTTATTATTCAACAAGATGGTCTGGGTGGGGTAGGCAAAATCGATCCCCGCATCCTGGAACTGGCGGAAGATCTCCAGGTTGATCTTCTCCTGCAGGTCCATATAGCAGCTGAATTCGGCGGTCTGGATCGTGTATGCGAGCTCATAGACCAGGGAAGAAGGACCATAGCCTTTGAAATGGGCCCGTTCGAAAGTGACCTGGGGCTGAGACTCGACCACTTCACGGATAATCTCCGGGATCTTGTGCAGCTTCTTATAGGGCGTCTGGTAGGTGATGTTGAGCGTGATCACCACCAGGCGTTGTTCCATGCGCTTGAAGTTACGGATGCGGCTGTCGAGCAGGTCAGAGTTGGAGAAGATCAATTGCTCGCCGGTGACACTGCGTACCCGTGTGCTCTTCAAACCAACGTGCTCCACCGTGCCTGAAAATTCACCCACGCTGATAGCATCACCCTCTACGAATGGCTCGTCGATCGAAATGGTGAGCGAGGCGAACAGGTCACCCAGAACCTTCTGGAGTGCCAGGCCGACGGCGATCCCGGCGACACCCAGTGAGGCCAGCAGGGCCGTGACGTGCACACCAGGGATGTTTTCCAAGACCAGCAGGATCACCACCGTCCAGATCACAGCCTTCGAAATTAGGATGATGGCGTTGATCGAGCCCTTGCGATAATTGATCTCGCCTTTTCTGGAGATCTCCCGGCGGGCGATGAGGTATTCCACGACCTCCACCGCCCAAAAACCGGCCTGGATGATGATGATGGCGATCGTGACCGTATCGATCACAGTTGTAGCCGTCTCCGAAAGGCTGAGTGAACGTTGGGCTACGAATACAGCTATCCATATGAAGAAGAAGCCATAGGTGTGGGCGAGCAGGTTGCGGATCAGCACACTGGGGTTAGGGAGCAACTGGTCAGCATATTTACTGATCCGCCGGCGCAGGAGCCAGACAAGCAGATGCAAGATCCCGTAAACGACCAGCCCAATGAGCAGCGCCAGTGCCCATTGCGCCAGGGTATTACCGAAGATAGTTGTTGTCCAAAATTGCATATGCGATCCTATTCCCCGTCATCTCCGGAGCATGATATCCAACATGTAAAGAACGCCCTGCCCGCTGAAGAGAAAGCCAGACTCGCCCTGCCTCCCCCATTTACAGATCTAAAAGGGGGACAGGCTCTTTCTCCTCCCCAAAATCCCGCATTCAGGGATTTGGGGGAGGAGGCAGATGGCAGTTATTTACAACTGATAAAGCTGGCCGTATTTCGTCTTCAGGTATTCGATGTACGGTTCAATGGTCAACGGACCGCCAGTGACGCGCTCGATCAGCTCGTTGGCAGTGAATTTGGAACCATGCTGGTAGACATTATCCACCAGCCAGGTGTGCAGCGTGGCGAATTCACCCCGGGCCATATCGGCAGGGATCTCGGGCCTGGCTTTGAGTGCCTGCTTGAAGAACAAAGCCCCGATGATGTTCCCAAGGGTGTATCCCTGGAAAGCGCCACCCACCGTCCCGCTGAACCAATGCACATCCTGCAGCACACCATCGCGATCATCGGGAGCGCGAATGCCCATATCTGCGTAGTAGCGCCCGTGCCAGTATTCCGGCAGGTCGCGCACCAAAAGGTTGCCTTCCAGCAGGGCCAGCTCAATGTCGAACCGGATCATCACGTGCAGGTTGTAAGTCACCTCATCGGCATCCACGCGGATCAGGCTGCGCTGAACCTTGTTTATCGCCCGGTAGAACTGGTCGAGCGAAACATCGTTCAGCTGCTTGGGGAATTGGGCCTGGAGCTTGGGAAAGAAATACTCCCAAAAACCGCGGCTGCGACCGACCAGGTTTTCCCAGGTGCGCGACTGGCTCTCATGCAGGCCAGCCGATGCGCCATACGCCAGCGGGGTGCCCTCCAGCTCCATGCGGATACCCTGCTCATACATGGCATGCCCCAATTCATGGATGGTGCTGAACAACCCGTCCACCAGGTCATTCTCATTGATCCTGGTGGTGATGCGGACATCCCCAAGCGAGAACTTGGTCATAAACGGGTGGTGGGTCAGGTCCTGTCGCCCTCGGTTGAAGTCATACCCGAGTTGCTTGATCACCTGCTGCCCAAAATCGATCTGTTCTGCATGGGGATAATGCCGCTTGAGGAAAGAATCATCCGGCACCGGCTGGGCGACGATAGCCTGGACGATGGGGATAAGCTCGCGGCGTAGCTGGGCAAACAGGCTGCGTAGCGTAGTGGCTTTCATGCCGTAATCAAAGTAATCGATCAGGGGGTCGGCTATGTGTTCGTAACCGGGGTAGAAATCTGACATGCGCCGGGAGAGGTCAACACCTTTCTGGAGCATGGGCTCAAGTGATTTGAAGTCATTCGCCGGGCGGGCAACCACCCAGGCGTTATAGGTGTTCGACATGTGCTCAAATAGCTCAGCCACAAACTGGGGAGGCATCCGGATATCACGCTCATACTGGCGGCGAGCCACGCGGATGAGCGATGCATCATCTGAATCGAATGGAAGGCTTTCTTCGTATGGGCGCAGGTCATCTAGCAAGCGCCCCAATTCGGGGTCGATCGATTTTTCGTGGGCGATGCGGCCGATCAAAGCGTTCTGGCGGCCGCGGGCAGGAGCGCCACCGGGTGGCATGTAAGTGGCTTCATCCCAACCCAGCAGGGCGCCAATGTGTGCCAGGTCGTAGATTTCGGCCAGGCGGAGTTTAAGTTCTTGAAGCTTCTTTTCCATAATGATCTCCTCGGTGAAAAAATTCCGCGGCTAATTATACTGCCGAATATCTCCCAGTGATTGAGGCAGTAAGGTGATGAAATTCACGAAGCTGATACTTTTCACCTTTTCAGGAGTGAATAGAACACAGGGATTGGAGCAGCTGGGCTCGACCAGTGCTTTTTCCCTGTGTTCAAGAGAAAGGAGACGATATCTTTAAATAAAGACGATCTGGGCACCTTCGGTGAGGTCGACGAACTCGGAAGCAGTGAGGATGCTATGCACACCAGGAATAAAGCTATCCATGGTCAGGCCATACAGATCGCAAGTCATCTTGCAGCCATACAGCTTCGCCCCGCCATCCATCAGCATCTGCAGGTACTCGCGCACTGGGGGCACATCCAGCTTCTTCATCTTGCTTTTCATGATGGATGTCGCCAGGGGGGTCATGCCAGGGATGATACCCATCCACTGCGGAATGCCGATATTGCCCGGGATGCCCATCAGGCTCATCTTGAAGCTCGAGTTTCCCACGGGCGGGATCTCCAGGTGGTCGACCCGGTCATTACGGACCATATCGAGGCCCCAGAATGTGAAGAAGATGGATACGTCAACGCCATTGCCCAGAGCTGCCCAACCCATGATCAGGGCGGGGTAGACCATGTCGAGGTTGCCTTTGGAGCAGATGAATGCTATGTGGCGATTGCCATTCGTGTCAGTCATTTTGGTTCTCCTGGATAGAATATTGAATAATTTGTCGGATAAAAATGCATTTTTCCACCAACAAGGTGTTGCATTACACGCACCCTTCGGGTTTGCTGAGGCCAGAGATCTTAGCGACCTTCTTAGCGGGTCCCTTGGGGAAGAGGGCAAACAGCTCCTTGGTTGTGACACCCGCGTTGTTGGTGATGGTGCGTAACGTGGGGGCTGCACCGCTGGACACTGCACTCTGGCGGGCGAATTCGATCACCTTCCAATGGGCGGGGGTGAGCTCGCCAATACCTTCTTCCCTGGCAATTTCCACGGCGATTTCCTTATTCCATTCAGCTGGGTTGGTCATGAAGCCTTCTTCATTCACCTGGACAGTCATATCTGCAATCGTTTTTGTTGACATTGAATTCTCTCCTTTATCTTTCAGTTATCTATTAAGCTTCTGATTAGTTCTGTGATTACAATTATCCGGAAGTCGCCGGCGGTGCAGCCTGGGCACCGGCTACCTGAAGCAAGCTCAGGGTGAGGGCGAGGCCCCGGCGGACCTGTGGGTTACGTAACTGGCGGATAAGGCCCAGGTATGAGACGTCGACCGGTTTCGCCAGCTCCGTTTTGGCATCAACGATTGTCCGCTCAGCGAAGTCAATCACTCCCAGCTGGGCCATTTCCTTTACCAGGCTCATTGCGCGGGGTAGCGTCTCGCCCAGCTGAACGAGTTCTTGCTCGCTGAAAGATGTGACCAGCCCATCGATTACTTTCGTCCCACCCCTGGCGAAACCAAAGTAACCCTTGGCTTCTAATACCGTCATCAGGTCGACAGCCTTGCCGAATGCGTCATCAGCCAGCGGACCGACCGTATTAAGCAGGTCAGCCAGGCTCTCCAGCTGGTCGAGAATCTTTTCGATGTTGCGCCCGTTTCGCAGCAAGCGCTTTAGCAGGCGCAGGATATCAGCCAGGTCAACATATTCCTGGACTTCCTCAAGCTGCTCGACAGCCAGGGTGAAAGCCTGGTCAGCGATGGGGGTGAGATCGCGAACCAGCTCAGCCCGCTCAAGGCGCTGGCGCTCAGCAATCCGGGCTTGCTCGCTGAGATACGCTACTTGCGTGGTTAGTAAGTCAATCTTCTGGTTCAGCTCTTCTAAAGAAGCGTCCATTGTGCTCTCCTAGTTGTTCCACTTACCTGCCATGCTCATTAAGGCGGGCAGGGGCAGGGGTTGACCCTTGAGCAGCAAGTTCCAATACATCCAGCGGAACATCATCTTGCCCCAATGGTTCATCTCTGATTCCTGCAGCAGCGAGAAGGGCCCAATACCGGGCAGGGGATAGCGGCCTGGTAGAGGCTCGATATCGTAGTTGAAGTCGATCAGCACACCCTTGCCGAAACCCAATTCGATGAAGCAATTTGCATGGCCATCGAAGGTGGGGAGCATCTCCAGCCCATCGATATAGCGCATGAAGTTCTCTGCAAAGCAATCGGTGGCAAAATGTGCTACTGAACCAGCCTTGGAGGTGGGCAGGTTGGCAGCATCGCCCAGGGCGAAGATGTTGGGGTATTTTCCATGTACGAAGGTGTGCTTGTCCACAGGGACATAATTAAGCTCGTCACCCATGCCGGAGCGCGCGATCACTTCATCTCCCATATGGAGCGGGATGCTCACCAGCAAATCGTACTCAAGTTCCTGCTCATCATAGGATACGATCTTGCGGGCATCGGGATCGACATGCTCGACCATAAAATCGGGCACAACCTCGATACCCTTGCGGTCGAGTATATCGCCGAGGTATCTGGAAGCGATGGGTTTGGTAAACGCTCCAGAGAGTGGGGTGGCATAGGTGATCTCCACTTTCTCGCGAAGGCCCTGCTCATGGAAGAACGAATCGGCCAGCATGAGAAACTCAAGGGGTGCAACAGGGCACTTGATGGGCGTTTCAACAACATTCACCAGCATACGCCCTCCCTGCCAGGTCCGCAGGTACTTGGCGAGTGCCAGGGCGCCATCAATCGTGTAAAACTCATGGATGGACTTTCGCCATTCATGTTCCAGGATACCGGGAGTTTGTTCCGGGTGAATCTGGGTGCCCGTGGTGATAATGAGAAAATCATAATTGAGCAGCCTGCCACCTTTGGCCAGTTTCACCTGGTTGTGCTCTGGATCAATGAGCTCGATCGGTGACATGATCAGCTCAGCGCGGGCGGGGATGAAATCGCGCTTGGGCTTGATGACGTCGTTCTTGGTGTAGATCCCGAACGGGATGAACAAGAAACCCGGCTGGTAATAGTGAGCCTCATGCTGATCGACCAGAGTGATGGACCATTCGTCGACATCCAGTTCACGCGCCAGGCGGTTAGCGACCATTGTGCCGGCAGTCCCAGCACCAAGGATGAGGAGTTTTTTCATGGGTTGCACCTTCTTTCTATGTCAGGTTATTTAGAGGAGGTTTCGAATGTATCAGCAAGGGCAGCCTGGCTTTTCAGCTTGTTGGCCAGGACCGTCCGCAGGAGGTCAAGGGCCTGTACCAGGCGTTCATCAGCCAGGCTGTATTCCACGGTAGCACCGATGCGGTTGGTGGTGACCATGCCGCGCTCGCGTAATATTTTCAAGTGCCGGGAGACCATGGGTTGACTCAGGTCAAGGGTTTCAACGAGCTCATTAACGGTACAAGGTTTCTCGTGGAGTGCGTAGATAATCAGGATACGCTTTGGGTCAGCTAGACCAGCACAAATCTCGGCATGCAGCTGGTTGATCTCTTGTTCAAGGGCATATGGCATATTATCTCCTTGTATATATGCGAATATGCATATATACGCGTGATTATAATCACAAACAGAGGAGTGAAAAGTGACATATGTTACAACTCAATTGTGAAGTTTGTCACGTGGAAAAGCTATATGAACAAAAGGGGTGCAGCCCAGGTATATGGGTGAAATGCTTGGGTGGACGCCAACCGCCTAATCGTTGAAGTAGTGGCGCAGTTAATCAGCTGTCGAGTACGTATCGGATAGAAGCCTGGATGCTGACATCACCAATACTGCCTGTATGTTGATTTCCCCGCTACGGCTTGCTGTAGGGGCGAAGCATTCGCCTCAGATCGTTTAACCCCGACTGTCTTCCTCTATCTTTACGGGCTTTTGTAACTTTTGCCTTCAACACAATTATCCAGGAGCAATTGTTCATTGCTGCTGTTCAGCTTCGGCATCAGGCAGGTAACGCTATAACCATCGGCGAAGTGGATTGATACTTCCATGGTATCGGCTACCAGCATGGAGGTGCGGACGTAGAGTGTATACTGCATGCCAAGGTGCGCTTTCATGGCGGGCAGCCGATCGTATGGGAAACGTTTGTCGATCAACGGGTCGGAAGCATAGTTCTCCAGTGTATTGTTCAAGGATGTAACCGTGTTCAGCGAAGTAGTACCAAAAAGGGTGAAGATGCCTGGGATGAACCCGACTAAAAAGACGATCCCGGCCAGCTGTATGAAGTGCTTGCGGCGGAGTTTTGTGTCGGTTTCCTGGCTGATCTTAACGTGGCGGTTGATGCCCACACGCATCACAGCAGCTACCATGATGCAGGCTCCGATCAGCGGTAAGACAACAATCACAGACTGGCCAATCAGGGTAGCTCCACCACCTCCTATGAGGGAAACGAGCAACAGGAGTAAGGTGATCATGATCCCACCCCACACGATGCCCTCATATGTCTCGGTAAACCAGCCGACAACCGCACCAGCGAAGGCCAGCCCTAAACCGAACTCCAAGCTGCGGGTCAGGAGACTGACCCAATCGATGGAGAGATGCAAATTACGATAGAGAAGTACATTGAAGACTTGCGGAACGAGGATATAGATCACCCCAACCAGACCACAGTACACCGCACCCGCAAGGATGCGCGGCCTACGTTCAGCCAGGGTTTCCTGGCGGAAAATCTTATCAATTTCTTGTTTTATTCGCGCAGCCATTGTGTTACCTACCTCCGGCAGCTCATCCAGTGTCAGAAACCAGGGCAGCGATTGGCCGAAAGATGCAAAATTAGCACCAGAGTTCGATAATATCACAAACCATGCAAAGATTGAGGAGAACCCGCTGTTTTTTCAGGCGGAAAGTGAAAAACCCCCGGTTTTTCGTACTCATCAAATCCCGATAAGACCACAAGCGCATTCGTCACCGTCCGGCCCGGGTTATGCCAGCGGTGGGTCAATCGGGCGGCGAACAACAAGCTATCGCCGGCCTCAAGGGTGAATATTTGACCTTCAACCTCATACACCAGCTGACCACGCAAGCACATGACGAACTCACTACCGGTATGAACGATCTTTTCCGCCCCACTTTCGGCACCGCTCTCCAGGGTAAGCATGAATGGTTGCATGCGGCCGGTGAAAAACTCACCCCCCAGCCCTTCCCAAACCCCGAGAGGAAAAGGCACATGCGTCCGGTCGGAGACCGACCGAAAAACGATTGGTTGCTGTTCCTGTTCAAGGCCAAATATCGCTGTGATGGGCACATTCAAGGCATCCGTCAGGCGATAAAGCGTGCTGACCGAAGGGGAGGTAAGACCACGCTCAATCATGCTCAGGGCGTTGGCTGATAGGCCACTCCTGCGACTAAGCTCACGGATGGAAATACTACGTTCTTCACGGAGCTGGCGTAACATCTGGCCTACATGCACGGATGGAGCTGCTTTTTCAAACATAGATAGCTAGCCTCATGTGTCACGAATAGTTATGCGTTGTACATATAAATATGACAGTCTCACATATTATTTGTGACAAATAATACTGTTTATGTGACGAAATTTTCAATAATATACCATAAATATATATATTCGAATGTGCACATATTGGATAAACCGTTCATGACGAATCCCCAATTAACTCAAGAAGTCTCACGGCTCCATGCTGACCTGTGCTCCGCCCTGGCTGACCCTAACCGGATCTTGATGATCTATGCCCTGGCTGAAATGCCACGGGCGGTGAATGAGCTAAGCGACGAGCTTGGTTTAAGCCAACCGGCCACGTCGCGCAACTTGAAGGTGCTGCGGGAGCGCGGGCTGGTGTATACCGTCAGGCAGGGCAATACACTGGAATATCACCTGGCAGACAAACGCCTGGTGGAAGCATTAAACCTGCTTCGCACGGTATTGAGAGACAGGCTGGCTTACAATGCCACCCTGATGGAAAGTACCGACCAGACCAGTCAGCCTGCTGGTGTGCTGCCTGTTGTAGACACCCGATAGAACATACTCAATACGACATAATGAGGAGGAAGATATGCCACATCTGAGAATTCGGTATCTCATACCCATTTTCTTGGGTGCCCTGCTCATCGCAGGTTTTTTCTTAATCATCAATACACAACCCACCCAGGCACAATGCGGTTCACAAGCCTCATCCTGTAAGAATTGCCATGAGACGCAAGGTCAGGACCCGGTTAATGCTGACGGTACAGCCTGGCACAGCGAGCATGCCCAGATCGACGCCTGCGTCAGCTGCCATGCAGGGAACCCACAGAGCACCGATAAGACCCAATCTCACGCCGGGATGGTGCCATGGAATTCGGATGTAAAAGCCGGGTGTGCCTCGTGTCACCCCAATGACTACGAAACGTTGGCCCAGGTATACGCGACAACACTGGGCGTGTCGCTGGGTGGTGGCGGTGGAGCGACCACACCAGCCTCTGCCCCAACCCAAGCGAGCACGGCAACGTCGCCTACGCAAGCAGCCATGCCCTCGGGTGGTGGGAGCATTGTGATCAACCAACCGGGCACGGTCGATTACGTCCAGCAGTACGAAGAAACCGTTCTGGGCCAATCCACGATCAACTGGGGGAATGTGATCCTGGTGTTAATCATCCTCGTCCTGGTGTTGGGTGGTGGGGTTTTCATCTACTGGAACGAACGCCGCCGCAGGGGACTCAAGGGCTTCTTCGCTTCAAAAGCACCAGCACCTATCAAAGGTGTCATACCTGAAGTGGAAGGTTACTCCAAGGATGTGACTGAGCTCCTGCCCTTGATCGCTAGGCTTAACCCGGTGGGGCTGCATGCACTAAAACGCATCCTGGCGAACCCAGAGCAGGCTAACGAGATGCTCCACGCCCTCTCACACCTGGACCCCGAGCTGGTTAAACGCGTGCAAGCGCTGGATAAAGACTCGCGCGCCTTGCTCATGGCCATGGCAGGCAGCTGATCGACAGCTTATCTGTTACCAAACTAACGGAGGATTTATGAAACGGATCAAAGAATTCATTTCCCAGGATATGTGGTCGCCCTATATAGCAGGAATCCTGCTCGGAATCGTTGGGTTACTGACAGTCTTACTTGCCAACACACTGCTAGGCGCTTCAGGTGCATTCGAAAGCATAGCAGGGTTAATTGGCAAAAAAATCGTTCCTAGTGTGTTTAGCAACATCTATTGGGGTACGGAGGGAGGCCGGGCAATGCCTGTCATAAGACCAGAAATCACCTGGTCAGTGATCCTCCTGGTCGGAACGATCTTCGGCGGCACGCTGGGGTCACTCACCAGCCGCACCTTTAAATTCCGATGGAATGATGACGCCCAATGGAAACGCATCTTTGGTCCACAACCCTGGAAACGTTGGGTACTTGGCTTTATTGGTGCCATCATCGTTGAATATGGGGCAGGTATTGCTGGAGGCTGCACCAGCGGGTTAGCCATCTCGGGCGGCATGCTGTTTGTACCCGCAGCTTTCTTATTCATGGCAGGATTTATGGTTACCGGCATCATCACCATCATGATTATCTATCGCAGGAGGTATTAAAACATGACCACCTATATCATCGCCATCATTCTGGGCGTAGGCTTTGGGTTTTCTCTAAACAAAGCTGGGTTAACAAAATATCATAAGATAGCGAACCAGTTCCGCTTCACCGATATGACAATCCTCAAATTTATGATAACGGCAATTGCTGTGGCAATGACCGGGTTATACATCTTCCGTGGGCTCGGTTGGATTACCTTCCCCACCGTGCCTGCCACATACATCGTCGGGAACCTTCTGGGTGGGCTGATCTTTGGCGTGGGGATGGCACTCGCAGGGTACTGACCAGGTACCTGCGCCGCCGGGAGCGGCGAAGGCAAATTGGATTATATTGGACCTGGGCTGTTGGGCTTTTTAGCTGGTGCTGTTATTTATGGTCTCACCTACCCCATCGTATTCCCCGCCATTTCCAAGATCGCAAACCTTGGCAATGTTGTTCTTCCTGATTTACTGAAATCTTAATCCGTATCTAACGGTATTGTTGTTTGACCTAATTGTGTTATTCCTGTTCTATCTGATCGAACGGGCTGGACTGCAGCGCAAGGATAAGCTCGACTTACCATCCTGACCCGGGATGCCTGTATAAGGCCAGATAGGTCGAAAGGTGAATATGCCGAATACTGAGCTTTTGAGACAACCAAGAATATCCAGGCGAAATTTCTTGAGACTTGGTGCCACAGCTGCCGGTGTACTGGCGGTTGGGCAATTCGTTCCCCCAACGGTAGCCAAGGCTGCACGCCAGGCAGACCTGTTGGACAGCAACGGTAGTGGTTACATTTCCACGATGTGCGAGATGTGCGTATGGCGCTGTGGGGTGCGAGCCAAAGTTGTAGAAGAAAAAGTAGTCAAGCTGGAAGGCAATCCGGACCATCCACACTCAAAGGGAATGCTGTGTGCCAGAGGCCAATCGGGCCTGATGAACACCTATGACCCGGATCGAGTATTGACCCCTCTTATTAGAGCAGGCAAGCGGGGGGAGGGAATATTCCGCCAGGCAAGCTGGGATGAAGCACTGGATCTGGTGGCAGAGAACATGCTGTCGATCAAGAATAAATTTGGTGCTGAGGCAATGGTTTTCTCGTCCACCCACAATTTATCGCAGCCCCTGTTTGAAAACCTGCTATATGGGTTTGGCTCACCCAATTATGGGACCCAGCGCAGCCTGTGTTTTAATGCCATGATCGTGGCTAACTCGATCACCTATGGGATGGAAGAACCGGCGCGTGATTATAGCCAGGTGAAGTACATCATCCTGACCGGTCGCAACCTGACCGAAGCGATCTCCACATCGGAGACTACAGACCTTATCGATGCGATCGCAGGTGGCGCGAAGGTGGTTTACGTCGACCCACGCTTCACAAAGACCGCCTCCAAAGCAACCGAATGGCTACCCATCCGGCCCGGCACCGACCTGGCTTTCCACCTGGCATTGATCAACGTGATCATCAGCGAAAAGCTGTATGACACAGCTTTTATCGACCAATACACCATCGGTTTTGAGCAGCTGGCATCAGCAACAGCCAACACAACGCCTGAATGGGCTGCGCCACTGACGGGCCTGGATGCAGTGGTTATCCGGCGCATCGCCGAAGAATTCGGGTCAGCCGGGAAATATGCCCTGGCGCACAATGGCTGGCGTACCTCCAACTTTATCAATTCCTTCCCCACCGAAAGAGCCATTTCCATCCTGAATGCCCTGGTGGGTAATTGGGGTACAACCATGTTCCCATCCAGTGGCGAAGGCGGAGGCGCGCTTGGTAGCCCGCCACAACCTGCCTACCCGCGAATTTCTGCCCAACGCCTGGACGGCGTGCCGTGGATGTACCCATTCGTTCCGCTTAAGATCGGTGTATTCCAACAACTGCGTGACTCCATCGTGGCAGGCACGCCTTATGAAGCCCATGGCTGGTTAATCTCAAGGCAGAACCCTGTGCAATCGCTGCCAGACCGGCAAAAAACCCTGGATGCCTTCCAGAAGATGGATTTCATTGTCACAATGGATATCCTGGTCAACGATACCGACTGGTTCTCGGATGTGGTGCTGCCCGAAGCGTCATACCTGGAGCGTTACGATCCAGTGGTCACCTTGGGGAACCAGGTGTTCATCCGCCAACCAGTGATTGAGCCTCAGGGTGAAGCAAAATCGGCTTTGTGGGTTTTCAAGGAGCTGGGAACGCGCCTTGGATTGGCAGATTACTTCCAATACACGGATGAGGTCGACTATATCAACCAGCAGCTGGCACCCACGGGAATCGCCCTGGAAACGTTACAACTGCATGGCAGCGCCGAGCTGCCCTCCAGTGGCGACAGCAATATCTATGAGTGGAGCACACAGAGTGGAAAAGTGGAGCTGTTCTCTGCCGCGCTGCAGGAAGATAATTTTGACCCTGTTCCCGTATGGCTTGAGCCTCCGCAGCCTAAAGCAGGTGAGTTCTACCTGCTGACCGGTAAGGTGGGCCAACATACCCAATTTGGCACACAGAACAACCAGCTGCTCCACAAGTACCAGGATGTACCATGTTTATGGATGGCCCCGGAAGCTGCCAAGAGCTTGGGTCTATCCGATTGGGACACAGTCCAGGTCACTTCACCGGTGGGCTCTGTACAGGTTGCACTACAGGTGACTGATGCCATCCGAAGTGATTGCGTCTACCTTACCCCAGGTTTTGGGCACCTCTCGATGGCTCTCCGCACGGCATACGGGGTGGGAGCCAGTGACTCAGCCCTCCACGTGACTTATACGGATCCAATCAGCGGTGGCCAGGCTCTCAGCCAGACCTTCGTCTCGGTAAAGAAGGCGTAAGGAGGAAAATATGGCAACCAAAAACCATTATGCCTTCGTGATAGACGTTGCTCGCTGCATCGACTGCCGGGCTTGCCTGGTGGCTTGCAGTGTGGAAAATAACGTACCAATGGATCATACCCGGATCTGGGTATATGACCAGGGTCTGCAGGGCACCTGGCCGGATCTGAGCCGTACCTATGTGCCTTACAACTGTATGCATTGCGACAACCCACCCTGCACCGATGTGTGCGTTAGCGGTGCTACCTACAAAGATGCCACCAGCGGGTTGGTGCTGGTTGACCAGGAAGCCTGCATTGGTTGCGGATATTGCGTGATAGCCTGCCCTTACGGGGTGCGTTATATTGACCAGAGCCGTGGTGTGGTGGATAAATGTACAGCCTGCGACCAGCGGCTGGAGGTGGGATTGCAGCCAGCCTGCGTTGCCACATGCGTGGGAAAATCCCGCCTGTTCGGCGACCTGAACGATCCCACATCAGAAGCATCCCTGGCCCTTAAAAATGCCAAGTCGGTAACCAGGCTGGATTACGAGGGCAATGGCATGGATGCTGACCCGAATATCTTTTATCTGAACCTGCCGGATACCACGAGCATCAAGGCTACAGACACGTTCGGTCAGGTACCGCAATCCAGCTTACCACGACCATCCCAATATACCCTCTCAGAAGCAGGTTGGAAGAAGATCGCCATCCCACTTGTGGCAGTCGCCATGGGTGCCACCTTCCTGGCCCAGGCAATATTTTTCACCAAGCAACTCATTGAGGGTGAGAAGGATTTTGAGGACTAGGCAGAGCGAAGGAGTCAGACATGAGCCATAAAATTATCCCGTTACCCGAACGGCAGCGCTTACGCCAGAAGATGATCAAGAAGCACAACCTGGCAAATATCTTGACCCATTGGTTCAATGTTGCTTCCTGGCTGCTGCTACTGAGCACAGGCATCGCTATTATTTCGTCGCCACTCCTGGGGATCACACCCATCTGGTGGCAGGAGATGTTCCGTAACCTGTTTGGCAGTTCCGCTAACCTGATCCGCTTCCACTACACGATTGGCTTCCTTTGGATCTTCGTCATCTTGTTCAATGTATTGGTTGGCTTCCGTAAGTATTTCGTACCCTTTGCGTCGCACCGCATGCTACTCGATAAGGACGACATCGAGTGGATGAAGGTCAAGCCACTGCAGATGCTCGGTTTCATGAAGGGCAAGGAATTGCCTCCGCAAGACGCGTATAATGCCGGGCAGAAGATCTACAGCTACTTTGTGGTGCTGTGCACCATTGAAATCATGATCACAGGTCCGTTGATGGTGTTCAAGAGCCTGTTCCCGCCCATCGTTAAGCAAATCGCCCAACCGATCCACTTCATATGCGTTTTCGTCATCGTTGCCTGGCTATTCATTCATGTGTACATGGGAGCTATCTTCCCGGAAGAGAAGGAAGCATTCTTCTCAATGTTCTCTGGGAAGGTTTCAGCCTGGTATGCCCGCGCCCATCACGAGAAATGGTATAACCAGATGCTGAAGGAAGAGATGGAATGGCAAGACCATGTGGAAAAAGAAGTGCTAAAATCAACCCATCTCGAAAAGACCAGCGGTGCTGACTGATTTCGACCTCACTCTCGACCTAAAAACCGCTCTGTAAAAGGGCGGTTTTTTGACCCACATGCGTACTTCCATGCGCCCAACTTTTTACGACCACCTGCACCCCCCTACGATCCCTGCCCCCCAGGCTCGCTTTCGCCATACACTTGGCACAGGCGGTTTGGCGGTATTCCTTGCCCTGGTGGTGGGTTTCACAGGGATCCTGGTGACCTTTTACTACCTACCCACACCTGAAGGTGCCGCAAATTCGATCCAGGCGCTTACCTTCCTCGTGCCTTTTGGTTGGCTGATGCGTAACCTGCATTACTGGTCAGCCCAGCTACTGGTGTTGGTGGCAGCCTTACACCTGTTGCGGGTGGTATTTACCGGAGCGTACCTGCCTCCCCGGCGGCTCAATTACTTGCTGGGGCTGTCCCTATTGGTGTTATGCCTGTTCCTAGACTTCACGGGTTATGTGCTGCGCTGGGACCAAGGTGTGCATTGGGCATTGGTGGCAGGCACCAACCTGGTGCGCGCAATTCCCCTGGCGGGTAATAGGCTATACGCAATACTGGTGGGTGGCAGCCAGATCGGAGAAACTACGCTGATCCGCTTCTATGCCTGGCACCTGTTCGGGCTTACGCTGACGGTGATCATTATCCTGGTGTGGCACATCTTCCGTGTGCGGCGCGACGGTGGGATTGCCGTGCCTCCACCAGAATTACGCGCTGATTTGACCCGCATCACCCGCAGAGAGCTAATCCAGAAGGAAAGCCTGGCGATGCTATTGGCGGGCGTGGTGCTGCTGCTCCTGGCTATTCTCGTCCCGGCACCGCTGGCCCCGGGCATCCAAGAAGGGACATCCCCTACCAGTGAAAGCCTGGCTCCCTGGTTCTTCCTGTGGGTGCAGGAGCTGCTCAGACTGGGGAATCCTTTCATCTTCGGAGTGCTTGTCCCGGCGGGTACATTACTGCTGGTAGCCCTGGTCCCTTACCTGTTCCCAAAGCAGCTCTCACCTGCTGAAACAGGCCGGTGGTTCCCACGCGGTGGGCGGAAGGTACAGGTGCTGGTCGCTATCCTGGCGTTATTCATCGTCTTGCTGACCGTATTGGCTCTCATTCATCACTTACCAACTGCTGGCTGACGCTGAAATGCACCGTTATTTTTTCCTGGCAGCACTGCTTTTACTTATCACCTCTGGTATGGTGTTCTGGACGCAGGGGCAGAATCCAACACCAGTCGCAATTACCCCTAGCCTCACCGGGCAAACCGAATACTGTCTGACCTGCCACGCGGATATCCCTGAGATCAGCCAATCGCACCCGGTGGAGACGTTTGGGTGTGTGCTGTGCCATGGGGGTGAGCCGATGGCGCTCGAGGCTGACCTGGCTCACAGCAGCATGCGGGGAGGCGCCAACCCATCCGACTTGAGTGTGGTGGATGCTTCGTGTGGCGGTGAACAATGCCACAGCGGTACTTCACTGGCTAACCGCGACCATATCCAACGCGTGACAACCAGCCTGCAAGCCAGCTATGCTGGGGCGATTGCCCAGGTTCGGTATGCCTTCGGCGCTCAGCCTGACCTGACGGCCCGCATGGGTGTGTATGCAGTCGATGGCCTGGCAGCTTTTGACCCGGCAGCGGAGACTTCACTTGCCCTGCAGCAATTTGGTGAGAATTGCATGAACTGTCACCTATCAGCGCAGCCCATGCAAGGTGAGGAATATAACCGTTGGACAGGCTGCTCTGCTTGCCACAGCCCAGAACCCCGCACAGATAGCACCCAAATACACCAGCTGACCACCGCCGTGGGCTATGCACAATGCAATGCCTGCCATAATCGGGGCAATTACAACCTGGCAGATATGCAATTCCATGCCCGGACAGATAACCCCACCGACCGCCTGCACGATTACTACCAGCCGATCGCGCAATTCACCCGCTGCGAGTACACCCTGGACTGCGTGGATTGCCACTCCCGCCAGGAAGCAATGGGCGATGGGCATATCTACAACAATAAGAAGGAGATCCAGTACATCCGCTGCAAGACCTGCCACGGCACGATGGATGCACTGCCTCTTACCCACACAATCACAACCGAAGATGACTTCGCCCTACGTATGGCTTTTCTTAACCCAGTGATCGACTTGAAAGTCGGCGATACCATCTTGATGACCGAAAAAGGTGAGTACCTGTGGAACATGCGCGTGTTAGCAGCAACTGCAGGCGGTTTACCCACCTATGAGCTATTCTCAAAGGCAACTGGCGACCGTTTCACCTTTAATCCGGTGATGGGCACCACCTGCCAGCAAAATCCCGAGCAACAGAACTCACAGTATTGCCATGAATGCCACTCCGTCGAAAGATAACCGCCTCAGCCGGCGCAGCTTTTTGAGCTGGTTGCTTAAAGCCAGCCTGGCAGCTTCTGGCTTGCTGGGTGTGGCTGCCCTGGGCCGCTTCCTCAGCTTCCAGAGCCAAACCGGACAGCCCAGCGAATATGACCTGGGGCCGGCGGCAGATTACCCTTCAGGTACACGAACACCCATACCGGAAATTCCGGCGATGATCATTCATGGCCAGGCTGGTTTCAGTGCCATCAGCCTGGTTTGCCCACACCTGGGCTGCACGGCTAATGTTACTAGTGAAGGATTCACCTGCCCATGCCACGGTAGCCATTTCCTCTCTGACGGAAGCCTGAGGAATGGGCCGGCTTCTAAACCGCTCGCCAGCCTGCGGGTGGAAGTGAACGACGCCGGGCATCTGGTCGTGTATACTGCGTAATACGAGGACAGATGCATGCTGAGTGACCTACCTACTCTATTAAGAACAAGTGCAGCCGAGCATAGCCACCTGTGCCCCCGGCAGGTGCTGGGAGTGCGTATGGGGTTAGCGGGCCTGGCACGGTTGGGGTTGGAGGCACCAGTGACGACTAAAACTGCCCTGATCATCATCGAGACAGGGGGCTGCTTTGCGGATGGTTTGCGGGCAGCCACGGGTGCCACCGTTGGCCACCGCACGTTGCGAGTGGAAGACCTGGGGAAGATCGCCGCAACTTTTTCGGCCATCCGCCAGGGTACTAGCCTGCGGTTGACTCCACAAGCTGATATCCGCAGCAAGGCGCTGTACTATGCTCCTGGAGAGAAGCGCCGCTATTTCGCCCAGCTGGTGGGATACCAGTGCATGCCGGATGAAGAGCTGTTCAACTTCCAAGAAGTAGAGCTACGTACACCCGCTGAACAAATCATCAGCCACCAGAATGCGCGCGCCACGTGTGCCAAGTGCGGGGAGGAGATCATCAACGAAAGGGAGATTAAGGTGGATGGCTTGACCCTGTGCCAGACCTGCGCGTATGGGGGATATTACCGGGTGAAGTGATCGAATGTTTAAAGATTTCTAGGGCTGGCAAGTGCCAGCCCAAAAGCCTTGCGATATATAAAACTCAAAACGTGTTAGAAGATCGCCGTTACAATGCCGGTCAATATCAGATAGCCGACAAAGCCTACAGCGACGGTCAGGAAAGCCTTGGTATTGTCCAGGTCTAATCCCTCGCGGATGGCTACGAACCCAGCCACAAGGGCCCAGATACCACCGATCACATTGCCAAGGCAGGGGATGATCGAAAGGAACAACGGTATATAGGCGAAACCGATCACCCTGAGCATTTCATCAACTGTGGCCTGACCACCGAAAAAACGCGTGCCAACGAACCAGGTGAGAAGAGACCAGACCACCCATCCAAGGATCGTGCTGAATAATGTGCCAAAAAAGCCACCGACAATGCTGCGGCTGAAGATGCCATTGAAAAGGGCAGTTCCCACACCGCTAACCAATGCAACAAGGCCGACGATGATGGCAGCGTAGAGCGTCAGACTGGTGTTCCCTTCGATCTCTTTGAACGTATTCACATCCAGCTTAAAGACACCAATGACACGAGCAAGCATGATTCACCTCCGGGGTTTTGAGGGTGGAAACACTCGAATGTGGCTTAGGTTACGGGAACAAGCTTTACTATGCATGGTTAAGTAGCCAATAATTTCGAAAAAATGGCACACCTTACGATTCTGTCAGGAAACCGCAAAGATAGTTGATTTTTCATCATTAATACGCTAAAATAATAGCATAATCATCAACGGATCAGGTTTATTCCTGTCGTTTGGGCGCATTATACGGGTCATTATCCTTATTATCTATAGCTCGATCTCCCCATTATTTATAAAGCCCATCCGACGCCCAGGATAAAAGCTTGATCAACCTGGTGTGAACCTCTGAGGGAAAGGAGGTAGGCAATATGCGTTTCAAAAAGAAAGAGCTTGGGCAGGGGATGGTAGAGTACGCACTGATAATAATATTAATAGCACTGGTTGTCATTGTTGGACTGACGCTGTTCGGCACACAGTTATCATCGACTTATAGCATGATCGCGAATAACGTCGCCTGGCCAATCCATTGAGGAACTCAAAAACCAAATCACCCGCTTCGGCGGGTTTTTTGTTTTCTCTGCTTAGCCTATTGCGGTGATCCGTGATGATAGAAGGTGTTAAGGCTTGAGGCGGGCTTTGTGGCTAGTGGGATTGTACTGGTATGATTTCCCACAACTGGGGCACTTCATGGTCACCCAACCAGATGATTTACTGCCTGACTCGACCAGATTGGCGCGTTTACTAGCATAGGCTTTATCCAGGGCGGGACTGGGGGGTCCTTTTGAGACGCCAAACACCTTCGGATTGATGGTACGGACTTTACCGCAATGAGGGCAGGTAACTTTTATGGCTTGCTCAGGCATGAGATCCTCCAGGGTTATTTTACCGGTCAGACGCCAGAAATCAAAAGATAATTTCGGAACTCAATAACCGTACAACTCTTCGATTTAATGGTTGCAACTCTCATTCCAATTGCAGCTCATGCTCCAGCTGAAGGCATGCGGGGCACAGAGGCAATTCAATCAGATACTGCGGGTTAGTGCCCACCCGAACTTGCAAGACCGTGACAGCCAGGCGACCACAATCGCAGAACTTGCGGCGCTGGCGGGGCCTGGGATGTTTAGAGGCAGGCTGAATGAGACCAGCCCGGTTTATGGACTTCTTTTGAGATGACTTGTGCGACATCACAATCAAGGAAATGGGGAGGGTTACGGCAGATCACCCAAGGAAGGTAAAAGAATGTTGATGAAAGGAAAAACAGGTGATCCGGTATGGGGCAGACAGATCAATCGCATGTCAAAGATTGGAATTAAAAAAACGAATAAATTCGAATAATTGGAATTCATGAATTTACACAGATCAGTGGCAATGGATTTTAAGCGTTAATTACTGGCAACGGATTTTTAAAACGGATTACACGGATTTCAAAGATTTCACGGATCATTTTGCTGAGGCTCGGCTAAATAATTTCCCCTGGTGGGAGGGAAATCAGTAGCTTTCAAAGGCGAGGGCACACAATTTTCAAAATTAAGGCTTCGGGAGATATTTATCAAAAAGGTTATTGGCTTAAAAGAACTTCGGAGGGCGTAATTATCCAGGGATCCCCAGGCAGTCGTATGACAAACAAAACGTTAGGGAAAATGATAATGTTAATAAGGTAAACAATCACCCATTGATTATAGCACAAATGTTCTATTCCACAAGTGGCTTATGAATTATTTAAGGCTCGGGAAAAACCAGAATAATCCAACGATAAATTGCCGGAAATCAAATGCGAGTTATTGCCATCCTATGAGTGCCTGGAAGGCAATGGTGTTGTTTGAAAGGTTGCGACCTTCCACAGCCCAATGATTGGCTTCACCTGCTACGGGGTTGACCAGGATAGCGACATCTTCGCCGGGTAAGACCTCGTGCTCGTAGTTGATCTGCAGGAAGTCCAGCTTATGCTGTGCAAACATCTCAATCGGAAACGAGTCGCAGATCCACTCCACGTAGCGGCTGTTGTTAACGTGCCCGACCAGGTCAACCGCCGAATAGCCGGCATGCATACGCAAGCGCTCCTCGCCGTCGTGAGCCTGGTCAAGGCGCTCCAAGGGTTCATCCTGGCCGATAGGGAGGCGCAGCTCGGGGAGGTTTAAAGTAACAGAACTGGGGGGCGCCATGCGGCGGGTGAGGGTGTTGATGATCACCCAGGCTGAAGAGGCGGTGACCAGCCTGTTCCCAGTCTCGTCCAAAACCTCAAAATCACGGATGTAAAGGAGACGACGATAGATCGTCTTCGGCCAGGTGTGGATGGTGAGCTGCTGATTGGCGTGCGGGTATCCGAAATACTTGAGGCGCATGCGCGAATGGATCCAAAACAGGTTGCGGGCAAGCATGTCATCGAAACCAACACCGAGCTGGGCAGCATGGGTACCGGCGATCTCAGTTAGGTGCTGGATGATGGCGGAGGGTTTCCATTCCTGGTTGAAATCGCACTCGATGGCTGGTACTACGAAGGTCTCGGTGTGGATGAGGGAAGATTGAGGCATGGGGAGGCTCAAATAGATGGGATACCGAAATGATCAATGCACGGAATCTGGTGCGGGTTGAATGACAATATCCATTGTCAGCAGGCAAGTCAGGATGCGGTTCTCGCGCCATGGCTCGATCCACTCATACACCAGCCGGTCCCACGGGTTCCAGACTGTGGACCAGATGAAGATGGTGATCAGGCCAGCAACAATGCCAATCACGGCGTCCGAAGCAGAAGCCAGCACAGTTTGGGTGAGTATGGCAAGCAACGTCAACAGGGCTGTCGCAACCAAGATGGCGAGGCATAACCCTACCAGGCTGCGCATGCGCGACAGGCGGATCATGGTGTTGTTCTCATCCATCTTCGCCTGGGCATATTGATGAATGCCGTTTTTTACCCGGTCGGATAAATCAGAGCTGATCTGATCTGGTGGCAGCTGGATCACCAGGCGCTTACCCTTCCAGTTGCGCAATCCACGACTCAGCTCCCGTCGAATGGCAATCAGCAGCCCAGCTTCACCCAATATTACCGCCGGCTTCTTGGAAAATGGGTTAATCCCTGAACCGTTAAACAGCTGGTCAACGGTATCAACCGCGATCAGGATATCACTTGATTCGGATGTGCTCATACCTGACACTCCTGCCAATGAATGGTTTTTGTTAACTGTTCAAGTGTTTTGTGCATTTCACACATAAACTTTTCTCACCTGCCTATTCAGTCACTTTAGGCAGAACACAAAGTAGGTGCCATCCACCTTTTCCACCCCATGGGTCTCGTGACCAAAGCCTGGGAAGCGATTATCCCAGTCCTGCAACGCCCGCAGGTAGCGGATATATGGGCTGTCAGATCCGCCAGCATTCTCCCCTGGCATCAGCATGGGGATGCCCGGAGGATAGGGGACAATGCCGGTGGCCAAGATACGGCCAGCCATCTGATCGATAGGAACCGACTCGATCTCGTTGTGCACCAGGCGTGAGTAAGTTTCGGCAGGGGTGAACACAGCAACAGGCAAGGTAGAGAAAGCCTCAGCCTGCCACTTGAGGAGGTCGGAAAGCTTAATTTGCTCAAACATCTCATTGCCGAGGTCGCGCAAGCCCATACCGGCGTAACGCTGTGGATCAAGCGCAAACACAGGCGGCAAGGCTTCAGCCAACGGCAAATTGGCGTCATAATCGTCTTTGAAATGCAGCAGAGCGTTGACCAGGGTGCCATATTTGCCCTTGGTGACCCCAATCGAGAACAGGAACAGGATGGTGAAATCGGTGGTCTTCTCAACTTCAATGCCGCGCTGGTCGAGGTAAGCAGTCAGCAGGGTGGCAGGGATGCCAATGCTCTCGAATGAACCATCATCGGCGACCCCAGGTGTGACGACAGACACCTTGATCGGGTCGAGCATACAATAACCATCCTCCAGGTCTTTGAACCCATGCCAGGCTTCGCCTGGGTGCAACACCCAGCAACCGGGGTTGGTGATCAATAGCTCATCAGGAGCTTCTTCGAACGGGATCTTCTGACCGGTCGTTGGATCAGTCACTTCGTGGGCATTCCAGGTGCGGAACATCCAATCGCCCACAGCCTTTGCGTTGCGATACGCCCGGCAGGCAGCCTTGCGGAAGCTCACCGCTTCTGTAATGGCTTCGGTGGTGAGGGAAAGACCGCCGACGCCATCCATCATGGCCATCGAGATCTCATTGGAGGCGATGATGGCATATTGAGGCGAGGTGCTGGCGTGCATCATATAAGCTTCGTTGAAACGAGCATGGTCGACCGGCCGGCGACCATCACGCACGCTGATCAACGAAGCCTGCGACAGGGCTGCCAGTAGCTTGTGTGTGGAAGTCGTGGCAAAAATCGTGGGTTTGTCGGGTGGATAATCTTTCGGATCGCCATACATCGCATGGCGGTTTTTGTATATTGGATTAAAACGAGCATACCCATACCAGGCTTCGTCGAAGTGGATACGGTCAACGCTGGCATCCAACAGGTCGATGACACGAGGAACGAGGTAAGTCAGCCCATCGTAGGTAGAGTTGGTGATAATGGCGTGGATAGCCTTTTGTGATTTATCGGGGGCCAGCGGATTGGCCTGGATTGCAACCTGGATCGCCGCAGCGGTCAATCGTTCCGGATAGATCGGGCCGATGATCCCCAGGTGATTACGAGAGGGAACCAGGTAGGTGGGGATCACCCCCGTCATCGTCAGAGCCTGCTCGGTAGATTTATGGGCATTGCGGTCGCAAAGGGCATAATCACCGTGGGTGACCGATGACATCATGATCACGCGATTGGACATGGAGGAACCATTGGTCACCGTGTATGAACGATGGGCACCATAAATCCGAGCGCAAAATTTCTCACTTTCACCGATGGGACCACTGTGATCGAGCAGTGAGCCTAGCTCTCCAACTGAGATCGACAGGTCAGAACGCAGCAAGTTTTCGCCAAAGTATCCATAAAAGACACGGCCGACTGGCGACTTCAAAAAAGCCGTGCCACCGGCATGACCAGGAGTGTGCCAGGAGTATTCATAAACCGTGGCAAAAGCGATCAAGGCTTTCGTTAATGGAGGGGCTAATTGCTGGCGATAACGCACAATAGCAGCCTGAACCCGACCAGCGATGAAGAAGGTTGTATCTTCCAATAGCCAGACGAGCTCATCCACGTGGCGCATGACCTCTGAGGTGAGCCTGGAGGTATCATCACGTTGGATCAGCAGGAAGATGGGTACATTGGTGTTGCGTGAGCGAATATGATTAATTAAATTAATTGCCGAAGCGTGGGTCGTGTCAGTGTCGCCGAAGAGCCAATCCAAAAGAATCACCTGGACAGACGGATCGGACAAGATCACCGAGTGCCCATCTTCAGGAGAGGTGGCTTCAATGACTTCAATTTCCATATTACGCAGTTCCTGAACCAGAGCGCGTATGGCACGCCCGGTGACCGTTTGGGCTGTGAGCTCATCGTTAATGACGAGGGCTTTCAGAGGAAGCAGACGTCCAGCTTGAACCATCAAGAACCTCCAGAGTATTGTAGGGAATTGGTTCGGGCAGGCCAAGAATGAAGATCATGGTAGCCGCATAGAATAGTGAATTTTAACATGAGCAGAGGGATTTTTGGGATATTGGGGGTTTTGCGGATAAGCCCGGTAATAATCAGTGTGAGGGTGAGGTTTTTTTGAGGAAGTGAACCTTACGGCACCTCATGGCAGAAGCTAACCGGGACTGAGTAGCAGTTATCGATATTAACGCATTGCTTCGGCTGGCAAATAACTGCATAACAACAATTCCACATCTAGAGCATGCCGCATCTAGAACATGCAGGTGACCAAGTGACCAGGGGACCAGGTGAACAGGTGACCACCTGGCATCCCCGAAAATCAACGAGGATTCTCCCCTGCAGAGCAAGGGGATGACCGCAATGACACCTGAAAGGACTGTAGCCCCAAAATTCTCGGTGCAGATATTTGGAGATGAGTAGAGCGGATTGACCTTGCATTTTTGTTAGGCGGATCGAGGGAGGGCTTACGGCTTAATAAAAGCCCTTCGGTTATGATTAACATCCGGCATGAACCTTGCACTTTAATCTGCGACGACAGGACCCATCCTGCTGGTCGAAGTTATGCTAATCCCAGCCTGGAGACACTTGGATGCCCAAGAAGCCGGTTTCAAACAAAATCGAGAACTCCGCTGAAACACCGGAAAAAATCGCTGGAAAGATCAACAACAGTGATTCGACATTGGGTGTACATTACCGGACACTGGTTGAACAGGTCCCGGCAATTATCTATACCGACTCGGCAGAAAAAATCTTCCAAACGCTTTACATCAGCCCACAGCTAAAAACCATCACCGGTTATGAACCCGAAGAATGGATCAATGATGATACGCTGTGGGAGAGAATGATCCACCCGGATGACCGTGAGCGCGTACTGGATGAATATACCCACACGTATACATCGAATCAACGTTCATACTCCGAATACCGGCTAATCACCCGGGATGGGCGGACGATCTGGGTAAGCGACGAAACCCGCCTGGTGCGTGACCGCAAAGGTAAACCCTTATTCTGGCAGGGGGTGATGGTGGATATCACCGCCAGCAAGCGGGCCGAGCAGGTACAGGCAGCGATCTATCGCATCTCGCAGGCGGTAGTGACTACCACAGGGCTGGATGAGCTGTTCCGCTCGATCCACCTGAGCCTGGGAGAGCTGATGCCAGTCATGAACCTGTACATCGCCCTGTATGACCCGGCCACTGACTTGATCAGCTACCCATATTACGTAGACCAGTACGATTTGCCACCTCAGCCATCCAAACCGGAGCATGGTTTAACAGAGTACGTGCTACGCACAAAGAAGCCTCTGTGGGCTACTGGCGAGGTGTTTACCCAATTGGTTCTCGACGGTGAGGCGGATGTCATCGGCACTGACTCGGTGGACTGGATCGGTGTGCCCCTGGTGGTGGGTGAGCGGGTGATCGGGGTCATGGTCACACAGAGCTACACAGTGGGGATCGTGTACAACCAGGAGCAGTACGAGCTAATGCAGTTCGTCTCCACCCAGGTGGCAGCTGCAATCGAACGCAAGCTTGACCAACAGAGCATAACCGATGCCCTTGAATACAACAAGACACTGATCGAGTCATCGTCACTGGGGATCGGTACCTATGACGCGGCGGGGCGGTGCATCCTGGTAAATGAAGCCTTTGCCCGGATCATGGGGATGCCGCGCGAGGGGCTGCTCAGCCAGAATTACAACATGACCGAAACCTGGAAGTCTTCGGGGCTGCTGGCTCTGGCACAGGATGCGACCGCCAATGGCAAGGAAACCAGGGGTGAGATCCACACCACCAGCATATCTGGGAAAGAAACCTGGTTGGACTGCCGATTCACTCCGTTCTATTCAAACGCTGAGCCACACCTGTTGTTATATATCGATGACATCAGCGAGTCAAAACAAGCCGCAGTTAACCTGAAGATATACGCCGAAAAGCTCGAGCAAAGCAACCGTGACCTGCAGGAATTTGCTTACATCGCTTCGCATGACCTGCAGGAACCACTGCGTAAAGTACTCGCTTTTAGCGACCGGCTGGCAAATAAATATGGGGACACACTGGACGAAACTGGACATGACTACCTAAAACGGATGCGAGAAGCCAGCCAGCGAATGCAAACCTTGATCAACGACCTGCTGACCTTCTCCAGAGTTTCGACTCGAGCCCAACCCTTTACCCAGGTGGATCTAAACCTGATCATCCAGGACGTGATCTCCGACCTGGAGCACCAAATCGACCGCACACACGGTAGCGTGGAAGCGGGTGAGATGCCAGAGATCGATGCCGACCCGACCCAGATGCACCAGCTGTTGCAGAACCTGATCAACAACGGATTGAAATTTCACCGTGAGCACGTGTCTCCACACATCCAAGTTTCATCTTACAACTCGGGCGGCAAGTGCCATATCTACGTGAAAGATAACGGAATAGGATTCGAATTGCAGTACCTCGACCGCATCTTCAAGCCATTCCAGCGATTACATAGCCGCCAGGAATTCGAAGGCAGTGGCATGGGACTGGCTATCTGCAGGCGGATCGTAGAGCGCCATGGCGGGGAGATCACCGCCACCAGCACCCCTGGGATGGGATCCACCTTTATCATTGCCCTGCCCATCCACCAAACCAATGGAGAAACCAGCTATGAGTAAAAACCCGAAACCAGTCATTTTCCTGATGGCGGATGATGATCCAGATGACCGCCTGCTGATCAAGGAAGCATTCGAAGAGAGCCTGATCCACAACAGCATCTACTTCGTAGAAGACGGGGTAGAGCTGATGGATTACCTGCGCTGGCAAGGAGAATTTTCCGACCCGGCGGATGCACCGACACCCGATTTGATCTTACTTGACCTCAATATGCCACGCAAGGACGGCCGTGAAGCACTAGCAGAAATCAAGAGTGACCCGCGGTTGCGCTACATCCCGGTGGTGGTACTAACCACCTCCAAGGCTGAGGAAGACATCATGCGTAGCTACGACATTGGTGCCGCAAGCTACATCACAAAACCCGTGACGTTTGACGGCTTGGTGGAAGCCATCCGCGGCCTGGGACAATATTGGGTCCAGATCGTGCGTTTACCAATCAAGGAAAAAGTATAAGCATATGACCAACCAAAGCCCATTGATCACCATCCTCACCGCCGAGGACGACCCTGAATACCGCATCTTGCTCCTGGAAGCTTTCAACGCCTGTGGCCAAGAAAACTCGGTACACTTCGTGGATGATGGCATCGACCTGTTACATTTCTTACGGCACCAGGGAAAGTATGCAAATTTAAGAGATGTACACCGACCTGACTTGATCCTGATGGATCTAAACATGCCACGTAAAGACGGCCGGTCAACCCTGACCGAGCTCAAAGCTGATCCAAACTTGCGTGGCATCCCGGTGGTTGTGCTCACCGTATCCGACGCGGAGGACGACATCTTGCAGACTTATAACCATGGAGGGGCAGGCTACATCATCAAACCGCAGTCCTACGATGAGCTACTGGAGGTAGTGAAGATCATCACGCAGTATTGGTTCGACACTGTGGAGCTCATCAACAGCGAAAGCCTGATCAACGTACACGCACGCCACAAGACAAATAAATATTCACGGGAAGCCATCTGAACCGTCACCGATGCTAGGATATCGTTGCCTTCACAATTTGAAAATAAAAGGATCGATCGCATGGATCTAGACCACAACGCCGTGAAAGTTTTACTCATCGAAGATGATGAAGATGACTATATCCTCATCAGAGATCTACTCAATGAAAGCGACAGTCCATCCAGTTTCGTGATCGATTGGGTGCAGACTTACCAGGATGGCTTAAAAGGAATTGAGCGGGGCGAACACGATGTCTATCTGATCGACCATTTTTTAGGAGCAGATTCAGGCCTTGAGTTACTAAAGGATGCGGTCATGGCGGGCTGCCAGGCGCCATTGATCATCGTCACGGGCCAGTCAGCCCGGGAGATCGATCATGCGGCGCTGAAGGCTGGGGCGATGGATTACCTGGAGAAAGGCAACCTTACAGGGCAGGTATTGGAAAGGTCCATCCGCTATGCGCTGGAGCAAACCCGCTTGTTGAAACAGATCCATGAAATGGCTGTGCGGGATGCGTTAACCGGATTATTCAACCGACGAGAACTGCATCGCTTTATTGATTATGAAATCGTCAAAAGCAAACGCTACCATCATGCCTTCTCAATACTGTTGATGGATGTTGATAATTTTAAGGAAATTAACGACCTGTATGGTCACCGGACGGGCGACGAGGTGCTGATCAAAGTTGCCAATGTGCTTAATATGAGCATGCGCGCCTGTGACCTGCCTTGCCGGTATGGTGGTGATGAATTCATTGTTGTCCTGCCAGAGACACCCGCCTCACAGGCGATCTTCGGAGCGGAACGTTTACGCAAAACGGTCGAGGGCCTCGAGGTAGTGGCAATAACCGAAGAAGGACGGTTGGAAAAGGTTGCAGTTACCTTGAGCATTGGGATCGCCGGCTATCCTGATAATTCCGAAGCCGGCGACCAACTGATCGAGCTGGCAGATAAAGCGCTTTACCAGGCCAAACGCCAGGGATGCAACCAGGTAGTAAGATACATTGCATAAGTCAATGAAAAACAAGCTTCACTATGGCTGCCAAACAAATCCACGCCCTACTCATTGAAGACGACCCTGACGACATCTTGCTACTGAAGGAAGCACTGGTGGATGTTGGCCTGGGCAAGATAAAGCTGGACTGCGCTGACCGCCTGTCGAGGGGCTTGATCCAACTCGGAGCCCAAGAGTACGACGTGATCCTGCTCGACCTGAACCTACCAGATAGCCGGGGATTGGATACGCTGACCACGATGGTGAAGCGTTTCCCACGCATCCCGGTGGTGGTGTTGAGCGGCATGGCGGATGATGCCATTACGGTTGAGGCAGTGCGGCGCGGTGCACAAGACTATATTGTGAAGAGCGACATCAGCGGGCCACTGGTGCTGCGCGTGGTGCGGTATGCCATCGAGCGCAAGCAAGTGGAAGCGGTCATCCGGGCGAGCGAGGCACGCTACCGCACCCTGGTGGAGACGTCACCCAACGGCATCACATTGGCTGACCTGGAAGGAAAACTCTTGCTATGCAACCAGCAAGCAGCAAACCTGTATGGGTATAACAGCCCAGAAGCCATGCTGGGTAGTAATTTCTTCAAGTTCGTCGCACCGAGTAACCGGCAGGCAGCTGCCCAGAATATCCGCAGGACCCTCAACGAGGGAAAGGTAACCACGGGGGAGTACACCTTGATGAGCAGGGATGGCCGGCAATTCCCGGCTGAGATAAGCACTGCAGTGCAATGCAACACATCCGGCTCACCGGTGGGATTCATAAGCGTCATACACGATATCACTGAGAGAAAGAAAGCTGCAGACGCTGAAAAGCAGGTGGTGATGCTCGAGAACGAATTCCTTTCGAGCGTGGCGCGAGAACTGCGTGCGCCGTTGCTCAGCCTGGTGGGATATTTCAGACAAGCTCACACCCCTAACCGGAGTAGTACCGATACTCAGCTAGCAGGTTTCCAGCATGCCGGCAGAGACCTGGGAAACCTGCTGGACATGGTCAACCAGCTATCCGATTTTTCACAGCTGGAAAGCGGCACTTTGACCCTGGACTATACCAGGGTGGATATGGGCAGGATGATCAATGACGTGATCGCAAGCTCACGCGAACAGGCGGGAACGAAACGGGTGACCTTGATGTGTGCCCCCATGGAAGCATTGGTGGCTGAAGTGGATGCAGACCGGATGCGGCGGGTGCTGACCAAGCTGGTGCAGAACGCCATCAACCACTCCGAACAGGGAGGGACAGTGCTGGTGACTGGCAAGACGCTGAAGAGCAAGATACTGGTCAACGTGATCGACGAAGGGCGCGGCATCGACCCGGAGGATTGCGAGCATATCTTCGAAAAGTATTACCAGGTTGACCACCCACTCAGCCGGACGGAATTGGGCATCAGTGTGGGTTTATACACCGCCCGGCAGATCGTGGAGGCGCATGGTGGCACACTGACGATGAGCAGCCAGGTGCAGGGGGGCAATACGTTCAGCATGACCCTACCGGTAGAGAAAAAGAAGTAGACACAAAGAAACATAGGGAAAAATAGAACTGGGGGAATCAATCCAGGTTTTCAAGGCAAATCTGAGCCTCATAACTTACTTTTGCACAATATATCTAAGCTTAGCGTATCTCATTGGTGATTTAAACCAATCGATCTGGTATGCGAGAAATCATAACGGGTTAACAATATTCTGGTAAACCAAGACCAGCCAACGATGTTGGCTGGTCTGGTGTCAAGTTCTTTTGCAGAGGATCAATTGACGATGCGGGCGTCAATCGCATGCTGGCCGATGGCCTTTGCCACCGAAATGCGATGGTGACCATCACGAACATAGTAGTTGGGGCCGACCTGCACCAGCTCAACTGGGGGCAGGCTGACACCATGCAGAACGGCAGACAGGATACTGATCCAGCGCGAGCGGCAGTGTTCCTTGAGCGGATTGAAGTCCAGGTCGAAATCAGCAGTGCGGCCGAGAGTACCCTTGATCTGGCGGATGGGGACGGAGAGGATGCCAGAGACGGGCGGGTGAGCATCGACGGGTTGGGAGGCCAGCAATGCCAGCTGGTGGGTGTGACCGAAAATCCTGGCCCACACCTGGCCGCGGCGACCACGGTTGAAAGCCTGCTCGAAGGCCTTACCAGCCAGGATGGCCGGGTCCTGAGCTCCAAAAACCAGGCTCTCCATTCCATTTGCAGCGTATCCGAAGTTTGCGATCATGCCCGTCTCCTTTCTTTTGCCCTTTGTTGATGATCACAGTGTACGAAACCCGCGTTTCGGCCCTGTATTCCTGGCTCGCTGATAATGAAGCGGAGGCGTTTCGGTTCGCGTTTCGGTTTTAATCGGATTGGAGCAGCCCATCCCGAAAAGCTGACGAGTAGCTGAAACTGGTCTTATAATTACCCCATGCAGCGCTTGAAAATCGCCCTTCTCGGACCACCCGAGATCAGCCTGGACGAGGCGCCGGTGGAGACTGACCGACACAAGGCTATTGCATTGCTGGCGTACCTGGCAGTACAACCCAAACCTCAGCGGCGTGACACATTGGCAGCCCTGTTATGGCCCGATTACCCGCGCACGAGCGCATTCGCCTACCTGAGGCGTACCTTGTGGGAGCTGCACCAGATGTTAAGCAAAGGCTGGGTGGGGGCGGATCGGGAGAAGGTATGGCTTGAGCAGCTACCCGATCTCCAGGTGGATGTAACAACATTCGAGCAGGCGATTAGCTCACCCCAAGCCGACCTCGAAGCACTTTCGAGCGCAGCCAGCCTGTACCGGGGTGATTTCCTGCAGGGCCTGGTAGTGGCCGATACAGCTCCGTTCCAGGAATGGCAGCTGACCCAGGCTGAGCATTACCGCCGGGGATTCGCCAGACTGCTTGAAAAGCTTGTGGAAACGCTGGAGCAAAATAACGACTATGCGCAGGCTTTGCTGTATGCCCAGCGCTGGCTGGCACTTGATCAACTGAACGAACCTGTCTACCGGGCAGTGATGCGGGTATTAACCAGCCTGGGAGAGCGCAACAAAGCGCTGATGGTCTACCAGGAATGCCAGGCGACCCTTCAAAATGCGCTGGGGGTTGACCCCCAAGAAGAAACCCGCCAGCTGTATGAGGCAATCTTGAAGGGTGAAAGACTGGCTGGGGCGACCCCTGCAGTGCAGGCGGTCTCCTGGCAGGGCAACCTGCCCACGCCAACCACCCCCTTCATTGGGCGAAAAAGGGAGCTTGAACAAGTGCTGCAGCTGATGCATGACCCGGCAGTGCGCCTGTTGACCCTCACCGGCCCGGGTGGAACAGGCAAGACACGCCTGTCGATCGAGGCTGCAGCAAAGCTCGGCAGCTCTTATAACGATGGTATTTGGTTCATCCCACTGGCTGCCGTAAAGACCCTGCAAGGGTTGATAACGGCGATGGGCACCAGCCTGGGATTCTCTTTTTACCAGGGGGAGGAGAATTTTAACCAACAGCTGCTGGACTACCTGCGGCACAAACGCATGTTAATCATCCTGGATAACTTTGAGCAGCTCGTCAGTACCAGCCGGGCAATGGTGGTTGCAATCCTGCAGTCCGCTCCACAGGTGAAGCTGGTGGTCACCTCACGCGAGCGCATCAACCTGCAAGCCGAACAGGTCTACCAGGTCGGTGGTTTACACAGCCCCGACAGGCAAGCAATCAGCATGTCAACCGACCCAGCGGAGCTGGCCGAGAGTTATGAAGCGACCCAGCTCTTCTACGAGCGGGCCAGGCGCGTGCGGCCAGGATTTCAGCCTTCCCGCGAGAACCTGGTTGACGCTGCCCACATCTGCCAGATGGTGGAAGGCTCCCCCCTGGGGATTGAGCTGGCAGCAGCCTGGCTGGAGGTGGCGCCCCCTACAGATATAGCCAGGGAGATCGCACACAACCTGGACTTCCTAGAAAGCGCGGCAGGTGACCTGCCTGATCGCCAACGAAGCTTGAGGGCTGTGTTTGAGACATCTTGGAAATTACTACAAACAGCTGAGCAGCAGGCATTCCAGCGCTTATGTGTATTTCGGGGGAGCTTCTCCAGGCAAGCGGCTGAAACTGTGTGTGGCTGCAGCCTGGCAACCTTGCTGAAGTTGGTGCACCAATCGTGGCTACAGCAGCGGGATGATGGACGGTACCAGCTTCACGAGGTACTCAGGCAGTATGGGAACGAGCGCTTACAGGCTAACCAGCAGGAGTGGCAACAGACGAGAGATCGCCATGCGGAATACTTCGCAGAATACCTGCACCACTATAGCCAGGCGCTACAGACCTCCGACCAATTGCAAGCCCTGGAGGCCCTTAAACTGGAGATTGACAGCAACATCCCTGAAGCATTGGAACAACTGGTGACCACCCAGAAAACCGAAACAATCGTCGGAAAAATGCTCATGGGGCTACTCCATTATTCGATGATTCGCAGTACCACGGAAGATTTTATCCCCTTGTTAAAATCAGCCTATGAATCGATCTCAACAGTGGATGATAGCAAAAGCCTGGTTCCACAGGCGATCCTGGAAACTGTGGAAATTTACTTCAGCATGAACCAAATGGAAACCTCCAGTAATCTTAAGCAGCGGACGCGCAGGTTATTGGAGCTGGCGAATGAAAGAGGCATGCAAAAGCAAATGGGCATGTGGTATACCGTACTGGTCAGCCTTTACGGCTTCAATGTGAATTTTGAAGAAGGGTCGATGCAGTATCTCAGGATCCTCCAGAATATTGACGAGGCGACAAATCTCTGGGAGGCCGGCTATGGTTACCTGGATGCCAGCCAGTTCTGCGGCGTGGAGAACCGGGAGCTGCGCAAAAGCTACCTGGAGAAAGCCCTGGCAGCCTTCAAGGGGATCGGGGTGCTGCACGAGCAGGGGGTAACCTTGCTGGACCTGGGAATGCTGGCAGCGTCGGAGATGGATTACTCGCGGGCAATTGAGTACACCCTCGAAGCCCAGGGCTTTTTCGAGAAGGTCGAAAACCGGTGGGGAGTAGATCGCACCTGGATGAACCTGGCAGATTTTTATATCTATTCGGGCAGGATCGAGCAAGGCATCCACGCATTCGAGGAGACGCGAATATTTAATGAAAAGTCGGGCAACCGGCATGCCCTGGGGATCGATCTTTCATGGGAGAGTATGGCTGTATCACGCTACGGGAAGCTGGAAGATGCCCTGGTGTTACGCCTCAGAAGCCTGGAGGTAGCGCGTGAAGTGGGCAATCCGCATGATATCGCCTGGCACACCTGGGAGCTGGGTGAGATTTACCGCTTGATGCACGAGCTGCAACAAGCCAGGCACTGCTATGATGAAGCCCTGCCGGAATTCGAAGCGCTGAATGATAACCTGGGGCTTGCATTTTACGAACGGGGATATGGCGATATCGCCACGATGAACCAGGATTGGAGTGAAGCCAAGGCGCGGTATACCAAGGCCCTCGAATACCAGGAGCAAGAGCTACGCCCCTTCCGCGGTTGGGGATTGATCTATTTCCACACCAGGCTGTCAACTGCGCTGGTGAGATTGGGGGATCTCCAAGCAGCAGTCCAGAACCTGAAAGAGGCCCTTAGATTAGTGAACAGCTGGCCCTACCCGGATATGATGGCACTGATCCTGGCAGGGATAGCTGAATACCTGGCAGCCAGCGGTAAGGCTGCCCAGGCAATTGAGATTGCCACCTGCGTGATGGGGCAGCCCACCACCTGGAACGAGGTAAAAAACCAGGCGCGCGGGCTGTTTGAGAAGGAAACTGGCAGCGTGACTCAAGGCGAGCTACAAGAAGCACAGCGGCGGGGCAGTACTGCGCAGCCCGACCAGATCATCCAACACTATCTACACAACCCGATTTTCAGCTGAGGCAGACCGGCATCGGCTATATTTTCTCACTGAAAGACAGGGGATGAACCCCGTAAGGTCCGGGGCAAGCGCACTGACAGTGGCGAATACCAATGATCATTAATCACTCATTCCCCTATCACCCCCCTTCCCATAAATCTCGGAAGGGGAAAAATAAAACAAGAATATGCATAAGTGATCCCCAAAATCGAACAATACGCGCATAACATCATGGTTCAGAGTATATGGATAGTCCTTGCTGAATGAGCACGATGCCTCCCGTTTGACAAACGAAAACCGTGGTCATATAATTGAAAATTAGACTGTACATGTCCAGTTATTCAACGTGCGGGCAGATGGGTGAAATCAGATTGAAGGAATTCAATAGAGTGGGACTGGGAGCTGATGATTAATCCTGAAATTCAACAGAAGGCACAACCAAGGAAATCGGTCATGAAGTGGCTGATGGATGCGGACCCGGCTATCCGCTGGCAGGTAATGCGTGACCTGACCAGTGAACCTGAGGAGGTCATCCAGGCAGAACGCCAACGGGTAGGCAGGGAAGGATGGAGTGCCCAGCTGCTCGCTTACCAAGGTGCTGATGGCAAGTGGGAGGGAGATATTTTTCGAGTGGAATGGGCGACAACTTTCTACGCCTTGCTGCTATTGAAGGACATGGGGCTTGACCCGGCGAGTGAACCAGCCCAGAAGGCGATCGGCCTGGTGCGAGATAAGGTCACATGGGGGCAGGAATTCCACAACTCCCCATTCTTCGAGGGAGAGGTGGAGCCATGTATCAATGGCAGGGTGCTTGGGCTGGGAGCTTATTTTGGTTCGCCGAGCGAGCGGCTGGTTGACCGGCTGCTCAGCGAGCAGCTTGCGGATGGCGGCTGGAATTGTGAAGCCCCACCCAGCGTGCGCTCGTCGTTTCATACGACGATCTGCGTTTTGGAAGGACTGTCTGCATACGAGCAGGCTGTGGATGCCAATCCGACGGTTACCCGGGCGCGGGTGCAGGCGCAAGAGTACCTGCTGGAGCGGCACATGTTCCGCAAGCTATCTACCGGCAAGGTGATCGATACCAAGTGGCTACGCTTTTCGTACCCGCCCACCTGGCATTACGACGTGCTGCGGGGCTTGGACTACCTGCGCAATGCCGGGGAAAAACCTGATGAGCGGGTGACCCAGGCGGTGGAGCTGGTGGCGAAAAAACAACACCAAAACGGGCGCTGGCCGTTACAGAACCCACACACCGATCAGGTCAACTTCGTCATGGAAAGCCCGGTTGGCACAGCCAGCCGGTGGAACACATTGCGCGCCTTGCGCGTGCTGGGCTGGTATATACAGGGGGCATAACCCGATCGAAAGCTAGGCCGTTACCCGCCTCGATTCAACGCTTGGCGTACGACAGCCGTTCGTGGATCAAGCCGTCCTGGACGCGGCAGATATCGGCGCCACGCAGGTGAGCCTGCTGACCGTCAGCATCGGTCCAATCGAAGCGCCAGAGCATGATGCAGTGATAGCCAAAGCCGAACGATTCTTCAATCTTCAAGTGCGCCTGAGGCAGGCGGGCGAAGAGGTCCTGGTAGTATTGCCCTAAAGCAGGTTTACCCACCAGGCGGGTACCATCTGGGGCAGGCGTACTATCCTCGAAGATGCAGGACTCGCTGACCAGGGCCACCATGGCGGGCAGGTCGCGGCGGTTAAAGGCCTCGGTGAAGCTGATCAGGGCGCGTACACCGGCTTCAAGGCGTTCCATGCGGACGGGGCTCATAGGGTACTCACCTCCCTGGCGATGCCTTCACTCAGCGGAATGGGCGCTGAACTAGCATGCATTTTACTCTTCCGGTTACTCATGGCAAACCGTACTCCCTTGACGAAGACCGATTACAGCTTTTGTAAGATATAAACATGCAAGACCAGTACCTTCTTATAATACTTCTTATATACTGCCTTCAGCAGAATAATTTACTTTACAAATGCCTGTCAAACGAATGCTAGACCTTCGGGGACCCACCTTGCTCCTTCCAATACTGGTTAGCCAGAGCGATGAATGCAGTGCGTTCGGAAGGGTTGGTAAAAGCCCGATCTGGAACGAATATCGCCCTGCTGGCAGCAAAGAAAAGATAAACATAACCAGGTGCTTCCACGATCCGTTTCACGAATTTCCAATAAATCTTTAAATCCCCATAGACCATCTGATCAATAAGTGCATCAGGAGTAATAATTATGCTTTCATTTCCAAATAATGCATCATTTTCAGGGACTCCGAATATAGCCTTGAGACGCTTCATCATCGCCCGATCATTGTTTCGTTCGAACCGGAAAAAATAGAACACACAGAGGGCTAGAGTTCCAAGCAGGCCGATATAAAACAAACGTTGTAACAGAATCATCGATAGGATGGTCCCAGCACTGGCCAGGATTACGATCGTGAGCAGCCTGGCACTTTTGATTTGTTTGATATACAGCGGATTGGTGTGATACTCGTAGAATGTAAAGTTGATTTGATCGTCGATCGTGCTGATAAATTTAATTTCCATAGTTTATTCCTATTATTTTTTGCGGGATTGATATTTGAGCTCAATGAGTACATGAAATCTGACATCGAATTCCCGATGGAAAGCCAGGGTGCAAGTAGTGGTGAAAGTACTTCTTTAAGTATATAACTATATCCTTTAGCGGGAGTAGTAAATGATACGTAATCAATACGCCATTCTAGAGAGTCGCAGGCTTTGTACCATTGGGTTAGGCTATGGGGATGCTACGTCAGCGCGCTATTCCAATGTGATATAAAGAAGCGCGAAGTCCGATGAGACGAAGTCAATGGCTGGGATGTAAGCCTTGCACCCTGGCAAGGAGCCTGGAACCACTTACGTGAACAATTTTCCAGAGACCACAACCAGATGAACAAACAACAAACGGGCAATCATGCTATACTGTGAAAATCGACACAAGAATTCACACAACCTAACAGCCTCATATCCGGCTCGATGCCAACTAATCGGGATAAAACTGCTTAGCTGACCTGGCTAACACCACCCCAACAAGGAGAATGCTATGAAGCTCAACAAGATCCTCCCCGCCCTGGTATTGATCACGATCGCGCTGCTGGTCACCGCATCCATCGCCCCATTACCAACCTTCCTGGCATATGCCAACACAAATGAACGCACCTGGCAAACCGGACCCTTTCCTCCGGGTGGCTTCCAGTACGCCAGGCACGATGGTGCTTTCGTGCCCGGGCCTAGCGACCAGCAGTGGGCGAACAAGATCTATTTCCCCGGTGGGCGGACCTCGCCATCCACCGAAGCGCCTGATATCTGGATGTTCAATCCGGTCACGGGGGTGTATACCGACACGCTGGCAAACGTGGTGGAGGACGTGTCCAACTACAACGCCAACCTGATCCTGGATGATGGCACGGGGCGTGGGCATGCGATCTATGTGATCGGCGGCACCAACAAGGACAACAATGGTATCACCATCGGCACTGTGCAGCGTTATTACCCGGCTACCAACCAGGCTGAAGCGCTCCCTCCAGCTGACGACTGGATGGGGAACGTGGGCGGTTTTAAAGTGGCTGCAGTGGGGACGGCAGTGGTCAATGACATCATCTACGTATATGGCGGCTGGGAAACTAACGTCTACCCATACTTTTCTGCCGCCACCTGGACTTTCGACCCCAAGCAACCCACCGGTGCACGCTGGACCAACCTGGCATTACCGATGCATACGGCCCGGAGCTACATCATGAGTGCCGTACAGGACGGCAAGATCTATTCCATCGGCGGAGTGGGCAGTTATGTTGGTGGCGAGCTTGACCCGGTGGATACCCTGGAAGTGCTGGACACCTCGAATCTGGGGGCAGGCTGGACCTTGCTAGCACCCATGCCCGTGGCAGGCGGAGAAGGCCGGGCGTATGCGTTTGATTCCGATACCCTCGGGGCAAGCTCACCCTGGGAAGGGAAGGTCTACGTGGTGGCTGCGAATGACTGGGCAGCACCTTCGGGTGAAGTGATGATCTATGACATTCCCACCAACACCTGGCGGGATGATCTGCCCGAGCTACCCACGCCACGGGCTGACCTGGCTGGCAGCTTCGTCCCATTGTGCTCGGCTGACCCGACCGACGGGTTACCCGGGCTATGGACATTCGGTGGCAGGGTGAACGAGAGCTGCGACCCACCCCTCGGACCGGTTGAGTATTACCCCCTGCCATGCGAAGGAGAATGTATCTATTTTGATCGCGTGGAAATCTCCGGGCCGACCGAGCTGCTGGTGGGTGAAACTGGCGAGTATTCATCCTTTAGCATGCCGGCGGACGCATCGAACCCGGTCTCGTACCTGTGGAATAACGATGCCACCACCCCAGAGACAAGCATCAGCTGGGACCTGCCGGGGACCTACACGGTAACCATTAGCGCTGAAAATTGTGACGACGCACAGGTGGTGACGGACACCCTGCAAGTGATCGTTTCAGAACCGTGTGTGCCCGTGAGCGGAGCAGAGATCAGTGGACCAAGCAGCCTGTTGGTGGGTGAACAAGGAGTGTATACCGTCACGGTGATCCCGGGAGATGCGACCGATCCCGACATCCTGTGGAACAACGGGGTTACGGAGACCCAGTCCATCTACCAAGTGTATGTGCCAGGGATATTTGAAGTATCGGTTGCAGTTGGAAATTGCGGGGGAATGGCCAACGATAGCCTGACTGTAGAAGTATGGAGACCCATTCTACCTTTGTGGCTACCACTCATCTTAAAACCATAAGCCCAATGAAGGCGGACAAGCGCTAACCACATTAAATAGGCAATAAAAGCCAGTGGTTCCGGGTTACGCCCCGGAACCACTGGCTTTTTAAATCAATTCAGATGTCTGTCCAGAAAACTTCGGCAGGTCAGCATAGAAGCTGCTGGCTTATCAGGCTGTACCGTGCCACCCGCTTACCGCTGTAGGTAGGCCTGACCAACCACGGGATAGCGCTCACCGAAGGCCTGGATGGAGGCAAGCTCGTCCAGGTCTTGATGGGTGAGAGTGATATTGGCAGCGGCCAGGTTTTCTTCGAGGTAGCCTATACGCTTGGTGCCGGGGATGGGGACTAGATCGGTCCCCTGGAGCAGTACCCAGGCCAGGGCAATTTGGGCCGGGGTGGCATGCTGCCCGTCGGCTATGCGCTGGATGATGGGCAGGAGATTGAGGTTCTTCTGGAAGTTCTCACCCTGGAAGCGAGGATTACGAATGCGAAAGTCATTCTCAGCCAGGTGGGAAGTGTCGGTGACGGTGCCGGTCAGGAAGCCACGCCCAAGGGGTGAGTAAGGAACGAAGGTGATGCCAAGCTCACGGCAGGTGGGCAGGATCTCATCTTCCACGTGACGCGTCCACAGCGAATATTCCGATTGCAGGGCGGTAATGGTGTGAACCTGGACGGCGCGCCGGATGGTAGAGGCGGAAGCCTCGCTCAAGCCAAGATAACGAACCTTGCCCTGCTTTACCAGATCAGCCATCGCACCTACGGTCTCCTCAATGGGAACCTGCGGATCGACCCGGTGGAGATAATACAGGTCGATATAATCCACGCCCAGGCGCTGCAGGCTCAGGTCGATGCACTTATAGATATAGGCAGGCGTTCCATCAACGATCCAGGGAACTTCCGCCTGCACCTGATCCTGGTGGGAGGTGAGACTGCGGTCGTACACATTCCCAACCTTGGTCGCCAGGAAGACAGCCTGGCGATGCTTTTTCAAAGCCTTGCCCACCAGCAACTCGTTCTTCCCCGCCCCATAAACATCGGCCGTATCCCAAAAATTGCAACCGAGCTCAACTGCACGGTCAAGTACGCGTAAGGATTCATTGTCATCCGCGGGTCCATAGGATTGACTCATGCCCATGCACCCCAGTCCGATCTCTCCCACCAGATTGCCACCAATCAAACGCTGTTTCATAAATTTCCTCCGATATTCTGCAAGATTATCGCATCGATAATCCAATGAAAGGTTAAAGTTTTAGAAAAATCTGTTTAGAAAAAGCTCACGTGCAAGCAATTGTAATCCGTCAGCCAGCAGAATCTAAATCCACGATGCAGATCTACTGGTGAATAAGGTAATATCGAACAGAGCTGGCATCCTGCGGAGCTATGGTAGATCCTCTCAGAGCATAAATTCACAACAAAACCTCTTGACAGACATTGCCTCGCATGATATTATATCGGAACTCGTTATATCGTCGCTCGCTATACCATCAGGCGCTATAGCGACGACCGGTATAAACAACTGAATGGGAGTTAAATATGGATAAACCTTATGACTATAAAAAATATCTGCCCTTGACGGAGAGCACGTATTACATACTTATAGCACTTACTGAACCTTTACATGGATACGGGATCATGCAAAAGGTAGAGAATCTGAGTGATGGTACCGTGGAAATTGGCGCAGGCACGCTGTATGGAGCGTTGCAAGCCCTGGAAAAAGAAGCCTTAATAATCAAGATTGGCGAAGAAGAACGCCGAAAGATCTATACGCTGACCGAGAAAGGGCGCGAAATCTTAAAGCAACAGGTCAAACGCCTCACAATTATGGTTCGCAGTGGTTCAGTATTGGAATGATATAAATAAAAGGAGATAAGATGGACGCAAAAACAATCAAACGGACAAAACTGTACTTGCCATGGCAAGATGAAAAAGAAGAGGCCTGGTTGGAGGAAATGTCTTCGGAAGGATGGCATCTAAAATCAGTGCACTTACCATGCGTGTACACGTTTGACAAAGGACAACCCCGCCGTTATACCTATCGATTAGACTATATGCCTCTCTATCAAAAAGAAAAAATCCAGGAATACCAGCAAATCTTTACTGATGCTGGATGGGAGTACCTTGGCGAGATGGCTAACTGGCGGTACTGGCGTACACTCAGCAGTGACAATAAAGCGTCGGAGATATTCACTGACCGTGAATCGAAGATCCGAAAATATCAGCGACTGCTCGGCTACATGGCTTTCATCTTGTTTTTTCTGGTGTTCATTGCGTTCCGGGTTTTTCCGCAACAACCAGCGACAGCAACAGAAACGCTGGATCTGGTCGATGCCCTCTACCTTTTCGCCAAGATTTGCTATCTGATCCTCATACCAATATACATGGTAGTAGTCATCCAATTATTGCGCCGAATCAACCAGCTCAGGCGCGCCAGATTGTAATTGCCATCTTATTTTCAGGAGGAACATATTACGGGTAAAGCCAAAACCCAGACAAGCAGGCCAGGTAATGGCAAATGATTTTCTACGATCTTCCTCTCCCGGCTGGAATACTAACCGGGGGAGGTATTTTTAATATTTACGTAATAGCAATTAAACTCGGCTTCGTATTTTTATAATAAATGCAGCACTCATAAAAATAAATTTCTGGTTTCCAATTACATTCTTATCGAATTAATCTACAGCTAGGCTGCCGTGTGACTTCGCTTTGAGAATACGACCAGACCTATCACGAAGAGAATTATCAGGACAGAGCAAGATACCCCCAGGATGACGATGGTCGATAGCCCTCGACCTAAGAAATCTGACGAGGCAGTCCCAACCGCTGAGGCAGGTGAAGGGCTGGGCAGCTGTGGTGATGGCGATAAAGCTGGGGTCAGGGTTGGCGTATGGGTAGGCTGAGGAGTCGGAGTCAGCGTAGGTGCGAGTAAAGTGGCAGCCTGCTGGGTCTGGCTCGCCTGGGCGGTGCTCGAAGCCGAAAAGTTAGCCGTGGCAGTGATCTGGTAAAAGTAAAAACCCAGGGCATCCTCACCAAAGCGACTCGCCAACCCACCCTGCTCGGCAAGCTCAGGATATTGCAGCTCCAGATCACGGGCGATCTGCATCTGGTCATAGAAATATTGGAGAGCCTCCGAGGTGGCATTGGTATCGGTCATATACTGAGATAGGGTGAGCAGCGCCAGCCCAACGTGAGGAGCAGGATGTTCCGGCCAAAGCTCAGCTGCTTTCTGATATGCCTCCAGCCCAAGTGAACGGTAGCTCTGGCTGAAGATGGACGGACGAAAGTAAGCCCGGGTGGAGAGCTGATAATACAAGGATGCCAGATCCAGCCACGCCTGACCATCTTGGGGATTTACCTGCACAGCAGCCCGAGCCGCCTCGAGATCGGTCAACAGGCCTGGGTCAACCAGCCAAATAGCGAAATCGTCCTGGGGGGTGGGCTCAAAGTCTGTCCAAGTCCAGCGAGCCTGGTTGCCCTGCATTGTTGCGTAGGATGGGATGACGGACCCTGGTGAAGACATGGGGTATGGGATGCTCAGTTTCTGTGGAGAAACACGCTGCAAGGTGGCCTCCGAGGCCGGGTAAGGCAGGTTCAGGACCAGGTCAGCCTGGCCAATCGGGCCAGCCCAACCCGAGCCAGTCTGGAAGACATAATACAAGGCATATTCACTACTCTTGATGGCTTGCGTGAGCGGGACAAGATAGCTGACGTGGATATTGGTAACCTGGCCGGGCGTGTAGGTGACCTTGAAGCTAGCCCAGGGGAGGGCAGGCTTATCAGTGCCTTTCGGGTTCGGCAGCTGCTCAACCGAGTAATCCAACGGTTCAGCATTGACTGCAACCTGGAAGCTGGCGATGCGCGGCACGATCTCATTGGGATTCAGCTCCCAGCTGACACCTTCCAGGGCTGAGGCGAGAGGGAACCAGGTAACCAGGTCGATGGTGCTAGTCGTGGGATTGAGCATATGAAAATCAGCCTGAACCTCGGCAACCAGCGGGTACCAGACCGGGTGCATATCCAGACCATAAGCTTGAGGGTTTAAGCTGAGAATGGCGTTGTCTGCCTGGGTAGCAAGGCGGACGGTCATGGTGACAATCTCAGAAGCCATCTGGATGGGAGTGTCACCTTCAGGCTGCAGGCTGCTACCGCCAGGCAGCACGGGATGCACGCCTACATCAGCCCTGACGGACCCGGGAGTCAGCAAGAATGTTAACGATAGCATTACCCCCAGGCAAATCGTGATCACGAGAATGCAAAACCGCTGCTTCGTCTTCATGCACATCCCTCCAGTGTATAAATTGAAGACGACAATAAAAGCAATCACGTTCCAACTCTTATTGGGCCTGTATTTGATTCTACTTTACATTGGATTATTTGTACCTGAAGGAACAACCAATAGTAGCTAAGGTGGTATTCAAGGCAGAGCTCCCCCATGCGTCGGGCGATTCGTGCACGATCCAAGCAGAGCTAGTCTGGCTGGTATTCAATGCGACAAACACAAGCTGCTGGTGAGCCGGATTTTTGAGCAAAGCGCACCAAACAGCCTGGGGGGGAAAAGTGATGGGTGCCAACCCGGCTGTGTCCCATGCGGTGGTGTAGTCCGTCAGGAAAGCGGACCCAGTGTTGTATGAACCTGCACTCATTGATGAAGTGAATTCCTCGGGATGTGCGGCCTGGACGTAAATAGCCAGGCGGTAAGATGGCTCTCCCTGCGCACGCAGGAAGGCCAGGTACTGGTCGAGGGAGACCTGCCAGGCAGGAGGCTGGCGAATGTTAATTTTTAGCAGGATAACCAGAAAGGCCAAAAAAGCCAAAACCGGGAAGTAAGTAATAAGACGCCGGTTCATGGCATCATCCAATCTCAATTCATCATAGACCCGGAGATAGCGAAGAGTCAATTATTCACCGATAAAAAGAACATGAGAGACCAATGGAGGATGTCTAACGATGATCCGCCTGACAGGAGAGCTCAATGAATTCGGATCCCATATGGTACCTGTAAGGGAGATCGATGTCAGTTACTGACAATGTTGATTATAGATTCAGCAACGAACAAGCTTGCATTAAGGGTAAAATTGATTATAATTAACTCATAAGTTAACTATTAACTACGGATTAATTAATATGAAACTACCTGATCCCAAGAATTTCCACGAAAATATTGAAACCGTCTTGGCCCACATCATCCAAGGCTTTATTAACTCCATGAAGCAGCATGGCCTCTCTACCCCGCAAATCCATGCGTTAATGTACATCTTCCATACTGGTGAGTGCCAAGTATCGGATATTGGCGTGCTGGCAGAGGCCAGTAATGCAGCGGCCAGCCAACTTGTAGAACGGCTGGTGCAGCAGGGCTTGGTGGATCGCCGGGAGGATCCTGAAAACCGACGAATTAAATTGGTCACCCTTTCGGAAAATGGGATGAGACTGATCCACGAGAGTGTGGTCTCGAATGCATTCCTGATCGAAATCTTGAAAGCATTAACACCTGAACAACGCCAATCTGTTTATGACAGCTTTACAATCCTCGCCCAAACCAGCCAGCAAATAGCCAACGGCGGGAGATCTAAATAAACAGAGAGTTTTATATACTAACATCTGCGTCATAAAAGCTAATTGGAGGTCTGAATGACATATGGCAATGAAGATCAGATTATGAAGAGCCAAATGGAGAAAATGGTAGATAGCTATGACTCTTACATGAATAAAGTTACCCTGGGGCGGGAGCACGTTCTACGTCAAACGACGATTGAGCTGGCAGGCATAAAACCAGGGGATTGCGTTCTCGAAGCGGGATGTGGAACCGGCACTTTAACTCTGGCAGCCAAGAGGCAAGCTGGGTCTACTGGAAGGGTATTCGGGATCGACATCATACCAGGCATGGTCGAGGCCAGCCAGCGTAAGGCTGCACAGGCCGGTGAGGAAATCACATTTCAATTGGGGAGTATCAACAATATCCCGTTTCCGGAGAATTACTTTGATGTAGTGATGTGCAGCTTCATGATCTTCCACATGTCCGAAGAAACCCGGCGGAAAGGGATGTCTGAAATCCTACGAGTGCTCAAACCCGGAGGAAGGCTGCTGATCGTCGACCTGTCCACACCGACTCAACCGTTAGCTAGGGCGATTGCAAGGATGGCTTTCGGTGGCATGCTTGAGCATGACATGCGTGAGCTGATACCTTTGCTGCAGGAGAACAGCTTTCCCAATGCGGAGTATGGCCTGGCTAAATTCCGCATCATTGGTCTGTCAGTCGTCGGTTATATAAGGGGAAATGCCGCGAAGGTATAAGGTTAGAAATAGGCAGCAGGTGCCAAGTGTAGCATCCTGCTGCCTGCAGATTTTTATATTTTCATTGGCCTGATTTACTTCGTAATATTTACCTCATCACCAAAGGAAGGAACAGGGGAGCTGGACTGTAATAACCGAACACCACTCCTTCAGAGTCTTGACCATTTGAATACAGCCTGGCGGGCACGATAATATCATCCCGGCCATCCCCATTTACATCCAGAGCGCCCGCATTATCACGACCCAGGTTCGCACTAGCCTGGTCGCTGTAGCCAGACCGATCACTGTTCTGTGGAGTGCCATTTTCACCTAACCCTGCATCCGAGCCGGTCCACACGAACCAGGCACCACCGCTGGTGTAACTAGCAGCGGTTACAAGCAAGTCAGCGTAGCCATCCCCATTCACATCCCCAGCTGGGTTGACAGAATACCCAAGTATCGAGCCCGCAACGTTCGACTCAGCGGTCCAATCTGCATTGGAGGGAGTACCATTTGTCCCCAACCCTGCAGCGGAACCATACCAAACAAAGACTTTTCCCTCGTTGGATTCGGGATTATCATAGGCGTAAGCACCTACAGCCAAGTCATCGTAGCCATCATCGTTTAGATCTCCAACGCCATCTGATCCATAACCAAAATAAGCGGTGGCTTGCTCGCCGATTGCCATCCAGTCCGCGTTGGTGGTCGTTCCAGCGGGTCCCAAGCCTGTGGCAGAGCCGTAGTACACAAAGACTGCTCCTTGATCGTTAGCTGAGTAGCGATTTGCCCCGATAAGAACATCGTCATAGCCATCACCATTCACATCGCCAATCCCTCGTACCTGGTAAGCAAAAAACATTTCAAAGGTACTATCCGTAGCAGTCCAGTCTGCATTACTGGGCAATCCGCTGGCACCTAAACCGCTTGCGCCACCGTACCAGACGTATGCGGCAGTGACCCCGGCGTAATCATTGCCATTGGCGCCAACAATAATATCATCATACCCATCCCCGGTGATATCGCCAGAACTATCCACTGAAACGCCAAAATGGGCATAGGTGTTATCGCCGCGAGCCATCCAATCATAGGTGCTATCTGGAGAATCGGAGCCTAAATAGACAAAGACAGCTCCCTCATCGGGGGCAGCACTGTCGTAGTTATCCATGGCGATGATCAGGTCATCATGACCATCACCGTTGACATCCCCGGCACACTTCGCCTGCGTGCCAAAGAAACCATACACATTTGTATAGGGAGGATTAAAAGTCAGGCTGGGGGAGGCGGGTAATCCAATAGGGCTGCCCAGGAACAACCAGGCAATCCCATTATCGAGATCTGTGCTGTTGTAATCGCGCTTCCCGACGATAAGATCGTCAAAGCCATCATCGTTGACATCGCACTTGTCTCCAACAGTTAAGGCGCGATGATCTAAGGGCTGGGTATCACCTGCCTGATTTGTTTCAAAATACCAATCGATATCGGACGGGATATTGGGTTGTGAATTAATGGACAGTACTCGGTTGATTTGCGCTGAAGCTTGGTTATTGGCAAGCAGGGCGAAAATCCCACATAACAATAAGAGTAATTTTATGATTTTCATGATTATCCTCCGCTGTTCTTTATGGAAATCAGTAGCTAAGTCTCTTATCGGGGATTTTTTATTGTAGGTACTAGTTTTCTTCGAAGGCTATATCCTTTCTGACGAAGTCGTTGTTTAAATCTTACGCAAGTCTGCAGCCTATTCATTAGTATAGCGTACATATCTTTAAAAGCAATAGATAAATGCACTCCTGGGAACCCCTTATATTGGTGAATAATGTCACATATAATCGGTTGTATAATTTTCTAGACTAGCATTTCAAAGCATCATTATTATCCGAAAATGAACAGAATGTAGTTGATTATCTGAGATAAAACTATATAATCATTAATTCACAGGGTATTTTGCCTGACTTGGGAACTACCTGCAACAAAAGCGCGTTAATCTCAATAGCTTAGTAAGTTCCTTTTTCTGCGTTTTACACGAAAGGAAAAATCAAATGGAATCCAAGCGGGGTCTACTATCAGCTTTTTCCATAGGCTTAGGGATAACAATAACCCTCCTACTGCTTTTACTCGTCGGACGATCCGCTACGCGTGCCATGGCCAATCAGTCTAGCGAGAGGATTTCTCCACTAGCTCAGGGAGTACCATCGGTAGCCATACCTTCGAAAACTGAGGGCATCGACCTGGATGTCACTTTTATCAACCGCAGCCCACTCTACCAGGCTTATTGTGTTGAATACCCGTGGGACATCCCAGGGCAGCCAGGAATCCCCTACCTTTGCCCCGGGACAGAGGACGACCAGCGCTGGCCTGAGCAGGGTGAGATCGTGACATTCACTGCCCACATCATCAACAAAGGAACGCTCAGCAGCCCAGCGTTTGACTACGCGTGGTACATCGACGATGTTGAAGTATCCAGCGGCAGCCTGCCATCCCTGGCGCCTGCCCAGGAGATCACCGCAACCTACCAGTGGCCATGGGGTCACGAGATGTCAGTCGATGGCCAGCAAGCACTGGGCGACCACAGCATCGGCTTTCGCGCTGATCCGGATAGTATTATCGCCGAGACCTATGAGAGCAACAACAGTCTGGAAGACCCCACAAACGCGATGAGCTTCCGCTTTTACTTCACGCCCGAAATGTATGCAGCCTATAACGAGCCAGTTGACCCCCAGTGGCCAGCCTCGGCGGAGGACTGGATCCAGAAGCAGATGGCGGCGATGAACTGGGACTTTGCCAACTCAACCTACCCGGTCGCTCCACAGGGGGCGACGATACGGGTTCGCATCGATGAAATCGGCATTAGCGAAAACCCCCCGACTGGTCCAGGGCCTGACGGTGGATGGTTTATCAATGCCGACTACCGCCATGGTGCCAGCGGCTGGTACGACCCGGTGACTGACATTGACTGGGCATTGATCCATGAAATGAGCCACCAGGTAGCGATCATCGACCTGTATGCCATAGGTGCAGAGCCATCCGCGATTCAGATCAGCTGATCGCCTGGGAAATCCGGTCAACTAGCAGTTTCGCATGGCCCCGCCCCGATTTGATGGGTGGAGGCGACATCTGGCCGCATAGCGATTGGTACCTATACTCCAGCCACGTGGCGGGAGGCGCTTCCACATACAAAGGCTACCGTAATGGCTATTACGGCGCTTACTTGTTTGATATCCCACTTGATAATTATTTCCTCATCCTCGATAACCAGGGAAACCCTGCGCCTGGTGTGGAGGTAAAGCTATGGCAGCGCAATGGCACGCCTGATTGGACAGGCCAACAAGCTTTTGACGACCCACCGGATATCAGCGGCACGACCGACGGAGCAGGCCGTTTTCTGCTCACCAACAGGCCAGCCAATGGCGGCACTGTGACGGCCAATGGGCATGTGTTACACGACAATCCATTTGGCGTAATCGATATCATTGGCAGCCAAAACCTATTCCTGGTTGGCTTGCGGCAGGGTGAGCATGAAGAATACTCGTGGCTGGACATCACTGAATTCAACCTGGCCTATTGGATGGGAGATACGATCAGCCATACATTTGTGATCAACGGCCACGTCCCAGTTTCAGAAGCGTTGCAGGCACCGGTGATCAACAGCATGCAGGTACAGGGTGATTGGGCAAAGATTTGCTGGCAACCAGGTGCACTGCAAGAGACAGAGAGCTACCGGGTGTACCGCGCAACCGCGCCAAGGTTCGCATACGAGCAGGCGGGTGAGGTAGCGGACGGTGTGTGCTTCGAAGATATCTACTCAGCGGGCAGCTATGGCAGCAAAGTGTTCGCCGTGACTGCAGTTAGCGATGGAGGCACAGAGAGTGGCTTCAGTAACTTTGCCTGGGCGCCTACCCTTAGCAACCCTGCAGCGGTCACAATCACACCGGAAGGAGACCGCTTTATCCTTGACCCCCGTAATGGTTATGCGCTAATTCGCCAGGATGACGGTGGAGATTATCAGAAGTATATTGGCTCGGTGCACTTTCACCTGGAATACTCACAGTTCATGGGATTGGATGCCAGCAACCATCTGCTTTTTAGCCATCCTGGCGACGCCTATACCGACCGCTATTCGGTAAGGATGGCTGAGCTTGACGGTACACCACTACTCGAATTTGGTGAGAGGGGTTCAGGCCCAGGCCAGTTCGAGACGCCAACAGGCGTGGCAGGTTGGGGGGAGGCATGCAGCTTCAGCAGACCCTACGAGGTCGATGAACACACCTCGCTGCTGCTGCACCTGGATGGCTCGTACACAGGCGCCCAGGGAGAGCCAGGGACAGCGATCAGCACGACGTTCGAAGCAGGAAAGTATGGACAGGGAGTCCTGATCGATGATACGGATACCCTGACCTATACAGCCGAGGGAAACATTGATTCCGAACAGGGTGCAATCGAGTTCTGGATACAGCCCACCTGGGATGGCGACGATGGTGGCAACCATACACTTTTCTGGTGGGGAGAAGGCGATATCTTTCTACATTTGCGTAAGGACGGCATCAGCAACCTGGTATTCGACCGGTTTTACGAAGGCGGAAGCTGCGGTGCTCCGCACAACGTAGCTGACTGGCAAGCAGGTGAGTGGCACCACATCGCGATGACCTGGGACGGCCCCGAGATGGCGCTCTTCGAAGATGGGCACGAGGTGGCACAAAGCGTCTGTGGGGGTACTGCGAACCCTGTAACAGATCACTTTTATATCGGTACAGACCTCAACAAAGACTTTAATATCGAAGCGGTTATCGATGAGCTGCGCATCAGCGACCAGCCACGCCTGGGGGATAGCCTGAGCTGTGGACGGATCCTGGTGGCCGATAGTGGTAACCATCGCGTGCAAGCTTTCAACAGCCAGGGAGATTTCCTCTCGGAGTTTGGCAGCTACGGTGACGGAGAAGGGCAATTCAACGACCCGCAAGGACTGGTAGTCGATCCGAGCGGGCGGGTGATTGTAGTGGACCGGGGCAATAACCGGCTGGTGGTATTGGGCTTTGATGGAGAGACTTTCAGCTACCTCGATTCTTTCACCTCTGGATTCAATGCACCCACCAATGTGGCGTATGGCCCACCGGGCATCCTGGCTGTGGCAGACACGGGCAATAACCGCATCGTTGTGCTGGACCTGCAGGGAAAATTCTTAGCCGAGTATATTCAACCTAACGATGGCTATGCCGGGCTGTTCAATGCCCCACTCGGGGTGGCTGTTGACCGGACGGGCAACCTGGTAGTTGCCGATACTGGAAATGGGCGGGTTGTCAGCGTGATCACCCCCAAGAAAATCTGGCTCCCAGCGGTGCTACAGATGAACAAGTAGCCAGGGTGTGGAACTAGCGGACATGGCAATCGGAAAAAACAGTTGGTCTCAACAGCGAAGGATGAATTCTTGCAGGCTGGGAATTCAATAAGCACCTGCTACGATTTCTGACATGTTTACCTTGCCTAAATATCTAGATAATAATTAGGTAACAAACGGAAAACTTCTAACCATCCGACAAGCTTAATTCTTTGATTGCGACCCAATCTGTGTGGCACAGGGTCGCCTAATGCACTAACTGAACCACGCTAATCTATTGAGCGCCCTCAAACCCAGCCAATAGGCCCCGCATTTTACCAGACCAGTAATTGAATAGATCTTCGGTTAATTGGGTTCTCAATTAAAGAACCGCCCAATCCTGCTTGATTGCCTGATCTCCGATGACCTTCGGGTATGAATAGAAAATAAACCAGGTAACGGCAGACAGGATAATCAGCCTGGGGCAAGAATAACCAGCCAATAATTTTCCCTCAGGGTTTTCCACCATTTCTTTTCCATATTTTCTCTGAACAGTGAACGGCAGAAAGAATGGATTATTCAGGTATGAGAATATCTTGGTTATCGAAGAGAAATTGATCCTAACTTAATCACAGCATGTTTTCATTATTGTCTAGATAGCTTCTTTGCAGGCTCGCCAATAATTTTCCACGAAATTACATCAAACACTGGCTGGGCTGCTGATCAGCAACACTGAACAACATATTTTTGATTCCGCATCATAAAGTGGCAATCGATACTTTACAAAAATATCTCATGTTTGCCCCGTCAGCATGGTACGCACACAAGCGAGCTTCGTTCTTTAAGCACGCAAAGGACCGGGGGGAAAAGTGCTGCCAGGGGTATAAGAACTAATGATGAATTAACAAATCAGCCATTACTTTTATTAATTGACAGAAGTTTGTGAATTGGTTACACTATGACCATTAAGGAAATACTTAACGACATGGGCACAATAAAATCGATCCAATCATTCGAACAGCTAAAACTACTTTCAGATCCACGCCGGTATGCGATCCTGCAGGAGCTGATGGCAGGACCAGCGTCCTTAACGACACTCGGAAGAAGCCTTGGAGAGCACCCTGCATGGGTAAGGCATCACCTCAAGAAGCTCGAATCTGCCGGGCTGGTCGAGCTGGCAGAGGTACATGTGCAGGCTGGAGTGGTCGAAAAGTATTACCGGGCGTGTGCGGATGGTTTCCTGATCCAAGAGCTGGTGATCCCGCAAAAATCCGCCCACCCCGTAGTGATCTTTTCCGGAAGCCATGACCTGGCATTTGAGCTCTTAGCTGAATTGGTGGCGGATAACCTGGATGTGCTGACCATGACGGTCGGCAGCCTGGATGGACTGATCGCGTTACGGCAAAACCTGTGCCATTTATCGGGCACCCACCTGCTGGACCCGGGCGGTGAATATAACGTGCCCTTCATCCGACATTTCTTTCCAGACCGGCCAATGCAGCTCATAACGCTGGCTCACCGTGAACAAGGCATGATGACCCTGCCGGGAAACCCGAAATCGATCCACTCACTACAGGACCTGACGAGGCAGGATGTGGTTTTTATAAACCGGAATGCCGGTTCAGGGACCAGGCTATGGCTCGACAACCACCTGTTGGAAAACCATATCTCACCAAAAGACATCCAGGGGTACGAAAACAGCGTCAGCACACACACAGCCTGCGCAAATATGGTGAAACAACAAAATGCAGATGCAGCCATCGGGTTGCGGGCTTCGGCACACCAGTTCGGACTCGAATTCATCCCGCTTTTCCACGAACGGTACGACCTAGTTTTCATGCAAGACCAATGTCAATCATTAATACCACTCCTAGATACTATGCAAACCAGCTCATTCCGGCACAAGATCGACACCCTGACAGGCTATGATACGACCCACACCGGAGAAGAAATCGCTTTATGAGGTGAATGATTTATGAAACAATATCGCGGCTTCATCGCTACAAGTTCCATATTGATCTTAATTGCCCTCCTGCTCACCAGCTGTGGCCAAAAGCCAGCACAAAGCCATGTGACTCCAACCAGCGATGCCTCGACTGAGCGGATCCTGACATTAGTCGGACCTAATGGTGGGCCGATTCTCAACATGGCTCAGGTACGCGAGCTACCCAGCACAGAAGGACAGGCGGGGATTAAGAGCAGCACAGGGCAGATCACGATCCCCGAAGCGTTTAAAGGTGTGGCACTCAAGGACTTGGTAGCGTATCTGAATGTTGAGCTTGATCCGACGATGGGTGTGACCGTGAGCGCGGAAGATGGGTACAGCATGACTTACTCGTATGACCAGGTAATGAACGGACAATTCATCGCCTACGACCCAGCAACGGGTAATGAGATGCCGATCCACGATCCATTAACAGCCATTGTGGCTTATGAACACAATGGGCAGCCATTAAACTCAACCGAGGAAGGAACATTACGCATTGTCGTGGTGAGCCCGAAAAATAACCAGGTAGTCGACGGGCACTGGTCGGTGAAGTGGGTGAATAAGCTTGAAGTGACCAGCGTTGGAGAGACATGGACGCTAGATTTGAGCGGGGCAATCCCATCACCAGTCACACGCGATTCTTACCAGTCTTGCGGAGCACCAAGCTGCCACGGCAGCCTGTATACCGATGAAAATGGACAGAATTGGGTGGGAGTACCTTTATGGCTGCTGGTGGGCGAAGTGGATGACGCAGACAGCCATTCTGATGTTGCGTATAACCGGGCACTTGCCGATAGCGGATATACGGTCGATTTAATCAGCGCAGATGGAACGACCGTCACCTTTGACAGCCAGGCAATTAAAGAGGATAACCAGATCATCGTAGCTGACATGGTGAATGACGGTGAGCTGCCAGAGATGTTCTACCCATTGAGGCTGGTTGGCTCGAGTGTAAAAGCTGACCAGATGATCGGGCAAATAAACCGGATCGTCGTCAATGTCCCCCCGGTTTCCAGACCAACGATGACACCCGTCCCGGAGAACTCGGGCAGTATCACCATCAAGGGCCTGGTGGACCAGGAAATTACATTGACAGATGCAGAGCTGCGTGAGATGGAAATTACGACTATCACGGCAGAGGGGAAAGATGGCCTGGAAGATTTCCAGGGTGTATTGTTCACACAACTGCTGGACCTGGCAGGAGTAAAGGATGGAGCCAGCAAACTGGTGTTCACCGCCTCGGATAATTACACGGCTGAAGTCGACCTCTCTGAAGTACTTGAGTGCCCGAAGGCGTTGCTGGCTTTTATGGAAACCCCAGGTACTTACATGATCGTCCTGCCAGACCTAGAAACCAGCACCTGGGTAAAGAATGTAGTGCAAATCGAAGTCAAGTAGCAAGGACAAGCTTAGCCGAGCCAGGCGAACCCAAATTCTATTGGCACCGGTCAGGACTACCCCATGTTAATGCCTCGCAAGGTACCCTTGTGAGAGAAAGAATACCAAATTACTAAGGAGAATGCACATGAAACATAACCGCACCATTCTATTGACTGTCGCAATCTTAGCATTGGCAACCATCGTCCTCACAGCTTGCGCGACCGATTCTGGACCAGTTACCCTCACTGTCAACGGACTGGTCAACAAAGAGCTGCAGCTAACGGATAAAGCACTGAATAAGCTGCCAGTGGTAACTCTCACACTGGAACATCCAAAGAATGGACCAACAGAATATACCGGCGTGAGGTTGAATGACGTACTGAACGAGGCGGGTATCAAGGATGGCGCCACGACGGTAACACTCACGGCTAGCGATGGCTTCAGCAACGACATCGACCTGGCTTCCATCCAGGCATGCACCGATTGCCTGGTATCATTCGATCCTGAGACAGCAGGCGTATATAACGCAGCCATGCCTGGCCAATCGGGTAAAGCGTGGGTCAAGCAACTGACCAGCATATCGGTGAAATAACCCCGAAAAAATACCAGCTCAAGGGTGGGCGGAAACTTAGCCCACCCTTGATGTAATGGCATAGTTGAAGATTGTCGGCCTATGAGCAGGTGCCCCACAGAAAATCGCTGCATTATTCTCGAATGAAGCACATCAGATCAATTTCCTTAATTGCCATCGTTATTTTCGGATTACTGACCGGTGGATGTACTTCCATCATGCCCAGGAGTGACGACAAGACCCCATTGGTGGTGTTTGGGGCAGGCAGCCTCATCATCCCATTCTCCGAGCTTGAGAAGGCATTTGAAGCAAAATATCCCAATATTGACGTACAGGCACAATACCATGGCAGTATCCAGGTGATGAGGCACGCCACCGAGCTGCATGAATCCATCGATGTGGTGGCTACTGCTGATGCCTCACTGGTGCCGATGATGATGTATAACGCCCAGGTGCCCGAGACAGGTGAGGCGTATGCGAACTGGTATATTAATTTCGGCACGAACCACCTGGCGATCGCGTATCAAAAAAACAGCAAATATAACTCTGAAATCAACATTGATAATTGGTACGAGGTGCTCAACCGGCCGGACGTCAAGGTTGGCCTGGCTGATCCGCGCTTTGATGCAGTTGGTTACCGCGCTCTGATGGTTTACGCGCTGGCCCAGGATTTTTATGGCGATTCGACGATATTCACGGATATGTTCAAGGGGCAGTTCACCTTTCCCATCGGCATTTTCAATGACAATGGATTATCGATCATCACCGTACCAGAAATCTTAGAAACGAAAAACAATTCTCACATCATCTTGCGAGGAGCAAGTGTCGAGCTGATCGCCTTGATCGAGTCTGGCGATCTCGATTACGCGTTCGAGTATGAAAGCGTGATCCAACAGCATAACCTGGATATTCTTGAGCTTCCCAACGAGCTCAACCTGGGTGATGAAGCTTATGATTACTTTTACAACACCGTTGAAGTGGTGGAGGACTTCCAGCGATTCAGCTCGGTCAAGCCGGTATTTCGAGGTGAACAGATCGGTTATGGAATAACCATCCCCAGCAATGCCCCCCACCCTGAAGAGGCTGCCCTGTTCATAGCTTACTTACTCAGCCCAGAAGGGCGCGCCATTATGGAGAAAAATAGCCAGCCGTTGTTTGACCCAGCGATTGGTGTAGATTACCAAAATATCCCGCGCGGGCTGCAACCCTATTGCGCGCCATAGGTGACTACTTGCACCGGAGAGACGCCTTCAACCTGATCTTCTCCATCCTGGGTGGGCTATTGGTGCTGTTCGTGATCCTGCCAATCGCCAGCACAATTCTATCCACCACACCGGGTGACTTTCTAAAAGCATTCACAGACCCTGAAGTAGTTAAGTCGATCCTCCTGACCTTCGGAGCCGCGATCATCTGCACGCTACTGGCCGTGGCTACAGGTATCCCGCTGGCGTATATCCTCGCCCGCCAGAAGTTCCATGGGAAGCGGCTATTGGAAGCAATCATCAACCTGCCAGTCGTTATCCCACACACCGCGGCTGGCATAGCATTGCTGTTGGTGTTCGGCCGACAGGGGTTCCTGGGTAAATGGCTCTATCCGCTGGGAATCACATTCACCGATAACGTGGCGGGGATCGTAGTGGCAATGTTATTCGTCAGCCTGCCGTTCCTGGTAAACCTGAGCAGGGAGTCATTTGCCCTGGTAGATGATGAATACGAAAAAGTAGCTCTAACCGACGGTGCCAGCCGATGGCAGGCATTTTTAAACGTGACCCTACCCTTAGCCTGGAGAGGAGTACTGGCAGGTGCTGTGATGATGTGGGCGCGGGGAATCAGTGAATTCGGCGCAGTGGTTATCCTGGCTTATCACCCTAAAGTGGCAACAGTGCTGGTTTATGAGCGGTTCGCGGGATTTGGACTCAATGCTGCCCAGCCTATCGCCCTCATCCTAATCCTGGTAGCCCTGGTTGTCTTTATTATTCTCCGGCTGGTATTGTTGCCAGAACACGAGTAAGCAGGGCAATAGCCAGCTCTTATCCTGGGACGGGGAGATTTAGCGGATAAGCATTCCCAGGAATTCGTAAAGCCTTGTGATCAAAATCCCGGTAGTTAAATATATCGATACAATTAAACTATTAAAGAGATTGAGACCTACCGGCACGGGTCAGGGTGATTGAGCGGGGCCAGGGCTTGCTCGATCTCACCATTTTCACTCAATGCATTCCAGAGGAAGTCTTCCGAATCCCAGGTCCAGAGCAGCCAGCCGTCATACCCATAGCGGCAGGATTCGATCTGCCAATTCTGCAGGAATTGAGCCGCATCTGCAGCAGTATCAAAGAGGTGACTCTTGGCACCAAATTCACCCATCAGGACCGGCTTGGGAGTATCGGCGGTGATGCCGTAGTAACGGGCGTATTCTGGCAGGTCAAAGCCAGCACCCGGATAGGGGTGCACGTCGATAAAATCAGCCTGTGAGTTGGCGATGACTTCCTCTGGCACGCTGATGTATGAGTCATCCAGCAGGGATGGAACCGGTGTAAACGGACCATAGAAGCTGACTTCAACGAGGGCAGTCGGATCGAGCTGGAGGATCCTCTGGCGCAGGGTATCGATCCAATAGACCAGGTTCTCGCTGGCCATCCTTGCTTTATCACCAGGTTTCGCCATATCATATGTATGGCCATTGCCAGTGGTGACCAGGCCGCTCGATAGCGAAAATGGCACATCAAAGGTATCGAAGCCGGCCTCGTTGCTCATGTCATAAGCAAAGATGGCATCCAGGGGCGCGTGATGCTCGATCAACGAGCGGACAAAATCCAACTCGAAATTTATCTTGGCGAGCAGACCGTTGTTGGTGAGGTAGCGAAGGTTATTGCCCGTAATGTCGGGGAACCAATCTTTCCAGAGGATGTCGTTATATCCGCCATAGGCGGGCGTCAGATCGGTGATCAGGATGACGTAGATGTGATGGGCCTTGGCACGCATCAAAAAATCAGCCACGTTCGCCATATAGGCATCTGACAATCCACCGCTAGGGTCGCCAACCTGCGTACCGGCGGCAGAGCAGCAATCGATAAAGACCCGCACCACATTAAAGCCATCAACTTCCATGCGGTGGAGGGCTTCATCGATCTGATCGGTGTCATACAGGGCAGGATCAAAGGTCGAGTGCCACATCTTGCCGTCTATCCTGTGATCCAGGCGAGCGTAATTCATGCCGCGGGGCACAAATTTCGAGTTGTCAAACCTATCGTAGAATTCGCCCAGCCCATCGACATAGCGGACACCGATGCGGTGCTCAGCGAGTGGAGTGGGTGAAGGAGCAGCGGTCGGGGATGGGCTGGGGGTTGGCGCGGGGGTGAGTGATGGCGCAGGCGTCAGAGTAGGCACAACTGTGATCTCAGGCAGTGAAATCGTTGTCTCAGTTGGAGGCACTGATGAAGGGATTTGCATCGAAGATGTACAACCTGATGAAAACAAGAGTATGCCAACAAATACCCAATGAAAAACCTTCGAATATTTACTTTTCATATCCCCTCCCCTTTAGCACTTAATTCCGGTCTAGGCGTGTTACTCGAGTGTAGAGGCCGATGAGCTTTCGGTGATATCCATCCTGAGCGTGAGCCCAGAGAAAGTATGCAGGCGAGATGCCCCGGGTGGTCATTATTCATCGCATGGAGACTACCCATATAAGCCCGAGGTCGAAATCACACTCGATTGATCAGCGCGTGTATTTCAATACTTCAACACCTCCTGCGCCATTAGCAATGATTTGAAACGAACCGGTTTCAATGATTGGAACGGTAAAGTTATCACTCTGAGCAATATCCATCACCTCGATCTGTTGGGGATGGACGGGGTCGCTGACATCAAATATCAGTAGCTGGGCCGCTCCATAGCCATGACCTACCACGATCCAGGTCATATCACCGATCAAGGACAGACCTACACCGTAATCTGGGTAGTTCGTCTGTGACACTTCTTTCAATGTCTGTGGATCAAGCATTGAGAGGAAGTCTTGACCTAGAAAGCCATGTGTACCCGCGACTGCAAGTGAGTACTCACCGACTGCAAGGTGGTGAGTATTATTTGCCAGCATGAGAGATTCTTGCAATTCCAGGGTATAGCCGTCAAAATTGAGTTTGTAGAGCGTATCAAAATCTGAATGATAGCTTCCATCCAAGCGGACATACAGCCAGGTGTCTTTGCCGATGATCTGCTCCGCATCGCCTTGATCCAGGATCACTGGATCGCCAAGGCTGACAGGATTTTGCCAATCGGTTACGTCATAGACCGAAACCACGCTTGAATAATCCTCAGCGACCTGGGCAGCCACCAAGAATCGCTGGTCGCCACTCTGCATCGCTGAGATGGCGGTGATCTCTCCCTGGTCCATATCCATTCTGCCAAGCAAATTTAACCGCGAATTGCTGACATCATACAGCCACAAGGCATCCATCTCTGCGAGATATAGCCTGTCGCCTTGAAGGGCGACACCAACATAATCATACCAGCTGGATAATTCGGTGTTCACCTGACCGAGGGGAGTGAGCTCGGGCAGGCTGAATACGCGCAAGGTGGTTGTGCTATTACTGGCTCCAAGTCCGCTATCGACCACATACACAGCCTGCTCATTGGCAGCGGCATCCATGGCATGGATCACCGGGGCCTGGTACGTGCCTAGGAGAGGCAGGGGTGGTGCATCAGCGGTTGCATAGATCTCAAGATCGTTGTAGGCAACCAGGAAATTCCCTTGAGCAATGGCCGTGATCGAAACGGTTACTCCTACCGGTTGACCCGGTATGGCTTCCGGTAGGTTAGCCACATCCTGTACATACTCGCTCAGGATGGTCCAGCCAAAATAGTAGACCTTGTCTCCCATAAAGCTGAAACCCGCCACCACATCACCCCCCGAGGAAACTGACCAAATTTTCAGGGGATGCTCCGGGTCGTTAATGTCATATGCCTGAATATCCCTGTAGCATAAATATAAGCGCTCGCCAATGACCCGCATGCTGAACGGCTGCAGTGGCTCTTCAGGTACAGAGGCGATTACCTGGCTTGGCGTGGATAACTCACCGGGTGTGCTAACCTGGATGTAGTACAGGCCACCCAGATCACCTTCAGCACCAGCATATAATCCCTGGCTGCTAAGGGCGATACTCATCGGCCACTCAGGCATTGTGACCGAATTCAGCAATGAAAAATGGTTATCCGGAGCGAGTTTCACCGCCGAGATGAGACCGGTATAGTGCGAAGAACGCTGGAAGATAGTTTGGCCAGTGTATACGATCCGCTCTTGATCATCCCACACCAAGGCTGAGATCTCCCCCTCCAGCTCCAGCTGCGCGATAGGTCGCAGCTCAGCCCGAGGAGAAGCATTCATTGCGACCAGGAACTTGCCGGCATTGATAAGCAAGGTGTCTTCTGAGATTAGCAGAACCTGGGAGACCAGCCCCGGTAGAGGTTCGCTTTGCCTGAGCAGGATGGGTTGCTCGGGTTGACTGATATCGATCTCCGCCAGGCGTGGGCCCATGCCGACATAGGCGGTATCTCCGCCGAGGGCGACACCATAAATGCTCCCGCCGGTTTGGGCAACTCGCTCAAGTAAAAACCCATCCTCCAGGAGAAGTGCGGAGGTAGCGGAAGGAACAGGCGTACTAACCTGGGTTGGCGGTGCGGTAGCCGAGTTTGTGATAGGGGATGGGGTGCTCCTGACCTGGGTAGCAGGGGGACCAGTGGGCGAGGCGACCACTGGAGATGCCGTTGGAGCCGCTGGGACACAGGCGGCTAACATCACTACGAGTACGATTGCCACAACAATACGTTGATTCATTTTTCCTCACCTGACTAATAAATAATCACCACAGCAGAGAGAGGTAAACTGTTTTTATATTCGGGCGGCAATGAATCTTTTTGAACAGCAGAAAATGTGTGAAGTACAGATTTTTATTTAAGTCATTATACGATGTAAATACTTACACCCTGACCATGGATGTGGCTACGCTCAGGGAGCTCTGGCGACCCAAGTAAAGCCACACCCACCGTCCGGCTCAGCTACGAGCTTGCCTGCAACCTGGCGTGCAGATTGCTCTCCAACTTGCCAGAGGAAAAGATTTTGGTCAACCTGGTATGCCAGGCTGGTGGAGGTTGGGCTCCAGGCAACGCAGGTTACGTGTGCGTCACTCGGCGAGGCGATAAGCGTCCCATCCCCACTGAAAATGCGCAAGCCAGTAGTTTCTGCATAAGCACTATAAGCAGCCAAGAACCTGCCATCGGGCGAAGGGAGAAGAGCATACCGGCTTTCATCGAGGAGGATAAGCTCGCCTGTTTGGGTGACACCATACGTGCCACCGGTTTGTGGGGCTTCAAACATGCCGTACGCAGGTGCACTGGCAGCGTAAGTGAAAGCCTCCGATCCCCAATAGGCTACATTCCAGAACACGGAATCAGAAAGCTGGCGCGTGGTACCCGTATCCAGCAACTTTAATTTCAGCCCTGCGGTCTCACCCGGATTGTTTGGCTGGGAACTGGTGACGAGCAAGCTGGATAGGTCTGGCGCAATGGCAAACTTGTCAAACGACCCATCCCAAAGCATGGTGTGCGCATTATTCTCAACATATATTAGAACCAGGTCAAAGTTAGGATCACCGAAATCAATCGATCTATGGACCAGGATAGCATACGGATTAAACCAGCTGTGAAAGTAGGTGTATTCAATCGAAGTGAGTGGTGCAGCATCCCTGGTCAGGATGTACGTAAGGATCGGGGTGGCTTGATGGATATACAAGGAGGTCTCCAAGGCTAATTTAGAAGAATCGGGGGCCCAGGTGACATCATATACATGGTTGATCTCGGAGGTTACCCTCCAGGCTTGCCCACTATAGGGACCGAAGTAAAACATATCCGATGAAGGACCTGGGGATTGCGAGGCAAATGCGAGCAAGTTTCCATCAGGCGACCAGGACACGGAACGTATGGTGCTTAATAACGTCGTTTGCGTGTTGTACAACATCTGATCGAGCTGCGCGGCACGGTCATCTTCGACCATCCAATAATCGTCCATAGTCATCTCGACAAGCGGTTTCAAATCGCCTGGATAGGCAGGACTCATCAGGCGCATGCTGAAAACATCCTGGCGCTGTTGAAGGCCGTAGATATGCAGCTCAAAATTTTGGGGTTCGACCTCCAGGATGCCATAATCACCCACCTTGCCACCCTGGTAATAAACAAAATACCGACCATCTGGTGAAAGGCCATCCAGGAAAGGCGTGGCAAAGATGGACCCGACCGGGAAGCTGAACTCCCAGGAAGAGCCATTGGTGATATCCAAAAATACCAGCTGAGCATCAGACGAGCCGGTTGCCTGATAAGCCAACATGAGTTGTCCTATGGGAAGCGGGCTGGTGGGTGTGGCATGCAATGTAGCAGTGGGTAATGGCACGCTGGTCAATGTGGCGGTGAGGCTGAGTGCAGGGGTGAAGGGCTGAGGTGAAGCCCCGGTGGGAACTACGCTGGCAATACCAGGCGTCGGAGTGACATTGAAGATCGCAGTTGGCGCCGAGGCGCAGGCAGCCAGCAGTATCAATAGGAGACATATTGCTAAAATCTGTTTACTCATTACCGCACCTCAAACTAGCTGGCATTTCGTCCAAATTGATCGACTGATGGCTCCTGGCTGACCCAAGTCAATCCACACTCCACTCAGGTCCACAGAAATGATCAACGCTTGTTATTAGCCTTTTCCTTCTGAAAATAATCTATCATTCATTCTCAAGGGTGTAATACGAGAAGACTTGATTCCCCATTAAGATTTCGCGACGACCCACATCGCACCGTCCGGACCTACGCCTACACCTCGTGTGCTAATTGAAGCAAGAGGTTCGAGAGGATCACTATCCAGCCTGTAAACCAAATTCTCCCAAAATAGCCAAGCCTGCCCGTTTTCATCTAAAAGTAGCTTCCGAAAGGATGACGACCAATCAGCAGCCTCAAGTACCAATGACCATTCACCGTCATGAATCCGGTAGACATTTGTTGCAACACCACAGCTGGCACCCCCACACATCTCCATGATCACCCATGCATCACCTACGCCATCAACAACGAGCTGGGTGGGGTAAGCGAAATTAAAACCTGATAACTGGGCTTTCGGAAGAGAGTACTGCATCCAACCCTGGTTCGAATAGTCAAAACGCCAGATATCAGTAGACGCACCCAGCCATACATTCCCGGCAAGGTCATTTTCCATGGCAGACACGCAATTTGAACCTACTGGCGCATTGTTACCGTACCAATTCTCGCCATCGAACCAGCGTACGCCACCCCCGCCCATTGGGCCGGGACCAGAATAATAACATTCCCCGACCCAGACAGCATTATTTTTTTCCGGGAGTATCAACTGATGAATGATAATCAGATCTTCCATTTCCGGGGAAGGAAAACCCATATCCTCCAAGGTATACTGAGTCCATCGTTCGCCATTAAAAGATCTAACATCCTTCTCCATCGGTACCCAGAGCTTACCTTGCTTATCCCGATAAATCTCCCATGGTGAAGGATACCACCCACTATTAATAAAATTTCCGATAGCAATCCAACCTTTACCGGCACCGTATGTAAACCAATCTTGCCCATGTAACGCCGATATTTCTTTGATTTCTGGATATAAGACCCACAATTGGCCAGAATCATCCACAGTAGCCAGTATATTGTCTCTGGATGACAGCAATTCCTTCCATGAAGTGCCATTCCAGCGCAGGATCTTCTGCGGCATGATGACCCACACCGAACCATCATCCAGGGCACGCACCTGGACTTGCCCGGATGAATCATTCTGCATATCAGGCAAAGAGGCAATAACCTGGAATGGTCCGACCATCCTGGGAGTCGGAGAAGGCGTGGAAGTCGAAGTTAGTAGTGGTATCAGGGTTAGCTGTGGGGTTCGGGATGGAGTGCCAGTTTTCACACGGGTGGGAACCTGGTTTGGAATAGTGCTGGTATAACCTGATGCGGTTGTGGCAGAGATCCCCTCAATCGTCTTTGGCGTGCAGGCTGCCAACAGAAACACTAGTAAAAAACATGCTATCCTCGACCGCTTCATTTATTCACCTCACCGATGAATTTCGAACATTTCTATGACCAGGTGATCCGGGATGCTCTCATAAGTGATGAATATTTTCGAATTAATGCTGTCCTCAGGTGAGGGAAGCCGGATCAGTGACTGGAACCCCCGCGCTGAAAGCGTGGAATGATAAAAGGGGTGCGCTGTTTATATGCCAAGTATGCCTGGCCGAACCTGATTTCCATTTCCTTCTCTTCAATACGCTTGATGTAGATTAACAGAGCTGAGGCAAAAACCAGTACCAGAAAAGCCGCGCCGATGGAGTGAAAAAGGATGCCCACGCCAAGATAGAGCATAATCGCTCCCAGCGCCATGGGATTGCGGCAGTAGGTATATGGCGCCTGGACGATCAGCTGCTGGGTAGCCATGAGCGGAACAGGGGTGCCTCTCCCGATGGTGTACTGGCTGTAATTTGCCCAAAAGGCAAACGACCAGCCAGCCAGGATCAGAAACAAACCAAAAATCCAGTTGTATGGCTCAGGAAAAATAGCCGGCAACCCAAACCATTGGTCAAGTTTTGCTCCTAGCCTGACCTGCAAAAAGGGCAGGATTAAAAGGAAAACCGGTGCCAGGCAGATAAGAAAAATCAATCGCTGGGTTGGGCTATACTCACGGCTGGCTTGCTTTAGCAGTCCTTTTTTCATCGTTTTACCATATCCCTGGGGCTAAGTGATAACGCACACGCTGGGCATAATCCGCATAGCCTGGGAGCCCGGCTTGCAATGTGCGGTCTTCGAGGGCGGTGCGCAGGATGAATAATATGGAACATAGCCCGCCGACAATGATTGCCCACCAGGAAGCTAGTAGGGTGGACAGGGCAACCTCGAACAGGACCATGGCGGCGTAGGACGGATGACGCACATAGCGGTACGGACCACCGGTTGAGACCGTGTGACCTCGATCAGTTTGGATGCGGACAACCTGCGAGAAAAAGGGATTGGAAGCCATGGCCCAGGCGTACAGGGCGGTACATAAAAAGCAGACTGCCAGCGCAACAATTTGAGCAGCTACCGGGATGCCTTCCGTCCAGCCATAACGCTGATCGAGCCCAGCAAGGATGTAACGCGCCAACTCAAGCAGGCGTATGAGGCTGAGCAGGGAGCGATCCCAGACTTTGGCTTGCCTGGGAGGTGCTAAACGCTCCTGCATCAAGCCAGGATTGAAATGGAGGAGAACGAAATCTTCAGCAGCAAACCAAACCAGCCATATGAGGATGACTGCCCAGGCAGCCCACCAGTCAATCCGCCCAGCCGACCAGAACATGACCAGGCCGGTAAAGGCAATGCCCACGAGCTGACCCAGGACAAAGCGTGCCACAGGATTTTATGCATGATCCCACCCGAAACCATATCAACACCCAACAGAAGATGCTTCGTGGCAAGATGACCCAACACCGGCCTGCCAGGGATACCAAAGGCTGGCAGTGAGCGTGTCCAGTCTTTGTGGAATTTGACAGGACAAAAGACTCGAGAGCCAGTAAGCTTCCTTCGTATCCAGTATACAGAAAAAAAGCTTTCGCCGCAATACACAGCCAACGACATAAAGCACAAAATGCTGATTTGCAGCCTAAAATCATCAGGTGCACAGGTAAATTACAAGATATAGAAATAGCATCCGCCAAGTCGCGAGCAAGAGGGAAAAGTAAAGTAGAATCAAGATAACAACGTTTTCAACCAATACGCAACAGCACATATCGTTTACTCGCCATTCTTTTGTGTGGAGAATTCGCTAATCACGGTAAGGATGGAACGATCATGAGCATTGATTCTCACCCAACGCTGCCCGAATTCGATTACATCAGCCCAACAACCCTGGTGGAAGCCAGCCAGTTTTTAGCCCAACATGCCGATGATGCACGCCCCTTCCTGGGGGGTACGGATGTGCTCGTGCGGATGCGGGATGGGTTCCTGAAACCGAAGTATCTCGTGGATGTAAAGAACCTATCCGCGATGCGAGACCTGACCTTCGATCCTGGGGAAGGCCTGACGATCGGATCGGCAGTGACGATGAACCAGCTGATCGCTTCCCCGCAGGTGCAGAGGCACTACCCGCTCCTGGCGGAGGCCTGCCAATCGGTGGCGAGCTACCAGTTACGCAACCGGGCGACGGTAGCGGGGAATATCTGCAATGCTTCACCGGCAGGGGATACCATCGGAGCATGCCTGGTCTTGGAGGCCAGGCTACGTATCCACGGCATCCATGGAGCGCATTGGCAAGCGCTGAGCTCGTTCTTCCTTGGGCCAGGCAAGACCACCCTTGCCCATGGCGACATAGTTACCGCAATACACCTACCACTACCCAAAAAGGGAGCGGTGGGCAGGTACCTCAAGCTTGGACGGAATAAGCTAAGCGACCTGGCTATCGTTGGTGTGACCGTGGTAGGCTGGCCTGAGGCTGAGCTTCCATCAAACACACGCATACGGGTAGCCCTGTCCTCGGTCGCCCCTACGCCCCTCCTGTTATTCGATGTCGAAAACTACCTGGCTGAGCGAGCCATAACGGGCAAATCAGTTCTGGAAGCCGCTTCAATGGCAGCCGAGGCATGCTCACCAATTGACGACGTCCGCAGCAGCGCCCGATACCGCAAACAGATGGTGAAAAAGCTGACCGTGACGGCGCTGCAGGATGTCTTAGAAAAACTTGGTAAGCCAGCAAGGTATGTAGCCAGCAACTAGAGGTCCGAATGAACCTGCATAAGATAAATATCACGATCAACGGCAACAACGAAGAAGTCATGGTCCCGTCCAACATGACCCTGATGCGGATGCTGCGCGAAACCCTGGCACTCACCGGCACAAAGAATGGCTGCTCGGCGGGAGAATGCGGGGCGTGTACAGTGCTGATGAATGGAGAGCCGGTCAATAGCTGCATGGTACTGGCGGTTGAATGCGACGGAGCAACAGTGATGACCGTGGAAGGGCTGGCACATGATGGGCGCCTGGCACCCATCCAAGAAGCCATGATCGAAGCGGGAGGCGTGCAGTGTGGTTTCTGCACACCTGGTGTGCTGATCTCAGCCGTAGCTCTCCTGCAACGTAACCCTGACCCGGACGAAGGGGAAATTCGCGAGGCGCTGGTGGGGAATTTATGCCGCTGCACCGGCTATGAGAGGATCATTGAAAGCGTGAAGAAAGCTGCCAAAAAACAGGCAGCCATGTCTTTGGCAACAGCTTGATCGATGAGCCTGAAGGAAGCTACTTATGGCAAAAGGCAACAGTAAAAATATCCGTCCGATCGGCGAAAGCACAAAACGGGTCGATGCGCAGGATAAGGTGACCGGCACGGCACTTTACGCAGACGATATCCAGTTTGGCAACGCCCTGCTGCACGCCCGCATCAAGCGAAGCCCCCACCCGCACGCCCTGATCAAGAAGATCAATATTGAGAAAGCGCTGGCCCTCCCAGGTGTGAAGGCTGTGGTAACTGGAGCGGACTTCCCGGGCCACATCGGACTCTACCTGCAAGACCGCTACATCTTCTGCCGCGAGCGGGTACGATACGTGGGCGACCCTGTCGCTGGCGTAGCTGCAACGCGTGTCGAAATCGCCGAGGCAGCACTGGACCTCATCGAAGTCGAATATGAAGTACTTCAGCCGGTACTGGACCCTGAATTTGGGGCAAGCCCGGAAGCGCCAATCATCCACCCCGAACTCAGCCAGTACGTGGTGGCGAATTTCATAATTCCTGAGGCTGGTACGAATATCTCAAACCATTTCAAGATCCGCAAAGGGAATGTGAGTGAGGCATGGGGACAATGCGCGGCGATCATCGAGCGCAAATACCGCATCCCGCACATCCAGCATGTACCACTCGAGCCACACGTGGCGATCGCAAAAGTGGACGCCTCAGGTGAAGTAACTCTGTGGGACAGCTCACAATCACCATTTGCACAGCGTGACCTGATCGCCCAAACGCTGGGGATCAACCAGAGCAGCATGCGGGTGGTCGCCCCAGTGGTGGGAGGAGGGTTCGGCGGCAAGGCGGGCGTGAGCATGGAATCACTGGCGGTGGCAATTGCCACCAAAGTGAGAGGGCACCCGGTAAAGCTGCTCCTGACGCGTGAGGAAGAGTTTTATACAGCCTTCGTACGCCAGGGCCTGGTGTCAGATTTTAAGATCGGATGCGATCCAAGTGGAAAAATCCTCGCGATGGAGAACACCTTCTATTGGGATGGAGGGGCTTACACCGAGTATGGAGTGAATATCACGCGTGCGGCGGGATATAGCTGCACCGGCCCGTATGAAGTACCCAATGTGAAGACTGACAGCTACTGCGTGTATACCAACCACCCGGTGGGCGGCCCAATGCGTGGGTTTGGCATGCCCGAGATGCACGCAGGACTGGAGCAGTGTATCGATGACCTGGCTTATGAGATCGGGATGGATGCGGTTGAGCTGCGGCGCAGGAATTGCCTCAAGGAGCACAGCATACTGGCGACGGGCGGAATAATGCACCCAACCGGCTTATCCGAATGCCTGGAGAAGACGGCAGAGGCGATCGGATGGGGGAAGAAAGCACCTTCCAGCGGCCCGAATAAGCGGCGCGGTAAAGGATTGGCCCTGATGTGGAAGGCGCCCGCGATGCCCCCCAATGCCGGGTCTAGTGCGTGGATCGAACTCTCGGAAGACGGGATGCTTACCCTAGGGATCGGCTGCCAGGATATTGGACAGGGGTCGTTCACCGTAGCGGCCCAGATGGCGGCGGCAGCGTTTGGGGTACCCTTCGAAAGCGTCAGGCTGGCGACTCCGGTTGACACACGCTACAGCCCATACGAATGGCAGACCGTCGCCAGCCGGATCACGTGGAGCACCGGCAATGCCATCATTAATGCTGCCAACGATGCACGAAAACAGGTACTGGAATTAGTGGCGAATGCCTGGGAAGAAAACATTGACGACCTGGATATCATCGACGGGAACGTGATCTCGTTCAAGACAGAGAAGGAAATCTCGCTAAAGAAACTCGTAGTGTATGGACTACCCAAACCGGACGGCTCGGGTTGGCTGGGGGGTCCGATCATTGGGCGGGGCAGTTTCATGCCCACATACGTCACCGGCCTGGACCCCGAAACGGGGCAGGGTGAACAGGCAGTGGTGCACTTCACCACCGGTGCACAGGCGATCGAGCTGGAGGTGGACCTGGATAGCGGGAGGATCGAGATTCTCAAGGGTGTGGCGGCATTCGACGTGGGCAAGGCGATCAACCCTGAGATGGTGAAGGCACAGATGGAGGGCGGGCTGGTGCAAGGGATCAGCTCAGCTTTATTCGAACAGCTACAATTAAAAGGCGGCGTGGTGCAGAATGCGAGCTTCGTGGATTACCGGATCGCCACTGCCGCGGATGCCCCACTGAAAATGCAATCCATCATCGTCGAGGTGCCGCAGGCAGACGGACCGTGGGGGGCGCGCGGGATCGGCGAGCACTCGATGGTGCCGACCGTACCAGCGATCGCCAACGCAATCTACGATGCCATAGGTTTGAGATTCGAAGGACCACCCTTCACCGCCGAAAAAGTCTACCTGGCCATGCTGGATGCAGGGATCGTGAAGGAATGAAAATGGTCATTCGAACCCTGATCAAACCTGCTGAATATCACGACTCGGTCAGCCTGATGCTGGCAGCCCGCGAGCTCACCAATTTCGAAGGAGTGCAAGACGCTGCGGTGGTGATGGCTACCCAGGCGAACAAATCCATCCTGGCGGAGGCGGGGTTGCTGACCGAGGAAGCGATAGCTGCCAGTCCGAATGACCTGCTGATTGCGGTCAAGTGTGAGAATGAAGCGCTTGCTTTAGCAGCGCTGGCAAAAGCAGAAGCGCAACTGAAGAAAAAAACCGCGGTTGGAGAAGGCGGCGAGTATACACCGAAAACTATCCGGAGCGCGCTGGCATCGAACCCAGGGGTGAACCTGGCAGTCATCTCGGTAGCGGGTCGTTTCGCGGCGGATGAGGCCTGGGAAGCCCTTCGGCATGGCTTGCATGTGCTGCTGTTCAGCGATAACGTTTCGCTGGAGGATGAGATCGCCCTCAAGATCTATGCGCGCGAGCAAGGATTGCTCTTGATGGGACCAGGGGCCGGGACCGCCATCCTTAATCATATTGCGCTGGGTTTTGCCAATGTGCTGCCTGAAGGGCCGGTGGGAATCGTCTCAGCCGCAGGGACGGGCCTGCAGGAGGTCACCTGCCTGTTAGCCCGGCAGGGGGTGGGCATAACCCAAGGCATTGGAACGGGCGGGCGCGACCTGCGCAAAGAAGTAGGCGGGATCATGATGCTGGAAGGGTTGAAAGCACTCCAAAATGACACGGCAACACAGGTGATCGTGTTGGTCAGCAAGCCGCCCGCCTCAGAGGTTGTCACGTCGATCCTGGATCAAGTAGCCGAAAGCGAAAAACCCACTGTGATCTGTTTCCTAGGGGGAGACGACAGAGATCTGAGGCAAAGCGCCAGTGTAACCTATGCGCGCAGCCTGCATGAATGTGCCCTATTGGCGGCACGAGCAGCCAGACCTGAACTTGGGGACGTGAAAGCATACCTGGCTGAAGGAAGCACCAAGCTGACCCAGCAGGCAGCTGAACTCAGGCAACCATTGAAGCCTGAGCAACGTTACCTGCGGGGACTCTTCTCGGGGGGCACGCTGTGCTACGAAGCGCAGGTGATCTGGAAGGAAATGCACATCGACCCAGTTTACTCAAACGCCCCACTAGCGGGTGGAATCATGCTGGCAGATTCCACCAGGAGCCAGGGACATGCGGCGATCGACCTGGGTGAGGAGGAATTCACGATCGGGAGACCGCACCCGATGATCGATAACGACCTGCGGATCCGCCGCATGCTACAGGAAGCAGACGACCCACAGACTGCAGTGATCTTGCTCGATGTGGTCCTGGGCTACGGCGCACATCCTGATCCAGCCGGCGAGCTATCCAAGGCGGTCAAGGCAGCGCGAGAGCTGGCACACAAGGAAGGCCGAGAGCTGCTGGTGGTTGCATCGGTGACCGGGACGGAGGCTGACCCGCAATGCTTGAGCCGATCCACAACCTCACTGACGCAAGCAGGTGTGATCGTTTGTGAGAGCAATGCGCAGGCTGCCAGACTGGCGGGCATGGTCGTATCGGACCGAGGGTGATAACAGTATGACAGGCATCAAGGATCTTTTCGGAAAAGAATTGACGGTACTCAACCTGGGGCTGGGTAGCATGGCGCAGTCAGTTAAGGACCAGGGTGTGAAGGTCATCAATGTCGATTGGCAGCCGCCTAAAGGGGATATCCCACACCTGCAGCGCACGTTGAGCGGGATCAATATTGACGAGGCCAACCAGGAAGCAGTTGAGCGCATCCGGCGGGGACAACCCGAGCTGGTCGGGATGGGGATCGCCAGGGAGGTCATCCCTGGGATGCACGACCGCATGATCCTGCATGCCGGCCCACCCATCGAATGGGAACGCATGTGCGGGCCGACACGTGGGGCAGTGATGGGGGCATTAATCTATGAGGGGATGTGCCAGGATGAACAGGAAGCAATGAAGCTGGCAGCCTCGGGGGCAATCGAATTCTCACCCTGCCACCACCACCACGCGGTGGGCCCGATGGCAGGCATCGTCTCGCCCAGCATGCCGGTGTTCATCCTGGAGAACCGGGTATTCGGCAACCGGGCATTCTGCACGCTGAACGAAGGGCTGGGGAAAGTTCTGCGGTATGGGGGGATGGGTCCCGAAGTGTATGCCCGTTTGAAATGGATGGCAAGTGACCTGTACCCCGCCCTGGACCGTGCCCTGGGTACCCTCCCTAAAGGGATCGACATCAAGAGCATGATCGCCCAGGCACTGCACATGGGGGATGAGTGCCATAACCGGAACCGGGCAGCCACGTCGCTGTTCTTGCGGGCGATCGCTCCAGCGCTGGCGCGCACTAACCGGGATAACGAAGTCCTAGCCAAGGTGATCGAGTTCATCGACCGCAATGACCACTTTTTCTTGAACCTGAGCATGCCTGCCGGAAAGGCAATGCTCGAACCAGCCGAAGGGGTGGCGGGAAGCTCGATCGTGACAGTGATGGCGCGCAACGGCACCGATTTCGGCATCCGCCTGGCGAGCATACCAGAACGCTGGTTCACCGCACCAGCTGGGAAGGTACAGGGACTATATTTCCCACAATACACCGAAAAGGATGCTAACCCCGACATCGGTGACAGCACGATCACCGAAACCGCAGGTTACGGCGGGATGGCGATGGCAGCTGCACCAGCCATCACCCAATTCGTGGGCGGGACCCCGCAACTGGCGACCCGCACGACCCTGGAAATGTACGAGATCACCTTCGGTGAGCATAAAAATCTGACCATCCCAGCCCTCAATTTCCGTGGCACACCGCTGGGGATCGATGTACGCAAAGTGATCGAGACAGGCATCCTGCCGCAGATCAACACCGGCATCGCCCACAAAGACCCGGGCGTGGGCATGGTGGGGGCAGGGATTTTACGGGCACCTGAAGCGTGTTTTCGAGAGGCGTTGAAGGCACTAAGCCAAATATGAAGGGGGTGCTAACAGCGCCATGAAGATTAGATATATTATTACCTGGGTGGTGGAGCGGATCAGCACATTGTTAGCAGCCCAAAGACTGACGGATGCGAGCTTACATGAGCTGGTGCCGAAACCTGGTAAAGCATGAACCAGAGCGGGTGATGGATTTATTGCAGGTGCAGGAATACCATTACAAGGATCGAAACTTTAAGATTACGGAGACTGAAGTTCTTCAACAATAAAACGCAAAGCATATCGAAAAAAAGATACAAGCTAATTGCAGAAAGGAGAGAAAAATGAAGTTTATTGATCTGACCATCCCCCTGGGCGTTGGCACCCCACCCTGGCCCACATATGAACCGCTGCAAATCAAGTATTTCAAACGCCTGGCACCTAATGGAGCCAATGGGCAGGTGGTGACGCATTCCAACCACCTGGGCACTCATTTGGACGGTGAAATCCACTTCCACACCCCCGGTAAAGACATCGCCTCCCTGGATATGGATTTCCTGGTGCACGAAGCCGCAGTGGTTGACTTGAGCGATATCTGTGGGGACTACGACATCTACACCAGCAAGATGGTCGAGGAGCGCGTGGAGGTGCGGGAAGGGGATATCCTGATCATCCACACCGGGTACCATCACTTTGGATGGGACTCGCCCAACGCAGACGAGATACGCTACATGGTCAAACACCCCGGACCCGACCGGGAATTTGCCAATTGGGCCAAGTCAAAAAAACTACGCTGGATCGGCGTTGACTGCGGTAGCGCCGATCACCCGATGAACACGATCATCCGGGATTGGATGCCGAGGCAAGCCCGCCAGGCTGACAAAGTGTTCCGGAAAAAATATGGCATGCCGTTAGCCGATTTCTTCGACGACACAAAATACCAGCTGATGCACCTGGAGATGTTCCCATACGGAATCATCCATGCCGAGTGCGTGGGTGGAGAGATCGACCTGCTGATCAACCAGAGAGTGACTATCGGGATCTTCCCATGGCGATTCGTGGATGGCGAATCGTGTATCTCGCGCTGTGTAGCGATGGTAGATGATGCTGAATATGAGCAGCTCATGGCTAAAAAAGCCGACATGCCCAGGACGAAGTTTGGGGATGCCTATGACCCAGCTCACATCGAGCGCATCAACAGGCTGAGCATAACAAACATGGAATAAAAAACCAGGAGAGACTGTCGGCAAAACCGAGGTTTTCCGGAATGGATGTAATGTAGGAGGCTTAGTATGCCAATAGATATGGAACTTGAAGTGGTTCTGCGCCCCGAGCAGATCCCCATGCCACCTTACCCACCCAAATTGATCATCCTGGCCAACGGCAAGAAGATGGTGGTGCGACAGGCAAGGCGTGAGGATGTGCCCGTGATCCTGAAGTCAGTCCACCCGTGCATGTTCATTGAGCGGGACTATTACGACATTGTCAGTGCCCGGCTGTACGGCGAGCTGCTGGCGTGGTACAGATACCGGGTGAAGAGCGAGTACTGCCTAATGGGCCAGGTGGATGGTTACCTGGTGGGAGTGGTGAATGGGCGGCTCGAGAACCCAAAAGTGGGTATGAGCTACCATACCCTGGCGATCGACCGAGGGCTACGGATTGGCTCACACTTGTTTGCCGCCAAGATGGAATATCACATGGACTTCATCGGGCAGGAGGAAGTGCTGATCGTGGCCGAGAGCCCGATCGGCTTCAGGCGTTGGATGATCGAGTACCCATTAGAGCCAACAAAGATCCCGCATGAAATGGGCGGAGGTGATTCGTACCGCCTGACGCGTGAGATCTACAATGCTGCCAAGCCACGCCTGGTGGTAGGTGACCGGCCAGTGCCAGCGGATCTGCTCGAAGAAGCCATGGCTGAGATCAAGTTTGCGGACGATGATACGATCCGTGAGCGCATCGCCGGATTGAAAGGAAGGTGAGGAGATGAGAGACGTAGCCATCGTTGGCGTCGGCATGATCCCCTTTGGCCGGCGTGATGAAGACACCCTATTGGATATGCTGGCATACGCGGCGTTAAAAGCGCTGGACGATGCGGGTCTGGGAGATAAGACAGTCGATGCAGTGTATGTAGCCAACATGGGCGGCGGCATATTGCAGCACCAAACCTCAATCGCCAGCTCACTGGTGGACCGCCTCAGCCTGCTGCCAGCCGCGGCTGAGACGATCGAGAATGGACCCGCTTCGGGGGCTTCAGCGATCAAGAATGGACTGTTGGCCGTCGCATCAGGATACTACGACACCGTCCTGGTGGTGGGCGGGGAGAAGATGCGCGAGGTGACCGGTTGGCGAGCCACCGATTTTGTGGCCACCATGACCCACCCACAGGCGGAATACCCATATGGGATCACCCTGCCTGGTATGGCCGGCATGTTCACCCGCCTGTATATGTACAAGTACGGGATCACGCGTGAAGACTTGCTGGCAGTCTCCCTGAAGAACCAGGAGATGGGCACGTTTAATCCATATGCGCATGTCGAGATGGCCCTCGACCGGACCGGGATCTTCGACAGCCCGCACGCCGTGGTTAATAATCCAACTTCGGCCGACCCGCTGCACCTTTACGACCTGTGCCCCGTCAGCGATGGGGCTGCGGCAGTGGTGCTATGCCCATTGGAGATCGCCAGGAAATTCAACAAAACGCCCGTGGTCATCGCCGGCTTCGGCCAGGCGACCGACACGCACACGCTAGCTGAGCGCGACGACCCAACAGACCTAAAAGCGGTCAGCCAGGCGGCGCAACAGGCGTTTACAATGGCGAAAATCAAACCGGCGGATGTGCACGTGGCGGAGCTACACGATGCCTTCACGATCCTGGAGATCGCCGAGAGTGAGCATGTCGGCTTCTTCAAGAAGGGCGAAGGCGGTAAAGCTGCCCTGGCTGGTAAGACACGCCTGGGTGGTCAGATCCCAATCAACATGTCGGGCGGGCTTAAAGCGCGTGGTCACCCGGTTGGTGCGACCGGTGTAGCCCAGGTGGTAGATATCGTCTGGCAGCTACGGAACGAGCTACCCGAGAACAGGCAGGTGAAAGGCGCTGAGATTGGACTGACGGTCAATTTCGGCGGCTTCGGCAACAATGTCTTGTGCTTCATCCTCAGGAGGGCGCAGCCATGAAGGAAATCGCGATCACGGCATATAAATGCAAGAAATGCGGGAAGATACATTACCCTTTCCATGACCGCTGCCTGGAATGTAAAAGCCGCGATTTTGAGGCCATCAAACCGAAAGGAAATGCCACCCTGCTGACCTATACGGCGATCTTCAACCTGCCCTGGGGTTTCGACCAACGCTACCTGGTCATTGGAGTAGCCGAGTTTGAGAACAAGGTGAAGGCCATGGGCCAGATCAAGACTGATTCGGTCGACAAGCTGAAGGTGGGCATGAAAGTGAAGCCGAGCTGGGAACCGATCAAGGTGCAGTACGGAGAAGATGTATACGGCCTGAAATTCGAACCGATCAAGTAACGCAAGGGAGCACAAGCGGAATTGCCTGTGCTGTGCTAACTTATGGACTAATGGTGATCCAGCTAAAAGCACTCACCTCAGGGTACGCTGTGCCACGGAGAGATTTCAGTGCGACCGTGCACAGCGTATTCCATGAGGCAGCAAACCTGCAAGCGGTAAAATCAAACCGGTTACTCACTCTCGTGAGCTTAGAATGCGCGGATTTACCCCAGGGAATGCGCGTTGCCACGCCGGTGGGATTCTCCTTTGATTCACACCTACAGCCAGGTGACAAGTTTACTTGCCGAGGTGGGATCTTGGCGGATGAACAGCAGCGTATAGAGATCGACCTGGCCTCGGCAAGGCGGTGGAAATGCAACCTTCCAAACATGGCAGCAGATGGGGCCACTGAGCAAGTCGTGTCGGCGTGGAGAACGGTATGGCAGGTACTCAACCAACGCCAGAGACAGGCCAACGCAGACATTCAAGCCGTGACACTGTACCAAATGGGCGAACACCAGGGGGATGGCCTCAGCCGGAAATTTTTCAAATCGATCCGAGAGCTACTTGAGGCTGTACGTAACCTGGACCCTTTACTCGAACCTAGCTTGACGGGGTTGATCGGCCTGGGCGCGGGATTAACCCCCAGTGGAGATGACTTCCTGGTAGGATTCCTGGCAGGGTTACACTGCCAGGCTGGTGACCGAAGCGAGCGCTTGAAATACCTCGCTGAATTAGGCAAGCTGGTCATCCGACTGTCCGGCCGAACGGACGACATCAGCCGTACATATCTTTATCACGCGGCGCACAGACAGGTTTCAAGCCGCCTGGTGGACCTGGTTACGGCAATCGCGGAATGTGCGGATACAGAGAAGTTGCTAAAAGCAGCCGATGATTCCTTACAAGAGGGGCATACTTCAGGTATGGATACTGTGACTGGCTTGCTGGTTGGATTATCAACATGGGGGAATGGAAGCTTTCCAGCTTGAGGCATCGATCAAACCATTAGTTGAACAATATCCGTCAGATCAATCCCACCTGAAGCAGGCAAGCGGTTCTGTTATTGTCTGGATGCTTCAGAGAAAACAGGCGACTCACGCTTTTCCACCCAGGGATCGGCTAGATGGAGCTGGTACACATCCCCGACCAGTCGTGAAGGATCAACAAGCTGAGGGCAGCGATTGGGAGTCAGACAGAAGGGTCAAGCCTGAAACGGATACTCCAACTGCCACAACCAGCTACCGGCACCAAAAGTGGTGGTAATCGTCCGCTTCAGCATCTTCGAGGACGGTGAAGCCAGCCCCTGCTAGCCACTGGTGCACCTGCTGCATGGCTGGGTAGAAGTGGTAACCACCTTCTTCGTCTCCAGGGCCGGTTGGTCCGATCGATTCACCAGGCACGACCGGTAGACCTTTGCCTAGAGCAGAGCGATAATCGTCCTCCAGGCTGGCGGGATCGGTGATCTCCACTGTGAAGTACAGCTGGCCGTCCAGCTTAAGGGCGCGCCGGAAATTTGCAAGCACCCTCGTCCAATCCTCGGGGAAAACGTTCTCCATGGCATCCATGCACAGGATCAGGTCGAAGGCTGACCGGAAGCGCAGCTCCTGCAAGCCGACCTTGTGAACCGGCACCTGGGGGAATTTCGAGCGGGCACGCTCAAGCATGGCGGCAGACTGGTCGATACCGACGAACTCCCTACCACTGGCGGTAAGCATCGGCCAGTACTTACCCGTCCCGCAAGCCGCATCCAGGATCAAGGCCTGGGACGGCAGGCTCTCAAGGAGGCGGGTTAGGAACTGCGCGTGGAGCGGGCCGATATAATTGCCCCAATTATCGTCATAGATCGGAGCCCACAGGTGGTCATAGCGTTTTTCAGCAAGGCAGCGGCGCTGTTTGAGCCATTCGTTACGATCCATGCTGGAATTGTACTGCGAATCTCGGCCTGGGTGCTGTGTGAATTAAGAGCACTGCCATGATAACGCTCCACACACAGAGGATAATTAAGAAGACCGACTGTCCAGGCTCGCAAAACCAAGACCGGGTGGCACATACAGTGTGTAAGCAAGGAAATCCCTCTATAATATCTGTAGTTGAGGAGGCAGACAAATTGCTAACCGACGGTGTGAAGACCCGAAACTATAAAGACGAATGCGACCTGCGCGACATCCTGGACATGCTGATGGTGGGCAGGCGCAATACCAACGACTGGCATTACCCGCACATCGGCGAGTTCTTGTGGAACTACTTCATGGTTTTGATCCACCTGGACCCATGTGAGCACATCCGTGTGTGGCATGACCAGAACGAGCGGTTGGTGGCGTTTGCCATGCTGGGGGAAGACCCGGCTTTCGACTGGCAGGTGCTGCCCGAGTACGAGTGGACCGGGATTGAAGAAGAAGCTTTGACCTGGGCAGAGGCTCGCTTGATCGAGTTGCGCCTGCAGAATGCACAAGGGTGGGGCGGGGACCTGGCAGCCGGGGGGCGCCAGGATGACCTGCAGCGCCTGGCATTCCTTAAAGAACATGGCTTCATCTATCGTGGCACGTTTGCAGAGGTAAACATGCTGCGCTCGCTGGATGAGCCCATCCCTGAGCTGCCCATCCCGGCTGGCTACCAGGTGCGTGAACTGAAAGCGGAAGAACTGGCTGACCGGGCGGCAGTACAGCGCGAAGTCTGGCAGCCATGGACGGTGGGTAACGTGAGCGATGACGATTATCTACTCCTGACCCGCTTACCAGGTTACGTCGCTGACCTGGAAGTGGCCAGTATCACTCCGGATGGGGTAATCGCCTCGCAGGTGAATAACTGGATCGACCCTATAAATCACATTGGCGACCAGGGGCCGGTGGGGGCGCGGCAAAAATACCAGCGCCAGGGCCTGACGCGGCTGGCATTGCTGGAGAGCCTGCGGCGCATGAAAGCATTTGGGATGGAACGGGTGTGTATCTCAACGGGGATCACCAACACGCCGGCACGGAACCTGTATGAATCGATCGGGTTCAAGGTGGTGAACCAGTACCTGGATTTCACCAAACCAGCTTAGGGGGTTCTGCAAGGATAGAGTGGCGGTGATTACGATGCCCATCTTGCAGGCTAAAGCAATCCGGTTTTTATTAATTTAAGGCTGTCATGAGCAGACTGCTTGGTTGGTCGGACAAAAAACCTGTCCTGCCTCCTCGGAGTGACAAATGTCCCATATTTCCCCGAAAAAACAGCGGGGAGGACGAATTGATAATGCAATAGCAAGGAAATGAGCGGATTGAATCACTCGCTACACTCACTCGCAATGACATATTGTAATGAAGCTTGACAAGTTGAATGGACGGGATATATTAATATGGATACCAGCACTCAAGATAATCGACGCAGGAGGGCAACATGGCAGAACGGATCCTGGTAATTGGGGCGGGCGTGAACGGCTCAGCCATTGCGGCCGAGCTATTGCGCGGCGGGGTGGATGTGAGGCTGCTGGCGAGGGGCAAACGCTACGAAGAGCTGTGCACTGAAGGGGTCGTGATCGAGAACCCCTTCAACCACAAGCGTAAAGTGACCCACGTTCCAGTGATCGACCAGCTCGTACCGCAAGACATCTACGATTACGTGCTGGTGGTGGTGCGTAAAAACCAAACTTTGGATCTGCTGCCCATCCTAGCGCAGAACCCTTCACCAAACATCGTCTTCATGGGCAACAACCTGCTAGGCCCGGAGGTGTATATAGAGGCACTGGGGAAAAAGCGTGTGATGATGGGCGGGGTTTATGCAGCAGGTAAGCGGGAAGGCAGCCTGATCAAAGCCATGGTGTTTAAATCGGCAGGCTCACCCCTGGGCGAGATCGACGGCCGCACAACCCCAAGGCTAATACGCTTGCAGCAAATCCTACGCCAGGGTGGTTTAAAGGCCAAGCTGAGCAATAATATCGTGGATTACCAGCTGAACCACGGGGTTGGCGTGGCGATTATTGCCAGCTTGGTGTTGAAACACGGGGGCAAGGTGCGTGAACTGGCGCGCTCAAAAGCTGACTTGAAACTATATATGGCTGCCCGCCGCGAAGGTCTGAAGCTGGTGCAGGCGCTGGGGCATCAAATCGTCCCGAAAAGTGAAGCTACCCTGGTAAACCTGCCTGACTTCGTGGAAGTGACAGCCACCAGGCTGTTGCTCAGCTCAAGTTTCGGGGAAGTGGGGCTGGAGTACCATATCTCTCAAGCGCCAGACGAAGTGCAGCAGATGATCTACGAGCTGAGGGTGTTGGTAGACAAGGCAAACATCCCAGTTCCGGCCATTCGCAAAGTACTGGGAGAAAGGCAGGCAGCCAGTGAGACTAACATCTGAAAAAAAATATCAATTATTACTCGAAATCTCCCATCAAGTACGTGATACCCTGGACCTGGACGAAATTATGCAGCACCTGCTGGATGCAGTAAAAACCGTATTGGACTATGATGCTGCCGGTATTTTTGTGCTCAACCAAGACCTGGCGAGAGGCAGACATGAAACCTCGCTGGGGATGATCGCTGGAATCTCCCGGCGGGGATTTGATCCAAACCCCCCTGAAAATGACGATATGCTTATGCGTGGTCAGGGGATAACGGGGTATGTCATTCAACACTGCAAGAGCTTGGTGATACCGGATGTGCGACTAGACCCGCGCTACGTCGAGGGACGCCATTCTACCCGTTCAGAAATCACCGTGCCGATCATCCGCAACCAACGGGCGATCGGTGCCGTGAATTTGGAGAGTGACCGAGAATCCATGTATCAGCCTGAAGACGTAGAGGTGCTGCAGTTTTTCGCGGATGCAGCAGCAATCGCGATCGAAAAAGCCATGCTGCACAAGCAGCTGATGGAGCAGATGTTGATCAACAGGCAGCTTGAAACCGCCCGGGAAGTCCAATCGAGGCTCATCCCAAATAAAGCCCCCGAGCTTGCAGGCTATGATATCGCAGGGATGTGCATCCCAACGGATGACATCGGCGGAGATTACTTTGACTACATTGCCTTAGGCCCCAACCGGCTTGGCTTAGCAGTTGCAGACGTCTCTGGGCATGGGATCTCATCCGCCCTGGTCATGACAGCTTTCAGGGCTTTGTTGCGAACCCAGGCGCGTGGTGAATCCGAGCCGGCCAAGATCGCGAGCAGCATAAATCAGATGTTACCAGAGTTCACAGGTGACCGTCATTTCGTTACTGCAATCTACGCGGTCCTAGAAGCTGCTTCAGGTAAATTGACCTATATCAGCTGCGGCCACCCGACGCCCCTAAAGTTATGCGCAAGTGGTGAGGTTGAGAGCCTGAATAACCACAACCCCGCGTTAGGCATCCTTCAGGACTTGACTTACAAAGATGAGACGAGTTTCCTGGAGGAAGGGGAGATCTTGATCCTGTATACTGATGGGGTGATCGAGCTCATGGATCAAGAAGAGAAGACATTCGGGTTACAACGTTTGGTGGATGTGATAAGGGAGAACAAGCACGAACCAGCAGCGGAGATCATCTATAAAATCATCCGGGCGACGGAAAGCTATTCAGACCACTACGGTTTTATGGACGATTTTACGCTGGTGGTCGTATGCAGGAAGAGCACTGGTTGAGGTGAGTTAATTAACCAGGAGCAGATAGAGCCTGGATAATCTTCGCGCAGCCTCCCGCCTGTAAATAGGCAGCATGGTCAGCAGCATCCACAAATTGCCGGCCGACGACCCTGGCGCATTCGAACTCATAATCTGATGCTGTAAGGTACCTCTCAACCGCAGCCTGGAGGCGTGGGTCATCATAGCTAGGCTTACCAGCGCTTGCTGTGGCATGATCCATGCTGAGGAGCCAAATGGCTGCACCCAAAACTCCGCACGCACCTCCGCTCAAGCCAATGCCGCCGGCAAAACCAGCCGCCAGCACGGCATGCATGTCCGAGGCACCCATGCGTCTGGCGAGCAGCGAGGCACAGCTCACTGGAGTGGAAGGAGTGCCGTCGGATCGTGCTTCATACGAGCGATCGATCTCCTGACGAGCAGCCTGGGCATAACTCGCCGACATACTGAAACAGACTAATGGCCCACCTTTCAGGAAGAATTTTAGAACCTGGGAGGCCAGGCTGCGCGGCGAGCTTCCCTTCCAGCTCATCTCAATGATGTCAGAGCAATTGATCTCTTTGTTACGAAGGCGGAAAGCCTTTACAAGGTTTTGAGAAACTAGGATCGCCTGTGTTTCAGCAACCGGCCCAGGACCGAGCAGCTGATAAGCCCTTGCACCGGCTGCCATTGCAGCGCCCCACAGGATACCGCACTGATAACCGTTTTGCAATAATCCACCTGCCAGGGGCGCGACTGCACCTTCCTCGAAGGCCATAGGGTTGTGGTAGGAGCGGTCGACGACGCCCATGACCGCCTCAGATCAGGTGCCTACCTTGAGAAATTTTCGAATTGTTCCAAAGTAGGTGATCGGTAGCTCGTTAGTGTCTGTCATCAGCTGGGCTCATGAAAGAAGGTGATTTTATCATCTTAAGGCTATTTTATGATGGATATAACGACATTGCCCTTTTTATGGCCCTGTTCGACGTAGCGATGGGCTTCCACGATCTGGTCGAGTGGGTAAACCCTGTCAATGACCGGTGTGAGCCGGCTTGCTTCAGCCATCTCTTTGAGCGTAGTGAGATCTTGGTCGTTCAAACGTATGGAGCCAGTCACAGAAAAGTATTTCCCACCTGGCTTCAAGGCATGCTTGCATTTTGACAGGTTCAGCTTACCGACTGCATCAAAAATCACATCATATGCTTCGACACCTAGTGTGAAGTCATCACGGGTGTAATCGATGACATGGCCAGCACCTAGCGACCTGACCAGCTCGAGGTTTGTGGCGCTGGAGACACCGGTAACATCCGCTCCGAATTCGCTGGCAAGCTGGACCGCGTAGGTGCCTACACTGCCCGAAGCGCCATACACCAGCACTTTTTGGCCTGGCTGGATATTCGCCCGGGTGAGAAATCCCAGAGCAGTCATCCCCCCGCAAGGGAGGGCGGCAGCCTGCAAGTAGGACAGGTTCGCTGGTTTCTTCTCGATTAGACCAACTTTTTCAGGTGGACCACCTTCGGGGAGGCATCGATACTCGGCGTATGCTCCAAAGCCAAAACCGGTAAATGCAAAAACCTGATCACGAGGAGCAAATCGCCGTACTTCCCGACCAACCGCTTCAACCTCACCGGCCAGCTCAAACCCGAGGACTTTTATTTTTGTTGGCTTAAAGAGGCCATTAAATAGCCTGGCAGCCATCGGATCAGGTTTACGCATACGCCAATCTCCAGCGGCGACTGTGGTGGCGTGAATCTTCACCAATATTTCGTTTGCCTTAGGGATAGGTTTCTCAAGGTCAATGAGATTCAATACTTCCGGTGGCCCATATTTTTCGAAAATAACTGCTTTCATGAACATCACTCCGTTATGACCAACAGCTGCCTTTTCAAGTAATGTGTACGTTCATTTTACCCATTGGTAGCATATCCAGGGATATCTTATTATCCTCAAGAGAGTAATATCGATTTGAGAAGAATATACCTCATTAATGAAACTTGGGTGGGAATTACAGGTGTTGACGGGATCACCATCAATAACCCGCGGATGATCTATCCAAGAGGAATGGTATGAACCCGAGGATGTGCTTGACGCTCTTCTGGATTCGAGTATAGTATTGATTGTCAGCTCGCAAGATTCAATCCTAAGCGGAGGACAGCTGTGGAAGCCTATTCAACGACCTATGAAGTGCGCTGGACCGATATTGACGGTAATAAGCATGTGCGTTATTCAGCTTACATCGATGCAGCGGCTGAGCAGCGCTACCAATTTTTCAACGAGCATAACTTACCGCCGGAGGCTTTCGACAGCCTGAATGTTGGGCCTGTATATACCACCCTGACGGCCACATTCTTTAGGGAAGCACGCCTGGGGGAAACGCTTACCATCAAGTATTTGCTCACCGGGCTATCTCCGTCGGGGATGCGCTGGAAAGTGCGGCACGAATTCCTGAAGGCCAACGGGAAGAAGGCAGTCACGGTCTCACTTGAGGGCACCATCCTCAACCTGACCACCCGCCAACCTACTGTGCCTACCCCAGAAATCATGGCAGTCTTCATGCAGGTGCCGCACAGCAGTGATTTTGAAGAGCTTTCGGATAGCCGGTGGTTTAAGCCCGGGAATTGAACTGGTACAGGCTCAGACAAGCTGGATGGAGAAGTATCCTTGGCATCTACACAAAGCAAAATTATCGCATTCTGGTTCAGACACAGCAAAATCCTCACCAATAAAAAGTATACCCCGCAAGCGATGCGAGCGCGCGCAGAGCAGGCGCATTGGATATTCAAAGTCCACAAGGATATCAAGGTAGCACCGGTTATAGCAGGCACGGTGCCCGCCGAATGGTCCTACCCAAAAAACGCCCAGGTGGATGCCACCATCCTGTATATCCACGGGGGAGCGTGGTATATGTGCAGCCCGCGCACCCACCGCGGAATTGTCTCGCATATCGTGCAGGCGAGCGGGGTGAGAGCCCTGTCGATCGATTACCGCCTGGCACCCGAAAACCCATTCCCAGCTGCGCTGGAGGACTGTATCAGTGCGTACGAGTGGCTGATGGCACAAGGTATCCCGGCTAACAGGATCATCGTGGCTGGTGATTCGGCGGGCGGAAACCTGACCCTGGCGCTCCTGGTGGCACTGCGGGAGGCTGGCAAACCATCACCCGCAGCTGCAGTCGGCCTGTCTCCTGCGACCGACTTAACCGGCAGCGGTGAGAGCTACCTCACACGGAAGAGCCTCGACCCAATCCTTTCCAACCTCGGCAGCACAACAATTACCAAGGACTACACAGGTAATCACGACCTGCGCGATCCATATCTCTCACCGCTGTTCGCTGACCTGCATGGCCTACCACCCATCCTGATCCACGTGGGAGATCACGAGGTGCTGCTGGATGATTCGACACGCTTTGGAGATGAGGCAAGCGCGGCAGGTGTGGATGCCCAGGTGAAGGTGTGGCCGGAAATGTTCCACGTGTTCCAACTGTTCGTGCCGTGGATGCCGGAGGCGCGCCAGGCGATCGGCGAGATTGGCGAATTTATCCGAGCGAGAATTGGGGTTGAATGATTTGACGATCAAAACAGCAGGTGGGGAAGGAACTTTACCATTGCATGGAGGTCATATATGATGAAGCGATGGATCATCCCTTTGGTTATTGTGGCTGGGCTAGCCGTGCTCGCGGTAGCCTGGTACCTAGCCTATACGTTCACCCATGAAGATTTTATAAAAGTGCTGATCGAAACCAACAAACAGACTTACCAGGCAGGAGAGACGATCCACGTCAGTATAGAAAATTTCGACGAGCGTACGATCGATATCTATTGCCCAATGAACTGCGCGTTAGGGAATTTTCCTACCTCGGTCGAAAGATACGTGGACGGCGAATGGACATATTTCGCAGGTTTCTGCCCCAGCATCGAACCGTTGTTCGGCAACTACCCGCAGGAAGGAAACTACATTATTCACTCACTGGCTCCCGGCGAATCCTACGCGCTGGAATTGACCAACCTAGAAAGCTTGAATATTCAGAGTGAAGTGCGCTTGAGAATCATGTATTATATTAATGGTGGAAGAGGCACGATCTATTCGCCTGATTTCACCGTAAAGCCGTGAAACAGGGCGGCCGGAGAATTACCACTGGGTGAGACCCCAAGCACATCAGGTACAATTTACATTTAGGTTCCCATGGTATTGCTGGTCTATTTTATGAATAACCGGAGAATAGAATGACCATCACTTTCAATCCTGACATCAAGCTGATCTTGGATGATCTGTTGCTGACCCATCCGCTGGTGCATGCTGGCAAGATGTTCGGCTACCCGGCGTATTATGTGGGCAAAAAGCTGTGCATGTGCGTCTTCGAACAAGGGGTGGGGGTAAAGGTGCCAGCTGATACTGCCATCAGGCTGCTGGAAAACGACGGTAATGTAGTCCCTTTCATGCCTCTAGGCCGGCCAAAGATGAAGGAGTGGATTCAGATCAACCTGGGAAACTCAGAGGATTACCGGCAATACCTGCCCGTCTTCGAGGAATCCATCAGGTTTGTGCAGTTGCAGCAGGAAAAGATTAGCATATCCTGACATCTCTCTGCGTCGAAGCTGGTTATATCTCATCTCATCCTTTGTAACGTATTTTCAATTTCGATCAATGCCTTAAAACTGTCCACCATGTAGGTGTTAGAGCCAAAATTCATGATGATATGGGTTTCCGTGGATGGATCGAAAAACAGATGCGTTGATAAGATACCAATATGCCCTTTAATTCTAGGGAGGTTTCCGAGTAAAAAGAAGAACTCTTTAAAGCGGATTTCCATCATACCCAGGCCGTAATAGATCCCAGGTTGGAATTTGTGCTCGCATACATCCATGCATTCCAGGGTGCTTATTTTTACCAGCTTACCACCCCTTAACGCCTGGTTGAATTTTAACAAATCAGAAGTGGTTGAAACAATACCCCCGCCCGCCCAGTCGCAACTTAGGCTCTCGAATCCGCTAATTTCCACATCATTAAACCAGATTTTATCGATGGTTTTTTTAGGTGTATTCAGCGGTTCGTTATAAAACATCAGGTATGAGTCCCGCATTTCCAGAGGTGAGAAGAATTCATCCTCCAGGTTTTTCGCGAAGGATTTGCCCGTTACTTTTTCAATAATCAATCCCAGCAGGATATAGCCTGTATCAGAATAGTTAAAGACCTTGCCGGGGATACCCCGTGCGGATTGATTTTCACGGCTGTAATCGAGTAATTTTTGAGGGGTCCAGCGGACCTGGGGGTGTAATAGCACATAATTAAGGAAGGAATTTCCACCAGAAGTACCACCCTCAAAATAGTCAGCAATTCCGGAGGTGTGACCGAGTAATTGCTCGATTGTCACCTGCCCTGCATAATCATGATCCTGGTAAACGAACAACCGCTCAAGGGTGGTTGCTGAGAGGTGTTTTGATATTAGGTCCTGTACAGCAAGCTGTCCCTTTTCTACCAGCCTCTCCATCAAAGTCGCTGTGAATACCTTACCAATACTTGCAATATGATAGGGTTGATTGATAGAATCTTCTGGATAATTGTAGTCAAAGCCGAGTTTCAAAGAAGAAATCTTTATCTGGATAGGGCGGTTTTGATGTTTAGATTGTATTTTATGAAAATATTGCTCAAAATGATCTGCGGTATCTCGAGGATTGAGTGATTTATATAATATCATCAGATTACTCCTATCAAATTTCCGTGTTATAATGGATATATCTATTAGTAATATTACTAATAGTATCATGTGAGGAATGTGTTGTCAAGGAAGTGAGGTCGATATGGAAAATGTAGTTTTAGGATTATTGATCATCCAAAGCCTTACCTTGTATGAATTGAATCATGTATTTAAGCAGGGCATCTCCATGTTCTACAGCGCCAGTTATGGCAGCTTACAAATTGCAGTAAAAAACCTACTTGAAAAAGGTATGGTAACCTTTGAAGAAAAGGTGGATAAAGGACGGAACAAGAAAGTGTATAGTATCACGGGGGCTGGGAAAGACGCGTTTTACCAATGGATGTTGGGAGAAATTCCAATCCATAAGCTTGAAGTTACCGCACTATCCAAAGTATATTTCTTGGGATTGATTCAAAACCTGGAGCAAAGGAAACTGATTGTTTTAAAAATCCTGAACAAGATAGATACGGTTCAAGTTGAATTGCAAAAATTAAATTCTGAAATCCAACAGCTTGAGATTCCACCGGCTTATATGAACATCCTTAAATTTCAGTTAAGTACCCTTGATTATGGTCAAAAAGCCCATATTTTTGCCAAGGAGTGGTTTGAAGGCTTATTGAACGATTTGGAACCTACCTAAAATGGCGATTTATGGCGATGATTGAAAAACGTTATCATACGTAGACTTTGACATATCAGAGGAAAATTAATCGCGATATATTTTGTGAAAGTATATCTACATCTTCAACCGAATAATGACTACCACTGCATAAAGCGCTGGTTTATTCTGAAATACGAGGTTTCCCATGACTGAACCGTTTGATATGAATCGATTACCTACCCAGCCGAGCCATTTTATCGGGGTTAATGGAATAAAAATGTATTATGAGGAATACGGGGAGGGCATACCGCTGATCTTGCTACATGGCGGGACGAGTAGCTGCAAGACCTGGCAGCCGTTCCTGCCGATCTTCTCACCGCACTTCAGGGTAATCACACCCGATAGCCGGGCGCATGGCCGGACGAACAACCCGGCCGGCGTGCTGAGCTACCGGCAGATGGCGGATGATATGGCTGAGTTTATCAGGCAGCTCAAGCTCGAGAAGCCAGTCGTATGCGGTTATAGCGATGGGGGTCAGGTAGTGCTCGAATTGGGGATGCACTACCCTGCTTTGTGCAGGGCATTGGTAGTGGGGGCGGCCTGGTACAGGTTCTCGGAGATGTACCTGGACACGATGAAAATTGCCGGATTCGATGGCCCGGGGCAGGTGGATTTCGCGCGCATCGAGCTAAATTCTCCCGAATGGATTGAAGAGATGAAAGAGGAGCACCGTTCCAGCCAGGACTCGGAGTACTGGAAGGAGCTGCTCAGGCAAATTGCCGAGATGTGGTGGACCCCGCTGGATTATGATCTGGAAGATTTCGCAAAGATCAACGAGCCGACTTTAATCATGCTGGGTGACCGGGATGGGATCATCGAGCTCGAGCAGGCGCTGGAGGAGTATGAACAGATCCCGAATAGTGAGCTGTTCATTATCCCGAATGCGGATCATTTTACAGCTGAGAGTGAGCTATCCATGCGGGTGGTACTCGATTTCGCAATGAGGCATTGCGGATTGAGCTGAGATTGTGTAATATCATCTGCAGGACTTTTTTTAGTAGATTTCGGGTGGAGATACATTACCCCAACCTATAAATAACTATAAAAATACGCCATCGCAGCAATCCGAGGAATAGATCTGTGCACATAAGGAAAAAACCACCTATCGCCCAGCATGCCTACAACCAAATTGCGGAGGAGTTCGCACGAATCATCGATACCAAACCTCATAATGCGTATTATGAGCGACCGGCCACCCTATCTCTATTAGGCGAGGTAAGTGGGCAGCGTGTGCTGGATGCCGGGTGCGGGCCGGGCGCATATGCTGAGTGGCTGGTGAAGCATGGCGCCCAGGTGGTGGCAGTGGATGCCAACCGCAAGATGGTCAGGCTGGCGAAGGAGCGGCTGGCAGGTAAAGCCATGGTGAGATTGGCCAACCTGGAAGAGCCGCTAACTTTTTTGGAGGATAGTTCTTTTGATATCATCTTGAGTGCACTCGTCATGGATTACGTGAAGGATTGGACCGTCCCATTCACCGAGTTTTATCGGCTATTGCGGGCGAGGGGAATGCTGATCTTTTCCATCGCGCACCCATTTGAAGAATTCGAGGCCCACCGCCAGACCAGTAATTACTTCCAGATTGAGCGTGTAGAATATAAATCCACGGGATTTGGCAAATCGGTGGTTATGCCATCCTACCGGCGACCGCTCAGCGAGGTGCTCAATCCGCTGATCGAGGCTGGGTTTAACCTAGATAAGATACTCGAGCCGTTACCCAGCGAGGAGTTCAGGCAGGCAGATCCTGAAGATTACGAACAATTGATGCGCAGCCCGGGGTTCATGTGCTTGCGGGCAGTAAAGAGGTAAACATGGTTATTGAAATTGAGAATGTACCGCAAATCGCAGGATTAGCGTTCCGCTACTTCCAGGGTGAGACTGATTACCCTCAGATCGCCAGGGTATTAACCGCCAGCGAAGCAGCTGACCATACGAATCGAAAAGTAAGCTCAGAAGACATTGCAAAGGCTTTTCAGCATTTGGGCAACTGCGATCCATGGCACGACCTGCTCATCGCCGAAGTGGAGGGCACCATGTTGGGATATACACGCGGCTGGTGGGAGGTAGGCGAAAACGGATCACGGGTATACTGCCAGAACGGCTTCTTGGTGCCAGAGTGGCGCCGAAAAGGGATCGGTACCACGCTGCTGAGGGAGATGGAAGACCGCCTGCGGGAGATCGCGGCCATGCATCCAACTGACCTGGATAAGATATTCCAGGTGAACACCAGCCAACACCAGATTGGCACAAAGAGGATGCTGGAACAAGCTGGTTACGAACCAGCGCGCCATTTTTACTCCATGGTGAGACCAAACCTGGAAAATATCGAGGATCACCCTCTGCCTGAAGGACTGGAGGTGCAAACGGTAATCCCTGAGCATTACCGGGCGATCTGGAAGGCGATCGCAGAGACGAGCGAGGATGAATGGGGACACCACGAGCTGACGGAGCAGGACTACCGCGAGTGGCTGGATGGGGACTTGTTTCAGCCTGAGCTGTGGCAGGTGGCGTGGGACGTTGCCACTGGCGAGGTGGCTGGCACGGTGCTGACCTACATCCACCACCAGGAGAACCAGCAATTTAACCGGCTGCGCGGCTACACGGAAGGGATCGGCGTGGTCCAGCGGTGGCGCAGGCGGGGGGTGGCGCGGGCATTGATCAGCCTCAGTTTGAAGGCCCAAAAAGAAGCCGGGATGAGCGAATCGGCGCTGGTGGCCGACACGGACAGCACCAGTAATGTGGTCAGGTTGTATGAGAGCTGCGGTTTCCAGGTGGTTAAAAAAGATACGCTGTTCCGCAAAATACTGGTCTAGCATGTTAATCTCAAGCTGAGAAAGGGAACTGGGACCTCAAATCTGAAAAAAAGGTACCCTTAACTATTACCTGATGTGAAAAACAGAGCTGTGCAAGACAACGCCTTGATTGGCACAGCCGTCCAACAACGCGGTATTTTACTTGAAAAGTAGAATTGTCAATTTGGAGGGAAAAATGATACCAAAAGCTGCCTTCGGTCGTACCGGTCACGCAAGCTCACGGGTCATATTCAGCTCATGGGCCTTATCTACAGCTTCCCAGAAGGAAGCTGACCAGGTTTTAGACCTTCTGCTGGAATATGGCATCAACCACATTGATACAGCACCCATGTATGGGAATGCTGAGAGGCTGATTGGAACCTGGATGAAGAAACACAGGGAGGCTTTCTTTCTGGCTACGAAGACTCGTAAACGAACCCATCAAGGAGCAATGGCTGACCTGAACAATTCACTGCGAACCTTGGGGGTAGATACAATAGACTTGTTACAACTGCATGGACTCACTGGCATGAAGGGTTGGGAAGAAGCCATGGGAACGGAGGGAGCTCTGGAGGCCTTGATCAAGGAACATGAGCAAGGTAAGGTGCATTACCTGGGCGTGACTGGTCACAGCAACCAAACACCTGCCATGCACAAGCTCAGCCTCGAGCGGTACGACTTTGATTCAATCATGCTTCCCTATAGCTACCGGCAAATGAAGATCCCTGCGTATGCTGCTGATTTTGCCGACCTAATCACCATTTGTAGGAATCGGAAGGTTGCCATTCAGGCAATAAAATCGATTGTGCGAAGACCATGGCATGGTCAACCGAAAACATTCAACACCTTCTTTTACGAACCGCTGACCACCGAGGAATCCATCGAAAAATCGGTGCACTGGGTGCTTGGTCTGAGCAATTGTTTTTTAATCACGGCGGGTGATGTTCAGCTCCTACCCAAAATACTTAGAGCAGCCAGCAGCTTTGAGAAACAACCTTCTGAAGCCGAGATGGAGGCACTCGTGGCAGAGTATGACATCCAACCTATCTTCAAAGAATAAACAGATAGTTTGATCAGCAGGGGACATAACGGCAAGCTCATTCCCCTTCGTGATCATCTCAATAATTCCGCACGTCCTCCTATTCTTAACCGGTATGTTGGGTTGAGCAAGGTGAATATCATTGCGATATTCACTCCCTCCCCCATTTTAGAAGACAAAATGGGGGAGGGAGTTGGAAGCTCGATGTTGGATTACGTATGAAATACCGTATCCTAAATCCAAATTGAGAGTATAGCGAACCACAACGACTAACAATTGTCGATTGCTCGTGCCTACCCCGTTCTGCAAACCAAAAAGAAAGGTGAGCGGCGGGGCGAGGCTGGGTGACCGTTGAATAGGTTCATCTTTACCCCACCGATGAATACAGCCAGCTAGTGCTTGACTCAGGCCCAAAAAATCTGTATAGTAATAGCTGGCTGATCTAGCCGCGGAGGAGGGTGCCATGTGCTATTCAGCAGAAGCCAGCTTTATCGCCGGTGGCGTACTGATGGCCACCAGCATCGCCATTGCCCGGACACCGAAAGAGAAATCGGGCTTTGCTCTGGCAGCAATCCCAGCTATATTCGCAACACACCAATTTATCGAGGGGTGCATCTGGCTGTCGCAAGGCAGGCCAGGGATGGAAGCACTTGGAGCAGTAGCAGCCAACCTGTATGTATTCATCGCGTACGTGCTCTGGCCGATCTATATCCCATTTGCTGCATACCAAATGGAAACCAGCCCGAAGAGGCGCATCGCCATCCTGGTATGCCAGGCTATCGGCCTGGCGGTAGGCTTGAATTTCCTGATGGGCATGATCCAGACGCCAGTGGCGGTTAGCGTGTATTCCTGCAACCTATCGTACCAGGTTGGATCCATGTGGAACATCGGACCGGCTTATCTCATCGCAGTCAGCGCTCCATTGCTGGTTTCAAGCCATAAAGGTATTGCGATGTTCGGAGCTGGTGTGCTGGCAACCTGCGCGGCGGGGCTTTACCTGGAGCAAATGCCGAGCTTCCCATCGGTGTGGTGCTTCTTTACAGCAGTGTTAAGCATCAGCCTGTACGCATATTTCCGAGCAGCCCAAAGAGTCACGATGCCGCAACGGGAAGCAGCCGCGGCACCTGGGGGATAGGAAGTCATATTCGCTCCACACACCATCCATATGGATGGTATGTGGAGTTTTTTCCTTGACAAAATCCCAATCGTGTTATACAATCTCCCTACCATCCAAATAACATCCATATAGATGGTAAGGAGATGCCATGCAAACAAGCTATTCGATCGAAGACTTTGATATCAAAGGAGCAAACCAGGCAGATTGCGCAGCCTTGAACAAGCATACCAACCTGATGCGCCGCGAGCGCCTGCCAGATGACCCACCCATCGCACTGGATGAGACCATCAACGAGCTCAAGAATATCCCATCGTATGTGGAAGTGAGGTTGTGGGTAGTGAAAGGTTCGAATCGTGAAGATATCATCGCAGAGGGGGTAGTCCAGATGCTGAATATGGAGGAGAACAAGCACCTGGCACAATTCGATATCAGCGTTGCGCCAGCCTTCCGGCGCCAAGGGATTGGAAGGAGCCTATTAGATAAGATCGCCCGGTTCGCCCAGGCTGAAAAGCGTCGCCTGCTAATGTCACAGACTTCTGACCGCATCCCCGGGGGCGAAGCGTTCATGACGCGCCTGGGGGCTCAAAAAGGGTTAGTGGGGCACGTGAACCAACTGAAGATCAATGAGCTTGACCGGAATCTAATCCAGGCCTGGTTAGATAAGGTTGAGGCGATGGGTGATGAATTCGAGCTAGGGTTGTGGGAAGGACCGTACCCGGAGGACCAACTACAAGCCATCACGCAATTAATTGAGCTAGCTAACCAGCAGCCATTTGGTGATCTAGATATTGAAGATTTCCATTTGACACCTGAACAACTACGGCAGCAGGAGAAAATGATCTTTGCACGAGGCAATCAACGCTGGTCGTTTTACATCCTGGAGAAGTCCACTGGAAAATTCGCTGGATACACAGAGACCAGGTGGCACCCCAACCGCCCTGAGATCCTATACCAGGATATGACCGGGGTTTTTCCGGAATACCGGAATCGAGGCCTGGGACGTTGGCTGAAAGCTGCCATGCTCAACAAGGTGCTGACAGACCGGCCCCAGGTGAAATATGTACGCACGGGCAACGCAGACAGCAATGCCGCCATGCTGAAAATCAATAATGAGCTGGGTTTTAAGCCCTATATGGCAGACGCGATGTGGCAGGTAGGTGTCGATCAGGTGCTGGCTTACTTAGACCAGCACAAGAAGGAGCACTTAAATGCCTGAGACAGAAAAGATCACCATCAATATGGCTGCAGTTGACCTGGGAAAGATCGACCTGCTGGTGCAGGAAGGGTTGTATTCAAACCGCACCGATTTTATCCGCACCGCCATCCGAGGCCAGCTTGAGAAACACAGCCTGGAGATTCAACAATCAGTAACCCGGCATTCATATGTTGTGGGGGTACTTACCTACAATCGAGCTGATCTTGAGCGCTACCAACAGAAAAACGAACGCTTACAGATCGCAATAATTGGCTTGCTGCACTTCCAGAATGATATCACCCCGGAGCTGGCAGCCGAAGTTGTGGACAATATTCAGGTGCGCGGCATCTTCCTGGCGAGTGATGAGGTAAAGGCAGCGATTGAAGGAAAGATGGAGTAAAGTTAAGACCGCCTCCGCACAAAAACCATGCCGCATATAGTTCATGCCGCATATAATTCATGCAGGTGACCAGGTGACCCCACCTCCCCCATTTAAAAAAACAAAAATGGGGAATGTGGTAAGAAGGAAAACCCAAACCCCTCCGCACAAAAACCGTGCAGGTGACCCCAGCCTCCCCCATTTTTAAGACAAATGGGGGAGGGGTTAGAAGAGGCGATCGGGGGCAATTAAGCGTGAACGAATATCACCAAGAAGCAAACGCGATATGGTAAATGAACGATCAAGTTGATTTGAATAGGGTGAAATCACTCACGAAAACCATCGCTCCCTCCTGCCTCCCCCATTTTAGAAAACAAAAATGGGGGAGGAGTATGATACGGAAACCCATACCCTCTCAAGTCATTCTCATTTTTGAAGGAAAAAATAGGGGAGGTGGAAAGAAGGAAAACCCATGCCCCCTCCGCACAAAAACCGTGCCGCATATAGTTCATGCAGGTGACCAGGTGACCAGGTGACCCCGGGCCTCTTTCATTTCAAGAACCCAAATGGGGAGGGGACAGGTTATGAAATCCAAGGCTGGCTTCGGTTCCCAGCCATACTTTGAGGTCAAAAGCAGGACAGCTGATTGGTTGTTAAATTATTAGGCCAATTGTGATAACATATATCGTAATATATAGGGAGGAAAAGTAATCTCTTAGCTGTGAAATCCATTCTATTAATTTAACCGAACAAGTTATAGACAACCCAGGAGGGTATATGTCGCAATCAGAGGCATTCAAAGTGATTTTCCTGCCGGGTATTATCCAGCCCGCGGCAATCCAATATGCACCCCTGCTCAAGGAATTGGGCAACGAGGTCCAACCAATACTGAAGGACCTGGAGGTATACCGGGATGGCACACCCCCAGCAGGTTATTCGTTAGCCGACAAAGTTGAAGGTGTAAAGGCGGCTGCTGACCAAGCTGGAATGGAAGCCTTTCACCTGATGGCTTATTCTGGCGGGGGGCAGTGGCCCTGGCGTTTACCGCAAAGTACCCCGAGCGGGTGCTCAGCCTGGCGTTGAGCGAGCCGGCGGTCATCCCGAGCCAGATGTGGATAAAAAAGGAAACTACCTATTGGCAGAGAATGAAAGAAGTAATGAAATTACCGCAGGCTGAAAGGATGCGAGAATTCATGTGGCTAGAGCTGCACGACGACGTTCCAATGCCTTCTGCACCAACCGGCAACCCGCCCGCCTGGATGGCGACGCGCCCAGCTGGAGTGAAAGCGTTGGTGGAAGCATTTGATCGCTATGATATGCCTTATGACCAGCTGAAAAAGTTCTCGAAACCGGTATATATCACCGTGGCAGGGCTATCAAACCCGATCGAGATGCGCAAGGCTGAAGCGCTGCAGCAAATCTTCCCGGACATCCAGGTGGAGGTTTACGCAGAACGGCATCACTTCGACCCGCCGCAGCGTGTGGAGCCTGAATGCTTTGCCAGGGCTCTTCACAGCCTATGGAAAAAAGCTGCAACTTTATAGATGATCCGCCTCATTTGGGACGTCCAGTATAAAGGAAAAAGCGGCCAAACTTTGCTGACATAGGGTAGGTTATAATTTCGCGTGTAGACGAAAGTGCTTGCTGGTGTGCTACTCCGGCTATACGAAATTTTTCGACCAACTGACACAGTTGAATTCCAGCTCAAAAACGCATGATGATTGGTGTTCATCCCGCAAATGATATGAGGTCATGATGTCACCCTACCTGCTTGCCCTACTCGCGGCTTTGTCATTCGCACTTGGCTCCGTCCTTCAACAAAAAGGCACCCTGCAGACCAAAGCAGGAGAAGGTGATCCCCGTTTTCTGGGAGAGATCCTACGCAAGCCGGTCTGGCTGGCGGGTGGCATGCTGCAGGTGACGGGGTGGATCCTGCAAGCAGCCGCACTGGTGGACGGAAGCCTGGTGATCGTGCAAAGCCTGTGTGCCCTCAGCCTGGTTTTCGCCCTGCCCCTGGGTGCCCGATTGACAGATCAGAAGGTCGGTCGCCGCTCAATCATCGGGGCGTTAGCTACATTGTTCGGGATCATCGTCTTCCTCGCAATCGGCCAGCCACAAGGCGGCGTCACCCAGCCGGAAGCTTCAGCCTGGTTGGTGTCTGGTTTATTTGTCGCAGTTATCATCATCCTAATCGCCAGCCAGGCCCGCAAACGACGCGGCACAACAGCCGCAGTCTTATTTGCGACCGCGGCAGGACTGTGCTACGCCTTCCAAGCTGCAGTGACCAAGGTGTTCGTCAATCAGCTTGGAAACGGAGTGGCGTACCTACTGACCAGCTGGACTACTTATGCACTGATCATCTCGGCTTTGGTGGGATTTGCAATGCAGCAATCGGCGCTAAAAACCGGATACCTGGCCCCAGCCATGGCTGCCAGCAATGCCACCACGCTTATCGCAAGCGCCCTGTTGGGGGTGATCGTTTTCGGGGAGACCTTATCGAACGGGCAAGGGCTATTGATACCCGCTGTGATTGGATTAGGGATGGCTGTGGCCGGCGTGGTCATGCTGGCGTTTCCGGAGAATACCGCTCCCGTACCAACTGGAAGGCAAGCAGGCGAATAGCAGAATTTCACGAATCAACCGGTATCTCGAGCACTCACTGACTCACCAGAATACAAATAGTGGGTGCCTACTAAGTAGTTAAGCTTGATCGCGAATGCGGGAAGGGGTCATACTACCGACATGGAATTCACAGGGAAGCTCAAAGGAAAAGTAGCAGTGGTTGCAGGAGCGACACGAGGAGCGGGGCGGGGAATCGCCTGCATGCTGGGCGAAGCCGGAGCTACCGTGTACTGTACCGGCAGGTCGATAAGAAATCAGCCATCCGACAAAAACCGGAAGGAAACTATTGATGAGACGGCGGAGATGGTAACCGGAGCGGGGCGGATTGGGGCTACCCGTGCGGGTCGACCACACCGACCCGGAACAGGTCAAACGACTGTTTGAGCAAGTAAGGGAGGAACAAAGCGGCCGGTTGGATGTGCTAATAAATGACCTGACCGGGGATGCCAACATGGAATTCAAACCCTTTCTGGAGCACTCGCTCGAAAAAGGCCTCAAGCTGCTGGAGAATGGCGCCCTGTCACATATCATCACAAGCTATTATGGCATCCCATTGATGGTCGAGCATGGGGGTGGGTTGATCGTGGAAGTGACGGATGGCACCAATGACGAGATACGCGATTTTAACTTTTACTACGACCTGGAAAAAGCCACCAACATCCGGTTAGCACAATCTTTGGCGAAGCAGCTACGCCAACACAAGATCGCAGTTGTGGCGCTGACGCCGGGCTTTTTGCGCTCGGAAGAGATGCTTGATCACTTCGGGGTTACGGAGGCGAACTGGAAGGATGCGATCCAACATGACCGATACTTCGCCTATTCTGAGACGCCGTTCTATATCGGCAAGGCTGTGGTAGCCCTGGCGTGCGACAAGAAGGTGATGCAGAAAAGCGGGCAGGCGTTGGTCTCAGGGAAGCTGGCGCGGGAATACGGATTCACGGATCTCGACGGGACACAACCGGTGTGGTGTTATTAAGCGGAAAGCCCGGCGAGGGGAAAAAACTTGAAACGCTACCTGTTCATTGCCATTGAAATCCTACTGCTAGCGGTGGGTGGTTTTGTCACTGTACGCGGATTGTTCCCGCTGCCGGTGCTGCCTCTGTTCCTAGTGGGTTGGGGATCGTTACACCTGCGCCACCTGAAGTGGCGAGATGTGGGCCTACGGCGACCGCGCAGCTGGGTGAAAACCATCGGGCTGGCAGTCTTGATCGGGGTGGGATACCAATTCCTGGATACCATCATCATCAGCCCACTGCTTGTAGACCTAACCGGGCAAGCCATCGATCTGTCACAATTTAGTTTTCTACAAGGCAGCCTACCCGCGCTGATCTTCTTCCTCGCACTAACCTGGACAGAGGCAGCCTTTATTGAGGAGATGTTCTTTAGGGGTTACTTTTTCAACCGGTTGACCGACCTGTTCGGCAAAAAACAGATCGGAATCGTGGCTGCATTGCTCGCCAGCTCACTGGCGTTCGGGGCAGCGCATATCTACCAAGGTGTGACAGGCGTTATCGATACTTTCCTGGCAGGTTTGGTGCTCGGCGGGCTGTATCTGCTAGCGGGCAAAAACCTATGGCTACCCATCCTCACCCATGGGATCGTTGATACAGTCGGATTTATATTGCTTTACATGGGACTGTTTACAGGAAAATAAGATCAATTGTCTTCCACGGTATTTTCAACCATACGGGGTAAGACTCAACAAACCGATATTCGAACGTAGATCATGGGATAATCAACCCATCCAGCTCCTACAAACCACCAAATCGAGGAATCGCATGCGTTCAGAAAAAGAAATGCTCGACCTGATTGTAAACACTGCCCGTAGCGACGAACGTGTGCGAGCAGTGATCATGAACGGCTCACGCGTCAATCCCAACGCCCCCAAGGATTTTTTCCAGGATTTTGATGTTATATACGTGGTGACCGAAAAGGAAACATTCCTGGCTGACCCGGGCTGGATCAAGGTATTCGGCGAGCTGATGATCCTGCAGTTGCCGGATGAAATGTCAGACCCAGCCCCTGACCCGGAGGACGAGGATTCCTACTGCTACCTGATGCAATTCACGGATGGGAATCGCATTGACCTGGGACTGGTGCCAGTGAACAAGCTTGGCAGATTGGAAGAAGACAGCCTGACTTTGGTCTTGCTGGACAAAGACGGTCTCCTGCCAAATTACCCACCTGCGAACGACTCTGGCTACCTACCCAAGCCCCCCAATGCCAAGAAGTATTACGACTGTACCAACGAGTTCTGGTGGGTGTCACCCTATGTAGCCAAGGGCTTGTGGCGCCGGGAGATCGTGTATGCCAAGCACATGCTTGACCTGTACGTTCGTGAACAGCTGATGAAGATGCTGAGCTGGTACGTGGGCATGCGCACTGAATATAAGGAGTCACCTGGCAAGATGGGCAAGTACCTGGAAAAATACCTGGAGCCTGAGCTATGGCAGCTGCTGCTTAACACTTATTCGGATGGCGATTATGAGCATACCTGGGATGCCTTACTATCGATGGGGGAGCTGTTCCGCCGGATCGCCATCCCGGTGGCTGAGAACTTCGGCTTCACCTATCCATTGGGCGATGATGAGCGGGTGAGTGCTCACTTACGCCATGTGCGTAAACTGCCGTGCGATGCCAAAGAAATGTATTAGAATTCTATAAATCACTAACCAATATTCGGGCGGGATTAATTTTCTCTATCGAGGATGACCTCAGGTGAGGAGGTGAAGTGATGCTAGCTGTTCAATACTTCGATTCGCGTACAATTAAGATGCCTTTTGAGTGCTGCTACTGTAATACCACCATCGGCAGCGAGAAATTCACCGTGAAAAAGTTCGTAAAGAAAGATCGGGTGGTGCAAAAGAACCTCCTGCAATTTCCAATCTGCAGTGATTGTAAGAAGAAGTATAGGAACCGAATGATCCTCTCCTACTTACTTGGTGTGGTTATTTTTTCAATTCTAATTTTAATCCTCGCAGTTATCTCGATCGAAATTAATATTGCCTGGTTAACACTCGTCCTGGTGCTCATCATGGAACGTGCGTTTCAGTTCGTGTTTGGTAAGTACGTTATCGAACCACTACGCCCGGCAATCCTAAGTGCTAACGGGGCATTTTCGTTCCACAATAAAGATTACCAGCGAAGGTTCTATGACGTGAATTTTCCTGCTAACCCGAATGAGGAAGATGATTACGACGAGAATAATCGATGGCAGGAATAACCCGGCAGCACCCGCGCTTGCACCCCCATCCAATTCTCAATAAAGTAACTCGGCTTTTCAGGGTGCACAAGCTGACAATATGCTCACCTCTGACACCGTAGTGCCCGCCAGCAGTTTCTGACCGGGGTCGACTTCCAGTTCGGTAACTGTGAATGGCAGGCTGTAAGTGACCTGCTCCTGAGCCTGATCAAGCAAGATGGTCTCGGTTTGGGAAGTGCCATCAGAGGCTTGCAATGAAACTTCTAGCGGTAAGCTGAATATCTGCTCGCTAGTTGCCTGGCAGATCTGCACAGTGACCCCCTCTTGGAGGGTAGCCCAGGTGACGTGTAAATCAGGGTTGCCCGAAGCATACACCCACTGCTGGAAGAAGGTGGTCAAATCCAAACCGCTGACCTCCTCCGCCAGTTTTTGCACTTCGACGGTGGAAGCATTTCCATTGGCATAACGCTTGTAGTACTCACGCAAGAAGGTGGTGAATGCTGGCTCTCCCATATGCTGGCTGAGCATGTAGTACACCCAGGCGCCCTTATCATAGGTGTTTGGCCCGTACATGTTGGCGGGCCTTGGCTGGTTCAGAGGTTGATCGAGCCCAAAACCCCGGGTAACCAGAACGTTTTCTAAATCGCTCATCATGGTCTGAAGACCGACGTAGCCCTGGTGATCCAGCCAAAGGATCATCAAATAACTTGCCAGGCCTTCTTTCAGCCAGACCTCATTCCAACTCGCCAGGCTGACGGAGTCACCGAACCAATGATGAGCCAGCTCGTGGGCCAGCACCCCCACGGCTGATTCGCTAAGCATGTAGCCACGATCCACCATCACAATCGTTTGAGTCTCCTCGGCAAATCGTGCCGAATCGCCAGGGGTGCGGATAATTATGAATCCAAATTCATTAAAAGGATAAGGCCCGATCAGGCCAGAATAGTACTCGAGCATATCCTGGGTCTCGCTCAACTGGGCAGAGAAATCGAAATCTCCCTCGATCACATAATGGCGGATCTTCACGCCGTCCACATCTGGCTCGTCCAGCCGCTCATATTTACCCACAACCACGGTCGCCAGGTAGGTGACCATGGGAGCATCGTCCGACCAAATAAAGGTTGAGCGGTCGCCTGAGGTGGTAGTCTCCAAAAGTGTGCCATTTGCTACGGCGGTGAAGCCACTTGGAACAGTCAGGTTGAACCTGTAAGAAGCCTTATCCAATGGGTGATCGTTGGAGGGGAACCAGGCATGGGCTCCATCAGGTTCGCCGAAGGCATAGGTGAGGTCGTTCCCCTCTATCGTTCGGAAGCCCAAGCCGCCCAGGTTGATGAACTCTGAATCCTGCGGGACTGCCGGCCCGTGGTAGGCCACGCGGGCGACCAGCTGCTCGCCCTTTGAAAAACTGCGAGGCAAATCGATGAACAGTTTTCCAGCATCGCGGTAGAAAGGCACAAATTGGTCACCTGCCTGGACGCTATCCACCTGGTAACCAGAAAAATCCAGGCTGAACCGCCCCAGGTCATCGGTGGTGACGATCGAAGACACCGTCACAGTGGCGGTGATGAAATCGATGGTGCTTGAGAAGTCAAACTGCAGATCATACAGCAAGACATCATAGCCAGTATTGCCTAGGGTTGGCATGTATTCATCACCCAGCGACGTACCTCCAGCGATGCCATGGGATGGCTGGGCACTCATGGATGAATATGGCTGCTCGGGGATCGGTGTGGGAGTGATGGTGGGAGTCGGTTGGGAGCGGGAAGCCGCGTGGCAACCTGTGATGAGCAACAGTATCAGAATAAACGCAGGCAACAATTTTCTATCCATGGGGAGCCTTCGTGAGTAGCAAGAATTAGATAATGATTTCGGTCTGATTATTTGCGATCTCAAAAGAACTACGCTACCGGAGTTGTGTGGGTTCAAATAAACTATACACCTCTACAGGGAGAAGTCAAGTGAGGGAATTGATACCGTAGGCTCAGGGAGTATGCGAGTAGTAATCGATGGAAAAATGATAATCGATATTAACAGCTAAACGGAGATAAAGGTCATTCTTTTACAACCAGGGTCGTGGCAACCACCCAGCTCATCTCAACTGCTGGTACTAACCAGCTATACGTGGTATTGCCCGTGAGGATTGGCGTCAGTAATAATATCAATAGTGGAATAAGCACCAGGGGAAAAAATAAGGCGGCAAGTTCCAGGGTTTCACTATTATCACCAGGTTGAGATCTATTGTGGTAAGAGGTCCACAGGAGCAGCCCATACCCTACCAGGAAGAGCACCATAGAAGCAACAAGCAAAACTTTGCTGGTAGATGATGAAACCTGAATCCCGCTATTGGTAGTTACCCATTGGGTGAGCGATAATAATAACCCCAGCAGGATCCCACCTAAAGCCAACCGATAGAAGATTCTGCCGCCTTCTTTCGCAGATTGGTAGCCAGCTGAACGTAGTTTGACCGCGAGCTGAGGTCCAAGGACAAGTGCCAGGGCTACCATCAGGAAGGGTATATATTGCCTGAGTACCTCAGCAATACTTGGTCCTGGTTCAGAGAAAGGTAGCGTGCCGCCCATGTAGACTCCTAAGTAAACGAATGGAAGGCCACCTAAAACAGGAACTGCCATGGCTAATAATAGAGCGCCAGAGAATACCTTAGTCCGCATCATCATCACCGAGGCAGTAAATGCCAGGAGAAATATCCAACCCCAAGCCAGAGATTTCTGAAGGGAGGGCACAAATTCTAAGAAAAACGTCCAGATTACAGCCGCCAGTGGAATTGCCGCAAGCAGACCCCACAGCCGGTTTTTGCAGGTGATTTTATATAAAAGATAAGCGAGTAACAGCGGGATTAGTAGCACCTGGATTTCATAGATCAAGTTATCATTTTTTATGATGGTATGGGGTAATGCACTTGCGATGACGCTCATCAGCGCCAATCCAATACCGAAAATATATACCAGCCAGCTCGCTGACCAGTTTTTCCAGCCCCTGAATGTGCTATAGATCAAGACCCCGAGGACCAGTATTAAAAAACCAATCCCAAATACATAGCTTGAAGCTGCCTGATTTCCACCCAGGACGGCAAAGGATATTTCTGAGCTGATGATCAATAAAGCCATGAGAAGATGCGGAATGCCTGCCATAATGGATGAACCCCAACTTTCTCTCGGCAGGTTTACCTCACTGCTGCTTCCAGATGCAATACTTGAGACAGCCACTTGTTTCCCTTCGCTCATATGCATACTCCAAATATATACCCCTATCAGGTTGAATGGCAATCGATAGAACTCCCTCAAAATATATCCTGCCAGTTGCCCATCCTTTTTTGAATCCATTAAGCCACGTGAAAAGACTTCTTCCATTTCCAAGGCAAATCGAGTGCGGAACTGCCTGGGGTAGAGCCATAAAGATAATGAGAACAGCCGGTTGAGCCAGGTCATATCTGCTGGTTTCTAATCGTATGGGTTTTCTTGTTAACTATCAGGAGCAGGTGCTGCATTCGATTGACTTCTGCATCGAAGGCTTCCAAACCAGAAAGGGTTAACCGGTAGGCTCTTTTACCCCTCGAATCATCCTCTGCATCAACCTGCTCGATTAGACCCTGATCTAAAAGGCGGAAAAGTGCACCATATAAAGTCCCTGTTGAGAGCTTTAAGCGGTTATCACTGAGCTTGGCCACATCTTTCATGATAGCATAGCCATGCTTGTCACCCCCACGCAGTGAAAGTAAGATATAGAAAGTCGGTTCTTGTAAGGGCACGAAATTTTCATTACCGGCCATATGTCACCTGTTGATATGTCAGTGTATGATATATATTATACAACAAAAATTTCACCAGGGCCAGTTAAACCGGTTCAGTTGATAAATTTTTCCCAATTGAGCTTGTTAATTAAAGGGTTCAACAAAATAGATAATGGAAGACTTGGATTTATGCTACTTCCACAAATGCACACTCCATATGGATTGATTTCGTAGCAGTGCAGGTACGGAATTCCAATTGCCTCACGATAAATCCCTCCCCTGTGCTACTACATTATTCATCCAAGATAAAATGATAATAATTGTATTTTCACAGCTGCAATGAGCATATTCGCCCGCACAACGATTCTTTGATCTTGTTCTGGGAGTAAGTAAATCATCACATGATAAAGTAGTGAGAAAACACTATTGATTTGTAATTACCAATTGGTTAATAATAAACCGTTTTTGTATCCAATATTTGAGTCGACTATTTATGGTGTAGAAGCGCGAAAAAAATATATTACCCCCTACTGCCTCCCCCATTTTATAAACCAAAAATGGGGGAGAATATCACTTTCTAACCAATATTCTAACTGAGTGAATTCAAGGGGCGGTTAATTGAAACATCCACAGATAAGCCTGACTTTTTGGACAGCGTCCAAGGCATACCAATTGGTAAATTAGCACATATATGAATTTGGCGTATCTTATAACCGGTACCGGCAGAATTATGACTCGAGGGCTTTCAGTAATCCTTTAGCGGCTTTAGCCACCACAGGTCGGTCGGAGTGAGAATATTGGGTACCAATGGACAGCAACTCAGTATGCCTGCCAGGCAAAAGCGGGCCGGCTTGAGAAAGACCATGCAGGGCATGACCCGCTTGTTTGCCATCCCACAAGGTGAGAGCTTCTAACAGGTATGGGTAAACACAATCGGCAGCATGGGAACCAGTGGCGGCATAATACCCGAGCGCATCTACGGCATGGTCACGGACGATGACGCTTTGGTCCTCATGCAGCATACGCACCAGAATAGGTAGCAAAGCACTCACCGAGGTAGGGATAAGGCCAGTGATGAGAGCAATCGCATGGGTAGCCTCCCAGCGTACGCGAGTATTCTTATGGACGAGCAAGACGGAAAGGGCTTCCGCGTATTGAACGACGAGAGCAGGATTGACCTGCGCCACCTTGGTGAACACCTCAGCGCAATCGCCCACCAGGGAAGGATCATCCTCATTCAGACCAAGGCTGATCTCAGCTAAGAGGGCGGGATCCACCAGGCAATGTTCAACCACCTTGAGATTCGATGATTCGGTCCGGTCACCAACCTGAGAAGAGAGCTGGGACAGGATAGACACGACTAAAGCTCCCCAATTGTGCGCAGTTGCCACATCTGAACAGTCATCTGGATATGGCCAACATGGGTGGCAACATGTTCAAGCGCATGCAGCAATGCCCAAGATACCGACACCTGTTCAGCATGGCGAGGGTGCAAGCGCTGGGTATTTAAATCATCCAAAGTTAATTTTTCGAAGCAGGCGTTGAGATAAGCTTCAGTTTGGTTCAAGCGGGCCACCAGCTGCTCACGAGTAAGGCCAGCAGCCGTGAACTCCGCATCACGGTTACGATTGGAAGACTCACCCATTATCACATCGCCGATCAAAAACCGTTCGGCACCGGTGAGATGCATAATAATGACCGTGATCGAGTTCATCTCACTGCCTGGCTTCCAATCCAGGGCCTGGTCGGGGAGGCGTTCCAGGTCGCGCAGGATCTCGCCATGCAGCTCATGAAACTGGCCTGAAAGGGCGGTAAAGAAAGTGTTCATGTTTCCTCCATTGAGCTAATCATAATTTCAGGTTCATACTTGAAGGTGAAGGGGTGGCGTATGGTGAAAATTAGTTAATCCCCTGGTTAAACCTGGCCACAATAACAGGACTATACTTGTCCGATTTCATATTATAACATGCGGAAAACAAAAGGCCTGCCAGGTCTAATTGACCTGCCAGGCCGGGTAAATGCGTTGAGAGCGGTTAATCCTCTTCCACCACGGAGGCAATGGCTGCGTCAATCTCCTGAATTATGTCGAGGGTGGGGTTTTGCATGGCGTGGAAGACTACCAGCTCGTTGATCTTCTGGATGGCAACCTTGCGTTCATCGCGCAAGAACAGCAAGTCTAGCAAACCACACGCGCTGACCAGACTGAGAAAGGCGATCTCGCGCGGGTGGGCGTCCTCCTGAGCCAGGACGATGCCGCGCAAGAGCTTAATGACCGAGTACTTCGTAGTCGCCTTGACTTCCGGATGAAAGTGCGATGGAATTACCCAGGTCAGATGGTCATCTTCCTGGGTAAGGATCTCTTTCTGGACCAGGCTGGTAGTGATCTGGCGTTGCAGCTTCTCGGGTTTTGGGTTCAGATTAGCGATCCAGTAGCCGAATTTCCGCTCCTTTTCGGATTCAGAGATGGCAGATATCGCTTTATCAAGGATGGGATCCTCGGCGACCGTGTTATCCGACAGCTTGAGGCGGTGATTGTTGGTGGTGGTTATGCGATTCGCGAAGGCAAGCTCGGCCAGGATGGCTCCTGACAAGCCGGGTATTAAAGACTTCGACGGCGTCGCGGATGAAAATGCCCTTTTCTTCATGGATGGCAATCAGCAGTAGTTCTTCGTACAGTGTTAACATGGAGTATCCCTCCCTCCGAACAGTAAAGATCACACGGAAAATATTATACCCTTATCTGCTAAAAACCTGTGTGTAATTGGTGTGTGAGCCTCTCATTTTGAAGTAGAGCTGCCTGTTCACTCATGGGAATTAATCCAGGTATGATGAGGTATTCAACAATTTTGTCTTATCTTACAGGTCCATTTAAAAAGCATGTGTGCAGAAGAACAGACACACTTCTGGGTAAAGACGGAAGGTTTTCCCTCGCGTGGATCGGAGCTGAGTCGAGCAAAGAGCATACGCCTTCCACGCAAACCGGCAAGGATTCCGCAATGCCAAATAAAGACACAGCATTACTGCGACCAATACGAGACTGGGGTTGCGAGGCGTAATCCAACGATTAAAAAGTTGGGATTGCCGGATTATTTCCTGGGCAATCCCAACACTTGTGAGCCAATAAATTAAAGGACTCGGAAGATAGACCCCCTAGATATATAAATCGCGGCGGTTGTAGACCAGGTAGGCAGCCACCAGGCACACCACGATGATAGCTGCTGAAATCGCCAGATAGGTGCCATCCAGGGTATGGCTATTCAAGAATACCGCAGGATCGAAATACTTAAACGGGGTGAGATATTTGAGAAAATCCAGCTTCTCCTGCATCACCGTGATGATCGAGAAGAAATAGGTCACCAGGATGAGCGCCACAGCGATCGTCCCCGAGAGGCGGTACTGCTTCATGACTGCCCCAAGCATGATGCCAATAGCAAGGAAGATCAGCTCGATCAAGAACATTGCCAGCATCTCTAGGCGTAAGAAACTGTAGAAGGCCGAGTCGGGTGCATAGCTGCGAGCGGCCACGATTGAGATGGCCCATGTGACCAACACGAGGACGGTGCAGTTGATCAATGCAGCCAATGCCTTGGCGGTGATCACACGGCTGCGCGATACCGGCAGTACCAGCGAAAATTCTACCGTCTTATCGCGCTCCTCCTTGGAGATCATATCGGTGCCCCACAGACCGGCGGCAATCGCACCCATCAATCCAAAATAGACGAACATGATCCCGTAAAAGCCGGTGACAGTAGTCAGGTTGAAGGCCCGCAAACTCATGGCATCGATCATTGCCTTCGGCATTGCATCCAATACCTTCAACATTTCGGGGTTGTTGGCATAGGCTGAGAATTTGGCCGCACCCACGATGGTGAACAGACCGATGATCACAGACCAGATGATCAACGACTTAAAGTTAGCTTTGAGCTCACGAAAAAAGATGTTCATACATAAACTCCTTCAGGCAATCACTCAAGACACAGCGTGGATATCGCGGCGGAGGTACAGCCAATAGGCGATCACCAAGGCAATCAGGCTGACCGCCAGGTTGAGCAATACCAGGGGGGTATTGAAAGCCCCGTTCTGTGCAATATACGATGGATCCAGGTGTTTGAAAGGCGTAATATATTCGAGCTTAACATCGCCAAAAATCCCACTGAAACCATTGATGATATAGGCGGCGAAAGCCAACCCAAGGCCGTAAGGCGTTACACTGCGCACACGCCTGACTAGCAGTGAGATGACCAGCCCTACGCTTAAGAAAAACAGCTGTAGGATCAGCAAGCTGACCAGGATCAGCACCAACCTGCCCATATCGAAGGTGTTGCTACCTTTAAAAGCATAGATGCAGATTAAGGTACTTGCCCAGACAATCAAGTCAGTGACAAGGAGGCTGGAGATGGCGGCTAACAACTTGCTGTTCATCACCTGCAAACGGCTGACAGGTTTCGTCATCAGGAAGTCGGCAGTCAATTCTGTCTCTTCCACCGAGACCAGGCCAACCCCATAATTGGCAGCCTGGATGGCCAAACAAAGCTGGATGAAGGTGAACAGGAAAGCGAAATAGCCCAAAATACTGGCCAAATCGATGTGGGTCATACCGAAGGCTTCCAGTAGCTGGGGTGGGAACTTGGCCAGCATTTCATTCAACAAAGCTGCCTGGCTGGAAAAAGATGGGAAGATCGAGAAAAATATCAAGAGGAGCAGCACCATCGATATCGACCAGATGAGCACCGATTTCAGCCGGGTGAGAAATTCGTGTTTGTAGATCGTTGCGCTCATGGTCACCACCTATTCATAGTAGTGCATGAAGATCTCTTCCAGGGTAGGTTCCTCGATGATCACATCGCTGACCTGGATCGAGCTGATCTTCTGCATCACTAGGTTGATATCGCCCTTGAAGAAGAAATACAGCGAGCTATCTTCTGTCTGCAGGTTGGTTACGCCGGGGAGATCAAAGGCGGCCGCGTCCAGACCGGCAGCTTCAATGCGCACTTTCTTGTAGTTGTTCTGCTGCAGGGTGCGGATATCGGAGATTTCGGCGATCTTGCCTTCGCGGATGATGCCCACCCGGTTGCACAGGCGTTGCACTTCGCCCAAGATGTGCGAGGAGAAGAAAACCGTTACCCCGCGCTTGTTTTCCTCGCGGATCAGATCGAAGAATTTACGCTGCATGAGGGGATCGAGGCCAGCGGTGGGCTCGTCCAGGAAGAGCAGCTTAGGGCTGTGAAGCAGACCCTGCACAATGCCGACTTTTTTCTTATTGCCGTAGGAAAGATCATTGATGCGGCGATTCATCTCGAGCTCCATCAGGTCGGCCAGCTCATTCATGCGCTGTGTGCAGTCACAAGCATAAAAACTGGCTGAATATTTCAACAGGTCCTTGACCTTCATTCCTTCGTAGTAATACACCTCAGATGGAAGATAGCCGATATCACGGCGAATCTCAGGGCCATGGGCGGTGACATCTTTATCGAAAACCCTGGCACTGCCGCTGGTTGGGTGGATAAGGGACAGGAGCAGGCGGATGGTGGTGGATTTCCCGGCACCGTTGGGACCGATGAAACCAAAAATCTCGCCTGGCTCCACGCTGAACGAGACATCCACAATCCCACGGGATTTTCCGTAATACTTGGTCAGTTGCTTGACTTCAATAATGCTCATAATATTGCTCCTTTCGTGGTTTTTGGTTGCTCAGGGAGTGGAAACCACTCTCTTAATATCGATGTATCAAAAAGAGGCAGAGAACCCGGTTTAGCACCCAAGATGCGCTCCACCGCATCCTGGTGGGAAGCCGACAGCTCTTCAAGGCGGGCCTTTGTACTGGCATCAGGTTCAGCCTGCACAAGCATGGAGACCAGGCTGTCTCCAAAACTCTGCAACAAGGCGAAAAGGATGGCGCTGACCTGATCGGGGAAGGCAGTATGAAAAGCACCTTCACCAATCCCCTGGCGGATGATGCCGGAAAGCAAATCAGCCATCGGAGGAAGCAATGCTGCCTGGGCCTTGTGACGCAGGATGGCATTCTCATCGGCATACCAGACGTTAATTATGGAAAGCAGAACCTCTTTTCGATCAGTTTTCCAACGTGAAGCAGCATCAAACACCCGGCAGAGTTTTTCGGCAGCTGGCAAGTTTTGATCATTGACGATAGGATCCAGTAGCTGCATGACCTGCCCTGCCATGCGCTCGATGAGGGCTTCAAGCAAAGCTTGCTTCGAATCGAAGTAATGATAAAACGCACCCTTGGAAATTTGGACCTGACCCAGGATATCCTGGATGGACATCTGCTCGTAGCCACGGGTATAGATAAGCCCCATGGCAGCATCGAGAATCTCGTTGCGCTTTTGATCGTACTCTGCCTGGTTAACAATCCGTGCCATAATTATCTTTTTATTAAACCGTCGGTCGGTTTATTATTTAGAATTATATGCCTAAAGAGATGGGCTGTCAATAGCTGCATTGAGCGTTGGCAAGCTAGTAATGTAATCGATCGCCATAAAATCTATCAATCGAGGTCAAAAACGCAGGCATGCAGCCAAAGAAACTATCAGCCCAGGTGAGAGAGCAGATAGCAATCCTTCTTTGGTTGGAAGATCGAAAGTTGCAACGCCAGGCTTGAACCTCAGGCTGACTCGGCCGGCGGTGGAGGATTTTGTTCTTGAGTAACCGAGATTTCAGCTGGACGCTTCACCTCAGGTGGCTGCAAGGAAGGGGGCTGGGTTGAAGCTGGCGGTTTGCGATTACGCGCAGCCAGGATCAACGCGACCACCAGCAACAATGTGCCAATAAAAATGGTCGGGGCACTGATACACGGATATGCATAGTCGAGGGTAGTAAAAGCTTCTTCGGGAAGATCCATGCTGTAAAGCAGCCTGAAAATGATGAAATCAATGACCGGTTCCAGGCCGATCAAGGCAAAACCAAGGATGGCGAGGATGCCAGCCAGGATATGCTTACGAACAATGAGAAAAACCCCAACGATCATACCCGCCAGGAAACCCACGCAAAGCAAGATATCCCTGAGGTAGTACAGCGTATTGATGTAATCTGAGCTCATAAAATTCTCTCCTCCGGATTGGCTTTCGAATCAAAACATACTCACAACCCTATGGGTAATTTTAGCAAATCATCGCAGATTGCACTCAGAAAATGAGGTAAATCTGGCAAGACAAATTCAAGCCATGCGTGAGCAGCCACCGTTGATCCTAACTGTAGATGCTCGCAAATGATATGCCTGAAGCTAGCAGCTATGTTTTGCCTGGAGGATTTATTCTCTAGTGGTTAACATTTCAAACCAACGGGGATATTTTGGCATGAAAAAGAATGGCGGCAAAAGCCAACCGGGTTGGTAAGCATCGTACGCATCTACCAGCCGGACGAAAGATAGCGCTATACACTTGCAGAATAACTGTGCTTCGGCTGAATTTGGGCGGGGCTCAAGTTAAATTCAAGAATATACCCCCAGGGAGGGTCACGGCGCTAACAACCAACCGGTATATGGAATCACAGTAGCCTGTGAGGATGGTCTTATGCTTACCTGCCAGAAATCAGCCAGGCATTGGGATGGAGCTTGATCTTGCGATATTCATAGGTCTCCTCGAAAACAAGGTAGCGTATAAGGTGAACCACCCACCCCTGGTTGTCAGAATTAAATGTTTTCTAGAAGACAGCTCTGCCAAAATCAACGATAATTGTAATGCCGATAAACTGGAGCTCCGGACTGTTGCTCATAAAAATACCTTGTGATCAATAGCGAATAATGCCCAAAAAAAACCTCACAGGTCACAAGGCCTGTGAGGTTTAATTATGTTAGAGAACACCTAATGGGATGTCTCGGAGTGCTGCTCCATCCGTCGGGTTTCAGCCGCTTCAGCAGGCAGGGTGAAGCAATAATAACCGTAGACTACCGGAAGAATCAGGTAGGCGATTATGGCAATCCAACCCAGCCTCGGATAATTTTTATCCGAATTCATCAGATGTCAATAATTATGTGAATTGATCAAGGCTGAGGGGTTGAGCGTGGATGGTCGATATAAAAAATCCCAACCCTTCCCGCCTACACGTTGATCTGACGGGATGGAATTTGGTTGCCACAGCGTATTCGGAGAAGTGTGACGATATCGTTACTGGATACTCGCAGGAATAATGTAGCTCGTTTCAGCGCCAGATAATAATCTATGGCGAAGTGGAGCGTTTGCGGTTAGCGAGTACCAGCAAGATAAGCCCGGCCAGGGCGGCAATTGCACCATAGACAGCCCACTGGGTTTGCCCGGTCATGAAGCTGCCAGGTAAAACATTGACCCCTTGTAAAATCCACACCCCGCCAACCAGGATGAGAACGACAGCGATACTATTCAACACGATACGCATGATTTATTCCTCCCTTGGATAATTAACCGGCTACCTGCATGCCCGGTGCCGGGAAATCGATAAAATCTGGCAATGATTGTAACACAATATTCAGACAATATATGTCGTATTTCAACAAGTGACTTATGGGCAAGGACCCGCTTTTAACGAAGTGGGGTAATGCAGATTTTAAAACCATAATCCTAATCATAAGATGATCAAAACACATAAATTCTAAATTGTGTAGCGCTCCAAAACATCCGGGTAACATGAGAAATCTTAAAACATTGCTAACCCCCTTGTAGATTAGAACATCTGTGCTATAATATGCACAGAACCCCTGGCACGGGCAATGCGGAGTAAAACCTCCGCCCACCCGTGCCATTTCTTTTAACGCCATAGGGCAGCCCCGCATGCTGCCCGGTCCGATCCGGCGCCCTCCCCTGCCAGGGAACTAAGGCACAGCAACACCACCACCCACCCGTGCCAGGGGTTCATCCGACACGCATAAGAACTCTACCCATGCTCAACCAACCCCAGAAGAATCAAACCGCGACGCTATTGAATGAAGGGCGGGGCTCCAACGGGTATTCCAATATCAATAAAGTGATTAGGTCTTTCTTATCAATAGCTCGCTTACCCACTGACGACCCGCCCCGACTGAAGGAAATTAAGGATAGGATGACATGACCAACCCACGCGGAGCACCGAAAGGCAACCTGAACGCATTAAAAAACGGCTTTTATTCACGCCTGTTCCACAACGCAGAGACATCCGACCTGGCGAGTGACACCCCAGGCAGCCTGGAGCATGAGATCACCCTGCTGAGGGTGATGATCCGCCGTACGATGCAGCTGGCAGATGGGATCGATGACATCAAAGAAGCCACGCGGGTGCTGGATGCCCTTGGGGCTGCAGCGGGAAGACTAGCTAACCTGCTGAGGGCACAAAGAACCTTGAATGAAACCAATGACGGCCTGGCGGACGAAATCTCGCTGGCTATCCAACAAGTGAATGCCGAATTAAGGAGCAAAAGATGAAAAGCAACCCAACCAGACCACTCCAGGTGGGGTCACGCCCGATCACACCAGGACTGCCCAACCCCACCTGCCCGGTCTTGAACGAAGCCAAAATTGTGCTGGATAAAGCACATGACCTGCACCGGGCGGTAAGACGGCTACGGCGCTCGACTCAGCGCTGCCTGACCTGCCCCGGACGGGCTGGCTGCCCCACGCAAGACTATTTCTCCCAGGCGATAGATACAGCCATCCGTGAGCTACGAAGGGAATGGGGATTGGACCAAGAGTAGTGCAACGCATGAGGATCAGCATTTTGCGGTCAGTAATCAGCTTCAGCGAAGCAACCATCAGAAAACCGACCTAAACACTCAAAGTATCAAGAAAAGCCAATCTGTTAAGCATTAACACAACGAAGGCATCACCCCCAAGATGACAACTGAATTGAATGATGCTAATACCCGGCTGATCGCCGAGCAGCTGGGGCACACACTTGACCTGATCAAAGCCGAGCTGGAGACCACACGCACAGAGCAAGAGCATACCACACAGGTTTTCTTGCTGCGCTTACAAACCCTGGAAACCCAAGCCGCCGACTACGAGAAACGCCTGCGCGAGCTGACCGAGAGTGCCACCCAATTCAAGCTGCTGGTCAGCCTGGCAGTGGGGGGCGGGCTGCTTTCATTGATTGAGCTGGTACGCGTTCTGCTGGGGAAATGAACCTTGATGAATGATGGGCTGATCGAAACCATCAAGGAGATCCTGCGGGATGTGAACACCTTTTGTTACGAAGCAGGAGGCATCAGGCTGCGGAGCTACCAGGAGCAGGTGGCAGAAGCAATTGCAGATTCTGCCATGTGTGGCAAGGGGCTCTCATTCGTAGTGATGTTCCCCCGCCAATCGGGTAAAAATGAGCTCCAAGCACAGATAGAAGCCTACCTGCTGAGTGTCTGTAGCGTGGAAACTGCGGAGATCGTCAAAGTATCCCCCACATGGAAGCCACAATCCCTTAATGCCATGCGTAGACTTGAACGGGTTATCTCTCGCAATCTTATTACAAGAGATCGATGGACCAAACGATCAGGCTATATCTACCAGGTGGGCACAGCCATGATCCACTTCCTTAGCGGATCCCCAACCAGCTCCATCGTGGGCGCCACTGCCAGCCTGCTGTTGGAATGTGACGAAGCCCAAGACGTGGAGATCGCCAAGTGGGATAAGGAGATCGCTCCCATGGCTGCCTCCACCAACGCCACCAGGGTGTTTTGGGGTACAGCCTGGACCTCGCGGACCTTGCTGGCCCGTGAGCTGCGGGCAGCTCGCCTGCTGGAGCAGGCGGACGGATTGCGCCGTACTTGGGTGCTCACCGCTGACGATGTAGGCCTGGAGGTACCGGCTTATAAGAAGTTTGTCGAAGAGCAGGTGATGAAGCTGGGCAGGAATAACCCGCTAGTGAGGACCCAATACTTCTCTGAGGAGATTGACAGCGAAGGTGGCATGTTTCCCCTGGCCCGCCGTGCACTCATGGTCGGATCGCACACCCGCCAGGATGCCCCTATACCTGGACACATCTACGCTTTCACCATTGATGTGGCAGGACAGGATGAAACCGTGGTCGACGATAGCACACAGCTTAGCAACCCACGGCGTGATAGCACGGTCCTGACCATCTTCGAGCTGGAGCTGCCCACCGATAGTGACCTGGCCAGTAAACCGATCTACAAGGTGGTCAACCGCCTGGCCTGGATCGGTGTCAAGCACAGCCTGCTATATTCCACCATCGTGGGCCTCAACACCATGTGGGCACCGGTCAAGGTGATCATCGATGCCACCGGTGTAGGGGCCGGCCTGGCTGGTTTCCTGGCCGATAAGCTTGGCACAAAAGTGCTACCCTTCGAGTTCAGCCAGATCAGCAAGTCGGATCTCGGTTGGGCCTTCCTGTCCACGATCGAGACCGGCAGATATAGAGAATATTTTCCATTCGACAGCACAATAAATCAGCAGCTGGAGTATTGCCAGTATTCCATCAAGGATGGACCTGGCAAGCTGATGAAGTGGGGGGTGCCCGATGGTACCCGTGATGTCAGCTCAGGTGATCTCATGCACGATGACCTGGTCATCTCAGCTGCGCTGATCAGCCTGTTGGATGATGAAACTTGGGGAGTGGGGGATAGCCAGGTGGTCCGAGTGAAGGACATATTGGAGGAGCTGAAATTCACATGAATAAATACACCCTTGGAGTTGATGTATCACATTGGGAAGGCCTGATCGATTGGGGCCTGGCCTCCCAATTCATCCCCTTCGCATACTACAAGTGCACCGAAGGGCTCAATTACGTGGATGACCTATTCCGCTCGAACAAGGCCGGCTGCATGGAAGCTGGCCTGCCGCACAGCTGTTATCACTATTACAAGACCAGCTGTGATCCCATCCTGCAGGCCGAAGCTTTCTACCAGGCCTCCGGTGGTGATTACCCCGTGATGATCCTGGACGTGGAAGAGAAACCCCTGGACGGTTCCAAAGACAAGTTTATGAATGACCTTTGGAAATTCATCACCACCTTGCATGGCCAGGCCCATGCCCCCAGGGTAGCCATCTACACCAGCCCTGGATTTTGGGATAGCTGGGTGACCCATCCAGCACCAGGCTGGGCTTGGGGCATGGACCTGATCGTAGCGCATTACACGCTCAACCCCTGCCCAACCACCCCGCATGGCTTCAAGGGCTTCAGAGTGTGGCAGTTCACCGACAAGTTTTACTTCCCAGGCTGTACACAGACTGCGGATGGGAATTGGTTCAATGGCAGCCTGTCTGAAATGCGAGCCTGGTTCGGTAACTACCGGCCCTTCGATCCACCCCAGCAGCTGCGCTTGCGCTCATTGTTCGGTTCCCTGCATATCCGCAATGAACCGGATATCACTGCCCGAGAAGTGGGCCATCTCAATCGGGGTGAAGTGATCGAGCTCGAAGAGATCGGTGGCAGGGATGCCTGGATCAAACATGCTCGGGGCTGGACCGCCATCGAGCGGGAAGGTTACCGTTATTTGGAGGTGCTCAATGAACATTAAAACCATGATCAGCCGGCTGTTCGGTGTTGATCAGAATTTCGCTGTCACACCCAACCTGGCCACCGATGACCACTGGCAGACCATCAGTGGTCGCAAGCACGATCGCACCTGGAATGAAATCCAGGAGCTGTATACCGATAGCCTGACCGCCTGGCGTAAGAACCCGATTGCCTGGCGGATCATCAACACCACGGTCAACTTCGTGGTGGGCACCGGCATCGAGTTCAACTCACTCGATCCGAGTTTGGATAAGTTCATCAAGCAGTTCTGGACCCACCGCAAGAACCGCATGAGCCTGCGCTTGCTGCCCATGATAGAGGAGCTGTCAAGATCAGGTGATCTATTCGTCTTACTCTTCCGCAATAGTATTGACGGAATGTCGTACCTGCGCTTTGTGACCAAGGACCAGATCCAGAAGATCGAGACCGCCCCCAACGATTGGGAGACTGAGCTGGTGTATTGGGAAACCCCTCCAGCCGGCGAGTATGACCCACGCCGCTGGTTGTCACCAGAGCACCCCGATGCGCCCATGGCCGATGCCATCATGCTCCACTATGCCGTTAACCGACCCATCGGCGCCTTGATGGGTGAGAGCGACTTAACCACCATCATCCCGTGGTTATTACGTTATTCGAGGATGCTCGAAGATCGTGTCCGCTTGCATTGGGCAGCTCGTGCTTTCCTCTACCTGGTGACCGTACCCTCCAATAAGGTCGATAGCAAGTCGATGCAGTACGGTGCCCCACCCGAGAGCGGTTCGATCGTAGTCAAGGATGAAAGTGAAACATGGGAGACCATTACGCCGTCATTACGTGGAGCTGACGCCGGCCATGACATGAAGGCCGTGCGCACCATGATCGATGCCGGCTCAGGCCTGCCACCCCACTGGAGGGGTGAAGGTGGTGATGTGAACGTAGCCACCGCTGAAGCCATGCAGGGCCCTCCAGAACGCTTTCTGATGAAACGCCAGCAGTATTTTGTGTGGATGCTCGAAGATATTATGTACCAGGCCTACCTGCGGGCAGTCGAGATCGCTGCCCAGCCAGACCTGGTCGAGACCGATTACGAGCTGTTGTTCAAGGCTGACGTTCCCGATGTGTCACTGCGAGACAATACCATGCTGGCTGATGCAGCCAGTAACCTCTCGATGGGCTTCGCCACCTTGCAGAACACCCTGCTCGGTAAATCGCCCACGCTACACAAGCTGGCCGTGGACCTGATGTTGAAGTTTGCCGGCGAGCCCCAGGAAGATGATGTGCTCGACAAGATCATCTCCGAAGCCAAGTCTGATCCGATCGAACCCATGTTATTCCCAGGTGATCCTGGCATGGGTAATCAGCCGTAAATGGATATCCTTCTTTACGGGATCGTGTTTATTAGCTTGTTTTTCTATTGGATCGAAATTCGAAAGGACAGGAGGTAGTTATGGACATAGGTAATTTCATTGTCAATCCGGTGACCCTGGCGTTGATCGTGTTGGGTGTCGTGGAGTTCATCAAGAAATTTGGGATCTCCGGAAATAAGCTCATGCTTATTGCCATGGCGGTAGGCATCGCCTTTGGCCTGATGTATAAGGCCCGAGACCTTTACCTGCCAGCTCAACCGTACATCGATGTGGCGTTCTTCGGCATTGCAGTCGGATTGGGTGCAAGCGGAATATACAGCTTTGTGACCGATCGCTTCCCACCCACGCAGAAGGCCACCTTGAAGTACACCAAGGTAACCACCAGGACCAGCCCTGGTGAGAAGGAGGTAGATTAAATGCCAGAAAGGCTGCGCATCCAACCCATTCCATTCCAAGGTGCCATCGGAGAAGATGCCATCCTCGGCGTAAGCGTAGCCACCACCGGAGAAGCTGCAGGCCATCGCTTGTTGTTCGATGATCACACCTTATTCCAGCTGGCTGAGCTGGCCGATAGCAAGGCCACAGGCATCAAGTCCAGGTTCACCCATCCCGATCCATTCAACGATGGCTTAGGCAAGTACCTGGGCCGGTTCCGCAATTTTCGTGTTGACAATCATAAGCTGGTAGCTGATCTGTTTATTTCAAGAGCAGCTCACAAGTCACCTGCCGGCGACATCGGCCAGTATGTACTGGAGCTGGCCAGGGAAGATCCTGGTGCCTTTGGTGTTAGCGTGGTCGTTGACCTCGATCGGGTGTGGCCCACCCCCGATGGTAACGAGCTGCCGGCAGCCGGCGGGAGACCCGCCGGTGCCACGGGCAAATACCCCGTGGCCCGTATCACTTCGTTATACGCTGCCGACGTGGTAGACGAACCGGCGCTCAATCCAGAAGGACTGTTTGAGCAAGTTTATAAGATCACCGATGAAGATATCCGCAAGCTGTTCACGGATGAAGAATACAAAAAATTCACAGAAGGAGAAAATACAGATATGGATGATACCGTAACATTACGTATTGAAGAGCTTGAAAACACTGTCATAAAATTGTCCAAGACGATCGAGGACAGTGTGATCAAGATCGGTGCCAACCCACCCCGTGGGCAGCAGCTGTCTGGTGCGCCTGCCCAGGTGGATCAGTTCCAAGGTTATTACGATTGGTTGTTTGGCGCCCAAGGCGCTAAGCTGCCCCCACCCGAGCTCAGGCGGGCGGATGCCCTGTATCGTGCGGTGACCGGTGATGTTGAGATGCGAGGTGTGTTCGATCCTTCGCACGTCGCCTTCGCTGCAGCCACCACCACCACCCTGGCCGACCTGGCGGTCAATGCCATGAACAAGGTGGTCATGGAGCTGTATACCAACCTGTCCGCCTACCGCTGGTTTGAGCCGATCGTATCGGTCCAGGCCACGGATGGATCATTGCACGATATGCAGTGGCTGCAATTCGGAGGGGTGACAAACTTACCGGTTGTCGCTGAAGGTGCCGCCTACACCGAGCTGTCCGTGGTCGACACGAAAGAGACCGGTGCCTTCACCAAGTACGGCGGGTATGTCGGCATCACGGATAAGATGCTCAGGAATAGTGAGATCGATAAGCTTCAGGCCATTCCCCGTGCTTTGACCATCAGTGCGATCCGCACTCGCTCAGCTGCGATCGCCGCCATCTTCACCCAGGCGGCTGGTCTTGGACCCACCCTGGCCCAGGATAGCAAGGCCCTATTCATTGCCGACAACTCGCATGGCAACTATGCCACCACATCATTGAGCATTGCTGCATGGGCCGCAGCTCGGATCGAATGTGCCAAGCAGGCTGAGCTGGGCTCAGCCAAGCGCCAGGTCCTGTGGCCCAAGTACCTGCTGGTACCCGTGGACCTGTATGACAGTGCCCTGATCATGTTCGGATACGGGGCCGGCGCCGGTGGCTATCCCGCCACACCCAACAACGATGTCAACCCTTACGCCCAGGATCGCCCAGGTGATCCACGGCCGGTAGTGATCCCTGTGCCCGAGTGGACCGACACTACCGATTGGGCCTGGATCGTTGACCCACGCATCGCCCCTGTGATCTGCATGGCGTATGGCGATAACCCTGGTGGTAACAGCCACCCAGCTCCCCAGCTGTATTCGGTGACCGATCCTACCAGCGGTCTCCTGTTTACCAACGATACGTTGCCCATCAAGGTCCGTGATCTGTTCGCCTACGGCGTGGCCACCTATCGTGGCGTCGGCAAACGTGTAGTCGCCGGCGGATAAGCTTACCTAGACGGTCTGACCATCTAGGACCATTTCACACCTACCTCAGCCTGCCCTCCCCAGGCTGGGGTAGGGAAAAGGAGCATATTATGTTAGGTGATTTCTTCACAGTTTCATATCACACAGCCGGCGCTTTGGCTGCCAATCATTCCTTCAAGTTCAAGCTGCCCTTCGATGCCAGCCTGGTGTTCGTCAGTGCGGTCGGATCGAACGCCAACAATGGCATCCTCGATATCGGCAGCTCCACATCAGCGGAAGCCTACGTCAAAGACCTTGACGTAGGTGAGAGTGGCACGCCGGCCCTGGTGGATGCTGACACCGAGTTCGAGAGTGATGTGTTCCCCCACATCGTAGCCGGCACGATCATTGCCGCGGCCCTGGATTACGATGGCGCCGGTGGCACCGCGGTCCAGGACTTCACCCTGGTGCTCGGCTTTACCAAAGGCTAGACCATGCCCAAGATTGCCATGGTTGCTGAGCCACCCGAAAGACCGATGGCTGGCTCATTGGTAAAGCTTGCTCAGATCCTGGTCGAGCTGGGGAATACACGTGCCTACACCTTGATCCGCTCACATGGTAATTCGTGGCGGGTGCACTTCGAAGGTGACCGTAAAGCCTCCTCCGTGAAGATGGTGGATGGCAAATATAAGATCATTCAAGACTGAGGATTTCAATCCGGTCCGCATGATCGCCGGAGAGTGATCCAGCTTTCATGGAAGGTGGGGAGGGCCAATACCCCTCCCCACAGAAGGAAGGCCTTATGAACCAAATTTCACAAGAAACACTTGCCATTGACACCACGGGCGGGGATGGAGCTGCAGAAGGCAGCGCCGTCACCATCCCGATCAATGGTTTCCTGCTCGATGTATACCTTGACTACCATGCAGATGCGCCAGCCACCACCGATGTGACCATCAGTGACAGTGTGTTTGGTAACCTGTGTGTCAAGTCCAACAATGCCACCGATGCCTGGCTGGCACCTCGCAAGCAGACCTGCGATGGGGTTGCCGCTGATAGTGGCCAGTACGATCTTATTCCTGTCCATGGCCAGCTGACCATAACAGTTGGAGGGGCCAATGCGTTGAGCCCTTGTGTGACTGCGACGGTTCGCTGGTTAGAACAATGAAGATCGTGTTACGCCCCAGGGGCAGCTCGTATCAGAGCAAGCTACTTAGCTTGTTCCGTAACAACCTGGTCGGCTTCTGGCCCTTGTATGAGACAGCAGGCGCAACCGCCAATGATTTCAGTCTCAATCTGTTCAACGGCACGTATTCGAATGTGTCTCTCGCCAACCTGGCTGATCATTTCAATCATAATGCCCCCTTGTATAACGGGGGCAATTCGATGATCACCCTACCCGATCTCTCCACCAAGTTCAACCGAGAAGAGGGGGGTATCTCGGTGTGGATACGCTGTGCTGCCGGCCTGTTCGATGATGCCACCAACAATCACAACATCATGTACCTGAGATACGATGCCACCAACTATATCTCGATCGGTTATTCCACCATCAAGTCCATCCGCATGCTGTACGTCAATGGCGGCGTCACCCAGGGCATGAACGTTGTGTATAACTCAACAGGTGTGTGGACCAACCTGGTGTTCACCTGGAGCAAGACTAACAACCAGTGCAAAGGCTATCTCAACGGTGACCTGATCTACACGGATGCCTGCAATGGTAACCTGGCCGGCAACCCAGGCACCAGGTACATCGGCTCGTTTGGTGCTACTTGGGGCTGGAGTGGACATATCAGCAATGTGATGCTCATTAACCGCATGCTCACAGCCAGTGAAGCCCGCCTGTGTGCGCATGCTCCCAGGATGGGGGTGTTGGGTGACAGCATCTCAGCCGATTACTCCACACCCTATTGGCCGCAGATCGTGGGGTGTGAGCTGGCCGAGCCCCACCAGCTGGTCAGCCATGCCGTGGGTGGACATTCGATCATGTCCAACCTGGCCGACCAGGTCTCCAATACCATCTCGGATGGAGCCGCCATCGAGATCGTAGCTCTGGGCGCCAACGATGACAATGCCGGCGACATGGAAGCTCTTCAAGCCGAAGTCGAAGATCAGCTGTATCGATTAAGGCTGCTTAACACCAATGCCAGGATATATTATATGAACGTGCTGCCCTGCTGGGATGACAACACCAGCGGACCTGAGAAGCCCAAGGGTAATATCCGCACCGCCATTGCAGCGGCGTGTGCCAATGCCGACAATGTCACCTGCTGGGATACCTACACCGACCCATGGCTCGCCCAGGATAAGACCACCGATGGTGTGCACCCGAACCCTGATGGCATGCGTTCGATCGCCAATCGTATATTGGCGTTACTTTAGGAGGTGCTATGAGTATCTCATTTCAGCAGCTCATGACCGATTGCCTGGTGGCGCTGGGTGACAGTGGGGCGGCGACCTGGTCCAGGGTGAATATCATGATGCCCTGGTGCAAGGAAGCCTTGCGCACTTTCCCCATCCTGCGCCCCATGAAGGATGATCATACCAATCCCTTGGTGGTTGTGTACAACTTCTCTATGCCGGATGACTTCCGAGAAGTGATCAGCGTGGAGTATCCGGTCAACCAGCAGCCTCCCAACTACCTGGTGCGCAAGAGCCGTGTGGATCCTGATTTCTATGAAGAGAGTGGCTACTATGACGTGGACCATGATTACTCCACCGGCATGGGTTGGACAATGTATATCTCAGGCGGCGTAACCGCCGGCGCACACATCTACACCCAATACCTGGCCAACCACGATACAGCCATGATCGATGATCCAGACTGCTACATCACCGTGCCTGATGAATACGAAAACATTCTGATCGCCAGTGTCATGTGTCGGGCCTATCGTGAGCGCCTTGGATATGTCATGCGTGATCCCACCGCCCACACCAACCTGGTCTACCAGCTCACCGAGATGGTACGCAAGCTCGAAGCGCAGTACGAGAAGCTGGTCAGCGAAGCCCAGCATCAGCTCACCAACAGTGTCATCTCAGCTCACAAGACCGTCGACAAGTATGATCGGGTGTACTAATGGCTGACCTCCTCGACATCTACACCCCCGATCAAAACGTACAAGTGCATACCGCCAAGGGTCACCTGGCCGGCGTGGTTGTTACTTCGACCAGCTCCACTTCTGGAGCATGCACGTTATATGATTATGATGGTGCCGGTCCACCCGATGGACCGAAGATCTTTGAAGTCATGGTGTGTGCCAATGCTCCCGTGATCATCCTGTTTAATGATCGCTACGCTCCCAGGTTCCATGATGGGTTGTGGCTGATATCAGGTAACAACGTATACTGTTCAATCTGGCATCATCACCCTGTCTCTTAGATCGACCGGCGGATATCACGCAAACCAGGGCGTCGGAGTGGGTGTTTCATTAGGTTTACAACGATCCCACTCCTACGCCCCCACAACAGCATGTGACGGGGAGAGAATCCAATATTTTTATCTTGGTAGGCGAAAAGACACAAGCCGCATCACTTAGCTGAGCCAGAAATGCGAAGGAGGGGAGGGTCGCCAGTGGGAACGCAAGGGGTTGATAAAGATGAGTTGATGGCTAAACGAGATCGGAATAACCTTCGTAGACCCGCCCCTACAAATGGATGTATCAACGTCTGGAATTCGCTGTGGATCTAGATAAGGTATGGGGTTGTAAACCTTGAACCCAAACGATCGTAAGACCAGGGGTAAGGACGGAAAGGAACGATGCACGGATTCTGCCGACGGTCCTGAGGGTTGCAGATGGGAGCGAAGGAGGGGGGATTACGTGCAAAACCAGGGGTGAGGGGGAAAGATTTACGACTGCAAGAAACTCACCCATTACGGGGTAGCGGAGGCGGTGGGAAGGGCTACGCCAGGCGAGGTGCCACTCCCGGCAGGTGGAGAAACCTGCATTCCGCTGGCATCCTGCTTCAGCTCTTCAACGTTAGCGGGTAAGCGCGCGGCGACAGTATCCGCCAGCTCATAGATGAACGGTTCAGCGATCTGGTCAGGGAAGCCAAACAGGGAGATGCGCACATAAGCATGACCCTGATAAAACTCCAACCACCACACTGGAGTGAGGAGCTCGCCGATGTTGGTCTTCCAGACCGAAGACCTATCACCCACCTGGTGCGGCTGGGAAACAGATTTCCATTCAACACCTGACAGGCTTCCCAAGGTAGTGGGTGGAGATGGCAGGTCTGACCTGCTCATATCGACTTCATACAGGATGACGTCATTGTTGATAGCAAAGGCTGAATCGAGTTGGTTCTCAAGCTCCCCCGGCTGGTAAGCCTGGAAGGCCTGGTAGGACCATTTATATCCCTGTTCGGTGCTGGTCTGGTTATACGATTGCTGCCAGGGAACGCCTACCGCTGGAAGGTCAGCCAGTTGCACCGCATAAAGTACTGGGTCGGGCAGCTGGCTGGTTGGTACTTGTTCGGACCGTGAAGTGCCGCAAGCGACCAGCAACACGGAGAGCAATATGAAGATGGTGAATTGCTTCACTCGAATTTCCCCGGGTAACCGCGCACATTGGCGGTTAAAACCTGTTCCCCGTTCTGGTTGGTGCAGGAACAGCGCAGCAGCACCGCTCCAGATTGCACATCGATCTCGGCGACTTCAGCCTCGGCGGTGATGCTATCACCGACGTAAACCGGAGCCTGGAATTTAAGATCCATCTCGGTTGCCAGGAAGGCCCACAACCCGCCCATGTGGGTCAGCAGGCTGGCGGTGAGCAACCCGGGCACGATCCTCCGCTTGAAGGGTGTGCCACTGCAATAGATTTCATCGGTATGCAGGGGGTTGACGTCCCAGGTGGTGCCAATGAACAAGGCCACATCGGCTTCGGTGAGCGTACGCCTGAAGGCAGTCTTATCACCCACTTTCGGATTTTCTAGGATGCGTTTAGGTAGGGTAGGACGATTCATAGGAAAGTATTCGGTCAGTTGGCAAGCATGTCTTGTAGGCAGAGACCAATATGCTGCGTCAGAAAGGGATTAGCTTTGGATGTTACTAAAAATCATATCCCAGGAAAGGATTATTCGCAAGTGTGATTGTGCATGAACATACCAATCGAGAAAGCCTGATCTCCCAAAAAACATTGGCAGCTTGCCAATAAACGCCAATGAAAACCAATTTTTCAGGGATAAACATTTAATACAATATATAAGGAGCCAGTCGCAAGTGAAGCACTGATGGCGAGCTTCATAATTGATCCTGGTGACCGGGTAATAACCAACTCAAAAAGCTGAGCAAGCGGAAGTTCTCGCCCGATTTGAGGGTTAAAAAAAGAAAGGGAGGATTGCATGGTATCACAAGCTATCAGCAGACGTAGTTTCCTGAAGGGCGCCGGTATCGGGGCAGCAGCCCTGGTCGGCACACAGCTCAATCCTTTCACGCTGCGTAGGTCATTTTTTAAACCGCTAACAACCAGGGTTATGACCTCGCAGATGGAGGATTTCATCCCTGATGCCGAGATATCACTCACGGCAGCAGAGAAAGTCGTCCAGATCTTGCCCGGTACACCCACCCTTGTTTGGAGCTATACCGGGGAGCTACTGAGCGGTTCAGGCGTCACGATCCAAAACCTGCCAGGTATCTACCTGGGCCCCATCATGCGGGTTCAGATCGGCACCAAGGTTCGCATCTACTTCCACAATAACCTCACTGAAGATAGCGTGGTGCATCCCCATGGATTGCATGTCCCGGAGGATTGTGATGGTCAACCAATGCAAGCGATCGGCCCGGGTGAGACGAAAATCTATGATTTCCAGGTGATCGACCCTGCAGGGCCTTATTGGTTCCATCCACATCCACACATGCGTACTGCCGAGCAAGTGCTAATGGGTTTGGCAGGCATCTTCTACGTCACTGACACTGCTGAACAGCTGGCTGTTCCTGGGTCCAACCAGGGCCTGTATGATGTACCTGTGATCATCCAGGACAGGAATTTTGATGCCAACAACCAGTTCCTGTATAATCCCAACCAGATGTGGGGCTACCTGGGCAATACCATCTTGGTGAATGGGGGTGTGAATGCCTCCCTATCGCTGGAGCCGCATGCCTACCGCCTGCGTGTGCTAAACGGCTCAAACGCCCGGACATATAAGCTTGCCTGGAGCAATGGGATGCAGATGAACGTGATCGGCACGGATGGAGGTTTACTGCCGGCAGTTGCAACGCGACCGTACGTGATGCTGATGCCCGGCGAGCGAGTAGACCTGTGGGTAGATTTCACCAGCCTGAAGCGACAAAGCGTCGTCCTGCGTAGCCTGGCCTTTGACCCGAGTGGGATGGGCGGCGGAGGCGGCTGCCGGCGCTGTGGGATGGGGTCGGGTACTGAAGATATGATGGTGACTGGTATGCGCGGTGGTGGCGGGGGAGGCGGTGGAGGAGGCATGGGAATGTCTAACGGGACTGCATTCGACATCCTGACCGTCAATGTTGGACGCAATGCCAGTTCGGACCCAAAGCTTGGCCCACTCCCTCCACTCCCGATCATTTATGACGCCAACAATGTGCCAAACTTCAACAACCCACTCCCTTTCACCCTGGATATCAGCATGATGACCTGGACAATTAACGGCCGCGTTTTTGAGATGGAGGCAGTTGCTGAGGATGAAATGGTCTACCTGGATGACACGATGGCCTGGGAATGGGTCAACAATTCGCCCATCCCGCACCCCATGCACATCCATAACGTGCAATTCCAGGTGGTCAAGCGTACCCCTCCTGCCGATATGACCACCTATAACACGGTCAACCAGGGATTCGTCGACAGTGGTTGGAAGGATACGGTGTTAGTGTGGCCTGGTGAAAAAGTGCGCGTGGCAATGCATTTCTCGCCTTACACCGGTATGTACATGTATCACTGCCATATCCTGGAGCACGAAGACATGACCATGATGCGTAACTATATGATCATGGACCCGATGATGCCAATGCCATAATAAACAACTTCAGAGAAGCTGATCAGATTAAGCATCCATGCTACGCACGGTAGCCGACCGTTATGGTCCGGTCAGCTGCCGTGTTTCATTATCCAAGTGAATCCAAAAACCAAGGAGCTGGTACAAAGGGCTGGGATGCAAAATCAACTTCGTAGGAATCCAAAAGAAATACCATGTGCATCTCAGCCTTCACTCTATAACCCCGAACAGGCGTCCTGCCAGCTCGTCAAGCGTTTGAACATCGGCGTTGCCCGCATAAAACTGAGCTGGCATGGGAAACTGGTGTAATAATACCAGGTTCATAGCTTTACGAGCAAAGTCGCGGGCGAAAAAATCCGGCAATCCATAGGCATCCAAGCAAATCTTGAGCAAGCGGGTATCCTGCTGGAACAGGTCCATGTGCAGGGCAACCAGCTCGTAGAGGATATTGCCCACCCGCGCATCACCCCAATCGATGACGGCCAGGCTTTCCCAAATATGACCGGATGGGAGAGAGACAGGCCCTAACTTCGGAACAAGCCTACCCAGGAGGTGGTCGGCGGTCAGGTCAGCGTGGATCAGGTGGAGCGAAGACGAAAGATCAACCAGCTTTTCGGGGGGGAGGAGGTAAGCGGGGATCTGCTCCAGCAGACCAGAGGGCAGGTCATCCCAGCGAGTGTGGTTGGTGAGGCAGTGATCGGCTTGCGATCGCAGGAAGGCCAGATAACTGCTCCAGGCTGGACCGTCTTGTAAAAAGCTCAGGTCACCTGGGAGTTCAGCCGTAAAGTCATGGAATTTACGCAGAAAAACACCCACCTGACCAGCCACTTGTTGCCAATCATCATTCGTGAGCTGCTGCCTGACCTGCCCGATGCTTCGGCCGGGAATACCTTCATATAAAATGTAATGCCAGGTGTTATCTAGCGAGCCGCCCGCCAGGATGGCAGGCGAGCGGATAGGCAGGGGATGCTCGGCGAGGAAATTTCCAATCCAAAGCTCAACTTTGGAAGCGCTCACCCCATCGAACAATGGCCCAAAAAACTTGACCACCACAGTTTTTCCAGTTTCAAGATGCACGATGAAGGTGGGAAAAGTACCCGGCACGCCTGCTTCAACCTGACAGGGAGGCAGGCTATGCTGGCGGCATATCAGGTGGACGGCAGGCTGCCATACCTCCAGGTCCATGAAGTGGGCGGAGTAATACCCCAGGTCGGAAGACAACCCGGCGGGGATATTCAGCTTCATTTGGCTCGACTGGATGCGAAAGTTTATTTGGTGAGGTGAGCCTGCACAAGCTCGAAGAACCTGTCTTGATCCTGTGGGGAGGCAAAAGCCCGGCGAGGGATGAAGCGAAAGGCACGCTTTTTCCCCTTGAGTACGAGCAGGATGTATTCCTTATGCTCATACATGCGGGAAAAATCATCCCAGGCAGTATGTGCTGAGCCGAAACTGGTCGAGATATCGATGCCCTCATCACCCATCTCCCAGGTCGTCTCAGCGGCCAACTGTTCGTTGGCCATGGCCTGGTTGGCCATATTCCTGGGTTGGATAAAGAGAATATACCCCACAAACACAGGGGGTAAAAGCAACCAGACAAGGTCGAAAATTGTGAGCGGCCGGCCGGAGGTAGCAACACTGTAAAGGACGACCCCAAATGCAACGACCAGGAAACCAAGGGCAATACGTGAGCCAGTTTGCTGCAAAAAATATATACGTAAAACCTGAGCGTAATCGTTTTTTTGTGGGGTATAACGAAGCGTAAGGGTTGGATCCATGGTCACTCTCCGTAACAGGTCAACCCATTATAAACGACATAGAGATAATGTGAAGAAAAAAGAGTGCATTTATCATCCTGATCACCCGGCTATCACGTCGGTTATAATTAGGGGCAGGCAAGGAGCACAGAATGGCTGAACTACTATTAAAAGCCATGGAAGCCAGGCAACGGGGGGATATCGCCCTGACCAAGCAGCTGTTGGCACAGGCACTCGTCCAAAACCCACGCAATGAAGGCGCGTGGATGATGATGTCAGAAGTGGTGGATGAGGTGAAACTCAAACGCAACTGCCTGCAAAGGGTGCTGCTGATCAACCCGAAGAACGAGGCAGCCAGGATTGCTTTAAAAAGACTGGAAACATCACCACTTGGGCTAGTCGGGCGCGGCCAATCTTACCCGCCAACCAACCCACCCAAAAACGAAGATTCACCGGCTTACACACCACCCTTCGCCTGGACGGAGGAGGATGTAGAATTCCAGGCGTTAGAGAACATCGCTTATCTTGACCAGACGGTTGGGCAGGCCAGCCATGTATCCGACACACCCACGACATTTGACTGGGCGACTGAATCGGACGAGCCGGACGAGACGATCGAACGAATCTTTGACACGGTGAGCAACCCCGAGAAAGCAGCCCTGCCTCTCCCTGATACTGACATTAGCTGGCTGCAAACACACCCGGCGAGTAGCGAGGCTCAAACCAACCTGACCGACGAGGAAAAAGAAGCCAGGATGCTGGATGAGCTTGTGGGTGCGACGACGGCAGCACATACTCATTCGGAGCCAATCCCAGACGAGTATAAAGTAAACGGGGAGTCAAACCTGGGAATAGAAACCTTTGCAGCCCTGGATGAGCCCCGATTGGACGAGAACGAGCCGGAGGCCTTGCTGTGGGATAACCCGAAAGCCAAGACTGACCGGCTGGTAATCCTTGGCATCAAGTCGATCATCGTCGCCAGCCCGGCTGCCAATGATGTTCCCCTAATCATCAGTCAATTTAATGAGCAAAGAATGGTGCGCGGTCTGCTCGGTGAGAGCGCGGGTATTATCAAGCTGGAGAATATCGTGCGGTTGACCGCCAATCCAGAGCGCAGAGAGCTGGACATCTCCTACCGGCAGGACGAAAGAACCGCTACGCACCAAATCACTTTTTCGTCACGGGAATTACGGGATGAGGCCCTGGCAGCCCTGGAGCTACGCCTGGGAGCTGGATTCGCACGGCGTGAGCAAACCTACCCCATGCGGGATAAAATTATGCCGCCGCTGTTGTCTCTAGCGGTGATCGCAATCATTGGGTGGGTACTGATCGGCGGTTTACCCTTGCTCAGCCAATTGCCGATCTTCCAGTCGGGAGTGTTCCAATTGGTGCTGAACAGTATCCAGCAATTTGTGAACCTGTTCGGGGCCGTCAACCTGTTGTTGATCGACATTATCCTGATCTTGCTGTGCCTGCTCTGGTTGGTGGTCAACCTGTATAAACCCACACGGCTGTTGATCGTAGAGAAGTTATAAGGAAGCAATAAAAACACAAACTATGCTAGGGGAGTAGAAATACTCAACCTTATAGGTTATCGCGTTCCCAACGCTCAATGGCATTTTGGATAAGCTTTAAGCGCGTAGCTTGCGGGTCTTGTTTCCGTTCATATTCGATCAAGCGGTTGGCTGTAGAGCCATTAAAGCGAACCTTACGCAACAAGTCCTGGTAGAGCAGGTCCTCCCAGCCATGCACGCGCCATTTTTCCTTCCAATCACTCCCTGGGGCGAAAGCTTGGCTGATCCAGCCGCCCACCACTCCTGCCAGGATGGTAATAATTCCCAACGTGACCGCAAGCGGACTGAACAACACAGCAGCTGTGACCCTGACCCAGTAGGTAGCCAGAAGCACTATAACAGGTAAGGTAAAGAGGCCGACCAGCCCACCTAGCAAGCGTGAATGCTGCCGATACAGGCTGGTACCCACGTACGCACCAATGAGTACTCCGAATGGTGCAGCTAGCAGGAGAAGTGCCATGCCCCAGGCGCCGAGCTGGTTGGGATGGACAAATGCGGCAACGACGAAATTCAGGGTCATGGCGATCCCAGAAGCGATCATCCAGCCAATCAAGAGCACCCCCAGGATAGACAGCCAAGTTGGAGCAGGTTTTTCAACCTGAGGCATGCGGTCTTCCGCAGGGTACATGTTGGTCCCGCAGGCCGAACAGCGGGTCATCTCAGGATAGACTGTGGCACCACAATTGGGACATTCGTAAGTATTATCGTCCATCGCTTAATGATAGCCTGAAACGCACCAGCCGTGAAGGCAGCCTGGGATAAGCTCATTTTCCTTGGTTCTTGATCAGCCGGGTAATCTCGGCCGTCATCTCACGCTGAAGCTGCTCAGGGTTGGGAAACAAATCCAGGGCAGGCCGGGAATTTTCGTAGACCGGTGAATTGGGGATATTGAGCGCCTCGACCAGGCGGATACGCTCCTGAGGCGCAGGGTGAGAATCATATTTCGAGGTCTTGCGCGCCAGGGCTTCTTCGAACTTCAAATCAAGCGCCTCTGCCAGGTCAGTGCGCATGGGCAGGTCATACAGATTAATGACCGATCGTTTGGTTTCGAAGGCGATCTTGAGCTCTGAGTCGGCCAAAAGGGGAAAAGCTATGCTCTGGTGGATATAGTTCTTTAGACCCTGGATAAAATTATCAGATCCATAGGCGACAGCAGCGTAGCGGTCAGCTAAAATCTCCTGAAGGCGCGAGGCACCCAGGGTGACTCGCAGGAAAATCCGCTGGTAACTAAGGATGAAAAGCCAGACCGGGTTATAAAACCGGGCTGAGCCACTTTTAATCAACCGGACCGCCATATTATTCAGAGACGCATACACCTGGTGAGCCAGGTTCCCCCCTGCCGTATCACGGTTGGAAAAATGCCCGTATTCATGAGCCAGGATGCCGGCTAATTGACCCTGGGTAAGCTCTGCCAGGCCTCCCATACCCAACAGCAACCGGCGTGTACCAGTGCCGCGGACCTTCTTAAGGATGCTGCCTTTCTCGGTTACACCGATCATCGTATCGGGTACCAGCTGGATGGTTTCCACGGGGGTGACTTCCAGTTTTCGGGCCACCTGTTCCACCAGCGCCCATAATTCGGGTGCATCGAGGCGAGATAGTTCTCTACGCGGCAGAATGTCCTTCACCCGGGAGAAAATCGATCGACCAATGGCGATCAGCGAGCCAATCAGCATGACCACGAGGACCAGGGCGAAATAGATCGGGATGGTGTTGAGACTGATGAATATATAAAAAGCCCCGGCAACGACCAGCAACAGCAGCAAAATGACGAAAGGAATCGAAATATAGAAATAGAGTGAAAGGATGGTGATCACCGTGCGGTAGATCGATCGCAGCCTGTGCTCCTTTGGGCTGACCTGTGCGGTATGATCGGTTTGAGTAGAGGCTAAAGCTCGCAGTGTGGCTTTGCTAAGGATCGAGCCAGACAGGAACAGGAGCAGGAGGCCGATAAACCATACTCCCATGGCGATCACGACCAGACGAACCACACGGATCACCAAGGCGTATCTGGATATTCCATTATCCAACATGGCTTGCACAGCCTGTTCATCAAATCCCAATTGCCTGGCAAGCACCAATTCGTGTTCGGCTTTCTCCCACTGGCCATCATAAGCTGCCAATAAGCCTGCCTCATAATGGCCGAGTGAGTTATCTGGGGCGATGCGTAGCAATTGCTCATCTGCCTGGCGCATCGTCTCCACATCGGATACGGCATGAGCAGTCAGCAACCAGACCACCACGGTTTGCTCTTCTTCTGGGAGCGCTTTTACGGCAGCTGAGGCCAGGTCAAATGCCTCCTGGGCATCATACGGGTTGGCCCGATTGATCAGGGCATAGGCCAGGGCGCTCTGGTTATAACCATCTGGCTCGAGGGCGAGGGCTTTCTGAAAGAGCTCGATGGCACCATCAAGATTATTGGAATCCAGCTCAATGTATCCAAGGCGGCGATAGGCTGTGGCAAACTTCGGCGCCAGATCAAGCACTTGCTGATACAGCACTTTAGCCTTCGCATTGTCACCTGCATCCAAGGCAATCGTAGCCGCTTGATAAACCGGAACCGCCTGTGGATCCATGCCCTCCAGCTGGGTTTCAAAAGCCTGCTCCGACTGGGGATCGCGCGTAGCAACCGGGGCCGGCGTGGTTGTGGCGCGAGAAAGGTAAGAACAGCCTGGTACACCCAGTCCGGTCACCAGGATCAAGGCAAACAGAATCAACCATGACTTTTTTATACTCACCCAGAACTTCTCCTAACTAAATTAGATAACCATAATCGACCTTGTGGTAAGAAGGATCAATGCAGCTGAAAGACCTGCCTGACCAGTTTTTTATGCCTTGATGGAGCGATTAACTTGCCAGAGGAAGACCAATGCTGATGAGAGCAACGCTGTCCATAAGTAGCTTGTATTATATACCCACATTTCGGGCATTAGAGGTTCTGAGAAGACAAAGTCGTGGATAGCAGCAGCAAGCAGGCTAGCGGGATGAACGGTTGAATATTTCCTGGAACTAACAACCCATGAGGGTGAACCACATCCATGCAATCTCTCATTTGATTTCCAGGGGAAAATTCCATATAATAATTACAGAGACCAAGGAGGTGCAACATGTCTGCCGACAAGAAAAGCAGCTATGTGCTGCTTAGCTTGGCTTTGGCAGCGGCGAGCCTGTTGGGGGTCTTTGCGATCATAGATGCTTCGTCTGCCAACGCAAGCCCTGGAGTTGTTCCCGGATCCAGCATAAATCTTCAACCGGTCATTATCATCTCACCCAGTGAGCTGCACGCCAGCCTCTACCCCGCTGAGCAGCTCACCCAAACCCTGCGGATCAGCAATGCTGGGGACAGCGAGCTTATTTTCAATGTTTACGAGACCACTGCCACACTTAAGTCAGCGGGGTGGCTGATCGAGCCAGCTGCGATACCGCGAGTGGAGCCGGAGGTCCAGGCACAGATCGGTGCCCAGGGCAGCGTGAGGGTGATCGTTTACCTGCGCGAAAGACCTGATCTATCACAAGCCGAGTTCATCCCCGATAAACAAGCGCGGCGGGTATATGTCTACCAGCGCTTGCTTAAATCAGCCCAGCACAGCGCCGAACTTTACCAATGGCTGACGTTGCAAGGGGCACAACCCCGGCGGCTGTTGTTAGCCCACGCCATTACAGCCAAACTGGATAATGCCCAGCTGACCCTCCTGGCTGAAAATCCGCTGGTCAAGGAGATCAGCCTCGACCACGCGCTGACGATGATCCCCTCGGAGGTGCCAGCCATCATCGGGCCTTTACCACCGGCCCAGGTGTTCCAACCAAATGCTGAGCCAGATTGGAACATCTCCAAGATTCGCGCCGACGAAGCCTGGGAGACGTTCGGCATTACGGGCGCGGGGGTAGTGGTGGGCATCGTGGATACCGGCGTACAGTATGACCATGCTGCCCTGGTCAATTCGTACCGGGGTAACCTGGGTGATGGCACATTCGAGCACAACTACAACTGGTACGACTTTATTAACCACCAAGCAGTACCCTACGACGATGTGAATCATGGCACGCTGGGCACGGGGTTCGTGAGTGGCGATGGCGGACCGGGATACCAGATCGGGGTTGCCCCAGGAGCAGACTGGATAGCAGTCAAAGTAATTTCAGGTGGAGGAGGATACAGCGAAGCCGATCTCCTGGCTGGCTTGGAATGGATGTTAGCACCGACTGACCTGAGCTATGCCCATCCAGATCCCACGAAAGCGGCTGATGTTGTCTTGGGGATGTGGGGCAGCTGGGGCTGTGATAATAATTTTCAAACCGTTTTGCAGAATCTGCGGGCTGCGAATATCCTACCTGTATTCTCACCGGGTGGTTATGGATCTGATTGTGGGACAATTAAATCACCTGCAGCTATGTCAGAAACCCTGGCGGCGGGCGCTACCGACCAAAATGACCTGATCGCTTCATTTTCGTCACGCGGACCGGGTTGTAATGGCGTGATCAAGCCGGATGTCTCGGCCCCGGGGGTTGTAGTCAGAACAAGCGACGCAGGTGGCGGCTATGTCACCACCAGCGGTACTTCCTGGTCATCTGCACATGCCGCTGGAGCGGCTGCCATGATATTCTCTGCCAATCCTATGCTGGGTGTGGTGGAGGTGACCGATATTCTCGAAACGACGGCAGTATGCATCGACAATTATGGCCAATGCAGCCAGGCTACCTGCCCCGAACCCAACAACGTGTATGGCCACGGGAGAATCGACGTATATGAAGCTGTCTGGGTGGCTTTAAGCACACCACCGCCCCACGGTGAAATAACATGGCTAACTGAAACCCCGCTCAGTGGTACCCTGAGTGCGGGTGAAGTGATCACCGTCCAGGTGACCTACGAGGCAGCAGGGCTGGAGGCAGGCATATATGAAGGAAGGGTGGTGGTTGCCAGCAATGACCCAATCAATCCCTATGCCTCGGTGCCGGTGACCCTGGAAGTGGTTGAACCCTGCGAGCCAGTGAATGTCATTGAGGTCGGGTATATACCGTCCAACCCAAAAGTTGGTGAACCGGTCACCTTCACCGCCATAGCCACAGGCAGCCCACCCATCACTTATACATGGCATTTTGGAGATGGGCTGGCTGGGGAGGGTGAAGTTGTGACCCACGTCTATACACGACCAGACATCTACCAGCCTGACCTGATCGCCAGCAACGCCTGTGGCTCTCACCAGGTGATATTTATCATCACGGTAGAGCCGTTACGCAGCTTGCTGCCCCTGATCAATCGCTAATGGGAAAAAAGCCTCCCGGAATTCAAGGTTCCAGGAGGCTAATGTATGGTGTCGTTCTAAGTTCTGCAGGTCTATTGAAGATATAATCTGATCATGCTCGAACTCCCCACGCTGGATGCGCATGCCCATATCGATCCAAAGCGGACCAATAGCGAGCTGGTAGATATTGGCGCAATTCTGGCGATGACCCTTTCACTCGATGAAGCCATACAGGTGACCAAGCGGAACGAGCCATGGCTGGCCTGGGGGGTGGGCTGCCACCCCCGCAAGCTGAAAGCCCAGCAGGCGTTCGACTCGCAGAAGTTCGAGCAACTGGCTGAGAATTGTGCCATCATCGGCGAGATCGGCCTGGATGAGGCGTATGGCGTGCCGCTAGACCTGCAGCTACGCACTTTACGCACAGCACTGGGCTTCGCTGCCAGGAAGCCTCGCATCGTGAGCCTCCACAGCTTCCGCTCCACAAGGCTGATGCTGGAGGAGTTAAAGCGCACTCCAGTGGCTGCCCCGATCCTACACTGGTGGACGGGTACGGCAGCCGAGACACGGCAGGCGGTTGAGCTGGGGTGCTATTTCTCAGTTCACTCGGCGGTGGCGCGGCGCAGTATCTTCCGCACCCAGGTGCCTTTGGAGCGCCTGCTGGTGGAGAGTGACCATGGCTGGGCAGACCCACCAGGAGCCATCCCGCACCGGGTGATCTGGGTGGAATACTTGTTGTCAGCCAACCTTGGATTGCCTGTCGAGGAGATCCGGCAGCTGGTGTGGCAGAATTTCGCCGAGTTGGTGATGCAGACTGGTACGATTAACCTATTGCCGGGAGAAATCAGCCAAGTAATAAAGATGAATACGCCAGAGGCAGCCACCCCAACTGGATGACCAAACCGCGAGCGGTGCAGCTGAACCTGAACTGAAGGAAAAACAGCAATCAAGCTTCAGGGTGAAAGCATAAATAAGGCGAAATTCGTCATCCCGGTAAGTGCCGAGTAGTTTTGCTCTTGTTCACCTTCATAATCGATCCAGCCCAAGGTCATCGATTCACATTTAGCAATGGGGTTAAAATAGAGATTAACAATGCTTAAACCGAAAGCTCAGTACCAATAATGGAGCCCAAGATGGATGAAACCCACGATACACAAGTGGCGACAGGTGTCATGGCCTATCCTAAACGGGGCTCGGTTAACTGGTTGTTATTCAAGACACCCCTGATCTGGTGGCGGATGGGCCTGAGCAGCGTGTTGGGCCCTTCGATGTTGGTCCTGACGACATGGGGACGGAAAAGCCACCAGCCGCGCCATACAATGCTTTCCTATACGCTGCTGGAAGGTCGCATTTACCTCGGTTCTGGGTGGGGAGCCCGCAGCAGCTGGTACCAGAACCTGCTGGCCGACCCGCATGTGACTGTCCAGTTAAGGTCAGAGCAGGTGACCGGCAGCAAGCACGAAGAGGTTATGCCCGCCCTGGCCCGCCGTGTGACAGATGAGGCGGAGTTCCGGCGCATTGCACAGCGCCTTTTCGAAACAGGCGGCGATTCGCATTTCAAGCCCTGGCTGAGATCCTACGGTATCGCCTACGACCTGGAAGACATGGTTGCCAAGCGCGAGCGCGTCCACCAGGTTGCGCTGGACCTGCAGCCAGCCGAGCCAGGGAGCAGATACCCAGACCGCAGCTACCCAGTAGCCATGGAAATCGACCTTGTATGGGTGTGGGCTGCCATGGCTGGATCGTTCCTGGCTGGATGGCTGCTCGGCAGGTGGAGAAGGTAGGAAGGATCATGGAAAACATTATCCATACCATCGATCTCTCCAACGTCGACCGCTACGGGTTTTTCTGTTACAAGAGCAAGCGCAAAACAAGCGGATACCGCCATAAGCGCAATTGGTTGAATACCAGCATGGCTGAAGGGCTGCATCTAAAGATCATCTATGAGGATTCGCGATCGGCTGGTTTTGTGGAATATGCTCCAGGAGAAGCCAGCTGGCGGGTGGTCAACGCCCCGGGTTACCTGGTGATCCACTGCATGTGGGTGGTGGGCAGCGGGCAGGGTAAAGGGTATGGTTCACGGCTATTGGAACAGGTGATCAGCGAAGCGCAAAACAAAGGCATGTATGGTGTGGCTGTGGTTAGCAGCGCCAGCACCTGGCTGGCAAAGAAAGCGTTTTTCGTCCACCACGGGTTCGAAGTGGTGGACCAGGCACCGCCGTCCTTCGAGCTGCTTGTGAAGCATTTTGGGCAGGGAAGCGTACCGAGCTTCCCAAGCGATTGGGAAAGGCGGCTAAATCGTATCCCGAATGGACTGGTGGTGTACCATTCGGGCCAGTGCCCCTACCTGGACATGTTCGTCAGCTCACTGGAACACACTGCCAGCCAGATGGGCATCAGCATGCAAAGCATCGAATTAAAGACCAGCCGTGAAGCCCGGGCTCTTTCACCATCCGCGTATGGCGTTTTCGGCGTGGTATATGACGGCAAGCTGGTTTCATACCGCCCGATGGGTGGGAAAACACTGCGCGAATTCCTGGAGAAGCCGAATGACTGATTATTACCGAAATGTACCCGCGGAAATCCGTGAGATATTCATGCGATTCCGACAGGAACACCCGCTGAACAAAACTACGATCAGCGGTACCCAATGGGAAACTATCCTATCCGGTGACCCGCAGGGGCAACCCCTGTTGCTCCTGCCAGGAGGCCTGGGAACCGCTGAATCTGCCTGGCGCATGATCATCCAGCTGGATGCGCGACCTTACCGCCTGATCTGCCCGAGCTACCCCGCAGAGCTAGGCACGATGACTGCCCTTGCGGATGGAATCGCAGAGCTATTGACTAAAGAGGGCATTGCCACAACCTATGTAGCCGGAAGCGCGTATGGGAGCATGCTGGCCCAGGTTTTCATTCACCGCCATTCGGAGAGGGTGAGCAAGCTGGTACTAACGCACGCCTACCCTCCACTAGCCAGCCGAATCCGGTCGGTGGAGCCAACCCTCAAGCTTTTACGGTGGGTGCCAATGTTCATGGTTAAGAACATCCTGCGCACACAGATGACCGGCAGGCTACCTCCAAACGCATCGCCTGAGCTGCTGCTGATCGCTGCCCAGATCCGTGAGACGCTCGATACCCAATTAAACCGCCAGGCAGCCCTGAACACCTACCAACGCCTGGTGGATTTTGATCAGCAAACTTTCACTTACACCGACCTGGAAGGCTGGCCCGGACAGACGCTGATCATCCTGGCCGAGGAAGACCTCACCACGACCGAAGAGCTGCGCAATACCCTGTTATCCCTTTACCCCGGGGCAAGCCTGTATATGTACAAAGGCAGCAGCAAAAGCACCGTACTGATCGAATCGGGTGAGCTTGTGAAGGTGATGGAAGATTTCTTCGCAGGGAATGCTTTTCCATAACCAGAGGGCAGGCAACGGATTTGATAATCGTAGGGAGAACTAGATGGCTCCAAAAAAGTCGAATCCTTTCAAGCTGAGGGATTTTCTTTGGGTCAACCCTGAACACATCTCCCGGTTGGAAGCCCTGGGGGTGAAAACCGCAGACCAGATGCTGGCGGCCGGACAGACCTCACAAGGCCGAGCTGAGCTAGCGACCAGGGCAGGCATCTCCCCCGAGAGCATCCTGGAGCTGGTGAAGCTCAGCGACCTGAGCAGGCTACCGGGAGTAAAAGGCATCCGCGCCCGCCTGTATATCAACGCTGGCGTAGAAACCGTTGAGATACTGGCAGGCTACGAACCAGATGAGCTACTGAAACAGACGAGTGAATTCGTGAAGCGCACTGGGTTCCCTGGAATCGCTCCCCTGCCGAAGGAAGTCAGCTCAACGATCGAGAATGCCAGGAAAATGCCCAGGGTTGTAACCTGGTGATCTGATTCCGAGAAAATACACAGCTTTAGGAATTCATAGCCTTCCACAACTCTGATCCGTTGATGCCATCATAAATCTGCTTAGATCACCAGCTTCCAGTTTTTATAAACATAGATTAGCACAATCCAAATTGTGTTTAGCAGTGAACCAGGCTGGATAATCATCTCCACTGCAAAAATAGCAATTCATAGTTAAAAATCAGCATCGCGTGATGATAATCGCGCGAATTTCGTGCTTGTTATCCCCAATTTTCTAAAGATTTTTGTCAATCTAGAAAATACATGCGCCTATCAGGCACAGGACTTGCACATTAATGAATAATTAGTTTCCAACAAGCTCGATGGTACACCAAATTCCTTACTGTTAATGGATTGATCAAACGTGAAAAGTTAACGAAAATTGTCAATGAGGAGAAGCAACATATACGAAAATTTAAAGAAGACATTGAATCATTAATTCTATTGCTTGTTATTTTAAACAACAGACTATTAATAAGAGAATCATAAAAAGGAGACAAAAATGATTGCGAAAAGATTATTACGACCACGCACAGTCATTGCCGTTCTGGCTGTGCTACTGATTATGATTGCCGCTTATGCATACGCAGCTGCAAATGAAGTTCCAGAAACAGGCGCTGGTGATGGCTCTGATATCATCAGTGGCTATACGGTTACCAATGTCCATTACACACTTGATAACGCAAACCCGGCAAATATCAGCTCAGTGTCATTTAATATCGATCCGTCAGCTGGCGCGGGTCCGGTAGGTGATGTCAGAGTACAGCTCGTTACAGCTGGTAGCTGGTTTAACTGCAACGTCACGGGCGGCAACCAGGCTACATGTACAATCAGTGGAGTGACGGCTTTAGCCGCGGATCAATTTCGGGTTGTGGCTGTCGAATGACCTGGGAAATTATATTTTGTACTTCCCCATGATGTACCGGTCACCGGTGATCTACCAGTACTTTATACCGCTAATGGCCAGAAACAATAATGGGCCATAACCAGATACAAATTGATTCAGCATGGCTGCATGGTCGCCTAGTGCGATCATGCGCCATGCTGTCCTTAAAACTTATGAATAAAATACAAATTCCAAAAATCTACCTAAAAGCTATTATCTATCTTTTATTGATTGCTGGCTTTTGGCTCGCATTTGCCCCAAAACAGATTGGTGGGAAATATATCTACATCATCGTTTCTGGGAACAGTATGGAACCGTATCTACGAAATGGTGATTTAGCAGTAATCCATCCGAGCAAAAAGTACCAGGTCGGTGAGGTTGTCTTGTACCGGAACCCGGATCTTGGATCCGTGATCCACAGGATCATCAGCATAGATAGTAATCGATACACCATCCAAGGTGATCACAATGAGTGGGTGGATTCTTATTCACCTATCAGATCGGAGATCTATGGGAAGCTTTGGTTTCACATCCCATCTGCCGGCAAAGCGATTGAGAAAGTGCGCACACCGATTGGTGCCGCATTGCTAGCCGGTATCATTGGGGTTTTTATATTTTGGCCAGACCGTGAAAAGTTAAAATCTTGATAGAACGTCTTCAAATATTTTCTGAGTGAGTGCAAGCGTTGATCATCAATATACGGGTACCAATAAGGATTTTCACTTTGGGTGTCCTGGCAGTCTTCCTGGTTTCCCAATCTTTTGGATTTGCAGCGTCCAACTGGATACCCGAATCTGGAATAATGGATCAGATCATACACAGCCCGATCACCGCAAACCACCTAAAACCGGCTGAATGCGATAGCCTGATTCTCCAAAACATCGTAATCGGAAGTGGACCATTTAACGGAACGAACGAAAACGACTTGATATTGGGTGGTCTTACCCCAGATGACATTAACGGCGTGGGTGGTGCGGATTGTATCCTTGGGGGAAGTGGAAATGACTACCTGATTAACGGCTCTGGTGCTGGTAGCCAAAATGTACTGGATCAATTTAATGTTGTCTCGTACGACAACAATGACGGAACACAGTATTGGACCTCCAGCTGGCAAGAAATTGGCGAGACTGATGGCCCTACGTTTGGAGATGTGAATATCGAAGTGTCGCAGGCAAGAGGCGTATATATACCTTATTCGAGCCAAGATAGCTTCATTGATCAAAGGAATCCGAATAGAAATTATGGATCAGAGGTTGAACTGAAAGTCAGGGGACAGGCTGGCGATATCAATCAAGCCCTTTTCCGGTTTGATCTATCTTCCATCCCAGCCGGATCCAATATCAGCTCTGCCACCATTTATTTCTATGCCACGCATAAGATCCCCAGCCCGGTTTACCTGCACCGCATCACTAACAACTGGACAGAAACTGGGGTTACCTGGAATAACTTTGCAAATGGATATGATTCGACCCCGATCGGATCACTCGTTCCGTATGCGAATTTCCAGGTGTACTCGGTTAGCATAACTAACCTGGTGCAACAATGGGTGAATGGCACAATTGCCAACCAGGGTGTGGTATTAATCGCTTCCAACGATGCGCTGGAATCGAGATTTAATAGTAAAGAAGCGGCAGGAACTGCACTAGATCCATACATTGTAGTGGAGGTTAGCCAGGGTGGTGGTGCAAATAACGCTTATCCTGACCAAGATACCTACCTGTGGGAGCGCGCCCCAACGACTAATTATGGAACCGCCACCGACATGCGCGTGAAACCAAATCCCAACGACCAAAAACGAGCCATGCTGCGATTTGATCTTTCCATGATCCCGGCTGGGTCGATTGTGCAATCTGCTACTGCGAATTTCTTTGCAACCCAAGGAAATTCCAACCCGGTTTTTGTCCACCAAGTCACAATGGACTGGACCGAAATGGGAGCAAACTGGAGCAATAGCGCAAATGCATATAATCCCACGCCTATTGGTTCATTCATCCCAACGACAAACAACCAGTATTATTCGATTAACGTCACCTCACTGTTGCAACAATGGGTGAACAACGAGGTACCGAACCGGGGCCTAATGCTGATCGCGTCTCCTGCTGCATCAGAAACACGATATGCGACTAGAGAACAAAGCGGTACAGCTCAAGATCCATATATCTCTATAACGTTAGCGCCGGGTGGATCATCCCAGGCACTCCGAATACAGAATCCTCTGAAGGGTGCCTTGCGGCAGGCTGACCTCAGTGCCTCATTTTCGGCCCAACTCCAGATCGGTTACCTGCGACAAAGTTTTGATGATGCAAATGATTATGTCAGTCTGGCAATCTCACCGGATGGAGGCGTATCCTGGTTTGAGCTGACACGTTTCGCCGGTCAAGCGACAGACACTCAGTTTCAAACATTCTCGGCCGATATCTCCAGTTTTCTATCATCAACAACACAAATCCGTCTGCTCAGCTCAGATACGCTGGCTGCAGATGACCGAATCTATTTTGATAATATTGAGATCGTATATCTCACAGGCGATCAAATCGGAGGCGCCAGCATCTTGATCGGTGGTGCGGGTGATGATGTGTTTGATGGAGCTGGCTCAGCAACCTGTTATGGGGGTGATGGCACGGACATCTTTCTCAATTGCTTGACTGTATTTGATCCCTAGATAATATAAATCGCTTAAAACTCTAGCGACAATTGCGTTTTAAATGATCTCCTTTCCCGCATAAGACTGTGATTGAAGAATGCATCCGTCGAGACTTGGATAACCGGATGGCAGGCGTAGTACCGGATACTTTGTAAGGGGTGTGGATCCTTTTTGTGCAGCGCAGCGGGTTCCCTGGAATCGCTCCACTGCCGAAGGAAGTCAGCTCAACGATCGAGAATGCCAGGAAAATGCCGAAGATTGTTAAATGGTAAGAAGCCCCTCCCCCGCTGAGTGGGTCAGCGGGGGAGGTCTCGCCCCGGCTTTTGCCCCCTTATCGTCTATAAAACCACGAAGGCTGCTTCCCCCTCAACACCCTCGCAGACTGGTAGACAAGGACCTGGTTGTTCGGCATGGATGCGTGCCCAGGCGATATCGAGGATCGTATTGATCAACGCCGAGTAGCTCAAGTGTGCAACTTCGGCTGAGTTGGGCAGCCAGTATCCTGGTGCGATACCGGCAATCGGGTTAAGTTCCAGCACATACACATTTCCATCCGCAGACATGCGCATGTCCACCCGGCACCAATCACGGCAGCCCATCACCTTGAAGGCTTTTATGGCGGTTTGATTGATCGTCTCAGCCAGCTCCGGGTCGATTTCTGCCGGGCAGATCGAGCGCTTAGGAATAATTTTGCACTTCAAATCCTGCACAAAGTCATGGCCGAAGCGTTGTTCGATCAATGGAATCACTTCATCATCCGGGCAAAATGTCACAATGTCATAAAGGTCAGCGAATCTGATCTCGGTAATAGGCAGGGTATAGGGATCACGGTTTCCCAAAACCCCAACGGTGAACTCGCGCCCGATGATGTATTTCTGTACCAGGGCAGGCTGGTGATAGGTATGGAGCAAAAAAGCCACTTGTTCACGCATGGCAGTCTCGTCATCGACCACCGATTTGCGCGAGAGACCCATGGAAGAGCCCTCGTGCAGCAATTTAACAATCAATGGGAATTCGTCCTGCAAGCGCAGACTGTCATCAGGCGTCGCAAATACCTGAAAGGGTGGAACCAACACATCTTGCGAAAGGAGATACTGATTGGTCATCGCTTTATTGAGGCAGATCGACAATGTCAACACCCCAGACCCGGTATATGCGATGTTGAAATACTCGCACATGGCCGGCAAATGCGATTCGCGGCAATCACCATGGCGGCCTTCAACAAGGTTGAAAACGAGATCCGGACGGCTGGCTCTTAATTTCTCAACAATGTTTTCGTCCGCTTCTAAAAGAATGACCTCATGGCCAGCGGATTGAATTGCGTTAGAAATTGCCAGTACCGTCTCATTTGTGTCGAACTCAGCCACGCTATCCAGAGGAGAACCGTTAATCCCACTCAAATTGATCAGATCGTACGCGAGACCCACCTTAGCCATGTGCGGTACCTCCAGCTTGTTGATTGATTTCTAATAAAGATAACATACTATTTACGTTATGCATATTGATTGAAACGCGCCTCGATGCGTGGCTGCCGGCCGGCTCGATAGCCAAGTTTGCGAGCCAGGCCGATGGAGGCATGATCGCCTTCGGCGCAACACCAGTAGGTGCGGTATCCTTCCTGTTCAATATTTGCCAATAATCGTCTGCAAGTGTAAGTGGCATAGCCCTTACGGCGATGGGCAATCTGTGTGGCGGCCCCAACCTGGTAATAACCATGAGCGACTGGCCCGGCAAACGCTTCGCTTAGCACTTCGCCTGCGCAGGTCAGGCACAAACCGATTCCCTTCTGGAGGGCTTGCTCGGCATTACCAAACATGGCTGAGTATATCTCCCGGGCGGTAGAGCGTTGCAGCAACGACCCATCCATACGCTGTAGGTCAAATCCCTCCGGCATGGTTTGGATTTCATCCATGACCGGTTGGGGAAGGCGCTCACAGAAATCGAGCTTATTCCTGGTATGGTCAGGCTTCTGTGGTAGAAGCTGCCAGCGGGGATCATTTGGAGAGAAACTAACGACAATATCTCCATGGTGACGCAACCGGCAAAACAAGCGGCGGAATGTAGGGTAGTGGATCTCGCCTCCCATGTACAGGTTACCGAAAACAGCTTCATCCACCACGACCCAGCTGGGTTCTTCCAGGCAGTCTGTGAAAATAAGACCGCGGGTATCACCATTCAATACTGCAAAACATCGAACGAGGGCAGGGTCCATCGTATTGAAAAATGAGCGGTGTAAAGGTGAAACTTGCTGGTGATCGATCTGGATGATACTTCGCTTTTTACTCATGGCATCCTTCCCACTCTTCTAATATTTTTTGCGCCATAAAGCTGTTATTTCCGTGCTCTGTATCAATTTTCCCAGATAATAACTGCCAGAAAAAGTAGCTTGACTGCCAAAAAACGCCAGCTTTTTGGCAGAAGTCCGTTTGATGACCATAATTTCGGCCATGGATGCAAATGAAGTCAACCCCCTTGTCTTCGGGCAGAACGCTGGGCATCAATCCCTGCTCACACACAAGCAATGCGTATTTATTTATTTATTATCTAATTATAGATGATTATCGCTTATCATGGTTAAACCGGAGTTGGGCTGATGCGATTCCAGGCATTGGATTTGATATTCCCGCTCGGTCTGATAACCCAAGCGACGGGCCAGGGCTGCGGAGGGGAGATTTTGCTTGGCACAGTTCCAGTAGGTCTGAAAGCCCTGCTGCTCCATGATATGGATGAGGTGGCTGCAGGTAATGACTGCATAGCCTTTTTGCATGTGGCGGGGATGGGTTTCCACACCGATCTCGATCACACCACCGGCAGAAGGCCCAGCGAAGGCTTCACAAACCAGCTCATCGCCATGCACCAAGCATAAGCCATACCCCCATTCCAGGGCCTGCTGGATGCTGCCGAACATGCGCATAAGCAGGTTCCGGTCCAGGATCTGCTTAGCAAGGGAATGATCCAAACGACGCAGCTCATATCCAGCAGGTACTTCCGGCGGGGCAGAAGCGAGCTACCCGTTCAGTGAATTCCAGCGTATAACCGGAATAATCGGGTTTGGGTGGCAACAGCGACCAGCGCGGATCTCCCTCGCGCAAACCCACCAATACATCACCCTGGGTACGAAGGCCGGAGATCAGCTGGCGGAGGGAATCTGCTCCCAGGTCACCACCCATGTAGAGCGAACCGAAGGCAGACTCCTGCACCAACCCCCAGGTAGGAGTCTCCGGGTGATCGGTAAAGATGATCCCCGCAGCTTGAGCTTCCAGCACAGCCTGGCAGCGCAGGGATGCCGGATCATCTGAAAGGAATAATGCTTTGAGCTCAGGAGTCACCTGAGATGGGGATAAAGATACGAATAGAGGCATGTCTGAAGAATGCATCACTAACTCCCTTCAAAAAACCTGCCCGTGAGGGTGAGGAACCGAAGATTCTATTATCTCCGCTAACCTTATTGAAAAATCACAGGGATAAGGCAGGCAGAGACTATCCAGAACGAAAAGTTCCGTTATAAGGGGAAGTACACTACTATAAGATTTACTCCGCAGAGGCGAAATAGGTTCTAGGTGATGCTGGTGTAGTGCAGGATATACTGCTCAAGCTGGCTGATCATTTCCTTTTGCTCAGATATGATCGAGCGTACCAGGTCACCGATCGAAACCATGCCGACCATCGATTCATTATCTACTACAGGCAGGTGGCGGATGTGCTTGGCGGTCATCAGGGTGAGGCATTGCTCGTTAGTCATATCGGGAGTGGCATAGACCACGTGAGGAGTCATGATCTCCTTCACAAAAGTCTTTTTGGAAGTCTTTCCCAACAGGATGACCTTGCGGGCATAGTCACGCTCAGAGAAGATACCCACGAGCTTGCCGCGCTCAACCACGGGTAAGGCTCCTACGTCCTTATCAGCCATAAGCTGCAAGGCGTCGTAAACGGTAGTGACGGGAGTGGTACTCCAAACTTCAGTTCCTTTTTCACTCAAGATCTTGCGTACGGTCTGCATGTCGTTTTCTCCTGGCGAGGGATTCGATCCCCGATTCCTGATGCGTGAATTATAGCCATAAATGAATATTTTTCAAGAAAACTATAATTAGAATCCGTGAAGGTATAATTTAACCGTGTTCCGCACCCCCGACCAGGAATTAGATACAGCACGGCATGAGCTAGAGGCAGCAGAAGCTGAGCTGGCGGAATTACAAGCTCAGCTACGAGCCTTCGAGAGCCTGGTGGATACCCGGCTGGGCAATCTGCTCGACCAGCTCAGCGAGCTGAACGAAGAGACCGTGGCATTGGATGAACAGCTGCGCCACATCCGGGAAGAGCGCCTATTCGGCAGCGAGGTAATGAGCTACCTGGAGGGTGCCCCCCAGCCTGGTCGACCGACCCGACTGGATAACCTACCTCCCCAGGGGTTGCAGTTCAAGCAAACCACCCAAAATAACAGCACAGCAGCTTCCCCAGGTGTCATCATCCCTGACATAAAGACCTTATACCGCAGGCTGGCACGCCGCTACCACCCCGACCTGGCACGCAGCGCAGCGGACCGCATCCAGACCAATGACATGATGAAAGAGATCAATCTGGCATACGCGGCGGGTGACGTGCAGGTGTTGATGAAGCTGGCTGGGATGAGCATTCCTTATGGAATGGATGTGAGCCAGGCTGCACCCAAAACGTCGCAGACCTCGGCTCTGCCCGCAGACCAGCTTGAGAGGACCAAAGCCAGGCTCAGAGAAACGCGCCAGCAGATCAACCAGCTGACCAACCTGCCGATTGTCAAGCTCAGCCTGGATGTGAAGCTCGCCCGGCACCAGGGCCGTGACCTGCTGAACGAGCTAACCGGTGAGCTGCAGTATAAGGTAGCCCGTAAAACGGCTGAGCGCGATTACCTGCGCTCGCAGATCGAAGCCAGTCAAACCAGGCCAGCTCAATAACTACAAACCTATCAACGAACAAACCTATAGGAGCGATTAATCACAGGCAATACTCTACCTGCTATCCGGTGATGACATTACCTCGTAAATTCGCTGTCAAAGAAGCTTTCGCTTGATTTGCTCGCTGAGGAATGGAAAATATAACCCCACTAATTTCCCCTCATTCTTAGACATCACCGACTGATTGATCCAGGCCCACCGTCGCGCAGGCAGGAAGCCAAAGATGACCAGCTACTGCTCTACCTTGATCGCTTTGTGAACAAGCGGCAGGTAAAAGTCCACCAGTGGCTGAGCGACAAAATCGCACGCCTTTACCTCTGAGCCGTAATAATGCCGCCAGGAACACATCTCAGGCAGGAATTTCATCCCAGTTGCTTCGGCCCACACGCTGACCATCTCATCCCCTGGGATTGCATAAAAATCGGACTTGTAATAACCCGAGCCATCGGTCGTGGCGATCACCACACCCGGATAACTGGCGTACTGCCGGTAGATGGTCACATTCCCCAAGCCTTCGCCATTCATGCCGCGGACCGAGCCATATACCACCAGACCAGGCTCATTCTCGGCAGAAGGGGTGCTTTGCGGGGTAACTTTCGGAGTCGAGCGACTGTTTATGAACCGGATGCCCAATATGGCCAGGATGATGAGCAGGTCAGCAACCACGATAATCAAAAGTACCAATTTCCCTTGTGATTTCATCCTACCTCATCTCCTTTGTCTGCAGCCATCCAGGCGCTGAACAGGGCGTGACCCGCCTCGAAATAATGTACATCGATATCAACAAAGCCAGCATGATACCCATCTGTAGCTCGCGCTCTGGGACGAAATAGCGCCCATAGTCGAGGAATTTTTGGGAAGTCTGCTCATCCCAACGGGGTGCGGGATTTTCGGCGAACAAATATAAACTACCTCCAGTGTCTGACCATTTAATCATACACTATTTTACAAAATACTATCATTGATCTAACACGCGGTAAGTGAAAACCTGATCATGCTGAACCGAAAGGTAGAAATTTATTCATAGTAGTGCCCAGCAGGCTGTGATTGTTCCGTACTCATTTTCTTATCACTGGATGGGGAAAATGAGTTTCCTAACAATCTTGTTATGATTTGGTGAGCTTGTAGCATCTGCTCAAAAGGTACATTGGGGTAAAATTAATCGATGTTTTACTCGGCTGCCATGTTCCTCTTGCGCATCATCCTGCGTATCACCACCCGCCTTACGGTGTCTGGGATCGAAAATCTACCGCCTAAGGACATGAGCTATCGTGGGTGTGGCCAACCATATCGGCCGGATCGACCCAGCCCTGGTGTTCGCGATGCTTGACCGCAAAGACATCATCATGCTGGTAGCCGAGAAATATAAAGAGAACTTAATTACTCGCAGCATGGTTGAGCTGGTGGACGGTATCTTTGTAGACCGTTACAATGCTGACCTGAGCGCGATGCGCGAAGTAATGCGCCGGGTAAAAAACGGCGGGGTGGTGGTCATTGCCCCAGAGAGTACACGCAGCCCAACCTGCACATTGCAACAGGGCTGGGACGGCGCCAGCTACATTGCCGCTAAATTAGGCTTACCCATCCTGCCCGTTGGGGTAACCGGCAGTGGTGACAAAGAGGTGGTGGACCATTTGAAGCATTTCAGAAGGCTAAATGTGTTCGGCTATATTGGCCCCCTGTTCAGCATCCCACCCCTGGATAACAAGAACAGGGCAGAGCAGCTGGCGGCTGACACCGAAGAGATCATGTGCCGGATCGCAGCCGAGCTCCCTGAAGCTGCCCGGGGAGTGTATTCAGACCATGCCCGGTTAAAACAATTACTGGCGGAGAAAGCTGCCCATCCAGCCCCATCCGTGAAGGTGTTTGGCTAGATGAACACCACCTACCGCCGTGAAGCAGCCCAACAGGCCCGCCTGCTGCTGGAGGGCAACCCGGTGTACCTGGATACCGAGACCACCGGATTGCACCAAACGGCAGAGGTGATCGAAATTGGGGTGATCGATGACCAGGAAAATGTGCTGTTCGATGCGCTGGTTAAGCCACGCGGCAAGATCGACCCAGCGGCGGGTCGCATCCACGGAATCACGCCGGACATGCTGGTAGATGCCCCCACCTGGGACCAGGTGTGGCCGGAGGTTGAATTGGTTCTCTTGGGCAGGAGAATCGGGGTGTATAATGTGGAGTTCGACCTGCGCCTGATCAAGCAGTCGAACCAGCGTTCATGGATCAGGACGAGCCTGCCTGACAGCAGCTTTTTCGATATCATGACGCTGTACGCAAGATATTACGGGGATTGGGACCCCATGCGGAGGTCCTTCCGGTACCAGTCACTGGAGTTTGCCGGCAGGCAGTGCGGAATCCGCTTACCCAATGCGCACCGGGCGATGGATGACTGCCTGCTGACGCGGGCCGTTTTGCACCATATGGCAGAAAGTGGTCAGGCATAGAATGGCCGGTATGCTAAAGTTATATCAAGGTTGCAAACAATTGTTTTCCGAACACACAATAGCAGGGCTGATGAACTCTTATGACCTTACTTGAAACCCAGCTTGAAGCCCGTAACCTGCTGCAGATGGGCCCATTATTCCTGCACAGTAAGACTACCGGTGCACTTGAGTTTGCCGAAGTGGTCGAAATTACGATCTTAGACAGTGCAGGCAAGCCACTCGTAGATGAATTGGTCAAGCCCAAACGGCATATCCGGGCGACTGCCTCGGAGGAGCACGGGGTGACCGATGACCTGGTGGATAACGCCCCACGCTGGGCTGAGATCCTGCCGCGCATTGAAGAAGTGTTGATCGGAAAGAAAGTAGTCGTCTACGACCTGGCAACCGAACTGCTGGCTTTGCAGAACTCCTACCAGAATATCCACCAGCGCTGGGTGCTGGATACTAACAATTTCTACAACCTGATGGACCTGTTCTCGCGCTACCGTAATGAACGCGATCCACGCACCGGCCAGCTGCTGACCTATACCCTTGAGGAGGCAGCCCAACTGGTAGGCATCGATATTGAGATCATCGCATTCCGGCGGGCGCATGATGATGCCTGGTTAATGAGGGCGATCTTAATGGCAATCGCCGGTTGGAAGGTATATTATTAATGCAAGCAGAACCAAAGGAAGTGAAGTACTCCATCCAGGGGATGGATTGTGCTGACTGTGCCCTGAGCCTGGAGAAAAGCTTAGCAACCATCAAGGGGGTACAACAAGTAAACGTCAACTTTACCACAGGTTTCCTGGAGGCCAGCGGTAACTTTGAATCGCAAGAGCTGGTAAAACGTGTGGAAGCGCTTGGCTACCAGGTGACTGCACCGGGGCTAAGCTCACCCGAGGGAACAAACGGAAGTCATGAAAATGTAACGAACCGAGTACGGCTGCCTGGTTTTTTGGGCTACCTGTACGCTTCAACCCAGACTCGCCTGGCCTTGTTGGGAGCTGGATTGTTGCTATTCTCGATGCCTTTCACACTCGCCCAAGGTTTAGCTTACAGCAAGTGGATCACGACAGGTTTACAGCTTGCCGCAATAGCCCTGGCAGGTTACCCAATCGCCAACCGGGGCATCCGTGCCCTCTTCATCGGAAAACAAGTCACAATTGACCTGTTGATGACCATCGCCACCCTGGGTGCCGTGTTGATTGGAGAGATGTTCGAAGCTTGCACAGTGATCCTGCTGTTTGCCATCGGTGAAGCCCTGGAAGGATACACGACTGACAGAGCCCGCCGCTCACTGCGCAGCCTGTTAAGCCTTAAACCAGAATCAGCCCACGTGATGCGACCATGTATTGACTGTGAAGAGCATATGGGCCAGGGGGGCTACGAAGGCGGCCCCTGCCCCATATGCGGCGAACATGAGCTCACCCTAGCAGTGGAGCGCATCGCCATCGGTGAGCGCGTGATCATCCATCCCGGTGAGCGGATCCCGGTGGATGGGCACGTGCTCAGCGGCGTCTCGCAGGTCAACCAGGCTCCTGTGACCGGCGAATCAGTGCCGGTACCAAAATCACCCGGAGATAAGGTGTATGCAGGCACATTGAACGGTGAGGCTGTCCTGGAAGTGTCAGTGACCTCCCTAGCATCTGATTCCACCATCAGCCGGATCGTACGGCTGGTAGACCAGGCACAGGCTCAACGTGCCCCCATTGAGCGCTCCATCGACCGGTTCGCTGCCTGGTATACGCCGGCAGTCATGGTCCTGGCAGCCTGCATGGCAGTCATTCCTCCCCTGCTGTTCGGTGAGCCATTTCTGGATATCAACGGTGCGCACGGGTGGTTATACCGCGCGCTGACCTTGCTGATCGTAGCTTGCCCGTGTGCCCTGGTGATCAGCACACCAGTCACCATGGTATCTTCGCTAACCGCCCTGGCAAGGAGCGGTGTACTGGTTAAAGGGGGGGCATTCATTGATGTGTTGGCACGTGCCCGCCTGTTCGCATTTGACAAGACCGGCACGCTGACGAACGGTCGTCCCACCGTCACCCAGGCGCGCTCGGTGGACTGCCAGACCGATGCGATTCGCTGCCCAGCCTGTGATGATATGCTGGCGCTGGCGGCCACGGTCGAACAACGGTCCGAACACCCACTGGCCCATGCAATCATGGCGGAAGTGCAAAAACGCCAGCTTACACATGCTTACCCGGCTGCCGAGAGCATCCGATCCCTGGCAGGCCAGGGTGTGCAGGGTATCTCCAATGGCAGCAGCATCCTGGTGGGCAGCCACGACCTGTTCCACGCCCGGGATGAAACCCTAGACCGTCCGTTGCATAAAGATATTCAAACCGCCATAGATGACGGCCAGACCGTTATGCTGGTAGGCAAGGATGACAACCTGCTGGGGTATGTATCGGTGGCAGATGCACCTCGCCCGACGACTTCCGAAGCCCTGCGCCAGCTCAAAGCAATCGACCGTCGTTATTCCACGGTGATGCTAACCGGTGATAACCCTGCGGTAGCTGCCCGGGTAGCCATATCACTGGGTAGCCTGGATGAAGTACGGGCTGGACTGATGCCCGAGGATAAGCTGGAGGCGATCCGCGACCTGCAAGCCAAACACGGATTGGTGGTTATGGTGGGAGATGGGGTGAACGACGCGCCTGCCCTGGCAGCATCAGATACAGGGATTGCCATGGGCGGGGCAGGCTCTGCCCAGGCGATGGAAACGGCGGACATCGTATTAATGCAGGACGACCTGACTCACCTACCCGGCTCGGTGCAAACGGCAAGGCAAACGCATAGCATCATCATGCAGAATATCGCGTTCAGCCTGTTGATCAAAGGCATTTTCCTGTCGCTGACCCTGCCCGGCCTGACATCGCTATGGATGGCAGTCTTTGCCGATATGGGAGCTTCTTTATTGGTCACCCTAAACGGGATGCGGATGCTGCGGAAGAAAATCTGAGCTGATCAAAGGGGCTCTTCTGGCACGACGATGAACATGATCAAGTATAGAAGAAGAAAAGTGCCGAACCAGAGGAGCGTGCCTGCCACGAACACCAGACGGACAACGATGGGATCGATGCCAAAGAATTCGGCCAACCCGGAACACACCCCAAAGATCATACGGTTCGTCCGGCTGCGGTAGAGTTTTCTTGATCCTAAGTTCATGCTCTTCCTCCTTGATCTTTCGTAATTATTAACGCCGAAGAGCCGAAAAGGTTGCGCTGAAAATAGCCCCAAATTACACACCCCAACTAGCGCGTTCCCGCTACCGCGGCTGTTTACTTGGACTGGCAGCTGGCGATGCCCTGGGTACCACGTTAGAATTCATGCCCCCAGGCAGCTTCACCCCAATTACTGATATGGTTGGTGGAGGACCATTAACCTTAATGCAGGTGAGTGGACCGACGACACTTCCATGGCGCTGTGCCTCGCCGAAAGCCTGATCATTAAGCAAGGGTTTGACCCGGTTGACCAGCTGGAGCGTTATGTGCGGTGGTGGCACACCGGGTACCTGTCATCCAATGGATGCTTCTTCGATATCGGTGGGACTACCGCAGAAGCTCTGCGCCGCTTCGAGGCCACCCGATACCCGTTTCCTGGCTCTGTAAACCGTTACAGTGCTGGCAATGGCTCGTTGATGCGCCTGGCACCTATACCAATGCTTTATGCCAAGCATTTAAATGAAGCCCTGGATAAGTGCGCGGATGCTTCGCGCACCACGCACGCAGCCCCTCAAGCCCTGGATGCCTGCCGGTATTACGGTGCGGTCATCATTGCAGCCCTGAAGGGTTATCCGAAGGAGATGCTTTTATCATCACCCGCGAACTGGGACTTCATCGACCCCGCCAGCAAAGCCATACTCAGTGGGTTGGATCCTGAAATCAGCCAGGTGGCCAACGGCTCCTTCAAGCATAAGCAACCGCCTGATATAAGTGGAAGCGGTTACGTCGTGCATAGCCTTGAAGCAGCCTTATGGGCGTACCATCACTCGGATTCCTTCAGCAAAGGGGCTTTGTTGGCCGCCAACCTGGGTGATGATGCCGACACCACAGCCGCCATTTTCGGCCAGCTGGCTGGAGCCTATTATGGCGAAGAAGGTATCCCTGCAGAATGGCGCTCGAAGTTAGCCATGCGGGAGCTGATCAGCGAGTATGCTGACAAGCTGTTCGAATTGGCCTGCCAGCTTTAGTGAAAGGACACAAAGCAGGGGGAAACATTACTAGGCTGAATGAGTTGCGATGCAACGATGGTAAATAAAAAATAAAACTATATATGCCCTATACAGCCCGCGGCAGGTATCGATGCTCGGGTAGCCACCATGGGGCATGAGCTACTCCCGTGAACCTGTCCACTACCTGATCAGATGATTGGTTTGGTGAACCTTTGCCAGCGACTATCGATATATATTGTGAAGGTCTTAACAATCATCTTATAACCAGGTAGGAAAAATGAAATTCAAAACCGTCATCGCGATTATCTTCATGATCGGAAGCATGCTGGCTGCCGTGAACGGCGGAAAGGCAGCACCCATCCGCCTGGACCGGATCGTCCAGGTCGCTCAGCTTTCAGGGGGTGGATTCAACGATGCCTTCGGGTACAGCACGGCCTTGTCGGGTGACACGCTTGCAGTGGGTGACCCATATGACAGCGAATATGGTGAAGAAACAGGCTCAGTGACAGTCTACCAATCGGACCCAGATGGAAATTGGCAGTCTGTCGCACGCATCTCCCCAGCCGATCCCAGACCCGGGGACATTTTTGGCCGGAACATCGCCCTATCTGGTGATCTGCTGGTAGTGGGAGCCCCAACCGACCTGAGCTTTGGACTGCAGACCGGTTCGGCGTATATTTATGAGCGAAACCAGGGCGGAGACAACGCCTGGGGTCAGATAGCGAAGCTGACCGCCAGCGACGCCCAGATATACAATCAGTTCGGATGGGCTGTTGCAGTGGAAGGCAATACGGTCATTGTAGGTGCTTATACGAATCCTAATGGCGGCAGGGTGTACATCTTCGAACGGGATGCAGGTGGACCTGGAAATTGGGGAGAAACCGCCCAGCTTGACCCCGATCCGCCAGGGTTACAAGCCTGCTTCGGCGAGTCGGTAGACCTAGACGGGGATATCCTGGCGATCGGTGCGTATGGGGGAGGCGATTATGCCGGGTATGTGTATGTCTTTCAACGCCAGACAGGCACCACCCAATGGCAACGTCTGACGAAGTTTCGCGGGGCCGATACGGGCGCGTATCACTACTTTGGCTATGCGGTTGCATTGGATCAATGGAAGATACTGGCCGGTGCACCAGGTGCAGACGGGCTGATGGGCGCAGCTTATATTTTCGTGGCGGATGCTGCTCACCCGGAAGAATGGGCACAGCAAGCTAGATTGACCGCCAGCGATGCTGCACTCCAATCCTATTTCGGGCTTGAGCTGGATCTGGCAGGCGAGCATGCATTGGTAGGGGCACCGATGCATGAGAGTAGAAGCGGAGCGGCTTATGTCTTTACCAATGAAGCGGGTGAGTGGAAAGAAGCGGGTGCCATTTCCGGTGATGACACGATCGCTGGCGATGAATTTGGTTATTCGATATCGATCGATGGGGATCTGGCCGTGACCGGTGCGCCGGGTCACCCGCCACAAGGCTCGCTGTATATCTTTGGCCTCAACCAGCCATGGAAAATTTCCCTGCCGCTCATCTACCGGTGAAGGCCAGCTGGGAAGAAAGTATGCTGCTCTAACCGAGCAAGCTCTCAAATTCTGGCTATAATTAATTCAATCGGCCATTGAATGGGTATTTCGAAGCGTGGGCGGGTAATTACCGTACCTGGCTTATATAAATACCGCCGCAACAGGGAGTCTGCTCAAGATGATGCTTGAAAAAGTCTACTGGCACGATACAGTCAAAATGCCATCCAGCGAGGTGCAGGCTCCGTTGCCTGGGCGAGTGGATATGGCAATCATTGGGGGCGGGATCCCAGGGCTCTCAGCCGCCCGGCAACTGGCCAGGCGGGGTGCTAGCACGGCGGTGCTGGAAGCAGAATCGATCGGTTGGGGGGCCAGCTCACGCAACGGGGGGATGGCTCTCACCGGGCTCAAGCTGGATGCGGAAACAGTAGAAGCGCGCTATGGAATCGACCTGACCCGCCAGCTGTTTGCGGATTCGGTGGCATCGCTGGATACCGTGGAAACGCTCATCCGGGAGGAGCAGATCGAGTGTGGGTTCGCACGTACTGGCTCACTGGTGCTGGCTAATAAACCCGCCCACTATAGCGCCTTGCAGCATGAATCCAATTGGATGCTCAGCCACTTCAACCACCCCACGCGCCTCATCCCGCAAAGTGAGCTGGAGGCCGAGATTGGGTCCAGACTTTACTTTGGTGGCCTGGTCGATGAATCCAGCGCGGGGCTGAACCCAGCCCAGTTCACAGCCGGCCTGGCGCGGGCAACGGAACAGGCGGGTGCTCAGCTATGCGCCTCAGCACGGCTGCTGGAGGTCAGGCAGGGAGCCTCAGGTTTCAAGCTAATGACCTCACGCGGATCTCTAGAAGCGGGGCAGGTGCTGGTTACCACAGGGGGCTACACAGGTAGATGCACTCCGCAGCTGCAACGCCGGATCATACCCATCGGGTCGTATATCATCGCAACCGAGCCCATGCCGGAAGATTTGGCGAACCAGCTGATGCCTCACCGGCGGATGGTCTTTGACTACAAGCATTTCCTCAACTACTACCGCCTGTCGGCGGATAACCGGATGATCTTTGGAGGCCGGGCGGCATTCTTCCCTGAAACCAGCTCGACCATCCGGGAGAGTGCCAAAATCTTACGCAGAGAGATGGTGAGGGTTTTCCCGCAGATGAAGGATATTCGAGTTGAATATGCCTGGGGAGGCACCCTGGATTTCTCTTTCGACCAGATGCCACATACCGGGCAGCTGGATGGCATCCACTATGCACTGGGTTTTGCAGGTCACGGGGTGGCGCTAGGAACCCAAATCGGCAAGCTGGTGGCGGATGCGATGTTGGACGGCAAAGTTGCGGAACTACCCTATTCAACGTACGACTTCCCCACTGCTCCACTCGGACTGTACCACGGCAAAGCATGGTTTCTGCCGCTGATCGGCCTATGGCACAGGGTATTAGACTGGATTTACTAAGTCGTTGTGAAATTACAAAAGAATAAATCAAAATACCTTTCCCGTAAACACTTCACTCGGCAGAGTAGGTGGATCAATACCCACACCTGTATGTACTTCTACTCACCTGTGGCTTGCATCCCCAGCAACTCCACCATCCTGGCGGTAAATCTTGTGTTACCTTCCGGCATAAACACCCAACCTGCCTTCAGGTTAAAATAAGCTGATTGGCCTGAGAACTTGGAGTGATGGTAACCTTCGGGGATATGGTCGTAAAATGTAGTTGACGTCACACACATCACGAAAGGGTACTCGCCACCCGAAAAGCAAGGCTCGGTATGGTTAATGTCTATTCTTATCACCTTGGCGTTGTTGACATCTCTGGAATGAACTCCATAAACTGCCTCTTCCAGTGTCGGGTATACCCCCCAATGTTTCGCCTGGGCAATTTGGATCCCAGCACAAGCATAGGAGCAGCTGTTGAGCAGGAGGATCAGCCCTGTTACTAGCAGGATAACCTTCCCGGCACTCTTCAGCTTGCGTATAAGGAAAATTTTCCTGATCTCACGATCATGGTCTGCTTCCCCCGCCATTCTCATATCTTTAGACCCCCATCGCTCATGCCAGTGCTCCCTGATGATGGATGTCATCAGTGCAGCAGATTCATGGAATATACAGGCTGGAATGGCTGCCCCACCCATGTCAGTGGCTGCCTCCAGTTTTTGAGCGAGGACTTCGAGGATTTCACCCGCAAATCGCCTGCGAAAATGATCAGGATAGATACCCGCCAAGTGCTTGAAAAGGCTCACCCCGAAGTGATATAAAGTTTTCTTTCCATTGCCCATTCGTGACCCGCGGCTTTCTGTTTGGCGGCCAGGTTCACCAGGGTTTTCAATCTGTCCGCCTCCAGGTTTAATATCGCCTGTCCAAACCCGGTGAGCCGGTACAGCTTGCGCTCATGCCCTTCGAGGCTACCCATTCGATGGTGTTCATCGATCCGCTCGATCCAGCCGTTTTCCAGCATGCGGCGCAAGGCGGTGTAAAGCGTGCCGGCGGCCAGACTCACCCGCCCCCCGCTCATCTGGTGAACTTCCTTGATAATTGCATATCCATGCTTAGGAGTGACCAGGCTGAGCAGAATAAAGAAGGATGTTTCCGTTAATGGTAAAACATCTCTTGGTTCCATTTATATTCCTATTATATAGTCTAACGATATATCGTCTGGCTATATAATACAAGATTATGGTTGAGATGTCAATAACCAAATGACACCCGATGGACAAATCGTAAAGGCCGGTGTGAGGTTGAGCATCCACCTTGACCCACGTTTTGCAAATGCCGAAAAGCATAAAAGTTTAAAAGGGATGTCGAAAAGCATTTATACTCTCAGCTCCCCTCTGCCGGGGCTGGATAGCAGCAGCCCTGGTTCCTACCACCCATCGGCGTGTGGCATCGCATTTTGGATTGGGTTTCGTAGAATTGGCAGAGCGGGTCTTTGATGCATACCCGATAGTATCAACCCGGATCGTAAACCGCCCCAACGAATATTCTCTTGATGACAAACGCAAGCGCAACCTGCCCCTCCGCCTAGCTGGGTAGCAGGGTTAGCTTATCCTCGGTTTCCTTTTCCAAATCCTGTCGGTTGAAAATCATGGGGTGATAGCCACGCGTGAACCAGGCTTGGATCTGGTCGTTATAATGGTGGCTGAGTGGATGGCCCGACTGGCCCGGGGCGAGCAGCCCCAGGCAGTGATCCAGGTCGCCCAGGTCGGCGATGAAGCGGAAAGGTGGACCGACCACTTTATCAATAGACAGGTCGTGGTAGCCAGCATGGCTATTCCAGATGGTGTTCGAATCGCCCCCCACCGGGAATGGCCCCCGGTTGAATAGCAGGTCCAGGGGTTTGACACTGCCCAGGGTGTGGCTGAAATTGATCTTGTGCAGCTTGCCCCAGGCCCAGTGCTCAGTTGAAGGACCAAAGCGGCGTTTCAGCTCAGTCACAGCCTGACTCAGGGCGAGAAGCATCAGCTCATCCCGACCCTTTCCATCATCTGCCTGCAACCAGGGTGAATCAGCCTGCATGGCTGCGTGAAGCAGCCATTCAAAAGCCCGCTCACCAAAGATGCTGGTCTCGGCAAGCATCGGGGTCGGGCCTTTGCCGAGGTAGCGTGTAGCCAGGTCACCCAGCTTAGGGGAGGTCACCAGCAGGAGCAGGCGGCGGTAGAATACCTCGTAAATACTGGCTTCAGGGCTGCCGGGTGCAAGGTGGCCATCCCAATTCCGCATTGACTCGATAATTGGCATTAATTGTGGGTCATCGGTTTCGAGGGCACCTAGCAGGCCTGCGACTGCCCTGGCATGGGGTGAAACCTGGTCGAAGTGCATATCCTGAATATAGTCGATGTCGATCTTCGGGTTGGCTTTGATCAGCTCATTGATGCGGATAGCACGGTTGGCGGATACATAATCACAACCCAGGAAGTAGGGGTAGCTGCTGTCTACCTGGCGGTTATTGGCGGTAGCAATGTAGCCCTGAGGTGGGTTAAACAACTGGGGTAGCTCATCGAACGGGATAAAGCCGGTCCACTCGTACTCACCTGACCAACCTGGTACAGGAAGGCGGCCGTCTCCCTTCGACCGGATGGGTACCCTACCGGTCAGGTTATAGGCGATATTGCCCTGTGTATCGGCGTACACGGTATTCTGCGAAGGTGTTCCCCAGAAACGCAGCGCTTCCCGGAACTCGAGGCAGCTCCTGGCCCGGTTCATGCCGACCAGAGCCTGGAATAACTGCTCAGGATCATAGGCCGTCCAGCGTAATGCCAAAGGTGTCTCACCAGAGAGGTCGGGAGCCAGCTGGTTGATGATCGGTCCATGGCGGGTGAGGATGACCTCCTGATAAACCACCTTTCCACCCTTGATGCGAATGGGCTCTTGCAAGACTTCGGCCTCCAGCCATTGGCCCTGATATTCGTACTTGACCTGCCCGGATTCGGTACGCTCCAGGTGCTCAAGGTATAAGTCCTGGACATCGGGGAAGCCGTTGGTAAAGCCCCAGGCGACGTGCTTATTATGACCCGCGACGATCCCGAGCACCCCAGGCAGGGATACTCCACTGAGGTCCAGCTCACCACCCACCAGGTGATTTTCATACCAGATGGCCGGGATACTCATCTGCAGGTGCATATCGTTGGCCAGGAGGGGCTGGCCCGTGGTGGTATGCGAGCCTGAGAGGACCCAGTTATTGCTACCCAATCCATGTTGGGCAGCAGGGCCAGTGAATGGACGAGCAGCCCCGGCTCGATCTGAAGCCACCTGGCCAAGCTTCGAATAATCTGTGCCTGGAGGGATGACATATGGCTCGGAGCTGGAGGTATCTGGTTCCAGCTCGGCTGCCAGCTCGGGTCCAAGCCGGGCGATCAGCAGGGCTCGCAGGAGCTCACTTTCCCAGTTGACGGAGAGCATCCAGGCCATCATCTTGCCCCAGGAGAGCGAGTCGATTACCGACCACGGCTCAGGCTGGTAGCGCAATAATGAAAACTCAAGCGAGGCATGTTTCCGGTCGATCCAGGCATTCACACCCGCGGTGTAGGCATCAATGAGCACCCGCGTATCATCAGGGATCAGTCGCTCATCCCTTTCAGCAGCCCGGCGCATACCCAGGATGCGCATCCAGCGGTCGACTGGCAACACAACCTCGCCCAGCACCTCAGCCAGGCGCCCGGCTACCAGTCGCCTTTGAAAGTCCATCTGCCACAAGCGGTCTTGCGCGTGGACAAACCCCTGTGCGAACATCAGGTCGGTTTCATTTTGGGCATAGATATGCGGGATGCCCCAGTGGTCACGGATCACCTCGACGGAGTCTTGTATCCCCTTTATAACCACTGTGCCCCTGGTTTGGGGCAGGTAGCGGTTACGTAAATAGGCATAGCCACCTGCGGTAAGGCTGGTGAGCACCGCAAAAATCAAACCAACTTTTCGCCATTGCCTGTTCATGATGCCTCCTTTTGAGCTTATGCTGATCTAATTGATTGTGTCTCAACCTGCCGGAGGTTTGGGTGGAGTCCAACGGTATGAGGTGATCCGGCAGCATTCTCGGAAACCCAATGAGCGATATACCGGCAAGCCCATCTCGGAGGCTTGCAATATGCCGATCTTGTAGCCACGTGCACGCGCTTTCAACAACGGGTAGAGCGTCACCTGCGCACCGATGCCGCGCCGGCGAGCCTGGGGAAGAGTGGCAACTGCATAGATGCCAGCCACACCTCCACCAAGCTGCAAGAGCGAGGTCGCCACAGGCTGATCATCCAGCCAGGCGGTGTAAGCCTGGGTTATTTCAGGGTCAGCCTGCCTCAGCAGCTGGCTCCATGAGCTTATCCCGAACTCGATCCGCTCGGCAGGGGCTTCGAATCCGCCCAGCAATGCCTGGCCCCAGGCACGCCAGCCTGCTTCGTCCTGAGCTGGTCGGATGGACAATCCTGCGGGCCTGGGAAGGTTCTCGTTTAACTTTTCGAGCTCAACCGCCATGCCTGGCCCTTCCTCGTCTACGGTAAAGCCGTGTTGCACGAGCTGCTCAACCAGGTTGGTCGGCTGAGACGACGGACCGACCCACCATAAGATGGGTACCTGACGTTTTTCGGCATCCAACTGGAGGTATTGGATGGTTGCTTCGACCTCATCGGCTGCCAACCTCGAGTCCATAATGCTGTTGAATAATGACATAGGGATATTACAGATCGATCGCTTCAACCCAGGGCGATCTTCAAGCTGCGCACCGTCCAAGCTGGCAAAGACCGGAAGCCAGGAGGCCAGGTTCTCCTCATTGGCTGCGATCAAGCCTGCAGCCGACGTATCTGTCCGTATGATGTGCATGTCGCCTCGCTTTCGGAATCGGGCTATTTAATATTTTACCTTTTTTCGCGTTTGAAGACGTAATTTTCATCGGGAATATTACGCTTTCACGGCCAATCGCCTTTTCTCTCAGCAAATATCAGCCAGCACCAGGATGTTTTTTGCATGATTAGCAAAATTGCAGGATAACTGGAATTCGGGCTTACCCTATACCGCGCCCCCACGTCCAATGAAAGCGTTGCCCACCGGATTGCGGTTACCAACCTGTAACGCGGCTCAGGTATTCTGATATGGAATCATGTGGATTTTTGATACAATACTGCTATTGAATCAAAGATGTAAGCAGCCTGGCACGTCTTCAAAACCTAACTAAATTGATCAAGGTAGAGGTCAACCATGATACCTAACCAGTGGTATATCGTTCTCACATCCAAGGAAGTCAAGGCGGGTAAACCAGTCGGAGTGACCCGCATGGGAGAAAAAATGGTCTTCTGGCGCGACAGCCAGGGAAAGATCGGTTGCCTGGTGGACCAGTGCCCTCACCGCGGTGTGGCGTTTAGCGCCGGTAAGCTGATGGGTGATTGCATCCAGTGCCCCTTCCACGGGTTCGAGTTCGACACAACCGGACGCTGCACGCTCATCCCCGCCAATGGACGGTCAGCGGAGGTGCCCAAGGTGTTCAAGGCGACCGCATACCCGGCGTGTGAGCGGCATGGATTCATCTACATCTGGTGGGGAGAACCGCGCGATGAATACCCCGCTCTGCCCGAATTTGACTTCATGAACGATCCAAACCTGGTTTCAGCCGACACTACCGACCTATGGAATGCCCATTATTCGCGGGTGATTGAAAATCAACTTGATGTCGTCCACGTGCCGTTCGTGCACAACAACACCATCGGGAGGGGCAACAAGACAGTCGTCAATGGGCCACGTCATACGATGGAAGAGCAGGATGGAGCAAGCGCTCTCTTAAATATCTGGGTCAAGAATGAAATCGACCGAGGCCAGGTACCGCTCAAAGCCAGTGACATGCCCCCCAGCGAAAGGCATCCCCAGCTGCAGTTCCGCTTCCCTAACCTGTGGCACAACTGGATCAGCGACTCCTTCCGCCTCATCCTGGCATTCGTCCCGATCGATGGCGAGCATACCAAGCTGTACCTGCGGTCTTATCACACGGTAAAATTCCCGCTGGCGCGCCAAATCACAAATTTCTTCAGCAACCGCAGTAATATTTATATTGCTGGTCAGGATAAGCGCGTGGTCATCACCCAGCGACCTTTCCGGTCTGACTTGCGCATCGGCGAGAAGCTCATCCCCGGGGATGGGCCGGTAATTGAGTACCGACGCAAACGCCAGGCATTGATTGAAGGTAAATAAGGTAAGCAGATAACCGTAGTTCTAACCAAAGCTGTAAACTCAATATTCAACTAAAGCTAGCATACATCTTGCATCACCCTGCGTGGACTACAGGAGCGCTCCTGAACCCCAGGGGATTCCTGGGGCGTCCTGTGGTCCGAGATCGGCGAGGAAGATGCCAGGAATGGAAGCCCATAATAGCCTGAACAGCTACACCCCAACCGAAGAGCTTGCGCGGCAGCCCTGGGTGGAGAAACTCTCGCTCGGGATATCTTCAACCCAAACAGCCATGTGGGAAGTGCTGGGTTGGCTATTCAACCTCGGCAGCTCTCCCGGTATGCCGTTCTATGAGCAAAAAAACCTCACGTTGAGGAACTGCTTTTCGTTCGTCAGCCTGCTACTGGCTTTCCCAGGCACATTCCTGCTCATGTTATTTAGCTTCGCCCACCCATTCAGCCTTCTCGTGTGTGGGATGCTGGCAGCGAGCCTGGTACTTGGTTTAGATGGTGCCAGGCAGGTAGAAGCTTCGAAGGCATTGTTCGCCTTTTCACCGGCGGTGTTAGTGTTGACATTCACTTTTTTAGAGCTCAACTCGGCCGGTGGTGAACATAGCCTGTTGCTGATCCTGTCGCGCCAGGGGCTAGGATTAGCGTTATTACTCCCCATCCTGACGTATGGATTCGCTGAGCGCCAGAAAGTAGTGGGCATCCTGGGGATGTGCGTGGTGATCTATCTCGTGTATGAAGCCGGAACCATGCGGTTGGGAGCGCTGCAAAACGAAGAATTAACTGGTCTAACCCATGGGCTCTTCGCCATCCTATCGGTGATGCAGTACACGGTACTGGCAGCCTGTATTCTGTATGTACAACGTTACACCCTGCAGCAAGAAGCCCAAGCAAAGCGAGCGAACCAAAAGCTCCAGCGCCAGGCTATCCGGGATGGCTTGACCGGGCTTTTCAACCACGCCTTCATGGATGGGCTGATCGGCGATGCCATCAACCGCGCCAGGCGGTCCAAAACCCCGGTAGCTCTACTGATGATCGATGTCGACAATTTCAAGCTGATCAACGACAACCTGGGGCACAATGCTGGGGATGAAGCATTGAAGGAGATTGTCAAGGTACTGAGCAGCAACAAGCGCTCAACTGATTACCTGGGTCGATGGGGCGGAGATGAGATAATCATGCTGCTCACCGATACCGACCTGCCAGGCGCCTCCCACCTGGCCGAGAAACTGCGCAGCCTGATCGATACACACAGCTTTCGAGGCGGCATGCACATCACGATCAGCCTGGGTACCAGCCAATACCAGGAGGGGGATACACCGGTAAGCTTCGTTGAACGAGCAGACGCGGCCATGTACCGGGCCAAGCGGGGTGGTCGTAACAGGGTGGAAGCACAGAAGCCAGTCATCAGAAATTAACCACCAAGCCAGACGACGCGTGATCAGTTTATTCCTCCCCAACAACAGCAAAGTGGGATATACAGCTTGATCATAACTGGATAGTTAAGTAGAAAAATTTGGGATCGTCATAACCAGGTCCAGTAACCTATATAATATTTAGGATATCCTCTACATTCAAGCGTGTATCTGCGGTTAAAATATAAGCAGGACCAATCTAACATGCATATCAGCCCGGTGACCAGACCGAAATCTTCAGCCAGGCAGGCTTATAACCGCCTGAGTAGCGTGTATGACTTGCTGGCAGGCTCCAGCGAGACACCCCTGACAAAGCTAGGTATTGAGATGCTGGCGGTGAGCCCGGGTGAGCGGGTGCTTGAGATCGGTTGCGGTACGGGTGAGGCCCTTGCGATCTTCGCCAGGCTGGTTGGTGAAGCAAGCCGAGTTTGTGGCATTGACCTTTCCCCCGGGATGATACACCAGGCCAGGGTGCGATTAAGAAAAAAAGGCCTGGCTGATCGGATCAGGCTGGTCGAGGGTGATGGTACCTACCTCCCCTATTGCGAAAATTGCTCGGACGTCATTTTCCTAAGCTTCACGCTGGAGCTGTTCGATACGGCTGAGATACCGATCGTTCTGGCCGAATGCAAGCGAGTCTTACGACCTGGTGGGCGCTTGGGAGTGGTGAGCCTGCTCAGCCCCGAACACCCCAGCTGGATAGTTCGGCTATACGAATGGTTTCACGCCCACCTACCCACTTACGTGGATTGCCGACCCATCAATGCCGATGAGCTGATCAGAGCAGCGGGATTTTCGATCGAGAAGACCATGACCAAAAGCATGTGGGGACTGCCCGTGCAAAGCCTGGTTGCCAGGAAAACATAAAGGCTCAGGTAACCACCAGGCGCTGTACTGGGTAATGCAGGTAGCGTTTTTCCTGCACTACCTGGCAGATCCTATGCACCCCTTCGAAAATCTCACCAAAGGTAGTGTAAAGCGGAGCGATTCCCAGGCGGATGTTATCAGGCTCACGGAAATCGGGGATCAAGTTCATTTCCTCGATCAGCGCCCGGTTGATGCGGTAACCCTCCGGGTGTCGGATGGAGACATGCGAGCCACGTAAAGCCGAGTCACGCGGGGTGCCGAGGGTAAATCCCAGGGGTGCCAGGTAAGCATCGAACAGGTCAATCAGGTAGCTGGTCTGAGCCACCGATTTGCGACGGATACGCTCAATACCGGCCTGGAGAACAATATCGAGCGAGGCTTCCATCGCCAGGGCGGATAGGATGGGTGGGCTGCTGACCAGGAAACGCTGCATCCCTTGGGCCGGTTCGAAATCCAGCTCAAAGGCAAATGGCTGGCGCTCGGCGAACCAGCCCCAAATGGGCTGCTGCAGCCCATCCTGCAGGTCGCGCCGCACATACAGGAATGCCGGAGCCCCCGGCCCACCGTTCAGGTATTTGTAGGTACAGCCGACAGCCAGGTCGACTCCCCAGACATCGAGGTCGACCGGTACAGCGCCGACTGCATGGCAGACATCCCATAGAACGAGCGCCCCGGAGGCGTGAACCAGACGAGTTACCTGTTCACCATCATACATGAAGCCCGATTTAAAAGCCACGTGAGACAGGCTGACCAGAGCGGTGTTCTCGTCTACCACATTGGCAAGGTCATCCAGATCAATGGTTATACCATTGCGCGAGCGCACCAGCTGCAGGCTGTAGCCTGCTCCCATCTGGGCAACGCATGATTGGAGGATATATAGGTCGGAGGGAAAGTTAAGCTCATCGGTGACGATCTTCTTTCGATGAGGTTGGCTGGCCAGGGCAGCCATCGCCAACTTATACAGGTTGATGGAAGTGCTATCCGAAATCAACACCTGACCCGATGCCGCTCCAACCAGGCCGGCCACCTTTTCACCGATGCGGCGGGAGGCGTCGAACCAGTTTTGGTTCCAACCCCGGATCAATCCTTCACCCCATTCCTGGGTGGTTACCTGCGAAAGGCGTTGAGCGGTTGCCTTCGGCAAACGTCCGAGTGAATTCCCGTCCAGGTAGATCAGATTCTCATCAGCAATGACGAATGCATTGCGAAACTCAGCCAGCTCATCGGTATACTTATCTGGGGAGAGGTCGTTTTTTGGGGGCATAGCTTACTCCTTCGAGATCAGGCCAAGTGTAGACGTCCCTATTATAGCTTCGCTGGCATGGTGAATTGAAGAAGATTCTCTCCGCCAGCAAATAATCTAGAAAAAAATGTTAGAATCGGGCTTGTAGAGCCAAACGATGCTTACCGAACACAGGGGAAGCCATGGAAATCCTATTAGCACTGTATGCGTTTAGCGGCCTGCTCCTGGCGGGTCTCTCCATCCCGATGATCCTTAAGAAAATCCCGCCTAATGGGCTGTATGGTTTTCGCGTGCCTGCGACGATGAATAACCCAGCTCTTTGGTATGACGTAAACACATACTCTGGTTGGCGCTTGCTTGTGGTCGGGCTGGGCACGGCAGTCGGCTCGATCATCTTGTTCTATACGGTAGATTTAAGCGTGGATGGGTATGCATTAAGCTGCCTGGGCCTGTTCCTGGCGTTATTCCTATGGTGCATCATCAGCAGTTACCTGTACCTGCGTTCTCACCGACCAAAAATGTAACCAGCCAGGAACAGGTGCATCATACATTTAAGTGTTTCCAGATATTAAATAAAAACTTAAAAGTTGGTTATTTTCTGATAATAGACTGTAGTAGAATCCTAACACTATGACCAAGACCGATTTTCTGCTTAACCTTCAAAATGGACGGAGGCAGTGGCACCAGGTATGGAGAGGCATTGACCTGTTTGGGACGTCCAGCCCACGCAAGCCCGGTGAAATGAGCCTGCGCGATATCCTGTTCCATGTAGCCTGGTATGAACGTGAGATGGTGAACATGCTGAAGCTGCGTAGAGTGGCTGGCTCAGCCTGGTGGGACTTGCCCGTGGATGAGAGAAACACCTTGATCAAGACCGAAGGCCAAACCATATCACTGCTGCAGGCCTGGCGGGTCGAAGAACAGGCTTTCACCGATCTATTGGCACAGTTGCAAACTCTGACGGATGAGGAGCTCGAGAACACCCACTGTTTTAAGGATATGCCAGCAGATTGGATACCCTGGCAGGTGATCGCCAGCAATACACACGAGCATTATATCGAGCATTTTTCCAGTATTTATTAAGTTGTCCATTTACCTGGCCGAGCTACTGGTAAAAAACATTAACACCCTGGTCGCATCACAGACAGGGTGTTTTCCATTCTTTGAGGATGATATCCAGGATTGCCTGATATTACTCAATCTATTAACTTCGTGAGTTCAACATTATCCAGATATTGTTGATCAACCATACTTACCACGCAGCTTATCGGGTAACAGAGCGGCGATGTGCTGCATCACTGTGGTACCCACCAACAGGTCCAGCTCACTGGAGGATAAATGTGGCGGAACCTCCAGGTGGTACGGGCTGCCAAAGGTGATACGGATGGTGCCAGCTTCTTTCCAGACCCCGACCGGCAGGATAACCGGGCACTTGCGTGAGATATGGTGCAAAAAGCGTCCCACCCCTGCAGGCAACTCGCCCAGCACACCCTCGGGTTGGTCGTCCCCCTCCGGCGCGATGCCGATCACGGGGTGCGAGCTGTGAGAGGCATAATCGAGGACTTCCCTGACCGCGAGTGCCCTCAGCTCGGCTTCATCTGGGCGGGGCGGCATGGCAGGCATGGCAGTAAAGCCCAACAGCCGGGCAGCGCGTGGGAAAAGCCAATGGGTGAAGCGGGTCCGCCAGCCGGAACCGGTCCAGCCGGAGGTGACCAGCCAGCGGATCTCGGCCGGGAAGATGGCGCTGACCGGGATGACCAACCACCAGATGTGGAAATCTGGAGAAGAGTAATGGTTGTAGGTCAGGAGCACCCCCGACCAAGCATCGCTCGTTTGCATCTCCTGGAATAAAGATGTGGCGGACGACAGGTCATATTCCAGGGCAGGGTGGAAGGTACGGGTTAACAAGCGGGCGATGGGGCGGAATGGAAGGTGCATGGCCAAATAGTGGCCTGATTATAATGTTATCCAGGCGGGCTTGCAATTCACTGCCAGCCATTTTACAATTAAAGTACAATGGTGAATCCAGATTGGTAATGGGAGAGCGTCATGCGACCTGAATGGGATATCTATTTCATGAAAATTGCACACGTGGTTGCCTTACGGAGCACCTGTGACCGGGCGTTCGTGGGCACGGTGATGGTACTGGACAAGCGCATCCTGACCACGGGGTTTAACGGCAGCCCGGCAGGTCTGCCGCACTGCGATGAGACCGGGCACCTGATGGCGGATGGGCACTGCGTGCGGACGATCCACGCCGAAGCCAACGCCATTATCCAGGCTGCCCTGCACGGGGTGAGCACCAAGGGAGCAACCTGCTACGTAACCCACTTCCCGTGCATCCAATGCGCCAAGATGCTGATCAATGCCGGCGTGGTCAGGATCGTATATGACCAGGAATACCGTATCGACGAGAACACGCTCGAATTCCTACGCATGGCAAACGTTGAGCTGGTGCGCGTGAATGGGGAGGAAACCAATGATCAAGCATCTTAAGCTATATACCCCTGGTCCGGGAGATGTGGATGAGGATGTGCTGGAAAGCCTCTCCACGCCGGTCATCCGCCACTACGGGCCACAGTGGATGGAGATCTATAACGAAACCAAAGGCCTGCTGCAACAGGTCTTTAAAACCAGGAACGAGATCTTTTTCGTCCCAGGAGCTGCTTCAAGCCTGATGGATATGGCCATCGGCAGCTTGCTGGCGACCGGTGAAAAGATCCTAGTGGGCAACAACGGTTTCTTTGGCGAGCGCCTGGCACAAATCGCAAACGGCTATGGCCTGGAGACCATATCGCTGAATGCCCCGTTAGGAAAACCGCTCGACCCAGATGAACTGAAAAGACTGCTGGATGACCAGCCAGAGGTAAAGGTAGTGGCGCTGGTGCACCACGAGACCGGTACGACGGTGCTCAACCCGCTCAGTGATCTTGCCAGGGTAGCCAAGCAGGCAGGCAAGGTCGTAGTGGTCGATGCAGTCTCGTCCTTAGGTGGAACCGATGTACGCGTGGATGAATGGGGCATTGACATCTGTGTAACCACGCCTAATAAATGCCTGGAAGCTGTGCCTGGAATTGGCTTTATAACCATCTCACCCGATGCGTGGCAGCTGGTGGACAGGCACCCTCAAAACAAGCACGGCTGGTACCTCGACTTAAAAACCTGGCGCTATTACGCCACCGAGTGGGGCAGCTGGCACCCTACTCCCGTCACGCTGCCGACAAATGTCATCCTGGCCGCCCGCACCAGCCTGCAGAAGATCGTTGCAGAGGGCATCGAAACGCACTTCGAAAAATACCGTTGGGCCAGCCAGGTGGTGCGCAGCGGGTTACGCAGCCTGGGATTTGAGATGTTCGTGGAGGATAAATATGCCTCACCGATCGTGACCGGTGTGTGCCGGCAACCTGAATTCGAGCTGGCTGAGATGAGCCAGTGGCTGGTGGATGAACGCAGTATTGCCATCGGGGGTGGGCTGGGTGAGCTGGCAGGTAAGATGTTCAGGGTGGGGCACCTGGGCAAGGCCGCCACGCGTGAGTACCTGGTGGACTTTTTATTCTCAATGGAGGAATACCTGCGCCACAAAGGCATATCTGTTCAGGTCGGTTCAGGATTATCCGGACTGTAAATCGCCTGGGTGCTGGAGTAGCAAGGATAAACCGTCCAGGAATAGGAAACACGAATAAGCGAATAAGTGTCATTACGTGAACCTGGTCATAGTTCTGTAAAATAGCAATACAGCGCGGATGTGTTTTGGTTGGCGTAAGATACTTTCGGATAGAGAGTTAAGATGTTTATTGGTATTTAATTTAAGGAGTGAATCTTGCCTGATCTGATTTACACCATATCACCGGAAATATTTGCAAAGTATCCCGGGTATGCGCGTGGAGTTGTCCTGGCATTCGATGTGCAAAATCGAGCTTCGCCGGTAGAACTGATCCAGCTGCTCCGGGATGCAGAAGCCACGGTGCAAACGAAAACCAACCTCGAAACGATCACTGAACACCCGCGGATTAAAGCCTGGCGGGAGGCATATAAAGCCTTCGGTGCCAAACCGAGTGAATTTCGCTCTTCGGTCGAAGCCATGGCGCGCCGGGCATTACGCGGAGATCAATTGCCTAGCATCAACGCCCTGGTGGATATTGGGAATATTATCTCGCTCCAGAACCTGGTGCCGGTTGGAGGGCATGCAATGGACGATCTGACCGCAGATATCGGCCTGCGCCTGGCCAATGGGACTGAAGAATTCGTGGCCTTCGGATCAACCGAGCTGGAACATCCAGCGGTTGGTGAAGTGATCTTTGCTGAGGGGAATACCGTGCTCACCCGCCGGTGGACCTGGCGGCAAGCCAACCACACCCTTACCCTGCCGGAGACACGCAGCATTGAGATCAACATCGACCGCCTGCCCCCGGTGGAGATGGAGGAAGTGCATGCCATAGCCAGCCAGGTGATGGGTTTGGTGGAGGAATTCTGTGGAGGAAACCTGCGCTACGAGGTTTTAACTGAAAATCACAATCAGATGAGCCTGGCGCGGTAACTCGACCGAGACCGCTTTACGGTTACAGTTTTTGGCCCTGTAGCAAAGAAATGTCCCCCATGAACATGGAGAAGCGTTCCAGCTCAGCTACGTTTTGAAAATCCGCTTGCTCCATCATGGGTGGCAAGAGGCCGCGTACGGTATCAGAAACACGCTCAGTGCGGCTCAACACCTGGATGCCAGGCGTGCACATGCACCATGAGGCTGGCCGAAATCAAGCAGGCAGAATTTCCCACCCGGCAGCAAAACCCGGTGGACCTCCTGCATGGCTAGCAGTTTTTCGGGCATATCCAGGTGGTGGAAGACCAGGCTGGTCGCCCCCCGGTCAAAGAACCGATCCGGGTAGGGGAGCTGGTAAGCCATACCCTGATCGAGGTTTACCTTCACCTGGGCAGCAGATGCCTTCCAGCGGGCAATGCCTAAAATCTAAGGATCGGCATCCAGCCCAAACACATCTGCCATGACATGGTCTGGCTTGATCAGGATCGTGAGGGTACCAGTACCACACCCCAGGTCCAAGACCTTCATTCCGGGAAGGATATCTGCGTGGAGGATGAGCTGGTTTCGAAGCTCAGACTCATTCATGAACCTTTTGACCAGGGGGTCATAGAGGGGGTCAGCCAATGCAACCCCATCGCGGGGATATAGCCCTCAGTGGTGTTCATATGGTATTGGATGTCGGCTTTCCCCCTATGTTATGTGTGAAGCATACTCTATTAATAATCAGCAAACACAATTTAGCCAATCGGTGCACCACACTGCGGGCAGTGACTCCAACCTGATTGCAGCCCTGTGCCACAGTGCGAACAGTATCGGTCAACCTTTTGTAATGGTAAAGGCCCCTTAGTAGCGGAATAGTGTTCTTGGACCGGATTCGGGGCACTACCCAGGCTTTGCCCCAGGTTTTGAAACCCACCCGCGGCCCACCCAATTAACAAGACGATTAACAGCACGGGTATAGCCATCACCAACAGCATCGTCAACCAACCAAAACCAAACATACCGTACATCATGGTTCACCTCCTGGTTCCAATTCCAGTTTACCCATTAAGTCATCGCCAGTAAAGCGCACAATTGCGTGCTCTGGTATACGCCATTTAGCTAATATCATTCACGCAGTTCCCATAGTAAAAGGCTGCGTTCTCGGTTCAGGTGACATTTTTGGAGATTTGCTCCTTCTATTTATTATCAAATTCACCACCTAGACCGATTGACCGTTCTAGTTCTCCCGATATAATTAACCAACCATCATCGAATCCATAAAGGACTGTGATCAAAAGGAGCCCTATGCGGAACAACAACCGGCTTTTTCTTTTTTTACTTAGTATCCCCATACTTATAAGCCTAGCGTGTAATACTACTCCGCTCAATAAGGTCTTCAGTGCCAGCGATCCGGTTGAACCGCCTCCAGCCTCGGTGAGCCCGGTCATCCAGCAGGATACATCAGGTGGTTTCTTAGAATCGGACTGCAGCATGAGTGGGATAATTTTTAACCCGATCAATATTGCCAAATATGTCGATGATATCTATGACGGTCCTTCCCTGACTTGTAGTTATTCCACGACAGGCGCTCATGGGCTCTCTGAAACCGTCTATATCAGTATTGTGGCTTATAAAGCCGATCAGCTGGAGGGGTTTTACCAGGGCTTGAAGGAAAACTTCACTGGATATATCGATCAGGCGAATGAATGGAATGCGCACCCAGATCTCTCTGCGGAGATGAAAAATGAGATTACCATGCTCCGTGATGATAGTGATGGTTACGTATTCCTTATAACAAAGTATGCGAACGTCCAGGACTGTACCAAGGGTGATGGTTATGGGGTAGAAAAGGTAAATGGAAAATACTTGATCAAAATTCTATTCAGCTCGTGTGAAAGCGATGCACCGGGTTACCTGGCTACATTCAAGTATATTCAATCCATTGCTGAAGGTGCGATCAAACGCATCGAGGCAGGTGCCCAGCCTTAGCGTACATTTCTAACCATAAAATTGAGGTTAGTAACGTAGAGATGCAGCAGTGCTGCGTCTCTACCCATCGACACAAGCTGCGCAGCAAGCTTTCCAGAGATTGGTAAAAGAAAAACACTAACCATAAACAGCGGGCTGTCACAATATTCTATGTGACAGCCCGCTGTTTGGCAATAAACTGCAGGTTGGAGTTACGGGGTCAGATCAGGCAGCATGCATTTTTGGTTTATCGGCCTGGCCGGATATATATTTCTGCGGTTCCTTGTCGAAGGCTTTCTTGCAGCCTGATGCACAGAAATAGTAGGTTTTGCCTTGATATTCCGATTTACCGGCGGCAGTCTTGGGGTCGACCATCATGCCACATACAGGATCTATTTCCATTGTTTACACTCCTTTATAAATATATTTATACCACGAATAGATTAAGTGGTGATGACAAGTCAGTGCTGAATTTCCAGACCGGCTGCTTCCCATGCAGACATGCCTCCATCCAGGTTGATGATATTGATGTAACCCAACCCTACCAGAGTTTCGGCGGCAATGGCACTCATTCTGCCACTCCGGCAATATAAAACGATCCTGGCGGACTTATCGGGGAGCTTTTCCAGGTTTTCGGCAATTTGGTCATAGGGGATGGATAAATCGGTGCCAGGGATATTCCCTTCAAAGGGGACGTGCACATTCACTAGGGTGAAATCCTTGTTTGAGAGCATGGCTTTCAACTCAGCAACGCTCACGTTGGTATATGTACCATCAGTAGCTGGAACTGTCGTTCCGGCTACCCCAGCTGAACTGGTAGGAAGCTGGGCGGCAGCCTGGCAAGCTGAAAGGATAACAGCTAACAGCGCAACGACCAACACAAGAGTTCTTTTCATCTATAGTTCACTCATCCAGATAATAAGCTGGAAAACCAAAACCATTCTTAATAACTCGAAATTTCTCAACGAGCAATCAGTTCATAAGCGACTGCAGTGCAGATTGAAGGCTTTGCTTCACTTCCTGGGAGAAACCTGCCATGGATTGCTGCATGTCCTTATCCACCACGCTGAACATCACCTCAGGGTCCTGGATGGCTACCTCGATCCCATCTGCATCCTGCCGAAGGATCACATTGCAAGGCAGCAATAAACCGATCAATTCGTCAGCAGACAGGGCTCGATAAGCAAAACGAGGGTTGCATGCCCCCAGGATCAGATAGGGCTTGAACTCCACACCCAGCTTGACCTGCATGGTCTTCTGCACATCGATCTCGGTCAATACTCCAAATCCCTGGGTTTTTAGGGCTTCCACTACCTTCGCCTTCACTTCTTCCAATGTACCAGTCAATTTTGTGTGTATCCCATAACTTGCCATGGCTTATTCTCCTTTTTCACCAAAGATCTCGGCCTGCACAGGCAGGGTGACAGTTATGGTGGTACCCCTGCCGGGAGCTGATCGAACCTGGAGGGCTGCTCCAATTAGCTCTGCCCGCTCGTGCATGCCAAGCAGACCATAATGCTCTTCGGCTGCATATTCAGAAGTATTCCCCAACATAATAAAACCTGTCCCGTCATCATCGACCTGCAGCTGAACCGACTGCGGCAGGTAGGTTATCGAGAGACTGGCATGCCTGGCCTGGGCATGGCGGGCGATATTGCTCAAGGTTTCCTGTGCGATCCTGTAAAGTGCCAGTTCCTTAGATGCATCCAGGCGGATTTCGTTGCCCTGGTGGTGAAATTCGACCGTGAAACCCATCCCCTGGCTCGCTTCACGCGCCAGGACCTCCAGGGCAGGCACCAATCCCAGGTCTTCAAGGTAGGCAGGGCGCATCGCCCGGGTGAGGCGGCGCAGGTTTTCAATGGTTTGCTCGATAAGGCCTACAACCTCTCCGAGTTTTGGGGTTTGGGGGGTGGCAGGTGCACCAGCGGATACCTGCTCCAGCTGGGTTAGCTGAACACGCTGCTTCAATGCAATCAAGGCCTGCAGCGTATCGTCATGCAGCTCACGCGCCAGGCGCTGCCGCTCATCTTCCTGGGCCTCGGTGATGGCCCCGATATAGCCGTGCAGGCTGCGCTGGGCTTCTTCAACCTTGTCAGCCATCTGGATCAGTCCATCTTGCAGGTGGCGAACTTCGGAAATGCCTCCAACTGGCTGGCGAATAGACCGGAAATCACCCTTCGCCAGGGTAGCCGTCTGTGTTTCAAGGGCCTGCAAGGGTTTCACCACCTGGCTGAGGCCAAACCATAGTGCGACCAGCATGATCAACACCGCCGGGACTAACATGAGTGGGGTGATCTGCGAAGCCCGCAAGGTAGGTGTGGCAAGCGCCTGCCATGACTCCTCGGTGACCAACCCCAGCCCAGCGGCACTGACCGGGCTATAGGCAGTTACGTGCTCATCCCCACCCACCTTGACGTACATAATGCCGCTCTGACCTTGCAAGGCTTGGGCAATGCCGGGATGGTCCGGGCTCTGGTCAGGTAGATCACCAGTATGATATAGGATCTGACCATCGCTACCTGCCAATAGGATGGACATTTCAGCACCGTAGGGCAAGCTCTCACCCAGGGTGCTTCCAACCAGCTTGTCAATAGAAAATGCACCAACCAGAAAGTTGCTGGAACCAGTCTCAGCTGAAAGAAGACCCACATGCTCACCGGTCCTCGGATTATTGGTGATTACGAGCTTACCAGGTTGATATTTCAGCTGTGTATAGACTTTCGCCCAAGCAGAATCACTGGTCAAGTCTTGCCATACTTGACGGTCACCATTCAACTCTCGGATCACTCCTGATCCATCAAAAATCACTAAGCCGGCGTCATAATCCGATGCGAGGCTGTCAATGCTATTCAACAGATCGGGGTTGGATGGAGGGCTTTGCGTAGAAGATGCAGCTGCCAGAACATCCAGCAGCTTTGTCCTGCCCTCAATCTGGGCATTCAAAGCTGCGGCAGCGGCACGGACTGCCGAAGCATCCCGCTCACCCACCATATTACGCATCGCCTGGTTGTGGATAGCGAGACTGCCAAATGTGATGGCGATCAGGAGCAGCGTCAGGGGCAGCAGGATGATGGCAAACAGCTGCAGCACCAGCCCCATCGCAGGTAACCTGGTTTTTTTTGCTTGATTCTTTTGGATCATCAGCGGGTCATTCTTCTGTGATGGTCCCAATAGCCTGGGAGATCCAGCCCAAGGAGACGGCCCGCATCACCGCTTCAGTGCGGCTGCTGGCTTGCAGCTTATTGAAAACGTGGGCCAGGTGCCCTTGAACCGTGCGATCGCTGATATCCAGCTGCACCCCAATGGCCTTGTTGGTATACCCCCTGGCAACGAGGGTAAGCACTTCGAGCTCACGCTCGGTGAGCTGTTCAACCTGATACGTACTGCCTGGCTGGCTGATATGGGCCAGGAGCTTTTGGGTTACGACCGGATCCAGGACCGACTTCCCGGCGTATACATCGCGCACCGCTTCGACAATTTCATCGGGGGAAGCTGTCTTCATTACATAGCCGTTGGCACCCGCCTGCAGGACTGCCACCACATATGGGTCATCATCATAAGCGGTGAGGACCAGCACACCCATCGTAGGGAAATTCGCCCGAACCCAGCGAGTGACATCGATCCCGCTGGATTTCGGCATGCGGATATCCAGCACGGCCACATCGGGTAGATCGCGCTGGATCAGCTCCTTAGCCATGTCGCCGTCGTCAGCTTCAGCGATGACCTGGATATCACCGGCGCGTTCGAGGAACTGGCGGATGCCTGCCCGCACAATGGCATGATCATCTGCCAGCAGAACGCGCATGATATTTATTGAAGATGTCATAGATCCGTGCCCTACGTTAAAGGATAACAGGTAGCAGAAGTATAACATTCCAGTAGCGCGCCCCCTTTTCTCTAAGCGAATTCTTAAGATTTGATTGGGAAGATATCGATTAGCGTGAAAAGTTCATTGGAGCACGTAAAAGCCCGTGGATAAATTGTGCTAGAGCAGGGTCGGGCCGCTGCTCTGGAGTATTCACCACCGAGAAAGTGGTCTGGCTGTCATATCCATGGGCAATCAAGCTGAGCGGCTGGTGATGATCCTGATAGACCAATAAAACCACCATCTGGCAATCACAATCATCCGTGCCATGTTGCGGACATGGACAAGAGGCGGCGCCATAGCGGGTGGTTTGTAAGTCGAAGGTGCGTATCACAACCAGGCCTGCCTGGCTGACCTTATTCGTCATCCAGGTGACGGCTGCGGCACAATCCAGGTCCATCACACACAAAACAGAGCCAACATTCATGGGATTTCAAGCCAATACTAATTGAAAGTATGAAGAGAAAATAAACCAGCCAATCATGGCACCCAGTTGGATAACACCGTGAGGGTTCGGTCACCCCAGGCGGGGTCATTGTTGGGCAGGTGCACGCGGAAATCGTGCTGTCCATCCATTCCTTCGTGCATCATGAACTTCATGGCCAGCATGGTCGTTGCGCCGGGTTTGAGAACCATCGAACCGATGGCCGGTGTGGGCGGTCAACAACCTTCCGCGACTTCAACATATGGGGCTTTTGAGAAGCGCAACGGTTGGTCACCTACATTGGTCAGCTTGAAGGTGACCTCAACGGTCTTACCCAACTTAACATCACCCAGGTCGACCTTCTCCTGGTCCACTTGCAAGCTGGGCGAGCCTTTGACTTCGATGGCTGCCAGGGTAGGAGCGGGTTTTCTCAAGGCAATAAATGCACCAATGACTAATAATCCACCTGCGACCAATAGGATGACCGGCCATAGATTGGATCGGTTGCGCTGCTTATGGGATCTTTTGAGTTTGTTTTGACTCATGGGTGTACCTCCAAGTTAAATTGATATGTCCATAAAAACGAAATTAGCTCCCAGGTTTGATCATCGGTGAAGATCGCCCCCCACGAGGGCATGCCAGTGCCCATCCCACCCCGGATGAGTTTACCCTGCAGGTGAGCTGGGCTGGCAGAGAGCATCTGGGCCGGGTCAGTCAAATTTGCGGGAGGCTGGGTGTGCTCACCGGTAACCTGGCCGGTTGCCTGGCCAGGGTGAGCAAGCTGGTCAGCAAACACTCCATCTCCTGCTCCTTTCTCACCATGGCAGGCAGCACAATTAGCAGTGAATAACTGCTTCCCAGCCTGTATTTCGGCAGGGGTGGTGTTGGCCTGCCAGACCCAGGCGACCAGGTCCCACACCTGCTGGTCGGTCAGGAAGCGATTGGCGGACTCGCCTCTTAATGCAGTCCATAGGTCAAGGGGGGAATGAGATCGATAGTAATCTCGACTGGTGTATTCTTCAGGGATATCTTGCTTGAGCAAGGCACCCCGCCAGGCGGATGGGGTGGTGGCGGGGATGGTGCCAGCCTGGTGTACCGTATCGATATCCAACCCAAGCTGGACGTAAAGGGGCGGTATAGCAGGCTCAGGCTGGGCTTGCGGGTCGATTACCTCGATGGTGCCCCGCATACGCCAGTGGTTGAGGCTGCACCAGCGTGTGCAATAAAATGTATATTTGCCAGGTTTAGAAAACACGAGGGTGACATCCACCGGTTCGCCCGGCTTTAGCTCCAAGGCTGGCTGGTCAAGCTGGCCGACTGCGAAACCGTGGGTCACATCGTCGGAGGTGAGCCGCAAGTGCAACGGCTCCCCAACCTTGACGGTCAGGTTTTCAGGCGTCCAACCACCTGCCTCAGCCATACGGGCATGTAGCTCGATCGCATCCGAACCCTGGGCGGTGTGCAGGACCGGGATGGCGATGATCAGTGCCAGCCCCACGAGAATTGCTCCACGTGCGATCCATTCTTTGATCATCGTTAGCCTACCAAAAGCCATAACATGGCGTAGCTGAAAGCCAGGCAAAAGGCCAACACAGGCAGCTCGGGTAACAGCCTGGAGCTGCCAGAGCTACGTGATTGCTTGCGTGCCACACTCCCAGCCCACAATAAGCCAACCAGGAGCATCAAGACCTGCAGGAGGGTGCTCGCACCCGAGACGTCCGGGGTGTTGATCGGGTTGTTCATGCCCAGGATACGCCATCCCCAACCGAAGGGGTCATTCAATACCCCCAGGAGGTAGGTCAATTTTGGCAAAGCAAACGAAATGGTGAAGGCGATCCAGGCCATCAGCCCGAGCGGTAAGAGAACCTGAGCGCGGCTGGCAACCAAACTGGAAAGCGATTTCTGGGAATGGGCGATCTGCCTGGATAGCCAGACACAGGCAATGAACAAAGCTGGCAGGATGACCAGGTTGAGGACCAGGAAACCTGCAGCATAAATCACCCACGGCATGCTCCCGATATTGAACGCACTCAGCTTGAGCCAACCCCATGGCCCAAGGAACAAAGCGGAGAAAGCCAACACCGAACCCAGCATGACTAACGCCAGCAGGAATTCATCCAGGCGGGCCGAGTGCGCAGGCTTTTCCAAATCGGTGCCATATGGGCGCAGGTTCAAAGCCAGGTTGTCTTGTGGGCAGGCACGCAAGCATTCCAGGCACAACCCACAGGCCGAAGCATCCAGCATCGCCACCGGGTAGATACCCCATGGGCAGGCCCGGTAACACGATTTATCGCCATGCTCGCGGCAGACTTGCTTGTCGATCACATGCACTTCCACTGGCGCTGCCTTGGCATACATCCCGCTGAAGCCACCGATCGGGCATAGATAGCTGCAGAAAGCGCGCTTTTCGAAGACCAGGCTCATCGCGATTGCCAGGACAAAGATCGCTAAAAGCACCCAACCGGTCACGTGCGGATCAGTCAGTGTGACGGCACTGAACAAACCGATCAACAGGAAGCCTGCGGATTGCAACCAGCTCCCACGCAGCCATTTTGGCCAGCGTAAGCCTAACCCAAGCTTGCGGGATCGCTTAGTAAAGATTCCTCCTTGCTGCAGCCAATCTCCCGGCAGGGCGATGGGACAAATACTGCACCATGAACGCCCACCCAGGGGGATAAAACCCAGCTTGAGCGTGGTCCACCAGGCAATCCACACCATGATGATGGCGAAATTATGGCTCCCGACGCGCGGACCGAGCAGGGCAGTGGTGAGCACAAATAAGAATCCCATCAAGGTGAGCAAGCGGAGTGTGAACTGCGGCCAGCGTGATTCCAAGACGGGTCTCAGCCAGGGAATTCGATACAGGTTGATCCGCCGGGAAGCCACAGTCCCGGGCTGCGTGGGCGCCTGGGGTAAATTAACATCCAGCTCACCTACCCAAGGGATTTCCTGCAAGCGGGTCATCTCGAGCTCTTCCAGACCACGGCAATCAATGCCAAGCCTAGCAAGGCAAACGAGCGCAAAAGGAGGGTATTACGCCCCACTTCGAGTTTTCCGGCCATGAAGGGGTGCATGTTTCCGCAGGTGACCGTGCAGTGATAGCGGAAGCTGCCAGCTTTGTCAGCAGTAAAGCTGAGCGTGGCTGTCTGGCCAGGGTCAGCGGTGGTTTGCAGGTTGTAGCCATCGATAACCAACCCATGAACCACGTCTGTGGCAGTCAACTCGATGGTTACCCGATCGCCAGGATTGACGTGTAAAACCGACGGGCTATATTCGAAACGGCTGGCATCGATATGGATGACCCGCTCAACCGGTGTGGAAGCACGCGCCGGGATAGGGATGAACAGGATCGCCACCCCGACGATGAACAGTACCAGCCAGTGCCACCAGGTGCTCGGTTTCATGCGCAGGTTTGGGATGATTTACGGCATGTTGGAAGGACCATACTGAGCGTAATTCTGGTCTATGTAGGTCTTGATCTCGAGAACGGGCTGCCCTTGTTGATGGAGGCGCATCACATCATGGGTGATATCCACACAGATCGAGCAACCCAGGGCATGCGAGTCGAAGGTGAGCTTCCCAGTGCTGTCAACACCTGAGATGTAGCAAGCGTAATTAGAAGTATGGCCAATGTCACCACAGCCACAGTAGCAGGGTATCTGTTTCATTATCTCAGGGTTGGCAGCGGCAAATTGGTAAGCCTGCTGTACCACGCTGGGAGCCGAGGTTACGTCTGAGGGCATGCTATCCATGGAAGCCATCTGCAATTCCGGCTGGCTGGTGGATGAACGGCTGCAACCAGTCAACACCAACGAAAATACGGCTATAAGCGCCAGGAATGGGAACAACCTGGAGAAAAATCTCGATTTCAACAATGCACCCTCCGGGAATGGAATCGTTGCAACATTATACGGGGAGGGTAAGGCGAGGCAGAGCGCCATCTGACGGGTGTGCGAATAGGCAATTTTGCCTATATAGCCGCGAATTGACGGTGCAGCAATGACCTCGCCATGCTGGGCAATATCAGCAAAAACAATTGCAGATCTTGTAAATGTTACCAGGGTGAATGGAGGTCTGCTCTAAAACCAGTGGGTCAGGTTCTCCAACCAACGGCGGACTTCTTTAGGCGATTTGAGCACATAATCACCACCGCCTGGGCGAATATAACCAAAATACTGCGCCACTGCGATCGCCACGCCGCCTTTGGCATGGATTGTCTCAAAAGCTTCGCCATCATTGGTGTCATCCCCGATGTACACCAGGCGTGCCCCAGGCAGGGGGAAGCTGTTCAGCAAAAATGAAACGGCTTTCCCTTTATGCGCCCTGGCGGAGCACACTTCCAGGAATTTCTTCTGCTTGATCAGGCGGTATTCATCGGTGATCAAATCTTCATTCAATGTTTGCTGAATTGTAGATATTACCCGCCTGGCTTCTTTTTCAGGCGCAAACCGGGCATGCAAGGCCAGTGACCAACCTTTATCTTCCAGGTAATAACCCTCGCGACCGGCGATGATCTCCTCCCAGAGCGGCTTGAGCTTTTCGAGATAGGGACGCACGGAAGCAAAATCGTCGCGCTGGATGCGTTCCCCTGTGGGCGTCAGCACCTCGATCCCATACGTACCGGCCAGGAAGAGGCCGGTTACAGGCAGTAACGCCTGGATATCATGCAGGCTCCGTCCTGAAACAATCGCCACATGCAGGGCGCTTTTACCCACCAGGCGCCGGACCAGGTCGATCAGCCGTGGGTCGGGCTTAATGATATCGGGGGTACGCGTGAAATCCGCAAGGGTGCCATCATAATCCAAGAACAACCAAACACGCTCGGCTTCGGAGACCCATTGGTTGAGCTCATTTTCTGAGGAAAACCTCAAGCTGGCTCCCCTCCTGTGAGGTAAGGCTTGATCGCATTGTGGAAGATCGCCTGCCAGGTGAATTGCTGGCGGATGCAAAGGCGGAGTTTCTGGACTGGGCTGCGATTGAACCAATCCATGATCAACCCTGCTACCTGATCAGGCGGATCCTGGTCTGAGAAACACACGATATCTCCCTGGCCAAACTCGTGGGCGGCGGGGATATCCGTGGTGAAGATGGGCATGCCCACCAGCCCAGCTTCCAGGATGGACATGCCAAAGCCTTCACGGTGACTGGGCAAGAATAACACATCGCAGGCACGGAATAACTCATTCACCAAGGGCGCGCCGATAACATACCCTGAATCCGGGTCAGGACCCGATTCGTAAACGAAACGCGCCTGATGGTCCACTCCCAGCTCGTGGCGCAGCTCGAGCAGATATTGGTAATACGCCATATTCTGTGCGTCATGCGGGTCGGGTGGGCCAGGGATGACCAATGTCGGCCGGATGCCCCGTTTTTGCAGACTGGATACAACCCGGAAAGCCAACTCGATATTTTTTGCCTGGGTAATACGCACCGGCATCAATAACGCCAGGTCAGATTCGGGCACACCCAGCCGGCTGAGTAGGGATACCCCCTCGGCAGAAAACCCATGCAGGCTGACCGGGTCCACACCGTTATACACCACCTGGATGCGTGAGGGCGGGCAGTTGAACAACCCAGCCAGCTCCATCCGCCGGTATTCTAAAACGGTCACATATCGGACATCGTCCCGGTAGGTACGCAACAGGTCCCATGGATTACCACTATGTACCGTGTGCTGTGAATGCGTGCTGGTCCAGGTGAAATCATGGCACCAGGCAATGCAATGCTTGATTTGGCCGCGATCCAACAAACGCGCCAGCGCGGCAGTCAGTGGCAGGTTGAAATGCTTGGTAAATATATTGTGGATGATGGTGATGTCCTGACCTTGCAGGGCCGCCGCCAATGGAGCCTCGAGGCCTAATGATAAGTCATCAAAATTTCCTGGTACCTGCCCGAGCTCAAGCTGCTGGCTGGCTTGCATAACCTGCGGGTCGCGCGTATCCATGAGCGGGATTTGGATGAATCGGGCGCCTTCCGGTAGGGCAGCCTGATCCCCACTACCTGCGACCAAGGTAACATCGTAGCCAGCCTCCAGCAATAAACGGGTGTGAGCCTGTATGACCGCCTCAACCCCACCCACAACCGGGGCAACTGAATAATGCAGGATGGCGATCTTCATAACCTCAGCCTGATAATGGTATCCAGCTGCTTACACAGCCAATCCACGATATCCTCGCGTTCGATCAGGCTACGCAGACGCTCGGCTTTCAGCTTGCGTTCCGCATCCGGCAAGACCAATGCCTGGTGCAGGGCAGTTGCGGTAGCAGAGATATCCAGGGGAGGGATAACCAGGGCCCCTGATTCAAGCTGCTGGCGAGCACCAGTGCGATCAGACAGAACCAGGACACCATCTTGCTGGTTAACCACTGGCCCTTCCTTGGCGACCAGGTTCATTCCATCGGCGATCGAGTTGACCAGCAACACGTTATAGAGCTGCATGGCTGCAATCGCCCTCGGGTAATTCTCGCTTACCACCACCCGGACCGGTTCCCACTCGCCGTCACCAAATTGCGCATTAACCTGACCAGCTGCGCCCATCAGCTCATTTAGGTAATTCTGGTACTCCTCCACTTCCATCCGGGAAGGGACCAGCAATGCCAGGAACTGGACCTTGCCTCGATGCTCAGGGTAAAGCTCAAGCATCTCAGTAAATGCCTGGAAACCGCGCACGATGTTCTTACTGGGCTCGATACGGTCGATACGCAAGATGAGCTGCATAGCTCTAAACTGGTCAAGCAGAGACTTACGCTGCTCGGCTACTTCTTCCGTTTCAGCCATCCGCTTGAGAGCGTTTACGTCGATCGAGATCGGGAAATCGCGCACATGTGTGGCATGGTTGTGATACCATACCCGCCCCTGTTTAAAATTGACATGCACATTGGCCAGATGAGACTCGCAGGTGCGGATGAAATTCAAACCGTCTTCCCGGGTCTGGAAGCCCAACAGGTCAACAGCCAATAAACCTTCCAGGATACCCTGGCGCATGCGGGGCGGTAAAAACCCCCAATCTTCTGCACCAGGCCATGGGATGTGGACGAAATGCATCAGTGTGTAGGCTGGGTTGGGCCGCAGGACCCGGCGGATATAAAAGGGCGCCAGGTACAGGTGATAATCCTGGAGCATCACTAAGGAAGGCTTGGAGCTGGCCCTGATCTGCCTGACGATGGCTTCGGCAAATAAACGGTTGACCACCACATAGCCATTTTGCCAGTTCTGCCAGGTGACTCGATCGATAGTGGGCGAGCGGAAAATATCCCACATGGAGTGCTGTAAAAACCATAGCAGGGGGTTGGCAATCACCTTGTAATAGCCGTCATATGCCGTGTCTTCAGAGGTGACGAATTTCAGCTTGACCGAGCTGTTGTCATCGCCGATGGGCACACTGCCACCCTGCCATGCCTTATCTTCGTCGGTCAGGGCGCTTGATATCCAACAAGCGTCCACATGCTGGGCGATGCCAGAGAGCGCGGTGACCAGGCCACCGCCACCACTACGCTGCGGCTGGATGACACCGTTCTCATCCTTATGAAAAGTCACCGGCCCATGGTTGGAAGCAATCACCAGCTGCCTGGACTGCAGCATCTCTTTCCATGAGTCGCAAGTGTTACCGTCAATGCTCGTCGCAATTGTATATGGAATGGTATCCATGTTATTCAGCCTTCCCCCAGTATATATACTAATCCTTATTCACTCAGGTGTACCGCAATTGCTAATCACCTGGTAAATATCCATCATTTTGCCATATCACAGGTAGATGATCTACCGCAAGTTATGATTATAACTTTGTACATCATGCGCGATCTTGCACGTGAGATGAGAATTCACTAACCTGGAAACACACAGGGGTCAAGAGCAAGATACAAACCCGTAAGCTTCCCCCGGATAGTCCATTCTAATCGAAGATAAACGTGTTCCTTCCTATTCACCAGGTGGCAGGTAGAGCCACAGGTCACTCACCTGCTGGGCGATCTCAAGACCGCGCAGAGGCGATTGATCAAGGGTGCAGCCGTTGCAGATGATGGCACAGGGTTGGAACTCTTGTGGGCTATATCGGCTGGTGGAACCACTCACGATCCACTCAAGCGTAGCCTGGCTGCGTGGAGCTCCCATCAGAACCCACAGTAGGTATTCTGGGTCATCACCCTTGAGCATTACTCCCACATTGGTGCAGCCTCGACTCTTGATCACATCGGTAAATTTGGTATAGACGGCCTGCTCACTTGGGGCATTGGAAAAAACTAAATCCACGCGGGGAGCCACGAGAATGCTGGACTGTCCAACCGTCTGGCCTGGAAGGCCTGCGAACGGCAAGGAATATCCCGATGTAAGCGATCAGCGGGGATGAGGGCCAGCAGGATATGCATCCAACAAGTCCGATAAATCAGTAAGTCTTTTCCCCAGGCCAGCCTGTAAGCCGCATTCTGTGCATGCAGGTTGCCCTGCACCGATGACCATCTCTCTAGGGTGTGAGTTACCTCACACCTCATGCAGTCTACCCGAGCCTGCGGACCTTGCGGTCCAGGCGACGAGCCGCCGCCTCCCAGAGGGATCAGCTCTGCTTGACCTTGCTCCAGATGGGGGTTACCTGGCCGCAAACGTTGCCGCCTGCGCCGGTGGTCTCTTACGCCGCCTTTTCACCCTTACACCCTGCCCCTTCCCAACCCCCAAGACTCGAAGAGAGAACTTGGGAGATGAGAAGGAGCAGGGTGCGGTCTGTTTCTGTGGCCCGATCCGTCAGGTTGCCCACACAAAGTTCGTGGAGGCTCCCCGTCCCGGGAATTACCCGGCACCTTGCCCTGTGGAGTGCGGACTTTCCTCGATGGACATGTCCACCGCGGTCATCCGGTCAGCCTGGGGACTCTCATGATACCATAATTTCTCCTGCCTTGCCCCTGGCTACAATGCCGCTCAACAGGCGTCAAAGCAATCACCTGCCAGGAGAGCAGCGTGTAATCCGGGGAACCACCAGCCATTCGAAGACGTCTAGCAAGGAGTAACCCGTTTCAGGGTATTACTTCAGCTTTGGGTCGAATGGCTTCGTTAAGCAAATCTTAAAGTAATGCAGACCAAGTCAGCGGTTTTGCCTTCCTAAAGGGAGTATAATGCCAGCGGTTTTATCCTAGGAGATGAAAATGCATAGAAAATCATTGCTTATTGTTGCAGTCCTGGTCATTTCGATCCTTACTCTCTCAGCCTGCAACCTACCGGAGCGTCAAGCCTCGGTAGACCAATCACAGCCTGGCTCAGCACCTGTGGTACCTGCACTATCACCCACACCAACTTCGATCTGCTACAACCAGTATTTTCCCAACACCACGGGCAACACCTGGACATACTCAGGGAATAACTCGGCTACCGGTGCGTACACCCGGACCGACACAGTAACAAATTCCAGTGCTGATTCCTTTACGGTGGATACCAACTTATCCAATATCCCTTTCTCACTCACCTACTCCTGTACGGCTGCCGGCCTGACAGCAGGTGATCCCGTCTCTCAGTATGCCGGGGCACTGCTCAGTGGGCCGAGTCCACTGGTGGACGTCAAATTGACCTCAAATAGTGGCCTGACGTTGCCAGCCAACGTGGCCCCTGGAGATACGTGGCAACAGACAGCAGATTTTGAAGCTTCATCGCAAAATCTTAATGTCAACGGAAGGTTCGTATTCGATCACACAGCGGTTGGCTTCGAAAGTGTAAGCGTCCCGTATGGCACTTACAACGCCCTGCAAGTGGATACTACCATAAGCGTGGAGGTGAGTGTCTTCCGTGTGCTGGCGGGGACGTATACCACCTCAAGCTGGTATGCACCCGGAATCGGCATGATCAAGAGTGAGGGTATCAGCCATGTCACTGGGATCGATTTCAACGATGGGATGCAGCTGACCAGTTTTACTCCAGCCCCGTAATAACCATGATTAACCAAAAACCTGGTGAGATGACCTTGTTCAGCCCGCCGGGTTTTTTGTTTTTTGACCAAGCTCAACCCGGATCCCCAGCTGCCCAAGCTTGAGCTCATCGCCATGGGTGATCACCACCGGCGAGGTGATCGCTTCACCGTTGAGAAACGTGCCATTGGTGGATGCCAGGTCTTCAAGCCACCACTGCTGCTTACGATAAGCCAGCCTGGCATGGCGTGTGGAGACGGTCTGGTCAGTGACCTCGAAATCACAGGTTTCTCCTCTGCCCAGGATGATCACAGCCTGCTCGTAATAATGTGGGACTGGTTCATCTGTCGCAAGATTGGTTAAGACCAAGGGCGGGGGCTGGCGCGCGGCCAGAAGATGCCCTTGCTGTTTCATATCTCGCCAGAGGGTGTAGACCACAAAACCGAGGAAACTGTACAGCAACAGAGCTAGGAAGACCCGTAAGGCTAATAAGACGATGGCGCTCACAGGTCGATTATACCTTTACAGCAATTCGGGTGGTGGAGAAGCTGCGGCCATCTCCTGGGTGAGGCTGGATGGAGCATCCTGGTCTTGCCCGTAAACCAGGGGCACACCTGCCAGGAGGATAACATCCCCAGGGTTAAGGGCTTGTTGCTTTACAGATGTGCCATTGACGAACGTACCGCCAGTGGAATCCAGGTCGAAGATCACATACCGGCCCTGGATCACGCGCAGCTGGGCATGCATGCGGGATACACGCGCATCATCAATACACACCTGGTTGGCAGGATCCCGGCCAAGGTTAACCACGGGGCTTTTCAGCTGGCAGGTGTGCAATCCATTAATAATCAGAAATGCTTTGGGTAAGCTGCCTGGGATGGGTTGAGAGGGCTTTTCTGAGCAATCTTTAACAATCGATGTTCTTGAGTCTCCCAAGCTGTTCTGACTAAATTCGACCAAGACCTTGATCTTTTCGAGCTCAGGGACTGCCACAACTTTCAGGACCGGCTCGCAATTGAACAGGTAGCCATGGTCAGCTGCACTGACCTTCAACCGGTCGGTTAACCTGGTTATCTCACCAGGGTGCGTGAGTAGCTGCTCTGCTTCCTGCCTGGGAAGGAGCAAGGTGTATTCATCGGGTGCGAGAGGCGACCCACCGGCTGGGAAGCTGCCCAAGGGCGTGGCTCCAACCTCCGATTCCATTGCGGTCAGGAGCTCCCGTTCAAGCTGTTGAGCAAACTTGCCTGGATTTCCATGGGAACCAGGCTTGCCCTCGATCAATTCGCGCAGCTGCCTTTCCAGGCGGCCCAATGAATTTTCTATCCAATGCATATCCATAATTTAACCACATCCCTGGGGCACTTCGTGAGCAAAACCCAGCCCTTACATGAGAGATCTTTTATATTATTCATACAGTACTGAATTCTGAGCAAACAAAAATACGGTATACTCCCTAGACGTATGCAGCCTGAATTTGGTTTCCGCGAGCTTGCCCATACTGCCGATTGGGAGATGGAAGTTTGGGCACCTGATCTGCCCTCCCTGCTCGAGCAAGCTGCGCGCGGTATGTACACCTTATCGGGCATGCAGCTGGAATCATCCGAGTTCCAGCAGCGTACCCTTCAACTGGAAAGTGCCGATGCAGAAAGCCTGCTGGTACGCTTTTTAGCTGAGCTGTTATGGCTGGAAGAGGATGAGAACTTGGGCTTTGATCAGTTTACGATCACGGTCAGCTCAGGATATAAGCTGGAGGCTGAACTGAAAGGTTCACGCATTGTGAAAGTAGACAAGGAGATCAAGGCCGTCACCTACCATAACCTGTTGATCCAAACCACATCCCAGGGATTGCGAACTCGTATCGTATTTGACGTATAGGAATTCGAAATGGTAACGCTTCAGGATCTGAAACGCATCAGTGATTATGAATGGGAGATCCCCCAGACCTTCCGGGCTGACATGCGCGCGCCGGTGCGGCTATTTGCAACGCGGCGCATGCTCGAAGATGTGATGAAGGACAAATCACTTGAACAGGCAGTCAATGCTGCCACCCTGCCAGGGCTGGTGGGACACGTGATCGTAATGCCAGACATGCACCAGGGGTACGGCTTCCCCATTGGCGGTGTGGCAGCCACACGCTTTCCGGAAGGCGTGATCTCGCCTGGCGGTATTGGCTATGACATCAACTGCGGTGTGCGCTTGCTGGGCTCGCGGATCAGCATTGATGCGGCTAGCCCTTGGCTGGATGACCTTGCCACAGCCCTTAATCAATACTGCCCAAGCGGAGTGGGTGGGAAAGGCGCCGTGCGGACCAGTGAGGCTGAGCTGGAAGCCGTGTGCAGGCAGGGCGCACGCTGGGCGCTTAAACAAGGCATGGCATCTGAAGCAGACTTGCGACGTACCGAAGAATCGGGCTGCGTGCAAGGAGCTGAGCCTGCCAAGGTTTCAAAACGTGCCCGAGAGCGGGGCCGGCCGCAACTGGGCTCATTGGGGGCAGGGAATCATTTCATCGAGATCGACCTTGTCGAGCAGATATTCGACCCGCAAGCTGCCTCGGTGATAGGCCTGGAGCAAGGCATGTTAGCCGTGCAGATTCACTGCGGATCGCGCGGCTTTGGCCACCAGATTTGCACCGATTATGTCGAAGAATTCCAGGCGGCTGTTAAACGCTACGGCATTCACCTGGTGGACCGCGAGCTGGTGTGCGCTCCACTCAATTCACCGGAAGGGCAAGATTACCTGGCAGCCATGCGTTGTGCGGCTAACTACGCCTTCGCCAACCGCCAGATCCTGGCTTACAGCGCCCGTAGAGCATTTGAACAGGTGCTGGCTGGCAAGGTGAAGGATTGGCAGCTGCACCAGGTGTATGATATCTGCCATAACATGGGCAAGATTGAGACGCATATCATTGAGGGCGAGCGGATCAAGGTGTGCGTGCACCGAAAGGGTGCCACACGCGCCTTTGGGCCGGGCTCACCCGAGCTGCCAGAAGAATACCGCCCGATCGGCCAACCAGTGCTTGTGCCAGGCAGCATGGGCACAGCCTCATGGGTGCTGGTGGGCACGGAGGCCAGCATGGAGCTTTCCTTCGGGTCCAGCTGCCATGGCTCGGGCCGCCTGATGAGCCGTCACGAAGCCAAGCGCAACGTGCGCGGTGAGGCACTGCGCAACAAGCTGGAAGCGGATGGCATCCATATCCGTGCCGGCTCCATGGCTGGGCTCGCCGAAGAAGCCCCACAGGCTTATAAGGACGTCGACCAGGTGGTGCAGGCAGTGGTAGGCGGAGGCATTGCACGCAAAGTTGCGCGCCTGCATCCCGTGGTGGTGATTAAAGGTTAAGGAACAGATCTTTACAGCAAAGCGTTATAACTATAACAATCATGGAGGTATGAATGTCGTTGAAAAGCGTTAGTATCCTTGTGCTCATTTCCCTGCTGCTGGCTGCCTGCTCAGCTACAGCCACACCAACCCTGGTCGTGTCACAAGGAAATGAGATTCCACCCCAAACTCAAGCAAGCTCGCCAACCCAGAAAACTGCTCCCACACAATCGGGCAACCCTACCCCATATCCAGCGCCGGGCAGCCTGCCGACCCAGTCATCATCGTCTGCCTACCCTGCACCTGGTGGCTCGGGTAGCGACTCAAATGCGATCAAAGCATCGGGTTACGAACCCCAGGCGTCTGACAGCAGCCTAAAGCGCGACATGGTGACTGTTGATATGAATGCCAGCCAGCTCACGGTCATCGCCACCGAACCAGCAGAGGCTAATGCGATCCTGGTTGGCACGATGCCAGATCCCTGCCACACCCTGCGGGTAGTGGTCACACCTGCAGATGATTCCAATACGATCAGCCTGGAAGCATATTCACTGTATGACCCGACCACCGGATGTGTGGAAAAGATCGAGACATTCACCGCTTTGATCCCGCTGGGTAGCTATGCAAGCGGCCAGTATACCGTCACTGTTAATGACAGTCGACTCGGTCAATTCGACACCGTGTTTGCACCGCAGCCAGCGGATAATAAGCTGAAGCGTGGCGAGGCAACGGTTGACTTGCAAACCTCGCGGGTGCTTATGTCAGCCACTGAGGCCAATGGAGTGAATGCCGACCTGAAGGGGTATCTGCCTGACCCCTGCCACCAGCTGCGCATCGTCATGACCCCAGCCGACAGCAGTGGGAAGATCAACCTGGAAGTTTACAGTGTCTATCCGGGTGGAACAGCCTGCGTGACGGTTATCCAGCCATTCGACGTCATCTACCCGATCGGGGTCTTTACCACAGGGCACTATTCAGTTTATGTCAATGGAGAGCTGCTGGGCGAATTCGATATCTAGGCGCTTCAACTGGCCTTTGCGGCGGTCTATAACTTGCACAAATGAGTACCAAGAACGAATTAATATGTCTTCAACAGATGGGCCGTGATGAAGGCTGACCCCCATCTCATCCCATCTTCTGGCTATGAGCCCCAGGAAGGTGATGATCGGCTGATGCGCGACCAGGTTTTCTTGGACCTGGACGAAAGCCAGATCGTGATCGAAGCTGGGCAGCCTGCCCAGGTGAGCCTTAAGCTGAAGGGCTACTTATCGGATCCGTGCCATCAACTGCGCGTGGTCGTTTTAACGGGGACGCAAGCCCATGAAATCTTCCTCGAGGCATACTCCTTATACGATCCCCACAAGGCCTGTATCACGGTCATCAAGGATTTTGTAGCGACCATCTCATTCGGCGGGCTTACACCGGGACCCTATAAAGTATTTGTGAATGACCAGCTGTTTAAGCCATTTGACCTATAAGCTTCGCGCGAAAGTTATAAACCTGTGGTTGCCCCAGAATATTTTGGGGCAGCCTTTTTTTACCGAAAACCACCGCGATGCGCAACCATGGCGAGCATTTCAAGCTATCCGCAGTAATTCCAAAGCATCAAATATTGCGACAGTTTTTATCGTATTTCTCACAATACTTTCATGAAATTACAACAGTTCTTCCTGTATACTGGACTTAAGTGGGTGAGCTGCGGTGAAGGTACGTTGTAATAAAAAATAACCGCAGGATGATCATTTCCAACCAGGCATTTACACGGGTACAGGCCCTTATCAACGTCATGAGCTAATAGACCTGCGCCTGGTTTTACCATTGACAAAAATGTTCAATTGTCGATTTGACTACCAGGGGGTGGGCACATATCAGAGTGCTGAATATCAATCAACCTCCGCATGGGACGGCTCAAAGCTTTGTTCGCTTTCCCATTTCACCCACGAGCGGATAAATTTCAGTAGAAAAATATAAAATACGGATCAATTTTATAGGAGCTAACCATGAAAAACAAAGGTCCATTACTGTTATCAATCCTGACCCTTTTCGTCGTAGTGGTCAGTGGATCTACCGCACCAGCAGCTGCAGCGACAAGCGGCCTGCAGGCGGCAGCACCAGCAGCTGCACCTTACGCCATGTTTATCCCGTTTGTAAACAAAGAAGGTGCTCCGGGTTTAGCAGGCGCACCATCTACAGCATCAATCAGTGCAGAATCGATTAGCTCGTCTGCAGGTTACTCGCCCCAACCAGGTGATATATATCTCACCAAGGATAAGGTGTTCTTGAATATGACAGGCAGTCGCCTGGTTGTCGTCAGCACCTCACCTCTCACGGTCTATGCTGACATCGTGGGGAATTTACCCGATCCATGCCACGTCCTGAGGATCGTGGTAGGCCCAGTGACCGCCACGCATGTGATCAATATCCAGGTATACAGCCTGTATGACCCAGCTGTAGGGTGTATCGATGTACTCAAACCTTTCTCAGTGAGCGTCCCCCTGGGCACATACTCACCCGGTCTCTACACCGTGATGGTCAATGGCCAGAAGTTGGGGACATTCGGGGCCAGTGCGACAACAACTCTGCCCCTTAAATAGGCTTCTTATGCCAACCTGGATAAACAGGTAAAAAAATATGGCTTAACATATCCACCGATATTCATGTAAACCATCAGGAGCGAGAGGTCTGGAACCAACTCGCTCCTGATGTCGTTAATTGGGATGACGCACTTATTCACGGCTAACCCTGCTCAAATTTTGTGCGCATTATAATAAGCGCTGATAGGTCGTTGGAGGAATGTATGATCAAGAGACTACCCGCTCTATCCATTCTCAGCGTGCTCATGATTTCACTGTCTGCCTGCGCAACAAGCGGCTCACCGGTTGTAACCAGCCCCCCGCCTACGCAAGCTGCCATATTAACTCCCATGCCAATCCCGCCCACAGGAACACCAATCCGTGTTCCTCCTACCCCGACTGCCACCCCTACCCCAGCGAATGCAATCCAGCATTATCCAGGAGGCCTGGAATTCACCGTTACCACCATCGATATGATCGACCAGACCAATGGATGGTCGATCGGCAGCCTGGGAGCCCAGGTGGGAGATCACGTGTTGTTCACCAGCGACGGGGGCACCACCTGGAAAGACGTCACACCACCAGAACCGCGTTCCACAGCTGACCAAAGCAAAGCTGCGGTGGGTTTCTTCCAGGATGACAAGACTGCCTGGGTGACATATTTTATCAATGGCGGTAACCCGGTAATCAGCAACCCGGTGGTCTGGCGAACAGCCGATGGCGGGCTCAGCTGGACAGCCAGCCAACCCCTGGATGTGACCGGCCTGTCAGAGATCTATGTACCAGAAGTGATGCAGTTCGTGGCGGGTGAAAACGGCTGGCTGCTGGCCCACGTGGGTGTGGGGATGAACCACGACTATATCGTCATCTACCACACACCGGATGGCGGGGAAACCTGGACACGGATCATCGATCCGTACATTGATGGGGGTGTCCAATCCTGTAGCAAGAATGACATGGTATTTACCGACGCCACCCATGGCTGGCTGACGGGTGATTGTAATGGGGTAAAGGCTGGCGTGCTGCTGTTCAAAACAACCGATGCTGGCTCAACCTGGCAGGCGGTGACCCTGCCCGACCCGACAGGCACCACCGGGCTGTTCGAAAATATGGATATGGCCTGCGGTTCATACGAGCCCTTCTTCTTCGGCAATGATCTGGGCCACCTGAGCGTGCGCTGCGTTAATTACAGCTCCGCCCAGGTACAGAATGATTACTACATCTACACCACCCAAAACGGAGGCGGTACCTGGAGCGGGATCCCCTACCCCGGTGACGCACTGTACTTTTTCTCGGCTGATACTGGCTGGGCTCCATCTTTTATATTGCGACAGACCACCGATGGAGGCCAATCCTGGACCGCCTTGACCGACATCACCTGGACACCCCAGCTTGATTTCGTCAGCGAGCAAATCGGATGGGCAGTGGCCACAGCTGGCAACAAGGTAGCCCTGGTGTATACAGACAACGGCGGTTTACGCTGGAGCATCATCATCCCTTCGGTGGGGCAGTAAAACAAAATATACTGTCTTAAGTTGCAAAGGGGCGGGCTTGTGTAATATAGGAGTCCGCCCTATTATTTTTATTAGTTCGCATTGGGCTATTTAATCATCTTGACATTCCTTAATTCCACCCTTATAATCAGATAATCTAGGTCTAAATTATTTTGTTTATCACACAAAGAATGGATTTGATATTTGTGAGATTGTGAAGTAAACATGGGTATGCATATGCAAAGATACATCATCGAAACACCACATTCAGCTGTGGATTGCGAAAGACTGGTTGAACAAGTTTACGCGATGGGTTACCTGTACAACTTTGACTGGGGATGCAAAGCAGGCGTCCATAGTGGTTGGGCGATCATTGAAGCAGAAGACGAAGCTCAGGCGCGCCTGGCAGTGCCCCCCTTCGTTCGAAGGCAAGCGCGCGTGGTTGAGCTCACAAAATTCACCAAAGACTCAATTGCGGAGCACAAATCTATCGCCAGATAATTGGCTACGATCGCATATTTATTTGGCGATCACCTGAGAAAGGGTGGATGGAATTCGCCACGGTGTGATGTAGGCATGATATCTGAACAGAAAACCAGTAAAGCTGGTCCTGAGCCGTAGCATCTCTGCGGCCGCATTACCCTGATGGTTGGTTTACACCAGTACCACAGCACTACAACATCGTAGCGTGCAAGCCAAGCGCCTAAAAATTCATGACCGCCATGAAGCTGATCATCAGCATGGTGAAATCGTTAATCCCCTTGTCAAAACTGGTGACCACACGCGTACCAGCCAGTGAGCTAGCCAGCGAGCCGAAGTAAGTCTGGCTGCCGGTATGGAGCACAAGCGCAGTTCCGGCGCTTGAGTCTACGTTTAAGCCCATGAAGCTGATGCTGCCGCACTCCAGGGCGTTATTCACGCTATCCGGAGGTCAATCTGGCGTCTTTTCGACGGGCAGGGATTCACCAGTGAGGGTAACCTGGTTAAGGAAAAGATCCTTAGCCGACATCAAGCGAACATCAGCTGGCACCATGTCTCCTGCGGAAAGGGCGACAATGTCGCCGGGGACGAGTTCCTTCAGCGAAATTTCTCGAGGCTGTCCTTCCCGCACCACCGTTGCCGTTGTGCTCACCATGGCTTCGAGATCCTCAGCAGCGTGGTCCGCCCGCTGTTCCTGATAGTACCTCAAGACAACCCCTAACACCACCATGGTGAAGATCACAATAGCTGCACGGATATCCTCTGTCAGGTAGGAGATGACCCCCAAAACAATCAACAGGATAACCAGGGGATTCTTGACATTGGTCCATAAGCGCATATACCAGGTGATGCGCTTCTTGCTAGCCACCTCGTTGTACCCGTAGGTTTCCAGGCGCGTCTCTGCCTCCTCGACGCTCAGGCCATTGGGAGAAGTCTTAAGTTGTTCAAATACAGCTGGCAGGTCTTTTTTTGCGTACTCGACGAGCTGTTTTGAGATAGCGGTTTCGTTACCACGACCTGTCCCTGTGAGGCGCATTGGAGTGGAAAGTAAGGTTGCGAAGAAACCCATTTCTGCCTCCTTCCGAAAAAAAAGCCCCCACGCTGAAGGATCGCGCAGAGGCAGGCAATGAGAACCGTTATCTCATGGAATAGACTGCCTTACCCCTTAGCAGCTCCACTCAGCCAGGTGGGCAAGTTGTTTATGACTACGATCAGAATCCTCCATGTATACTCAAACTTTCTGCTCTTCTCGAGCGGGATTACAACAATCTCGAGCATTGGATGCCTCAAGACTGGAATAAGTGAAGATTAATAGTATCTAAAATACACCTATGCTCGGTGGCTGCATTTTTGAAAACCTGAGGAGTGGAGAACCACGACCTTCCTCAATTGAAGATAGATGCCCTTGCATAAGTGATAAGCACAAGACGCGTAATTTCGATTATCGTATACATACCATATTTTTTAAGCAATTTTAACTACGGTGAACTCAATATTTATGATGGTGTGTTTATTGCATCACCTCCGTTTGGAGGTTCTGGCATGAACGATAGATTAGCTACCGCGGTTTTGACCACGACGAAACGCGATGACAAACAGCGCGTGCAGACCCGGCATATCATGAAATTACCCAAATCTGATGAAAGCCTGGAATACCGCTATCGCGCCACGCTGGAACAGATCCCGGCCGTGATCTATACGGATTCAGCTGGTGAGATCAACCAAACCGTATACATCAACCCACACCTGGAAGCCGTGACCGGCTATAGCGCAGAGGAATGGATCGCTGACCGAGACCTGTGGCTAAAAATCATCCATGAAGATGACCGGGAGCGTGTACGAGCAGAGAATATCCGCACAGAAGAAACGGGCGAACCGTTTAGGGTCGAGTATCGCATTCGAACGCGCAGTGGCCAGCTCAAGTGGATCTTCGAGGAATCGTGGCTGATCCGCGATAAGGCGGGTAAGCGGTTATTCTGGCAGGGGTTCATGATCGACATATCGGAGCGTAAGCACACCGAGATAGAGCTTGAACGGCATGCCACGGAGCTATCAGCTTTACAGGAAACGATTCTCAACCTGACAGTCCAACGGTCACTGCCTGATCTTTTGAACCTGATCACTGAACGGGCTACAAAGTTATTGGATTCAAATGGTGGGCGTTTATATCTAGTCGATCAAGAAGCCCGCACGATCAAATGCGTAGTCTCATATAATGTCCAATGCGAAGAATCGGACCCGATCTTGCATTTCAACGAAGGGGCAGCCGGAAAAGTGGTCCGGACTGGAAAGCCATTGATCATAAAGGACTACACATGTTGGTCCGCAAGAAATGGTCATAAAGAAACCGGTGATCCACCTTTCCAGGCCCTGGCGAGTGCTCCGATGATCTGGCAAGGAAGGGTGAATGGCGTTTTACATGTCTTCCGTGACAAGCCATTTACCACAAAGGAGCTGGATCAATTATCCTTATTTGCCAACCATGCTGCAGTTGCTGTAGAAAACGCCCGCCTGTATGAATCGGCTGCGCTGGAGCTCGAAGAGCGGAAAAAGGCAGAAGCCGCACTGCGGGAATCGGTGACGATTTACCGGCAGGCGATCAAATCAACCGGAGGCGTGCCATATTACCAGTCGTACATGAACGGCGGTAAAAATGTCCATTATGACTTCATCGGGGAAGGCATCCAGCAGATCACTGGATATCCGGCAGAAGTATTCAATGAAAATATCTGGAAATCACTGATCTATGATGCCCGCCTGATGGGAGATTTAGCCGAATATTCGTGGGATGAAGCTGTTCAAAAGATCGTTTCCGGAGAGAAGCGTGACTCAAATTGGTTGTGCGAATACCGCATCCGGGCCAAGGACGGAAAAATCCATTGGGTGATTGAATCTGCTGTTGAGCTGAGGGATGAGAACGGAATATCCCATGGATCTATCGGTCTCTTCCGCGATATCACAGAGTCAAAGAGGAAAGAGCAGGTTCAGCAGGCGATCTACCGCATCTCACAGGCTGTAGTGACGACTGCCAGCCTCGATGAGCTGTATTTTTCCATCCACACGATCCTGTCTGAGCTGATGCCAGTTGAAAATTTCTATATTGCCTTATATGATTCGCCGAATGACTTGCTCAGCTTTCCATACTATGTAGACCTATATGACCAACCCCCTCCGCCTGCCAAACCAGAACGCGGTTTGACAGAATACGTCATCCGCACCGGGCGGCCCCTTTGGGCACCAGAAAAGGTATTCCATCAGCTGGTCCGGCAAGGAGAAGTTGAGGTGGTCGGGTCCGATTCGATCGATTGGATCGGCGTCCCGCTCAAGGTGGCAGAGCGTGTGACGGGCGTGATGGTCGCCCAGAGCTATGAAGAAGGGGTTCAATACAACCAGGAGGACCTGGACCTGATGGAGTTCGTTTCCACGCAGGTGGCTGTGTCAATCGAGCGCAAGAAAGCTGAAGACGCGCTGCGTGCCAGCTTGAAAGAGACCCGCCAGTATGCGGAACGAATGGCACTGCTCAACCGGGTGGCGCGGGCGATCAGCTCTACCCTCGATCTGGATGCTATGCTTGAAATCGTATATAAGGAGATCTTCAGCGTTGTCCCTGCCGATTCATTCTTCGTAGCCCTGTATGATAAACAAACCGACCAGCTGGAGTTCAGGATCCGTGTGGATGGAGATGTCCACGAAGCACCGTATGTTCGTCCGCTGGGTAACGCCCTGACAGCCGATGTGGTCAACAGCAGGAAATCACTGCTAATCCAGGACTATGAGCTTGAAAAAGACAACTTACCCAAGATGACATTATGGGGGACAGGCTTGCCCTCCAGATCCTGGCTGGGTGTGCCCATGCAGGTCGCTGAAAAAGTGGTCGGGGTCATTTCGGTGCAATCATACCAGCCGAACGCGTTCGGTGAACGTGAGCGTGAGCTGTTGGCGACGATCGCAGATAATGTGGCAGTTGCCATAGAAAACGCCCGGCTGTATGAAGCCGAGAAAATGCGTACAGCCCGCCTGACCCAGATCGTCAAGATCGGCATCGAGCTGGCCTCGCTGCGCCAGGAGGGTGAAGTGCTGGAGACGCTGGTCAGGCGTGTGACAGAGGTCATGGATAGCGCCACATGCACCGTCTTGCTAATCAACCACGAGAAAAACGAAGCTGTGCTGACGGCCGGAACCGGCGTGCCAGCTGGAATGATCCATACACGCATAAAGCTGACCCTGCCTGTGATCCGAAGACTGATCGATAGGGGTGAAAGCCTCATCCTGTCTGATATTGATCAGCAAGAGCCATCGATAAGGAAGATCCTTCTCCGGCCGGACATCAATGCTTTTTTTGCTTACCCGATGGTCAGGGATGGACGGGTAATGGGTGTGATGACGCTGAGCAGCGTGAAACCATACCAGCCATCCGAGGAAGAGATCTCGGCCTGCCATTTGCTGGCTGAACGGGCAGCCGCTGCCCTCGAAAATGCACGCCTGTTTGATATCACCGAGCGACACCTGCAGCGAGTGCAGAGCTTGCGGACAATCGACTCGGCTATCGCATCCAGCTTTGACTTGAACGCGATCTTAAATATTATCCTTCAGCAGATCATAGCGCAATTAGGTGTCGATGCAGCTGACGTCTTGCTGCTTAATCCGCACAATTATGCATTCGAGTACTCGATCGGCAAGGGCTTTACGACCAAGGCCATCGAGAAAACACGTTTCCTGTTAGGGGAGGGGGTTATTGGCCACCAGATGATGGAACGGCGGGCAGTTCACATCAATGACCTAAAAGCAGTCATCCATAATTTTCAACGCGCAGACGTATTTATTGCTGAAGGCTTTGTCTCTTTATCGGCAGTGCCTTTAATCGCCAAAGGCGAAGTGAAAGGTATCTTGGAAGTGTTCGACCGAACAGTACATGACCACGGTCCAGAATGGGTGGAATTCCTTGAAACCCTGGCCGGGCAAGTCACCATCGCGATCGATAACTCGCAATTATTTTCGAATTTGCAACGCTCAAACCTGGAGCTCAGCCTGGCATACGATGCCACCATCGAGGGATGGTCGCGGGCCCTGGACATGCGTGATACCGTCACAGAAGGGCATACCCGCAGGGTGACCGAAATGGCCCTGACCCTGGCACGTGTGATGGGGATGGGTGAAGTAGACCTGGTGCATATGCGGCGTGGTATCCTGCTGCATGACATGGGCAAGATGGGTGTGCCCGACACAATCCTGTTAAAACCTGATGCTCTCACCGAAGAAGAATGGGAAATCATGCACAAGCATCCACAGTATGCTTTTGAGATGCTGGCGCCTATTTCATACCTGCGCCCGGCGCTCGATATCCCGGGTAGCCACCATGAAAAATGGGACGGGACAGGCTACCCACGCGGTTTGAAGGGCGAGCAGATTCCCCTGGCGGCACGGATATTCGCGGTGGTGGATGTCTATGATGCGCTGACATCCGACAGACCCTACCGTAAAGCGTGGTCAAAAGAAAAGGCTATCCAATACATCGTGGATGAACGAGAAAAATCATTCGATCCACGCGTGGTGGATGTATTTATGTCTTTAAAGAAAGAGATGGGGCTGCTCGACAACAGAGATTGTCCATAGCCACTTGATTATATTTTCAATAAAATCAACTTGGGTATTGAGACCGGCAATATAGTCATAATCATGAGACTAAGCGTCTCACTGAAGTGCAGCATGCTCGCCATCCTGGGTTGCCTCGATAATCCCGCCAAAAATGAATTCATGCGATAATGGAGATTGCCAGGCTAAGTGATACTGGTGAGCTACGATGGGTTAAAAATCGTGAAGATGTGCCAGGACTATATATTAAGCTGGATTCGAGATCAGGCATAAGCATGACAGCCCAACCGGATTAGCGCTCGCTCACCGAATCCAGCCTGGCCCGATAGTGCTTGACCTAATGATGCGGATATGATCAGACATGATCTGGTAGCTGAGATTTTATGACCGTCAATCATCACAGGCGAGTAAATACTCAGGACACATTTTTAAGGATGAAGGGAAATCCAGGATGGATAATCACCTGATCTACATCACTGACTGGGGAGACCTGGACTTAGCCGTACCGCTGGTGGAGAAATATCAGGTTGGATTGGAAGTCCAGGAATTTACCAATCCTCTCAGCTTGCACTCACCCGGCCTTTTACTGGAAGAGATCGGTAAAATGAGCAAAGGCATAGCCCAGCTGAGCATGCACGGCCCATTCTCCGACCTAATCCCCGCCAGCCGCGATCCATTGATCCGGCAAGCCACCCATGAGCGTTTCATGCAAGCCAGTACTGTGGCACAACAGCTCGGCACAAAACACCTGATCCTACATTCGGGGTTCATCCCGAAGACCTATCCGGGTGAGCTATGGCTGAGCCGTTCGCTGGAGTTCTGGATGGAGTTTCTGGAGACCACCCTATATGTGGGTAAAATCCATGTTGAGAATGTCTATGAGGATAACTTTACACTTCTTGGAGAGCTGATTGACAGAGTCAACCTGGCCTTCAAGCATGAGCGGCTAACCACCTGCCTGGATATCGGGCACGTCAACTCGAATTCGTCAAAGACACTAGAAGAATGGATCGCCGGGCTTGGAGACCGAATTCGGTACGTACACCTGCATAATAATGGGGGCGACCTGGATGACCATTGGCAGCTAGATCGAGGCACGATCCAGATCGAGCATACGCTCGAGCTGCTTGAATACCATGCACCTAAAGCAGTTTGGACGGTGGAGACCCCGGTGGATGATATCGAGCCTTCGTTACTTTGGATGCATAAGAGAGGCTATCTATAACTCACGGCTGACCGTTTCAAGGCGGGCGTTGGTCAGGCTGACCAGGGCATCCACCGGGAGTCGGATATTCAAGCCCCGGCGCCCACCAGAGATGTGGATCTCGCGGAACGCGCTCGCTGTTAAGTCGATCACCACTTGAAAACCCTTATTGATCAACGCCAGGGGCGATATGCCACCCGCTTGCAGGCCCGTGATCTGTTCCGCTTCATGCTCGGTTGCCAGGTGCAATTTTTTCTCGTCCAAAGCTTTCGCTAATAATTTCAAATCCACTTCTACTGTTCCTGGAACGACGGCCAGGATAGGTTTCCCCTTGCCTTCGCGGGTGACCACAATCGTCTTATAAACCTGCTCGAGGGGTACATTAAGCAGGCTGGCAGTTTCGATGGCGCTTAATTTCTCGGCGGGAAGATTATAAGCCGTAAACGGGATCTTTTTAGCATCCAGCAAGCGAGTAATATTATTGGTAACCACAGCGTTGACTTCTTGCCAATTCTCCTGTATATTATTTAATAGGCTGATCGACCAAAGATCACCCAAAGACCATTTGCGTTTTTCCCAACTTTATCGCTTGATTTTACTGCAAAATCGATCAACACGTTTCGCCGGTAGATTAATCCATGGTATGAAAGTGTGATTTTCTTATTTAACGATATGCAAATTACAATTTGAGGATCCACCAAGATCATGGAAATATATTCAGGCTCAATAGAGGAGGATACAATGTCTGAAAAACCCTGGCTAAATCATTATGTGGAAGGCGTGCCGAAAACCCTGGAACCATATCCAGAGATCACCCTGATCGAGACAATACGCGACATCGTGAAGCAAAAACCTGACTATCCCGTCGTATATTTCAAGGGCGCAACGATGAGCGCCGATGAGCTGGACAAGCTGAGCAATGCCTTGGGTACGGGGTTGATCGCGAAAGGTATTAAAAAAGGTGACCGTGTGGCACTGGTATTACCGAACAGCCCGCAAAGCTTGATCGGGCTATTTGGGATCTGGAAAGCTGGTGGGATTGCTGTTCCATTAAATCCATTGTACACGCAGAGCGAGCTGGAATTTGCCTTGCAAGACTGTGGAGCGTCAGCAGCCATCGTCCTTTCCTCGTTCTACAATAAATTCAAATCTGCCCAGGCGCACAGCAAGGTGGAATATGTGATCGCAACGAACATCAAGGAATACCTGCCGCCAGTGCTGCGGATCCTGTTCACAGTAGCCAAGGAGAAAAAAGAGGGCTACCGGGTAACCTTGCAGGCAGGAGATATCTGGCTGGGTGACTTATTGAAACAGTATGCTGCAGCGCCTAAGCCCACCGTCGAGGTTAAACCAAGTGACCATGCCATCTTCCTGTTCTCGGGAGGCACTACGGGAGTACCCAAGTGCGCCATCGGCACACACAAGGCGTTGGTTATCTCCGGAATGCAGATCAGCACGTGGTTCAGGCCCAACACCATTGAGTGGAAAGACACCATCATGCAGAACATGCCGTTGTTCCATGTATATGGATTGGCGGGTGTACTGCCCACAGGCCTGGTGGGCCATAATACCTTGATCCTGATCCCAAACCCGCGCGATATCAATGACATGGTTGAAACGATCCACAAGGTAAAACCAAGCTTTCTGCCAGGTGTGCCAACACTTTTCATCGCACTCATTAAACATCCCGATGTCCAATCCGGTAAGGTCAGCCTGAGATCGATCAAAAATTGTATCTCGGGGGCAGCACCACTAATGATCGAAACCAAGCAACGCTTTGAAGCCTTGACTGGAGGGAACATCGTTGAGGGCTATGCCATGACCGAAAACATGATGGCGACCGTTATCACGCCGGTTGGGGGGACCTATAAGCCCGGGTCCACCGGGGTACCCCTGCCCAACATTGAGGTGCGCATCGTGGATGCCGACACGGGATTACAGGAGCTGCCGACCAACCAGGTGGGGGAGATCACCACCCGCTGCCCGCAGCTGATGGTGGGTTACTACCAGCATCCCACCGAAACTGCCAACACCATCCGAGATGGGTGGCTGTTCACCGGCGACCTGGGCTACATGGATGAGGACGGCTACCTGTTCATCGTGGACCGCAAGAAGGACTTAATTAAACCCAGCGGTTTCCAGGTGTGGCCGCGAGATGTGGAAGAGGTCATCGCCACGCACCCGGCGGTAGCCGAAGTAGGCGTGGCAGGCATCCCCGACGCTTACTCGGGAGAGGCAGTGAAAGCCTGGATCGTCTTACGGGAGGGTTGTTCGGCAAGTGAGGAAGAGCTGCGGCAATACTGCCTGACACGGCTGACCAATTATAAGGTCCCAAAGTACTTCGAATTCCGCACTTCATTACCGAAATCGATGGTGGGTAAAGTTCTTCGCCGGGAGCTTGTACGGCAGCAGGTATCGGGTGAAATTCAATAAGCTACTGACCACAGGGGCACAAGCCGATTATTTTGACCTGTGCCCCTGTGTGCCATTTCCATGCAACCGGTGTTACACTTAACTGATGCGGCAAATCCATCCTGATCACACAATAAAATAAGATGCCAGGCAACCTGCTCGGCATTTTTTTCGCCTTGACCTCGGCAGCGGTATGGGGTGGTGGCGATTTCAGCGGTGGCCAGGCAACCCGCAAGAGCCACCAGTACCAGGTGCTTATGCTGGCAGCCCTGTCCGGCATCGTGGTATTGGCGATCTGCGCCCTCGTACGGGGCGAGGGCCTACCAAGTGGGCGTAACCTCTTATGGGGTGCCCTGGCGGGTGCAGCAGGAGCCCTGGGTGTCGCGGCACTGTATAAAGCGTTATCGATGGGGAACACTGCCAGCGTGGCGCCCACCTCGGCGATCGTGTGCGCAATGATCCCGGTGTTGTTTGCCATGATCACTCGTGGGCTACCAACCACACTCCAGCTCAGTGGATTTCTCCTGGCATTCATTGGCATCTGGCTGTTGAGCAGGTCACCCAAGGCAGGTGGTGGGGATTTCCGGAGGGGCTGGATCCTGGCCTTTCTTTCCGGGATCGGATTTGGTTGTTTTTTCCTGTTCATCTCTTTCGTTGGAGAAGGGCAGGTCTTCATGCCGGTCCTGGTGGCAAGGATAATGACCTTGATCATATCCGCCATTATGCTGCGAGTGAACCGCATTGCCTTGCCAGGCTTGCTATCCAATCCATTGGCGCTCCTGGCAGGCGTGCTTGACACGGGTGGGAACATTTTTTACCTGCTGGCGACCCAGTTCACCCGCCTGGATGTTGCTGCGTTGCTCTCATCATTCTATCCAGCCAGCACCGTGATCCTGGCACGCATCATTTTGAAAGAAAAAATTTCACCAGCCCAGCTGGCAGGTATCGTCCTGTGCCTACTCGCATTAACCCTGATCATTTTGTAAAGGAGGCCTAATATGCAGATTGAGCACATTGCAGTATGGACTGGCCAGCTGGAGCAAATGAGAGCGTTTTTCGAGCGATATTTTGAGGCCAAAGCTGGCAGCCGATATGAGAATCCCACCAAGCACAGCGCGTCTTATTTCTTGAGTTTTTCAAACGGGACACGGCTTGAGCTCATGTCGGGGCTGGATGTGCCCGCTGCCAAGCTGCAGAGAAGCGATCCAGGGAGGACGGTTTTCCACATAGCGATTTCAGTGGGTAGTGTACAAGCTGTGGATAAGCTGACCGAAATAATCCAAAATGATGGCTACCAGGTGGTCGATGGACCTCGACGTACGGGGGATGGCTATTACGAGAGTGTGATCCTGGATCCCGATGGAAATCACATTGAGATCACGGTATGATCTTGGGTAAATTGTGCTGGTAAAATACAAACCAAACAGCCTCAAATAATTAACGATAGGTATACGAGATAGATCTGTGCAGGCACGATTATCAGCCCGGCAGACCAGCGTAGAGAAAGGCAGTAATCTGTGGATACAATAACACAATCAGACCAATCTGGATTTTATAACTCACAATTAAGACCGCAGTTATTGGTAGGCGATTGGGAGGGGCTGTACAAGACTGCGACAGCCTGGCTTGAGGCAGAACCTGGGCAACCAGCAGCAACCTTCATCCAAAATGTCACATGCTTGTTCGTCAATCCACCGAACATCATCCGCAATAAGAGCTACCTGGTGCATGTGAGCAAAAAGGATTGGAATTTGGTCATCGGATGGTTTAAGGAATTCCAGACTGATGCGGACCGCCATAACCCATATTTCCAGGCACTGGATTTCATCTTGCAGCCGCAATCCAAGAAGAAAATCAGCATGGAAGCTGCTCTACAGGACAACCCGAAAAATGCGGAGCTCTTATTCCTTCAATCAGTAGCGATGCAGGACCATAACCAATCATTAGAAAAATTGAATTTGGCTGTACAGGACAAACCTGAATTTCCGGCGGCATTATACTTGCTGGGAATTTTTTCACTGGAGCTAAACAAGATACAGGATGCCAGGCGGTATTTACAAATGGCAACTGAGCAAGCGCCCGATTTCCTGGAAGCACACTACCAGCTCGCCTCTTTATATTCACTGTATATTCCCGAGTCGGATGAGCTAGCCAAGCAGCATTTTGAGAAGGTGGTCCAGCTCGATCCTGAAGGTGGTGCCGGCAAGGATGCCAGCAAGGTACTGGAGACTGGTTCGGTACCCCAGTATGGTCAAAGGATAGCCAGCCGGATGGGACGCCAGGGGGGGATGTCAATCTTCACCATCCTGGGGATATCTCTGCTGGCGGTGGCGCTATTCGCCGGACCGGTATCGAACATTTTCAGGCTTCCCAACCCGACCGCTGTTGGAGTGACGGCTGGGCTGCTGGTCTTCATTGGTTTGTATACGGCTTCCAAGAAACCGAAAAAAGGGTAGTCGTTATGCATGGGAGGGAAGGATGAGCTGGCAAGATCAACTGAAAGGTGATTCTCTGACCTGGTTACTGGAGCCAGAAAACCCTGGGGTACGCTACCTGGCCTTGCGAGACCTGGTCGATAAGCCGGGAGAAGACCCGGAATTCGTGTCAGCAAAAGCAACAGCACACCGATCAGGAGCTATCGCGGGCGTGCTCGAGAAAATCCAACCCGAGGGCTATTGGGCGAAACCGGGGCCTGGCTACACTACCAAATATCGCTCAACGGCATGGGCACTGATCCTGCTGGCGCAGCTGGGTGCTGACTCTAATGAAGATGAACGGATCCAACGCGGGTGCAGATACCTGCTCGAGCAGGCCCTGTCACCGGGAGGCCAATTCAGTGTTTATGGGAACCCATCCAGCACGATCGATTGCTTGCAGGGTAACTTGATCTACGCGCTGCTTGAGATGGGCTATCGAGACCCCCGCCTTGAAGCAGCATTTGAGTGGATGGCGCGCACCGTAACCGGAGAAGGCATGGCCTCCAGAAACGCCAAGGATGCGGAGCGCAGGTATTACGCCTACAAGTGCGGACCACTGTTCGCATGCGGTCCGAATTACGGACAGGCATGTGCCTGGGGTGGCGCCAAGGTGATGCTGGCATTCGGAAAACTGCCTCAAGCCGACCGGACTCCCCTGATCAATAACGCGATTCAAGAGGGAGTGGAATTCTTCTTAGGCATCGACCCTGCTACGGCGGCCTGGCCAACGCGGCTGGGAGATAAGCCAAGCAGAAACTGGTGGAAGTTCGGTTTTCCGGTGTTCTATGTGACCGACCTGCTGCAGGTGGTGGAGGGTATGGTGGCGTTAGGCTATGGGAATGATCCACGCCTGGCAAACGCCATTGAGCTCATCCGGGAGAAACAGGATGAACAAGGGAGATGGCTGCTGGAATATGACTACGCCGGCAAAACCTGGGGGAATTACGGAGAAAAGAAGCAGCCGAACAAGTGGGTGACCTTAAGGGCATGCAGGGTGCTGAAGAGGGTAACTACGGGATAGTTCCTGATCAATGGGATTCTTTGCCTTGCGAAAATCACCGGCTCTCCAAGGGGCAACCCGGCTGAGTAGGTGAGGGCTGAAAGTACAGAGGCGGGGAATAAGGCTGGGCATATACGAATAAGAGAATCACGGATACACCCTAAAGGGCCACGATTGATCATGTGGCTGATTACAGCATTACACACAAAATCTATAACGGTAGAATGAGCGTGAACTGCGCTCCACCTGAAGGGTGATTGGTGACGGTCAAGTCACCCCCATGGGCACGGGCCAGCTGGCGGGCGATCGCCAGACCCAAGCCACTGCCGCCTTCTGAGCGAGCGCGGGATTTTTCGACGCGGTAGAAACGGCCAAAGATGTAAGGTAGCGCTTCAGGTGGGATGCCTGGACCGGTATCATGCACACGCACCAGGGCATCGGTCTGGGTTGATACTATGGCCAGCTCGACCTGGCCTCCGGCAGGGCTGTAGCGTAAAGCGTTCGAAAGCAGGTTGGTGAGGATCTGCTCGAGACGGATCGGATCGATGAGCATGGGTGGCAGGGGAGCTGCAGGCGGAACGATGACAAGCTGGACCTGTTGAGGGACAGCCTGGGGTTGAAATCGCTCCACCACCCTCCCCACCATTGAAACCAGGTCAGTAGGAACGCGTTCAAGCTCAATCTGGCCCGCATCTGCCAGGGCGAGCGTACGTAAGTCTTCCACGAGATGGGTGAGCAGGTGATTCTGGTCGATGACCGGGACCAGGTTTTCGACACTGAGAGGGTAAACCCCATCCTGGAGGGCTTCCAGGTTGGCGCGCTGGACTGCGAGCGGTGTACGCAGCTCATGGGCAATATCAGCCGTCATGGCGCGACGGGCTTCCTCCGCCTGCTGGAGGGAATCAGCCATCTGGTTGAAGGTATGGCCGAGATCCGCCAGCTCGTCTTTTCCGTGAACGACAACACGTTGCGAGAGGTCACCTTCAGCCAACTTTTTGGCAGCTACGGTGAGCGCCTGGACTGGCCGGAGAAGGGTATAAGCCAGGGCAGAGGAAACAACTAAACCAAAAACCACAGAGATAACCCCGGCGAGCAAGACACTGCGGTTCAATCGCTGCAGCACAGTCTGCTCATTATTCACAATGGCATTCATCCCACCCTCAGCGGTCAGATATCCTACGTACTTCCCAGCGACGACAATCGGGATGGAATTTGAGACCTGCTGCGGATCAAGTTTCTGGCCAAGCTGTGCTTGCTGAGTATCGGCGATGATGACACCGGATGAATCAACCAGGAGCAGCTGCTGGCTCATCATCCCTCCCATATCACCCGGGTTTCCATGGGATGACGTAAAAATGGATTGAACTCCATTCCAGGAGCCGTGATTACGGTAATAATTTTGGAGGCCGGTGGCTAGATCATTCAAACCGTACATTCCTCCGCGAAACATGAAAGAGCGTACTTCATTCACTGCCCCACGCCTGGCGATGACCGCCACGAGTGAGACAGATACGAGTACTAGCAATGTAAAAGCAAGGAAAAGTTTTAGGCGCATAGCGTTACCGGACCAAACTTATATTAATTTCGAGCAAAGCGATACCCAACACCAAACACCGTTTCTATGTAGATCGGATTCCTTGGATCGGGCTCCAGCTTGGCGCGCAGGTTCTTGATGTGGGCATCGATGGTGCGCTCGTAACCCTCGTAAGCCATGCCCTGGGCAGCTTCGAGCAGCTGCAGGCGGCTGAATACCCGCCCAGGCTGACTAGCCAGGGTGGATATCAAGCTAAATTCGGTTGGCGTGAGCTCAACCACCACACCCGCCCGAGTGAGGTTATGGGATTGCCGGTCTATCACGAGGTCGGCAACCATGATAGGCTGATCGGAACCACTGCCGGTGTCTGAACGACGCAAGAGCGCATTCACACGGGCGACGACAATACGAGGAGAAAAGGGCTTGGTGATGTAGTCGTCGGCTCCCAGCTCCAACCCGAGTAGCTGGTCGGTTTCGTCAGCACGGGCAGTCAGCATGAGGATGGGAGTACGGCGGGTCTCATTCTGACGGATTCGGCGGGCTACTTCCAGGCCGTCCATCCCGGGGAGGTTAAGGTCGAGGATGACCAGGTCTGGGTGTTTATCCTCCCAGGTGGTGAGCCCAGTATCGCCGCGCAGCGAGGAGAGCACTGTGAAACCAGCCTGCTCAAGGTAGGAGCGCAAGACACGCACAAGCTCAGGTTCATCTTCGATGATCAATAAAGTTGCCATGAGGTGAGTATATCGCTTTCGAGATAAATATAAAAGATAACATAAAGTTATGAATTATTTATGTGGGAGAGTGGGACTATCCAGCAATAATCATATTTCGAGCTTGCACATTTCTACGCATGCAGGTTTCTGGCCCATGGAGTTATTCTAAATTCGGCATATAATTCTGCTAACCAGTCAAAGGCCACCCCATGGCGCGAGTCAAGTTCATATCCGAGCTATCCGACAATTACCAATTATTTAGAATAAAAGGGAGGACGGTATGACTAGCATCCAAGGACAACTGCTGAAGCTTTACTTTAAAGCACACCTGCTCATCTCCCCTTTTCCGAAGACACTGGACGTCAATAAGGAACGGGCCGAAATGGATGCCATGGCAAAACTGTTCAAACCCCTGGCAGAGATAAAATGCACCCAGGCAGGTATCCCAGGTATTCCAGCCGAATGGATCACGCCGCCCATTGTAGAAAAAGGTCGCAGCATCCTATACCTTCACGGTGGATACTTCATCTCTGGCTCGATCGAATCGCACCGGCACCTGGCAGGTAGTATTGCTCATGCCGCCCGGGCAAGGGCATTAATCATAGAATACCGCTTAGCACCTGAGCACCGGTTCCCAGCAGATGTGGAAGATGCGGTGACTGCTTACGAATGGATGTTAGAACAAGGCAGCGAGCCCGGTCAGGTATTCCTGGCAGGTGATTCGGCAGGCGGAGGGCTGGTCTTATCCTGCCTGCTGGCACTGAAGGAACGCGGCCTCCCCAGCCCGGCGGGGGGCGTATGCCTTTCGCCAGCGGCTGACCTGACCTTCAGCGGGGAAAGCTGGAAAAACAATCTCAAAAAAGAGCTGATCGTCAACCCTTATACTGCAGAAAAGCTGCAATCCATATACCTTGGTGATGCTGATGCGCGCAACCCCCTGGCTTCGCCAGTGTTCGGTGACCTGCGCGGCCTGCCACCCATCTTGATCCAGGTCGGTTCCGATGAGCTGCTGCTTTCAGATGCACAGATGTTCGCAGAGAGCGCCAGGCAGGCGGGGGTTGAGGTACGGCTGGAGGTGTGGCCAGGGATGCAGCACGTGTGGCAATACGCAGCCAGTCGCCTGCCTGAAGGGCGCCAGGCGATCGAGAAGATAGGTGACTTTATCCGGCAACATTAACCGAACCGGTAACTGCTCCAGGTTTATTCCCAACATTACGCAGGCAGCTGCTGGAGAACCCAGCTATTACCATCTGGATCCCTGAAGGTGGCTTCCTGGCCATATGGCTGTTGCTTGATGGGGGTAATTTCCAGGCTGCGCAGCTTTAATTCATCACAGGTGCTGGCGATATCATCCGTGATCAAGATGACCCCCTGCAGACTACCGGGTGGCATCTGCGGGAACCAGGTGACCAGCACGATCCTGGTTTCAACGCCAGGGAATTTCAACCTGAGCCAGTGCATACCCGGCATGGCTTGCTCATCTTCTACAACACGGCAGCCGAGCACATTGGTGTAGTAATTCTTCGACACTTCTGGATCTTTAACCGGCACTGAAATATTCGAATTTTTTAAACACGTCAGAAGCTCCTTTCTTTCAAAACGTTTATCATTTCCAGCCATCTTACTATTGGAATTCAAGGGGCCTTATCCAATAGTTCAATGCAAGCCCACTCGAATTGGAAAACTATCTGGGAAAAAATAATTGAAAAGCTCATCCAAACCTTGACAGGAAAAATCCATAGTGATAAACTCATTTGGCTTTAATCTATACTTACGAAAGGAGCGCGTTTTATGTCAAATATGAAATCGGTAAATGTATATACGAATGCATGGGCGCGCATCCAGGTGACAGGCTAGGACTTTCAGTTCATTGATCGACCTTCCTGCCACGGGAGCATCCATGCCCCGTGGCTTTTATTTAAGGCCAATGAGAATTCGCAGCTGTCACATCGCGATGATCTCCGCTTGACCAGGAATGACAGGTTCAACCAGCCACGGCAACCAAACGTGGCTGGTTTCGTTTTTTTTTAGGATTAAAGACAATGCACTCTGAGGCAACAAATCTGTACGATGGTAGACCCACCTATACCGGTGTGGTTTACAAAAAGACGATCGGAAATTACGTGGTCCACGCAAATGGTTCGGTGGTGACCTGCGAGTTATCGAACCGGATCCGCAAGCAGCTCATCTATCCAACCGCTGATCCTGGCAGCTTACATCACCGGGTGCAGAAGGTGATCGAGCTGGAGCACATGGACCCGCTGGCGGTAGGCGACGAAGTGCGCTTTATCTTGGCAGATGGCACCAAGGGCTTGATCGTGGAGCTACTGCCCCGGCGCAACAAGCTCACGCGCCGGAGCGCGGTGCCAAAGCCGCTTCACCATGGGGCACACCCTTTCGAGCACATCATCGTGACGAACGTGGACCAGGTGATGCCAGTGCTCGCGGCAGCCCAGCCCGACCCGAAGTGGAGCCTGCTCGATCGTTACCTGGCTGCAGCCGAAGAAGGCAATATCCCCGCTTTGGTCTGCATCACCAAGATGGACCTGGTGAAAGGGCAGGACGAGGAATTGCAAGAAGCCCTCGCTGAATACCGGAAGATCGGTTATCCAGCAGTGTTGACGAGCACCGTCAGCGGCGATGGGATCGAAGAGCTGCGAGAAGCATTGAAGGGCCGGATTACCGTGCTGGTAGGCAAGTCGGGCGTGGGCAAGACCGCCTTACTGAACAACCTACAACCAGGTTTAGGCTTGCGAGTGAAAGAAGTGAACCAGGTGACCGGGAAAGGTCGCCATACCACCACAAACCTGGAGATGTTCCCACTGGAAGGTGGTGGTGCAATCATCGACACCCCAGGGACGCGTGAGTTCGGATTATGGGAAACACAGGGCTATGACCTGGCACTGCTGTTCCCGGAGATGAAACCGCTGGTAGGAAAATGCAAGTTTGGGCTTGACTGCCAGCATGATGAAGAACCAGGCTGCGCCATTCGGCTGGCGGTAACGGCGGGGAAAATCCACCCAGGTCGCTACAAGAGCCTGATGATATTAAAGAAGGATGTACTTTATGCCCAAAAATCGTAATATCTCACAATGGGAGTGGCGTACCTCCCATGTGGGTCATAACTTTATCGGCTTTAAATGCCGTGTTTGCCAGGCGTATGTTCACTCACTGGTAGAAATATCTGGCGTGCAGAACCGCAACCACTGCCCCAACTGCCTGTGCTCACGCCACGTGGACTGGCTTTTGGCTGGTGACCGCATGTCTGCATGCAAGGCTATCATGTTCCCGGTCGGCCTGACCATCAAGTGGAGCCATAATAAATATGCCACTGTTCTGGATGGCGAGCTGCTGCTGGTGCACCAGTGTAGTGAATGCGGCAAACTCTCGGTCAACCGTATTGCAGCAGATGACCGGGCGGATGTACTGCGTGACCTGTTCAGGGCTTCCCTCGAATGGGTGGAGTTTCTGCAGATGACGATCCAAACAGATATCCAGCTGCTGACCAAAAAAGATGCCTGGCTGATCGATAGACAGCTGGGAGGGTCTGGGGGTTAATCAAAAGAGACGCGGCGTTGGCCGCGTCTCTTGATTATCAGGTAGTCACTTAGAATTAAGGCTGAGCTTCGTCGCCGTCCCACATTGGGCAATTACCAAAACCAGGACCGAATCCTTCGCCAGAATAGTTGTTCATGTGCTCTAGCATAACATCAGCCTGAGCCTGGGTAATCACGCCCGCAGCTACCGCGGCTTTCAGCGCATCCTGGCGTACCTGCTGCCAAAGGGCAGGTAAATCAGCTGCGGTTTTTCCCTGGGCTAGGGCAATTTCCTGCGGTGTTTCGCCATTCGACAGGCGGGTGTTGACCTCATCTACAGTTAAACCGACAGCACTGGCAAATGCTGAGATCATATAATCATGCATGATTCCCTGACCACGCAAGGCGCCCATCATACCGCCGCGACCGTATTCACCCATCATGCCACCGGGACCATAACCAAATCCATTACCTTCTGGCCTGCCCTGAGGACCAGTTCGATAGCCATATCCTCCCATCATTCCGCCGGGATTGATAAAAATCCCATCATCTCCGGTTTGACCCCTCTGCTGGATGATCACTCCATTACCATTCTGGTTTATCCCAGGGCCATATTGCCGAATAATTTGATCGCCGTTTAGAGAGGTAGACACCGTGACACCGGCCAGATTGGCAGCAGCCGAAGCTTTTGCATAAACCATGCCTGCACCACCAACCAGAACCAATGCAAGCCCGACAATTAAACCAATAATCAAAATCTTTTTCATCTTCTTCTCCTTAATAATAATGGTCTCCGAGGTTTATATTTCGTTTTGCGAAAGTAAACCCGCTTGACGTAGATTGCCATTTTTAAATTGAACCAACTCGGTCAGTTCCTTGGATCAACAAATATAGTGTAATCGATAATTGTGAAGGAAATATGAAGAAATAAGCAGCCAGAAGGTAGCCCACAGCATCAGGGTAAGAGCTTACCCGTATTACGGCTGTAGTATGTCTAGTCTTCTTCCCCAGCCAGGTAACGCACCTTCTCCCATGGAGGCGCGTTCGTCTCTTCAGCTAAAACGCCACGAAGCTCATAGATCTCGTCACGCAGCATGGCAGCCTTTTCAAATTCAAGCTGTTTGGCAGCCTGCTTCATCTGGGCCTCCAGCTCTCCGATCAAGCGCTTGAGCTCGCCTTTCGGCATCCTGGCAGGCTCAACCGGCCTCTCACCACGAGCCTCAGCCTGGGCCTTGCCACCCAGCTGATCCGTCAGGTCACGCACAGCCTTGACGATACTGACCGGCTCGATGCCATGCGCTTTATTGTAGGCAACCTGCTTGGCACGCCGGCGGTTGGTTTCATCGATCGCGGTCTGCATCGAGGCGGTCATCTTGTCGGCATACATGATGACCTTGCCATCCACGTGGCGGGCAGCCCGGCCGATGGTCTGGATGAGTGCGGTCTGTGAGCGGAGGAAGCCTTCTTTATCGGCATCCAGGATAGCCACCAGGGATACCTCGGGAAGATCCAACCCTTCACGGAGCAAGTTGATGCCGACCACCACATCAAAAACACCCAAGCGCAGGTCGCGCAGGATCCCGATGCGTTCAAGGGTTTCAACCTCGGAGTGCAGGTAATGCACCTTGATGCCCAGCTCCATCAGATAGTCGGCTAATTTTTCAGCCATACGCTTGGTGAGGGTGGTGACCAGGGTACGCTGCCCAACTTCGACGCGCTTACGGATTTCGACGATCAGGTTATCCACCTGGCCCTCAATCGGGCGGACATCCACTTCGGGGTCGACTAAACCCGTGGGGCGGATAATCTGCTCAACCACCTGCTCTGCGCGCTCCATCTCGTATGGACCGGGCGTAGCAGAAGTGTAGATGGTGGTGCCCATGTGCTGCTCAAACTCCTTGAACTTAAGCGGCCGATTATCCAGGGCGGAGGGAAGCCTGAAACCATATTCGACCAGGGTTTCTTTGCGGGAGCGGTCACCGTTGTACATGCCGCGAATCTGCGGGACGGACATGTGAGATTCGTCAATGATGAGCAAGTAATCATGGGGTAAATAATCGATGAGCGTCCAAGGCGGGGTGCCGGGAGCGCGCTGGTCTAAATGCCGGGAGTAGTTCTCGATCCCCGCGCATGAACCAATCTCACGCAGCATCTCCAGATCGTAAACCGTGCGCTGTTCGATACGCTGGGCCTCGAGGAGTTTATCGTGCTCCCGGTAATACTTCACACGCTCTTGTAGCTCTTCCTCGATATCAAGGATCGCTTGTTTGAGCTTATCCTCAGGGGCAATGTAATGCTTGGCAGGGTAGATAGCTACATTTTCAAAATCCTGGCGCAGCTCACCGGTTATGGCATCGAACTCCACAATACGCTCGACCTCATCACCGAAATAAGTGATCCGGTAACCGAAACGATCCTGGTAAGCAGGGATGACTTCGAGGGTATCACCACGCACACGGAAGGTGGCTGGCTTGAGCTCCATATCGTTGCGTTCATACTGGCTTTCGACCAGGTCACGCAGAAGCGCATTGCGGCGATATATTTTAGCTTTAGCGATGTTGATTACCACGCGCCCGTACTCGGCCGGGTTTCCCAATCCATAAATACAGGAGACCGAAGCTACGATTATGACATCCTTACGCGACATGAGGGAAGTGGTGGCGGCCAGGCGCAGTCGCTCAATCTCTTCGTTGCGTGCGGTTTCCTTCTCGATGTACAGGTCATGGCGCGGGACATAAGCTTCAGGCTGGTAGTAATCATAATAGCTGACGAAGTATTCGACCGCGTTATCGGGGAAGAATTCCTTGAACTCTGCATACAACTGGGCTGCCAGGGTTTTATTGTGGGCCATCACCAGGGCGGGGCGCTGGACCTGGGTAATGACCTGAGCCATGGTGAAGGTCTTGCCAGTGCCGGTGGCGCCAAGCAGCACCTGGTGCTTGAAGCCTTTGCTGATTCCTTCAATAAGCTGACGGATAGCTTCAGGCTGGTCACCGGTGGGTTGGTAGGGGGCGTGTAAGTTGAAGTCCATAGGACTTCATATTATAACGAAAAGTGTAAGATAGAACAAGGGTTCTAGATGTGATTGGTGGTGGTAATTGCCAGTTTGACTATAAGCAAATCGGGCGATAATAAACACCACTGACCGCTTTAGCTGAGCAAAGGTAATTTGGGCGAACAATGGTCAGCTAAATTCTAAATTAAGTTATTTTGAAAGCTGGGGTGGGTTGTTACCAGTGGACATAAACAAAGCAGCCACCATTAATAACCAGACAAAGTACTCAATTTCAAAAAAAAGGCTGAAGCTGATATTGGAAAGCAACCCGAAAATGATAATGAATAAAGGCAAAAATGAAAGGAAGGTTCGATTTACGAGAATATGATTTATGACTCGCAAAATCGTTAATACAAGCATGGAAATAAATAATGCAAGCCCAATCCATCCCAGATGGAGTAGTATATCGATAAAGCCATTATCTGCAATCTGCACAGGGTAGGTCCATCCAATTGCCTGTTGAACTTGACTGCGAAAAGCATCGAGGTACCACAGGGCACCAAACCCATGTCCCAGGACAGTTTGCTGCAATACAATCTCCACGAGTAGATAACGCCAGAGTTGCACGCGTCCGGTCAGGTCAGAGCTTCGATTAAATAAACTAAAAAACCAACCCGGATTTGTTATAAAAAACACGCAGACCAGTCCGACGAAACCCCCTATCAGGAGATAATGTTTCCGGCTTAACCTGGATTGTATGCGCACCCAGATCAAGGCAGAGATAATCGCCAGGGTTAAGAACAGCAAGCAGATATAGCCAGCTGCAGAGCGGCTCAGATAGACCAGTCCTGCTGCCAGAAAAAAGAAAATCAAATCAATAATCGCGATGCTGGATCGAATATTACTGACCGCCTTAAATAGAAAAATAAAAGCAAAAAGTGCCATGAGGCTGCCGAGCTCGTTCTTGTGCCAGAATATCCCACGCCACGCGCCATTATATGGAAGGTTAGTCATCCGACCAATTTCAGGATACAGGATGGCAAAGGAATAACATACGATCACAAGAACCACACCTGCCCAAAAAAGAATTCCGAGCAGGTTTTCTTCTTTCATGGTTGAGCCGACAAAAATGCCTAAGATGGTAGCACCCACGAGCCCAATGAGGCGATATATTGAGAGGACAGGGGCAATAGACCAAGTAATTGATACTATTGCTAAACTAATAAATACAAGCAGTATCCAATTCCGTTTTAGTCGATATACGATCAGATTTAGCAAATGGGTTGAATAAGCAATATATACGCTCAACCCGATCACAATAAACCACAAGAGGGAGATAGTGAATGTGAGAGAATCAAATCCTGTCTCATGAATTCGGATAATATTTGGAGTTAGCGAGTGCCAAAGAGTTAGAAATATCGAACAAGCGATCACTACGTTGAGAAGAATGCGATGCTTGTGGGTGGGAGTCGATAGCGTTGCCATACCAACCATTTTAGGCATCAAAAAGAGCCTTTTCCCATGATAACCGTCCAGGCTGTACGAATAAGGATCCGGATGTCGAGCCAGATCGAGTAATTATCAATGTAATAGATGTCATCCTCGGTGTGCAGATGCATTACCTTATCACTTCGCCCATGCACCTGCCACCAGCCAGTCATCCCGGGAGGGACGGTAAGCCGGCGTCGCTGCCAGTGTTTATAATTATCAACCAGATATGGAAGCTCGGGGCGTGGACCGACCAGACTCATTTCACCTTTCAGCACATTGATGAGCTGGGGCAGCTCATCCAGGCTCAAGCGGCGTAAAATGCGCCCACTGCGGGTGACACGTGGGTCATTAGGGGTTTTATGGATGAGATTGCCAGCATGGTTAACATATTCAACCTTAGCACGCAGATTTTCGGCATCTGGAACCATGGTGCGGAACTTCAACATTTTAAAATGCTTCCCATTCTCACCCACGCGGTCTTGCAGGAAAAATACGGGCCTGCCATCAAATATTAAAATAGCGACAGCCACAATAACAAAAAGCGGAGAGAAAACAATCAACAAAAACATCCCAATAAAAATATCGAAAATACGCTTGAGGATGCGGGAATAATCATCCAAGGCTGGAGCACGTAGATCCAGGAGTGGCAACCCGCTGAGGTGCTCTACATGCGCGTCGGACAGACTCAGATCATGAAAGTCAAGCGCCACCCAAACACCCAAGGATAATTTTTCTAGCTGGTTTGAGATCGCCTCGATCCAGGCAGATTCACCGCGTGGAAATGCAATCACAACATCGGTGATTTGATATTGGTCGATAATTGACCGCACCTTCGAGGTTGACACGGGGCACGCTTGAGGTGTTTCGGTTGCAAACTCATGGATTTTATTCAAGTCAAAGACAAGCACTTCCGATAATGATTCGGTCAGGTTCTTACTGAGCAGGGTCTCTAATTTATGCAATTCTGTGCCGATACCAACCAAAAGCAGTTTGCGGTCCAGGTTAAGGGTTTCTTTCCGCAGGCGAAAAACCAGCCGGACGATCAATCTCCAAAACACACACAAGACATATGAGACAATAATTATCAAGAGAAATAATGCACGCGAGAACTCACGATAGGTCAGGTATAGGATACCTGCCTGGCAAATGGATGCGACCAGGGAAGCGATCGTCAAGGTGGTCAGCTCATCAACGATCCGGAAGTATTTCTTTCCATCATAGATGGAGAATGCCGCTAAAATTCCGACCCAGATCAGTGGGAAGACGACGAAAAGATAGGCAGGATACTGGACATGCGTGGGTAAATAGGCGATGAAGGGTAAATTACTCATGGCGGGGCGAAGGTAAGACATTGACACGAGGGAAAGCAAAACCATCATCCCGTCGAGGATCATGGAGAAGATGGTGAAGTTAATTGAGAAGCGTCTGAACATAATTTGAAGTCAACTCTTTCCGAGTTTCTTATTCACCATTTCTCGTGTGATCAAATATAAAAAACGAGGATTTGTCGAAAAATATCGCTTCCACAAACGGCGAGGTTCCATGATCATTCGAAACAGCCACTCCAATCCAATTCCTTGCATCCAGCTGGGGGCTTGATGGACCGTGCCTGAGTGGAATGCAAATGCAGCCCCAACTCCAACCATGGCTGCAGCAATTTTCCCACGATGATCGGCTATCCAGTATTCCTGTTTTGGGCAACCGAATGATACGAATAATAGTCTGACCTTTGATCTGGTGAGCTCATCGATTATTTGTTGTTCTTCAGCTTCAGTCAGTGTCCGGAACGGTGGTGCGATCTGGGAGGCGATTGATAGACCGGGGAACTTATTCTGCATGCGTGCGGATAATTTGTGGAGCATGTCAGTTGTGGAGCCAATAAATCCAACAGTTATCCCTTCTTGCGCAGCAGCTTCAAGCAGGTATAACATCAAAGTGGGCCCATACACTCTCTTCTGGGTTGGATACCCATCCGCTCGCAGAACCCATACCAGCGGCATGCCATCTGGTGTGACTAAATCGGCTGAATTAATGGTAGATCTAAATTCTGGTGAGTCATATGCTTCCATAACCGTGTGAACATTGGCGGCATAGATGCAACGGCTTTCACCGGACTTTGCCCAGGAAATAATCAGTTTAGTTGCTTCAGGGTAACTGGTCGTGTTAAGTTTTACACCTAGAAGAAAATGGCTCATTGAGTTAGGTTAATTCCGATTATTGAAGACAACTTCTTTTCTGTTATTGGAAATAATCGTTGCAATTCTGGTTTTTATTATCTTTTCGAACAATATAATCTATCGAATGCAATCTGTTTTGTATTCGTTACATGAAATATACCATTTGGGATATTCAATATACTTTGACTTTTGCATTTATGAACCTAAAAAAAGTCTATCCAATAGTTGCCTACGAAATCCAATCTTACCTCACAAAAGGAAGGTAATACACATCAGAGATTTCCAATTGCTCGATGTCTGATATTATTAAGCCAAACTTTCTTTCATGATGTATGTAACTCTGGCACTTAAATTGTAATTCTTCTAATTCAACTAAACAAAATTATTACCGCCTTGCACGGAAAATGAACCAAACTTCCAACAATTTTTCAGCATGTATGGTGAACAGAATTCTAAATCTCAAATCACAGGTGATACTAAAGTTATTTTGCAAAATATCATTCCCATAAATCAGTTTTTCAATAGCTGAGGATGAATTTGAAGATTTTAATGCTTGCTCCAGGTTCCAGTATACACACACAGCGCCCTTTGCGTTTGTTGCTGGACCACGATTGTGAAGTGATCTTTGCTGATCGGGTGAACCCACACCCGGAAGGTAAAACCGGTTATAGCTACATCTGGTATCCATTTTTTGGAAGATGTTTTTACCGAAGGTTAGGTCACCCTATCGGTGATTGGCTGGGGTCGCTTTTCTTTGTACAACGATTGAAATGGATAAACAGCAGATATCAGCCTGACCTAGTGCATGTCCATTGGGTAGACTGCCATGCCTACTACTGCTTCAGCGCAGGTATCAAACCACTAGTACTGTCAGTTTGGGGTTCAGATATTAATAATTGTCAACAACCCGGAGCAGATGTTATTCACACCCGATATGTAGCCAGGGCGTTGTCGAATGCCGATATGGTCATTGCACCGAATCAAGATATGGCTGACAAGTGTAATGACCTCGTGGGAACAGCGGTTAAAACAAAGATAATCCATTGGGGAGTCAACACTGACCTTTTTACTCCGGGGCTGCATGCTAGTGCTCGCATTTGGCGACAAAAGCTGAGGATACCTGATGATGCACAGGTTCTATTGTCGATCCGAGCAATTGCACCTATTTATCGGCAGGAGATCATTTTAGAAGCGTTTGCAGATGCGAGGAAAAGGCTTAAGAAACAAGCGTATCTGGTTTTCATTATTTATAATTTAAACCGTTCTGAATATCTTGAAAATTTACGCAAACAAGCTGAAGAATTAGGGATTTCAGAATACATCCGATGGATAGAAGGCGTCCCACATAACGAAGTTCCGATGCTATTTAACCTGGCTGATGCAGTAATTAATTTTCCGGCAATGGATGGATTTCCAGTCACGTTGCTAGAGGCAGCTGCGTGTGAATGCCAGGTAATAACAAATCTATTGCCAGGATATAAAAATTCGCTCATCGAGCGTTATTTTCGATTAGTACGGTCGGGCGAAAAAGAGGAATTATCCAAAGCAATCATTAGCGAGCTTAATCAAGAATTTGCTTTTGCTCAACAATTGTCGCATGCCCGTGAGGAAGTAACTGCGAATTATTCAGAATCAGCATATATCACTCGTTTAATGGCGGTTTATGATACGCTATTATCAAGCTCCAGACCAGGAGAATGATCCGTGTCAACGGTAAGTAAATCTTTGTTTGTCGTGGATGGGTCATTGGACCGTCCGATATTGTATTCCCAGGGTCTTCCGTTAATAAAAAAGCTTAGTGAAAATGGCCATGCATGCTGGATCTTAAGTTTTGAAGGAAGTCCACCTGACCCAAAGTCAGTTCTTTGGCAAGATTTGAAAAATCGTGGCATCAATTGGGTGCCGATTAGTATTGGTTCTTCAGAGATCGGAGCCCGAAGAACACAAGTTATCCAAAAAGGAATAGCAAAAGCTTTTTCTCTATGTAGGAAGGAATCAATAGACCTCATTCATTGCCGGAGTTATCGGCCGGCAATTATCGGGAGTGTGCTAAAAAAGATCATAGGGACAAGCTTCTTATTTGATATGCGTGGCTTCCTGATTGACGAACAGCTCGCGTTAGGAAGGTGGCGACAAAGGACTATAAAATATAGGATCGCTCGAAAACTGGAAAAGTCTCTTATTTTAAATGCGGACAACATCATAGCAGTATCGGCGTTATTCAAGGAAATAATTATCGGATTCCCATATTTCCCAAAGGTGGAAAGTGGAAAAATTTCAATTGTCCCCAATTGTGTTGATACAGCACGGTTTGCATTGGATGAAGTAGGCAGAAGCAATATACGGGAGGAAATGGGATGGACTAACCGGTCGGTATTGACATTTGTAGGTGAAGCAACCCGCTTAGTATCTTTTAGCAAAATTTTGGAATTGTTTAGATATGTAAAAGAGCTTATCCCAACCGCATTCCTGGCTTTCTACGTGTACGGCAATTTACACGAATTAGAGCAGTTAGCCAAATCTAGTCTATCGCCTGAAGATTACTGTCTGATCACAGTAAAACCGGAGGATATCCCGGCTTATCTAGCTGCCACCGATGTTGGTTTGCTGTTTCGAATGGATAATCTTTTCACCCAAACAATAGCCAGCCCGATAAAATTTGCGGAATATCTTGCTGCTGGATTACCTGTTGTAGCAACCAAAGGAATTGGAGATACAGAAAGAATTATTAATCAATACAAAGTTGGAGTGATCATTGACGCTGACCAACCTGAGCAGATGCAAACCAGTGCTCTAAAAATAGCTCAACTGCTCCAAGAAGGCTGGGCAGTTCAAGACCGCTGCCGGAAAGCAGCGCAAAACGAATTGAGTTTAGACTATGCATTCCAACAATATGAAGCCATTTATAGACAACTGACCGTCCAAAGTCGAGGAAGGCGCAGATGGGTGAACCATTAGTGACTGTTGCGATCGTCACCTGGAACAGTATGCACTACCTTCCTAACTGTATCGCTGCAATCTCAGAACAGAGCTATCCTTCCTTAGAGTTGATCGTAATCGATAATGCTTCGATCGATCGTTCACCAGAATTTATTGAGCAAATAAAACCAAGAACTCAGATAATTCGTAACCCAATAAACACAGGTTTTTGCCACGCACATAATCAGGGCATAAAGGAATCAAAAGGTTCATATTATCTTGCGCTAAATCCAGATGTAGCTTTGCAACCGAAGTATATTCAACAATTGGTTAATGCTCTGGAAAAAAGACCTGAATTTGGTGTAGCAGGTGGAAAATTACTTTCAAGAGATGAAATTACCGCATCTCGCAAAATCGATTCCACCGGTCTCTTTATCAATCGCCAAAGAAGACAATATTTGCGAGGCCATGGTCAGGACGATAAGGGTCAGTTTGATCAACCTGGAGAAGTATTTGGCATCGACGGTGCCGCTCCACTCTACAAACGAGCGATGTTAGAAGAGATAAAAATCCAAGGCGAATACTTTGACGAAATTTTCTTTGCACATAAAGAAGATGTCGACCTCGCATGGCGCTCACGCTTATTTGGATGGCGTGCATGGTATACACCAGAAGCGATTGCATACCATGACCGATCGTTTAAGCCAGGAAAACGTGGACCAATCAGCCAAGACATCAAATTACATGCAGTGAAAAACCGGTATTTAATGCTTTTAAAAAACGAAACTAAAGCCGGTTGGTATCGAGATGGATTACAAATACTTCTATACGATTTGAAGATCCTGATCTACCTCGTTTTATTTGAGCGATCATCACTATCAGCACTCAAATTGATAAAAAAGGATAGGAAGCGAATAATTTCCTGGCGCAAGGAAATCGCTTCAAGAACCCAGGCAAATTCATCGCAAATATTGAGCTGGTTTCGCTAATAATCCTTATAAAGGAGGTACTAAAGGTGCCTCGAGAATTAATGTTTTTCGGAGTGCTGGATGATCAATGGTCAACATCGACTTTGATTACCACTGCACCTGGATTCTCGTACAGCAATTGATACTGGTCACAAGTATCCCGACCCAGGAAAGAGGTGGTTTTGAAATAATCTCCGAATTGAGATTTATCAATATATATTAACAAACCTTTGTCGAGCTCACTGGACAGGACATCAATATTACACCCTGTCACCTGGCTAGAATATGATTGAAGTTGTTGATATCGGTCAATCGTATGTGAAAATTCATTATCAGCCATCCATTCGCTACCCTGGACGGTTGCGACCGAATTCCTCTGCGCCAGTGCTGGAAACCACTCAGAGACATAATCTGAGTACCATTCACCCCCCGTTAGAACTACAAATTTCGCATCCACCGGTGTATTATGTGCGATCCATTCCATCGCCTGGCGATCATATGGTGATAATGCGTTAACCATTGAACTACCGATGATTGGAATTAACAAGGCAGAGATAAAGGCCAGCAACACAATGACGCCAAAAGCAATCTTGGAAATCCTTTCTTTCAGCAGCGCTGATATGGATAGAAATTCGTCCGATATTTTTCCAGTGTAGCTGAGCAATCCCGGGATGAGCACGAAGGTAAATCCCGATCCATACAGCATGGCAATCGGAATGGTGGCTAAGGTGATTCCGCTGCGTGGAAGAAAGATGGTGATCAGGAGCAGCCAGCAGACAACGAAGAACTTTCGCCTGGCAATGTCAGAAAAAATGCCTATGAATGCCAGCACTAATATAATTGAGGCAAACAGCTCAGCCGAAAAATTCAAGACAAACAATGATAAATTGATCGACCCAGCCGTCCTAAAAGCGTCTAAGAACTGAGAGAAACCAAACCGGTGAAGAATGGTGATCCACCATGGTGAGGTAAGGAGAAGAACACCGATGGCCGTCAGGAATGCGTAAAGTATGCTTTTCTTATGCATTCCATAAAATATAACTACAAGAATCGATGAGAGGAATAAGAACCAGGCAATTTCGGGATGACTTAACACCGTCAAAGAACAAAATGCAATCGAGAGAAGCAAATAGGACAATCGCGGTTCTCGGCACATGGCCAAAACTGCAATAAGGGCCAAGATCGCGAATAATAAACCTAACGAGCGTGTGATCCCACCTCCCATGATGAGCCAAACAAAACTGGCTGGTAATAATGCGTAGGCATAGGAAGCAATTGTTGAAATCACCTTTGAGCCAGTAACTGACCGGCTAAGAAAATAAAAAGCTGGGATGGTCAAAGTGCTGATCAAAGCCGGCAAGAACTGCAGCTGGGTAATGATCCCGATGCCAAAGACATCCTTTATGAACGCCATCACATAAAAAGCCAGTGGTGGGTAGCTAAATGGGATGCTGGTGTTGTTGTATGTTGTGAAGACGGGTAATACGAAACGATGATCCAATAGATCCTGGGTCATCTGGTAGAACAACCCACCGTCATTTAGTGGAAAATCAGACCGCAACGCAGGATAAAACCGGACCATACCACCCAGGATGATCGCAAGGGCAACAAAGAATATACCCGCGTAATCAAAAGAATATTTCTTGCCAATGTCCTTGAGATTCTGCATCAGTCAACCAAAAGTAGGTATCTACTTAAGTATATTGATCGAATTACTTAGCTCTGTTCTAGATCAAGTTACACTGCCAGTAAAGTAAGTATACCTGAAGACGTGCTCAGAGATTCGCAACCGTTGCTCACGCTAATACCTGGTGCAGTATCTATACCAGGAGACAGAGAATGCTTACAACCTACGATCTTTCTGGAAGCTATGGGCAATCTGGGATAAAACGTTTGGATGAATACTGCTCCAGGCAAGCGTGGTGGAACGCATTATTCGGCACCAATGTTGCATTCATACTATAATCAACCGAAGACTGGCTTTTGACCCAGCTATTGCCAACTAGCAAGCAGCGCTAACCAGTAGCAGTCAAACATTTACCAAAACATCACATACAAAATGAAGAGTCTATTTTCACGAAGCAGCAGCATCCACTTCATCTCCCTGTGTTACCTGCTTTTACCTTTTCTCATCTTCTGCCTTACGTTTTTAAAGATATGGATTGGTTTGCCCGTGGTGATTATCCTGGGCTGGGTCACATGGCGAATCTGGCGACACGAGGATTCACCGGATGAAACCGCAAGATCAACGAAAAAAGAACTAGTAATTGGCATACTAATTCTTGGGGCGTGGGTATTTTTATCCGGGATTGGGGGGTATGCCTTCCAAAATATGGATCACTTGACCCGCAACACGATATTCAACGACCTTATCAACAATCGCTGGCCGGTGTATTACTTACAAGCAACTAACGGTCAGGCAGGCTCGGTATCCGCGCTCATGTATTACATCGGTTATTGGTTCCCTGCTGCCCTGGTTGGAAAGTTATTTGGCTGGCAGATAGCTAATCTCACTTTATTCCTTTGGACTTTCTTAGGCGTATTCATCACTGTTGTTCACCTTAAAAAACAAATCAAAGCCTCGCTCGTGGCGGCTTCATTACTACTCATCTTCTTTAGTGGCATGGATATCCTTGGGACAGTGAGCATCCGGGCAATTTCAGCCAACGGTTATCCATCGATCTGGCCACCCATCCAAACCATTGAATGGTGGGTGGCAGGAAGCTTCCAGTATTCGTCGTTTACCACCCAGTTGTTCTGGGTGTTCAACCAGGCCATCCCGGCCTGGATCGCGATTGCCTTGACCCTGGCAACCAAGAATCCTCGCATCGCCTTTTTTATATGGGCGCTGTGCTTCTTCAGTGCACCGATCCCTGCCATCGGATTATTACCTTTCGCATTACTGATCGTTCCAAGCAAAAGTTTTACTCCTGAAAACATTGGATTTGGTTTGGATGTGCACCGATCCAAAGAATTCCTGGGCAATTGCCTGATAGACATTAAAGCTATCCTCACTCCTGAGAACATTTTTGGGGGAGGGATCGTGCTGTTCGTTTCTTATTTCTTTTTTTCTGCTAACCCAAATGGGACACAGATCAGCCTGGTGATAAAAAACATCCTGGTGTTTATGTTCTATATCATTTTCCTGACCTACGAATTTGCTCTATTGTGGTTATTGTTTTACAAAGAGAAGAGACTAAACCTGTGGTGGTATGTGGTCGGTGGCTCGCTCATCATCATCCCGCTCATCCGCTTGGGTACCTTCACCGACTTCTGCATGCGAGCTTCCATACCGGCATTGTTTATCCTTATGGTTTGGTCGGGCGAGGCTTTATTCAGAATACCCCGTGTGAAGTATCGAGGCGCATTAATCATCATATTAGTCATTGGAGCGCTTACACCCCTGTATGAGATAAATCGTTCACTGTACCGGACGAGCGTATATTATCTTAACCGAGCCACCGAAACTCAATTGGTCGTGATTCCCGGGCCTTCGAAACCAGGCAATATACTCCCAGAATATGCTCACCCCACATCATTGACAGAGGATGTATATGCTTCAGTCCTTGACCTGAAACCAGATGTGGTTCCTAATTATGTAGGAAATATTGAAAACTCGTTTTTCTTTACCTATCTGGCAAAGCCCCCATAATCCTTCCGCGTGCGCACCTCTCTATCAGTTTAAAATCCAGGACCTTTATTATAGAAAACTATCCTATTGAGTGACTACAAGCTTAGGCAGGCGTGAAAAGATTTTCCTAAGTTCCGGTAGTAGTACAACGAGCAAAGCAGGGATATAAGACTCAAACAGCACCCACTGCTTCCAACCAAAGGGGACATTAATCCATCCATGGTAATAAAGCACAACCGGAAAGGACATCCAGGAGCAGATGACAAGAAACAGCAGCTGCTTGCGGGTGTTTGCCACCAACAGTACGCCTAATTGATCATAGACCATACGCTGTGGCATTGCACCCATCAAGACTAAAATCCATGACCGCCTTTCACGGTAGTGGATCAAAGCCAGGAGGATCAGAGGCCCAAATGGTAAAGTTAATAATGGGGGCGAGCCTATATATTGCTGAAGATGTAAATTTTGATACCAATCGATGGGCCACAAAGGATATAGCACAAGAGAGAAAACTAAAAACAACCCGGCTAGCACGAGACCAAGCCGATTAGGTTTTTGGGTTAACACAAAGGGTAGTGCCATCTGAGGTTTAATGAATATGAAGAAAAGCAAACTCGGGGTGAAGAATATCGCAGCTGTAAACGGTGAAAATTGGGCATAGATCAAACTATAAACGAACGGCCAGGACAAAAACATCAATAAAAGCCAGTTTTTGCCACTACGCAAGATATACCAGGCTAACAAGCCAGACCCAAGGCTGAAAAATGTAGCGGCTGCCACCCGATTCGACATCCAGCTAAAAGGGAATGAAAATAAATAACCCGTAAATGGATATGGAACTGAGGATGGATCTATATTTTGTTTATAAGCCAGGTAAATATCCTTGCCTGCCAACCAATCGCGGGCAGGAACCAGGATGTTTTTAAAGTCACTTGCATCCCCACCAGACAGATAAGACATATAAACCGAGATCACGAAGACCACAACCCCGATCAATACAGCCAGGAAGAGACATTCACGCAACGTGAACCTCTTGTCAGCCTCTATGTCCACTGTCATCCCGTTCACCTGACATAGATCGGGTTGCTGAAGATCCAACCCCTTCGCCTCCCAAGGTACTGAGTATAGACCTCCACACGATATACCCCAGGCTCAGATGTGATATACGTACATAGATCATGCTTGCGCCAAGTACGCAAAGGCACACCATTCTTCAACAATACACACTCTGCGATTTTAGGCAGGCGTATCTGGAAGGTCACGCCACCCTTACAGCTCAGCTCATCACCCATCTGGGCGGATTGATCCAGGCCATGGGCAGTGAAGCGAAAACCACTTGTTGGGGAAGGCCGGTCATAGCCAACAAAGCAGTGCCCCTGGCGAAGTGCGTCCAGGATCAGGCTTGCGTCAGATGCGCTATCTGTACTCAGTGGGCGCGGCACGAAAACGTGGTTGTTGATCGCTCCAAAGTGAAACCTATACGGAAACACGGTCCGGTGTAGAGGCCCCAAGTTGAGCCGATTGGCGTGGGCATCAGCCCCGCCGATGGCGACGACCTGTTTACCAGAGGCCAGTAATTTATCCCAGTGGTGCAGGGCGTCAGGCAGCGGGCCTATGTTGATTCGCCGTGGATTGTAAATATAGTACAACGCATGTAGGAAGCTCTTTATGCGCGGCTTGAACTCTGAGAACCCATTCCAAAGCTCGATGCCATTGTACCCATGGACTGTCCAATCTACCCATGAGATATCACCCTGTTGCACGGAAGGGGCGGCAGGATCAACAGGATGGGCGATGAAGGAAAGCCCCCCAGACTTGGCGACGGTATCAATGAGCAGCTGGGGATCGTAGGCATAAGTCGCTAGCTCGCGATTTACCCCAAACACCAACAAGTGATTTTTTTGAGGGTTGCGGGCCTGGTCATGGATCTCTTCGCTGATGAGTAATAACACGCGACGATCGCCTTCACTAAAGTAACCTTGCATTCCATTTACCCAAACATTGTGATCTGTGACGATCACGCCATCCAGCCCAGCCTTGATGGCTTCGGAGGCGATCTCAGCATGGGTGCCACCCCCGTCGGAATAACGGGTATGCATATGGACATTCAAGATGATCTCTGGCATACGCACTCGAATAGCAGAATAGTTACTTATTATAAATGGAATTATTCTCGGAGGAGCCGTTCATAATGAACGGAGCAGATGATAAAATCGGTAAGAATTGAACTTTGTATTTGACGATTCACCCAACCGAAGGTATAATCCGCAAGCTTAACTTCAGAAGCTGTTTTACCAAAATTTGTTCGGAGGCAGGTTGTGGTAATTGCTGTAGATATCTCATTGATCGTTGTTTCAGTTGCGCTAATTGCGAGTGTGATCTTACAAAGTAAGGGTGCAGGTCTGGGTGGTTTAACTGGCGCCGATACCGGCGGGATCTTCACCGCCCGGAGAGGTGTTGAGAAAACCCTTTTCTATGTAACGATCGTTTTGAGCGTGATGTTTTTCGTCCTGGCAATAATATCGGTTAAAGTATCGTAGGTGTTACTCACTCAAGCGTAGAGGCAGGCTGCCAGCATAGGTACGTTGGAGATTGGCGGCTCACCGAAGCGCTTTTTATTTTTAAGCGTAAACCTCAACCCGTGATAAGATTGTTTCCATGAAAAAGTTACGCTGGCCGTTATTGATCGCGATCATTGCATTGGCAGCCATATCAATCCTGCTGATCAAGCAAAGGCCAAGCCCATTACAACCGGTGAGTGAACCAGTGGTCCAACCGGCAGTTGGGGGAATCTATGCCGAAGGAATTATCGGCAGTTTCGTACGCCTCAATCCGGTGCTGGATTATTACAATGAAGCCGATCGGTCGGTAGACCACCTGATCTTCAGTGGAATGCTGAAGATTGACGACCGCGGCTTACCACAAGCTGACCTGGCTACATCCTGGGGTATCTCACGGGATGGCACCATCTATAATTTTTCACTTAACCCTAACGCCACCTGGCATGACGGAGAACCTGTAACCAGTGATGATGTAATCTATACGATCCAGATGTTGAGCACAGATGACTCCCCTATACCAGCGGATATTCGCGAATTTTGGAAGCAAATCGAAGTCATCCGTTTGGACGATAAGACCATCCAGTTTAAACTGCCTGAACCATACGCTCCATTCCTCGATTACCTGACCTTCGGATTGCTACCCTACCACCTGCTGGGTGACCTGAGCATGGCTGAGTTAATCGACGACCCATTTAACCTCAACCCGGTCGGTACGGGCCCGTATCGAATGGACCACCTGATCACCAATGATAACCAGGTCACCGGTGTTGCACTAACGGCATTTAAAGATTACTCACCCAAGCCGGCATTCATCGACCAGTTCACGCTACGATATTATCCCGACTCGAACGCAGCATACGTGGCTTACCAGGCAGGTGAGATCGCTGGGCTTGGTGAAGTCACAGCTGATATTTTGCCAGAAGTATTAGCTGAAAGCGGACTCAGCTTGTATACTACACGCCTACCAGTAACTTCGATGATCCTGCTAAACCTGGGAGATACCCAGGTAGAGTTTTTCCAGGATGTGAATGTCCGCAAGGCGTTAATGGAAGGGCTCAATCGCCAGGGTATGATCGACAACCTACAGAACGGCCAGGCGATCCTGGCAGATGGTCCGATTTTTCCTGGCACATGGGCTTATTACGACGGGATCACACATTACACCTATAACCCCAACGATGCGATCGCCTTGCTGCGCGAAGCAGGCTATACTATCCCCGCTGAAGGCGGTGAGACGCGCACCAATGCAGACGGAACACCCTTATCGTTCGAGCTGCTATTCCCAGACGACCGGGCACACCAAGCCTTAGCGGATACAATCCGGCGCAATTGGGCCGCTCTCGGGGTAGAGGTCAAATTGACTGCTATGCCTTACGATCAGCTGGTTTCCGAGCACCTGGACACACGAAATTACCAGGCAGCCCTGGTCGACTTAAATCTATCTCAAACACCTGATCCTGATCCCTATCCATTCTGGCACCAAACACAGATCTCAAGTGGGCAAAACTACTCCAATTGGGATGACCGGCAGGCAAGCGAATACGTGGAACAGGCACGCATCACAACCGATCTGGAAGAACGCACACGCTTGTATAATAATTTCCAGGTCCGCTGGAGCCAGGAGCTCCCGGCCCTGCCCTTGTTTTATCCAGTTTATACCTATGCAGTCAGCAATGATGTGAATGGGATCAGTATCGGCCCGATCCTTGAGCCAGCTGACCAATTCAGTCATGTCACCAATTGGTACCTGGTAACAAGCCGGTCAACCGGCACGCAAGATTCGACACCTTACCCCTAATCGAGCTCTATCTAACGATCAAGTTAGTGCTTTTCGACGGTTTTCTTAACCTTTAAAGCGGGGAGCTCTGCCGTAAACACTTCAACCAGCTGCGGGTCGAATAACGAGCCGCTGGCACCGATGATCAGGCGGGAGGCGTCTTCAGGGGAGATTTCCTTCTTATATGGGCGGGGAGTGGTCAAGGCATCAAAAACGTCTGCCAGGGCGCACATGCGGGCACTGAGCGGAATCTCATCCTTGATAATCCCATGCGGGTAGCCCGAGCCATCCCAGCGCTCATGGTGATTCATGGCAATCGTCTCGGCAGCCTGCAGCAAGGGTGAGGTTGAGTTGCTAAGCAGCTCTGCGCCGATCGTTGTATGACGCTTGATTTTCTGCAGCTCGTTTTCAGAATACTGCCCCTGCTGTAGGAGCAAGGATTCCGGTAAACCAACCTTACCAATATCATGTAACTGGCATGCCGTGGCAATGAGCTGGTACTCACTTTGAGTCAGACCAATACCACGCCCAAGCACCTGAACGTAACCCTTGATCCGCTCAAGATGGGACAGGTTGCTGCCTTCGCGGAACTCAGCAATATATGCTAATCGCCAGACAGCATCCAGCAGCTCACGGTGACTATCCAAAGAATACATGTGGCCTTCCTTTCTGCTACAAAAGTGCAGCGCGAGAGACGGAAGCGTATTGAATTTCTAGAACGTAGAATTAATATATCGATATTTTACATCAATTATTAGCAGCAATGATCGAATCAAGCCCTCATGTACCTATCATATTTGTCAGTAAAATTCTAAAACCCGGATGATATAATTTTTTTGGTCGTAGGGTACTGGTCCTCACCCTGAACTGACTAGAAATGAATAGAAAGAGGTGTAACACTTCAGATAAGATTATATTTCTATGTCAGTTGGGGGAGCCGCGATGAGAAACAAATATTGTCGCACGTATGGTGAACAAAGGGATGATGCAAAGGCGAGGAAAATTCTGGTTCCAGACAGAAACAGGGCAAAGCATGGTCGAATTTGCCATGATCCTGCCACTTATGGTTCTGATCGTTTTAGGAATCTTTGAAATCGGACGGGCATTTTTTGCCTACATAGCCATCTCGAACGCAGCCCGCGAAGGGGTCAGGATGTACACCTTTACTCCCAACACCACCACGGTCACCCAGATCACCTCAACCGTGGTGGATGAGGTGGGCACATCAACCCTGGTTGACCCGGATAAAATCACATCGATCACGATCGCCTGTGGAAATGCGTACGGACTGGTTACAACTGATGCACAGCTGAAGGCTTGCCCCAAAGAGCAACCCATCCGAGTGTCGGTCACGTATGCCCACGACCTGATCCTTGGGATTATTTTCTCCCAACCACTTACGATCGGAAGGTCAGTGGAGATGATGAAACCATGAATAATCACCAGAAATTTACCAGAAAAGGACAATCAACAGTTGAGTTCGCATTGATCATCCCCGCCTTCCTGCTGATGGCGGTGATGGTGTTCGACCTTGGCCGGGCAGTCTACTATTCATCCGCGATCCACAATGCAGCGCGTGAAGCAGCCCGTTACGGTATCGTCCACCCATCAGATGAGACGGGCATGAAGGCAAAAGCGATCAATTACGCCGTCGGCCTGGGTCTACAGGATGGTGACGTGACCATCGATGTCGTAGTCCCAGAGGATAGCACCAGTTATCCGCCGCCGCGTGTCACCGTATATGTGAATTATGATTTTGTCCCAGCAACACCGCTGGTATCGAATTTTATCTCCGGAGGCCAGATCACCCTAAAAGGTGAAGCTACGATGAAGCTGGAAGCGTTACCGTGATTTTTATTCATACTAATCGGAGAGTGAGGCAGTATGGTAAAAAGGAAGCTTTTATCTGAAAATGGTCAGACCCTTGTGCTGGTAGTGATCGGGCTACTGGCGTTCATAGCCATCCTGGCACTGGTGCTTGATGGCGGGAATGCTTATGCCGCAAAACGACAGGCCCAAAATGCCGCTGATTCTGGAGCATTGGCGGGCGCCCAATATATGTGCCAGCACCGCCTTGAAGTGGGCGCGCTTTCTGCCGCGGTCCAAAAAGCCAAGGATTACGCAGGATACAACGGAGCAGATGATTATGCCCAGGTGAGTGCAAACTTGAGTGCAGCAACGGTAGTCGTCACCGCAACAGTAACAAAGGATACCTTTTTTGCAGGAGTAATCGGATTCCCGACTGTTGCTCCCCGGGCAGTAGCCGAAGCAGCCTGCCGACCCCCTGCAGTAGGGGTTTTGCCGGTTGCCTGGTCCTGCAGGGAAAGCGTAGTGGGAGAGATCAAGTGCACCGAGGATCTTGGACCTTGTAGAACGCTCTCCGATCCGCAGGGTTTGAAATGTACCTATATCTTGATGGATTCTGTAAAAGTAAAAGAGAAGAATAAGAACTGCGACCCGAATGACCCAAATTGTTACACCCAGAACGACCTTGAGTGCAGTGTGCAGACGGGCACACCACCGAACTGTACCCCTGCTGATACAACAAAAATCGACTGTGACCTTGACAACGACTGCGTGGATGAGCTGGCAACTGGCGGCGCACGCAGCTGGTTGGACCTGGATGGGAGTGGTGGTGGAGCCAATGAATTAAAAGATTGGATCAATGGCTCCGTTACCCCGCCCGAGATAGCAGTCCACACCTGGTTACCCGAAGAAAGCGGTGTGGCAACCAGCATCTTCCACACAACTGCCAGTTCTGTGGTTGGAAAGGTAGTCGTTCTGCCTGTCTTTGATAAAGTATGTAACGGATTTCCAACTTTGCAAAATCCAGAGACGACCAGCTATTGCAAAGCTGGATCCATCGACACCCAGACGTACATAACCAATAGCACATTGAATTTTCACGTTATATCATTCTCCGCTTTCCATGTAACCTGTGTTCAAACCGGAAAGAATAAGGCCACAGCTGAGCCTGGATATTTCCTTTCTCCATCAGATAAGAGCTGTTATGGGCATGAATGGGCTGCGATAGACCCACCTGGTCCTGTCGGTCCATCAATCGACGCCAATGATAAAACGATCGAGGGATATTTCGTGCGCGAGAACCTGGGTGGGTTTAGTGGTCCGGGTGACTGGTATGATACCGGCACATTCACAGTTGTCCTGGTCCGCTAACGATAGCGATTCATCAATGATGCGCGGAAAGACCGCAGAACTGTCAATGTTAGATCTGGTATATAAGATGCAACACATTGCTGGAACAATAATAGATTTAAATACTACTGTAACAGGAGGGTCAACTTAAATCGTCGAGTACTTATCGGAATCCTGATCGCCATTGTGGGCATTGCTTTGATCGGGCTTGGCATTCTGGCGATCAACCGGGTGTTGAAGCAAAGTTTTGCCCCACCCGCGCAACCTACTGCGGTCGTTGCTGAGACCACGGAGATTGTGGTTACGACGCGTGACCTGGCAGTTGGCACGGTATTGAACCGGGAAGACGTGCAGATGGCTACTGTCCCTGTTACCCTGGCACCCCGAGATGCATTATTATCGATTAAATCAGCCCTGGGAAAAATCACTTCCGTGCACCTGATCCAGGGAGAAATGGTGCTCCAACACCACCTGGCAGACCCAACCAATGTTGCCCACGATATCGGGTATATCATCGGAGATGACCAGGTATTGATGGCATTCCAACCCAGTGACCTCATGACCAGCCTGGGTATCTTGCAACGCGGGGATATCGTTGACCTGTTTGCAACCATGACCGTGGAGATCACACCGACTAATATCACGATCGGGGAGACCGATCAACAACCAGAAGCGCACACATTCACTTTCGATGCATTTCAGCGGATCCAGATCTCAGCCATCGTAGCTGATGTCATTACTGATCCGAATGCGAACACCACGGGTGGCGCCCAACCTACACCGAGCCCATCGGACATCAGGGTGCGCGCCTACCTGCTGGCATTAAACGCGCAGGATGCACTGGTGTTAAAACACATGCGCGATTCAGGTGCGATCTTCGATCTCGTCCTGCGTTCGCCTACATCCAATGAGCTGTTTGAGGTAAGCCCAGTGACCGAGGAATATTTACTGCAACGCTTCCAATTACAAGCTCCCCGATGATGCGGCGAGCGGATATGCAGTGGTTGAGACTTATTGATAAGATCTATAGAAAGGTAAGTGAGCATGAGCCCAGCAAATAAACCCATCAGAGTGATCGCATTATGTGATCCTGGCCCCACGCAGCAACAAATATCTAAATCCTTGAACGCACAGACGGAATTTACTCTTGTGGATGTCCTTTCGTCCAAGGAAATGCTGGCCAGGCAGATACGGACTGCCGAGCCCGATATCCTCCTGGTGGACTCTCAGCTTGAGAATGAATCCACCATGGATATCATCGACGACCTGGCCTTGCAATTTCCAACATCGGCTGTCGTGGCGATCCTGCCAAGCAATGATCCCGTCATAGCCCAACAGGTGATGCTGGCTGGAGCGCGGGCTTTTCTGATCGTGCCGTTCTCACAGATCAACCTGGTGAGCACGTTACGGCGAGTAACGGAGCTGGAAGGACGCCGGCAGCAAACTCAGACTTATATCCCAACACAGGCACCTGAAGCTACCCGACCCCTGCACTCGATGACGTTCTTTAGCCCACGGGGCGGGACTGGCGTATCGTCGATTGCCGTCAATACAGCCATTGCCCTGGCAGAAGAGACAGGCAAGAAAGTGCTGCTGTTTGAAGGGAAAGTGTTCTTCGGCCACCTGGAGGTAATGCTCAATCTCAAGGTACAGAATGCTCTATCAGATTTAATCCCGCATGCCAACAACCTCGATGAGGCATTGATCCGGGATGTGGTCGCACCTCACCCATCCGGGATCCACGTGCTGCTGGCTCCTTCAAACGTTCAGATCGCGCAAGGGATCAGGGCTGAAGATATCTATAACATATATATGGGAGTATCACGCTTTTATGATTATATCGTCGTCGACGCGGGTGGCTATCTAAATGACATCTCAGTGACCTTGATGGATGCAACCGACCGCATTGGCCTGGTAACCACACCTGACCTGGCTTCTTTGCATGACACGAGCCGGTTCCTTCAGCTCAGCCGAACGCTGTCATATCCGATGGAAAAGATCCTGATGATATTGAATAAGGCTGGCGTTGAAGGTGGAGTAAAACTAAAAGATATCGAGACTGTACTTCATAACCAGGTATATCACCAGGTAGCGTACGATCCGGCAAATGTACTGAGAAGCATCAACCGGGGCATCCCATTCCTGGTGTATTACCCACGCAGCCCGGCGAGTAAATCGATCCAACAGCTCGCCAGAAACATATCCACGATCAAGATCAGGGAGCTTAGCCACCAGGATGCCCCTGCAGCTGGAGAAAAGGTAGGCAGAGATATACTGATGGCCTCCAGTCACCTGGGTTAGCCTGGAATTAAACATGAGCAGGATTTACTGATGTCTTCCTTTACCTTATTTATCGCACTGGTTCTTTTCATCGCGGTCTTTATCCTGGTTGCCTATGGACTGGTAATCTACGGCCTGCGTGACATATTCTTTGCAGGGCAAGACATTGGATCAAGGTTGGCAACATACGTTTCGATGCCAGAGGAAAGCAACCCTAGCATCGCTGGCCAAAGGCGACGAGTGGGGCTGGTCAAATTCCGCCTGCGCATGAACACCTTGCTCTCAGGCCTGGCGTCAGAAAAGCTGAACCTGCAGCTAATGAGTGCCAACTGGCCGATCACCGAAACCGAATATGTGTTGATCCGGTATACGGGTGTAATCGTGACATTTGGGCTAGGGGCGATCATATCGAAATCGGTCATATCGGGCATCGGGCTGGCTGTCATCGCCTATTTCATTCCGGACCTGATGCTAAAACGAGCGATTTCGCAACGACGGGTGGCATTCGGGCAGCAGCTGGTAGATGTACTGGTGCTGATGACCGGAGCAGTAAGAGCAGGTTATAGCTTACCCCAGGCAATCGAGGTAGTGAGTAAAGAGCTCAAAGCGCCCGTATCGGAAGAATTCAGGCGGGTGAAGCATGAGATCGGCCTGGGCCTTTCACTCAGCCAGGCGCTGACCAACCTGGTCGCCCGGATGGAAAACGACGACCTGTACCTGGTTGTGACAGCCATCAACATCAACTCACAGGTGGGTGGGAATATCGTCACCATGCTTGAGGCAGTGACCGACACCATTAGAGAACGGGTACGCTTGTTCAGCGAAGTACGCGTGCTCACCGCCCAACAAAGGTTTGGGTCCCTCATCCTGACATTTTTACCCATCGCAATGTTAGGAGCGATGTTCTTTCTGAACCCAAGCTATATGATGCGAATGTTCAGACCACCGGAGCCATTTTTGCTATGCATCCCCATTGGTGCGGCGATCATGGTCGTTATCGGTAACTTTGTCGTAAGGCGTTTTGCAAAGATCGAGGTGTGAGGCAGACATATGCAATATTTAATGCAAATTTCGATCAGCTTGATCCTGGGTATTGCGGGGTTGACAATCATCGTACTGGCCATCCGCTGGCTAACCAGCAGCAACGTCGATAAACGCCTGGTCCAGTATGTGGAATCGCCCCTCCAGGTGATGGATACCCGGAAAGCCACGCCGCGGATGCAACCTCGAAATATCACCGGCTCATTATTCAGCCGCATCATTACCCCGGCAATTAAAGCAATCGGGCGTTTCTTCGGCCGCATTATGCCGTCGGGGGCGATCGAAAACATCTCAAAGAAACTGATGATTGCGGGCTATCCAATGGGGTTGGGTGCCCGTGAGTACTATGGGATCAGCATGGCTTCCACGCTCCTGGGCGTATACCTGGCTTTCTTGTTTTATCGCCGGGGTACAACAACCTTAAACATATTGGTTAGTATATTATTGATCATTTTCTTCTATTATGCTCCAAAAGCATGGCTACAGGGCCGGGTAAAGAACCGCCAGGATAAAGTGAGAAAAGGCTTGCCGGATGCGATGGACATGCTTAGCGTGTGCGCCACTGCCGGCTTAGGATTTGACCAATCCCTGCAGCGCGTCAGTGAATATTGGGATACACCCATTGGCCGCGAGTTCGGCCGCGTGATCAGCGAGATGGAGATGGGCCTCACCCGGCGTGATGCCCTACGCAATCTTTCAGATAGGCTGGAGATCAGAGAAATTGCCAGTTTCGTTGCACTGATCCTGCAAACGGAGCAGCTGGGTATGAGCATAAGCGATACATTGCATGCCCAGGCAGACCAGATGCGCATAGAACGACGTTACAGAGCCCAGGAACAAGCCCAACGGGCTCCGATAAAAATGCTCATCCCGATGGCATTACTGATCTTCCCAGCGTTGATCGCTGTGATCCTTGGGCCAGCGATACCGACGCTGATGCAAGTGTTCAATACTTTATAAGTATGGATTTTACCCGAGCACAAGTGGTGAAGGTTTTGGAGGAAGTATGAGCTCGAATGATAACGGATCGTTCAAGGATTCAGCTGCATTCCAGGAAGCGATGGGACACTTCAGAGTGGGCAGGTGGGAAGAAGGCCTGGCGAAACTGGCTGAGGTGGAAAAGAGTTACCCCACTGCAACCGAGCTGAGGGGCATCCGCCAGGAAATGGAAATACGCGCCCGCATAAATGAATATGAAGCAGAAGATAACCGGCGCAATCGTGGTAGAAAAATCCGTGCATTTACTGTGAGATTTTTCCTTGCGGTCGTGATCGTTATCATCCTATCTGGCGCAGTGATGACCTATTCAGGCTGGATCCAGGGGCAGGTAGCCAGTGCCCAATCCAGCTATGCCCAGGGAGTGCAGCAAGCCCAGCTGGTCTTCGAATTCAGGGCTGCTCAGAACCTGATGAATGCTGGCAAGCCGGATGAAGCATTAAAAACATTCGAATCGATCAAAGCCAAACAGGCAGATTACCCAGGTCTGGCAGAGAGTATGCAGCAAGCCCAGGCGCTAAAAGATGTAGAGATCCAATATACCCAAGCAATGAACCTGCTTCAAGTGGGTGATTCTGCCCAGGCACTACACATCTTGCAAAACATCAGCGACAAGATGCCAAATTACCGGGATGTGTCGTTATTAATAAAAAACCTTCAATCGCAGACAGAGATGACCGCCGTACTGGAGCAAGCCGAGGTAGCCTTTTTGGAAGGTCGTTATGATGATGCGATTTCTAATTACGAATCTTTACGCATCATGAATCCGTCCTTCCAGGCAGCAAAGGTTGAAGAAAATCTCTTCCAAAGCTATATCAAAGGTGCCCAGGAGCTATTATTAGCCCCTGTACCAACGGTGGACAACCTGAAGAAAGTCGATCATTACTTCACCCAGGCCCTGTCGCTTAAACCGCTGGACCGGGAGGCTATCGCTGCCCGGACACAGGTCCGGATGGTGATCGAAGATGCGATCATCAATGATTACGTGAACCAAGCTCAGGACGCATTAGCCAAAGAGCCCGATTCGATCGACTCCCAAAAGAAAGCTGAACAGCTGTTGAGCCTGGCTTTGGCCGTGCGCCCAAACGATGCGAACGTTTTGCTACAATTCCAGCTTGCTCAAACTTTTATCCAGGCGGTAAGTGATTTCACCAACAGCAAATGGGATGCGGTCATAAAAAAGCTTGAATATGTGGTTGAACAACAAGCCGGGTATGCCAGTGGCACGGCTGTGCAAACGTTGTACGACGCTTATATCGCGCGCGGGTCGGAATACATTGCGTCTGGCGAGTACTCGCTTGCCCTGTCAGACTTCCAGCGTGCAGCTGTCCTGGCCCAACAACTGGCTGAATCGACTGCATTAACCTTCGAAGCCCAGGTGATGATCGGTGAAGCCCAAGGTTTGCTCAACCATTACCAGCAAGCGGTCCAGATCTACCAGGATGCGATCAATACGACAGGATTAAGAGAACGTATTACGAGCATCCAGGGGTCCTTAAATGATAGCCTGATGTATGCTGACTACCTGGCCAGTGCCGGAAACTATCCAAGCGCCTTCTACGCCTACCGGACCGTAATCCGCAACCGGGTTCAAGCTTATGACCAATCCACCATCGTCACGGTTAAAAACGGTGATTACTTATCGATGCTTGCCCACCGCTACAATACCACTGTGGCAGCCATCTTATCGGCGAATAATTTGAATAACCAGCCAAAACTCACAACCAATTCGACGCTGGTGATCCCCATCCTTCCATAAAAATATCGAACGGAGAAGGCAAAATGTTTACCAATCGACCAGCTAAAAACGGGCATAACCCAACAACAACTGAATACGATGTCCTGGCAGAGGCAAAGAACATCAGTGCGAACGACCATATCACTGCTGATGCCTACATGATCCGGGATCGGGTCCAGCGCAGGCTGCTGGCTGAAGCTGACGGTGATGTGGATCTTTCACACTTGCCGCAGATGCACCAAATGATCGAAGCGTTGTTCAACCGGGTTTTGACCGAAGAGAACCTGTTATATACCAGGGCAGTACGCGCCCGTTTGCTGGAGTGGGTGATCGCCGATATCCTGGGATTTGGCCCACTGGAACCCTTGCTGCAAGAACCAACCATCACTGAAGTGATGGTGAATGGCTATGACAATATTTACGTCGAGCGATACGGCAAGGTAGAAAAAACCCGCATCACTTTTGAGAATGAAGCCCACCTGATGCGGATCGTTGACCGCATCGTGGCACCTCTTGGGAGGCGGGTGGATGAATCGAGCCCGATGGTGGACGCCCGCTTACCTAACGGCTACCGTGTCAATGTGATCATCCCGCCCCTCTCGCTGATCGGGCCAATGCTGACTATCCGGAAATTTGCACAGACCCCGTTCACTGCCCAAGACCTAGTGGCAAACGGAACGCTAACGACTCCCCTGGTTAATTTTATTAAAGCCTGTGTGGAAGCACGGGTGAACATCGTGATCTCGGGCGGGACTGGTTCAGGAAAGACAACCCTGTTGAATGTCGCATCCGCCTTCATCCCGAGTAATGAACGGATCATCACGATCGAGGACATTGCCGAGCTGCAGATGAAGCAGGAGCATGTCGGGAGGCTGGAGAAACGTCCATCCAACGTGGAAGGCAAAGGCGAGGTGACCATCCGCCAGCTGGTGATCAACTCACTGCGTATGCGACCCGACCGGATCATAGTGGGAGAGGCGCGCGGCGGTGAGGCCCTGGATATGCTCCAGGCGATGAATACCGGCCACGATGGCTCGATGACCACCATCCACTCCAACAGTCCACGCGACACCCTGCGACGTATCGAGACGATGGTGCTGATGGCTGGTCTGGAGCTGCCCCTGCGGGCGATCCGCGAGCAGGTCTCATCCGCAATTGAGCTGATCATCCACATGGAGCGATTACGGGATGGAACCCGAAAAGTGGTGCATGTGGCCGAAGTGCAAGGAATGGAAGGGGACACGATCATCATGCAGGACCTGTTCCTGTGGGAACAAGTCGGCGTCCAAAATGGACGGGTGATCGGATCTTTGAAATCCACCGGCCTGCGCCCGAAATTTGCTGAAAAGTTCGCCATCAATAGCATTGAGCTGCCACCAGACATCTTCAGTGTAGGTACAGTCATTTAATTTGAGCAGGTTCAGATCGTTTTGCCGCTGGGTAATTTTCCCCAGCAGCTTTATTGCGCCTGCGCTCCTCCATGATCACTTGCACTGGGTGATGATAAGGGAGAAGCTAACGATAATTTAAGGAGGGAACTGGAGAGGGAATTGCATCGTTAATAGATCATCAAATTATTAGCAAATAGATCGATGGAGACCTCGGATGAAGAGCTTATACCATACAAGAATTCTCAGGGTTGGGTTGATCATCCTTTTAGCGGGCCTGGCGGTCGCCAGTGGAAGCGCCCTGGCCAGACTAAGCTCACCGGCAAGCGAACCGGGGGGTGATATTTCAACAGTTGTTATGGAAAATCCGTCTTACGTTAGCGGTGACCCTGAATTTGACGGTAAAATGCCGCCAGATGAGAACCCTCCATTGGGCTCGATAAAAAACACCACCCAATTTTCATATTACACGGTTTCAGGGGCAACCCTGCGGGGGCGTTCGTCAGCCACGCAGTATGTATACCAGGGGAATGGCTGCCTGTACACAACTGCGGGAGTAGACACCCAGCGCATCGTCAACACGGAGCTCAACCTGCCACAGGGAGCCGTGATAAAATTCCTGCGGGTTTACTATAACGATACGAATCCAAATAGCGGGGTAGACGGATACCTGACATCCTACGCTCCGGGGCAAAGCGCGATTGACCTTACTAGAGCTATTCCACCGGATGCCTTCAAGGATGGATTCGGTTTTACGGTGAGCCCTGAAATCACCGAAACGATCAACAACACCGATCATGCCTATACTTTGATCGGCTATCCTGACGAGAACAATATCGCCAACCAGGTCTGCGGATTGCGGATAGCTTATCTGCCACCTTACCGTGGCACCGTATATATTCCCACAATCCACCGCTAGTGGTTCAAAAACAATACGGCTGACCTTGATTCCAAGGTCAGCCGTGTTTTTGGATGGTCTTCAATTTATTAGCGATCGACCTAATAAAGCGAAGCTATCGGTGAGCCAACCTTCTATAGATCGATGATCGATTTCAATACCCCGTTTATATCAACTTTACGGGGAGTGTGATTCGTCTCCTGCTCCTGCCAGGTTGGCTGCATCATAAAGTGCTTGCTGCTCATTGCTGACCTGATCGGTGACCAGATTATCGCTATAAACATAAAGCTTTGCCCAATCGACTCTGAGCAAATCTCCAACACCTGGCGAAGGACGGTACATGCTGATCCCGATCCTACCGGTTGATAAGTCAACATCAGTCCCAGACCAGACCAACCTTCCGTTGATAAAAAACTGAAGCTGCCCTTGCAGCCGATCCGCGAGTAAGTCTCATCCGCAATTGAGCTGATCATCCACATGGAACGCTTACAAGACGGAACCCGAAAAGTAGTGCATGTGGCCGAAGTGCACGGCATGGAAGGGGACACGATCATCATGCAGGATCCGTTCCTATGGGAATAAGACGGCGCCCAGAATGGACGGGTGATCGGACCTGTGAAATCCACCGGCCTGCGCCCGAAATTTGCAAAAAAGTTTGCCATCAATATAAATGAGCTGCCAGCAGATATATTTACTACTGGCACCACTATTTAATTAACTGAAAATAACAAGCCAATCGCGAACCCTGATGTTGTACTGGGACGATTCGTCACGTCGATGGCTAACTTTATTCTTCTAACACCGGTTATTCTGAATCGAGGATTTTCCAGGGGAAGGACGCGGTGCGACTGCGATAATCGCACCTGATTAGATCTCTGCTACAATAGGAAAGCGCCTTCGATCATCTAGAGCGCGGCTCTGACCTAGCTACCTTGCCCTAACTAACTTGTAGATGGAAAGAAAAACGGATCTGTCTATTACCCCAACGACAGAATTCAGAAGTCTTACCTGTGTCTCTGAACGTGACTACCCTAATTATTATTCGTCAAATCATAAAACGGGCAAGCGGAAAAATGAACTACCACCCAATTAGAATCGAAAGGGAGGCTGGGTAGGTAATTTTCGCATTTATGTCCGAAGAGATAATCTTTTATCGAGTCACCGCTATAGAATATTAGAGAGGCTAATAAAGGATATTTAATAAATCAAACTAGCTCGTCAAGAGCTAAATTTTGCGATACTGAATTATTGATTCTGGAAGATTTTCCAGCATGATCCTGGAAAATCTTCCAGAGTGCGCTTTTTTCTAAAACTACTTATTAACTAATGGCAAGCAAATTGCAGGTGCAGGTGTCCAATAACGGATGCGAGCACCACATAACATCATCGTCGAACCGCTTACAATGGGGCGGTAGTTGAGAAGTAAAGAGTAAGTATATGTATCAACAACATAATCAGCAGGATAAAAGGCATCAGTACCATAACCGGCATTCCCAGCTGATCCGACGGAGCCAATATCGGTCAATGATCCGTAGGAATCATATTGTGATAGCCAAAGGTAAGAATTCGAGGCGTCCGTGTCGTAGTAAAACAAGCGCACGATATCGATGATGGCACCCGCCGGAAGCTGTAAATCCACTGTATAGATACCAAACGGGTTTGCGGTGTTATATAGGCAACCACCACTGCCTGATTCAGCATAGGTGTATGTGCTGTTGCGCGGCTTAAATGCCGAGCCGCTGAAGTACATGAAATTCATTTTCCAACCAGGTGGTACAGCATCAGGTTTTGCAGCCGTGATATCTACCTGGCTGGCCGTGGGTTCTTCACTCACTGTTACCTGCGCGAATGGATCAAGAGCACTGGAATCATACTGGACTGGTTGATCAGCTTGTTGCCCGCTGCTTACACCGGTCTGGTCCGTAGTCCCGCTCGTATTCGGATCGACCAGGCCTTTATCAACTTCTCCCGGGGTCTGAGCTAAGCCTCGCTGAACCCCATAAACAGCCAAAACCACAAGGATAATGACCCCCACGACGGCGAGCCCTTTTAAATACCAGGCAAAACTGTGCTTTTCCATAAATCCTTCCTCCTTGTTATGTTTGAACGGTTGAAATGAATGAGATTAATATACTTATTATATATTAATCTATATTATATATACAAATCTCAGAAAAGAGTATGCCAGGTGACATTCTTCACCTAACGTTTTTATTATTAAATTTTAATCTTGCTCATATGGAATACTCCCCCGATCACAAACACCTACAATGATCATGGATCTAATTTAAGATATGAGATCATCTATTGTAAGCATCAGGGTGGACTCTACTAGCAGCTGATGAACTTTGATCCGAGTAATTCGATCCATCGAGAAAAGCTGCTCAATTTTTTCAGATCATCCTATGTGGAGAAAGGACTTGCTCAAGCTCCTCCCGGCTCAGGTAACCTTTATCAAGCACCACTTCAACCACCGATCTTCCAGTCCGTAAGGCCTCCTGGGCAACCTCACTGGCCTTATCGTAACCGATCAGGGGATTAAGGGCGGTCACCAACCCGATGCTGTTCTCCACCAGCTGGCGGCAGTGCTCGCGATTGGCAGTGATACCCAGGATGCAACGGTTGACCAGAGTACGGCAAGCCCGCCCGAGCATATCCAGGGAGGTGAACAGGTTGAAGGCGATCACCGGCTCCATAGCATTCAATTCCAGCTGGCCGGCTTCGGCTGCCATGGTAACAGTCAGGTCGTTGCCGATGACCTCGAAAGCCACCTGGTTCACCACCTCGGGGATGATCGGATTAACCTTGCCCGGCATGATGCTTGACCCGGGAGCCATGGGAGGCAGGTTGATCTCCCCCAGACCGGCACGTGGGCCAGATGAGAGCAGGCGCAGGTCGTTGCTGATCTTGGATAGCTTGACCGCTACCCGCTTCAGCACGCCAGACAGCTGGACATACGCCCCGGCATCCTGGGTGGCTTCCACCAGGTTGGGGGATTGAACCACCGGCACCCCGCTCAATTGGCGCAGTTTCTGAGTGACCATTTCAGCGTAGCCTTTCGGTGCATTTAACCCGGTACCGATAGCGGTCGCACCCAGGTTGATCTCGCGGATGAGGGATTGGGCTTCCTTGACCCGGGCGATATCCTCCCCAACCGTCACGCCCCAGGCATCGAACTCCTGGCCAAGGGTCATGGGGACGGCATCCTGCAGCTGGGTGCGGCCCATCTTGATGACATCGGAGAATTCATCCCCCTTGCGAGCCAGGGCGTCCTGAAGGGCTTGCATCTCCACCAGCAGGCCGTCCAGCTTCATGCTCAACGTCAGACGCAGCGCGGTTGGATAGACGTCATTGGTGGATTGGGACAGGTTGACATGGTTGAGCGGGTGAAGCACGTCATAGCGCCCTTTCGGATAGCCCAGGTGCTCAAGCGCACGGTTGGCGATCACTTCGTTCGCATTCATGTTCGTGGAAGTACCCGCCCCTCCCTGGATCACATCCACAACAAACTCGGAATGCAGCTGACCCTGCAGGAGGTCATCGCAGGCCAGGGCAATCGCCTGGGTGAGAGCCTCAGGTAGCAAGCCCAGTGCATGGTTGGTGAGGGCCGCGGCTTTCTTGATAAAAGCCAGGGAGTGCACCAGGCGCGGATAATGCGAAATCGGGATACCTGTGATGTTGAAGTTTTCGACAGCGCGCAGGGTCTGGATCCCATAATAACGGTCTTCGGGCACCTGGCGCTCACCCAACAGGTCGTGTTCAAGGCGTGTCTGCGACATACCAGAGCCTCCTATCGAGGACACTTTAGCGAAAATACCAGCAGGTTTTGATCGACATGCACCGCTAGATACTGGCTATCATAAGACCAATCTGTCTCTGTAGCCGTGCCATACTGGCCGGTGTCGAGCGGGAAAATGCTACCAGAACCAGTATCGATGATCCAGGTATTGCCGACCTGATCGATGTAGGCAATGGTTTTCTCATCAGGGGACCAATTCAGCTGCCCGGGTAGATCGGTAACCGTAGCAGGTATTGTGGCGGGTTGATATGTATCGACTGACCACAACCCTTGTGGTCGTTGGATCGGGTCACCCACGAGCCTCGATAGACCGCCCGGGACAGTGAAATCAAGCGTTTGAAAGCAATTCAGCCCGCATGAGGTTAACACCCTCAGGCGATTGGCGTCCATCCATTCTAAGATGGCCTTCTGGCTGGCAAAATCATCGGTGCGGGCGGCTTCATCGGGAAACAAGTCCTGGGAGGAACGCCCGTCAGGGTACGCCAGCCCAATCGTATAAAGGTCATCGCTCCGCCGCAAGCCCAGGAAGGCAATCGTTGATGAATCAGGAGACCAGGTGAGCTCCCCGGCTGCCCCAGACGCCAGCTTCTGAGGCTCGGAAAACAAGGGGGCCGACATAATTTTCAGCTCGCCTACATTCCAGCTTGACTCCGGGGTGGAGGCGATATAGGCAAGCGTGTCTGAATCAGGCGACCAGGCGGCCAAGTCTCCGCGTGGCTCATAAACGCGGATCATGCTTTGTTCTGCCACCCGGCAGGCTTGCGAGGCGATCACCTGTAGGTCGGGGACGCTTGAGGTGGGTACAGGGGTTGAAGTGGTATCGGGTGAGCCCATCCCAATCACACTACACCCAGCCAAAAGCAGGAGCATCCCGCTCAAAAAAGCGAACAAACTAGGTTTATGGCGTGAAGAAGAGATCATGCGGGTGAATTATAACTGCAAGATGGCGCATAAAAATCCCCCATAGAGCTTAAGAAAGCAAAAGACCTGCCGCTTTCGCTGCAGGTCTTCGTTGATGTAGTATTTTAAAGGATATTACATGGGGATGACGTTGGCAGCCTGCAATCCCTTGGGGCCTTTCTCGATGGAGAACTCCACCTTCTGGCCTTCCTGGAGAGTGCGATAGCCATCAGATTGGATCGCCGAGTAGTGCACGAAAACATCCGCGCCATCGGGCTGGGACAAGAATCCGTAACCTTTGCTCCCGTTGAACCATTTGACTGTGCCGATAATTCTTTCAGACATTGATTTTACCTCCGTAAGGTATGAAAAAAGATATGTGGTGCGCCTTCAAATCCGTCGGAGCAGTCAAAAAAAACAGCCCAAGGATCGAGCCTTGGACCGTCTTCATTACTACGTGCAACGAGAACTTTCTGGCTTTCCTACAGGGGGTTAGTTTACCAGTGAATCACCGAATCGTCAAGCAAACCTGACAACCGGATTAACCAGAGATGAACCGTGAATCAGGAGTATTTTCGAACAAGCAAAATATTTACCCTGTCAGCTTAAGCTGACGCCCGTCAGGAAGCAGCTAAACTGCTCCTGTGTGGCCGTGCCACCACCCTGGGCCAGGCTGGCATCGCCCCCACCCCTCCCACCGATCGTGGCCAGCGCACCAGCCAGCAGTTTCCGGGCATCCTGGCCGGTGGATGCACCGCAGGTGACAATGAGGGAGATCTTCTGGCCATCATAGGTGGCCAGAAATGCAACCACATCACCCATCGATTTATATACCTCACCCAGCATGCGCAGCTCACTTACCGGGCGACCTTCCCAAGCTGACCTGACCAGCCTGCACTTCCCCTGTACTTCAGTTGCATCAGCCAGCTCATGGGCTTCGTAGCGCATGCCCGCCTTTTGCAAGGTTTTATTCTCTTCCTGCAGGGCGGCAAGCTGTTCGGCTTGCCGGCTGGTGATCTCGGGAAGCTCCTGCCAGGAAGTGCTCATCCGGCTGGCCAGTGTGGAAAATGAATCATACATCTGGCGGAAAAGGTGCATGGCTTGCAAGCCAGCCACAAAGTAAACCCGCTGCCGGTCATTCTGGCGCTCGAGCTTGACCACCTTGACCAGGCCGATGCTGCCCGTGCGCAAGACATGCGTCCCACCACAGGGCGAGTAATCATAGCCATCGATCTCCACGATACGGATGTTCTCGGTGACCTTGGGTGGACGACGCAGCGGGATGGATGGCAGGTCTTCGGGGGAGACGAAATAAGTCTTCACCGTGAGGTCCTCATATACCAGCTGATTGGCAGCCAGCTCTGCCTGGTCGAGATCGGACTTAGTAAGATGAGTAGCTTGAATATCCAGCGTGGAGGGCGAGTAACCATTGATATTAGCCGAAACCGTCTCAAAACCCGCCTGGCGCAGGATACATTGGGTAAGCAGGTGCTGGGCGGTATGGTGTTGCATGTGGCGAAGGCGGCGCTCACGATCGATCTGGGCGTGGAGGCGACCCAACCCAACTTCACCCTCTACCACGTGAAGCGTGTGATGAGAGGCTTCATCTTTTATCACATCCACAACCCTGGCTGAGGCGATGGTGCCCGTGTCGTGCTCCTGGCCGCCCCCGGTCGGGTAGAAATAAGTGCGGTCGAGGATCACAGCCTGGCGGCCATCCGGCAGGGTGAAGCGTTCCGTCGCTTCAACCTCGAACTCTAGCACATTTACATCCTGCTGGTAGAGCAGCTGCGCATCCATGCGGCGATTATAACTGATTCATTCAGGCTACATGCGCGCTTATCGAAGGTCAGTGGAGGGGAAAACCAGGCTGCCTATTGTCAAAACCCGATAATGAGATGACAATAATCAGTTGTGAACAATCTCACGAAAAATACGGTGAAATAAGCTATGAGAAACCAATTTAACTATGTCATCTTTGGCATGATCAACCAACCCCAGATAAGGATTAAACACCGCAGTGAAAATCTCACAACCGTGTTGAACTACCTTTTCCTGGGTGTTGTCAACCAACCACATTAAGGATCGAAAATAAAGGAGAGAACATGGATACAGAAATCACACCCTCCGGCGAAACCAAAGACCAGAAAGTAAATGTACGCGTCCAGGGCGGCTCTTCAGAAGCCGTGTATGGATTGGGTATGATCGGGGCAGCCATCTATTACATCAATAAAGGCACCACACCACAAGAAAAGGCACTCGGTTTCTTGAAAGCCCTGGTCTGGCCCGTGTTCGTCGTGAAGCAGGCTCTGGAGTATCTTGAACGGGAGTAATCAGGAAATCAGCCAATTGGCTGAAATTTACGACAACAGAGAACAGCAAAATAACTGAAGTTCCCAGAATGTACTGAAGCTGTCCAAACTACTCTATCTGATTAGTTGTTAATGAAAGCAAGGACAGCGTCCACAGGATGAAGCTCTGTTATTGAGCGTATGCTGCCCGCGCGCACAAGGCCTGGTCAGTCCAGTTATTTTGGTGAAGCAGGTAGAAGAAATTCAAGGGAGAAAAACAGCCAACAGCCTGGATCATGAAAGGTTTCATAGTCCAGGCTGTGAGGAAGAGCGCCTATCTGGCTGTTGGAGAAGTATAAATAGCGGCCGATTTATCGGCTAAACGTCAAAGTACAGGCTCATCTCGTAGGGATGCGGGCGGTTGCGCACCTGGTAGTACTCCTGGTTGCGTTTAAAGTCCACCCACTGGTTAATCAATAGCTCGCTGAACACCTCCCCTGCCAGCAGGAAATCGTGATCCTGTTCCAGGGCTACCAGGGCGGCATTCAGTGAATCAGGCAGGCTCTTTATGTGGGAGCGCTGGTCATCACTCCAAGCGAAGATATTGGCATCGATGGGGCCAAAGCCTGCCTCAGTCGGATCGATTTTGCGTGCGATTCCATCCAGTCCAGCCAGCAACTGGGCTGAGAGGGCCAGGTAGACATTGCAAGTCGCATCGGGTGGGCGAAATTCCATGCGGGCAGCCTCGGGCTGTGTGGCATATTTTGGTATACGCACAGCTGCGCTGCGGTTACCCAGCGAGAAGAAGGCATTCACCGGAGCTTCATACCCAGGAACTAATCGGCTATACGAATTCGTGCTGGGGTTGGTGAGGGCCAGCAATGCAGGCCCATGCGTCAACAACCCTCCGATGTAATACAAGGCAGTCTGGCTCAGGCAGCCATATCCCTGCGGGTCATAGAATACATTCATCCCAGCCTTGAATAAGTGCTGGTGGAAGTGCATCCCCGAGCCGGCCTCCCCATACAGCGGCTTTGGCATGAAGGTGACTGTCTTGCCATGCGCATGAGCAGTCATTTTTGTGGCATATTTTATGATCATGGTGGCATCGCCAGCTTGCAGCAAGCCCATCATGGGAATTTCGATCTCGGATTGGCCTGGCCCACCCACCTCGTGGTGGTGGTATTTCACCGGGATGCCCATCGCCTGTAGGTGGAGGGTCATCTCGGTCCGCAGGTTGAAGAACTGGTCCTTGGGCGGTATGGCGTGGTAGCCGCCATGTACAGGAATGTAGTGCCCGTGACCACTTTGAACGCTGGCCCAATCGGCTTCCTGGCATTCGACACGATAGCTGGCCCGGTTCACCCCATACTCATAAGAGACACTGTCAAAGATATAAAATTCGAATTCGGGTCCCCAGCGGCTTTCGTCGGCAATGCCCGTCGAACGCAGATACTGCTCGGCCCGGATGGCAATATTGCGTGGGTCGTTGGTGAAGACAGCGTGAGTATCGGCTTCCAGGGTGGTGCAGATGAAGCTGAGGGTAGGTGCGTCCCAAAACGGGTCACGCATGCCGGTGGAAAGCTCAGGCACCAAGACCATGTCTCCCGCCTTGACGCTTTTCAAACCCACTGCCGAGCCATCGAAGCCGATGCCATCCTCGAGAAGCTGGGGATAGAACTGGCTGGCAGGCACAGTCAGGTGGTGCCAGCGTCCCCACAGGTCTGTGAACTTAAAATCCACCATCTGGATGCTGTGTTCATCCAGGTACCGCCGAGCCTGCTCATAAGTCTGAAACATCGAAGATTTTCCTCAGCTCACTGCTCGAAAATGGATAGATATTAAAATCGCGACTGTCTCCAGCCAGACATGGCTCAAGCAGGGGCTTTTGCACCACATTCCGGGCAAAACTTAGTACCGGGGGCGAGCTTGGCACCACAGCCTGAACATGTCAGCTCCAGCTCCACTTTGGCCCCGCATTCCGGGCAAAACTTGGTGTTGGCTGCCAGCTTGGCGCCGCATTGGGCACATTTGAGATCGACCAGTACCTCGGCACCACACTCTGGGCAGAATTTGGTCTTGCCAGGGAGTGGTTTCCCGCAGCTTGGACAGGTGGCGCGCACACCCTCCCGCCAGGCTTCTTCCTTCATCATGGCCAGGTCTTCTTCAGCTACTTTAGAGTGAGCCCATATTTCCTCGGTGGTACGAGACGCCTGGGCGGCAGCCATCTCGACGCCCAGATCAGGCGCGCATTGCTTGCACAGGCCGCGTTTTTCGTTCCAGCAGGTTTTTTTGCAGACCCAGCTCGTGCAGCGCGGGCACTGGATAAAATCGGGCTTGATCTCTTCCACAGCTTTCAGGAAAGCGTCGTCATGGGCTTTCTCCCAGGAGGCTGAGCGTACGTTTTCACCAGCATTGGAGAGGTTGCTGAATAAGCCGCCGAAGATATTGGAGGCGGTTGACAACGCCGTTGCAGCTGTGCCAAGCACCGAGGGTTGGAAGCGGGTGCGGTAACCTGTCCCACAGCGGTCACACTTGAACTCATATTGGAAGCCCTGATTGGTGCTCAGATCTTCATAATTGCGCGTGAACTCAATTCTCTCACTCATGAGTTGTCTCCAATCGATAATATAGAATTAAGGATAAGTTCATTTAACTGCAGGTTTTTTTGACCCGGGTTTGACAGATTTCTCTGCTAATCGCATAGGGGATTCGTTGAATCTTTCCAGCCAGCTTTCAGGCGCCAGCAGCTGGCGAAAGCCAGCGTATTTCTTGTAAAGGTCGTGTGCATCGCGCGTGTTAAGCAGGATACGCCGCAGTCCTTTGACATCCGGATGCTGCATCATACAATCCACCAGCCAGGCACCCAGGCCCTGGTTGCGGTAGGCAGGCAGGATGAACATGTCACAGATCCAGCCGACCGTGGCGCCATCGGTGACGATGCGGGCAAAACCGAGCTGTTTTTCGCCCTCGTAGACGCCAAAGCATAATGAACCCTCAATAGATTTTTTCACAACATTCATGGGCCGGCCGATTGCCCAATGGGCGGTGGTATAGAGAAAATGGTGGATCATGCCAACATCAAGCAAAGATTTATCGGTATTGATAGTGTATTGGTCTTTGTGCCACTCCATGATTTCCTCGGTGATGTTCAAGTTGGATATGTCCGAAGTATACTTGATATTTATTGCCTTTGCGAATTGCGCGACTGGCTGTCACAATTCTTGGGGTGGGTTTACCGGCGAGTAAGGCATCTCGAAGAAACCGCGCACATCCTTGTAAGCATTTCCGCCCACTTGTTGGAGGGATCGCAGCCCGATGGCAGTCTCAGGCGAGGGAGAAGAGGCATCATCCACCAGGGTCACTGGCTCAGCCCGTATGACCACATCGTCATGCCCTGGTAAGTTCGGATCGTAGACTTGAAGGGTGATCACACCGGAAGGTTCCTGATCGTAGGCATAAGCCAACACCTGGTGGTTTTTAAAGACCAGCTTAGAGAGCTGGTTAAACGATGTAGCACGCTCATAAATTAACGCCAGGACAACCAGGTTACCTTCGTCCAGCTTATGACGCAAGAGAGCAAATTCATCGCATGTTCGACGGTAAGTCCCCAGCAGCGTGTCATCTGGCAGACTGGTCCAGCGGGCCACCTTGATCGCCTGCTGGCCCAAACCTCCCAGTGAGTCCATCTGGCGGCGGTACAGGTAGCGCTGCAGGCGCGTACCCGGGTGCGGTGGCTCGGTAATCTGTGGAACAGCACCCCCTGCCAACAGCAAATCATATGCGCTAGCGCACATCCCGCCGCACAGGCCATACGGAGGCGGTACTCTAGGAGATAAAAAATCAGGAATTGAGTAGGGCAAGAAATATCCGCTAAAGCAATTGGGAAACCTGAAACCATTTCTGGAGGGTAAAAAATCCACCGGTGGATTGAGCGGTAATAAAAACCTGGTTTGAAATAATCCCAATGATACCGAATGCGAACGCTCATTCCCACTGAGCGTATAATTAAACTGAAGATATGGCAAAAAGATATCTCCCAGATCTGGAAGGAGAGTGCCGGTATTGGTTTCATCGTCAGGGTCTTCATCATCAGAACCGCCGGGAAAATGGCTGGCGTAGTAGTCCAGGTAGCGCATGGGTTCGTAGATCACAGTGAAACGCCCATTCGCGTCTGAGAACCCTGGTGTCAGGGTAAGGTCGTCATTCTGTTTGCCAATTGCATCCTTATCGAATACCCGGACGCTTACACCCGATATCGGATCACCATTGGCATAATAAACACTACCCTTGAGATTAATGTTCATATGATCCCTCCATCCTCCAGAATTATAGCAAATCGTATCCTTGATAGTATCGGTTTATGCGCAGCCTCCAAGGAGCCAGTATGCCCCCCATCATCCAGCTAGGTAACCTGTCAAAACAGTATAAAGTTCCAGTTCGCAAAGCTGGCCTGAAAGCGTCCTTCCGGAGCCTGTTTAAAAGAGAATACACACAGGTTAAAGCGGTAGATGCGATCAATTTTTCGATCTCGCAAGGTGAAGTGGTTGGCTTCCTTGGTCCTAATGGGGCAGGAAAAACCACCACATTAAAAATGTTATCTGGGTTGCTCTACCCCACCAGTGGTTCTGTCAATGTGCTTGGGTATGTGCCTTCCAAGCGACAGTCTCAATTCTTACGGCAGATTACATTGGTCATGGGCAACCGGCAACAACTGGTGTGGGACCTGCCCGCGCTCGACTCGTTCGACCTGATGCGCTCCATCTATGATATCCCGGCCGATGAATTCACCCGCACGCGCGATGAATTCATCGAGCTGCTCGAGCTGAAAGATCTGGTAAATAAACCGGTGAGAAACCTCAGCCTGGGCGAGCGCATGAAGATGGAGATCGCCGGCGCTTTGCTACACAGCCCCAAGGTGCTATTCCTGGATGAACCCACCCTGGGATTAGATGTGACGATGCAAAGGCGTATCCGTACATTCGTGGCTGAGTATAACAAGCGGCATGATGCCACTGTCCTGCTCACCTCGCACTATATGGCGGATGTTGAAGCGTTGTGTAAACGTGTGATCGTGATCCACCACGGCAAGCTACTATTCGATGGTGAGCTCGGGAGCCTGGTGGAACAATTCTCAGCCTTCAAGACCGTGGGAGTGACCTTGCAATCAGCAGGGTCCAGCCTGGAAAGGTATGGTCAGGTGTTGAGCCAAGATGGCTTGCGCTTCACACTGCGGGTGCCGAAAGCAGAAACGCCCCAGGTGACCGCCCGACTGCTGGCAGACCTAGCGGTAGAAGACCTAAATGTGGAAGATCCGCCGATCGAAGATGTGATCGAGCAGGTGTTTGCACAGGGAAAACCCCAGGAGAAAACCGTATGAGGCACATGCTCGATTACTACCTGACCGACATGAAGATTGCCATCCAATCACAGTTCCAATACCGGGCATTCCATTATTTTTACATGATCGGGATGATCGCAGAGCCGGTAATCTACCTGGTGGTATGGTCGACGGTGGCCAATGCCCAAGGGGGCTCGGTTGGGGGCTACACCCCACAGGCTTTCGCAGCCTACTACCTGGTATGGACGCTGGTACGCAACATGAACATCGTTTTTACGCCCTACGGCTGGGAGAATCGCATCCGCAGCGGGTGGTTCTCGATGGACCTGCTGCGTCCGATCCACCCGCTGAACAACGACGTGGCTTATTTTGCCGGAATGAAGGTCGTGGTGATCGTGTTATGGATCCCACTGGGGCTTTTCCTGTCGTTATTTTTCAAACCCGACTTGCACCCCACCTGGTACCAGGTAATCGGGTTCTTCTTTGCCATCTGGGGAGCGTACCTGATCAGGACAATGCTGCTCTCGTTGCTGGGGATGATCACGTTCTTCACCACACGGGTGGGTGCGATCTTTGAGCTTTTCTTCGCGGTCGAGCTCATCTTTTCAGGGCGGCTGGTGCCCATGACGCTGATGCCTCCGGTAATTCAAAAGCTGGCAGCTTTCATGCCTTTTCAATGGACTTTCTATTTTCCCATTGAGGTATTGGTAGCACCCATGAGCGCCCAGCGGATGCTGGCGGGGTTGGGTATCCAGCTATTGTGGTTCCTTATCGGGTGGGTGGCAGTGATGGTCGCATGGAAGTACTCCGTCCGCCAATTTTCGGCGGTAGGAGGGTAGTAATACCGCAGATGAACGCTGATATCCGCAAATATGCGCAGATAGACATAAATATTGAAGGCAACGATGGAAAAAACTTCAGAAGAAATTAATAAGATCACGGAACTAATTATCGGTAGCGCATATCGCGTCAGTAATACGCTCGGATCAGGTTTTTTAGAAAAAGTATATGAAAATGCGCTCAGATACGAATTAGCCAAGACCGGATTATCTGTATATCAACAGCACCCGGTACGGGTAAGCTATGAGAGATTTCCGGTAGGAGATTTTATTGCGGATATTATCGTGGAAGATTGTGTCATCATCGAACTTAAGACTGTACAGAAACTTGATGAGAGCCATTTGGCTCAATGCATGAATTATCTGAAAGCTACAGGATTACATGTCTGCCAATTATTGAACTTTGCGACTAATCGCGTGCAAATAAAGCGGATTGTTCATAATTTAGCCGAGCCGAATCGACCGATCAAGCCATAAAATGTCATCAAATAAAAATACGAATGGAACGAACTTATATTGTTGATTTTTGTAAACCTATATCAGCATTCATCTGCGTTGATCTGCGGTTAATTTTTAGGAGTAATTTATGTTATATCTAGCGATAAAGTACATACGGGTTGGGATGCAGAACGAGATGCAGTACCGGGTGAACTTCTTCGTTCAGCTCGGACAGTCACTCATCGCTCTGGCAACCGGGCTGATCGGGTTGTGGCTGGTGTTTTCGCACACCACCGATTTGAATGGGTGGAGCCAGCAGAGCTACTGGTGGTGATGGGGATTTTCGTGTTGATGGGCGGGGTGATCAATGCATTCATTCAGCAAATATGAACACAGATGCACACAGTGAATTACATTATAAAAAAGGGAAAAATGGACGAAGAAAGAGATGAGCTTACCTGCAAAATTATCGGATGTGCGTTTAAAGTTAGCAATACACTTGGAAGTGGTTTCCTGGAAAAAGTGTATGAAAACGCGTTGATGATTGAATTGAAAGCGGCTGGGTTGAAATGCGAGCAGCAAAAACCCATACCAATCGCCTACAAAGGAATCTTAATGGGTGATTACTATGCTGACATTCTGGTGGAAGATCAGGTCATCCTGGAAATCAAAGCTGCTAAGACAATTGATGATGTACATCAAGCACAATTGATCAATTATCTGAAAGCCACAGCCATCCATCGAGGATTGATCCTAAATTTCGGAACCACGAAATTGGGAGTAAAACGTTTGGTTTATTAATAGAAGATCTATGTATATCTGTGTGTATCTGTGGTTAATTGATGGAGTGAAGCTATGCTTTATCTGGCGCTGAAATACATAAGGGTTGGGATGCAGAACGAGATGCAGTACCGGGTGAACTTCTTCGTTCAGCTCGGACAGTCACTCATCGCTCTGGCAACCGGGCTGATCGGGTTGTGGCTGGTGTTTTCGCACACCACCGATTTGAATGGGTGGAGCCAGCCAGAGCTACTGGTGGTGATGGGGATTTTCGTGTTGATGGGCGGGGTGATCAATGCATTCATTCAGCCAAATATGACGCGCCTGCTGGAGGAGATCCAACAAGGCACGCTGGATTATGCCCTGACCAAACCCGCCGATGCACAAGGCCTGGTGAGCATCCGCGAGTTCCGGCTTTGGTCGCTCACCGATGTGGTGGTGGGATTGATCGTGCTTGGCTATGGGGTGTACCACTACCAGGGGGTGGTGGGTGTCAGCCAATCGCTTGTGTTTGTGCTGGCCTTGATCTTGGGCAGTATCCTGATCTACTGCTTTTGGCTGATGATCACCTCGAGCGCGTTCTGGTTCGTGCGTGTGGACGAGATCGTGAACCTGTTTCAGGGGGTTTATGCGGCAGGGAGGTGGCCGGTGAGTATCTACCCACAGTGGCTGCAGGTGGGGCTGACGTTCATCATCCCGGTAGCTTTCGCAGTCACCATTCCCGCCGAAGCGCTCACGGGGCGCCTGACCCCCCTGATCCTAATCGGGACATTTGCGCTGACCATCTTATTCATCATCCTGGCACGGGTGATCTGGCGCTGGGGGTTGAAAAACTATTCGGGAGCGTCGGCGTAACCACTATTACAGGCCAACTTGATCGCTAAAAATACTCATTTCGTGCCACCGGTAAAATTACACTGGCTAAATCTTATTCCTGTTTTGTACGAAAATGATAACGATACACATTGGTTTTGCGCAGCTCAAAACCCATGCGCTGGTAAAGGCGGTTGGCTGCCGTCCTGCCCGGGTTGCAAGTGAGCATTACCTGTGGGCAGCCTGACTGCTTAGCAAACCCCAGGCAAGCCTGTGTGAGGGCTTCGCCGATCCCCTGGCCACGCCACTTCTCATCAACCACCACATCCTCGAGATAGCCCCGCATACCTGTAGGGACGAGATAGATGATCAAGGTGGCCAGCCCAATCACCTCATTGCTTGGTGAGGCTTTATCACGGGCTGTGAAAATGTGTGAAGCCTGGCTATCGATCAGCTGTGTTAGCTGCCGCCTGGTGGGAGGGGGATTGTTATTGGTCAGCTGGGGTACCAGCCGAAGGCAGGCCTGGTACAGCTCCTCAGTGAAAGCAGTCACCGGAGATATGTCAATGGATGGTGGCTCGATAGGCATAGATGGCTCCATTATGAAATGCAACCGGATGGGTCACAGTAATGATGCTTATGCGGATATTTTAGTTGATTTCTGTAGATCTCGGAAAATTTGTTAGCGAAAGAATACCTATGGCATTGGCCAGATGCCATACATGAATTGAGCCACCATCTCCCTGAAGGATGCATTATCCACCCCATAAATAAATGTAGTCACGTTGCGGTTCTCGTCGTAAGTGACTTCTGCCTTGAACATATCCTGGGGGAAGGAATCAGCCATGATGTTATCTTTTGGGACCGCCTGGGCTATACAGATCAGGCTGTTGATTTCACTCAAGCTCAGGTCGGTCTGGACCGAACCAATGAAATCTGCTGCCAGCCCAGGCAGCTTGGGAAGCATGGCTGGCGTGAGCAGCTTATCTCGCAAAGCGCTCAGGATAAGCTTTTCGTACTTCATACGCTGAAAGGTGGTGGGGATGCGGTCGGAAGCCAGCCTGAGGGCCAGCTCGCCATCGAGGTGGTTCATGCCTGCCTGAAGCAGCATGCGCGGGTCGGGTGTGCCATGCTTCGAATTCAGGTCAACCGGTGACTTCAGGTTGACATCCACACCCCCCACTGCATCAATCATCTTGACGAAGTTTTGGCGATCGACGGCAATGTAATGATCAACACGCATCCCGTAGTTAAAATCAAGGGTTTCAGCCAACAAGCCGGGGCCTTCTCCGGAGCCATCATAATATCCCATGCCGGGGTTGCCATACAGGTAAGCCTGGTTGAGCTTGCCATGGGTAATCCCGTAATGATCTGATATGCCGGGAATCTCTACCCACAAGTCACGCGGGAAATCGACGACCATGACATTGGGGACAGTGAAGTCAATCCGCATGACGTGGATTGAGTCGGCCAAGCCATAGAGATACCCGGTTGAGCGGGCATCAGAGCCGATGAGCAAGATGGTCATCACCTCTGGCCCACCGCATAATGGCTGTGCTGCTGGAATCAACGTGCTGGCAGGTAAAGCTGTATTTTCAGGAGAAGCTGGCTGGGGTGTTGTGAGCGGTTGAAGGGTGGCTTTTAGCTGGCCTTCTTGTGGCGAAGCCACCTGGGTTGGATGGCTTGAGCCCGGATTGCCCGGAGCTGTATAGGTCGGTAAATTAAGAGCTGGACCGAGGGGTTTTTCCCAGGAGAAAATCGTGTAGATCCCTGCGGCAGTTACCCCAAGGAGCACGACTAACAGAAGCAACAACAAGATCATGGATAGGCGCATGGTCACCAGGCTCAGGCTGATTTTACACCCATTCTACCAGTCTTATCCAAGGGTAATGCCAGAAATTACCAACAGTATTGTTAGCTCAACTCTAAGGCCAATTACCTTCAACAAATCCAGCTAAATCAATGCTGATCTGGCTAAAATCGGCTTCAAGGATGTAGGTGTTCACCTTGCGATAGGGGTCATAAACAGATGCACCTGTGAACATTTCGTCGGGGAAGGCCGCTACACTTATGTTATCCTTCGGTAACGAACGGCTAAGGCAGACCAGCTTGCTGATCTCATTTGGGCTCAGGTCAGTTTGGATCGAATCGGAGAATATGCTGATAAGCTCAGGCAGGCGGGTCAAACCCTCGGGTGAGAGAAGCCTGGCTTCGATGGCTTTCAACACGATATCCTGGTTGCGGGCGCGCTGGAAGATGGTGGGGTAGCGATTCATTGCCAGCCTGAGGGCCATCGTCCCGTCCATGTGATGCACACCCGGCTCAAATACATACTGGGGATTTTCACCGTCATGATTTTGGTTCAGGTCCGTCTCAGTAGCCAGGTATACATCGATGCCATCGATGGCATCCACCAGGCGGACAAAGGTGGTCATATCCACAGCCAGATAATGATCCACAATCAGTCCAAAATTCTGCTTGAGGGTGTCAGCCAGTAGGCCAGGTCCCTGACCCGGACCATCATAATAGCCCATGCCTGGATTGCCAAAGAAGTATGCCTGGTTGAGCTTTCCGTGGGTGATGCCGTAATGATCAGATATGCCTGGGATTTCCACCCACAAGTCGCGCGGGATGTCCAATGTTTTCACACTGGGTGTTGAAAAATCGATACGCACAATTCGGACCGAGTCAGCCAGCCCATACAGGTAGCCCTCCGAACGCTCATCCGAACCGATTAATAATATAGTCATAACAGCCGGCCCATCACACAGGGTTTTCGTGCTGCTAAGGGGTGGTTTAATGAGTGAGATGATCTTCCCCAGCAACGACGATTGGGTGGGTGTCGGATCAGCAACGACAGGCAGGCCACCGGAGGGAGTCGGAATTGCTTCGGGGGGCTGCACAACCCCTAAGGTTCGAGAGGGAGAGGAAGCCAGTGCCGGTCCGAGTGGCTTATTCCACAAAGCGACCAGGATAAACACCATCGCCAGGGAAGCGACAGTAATATCAACGATCAATATTTTCTTTAATAAACCTTTACGCATTTCATCTTATCCTCAAGGACCCTGGAGACCCACACCAGCTGGCAGCGACATGATCACTGAGCGGAGAACTGTCCGGGGGTCAAAAAACCTTTATCAGCCAATAAATCGAGCAGAATGCAAATAATAATGCTTAAGTAAATTAGCTTTGATAACCTGACCTGCAACCATGGTGGTCAATCCGTTCCGGATTGAGCAGGCTTCCAGAAGGGCATCTGATCATCGGATGGATTCCTGGTCAGGTTGGTTGGGTTGCTGCCATCGGCGTCCATAATGTAGATTTCCCAATTGCCATCGCGGTCGGTCTGAAAGGCGATCAGCTTTCCATCGGGCGACCATGCAGGAGACCAGTCACTGGTGGGGTCATCAGTCAGGTTGACCCGCCCACTGCCATCTAGATTGATCAGGTAAATATCACTGATGCCACCAACATCGGCGCGGAATGCGATCAGCTGACCATCGGAAGACCAGGCCGGGCTGTAGTCGATCTCGTCACCCAGGGTTAGCCGGACGACATTCGAGCCATCCGCGTTCATCAAATACAGGTTATTCACCCCGGTGGGGTTATTCCGGTCGGAGACGAAGGCGATCGTTTTACCATCGGGTGACCAGGCTGGGGTAAAATCATCCGTGGGATTGGTAGTCAATCGCTTGACATTGCCTCCGTTAGCGTCCATGATGTAAATATCGTTATTGCCATCCATGCAGGAGGTGAAAGCGATTTGCTTCCCATCCGGTGACCAGCTGGCGAACCCTTCATCCACATCCGGCCGGGCAGAGAGATCAACCGGATCGGAGCGGGAGCTGTTTGCGTTCATCAGGCCCACATAGCTATTGGTGAGGCCATAACCGGTGAAGAGCGACTTCGTGCCATCTGGTGAGAACGGACCAGGGAAGGTGTTCGACTCATTCATGGTCAGCTGTGAAACGCTGCCATCTGCGGTGTTGAGCAAGTAGATGTTGGAGTAACTAGAATCGCGATTGGAGCCGAAGACGATCATCCCATTGATCCCGGAGATGGGTGTAGTCACGTCAGGTGGCAGGGTCTCGGCTGGGACGGTTGTCTCCACCGGCGCTTGAGTGGGTTGCTCTGTTTTGATTTCGACAGTCTGGCTGAGGGATGGAACGGTGGGACTTACGACAGGCTGGGTTCTATTTAGTGTGGAACTGGCCTGTGCACACCCTGAGACTAATAAAATTAGAGCAAACAACGGGATAAACCGTTTCCAACTTTCTGCCATGCTTTTCTCCATTAAAACGCGCCAATTTGCGGGCCTCGTTCTGCGAGGCTATTAACGCCAGGAAGTGGTGAATTGTTCCCAGGCGTACTAAGGTGACCGATTGAGCTAATCCTGCTTGAGAAGAGCCTGGATCATGCCCACAGCCTTAACTACACCATCTTCGTTGTGTAGCTTCTCCCCCAGGGCATTGGCGTTACTACGCAGGGTGGGATCGGTGATCACCTGACCGATCGCTTCAGCCAGGTGGGCGACAGTCAGCCTGGCGAATGGGATAGGCTTTGGGCCAGCTCCCAGCTGGTGGACGCGCATGTCCCAAAATGGCTGGTCAGCAAAGAAGGGCACAGTCACTGTTGGCCGACCAGAGCGCAGGCCAACAGCCGTTGTGCCGGCACCGCCATGGTGCACGACTGCAGCCACACGCGGGAACAACCAGCCATGCGGCACAGAATCAAGGCGGAGGATTGACCGTGGCAGGTCACCTTCACCCAGGCCGCCCCAACCCCCTAACAGGATGCCACGCTGCCCCAGGCACTGTAAAGCCTCGAGCACGACTGGGGTAGCGTGCTTGATTTGGTCGTCAACCATGCTGCCAAAGCCTACATAGATAGGAGGGGTGCCAGTATCCAGGAATTTCAACAAAGACTCGGGCGGCTGCCAGCCGGGTAGGTCATCCAGGAACCAGTGACCACTCAGCTGGAGCCAATCACCCCAATCTGAAGGGCGAGGCAGCAGCGCCGGGCTGAAGCCATAAACAACAGGCATCGGGGTGACGTCTAGCCGCCGGTAAAAAACATTGGGCAACGCATCCAGACCCAACACCTCCCGGCGGCACTCGTTCACCACAGGCTTGATCAGGTTAATAAAGACCTGGTTGGCGATACGGAAGGACCACCAGTTGTACAAGCCTTTGAACGGCAATGCGGCAGGCGGAGCCGGAAAAGATGGACAATGGAAGGCATGTGTGGGGGTGATGGGCACATTGTAAACAGCTAATGCTTTGATCCCATGCTTTTGAGCCACGTGGTAACCCGCAAAAGCCAGGGTCGAGTATAGGATGGCATCTGTGTCCTGCGTAGCGGCTGCCAGGTCGGCAAAGAACTGGCGCGCCAGGGGTTTGAAATGGCGCTGCAGCCATCTTGTCAGCTTGATAGGCCCTGCCACCCTGGACAGGTTTTGCTGCAGCATGCCTACGGGAGCGGCTGTAACCGGGGTGTAATGCAGGCCGGTGGAAGTCACTAATTGCTCGAACACCGGATCGGCACAGAACTGAACCTGGTGACCGGCGCGCTGCAACCCCAACCCTAAGGCCAGGTAAGGCTGCACATCACCCCGTGAGCCCACGGCAACCAATGTCAGATGTATTATGAGCTTGCTACGCCAATATTAAGTACCAGGCGCCGCCCAAGTGATAAATTCGACCAGGTCGGATTTCAACTTGACCAGAGATGGGATATGGATGTACATCATGTGGCCGGCTTCAAAGAACCCCATGCGCAGGTTTTCGAGCAGCGAACGATCGAGGCCCAGATGATTGAAGGTGTATTTCGTTGCCAGGTAAGGGGTTGCCAGATCGAAATAACCATTGGCGACATATACCTTCAGGTAAGGGTTCGTAGTCATGGCCTTGCGCAGAGTCTCAGCAACATTGACGTACTCATTCTCAAATTCTGCATAACTCCAGGGATGCACGCGTTCTGACAGGATCTCATAGTTCAGGTCAGACTCATAATTCAACTCACCACGCACATAATCGTTCAATGTGGCTGTGTATGGTCCGGCGATATTGCTCATGCTCGGGTCGAACTCGAAATGCTCACCCGCTGAATCACGGTCAATCCCTTTGAAGCGGCTATCCAGGCGACCGACGGTTCGTTTCGTGTGGCGGAGCAGCTCCTTGGTGAATCGAAAGATATCAATCCGCAGGCTGGTGCTGTCGATGTAATCCTCGGAGAGGCCGGTGTAGCGCGCCAGTTTACGGGCGATCAGCAGGCGTTCTTCATCCTGCAAGTTATCGCCTTGCATCAGGGCATGGGTATAATCGCCCAAAGCAAAGTCTTCAACTTCCTCCAGGGTGGCTTGTAGATCCTTTTCTAATTCATCATTCAGGCGATGATGGTACCAGGCAGTGGCAGCGTAGGTGGGCAGGAATAGAATATACGGCAGGTCGTTACCAGTGTGGAAATCGGCTGTTTGAAAGTTTAAAATGGACGAGATCAGCATGATCCCATTCAGGTACATACCATGGCGTTCCTGCAAGTAGCCGGAGAGACCGGCGGCACGTGTGGTGCCGTAACTCTCGCCGATCAGGAACTTCGGGGAAGTCCAACGCTGGTAGCGGGTAGTGTACAGCCGGATAAAATCACCAACCGATTCGATATCCTTCTTGAAACCATGGAAGTGCTTGGGTTTCTCACCTGGGACGGCGCGGCTGTAGCCAGTGCTGACTGGATCGATGAACACCAGGTCAGTATGGTCAAGCAGCGAGTAGGCATTGTCCACCAGGCGATAGGGAGGAGGATAGGCAAAGCCATCATCATCAAGCAGGACACGGCGCGGGCCTAAGAGCCCGAGATGAAGCCAAACTGAAGATGACCCAGGGCCACCGTTGAAAGAAAAAGTCAGCGGACGCTTCTGGATATCCTCAACACCATCACGGGTGTAAGCCACGAAGAAGATCGATGCGCGCGCTTTCTGCCCTTCTGACTCGCCCTCCTTTTCACCCTTCTTTTCAGATTCTTCTTTTAGGACAAGTGTCCCGCAGACCACGGTATAGCTGATCTCTTGCCCATCGATAACGATGGTGTGCCTGGTCTCTACCAAGACATCTTTAGGTTCCAGCTGGGGTGGTTCTTCATGTTTTGGATCTTCTTTTTCCTGCTCCGCCATGGTTTCTTCTCCTGTTCTAGTGAATATTCGTCGAAGATGATTTTACCACCCGCCCTAATTCACAATGAAATGCATTAATGAACTAATAATGTTCGATGGCTCGATAACATTTTTTATTCTGCTACAATGAAATCGATGTTCTAGGGATGCAGCCTCATGCAAGACTTCTTGACCACACCCGGTTTTCTGGGTACCAAGGCAACACTACGCGCTGACCTTACCCTGGTGCTGATATTAACTACGGCACTATTGTTCAACATCGGCTTTTACCTGGCTAGACGCAAAAATTTTAAAGCCCATCGCTGGGTCCAGACAGGGACAGTGATTCTGAATTCTGCTGTCGTGTTGATATCGATGGTCACTTCGTTTATCATCCACATTTTGCCGGGTATCCCAGCCAAGCTTGGTCAAGGAGATTATGCTGTATCCAGCTTGCATGCAATCACCGGTGCGATCGGATTGATATTCGGGGTATTTGTGGCCTTGCGCGGCAATTGTCTTGTTCCAAAAATCCTTCAATTCAGTAATTACAAGCTGTTCATGCGTTGGGCCTATGCCCTCTATATGCTGGCAACACTCGGGGGAGTATTGATCTATATCATCGTGTACATCCTTGGGATATAAGGGGGCGGTGTGTTTTATCTGCAGATCATTTTCCTGGGTCTGTCCATCTTTTTGACGTTTATGTTCTTCCTGTATGGATTTAACCAATACTTCCTACTGGGAGTTATGCACCGCTACCGGATACCACGCTCGGGGTCACTACCCAACGAGCAACGCCCGTTCGTAGCCATTCACTTGCCGATCTATAATGAACGCTACGTCATACGCCGCCTGGTTGAAGCCTGTGCCAGGATGGTTGATCAGTATGGGCGTCAACAGGCTGAGATCAGCATCCTGGACGATTCAACGGATGACACACGCCAGATCGTGGATGAGGTTGTGGAGGAGTACCGCCAGCAGGGTTACAACATCGTACTCCAACGCCGGCCAGACCGGAAGGGTTACAAAGCGGGCGCCTTGCAGATGGCACTCGCTAATACCCAGGCCGAATTCATTGCCATATTTGATGCCGACTACCTCCCCCCAAATGATTTTCTCATGAAGACGATCCCATATTTTCTTCAGGATGAAAAGCTGGCGATCGTGCAAAGCCGCTGGACACATCTCAACCGCTTATTCAACCAGGTGACCAGCGCAGTGGCGATAGGTATTGATGTGCATTTCGTCGTGGAACAGACCGCCCGGTACGCATCGAGGTGCTTCCAGAACTTCAATGGAAGCGGTGGGGTACTTCGGAAAACCGCCTTGATCGAAGCCGGCGGATGGCAGGCAGATACCCTGGCAGAAGACCTGGATGCCAGCTACCGCATCCAGATCAAAGGTTACCACGTGCTCTACCTGAAAGACCTGCCCAGCCCAGGTGAAGTGCCCCCCACTGTGCCGAGCTTTAAAAAGCAACAGGCACGCTGGGCAAATGGCTCGCTACGCACCGCACGCAAGCTACTCCCAACCATCCTGACCAGCGATCGGATCAAGCCATATCAAAAGCTTGAAGCCTACATCCATCTAACGGGCTACATCCTGCACCCGATGATGTATATCTCCTTCTTGTTGGCTTCGATCGGATCAATTTTTGAGATCGATACATTCCTGCTGCACTCTTACATGCTCACACCATTGGGAGGAGCGTTTTCAGCGTTCATCCCCATTACCGCCAGACATATCCATGACATCACCTGGGGCTTCCTGGACATCATGATCATACTCAGCATGTTGGCTGCCTGGCTCTCACCTACCATCACATTGCTGGAGCAGAAGCTTCCCGTGCGCAAAAACCTGGTGGGTCTGCTGGTGTTATTTCTGCTGGGGAGTGGTATTAGTGTGAGCAATTCAATTGAAGCAGCCAAAGCCTTGCTCACCAACCGCGAGTGGGAATTCAAACGCACCCCTAAGTATGCCAGTATGAAAGACAAGGAAGGCTGGCGGACACGCAGCTACCAGGTGCCGCTTGATTCAGTCTTTGTACTCGAGATCGCCTCGGTGATCCTGGGAATCACAGCCACGGCCATATCTATTTATCGAATGCATTATTATGTTCTGATCATCCTGGTTCCATACACTATTTCCTATCTATATGTTTCATTCCTCACCTTCAAGCAAAGCAACCTTCGGGTAGAGGTCCAGCATGTCGAGTGAAGCGGGTGCTAAAGGTAAAAGCCAACCAGCAATGATGATCCCTGGCAGGGATATCTTGCCCCTGGTGGCGAGCGTCAGCCTGCAGCTCATCCTGGGCGCGTTCTTCGGCCATGCTTATGATATTCACATCTTCATGGCTACTGGCTACCTGACCTCCAGTGGGCAGGACCCCTATATCCTGCCTGACTTACGGGCGGTATTCAACAACCCCGACTTTATCGGGATGACCAGCATTGGGTACCCACCTCCCTGGCCGCTGATCCTGGGTGTTATCTACCTGCTCACCTACGCTACGACCCATAATTTCCTATTCTATAACCTGGGGATCAAGCTGCCCTCGATCATCGCCAATGTCGCCCTGGCTTACCTGGTGCGGGATATTCTCCAGGATCACAACGCTAAGCCGGGATTGGCCCGGGCTGCCTGGCTGTTCATGCTGTTCAATCCCTTCGCGTTATACTTCACTGCCGCCTGGGGGCAGTTTGACACATTGCTTGCCTTGCTCACACTGCTTGCATTGAGGCTGCTCAGCAAACAACACCTGGTCCTGGCAGCCGTCTTACTTGCACTGGCAATATCTCTAAAACCAACACCCGTGGCAGTCGGATTGGCTGCAGCCGCTTACATGTGGAAGCCACCCTGGACAAAGCTAGCCAAATTCGTGGCTGCTTTTGCCGTGTCTATGCTCGTGTTTTGCATCCTCCCGTTTGTCATCTTTAAATGGGATGCAAGCCCTATCTATCACGGATGGAACAACCAATTCACGGTCAGCGGAGGGATGTCATTAACCACCCTGTACGAGTTAGTGGCGGATACGTACGTATTGCCAGGCAGATGGTCGCTTTTAGGTGTGCTTTGGATACCAGCCACCCTGGTTGGGGCGTTATTCTTGCCACGTGGAGAGCTGGGTTTCCTCACACTGCTCAAGAACAGCCTGTCTATCACCTTGATCTTCTTCCTGACACGTACATGGCTGTCAGAACAAAATCTGGCTTTGATCCTCCCGATGGTATTGATCCTGGCTGGTACTGGTGAGCTGCCCTGCCTGGCATTTCACGCGACCTGGGTGCTACCATTACTCTTCACCGTATTCAATACCACACCCGCCCAGCTTTTATTCCCTATCGATTCCAATCTGATGGCAACCCTGTTGCGTTCTTCCGAGGTCTACCGCACCCAAAGACTATGGGCACGCATGTTGGTGGTCATCCCCTGGCAGGTGGCTGGCTGGTGGATGGTAGCCCGTTGTTATAAAGCAGGAAGGGTCAAGTCGGCATGAGATATGATGTGCCACTCGCCGATCGGATCGGCCTGGAGATCTCTTCGAAAGTCACCGCCGATTCGCCTTTCCCTACCGCCAGTATCGCCAAAGGCTGGGTGCTGCTGGATGATGGGAAGGACCTGTCGGAGGAAGCGGTCGGTTTTGGGGTACCGATCATCAAGCGTGGGCTTCAGGCGATATTCCCAGGTGAGATCGAGCTGTACGTGGGTGGAGGGATCGACCAATATAAGTTCACCGCACGCTACACGCTCAACCTGGTAGAGAAAATAGCACAAGCAGCCGGCACGATTAACAACCCATTCGTCATTAATACGAAAAACATTCTCGCAGGCATGATGCGGCAATTCCCTGCATCTCGCAGGCACCTGACCCTCTTCTCGAGCCTGATCCGCAGGCAGCTTGGATGGCAGACCAGCTATGAAGCAGCCGATTTTTGTGCCCATGTGACTATGGATTACACCATCAACCCCACCGCTGGGAAGCTGGAGGTAGAAATAGCAGACAAGGATTTCACCCCTGAGCAAGTCAGCGAGATCATCATCATGAGTGAACAAGGAGCACATTATTTTGACAGGTATCGGGGTGATGACGGCGCGGTCCAGCAAGGAGAGGAGATCGGGTGCTGGGATGAGGTGAGTGGAGAAAAAGTGCAATTCATCAGTAGCACGCAGAATTTATCGTTCAGCCTGCGCCAGGTAAAAGGCGCCAAACTTTACCGTGGCAGAGAGCTGATCGGCGATCGCCTGGCCTGGTCGGGTTTCGGATATTCGTTCTCCCCGAAGCTTGACTTTTTAAAATATCAGATCCTCATCCAGCAGCTGGCATGAGTAAGGTACTGTTGATTTACCCGTATTTCAAACCCCGCGTTGACCGCTCGGTGTTTCGCTTCCCACCCCTGGGAGTGAGCTACCTGGCCGCGAGTTTGATCCAGGCCGGGCATGAGGTGCAGGTGATCGATTGCACATTTACCAGCAGATCTGAGGCACTCGAGCGAGCAAAACAAGCCAGGGCGGAGGTGGTAGGCATCTACTGCATGGTGACCATGCTGGAAGATTGCCTGTGGATGGCCCGGCAGCTTCGCCCTCAAACCAGGCTTTTAGTGGTGGGTGGGCCTCTCGCTACATGCGAACCGAATAAGTTCAGCATGGATTTCGATATTATTGTCAGGGGCGAAGCTGAGCACACGCTGGTCGAGCTGCTACACGCATACGAAACCGCCGGTGATTACAGCAGCATTGCAGGGATCATCATCAACAGGGGTGATCAAGGAAGCATCTTGACACCTGATCGACCTTTTATTATGGACCTGGACAGCCTGCCTTTCCCTGCCAGGCGATTATTGCCAAATTCAAACTACATCCAGTTCGGTAGGAAGCAATATGGTTATGCCATCACCACGGTGATGAGCACACGTGGCTGCCCGTACCAGTGCGAGTTCTGCAGTAATGTCATTTTCGGGGGGTCGTACCGCGAACGGTCGGCTCGCAACGTGGTGGACGAGATCGAAGCGGCGCTGGCGCTTGGATACGAGCGCATCTCCTTTGCCGACGATGTCTTCACACTCAACCAGCGGCGGGTCCTGGAAATCTGTGCGGAGATCAAGCGGCGCGGGCTACAGTTTTATTGGGAGTGCCTGGCGCGGGTTGACTCGATCACTGAAGCTACGTATGTGGAGATGTACCAGGCTGGCTGCCGGAGGGTATATTTCGGGATTGAATTGGGGGATGATTCCATCCTGAAGCTGATGAGAAAGAAAATCACCGCCGCGCAAGCCAGGCAAGCGGTGCAGGCTGCCCATCAGGCAGGTTTGCAAGTAGGAGCGTTCTTCATTCTTTTCTACCCGGGTGACACCAATCAAACTGTGCTAAACACCCTGCGGTTTGCCACCTCCCTCCCTGTTGATTACCTGGGGCTATCCATACCCTACCCCTTACCAGGGACGGTGCTCTACCAACGCGTCCAGCATCAGATCAGGCGAGAGTGGCGCCCTGGAGAAAGTGTCTTCGGCAGCCACGTGTTGATCTACAAAGGCGAGTTTTCAGAAACAAAGATGTGGCTCGGTATATTCAAGGGGAGAGCGCAATTCGAGATCAACCGCAGAATGCGTAAATCAGCCTGGCTGGCAATTTTTGCTCCATTATTCCGATATCTATTCGAGCGACCGACTGATTGGCTGTTGTGCCACCTGCGGTAAAGCCAGACTGATGTAACCCATGCTAGCCGCCTCGCGGTGGGGGAATGACCGCATGGTCTGCTGGATGCGTCGTTTGAGCCAATGCGGGTCAAAATCCGACTTGTAAACAAAGGTGACATCGTTTTCCTGGCTCCAGTCCTTGGCTGGGTCGATGCCGCTGACGCGCTTGAAAAGGGCTGAGCCAGGCAAGGGGAATGGCACGTTGAATGAAATCTCATCCAGGGGTAGCCTGAGGGCCAGGCTAAAGGTCTTTTCGATGGACTCACGGGTCTCACCAGGATAACCAACAATAAAGAAAGCTGCCACCTGAACACCAGCCTGGTGGAAATGCTCAACCGCCTGGATGCCATCTTCAAGGGAGGCTTTTTTGTTCATCAAACGCAAGGTTTCATCGCTGCCTGATTCCAGGCCTAGGTAAACACGGCTGCAACCAGCCGCCTTCATCTGGAGAGCGACTTCGCCCGTGATGCCAGTAGAGCGTGACAGGCAGCTCCAACCAATCCCCTGACCTTCGATACGCTGGCAAAACTGGTCCAAGAAGGAAAGGTCGAGGGTGAAGTTGTCATCTGCGATCCACAACTGGTCATACCCGAGAGACCTAATCTGTTGGATCTCCTCGAAAACCGAGTCCAGGTCGCGCTTACGGTACAGGTGACCAAAAACCGGCCGGGAGCAAAAATCACAATCAAATGGGCAGCCATAGGTGACCATAAGGGAGGTGGTGCGGGTGCCATTTTTAATCATCCATGCCTTTTGGTAGGCTGGGTGATCAAACCCTGAGCGATCAGGAATCGGGAACTCCCGGATGGTCTGCTGGCTGTAATGGATATTCGGGTTCTCGACAAACAGGTCGAGGGTATGGCCGTTAATGCCCGGGTAAGATGCCAGGTCTAGCTGGAAGAGAGTATTCCAATTAACATTTTTTGAGAAATAGTCCTGGCAGAATTGGGGGAAGCTCAGATCAGATTCTCCCCGAAAGACCAGGTCGAAGGGTCCCAGGTAGCGTTCGGGGTATAAGGTCGGCATAGGACCACCCGCAACCAATAAAGTATCGGGCAGGTACTGGCGCAGGATTTCGGCAAAGCGAAATGTGCTGCGGTTTAATAAAATCATGGAAGAGATACCAACGATATCCGGCTGGTAAGCCAGCAGCTTTTCAGCAACCTTGTTGAAAGTCTGAAATGTGCAGTCGAACACGCGGGTTTCGATCTGCCGCTGGCGCAACTGGGCGGCCAGACTGGCTACTCCCAGCGGGAGAAATAGCATCTCTGTTGACGAGCGCGTACGGAAATAAGGAAAGACCAGCGCAACTTTTGGCATGATCCAGTGTGTCCTTGGTGCCGGGATTTTATACTTCAACCATAATCGACGCCGAAGCACTGATCGGAAGAAGCCTGCTTACCTGGCGTTAAATTTAGTATATCTTAGTGAAATATCTATAGTAGAAATACTTGTTTAGTCTAAGATGAGTATTTTATTGGTCGGATTGCCTATTGGTAGGCACAGGCAAGCACTCAATGCTGCTGGAAGAGTTTTGCCGGTTTAATCCAGTAATTGCATACTCCATGGATAACTCGGGGACGAGAACCTGGCAATCCGGTACGGTCTGGTGCACCAATAGCTCAAGCTGGCCCAACGATAACCTGCCGGGGCGATGAAAACGGCGTAATGGTTTGGTGAGTGGACGCGTGAAGTTATCCCAATGGATCGGGATGAGCACCTGTGGCTGGACCCCTAGCAGCAAAGCCCGGTAGTAGCTCTGCGGTTCCTGCGCAACCAGGAACCACAGATCGGCAGGCTGCGGTCGGCTGCACAGACCAATATGCGGGTGCCCTGGACGATGATGCAATAAGCCCAGGCACATGTCCATCCGGTAATCCCAGGCATACAAGGGCGGCTTTGCTGCTGCGCGGAGTGGGCCGTTGAATAGCCTGCCAAACGGGATCGAGCTGTGCTGTCCATGGATGACTTCGACATGAAATCTCCCGAGTGATAGCCGGTCACCGACCGATACCTTCGTTGTATGGGAGATAGGGGCTCCGGAGGCAGCCAAAAGCTGGCAGGTGTTGTCTGAGCCATAGGCAGCCGCACCTGTCTGGCGCATGATCTCAGCAGCGTCGAGTAGATGATCATAATGGGCATGAGTCACGAGAAGGTAATTGCACTCAGGCAGGTACTTTGCAACTAATATACAGTCGGAGGCCAGGGGATGCAGCATGGATTGTATTGAAGGGCGTGTTAAAAATGGGTCAATCGCCAGTATCTGGTCCCCATCCTTTAGAACCAGGCTGGCTGTGCCCAACCATTGAAATGACAGGCTCACCGTTCCTCCGGGGGTTTAACGGACCTGAACCCACGCCAGATCAAAACATCGTAAATGATCTTCAGACTGCCAGCGATGACAAACGGAGCACCGAGCAAGGCTGGAATGGCAAGCAGCTGGCCGGTGATCGCCGGGGAGAGGCTGGCACCCACTGAGCGCGAGATGCTGGTGACACCCATGGCGGCTGAACGCTCATCCGGGCTGACCACTGCCATGGTATACGATTGGCGGGTAGGTACGTCCATCTGCGAAATGCTGAAGCGGAGCAGAAGGGCTGCGACTGCGAGGGGCAAGGTTGGCATAAACGGCACCATGATCAGTAAGATATTGGATGGGATATGGGTGAAGACCATGGTGTTAATCAGACCGATCCGTTTGGCGATCCAGGCAGCCGAAAGTGCTGAAACACCCGCCAGTATATTTGCAGCGAAGAAAATTGTCCCCAACAGGGCTGGTTGGACCCCGAATTTGGTGTTGAACCAGAATGCCACCATACTCTGTACCACCAAGGCACCTGCGAAGGCATCCAGGGCAAATAAACTGGACAGCTTGAACACCATTTGACGCGATTTATGTAGACCAAACCTGCGCTTCATCGGGATAGACTCTGGCACCACTCGAGCTTCAATCGCCGATGTAAGAAATAGAAAGAGAACAGCCAGCAAGAGACCAACCAGGGTATAACCGAGCACCACTGCCCGGTAGGAATTTAATGGTGTGTAACCGATCTTCTGAAGCAGCTGTGCCAGAGCACCACCAGCGAGGGCGCCAGTGGCAGTAGCAAAGGAACCCACCAGGTTATACCAGGCAAATATCTGGGTTCGCCTGGCGTCCGGCACCAATTGAGAAAGGGAGGCCTGCTCGATGGACAGAAATGGCCCAATCTCGTTGCCAGAGGGGCTGATGACCCCGATAATGGCAGTGACCACCAGGAAGATAAAGTTGCCGGTCAGGCTAAAAATCAGGCCTGCCAAGACCATTAACAGGGCGCCAACGATAAGCATTTTCTTTCGGCCGAGGCGATCCGCCGAGGTGGTGATCCACAGGGTAATCGCGGCATCACCCGCTAGCGTGAGGGTGAACATCAAGCCGATCTCGCCCTCGCTCAATCCACGCTGCGAAAGGTAGAGGGCCAGAATCACCGATAGAAAGCCATACCCGAACATGCGTACGATGCGGGTGATAAAGAGGAGCGAGATATCTCGGTTCATACCTGGTACCAGGAGGGAGGTAATAATGGAAATCCCCGAATAAAACACTTACTTTAATATTTCAAGACTTTACACTGAGAACAACTTAACGAGATTTCTTCTTCTTTTCCAATTCCGGCTGCCAGAAAAAAAGCGTGCGCAGGTCAGCCATGATATGAAAGATCATAGCTGGTAGCAAGCTTCCACTTAAAAAGTACACAACCGCATAACTGAAGCCTGCGAGGGAGGTTGTTAGGATGCCTTTCCACCCCTTGTAAGCCCGGCTCAAGCCATAAACAATTCCTGAAAGGAGGGCAAGCACGATCCAGTTCCAGCCAGGCAGGACGGTCCGCAGATAGCTCAAGAAAAATCCGCGGTAAAGCAGCTCTTCACAGACCCCAGCTGCGATGACCGCAATAGCATACCATTTCCGCTCTGCAGGGGTGGAGGGTAGTGTGGCAGCAGAGGGCTCCAGGCTCTGGCGCATATTTGCCAGGGCATCTGGATTACGCCTGATCAGATATATGGAAAGAACAATCCCAGCCAGAAGGGCCAGGGCAATGACCCAGCCGATCTGGTTGGGCAGGGTAAGGCCGAGCCATTGCAGCGGATTCGGAATGGGAATCAGGATCAGCACCAGCACAACCAGCCAGCTTAGCTCCCACAGCACCTGGGTGCGGTAGTACAAGAGCCTGGCGTTGGGATCAACCGGCAGCTGCTTTTTTAGGTTACGGTAAAAGTTCGCCCGCAGGAGGGGTTCGACCAAGACCAGGTAGGCAGCCATCAGCTGCATTAATATGAAAGAAAAGAAGCCCATGATTGGATCACCTTAGTGATGGATATTTGCGTACGCACATGCTACAATTTTACTCCAGCCAGCCTAATAATATGCTGCAAGCAATCGATTTTCACTTGAACTATGATTAAATCCACTTGTAATCGATCAAAAAATATTACTTTCGGTATAAATGGATAGAATATGTGATGGAATGAGAAGCGAATCTCACCTTCACGCTCTGAACATTAAAACCTGATATTGAGTAAGTAATGATAACTAATCGCATATCGATTTTCGTGGAGGAACGTTATGGAACCGAATTTTCCCTGCCCCGCTGATTACCAACCCTTGCTGGACGTCCGCCAAACTGAAGTGGCAATCCGCCAGATCAAGGAATTCTTCCAGACCAACCTGTCTTTCGAGCTGAACTTAATCCGCGTGACAGCTCCCCTGTTTGTTCTATCGGGGACCGGGATCAACGATGACCTGAACGGCATCGAGCAGCCAGTGCATTTCCCGGTCAGGGCATTGAGTGGGAACCAGGTTGAGATCGTACAATCGTTGGCGAAGTGGAAACGCCTGCAGCTGGCAGAATTCGGCATGCAGCCAGGCGAAGGCCTGTATACCGATATGAATGCCATCCGGCCGGATGAGACCCTGGATGCCCTACACTCACTCTACGTGGACCAGTGGGACTGGGAGCGGGTGATGAAGAAGGAAGAACGAAATATCCCCTTTTTGAAGGATATTGTGAGCAAAATTTATGATGTCATCCGGCGGACGGAGCGATATATCTGCCACCTTTACCCGGTGATCCAACCCCTCCTGCCCGAAGCAATCACCTTTATCCACAGCGAAGACTTGCAGAAACGCTACCCAGAAAAGACACCCAAGGAACGCGAGAAGCTCGTCTGTATGGAACACGGGGCAGTATTCGTGATCGGGATCGGGGCAGACCTGCCCGGAGGCCAGCCACACGATGGCCGGGCACCGGATTATGACGATTGGTCCACCGCGACCTCCGATGGATACCGCGGCTTAAATGGCGACATCCTGGTCCATTACCCCCTGCTCGATTGTGCCTATGAGCTCTCATCCATGGGCATCCGCGTCGATCCTGCGGCAATGCTGTACCAGCTTGAAAAACGGGGAGCCCTGGAACGTAAGAGCCTGTACTTCCACCGGCGCTTATTGAATGGTGAGCTGCCAGCCTCGATCGGGGGCGGGATCGGGCAATCACGCCTGTGCATGTATTTCCTGCGTAAAGCGCACATCGGTGAGATCCAATCCAGCCTGTGGCCAAAGGAGATGGTCGGGCAATGCCGCGCGCATAATATTGTTCTGCTCTGATGAACGAAGAACCAGGATAAGATGGAATAACCATCAAGTGTTCAAGTATAGCCATTGAACCTAACATGTGAGAATAAAGATCGAGCTGCCTATCAATTCTGTCATTTACTTTTTTCATGGGCTTGCTATAATGATGTTGTAATCGTTCGTGAAATATCACATTATCGTTAAGGATTTTTATCGGGAACGAAATTCTATCTGAAAACATACGGAGGTGCTTCGATACCATTTTCTTCCTCTTTTTAGAGCTGATCAACCAGGAAAGGAGGCGCCGAGTAAGCTAATTAACAAGTCTCAGTCCATCCAATTGAATAGAGGAATGTCTATCGAAGTTTTTTGACCCATGTGGGTCGCTAATCTGGATAAACAGTCCAGTGAAAAATAAACATAAAGCGCAGAAACCGGTGTAACAGCCGGTTTCTCTTTATAAATCCGTCTGATTGACCAAAACCTAGAACTATGGCATAATTCGCGCCAATCGATCGTTGAAAAGCGGTGATGGAAACGAGTAAGCCTGGCTCACTGCCAGCGACCCCGGGTTGGGTGCGAGCCGGGGCAGAACGATAGGCTGAAAATCCTTCCGGAGCTGCGATCTGAAAGTTGAGTGAGCGTAAGCGAGCGAAACAAGTAAGAAAGCCGGAACTACCCAACGTTACCTGGGGTACATGGATCGCCATCTTCAATTGAATGGCTGCCCATGCAGCGGAGGTGCCTGCCGATTTGGCGGGAACCAGGGTGGTACCGCGGGAGTGATGATGTTGAGCTCTCGTCCCTGTGTAGGGACGAGATTTTTTTATTTTTGTGTAACTGAGGATTTCACAGGTTTTTCCGGGGAAGGAGGACTTGTGGTGATAGAGCAGCTTTTCAAGTTACTTTGCCTTGTGACAGAGCTTGCTTATCTGAAGGCTGAAAGAAAGCTGCTTGTTCAGTGTCTCGGATTGGATGACACACAAGCTCTTCCTTCTGAGACAGCCACGAAATCCTCAAAGACAACCAGATCGGAGATCAATATGGCATTTCAAGAAGTACCCAATAAAGTCGATTTCCAGGCGCAGGAGCTGGAAGTGCTGAAGTTCTGGAAGGAAAGCCGCGCCTTTGAGAAGATGGTTGCCATCCACAAGGGGCAGCCGCGCTGGTCATTCATCGATGGGCCGATCACAGCCAACAACCCGATGGGCGTGCACCATGGCTGGGGCCGCACTTATAAAGATGTGATGTTGCGCTTCCGCACCATGCAGGGGCATGAGCTACGCTACCAGAACGGCTTCGACTGCCAGGGCCTGTGGGTGGAAGTCAACGTCGAACGCGACCTGGGCTTTAAATCCAAACTAGACATCGAAGAATACGGGCTGGCTAAATTCGTGTTAGCCTGCAAGGAGCGCGTCCTGCGCTTCGCAGCGGTGCAAACCGAGCAATCCATCCGCCTGGGATACTGGATGGATTGGAACGATACCGATATGCTACGGGATCTGGCGCAAAAGCTGATGCAAGACCCTTCGCAGGTCATCACGGTGCCCGGCCCGAATGGACCATTCACCGGTACCGTGGAACAGGTGGTGGCTCACATGGGTCTGCCTGAGCTGGGTGGCTCATACTTCACTTTCTCCAACGAGAACAACTTTATGATCTGGGCCTTCCTCAAAAAGTGCTGGCAAAATGGCTGGCTGTACAAAGGGGATGACGTCATGCCGTGGTGCCCGCGCTGCGCCACGGGGATCAGCCAGCATGAGATCGATACCGAAGGCTACCAGGAGCTGACCCACCGCTCGGTGATCCTGCGCTTCCCCTTGCGAGGGCGCGTTAAAGAATCTTTGCTGGTGTGGACGACCACTCCGTGGACATTGACCAGTAACGTTGCCGCTGCGGTCGGGCCGGACTTGACCTATGCGAAGGTAAAGCAAGGTGACGAGGTGTTCTACCTGTCAAGGGGTACCCTGGATATGCTGCAAGGCCCCTATGAATTAATCGACGAGCTTAAAGGCACAGAGATGGAAGGCTGGACATACGATGGCCCATTCGATGACCTGGAGGCGGCAGAGCGCCCCGGTGGATATACCTACCTGGCGCAGCTGATCCGCGATGTGAAGAGCAATGCAGCCCAGGCACACCGGGTGATCCTGTGGGAGGCGGTCGGTGAAAAAGAGGGCACCGGGATCGTGCACATCGCCCCAGGCTGTGGTGCCGAAGATTTCCAGCTGGGCAAGGAATGCCACATGCCGCTGATCGCACCATTGAATGAAGAGGGTGATTTCCTGGATGGATTCGGCTGGCTGAGCGGTAAGCATGTATCGGAGGTAGCTGAGCCAATCTTTGAAGACCTGCAACGCAAGGGCTTGTTGTACAGCGTGGTACCTTACACCCACCGTTACCCGTTGTGCTGGCGCTGCAATACCGAGCTGGTTTTCCGCCTGGTGGATGAATGGTTCATCAGCATGGGTGTCACTTATGACAAACCTCGCCAGGAGCTAACAAAGGTAGAGAAAGCCGCCAGCTTACGCTACCAGATCATGGATGTGGTCGAGCAGATCAAGTGGATCCCCGAGTTCGGTTTTGCGCGTGAAATGGACTGGCTGAAAAACATGCACGACTGGATGATCAGCAAGAAGCGTTACTGGGGTCTGGCGCTGCCGATCTGGGAGTGCGTGGCATGTGGGAATTTCGAGGTTATCGGCAGTGACGTTGAGCTAAAAGAACGCGCCACCGCCGGACTGGAAGTGCTGGATGATCACACACCCCACCGCCCATACATTGACGCCGTCACCATGGCATGCTCGAAGTGCGGCGCCGAGATGAGACGTGTGCGCGATGTGGGTAACCCCTGGCTGGACGCCGGGATCGTACCCTTCAGCACGCTCAGTTACCGCACGGATCCAGAATTTTGGAAGAACTGGTACCCCGCACACTGGATCAGTGAATCGTTCCCTGGGCAGTTCCGCAACTGGTTCTACTCACTGCTCGCCATGGCTACCGTCGTGGATGGGACTCCGCCATTCATGGAGAATTTCGGCTATGCCTTGCTGTTCGGCCCGGATGGCCAGCCAATGCATAAAAGCTGGGGGAACATGATCGAATTCAATGAAGCCGCAGACATGATGGGTGTGGACGCGATGCGCTGGCTGTTTTAACCCATAAACCGGAAACAAACCTGATCTTCCGCTATTCCAAGCCAAAAGACGACCCGCAGTCGGGTGTGCGAACCGGCGATGATGTACGCAAGGATTTCATCATCCCATTATGGAATGTGTATTACTTCTTCGCTAATTATGCCCGCCTGGATGGCTGGCAACCGATGGGTGATTTCGACCCCAATTATCCAGAAGGCGCCACCCCGCACAGTGACAACTTATTGGATCGCTGGATACTGGCACGATTAAATGATGTGGTTTCCCAGGTAAGCACCCAACTCGAAGGATCTGACTTTATGGATGCTGCCATTATCTGCGAATCGTTCCTGGATGACCTATCCAATTGGTACGTCCGCCGCAGCCGCCGGCGGTTCTGGAAGTCGGAGCATGATGCTGATAAGAACACCGCCTATGCCACGCTCTATCACGTGCTGGTGAAATTTACCAGACTCCTGGCTCCGTTAATCCCGTTTATGGCTGAAGTGATCTACCAGAATCTGGTGAGGAGTGTGCAAACCCAGGCGTATGAAAGCGTGCATCACACCTCCTGGCCAAAGGCAGATCTATCCACAGCAGACGATGCATTGGTTGAGCAAATGGACCTCGCCCGCCAGGTTGCCTCGCTGGGGTTGAGCGCCCGCAAGGGTGCCAATCTCAAGGTGCGCCAACCGCTCAGCAAGGTGATGGTAGTACAGCCCGGCAAGGCGGTGTTACAGCAGGAGCTGGTGGATATTGTGGAAGACGAGTTAAATGTCAAGGCGATTGAGTTCATAGAAAAGGAAGATGAGCTGGTCCAGTATAAAGTCCTGCCCGACAATAAGGTTTTGGGGCCGATGTATGGAGCCCGTTTCCCCGAAGTGAGGGCAGCGCTGGCGAAGGTTGACCCAGCCAAGGTCGCGGCGAGGGTGCGTTCGGGTAATCCTGTCTCCCTCGAGCTGGGCGGTGAAACGGTTGAGCTGGCCCCGGAAGCCGTGCTGGTGAATAGCGAGCCTCGACCTGGCCTGGCAGTGGCGTTTGGCAAATCCTACATCGTCGGGTTGGATACGAACATCACCCCAGAGCTAAAGGTTGAAGGCCTGGCACGCGAGATCGTGCGCCTGGTCCAGGATATGCGCAAGAAAGCTGGCTTCAATATCGAAGACCGCATCACCACCTGGTATCAGGCGGATGAGGAGCTGGGTGAAGTATTCACCAGGTGGGCCGAGTATATCGCCTCCGAGACCCTCACTACCCAATTGTTGGGCGCCGCACCTGCAGAAGGCGCGTATGTGGAGCAGCACCAGATTGAAGGTAATAAGCTAGTGCTGGCGGTGAAGCAGAACAAGTAGCCCCCTCCACACTAAGGTCATTCAGGTGGCCAATTGACTCTACCTCCCCCATTTTTAGAGAACAAAATGGGGGAGGTTTATGATTAAGTCCTCCCCTAAATCCCGCTGTGTGAGATTTGGATGAGGCCTGGAGGGGGAATGATTGTGCAGAGTATCTTTACCTCTTAACCTTACACCTGTACATGAACCTCAAGTTAGCCGGGAAAATGTGGGGAAAAAGGCACGGCCCGTATTCCCTCGGCATACTCACTTTGTCCAGGTCATCTTCTGTACCGCCCTGTTCTATCACAGCATCAACCAGCGCTTCCAAACAATCAAGATACTCAACCATCCAATCCAGCTGAGAAGCGCCTGCCACAGGTCCATGGCCAGGCACGAAGACCGTCGCTGCGAGGCGTTTAATCTCAGCCAATATCTGGCGCACTCGCGTGGGATCGCATTCTTCCAGGTAGGGATGAAATCCACTAAAGAGCAGGTCTTCCATAAAAACGACCCCGTCCTCGGGCAGGTACAGGATCGCATCACTGGCACAATGCCCTCCGGTGGAGGTGAGAAGCTGAACAGACCGTTTTGAGCCTACCAGGGTAAGCCCACCTGTGAATGTCAGGTTCGGCAAGCGAGGTTTGAGGATGGGAAGCGTAACAGCAATTCCGTGGAGATAGGTGGACATCAGGCTCACATTGACAAGCTCTGCGTCGTCATGGGTGTTGGCTAAACGCTGCTCCACCCCAGCCACGCGCTCCTGAATCACATCACGATAGGCGTTGATCTCCTTCACGCCCTCAGTGATGATCAGCTGGCGCGTCTCGGCGGTGGACATGATATCGGTGGACGCTGAAAAAGCCTGGTTACCCCAGATATGGTCATTATGATAGTGGCTATTGATCAGTGCATACACCGGGCGACCAGTCAATCTCTCGGCTGCTGCACGCAGGTCATTGGCGGCAGCAGGGGTCATGAAGGCATCATAGACCACGGTTCGATCGCCCAGATCGATAATCCCGGCATTGCAGATCGCCCACCCAGCGGGGGAATTCACTGCAGCAAATACGCCGTCCGCTAGCTGCTCTAAAGTAAAATGAATTGAGCTGTAAGGTTTTGATTTTTTCATTTTTCCCTCCCTAGGCACGTAAGTGAAGAACAATATTTTTAATATACCATACTCTATTTTCCCATATGACAATACCAGGGTAGAGTTCGTTTAACGACGAGATATTCTAGACCAACAGGAACATAATCCTGATGACCTGGCGTCTACAGAGAGACGTCCCAGGCGCTCAATGAAATTGCCCAGCGCAAAATTATTGCTCGAGCGGGATGGTGCTCGTGACATATAACCAAGGCGCGTTTTCGGGTACAATTATTAAAACTTCAGCCTGATGAGTGATAACCTATGAATCCCAAACCTACTCTAGCGATCATTGGCGGGTCTGGCTTGTACAGCATGCCCGGGTTGAAAGATATAACAGAGCAAGACCTCACCACGCCCTTTGGAAAGCCTTCAGCGCCGATCATCACGGGCACCCTGGAAGGGATAGAGGTGGCTTTTCTGGCCCGCCATGGAATTGGCCATCACATCTCTCCCACCGAGGTCAATTACAGCGCCAATATCTATGCCCTGAAGATGTTGGGTGTTCAGCGGGTGGTGAGCATCTCGGCGTGTGGCAGCCTGCGCGAAGATTACATCCCTGGGGACCTGGTCATCCCGGACCAGCTCTTCGACCTCACTCGCAACCGGCGACGGACTTTCTTTACCGAGGGATTGGTGGCCCACATCGGGGTGTCTGACCCATTTTGCCCTGACCTGTCGGCCCAGGTGTACCAGGCTGTGGAAGCGACCGGAGCGCGGGTACATAATTGCGGCACATTCATCACGATCGAAGGGCCGCGCTTTTCTACCAAAGGTGAATCGAATGTTTACCGCGCGTGGGGCATGTCAATTATCGGCATGACCACCTCACCCGAAGCATTCCTGGCGCGTGAAGCTGAGCTATGTTACGCGGTCATGGCTCACGTTACCGATTATGACGTATGGCACCTGGAGAAAGAGCCGGTGAGCGTGGAAGCGGTGATCACGGTTTTAAACCGCAATACCAACCTCGCCCAACAGGCGATCTCCAACCTGGCTAAAAATCTCAACCTGCAGCGCCAGTGTGGGTGTGCCTATGCCCTGGCCACCGCATTAATCACCCGGCCAGACCGCATCCCACCTGAAACACGCCAGAAACTTGACCTGCTGGTGCGAAAGTACCTGAAATAAAGCTGGCTTGTCCAAACTCCCCGTCACCTCAACCGACCGCACTGAACGGCGCCTGCTGATCCTGGCAGGGGCATTCATGGCAGTATTCTGCCTGTCACTGACTTTAGCAAATGCTGCGCGGTTACGCACCTGGCAGGTGGATTACCACTGGCAGCAATGGCTGGGATTTGCAGCCTGGCTCCTGGTAACCTGGCTCATTCACCAGCAGCTGTGCCGCCACCTCCCTGAACGCGACCCATTCCTGTTCCCTGTGACAGCCCTATTGACTGGATGGGGTTTACTGACCATCTGGCGCTTGTCAGACGGCCTGGGGCTACGGCAGAGTGCCTGGTTGCTACTGATTGGTGTGGCCTTCATGCTGGCAATCCGCTTTGACAGCACTACCGAGAATAGCCGGATCCTTGATTACCTGCGTCGCTTCAAGTACATCTGGCTGTCTTGCGGTTTGATCTTAACTGCCGCCACGCTCTTCCTGGGGACGAACCCCATGGGGGGCGGTCCACGCTTATGGCTGGGATGTTGCGGTTTCTACTTCCAGCCCTCCGAGCCGCTCAAGCTACTGCTGATCATCTACCTGGCAGCGTACCTGGCGGACCGGCAGGTGACCCTGGATCCTCCGGACAAGCTCTTACCCTTATTAGCCCCGACCCTACTGATGACCGGACTGGCACTGCTGTTGCTGGTGTTCCAACGCGACCTGGGTACAGCCGCCTTATTCATGGTGTTGTATGCGGTTGTGGTATTTTCAGGCACGGGCAGGAAGCGGGTACTGGTTGTCAGCCTGGTGGTGTTGATCGTCGCAGCCGCTGCTGGTTATGTCTTATTTGATGTAGTCAGCCTGCGGGTGGATGCCTGGATCAACCCCTGGCTCGATCCGGCCGGCCGCTCGTACCAGATCGTACAGTCGCTCCTGGCTGTGGCTAATGGCGGCCTGTTCGGCAGAGGAATCGGGATGGGCAGCCCAACCCTGGTGCCCATTGCACAGTCAGATTTTATCTTCTCGGCGGCCAGTGAGGAAACCGGGCTGGTGGGTGCCCTGGGTATCCTGGGGCTGCTGGCGTTGTTGGCAACGCGCGGGATGCGCCTGGGTATGAAGTCGGCGGACTTGTTTCACCGTTTGCTCGCGATTGGGCTGGTGGTACACCTGGTAGGGCAGAGCATCTTGATCATCGCCGGGAACCTGCGCTTATTGCCCCTCACCGGGGTGACACTTCCATTCGTCTCTTATGGGGGTTCTTCATTGGTGGTGTCTTACTTCGAGCTCTTATGCCTGTTATTGATCAGCAACCGCCAGGAGGAGCTGGTCGAATTCCGGCCGCAGGTGTTGAACGCCCAAACGAATCTGAACCTGTTTATTTCAGGAGGGCTGTTACTAGGCCTGGGTGGAACCGCCCTGGTAGTGGGCTGGTGGAGCGTGGTACGCGGACCTGCCTTGCTGACCCGGACAGATAACCCACGCCGCTCCATTGCTGACAGATATGTGAAACGCGGCTCGATCCTGGACAGCCAGGGGCAGGTTTTGGCCGAATCGACTGGACAGCCAGGGGATTTTTCACGCCAGTATAATTACCCCGCCCTGGGGCCTTTGTTGGGATATACCGACCCTGTATATGGGCAAGCCGGGCTGGAAGCCAGCCTGGATAATTACCTGCGTGGGTTGCAGGGCTACCCGGGACTCACCACCTGGTGGGACCATGTGCTTTACGGGCAGCCGCCGCCTGGCTTGGACATCAGCCTGAGCCTTGACCGGAACTTACAAGCCAAGGCTGATGAATTACTCCTGGGACACAAAGGGGCACTGGTGCTGATGAACGCCCACACGGGTGAGATACTTTCCATGGCATCTAGCCCCGGCTTTGATGCCAACCAGTTGGGTTCGAGCTGGGAAGCACTACTGAATGACCCAGATGCTCCACTCTATAACCGGGCAGCCATGGGCTTATACCCTGCGGGGAACGCATTGGGGATGTTCCTGCTCGCAAGCACTGGCACCGACCCTGCCAGCATATATCCTGGGACAGATGTCACGGATTGTGCGGTCACGCCGGAGGGGCACACCTGGAGTGACGTGATCGCCGCAGGATGTAGCGGTCCAATCCAGCAGCTGGCAGACGCCATGCCCACCCAGGAATTGATCAGCTTGCTCGACATGCTTGGATTTTATACACCACCGGCGTTCCCGGTGGAGACACTCAGCTCAAGCAAACCAGGCAGCATTACGGACGCCTTCACCTACCTTACGGGGGTTGATGTGCTAGCAGACCCAAGCGCTTCACTCAGGGTCAGCCCGCTACAGATGGCATTGGCAGCTGCTGCATTGAGCAATGCAGGCGAACGTCCCGCCCCCAGGCTAGTGATGGGAGTGGATACACCCCTCTCAGGTTGGGTCAGCCTGCCTGCGGACTCCCAAACAGTACAGGCATTATCAGCGATTAATGTCAAGCATGCCATCCAGAGCAGCCTTTCCGAGCAGTTTCCCATCTGGCAGCTGATCAGCTCAGTTAAAGGTGAGCCATCTGTAAGTAAAGCCTCCGATCAGCTCACTTCCGGTTATTCTTGGTACCTGGGAGGCACCTCGCCCGATTGGAATGGGGTGCCCCTGGCATTAGCTGTGGTGCTCGAGGAAGACAGCCCGCAGCTGGCCGAGGCAATCGGCCGTTCAATATTCCGAACAGCGATCTACCCATAAGTAAAAACATAATAATATAAATATTATTATGTTTTTACTATTGACATACTGTATGTTATACAGTATAATGCGGTAAAGGATGATTGATATGGATAAAAACGAAACGATTGAAAACTTGATACTGGAAATGCGGCGGGGGGTGATCGTCCTGGCAGTCCTCAGCCAGTGTAACCAGGAGCAATATGGTTACTCACTGATGAAATCCCTTTCAGAGAAGGGTCTGGAGATCGATCAGGGAACGCTTTACCCCCTGCTGCGGCGGCTGGAAGCACAAGGCTTGCTCAGCTCCAACTGGCGCCTGGAAGATGCCCGTCCACGCCGCTACTACACGATCAGCCCTCTGGGACAGAAAACCCTTCCGAAGCTGATCACTGAATGGGAAGGCATGGTCCAGATGATGGACCGAATGGTCAAATCATAAAGAGGAGAATGAAAATGGATACGTTAATTGACCGCTACCTGGCAGCCGTAAGTGAAAATTTACCTGCCAAACAACGCAAAGACACAGTAACTGAGATCCGCTCGCTGATCCAGGATGCCCTGGACGATCGCAGCAAAGCTGAAGGCCGAGAGCCGGATGAAGACATGATGGCGGCGGTATTAAAGGAATTCGGCTCACCAGACAAGATCGTTGCCCCCTACCTGCCTGAGAAATATCTGATCGGACCACGCCTCTTCCCAACTTTCATCATGGTCATACAGATCGTACTGCCCATCATCGCCATCCTAGCCCTGGTCGGTTTTTGGGTCGGGCTGCCACAATTATCAGCCATGTCAGGCGCGGAGCTGCTAACCAAAGTGGTCGAGTCGCTCGGAACTGCCTTATCTGGGGTCATACAGGCTTTTGGCAACATTGTCCTGATCTTTGCCATCCTGCAATGGGTCGTGCCGGAGTTCAAGCTCCCCGCCAAGGAAACCGAATGGGACCCGCATAGCTTGAAAGCCATCAGCCAGCCCGATAAGATCAAGCGCGGAGAGCTGATTACCGAAATATTCTTCTCCGTGCTGGGATTGATCATCTTCACTTTCTACCTGGACAAGGTGGGGATCTACAACCTGGTCGGTGGCCAGTGGGTGATGACCCCATTCCTGACGCCAGCGATCAATGCCTACATTCCCTGGTTCGACCTGCTGTGGATCTTGACTATCGTGCTGGACATCATCCTGTTACGCAAGGGTACCTGGCAGACTGGATCGAGGATATTCTCTATCCTGCTGAGTGGTTTTAACATCGCCCTGGCCGCTAGCTTGATCACCAATATACCGTTCTTGTACACCTTGCAGTTATCAACGGGTATCCAGGGTGTGGAAGGCATTCTAAAATCGTTGCTGAACCAGGTTTTGATCGTGGCGTTCATCATCGTCATCATCGTCAGCGCGGTCAAGATCATCCAGCAGGTGATGCGCTTGCTACGCCCCAAGCCGGTCGAAATCTAAAACCGATATTTCACAATTAATCGGATCCAGCGGCCAGTCCCTTTTGACTGGCCGCTTTTTTGTTTGACCATCCCATAGATCTCCATCGCTGCTATATGTACTTAAATACCAGCATTGCCCCCCAAGTTATAAGGATTTCGAAATCACTTCCAACAATAGCAAGCGTTTGAAGAGAGTCCTATCATCATTAGAGCTTTCAATATTGATAAGCAACCGAATAGCAAGATCCGGGTTTTACATATATACTTGTCTCAATCACAATTAATGTCTGTAACTCAATAATTGCGAACGCAAGTTCAATGGTATCCACCAAGCCACTCATCAGGTATACCAAACCTAACGGATCACTTTGAGCTTATCCTGAAAACAACGACCAGTGTGGTCATCCAGGTGGCCGGGCGGAAACCTAGATTACGAGAAACCACCTTGTGGGTGTGACACTCGACGCTGCTCTGGCGACATAGGGCTTCCCTGTTTTCGAACGGTTATTAAACAATCAATCCATTTGTCAAGAAAATTTATATATCCAAGGAGAATCGACATGAGCTGGTACATCACCTGTTGGAAAAAGTATGTAGATTTTAGTGGCAGGGCGAGAAGAAGAGAGTACTGGTGGTTCTATTTGATTAATTCGATCATTGCCTCGATCCTGGCAATGATCGCCGTTTTTACGAGCAGAGAGACGAACATTTCACCATTTTATTGGGTCGCTGTCTTGTTTTCCCTGGCAATTATTCTCCCCAGCCTGGCTGTACAGATCCGCCGGCTGCACGACGTGGGCAAAAGCGGTTGGTGGATTTTTATTTCATTAGTACCTTTTATTGGTGGCCTTTGGCTCTTGGTATTAATGCTTTCGGATAGCCAGGCCGGAACCAACCAATATGGCCCCAATCCGAAGGAAGCGCCTGCGGTACCGGCGAGTGTTTAATTCTCTAAATAAACAAGCGGCTCAATAATATCAAGCTTCAACAAGGTTTCTCGAGCCTTGAAGTAGTAGATGATTTTTGTATCCCACTCGGGCTTGCATTGGTTGAAGGGCTCCAAAATCAGGTCGACAACGCGGTCGGGCTGACGGACCTGCCAGGCAGCTGTTTATCTTGCCTTGTCGCCAAAATTGAATCATTTAGTCTGTAAGACGTCACAACCACACAACGGCCAGTCAATAAGAACTGGCCGTTGTGTTTACTGGTCTACCGAGCAAATATTAATAATTCAGGAATGGTCTATAATGAAATCGAGAGCGAAGCAATGGATCAAACATCGCCGTTCAAACTGCTGAGTATGCGCATACTGCTGAGTATCTGCTTCATCCTGACCATCCTTGCGGTCCAAGCAGAGCATTCACCAAGGCAAGCCGCGGTGGCTTTCAGTGCACCGGTGCTGAAATGGCTTCGAGGCGGCTGTTATAACTCATGGTGTGAGACAGGCTGGTACTCCTCCCCGGCCACCGCCGACCTGGATGAAGATGGCAAGGTGGAAGTGATCGCTTCAGCTTATTCCATCTTCGTGCTGAATGGCGCGACTGGCACGCTGGAATGGAAGGTTTCATCCGGGCATGACCGCTCTGAGCCGAATGCATCCAACGTTGGGCGGACCTGGCCAGGGATTGTCGTGGCAGACATTGACCAGGATGGGAGTGAAGAGATCGCAACCGCCCACAGCGGGGGCTGGGTATCGGTCTATAATGCCCAGGGGTATTTCGAGGCAAATTGGCCTCAACAAGCTTCAGATCACGAGCTGCGCGGCCTCTCGGCCAGCGATTTGGATGGAGATGGCTTCCTGGAAATCATCGTGACCGGTGCATTAGGCAGCCGCACCAACACCTGGGTTTATGACGCAGATGGGACTCTTCGGCCAGGCTGGCCCCAATTAAATAATGATAGCGGCTATGCATGGGGTGTATACAATGCAAATGCAGCCGTGGGTGACCTGGATGGTGACAGCCGCAACGAAATCGTTGTGCCCTCTGATGTCCATTACATCTGCGCATACGAAGCTGACGGCGCACAGATCCCTGCAAATGGGATGTATGGCAACAAAGCCTGGGGCAAGGTGGGTGTGTGGGAAAGCCTGGAAACCGAGCTACGCGGCTGGGGTGAGTGCAACGGCGTGCGAGCCGAGAGCTACCGAACCAATTTCGCAGATGGACCGAGCGCAATTGCGGACGTGAACGGCGATGGGGCAAATGAAGTCATCGTTACGGGTAACACCTATGATTGCAGTACCGACCCGTACACAAGCAAGTATGATGGCGTATTTATCTTTAACGCAGATCGAAGCCGCTTCAATGACGGCACATTTAACTGGCAGACTGTACCGCTCGATACAGGTGCCCCACTCGCTGAAGATTACAACGTGATCGAAAGCACGCAGCCTAATCCGGCCATCGCCGACCTGGATGCCGATGGCCATCTGGAGATCGTCTATGCTTCCTACGATGGACGCGTGCACGCGTTCTGGCTGGATAAAAGTGAGCACGGCAGCTGGCCATACTCAATCACACAGCCTGCCGAGGGCTTTATCCGTTTTGCCTCCGAGCCAGCCATTGCTGACCTGGACAATAACAGCCTGGCGGAAGTGATCTTCAGCTCCTGGACGCAAAAGGGCAGTACCCATACCGGTAAGCTGCACATCCTGGATCACCTCGGCAACCTGATCTACGAAGTTGATCTGCCAGAGGCTGTTGGAGTTGCAGATTGGAATGGCGCACTCCCCGCCCCAACCCTGGCAAACATCGACTCAGATGACGACCTGGAGGTGATCTTGCTGACCGCCCATTCGGGTGTGGTGGCATTTGACCTGCCGGGCACCGAAAATGCCGTGATCTTGTGGGGCACTGGCCGGGGAGATTACCAGCGGGATGGATACCTGGCAGAGCCGGTGCGGTCAAGCCTGGATGGATCAACCAAGGCGGCCAGCTCATGGCAAATCGCACCCGGTGAGGTTTTTTCGTACACCATCAGCCTGCGCAATCCAGGGCAGCCCATCCAGAATGCCAGCCTGACGGATGTGCTTCCGCTTCTGGTGGCGTACGAAGGCAATTTATGGGCGTCTTCTGGCAGCGCCAGCTATTCGAGCGGAACAGTCTCGTGGAATGGGCCGGTTAACTCTGATGCAGTGGTAGTCATTCGCTTCGATGCGCGCATGGATGGAGAGATCACCCAGCCCGAAGTGGTCAAGAATTCAGCCCTGGTCTTCGATGGCCTGGGCCACAGCTGGCAGCTAGACTCGACTGTCTACGTGTTAGGCATGCCAGTTTTCCTGCCTCAGGTGAGAAGATGAGCCAGCCGATAATCTAAAGAAACCAGCGAGGCGCTATGCGACATCCACTGACTCTCATGCAACCCGATGACCAAAAGAAAGCTTTTATCATCCTGTTCAGCTTGACCATCCTGATCATGCTGGTCATGAACCTGATCGGAGCGCCATTGACCACACCCAGTGCACCTGCTGGGATCGTATCATTCGAGTTTGCCTTTTCACCTGGGCGGGCACAGGAAATCATCGATTCGTGGAGCCCGGAGGCCCAGATCAGGGCAGCCTTCATCCAGGGCTTGGACTTCCTGTTCCCTCTGGTGTACAGCGCCGCGCTTGGTCTGGGGTGCTTGCTGGTTGGGCAAGGATCCACAAAGATTGAAAAATCTCTCGTCCGATGGGGAAGCTCACTGGCATGGTTGCTCATCCTGGCGGCAGCATGTGATTATATTGAAAACATGGCCCTGGTCAACGAGCTTTTTGGAAACGTTGTTTCACCTTACCCACAGATTGCGGGAATCTGTGCACTTTTCAAGTTTTTTGTGATCCTGCTCGCGATAATATTTATCCTGTTTTGGTTATGTGCCAAGCTTGTGCTAAGACGTAGTGTGAGGCGTGCAACCTGACCGGCTATACCCCGTATATAAGAATAAAATGAACAAATCTTGGAGGCAAAAATGAATAAGAGATTATGGCTGGTTCCCTTGATTATCCTAACCCTGGTCAGCCTGGCATGCTCGGTGACCATCAACCTGCCTCAAACGCAGACCAAGGTCGGGAAAACGGTGACAGAACCGATAAACGTTCCATTACCACCTGACCAGTCCGTTCCGGCAGATGTGTCCATCAGCTTTGGAGCAGGCACCCTCAACATTCAACCCGGCGCGACCGAAGGCTTGATCAGCGGTATGGCCCGCTACAATGTCGCCGAGCTTAAACCTATCGTAACTTCCAATGGCAATACCGTCAGCCTGTCGCAAGGCAGCTTTAAACTTCAAGGCCTACCCAACCTGGGTTCAAATGTCATCAATGCCTGGGACCTGGCCCTGGCCAATACGCCGATGAGCTTGGTGATCAAGGCGGGTGCCTATGAAGGTACGTATGAGCTGGGCGGACTGTCAATCAACCGCCTGGAAGTGACGGATGGGGCATCAAAAGTCGACCTGGGATTCTCCAAACCTAACCTGGTGGAAATGTCCACTTTCAAATACAGCACGGGCGCATCTGAAGTGACCATCAATGGATTGGGGAATGCCAATGTGGACGCGGTTTCCTTCACCGGCGGGGCGGGCAGCTACACCCTCGATTTCAACGGTACCCTGCAGCGCGATATGACCGTCAGCATCGACTCAGGCGTCAGCAGTGTCACCATCCGCATACCAGCCGGGGTGCCAGCGCAGGTGACCTCGGAGAGCTCGCTCACCTCAGTGAACACCTCCGGTAGCTGGACGCAATCAGGCAGCACCTACGAACAATCGGGAAGTGGCTATAAGATCACCATCCTTATCAGGATGGGCGCTGGTAGCTTACAACTGGAAAACAGCAAATAAAATAAATAGAGCTGGCGCCAGAATCACCAGCTCTAATACTACTGTTCAACTTAAACAAAGGATCAGGCTGCCTCTTCAATAGGCAGCCTGATTTTTACAATTACTCATTGGCTTTATAACCAGGGCCCTTGGTGTAGAAATCGTAATTCAATTGGATATCCTTGGTGAGATCAACTACTTCACCGGCAGCCAGCTCGCGTGTGGTGTTAAGAACCACTGGCTTGCCATGATGATCAGCGCCCTCAAAATGTCCGGTGAGGCCCACCAGGTTGACCCGCTCACCACCCCTGGCAGTGTAAGCGGAAGGGACTTCATCTTCTGGGAAGATGGCTTCAAATGGGCATTCGGGGATGCACGCCCCACAGTCGATACATGTATCCGGGTCTATATAAAACATGGGGTATTGATCGACCGGCTTTCCGCCGACGATGCATTCTACCGGGCACACATCGACACAACCAGAATCTCGCAGGCACAAACTTGTTATGATATGGGTCATGATTGATTCCTCCTTTTGGAAATAATCATTAGATAGACACTCAATCTCAGATTGTTACTCCATGCGCTTATGGAAAAATTTTATTCTGCCATACCCCCTTTGTCAAGTGAAATCCATTAGCAACACATTAAGGCGCAAAAGTGGTTATTTTGCAGTGTCCCAGGGGATTATTAATAGTTCATAATCTGCAATTGCTTGACAAGCACTGCCATAATCATTATTATCTAATCACAACCGCTAAACTACTTTAAAAACCAGGAGGACATATGATTTACGAAATATTAAATAAAGTTGACCAGAAACTGCATATTGACACAGCCCAGGCCCACTGCGACATCCCGTGCGGGATCTATGACCCGATCATTGCGCAGATCAGTGCCTTGACGGTGGTGCGTATGCTCGACCTGATGACCGAGTTTGAAGCGAAAACACCGGATCGCAATAAGGAATACATGAACAGCATGGCGCGTTACATCGCAGTCAAGGAAGAGCATGCCGAACGCGCCAAGGCTGAGATCCGCGTCATCTGGGGTGATTATCTCAAAGCCCAGCACCTTGAGAAATATCCAAACGCGCATGCCCTGGTGCACAAGATCATGCAGCTCGGTTCGAAAGTTCGCCAAACCACGGATCGCGACCAGGCCACACAACTCGTGGAAGCGATCAACGAATTCGCCCAGATGTTCTGGGAGAGCAAAGGCATCGCGACCAAGCGCGCCAAGGCACCATACGCGCCGGCATTGGAGCTGGTATACCCGGCCTTGTAGTGCTTAAGTTACTAAGGATAAGGGGGGAAAGCCTCTCGCCTGACTACGAGCATGGGGATTTTGTGTTGGTGAGCAAAATCCCCTTTATATTTTCCCAACCTTCTGGTGGCCAGGTGATCGCGTTCCACCAGCCAGGCTATGGTGTGCTGATCAAGCGTATCCAATCCGTAGACCCTGCAGGTGGGCTGTACGTGATCGGCACGCAGCCCGATAGCACCGACAGCCGGGAGTTCGGGCCTGTGCGACAGGAAAATGTGATCGGCAAAGTGGTCTGGCACATCCGCAAGGACTAGAAGTATCCATATTACAACCGTGATAGGGTAAATTCGTCTATAATAATCCACCATAGATGGATGCACCCAAACGCCCCCGCGTTCCACCAATTTTAGCCATCATTGTCGGCATCCTGGCAGTATCCACCGCCTCGATCTTCATCCGCTATGCCCAAAGCCAGGGAGTTAGCTCGCTAGTGATCGCAGCCTGGAGGCTGACGATCGCATCGATCATCCTGGTCCCGATCGCAGCCGTCAAGCGCAAGCAGGAGCTGACCTCACTTAAACGTCCAGACCTGCTCCTGGCCCTCCTGTCTGGTACCTTCCTGGCATTGCATTTCGCAACGTGGATCCAATCCCTCCAATACACCAGCGTAGCCAGCTCGGTGGTGTTGGTGAGTACAATCCCCTTATGGGTTGCCTTGCTGTCTCCGATCACGATCAAGGAGCCCATCATGAAGATCGTGTGGGTCGGCTTATTGTTCACAATGGTGGGGGTCCTGGTGGTAGCCATCAGTGATACGTGCACATTTACATCCGGTAACCTCACCTGCCCAGATTTAAATCAGTTTTTGCATGGTAAGGCTTTCCTGGGAGACCTGCTGGCGATCTGTGGAGCCATCGCAGGGGCAAGTTACCTGCTGATCGGCAGGAAGCTGCGCGCCAAGATGTCACTCATTGGATATATCTCTGTGGTCTACGGGATGGCGGCGGTCGTGCTGGTGATCATCATGCTGGGTGCCGGTGAAAGCCCGTTTGGTTACTCGCCCGAGGCTTACCTGAGCTTGATCTTGCTGGCGATCATCCCGCAGCTGATCGGCCATTCGACGTTTAATTGGGCATTGGGCTTCCTGTCGGCGGCATATGTGTCCATCACCCTGTTGGGTGAGCCGGTTGGGTCCACCGTCCTGGCATATATCATCCTGGATGAGAAGCCATCCTTGCTTAAGCTAGCAGGGGGTGGATTGATCCTCTTGGGAATCTATATCGCATCACGGTCTGAGGTGGGGAAAACTCCGGAGCTTCCTGACTGAACGGCGACGTCCAGGGGATCGGTACAGAAGTAGACAGTAATTTTTCTGACTTATATATAAAACAGCGTGGTGATGTCTGCATATCTGTGCGATTTTCTGCATCTGCCAATGCTTATCTCAACCTACGCTGGCACAGGCTGGAAGGGCAGTGAAAAGTTGATGTATACTAGGACCAATATTTATACCCATCAAACATGTTGAAATGATTCCACCAAAAACACCATCCTCCACGGGTAGGGCAAATCCATCCAAGCAAGGATATGATGGTCTGGCCGACGAAGGCGCGGGTTGTTCGGTACGTTTCCAGCGCTTCTTATGGGATTTTGTGGGCGTTTCCCTGCTGGCGTTCGCATTACTCACCCTGATCGCATTATTCTGGCCACCGGCTTCGGGCGGCACACTGCTCACCTTGTGGCGGAACTTCATCCGGCATGCCTTCGGTTACGGGGCCATCCTGGTTGCGCTTGGCAGTGCTGTGGCGGGTATCCTGGTGCTGCGCCTGCATACGTCGCACTCAAGCATAAGCGGAGAGCCAGTTGCCCCGGCCGATCGAAAAATCCCCTGGAGCCGAATCATCGCCTTGGAACTGGCGGCTTTCGCGGCCATTGGCTTACTGACCGTGATCGGGGGCCGACTGGTAGCTCGGGCTGAGCAAGGTCTGGATGGGGGCTTCGTTGGGTGGGGTTTAGCAGAATTATTGGCATTAGGGCTGAGAGCCATCAGCCTGGACCGCAACTTTTGGGGAGGCCTGGTTTTTGGGGCGATCTTGCTTATATGCCTGCTGTATGGGATGGGATTGATACCGGCTCTATATAAGTCGCTCCAAAAAATGACCACTGCCAGGCCACCCAACCCGGTGATGAATGAACCAGCGGTCAGTGTGGCACCTGCAGCAACAACCGCTGCGGCAGCCACTGCACGGGCGGAGAACAAGAAACGCAGGGCACTGGTACCGGCAGAATTCCGCAAGCGCCTCGCACCTGCAAGTGAACCAGCCAAAGATACCACGCCCCCACAGCGAGATGAGCACCTGCCAGCATTGGACCTGTTGGTGAAGGACCAGGTTGACCGCCCAGACGAGCGCAATATCAACCAGACAGCCGGGATGATCGAAAAATCACTGGCAGAATTCGGTATCCCCGCCAAGGTGGTTGGGTACCGGGTGGGGCCAACGGTGACGCAATTCGCAGTCGAGCCCGGCTTCGTGGAAAAAGGCAGCTCGGAGGAGGAACAGGCCAACAAGATCAAGGTGCGCGTGGCACAGATCGCTGGCCTGCGGCGTGACCTGGCACTGGCCCTCTCAGCTGAACGGCTGCGCATCGAAGCGCCAGTACCTGGCCGCCCTTACGTCGGGATCGAGGTGCCGAATTCGCGCACCAGCATGGTACGCCTGCGATCGATCCTGGAGACAGAAGCTTTTTATAAGGTTGGCTCACCCCTGAGCATAGCATTAGGGCGCGATGTGTCTGGCCAGCCGGTGGTTGCAGACCTTGGCAGCATGCCGCATTTATTGATTGCAGGGACTACCGGCTCTGGTAAATCGGTGTGTATTGCAGCCATCACCACCTGCCTGGTGATGAACAACACGCCGGATGACCTGCGCCTGGTAATGATCGACCCAAAAATGGTTGAGCTGGTGCGTTTCAATGGCTTGCCACATTTATTAGGCAAGGTTGAAACGGATATCCAGCGCATCCTGGGTGTGCTACGCTGGGTAGTGGCTGAGATGGACCGGCGTTATAAGCTGCTAGAAGAAACCCACGCCCGTAATATCGATTCCTACAATCGCAAGGTACGCAGGCATAAGCTGGTACCTGCATTACCACGCATCGTGGTGCTGCTGGATGAGCTGGCTGACCTGATGATGACTGCCCCTGACCAGACCGAGCCCATGCTGATCCGCCTGGCGCAGCTGGCGCGTGCTACGGGCATCCACCTGGTGGTTGCAACGCAGAGGCCCAGCACCGATGTGGTTACCGGGCTGATCAAGGCTAACTTCCCGGCACGTATATCCTTTGCAGTGGCTTCCTCGGTAGATTCACGCGTCATCCTCGACACGGGCGGGGCAGAAAGCCTGCTCGGCCATGGGGACATGCTGTTCATGCCCCCTGAGGTGGCAGCCCCGGTCAGGGTACAAGGCGTGATGGTGACGGATAGCGAAGTGGAAAAGGTGATCACCTACTGGCAGACCATCCATCCGCTGGAACCTGGTGCTCTCCCACCCTGGGAGGATTTCCTGAAAGAAGAAGCTGCAATGGCTGACCAGGATGAGCTGGTCAAGAAGGCAGTGGAGATGCTACGAGGTGAAAAAAGCATCAGCACATCCCTGCTCCAACGCCGGCTGCGTATCGGCTACCCACGGGCAGCCCGTTTGATGGATGAATTGGAAGATATGGGCGTGGTCGGCCCGGCTCAAACCGGCGGCCGCGAGCGTGAAATACTGTTGGATAACGAAGAAACCGAAGAGGAATGAGCTCATAGGGGTGTTTTATCTTGACATCCACTGCCGCATGAGATAGCATACGTGAGTTTAATTTAGCGTTGGAAAGGCAGCGTGGCATATCCTTTGGAACAATCACAACCTAAAAAACAAAAATTAACCCTCTCAGACCGGGCCCGAGTGGTCTTCAAAGGGATCCTGGATCCGGTTGGAGGATTCTTTAACCGCCTGGGAATCTACCCGAACACCATGACCTTGATCGGTGTGGGGGGAAATGTTGTGGCGGCTGTCCTGCTCGCACTCGGATACATCACTGTGGGCGGAATCTTAGTGCTAATCATGGGGCTGGTGGACACGCTAGATGGTACCATGGCGCGCTTACGCGGAATGCCAACGGATTTTGGAGCCTTCGTCGATTCAGTCTCTGACCGATATTCCGAGCTGATCATTCTGGGGGGGTTGCTGTATCACTTCGCACACCAATCCGATTGGATCGCGGTGGTGGGGATCTATATCGCAGCCAGCGGGTCTGTTTTGGTGTCTTACATCCGGGCGCGTGGCTCAGCTGTAGGGATGGATACAAAAGTAGGCTTTCTAAGCCGTTTTGAACGCTACCTGGTGCTGGCACCAAGTTTGATCCTGAGTATTCCCATGGTGGGTGTATGGATCATCGCCGTACTGGCCAACGTTACGGCCATCCAACGGATCATGGATGTACGGCGGCAAGCCCATGAGCAAAACAAGATATTACGAAAAGACATGAATATACAGAATAAGTGAAGCGAGGTTTGCATGCCAAGCGGTTTACCCAGTGGTTTTCCAATATTTAATTTTTACATTCGGTTCTACGGCATCATCCTAATGCTCGGGGCTCTGGCGGCTGCCTTCCTGGCAGAACACGAAGCCAAGCGTAAAGGATTAAAAAGCGAATTCGTCTGGGATGCCTTGATCTGGGTATTGATCGCGGGGATCATCGGGGCGCGGCTCTGGCACGTCTTCACGCCGCCACCTTCCATGATCGCAATGGGCTACACCACACAGTACTACCTGACCCACCCATTGGCCTTGATCAATACCAGGGCGGGAGGATTAGGCATCCCGGGGGCAGTGATCGGTGGAGCGATCGGCTTATACCTATTTGCCCGTCATCGCAAGATGAGCTTCCTGGTGTGGGCCGATATCGCTGCCCCGGCAGTCGCCCTGGCGCAGGCCATCGGCCGGTGGGGAAACTATTTCAACCAGGAGCTGTACGGTAAACCGACCAACCTGCCCTGGGCCGTCAAAATAGACCCTGAGAACCGTGTACCAGGCTATACGCAGTACGCTACCTTCCAACCATTGTTCTTGTATGAGTCGATCTATAACCTGCTGGTGATGGGTTTGCTGCTGTGGATGTCGAGAAAATTCGAGGGGAAGCTGAAGGATGGAGATATCTTCCTGACCTACCTGGTCCTCTATCCCATGGGCAGGTTTTTCCTGGAGTTCTTGCGCCTGGATGCACCCCGCTTTGGTACGATTAATGTCAACCAGGCTTTCATGCTGGTCGTGGCACTGGTTTCGGGCTTCTTGCTATTCTGGCGGCATCGTAAACAGGATTTCGTCCCACCGGCAGACATTGGAACACCCAGCCAACCATAAACTAATCAGCAACCAATCACCTGGCTGGCTGATAGTGTGGGTTGAATGATCCAAACCGAAAACCTGAGCAAGGTCTTTAATCATTTCGTTGCAGTAGACCAGGTTTCCCTGCAGATCCAGTCGGGTGAAGTACTCGCGTTACTCGGACCCAACGGTGCTGGCAAGACCACCACGCTACGTATGCTCACTTCGGTGTTGAAGCCCACCAGTGGATGGGCACGCGTGGCTGACTATGATGTGGTTACCCAACCTGCCGAGGTGCGCGCCTCGGTGGGGGTGCTGACCGAACAACACGGCCTGTATGGTCGGATGAATGCCCTGGAATACCTCGATTTCTTTGGCCAAATTTATCAGATGCCTGCGGCTGACCGCAAGAAACGCATGGATGAGCTACTTGAGCAGTTTGGCTTGCTTGAGGATCGCAAACGAAAAATTGGCGAATACTCCAAGGGCATGCGGCAGAAACTAGCCCTGGCGCGGGCACTGATCCATGACCCACCGGTGCTCCTGATGGACGAACCCACTTCAGCCATGGACCCGGAAAGCGCCCGGTTAGTGAGGGACGCCATCCATGGGCTGCGCAGCGCCAAGCGTACCATTATCATCTGCACCCACAACCTGGCTGAAGCAGAAGAGCTGGCTGATAAGATTGCGATCATCCAGCACGGGCGCATCATTATTATGGGGCAAGTCGATGAGCTGAAAACGCAACTGTTGGGCGCCCCGGAGTTCGAAGTCCACCTGGGGAAGGAAGTCGATACCACCACCCTCAGCTTGCCAGGCGCGATCAGTGTGCTCCGTTATGGGCCAGATTGGTTCCAGTACTGCACCGGACAACCCAAGCAAGCCAACCCACAGCTCATCCAATACCTGGTGCGCCAGAATATCCCCATCCTGAGCTTGTTCGAGATTCAACGCAGCCTTGAAAAAGTCTATCTGCAGGCAGTAGGTGCGGTTGAAACTGTCAACCAGGCTCCGGAGATGAGCATAGCCGGGGATGATCGAGGAGGCCCAGGGCATGCTGGATAGGCTACGCCCTGCCCTGATCATCACCCGCCGTGAGATCCGCGACCAGCTGCGTGACTGGCGGATCATCCTGCCTATCCTGATCCTGACCCTGATCTTCCCCTTCCTGGCAAACTTCACCACCCGTCGTATCCTGATTTTCGTGCAGAAATACGGAGCGACCCTGCTCGCGGAGCGGTTTATACCGTTCTTGTTGATGATCGTGGGATTCTTCCCCATCTCCATATCATTGGTGATCGCCCTGGAGAGTTTTGCAGGCGAATCAGAACGGCGCACGATCGAGCCCCTACTCAGCAGCCCACTCAACGACGGCCAGCTGTACCTGGGGAAATTATTAGCCTGTGTGGTCACCCCACTCCTGGCGGCTTACCTGGGTATGGCGGTGTATCTCGTAGGGATCTACCAGGGCAGCAGCTGGCGCCCCGACCCGATGTTCCTGGTACTGATCGGCTTGCTGACGGCTGTCCAGGCCCTGGTGATGGTGAGTGGCGCAGTGGTCATCTCCACACAGACTACCTCGGTGCGGGCGGCAAACCTGCTGGCATCCTTCATTATTATCCCGGTGGCATTGCTCATCCAGGTGGAATCCGTCATGATGCTGTGGGCTGACTACAAGGTGTTGTGGTGGGTAGTGTTGGCCCTGGTAGTCTTAGCCATCCTGCTGGTGCGGATGGGGATCACTCACCTGAACCGCGAAGAGCTGTTGGGGCATGAGATCGACTCGCTCGACCTGAACTGGATTGGAAAGGTCTTTCGACGGCAGTTCATCGGTGATGCTCATAACGCCAGCGAGTGGCTGCGGCACGAGATCCCACTCACCCTGCGCAGGCTGCGTATCCCGATCGGTTGGATGACGTTACTGCTTGTGGCGGTAACCTGCCTGGGTGCCATCGAATTCAAACGACTCGGCATATCCGCCGAACAGCTCGGATTTGATCGCCTGGGCAACATCGACGCGCGCATCCTGAGCCAGATGAGCCAGATGGGTTTCTTTAATCCAGCCAGCGTGCTTACATTGTTCTGGCACAACTTGCGAGCCGTGAGCATCGCGGCCATTTTGGGGAGTTTCACCCTGGGAGTGGCGGGGGTTCTGGTTTTGATGCTGCCGATGGGGTTGATCGGATTCTTCACCGGTGCCGCAGGTCTGGCTGGTCTGAACCCACTGACCGTCCTGGCAGCCTTCACCTTGCCGCATGGCTTGCTGGAAATCCCTGCCATCATCCTGTCTGGGGCAGCCATCCTGCAGGTGGGGGCAAGCTTTGTCTCACCGAACCAGGGGCAGTCGATCAGCGAAGGCATGGTAAGGTCGCTGGCCGATTGGGCCAAGGTCACCCTGGCGATTGTCATCCCACTTTTCTTGGGTGCTGCGATCCTGGAAGTGTTTATCAGCCCACAGGTGATGGTAAAACTGTTGGGCGGGGGCTAAAGGGCTGCCAGCCGATCACCAGCCGGTGACAAATGGCAGCCAATCGGCATTATCGTGTAAATGGCGGGCAAACAAATAAGCAGCTGAGGCCGGTGGGACGGATGGGGTTCGTAGCAGATGCATCTGCGCCTGATCAACGGTCCGACCCCCTTTGCGATGATTACAGTGCGGGCAGGCAGCCACCAGGTTGGTCCAGACATGCTCTCCACCCAGGTGGCGAGGGACGATATGGTCCACGGTAAGGGTGGCGGTGTGCTGGCCGCAGTACTGGCAAGTGTAGCTGTCGCGGCGCAGGACCTCCCGCTTAGTCAGCTTAACGCGCGGCCGAGGGCGGTGGATCATCTTTTCAAGGCGGATGACGGAAGGACGCGGGTAGACCTGCCGTACGGTCTTGATCTCACCGCGCCCATTTAAGATGAGGTTAGCTTTTCCATCGATAATTAGGGTAATGGCGCGGCGGGTATTGCAGACGTTAATCGGCTCGAAATTCGCATTGAGAACCAGAACGGGGGCCTGCATAGCTGCCTCTAATGCCGCGAATTATAGCACACTCCCCTGAAGCCCGCAGGCGCTTGCCCGGGCCTTACCAAAATGCAGGAGCACTCAGGTTCGCGAAACCCACCTTGGATTGAACCTTATCCGCTGACCGAGGAACATGCGCAGCTGGGAACCGTGTTCCTGGACGTGGCGCATGTTATCCAGGAGCAGCTCAGCATAGCTGATCTTGCCCTTGCTCCAGGGGAATTCACAGTCTTGATGGGCTTTTTCATCGGTGAAGCCATCCAGTATCTCAGCGCATTCCTGCCGGCAGTGATCAAGATAGGCAAGCAGCTCATCCTTACGAAAGACCCTGCTGGGGAGCACACCTTCCGGCACCAGCTCGTTGAGGTCAAACGGAGGCGGTGGATTAAAGCCTTCTGTGGCACCTGATAGGTAGAGATCCAACCAAAACAGGGTGTGATAAGCCACATACCAGAAATCGGAGAATCCAGGGGGTGCGTTTGTATCCTCCCATAGCTTAGCCTGCCATAGCTCATCCGGGCAGGCTTGGATTGCCTTTCCGAGCATCTCAATGGATGCAATAAATTGGCTCTTTAGCACGGTTTTCCAAAGTACATCCATCATCATCACCTTTGAATTAATTTCGCAAACATAAAAACCAATCATATCCCTCTTTGCTAATATTCTATTCCGGCATTATCACATTGAGTCGATGTTGATATTGCAACCTGTCCGGTATTCACCACATACTACCCAGGCGTGTTATCAACCACTCACGGGAACACCAACCTTCGATAATTCGCCTGCAAGCCGGTTATTCGTTTCCACGAAAAATTCATCGCTCAGGAATTCAACCAGGCCGTGTTTTCGATACACCCAATCGGCGTGGCTGTAATTCATCCGGTCAACGATCACGTAATCAACCTTGCCAATCAGTAGCCCTGCCAGGTCAGCTGCACCAGGCAGCATGGGGGCGACCATGACAAACGTGCGTATACCTGCCCGATGTAGCTCATCGATAGCATTTAGCCGCTCTGGTATCGGAGGCGCCAGGGGTTCATAAAGCGCTCGTATCGTGTCATCGGCGGTAGTTATGCTGAAGCCAACTTCGAACCCTTCACCGGCGGTCAGGATATCAAGATCGCGTAGCACCAGGGGTGAGCGGGTTTGAAGACTGACCGGCCAGCGGTTGCGGGCAAGGATCTCAAGGCACTGGCGGGTCAGCAAGTACTTTACTTCTACAGGCTGGTATGGATCACACACCCCACTCACCCACACCCGATCGCGTTTCTTTTTATTGATTTGCTTGGTCAGCAATTCTGGGGCATTAAGCTTGACATCCACGAAGTCACCCCATGGCTCATGGTGATGGGTGAAGCGCTTCATGAAACGGGCATAACAGTATGAACAGGCGTGTTGGCAGCCGGTATATGGATTCACCACGTAGGGATATATCTTCGAATCAGACAGGATCGACTTGGCCTGAACTTCCCGGATGATCATGGCACGCCCAACGATTATTTACCCTGATGAAGCTTTTACTACATCTTCGATGTGCCTGGCGTGTTCGCGCTCATGCGAGACAAAAATCTTGACGATCCCCTCGATTGTGCATGTTCCACCCCATGGAGCAGGGTGCTTCCCATCCAGTACTTCTAGCGGTAGCGCTCGCAGCCGCTGGAGCAATTTCTGCCGAGCTTCATGGTAATCATGTCGCGACTGTTCGAAGGAGAGCTCTTTACGGGAAGCGGTTGATTTAGCATTATATTGGTCGATGCTTCCCTTCATCGTCCCTGGGGTCAGACCGTGTAAATATGCTTGCAATGTTCTATCGACCAGCTCATCCCAGGCGGTGATATGATCCATCACCTGCTTAACCTTCCAGGTGGGATAAATATCCTCCTGAGGTGCGATCTTATCCAATGCTTTATTGAGCAGAGCCCTCGATTTTTCCATCCGGACAACTAGATTTTCTATCCTGGCATCCATATTTCCCTCGGGTTAATAATGGTATAATCGGCGAATGAAAAAATGCTGCAGAGGTTACGCTAATTATACAGGTGATTAACCACCTTCTGTGGAGCAGCCAACGCGTCCTCCACAGAGGGCGCGTTTTTTTATGGAAGAATAACAACCGCGAGAAATATAGACCGGAGAGGAACCAGGAGGCAAGCATGGATAAGACCCACATGAACATCGATCAGCAAGTTGAATACCTGATGCGAGGCACCGAATATGGCGACGAAGAGCTAAAGCAGGCGATGAAAACCGAGCTGCGCCAACGCCTGCTGGAAGCCAAACAGGAGGGCCGGCCGCTAAGGGTATACTGCGGTTACGATCCAACCAAGCCTGACCTGACCCTTGGCCATACGATCACCATGCGCAAGCTGGCGCAATTCCAGGAGCTGGGGCACGAAGTGACATTCCTGATCGGGAATTACACCTCGCTGATCGGTGACCCATCCGATAAGGACAAAACCAGGCCGATCCTGACCCCGGAGCAGGTGGAACAAAATGCGCGCACCTATGCTGAACAGGCTTACCATGTGCTTGACCGAAGCAAGACCATCCTGCGTTACAACGCCGACTGGCTTTCAAAGCTTACCTTTGAGAAGCTGATCTACCTGTGCTCGAACTTCACCGTCCAACAATTTATCACGCGTGAGAATTTCAGGCTGCGCTGGGATAATGGCGACCCGATATTCGTGCACGAGTTCTTCTATGCCATTATGCAGGGGTACGATGCTTATTCTATGAAGGCCGACGTGCAGGTAGGCGGCACCGATCAGCTGTTCAACATCATCACTGCAGCTCGCAAGATCATGACCTTCCTGGGGGAAAAGCCCAACATAGGCATCATCATGGGTATCCTGCCAGGCACGGATGGTGAGGTCAAGATGAGCAAGTCGATGGGGAACTACATCCCGATCAACACCACGCCAGATGATATGTATGGCAAGCTGATGAGCGTGCCAGATAAGGCGATGGGACAATACTACCGGTTGGTCACCCGCTGGACAACGGCGGAGATCCAAAGCCTCGAGAAAAGCGTCGCAGAGGGTAGTATCCACCCACGGGACGCCAAAATGAAAATGGCACACGAGGTGACCGAGATTTTTTACGGTGAAGAGGCAGCCAGGCGTGCTGAAGAAAACTTCGTCAACGTGTTCCAGAAGGGCGGCCTGCCGGATGAGATGCCCGAATTCTCCCTCCAGGCTGGCAAAACCGTGCTGGACGTGCTCCTGGAAGGGAACCTGGTTTCGAGCAAGAGCGAGGGCAGGCGTTTATTGGAGCAGAAAGGCGTGCGGCTAGATGGTGAGACTCTCACCGACCCCAACCAGGTGTTTCCCCATCCTGGGGTCCTGCAGGCAGGTAAGCGAAAATTTATAAAGATCACCGGTAAATAAGATTGTGAAGAACATGGGGCACACAGGCTGGTTGCTTGTGTGCTCTTAATGTTTAAATAAGCTACTTATCATTATATAAAGCGTATAATTAGTAGAGTATATCTGCAAGGAGGATCTTATGAGCGATAGCAATCCCAATGAGAACAAGCCAAATGAAGAATCAATCAGTGAGCAGCTAAATGACCTGGGGAATAACCTGCGTGATGCTTTGCGCGCAGCCTGGACAAGCGAAGAGCGACGCAAGCTCCAGCAGGATATTGAAACTGGAATGGCCAGCCTGGGAGCATCCTTAAGCCAGGCCGCCAAGGAGTTCTCCAGCACAAACACCGGGCAGATGATCAAAGAAGATGTCAAAGACCTGCAGGAGCGCTGGCGTAGCGGTGAAGTGGGCTCGAAGGTTCATTCTGAAGTCGTCGAAGCCTTACGCAAGGTGAATGAAGAGCTACAAAAAACCGCCCGAAAGAACCCCCCTCCACCACCCGATCAACCGGCCTCGTAGGAGGGACAATGTTGGAAATAGAAAACCTTGTCCGCACGGGAAAACCTCAAAAGGCAGGTGAGCTCGAAATCACCCCACAGACCAGTGTGCTCAATATTCGGCTGCGTGGTCACCATGCGGGGCTGACATGGAACCGTCCCAGGGCAGTCATCGTTAAAAGCCCCAATGGTCAGGAGACCATCCTGCCAGTCAGAGATGTCACGCGCCTGATCATCTGGGGTATGCTGGCGGGAGGGTTCCTTGGCGCGATAATAATCGGCTTGATTTACCGAGACAATAAAGTCCGTTAATCAATAAATGGAGGCATGCAATGACAGATGAATTAGCAACCACTCAGCCAGAACTGGCAGGTTATGATGCATTTCAAGACACGATGGAAGAATTTTTAGCTGCTGGAGACGTCAGGGTGGTGTATGGTGAGCCAATCCAGCATGAAGACACGCTGATCATCCCGACGGCTGAAGTATTGTGTGTGGCAGGTTTCGGTGTGGGGGGTGGAAGTGGCGTCGATACAGAGAAAAATCCCGAAAAACCCAGCCAAGGCTCGGGCAGCGGAGGTGGTGGGGGAGGGCGAATCTTATCGCGACCAGTGGCCGTTGTGGTTGCCTCCCCAGAAGGTGTTCGGGTGGAACCAGTCGTGGATATCACAAAAGTCGCCCTGGCAGGCTTAACTGCGCTGGGCTTCATGGTTGGCATGCTATTCAGGATGAGCAGAAGGCATATCGTGCCGGCGATTGAGGAATAGGCCGATTCCATAAGCTCATTGAACCAGGTGGAAATATACCATACCGAATCTAATGAAGTCACGTTTGATCGAAAAAATCCTCATGGGTAGACAATCCCACGAGGATTTTTATTGATAAATGTCGATTATACCCCTCACCGAAAAGCAAAGAACAAGGTACAACTTACTGACCTATCGTGAGGCTGCAATCTGGTAAAATTAACCAACACCAAGCAGAAATGTGTTTTATCTTGAAAACTGATAAAACGATCTATTGTCCCAGGAGGAGTATATGGATATTCAGACAACTGAAATGAAGCGCTGCACTGTTGTCAAGACCAGCGGTCGCATTGATGGTTCCAATGCCCAGGAACTCGCCCAGGCCCTCAAGGCTGTCACTGGCAAGAACGTTTACAATATCATATTCGACATGAGCGATGTGAATTTCGTCGCCAGTGCTGGGTGGTGGGTTCTTATCGACACCCAAAAGACTTGCAAACCCAGTGGTGAGCTGGTGCTTGTCAAAGTCGAAAAGGGCATCAGGGATTCGCTCAACCTGGTAGGGATGGGCTCATACTTTAGCATCTACGACGACCTCACGACGGCGGTAGGTAGCTTTTGATTGGCATAATGCAGACGCAACGGTTTTCTTGTAGTTTAAATAACCTGGAAAAGATCTGCGATTACGTAACAACGTGCGCCAAGGAAGCCGGGTTAGATGAGGCAGAGGTCTATGCAGTCGAGCTGGCTGTTGATGAGGCCACTACCAATATCATTGAACATGGGTATGGGCAAGAATGCCCAAACCGGATAGATATCACCTGTGAAATTATCGAAGGGGGACTGAAGGTCGTGATCTATGACGATGCCGAACCTTTTGATCCATCCTCGGTTCCGGAGCCCGAGGTCAATATATCGCTGGAAGAAATTAAGCCGCGCGGCCTGGGGATTTTCTTGATGCGCAAAATGATGGATGAGGTTATCTACGAAGCCAAACCTGATACTGGTAATACCCTGACGATGATCAAGCGCCATAAGCCAAAGCAAGCATGACCAACTATTAAAAACCCGATGTTTGAACTGAACATCGGGTTTTTATTCCCCATCACGTCCAAGGATGACCAGGGTCAGGTCATCGAAGCGAGGAGCATCACCAACGAACTGGTGAACTTTGGCCAGGATGCCGTTTTGAACGACATGAACCGATTCCTTGGAGCTCTTCTGTACCGTGTTGAGAATAGATTTCCGATCGATGAATTCGCCTGCAGTATTCTGTGCATCGAGCATCCCATCCGTGTATAACAGCAGCATTTCTCCAGGCAAGATCTCGGCGTCTTCTTGAAACCAATCATTATCCTCGTCAATACCCAGCGGCATACCGGTATTGCCGAGCGTGCGTAACCCAGCGGTACCGAGCAGGAAAGGTGGATTATGCCCAGCGTTTGCATAGCATAACTTTCCTGTCACTGGATCGAGCACGCCAAAAAACACGGTAACAAAGAGATTTGCGCGTGCATTCCGCAGGATTTGCTGGTTTGCCGATTTCATTACCTGAGCTGGATCTTGCGGGTATTGCGTGGCGAATGTTCGTATCAAAGTGTTACTTAATGCCATGTATAATGCCGATCCCAGCCCTTTATCAGCAACATCAGCAATCAAGAAACCCAGTTTCCCATCCGGGAGCATGATGAAATCGTAGAAATCACCTGCGATCTGGCGGGCGGGCTCGAGCGTTGCTGTTATTTGCCAACCGGGTAATTCCGGGATCGACTCAGGCAGAAAGCTGTCCTGGATGGAACGTGCCAGCGACAGCTCCTGGAGGGTTTTCTGCATCGCCAGGGAAGCGCTATACATGCGCGTCTGGTGGATGGCGGAGGCTACCTGGGCAGCCAGCGACTGGACGGCTGGTAGCTGCCGGCGTAATGCCCGCGTGTTCCAGGGAATGTTCAATGTCTGCAACTCGATAAATACTTCACCGATCGGTTGATTGCTTTCTTCGTCCATAATCGGGCAGAGGATGATCGGACCCGCTAGCGTAATCGTTGGGTCCCATGGCAGGCGTTTGCCTGATACGGAATAAAAAGGCTCGTTCTTCTCACGCAGCCAGCGCCAAGCCAACTCATGGTTAAAGAGGGAATTTTCGGGATTTTTCACCAACATCCCGCGTGCTTCAGTCCAGATCAAGATTGCCTGAGAAGTGAACATGGCCGACACATGGCTTTGCAGTACTTCAGCAAGCTTTGATCCATCTGGCGGTGCATCCAAGATCGCGCGCCCCAACTTCTCCAGCTGCTCGATCTGGCTGGTCTGCTGCCGCGAGTATTCCGCAGCCTGGCTGAGGCGCCGGGCCAGGATGGCGACCAGCAATAAACCAATGATAATGAACAGGAACTCATACAACCCCTGAGCAACAAATATACCGGCGGCAAGAATCCCGAAAGGATTTGCCAGGGCAGGTAACGTGAGGGCCATAAAGAAGAAGGCGACGGCCGGCTTGGCGGGGGTGTGTAAAACGTGCTTAAGCGACCAGATCACATATCCGATGTATCCAGAATAGACCAACAAAGTACATAGGTACTGGACTACCACAGCTAGAAATGCCGGAAGGATATAACTGATCGAGTAGCCTGGAATTGGGATCACCCCACCTACTCCCTGGTAAACCAGCAGGGCCACCAGGGTCGCAAAAACATCAATGGATAGGTCCGAAGTGAGTAACCGGCTACGGTTCCAATAGGATTGCGTGCTTCGCTCTTTATTGATCGATGATAGAAACGTCATGCAGTCCCAAAGTACTTTCACCCATAACGCAGTTGGGCCAAGGATCAATATCGAAGCCCAGACTGCAATCCCGTCCATTGTCCCATCAGAATTGGCATACCCACCGGTGCGGATTTCTGTGATGAAGAAAAAGCGCAGCCGGTTGAAAAGATAGAGGATCACCGCCATCAGCAGGTAGATTTTCCAGTAAACACGGATGGAAGCCCAATCCGACACGCTAAGCAGCCAAATCAGACCAAACACTGCCAGGGGAAGGGTGTAAATCAGCGTGAGCACATCAGCTGTTCCCGACATGCGCTGCTGACCAGTCAGTGACTGTAATTCAGGACGAATTTTTTTGGCGAGATTGAAAATGATATCGTTCATCCAAGCATTTCTATGTCTGCCTTTCCCTGGATAATCCCCGGGAATTATATTACCCTCTAACGATTAACAACAATCACATGTGTAGGATTTCTTCTACGGGAGAAAATTATAACTGATGGACTTATAAATCAGGTTAGGAAAATTTAAGGTTCAATGCTCATCTCTGAAAGATATGTCAATAAGCAACTATGGCAAGAAAACCAAACAAAAACCCGGTCAGCATTCGACCGGGCTCGATACTAAGGACTAACAAAGTGCTAAAAGGTCATCATCACGGCCTGGCTGGCCAGGCTTAATAAGGGTTGTGCGAAGAGGGTCAGCAGGATCACCAGCACAGCGGTGAACGCAGCTGTGAACTGCACCCAAAACTCTTTCCTGGCTTCTGGCTCGCCCTCGCGCATGTACATGATGACGATGACACGCAAGTAATAGTATGCGGAGATGAGGGAGGTGAAGACACCGATCAACGCCAGTCCCAGGTAGCCACCTTCGATGACAGTGCGGAAGAGGTAGAACTTTCCCATGAAGCCCAGCGTAGGTGGCACACCAGTAAATGACAGCATGAATATCGCCATGGATGCAGCCAGGAGCGGGTACTTACGCGATAACCCGGCGTAGTCATCCAGCTCCAAGCCCTTGCCTTCCCTCTTTTCAAGGGCGATGACCACCGCCCATGACCCAAAGCTGGTGAGGGCATACGCAACCAGGTAGAATAGCGCCGCACTCACTGTATCGGATGAGACCGCAGAATTACCATAGGGGACCAGGGCCATCAGGATGTAACCGGCGTGAGCGATGCTTGAATAGGCCAGCATGCGCTTGATATTCTTTTGAGCAATTGCCACGACGTTCCCCAGGAACATGGTGAGAGCAGAGATGGTCCACAGGACCATGGTCAGATCGGCTGATAACTGCGGGAAGGCTGAGATAAAGACACGCAACAAAGCGGCAAACCCGGCAGCTTTTGCGCCAACCGACATGAACGCAGTCACCGCAGTGGGTGCACCATGGTATACATCCGGAGTCCACATATGGAACGGGACAGCCGCGATCTTGAAGCCAAAGCCAACCAGGATCAGGGCAGCACCCACTACCAACAACGGGATGTTCGCAGTGGATGCCTCAATGGATGCAAATATCCCGGTCAGGTTTGTCGTACCTGTAGCACCGAATGCGAGGGCGATCCCGAACACCACAAAGCTGCCAGCAAAAGCACCCATCAGGAAGTACTTAAGTGAGGCCTCTTCCGATTCGACCTGCGGGCGAGCAAAACCAGCCAACACATATAACGGAATGGAGAGTAGCTCGAGCGCCAGGAAAACCACGATCAAGTCATTCGCCATGGGCATGAGCACCATCCCGCTGATCGAGAAAAGCAGCAAAGAGTAATACTCACCTCGCTCAATTTCCATGCGTTTCAGGTAATCGTAAGCAAGAACGATGCCGGCCAGTCCACTGCTTAGAAATAGGATGATCAGGAAGGAAGAAAACCCGTCGCTGATGATCATGCCGTTAAAAGCCGTGGTGGGTTTCCCAACACGGACAACCGCCAATGCCAGGGATACGATCAAGCCCAGCGCGGCCAGCAGAGCTGTCCAGCTCTTGCGATCATTCGGTATGAACAGGTCTGCGATGAGCAGGATGCAGCCCCAGCCGATGAGCACCACCAGGGGAAGGATTACGTCAAGGTTGAGCAGCAGGTCATTTAATGTCATGCCTCAGTCTCCTACCAACCAAGTGCACTCAGTAAGGTAAGCATATTGATGGAAATCCGCTTCTGAAAACATTGTCACCATTTGGATAACCATTAAGGTAAAGCCGCAGCATTCGTAATGATCACCACCAGTTTATCGACCGCCGGAGCCATGATATTGAAGAAGAATTTCGGGTAGAGGCCAATCCAGAAGAACAGGATAACCAACGGCACCAGGGTGATAATCTCACGCCAGTTAATGTCCTTCAGAATCTTGTTCTCTTCCTTATCAAGCTGGCCAAGGAATAGTTTTTGAAATAGGAACAAGAGGTAGACCGCGGCTAAAATGACACCTATGGCAGCCAGGCCTGCAAACCAGGGCGAGATATACAATGAACCGAACGCGCCGAGCAGAATGGTAAACTCACCCACAAATCCGTTCAAGCCAGGCAAGCCCATGGAGGATAATGTGACGATCAAGCTAAATGCTCCGTAGATCGGCATGACCTTCCACAAGCCACCAAATGCATCCATTTCACGTGTGTGGCGCCGTTCGTAGATCATCCCGACCACAAGAAACAAGGCTCCCGTGCTCAAACCATGGTTGACCATCTGGAGGATGCCACCCTGGATGCCCTGGGAATTCAAGGCGAACAATCCCAACATGACGAAACCAAGGTGGCTCACCGAGGAATAAGCCACCAGTTTCTTAGCATCCTTTTGAGCATAGGAGACAGCAGCACCATATAGGATACCGATAACAGCCAGGCCAGCAATCCATGGGGCAAGCTTAACCGCGGCACTCGGGAACATCGATAGATTAAAGCGCAGGAAGCCATATGTCCCAAGCTTCAGCAGAACACCTGCCAGGATCACTGAGCCAGCTGTGGGAGCTTCCACATGCGCATCGGGCAACCAGGAGTGCAGAGGCCACATGGGGACCTTGATGGCGAATGCCGCACCGAAGGCGATGAACAGCCAGAACTGGATGTTCGCAGGGATGCCGCCGGTTGCAATCAGCTCGGTCACCGAGAACGTGCCCTGATTGATTCCCAGCCACAGGATAGCTAGCAGCATAAGGACCGAGCCTGCCATGGTATATAGGAAGAACTTGAGGGCAGCATACATACGCCGCGGGCCACCCCACATGCCGATAATGAAATACATCGGGATGAGGGTGAACTCCCAAAAGATATAGAACAGGAACAGGTCGAGGGAAACAAAAACACCCACCATACCCATTTCAAGCAGCAGGAAGAAGATCATGAATTCCTTCACACGATCTTCGATCGCTTTCCAGGTGGAGAGGATGGCGAGAGGGGTTAACAAGGTAGTCAGCATCACCAGCAAAATGCTCAAGCCATCCACACCTATGTGGAAATTGATGGTCCATCCTGCAAATTCGAACCAGGGTACGTCAACTACCATTTGCATTTCCGGGTCTGCCGGGTTGAAGTACGTAAGCATAACCACGGATATGGCAAATGTGGCAATTGAAGTAAGCAAGGCGACCCAGCGAATGGGATTTTTCCATTCAGATTTCAAGAACAGGATCACCAAAATGCCTACCAGGGGCAAGAAGGTTGTTAGTATGAGCGGGTGGAGTAACAAGTTCATGTCTGTTCCTCGGTAGCAAAGTAGCATTCTAAGGTCATAAAGTAATCTCAGTCTATCTCATTCGTAGAATTACGTACCCAATAATGAATATCACGCCGATAAAAATTGATAGCGCATAATTACGCACAAATCCCGATTGGATCTTGCGCATTTGAACTGCCAGCTCTTTGAATCCATCTCCCAGGAAATTAGCAATACCATCGATAATGCCCAGGTCGACCGGTCCAGCAAGGATGCGTGTCAAGCCGTTAAAGGCAGCCACGATGATCCTATCGTGAACGAAATCATGCCAGAAATCCCAATCCACTTTTTCAGCCAGGAAGCGCGATAACCACTGGTATGGTTTTACGATAATATAACCGTAGAGCTCATCTATCCAGTATTTGTTTTCTAGGAGAGAGAAGACTGGGCCAAGCATCGGTCGCAGCGGGTCATCTGGGTGCTGGTTGAGTGGCATGTTTTCCATCTGGCGCGTACGCCGAATATACAGGAACCAGGCCAGTAGAATACCTCCCACAGCAATCACGGTGGAACCGATGGCGACCAGGAAATTAAACTCTACCGCCTCCGCTACGGCTGCCCCAACCTCACCGCCAGCCTTGAAAATATGATCAAGCCATGTGGTAAAGCTATTCAACGTGGGAAAGTTCAAGAAACCACCTGTAAGGGACAAAAAAGCCAGGATGATCAAGGGAATGGTTATGATGGCTTTGCTTTCTTCTGCATGGACAGTCGGTTCAGTGCGCGCCTGGCCGAAAAACACCATAAAGACCTGGCGGCCCATATAAAACGCAGTGAAGAATGCAGCAATTATCAGCATCCACATCACCAGCGGGTTGAGGGAACTGGCTTCGGTCAAGATCTCGTCCTTGGACCAAAAACCAGCCAATGGGACGATCCCCGACAGGGCCAACGCACCGATGACATACACCCAGAACGTGATTTTCATCTTGGTGCGTAACCCGCCCATGTTACGCATATCCTGCGGGTCAAAATGGGTTTCGTGTTTCATGCGCTTTTTCAAGCTGGGGTCATGCATCACATGGTGCTCGCCACGTTCGATGCCCTGGATGACCGAACCCGCAGAGAGGAAGAGCAGAGCCTTGAAGAAGGCATGCATCACCAGGTGGAACATCCCGGCCACATATGCTCCCATACCCACAGCAGCCACCATAAAACCCAGCTGGCTTATCGTGGAATAGGCCAGCACTTTCTTAATATCGAATTGTGCCAGGGCAATCGTGGCAGCGAACAGGGCAGTCACACCGCCGACGATCGCGACGATGTTCTGGGCTGAAGGTACAAGCGAGAACATGGCATGCGATCGGGTAATGAGATATACACCAGCGGTCACCATGGTGGCAGCGTGGATCAGGGCGGACACCGGGGTTGGGCCTGCCATGGCATCAGGCAACCAGACGTAGAGGGGCAGCTGGGCTGATTTTCCCGTTACACCCAATAGCATGAACAAGGTGATAGCCACGATGATCGCAGCGGGCACCTGGGGGGCAAGCTCAGCTACAGTTTGGAAATCGTAGGTGAAGATCCCATTGGGTGCCAGTGGTTGAAAATACTTGAACATCAGGAAGGCAGCGATCAGAAAACCAAAATCGCCTACGCGGTTGACGATGAAAGCTTTTTTCCCTGCCAGGGCATTCCCGATGCCATCCTTGCCCTTATCGTACCAGAAGCTGATCAGCAAGTAGGAACATAACCCTACCCCTTCCCAGCCAATAAACAACATCATGTAGTTGCTAGCGCTGACCAGGATCATCATGGCAGCGATGAAAAGATTGAAGTACACAAAGAAGCGGCGATAACGCCCAGGGTCGCCATTGTGGCGGACATCGTCGTGCATGTAACCGACAGCGTAGATATGGATCAAGGTCCCGACGCCACCTACCACCAGCATCATGGTCACAGAGAGGGTGTCTACCCGGAAAGCCCAATCCAGCTGCAGGCTGCCGATTTTGATCCAGGTCAGGTATGGCAGGGTCATTCCTTCGGGCTGGCCGAGCACGGCAATCCCCAACAGGACTGCGATCACAAACGCAGCACCTGAAGCCAAACAGGCTACCGTGCCGATGACCTTTTCACCAAACCACTTGCCGAAGGCCATGTTGATCAGCAAGCCGATCACCGGGAAGAAGACCACGAATGGTACCAGGTAAAAGAATTGTCCCGCGTTCAAGGTTTCACTCAATCCCATGGTGTTTCTCCACCTACCAATTTACCCTTTTAGTGTACTGATCTGATCCACATCAATGCTGGCTTTGGTGCGGAAGATGGTCACGATCAACGCCAGGCCGATCGCCACCTCAGCTGCGGCTACGGTCATGATGAAGAAAACGAATATCTGGCCATTCATCGACTGCCAGAACAGTGCATAGGCTACAAAGGCCAGGTTTGCGGCATTCAACATCAGCTCGATTGACATGAAAACAACGATGGCATTGCGGCGGATGAGCACTCCAAGCGCGCCAATGATGAATAAGATCACTGATAAACCAAGGTAATAATGAACAGGCAGCATGTGCACCTTCCGTTATTTCTTTTCGCCCTTGGTGAGGACGATCGCCCCGACCATGGCAACGAGTAGCAAGACCGAAGTGATCTCAAACGGCAACAGGTAGGTTGTGAACAAGCTCGTGCCAACCTGAGCTGGGCTGCCAAATCCATCCGGCACTGGGCTGGTCACCAGAGACGTTACCCCTCGCTGGAGATAGATGATATATCCCGCCTCCAGGAAGAGAATGACTGCCAGGGCGATCGCCAGGGGGCGCTGCCACTGGATGGATTGCACCGGGCCAGCCCGCTCTGCTCCTAGGAGCATGATCACGAACAGGAAAAGCACCATGATCGCCCCGGTATACACGCTGACCTGGGCAATCGCGATAAACGGAGCCTGCAGCAGCAAGAAAAATACCGCAACCGTGGCAAAATTCAAGACCAGGAATAAGGCAGAATAGACTGCATTGCGGCTGATCAGCATCCCAAGGGCTGATGCAATGGCAACCAGGGCTAAGACAAGGAAAAGGAGCAGTTGAGGGGTCATAATCGTATGTATCTCTTGTCGTCAATCCTTAGGATTTTCCATCACGGGAATCGAACGGGTGAATTTACCCGGCTCAACCTTTTGCGGAGTTGGCTTACCACCTTCAGGGACAGGCATGATCAGCATTTCCTTGGTGTAGATGGCATCCCGCCGGTTATAGAAAGAGAGCTCGTAATTATCGCCCAGCACAATGGCTTCCGTGGGGCAGGCATCTTCACAATAGCCGCAGAAGATACAACGCAGCATGTTGATCTCGTAGGTGCTGGCGTAACGCTCTCCGGGTGAGTAGCGCACTTCATCGCTATTTTCCGCGGCTTCCACAAAGATGGCGTCCGACGGACAGGCGGCCGCACACAGTGAACAACCGATGCATTTTTCCAGTCCATTCTCATAACGGTGCAGGTTGTGGCGTCCTTTAAAACGGGCATGCACCGGGCGCTTGACCTCTGGATATTGGTAAGTCACCGGCTTCTCGAACATCGAGCGCAGAACGACCCACAGACCACGAAGCAATTCAACAATGAACATACCGCTAACCTCCCCTCAACACCGTGACGAGTGCGGCAATGAAAACGTTGAGGAAACCGAGTGGAAGCAACACTTTCCAGCCAAAGGACATCAGGCGGTCGTACCTGAAGCGCGGCCAGGTCGCCCGAATCCAAATGAAAATGAAGATCACAAACACCGTTTTAATGAATAAATAGATCGGTCCCAACCAGGGTGCCTGGTTTATGAACGGGCCGAGATAACCACCGAGGAAGAGCGTTGAAGCGATCATGCTAATCGCAATGATCTTGATATATTCTGCCATGTAGAACATGGCGAACTTCATCCCGGAATATTCAGTGTGATACCCAGCGGTCAGCTCATGTTCAGCCTCAGGCAGGTCAAAAGGTGCCCGGTTCGTTTCAGCCAGACCCGCGATCATAAAGAGGATAAGCCCCAGCGGCTGAGACAGGTTCCACACGATCCAGCCCAGGAAGCCCTGATTTCCCTGGGCATTGACCACATCCACCAGACTCATTGAGCCTGCCAATAAGGTAACCGAAACGAACGATAAACCCAGGGCCAGCTCGTAGGAGATCATCTGGGCGGTTGAGCGCAGCCCACCCATCATGGCATACTTGTTATTCGAAGACCAACCTGCCAACACGATGCCATACACGGCGATGGAAGCCACGGCTCCAATGTAGAGGGTCGCCACATTCACGTCAGCAAGATAGAGGTTGATCTGCCGTCCAAACAGCTCGATGGGTGGCCCCCAGGGTACTACGGCAGTAATGATCAAAGCGGGGATGACGGTGATGACAGGGGCCAATATGAAGAGCAGTTTATCGGCTTTGGCAGGGGTGAATTCTTCCTTGAAGATAAGCTTGATACCATCGGCAACCGGTTGAAATAGCCCCCATGGCCCGGCGCGGTTGGGCCCGATGCGGGTTTGCATGCGTGCCAGCGTCTTGCGTTCATAATATGTGACATAAGCAAAGCCAGCCGTCATAACCAGCAGGATGAGTACAGACTTGATGAAGTATTCGATCATTAAGGCAGCTGTCATGCAAACCTCATTCTACTAAGCATTCTTCGAGCCTCGTTACTGTCCTAACTACTTACCTACAAACTCAATCGCCACAGGCGCATCCAGCGGTAATCCTAAGCTGCGCGGAACCAAGGCGATTCCTTCAGGAACATCTGCGCAGGTACGCAGCTCTGCTCTAAATTGGCGTAAGCCCAGGGTAAATCGCACAGTGCTACCTTGGGTTAGAGTGAACTTCTGGGCGTCAGCAGGGTTCATCACCAGGTGGGCTTCAGGAGTACGCTGATGGAGCAGCCTAGTGCGGTAAATGGTTTGCCCCTGGTCGTAAAGGATGGTGACGGGTACCCCCAGCACCCCGGCTTCCGGTAATTTCGCTTCTGGCAGCTGAGGCCAGGCGAGCGGCGGCGTTTGTGTAGGCAAAGCAAGCTGCATTCCCACGCCTTGTCCGTTGGCATACAGAGTACCACCGTAATATATATCACCCCGGCCAACGATCGGCCATTGTTCGGTTACTTCAGCCAGCTGGCGGTAACTCAACCCGCTGAAAGCCGGGAGCTTGCTTGACAGGCGGTTAAAAATCCGCAATGGAATCGATTCGAGATTCACACCAACCAGCTTCCCGATGGAGGCTGTGATGGCGTAGTCAGGCTTATATTCACCACGCGGTACCCCCGGGTAGAAGCGCTGCACCCGCCGTTCACCACTGGTATATGTCCCTTCACGTTCGGTCCAAGGTTGGGCTGGTAAAACTACATCCGCCAGGCGGGCAGTTTCGGTCATGAACAGGTCTTGAACTACCACAAACCCCGCTTCTTTAAGAACATCCGCCAGATCAGGGTCATCACCTGCTGGGTCTGCCCCGGCGATATAGATCGAATCAGACAGCTTGAGGGCTGCAGCCAGGTCAGATACAGGACGGAAACCCACCTCCCAGGCTCCCTGGTCATTGCCGCGGGACCACACGGCAACCAGGCCATTGTTTACCTTACGAACATGACCCGTGGTGATCAACAGGTTGGCGCAGGCCTGTGCCAGGGCTTGTGAACCTGCCAGACCTAGGCCTTCACTCCCATAGAAAATGACCAGGTTCTCGGCAGAAGAGGCAGATTCAGCTGCTTTTCTAAGTGCTTCCCCAGATTGACCTGTTTTCGAAGCCTTGGTTTCTTTCGGAAAATTCTGCTTGGCAGACAGGCTGTTGACCATGCCCAGGATTGTACTGGCTTCAGCCCCGTAGCTGTAGCGGACCACCTGGCTGGCATAACGCTCTAGCTTAGTCGGGCGGGGATTGGCAACGATCAATTCGGCCCCACGTTCGGCTGCCTGTTTCACCCGCAGCCACCAAATAGGCGCTTCTTCTTCAAGGTCTGAGGCTACCACAAGGATCACAGAGCCTTTTCCTAGGTCAGCCAGGTTGGTACCTTTAGCGACCCCCAACTGGCTCACCAGCTCACCACCGGCCATATGGGTGTAGAGAGCCGCTGAACCACCTAACCCGGTAGTCAACTCTTTCAGGTTAAGAGGTCTTCGTTGGATAACCTGCCGCTTGCCAGTGTTAACAGGCTCTTGCCTGCAAGCTTGAAGTTTTCTGCCACATAGCTGAGCACTTCATCCCAGCCGATCTCAACCAGCTCACCTTCGCGGCGGACAAGGGGATGAGTGAGGCGTTCCCTGCTTTCGGCATAGTGGTAGCCAAAGCGACCCTTATTGCAGATCCACAGCTCATTCACCGCCTCATTCTGGCGGGGCATGATGCGCTTGATCATGATGTCGCCCTGTGAGCGTGCCTCGCGCCGCTCATTAACCGCCAGGTTGCAGCCCACCGGGCAATGCGGGCAGATCGATGAAGTCATGCACAGCTCCCAGGGGCGAGCTTCAAAGCGGAAATCGCGGGTGGTCAAAGCGCCGACTGGGCAGATATCGGTGGTGTTGCCGGAGAAATAAGAGTCAAAACCAGGCTCGGAATTGGTGAAGATCATCATGCTGCGGCCGCGATTGGTAAAGGAAAGCACCGGGTCATCCGCGATGATGCTCTGAAAGCGCACGCAGCGTCCGCACTGGATGCAACGCTCACGGTCGAGCATGATCAGCTCACCCAGGGGAAATTTCTTGGCTAGGTGGCATTTTTCACTGTAATTGAAGCGTGATGTACCCGGACCATGGCGCAAGGTCAGGTTCTGCAGGGGGCATTCACCGCCCTTATCACACACCGGACAGTCCAACGGATGTGAGGTGAGCAGGAATTCAAGGATATCCCTGCGCCCCCTGACGGCATTAGGCGTGGTGCCTAGGACTACCATTCCCTCCGCAACTGGGGTTGAGCAAGCCGTCTCAAGCTTAGCGCCAAACTGGATCTTCGGCGATCCATCAGCTTCCAGCACAGGATTGCCCGTAGCACGGTCAATTACCGGACGGCCGACCTCCACCAGGCATTGTCGGCACATGCCTACCGGCTCCATCTTGGGATGGTAACAAAAGACCGGGATATCGACGCCAATTTTCTTGGCGGCGTTCACGATCAGCGTACCTTCCGGTACGGTCACTTGCTTTCCATCAATCGTCAGGCTAACCATTTTTTTCGTAGGCATATCGACCATTAAATCCTATGTTTTGGATCTGGCAGTGGCAGCTTCAAAATCCGCTGGGAAGCGTTCGATACCTGAGATGGGAGCTTCAATGGAGAACTCTCCCAAAGCGCACAGGCATTTACCTTTCATTTGGCTGGCGACTTCATGCAGAAGCTCAACATCATTTTTCGTCGCTTCACCCTTGTGAATCCGCTCGGTGAGGTGCCTCATCCAGTATGTACCTTCCCGGCAGGGAGTACACTTGCCACAGGATTCATGGGCAAAAAAGTGGATGGTCTTATTGATCAGCCAAGGGATATCGATCGATTCGTCGATCACGATTACCGAAGCAGATCCTAGCTGTGCGCCAAGCCTGGGGACACTTTCATAATCCATGGGTGTGTTCAAAGCTTCATCATTGGCAACAATTAGAGATGATGATGCGCCTGCTGCCATGATGGCCTTGATCTTCCTCCCGCCGGTGATCCCGCGACCGTGATCCATGATCAGCTCCCGGAAGGTTGTGCCCAATGGGAGCTCATAATTACCCGGGCGATTTACACAACCGGATAAGCTGAATATCTTTACCCCGGGGCTCTTTTCGGTGCCGATGCCCTTGAACCAGGTAGCCCCACGGTTGATAATGAAGGGCACGTTGGTCAGGGTCTCCACGTTATTGACGATTGTGGGCTTATTGTAAAGGCCGACCGCAGGAGGAAATGGAGGGCGCAGGCGCGGCTGGCCCAACTTGCCTTCTATAGAATCGAGCATGGCTGATTCTTCACCGCAGATATATGCCCCTGCCCCAAGGTGGGTGTGCAGGTGGATAGAGGTATTGGTTCCAAATATTTTGTCACCCAAAAAGCCGGCAGCTTCCATTTCTCGGATGCACTGGTCCAGCTTCTGAGCGATTGGCCAAAACTCACCCCGCAAATAGATATAACCATGGTTGGCTTTAACCGCGTAACAGCAGATCGCCACACCTTCCAGGAATTGGTAGGGGTTGCCTTCCATGATCTCACGGTCTTTAAATGTCCCCGGTTCAGATTCATCAGCATTCGCAACCACGTAATGAGGCCAGGTATTTCCATCGATAAATGACCACTTCAAACCCGTTGGAAATCCAGCCCCACCCCGGCCACGCAGCCCGGAAGCCTTGACCTCATTGGTGACATCATCCGGATCCATGCTGGTGATTGCCTTACGCAGGGCGATGAAGCCTTCATTGTTGCGGTATGTGTCGATCTGGTCCAGCCCGGGGATGACCCGGTGGCGAAGGAGGATATGCTCGGTCATATTGGTCACGCCTCCCTCAGTTTATTGATCGCATCCAGAGCACTTTCCACGGTTTGGTTCTCGTGGTATTCAATGCCCTGCGGACCTTGTACCTGGAACATGGGCGCTTTATCACATCCCGCCAGGCACATGACCGCCTCAACCTTAACCTTGCCATCTGGGGTTGTCTCACCGACCTTGATGCCCAGGTTTTCGCACAATTTTTCCAAGAATTGGTCTGCCCCACGCAATGCACAAGGGAGGTCGGTGCAGACCTGGACGTGGTATTTCCCAGTGGGCTGGTCATAATAGAGGGTATAAAAACCGATGATAGAAGCAACTTCGGTGGTTGTCACCTCACAGATCTCAGCAATCTGGAAGATGACGTCCTTGGTTACGTAACCGTCATCCAGCTGGGCAAGGTGCATTAAAGGCATGACAGCTGAGCGTTTGCCGGTTTTATCATTTGGGTATTTCGCCAGGATAGCCTGGATTTCATTGGGATGTTTTTCGAGGAATTGATTCACCGGTCACAATCTCCCAAAACAATATCAACGCTGCCGATAATGGCGACCAGATCAGCCACTAAATGACCTTTGGCAAGCACCGGCAACGCCTGGATACCCAGGAAGGACGGTGTACGCATGTGGACCCTGTATGGTTGATTACCCCCATTGCTCTCCAGGTAATAGCCTAGCTCACCCTTGGGCGACTCGATCGGCTGGTATGTCGCACCTTTTGGAACCTTGAAATCCTTCGGTCCAAAGCTTGAAATGGTGGATGACCGCTTCCATACTGGTACCGAGCTCTGCCCGAGGGGGAGGCACATACTTGCGGTTGTTCGAGCGGAAAGGACCGAGAGGTAGTTTATCCATGGCTTGCTGGATAATCCGGAGGGATTGACGCATTTCCTCCACGCGTACCAGGTATCGGTCATATACATCACCGTGGGTTCCGGTGGGAATGACGAAATCATATTGCTCGTAGCCGGAATATGGCTGGGCTTTGCGTACATCGTAGGCTACCCCCGAGCCTCTCAACACTGGCCCGGTGAGCGACAGTCCGATGGCTTGCTCAGCAGTGATCCTGCCAATTTTTTTGGTCCGGTCGAGAAAGATCGGGTTTTTGGTGAGCAAGGTCTCATACTGCTTGATTCGGCCGGGGAACATACGCAGGAAGCGGCGGACAGCAATCTCGAATTCTGCGGGGATGTCGCGCCACAACCCACCCGGGCGAAAATATGTGGTCATCATGCGCTGGCCAGAGCACAACTCTTTGATATCCAGGATGGCCTCACGCTCACGGAAGCAATAGAGGAACATCGACTGAGCAGCCAGGTCGAGCGCCTGGGTGCCTAACCACACCAGGTGGTTTGAGATGCGTTCCAGCTCCACAAGGATGACACGTATCGCCTGAGCGCGCAGCGGGACGTCCAAACCAGCCAGTTTTTCGATAGCCAGGCAATAAGCCAGGTTGTTTCCAGTATTATTGAGGTAATCGGTACGGTCAGTCATTACCTCAGCCATCTCCCAGCGTTTGGCTTCCATGTTCTTCTCGATCCCGGTGTGCAGGAAACCGACGTCGGGGACACAATTCACAATGATCTCACCATCCAGCTCAAGAAGCAACCGCAGCACACCATGCGTACTTGGGTGCTGAGGTCCCATGTTTAATAGAACAGTCTCGCCCTTGAGCGCGCGTTCGGAGACGAGGTGTTTCAATTCGGGAAAATCGTATTCGAGGGGCGCTTCCGTCATCTCTAAGCCTCTTCATAGCGGCCATGCTGCTTCCGCTTGTCGATCTCGTCATAATTAAAAGTAAACTGGGGTTCTTCATAACCCAGGGGGTAATCCTTACGCAATGGGTGGCCTTCCCAGTCATAGGGCATCAGAACGCGGCGCAGGTCGGGATGACCAGTAAACTTGATCCCGAACATGTCCCACACTTCGCGCTCATGCCAGTTGGCGCCGGGATAAATGTCTGAGATGGTCGAAATGGATGGAGTATCACCATTCAGAGGCACCCTGATCACCATACGCGAGTTCTCAGAGATTGAATAATAGCCATAGATCAGGTTGAAGCGGGGCTCTTCCTCCGGCCAATAATCCACAGCTGTGAGCTCACACAAGAGGTTGAAAGTAAATTCATCCCGCAAGACATGGCTGATCTCCACGATCTGCTGTGGTTGAGCGACCAATGTGGGCGGATAGGTCATGATCTCCGACACTACCAGCCCAAACCGTTCCTTGATGGTTCTAATCGTCTTCCTCAGATGCTCTTCTGACATATCATTTCACCCGATCAAACCCACGAACCAAGCTTTTCGCCTTTAACTTTTTCGTATAATGTTATTACCCCGTGAATCAGGGCTTCAGGGCGGGGGGGACAACCCGCCACATACACGTCGACCGGAACGACTTCATCCACACCTTGGAGTAAGGCATAATTGTTAAATACCCCGCTACAAGAAGCACAATCACCCATAGAGATGACCCACTTCGGATCAGGAAGCTGGTCGTATAATCGGCGGAGCACCGGTGCCATCTTGCGCGATACCCTGCCTGCGACGATCATCAAATCGGATTGCCGGGGGCTGGCACGCATGAGCTCCATACCGAAGCGGCTCATGTCAAAGTGAGCCGCTTGGGCGCTCATCATCTCGATCGCACAGCATGCCAGACCAAAGAGCATCGGCCACATGGCATTGATGCGTGCCCAATCCACTGCCTGTTCCAGTCCAACCGTGACAACACCAATATTTCCAGCTTTTTGCTCTATTCCCATTCCAGCGCTCCCTTCTTCCAGGCATAGAAGAGTCCTACCAATAAGATAACAACGAAGACCAGCATTTCCACAAGAGCGAAAACACCGGCACCAGCGTAGACGAACTCTTTGAGGATCACTGCCCAGGGGATAATAAAGATGATTTCAATATCGAAAAGGATAAAAAGAACTGCGACAAGATAGAAGCGTACCGGAATTCGGCGCGTGCCCGGGCCAATGGGCGTCATGCCTGACTCGTATGGCATCAGCTTGCGGGCTGTTTTCCGCCTGGGACCGAACAGGACACCCAGGGCAATGATCAGGAATGCGAAAACAATGGAAAGTATAACGATGACAGCGATAGGGATGAAGGAAGCCGGCATTTTACCTCAGCAGTCAAAGATCTGAATCTTCAGTAACAAGCAGGTTACAGCTTTTTAACTTGCAGCCAGTGATTATGGGAATAGCAGGCAAATTTTAAGCGGTATGCCCCATCCTGGCAAGGTATCACCCGAGCGCGACCGCGTGAAGTTTATCACATGCAAACTGCGGTGTCAATTTGTGTTATTAAAAGGAAAATTATACGAAAATCTTCCACAAGGTTATTAACCGGTGCCTGCAAAAGGCACGCATGGGTGATTTTATTCGATTAAACCCCAGCAGATGGGTTGGTTGCGGAAGCTATGCGGAGAAGGAATACTAGATCAGGAAATCGCGCAAATGACGACTGCGCGTGGGATGGCGCAGCTTGCGGAGGGCCTTTGCTTCGATCTGGCGAATGCGCTCGCGCGTGACATTAAATGCCTGGCCGACCTCTTCGAGGGTATGGTCTTTGCCATCCAGCAACCCAAAGCGCATTTCCAGCACCTCACGCTCGCGCGGTGAAAGTACAGCCAGGGCGTTCTTCACTTGCTCACGTAGCATCTCGCGGGCTGCGGCATCCATGGGTTCCTGGGCTTCCTCATCTTCGATGAAATCACCCAGCATGGAGTTATCTTCACTACCAACCGGGCTTTCCAGTGATACCGGTTCTTCAGCGGCGCGTAGCACCTGCACCACCTTTGAAGCTGCCTGGTTCCAGCGCATATGTACCTCATGCGGGAGCAGGCTGGATTCCCCCTTCACGCGCTGGATCATCTGTTTGTCCTTGGGATCCAAAAAATCCGCTTCTAAGGCCAGCTCTTGAGGGGTGGGGGAGCGCCCCAGGGTCTGGGTCAGCTGGCGTTGGACCTGCATCAGGCGGTTAAACGTCTCGAAGATGTGAACTGGGATGCGGATGGTACGCGCTTGATCAGCTATCGAACGGCTGATAGACTGGCGGATCCACCAGGTGGCATATGTGCTGAACTTGTAGCCCCGGGAAGGATCAAACTTGGACACCGCACGCAACAATCCAAGGTTCCCCTCTTGAATAAGGTCGAGGAATGAGCTCCCACGGCCAAGATAACGCTTGGCCACACTCACCACCAGGCGCAGGTTAGAGCGGATCAGAATCTGGCGGGATTCTAAGGCGCGAAACTGCACCTCCTCCAATGTAGACCTGAGCTGATCTTCATCGACCAGCCTCACCACATCTTCTTCGACCGGTGTTTCTTCAATTTGACTGGTTTTTTTGGAGCTTTTCTTTTCATCCTGGCCGCCAGCAGCCTGCTCAGCACGGTATGGGGCTAAAGCAGCCATGTAGTGCTTATGGGCGAAGAAATTATCCACCTCCATGGCTGTCTCTTCAGGCAGGAGGTACAGGAAGATGAATACTGTGAGCGCATTTCTTGCCACCTGATCCCACAGGTGATCGACACCCCAGCGACCATTATCGAGGTAGGCACGCAGGTACGAAGGCACGCTGATGGCCCAGTTCTGCCTTAGGAGGCGCGCCTCAATGTGAATCTTTGAAAAATCCGGGGAGTCATATCCCAGGCGCTCGGTGTCTTCGGTTAGCCTGCGCCAGCTGATCACCAGCTCATCTGACAATGCCAGGTAGATGTTGGTGGCGAATTGCTGTCCACGGCGGGCAATGGGATGGTCGCGCGTCAAAACACTTACCCGGCGGGCAGCTTCGATACGTGTTGCCAGCCAGAACTCATGGTCAACGCTTAGCAGCTCGATCTCCCCGATCTCACGCAAGTAAAGCCTGACCGGATCTTCGCTCAGCTCAGCTTCTAATACAGGGCTGAGTACTTCCAGGGTTTCGTCCTCGGTAATATCGCCCAGGCTCTGCGTTGCCTGAGCGAGCAGTTCTTCGTCCGGCTCATCGATGATCACACCTTCGTCCAGCTCCGACACGAGGTCTTCCACGTCATCCACGGGATGGACTGATTGCTGTTTTTCATCATCTTCAGACAAATTTGCAGAATCAGAAAGCTCTTCAGGGTCGCTGTTTCGCTTACGGGCCATAGCACAATTATCATCTAAATTATCATTTTTGGCGAATCACTTGCTAACGGGTAAAAGGCAGGTATTTCCAAAACAGATCGCTCCCCCAAGGGATGGCTATTATCGCCTGGTCTTCAATAGGTAGAGCTCAGACCTGGTGGGCGCCACATGAGCCAGGTTTTGAGCCCAATGATCTCAAGCTCCTTGCTCACCTGAAATCCGAAACGCTGGTAAAAAGGCAGGTTACGCGGGTTAGCATTCTCCAGATAGCAGCCAACCTGGGCTGCCTCTGCCATGCCGATCAGGTGCTTTAGCATTCCAGAACCTACACCCTGCCCCTGAAAGCCAGGGTGCACCCCTACATATTCCAGGTAGTAATGCGGCTCGGTAGGATGGAAACGCTCCACCGCGTTCAGCCAGCGTATCCAGGCACGGACATCATACAATCCATTCTTTACCACCGATTGGACTAATAAAAACCATTGATCGAGTGCCGGTAGCGGATATCCGCCTGGCGGGTAGATCACTGCAGCGCCAAGCACTTGATCGGCTTCCTGCGCCAAGATTGGGTATCCGCGGCGTACACACAACCTGACCTCAGCTTGGAAATCATTGACCAGGGCTTGCAGCATCCGATCGGCAGATAGATTATGGTAAACTGCCATACTCACTGGATCGGTCATGAACGCCTGGCCGAGAACCTGCACAGCCTGGTCACAAGTTTGCCTAGTAATGGGTTGAATATGCATGGAGATGGGCAGCTCTTTCGAATCCTGGATGGTTAGCGTCTTTTCGTTGGTTGCCCATCAGCGGGCGATCATGAATTTTTCCTTGGCCTGGTGCAAGTTCCGCAATGACCGGGTGCACTTGGCGATGCTTTCTTCATATTCCTTGCTACGCGGTTCGCCCGTCTTCACAGCTTCGTCCATCTGGTAGCGCAGCTGGTTGATCACCTCAGTCACCTGCCGTCGGCGAATCTCCAGCACTGCTCGCATCATATCTTCCAACACGCGTGCTTCGCGTGGGTCGAGCTTTTCTGTGCGCTCCAAGAGCCCATCCACGGTTTCCATCAGGGGCAGTGACAGGCGATTCAACACGTAATTCATCGGCTCTGTCTCATCTTGGGTCAGCGATTCCTTCACCAAGATGAACACGGCCTGGTACTCTGCACTTTCAAAATCCTGCCGTGAGAGGGGAATCAAATGTGATTCATGCAATGAGCGGTCAACATGGAACAACAGCTCAGGCCGGCGTACCAGGATGCCCAGGCAATGGGCTTCAAGTCGGGCATTCCCGGTTTGAACAGCAATTTCTGAAACGGTCTCTTTTTCAGGCTGGGAGGTTACCCCGCGCGGCCGGCGGCGGGCAGGGCGTGCCAGGCTGCCACTTCCCACCAACATGCGCTCTTCAACCCTGATCAGGCGGGCAAGCTGCTGGCGGTAGGCTTCACGCTCGATCGCGTTGGGTACCTCGTTGATGAGTGGCAACACCTGCTCAGCGATCTCAGATTTAGTCTTGGGGTCATTGATATTACGTCCGCGTGCCAGCGTCTCCATGACATGCACCACTACGGGCTTGGCATTATCAATGATATGCTGCCATTCGAGTGGATCGCGTTTCACCACGTCATCAGGGTCCATCCCTTCCGGCAAGGTGGTGACGCGAATGTCGGCATGCAGGCGTGACTCGTGGGCTAGTAGACCATGCGCATCAAATACTGGCTCGGATTCACGGTCCATGGTCTGGCGGGCTACCTGCAGGCCCCGCAGGGTAGCTTTATCCCCCGCAGTATCGGGGTCGAGTGCCAGGATATAGCGCTGGGTAAGGTGCTTTAGCAGGCGCAGCTGGTGTTCGGTAAGGGCAGTGCCCATGGGAGATACCGTATTGGTGAAACCTGCCTGGTGCAGGGCGATCACATCAAAATAACCTTCAACGATCACCGCCTGGTCCTGGGCACGGATAGCGTTGCGGGCACGCTCCAACCCATACAGCAGGCCACCTTTATCGAACACGGGGGTCTGGGGCGAGTTGAGGAACTTGGGCAGGTCGTCTGGGTCAAGAATACGCCCACCGAATCCCGCCATACGACTGCGCCCATCCCGGATGGGGAACATGATGCGGTGCCTGAATTTATCGTAGATCGACCCATCATCCCGTTCAGACACCAGGCCAGCCTCGCGCAGCTGTTCTTCGCTGCGGCCTTTACCCTTGAAGTATTGGATGAGTGCCTCCCGGGCATCGGGTGCATAACCTAATTCGAAAGTTTCTATGATCTCCTCGCTCAGACCGCGCTTTTTCAAGTACTCGAAAGCCTTTAGGCCGGCGGGAGTGTTGCGCAGCTGATGATGGTAATAGGTAACTGCATCTTCGAGCAGGAGGCGCAGCTGGGCATGCTCTTCTTCGGCTACGATCTCTTCCGGAGTCTGTGGCTTGAGCTGAACCCCCGCCCGATCTGCCAGGTATTTGAGGGCCTCTGAAAAATCCAGGCCTTGCTTTTTCATGGTGAAGGTGAAGATATCTCCACCTTCATTGCACTGCCCAAAGCAACGCCATGTGCCCGTGGATGGGAACACAGCAAATGATGGGGTCCGTGTGTTGGGGTGGAACGGGCAAAATCCGGTGTAATTTTTTCCGGAATGCTTTAGTTGCACTGATTCGGATACCAGGTCTACGATATCAATTCGGGCCTTGATCTCATCAATGGACGACATCAGCTTTTCTCACCTGCCAGGCTTTTCGGACACTCGGTTAGATTATACCAGCCAGGCTGACGGGGTCGTGTTAATCAAGGATAAGGTATACACATATAGCGATCCAGGTTGTAGGCACTTGACAACTCGCTATAATTATGTATAATTAATTCGATATGCATCTAATTGATTAGATGAATTGTGATGATATGCGGATTAAACCGCGAAAAGGATCAAAATATGAACGTATCTAGCGTACAGAACGATGAGCAGCTCCTGATGTTTTTCAAGGCACTGGCGGACGCCAACCGGCTGAAGATCGTCGGCTTGCTTGCCCAAAAACCCTACACAGTGGAACAGCTGGCGGCCTTGCTCGAGCTGAGCCCTCCCACGGTTTCCCATCACCTAAAAATGATGGCAGAGGCCGGCCTGGTCAGCGCCAGGGCTGAAGGCTATTACAACATGTACCAGCTGGAGCCGGGCGTCCTGGAGCAGATCGCTGGAAGGTTGGTAGCCCAGGATAAGCTACCCAGCATGGCGGCCGAAGTGGACCTGGAAGCCTACGACAGGCAGGTGCTGCGCAATGTTATGCTACCGGATGGCAGGTTGAAGGTCATCCCTGCACAGCGCAAGAAACGCGAGGTGATCCTCAGGCACATCCTCAAGTCATTCGAGCTTGGAGTCCACTACTCAGAACAACAGGTTAACGAAATTTTATCCCGCTACCATGAAGACACTGCCACCTTACGGCGCGAAATGATCGGGTACAAGTTCATGAAGCGCGCTGAAGGAGAGTATTGGAGAATCGATGGCGAACAGCCATCCTGAAGGAAAATAAAATGAACACATCATCTGAAAATCAAGAAGAACTCATGACCTTTATGAAATCACTGGCCGACGCTGACCGGGTGAAAATCGCCGGTTTGCTGGGAGTGGAAGCCCTGACTGCCAGCCAGGTGGCCGAACGGCTGGGGATGAAACCCTCTGAGGCAGCCCATCACCTGCAAGTGCTGGTGGATGCTGGGCTGGCCCATAAAGAAGATAATGCCTACCGGCTAGACAGCCGCACCGTTGAGCTGTTGACCCGCCGGATGCTGGCTCAATCGCACCCACCGGCCCCGCAGTACGAAGGTGATGAATTCGAGGTAAAGACCCTTCGTTCTTTCCTCAACCCCGATGGTACACTGAAATCCATCCCCAACCAGCAGAAAAAACTGATGGTGATTATGCGCCACTTTGTGAAGGATTTCGAGCCAGGGGTACGGTACCCCGAAAGCCAGGTCAACCAGGTGCTCAGGCGCCGCCATGATGATACCGCGGCCCTGCGCCGTTACATGGTAGATAACGGCCTGCTCCAGCGCGACAAGGGGATTTACTGGCGCACTGAAACCCAGGCATAGGCCCAGACAAATCTAAAATGCCGCACATATCACGTGTGCGGCATTTTTCGCTCATGAGCATTCTAGATATTTTTAGGTAATCTTTTCCATCAGGTACAGCTGCCGTTCAGAATCGACCAGGGAGACCCGGTCATGAATCTTAAAAAACCTGCTGAAGGCAGCTTCAAAGCCTGTCTGGTTGTATTCGGTAAATATATCCGGGCGGCTGGACAACAATAACTGAACCTGCAAATCCTGCTTCGGAACCCACTCTATGATCAACCAATGTCCCATATCATGTAAGTAATCTGCCAGGAGAGTGAAAGGCACATTATTGGAAATCGCCAGGTGATGGATGAAAGCCAGGGCCATCACCACATCTGCAGGACCCCGTTCGAGCAAGGAAAGGCGCTCATGGCTGTGCCAGCCGAGGGAGGGTGAAGGATTGGTAAAGTCCATGACCAATGGCAAGAAATGCTGCTCGGCGCCTGCTTTCATACGCAGATAGCCCACCTCGACCGCCGCCGGATCTACATCCATTGCCAGGGTGAATAAGCCTTGCTGGGAAGCCAGGCGGCTATAGTCTCCGGTATTAGCCCCCAGGTCCCACACAGTGCCTGCCTGTAAGCGAGCCATGAACTCAGACACGACTTGCTGCTTATGCTGGATGGCGCGCGGGGTATAATGACCAGCCGATGCAGTGTAATAATCGCCCCACTCAGTCCCTGCGGGTGTCCAGTTTAGCTTGCGGGTGATCCCCTCAAGGTTATCGATCAGACCAAGCAATGACAGCTTGCTGACCCTGTGCGAGGAACCAGGCTTATCCGCGGCTTTATCAGCATAACGCTTCTGAGCTGAGGCGTGCAGGTGGATATGGGCAGCCAATCCAAAGGAATAACGCGTCCGCCGTGGTAGCAGCTTAGAGGCAAGGTCGAGAGGTACCCCATCCAGGTGCACCCTTAATAGCTGGCTCAAGCGGATATCACGGTAAGACATCAACGCCAGAGGTGCCAGGAAATGCTGGCAATATTGGCGGTAGGCTACCCATGGCTCTCCTTCACGGTAAGAGTCAAAAGACAGCGTATCGATCAGGAGCGGTTTTCCGTCCTTATACTGGATATTATAGGCACTGGCGTCTTTGATCAGCATGCCCTTTTCCAGGGCTAGCTTTTGGATCTTAAGCGTTGCCAGGGCAGCATCCTTCAGCTGGCTGAAACACCACTCGTATGGATAAGAAATGAAAGGCAATGTCTCGGGCTGGATTACCCGGTAAGCCTCGGCTGGCTCAGCAGCTTCAGTATCCAATTCCTGGTGTGGGATGAGCAATCCCAGGCTGACCAACTGCGCATACAGCCCCGAGCTCATTAATTGTTCGTATTGCGGGCGATAAACCTGGTTGACCTGGCGGTAAAGCACGCCCTGGCGTGAAAACAGAAATCCACTTGGGTCGCGGAAAGATGCACCCAGTCGTTGCTCAGGGCTGCTCGGTAAGATCATCTTCTTTTTTTGATGAAGAGCGATTGAAGATCCCCTTGATCTTCTTCCAGAAGAGCTTGACGACGATCCCGACCGTCATTAATCCAGCAATTAAAACCTGGACAATGATGCTTCCACTACCAGGATCCAGGTAAGCCAACGGGCGAAGGTGAGGTGCTAATAGATTAAATGGAATCATGCGGCCTCTCCGATAATCTGATGGCGATCATGAGCATTATGGTCACCTTCTCGCCTGGCCAGGTCGGCTTTGACAATGCGAACGAGAAATGCACCGTGGATCGCACCGACCACCAGGCCAGTGATCAGTAAAATAACACCCATCGACAGGAGGATGGCAGATAAGTTGCTTAACTTCTGTATGGAATCAATCCCCCAAAAGATGACTGGCATGCCAACCAGCCAGGCAAGCATATTGGCAGGGATCCAGATGGATGCCCCGGTAACAGCTTTACGTAATACAAGCCACTGGGCAAAAGAAAGCACCGCCCCACCAGCCGCACCCAGGCCGGCTGCCAGCAGTAGAACGACCCACTGCGGAGGTTCCTTGACTGTGGTCGCAGTTTGTGTAGCCGCTTCACCCAGGCTCATGATGGTAGACGGGAGGTATCCCAACATATAAGCCAGCAGCGCACCAGCCAGGGTAGCCAGCCACCAGGCTGACCGCCGAACAGCAGCCACCCATGGGTGCATGGCCCACCACTGGAACAAACCGACTAGCGTAGCCTCGATGACGCCACTTACGACCGCCACCCCGAAGCTGAGCAGGATGCCCGTCACCGTGTTTGAAGAACTCAATCTAGAAATGACGGCTGCCCCAACGGCCAGGGTTAGTCCCAAGCCGAGCATCTCACCCAGCCCGTTCGCGATCACCCAACGCAACCACAAAGGCCGCAGGTCGCCTGATCTCATGGCTGACGCCTGGGGTGGAGCTTGATCGATTCATCCTTATTCAAGTAGCCTCCAAGCGGTTCTGCATCGAGTGGCAGTATGCGCGTGTTGGCAAAATATGGAAAATCGAAACGGGTCAGGTCACCGGTTTGCTTGCCGGGGATGGGCATCAGGCGCGCCGTGAGAGGCTTGGCCAGGCGGGTAGACAGGCTTGCCAGGTCCAGGAGGACAGCCTGTAATTGTTCCACGCTGGTATCTCCAGGTAGAGGCAGCGTGTCCAGGCCAGTGCCGCACACAGCTGAATAAAGCAGCAAATCTTTCACACCCAGGTGTCCTTCAGTGGCGCGCCTGGCAAGGGTGGCATCCTCCATTAGGGGCAAGAATAGGCCATTGAAACCCGCACGCGTGAAGTCTGCCTGGTCCAACGTATCGGCTAGGATAGCAGCCGCAGCCAACGAGCCATGACCACCCAGCCAGGCAATGCCCATACGTTCCATGGCGGTGCCCAGTGAGGTATCCTCAGATGGATAAGGCGCCAACGAGAAATCGATCCCACCATATCGCACCCCGGTTTGCTTTTCGATCCGGCGGGCGAGACTGGATAAAACTCGGGCATGGGCTTCGATCGATTGGATCAGGCTACTACGTGCCTCTTCCAGGCTGGCAACCTGGCTGAAGGCAGCGACTGCCAGGTCAGCAGCTTCGGTCGCCAGGGCAAAGGCAGGCTCTTTTCCCTGGTGATAGGCAGCCGGGAAAAACGGTGAGCCAGGGGGGACATTGGCCAAGGCTGCAAAGCGCAGGTTGGCAAACCCATCTGGTGAGACGAGACTGGCTGCCTGGATAACCCGGGCACATTCACGAACTGCTGGAATCGAAATCCGTCCATCATGGGTGGTCATCATCCCAGCCAAGAAAACATTTTTGGTGGACGCCAATGTGGGTGGGATGGCTGCATAGCTTTTCGGCAGCTCAGGGATCCCAGGACCAAGGGCGACATAATCAAAACCTCTCTGACCGGCTTTGCCTTCGAGGTCCTGGGCAAATCTAGTTAGCATGTGACTATCCAGGGAAGGTAATAGCGTGCTGAATGGGACGATTGCCAAACGGTTGGATTGAACTTCGTAGCCTAAGGCGGTAAAGGCTGGCTGAGCAACCTGCACAAATTCGGCAGCCAGATCCAATTTCCGCTCATCGATTGGGTAGGAAGGGTCAATAAAACAGGTAATCGAGCGGATCTTCATACTGCGAATTTTAACCGGATTGGATATGGCGGGCAAGACGAAGGTTAATAAATAAAACTGGACAGGTCTCGCCCCTTGGTCCTGTCCAGTAATGATAAGTGCGCCCCCTTGTTTTTCCGCCCAATTCGTGCTAACAAGCTAACGTCTTTTTCAAATAAAGCAATATCGCTTCACCCATGCTTAAAAAACTCCTCACAACCATGGATCAACCTCAGATCCGGTCAAGCAGCCGGTAGGCTTCATCAGCCATGACCGATTCGAAAGGCTGGGGCAGCATGGATGGATAAACGCTCTGCGCCAGGTAGTCAGAATCGCGGTTGATCTGCTCGGCAAGATGCTGCAGCCGGCTCAGACCCACCCGGAAAGCAGCAGAAACCGCGTAGCCAAACCTCACCAGCTGTGTATCGACCCGGCAGCCACTGTCTTGCAACCCATTGACGTAGCTGGTAAAGAGTGTCTCCGAGATATCGTGCAAACGGTAGTTGCGGAGGTTTAGGTAAGTGCCGTAGACAAGCTGCCCGAGGTCATCACCCAGGGCTTCAACACCAGCCAACGACCAATCCATCGCCACAGTTTGTTCAAGTTTCCGCGGAGATTGACGCGAGATGAAATTCACCGGGTTGGTATCACCAAGGCTGATCGTCTTGGGGAGCTGCTCAAGCTTGACCAAGAAGCGTTCATGATCGTTAAGCAGGCTCCTGAAGCTATCTAGCTCCGGATTTGGATAGACCTGCCATACCTGAGGGTGATCCCAGGGGAAATTCTGCCAGGGGATTGTTGCCAACCACTGGCGTGTACGGTGCGTGCTGAGCCATGAATAGGTGGGCAGCTGCCGGCGCGAGATATAAATGCCGTTGAAACGACCCAGATGGCGGGCTGCCATGGCATAGCGAGCCAGTGGCCAGTTACTGGAATAGGTGTCAATCACATCCTCCAACCATATGCCGGCAATATTCCCGGGAATCTCCTGGGCCTCATAACACTGCGGGGCCATGATCCCCTCGGGCAAGCTGCTGAGCCAGCCAGACTGGTAGATCAGCAGCTCACGTTTCCAATAATTCCAGTCTGACGGGTCGTTCCGCTTGCCATTATTCAAAAGCCCCTGGTTAACCGGCGATTGGATGACCTTAAGGATGACCGACCAATCTAACCACTCACCCCGGTCAACGCCCACACCTTCATACCTGTAGAGGCCCAGGCTCACCGGGTTACCCGGATTGCCGTTCAGGTTGCGCGTCCGCCAGCCTTGTATCTGGAAGTGGTTGCGGTTTAACGATTGTCGGACTACCGCGGATAAGCGGGATTTGTTAATTGAGCGCAAGGTCGCCGGGATATCATTTTCCAAGGCAAAACTGCCATGGTAATCGATGCACACACGCAGAGAATCAGGCTCATCCAAGACATGGTTCAGCTGATTGGGTTGATCTGTGCGCCTGTACAGCCTGGAAGGTGAAGCCGATGGCTTATCGGAGTCCTTGCCAAAATTCGACATGTACCCAAGCGCGAATGGACTCTTCTTGATGAAGCTGCTCTTATAAGTATCCATATTTTTTCTCCTTAGCCCCTCGCTGAGAGTAATTCTTTTGGATGCAAGGCCTTCCCATTCTATAGATGAATGGAAGATTAATGATATTTTAGAGAAAAATAACAGGTATAACATTGGAAATTATTGGCTTTAATTGGCGAGCAGCCAATTGTCTTGTTGAACCAGGTGCAGTGAAGAATTATTGTCACCTATTTGCTCTTTCTTCGGGGCGAAAACAAAAACAAGCTCCAACCTGGCAGCCTGTTTTTGGGTATGTATTCGCTATTATTGGTTGATCGTTTGTAAATTCTGGACTATCCAGTTAATAGTCGATTCCCATTCGGTATGCTCGGCTGGTCTCTGGCTGGTTCGGGGTGACCATATGCGGGCGCATCATCAGGAAGTTAAAGGCTGCTCGAATGCAATACATTTCAATTAGGTGAGCAGCCATGGTATGCAGGCAAGTAATTGGCTAATCATAATCGAGTGCTTGCAGCCCTGGCGTGTAAACCGCAGGTCAATCAGAATTATACTCATGGTCCAATTGCACAATTGTGTAGCCCGCAGTGTTCCATCCATCATAGGCGTGGCTAAAAAGGACTAACTGCAACGTCGCACGGCCAGCATAGTAATGTCATCTACCTGTGTGGCGCCGGTGGAGTAATCTTTCACCTGGTTTTGGATTTGGTCCAAAACAACAACCAGATTCTGCCCGCTGGTAAAGAGAGGGATGAGGAGCTGTTTGTCGAAGTACTCGCCTGCAGGGTTGATGGTATCGGTCAATCCATCGGTATAGGCAAACAAGACTTCTTCTGGGGCGATCATCACCTCCCTGATGGTAAATTTTGACCCAGGTGTCACACCCACGGCCGGCCCACTGGCCTTTAAGGTCTCGCGAATGCCCAACGGGTTGATGATCAACGGAGGCAGGTGCCCCCCATTCACATAGGTAAAGGTGCCGGTCATTGGGTCCAGCACCCCGAAGAAGATCGTGCAAAACATACTCGCCTGGCCATGCGTGGCGGTGATGTAATTGTTAGTAAAAGCCATGGCGTTTTCAAGGCGCCGATCAGGGCTGGTCAGCCCTGCATCGCCTGCACCAGAATAAAAATCGATGTTAGCAACCGCCCGGATCAAGCTGCGGAACAAGGTCATAAATAAGGCAGCACCCAGCCCCTTGTCACATACATCGGCGATGACCAACCCGATCTTGCCATCGGGGAACTCGAATACATCGTAAAAATCGCCGGTGACCTCACGTGCAGACTTCAGTGAGGCCGCGATCTCCCACCCTATGGGCTGGGGGATGCTCTCGGGTAAGAAGCCAGCCTGGATCTCGTGACCGATCTCGAACTCGCGCTCCAGGGCCTTGCGGTATAAGGCTTCCTGCTCCCACAGGCGTGCATTTTCAAGGGCCACACTCATGGCATTGGCCAGGGTCTGTAACAGGCGAGAATCTGCCTGGTTAAAGGCGTGCTCCTTGGTCGTGTCTTGTAACACAATTGCACCCTGGACACAACCGCCGATGACCAGCGGCATGAATAAGGCTGACCTGGGAAGGTCTGTGGCAGATGAATAGACATTCTGATAGCTGATGACCGCTTCATCCATGTGCTCATCTACCAGCAGCGGCTGTGGATTGTGGAGCAGATGGCTAAAGAAACCCTTGTTTTCCACAAAATATGGATTAACCAGCTTACGCCTGCCTTTCTCAACCAGGTAGGGTGTGGATAACAGATCCGTAGCATAGTCATATACCAGGATCGATAGGTCAACAGGTTTAAAGAATTCACCCAGTTTCTCACCCACCAGCTCAAAAATCGCGGTCTGTTCCAGCTTCTTCGCCAGCACTTCCTGGACTGTGTTAATGAGTTGCAGCTCGGTGGCACGCTGCTCAGTTTCGTGGAGCAGACGCTTTGTTTCATCGAACAGCCTGGCATTTTCAAGCGCCACGCTCATCGATGATGCCAGGGTCTGCAGCAGGCGGACATCCAACTCGTCAAAAGCGTACTCCCGATCGACATCCTGCAGGCTCAGGATGCCCGTAACCTGATCACCCACGATCATCGGAACGCCCAGCCAGGATTTGGGGGTGATTGTGCCGGGGATGGTGTGCTGACCCAGGCGCGCCGCCAGCTCACCCACGTTCTTGTTCACCAGCACCGGCTGGCGGGTCTGTACGATCTGCGTACGGAAACCCCGGATGGGGTAGCGACCGGGAGCGTAAATATGCTCACCACGCTCGATGGCGTAGCGGTGCTCAATAGTCTCTGTCGAGGCATCATAGGTGGAGATCATGACTATCTGGGAATCGAAGATATCGCGGATCTTATCGCCCACCAGGTTGTAGATCGCCTGGACATCCAGGTGCGAAGCCAGCGCTTGCTGCACGCTGTTAATAAGCATCAACTCGGCTTCACGCTCGATCAGCTCCTGGTTAATGGCTTCACTTGACATTGATGTAGCGCCTTGGTCAGACATTGTCACCTTCGCTTTGAACTGATAACAATCTGTTTAATAAAACATACATCCTCAGGGTTGGTGAAGTTCAGATGGACCTTGAGAGATCTATCCGATGATGCAATTGTAATCGCACATCGATCGACAATTTCTCAGCTGAGAATGCTGGATCAAGCCTGACGAACGACAGTATACCTAATATAGATTTACTTTATGTGGACCGCTCTTTGCCGAGATCGATCACGCATACAAGGAAGAGCAGGCTTGAATAGGTCAAGCTACCCTGGCATCACGCGTTTTTGACCCACCGCTCTCCCTATTAACCCAGCATCCTTATTCAACCGAGGATTTTGGCTGGCGAGTATTGTCCTCGATATCCATCACCAGGTAGATCAGCTCTGATAGCGCTTTGGCGGCGATCCAAAGGAATCCACCCAGGACGAACGGTGTGATAGCGAACAGCAAATATACGACCAGCTGTTCAACGCTGAATGTGTGCTTAATGTACCAAAACAGGAATAATGCAATGAAGATACCGGTCACGGTAAAAAAGGCCAGAAAGAGCCAGGACATCCGGTCAGCCATCACTGCGATACGGAGCAAACTTTCCTGGTCATGATAAGTATCTGGTTCAGGCTTGGTCCCATTCACCCTGTCAGTCAATTGGTCGCTCATAGAAACCTCCATCGTATACTTTCAATATATATGTCCCAACAGCAATTGCACAGCTGCCTCAGTGTCGGGCGATGTGGATTGCCTGGGTTTAGCCATCCAAATTCTGCATTTATTACATTAGCTGAATTATAGCGGAATCCTGAAAAGGATTGACCGATTAACCCTGTCGAGCCTGCTCGTATGAATCACCATCCACATATCACAGGATCAGTGGTTCCAGCAATCTGAATTGAAGTAATGATTAAGAAAAATTGACTCACACAAGATTTTATGTTAATATGAGATCAATTCGTTGAGGCTGTGCATATCAGAGGAAAAAAACATCGCACAGCATATTCGTCCTTATAAACGCAGCGGTGTATTGACGCGTCTAAATTCATTTCTTCAGTTTAAAGGAGGTCAAGCCAGAGGAATAATTGCGGTCGCAGTTTTTTTTATCACCAATTTGAGGAGGAGCTCATGTTGACGAATAAAAAAACCAATTTTCGATTCTTACTAGCTATTGCAATTGTCATATCAAGCACTTTTCTTGTCTTTGGGGTCCTGCAGGCGCGAGGTGACGCGATCGATATCTCATCTGTTACCGTGGTAGGTGACCTGCAAAACGAGCTAGGCTGTGCGGGTGATTGGGATCCTGCTTGCTCAGCAACCTACCTTGCCTACGATGTTGGCGATGATGTATGGCAGGCGGCCTTCAACGTCCCACTCGGTAACTGGCAGTACAAGGTTGCTATCGATAACTCGTGGGCGGAAAATTATGGCCTGCATGCGGTTCCGGGTGGAGATAATATCCCGCTGAGCCTGGCTGCCAACACCGCAGTCAAATTCTACTACGACCACAAGAGCCACTGGATCACCGATAACATAAACTCGGTCATCGCTGTCACTCCTGGGAGCTTCCAATCGGAGCTGGGCTGTCCAGGCGATTGGGACCCTGGCTGCCTACGCTCCTGGTTGCAAGATATTGATGGAGATGGTGTCTACACATTCTCAACCAACACCCTCCCAGCCGGGGATTATGAGTTCAAGGTGGCACTCAATGAATCCTGGGATGTGAATTACGGGCAGGGTGGCGTACAAAACGGACCCAATATCCCATTTAGCGTGCCAGCCAACGGCTTTGTGGTAACCATCACCTACGATAGTACGACCCATGTGCCCACAGTCACTGTGACCGGCAGCGTAACCATTGTAGGCGACCTGCAAAGCGAGCTGGGTTGTGCGGGCGATTGGGACCCGACCTGCTCGGCAACTTACCTTACATACGATGGGGCTGATGACGTATGGCAGGCGACATTCGACGTCCCACTCGGCAGCTGGCAGTACAAAGCTGCCCTGAACAACTCTTGGACCGAAAACTACGGCCTGCATGCTGTACCCGGCGGGGAGAATATTCCCCTCAACCTGGATGCCCAGACCTCGGTCAAGTTTTATTATGATAATAAAAGTCACTGGGTCACCGATAATATAAACTCAGTCATCGCCGTCACCCCCGGAAGCTTCCAATCGGAGCTGGGCTGCCCGGGCGATTGGGACCCTGGCTGCCTGCGCTCTTGGCTACAGGATGTAGATGGGGATGGTATCTACATGTTTACCACCGATGCGATCCCACCCGGCAGTTATGAGTTCAAGGTGGCGCTCAATGAATCCTGGGACGTAAATTACGGCCAAGATGGGGTGCAAAATGGACCCAATATCCCCTTCACCATCCTCCAGCCAACGAGTGTGACCTTCGTATACAACAGCATCACCCACGTCCCACAGATCTGGGGGGCCAGCCCGGCCAATGACAATAACATCTGGTGGGACGGCGTACGCCACGACTCACGCGACCTTCTATACCGCACCCCGGGTGGAGCGGTCGAAGCAGGCACCCCGGTCACATTGCGCCTACGTACCTACCATAACGACGTCACAGATGTGAAGCTGCGCCTGTATGACCTGAACCTGGCGGCCCAACAGGCCCTACAGATGGTCAGGGTTGCCGAGGACGTAGATTGCTACCAGGCTGGCTTACCTTTTATGTGTGATTTTTGGGCGGTCACCCTGCCGAATGAGTATGTGAATAACTTCTGGTACCGGTTCATCATTACCGATGGCACCGATACGGATTACTATGCCGACAACACGTCCGCCCTGGATGGTGGTTTAGGCGCCATGTCGGATGACCCCGTCGACTACAGCTATGCGCTGATGGTTTACGACCCAAATTTCATGGTCCCCGACTGGGCTCACAATGCCGTCATCTACCAGATCTTCCCCGACCGCTTCAGAAACGGCCGCAAGGATAATGACCCCAAGACCGGTCAGCCGCGCTATGACGATCCCGTGCTCAAATTGCCATGGGGCACCCTACCGGAAGGTTACTGCCGTAACTATGCCGACGCACAAACCAACTGCCCCTGGCGTTTCCTATTCAACCCGCCTCCCGGCCCGGAATCTCCACGAGGCCGCGATTACATGGGCGGTGATCTGAAAGGCATCGACCAGTCATTGGAATACCTGAAATCGCTCGGGGTCACCACCCTATACTTCAACCCAGTGTTTGACTCGGCTTCCAATCACGGTTACGATACCCAAAACTATTATAAGATCGACCCATACTTTGGCACCCAGAAGGACTGGGAGAACCTGGTAAAGCATGCCAACCAGCTTGGCATGCGCATCATCCTCGATGGGGTGTTCAACCACATGTCGTCAGATAGCCCGTTCTTCGATCGCTACCACCACTATCCTACCACCGGGGCATGTGAATCGCTTTCATCACCCTACCGGAGCTGGTTCACCTTCCACGATGTGCCGGCTGGGACGGGAACGTGTGTGGGATCCAACGGGCCAAACTCAGCTACGTATGATGGCTGGTTCGGTTTCGACAGTATCCCCGTGATCAATAAATCCAACCCAGTAGTCCAGGCGTACTTCTTAACCGGCTCACCCAATGTGACTTCCTTCTGGCTTAATCAAGGGTCTTCAGGATGGCGGATGGACGTGATGGGCGATGCTTCCTTCCCTGCGGGTTACTGGACGACTTTCAGAGATGAGGTGAAGGACACCAAGGCGGATGCCCTAATCATCGGTGAGCTATGGCAGAAAGACAGCACCCTGCTGAGCTTCCTGCGCGGTGAAAAAGCTGACACGACGATGAACTACCGCTTGCGGGATGCCATCCTGGGCCTGCTTACCCCAGGGCCGTTCGACTCAAAGGGCTTTGCCGATAGCGGGCGTATCCTGCTCCCGTCTGAGTTCGCTTCACGCCTAGAATCTATCCAGGAAGACTACCCACAGCAGGTATTTTACGCCCTGATGAACCTGGTCGATAGCCACGACACCGAGCGTATCCTGTGGGCACTCACACCAGGGACAGAAACTACTGCAGACAAAGAGCTGAATGCGCAGAACCTGGCTGAAGGTAAGCAGAAGGTGATGATCGCCTCGCTGATCCAATTCACCCTGCCCGGTGCACCCACCGTGTATTATGGTGATGAACTGGCCATAACCGGTGATGATGACCCCGATGACCGCCGAACCTACCCAACCGTTCCATTGGGTCTCACAGCGACGAATACCAACCCCATGTTCAGCCATTACCAGGCACTGGCGAACCTGCGTAAGCTCAACCCCGTGCTTGTGGAGGGTGACTTGAACGTACTCCTGGCAGACGACAACACCGGTGTGGTCGCATACGGCCGCAAGACCGGCAGCCAGGCAGTGATCGTCATCATCAACCGCAGTGACACAGACCAGGCAGGACCAATCCCCGTGGCAGGTTACATCCCCGATGGTGTCGTTTTCAACCCTGCCTACGTGGTGGGTACCGCAGGTCCAGGACCGGTGACGGTGGTCAATGGTGAACTGGTCGGAAGCCTCGGGCCTCTCAGTGCCGTCGTGCTGATGACCGGTCAGATTGACTTGACCCCACCCCCAGCCCCAATCGGATTGGCAGCTGTTGAGGGCAGTGGTGAGGTTTCCCTTACCTGGGAAGCGGTGGCAGGTGCAGCAAGCTATAACCTGTACCGCAGCCCGCTGACCGGTGGAGGTTACGTCAAAGTGAATAGCGTTCCTTTGGCAGACACCAGCTACTCCGATACGGGATTGCGCAATGCCCAAGCCTACTTCTACGTTGTTACCGCCCTGGATGAATGGGGTAACGAATCGGGTTATTCCGCTGAAGTATCTGCCATGCCGCATTACACCATCGGCTGGGCAAACTTGCAGTGGCCGCCTACGATGTCCCATACCATCAGCGTGATTAACCGCACGGATACTGCTTACGGGCAGGTGTGGATCGATGGTGCAACCTACCAGCCTGGGCAAACCCCCACCCTGCGGGCTCAGCTTGGCTTTGGGCCGGAGGGCAGCAACCCGGCAGGTAACCTGGATTGGACCTGGGTGGATGCCGCATTCAATACGGATGCCGGTAACAATGATGAGTTCATGGCAAGTATGCTGCCAGAGAGCATTGGCGTCTTCGATTACGTCTACCGCTATACCACCACCAACGGCCGAGAATGGCTGTATGCTGACCAGAATGGACCTATCCCTGCCGGCAACTTCCCCCCGAACCCGGGCAAGCTGACTGTGAACCCCAGCGGTGATACAACGCCACCTGTTGCTCCAAGCAACCTGAGGGTGGAATCGGCATCGCCCGCAGGGATCAGCCTGGCCTGGGATGCTGTTTTTGGTGATCCTACCCTATACGGCTATGAAGTCCTGCGCAGTAGTACACCAGGTGGCCCCTATACCCAGATCGCCCGCCTGACAGGTGCGAGCTTCACTGACTTCGATGTGGTTGAGGCAGCAACCTATTACTATGTCGTCAGGTCGGTTGACCTGTCCTTCAACCGCTCGGTGTATTCAGATGAAGTGAGTGCCACGGCAGAGCTACGGACCGTGACTCTGGTATTCACGGTGACTGTGCCTGCCAGCACGGACGGGACTGGGCGTTCGGTATATATCGCAGGCACGCTCAGCCGACTGGATGGCAACCTGCCGGATTGGAACCCGGGTGCTGTTGTCTTGACCCGGATCGATACCACGCATTGGACCATCACCCTGACGGGCAAGGAAACGACCCAGATCGAATATAAATACACTCTGGGCGATTGGGATCACGTTGAGAAAGATGCCGGCTGCGGTGAGATCGGAAACCGCCAACTCACATTGAGCTATGGCACCACCGGCATCCAGCAGATCAATGACACCGTACTCAACTGGCGCAACGTATCACCATGCGGTAACTAATGGAAGCTTTAGGAAACTGCCCCAAGGAGAAGGACTCCTTGGGGCAGATGAAAGCCAAACAAGAATAGATATAAGGAGATAAATGATGAAAAAGATATTGATCTATGCAATTGTCATCGCAGCACTGCTGGTTTCCAATGTCTCAGCTGCATTGGCTGCACCGCTGGCCAGGCAGATTGGGATCAACGTATTGATGAACACGAACATCGACAAAACTATCCTGACGAAATTGAGCTTGTACGGTAAGGTTAATGAGGTGGTGTACGAGATCAATGCCGTCACCATGAAGATCGCCGAGAACAAGCTGCCTGCCATCCGGGCGCTGCCATTTGTCGCGGCAGCCAACCCCGATGCAACGCGCAACGGTTCACCAATCGATACCGTCTTAGCCGAAGACTTCGCTGAGGGGATGAACACCTGGGACCTGGATGCGATCAACGTGACAGATTTTGGGACCGGCAGGACCATCGGATACGACGGCACGGGTGTGTATGTGGCTGTGCTGGATACCGGCCTGGTGGATCTGTGGCGGCAGTACTTCCCCCAGGAACGCATCGCCACCCAGTATGCGAAATCCTTCCGTGGGGGTGGGGGCGATAACGGCAACGTATCTGAGCCGACCAATATGTGGGAGCATGATCAGAACTCGCATGGCACGCATGTCACCAGCACCATCCTGGGTTATAAGTATGGTTTGGTGGCAGTCAACGGAGTGGCACCTCTGGTTACAGTCATCCCGGTTAAAGTCCTCGGGCAATCTGGCTGGGGTTGGTCGTCGGTGATCGCGCGGGGGATCGTATATGTGGCTGACCTTAAAGCTGGTCCATTGGCTAACTATCCGGTGGTCATCAACATGAGCCTGGGTGGGCCGACCCTGGATGCGATGGAGCAGGCCGCCATCGATTATGCCGTCGAGCAGGGTGTCATCATCGTGGCTTCGGCTGGGAATGAAGGCCTGGCAGGCATGGGCTATCCCGGGGGCTACGAACCGGTCATCTCGGTCGCGGCCTCAGGTTGGATCGGCGAGTGGTCGATGGGAGGCTGGTGGCGCCTGACCGATGTACCCGACCCGACCAATCCGGAAGATTTTTACATCACCGATTTCTCCAGCCGGCAGCTGGTCGGGCAGGACCTGGACGTAGCTGCCCCTGGATCGTGGATCGTTGGCCCTTACCAGACGAATAGCGGGCAGATCTCATACTATTACCTGGGTGGGACGAGCATGGCCAGCCCGCATATCGCCGGCACGGTGGCGTTGATGGTCCAGAAGAATCCCGCCTTGACCGCTGGCGAAGCTGAGAATATCCTGGAAACCAGCGCAATTTACCTGGCACCCGGATGCCGGACAGTCAATGATGGTAACGGGAATATGGTTGAGTATTGCTGGGAAGCGGATGCCACTGGAGCAGGGCTGGCAACCGCGGATGCTGCGCTGGCAGCCACTCCGTAGCAGCTAGATGTACCCCTGTAGTAGAGAATATTACAACACAAGAGCTGCTTGGACAATTGTCCGAGCAGCTCTTTATTACCCTGGCTCTCGTTCGTGAACATTGGTTAATAGCTATTGCGCGAATTAATGCACCTGGCCAGATCCACTACACTACCCCGCCGATTGCCAGAAATTACGGGTAGCTGTAGAATTATCTATTCTTATTCTGAATGTCTGCGGAGGATCTATGGCTGTCAATTGGGAAGACGTGCAGAAAGCGCTCTCCCCCATGAAGGATTATGAGGATTGTTGCCAGCGCTATAAAACAACGTTCAGTTATTCTTTTGCCCGCCAGATTTTCAACTATACGCTGGATGACCTTCTCGACTATACGAATAAGCTGCTGCTTGGGGATGCACGTAACCGCTACATCGAATATCACGCCAGGCTAACCGGCGTAATCAGCCACCTGCAGCAGGCTGGCGTGGCAAATGTACTCGACTTAAGCGAACGCACATCCAACCGTGATAAACTGGAAAGCGTCACCCAAGAAAGCGGCGTCCCAGCTATAGATACAGTCAACGTACTAAAATACCTGGTGTACTGGTTCATCCCCAACGAGAAATACCTGAGCGGGCTTGTCCGTAGCGGCTCAGATATGACCGGGGTGATCAAACAGCTTGGCGTAATAGGCATCTGCACGAACTTGCAAATCCTGGAGAAAGGCCGCACGGCAGGCGGGCGACAGCTACTAAGTGAAACCAGCGGACTGCCCGAGGAGGTTGTCCTGGAGCTGGTCAACCGGGCGGATCTTTCGCGCCTGCCCTGGGCCAGTAAGGCAACCATCTCCAATATCATCGGGTCAGGTTACACCAGCCTGGCCCAGCTGGCAAGCGCCGACCCCGACAAGCTGTACGCTGATTTCTTCGCGTATGGCAGGCAGATCGGAAAAAACTTGAAGCTGGGCAATGAGATCGAAAACAGCTACCGGATCGCAAAAATCGTGCCTGTGATCCTGGCAAGCGAGTGAGGATAGATATTCCAGACTGTGAGCTGGGGTGCATGGATACCGTCTGACATGATCATGCGCATATGCGGTCATTTTGGATTATGATTCCCGATATCTTCTTTGATCAGAAAATCAGTAAGGTAAGTAGCTGCTCTATCCCATCTACTCTGATCATGAGAGAGACCTATTGACATGCCCCAAGGCAGGCGATACCAGAATAACTTCGGATCGAGAATTCACCTTTTTAGAGGAACCTAAATGACAACTTCTACCTTCTCAGGAACTGGCCAGGACGAGAAATTTCAAGCCATTTATGAGCTGGCGCAAAGTGAGATACAACGCTTACCGATCCCTGGTGCAGTCATGGGGATCCTATTCGAAGGAAAGGAGATCATCACCCCACTTGGGATAACCAGCCTTGAACACCCCCTGCCCGTTTCTGAAGACACCTTGTTCCAGGTTGGCTCGATCACCAAGACCTTCCTGGCCACGGCTGTCATGCGGCTGGTGGAGCTGGGTAAGCTTGAGCTAGACGCGCCCGTCCGGACCTATCTACCGGAATTGAAGCTGGCCGATGAAAGCGTGGCTGCACGTGTGACCATGCGCCACCTGCTGACCCACACCGGGGGCTGGGTCGGTGATTATTTTAATGATTTTGGGCCTGGAGACGATGCCCTGGCGAAGATGGTGGCCAAGATGGCTGAGCTGCCGCAGCTCACACCGCTTGGTGAAGTCTGGTCATATAACAACTCGGGGTTTTACCTGGCTGGCCGGGTGATCGAGGTGGTGACAGGTACTAATTTCGAAGCCGCCATCAAGGAGATGGTGCTTGACCCACTCGAGATGCACATGTCATTCTTCTTTACTGATAATGTCATCACGCATCGCGTGGCAATCGGGCATGAGGTAGTAGATGGGAAGGCCAAGGTAGCTCGGCCTTGGGCAATCGGCCGTGCAGCTCACCCGGCGGGAGGCATCATCTGCAGCGTTAGAGACCTGTTGCAATATGCCGAATTCCACATGGGCGATGGGTTCGCCCCAGGCGGAACCCGCCTACTTTCAAGGGCTTCACTCGACCAGATGCAAACCCCCCTGCTGCCTTCAACGGGGATCAGCAATATTGGCTTAAGCTGGAGTGTGACCTTACTTGGCGGTACTAAAATGATCAGCCATGGAGGCGGCACGAATGGACAAACTTCTTACCTGAGGATCGTACCTTCACAAAAATTCGCGGTGGCTATCTTTACCAATAGTGATGAAGGCGACTTACTGTGTGACGAGGTTGCCAACGCAGCCATGAAAGCATATACAGGATTGACCATCCCAGAGGCGCTCCCGATGGATATCCCCGCTGATAAACTACAACCGTTCGTTGCAAAGTATGATTCTGCATCAGGTATCTGCGATATCTATGTCAAGGATGGTGGGCTGATGTTGCAGTATATCCCGAAAGGTGGCTTCCCCACGCCCGAGTCGCCCGCTCCCCAGGCTCCACCACCGGTGCGGATGGGTATTTATGGCGAAGACCGGGCAATTTGCCTGGATGAACCCATGAAAAACGCGCGGGCGGAGTTTTTGAGGAGCCCCACTGGAAGCATCACCTGGCTGCGCTTCGGAGGCCGGATTCACGCCAGGCTGTCTTGAACCTACGATTAGTTTTTCAAGCTATTTGAGAAGCATGCCTCCACGGGATATGAGAAAAATATCGCTAGCAGAGGATTGTTAACATTATATACTATAATAATGGTCAGGGATGAGGGATGCCAGCAATTCTCAGAAAATCCAGCATGCAGCATACCTTATTCCATGGAGGAGCGAATGAGTACGACTACCTTGCTTGATGCCGTCCGTGTGGTAAAAGAAAACGAGAGATTTGCTGCCCAGCGTTATGCTGAAGCAGCGCAGGCGATTACAAACTCATTGGGCAAGAATTTATTCATCGAGTTGAGTGAATTCGAGAAATACCACCTTCATCAAATAACCGCCTTGGAAAAGTCACTGATCGACTCGGGCGAATACATCAGTTATACCGGAAAGGCTTTTCCCCTTCCGCCGAAATTTGAAATCACTGCAGCCGAAGAGCCTGACCGAAAAAGCGTGATGAAGATTATCTCGGAGGCTATCGAGCTGGAGAAAAATGCCGAGAAAGCTTATGCGGAGCTGGCTGGCCAGATCAGTAATCCTACTGGCCATAGGATGTTTATGCGGTTGTCAGAGGAAGAGCATAACCATTACCGCATCCTTACTGAAGCTTATTGGGTGCTGAACGACTTGGGCATCTGGAAGTGGACTCGTTTGTAGATCTATTTACGCATTTACCGGCAAACTGTTTTATCGATCAATCACCAATTTCTTTTACTCGCAATATAGTGTTTATTGTTCACCATATCCCACTCTAATCAGGGTTTTCCTGATGTTTTTCATATCTTAATATTTTCTTGAAAAGTACCTATGCTTGCTAAAATCTTTTCCTGTGCTGTGATCGGTTTGGAAGGGGTGGTGGTGGAAGTGGAAGTGGATACCGGGCTGGGTCTGCCCGGCATTACCATCGTTGGACTGCCAGACACGGCGGTGCAGGAAAGCCGCGAACGCGTCCAGGCGGCAGTCAAAAACGCAGGGATCGAATTCCCACGCAAACGTATCATCGTCAATTTAGCGCCAGCAGCCGTGCGCAAGGAAGGCCCGGCTTATGATCTACCCATCGCGCTGGGTGTTTTAGTGATGATGGGGCGCCTGCCCCAGGCTGCCTGCGATGAAGCCCTGGTAGTGGGAGAGCTCTCGCTGGATGGGAGTGTACGCCATTCACGGGGTATCCTGCCCATGACCGTGGTGGCGCGCCAGCAAGGATTCAAGCGCATCTTCGTGCCTCAGCCAGACGCAGCCGAAGCTGCCTTGATCCCCGACCTGGAGGTCATCCCGGTCGTCAGCCTGGTGGAGCTCTACGGGCACCTGTCTGGCCAGCATCCCATTCCTCCGCAGGAACCGATCCAACCCGATCAGCTGCCCGTCCTGTTCCAGACGGACTTCAAGGAGATCAAGGGACAGGAGCATGTCAAGCGGGCGTTCGAGGTCGCGGCAGCCGGGAGCCATCACATGTTGCTTACTGGCCCACCCGGATCGGGTAAGACCCTGCTGGCACGCGCCATGCCGAGCATCTTGCCGCGCCTGACCGTGGATGAAGCTTTGGACGTTACGCGTATCTACTCGGTAGCTGACCAGCTTCCATCCGATGTGCCGCTCATCCAGAACCGCCCATTCCGTGCACCGCACCATACCATCAGCCATGCTGGGCTGGTGGGTGGCGGCAATTGGCCTCATCCTGGTGAGATTTCACTGGCACACCGGGGTGTGCTCTTCCTGGATGAGCTACCTGAGTTTGGCCCGCGTGTATTGGAAGTGCTGCGCCAGCCGATTGAGGACAAGATCGTCACGATCAGCCGGGCCCAAGGCTCACTCACCTTCCCGGCTAACTTCCAGCTGATCGGTGCGATGAACCCCTGCCCATGCGGATATTACGGTGACCCGGTCAAAGCCTGCACCTGCTCGCCGGGAATCGTCACAAAGTACCAGAAGCGCATCTCCGGGCCGCTGCTCGACCGCATCGATATCCACATCGAGGTGCCCAGGGTGGAATATGAGAAGCTGAGCGACCAACGCCTGGGTGAGCCTTCGGAAGCCATTCAAAAACGGGTGGAAGCCGCCCGCCAGATCCAACGCGACCGGTTCAATGATGGGGCGAAGAATCCGGATGAGGCGCATGGCGCTGGGATTTCATCATCTCTGGATGGATCGCCTGTACAGTGCAATGCTGACATGCGCCCGGCAGAGGTGCGCCAATTCTGTGAACTTGACGATACCAGCCGTACTCTGATGCGCTCTGCCATGAGCCAGCTGCAGCTCTCCGCGCGTGCCTATCACCGCATCCTCAAGCTGAGCCGCACCATCGCTGATTTGGCGGGTAGCGAACGCATCCAGCCTGCCCACCTGGCGGAGGCGTTGCAGTACCGGCCGAGGGGGATGGAAACTGGCTGACCGCACGTAATTTACAACCACAACTACAAATTTTATCTATAATATATTTATCCGTATGCGTAAAACGGGAGGCAGTGTTTTGGTTGCGCGGCTGAAAATGAATTATTTCTATCTGATCCCTTATCTACGTGACTAAAGGTAGACATGAAATGGGAAAATTGATTACCGTAGCGGGAAACCTTGGAGCAGGTAAAACAACCTTGACCAAGCTGATATGTGATCAAGGGGGATTTATTCCATATTGGGAAAAGCCCGAAGAACATCCTTTTCAAAAAGATTTCTCGGATGATTTACGTAAATGGGCCCTGGCTAATCAGATGGAATTCTTCTTATTTCGATGTGAACAGGAATTACAAATTCGGAAGGAAAACCAAGTTGCAGTTATGGATGGGGGTTTAGACCAGGATTTCCTTGTATTTACCAAAAATCTATATAATAAAGGTCATCTGACTACAGATGAATTCCATATTTGTAAACGCTTTTATCATTTTGTGCGGAGTTTTTTGCCTCCGCCGGATATTATTATCAGAATCATTATCGATGCGCCAACCTTGCTGCAGAGGAGATTAAATAGAGATAGAAAAACCGTTGATCAATTATTTAATCCAAATGAATTCGTGGATCTAGAGCTGTTGTTGGATGGATGGTTGAAAGGTGAGGCATCTACACCGGTTTTGCTATTCCCTTTTGAGCATGATTTAGACCGTTGTGCTGATGAAATCAAAGCGTTAATCAGGCAAATAAACGTCACTTTATAGAGCCTGCAGGATTATTAAATTACGGAACTGCCTTCAAACAGAAGGAGATTAATTAACCCAATTGAGATTATTCAGCATCCCTGGTTTGAGCATCCTTGATACGATAGTCCTGATGCACTAAATGGATAATATTCACAAGGAGATAGCTGCGGAAAAGTAGGAATATCGTGATTATAGCTAATTACGATAAACTGCAACAACAGATATTTTTATTGTGAAATAAGTAAATGGTCTGAATGTTTGTAATAAAGTTAGGAAATGGGAGGATAGGGAGGTGAAATATGTCAAAAAGTAGATTTTCACTCATTGAACACCCTTGGCTTTTCCTATTAGTTTTCATCATAGCCACCATGGTCTGCCAGATTATAGTAGGGCTGGTTCTAGTCTGGGTCTTCAAACTAACCAACGGTGTACCAACAGCAAGTTTCTGGCTGGTGCTATTGAGTAATCTATTGATGCTCTTTATTATCGTCCCCTTTGTACTGGGTTTCCCTAAGCGGTCTCATCCTTACGAAACTTATCTCTCTGAAATCCGCCTGACTAACGTAAGACCCCTGCTGAGATTGATCCTGCTGGGTGTTTCCTGTTACCTGATCCTTGCCGTATGCACAGTTGCAGGTGTGCTTGTTTACCGTGCGACGCAAGGTCTACCAATCAATATAAGTTTTATGCGCTACTCATTTGTACTAACCAACGAGCTACCGCCGCATTCATCCAGTTGGTTTACTTCAATCCCCTCTGTTTTAGAGGAAGTCGCTTTCCGAGGTGTGATTCTCGCCATGTTCCTTCGTTTTTATAATCAGCCGAAGGCAATATTGTTCAGTGCTTTGGGTTTCGGTGTTATACATTTAGGAAACATGCTCAGCGGGGGCGATCCATTTTGGGTGGCAGGACAAGCTGTTTGGGCTGCTATTTTAGGATTATTTTATGGTTATGTCACCCTCAAGACCAACAGCTTGCTCCCAGCAATGATCGTTCATTACCTGAGCAATGTCTTTATATCGGCGTTGAATGCTTACATTCAAACAAATGCTACAATCCCTGTGCAGGTTCTGTATGGGATTACGTTCACATTGGGTGCCGTACCAACCTTTCTGATGATATTATGGGTGCGAGGTTATACATCTTGGTTGAAAATAACCCCTGCAACATAACCTAAAGCCCCTATGCATAATGACCGCCGTTGTATTGCACTGCACGCCTGCCCATGCCGATAAACCAGTGACCCGGTCAAAGCCTGCACCTGCTCGCCAGGAATCGTCACGAAATACCAGAAGCGCATCTCCGGGCCGCTGATCGATCGCATTGATATCCACATCGAGGTGCCCAGGGTGGAATATGAGAAGCTGAGCGACCAGCGCCTGGGTGAGCCTTCGGAAGTCATCCAAAAGCGGGTGGAAGCCGCCCGCCAGATCCAGCGCGACCGGTTCAATGATGGGGCGAAGCATCCTGATGATGCGCATTCTGTTGGGATTTCATCATCTCTGGATGGATCGCCTGTACAGTGCAATGCCGACATGCGCCTGGCAGAGGTGCGCCAGTACTGTGAACTTGATGAGACATCCCGGGTATTGATGCGCTCTGCCATGAGCCAGCTGCAGCTCTCCGCGCGTGCCTATCACCGCATCCTCAAGCTGGCGCGCACCATTGCTGATTTGGTGGGGAGTGAGTGTATCTAGTCTGCTCATCTGGTGGATGTGCTACAGTAACAGGCGCGAATTATGGAAACCGGTAAACACAATTCACCCAGCATAGGATATCCGAATTCTTATATTAAACCTATAATTAGATCGCTTAAGTTGTAGTGATATAGAATTTACGACCCTTTTTTATCCAGGAATGGATTATTTCCGATTATTACCAAAAATCTTCATCTATGACAAGTTTGAGCACATGGTTTTGAGAATCATGATATTTACTAGGTAAAATTTAATTTTCGAGGGAGGGAGAAGTGTATTCCAATGATGAATTATTGCAGATGATATCCAGCGATGATCCAACACTGAGACACAAAGCTTGTAGTGAACTGATCCTGAGTGAAAGCAGCTCTCCAGAGATAATAAACGCCCTTACGAAAGCATTACATGATAAAGATGAAGATGTTGTTGGGAGAGCCAGAGCAGCTCTTAAGGCTGATATTCACCATCAAATGGCAATCCAGATGGGGATAACTGAACCCGAAAATCAACGTGAAACTGGTAATCTATCAAACGTAGCCGATGAAATCACGCGTCTTGATGAAGTTTCGCCTGCATTTGATCCACCCGCTAGCTTGTTCAGACGACTTGCGGCATTATTTATTGATATGATCATCCTGGCAATTGTGTGTATCGGAATCGGATTAATATTTGGTAGCTTCCTGGAGCTAATGGGGTTTTACACACGACTGATCAGTGCGGTAATTGCATTGCTTTATTTTAGCTTGGGTAATTCTATTCATTTCGATGGAAGCACACTGGGTAAGCGCGCACTGCATTTGTACGTCAAAGGATTAGACGGACAGTATATAAGTTTCCCACGCGCCATATTACGAAGCTCAATCCTGGTAATCCTCATTCTGTTCAGCAGATGGCAGTTGCCGATCACATCAGCAGGGCAACTTCCCAGTACGATCATTGGTGTAGTCATTGTTGGACTGGTTGGTGCGATCATTTATCTAGCACTCTTTAATCGAAAAACTGGTCAAAATTTGGATGATTTGATTGCGGGAACACGAGTCGCCTATTCAAATGGGACGATGATCGAAGCTTATCCTACTACTTTGCGAAAACACAAGATCGGTGCTGTGGTGACTGCCACTATCATAATATTGGTTGCTTTGGGAATCAATAGAGGGATAATGGCGGTTCCAGCGATCAATTCATCGATGCAGAAACTTATGCCTTTCTATACAGCATTAAGCCAGGATGGACGTTTTTATCAGGTTGGAGTATCAAGTCGTTATCAGCAAACTTCTGGCGAACAACCGATTACCCTTCTCCTTATAACGCTATGGCCAAAGTCTAACCTTAATGAACTAGAGCGACAAAATATCACTCAAGAGGTAGTTGGAATGGCGCAGAATTACTTTTCCGCAACTGATTTCAATGAAGTGCAGGTTCAATTGGTCAGCGGGTACGACTTAGGATTTATAAAAAACACAGTAATATGGTTATGTAATCCAGCACAGGGTTGTATATATAAAGTTGTAGATCATAATATTTTAGGTCTGTTTAACTATAATATGACCTACGAAAATAAGTGAGCAATACGACAACCGGGAAATTTCGAATAACCTGAAGGCGGTCACTTGCAATACAGATATTCACCGGTAGAAGTGTACGATTGCTACGAAATTGATGACATCCAGAGGGCAGTGACGTACTCAGCCATGGGTCGATCACATCCCTCAGCGTTAGTTTTCCACCGCAACCTTAAGCTGACGCACACCATTGTAGATTTGGCAGGGAGTGAGTGAATCGAGCCTACGCACCCCGCGGAGGCGCTGCAGTACCGGCAGAGAATGATGGAAGGATGAAAACGAATTATTTCCATGTGACACCTTAAACCATCTAACTCTAGGAAGCCACAAAATGGGAAAATTGATTACCGTAGCGGGAAACCTTGGAGCAGGTAAAACAACCTTGACCAAGCTGATATGTGATCAAGGGGGATTTATTCCATATTGGGAAAGGCCTGAAGAACATCCTTTCCAAAAAGATTTCTCGGATGATTTACGTAAATGGGCCTTGGCTAATCAGATGGAATTCTTCTTATTTCGATGTGAACAGGAGTTACAAATTCGGAGAGATAACCAAATTGCAGTAATGGATGGATGTTTCGATCAGGATTTCCGTGTATTTACCAAAAATCTATATAATAAAGGCCATCTGACTACAGATGAATTCAATATTTGTATACGCTTTTATCATTTTGTGCGGAGTTATTTGCCTCCGCCGGATATTATTATCAAAATCATTATCGATACGCCAACCTTGCTGCAGAGGAGATTAAATAGAGATAGAAAAACCGTTGATCAATTATTTAATCCAAATGAATTCGTGGATCTAGAGCTGTTGTTGGATGGATGGTTGAAGGGTGAGGCATCTACACCGGTTTTGCTATTCCCTTTTGAGCATGACTTGGACCGCTGTGCTGATGAAATCAAAGCGTTAATCAGGCAAATAAACGTCACTTTATAGAGCCTGCAGGATTATTAAATTACGGAACTGCCTTCAATCAGAAGGAGATTAAATAACCTAATTGAGATTGTTCAGTATGCCTGGTTTCTAGAATGGTAGGATAATAAACAAGAAGGATGGTGTGGTTTACTCGAGGAGGGATCGTGTATCGTAAACAACTCTATCTAATTGCAGCTGCAAGTATTTTTCTCGCTTTCATGGCAGCTTGCACTCTGTCACCCCAAGATTCCAAAGTAATTGCGCCAACAGCTACACAACTACAAGTAGCCGAAACCTTGTCCATCCAACCAACAGGAATAACAGTTGTCCCAACTCCAACAGAAAAAGAAACCAGTGTCTTTGAGACGGAATCTCCAGATGTGTGCACAAATGCCAACAACCCATGTGAATGTCTTGGCAAGCGATATGAATATAATAAAGAGCTGGGGGAAATAAAAGAAGAGTATATCGGTAGCTGGCATGCGGCACCCTTTGTTGGTTCTGCATATAATGAACGTTTTGTGTTTTTCCCCTCCGGCAATTATCTGCTTTTCCCATCTCAATATGAATGTGACCCGGGAGATTTCGCCTGCACACCTTCTCCAATCGAAGAAGGAATTTGGGGTATTCAGGAAAATCAGATTAAGCTTGCCAAAGGCGGAGATATTAAGTACCTAAGAATTATTACCATAGGAACAGTGATTGAAGCTTCACCTGATGAGAGTCCATATCCATTAAAAACAACCTTCGATGGAATGACCTATTGGTTAATGTCAAAAGATACGGATATGTGGAACCCAGAGACAGGCGAGCTCTGTGACGAATCTTAAAGGTGGTAATTCATATTCCCAGGACGGGTAAGTATGTGTCTTTAAGATGTGAAGGTTTCACTTGGCTGTATTCAAGGACATTATTTGTCGTTGCCCTGGGATGGTCATTATATGATTATGGCTTCTTCGATAAAACAGCCCTGTTTCGAGGATCGATGGTACGAAAATCCTGATGCAACAAATGGATAGGGTGATTTTGAGATGGAGGGAGTATGTATTCAAAAGAAAAACTACTTGAAATGCTTTCGAGTGAGAAAGCCTCGACAAGATATGATGCATGTGAATGGCTTCGGGTTAGCCAAGAAAGCTCTCCAGAAATAGTTATAGCACTTGAAAAAGCCACCCATGATGATGATAAAGAAATTGCAGAAAGAGCTGCTTATGCACTTCAAGCTGATATTCATCATCAGATGGCGATAAAAATGGGGATTGTTGAGCCAGACTATAATGGGAATGAAGATAATGAAATCATGGAAACGAGTGTTGTAGTTGATCAAACCCAAGATAAAGAAAAAGGATTGGCTTGGGTAAGTATCGCTTTTTACCTCATCATCGGAATAATATTAGTAATCATTGGATTGAGGCACACATGGGATGCGTATTTTACCCACAAAATCATTAAAGATAGTAGAACTTGGCCAGTTACTATGGGAGAAGTGACTGCAGCTGAAATGGAATCAGCTACCCCAAGAGGTACAACGCACTATAAACCTATTATTACTTACGTCTATAATCTTAAAGATGTTAGCTATTATTGTAATGTTAAGAAATTAAGCACGACAGAAGAAGCTAGTGCGCAAGCATTCTTGAGCTCGTTTCCAGTTGGAACTAATATACAGGTCTTATATAACCCTAAAAATCCTCGAGTCTGCGTCACGGAATTTGATGAAGGTTCAGATCCTACGTTTCCTGTGGGCATCGCCTCCATAGGAATAATATCGCTAATTTACGTTTTCCCAAAGCTTATCCGCAAGATTAAATTAGACAAGTTAAGTTTTTTTACCAGACAAAATTTATGAAACACTTTCTTAGAGGCTTTCATGAAAGCCTATCGACAATATAATTTATCCAATAATCCTACGTTCACAAATAGTTGAGCTTTGGTGATTCCATCGTAAAAGTTGGGTACCTTGGGGGTGATGTCGTTTGAGTGATGATGAATGGGCTCTTAATAATAGTTGGAGGCAAGTATTGTGATGAAGATAAAAATTATTGCCAAATTCATCTTTGAAAGATTATTGCGTGGTTTATTTTTTAGCATCGGCGCTGTTATTATTGTGAGTGTATAACCATCTGAGGGAGATAGACCTGCATATGTTGTTACTCCATTATTAATATTTGTTGTAGCCATTCTAGGCTTTATTGTTGGTTGTTTATTACCAGTGCCAAAATTTACTCCAAAAGAATATTAGCCACGCATTTTATTATATGAATTTTTTTGTTTTCCCACGCACCTTTGAATATTACTGCACGCCTGCCTATGCGACTATTATCATCAGTCATCCGTGTAATCCGTGAAAAAATCCGTTGTCAGCATCCCTGGTTCGAGGATCCGTGGTACGAGAATCCGTGGTACGCTCATTTAAAATCGAATAATTTTTGTAAAAGAGTATATTGAAAATGTGAATAATAAATCTCACAAAAAGTAAAAGAGGTAATTCTGGCGGTATGATATATTGAAAAATCTGTTGTGAAATAACCCTGATATAAATCTCAATAATTGTCCAAGAGACGTGTAAGGAGAGGATCAAACATGCAGCTAATAAAATGCCAAGACCAAAAAAAACAAACTCTTGATGAGTTTTACATGGAGATCAGCTTGCATGAAGGCTTTGAAAAGGTTGGTAAATCCATGATTGACTTGATAAATAAACTGCGAGCGGTATCTGATGATCGCCAAGTATTTGGACTAAACTCGCTTTATCGACTTTGTCTTCTTTCAAAAGACGCAGGGCAATCTCCCTGGTATGTAATTATCGCAGCGATTGGCGAACAGATGTATCGGATTGAGTATCTTTTACCTGAACGGCATGCTCCTTGGCCTGATGCGTATGTCATGGGAGAAGCTCGCTCAGAGGATGAGGCTGTGGAGATATTCTGATAGGCATGGAAAAGTCAGGAGGATGGAAAGCACAAGCCGATAGGGCAAGAGTTGGAAAATATATAAATATCGAGTACATTGAAGATGGAGCGGTAGATACCCCTCTCATTCTTATATATGGGAATGATCCAGCTGGTATAGAAAAATTTCGTCAGGCAATAAATATGCTTGTGAATAATATCGTTGATAGCGTCGCTGTCCATGAGTTACCAGACTACGTGTCGATTGACGATTGTAAACTCTTCGCCAGAGTAGATCGAGACGATTTAGGGGTATGGCGCCCAAAGAAAATGGAAAATGTATTTATCTGCTCACAAACAAAGGAGACTTGGATTGGAGTAATTGAAATATTAGAACCTTTCACAGATCCCGATACATACACAAATAGTAATACTCATTACCAATTTTTGACCGATATGACCCGATATAGTCCAATAAAATTGCTGATTTCGACGAGAAGAGACTGGTAATGACTTATATGGGTTTGATACCTCAGATATTATGAGTTATCCAATTTCAACTTATCAAGTACTGCTTCACCATATTCTCTCACCCGCCATTGTATTGCACTCCACGCCTGCCTATGCGACCATTATCATCAGTCATCCATGTAATCCGTGAAAAAATCCTTTTTCAATACCTTGGTTTGAGCATCCGTGGTACGAGAATCCTGAGGCACAAAATGGATAATATATTTTAAGAGGGAAATTATGCCTGATTTTATTACCTTATCCTGCCCATCATGTGGTTCTGCTGTTTTCGAAACTGACATCTATTGTAGGAAGTGTGGTGTTCGCCTCTTAGATGGCAACGAGAAGCTTATCCGACGAGGACGAAACATAGTTATTATCGTTGCGATTTTGAGTTTAAGCATTGAAATTCTTGGATATATTGCGGATAGATCCCCTAATATCGTTAGCTATATTATTCGAACAGCTATTGAGGTAGCCATTCTTTATCTCATTTACCGAGGATACTCCTTTGCAAGGTGGCTCCTTGGAATCGCTGGAATAATAGGGTGTGTGCTTGGCTTGTATAGCCTAACAATTATTCCCTTCTATTACTTTGGTTTTTTCACTCTTGCCATAGTGGAGACTGCCCTGACTGCAAGTACGGCGGGACTGCTTCTAATTCCAAGAAGTGTACGAGAATTTCAGAATGCTCAAAGGAAATCGAAAAAGAATGGAAGTATTCCTGGTTAGTAGAGGTACTTTTGTATATTAGTTTTTTTGGTGGGAATGCCAAATACCAGTCTCGATTACTTTATTATGTTTATCACTGGAAATTGACTTCAAATTATAGAGAAATATTATTGATATGCTTGCGCAGTTTGCTGGAATGAGATTAAAGGAAAGTATCCTGGCGTGCTCTAAAGTTAAGCATTATGAGCTCATCTTTTCACACTTTCCCACTCGCCTTTGTATTGCACCACACGCCTGCCCATGCGACTATTATCATCTGTTTTCCGTGTGATCCGTGAAAAAATCCGTTGTCAACATCTTTGGTTTGAGGATCCTTGGTACGAGAATCCTGATGCAGTAAATGGGTAAACTAATGTCTGTGAAGAATTTTCGATGAAACTATTTTACATATTTTTCATAATTAGTTTTGGAAAGTACAATGTGATAAGGTACAAGGAAGAGAACTCATGAACCTCGAATACTTTGCAGATGACGTAGATACCCCCCTCATTTTGATTTATGGAAATGATCCGAGTGGTGTAGAAAACCTTCGACTTAGTATAGAAAATCTCATAAATGGATGGGTTGATAGCGTTGCTGTGCATGAGTTACCAGACTACGTGTCGATTGACGATTGTAAACTCTTTCTCCAAATGGATCGAGATGATTTAGGCGTATGGCGCCCAAAGAAAATGGAAAATGTATTTATCTGCTCACAAACAAAGGAGACTTGGATTGGAGTAATTGAAATATTAGAACCTTTCACAGATCCCGATACATACACAAATAGTAATACTCATTACCAATTTTTGACCGATATGACTCGATTTAGTCCAATAAATTTACTTATTTCGACGAGAAGAGAGTGGTGATTTACTAAAAAGTAAGCGATATTTTAGATATTATGATTTATCCAATTATCACTTTTCATAACACAATTACATTACATTTCCCCACCCGCCGTTGTATTGCACTGCACGCCTGCCCATGCGGATATTACGGTGACCCGGTCAAAGCCTGCACATGCAGCCCAGGCATCGTCACACCTGAGTAAAGGCCAATCATTCGGTTATAGCTTGCAATGATAGAATTCCATCATCTCCGAATGCTTCGCTCATACATCTATCAGTTCCCGAATTGCTTGGAGTAATTTGTCATCTATAATAGAATGTGATAAGTTGGGTGATCACCCAGAATTCAAGTCTTGCATTCCGCTTGGGGAGAGTGAAGCATGAAAACCAAAGTCCTCCTGATTGGAGTCGTTTTGGTTGCCATCATTGCGATATGGCAATTATGGCCTGACCAAAAAACAGCCCCCACAGACCAATTCACTGAGACAATTGCAACTACAACGGGCGATCTGCGTGGGTTTGTGCAGGATGGGGTAAACGAGTATTTGGGTATCCCGTATGCCAAGTCTCCCACGGGCTCACGCCGTTTCAAAGCCCCTGAACCGCAACCGAAATGGAATGGCGTCTTCGATGCTTATGAATATGGACCAGTCTGCCCACAGGTCTATGACCCGGTTGAGCTCGAGGCTGGTGAAAAGGTGAATGAAGAAAACTGCCTGAAATTAAACATCTGGGCACCAGCCACCACGGGCGAGAAGAAGCCTGTCATGGTGTTCATCCATGGTGGCGGGTTCGTGGTTGGGGCCAGCAAGGAGCAATTGTATGACGGTAAAGCCCTGGTGAAATTTGGTGACGTGGTGATCGTCAATCTGAATTATCGCCTGGGCCTGTTAGGCTTCCTCGATTTCTCCGTCATCGGTGGGAACAAGTATGCTGACAGCGCCAACAATGGGCTGCTTGACCAGCTGATGGCCCTGCAGTGGGTGCAGGACAATATCACCGCCTTCGGTGGCGACCCGCAGAACGTCACCATTTTCGGGGAATCAGCGGGCGGAGCAAGTGTTTCGGCCTTGCTGGGGTTAGATAATCCGCAACAGTATTTCCGGCGGGCGATCGTGATGAGCGGGTCACCTCTGCACCCAGCAGATGTATCAGCGTCGATCGCGCAACTAATCCGCGATGAATTTGGGATAAGTTATGCCCCGGTGTGGAAATACGCGCCCACAGCAGGTATCACGTATATCCAGGACCAGATAACCAAGGCGGTGGGCTCGCCCGTATCAGACCTGCTTTTTGCCCCTACTTATGGAGCGAATAATATCGTCAAGCGCAACCCTTTGGAAGCGGCCCAGCTGGGGACCACCAAGGGGATTGACCTGATGATCGGCAGCATGGCGAATGAGCTCTCCTACTGGGAGTTTTACGATACCGAGACGGATCATATCTGCGACCAAACCTTATCTGATAACCTTGTTACCTACATCGACCCTGACCAGGCTGACCAGGTTAACAAGCTCTATGACCTGTATCGCCAAAACCCTGAGTGGTCGGGGTATTCAGAGGCCGAGGTCCTGATGAGGATCGAGGGTGATTATGTGTTCCGGGTCCCAGCCGTGCAGCTAGCGGAAGCCCAGGCTAAGAACGGAAATACGTACCTTTATCAGGTGGAATATCCCGTCAACTTGCCCAATTATCCGTGCCAGAATAACCGCTCCCCGCATGGATCAGAACTCTGGTTCGTCTTTGGAAAAATTAACGACACGTCTGGAACAGACTTTGTTGGAACTTCAAGGGATACTGAAGATACAGCTGTGCGTGAGCGCTTGATGAACGAGCTGATGAGCGCCTGGGTGAGTTTTGCAAAAACCGGTAACCCCAACGGCGGCACACTGCCTGAATGGCAGGCATACAACTCAGATACCCAGCCGCTGATGCGCTCTGGGTTGACCACCGGTGTTGAAAATGCCGCGTACCAGGCAGAGACCCTGGCCATGATTGAATTCATGAAAACTTTCAATTTATTCGATGTGCTGAAGTGAGAAGCGGTAATTTTATCTAAGCATGTGGTTAGGCGGAACATCTGGCTGATGCACTAGCAGATATCAAATAATGCACCCCAAATGCTACGTGTGTCCGTATTCAGAAAATATATAATGGATCAGATAAGCGATTACAGGAGCTAAAAAATGGAATTCTACGTGAATACTGAGACTTTGGGATTGAAATCCCAACGGTGGCTTGACCACATCGCACCTTTCAATACCCACAAGATGGACCTGAACCCCGGCAGATCGGCTCTGTTGGTGATTGATATGCAGAACTTTTTCCTTGATCCTGCATCACCCAGTTTCACCTGCGGCGGCCTGGCGATCCTACCCAACCTTAAAAAGTTGGTCGAGGCTTACCGAAAGGCGAACCTACCGGTCATCTACACCCGGCACGTCCACCATCCCGACCTGCTGGATGCCGGGATCATGGGCTGGTGGTGGCAGGGCATGTGCCGGGAAGGTTACCCGGAAAGCGAAGTCCACCCAGACCTGGCTCCACAATGGGGGGAAAAGCAGGTATTGAAACACCGCTACTCCTCATTTTATAACACTGACCTCGAGACTATCCTGCGTGTGATGAAAGTGGAAGACCTGGTGATCAGCGGGATCATGACCAACATGTGCTGCGAGTCGACCGCCCGCGACGCGTATTTCCGCGACTACCGGGTGTTTTTCCTGGCAGACGGGACCGGCAGCATCACCGAAGAGATGCACCTGGCCAGCCTGCTTAACCTGGCTTTTGGCTTTGCCTGGATAACGAACGTAGAATATGTACTAACCCAGGCAATAAAAACTGCACTAAACTAATTAGTGATCGATTACTTCGTAATTCGGATACATGGACAAGAACCCGACATCCCGATTTTTTAATGAATAGCTGTCTAGACAAGATTGATAGAATCAAATCTGCATTTCTGCAAGATATATTGCTAATATTAATATTTTAAGGTAAATACCTCCTAAGTCGACTTGATTCAAGTTGACGCGCTCAATATTAGTTGCTATAATCTAATCAAGGTCTAATCTTGACGCAGCTCCATCGGTACGGATAGATCTACAGGGAGATCAGCCATACTTGTTCTTTGTGTTTAAGTGGTCAGAAAGGAGGTGTCATCGCACCGATCGTTCTGGTCTTACATATCAATAATGTCCCCTAAATAAACATGGAATACTGATTCGCAGGGGATGCTTGAAATACCATGATTTACGTACAAATCAATGAGAGGAGGAAGTACGTGAAAAAGCTATTCTATTTGTCCATGGTGGTGGTGTTGCTTCTGGGGATAATGCCTGCTGCAAATGTGAGCCAGGCAGCCGTTGAAGCGACGATCATGCCAAAAGCCATTTACTTTGCCGCGGATGGCATGCGACCCGATCTAATGGAGCGATATGCTGCCGATGGTAGCATGCCGACCTATGCCAACATGATTAAAGCGGGTGTGATTGGCGTCAATGGTCTGGTGCAGGCCTTCCCACCCAACACTGGGGTTGGTTGGTATACATTAGCAACTGGTGCCTATCCTGGCGAAGCCGGCTCAACCAACAACACTTTCTTCCGCACGGGTGATTCATTCAACAACCGTACCGCTGCTTTCTCAAATGGTGTGCTTCAAGCCGACACAATTGCTGAAGCTGCTGAGAGGGCGGGAAAGAAAGTCGCCTCTATCGAGTGGTCGGGTGGAAGCCGCACGATGACCCCGATCCAGGGACCTGTGGTCGATTACCGCAGTTTTTACTCGAACCGAGGCTTATGGACCAACTGGGATGTCCCAGGTCAGCCTGCTGGAGCGAATGCTTTCGGTGTTCAGTACCAACGCTATGACCTGGTGGATGCATCCGGATGGACGAATGTACCCGCCACATACAGCACCGCTAAGCAAGGTGCCTTCGACATTGGAAGCTACTCAGGTGCAATTGCAAATGATGTGTACGATTTCTACGTCTATGATGCGACTGACGATGCAACAATCAACTATGACCATGTGCTGATCGTCCCTAATGTAAACCTAAAAGATGGCTCATCTGCCGTGGCTGACCTGATGGCAAAGGAATGGGCAGATGTTAAGGTTGTTTTAGCAAACCCTGCAGGAAAAACTGGTGGCTTTTATGTCAAGGCCCAGATGTTCGAGCCTGACCTGAGTCAATTCGCGATTTTCTTTACATCTGTTGCACGAGCAGTAGCTACCTGCACCGGTTGCGGATATGTAGGTGATTTCGAAGATGACCTGAACAGGTACTTCCACAGCTCAACGGCCGCCGATTATGCCATATTTGAGTCAGGCCTGGTCGACGCAGATACCTATGTTGAGCAGGGTCTAATGTGGTCGGAGGCAGTGTTTGCTTACATGCGCTATATACTCGGCACTGACCCAGTACCTACAGTGGGAGGAGCTACGGTAAATGGCATGGGTTACCCAGCCGATCTGCTGATGCTTGGAGAGCCAACCACCGATGAGTTTTCCCATATGTTCTACGGCCTCACCCAACCCGTGGTCAATGGTGTGACCAACCCATACTACAACAATTACTACTCTTATGGTGAGCTGATCACACCCGAGGTTGCCGATGAGTTTCTGCGTGAAGCTTATGCCGAAGCTGATGCAAACCTCGCTTTGGGCAAACAGCTTGCAGGCGGTAATCCTAATATCTTTGCCACCTCAGACCATGGCTTTGGGGCCCAATGGCTGGCCGTCAATGCTGGCCAAGTGTTACGCGATGCTGGCATACAAATGAATGCCGATGGCACCGAGGTATTCAGTAATTGCCGTGCGGCCACAGGTGATGGTGCCACCAACCTGGCCAAGGCATGCTGGGCTGGTGGAACGGCGCAAATTTACGTTAATACTACATTACCCGCTGGATGGACATACGAACAAGTCAGGACAGCGGTAGTGAATGCCTTCCAGAACCTGACCGATCCAGCTAACCCTGGTGCACAGGTGGTCTTGAGTATCATGCTCAAAGAACAGCTGCGTAACGTCGATGGAAGCGATTTACTGCATCCCAACCGCAGTGGTGATGTAGTCGTGGTACTGAACCCACCCTACCAGTTCGATGCTGCCACCATTCATACTACGATCGCATTCTCGCAGTTCTTCGGCCAGCACGGTTACTTACCCGAGACGATTAGCCTGGCAGATGGCGTCAATATGCACGCCACCTTTGTTGCAGCTGGACCTGGCATCCGCCATCAGGACCCTGTAGCAGGAATCCGTGCAGTCGACCTGGCCCCCACACTCTCCTTCCTTCTGAAGATCCCTGGCCCTGCCAATGCACGGGGCAAGATCCTTTACAATCTGCTACCGAAACCCGGGCAGTATAAGGAAGCGGATATTCTGTATATCAGCGACTTCCATGGACAGCTCACACCTCTCTCCCAAACTGCTGATTCAATTGGTGCCTCATACAGCATCGGTGGCGCAGCCTACCTGAAGCCCTGGTTTGATATCTATCGGGGTGAGGTCCCGTCTACTGGAAAGTTCAGTGTAATCACATTATCAGGTGGAGACCTGGTTGGAGCTTCCCCGCCCATCTCTAATTTCTTCGGGGATATCCCTTCCATGAAAGTTGCGAACATGATGGGGTTGACCGCAGATACGTTGGGCAACCACAACTTCGACCGAGGTTCGACTTACCTGCGGACAGTCTTAATCCCTGTGGCGAATTTCCCCTACCTGGCTTCCAATGTCGTCTACCAGGGCACTAACAAGCTTCCACCGGAATGGGTGGCTTCCAAAGTTTATAACTTTGAAGGCTTCAAGTTGGGAGTGATCGGTTATACCCTTCCCGAGCTGCCATCTCTGATCTTCCCCGGATATCTCGATCCATTCGAGGTGATCAACCCAACTGAGACGATCAATGCTGCAGCTACCAAGCTAATGAAAAGCGGTGTCAATGCGATCATTGCAGTGGGCCATGAGGGCGGTGATGGTACAAATATGTTCGCCCCAACTGGAGATTTGGTCGATCTGGCTGACAGCCTGGTCGGTGTAAACGCAGTTCTGGGCGGCCATACACATACTGAGTACATCACCTTCCGTCCGGATGGCAAGCTGGTAACCGAAGCCCCCAACAGCGGTCTACGGTTCAACCGCATCCGGCTGGTCATTGACACAAATACCAAGAAGGTAACCTACATGACCGCCGATTACCACAAGCCGTGGAATATCGGCATCATCCCAGATCCAGCCATCCAGGCATACATCGATGAGCTCAATGCAGCGCTCGCTCCGATTATGAATACCGTGATCGGTGAATCTACGGTTGAAATCCCACGCTCGGATTTCTGTGGTCGAGCTGATGGTCGTCTCTGTGAATCGAAGGTCGGCGACGTGACTGCCGATGCCTTACGTATCACATATAACACCGACTTTGCCATCACCAACGCAGGTGGCCTCCGCGCGGCGCTTACCTGCCCGAATCCGGATATCCCTGGCGATTTCTGCCCATCCTTTACCCCGCCACCGTATCCAATAACACGTGGCCAGGTTCTGGCAGTACTTCCCTTTGGGAATGTGGTCTTCACCGTATCAATCACGGGCGCGGAGCTAAAGGACTATCTGGAAAATGGCGTTTCTTATATGCCTGCAGCTAACGGTCGCTTCCCACAAGTATCAGGCTTGTGCTTCACTTATGATATCTCATTGCCCGCTGGCAGCCGCGTCTTAAGCGCGGTACGCCAGGCCGCGGATGGCTCATGCACCGGTGCCCCGATCGATTTCTCTGCGGGTGTAAACTACATCATTGCAGAGAATGATTTCATGGCAAATGGTGGCGATGGCTATCCGAATGTGTATGCCCGTGGTACCACACAAAACATCATGGACCAGGTACTGGCAGACTATATCGCGGCTAATACACCCGTAAGCCCGTCCTACCAAGGACGCATCGTCTGCACGACCAGTGGTGCGACCGTGTGCCCTGTTGTTACACCATAATTAATCACGAATTGTCCGTCAAAAGGTCAGGAGGATGTTGATCCTCCTGACCTTTTTTTCAGCAATTAATCCCTCCTGACTGCATGGCTGAGAAAACACGCGTCTTGGATAATTCTTGGTATTGCTCCATCGCTCTGATAAAGGGTATTACAACCCAGGTATCGATAAACCTCTTAGATCCCCGCATAATCAAGAATGATAGAATCTAATCACACTGCGTGCAATTTTTATTGCTGTTCTGAATATTTTAAGGTAAAAAACGCCAAAATCAGGCGGATTTAAATTGACTTGCTCAAAATTTGTTGCTATAATCTACACACGGTCTAAACGAAGCGCAGGCAATTCGCAGAAGAATAGATCTACAGGGAGATCAGCCATACTTGTTCTATGCGTTTAATTGGTCAGAAAGGAGGTGTCGTCGCACCGATCGATTTGGTCTGAGACATCAGTAATGTCCCCTATCTAAACGTGGAATACTGATTTACAGGGGATGCTTGAAATAGCATGATTTGCGTACGAATCAATGAGAGGAGGAAGTACGTAAAGTGATATTTCATTATCACCAAGGCGGTGCTGCTAAACAGCGCACCTACACCGTGGTTGATTCTTGTAAGTTTGGGGGTCAGTTAATTGGTAATAGCTTTTCCAAGTCACCTGAATGCGTGACGATTTTATGATTCTAATATTTTTGAGGAGGAATGCATGTTAAGGAATAAGCATACGCAAACCGTATTTGCAGTGATGGTTGCTTTCATCATGGTCTTTGCGCTGATCTTCCCGATTGGTAAAGCCTCTGCAGCTACGATCAATTTTACAGTATTACACACCAATGACTTTCACGGCCAGCTCGAAAAATCAGGCAGCAATCCTGGCCTACCGAGCGTAGAGTATCAGGTCACTCAAGCTCAGATCGCGGTAGGCGGGGCACAGAACACTTTGTTGGTAGACGCCGGCGATGAAATGCAGGGCTCGCTCCTGTCGAACTTGTATCACGGTGAGTCCACCATTGGAGCTTTCAATGCCATGGAATATGCTGCCGCGACATTCGGCAACCATGAGTTTGACTGGGGTCAGGCAAACTTGAACGATCGGACAAACCAGGCCCTTCATCCTTATGTATCTGCCAACATCGTGAAGAATGATACTGGTGATTGCGCCACGGCTGGTTGGGTCACCCCCGACACATTCAAGGTCGTCCCTTACGTGATCAAAACCTTGAATACCACGACTGGCACGATCAGAGTGGGTATCACCGGTGTGACCACAACCGAGACACCGATCATTACAGTATCAACCGCTACCGAAGGATTGTGCTTCAAAGATCCTGCCAATTCAGTCCTTCATTATTATGACGAGATCAAAGCGCAGGCAGATGTGGTCATCGTCCTGAGCCATCTCGGTTATGCCGATGGTGGTTATGGATATGGTATCCCGGTTTATGGGGATCAGACCCTGGCCAGAACCCTGCTCACTGCTGGAAAATACGTTCCGCTAATCGTTGGCGGTCATAGCCATAGCAACTTGTCTGCCGCGACTCCGATTACCGTGGGCAATATGACGGCTTACGTCGTCCAGGCTTACTACAACGGTCGAACGCTAGGCCGTGCTGATCTTGTCTATGATACTGCCACCGGTATGGCGACAGTTGCCTGGCAGAAGATTTCTGTCCCGGTTCCTACTGTAGGTCCTAACGACCCTCCAGGAGCCACTGAAGACCCGACCGTTAAGGGCATCATCCAGACTTATGCAAATGATCCCGATTATCAGAACCTGATCAACCAACCCATTGGCTATTCTGCTGTTGACTTGCCGCGCCTTGGTGGCACAGTTGATAACATGATGGGAACCTTCATCGATGACGCCATCTATAACTACCTGAACACTGATGGTGATTCTAGTAATGACATCGACATCTTCTTTAACAATGCTGGTGGCATCCGCACCGATTGGTGTTGGAATGGCAGCGACTGGGTCAATACTGGATGCGTTGCGGGCGTACATGCTCCAGGCCTGTTAACCTACGGCGATATGTTCACCATTCTACCTTTCGGGAATGCAACCGTCGTGGGAGATATGACCGGAGCACAGATCCTGGAAGTGCTCAATAAGGGTCCACAAGTTTCCAATGGCGTGATCCAACCGGCGGGTATTCAATATACCTACTACAAATACACAGACGCTAATCCCGGTCCACAACCATGGGCCTGGGGAGCCTTTGACTACTGCGTGGTGGATAAAGGCACCGGTGTCTGCGAGCCGCTTGACTTGAACCGGACCTACCGCGTGGGCACTAATGAATTCCTGGCCCCAGGAGGTGGTGATGGGTACGGTGGCTTCAAGTATATGGTCAACGTCAGCTACTGGGGTGATATGCTCAATGCCGTGGATGCCTATGTTATGTCTAACTATGGCACAGCTGAAACCGCATACATGGGTCCGAATGGGGACGGCACACTTGACAACCGCATCCTACGCGATGGCACCAATAGCGGTGGTAGCATTACACCCATCACCATCCTGCACCATAACGACTCGCATGGCAACCTGGTGAAGGGAGCCTATGTTGGCTACACCCAGCTGGTAACCCTGATCAAGCAGGAACGGTTGCACAACCCCAACCGCACCATCTTGCTGAGCGGCGGCGACAACATCCAGGGTGATTCGATGATGTACTATTACAAGTCATCCTACACCGGCTATGCTGCAGATGGAACGCCTATCCCGGGGCTTGAGACCCAACCGTTGATTGCAGCCTTCAACACCATGAACTACACAGCTATGGACCTGGGCAACCACGAGTTTAACTTTGGTAGCGATGTCTTCAAAGGCATCATGGCCCAGGCGAACTTCCCCATCCTGGGTGCCAACGTCTCTGACGATGGCAGGTATGGCCTAGCCGAAGCGCAAGGTGGCCAAGGGGTCAAGCATTTCGTTGAAGTGATGCTCGGCGATATCAAAGTAGCTATCCTCGGGATCACCAACCACCGCGTGCCCAATTATGAGCTACCCAGCAACATCATCGGCCTCACTTTCAGCAACCCGATCACCACCGCGGCTGCCGAAGTGCCTGCCCTGGATGCCAGCAACGATGTGGTCGTAGCCCTGACCCATATCGGCTTCACCACCAACCCAAAGAGCGTGGAAGTTGACAACAATGTCGATACGAACCTGGCAGCTGAGGTACCTGGCATCGATGCCATCATCGGCTCACACAGCCACACAAACCCGGCCTCACCCGAAGCCCCCTACAAGCAGCTGCCGACCTATGTCAGCAACCCGGATAACGTCCCCGTGATCATCAACCAGGCCTACCGCTACAACAACACTCTGGGTGAGGTGATCCTGGGTGTACGGCCCGTGGATGGTGGTGGTTATGAAGTGGTCAGCCAGACTGGACAATACCTGACAGTCACAAGCTCGATCGCGGAAGATACTGCCACAAAAGCCATGCTTGACCCGTATGTTACACAACTAGATGCCTACAACAACACCGTAATCGGCCAGACCACTGTACCCATCGATGCATTACAGGCTTTCACCCAGGAAACAAATGGCGCTAACATACAGGCGGATGCATCAGTATTTGAGCTGGAAACACTCCATGGGTTCCCGGTCGACTTCCATCTCTCCGGTGCGATGACCAATCGCAAGGTAGCTGATGGGGCTACTCCACAAAATCCGGTCACCCTTAAGGTGAGCGACATGTTCACCCTCATGCCCTATGAGAACTCGCTGGTGGTGATGGAGATGAACGGGCCTCAACTGAAGGATGTACTGGAACGCGCTTACCGCAACTACTATTACTACAAATATGTCCCTGGATATGGTGGCTACTCCTACTACACCACGTGCATGATCGATATCAACGCAGGTGGCCAGATCACCTACAACGACATCAACGACCAGGCTTATGATCCAAACAAGAGTTATGTCGTGTCGCTTGTATTTAATGGACACCAGGTAGACTTCAATGACGCCAGTACCTATTACAAGGTCTCAACGGTCAATTACCTGGCAGCGGGCTCCTGCAACTTCAATAATAATGGGGTCAGCCTGTGGCCACTGAGCCAGATCGTCAATGATACCCAGTACTATGTGCGTGATTCGGTCATCCACTATATCCAGGCGATGGGCGTGGTTTCTCCGCAGATCGAAGGCCGCCTGCAATTCATCTATGATACCCAGGCTCCTGAGATCACGATCACCGCCCCCACCGCGACGACCTACCTGCACACCGCCCACCTGATCCTGGGCTTCAGTGCGGTGGATGTCGGCCCCGCCGGACTAAAGAGCGTCTGGGCGGACCTGGATGGAGTGCCGGTGACCAACGGTCAGGACATCGACCTGCTCACCCTGGCATTGGGCAACCATACACTCACCGTATACGCCATGGACAATGCCTACAACCAGTCGACCGCTTCGGTCACCTTCAGCGTCACTGCTACGCTTGCTACCTTGAAGGCAACCATCTTGCACTTCTTCCTGGATGGTAAGATCGATAGTGCAGGTGTGTACAATAGCCTGCTAGCCAAGCTGGTTCAGGCGGATAAGGCCTACGTAAAGGGTAACTATGCCCTGGTCAGGAATGTATTGAACGCCTTCATCAATGAGGTACGGGCGCAGAGTGGCAAGCATATCATGCCCGATGCAGCTGCACTCTTGATCGCTGACGCCCAATGGGTCATCGACCACTTGCCGGCGGGCAAAAGCCTGTCCCCTGCGATCCAGCCGGTGATCCTACCGAGTAGCGTCAGGTAACTAACTTTTCTATGTAGATCATTAGTTTGACGGTTGAACGACAGGGTGTTCGTTTTGCACACGAACACCCTGTTTTCTTTTTTTCCGAGTAGCACTGCATTTACCACTCCATATATGCCATTCCCGTATGGATGGTCATTTTCGCACAGGGTCAACATCGCTCAGTGGGTTTATACTTTTCCGTAATTCTCCACTGACCGCACGACAAATGATAAGATACAGGCTATCCCGATATACCACGATGTAATAGGATAGACGTGTAATTGACATGAGGCAGTGAATTTGCTATGATGATTTCAATGAGTTTTCCCACTGCATCCCTCCTTAAGCTTCAGTGAAAATATCAGCTCCACAGATGTTGCAGCATACTGGGGTGGGAGGCAATTGATATATCATGGTCCTGGGTCAACCAAGTGTGTAATTGTCTTTGGATCTTCCGTCAGCATTGGTGACTCGAACAATCGGTAAATATAAATCTCCTGCTGGAAAGCCAGGCTTTATCCCAGGTGAGCCAAATCCAACAATCATTTTTGAATTGTGAGGAGAATTATGAAGACAAAAATACGTGCCATCTCGATCATTGTTATTTTTGTGATGCTAATGGCGAGTGTACCACTGCAAAGCCCAACAGCAGCACAATCGTCTTCATTCATTGTGCCCAGGCTGACCCCCGCCTGGACGACCGGCATCCTCAGCGATTGGGTCGGGCCGAATGGGATCGTCGTAACGGACCTTAACCAGGATGGTAAAGGAGACATCGCTACCTGCAGTAACGGATTCGCCTATGTGCTTAATCTCGAGACCGATGGCACGTATAACACCACCTGGTATAGCCAAGACCTGCAATGCGCTTCAATCGCTGCGGGAGACCGAGATGGCGATGACATCAGCGAATTGTATATCGCCACCGAACCGGGCGCAGTCCTCCTGATCGATAGCCTGACATACCAGGATATCACATCCTTTGGGCTCCCCACAGGCACCGAAGTGCGGGACATCGTAGTTGACGATGTGGATGATGACACCGGGTTAGAGATCGTGTTGGCCACCCCGGGGGCAACATTTGTATATGATGCCACAGACTTCAGCCTGGAATGGCAGGCGAACAGTTTTGGAGGAGACCAGCTAGCGATCGGCGAGCTTGACAATGACAATGTGAAAGAGATCGTGGTCAACAGCCTGCCTGGGCACGTGTTGAATGCCGCATCAAAAACCCAGGAATGGGCCTACAGTGGTGGTTTTGGTGTCAGCGTCGGCACCGGCGATGTGGATGCTGACGGCCGGGATGAGATTGGCTTCGTCAAGGATTGGGGCAGCGCAGTTGTGCTCGAAGGTGAATCGCAGCTGATTAAATGGCAAAGCCCAGACCTGGGTGACTTAGAAGAGATTGCGGTAGCGGATGTGAACAGCGACGGCTATGCTGAAGTGCTGGTGGGGAATGGGCAGTGGGGCAGCATCACTGGTTATGAGGGGGATGATGGTGCCTATCTATGGTCGATCCCCAATCCTGAACACGGCGTTTTTGGGATTGGCGTGGGAGATGCCAATAACGATGGCACCGACGAGGTCGTATGGGGAGCCGGTTTATCCTCAAGTGGCAAGGATGCCCTGTTCGTGGGTAGCTGGGTGAGCCAGGCTGTGCTGTGGGGCACAGATGACCTGGATGGTCCCCTGTACACTGCCGCAGGAGACATTGACCTGGATGGCCGCGGTGAATTCGTGCTTGCGTCCTTCAGCTCGGTCAGCGGATACGAAGGTGGCACCATCCGGGTGTACGATGGGCAAACCCACATGGTTGAGTGGAGTGTAGATGCAGCTGGATCATATTTTAATATCTACCAGCTTGCCATCGGGCAGCTGGACCAGGATCCGGCGCTGGAGATCATCATTGGAGGGGATAACTGGTATGACACGCGCTTACAATCTTATGATGGCGTTTCCCATTCCGTTGAGTGGACCAGTCCAGCGATCGGCTCCGGAGGCGCACCGCGGGCGATGTTCCTGAAGGATATCGACGATGACGGTATAGACGAAGTCATCCTTGGCCTGGGAGGTAAAAATGTGCAGGTCTACAACGGTGCTTCCAACGTGATCCAGTGGGATAGCGGTGTGCTGGATGCTGATATCCAGGATGTTGCGGCAGGTGATGTGGATGCAGATAACATCCAGGAGATTGTAGTGCTCACCAGAGCGAGCGTATATATTGTCACCTCGGGTACATGGGACCAAAAACTACACCGCGGTGTGACAGGCGGAGAGCTTGTAGCGGTCACCGAAGGCGGTTCGCAAGCGGAGGCTGGACTGGCATTGGTCGTCTCAGCAGATGGCACACATCATATCCTGCAAGGATGGGGTGGAGCCGGGTTCCCTGTCACCTGGCAACGTGCCCTGGGTGAAGTCACCCCCAAAGAGCTTGCTTCAGCGGATGTGGATGAGGACGGCATCCGTGAGCTGGTGCTGCTGGGCAGCATAGGATTATATGAGACGCATCAAAGCCTGTTGTGGATCGGTTCTCCCACCTATCCATCATTCTGGGAATTCAAAATAAACGATGAGTGGGGTTCGCTCAACAGCATGGCGCTTGATGATGTCGACAACGACGGTCAGCTGGAATTCCTGTTCGGCAGCTCCACCCTGATCCAGGTGGATGATATCAGCCCCATCTCCTTGGATATTCACCAAAACTTATTGCCAATGGTGCAAAAGCCCTGCCCATCGATCTTCTTTGACGATTTCGCCGTCCCCGCCTATAGCTGGCCGAACAAGGATGCTGGGAATGTGTTGTATGCCTATAACAATGGCGAATACCAGATATTTCTCCGACCTACCGGAGCAGGTGCAGGCGCTCGGCCTGGCATACAGGCATCCGATTATTATATGAGTGTCGATCTGCGTAACCAGAATGGCACGATGGGCTCCTACGGACTGGTGTTTGGGCTGGCGCAAGACTGGTCGTCATTCTATACCATGGAAGTCTATAATGACGGCTGGTACGGCATCTACCGTTATGATCCCAGCGGTTATTACTCCATCCTGGCGCAAGCTTATTCAGAATATGTCCACCAGGGTTCTGCTTCCAATAAGATCGTGGTTGAGCGCAATGGATCGAATATCAAGGCGTATGCCAATGGGAATTTATTAGCCACAGTGTCTGACAGCTTCTACACAGGACCGCGCTACTTTGGGCTGATCGTCTGGACCTATGATCAACCCAACCTGGATGTGCGCTTTGACAATTACAAGGTTAACCCGCTGATCTGCGGTGGCCCAAGCTCATTCACGCTCGGGATAGAGGCGGGTGAGGCATCTAATGGCAGCCAGATCTTTGATTATGACCTCTCTGCGAAGCTGGAGCATGACGTTCCGTAGCCTCGGTTAAGGCTGGACAAGGTGTTTATATATCGGCATATAGGTGAGGTTCACTAGTTCTAAATTGTCCTGGGTGCTAACAGTTCATTAAGCCTAATAATTCCCGATCTGGCCCTGGCGAGTAACTTCTGACACCAGGGCCAGATCATCAGGCTGGGACATGATCGCGACACCGCATCAACAAAACGGTGGTCATCTAGTCCACCGCAGAACGATGGGGGCATGGACCTGACCTGATCGCCTATCCGACACGAGCTACACAATTCACAAATCTAATCTTAATAATTTCTGAACCTCCTCACTTTATACTTGTCAGGAGTATTGAGAAATCTATCGGCAGTTACAGGAGACCGTGCATGACCTGGAAAAAATTACTTGGTTTTAGTTTGGCGATCTTCATTCTCGGAGGGACTGCCATGTTAGGCGCCATGGTAGGAGGGGTCGTAGTTTACCAGCTGATGAGCAAGAACCAGGCTGTTTCTACATTATCAACTACCCAATCTTCGGCGCAGGCCCAATCAGCCAGCAACCAGGAACAAACCCTGGCGGTGAACACTATTGACGTTGAAATCGCGGTCACCAAGGCAGTCCAGGATGTGGGGCCATCAGTGGTCACGGTGGTTGGTACCATCCCAGGTCAGCAGACCTTCTTCGGATATACCGGCGATTCCACTTCAACCGGAAGTGGCGTGATCATTTCAACCGATGGGTATGTACTCACCAACAACCACGTCATCGAAGGGGCGCAACAGCTGCAGGTGATCTTTGCCGACGGGACACAGCAAGATGCCAGCCTGGTGGGGAGTGACCAATATTCTGACCTGGCGGTACTTAAGGTCAACGGCACGATACCTGCCGTCGCCACGCTGGGCAATTCCGACGCGCTGAACCCCGGTGAGACGGTCATCGCCATCGGCTCACCCTTGGGCGATTTCAAGAACACCGTGACCGCGGGAGTGGTGAGTGCCACCGGGCGTTCTATTGACACGGGGGAGGGATATACAATCGACGGCCTGATCCAGACGGATGCAGCGATCAACCAGGGTAATTCAGGCGGGCCGCTGGTCAACCTGGCTGGCGAAGTTATCGCCATCAACACCCTGATCATCCGCAGCAGCAATTCGGGGACGGTTACGGAGGGCCTTGGTTTCGCGATCCCGATCAACACGGCCCGGGTTGTCTCAGAACAGCTAATCCAGAAGGGTTACGTCTCGCGACCCTACCTGGGTATCAACTGGCAACCCATCACTCCGCGGGTGGCAGCCATCTACCGCTTGCCTGTGCAGTATGGAGTTTATATCACCGATGTGACCAGCAACAGCCCAGCTGACAAGGCTAGCTTGCGGGCAGGCGACATCATCACCGGTATTGATAGCACGACCCTTGATGATACCCACGCCTACATCAACACCCTGTTCCAATACATAGCGGGTGATACGGTGACCCTCACGGTGATGCGCAACGGCCGGGAGATACAGGTACAGGCTACCCTGGGCGAATCAGGTTCCTGAGCTAGATATGGAGGAGCGAGTTGAAAACCCTGTTACTGCCAGGGAATAAAGCATCCCAGCCAATACAGCCAACCAGGCTGCCAGGGCAACATAGAAAAAATAATGGGATATAGCGTATAAAGATGGCAAGCTAAGCACCTTGGCTAAATGAAAGGTGCTCACCGTATACATCCCGAGGGGGAACACCATGCTCCAGTACTGCGGGTCATAGCGTAGAGGGAAACGGTGGATGATATGCCGCCAAATGCCAAGCACCACGAGCAGCGGAATCTACCAGGTAGCAGTTGCCCAAAACATGAGGGTGATGCCTTTTAGAAAAGGCACCAGCTCGATTAAAAAGTCCCACTGGCCTGCATTCAAAATGAGTAATGCGCCGGCCAGGGTTGTAATCGCAACCGCACCCATGCTGATCCAGAATGATGGGGTGAGCTGTTCTGGCGTCAGCCTGAAGAACAACAAGCGATATAAGATCAAGGTGATGATCAGGATATAGAGCATCCCGCCCAGCAGGTATATCGCCAGGGTAAAAAACAGCATGGGTCGCTCAAGCTCACCGGCACTTCCAGCCAGGAGGGTCCCCAGGACCGAGACGGATTGGGTTGCCACCACAGCCACCAGCCATGAGCCGTTGATCCCCAGATCCATAGGTGGCTTATCAACTTTCACCATCATGCTCATAAAGATCAGGTAGATCAAGATCAGCCACAAGGCAAGGCCGATGGCCCACAAGATGCCTGCGACAGTGATTTCGGCTGAAAGCACCACGAACTGGCTGCCAAGCACGCATGAACCCGCCACCAGGGTGAAAAAGGTTGCCGTACGCAGGTTATCCCGAATATCTGCCGCGACTTGGTTGAAATAGAAAAGCAGGCGCAACAGGAAAAGTATCCACAAAAGGATGTAAAACCCAATATTACTGACTAACAAAGCGCTAGCCACGCCCGCCAATCCCAACAGGTGAGCGTCTATGGATACGATCCCGGTCGCCATCACCAGCGCAAAATACCCTGGCAGCAGGTCCCTGACCCCGTTCTTGATCGGATTAGCGGAAGCAGGATCCACGCTTAAGAACCTTTACTGGCCAGGCGCTTATTCCAGATAAAAACCTGGAAGCGACGCCACAGGTAGGTGATCGGGAAGGTGAGCATATGCACCAGGCGGGTGAAGGGAAATAAGGCGATCAGCAACGTAGCATTGAGAAAATGCAGCTTGGGGACGAGGGGCAGCGTGGCTGGTAGATAAAAACGGAGTATTGAAGGGCAAAATTCTCACCAACTATAAATCCAACGAGAGATAATAATCCTCCACAGTCATGCTATACTTAAATTAACTTTCCAACCTAAATCTGATCAGGAGGATGATTATGACTGGTTTTGTAGGCGATATCGAAAAACTGACCGAAAAGAATAAATACTTCCGCCAGGTGCTGTATACTGGGAAATACGCCCAGCTGGTGGTCATGTGCCTGCAACCTGGAGAAGAGATCGGCAACGAAGTACACAACACGGTCGACCAATTCTTCCGCATCGAAGAAGGCGAGGCCAAGTTTGTCTTCAGTGGCAGCGAGGAGCACGTGGTGCACGAAGGGGAGGCAGTCATTGTCCCAGCCGGTACCTTTCACAACGTGATCAACACCTCATCCACCGAGGCGCTGCAGCTGTACACGATCTACTCCCCACCCAACCATCCGGATGGGACAGTTCACAAAACAAAGGCTGAGGCGGAAGCCGCTGAAGCTGCCCACCATCACTAGACCTTACTTTACACAACCATTAACCTCCCGCAGAGTTTTTACTGTGGGAGGTTAGCGTCTATAAGGATCATCACAAATAGAGAGTTCAATGAAACGAGTTGCCCTTGCCCTAATTTTTCTACTTATTACTTCACTGGCCTGTGTTTTTTCCAATACTGCCACCCGCATACCCATCAACGTGCCCACGCGGATTCCTGGCGGCACAGTACCGCCAACCCGGGTGAAGACGCCTCGACCTACATCTACAGAACCAACCAAAACTCCCTACCCCACCTCGCAGCTGGACCCTAGCCAGCAGAATGAGATCAATTTAATTCAAACCCAGGTGGTGGATGAACGCGGTCTGCAACCGAAATACCCTGTTCCATTTGTGCTCTTATCACCAGATGAGCTGCGCCAGAATGTGGTTGCTGATTACACGACAGGTTACTCTGACCAAGAAGCTGCCGATGATGTGCTTGAGTACTCGACCATCGGCCTGCTGGAGCCTGGGTTTGACCTGCGCTCATTGATGATTAACTTGATGAGCGAGCAAATTGCCGGGTTTTACGATAACGAGACTAAGGAGATGTTTGTGGTTGGAGGGCAAGGATTTGACGGCCTCGAGCGTTATACTTATTCGCACGAGTACACCCACGTCCTGCAAGACCAGAACTATGATCTCCAAAATGGCCTTGAGCTCAACCAGGATACGATAATAACTGATTCAGAGCGATATGCTGCCAACCTGGCATTAATTGAAGGGGACGCCACATTATCGCAAACGCTCTGGTTACAATATTACGCCACAGCTCAAGATAAACAACAGGTTGAGTCATTCTACAGCACCTATAAAAGCCCCATCTACGATAGTGCTCCAGCTTTCCTCAAGGATAACTTCGGTTTCCCCTACAACCAGGGAGCGAAATTTGTGCTGGATATTTATGAGAACGGCGGATGGCCAGCCGTCGATGACGTGTATAATTACCCACCCGTCTCTACCGAACAGATCCTGCACCCCAACCTCTATCCTTCCGATAAACCCATCCCAGTCGATATACCGGACCTGACCACGGTCCTCGGCGAAGGCTGGAGAGAAGTCTCGCGCAACCAGATGGGAGAGTGGTACACCTACCTCATCCTGGCGCGGGGTGCCAATGCCGATGCGCGTTTGGATGATGCGACTGGCCAAGATGCAGCCGCAGGCTGGGGTGGTGACGAATATGTTTTACTCCACAATGATGCTACAGGTGAGACGGTCTTCGTAATGAAAACCGTGTGGGATAGCAGCAAGGATGCAGCCCAATTCGCAACCGCTTTTGGTAAATACGCTACGAACCGTTTTGGAGTGTCTGCTTCAATACAGGGAAATACCGCGACATGGAATTATTCCGGCGGATATACCAGCTTATACCAGGCCGGGGATACAACCGTGTGGATCACCGCCCCCAATGCCAATGTAGCTCAATCCGTCACTACGGTGATCCAACCATAGAGCTGTGGTTAACGACCCCACTGCGACCATTCATCAAACCAGCGTTTCTCCACCAGGCGGGTGTCTTCCATGAACATCCGCCTGGTCGCTTCTTCGAACGAGATCGGATTACCCATTACAGGCTGCGAGTAGTTATCTCCCTCGTATTGGATGATGGACTCATTCGAACGCATCCCCAAGACGCCGTCTGAGTAAAATAAGCAGGTCGAGCGATCGCCCTCAGCAAGCCGGGCATCAGCGTCAACCACCTTAAAGGCAATGGCATGTGGCCCGTTGAATTGTATGCAATCGGCTGCACAGAAAAGGGCAGCCCCACCATCCGGCATGGTCAGCGTGCCATGCTTGCCTGCCACCACTACCCCACCGTGTATCACCGTATCACTCCCGGTGATCAGTGTGTCTACCAGCAGAGAATTGCGGATATCCGCGCCACTCGGAACCGAGCTGCGCAGGAGGATATTCCCATGGTGATCGCGTTCGTGGGGCAGCTGGAATAGCTCTCGGGTGGTGATCCCAAGGTCTGTTCCTGAGATCAAAGCTTCCATGGAGCGCCTCAGGCTCAAATGGAGCCCCCAATCCATCCAGAAAGGCTGGCCAAAATCCAGTACCTTGATGGTTGGTTGGCGACCATAGCGTTCTTGGAAGGTATCCCGCATACGCTTGATCTGTGCATAAAAATCAGGGAAGCGTGCCTCAAGCTCACGTATACCGGTCTTCCCAATCCCATCCTCAAACACGGCTTCCGCGCGCCACTCGGCTTCTGTCGGGCAGGCCAGGGCGATCCAGGTGTAAGGGTCCCAATCCACCCACTTGCCCTCGTCCAGCAAATCCCCCTTAAACACTTCCTCGGCTACTTCCATCAAACGGTAGCTGATCCCCAGGCTGCCCAGGTTGACCCCGATCAGGCGGTCCTGTCCACGCCTGGCTAACCGTTTCCGTAGGCCCTCCAGTCCCTGGCGGGTGAACTGGTAGGTCATCTTCGAGGAGGATGCCTTGAATTCCACCCATTCCTTCTCGCGCGCCAGGTCTTCGGTTGGCTCGGTCTGCCAGACGAAGCGGATCCCATCCACAGCATCGTATTCATCCGGACGAGCCTGCCAGATCTTGCCTGGGATAACCGCTTCATCACCCCATTTGACAACAATGCCACGAAACCCATGGCTCTCGAGGTGGTGCAGCCACAGGGTAGCTGACATGGAAGCAGCATCTACCGTGCTCAGATATAGCTCGCCATACGAGCTTTTCATCGGGGTCGGAAAGGCCGGTTTGCGGTTGGTGAGGGCTTGGGTGAACGGGCTGAGGCGCTTGCCCAAACCGAAGACCATGTTCATCAGGGTGACAGGCGGTCGCTGCCTGCCATCCATTGCCTTTCGCAATGCCAGCCAGGCATTGATGCTGCCCAGGAAATTCCCTTTACGCGTCTTTTCAAGGCTGGAGACAACCATCGTATCTCCATCACACCTGAACACATCCCGGCGGGTCAATTCAAGGCGATCCTGCCAGTACTCCCGGTCGGCGGTGCTGCCAGAGACGATATTCACCAATTTAGGTCCCTGGTCCTGTGCCAGGATGCTCCGGTATCTTTGAATATTATGCTGCCAGGTCTCGGACACTTCTATTTTCCATCTCCCTGAGGGTCACTATCTTGCCCGGTATTATAACATCCGTGCATTTCAGCCTGGCTCAACCAGTTTGTGACGAGCTTTTCTGGTGGGTTGCAAATTGATCAAGTTAAGCACGCCGGGGATAAGCAACCCTAACATGGCCAGTCCGAGCAGCGGATCAAAAAGGGGGAAAGTTAAGACAGGATAGGGGTCGTAATACAGGGTTGCTTGATTAACCCAAGGGATGGGCAGCACACATAATGCGAGGATGCCCAGCGATACCAACATGGTCAACACATCCTGCCAGGCCCAGCCAGGGTTATGATACGTGGTGCGGGTAGACCTTCTCCCTAAGTAGCGCATTCCGCCGATGATGATGATCGCCCCAGCCAGGAGCAAACCGGTCCCATACAACCCTGCGCCAGCCAATTGGCTGATCCATCCCACGGATAGCATGACCAGCCCGAGAATCATCAAGAGACGTAAGATTGATGCTCTTTTTCCCGGATGCACCTTTTCACTGGCGAACCCACGCGCCGTCATGGCTTCAGCCAGCTGCATGGCGTGCTCTAAACCACCTACCAGCAGCGGCATCCAGAGGGGGAGCCAATCACGCAGGCTACGCATCTGGTGCCCGCGGATGGCCTGGGCCTCGCGGATCCTGTGGAACTGCCGGATCGTGGTGGGCAGGTAGGTCACCGCGATGGAGGTTACCACCGCGACCGGGAAAAATGCCTGGGGGATCAGGCTGATCAATTCACGTACCGTCAATGCCAGGTTAAGGACCATAAAACTGGCCAACATCCCTACCAGTATCAAGCCATTGATCGCCCCGTAGACCATGGCTTCCAGGGTCACCGGGCCGCTCAACAGCGGTAGATTGCCCGGGATAGTAAACAGGACTGTTTGGCCATAATGGGAGGTCAGGGCATTAAACAGGGTGGAGAGCAACATGATCCATACCGCCAACTTCCATAATGGGAATGGATTGCGCGCTTCCCCTCCCGCCTGGCGCAGGACGATCGCCACGAAGCTGACGCACATCAAGATCAATACCAGGTATAACGGGTTGCGAGTAAATGACAAGATAATGATAATGGTGATCAGCCAGGCTACCCAGGCCCAGGGTTGTTTCATCCGGTCAGCCTTTCTTCATGTTGATCTAGCATAGGTTGCGAACCGGAGACATAGGAATATTCAAAACGCTGGCGGAAACGCCGTAATGCCCGCAGGGCGGGCTCACCCAGCAGTAACATTAAGAATAGATTTCCCAGGGCAGCCATCACATCCCACACCAATGAAGTTACCATGTAAAAAGCCAGGTAGTGACGCAGGGTGCCAAGCAAACCCAGTCCAGCTACGTAAGATTGGTTGAGAGGGCCCATGATGAATGGCCACTGCCATAGGTTCATCACAGCCCCGTACAAGAAACCCCACACCAAACCATAACCTGCCAGGATGGATACCTCCATTTTGGCAGCTTTTTTCGATCCACTGGTCCTTACCGTGAACCTTGCCACGATGGGACGCAGGATCACCGTACTCATCCCCACCCAGCCTGCCGTAAACATCTGTGCTGGTAGCCATGGACCCACGCCACCCGTTACCACCGCCGACACCAGCATGGTGAGAGCGCCCATCAGGAAACCCACCCGGCCACCAAACACGTAACCGACCAGGATGATCAGGAAGAAAATCGGGGTAAAGCCCCCTGGGCCAGGAACTGCGGTTTCAATAAAACGCAAGGCTGAATTGATCGCCACCAGGATGCCCAACAAAGCAATCAGCTTGGTGTTCACCATCTGGTCCTGGGCTTCAAACAATAGGACGACCAGGCATAAGGCCAGCAAGAAGGTCATCATGAACGGAAGCTCATTCGTGCGTAAGGTGCCAAAGCCAGTCTGTTGGGTGGCAACCGGCAAGAAGAATGGATAGAGGAGCACCAACAACCCTGACAATGTGGCAGCCAGGTATATTGCAGCGTTGAACAGGCGGGATCTCATGCTCAGTCACTTTCTCCGGCGTGAGAATTCACCCGACTCTCTTTCATTTATTTTCCACCCCGGCGGAACAGGATGATAATCAACACGCCCAGTACTAACAGGATCGCCGCATAGATCAGGTAATTGTTGGGTATCCTCCCTGTCGCTGCAGGTGCCACCGTGGCGGTTGGAGCGAGCGTTGCAGCGGCAATGCTGGAGGTTGGTTGAGGCACGGGTGTATCTGTTGAAGGTGCTGTCGTTTGCGTCGAAGCCGGCAGGGTGTACGAGGCGCCCTCGCAAAGATTTTGAAAGGTCAGCACGGGGGGTGGGTTCCCGGTGCCCCAGCTCCAGGCATTGACAGCCCCATCCATCACCTGGCTTTGATCCGCCCCCGTGACAGCATAATCCCAGCCATTCGGACCAAGCTGCCAGTAAGACCAATAATTGGGCATACTTCCGAAACAATCGGAAGAGGCATTCCCGACCTCATCGATCTTGCACACAGCCGTACCCTGGTTGGGGTTGGTGGCCGTTTCTACCGGCGAGCCTGAGCGCTCCAGCAAATCCAAGCCAGTGATCGTGCTCTCAGTGAAGCTGATGCAGCCCGTGTCTAATGAGCTATCACTAAAAAATACCACCAACCCGGCGCGATGAGAGACAGGAGGGGTAACAAGGTCGGATAGGGGTACACCAGAAAGGCCAATAATGGCCTCGGCGGTGCTGTAGGTATTGGCGTAGGTGCCACCGATCGAGCCATCAGGTTTCTGCAAGCTCAGCAGGGCATCCAGGGGATTAGCCTGCTGCATGCTCCAGCTTTGCCCGCGCACATCTTCGCCTGCTGAGACCAGGGCCTGGATGATCCACCCGGTTGAATCGGCATTGAGCGGGTCAGTATCCCAGGCAGGCTTCCAACCGCCACTCGGAGCCTGGGTGGCATGAAAATAGGCAATTGCGTTTTGGATGGCGTCAGCCTGGTTAGTGAGATTTCGGCTGGCAAGCAGGGCGGTCACCGCCAGGGCGGTCGTATCAGGGTCGCCTGCTCCCCAGCTGCCGTCCGCAGCCTGTGATTTGACTAGGTAATCGGTAGCTGCGGCAGGGATGGCCCGGTCTGCCAGGCTCAGCCCTAAGATGGACCAGGCCTGGCTGAGGTCACTGGCTGCGCCACTGCTAAAGTCTCCCCTGGCACTGGTGCTATAAGCCCCCGCAGGGCTTTGAAAACTGGCTTCCAGCTCACCAGCCAGGTCCATACCACCAAAATCGGAAGGATTTCCACCTGCCAGCGAAACGGCAGTTAATAAAATTCCAGCCCGCCCGGGGAATAATGTGCCAGTCGTATCATGAGTATATGATATAGCCTGGCTGGCCAGATAATCAAGCATCGACAGACTTTGTGTGGAAACCACATCGCTGAGAGGCTGCCTGGCAGTGATAAAAGCGATCACCGTCCGGGTGGTTGTATCGGGGTCGGAGACCCCGCTGAATCCCATGATGCCACCATCCGGCTGCTGCTGGCTTTGAAGATATGCCAGGCCTGCTTGGATCACATCCACTTGGCTGGGAGTTGATTGGGCAAAAACAAGGTTTACCTGTGCCAGGCTAACCATCCCAGCTACCAGCATGCAGCCAGCAAATAATGAGAGCAACAATCCTAAGGTTTTTTTCATGATCTTCTCCGTCCAAATGTTATCCCACAAAAAAAGAAACCCCTGTCGCTATCCGACAGGGGTGAAATGCATTTTAAATGATTGGCATTGTCCACAGTGCCTTCCAGCGAGGTATTGGTGAACCCAACTTGGGCGGGCGACCTGGCTGAGGAGTTATTCCTTTACAGTTGCGTGACAGCGCCGGACTATTTTGCATGCTACCTACCGGCTTCGCCTTTGAGCCATCCCATCCGGGGGATATGGCACCCAAGTGGATAATATTCAATTGTGAATGTATTTTATACCGCTACTATTCAAGCGTCAAGAGAATATAGATCAACCCGTAACCTGATTTTATCGTTCACACCTTGTGCGGATGCTTGCGGCCTACCAGGTCAGCAGCAGCAAAGCCAGCCGATAAAGCAGCCCGGTTCATCTCTTCGGTGCCTTTGGGTGCGCGGGCAGCAACCGCCTGGATGATCGCCTGGCGAGAGACAACGCTGGTCAACCCGACCAAGACACCCAGCGCCACTACATTTGCGGTAATGCTTTTCCCGCTGCTTTCCTGTGCCAGGCGGGTGATAGGCACCTTGATCGCCCGGCTGGATGGTACACGGCCAACCTTCTCCTGGTCCACGATCAGCAAGCCATCTTTCTTCAGATTACCGGCATACTTATCGCAGGCTTCCTGGCTCATCGCCACCAGTACGTCGGCGATGATCACCTCGGGATGGTCTATCTCACCTTGCGAGATCACCACCTCGGCTTTACTGGCTCCTCCGCGTGCTTCCGGCCCATAACTCTGGGTTTGGGCAGCATTCTTGTTGTCGAAGATCGCTGCGGCTTCAGCCAGGATGATACCAGCCAGGATCATGCCCTGGCCACCTTCCCCTGCCAAACGGATTTCCATCCGATCACCATGGTTTTTACCAGCCATTGGTCGCCTCCTATGCTTTCACCCGCTTGGCAGATTGTTCCGCCTGCACCCTTTGAATGAGCTCTTCGTAAAGCTGAGTGTACTCGGGTTTTTCGACATCGTGCATCACACCGCGCACGATCTTGGCTTCCCGCTCTTCAGGCGATAGCTTTTCAGCGGCACTGGCAGAAACGCTATTTTCCTTGAGCTGGCGCATCATGTCCACCGGTGAGCCGAGTTTATTCACCCGCCCGTAGGTAGTATGGCAATAACTGACAGCTTCAACCAGGCTAAAGCCATTCTTGCGGATGGCCTGTTCGAGGAAGCGGTCCAGCTCAACTGCGTGGTAAACCGTGCTGCGCGCCACGTAAGTTGCCCCAGCTGCCTTAGCCAACTCGCAAATTGGCATGGGCGGTTCGATGTTCCCATAGGGTGCGGTCGCAGCCCGGGCTCCGATCGGTGTGGTCGGGCTGTATTGCCCACCGGTCATGCCATAAATGGCATTGTTGACCACGATGGCGGTGATGCCAATGTTGCGTCGAGCAGCATGAATGAAATGATTGCCACCAATAGCCAAGGCATCTCCATCGCCCATGATGGTGATCACTTTCAAGGCGGGGCGGGCGATTTTCAACCCCGTGGCGAAAGCCAGGGCGCGGCCGTGCGTTGTGTGAATGGTGTTGAAATCCATGTAAACAGGCATACGTCCGGTACAGCCGATCCCAGAAACCAGGGCAACATCATCCTTGTCAAGCCCGATGCGATCGATGGCCCGGATGAGGGCACTCATGACGATGCCGATGCCACAGCCAGCGCACCAGACATTGGGGAATTTTTTCGTTGGACGTAAGTACAAATATTCGGTATGTTCAGGGTGTGTTGGCATGCTTACCTGCCCTCTATTGCTTCAAGGATCATCTGTGGGGTGACCATCTCACCGTTGGCGCGGTTCACTCTCACCACTTTGTTGCGCCCAGCCACCCGTTCCACCTCCAGGGCCAGCTGCCCAAGGTTCATCTCAGGCACGATGATGCGCTTGGCGGTGTGGGCTACCCGGCTGATCTCTTCTTCCGCAAAAGGCCAGATGGTTAATAGCGTAACCATACCCACTTTGGTCCGGCGCTGGCGGGCCAGCTTGACTGCGTGCCGGGCACTACGGGCAGAGGCGCCGTAGGCTACCACGACGGTCTTATCGGTCGGGGACAGATCCTCTTCGACCAGGATAATATCGTTCAGATTGCGATCGATCTTGCGGTGGACGCGCTCGATCCATGGATCGATCTCATCCAGGCGGGTGGTGGGGTAACCCAGCACATCATGGAACAGGCCGGTGATGTGATAACGGTAACCTTCACCGAAATTCGCCATGGGTGGAATATCGCTGAGGGTATCCCCATAAGGTTTATACCATTCCGGCGGCACGTCGGTAGCGATACGCTCCACACGTTCCACACTCTCAAAATCGGGAAGCTCGATCTTTTCGCGCATGTGCCCGACCACTTCGTCGAGCAACAGAATTACTGGCGTGCGGTATTTTTCGGAAAAGTTGAACGCCTTTACAGTCAGGTCGAATGACTGGCTGACTGAAATAGGGCTGAGGGCAATCATCGGATGGTCGCCGTGGGTGCCCCAACGCGCCTGCATCACATCGCCCTGGGAGGCACTGGTTGGCTGACCTGTGCTTGGACCCAGGCGCTGAACATCCACCACAACCACCGGCACCTCGGTCATGGCGGCATAACCAATGTGTTCCTGCATTAATGAAAAGCCTGGTCCCGAGGTAGCAGTTAATGACTTCAACCCACCAACAGAGGCACCAATGCAGGCTGCCAGGCTGGCGATCTCATCTTCCATCTGGATAAATTTCCCACCCACCTTGGGCAGCTCGCGCGATAACATCTCGGCGATCTCGGTGGACGGCGTAATCGGGTAACCAGCGTAGAATTTACAACCCGCGGCAATTGCACCCCAGCCAACTGCCTCATTCCCTTGCATTAATCGAACGGTCAATCTGCCCTCCTTTTCAATCAATCTTCTTGACGATGATGGCCAGGTCGGGGCAATGCGTGTCACACCAGTGGCAGGCTGTGCATTTTTCAGGGTACACAACCACCGGGTGATCGTCATCATCGAGTGCCAGGACACCGGTCGGGCAAAAGGCCACGCAGATTCCACAACCTTTGCACCAGTTAGCGAAAATCATCACCTGACCACGCGGTCCTTTCTTGACGGTTGGTAGTGCTTCCGCGATCGATCCTTCATTCTTTGTGGTATCACTCATAGAAAATTTTCCTTACCCTGGGTATCAAATTTAGACTTATCTTATCCAATCATTATACTTTTCAGAACATGGCATGTTAACCGATAAACAGCTAATCTTTCCAGTGAATATCATCACATTAACTTGGTGTGCCGGTTGATTTCCAGGCGACCGAAATCAAAAGCATAATTTTTGGATATCTCATGTTAAAATTGAATCTCCTGATTGCTCTGACATTTATGGCTACTGAAGCAAGAAATATTATCAACAGCCGCTACGGTTTAAATCTCGCCTATTTCATTGGCAGATACATGCCCGCCTGGATGGGCCGTGGTATTGCTTCATTCGCGGCTGACCGGATCGCAGCCCGGAAAGATTGGCCACTGGTGCAGGCAGCCCGCTTGAACCAGTGGGTGGCGCGAGGTGAGAATTTATCTACAGATGACCTCGACCATGCTGTGCGTGACAATTTCCGCAGCACCGCCCACTCGATCTTCGATCTCTACCACAACATCAATAACCCCGAGATTTTTAGAAAAATCATTCATGTCGACCCAATTGCAGAACAATTTGTTCACCGGCCTGAATTTACCGAACGAGGCCTGGTGATCTCAGCCGTGCATCTAAGCAGTTTCGATTTTATCGGCCAGGCTGCAGGGACTGTGGGTGTAAAGGCCATGTATCTGGTTTTACCCGACCTTAACCCAGGCTATCAAAAACAGCTGGAGATGCGCAGGGAAAAGGGCATGAACATCCATCCCACAACCCCAGGCGCGATCAAACAGGCAATTAGATACCTGCAGAATGGTGGCGTGGTGATGACCGGGATTGATCGACCGGAAGAGAGCAATCTCTACCGTCCAAGCTTCTTCGGACGACCAGCCGCCCTGCCCGTGCACCATGTATTCCTGGCCCTTAAAGCCCAGGTGCCGGTCCTTATGGCAGGTGTTGTCTGGCTGCCGGATAAACGCTACCATTTCCTTTTCTCTGATCCGATCGAGATGGAACCCCATCCTGACCGGCAGGCTGAGATCGTCCTCAATGCTGAAAAGATCTTGCGCGTGGCAGAAGGCTACATTAGGCAATACCCCAGCCAGTGGGCAATGACCTTCCCGCTATGGCCGGACATCATGGATCTTGTCCCTGGATGAGCACATGACTGGAGGGAATAATGAGTGATATCAAGGATCATAAGCGGGTGAATGACATCTTGTTAGGACCGCTTGAACGCCCTGCCCTTCAGTGGCTGGCAGCCCATTTACCTGCCTGGGCAACACCCGATTTGATGACGGTGATCGGTATCATCGGTGCACTGATCATCACCCTGGGGTATGGACTGAGCCGGGCCAACCCGGCATTCTTGTGGCTGGCTACACTGGGCTTTATCATCAATTGGTTTGGGGATAGCCTGGATGGTACCCTGGCACGTTACCGGCACATCGAGCGCCCAAAATATGGCTTCTTCATCGACCACGTCACTGATTGCTTAACTGAGATCATCATCATACTTGGCCTGGGAATGACATTTTATGTTAGTTTTTCAGTAGCAGCCATGTGCTGCATCGCCTATATTTCCATGTCGGTGCTTGTTTATGTCCGGATGAATGTGATGGGTGAATTCAAGATCTCTTATGGGAAATTGGGACCCACCGAGGTCCGGGTGCTGGCTATCCTTCTCAATACGTCCATGCTCATCTTCGGCATTCAGAAGATCAGCTATTCGCTGGGCTCTGTCACAGGAACTGTCAGCCCGTATGACCTGGTAGTGGCATTGATCGCCCTGTTGCTACTTTACTTTTTCGCTGAAACTGCCTTCAAACAGGCTGTTGAATTGCGAAATCTACACGAGTGAAGCGATCTGCCGTGGCAGATTGATGCTTCTCTCAAAAAGCTCACCAGCTAATAGAACTTTATTTTCTGCCCAGGCCTTACTCACGATCTGAAGACCGATGGGCAGTCCGGACTGTGACCAGCCACACGGCAACGAGAGAGCCGGCAAACCTGTCAGGTTGAACGGGGCGGTGAAGCGGGTGAGTAACCTGGCGCGTTCGACTGCATCGGCACTGCCTCGTTTTGGGGCAGTAATTGATACAGTTGGGGTGAGCAGCAAGTCGTAATCATTGAAGAATTCATTGAACTGGCAACGCAGGATGGTCTGCACACGCCTGGCCAGTGAATATTCAATTGCGCTAAAGGATGCACCAGCTTGCAAGCGGGTAAGCACATCCGGCCCAAACCCATGCGGATTCTCAGACAGGCGTTGGTGGTGAAATGCTGCCGCATCTGCAGGCGTCATCAGCCCATTTGCCATGGCTGCCTCGCGGGCATTCGGATATGCCAGCTCTTCTACCTGTGCACCTAAGGATTCGAATATCCTTGCTGAACGATTGATTGCCTCATGGACATCTTTCTCGACGACCTCAGAGTCAGAGAAATACTCGTTGCTTGCCACAGCGACCCGCCAACCTTGTATGCTCTCGTCCGGTATGTGTAGATAATCGTCCACAGGTTGGTCCACTGACCAGGCATCCTGTGGATCATAGCCTGCGATGGCTTGCAATAGAAGCGCCACATCCTGTACACACCTTGCCATCGGACCCGCGTGATCAAGGTTCCAGCTCAAAGGGATCACGCCGCGCAAGCTGACTCTTCCATAGGTCGGCTTGAGACCCACCACACCACATAATGCCGAAGGGATGCGGATGGAACCGCCGGTATCGCTGCCGATGGCACCCATACACATTCCAGCAACTAAGGCAGCTGCATTCCCGCCGGATGATCCGCCGGTGATGCAAGACAGATCCCATGGATTGCGACAATCGCCAAAATGAGGGTTTTCGTTGGTCACTCCCAATGCGATTTCATGCATGTTGAGCTTCCCCAGTAACACGCAGCCTGCTTCCTTCAAGCTTTTGACCACGGCGGCATCTTCTTCAGGGATGTAATCGGTAAAGAAAGTTGACCCAGCAGTGGTGCGGATACCCTCGGTTTCAAACAAATCTTTAAGAGCCAGGGGAATGCCATGCAAAGGCCCTTTATAGTTTCCGCCGATGATCTCCTGCTCAGCCTGGCGGGCTTGCTGTAATGCCTGCTCGGGGGTGATGGTGATAAATGCATTCAGCCTGTCGTCCAGTTGCTGGATGCGCACCAGGTGCGCCTGAGTTAGCTCGACGGGCGAGATCTCTTTTCTCTCAAGCAGCTGTGCAGCCTGATAGATGTTGAGCGACGTTAATTCCATAATTCCTCCAGAATGACTATCAACCTGTTTCACTACCTGTACTTCTACTTTACAGCGACCACGCCAAAAGCCCGGGGGGCCCGGCGCACCTGCTTGAAATCCGTTTGCTCCAGCCTGCGGATCACACCGGCGGTGATGTTCCTGCCCGACTTACTCTCGGGATCGCCTATATAATGAAATAACAGGCTGTGGTTACGCATCACCCGGTACAGCTCACGATAGAATTCACCCGAATAAAGGTCACCTGCCAGGCTGAAGGCAGGTGGATCATGGATGACACGCGTGAAGCGTGCATCCGGTAATCCCACCAAGACATCAAAGCTATCTCCGATTAGCTGGGTGATCTTCGGATTGTCGAACAGCTCTTGCGACCAGGGATTGAGGCGGCATACTTCCAGCGCAGCTGGGTCAAGCTCGATGGTGGTCACATGCTCAGCGGTCCTGGCAGCTTCGATGGCAGTATATCCCAGGCCGGTGGCTGTATCCAGCACCTGACCCACCACAGGCTTTACCGCACGGATCTTTTCAAGGGTATCCCTGTGCGGGTCGGTTCCCTTGATGCGGTGCATGGGAATGCCAGAAATTAACATGGTGGGAGCGCTCGCAGTCGGGTAAAGGCTGTATAACCGGTCGGTCGTGTCTGAATAAAACTGGATCGGGCGGGCTGAACCATCTTCGATGGCATAACAGCTTGAAGATGAGCCAGCTATTTTTTCCAGCACTTCCCAAGGCAGAATACCTGCTCCGGGTAGGTGTAAACCATTCTCGTCCAGGTGTAATTCTGCCGAGGTCATCCCCAAATCCAGGGACAGGCTTAATGAAACTTCTTTCCGAGCCCTTGCGTTGAGCACATCTTCAGCCTGGTAATGTGAAAGCACCTGGAGCATAGTATCGGATTCACTCCATGGCAAGATATTGCTCAAGCGCGGAGATCGTGCTCCTGGTTTCCCGATGATGGATGGCAAGCAGGCCTTCCCTGCGCGCAGCCATGACATTCTCTTCCATATCATCTACATAGATTGACTCAGCGGGAAGGCAGGCGATACGTTCCAACGCCAGGTGAAAGATGCGTGGGTCCGGCTTAACCATCTTCACCTCGGCCGAAATGACCAGCTCGTCGAACAAGCCGTCGATGTGCCAACGCTCGTGCATGGTTTGCCGCAGGTTATCCCAGGCATTGCTGAGCAAACCGATCTTATAAGCTGGCTTCAACTTGCGGATATAATCCAGCAGCTCCCAATTGACATCATCCGCTGACCAGTACTTGTCCAGGAAAGCAGGCATGGCTTCAGGCTCAATGTGCAGGGCTTTCCTGACCTCTTCCCAATGCATATCCACGGTGATCTCACCCCGTGAAGCTTGCTGGGCAGATAGGCTCGAAAACACCAGCTCATCCAACCTGGATAAGGTCACTCCAAGTTGGCTGGCCAGCTGCTGGCGTGGACGATCGTCCACCATGCGGACAAGCACGCCTCCAAAATCAAAAATAACTGCCCGGATCTTCGCCATGGAATCCATCAATGCTCTACGAGAAGCGCTGCAAGATCCTGCCGCACTTGCATTGCATCCCTGAATCGGATGCCCTGCATGCCAACCCGTACGGCAGCGTCAACATTTGGCTGGACATCATCCACAAAGACTACTTCACCTGCCTGAACCCTAAGGCGATCGAGCGTCAACCGGTAGATCTGCGGGTCGGGCTTGACCATCCCCACCTCACCGGAGATGACCATCGTATCAAACGCATCCTCGAAATGCCACTTCTCGGCAATCTGCTTGCGTAAATCATTGGCAGCATTGCTGAGCAGGGCGGTTTTATATGTACAATGCAGGCTGCGGATATAATCGACCAGGTCGTAGTCTAGGGCATCGTCGGCGAAGAAAGTGTCGATCACCTCTTTGAATTTCTCTTGCGACAGGTTGAGAACAGATCGAACATATTCGAGGTGTTGCTTAACGCTGATTTCTCCCCGCTGTGCTTTACTGCCCGATTCTCCCCAGAAAATCAGCTCCTCCAGCTCAGGATGGGTCATACCGAGGCGCGCAGCCAAGAGCTCACGCCGCGAAAAATCGGTTGTGCGGAGTAAGACCCCGCCGAGATCGAAAATGATGGCTTTGATGGTCATGCGGGCAAGTATATCATCTGATAAAAACCATCCACAAATAGAAATGCCAAGAAAGAAGGGATTTATTGGGTTGATTTTCTGTATTCGAGGTCTTTTTATCGACAGACATATTAAAGAACAACTATCGGCGAATAAAAACATCACGAATTCACGAATTTGACTAGCCATCGCTACTTATTCGTGTATTCGTGGACAGACCCGCCCACCTCTCAATTCTGTACACTCTCCCCCTCCATCTTCGCTTGACATCCACTTAACCCACGATGTATACTTACTTCTTACAGCAATCCTCTTAATCATAAGAAATATCGTTATCAAAGGAGCATAGTATGTCCCCATTCTCTCGTATGCCGCGCTACGATATCCGCAATGATGGCGCTGGCCCGTATGCCATTTTTTATTGTGATATGTGCGGGCGTGAATTCCGCAGCCAACCTGATTTCGCTAACACCGTGAAACAGGATATTGGCAAGTCAGCCCTGGGTGGATTCTTGCGCAAAGTACCCCTGGTCGGTGACGCGGTGGCTGAAAATGTGGTCGGAGAAGACCCGCGCTATAGTTACAAGATGAGCCCCGCTCAGCTAGAATCAGCCTGGAAGCAATGCCAGGTGCATTTTGGCGAATGCCCAACCTGCAACCGCATCGTTTGCCTGTCGGACTTCGACGCTCAAAGTGGCTTTTGCCAGGAAGACAGCCCGCGCACACAGGAAATTTCCGAAGCACGCGGCGCCCAGGCAGGTGCTGCTATCAAGGGCTTTGCCACGGCTTTCGGCCTGGGTGGGGCCTTAGACAGCATCGGGAAATCGGTGGAAGCCGCAGGCAAAGCTACTTCCCAGATGGCCGTGTGCCCCAATGACGGGACCCTGGCAGCCCCAGGGACCAAATTCTGCCCGGAGTGCGGTTCACCCATGACCCAACCGGTTGCCACCACCTGCCCCAAATGCGGTGCCGAGACGCACGGTGCCAAATTCTGCCCCAACTGTGGCAATAAAATGGAACAAGCCCCTACCCACTGCCCGAACTGCGGTGCTGAGGCGAAGGGTGCCAAATTCTGCCCGGAATGCGGGACAAAAATTGGCTAGGATCTGAAATTCATGTGAGGGCAGGTTTCCTCAACCTGCCCTTATTTATTTAACCGCCTTCAGTTGGTTTTTTCGCTGCAGGTAGGTAAGCACGGTGCTGACGTATGCGGCATGGCTCCAGGTAAGCGGGCTGACCGATACCGGCTGGTCGGTGTATGGGTCAACTTGCTCAGCTAATATCCCACTGGGCAGGGCATGCCCTGCCACCCACTCCAGGAGCTCAAGGGCAGGCTTTAGGTCATCAGGTCTCGTAGCAACCTGCAACAACCACTCCGCCAGCCACAATGTACAGATGAACCAGGGGTTGCCCGGCACATTGGCGATATCCTGGCTCACCTGGTGGTAATGGTCATTAGTGTAGCGTGCCACCCCTCCTACGTTGGTCTTCACCCACAGCTTGTCATGGATGGCCTGCATGGTCGATACGATCTTCGGATCATCTGGCTTGTACATGCTAAACTGCCATAGCCCCACCAGGCTGGCATCGAGCGTGGCATCGATCTCTCACTCGCCTTTATCATAGACATTGACCATGCGTACGAAGCGCTCCAGGTCCGGCTGCCAGAGGTGGGCCTCAGCCCCAGCCTTGATCTCGCTGGCTGCCTGGTTGTATCGTTGAGCCCGCTCGTTTTCGCCAAACGCATCCGCGAAACGGGCTGCAGCCATTAGGCCACCCCAGGTGGTTGCTACGGTCCAGCTTAATATTCCAAGGCGTTCTTCCCACAGGTCGTAGCTTGGCAGTGGCAGCCCACTGGTTTTTTCTCGAAAATCTGCCATAAAGTCTGCCAATGGGCAGATCAACGTGCGGTACAGAGGCTTGATAAACGAAACATCCCCGTAACGCGAGAAATGCTCCCACAAAGCCCATAAAACCAGGGCGGTCTCATCCTCCTGGATCGGCAGGTTCTTTGCACCGTCAACTGCCCAGGGAAGCCAGCTAGAAGCCAAAGAGCCGTCTGGGTTGTATTTATGCAGCATGTAACCTTCACGGCTGTGCACCCGGTCGCAAAACAGGAAAAATGCGCGCGGCAGATCGAGGTAACCGGCTTTATTCAAGGCATGCGTGACAAGCGAGCCATCACGCGACCACATGTAACTGTAGGTATCGCGCACATCGGTGCTGATGTCCGAATCGTTGGCAGCGATGACAGCACCCCCTTCATCAATCTGGGTATGAATGGTCAGCAAGCTGCGCATATATTGATCTTTTACCTTTTCAGGGAGGTCATCCATTTCGGGTAAGTGGACGCGCAGCCATAAACGCCAGAAAGCCACGGTCCGGTCGATGAAAAACTGCGGACCCCGTTGCCGGAGCATGCGATTGAGGATGGTTACAGCCTCAAAATTCTGGCCAACTGCCATCCAGTAGTACAACATTCGTTTTTGGCCTGCCCCAATCAACAGGTTAAAACCGACGGTTGAGTCAACCGAGCCATGTGCAACGACCCCGCAGGCCAGCTCGCCATCTTCCGCATCCTTCCAGGTGCCCTGCAAGTTGCGGATCTCCTTCAACCCACAAGCCCATTGGTGAACCCCGACCACCAGACCTTCCATGGTATCGGGAGATGGATCCCAACCCGGACCAGGCTCGCCATCATGGACAATCACAGCCCCATTCATCATGAACCAATACTTATCTTTAAATGGAAGATCGCCCGCCGCTCAGGCTCATAATAGGCAGTATCACCGATCTCGTTTCCATCGATATGAAAATCATGGTGGAAGAACACGCGGATCTCTCGATCCCTGGGCTCGAGGTTGTTGATCTCCACGCACCTGATGAGCAGGTCTTCATGGAAATCGACCATGTCGGCCCATTGGAGGCTGAGTCCCAGGTCAGGATGCTCCATCCGCACCTCGCTGACGAGGGTCTCAGGCTTGTACTTTAAGCTACGCTGCCAATGCGGGTCATCGAACCAGCTGAAATGGCCTTCCACCCACACGCCTATCCGAAAGGTGTGCCCCAAGGCATGGTTCTCCTGCCCGACATGCGGCCAGTACAGGTCACGGATCTGGTAGGTTTGATCAAATGCGACGAGTAAATTACCATTCCCGAGCGGTAAATCTCTGGGCATAATTTCCTCCTTATTCCCCGTAACCATTATAAGAGAAAGGCGCGACACAACATATTAAGGAATTAATAACTCATCAAGATATACGCGTCACTCCACGATAATCGTATGCATCTAAGGTGATAAGAGGAACCCACATGACCGACCTGAACGAATTCCGAAAGATGAAGGATGCATTTTTTGCCCAAGATGGGCAAAGCCCGCTTACCCCGGGCCAAAAGAAAGCCTTTACAGGGCTTAATTATTTTCCACCCAATCCTGAGTTTGACCTGGATGTGACCGTTGAAGAATACCCGACAAGCAGGTAATCAAGATTCAGACCACCGCAGGTGATGTGCAGGAGTATGAGCGCTACGGGAAGTTTACCCTCACAATAGCGGACCAACCAGCCGAATTGACAATCTATCGTAGCGAAGATGGGTATTTCCTACCGTTTGTGGATAGCCTGGCCAGCCGTGAAACCTACCCAGCCGGTCGCTACCTTGAGCCCGTGCCCCTGGGAGAAAATCGCTTCAAGGTTGATTTCAACCTGGCATACAATCCGTATTGTGCCTATAATGATTATTGGTCCTGCCCACTCACTCCGTTTGAAAACCACCTCAAAGTTCCTATCCGGGCTGGGGAAAAGCTATTCCATTAACATATTAAGAATTTCCTCTAAAGCAAATATAGCTCATATTAAATCGCACAAAACAGCAGAATGGCGCAGCAGTGCTGCGCCATTCAGTGTGATCTACAAAAGGCCATCCTGGCATTGGGGTTGCCGGACTACCCCAATGCAATTTTGAGATTGCCCTTCAGGTCAACCGACCATCGACCGGTCAGGCATCAAGCGATTTGCGGTAGATGGTCCCGTTTTTAACCACCTGGTAGCCCATAAATTTATACAGGTTCAAGGCCCCAGAGGTATTCTGAGTATCCACACCCAGGCCAGCCTCACGCATGCTGCGCTCTTTGAGCGCTTTCAGGCTCAGGGCGATCAGGGCCTTGGCCAGGCCCTGCCTGCGCCATGGCCGACGCACGCAGATATTTTCAGTATAGCCGCGCAGTCGACCACACAGCTCGTTTTCATCCTTATTGATGAAGCTCAGTACCATGCCAGCAATCTGATCTCCCTGCCAGGCAACTCTCCACAAGCTGGGGTCAAAATCCGGGTCGCTCATCATCTGCTCGTATGCTTCCCACGGGTCGGGGATGTAACCCCAATGGTCACGGAAAGCTTCGTTAGACGCTTCCCAGATCAAGCGCATATGGTCGGATGTTACAGGACGAATCTCCACACCCGGTGGTAGGGGCAGGTCAGGGATGTTCTCCAGATCAGGGCGAACCATAGTGTAGGTAAAGCGGGCAGGCTGGTAGCCTCGCCGCTCGAGCAAGTTGATGCGGTCAGCTTCGGTGCAGCTTACAAAGTTGTCCATGATGCAGGGAGTATCACCAGGCAGGCTGCCAGCTTCTTTCAGCTGTTGGGCTATCTGGCGCAGGCGTTCTTCGTTGAATCGAAGCAACGTGCTGCCGATGCCTTTCCTGCGCCATTCGGGTAAAACATTGCCGAAATGAAAACCCACCCAGGTCCCACTGCCGTCCACCTCCCACCAAACCCGGCTGTAAGCAATCACGCTCCCATTGACTTCCACAAAAAGCGTATCGTCGTGTGGGTCACAGTTGTGCAAATGGGTATAGGTATTAATCACATCTTCCAGCTTTTCAGACCGGTCAAGCCCATCGGCTTCAGCACAACCCTGGATGACCGCCAGGATATTTTTGTATTCCGCTTCACCGTAAAAACCTCGCAGGGATAAACCTCTGATATTAATAATTCGTGTATCAACATATGTTTCAGTGAATGCAGTGTTGGTAATCATCTTTTTATCCTTATATGATCAGAAATCTTTTTTTGCTTTGCACTACGATATTTTGGACTACTCGCCGGTGGCTATCCCAGGATCACCAGTCCCCACCTGAGGTTCTTGCTGCGGATTTGCAGGCAGCTTAAACTTGAACCAGGCTGGGATGGCACTCGCCAGGGCTGCCAGTCCGGTTATATAGAATGGCATCTTTGGACTGTATTTCTCCCACAGTTTGGCACCAATCCAGGGTGCAGGCAAGGAAACCAATCCAAGGCTGGTACCAAAGAAACCAAATGCGGTGCCGCGCAACTTTTCAGGCACAGCTTTACTGATCAGCGAGTTATAGGCAGGTGACATCATCCCAGTCCCCAAACCAAATAATGCCCAAACCGCGGCATAACCCCAAAAGCCCCTTACCTTCATAAAGGTGAACATGGCGACGAACTCGGTCAGGAAGCCGATCACAATCCCCACGCGTTCACCTTTTTTATCAGCCAGCCAACCGGCGGGCATGGTGACGGTCATCATGCATATGCTGAAGATGGAGCCCAGCCAACCGATCTGCTGGAAGGTCATACCACCGATCTGCTCCAGGTAAACCGGCATCAGGTTCCCCGAGAGCGAGTAGGCGATGTCGCGTACACCATCCGTGATCAACACCCAGGTGATCACCCCGCCACTCAGCAGCAGAGCAGTCATGGTGCCCAGGTTGGACTTGAGGCCTCCAAATGAGAGCTTACTTGGATGGGCTTCCTCACCCCGGGCGGCAGTGCGGGCCATGCCGACCCGGATCACGGTGGCGATAAAATACAGCACCCATGCGCAAGCCAGCATGATACGGAAGCTGTATCGATCAGCCAGGTACCCCCCTAAAGGCGGCCCCACCACACCTACGATCATAAAAAGGGTGTCGGTAATACCGAATACCTTAGCCCGATTCTTTTCGGCGGATTGTTCCGCAATGAAGGCACTAAAACTTGGGCCAATCAATGAACGGGTGACCGCGCTGAAGAACATCCCGCTCATCACCCACTGCCAGGTAGGTGCAAAGATGAAACCAACATATGTGAGGTTACCTGCCACACTTCCCCAGGCAATACTGCGCAAGCGGCCCAGCGTATCTGATACCCAGCCACCCAGGATCTGCATCACCAGAGGGATAACCTGTGAGATGGTGAAGAACAACCCGATCTGCACCACCGAGGCATTCAGCTCCTTCAGGTAGAGAGGTAACAGCATCCCATACATTTCTCCGCCGATGTTAGCCAGGATCATGGCCAGCAGGAACATCAGCAGCGTTCCATTGATCAATGGCTCAGCTTTCACTGTGCCTTTCGCGATATCCATATACCACTTCCTTCAATACTTACCAACTCGGACCATCCTTTGTTCAGATGGCAACATACACAGGTTAACACCGAGGTTTAATTGCGCGGGTGGCAATGTACCCAGGCATGAATTTACCCAGGGGAGTATTCTGCTGGTCCTCATACAGAGCTGTCAGCAGGAAACCCGCCTGCAGCTGCCCACCGATCTGTTCTTCCAGGCTGTGGCTGAACTCCAGGGGGCTGTCTTCTCCGAACTCACTCTGGCGTTCCTCTTCGGTCAGCCGGGTGGCGTCGAACGGGAGTGGAAATTTAACTTCGAAGATTCCTTGCTCAGCTTTTTGATAATCGAAGATGAACATACACGGGTTATCAAAGCCAGCCAACAAGGTTCCTCCACGCTTCAAAACCCGGTAAGCCTCCTGCCATACAGGCAGCACCTCAGGGCAAAATACATTTGATACCGGGTTGAAGACCAGATCAAAGCACTCGTTTCCGAACACAGATAGGTCGCGCATATCGCCTTCCACGGTAACCAGGGTCAATCCTTCCCGACGGGCAACCAAACGATCCTGTTCCAGCTGGCGAGGAGAGTTATCAAAGATAGTCACATCTGCCCCCAGTGCGGCAAAGATCGGCCCTTGCTGACCACCTCCACTTGCGAGGCCAAGAATATCCAGGCCATGCAGGTCATCGGGGAACCAGCTGCGCGGCACGGGCTTCTGCTCGGTGAGCAAGACTGACCATTCACCTCGCCGGGCAGACGCGATGGTCTCGGGGCTGCAGGGGATCGTCCAGGGATTACCCAGTTGCACCTGTTTATCCCAGCGATCGCGATTGATTGAGCGTACATCCATATCACACATCCTTTGCATAGGTCCCCAGGCGGTAGATCTCCTGAAAACCCATTGATTCGTAAAACCTTATCGCAGCAAGGTTATCCTCGTCGGTTGAGACGATAGCCTGCCGCATACCATAAGCTTGCAGCCTACGAAGCCCTTCCAGCATGACTGCCTTTCCCAATCCTTTGCGTTGGAACTCCGGATGCGTACCCATCGGCTCGAACAAGCCTACAAGGTTCTCCGCTTCCGGCCAGATAATGCAGAAGGCACCGATCTGTCCATCCTGCGCGACCGCAACGACATCATGCTCGCCGTCATACATGGGCGAGCGCACGAAATTCCTAAATCGCTTTTCATAGTGTTCGAAAGGTGCTCGAGAGGCGAAGGCCCGGTATTGGGCGGAGGCGCGGGTGGTCACTTCAGGCTCACCCCGGCAGCTGCGAACTTCGAACCCGGCTGGTATGTCTGGGGGATCGAGTACATCATCCAGCTTGCGGGACACGTGAACCATGCCAGGTCTCAAGTTGAAACCACGCGCTACAAAGTGCTTACACAGCACTTCATCATCGTGGCGGATCCACAGGCAATAGATGGTTGGCTTGCCCTTATCTTGGGCGATCCTCAGCGCCCGCTGCTCTGCCCAGGTATACATGTCCATCCCCAGCGGGCTGCCTTTCAGCTCAGGTTGGATATAGACATCAAAGCCCACCCAATCTGCACTGAGAAGCGCCCAGCCCAGCAAGCGCCCAGGACGCTGAGGATCATCCCACAGGTAGATATCCTTCCAGAAGTCCCCTACCAACGGCGGATAATATAACCACCAGCGCAGGTCGCCAGTATGAATATAGTAGGTACCATTGGCAGCCTTTCGCCCGGCAGTCAGCACGTCTTGCATAGCCTGCAAGTCATTCTCTTCTCGAAAGAGTCGCGGCTCGCTCATGATTTTTCAACCAGCCTTTCCCATTCACCGGTTAACTTATCCAGCTCTGCCTGAGCTTTGGCATACTGCCAGCTCAGGGCATTGACGGCTTCAAAACCGCGTGAGCCGGTTGCTTGATGCAACTCTTGTGAGAGATGCTGCACGGCTTGTTCTTGCTCGCGGATGCGCAATTCCAGCCTTTCCAAGGCTTGCTGGAGGCGGCGCGTCTCCTGGCTGTTATCCCGCACCAAAGGTTTGGAGGGCAGGATCATGTGCCTGGCTTGCCCGGCAGAAGCTGAACGGTGCAACACAAATTCGCGGTAAATTCCCATGAAAACATGCAGGCTGTTATCGCGCAACTCCCAGATCTGGGTCGCGAGCTGGTCGATCAGATAGCGGTCGTGAGAAACCAAAAGGATGGTGCCCTGGTAATCCTGCAGCACCTGCTGCAGGACCTCACGCGCAGGTAAATCGAGGTGGTTGGTGGGCTCATCCAATAGCAGGACGTTCGCCCCACGTAAAGCGAGAATGGCTAACGCCAGCCGGCCGCGTTCTCCGCCGCTCAAGGCACTGACCGGTTTGAAGACATCATCGCCGCGAAACAGGTACTGCGCCAGGTAACTGCGGGCCGCTTCGGGGTCCATCTGCCGCTGGCTGAGTAGCTCATCCAGGACCGTGTTCTGCGGTTCCAGCTCGTCATGGGCCTGGGCAAAGTAACCAATGTCCAGGCTGGCACCTAAGCCAACTTCACCAGCCAAGGTATCCACTTGGCCGAGCAGCGTTTTGAGAAATGTGGTCTTGCCACTTCCATTCGGCCCGATCAAGGCAGCACACTCACCCCGCCTGAGCTCGAGCTGACCAATCTTAAACAGCACCTTTCCAGGGTAGCCTATCCTGGCAGACCTGGCACGCAGGATGATGTTGCTACTATCCTTGACCGGAGCGAGGCGTGGCCGGATATGGGGTGGCCTGGCGGGCATGGACAGCGCATTCACCTTGCGTATGGCTTCGATCACGTCCAGGGGCTTATCCGCCCGCAGGTCAAGCTCGTGCCAGTTCTTACCACTGCGCAGCACCATGATTCCATAGGTGTCCACCGCCATCAGCTCACGCGTTACCTTGCGCAACATGCCCAAGGCACGGGCGTGCGTGCTGGCGCGGACCCAATTGCGCTGAATAAAATCCACCTCGCCCTGTAAGCGTTCCTTTTCTTCTTCAAAGACACGCTCAGCAAATTCCCAGCGGGCATCGCGCTGCAGTAGATAGCTGCTGTAATTCCCGGAGTATTCATCGATGCCAGTCGGGCCCATTTCCCAGATCGTATCAACCGCATTATCCAGGAAGTAGCGATCGTGACTGGCTACCAGCACAGCCCCATCCCAATCATTCAGGGTATGCTCAAGCCACTCGATCGCTTCCGCATCCAGGTGGTTGGTGGGCTCATCCAGCATGAGCAATGCAGGTCTTTCCAGCAACAAGCGGGCTAAGAGCAGGCGTGTTTTCTGACCACCACTCAGGTGGGCAAGCGGCATATCCCAGGTCTGTTTGCCCAGGCCTAGCCCCTGCAAGGTTTGTTGGATACGTAAATCGTAGTCGTAGCCACCGGCGTGCTCAAAGGCTGCCTGCAGGTCACCGTAGCTCGCCAGCAGCTCCTCAGAATAACAGCCACCCGCCATTTCAGCTTCCAGCTTGTGCAAGCGTTCCTGTTGCTCACGCAGTCCCGAGAATACCGTGAGCATCTCGGTATAGACCGTGTTCTCATCCCTGGCAAATGCATCACTGGCTTCCTGGCGCAGGTAGCCCAACCGCTTTCCCCGGGCAATATGAATACTGCCCGTTGTCGGCTGGCTCAACCCAGCCAGGATCATCATCAGCGAGGTCTTCCCAATCCCATTCGGCCCGATCAAACCAATTTTGCTATCATTGGCTATGGTGACGGTGATGCCGCGGAACAGGTCAAAAGCCCCAAACGATAAACCAACGTTGTGTGCAGATAATATCGACATATTTCCACTTGATCATTGCTTGGGACTTCGCCCTCAGCAATCTCCTTGTTAATTAACCTATGCTTGCTCGTCTTTTCGCTTACCAAGGCAATGGCAGGTTAAGGTATTTGCTCCACCACAGCCATACGGAAACCAGGCGAACAATGCTTTAGCCGTTGCGGTGCAGCTTCCCGGTTCGCTTGGCATAACGCTCCGCCAGGCCAAAAACCCACAGACCGAGCGGGATAGCCACCAGGCCCATCAACAACGTTGGCCAGATGTACTGCCACAGCTGCGATGTGGGCGTGCCTTCCAATAGCGCCTTACGGCAGACGTCCAGCACGTACGTGGCCGGGCTGTAGACTGCCAGTTTCTGCAGGAACGGCGGGAGTACTTCCACCAGGTAGTACACCCCCGATACCAGCAGCAAGATGGCGATGATCACATGCGTCATCTGAGTGCCACGCTCGGGGAAAAGCAGGGGCAACACGCTGCCCATCACGCCCACACCGATGAAAGAAAGGCTGCCTGCCAGCAACATCAGCGTGGCACCTGCCAGGTTAGAGCGGCTCAAATCGATCGTGAACAGGGCCACCGTTACAGCCAGGATGATCCCGGTCGAGATCATGCTGTAGATGACAGCCCACAATGTTTGACCGGCCATGTGAGTGATGCGCCGGATGGGAGCCATCAGGGTATATTCAATCGTCCCTTCCCAGCGCTCCATCCCAATCACATCGGTGATCCAGTAAAAGATCAACGAGAGATACCGCCATACCAGGGTGCCCACAACCAGGTACAGCACCAGGTAACGCCCATCCGTAACCGACGTACCGCCGATTTTCTCCATGCCCAACCCGATGAAGCTCACCGACAGGCTGTTGGCAATCGAATAGACGATCCACACCAGCTCCCATGACCAGTAGCGCTTGACCATGTTGGCATTGCGTTCCATGAACGCATAAGTTGCTCTAAATTCATTAACGATCGTGCTCATTTCAATTTCTCCAACAAACTAACCGGTATCCATCGCTTCCCATTCTTCGCGCAGGATACCCATAAATATCAAATCCCAACGGCGTCCTTCCCGCCACAAGTATTCCCGCACCCGCCCTTCGTGGACGAACCCGGTTTTCTCATAGGAGCGGACGGCGCGCGGGTTGTACTCGAAGGTGTTGAGCGCTACTCTCCTCAGGTTCAGCTCACGGAAGGCATAGCGTAAAATCACCCGCATGGCATCCGTGCCGTAACCCTTACTCCAATAATCCCGCTCTCCGATGCCGATGCCCACAAATGCTTCACCGTGGGGATAGATATCGCCATCCAGCCCGATGAAACCTATGAAGCGGTCACCTTCCAAGGGGCGGATGGAGAAGAAATATCCAGGGACAGGATCTTTTTCCTGGTCGGTATGGATCCACTCGGCGATCTTTTTAGCCGAAAACAGATTTGTTGGTTCCGAAGCCAACAAACGCCACCATTCAGAATCTGCGTTCCATTTTGCTATGGCCTCAGCTTCCTCTTTTGGGTCCTGAGCGGCTAATCGCACCAGCCGGCCACAAAGTATGTCAGTGTGCATCATTCACCTGTGCTTCTATCGCGTCTCTACTCTCAAACTTATTAATCCTCAGCTGGTCAGGATACCCTTCGCCAGCCATTCTTCCCGCATAATGCCCATAAACAGGAAGTCCCAGCGTTTTCCATCCCGGTGGATTACCTCCCGCATGCGACCTTCATGCACAAACCCGGCTTTTTCATAGGACCGAATGGCGCGTGGGTTGTATTCAAAGACGCCCAAGCCCACCCTGCGCAGGTTCAGCTCGTTGAAGGCATAGCGTAAAATGACCCGCATGGCATCCGTCCCATATCCCTGGTTCCAGGCTGCGCGCTCTCCAAGGGCAATGGCTACATGGGCATCACCGTGATGCATGAAAAGCTCGAACAGGCCGATGAACCCGATCATCGTATCGCCCTCCAGGGTGCGGATGGTAAATAAGCAACCATCTGGTGAAGCACGATCCAGGTCTTTTTCAAGCCATTCCTGCCACTTCTTGGCGGAGAGCAGCCGGGGTGGCTCGGTATCCAACAAACGCAGCCAGCCGGTATCCTGGTTCCAACGGGAAAAATTATTCGCCATCACATCCGGGTTCTCCGCGGTCAGACGAACCAGCTCACCCCGCAATAGATCGCTATTCATTTTCTACGCTCCCCTGACCTGCAGCCAGCCACTCACGCTGCAGTATTCCAAGGTGGAATACATCCCAAGTTTTTCCATCGCGCATCAACGCTTTCCGCCTCCGCACCTCTTCCACGAAGCCGTGTTTCTTGAAGAACATCAAGGCACCCGGGTTATCCTCGCCAACCAGGGCAGATAGGCGGTAGAGATTCAGCTCATTGAAGGCCATGCGCAGCATGAGCTGTAAGGCTTCGCTTCCATAACCTCGGCCCCGCTCACGCGCTTCACCGATGGCTAGCTTTAGCCAACCCGTTCCGTGGTTCCATTCGATGCCTTCGAGGCGGATAAAGCCGATCAGCCTGCCATCCTCCTTGCTACGGATCGTGAAATGGAAGAGATTCTTGCCCTCCTCCACCTCTTTCTCGATGGCCTCATATTTCTTTTTTATCTGAGCCACCGATTGGGGCATGGCAGGCTTGCGGCTAAGTGCCCTGGACAGTGCCAGATCGTGCGTCCAACGCGCTTCCACTTCCGGGTCCTGTTCGTGGTCAATAGGTGCCAGGCGAACCAAATTACCTTCAAAAAGCTGTGTGTCGATGCTCATCATCCTGTCCTTTCATTCACCTTTTATAACAATATGCGTCCCGAGCCGGAGATATCGCTCGCATACGCGATGAACGATGCCAGCAGATTCCAGGCCTTGTGAAGCAATCTCCTCATTGACGCGCTGAGATTGCTTCCGCGTAAGAGACGGTCCTCGTATATGCAATCTCTGTTGTACGACATTCTTACCTTCCAATTCTTCATCCACAGCCAGCTGGTTGTTCACCAACCCGGCGGGTATCTTTAGCATGTTGGGTCGATGATAAGAACCCAACGATTTTTCTCGATCCAGACCTCCGTCAAAACTGCTAATCAAACGTAGTTTTTTTGGAGGTGGGAGAGCCCTGGCATTTCCCAGACTTTTTCTCCCAGGGGGGAGAGGGTCAGCCATGCTACTCCTCATCATCTTCGCTCACCAGCTTACTCCCGGTCAGCTCCAGGAACACGTCTTCGAGGGTTGGCTCGTGCCCATTACGCGGGATCAATCGCTTGAGTGCTTCGGGCGTGTCCAGGGCGACGATCTTGCCATTATCCACGATGGCGATGCGCTGGCAGAGGGCTTCTGCTTCACCCATGTCATGGGTGGTGAGCAAGATCGTCGTGCCGTACTGCTCATTAAGCTCCCTGATCACCGCCTGTACCTCGCGCTTTGAGCGGGGGTCAAGCCCGGTGGTCGGCTCATCCAGCAGCAGGAGCTTTGGAGTGGAGAGCAGCGCACGGGCGATGGCCACCTTTTGCTGCATGCCACGCGACATCTCCTCCATCGGCTGCCCGATCGTGTGCCGGTCCAGGCCCAGGCGGGTGAGGATCTCCAACACCCTGCGGCGTGTTTCCCCACCTTCCATCCCAAACAAGCGTGCCCCATATAGCAGGTTCTCCATGGGCGAGAGCTTCTTGAAGAAGCTGGCTTCCACCGAGACACGATTGATCATGCGCTGGACCTGCCGCGGCTGGCTCACCACGTCTTGCCCGAAGACCATTATTGAGCCTGCGTCAGGCAGCAGCAGCGTGGCGATCAGGCGGATCAACGTGGATTTACCCGAGCCGTTCGGTCCCAGCACGCCGAAGATCTCAGCCTCGTGCACCGAGAAGGAGACGTGATCGAGCGCCACTTTGAGGGCCTTGCCGGCCTCTCCCCGGGAGACATTGCGCTGCCACACTGGGTGGCTGTCTTTACCGAACTTCTTATATGCATCCTTTACCTGTATCGCCTCATACATATCGAACTCCTATTCTGGGGGTTCGAAGCATTTCGTGAGAACCTGAGACTGCCAATATTTCATCAAATGCTTCGCCCCAACAACAAAAAACCGGTCACGGAAGTGGTCCCCGTGACCGGTTTAATCCAATACACCTAAAAAACAAAACGACCACGGGGCTTGGAGCACACCGTGGTCGAAAGGTTTCAAAACTACCTAACGAGCGATAGGCGCGCTCCGCGAAGGAACGGCGAATCCGACGCCAGAAGCGGCGGGCCGCACTTCGTATGTTCGCTGGATGAGAAGGCTCATTTGTCGCGCCATTCCTTTCATTAGTAGAGTATTAACAACCGTCAAAGTTTACCATTGGTTAGTTTGTCTCGTCAAGAGGTAAATTAAAGTTCGTAAATTAAAGTTCTACTGTCCTGCCTACTCATACGTTTTCAGATTCCATGATTACCTGCGTAAAATTGGCAAATAGACCCGGTTCGTATCACTCAGGAGCGCCCAAAGCGACAAATGCTCTGGCGTGGCAGTAATCACATTCTTAACCGGATCCAGCGTGCTCGTAGTCTCTTTGCCCCAGGTTATCCCATTCCAGTTGTACAAAGCGAGAGAATCCTCAAATACAGGGCTGACCTGGGTGTCGCTATATGCCAGCGTTATCGTGATGGTCTGACCTGAGGCGATATCGGCTGTTTCTCCCGTATCAGTATAATACGCTGAAATCTCAAAGTTGCGATCAATCCCGTCCCAATAGCCCAAATATTCATCAAATAATAATTGGCGAAAAGTAATGTCTGCAGTCTGAGTGAAGGCACCTGCAGGAATATCGATTGTAGTCTGACCATCAGTCGAAGTCAGGCTGCCTCCATCCACAGGGATTAAAGATGTGATCTTATCGGTAAGCATCCGAAAGGCAACCAGGCCCATTTGTCCATAGGCAACAAACAGGTTGTTTCCACGCACTTCGGCGCCATATGAAAATCCATCATGGTGAAAGGAACCTACCTCAAATGGAGACGATGGATTTTTTACATCGACAATGCGAAAGGCATCCGAGCAGCTTAAGTATGCATAATCTCCAACAATACTTACGCTGCCACATGCCTGGGATGGGGTATATGCTCCAACCTCGTAGGGGTTGGCCGGGTCGGAGATTTCAAGGATACGCAGTCCGCCCGCCCAATCGGCCACATATGCATAGTTCCCAACCAGGACGACATCCCAAGGTGCACCAGGTGTACGGTAGAGACTGATCTCGACTGGCCAAACTGGATCTACCGTATCAATGATGTGCAAGCCGTTTAACAAGTCGGTTAAATAAACCAGGTTTCCTCGCACTGCGAGGTTTGTACCCATGCCTGGGGTATCAAGAAAGCCAACTAATTCTGGTGCAGCTGGATTTGCTACGTCGATAATGACTAAAACCCCATCGTAATATGTGGCAAGGTAAGCGTAATTTCCAAGGACATTCACCCCAATTGCCATATCGGCAGGACAACGATCTGTACACATATAACCTCCGACTGGATTGGGATGGCTGGGATCGGAGACATCAATGATCCTTAGCCCACCATCCCCTGCAGCCAGGTAGGCATAATCATCTACAACAGCCAGGTCATAGATGGTATATGGAGTATTAAGTGATGCGATTTCAAGCGGGCTGGCTACATTGGAGATGTCAAAGATCCTGAAACCAGGCTTAGGTGCGTCACCAAAATAATCGCCTCCAGAATCGGCCACGTAGGCATAATTCCCTTGCACTTCAATTGCCCGGGAAGATTGCAAGGTTGAATCTTGATAATAACTGTCTTCGACTGGGGCTGCCAGATCATATACGTCGATAACCCGCAAACCAGCGTTGTAATCGGCGATATATGCATAATTTCCCGCCACCTGGATGCTATTCGCTACTCCCGGAGTGTCCAGGCTGCCAACCATTTGTGGGAGGTTGGGGTGGCCAATATCAACGATGCATAATCCAGAGGTATTATCCGCAATGTAAGCGTACTTGCCTGCAACATAAACATCCTGTGCACTGCCAGGTGTGTCGAACGTGCTAATCTCCACAGGCACGGTTGGGTCAGTGATATCAAATATCGTTAGTCCTCCATCCGCAACATAGGCATAATTGCCAGCAATAAAAATATTGATCGCACTTCGAAAGATGTTAATGTGCGCTACTTCGGAAGGGTTTGCAGGGTCAGAGACATCGATGACAAGCATCCCGTCATCGGTACCATCCCAATAAGAATAGCCAACATAGGCGTAAGGAGCTGTGATGACTACACTGATGAATTGATACACGTCAATTTGGAATGAACCAACCTGGATAGGATTGTCTGGTTCATGCACATCGACAATAACCAATTGATTGCCGAGACAGACATAGGCAAAATTATCAGCTACGGTTAAAAAATATACACTGCCAATGAATAGCCCGACGTCCCGTACATTGGCAGGATTGGAGATATCCAGGATACGCATACCCCCTGAACCAAGGGCCAGGTAGGCATAATTCCCCGAGATAAATAAATCTCTGATACTATCCGATTGCACGCTCGATCGCCCGATCACGACCGGTGAAGCAGGGTCTGAAACATCCAGGACGACCAGCTGAGGTCCGATCCCTACATAAGCATAGCTGTTCTGCCAAGCAGCAGAATACGCATATCCACCCAGCTGGCCAACCGCCTCTGGATAAATTTGCATATTTTCAAATTGACCGGCGGATGATAACGGGCCTGCTTTGCCTGCTACACTTCCTTCACCAGGGCAAGATAAAAACCCTAGCACAACCCCGAGAGACAGTAAACAACGCAATGGGTTCCTTCCCATGTTACCCTCCCCTAAAAATCGATCATTGTATAGCTCACGGTCCTTACTGATCTATCGTCAAACCACCATTATCTATTTTCGTGGAGTTACTCCTCACTCAATCGTCGAGAGTCTCATGAGCTTATTATATATTTCCTCCCCCAAGTAAATCGGTGATCAATTTTTATACGAACAGGCTTACCTTATTTATGTTTTATACCAAAGAGCTACGTGAATTACCAGGGGTTATAGCAAATACTCAAATTAGCGCTGGATTTCGTATTCATCGATCAGCTCGCCATTAACATTTATGAACTCGAATTTTAAGCTGGCCTCAGTCGCTTGAACACGCTGAGCCCCGTACTGCGCGTTATATCTCGCCTGGCTACCTTCCAGGACCTCCTTAAAATCATACCTGCCACCGCTGCCCAATCCATTAACAAAATACGTCAATCCGCCTTCAACTAGCCTTTCGTAGGTATGGTCATGGGCAGCCAGTACAACATCGGCACCCCATTCTTTATAGGGCCAGCGGGCCCAATCCATTGAGCCATGCATGCCCGACGAATAAGGCGGGTAATGCATATACACAATATTCCAGGCTGAGGTGGAGGCAGCCAGGCCTGCTTTAAGCCACTCCGCTTGTTTAGATGACGCACCAACACCATCGGGTTCTAACTCAAAGTTATCCAGGGCGAAGAGGTGGACCGGGCCGCAGATGAAATCGTAATAGCGCTCGTTCCCAGGCAGGCTGAAGTAATCCAAATATGGCTGGGCATTATCCGTGTACCAATCGTGGTTCCCCAGGGTCGGGAAGAAGCGGTTCACATCCGCCCCCGCACCATAGCTGCCGTTGTACGGGTAGATGAACCCTTGGAAGAACTGCCCGACGGCCTGATCGATCGTGCTCGACGCCCCATCTGGATAATTATTATCCCCCACCGTGATGATGAAATCAGGCTGCCAGCTGAGGACCAGGTCGGCCACTTTGCCCTCATCCCGGTGACCAGTGCCGTAATCTCCGATCACAGCGAAGACCACCGGAGAAACGTAGCTGGCGGTGGGGGAGGAGGTGATGGCTGTTTGTGTGGCTGTGGCTAATGGCGTGAATGTCAGGATTGGAGTCAGCGGTGCGGGCTGGGTTATCGCTGGTAGCGAAGGGGAAGGCGAGCCTGGTACTAACTGGATTGCGGTCACGCCGGGCTGGCTGGAGGGTGAGATATTCGTACTACCAGCCAGCTGGCAGGCCTGAACGAGGATCAATAGTACGCAGATTGGCAGGATTTGCCACAGCTTGAGCGAAAGAGAGATTGGTTTACACGTTTCAGCTGGCATGTCTTAGCAGCTTATCTTAGCATCAAGATGCTGCCGTTAACATCCACCAGGTAGATTTCACCATTCTCATCCACACCGAAGGAGGAAATTTTACGACCGGTATCAAACATCAGGGCATTTTGCCAGCTTCCATCCGGCAGATGGAGCAGCCCCCACACTTTGCCCGAGCCGTAGTCTCCATATACGTATACACCTTGCCAGGTAGTCAGGTTTTTACCGCGGTAAACGTACCCGCCGATGACCGCATTGCCGAAATCATGGCTGTACTCCGCCACCGGCATCACAAATTGCAGCTCTGAAGGTGGTGAGCCTCGGTAGGGATGGCTACCCTCGTAATAACTCCAACCAAAGTTGGCACCGCCCGGGCTGCCAGCAGGCAGGAAATCGATCTCCTCCCAGGCATCCTGGCCCACATCACCGATATACAGGTCACCTGTGGATCGATCAAACGAGAAACGCCACGGATTGCGCAGCCCGTAGGCCCATATCTCCCACAACCCCCCGCCGTTCACGTACGGGTTATCGGACGGTACTCCGTACGGGTCACCGTGATCTACATCAATGCGCAGGATTTTACCCAGCAGGGTTTGCAGAGACTGGCCATTGCCCAGGGGATCACCTTCCGAGCCGCCATCCCCCATGCCTATGTACAGGAATCCATCAGGGCCGAATACCAGCTGCCCACCGTTATGGTTTTGATATGGTTGCTCAATATTCAAGAGGATCTTTTCGCTGGCAGGATCAGCCAGGTTCGGGTCGCCTGATGATACGCGATACCTGGCGATAATCGTATAAAGCTTGCTGCCCTGTTTCTCGGTGTAGTCAACGTAGAAATAACCATTTTCAGAAAATTCGGGGTGAAATGCCAGGCCTAGCAGGCCTTTTTCACCGCAGCATTCCACTTTTTGGGTGAGATCCAGGAAGGGGGCATTTAGGAGTGCCCCATCCTTTAGAATCCGGATCAAGCCAGCCTGCTCGAGGATAAACAACCTGCCCGAGCCATCACCAGCATTCACCAGCCCCTGGGGCTGAGTTAAGCCACTCACCACTTCCTGCCAGGAATATCCAGATGGATCAGGCAGCTCGGTGACTGTAGCTGGTGTTGGAGTGGGTGTAGGTGTCGGCGTAGGCGTGGGTGTGGGGGTTAGCGTATCGGTTGGAACAGGGGTCGGCGGAGTTCCAGTTACAGTCTGGGTGGCAGTCAGGGTTGGTTTGGCAGTGGGCTGTGAGGTGCGTGCTACAGCCCCGGTCGGCGAAGCCACACGGATGAATTTCGGTGTTTTCGTGCTGGTCGGAAGAGGCGCAGTGGCTTGTGTATTACACCCGACCAGGAAGATGATGGCGAGTAGAGCAAGGATCGGAAGGAACCGCCTCATTTCGCCCCCGGGTCACCATCCACAATCTCCCCGTCAATGACCTCACCGTTTGCCTCAGGCTGATACGTTTCCTGATAACTGTCCATCACCTTGCGGGTAGCATTTAGCGCATCAAGGTGTTCCTGCACCACATTGGGTGGACACAGCTCAACAAATAAGTAGGATGCCAGCCATATCACCAGGCCGTCGTCAATTGGGCCGGGCACATCGATTGGCCAGATCAGGTAGATGACCGACGCAATCGGCATCAGCTTTAGCCAAATACTCACCCGTGGATCGGCTAAAAGGCGCAGGATGAGTTTAATCCGCAGAGTAAGTCCCTGCAAGAAACCCTCATTTTGCGGGTACATAATCTTTCGGTTAGTTTTTTCAGACATTTTTCTTCTCCAGAGAAGTGCACTCCTATATACGCACCAATCAAAAATTAGTTACATCCCTCTGATCACCATTCCAAATGGAAGGTGGTTTTCATCATACCATTTTTCTATATTTCTGTCACCTATGCCTCATCGGCTGGAGGTGCCGTTGGCCCATAATCAAGGATCTCAAAACCTTGCGGACCCGACTCCTTGCTGATGATACCCTTCTCCTGCATGGTTTCCACCAGGCGTGAAGCACGCGTATAGCCTATCCGCAGGCGCCGCTGCAGCATAGATACAGAGGCGCGGCCCTGGCGGCGAGCAAGATCGATGGCTTCATCCACCAACGGGTCTTGTTCATCCTGGGGTTGCATATCGTCCCATAAGGGCATTTGCATAAGTGGGATGCCAGCAGGGATGACATCGGGGATGCCTCCGGCTGCGGTTGGAGCAGGCCTACGGTCTGGCAGGAAGCTTTGCCAATAGGTCACCAGGCTGAAGATTTCGCTATCGGAGACGTAGGTACCCTGCAGGCGCAAGGCTGCAGGTGCATCGGGCGCCTGGAACAACATATCGCCCCGTCCCAAAAGCCGCTCAGCGCCAGGCTGGTCAAGGATCACGCGGCTATCGGTATTAGAAGCCACAGCGAAGGCAATGCGGGCAGGGAAGTTTGCCTTGATAATACCGGTCACAACTTCCACGGATGGGCGCTGGGTAGCCAGGACCAGGTGGATGCCTGTGGCTCGGGAGAGCTGGGCCAGGCGTGTGATGGCGCTCTGGGTCTCTTCGGGGGCCAGCATCATCAGGTCAGCCAGCTCGTCAATGAACACCACCAGCTTGGGCAGTTTTTTATCTTTGCCATCCGGGTGGCTTTCCATGCGCGCGTTATATTCGCTGATATTGCGCGTACCAGCTTGAGCCAGCTTGTGATACCGCATATCCATCTCGCGCAGTACCCACTGCAGCACACCCACCACTTTCTCCGTTTCAACTACCACGGGTACCAGCAGGTGCGGGATACCGTTGTAGTTGGTGAGCTCCACCCGCTTCGGGTCGACCATGATGAGGCGCAGGTCATCGGGAGTGTTGTGCAGCAGCAGGCAGCAGATCAGCGAGTTCACGCACACCGATTTACCCGAGCCAGTCTGCCCGGCGATGAGCAGGTGTGGCATGGCAGCCAGGTCAGCCGCGACCGCATTGCCCGCCACATCCTGCCCCAGGGCGAAGCGCAGGGATGATTTAAGCCGCTTGAAAGCCTCACTCTCAACAACATCCCGCAGGTTGACCACATCGATGTGTTCGTTGGGCACCTCGATGCCGATGTAACCCTTTCCAGGGACGGGGGCTTCGACGCGGATAGTGCGCGCCGACAGCGCCAAAGCCAGGTCATCCGCTAACGAAGCGATCTTCGCGACCCTCACACGTGTCTTTGAGCCGCGTGTCTCGATAAAATCTGGCTCGACACCGAATTGGGTGATGGTTGGCCCGCGGTTGATCTCCACCACTCTGACGGGAGCACCCAAGACCCGCAAGGTCTCTTCGATCACCCCGGCACGCTGCCGGTCAACATCGTCATCGTAGACCGTCTCGTTACCCCGTTCCAGGATCCGGTCAATGGGTGGCAGCACCCATGGGCGGGGTTGGTTGGGATTGAGACTTATCGCAGATACAGCCCCCGCATCACCTAGCGGTACAGTACCGGTCTCCGGCCAATTGGCGGGGGGGACAGGCTGCTTCGCAGCGACTGCAGCCGCTTTGCCATGGTTCTTCCGCTCATCCAGCCAATCCTGTATCCCATCCTGAATGCGTTCCATGAAAGGTGGAAACCAACGCAGCAGGTCTACCACGGGTGTATCCAGGATGAGGATCATGGCGATGACAAACCAGGCTAACAGGGTGACGGCCATGCCTGCCCAACCTAAGCCTAGATACATTGGGGTGTAGATGAACGCGCCAACATAACCACCACCCTGTTTCGTTGCAGCTAGGGCATAGGCATCCTGGGTAAAAGTGAAAAAATTCATCCAACCCAGGATATCGAGGAACAGGAGAACCACCCCGATGATGCGCTCGAAGGCGAAGTGAGGCACACGCTGGAAGCTACGCAGAACCAGCCACAGCCCAATGATACATAAGCCAGCCGGGAAGAGATAAGCCCCCCACCCGAAGGCGAGGCCAAGGAAGCCCAGCCAGCTGGCAGTGGCGGTGTTATGGCTGGCAGAGACCAAGCTGAGCAGGGTAAGCAGCCCAATGAATAATAAGACAATTCCAACAATGTCTAGCTTGCGGTCGAGAGACATGCCCGGTGAAGCTGGTGCTGCATCTGTGGATGACTTTCCTTTCGACTTGGAAGCATCCCGGTGGAAAAGTGCACCGAGCATGGCCAGGATCCCTACAGAGGTGCCCTGGTTGGAGCGGCTTCTTGAAGAGGTCTTTGTGCTCTTGCGGGTTGAAGCCCGGCCGGGGGGCCGCCCCCTGCGTGCCGGAGTACGGCTGGATGAAACCTTCCGGCTGGTCCTGGTATACCGGCGGGTGGGTGAAGCAGCGCTCTTCTTTTTCGGCGTTGTTCTGGACGATTCGGTCATCTCTCTGGCATTATAGCACGATTGGTTACCCAGCCACCTCGGCGGACATTTAACCGATAAATAAGGTAAAATTCTAGCGCAACTGTTGTTGCCAGCCACAATTCCAGAGGTCGTCTTGTTCGAAATCGTTTTCCTAGGTACATCTGCTTCCGCCCCCTCCGTGCACCGCGGCTTATCCAGCCAGGTGGTGATCCACGATGAGTTCCGCTTCCTCATTGACTGCGGTGAGGGCACCCAGCGGCAGATTCTGCAGTCAGGGCTGGGTTTTAAACGCTTGAACCGCGTGCTGATCACCCACGGACACCTGGATCACATCCTGGGGCTGGCAGGCTTACTTTCCACCTTCATGCGCTGGGAGACGATCGATAAGCTAGAAATCTACGGTGGCCAATGGGCCCTCGACCGCATCCACGACCTGATCTACGGGATCGTCTTGCGAGGTACCAGGCCCCCAATGGACTTGCAGCTGATACAGATCAGCAGTGGGCTGATCTTCGACGAAGATGACTTTACCGTGAAGGCTTTTCCCGTCTGGCACCGTGGGCCGGATTGCTTTGGCTACCTGTTCGAGGAGAAGACCCGCCGGCCGTTCCTGCCGGAGAAGGCGGACGAGCTGGCTATCCCACAGGGACCCTGGCGCCGTGACCTGGTGAATGGCGAGGTGGTCACGCTTCCGGATGGCCGGACCATCCAGCCTGAACAGGTGCTCGGCCCGGAACGGCCGGGCACGCGCATGGCCCACGTTGGCGATGTGGGCCGGGTGGACGAGCTGGTGAATGCCGTCAACGAAGTGGATGCCTTGATTATCGAAGCCACCTACCTGGAAGAAGAGGCTGAGCTGGCCGATCAATTCGCCCACCTGACTGCCAGTAAGGCTGCCCATCTGGCTGTAGATGCCGGGGTCAAGCACCTGATCCTGACCCACGTCTCTCGCCGCTACCGCGAACGGGACGTGCTGGCAGAAGCCCAGGCAATCTTCCCCAACACCAGCGTGGCCAGGGATTTCGACGCCTTCCAGGTGCGGCGCGGCGAATGCTTGAAGGTTAATACCAGCCAGGAAAACCGAGAAAGCTGACCGGGCAAGCATCTAAATAAATAAAAGAAGGCCAGGAGTTTACTTACACGGTCAGATCAGGACTGTGTAGGAAAACTTACCGGCCTTCTCCTGTTTATTAGTTGTTACTTATACCGTGCTACCCGTGAAGTTGAATCCCTCGATCTTAAGCGCCGGCACACAGCTATTGATGCCACCAAACTCACCGATCAGCAGGTGGGCGGTCTTTCCGACAGCATCCACATTGGCCAGCGCTTTTACATATGGCATGGTATAGCGCAAGTTCTTGACCGGGTAGGCGATCTCACCATTCTCGATCATAAACACCCCGTCGCGGGTCATGCCGGTGATGACGCAATCCCTCGGGTGCATCAGGCGCGTGTACCAAAAACGGTTGATATATAAGCCTTTTTGGGTGGATTTAATCATCGCTCCTACGGTGGCTTTTCCAGTGCCCATGAACAGGTTGGCGGCGATCGGCCCGAAACCGCGGAAGTTGATCGGAGTGGCATGCCCGGTGCTGGCCTTGCCTTCTTTGGCAGCCGAGTAGCGATCATAGACGGGACCCATCACAACGCCTTCCTTGATGATATCCACCTTTTGTTTAGGTACCCCTTCATAATCGAAGGGCAGAGCTGAACCCGTGGTGTCACAACCGTCGTCCCAGATGCTGACCTGCGGGCTCATAACCTGCTGGCCCAGCCGGTCATTCATCCACGAATGCCCTTCCTGAACAGCCTGGGCACCCATACCGTAAAAGTTTAGGCTGCTCAGCATATCTTCGGCCGCGTAATGCTCAAGAATGACGGTATATTCCCCGGGTTCGACTTTGACCGGGTTGTGCCCGCGCTCGGCAGTTTCGATCGCCTTCCATCCAAGCGCTTCCACATCAAGCTCATCGACTTTCCAGGCAGATCCCTGGGTCCGTCCGGACGAGTCGTGGCTCATCACCACCGTTTGGAAATCGGCACTCGTACCAGAGTGATAAGCAAAGACGCCCTGGGAGTTCGCCACCACCGTATCGCCTGAACCGGTGGTAAGCGCCCCGGAGGCATTCAAGCCCTTTTCGGCGGCCATGCGGCATACAATTCCCACGGCCCGGGCGCGTTTCTCAGCAGAGTAACCGGCGGTGTCGGAATCCCAGGCCTTCACAGGCTGGTAAACAGCTGGTTCGGGTAAGCCAGGGTAATTGGGGTCCTCGGGGCTGGCCTGGGCATTGGCCCTGGCGCGCGCCACCAATTCGTCGAAACCAGCCTGGTCCAGGCGGTTCGTGGTAGCTGTCCCGATCTTCTTTCCGATAAAGTAACGCAAGCTCACTTCGGCGTCCCGTTCGGCAACATTTTGATGGATGATATTGTTGGCAAAGCGCGTCAGGGCAGAGTCAAGGGTTAGCAATGTCACTTCAGCGGGGTCGCCCTTGCAACGAGCCAAGATCGCGTCTGTAATTTTTCGGGCTTCTTTTTCTTCTATCATGATATCTCCTGGGTTATGTTGCCGTTATTTCAATACCCCGACCTTCACATTGCGGAAGCGTGCCGGTGCAGCTCCATGCCCGGTATGGGCGACCTGAGATGGCTGACCTTTCCCACAATTCGGGGTTCCCCACATTACCCAATGGTCCGAGTTACACACGGCGTCACAGCTGTTCCAGAACTCAGGGGTGATACCGGTGTAGGTACAGTTACGCAGTATCCGGCCCATTTTTCCATGTTTGATCTCGTAGCCGATCTCTGTGCCGAACTGGAAGTTATAACGCTTGTCATCAATCGACCATGAGCGGTTCGACTCCATATATATCCCATCCTCGGTATCAGCGACCAGGTCATCGAACTTCCAGGTACCTGGCTCGAGGCTGACGTTAACCATGCGGATGATGGGGATGCGGTTCCATCCGGAAGCACGCATACAGGCGTTGGAGGTCCGCCCCAATTTGGCAGCCGTCTCGCGCGACATCAGGTAACCGACGAAAAGTCCATCCTTCACCAGGGGAGATGATTGGGCAGGCACACCTTCGTCATCCCAGCCAAACGTCCCTAAACCATGTGGTCGAACACTATCAGCCGTCAGGTTGACCACCGGTGAGCCATATTTAAAAATGCCTAGTTTTTCGGTAGTCAGGAAGGATGTGCCCGCATATGCTGCTTCGCTCCCGTACACCCGGTCCAGCTCGGTGGGATGGCCACAGGATTCATGGATCTGCAAGGCTAATTGTGAGCCCCCAAGGATCAGTGAGGTGGTGATATTGGAAGGGCACGCGTCAGCGGTCAACAATGCCACTGCCTCGTTGGCAATTCGTTCTGCATTACCAGGCAGGTCCCAGCTCAACAGCTGCTCCCAACCGCCGGTCACTTGCTGGCGGGCGAAGGCATTGGGATAGGAGCGTATCTGGATCTCACTGCCACCCACGGCGGTCGCAGCGATCCCACCCCCAGTTTCCACAAGAGTCTGCTCGGTGAACGCCCCTTCAGTGTTGGCGAACTGTTTGTGCACCCTGAGCATGGTGACGTGTGAACGGCGCGTGCGTATGCCTTTTACCCGGCCCATCTCGCCATCGGCTTTCAACAGCAGGGCAAGTTTTTCATCCAGTGGTACGCTCAATGGGTCAATTTGATATGGTGTCTGGTATGTCCCCTGGCTGGTCACGGCAGGTCCAAGGTCCACTTTCTCCCCGCTGACCAATGCGGAAGCGTGAGCAATCTCCAGGGCCTGGGCAGTGATCTGGTCGATCTCGCCAGCGGCGAGGTTACGGCTGGAGGCGAACCCCCAGGCGCCATTCACCAGCACCCTTACACCCACGCCCTCCGTCTCGGCTGAGGCTAACTCTTCAACAATCCCGTCTTTGACCGAGACGCTTTCTGAGCGTTCATTCAGCACGCGAACATCGGCATATTCTGCTCCTCGCTGGCGAGCCAGGTCGAGTGCACGCATCATAAGCTCTTTCAAATCAACCTCCTATCGTAGATGATTTAATAAGCTGGCTAACCAAACCGTTCTTCTTTCCATATATCGGCTTCGTTATGATAACCGGCCTGTTCCCAGAAACCGGGGCGATCGTTCTGCATGAACTCCAACCCACGCAACCATTTGGCCCCCTTCCAAAAATAAGGCGTAATCAAATCTTCCCGGCCGGGGATATATCCGACTACGCCTCGTAAGGGTGCGCCGTGCTCAGGTGTGAGCGGCCGCCCATTGAAATGGGTTGCCAGCAGGAAGTTCTCAGCCAGAACTACTTCCAGGGGCAGGTTGACCGTAAAACCATACTCGGCATGCTGCAATACATATTTGGCGCTCGGTTTCAAGCGGACCAACCCATGGTCAACCAGGGTTCGTACAGATACACCCTCCCAGGTGGTGTCAAGCTTGCTCCAGCGGGTCACGCAGTGGATATCCATGGTCAGTGTTGTGCGTGGCAGCTGGTTGAATTCATCCCAGGTCCAACTTTTCTCTGTCTCAACCTCGCCCCACATGCGAAAATCCCAGGTGGCCGGGTTAAACACCGGCACCGGGCCATAGTGGAGTACCGGGAATTTGACGGTTAATGACTGCCCGGGTGGCAACCTTCCTTCTTTTTTCGATTGATCTTCCAATTCCTTACGCTTGAATAAACCATTAAACATAGGATGCTTTACTCCAACAGATCAGAGTGTCAGGCTTTCGCCCGGCTTCAATACATGGACCTTCGTTCCTAACCGGCTGACACGCTCGGCCCATTTTCCCGCGTCCTGGGCAATCAGCTCCCAGGTGTTAAAGTGGATGGGGATGACGTGCTTCGGCATGATCAGCTCAACGGCTTTATAGGCATCATCCGGCCCCATGGTGAAGTTATCACCGATGGGAAGAATGGCGATATCGATCCCTTCCTGTCCAATCAGCCGCATGTCGCTAAACAACCCGGTATCTCCGGTAATATAGATTTTCCTGCCATCTTTGGGTGTAATCAAAAAGCCGGCTGGGTTCCCCCCATAAGAGCCGTCGGGCAATCCTGAACCATGCAGAGCCTGGGTAAGCTTAAGATATCCAAAAGGGAAAGTGTGACCGCCGCCAATGTGCTGTCCATGAGTGTTCTGCACACCTTGCCTGGATGCCCAATCGGCGATCTCGAAGTTGCTGACCAGCGTTGCCCCGGTGCGTTTGGCGACTGACACTGCATCTCCCACATGATCGAAGTGACCGTGGGTAATGAGGATATAGTCGGCTGTAGCATCCTTGGCAGTGATGCTCGCGGCAGGGTTATCGGTGAAGTAGGGATCCACCAGAAGCTTATACCCACCTACTTCTAAACCTAAGCTGGCGTGTCCAAACCAGGTGATTTTTGTGCTCATTTTTCCTCCTTTTTATCGTTGACGATTTATCCTGGTATGCTTTATTGTCAAATCCGTCTTTCAGCTAATCATTCTTTACATACTTCAATAGACTTGTTCTAAATTCCCAGCGTTGGTGTCGAAATCCTCACCTAACCGCTGGTCATCATCATTCATTCTCGATCCTATCCTCCCGCAGAGGAAGATGCGATTAAGTATACACCTCCTATTTAGGAGGATGCAGAACCTGCACCTCGGATGGCCATTCTGCTATAATTTCGGCATCATCTGATTTTGCTGAGTAAATAAAGCTGGCTTCGGCTGATCAAGTCAGGCAAAGGCTTGCAGCAAAATGTGCACAGGTGAGATTATTACCTAAGTCCAAGGAGCACAGTATGGAATTTTCTGAATTGATCCAACCTGGCATGACCCGCGAAGACAGCTTCGAGATCGCATTGGAAAACAGTGCGATCCACCTTGGCAGTGGATCGTCGCGTGTACTGGCTACCCCCTGGATGATCGCCTTCATGGAGCGCGTCTCGCACCGCTTGTTGACCTGCTGCCTGCCAGAGGGCTACTCGAGCGTGGGCACGCATCTGGATGTGCGCCACCTGGCACCCACACCCGTTGGCGCGACCCTGCAAGTCAGGGCAGAAGTACTCTCACTGGAAGGGGCCAAAGTCTATTTTGCGATCGAAGCCTGGGATAACCTGGAAAAGGTTGGCCAAGGGAAGCATGAACGGGTGATCATTGACGAAGCACGGTTTTGGCGCAGGGTGGAAAAAAAGATCGCCAGCCTGTGACGATCCTATAGACAACAGTTTACTCGGTTTTGGTTGTGCCTGTACGGCGCAATAAGGCTGCATAAACACCCAGGCCAATCCCAAAGAGCAGCAATGCGCCTCCCAAAATGCCTAGGATCGGGCTTTTGCCAGGACTTTCAGGGATGATGGCGGTCTGGGCTTCCATCTCTGAATTTGGCTGGGCACCGAAAGCGATCTCAGTAGTTTGACCGGCTTCGAGCTGCAGCGTCTGATTTAACTCGGTGGTCCGGTTATAACCTTCGGGAGCCGCTACGCTGATAAGGTACTCACCCTGGACAAGCTGGTTAAAGCACGTGTAACCGCGCTCTTCGGGAGTGGGGTTTTGGATATTGGTGGCAATTCCGCCGGAGGGAGTCTCGGCAGTTAACGATACGGTTCCCAGGCGATTGCTGATGCTGATCTCACCGCCTGGGATCGACGGTTCCGCCTCTTGCCGCATCGAATCGCCGTTGAGATCGTTGTATAACAACACGCACAAGATACCCCAGCCTGGAGGCGGGGTTGGTGAGGGCGTCACTGGGACCTGGGTAGGGATGACACCTGGCACGGCGGTCGGACCGGAGGGTCCGGCATAGCCGATCAAATAAGATTCACCTGGGATGATGATATCGTTTTTCAGGAGGGGATTGAGCTTGCGAAATTCATCCACTGTGATCCCGCTGATGGCAGCGATACGCCAGACGGTGTCATTCTCCTGGGCGATATAGATGATCTTCCCATCCGGTCCTGGGGTTGGGGTGGGGAACACCGTCAGCTGGGCTAAGGGAGCTGCCAGCGTATGGTAGCTCTGGGTGAAAATCAACAGGAGTAAACCAACCAGGCTGATTACGAGCAGGGATTTCTTGGCCATAACGAAATTGAATTATACATTATTAGGCATTTTCGCGCCTGAACCCACTGATCCTTAATCTCAGCGCACCAACCGGGCCTTGCCAGTCCATTTCGGAATCGAGTTGATCTGAGTATAAAAACGGATTTCTGTTTAAGCCACGGTTTTACATTGGTTGATATAATATAAACTAGTTGAAGGCTTTGAAACTAATACTTCGATTCCTGATTGATACCTGAACTATCCAACCTGATAAAAATACTAAAGCTGACCACCTAAACCAAAATATTTCACAGAAATTAAAGAAATATCAACGAAGAGGAGAGTGTTCAATGCTTTACGGAAGTGCAGGAAAAATTCTTCACGTCGACCTTACTGAAGGAAAAATTAGCATCGAGCAGCCTGGGGAGGATTTTTATAAAACGTATATAGGCGGAAGCGCCATGGGAATCTACTACCTTTATAAAAATACCCCCGCCAGGGCCGACCCGTTAGGGCCTGAGAACACGCTGGCTTTCATGATCTCACCCACGACAGGGGTCTCGATCAGTGGACAGAGCCGAATGAACGTCACCGCCAAAAGCCCTGAAACTGGACTGATCGGTGACAGCCAGGTGGGTGGGTTCTTCCCAGCAGAGCTGAAGTTTGCGGGCTTCGATGGTGTGGTGTTCAAAGGGAAATCGCCCAAACCGGTCTACCTGTGGATTCATGATAACGAAGCCGAGCTGCGTGATGCATCACACCTGTGGGGCAAGATCACCGGCGAAGTGCAGAAGACCATCCAGGCAGAGCTTGGCGATGCCAAGATCGAAGTAGCGCAGATTGGGCCGGCAGGTGAAAAACTGGTGCGGTACGCCGCCATCATGAACATGTGCAACCGTGCTAATGGGCGGACCGGCATGGGAGCCGTAATGGGCAGCAAGAATCTCAAAGCCATCGCTGTGCGCGGGCACCAAAAAGTGAAGACTGCCGATCCGGCAGCCATCACCAAGTTAGCGCGGCTGGGTCCCAAGCGCGTGCAAGATATCCCCGACATGAAAGGCCTGCAAGATTTTGGCACGGCTTCCGTCTTGAATTACCAGAATTCAGTGGGGGGCTTGCCCACCCACAACTTCAGCAGCGGCTTTTTTGAGACCGCCGAGGATATCTCTGGCGAGCACATGTCTGAGACTATCTTGCAAAAGAACGATACGTGTTATGCATGCGTAGTTCGCTGCAAACGGGTGGTGGAAACGGAATACAAAGGCCAGCACTTCGATCCCTTATATGGCGGACCTGAATATGAAACCCTCTCCACGATGGGCTCTTACTGTGGCGTCAGCGACATCAACGCTGTATCGATTGCCCACCAGATCTGTGACCAGTATGGGTTAGACACCATCGCGTGCGGTGCGACGGTCGCCTTCGCCATGGACTGCTTTGAGCATGGCTACCTGACTTTGAAAGATACAGGAGGCATCGACCTGCGGTTTGGCAATGCGGATGCCTTGGTGAGCATGGTAGGTCTCATCGCCCGGCGGGAAGGCCTGGGCGACCTGCTGGCTAACGGCTCTACAGCGGCAGCAAAGAAAATTGGCCAGGGAGCAGAAGACCTGGTTGTCGCGGTAAAGAGCCACGAGCTGCCTGCCCACATGCCGCAGGTGAAACGCAGCCTAGCATTGATCTATGCAGTCAACCCGTTTGGGGCTGACCACCAATCGTCTGAGCATGACCCCGGATATACTCCAGACACAGCTTCATATAATTTGGAACGCATGGCTGAAGTTGGGTTGACCCACCCCATGTCGGACAGGGTGCTGGACCGGGAAAAAGTCAACATGGCGTTGACCACCGAGCTGAACTACTGCTTTATGGATACCGCCACATTATGCCAGTTCGTGTTTGGACCAGCCTGGCAGGTCTATGGCCCGAAAGAGGAAGCTGAACTGATGCGGGCCACCACAGGATGGGATTGGTCAGTGGAGGATGTTCAGAGGATTGGCGAGCGGCGCTTGAACATGATGCGAGTTTTCAATGCCCGCGAAGGCGCCGGTCGTGAGCTTGATATGCTGCCCAAGAAAATTTTCGATGAACCCCTCAAGGGCGGCCCTTCCGACGGAGTCTCAGTTACACGCCAGGAGCTCGAAGAGGCTCTGGATATCTACTATGAGATGTGCGGCTGGGATGTGGCTACCGGTAAACCGACCCAAACCAAGCTCGAGGTGTTAAGTCTCGGCTGGATGGTGTAACGATCACGGAAAAACAGGTCTATCAAGCCCGAAGGTATTAACGAACCTTCGGGCTTGTTTTATAATCTCATATATAAAACAACGAGGGTGCAAAACCATGCAAGTCAAGCTCTATGCCTCATTAAGGCAGGCAGCAGGTACGAAAATGGTGGAAGTTGAGCTAAAGGATGGGATGACCATTCAGGAGATCTTGAAAGTGGTCACTGATCAGTATCCCGTCTTAGATAAGTACATTTGGACCGAGCCGGGGAAGCTCTCCGAACACGCCCACGTTTTCATCAACAGTGAAAATATCCACCACCGGGCTGGACTATCAACGGTGGTTAAGCAGGAAGACCGGGTTGATATTTTCCCGCCCCTAGTGGGTGGATCGATTCCGCGCAGATAAATAAACTAGCCAGTCTTGATTTTTACCCTGGTCAATGCAAACAAAGCCAGCAGGTTAAATATAATGGCTGCGATAGCATTGGCAGAAATCCCAGGCAAGATCGTTTGTGTGAAGAGAGATGGGGCGATGATATCTCCAACCGCCCTGCCGATGGCCAAAATTGCCATATGAGAAGCCAGCATGGTCGCACGGGCGGAGGGAATGATCTCAGACATCAATGGTATGCCGCTTACAACGGTGAACTCGAAGGTCAGGTAGAAAAAGATCAGGCCAACAAATGCTCCCACCATCCAACGCCCTAATATGGGCAGTGCTAATGCTGCCAGGCAATTACTGAGTAACCCGATGGCCAGGGAGCGATGCTTGCCGATCCGGTCCGTGAAGGCGGTAACCAGTAGCTCTCCGCCCAGCTCGGAGATGCCAATCGCCAAAGCAGTTGCCCCCAAAGAGGTGATGGTAAGGGAAAAAGTATCCTGTACCCATACTCCATATACCAAGGTAATTGATTCATTGGCTGCCGTGTACAGGCCTGCCATTGCCAGGGCGGCAATGGCAGGAGGGTAGGTCAACACTGTATGGATGTTCTTCAAGAAGCCTGGGTTTCCAACCTGGGGAGCAGGATCTTTCGGGAGCATCCAGGCAATCGTGATGAGACTGAGCACTGCTAATAAAATGATGAGCGGGAACGGCGCGAGCCAGCCATTACGGGCAATCAACCAGCCGGCAATTGGAATCCCGATGATCGCACTCAATGACCAGGCGAATTCCGTAATGCCCAATACCCTGGCCCGTTTCTCGTAGGGCACACGATCACCCAGGTAAGCCTGCAGCGATGGGACAAAAATCAAATAACCCACGAATGCCAGGCTAAGGGCAACAAAAAATACCGGGAAAGTCGGCCAAATGGCAATCATGCAAATCGCAACTGTATATACCAATGTACCCAGCATGATGCCCAGTTTTCGCCCCCGGCTATCGGCGATGGACGCCAGTAATGGGCCAAACACGCCCATCAGCGATCGGGCTGTGATCGCATATGAAAATGTCCGCAGATCTACTCCGAAGCCTTTGGCAAATACCGAAAGAAAAGGATAGATCATCCGGTAAAAGGTATTAAATACCGTCCGGATGATGACGAAGACCGTCAGCTGAAAATTAAGGCTCTGCTTGAGGGCAGGTTTAGCGTTGTACTCGATCTGACTCACGCAGGTACCACCATCGGGCTATTTGCCAGGCAGCCAAGAATATCAACAGGACCAATCCGAAAAAGAAGATCTGGATACCACGCGCATCGCTGGTGAGGATAGGTGAGGCAGGGTGCATCACATTTTCAGTACCGCGAATCGCCACCACCAATACAACGAAGTAGATGAGATTAGAGGCAGATGTTAGATTTGGTCTATCGGCTAAATACAACCCGGCTTGCAATAGAACGCCCGTGATTGTGAAAACTAGGGCCAGCTTCCAGCGCGGCTCTGCCAGGTATAGCCCATTCCAGTTCGACTGCATAGCCCAAAGGGAAAGAGGAATATAGGTGATCCAGAAGATCAAGCCTGTCAAACCAAAGGCTTTTGACCAATGGTGAAATGAAACCCGCCGGGTGACCAAGCCCAGCAAGCCAAACAGCGCGGCCAGGAGAAATCCTGCCAGCGAGGCCCAGACCCAGGCACCGTGCAGGTACACAACGCGGATATGCGTCCCCAGGCTGTGCTCTGCCGGTCCGAAATTGACCAGGATGATAATGGCCAGGCAGGTGAGAATGAATAGCAAGGCGCGCAAGCCAGGGGATTTTATGAAACGGCGGGCTTTTTTACTTTCGAGATGCATTTATCACCAATAATCTACCGATAAGATAGCCTGGCGTCAGCTGGCTGACTCGTGGCAGTCTCCCACAGCCAGAGGCAGCCAGACGCAGAATGTGGTCCCCTTACCCAGCACGGAATTCACTTCAATACGACCATTGTGGTTACGAATGATCCAATAGGCAATCGACAACCCTAACCCAAAGCCTTTACCATCCTTCTGGCGGGTGCGGGATTTTTCACCGCGGTAGAAGCGCTCAAAAATATGCGGGAGATCTTCTGCGGCAATACCCGGGCCCGTATCGGTTACCGTGAGCTTGGCACGGTCGGAGACTTTCCCCAAACCTACCACCACTTCACCACCTTTGGGGGTGTAATTAATTGAATTTCCGACCAGGTTCACAATGACCTGTTTCAAACGGTCACGGTCGCCGCACACCAAAACCTGGTCGATATCACCCAGGCTCAGCTGGACGCGGTCATGCGCCAGCACCTTCATTTGATTCAACACTTCGAGCAGGAGAGTATCCAGCTCCACCACATCATGGGCCAGAGGGATCTTGCCTGATTCGGCCTGGGCCAGTAACAAGAGGTCACCCACCATGCGGGTCAGGCGGTCGACCTCATCCTCGATCGTGATCAAGGATTCTTCGTCAAATTCCTTGATCTTACGCATCAGACCCACATTGCCTTTGATGACCGTTAAGGGGGTACGCAGCTCGTGGCCCACATCAGCCAGGAAGCGCCTCTGGGTTGAAAAAAGATTCTCCAAGCGGCTCAAGGTCTGGTTGAAGGCAGTCACCAGCGTGCCAACTTCATCTTTTTGAGAGCCTGTGTATGGGATGCGGCGAGAAAGGTCATCCGCACTGGTGATCTGCAAAGCAGCCTTGGTCACGTTATCGAGGGCTCGCAGGGCCTGGTAGCTGCTGTACCAGGCAGCTAGGCTGGCAGCCAAAATCGCGATGGCAGTCCCGATGATCAATACTTCAAGCAAGGTGTCCTGCGTGGCATTCACCACATCCATGCGGATACCAACCTGCAATACGCCTTCCAACCTGCTCCCGTTGCCAGCCACAAGCGGGACGGTTAGGACGCGCATGCGTGATCCGCTCTGGGTGACATCACGGAACACCGGGATTGGGCTAAGGAAGCCGGTGGAATCGAGAGGCGCGTTGAGGATGCGCAGGTTCTGAGATTTATCGACCAAATGGTTGCCACGCCCCCATACCTGGACGTATATGTCATCCGGCAGGTCCAGGTCGGATAGGGCGACCTGTAGACTCCCATTTTTGTCTAGATTGGTATTGAGGAAAACCGTCTCAGCCCGCATACGCAGGGCATCATCCAACTGGTGCACCACGGTCAGGCTCACCGAATAATACACGGCAATGCCAAACAATAGTAATATCCCCCCTACTATGGATGTATATAGTAAGGTAAGCCGGCTGCGTAGGGACATGAAATTATTTTATGAGGGTTCGCGTAAAACGTACCCCATGCCGCGTACCGTATGAAGGAGGCGCTGTTCTCCCTGGACTTCGAGCTTTTGGCGTAGATAGCGAATATAGACCTCAATGATATTGCTCTCGCCACCGAAGTCATATCCCCATACGCGATCGAAGATCATCTCCCTGGTCAACACCTGGCGGGGGTGACGCAGGAACAGCTCAAGCAGCTCATATTCCTTGGCGGTAAGTGATATCACGCGATCACCACGCGACGCCTGGCGGGTGCCAGTGTCAAGGATCAGGTCAGCAAAACGTAATACCTGTGGTCGGCTGGGTTGGGCGCGACGTAATAAGGCACGAATGCGAGCCAGTAGCTCATCCAGGTTGAATGGCTTGACCATGTAATCGTCTGCCCCTACATCTAACCCCATCACCCGGTCATTGACCGAGTCTTTGGCAGTCAGGATCAGGATAGGCACTGGACCCCCGGCTCTTAAGCGCCGGCACACTTCCAAACCATCAATGCCAGGAAGCATGATGTCGAGAACCACCAGATCTGGGGGATTGTCGCGTGCGGATGCCAGACCTGAGTGACCGTCGATTGCGGTGTCCACCTGATACCCTTCGTAGGCCAGGCCGCGGCGCAAGAACCGAAGGATGGCCTCATCGTCTTCAATTATTAGAATTCGTGCGCTCATAAGCCCTCCGTAGATTAAAATATACCACAGGGCGGCTAAAAAAACAAAACGAGATTAATAAAAATCCCGGAAGCAAGCATGCTTCCGGGATTTTATCAGCGATTACTGGATCTCGATGACTGCGCCTGCGGCTTCCAATTTGGCCTTGGCATCCGTGGCAGCTTCCTTGCTGACAGCTTCGAGGACCTTGGAACCGGCAGTTTCAGCGACATCCTTGGCTTCCTTCAGCCCCAGGTTGGTGAGCTGGCGGATGACCTTGATGACCTCGATCTTCTTGGCACCTGCGTCCTTGATCACCACGTTGAACTCAGTCTTCTCTTCAACAGGCTCGGCAGCAGGACCGGCAGCAGCAGAAGGGCCGGCGGCCATAGCGACGGGGGCAGCAGCGGAAACGCCCCATTTCTCTTCCAACAGCTTAACCAGATCAGCAGCTTCGATAACAGTGAGGGCGCTTAGCTCCTCGACCAGTTTGGTAATATCAGACATTTTATAAACTCCTTCTTCACTCAATATGATTATTTTTAGCTTTTGTTATGTACAGCAATGATTAATACTCATCAACTATCACTGGGTTAGGCCGGCGTTGCTTCAGGTTCCGCATGGGCCTTGATGACCGCAGCGATCATCCGACCTGGCTCAGCCAATGTCCGGACCAGTTTGCTGGCGGGAGCGAGCAGGGTGCCCAATAACTGGGCGCGCACCACAGGCAGGGGCGGTAGATCAGCTAATGCTTTAACGCCCTCGGGCGTAAGCAGCTGCTTTTCCAGGTAGCCACCTTTGATCTTCAAGAACTCAGAGACTCTTGCGAACTCTGTGACTGCCTTTACCGTTGCAGGGGCATCGGAAAAGGCGAAAATGATCGCCGTGCTGCCTTCAAGCTGAGCAGTAGGGACTGGATATCCAGCCTGCTCGAATGCCTTTTTTGCCAGGGTGTTTTTAATGATGTGGAATTCACCACCATTTTCACGCACCTTTGCCCGCAGGCCATCGATATCTTTCATGGTTAGACCCACGTACTGGGTCAGAACCATGGCTTTGCTCTGCTGCAGCCACTCACTGTATTGGGTAATTAATTCATTCTTGCGTTCCTTCGTTATAGCCAAGGTTATTTCACCTCCTTTCCAAATAAAAAGTCTTTGCCTCGCAACCAGTGCCTGGCAAAGACTCTCCGTACACTTCCTATCAAACCGCCTGAAGCGGTTCAACTATCTGGAGATATCCTCACCTCGGCAGGAAATTTAGCGATTGTACGCACCTGCTGTCTTGGGCGAAGCTTATTTTATATAGTAACTATACCACAATCCTTTATTCTGCGACCGCCATGCTTTGAGCTTGCATTGGATCCAATTTGATGCCAGGACCCATGGTAGACGTCAGCGTCACACGCTTTATGAAAGTACCTTTTACGCTTGCAGGGCGGGCCTTCTTGATGGCTTCCATGAGGGCAGCCAGGTTTTCAAAGAGTTCCTTCTCACCAAACGAGGCCTTGCCGATGGGGATATGCAGGTTGGCGGTTTTATCCACCCTGAACTCGACGCGGCCGGCCTTTGATTCGTTGATGACGCGTGGCAGGTCCTCTGCAGGAACAACTGTGCCGGCTTTGGGATTCGGCATTAAACCACGCGGACCGAGAACACGGCCCAAGCGACCGACCTTACCCATCAGATCAGGCGTGGCGATGGCAACATCAAATTCTGTCCAGCCTCCCTGGATCTTGGCAATGGTCTCATCATCATCGGCGACAATATCTGCGCCGGCTTCGCGAGCCAATGAGGCACCTTCACCTTGGGCAAAAACCAGTACTCTCACGGTCTTACCCAGGCCGTGCGGGAGCACGACAACATCACGCACCTGCTGGTCGGCATGCCGTGGGTCAACACCCAGGCGCATATGTACTTCTATCGTCGAATCAAACTTGACGAAGTGCGTTTCTTTAACCAGCTTGACCGCCTCTTCAGGGGTATACCAATGGTTCTCATCAATTTTAGCTAATGCAGCTAAATATTTCTTTCCATGCTTTGCCATAGTTTCTCCTTCGTGGTGCAAACGGGTGGTTGCCACCCTCCCACAGGGTTAGTCTTCCACCACCGTTATGCCCATATTGCGGGCAGTGCCTTCGATCTGGCGCATCGCACCTTCCAGGTCGACCGCATTTAGATCCTTCATCTTCAGCTCAGCGATCTCCCGGACCTGTTTACGAGTAACCTTACCGACTTTTTCGCGGTTGGGTACAGCTGAGCCTTTATCAACGCCAGCTGCCTTTTTCAACAGGACTGCAGCGGGAGATGTCTTCAGGATGAACGTGAAAGATCCATCGGTGAAAATGCTGATCTCCGCAGGGATGATCTCACCCATGCGGTTGTTCGTGCGGGCATTATATTCCTTACAAAATGCCATGAGGTTGATCCCATGACCAGCTAAAGCGGGACCAATTGGGGGTGCAGGGTTGGCCTTTCCAGCCTGGATCTGCAGACGGACAATTGCTTTGAGTTTCTTTGCCACTTTATTCTCCTTTCGCCGCCAATCTCTCGCAGAGCAGCGGTGCGTGGTTTTAGCGGGTGATTATTGGGGACACCCTCCCACTAATACAGCCCCTACCGGGCTGGTCGTACACCTATCAGTAAAGCGAAATTATGCCTTCTCGACTTGCAAAAAGTCCAACTCGACCGGTGTCTCGCGGCCGAAAAAGTTCACCATCACACGAACCTTGGCACGTTCCATGTCAATCTCCGCCACCGTGCCGCGGAAATCATTGAACGGACCATCCACGATGCGTACACGCTCGCCTGAGCGGAAGGTGACCTTGATGTGCGGAGCTTCGGCCTCCATGCGCTTGATGATCTGTGCCACTTCTTCTGGACGGAGGGGCGTTGGTTGGGTACCCATACCCACAAAACCGGTCACACCGGGTGTGTTGCGGACCACATACCAGCTCTCTTCCGACATGATCATATTAACCAGGATGTAACCGGGGAACACCCTGCGTTCGACTGTGCGGCGTTTGCCTTCCTTGACTTCGATCTCTTCTTCGGTGGGAACCACTACATCGAAAATTTTATCCTTCATCCCCATCGATTCGATACGCTGTTCAAGGTTGTGGCGTACCTTATTCTCGTAGCCTGAATAACAATGAACGACGTACCAGGCGCGGTCATCTTCCTGAGGCAGCTCATCGGGCTGTCCAGGATAAGCCTCAGTCGCGACTTCGCCGGTATCCTGTGGAACTTCGATATCTTGTGGAACTAAAGGATTTTCCACGGGCTCCGCTTCTCGCTCGCCATCGTCAAGAGGCTCTAGATTTTTTTCTTCCTGGTCGTATTCGCTCATCATAATAGTTACATCATCTTTGCAGGAGTATATCTTTTTTCCTTCATGATTAGCCCAGAATCACCGCAAAGATCCGGGAATAGATATAGTCCAATCCACCCAGGATGATCGCCATAACGAAAATAACTCCGATCACAATCCATGTCAACCGAAGTGCTTCCCGGCGGGTAGGCCATGATACCTTGCGTAATTCTCCAATCGTTTCCTGGAAAAATTTCTGGATTTTAAACCAGGTACGTTGGAAGAAATTCATCTCCTGGCGAGCAGATCTACTATCAGGCACGGTAATCCTCCATTTACGGTTAAAACGCCGCCTCTTTTAGACGGCGTCATCCGGAAAAGTCACAAGCTTTTCCATTCAGGCAGGCCAGGCAGGAATCGAACCCACAACCCCCGCTTTTGGAGAGCGGTGCTCTGCCAAATTGAGCTACTGGCCTATGTGGGGGTGGCTTTCGCCCTCCCCTATTTGGTCTCGCGATGCACGGTGTGTTTACGGCAACGCGGGCAATATTTGTTCAACTCAATTCGCCCCGGATCATTACGACGATTTTTCTCCGTGGTGTAATTGCGTTCCTTGCATTCTGAACACGCCATGGTGATCACTGGGCGTACATCTTTTTTCGAAGCCATTCTAGTCCTTTACTCTCAGCAATACTATGCGATGATCTTGGTGATCACACCAGCGCCGACGGTCAAGCCGCCTTCACGGATGGCGAACTTGGAGCCTTGCTCCAGAGCCACCGGCACGATCAGCTCAACTTCGAGGTTCACATTATCTCCCGGCATGACCATCTCCACCCCTTCGGGCAGCTTGATGTTGCCGGTCACATCCATCGTGCGGATGTAGAACTGCGGGCGGTAGCCAGTGAAGAACGCCTTATGTCGCCCACCTTCTTCCTTGCGCAGCACATACACTTCGCTCATGAACCTGGTGTGCGGGGTGATGCTTCCCGGCTTGGCCACCACCTGGCCACGCTCCACATCGGTGCGCTCGATCCCGCGCAGCAAAATACCGGCATTGTCGCCAGCCTGCACCTGGTCCAGCTCCTTGTGGAACATCTCTGTGCCGGTGATCACCGAGCTCATGCTCTTCGGGCGCAAGCCCACGATCTCCACCGGGTCACCTTTCTTGGCTATCCCACGCTCCACACGCCCGGTCACCACCGTGCCACGCCCCTTGATCGAGAACACATCCTCGATGGGCATCATGAACGGCTTGTCGGTATCACGCACCGGCTCGGGGATGTACTCATCCACCACCCGCAGCAGCTCCTTGATGCAGGCATACTCGGGGGCGTTCGGATCGGTGCTCGTGCTCTCCAGGGCCAGCAAAGCACTCCCGCGCACAATGGGGGTCGTGTCGCCGGGGAACTCGTACTCATTCAACAGGTCACGCAGCTCCATCTCCACCAGCTCCAACAGCTCCTCATCGTCCATCATGTCCACCTTGTTCAGGAACACGACGATCGCCGGAACTTCCACCTGGCGCGCCAGAAGCACGTGCTCACGCGTCTGCGGCATCGGCCCATCCGGGGCTGCCACCACCAGGATCGCACCATCCACCTGCGCAGCACCGGTGATCATGTTCTTGATGTAGTCACGGTGCCCAGGCATGTCGACGTGGGCGTAATGGCGCTTGGTGGTCTCATATTCCACATGGGCAATGTTGATCGTGATGCCGCGTTCCTTTTCCTCAGGGGCATTGTCGATCGTGTAGAACGACCGGTACTCAGCCTGCCCAAGGAATGCGCAGTACTTGGTGATCGCAGCGGTCAAGGTCGTTTTGCCGTGGTCAATGTGTCCCATCGTTCCCACGTTCATGTGCGGCTTGTTTCGCTCAAATTTTTGCTTTGCCATCTGTTCCCTACTCCTTCTAACAATTTTTGCTTTTAATTTTCCAGTAACAAGAGCCCTCAATGGGATTTGAACCCATGACCCCATTCTTACCAAGAATGTGCTCTACCGTCTGAGCTATGAGGGCAACAAAAAGTGGGCGGTGAAGGATTCGAACCTCCGAAGGCTTCTGCCAACTGATTTACAGTCAGTCCCCTTTGGCCACTTGGGTAACCGCCCAATTGGGTCTCCTCGTTACATCGAAAATTGGTCAATTAGTCCCCTTGTCTTCCGACCCACGAGAAAGACAACGAGGCTAATTGACTGACCCTCATGTAACGACGAGGCTGTTCCTGAAGCCGACGATGGGAATCGAACCCATAACCTACCACTTACAAGGCGGTTGCTCTGCCGATTGAGCTACGTCGGCGGGTTAAATTATTAAAGTGCTGGTCTGAAAGCGGATTGCATTATACCAGACGCATATGTTTGCAGCAAGATTAAAAAAACCTGGCTTCAACCTGAAAACAGGTATCTTACCTAGGTTTCGGGATGAGAGTGTATCAGGATTTTACGATATCGTCAATGGATTTGTTACCAATACCTCGCGCTTGCCAGGCGAAATAAAGGGCAACAGAACCAGCCACTGCAGCGTTCAACGACTCGATCCGCCCACGCATGGGAAGGCGCAGCAAGGCATCACAGGAATTCCGCACCAGGGTGCGCATACCACCGCCTTCCCCGCCCACTACCAGCGCCAGTGGGCCTTGCAGATTGAGCTTATCCAGCGGCTGCGCATCAGCGCCAGCATCCAATCCGATCACCCAGACATTTTCATCTTTCAGCTGGGCGATCACCTGAGCAAGGTTGACCTGCACGATCAATAAGTGCTCCGTGGCACCAGAAGATGAGTTCACCACTGCAGGTGTGACAGTTGCCGTGTGCTTAAAGGGCAGCAGCACCCCGTGAATCCCGACGGCTTCGGCAGTACGCAACAATGTTCCCAGGTTCTGGGGGTCCTGGAGTACATCCAGGATGAGTATGAATGGCGCTTCATTTTTCCGGGCTGCCAGCGCTAAGACGTCCTGGATTGCTCCATAAGGATATTGGCTGGCTTCCAGTGCCACTCCCTGGTGACCATAGCCAAGCGAGTCGAGGCTGGTGCGAGAGACCTTATCGATGGGTAGCTTTAAGGCCACAGACATCTTGATGATGTCCGCCAGATGACCTTTTTCATCGACCCCGGTGGCAAGTTTCAATCGAAAGAATTGCCGTTTCCTGGCAAGCAAGGCTTCATAGACAGCATTCCGGCCGTAGATCCACTCTTTCATGCTTCACTAAAAATACTGGAGCACCGGGATTGAACTAGCATCATTTCCAACGCCAGGTCGTGCCATCCTTGCTGTCTTCAAGCAGGACGCCGTTATCAGCCAGGCGGGTGCGGATCTGGTCAGCAAGCTGCCATAGTTTTTGCTGGCGCAGTTCACGCCGGAGCTCAATCAATAACTGGATGAACGGGGTGGCTTCACCAGCCTGTGTCAGGCGCTCAGCCCGCAAGCCTAGCACCTGCATGAGCTCACGCAGCACAGCCTGGCCTTCCCCAATGATCCCGGTAGTGACACCGCCATCCTTGGCCTGGTTGATTACCCGCACGAGCTCGAAGAGATATCCCAAGGCACCTGCGGAATTGAAGTCATCATCCATGCATTCGCTAAAGCCCCGCCGCGTGGCTTCCACATGCTTGCGCAAGTTCGTCACCAGCTCACCTTCAGCGACATTTCCATCAGCGACCGGGCGAAGAGCGAGCCGCAAGCGTTCCAGGGCCCGTTCTGCCTGGGTAATGATCTCATCTCCAAACGTAAGTGGATTACGGTAGCTAGAATTAAGCACCATCATGCGCAGAACATCGCCTTCATGACTGGCCAGAAAGTCTTCGATCGTGACCAGGTTGCCCAGCGACTTCGACATCTTCTCACCAGCCAGCTGCATCATCCCGTTGTGAACCCAGTAACGGGCAAAAGGTTTACCGGTGGCGCATTCCGTCTGGGCTATTTCGTTCTCATGGTGTGGGAAGATCAGGTCATTCCCACCGCCATGGATATCGATCTGCTCACCCAGGTGATGCATGCTCATGGCTGAGCATTCGATATGCCAGCCTGGCCGACCCTTTCCCCAGGGGCTATCCCAGGCGGGCTCCCCAGGCTTGGAGGATTTCCACAGGGCAAAATCCATCGGATTCTCTTTACGCTCATCTACATTGATCCGGGATCCAGCCTGCATATCCTCGATCTGGCGGGCAGATAGTTTTCCGTAATCCTTGTCTTTGCTTACCCGAAAATATACGTCCCCATCCACTTCGTAGGCGTACCCCTCTTCACCAAGGCGGGTGATCAGCTGAACAATATTCGGGATCTCATGCGTCGCCCGTGGATAGACCGTGGCTGGAAGAATATTCAGATCAACTAGGTGCCTGGAGAACTCATCAATGTATCTCTCAGCCAGTTTTATCGGGTCCATACCGGTCTGGTTGGCTTTGTTAATGATCTTGTCATCCACATCCGTATAATTCATGGCATGGCGTACCTTGTACCCGCGATATTCAAGGTAACGGCGGATGATGTCAAATACCAGGGCTGACATGGCATGCCCTACATGCGCTTTGTCATACACGGTCGGGCCACAGACATACATGGTGACCACTCCGGGTTCAAGGGTTTGGAAATCTTCCTTTCTGCCTTGTTAGAGTATTGTAAATTCGCAGTACCATAGCCATCCCTCGAGATCAATCTTCTTTTTCAAGGCGAGCGAATATCATCCGCCCAGCCGCAGTTTGCAGTACTTTCGTTACGGTTACATCGACCTTCCTGTTCAGATGACTGCGACCATCTTCAACGACCACCATGGTGCCATCATCCAGGTAACCCACTCCCTGGCCAGCTTCCTTTCCTTCCTGGATGACATTGACTTCGAGCGATTCCCCAGGGAGGAAGACCAGTTTCACTGCATTCGCAAGCTCATTGACATTAAGCACACTGACACCCTGCAATTCGGCAATCCGGTTCAAGTTGTAGTCATTGGTTAGGATGGGGCAGCGCAGCTGGCGAGCCAAAACCACCAGTTTATCGTCAACTTCACGTACGCCTTCCACGTCCATATCACTGATACGCAGGGGCGTGCTGGTATCCTTTTGAAGCTGGGAGATTACTTCGATCCCACGGCGGCCGCGCTGCCGACGCAAATTATCGGAAGAATCAGCAATGAACTGCAGCTCGTTCAGCACGAAGCGTGGGATCAACAGGGTTCCTACCAGGAAGCCAGTCCGGGCGATATCGGCAATTCTTCCATCGATGATCACACTGGTGTCCAAGAGGACAGTCCGGCTGGCTGGCTGCTCATTGGCAGCGGTTTCGCTACTCGCCTGTCCTTGACCTACCTTGAAAATGGAAAATAGGTCAGCCTGGCGCATCACGAACACCGCAATGCCGAGGTATCCGAAGAGCACGACCGCCACAAATGGCAGCACTTTTCCTAATGGCGATGGTAGTAACGACAGAGGGAATGTCAAAAGGGCAGCGATGACCAGGCCAACCACCAGTCCGGTTAGACCCGAAGCCAACGTCTGGGTCGAGATGCTCAACAAGTTCCTGCGGATATACCGCATCGGGCGGGTTGTGAAATAGGGGGTTAAGATCAAGCCAAATAGGATCCCCACCAGGCAAAGCAGGAAACCTGCCAGCTCAGGGGATTGGCCGGTGGAATTACCAAGCTGGATACCCAAATAGGTTCCAATAATACCAAATACAACCATTCCGATCAGTCGGAATATAAAATCAACACTCATAGCAGCCTCCCTAACATAATAAACTAAGCTGCGCGAGCCACCAGGATCTGGAGTACCTTATTTCCGTTCTAGCTTCAGAAGACTAGTTCGGGTTCCTCATTTTCGCCCCTCACCCACGAAATAAATAATCAGAATAAAGACAATAATAGCAGCGCGGTACTGACCAGGTGAGGGTCATCTACTCAGAGACTCGCGATCAAATCAATAATATTATATCGCTAAATAAACCAAGAAAGGCGCTGTGTTGCTGAGTGATACTTGCCTTGATCGTTATCCTTTAGGCAAGTAATTGACTTTTATATGAGCTACTATTTTTATTGATGACAGGAGACGTGAAGTGCGGAATGAAATACTCTTTTTATTATGTAGTTAACGCTAATCGAAATCCACCGAGATCACTTCGATCCATGTTGAGTATCCCGTGCTGTTATAATCGTGTGGGTATCGCCTCAGATACCCACTCATTCATTCTATAGATTACCTGCCATTTGCGGGTGGTTAACAAGGTGAACACTTGTGGAACCGCATAACATTCAGTATACAGCTGACACCAATAATAACCCCACACGCTTGATCGTTGGCATTACAGGTGCTTCGGGCGCCATCCTTGGCATCCGTTTGCTGGAAACGCTCAGGCAAAGTTCTATTGAGACTCATCTCGTCCTGTCAGAAATCGCACCCCGCACTATCCAAGAGGAAACCGACTTTGAAGTGAAAGATGTCCTGTCACTGGCGACGAAAGCCTATGATTTCCGCGATGTCGGCGCATCCATCGCGTCTGGCTCCTATGCGACACTTGGGATGGTAATTATCCCCTGTTCCATTAAAACACTATCAGCTGTGGCCAATTCTTATTCTGATGACCTGATCGCGCGTGCCGCGGATGTTACTCTTAAAGAAGGCCGTCGCTTGATCCTGGTCGTCCGTGAGACCCCCTATCATCCTGGTCACCTGCGCTTGATGAGTCAGGCTGCCGAAGCCGGAGCAGTTATTTTTCCTCCCGTCCCGGCGTTTTACAATCATCCGAAAACGATCAATGAGATCATTAATCAAACGGTCGGGCGCGTGTTAATGCGATTGGGGATATTCACCGATCTGTATACCCAATGGCAGGGTCCACAGGCAGGTGAATAGGTGATCGAGCGCAATCTTGAAAAAGCAGCCTTGCGCGGCGAGCCTTCGTATGTGTGGCGAGCCGGGCAGGAGCGCCGCTTGCAGATGATCACAGCAGCCGCGGGGAGTCGCCTGGAGGGGTGCGTGCTCGAAAACGGCTGCGGCGTGGGAATGTACCTGCAGCACCTCGCTCCTGTTGCGAAATCGGTCGTCGGGCTCGAGTATGAGCTGGAACGGGCAAAGGAGGCGCAAGCCCACGCGCCATCAGTGATCAATGGGGCTTGCGAACAACTTCCTTTCACATGCGATGCCTTTGACGTTGTCCTCAGCCATGAAGTCCTCGAGCATGTCAGCGATGATCAGCAATCCGTATCGGAGATGGTGCGGGTGCTCCGACCAGGGGGTGTCATCGTACTGTTCGTTCCCAATCTGGGGTATCCGTTCGAAACCCATGGGGTCTACTGGCGTGGACGCTACCATTTCGGCAACATCCCCTTGATCCATTATCTGCCGATCAAATGGCGGCAGAAGCTTATGCCCCACGTACGGGTATACTCGACCTCTGATCTGACCAGGCTGTTCAAAGGCTTGCCGGTACACATCAAGGAGCGCAAGATCATCTTCGGCGCATACGACAACATTATTTACCGCTTCCCCCGTATGGGCAATTACTTACGCCACCTGCTACAATGGCTGGAAAATACCCCCTTAAAGGTTTTTGGCTTATCTCACTTGTGGATAATTGAAAAGGTCTAAGCTAGGCGGTCTTGACCCTAAAATCGTATACCCCATCCTGTATGGGCCAATTCGTTGTGCACCCAAGGCAACCCAGGTGAGTTTCATGTGCTTCCAGGTTCGTTGAACCGCATACCGGGCATTTGAAAAATGCTCCCGGCTCGGCTAAGGGGGTATGATTGACTGCCACACACCTGGTGAATACACTGGGTGAAAGCTGCACCCAACGCCCGGTTGGTTGGAGCATGCTTTCCATTCTGGCCAGCAGCTTCAGGGAAAAATTGCGTTTAAACAAACCCAGCCTAAAATAAGACACTGCCAGCTGATCCTGAAGGGAAAAATCGGTCTCCTTCAGCCAGCCCCGTACAGCCTTTGGATGGAAATCAAAATTCAATGTTTCAAACTCCACGCTTTGCTGAGAAAATGGTGACCAGGATTGTTGCCGGAAAAGATAACGGAAGATTGCCTTAATGTTTTGCTTGTTGGCAAATTCCAGGATAAAGATTGCCCCAGGTTGTAAGCAGCTGCGGACCTGTTTTAAAGCCAGCCTGGGCTCAGCCATATGGTGGAGGGTACGGATCATCGTTGCTGCATCAAAAAGCCCGTTAACGAAAGGCAGCCGATAGATATCTGCTGCAACATAGGTGAATCTGTGATCCGCTCCCAGGCGCTCCCTGGCCAGCTGGAGCTGGGTAAGGGAGTAGTCGAGCAGAACGATGCGCCGGTAACCTTCATAGCGAAGGGTATTGCGGCCTGCACCAGCTCCTAGCTCTAAGAGCAGCTCTCCGCCCTTGGGAAGCAACCGTTGAAGGGCAATCGCCTCAGCCTGATCTTCGTAAGCACGCCTACCCTGCTCCCAGAATACTGTCTGGTAGGTTGAGTTTTCATAGTCACAGATCGGTGGAGTGGGAGTAGTCAATTCTTTTTTGTTTAGCTTGCAGAATGCGATCTCGTGCAGGGATATTTGGAGAGTTAAGAAAGGTCATTTGTCCATCAGTCGGCCCAAAACCGATGTATTCTACACCGATTCCAAGGGCGCGATTTTCCCGCATTGCAGGTTGAAAGCAGCTGGTTGTTACAACAAGCTCTATTGTTCCAGCAGGATCGGTAGTTGAAAGCGTGATTACTTGCTTTCTACTCCGATTTCATGCCATTATACCCTCGGCCGACCCCACGGTAGATGAAGCCACATTTCACCATTTCATCTGGCTCGTAGATATTTCGCCCGTCGTAGATGGCTGGATGGCGCATTTGGTCGCGCAGGCGTGGTTTATCAAGCTGCTTGAATTCATTCCATTCAGTGAGTACCACCAGGGCATCGCAGCCCTGCGCCAAGGCGTAGGGGTCAGGCATCATTTCTACACCGGGGAGCAATGGACTAGCAATATCCATGGCAACCGGGTCATACGCCCTGATCGTGGCTCCTTCCGCCTGCAGCAACTGGGCTATGGTAATGGATGGGGCATCGCGCATATCATCTGTATTCGGCTTAAAGGAAAGCCCGAGGAAACCGATAAGCTTGCCCTTAAGATCACCGACCAGCTCCTTGATGTGAGCGACTGCCATCGTACGGCGGTCATCATTGATATCCATGACAGTATATAGCAGCTGTGGGTGGCGACCTTTTTCGGCGGCCATGTAGGCTAATGCTTTCACATCCTTCGGGAAACATGATCCACCGTAACCCACTCCGGCGTCAAGGAATTGTTTACCAATGCGGGCATCATAACCCATACCAACCGCGACTTCCTTAACATCAGCACCCAGGCACTCACAGATATTAGCTATTTCATTAATAAACGATATTTTTGTCGCTAGAAACGCATTCGAAGCATACTTGATCATCTCTGCAGTCCGCAGATCGGTGATCACGATCGGGGCTCGCAAGGCCAGGTGGAGCTGGGCAACTTTCTCGGCTGCCTCAGGGTTCAATGAGCCAAGCACCGTCCGGTGTGGCTGCATGAAATCGCTGATCGCAGACCCCTCTCGTAAAAACTCGGGGCATGACACTACGGAGAAAGGAATCGGCTGTTTTTGGTTGCGCCGAATAATATCGGCTACCCAGTCACCTGTACCGACCGGCACAGTTGACTTGTTAATGATGATCAATGGAGCTGTCATATTCACGGCGACTTCACGCGCGGAGGCTTCGACGTAATGCAGATCAGCTTCACCATCCACGCCCATGGGCGTTCCAACAGCGATAAAAACAAATTCAGTACCCTCCAGGGCTTCTGCGTAGGATGTCGTGAATGTCAACCGCTTGGCTTGTACATTATGGTCCACAAGCTCCTTCAAGCCTGGCTCGTAGATGGGCATTTTACCTTGCTTCAATCCATCAATTTTTTCCTGGACAACATCGAGCGCAATCACCTTGTTTCCCAGGTCTGAGAAACAGGCTGCGGTAACCAATCCTACATATCCAACACCAACGACACAGATCTGCTTCATCCATTCTCCTCCGAATCGTAAAATGACGTAATTATCTTATCATAAAGGTAGATGGTTTGGTAAGCTCTATCAGATTTGTTAGGTGCCTGGATACCAACAAAATAGGATGATAACCGTCATATTTGGTGTGTGACCTATGTCACTTGTAATTCGGTCAAATATAGTCTAAAATATAAACAATTAATCCTAGTAATCTTATCTAAATATGGGAGTTTATTATGCAGATCACTCGACAGGCAGATTATGCAGTTAGGGCGATGGTATACCTCGCTCAGTTAGGGCCCGATCAACGGGCAGCCACCGGTCTGATAGCCCAGGAAAAGAATATCCCACCTTCTTTCCTGGCAAAAATTGTCTCACAGCTTTCCGTGGCAGGATTACTACAAACCTCACGGGGTGCGCGCGGTGGGGTTTCATTGGCAAAACCTGCTGAGGCGATCAGCCTGTTGGACGTAATCGAAGCTATCGATGGTCCAATCCTTCTGAATGATTGTGTTGGTGAAACGATGACCTGCACCTATGATGACAGCTGTCCCCTCAAGCCAGTATGGTGCGACGCACAGAAAATGCTTGTTGAGCATCTGTCCAAAGCGAATTTTTCACAGTTCGCCAAGGTCTCCACAAATTAAAACCGAACCGAACTCGTAAACGAATTTTTATATTTGTGTTTCCGTCCCTTCCTGGCGTATAATCAGCCGGGAAGGGATGTTTGATTTAAACATTTAGTCGAATATCTCATTCATATGACTTCAATATATCCACCCATTTGAGGAGGAATCATGTCAACTGCCCGTGTTGTGCGTGCCCCGCGCGGTACCCAGCTTACTTGCAAATCCTGGCTCACCGAAGCACCCTTCAGGATGATCCAGAATAACCTTGATCCTGAAGTGGCGGAACGCCCGCAGGACCTGGTGGTCTATGGAGGGCGGGGTCAGGCAGCTCGTAATTGGGAGTGTTTCGATGCCATCCTCACTTCCCTTAAGGAATTAGAGGCAGATGAAACCCTGCTGGTCCAGTCTGGCAAGCCGGTGGTGGTGTTTAAAACGCATCCCGACGCACCCCGGGTGTTAATCGCCAATTCCAACCTGGTCCCACATTGGGCAACGCAAGAGCATTTTGATCAGCTGGTGGCGCAAGGCCTGATGATGTTCGGGCAAATGACCGCGGGCTCATGGATCTACATTGGTACCCAAGGGATCCTGCAGGGCACTTATGAAACCCTGGGGTCGTTAGCTCACCTTAAAGGCTGGTCATCGTTGAAAGGAAAATTCGTGCTTACAGCCGGACTGGGTGGGATGGGTGGAGCCCAGCCCCTGGCGATCACCATGAACGAAGGCGTGGGCCTGATTGTTGAAGTCGACCCGGCACGCGCCCAGCGCCGCTTAGAGACTGGATATGTCGACTTGGTAGTGGACACGCTTGAAGAAGCCATGACCCTGGTGGAGGAATACCAGAAAAAGAAGCTACCGAAATCCATCGGCTTGATCGGCAATGCAGCGGAAATTTACTCCGAGCTGGCCGTTCGTGGGGTAACCCCTGATGTGGTCACAGATCAAACCCCTGCCCATGATGTGTTGACGTACATTCCAACCGGCTTGAGCGTAACGCAAGCTGACCAGCTACGCATCAACAATCCAGGTGAATATCACAAGCGCTCGATGCAGTCCATGGCTCGCCATGTGAAGGCAATGCTAGAATTCAAGCGAAGAGGGGCGGAAGTATTCGACTACGGTAACAATTTACGCCAGCGTGCATATGACGAGGGTGTATCGGATGCCTTTGAATTCCCTGGGTTCGTGCCTGCCTACATCCGTCCCCTATTTTGTGTGGGCAAAGGACCCTTCCGTTGGGTAGCGCTCTCGGGTGACCCGGAGGACATCTACCGGACAGATGAAGCCATCATGGAGCTATTCCCTCAGGATGCACACCTACACCGCTGGATCAAGATGGCACGTGAAAAAGTCCAATTCCAGGGGCTGCCCTCCCGCATCTGCTGGCTCGGATATGGTGAACGCGCAGAAGCGGGCTTGTGCTTTAACAACCTGGTTGCCGAAGGCATCGTCAAGGCACCCATTGTGATCGGGCGAGATCACCTGGATTCCGGGTCGGTTGCCTCACCCAACCGCGAGACCGAAGGCATGCAAGACGGCACAGACGCAGTCAGCGATTGGCCAATTTTAAATGCATTGATCAATGCTGTGGGTGGAGCGACATGGGTCTCTTTCCACCATGGTGGAGGGGTGGGCATCGGCTTCAGCCAGCATGCGGGCCAGGTGATCGTGGCAGATGGAACCGCTGAGGCAGCTATCCGCCTTGAACGGGTGCTAACCACGGATCCGGGGATGGGCATCGTACGACATGCAGACGCTGGCTATCCGATCGCGATTGAGGCTGCTAAAAAGCATGGCCTAAAGATGCCGATGTTGAAATAAGCTTAGGGAAAACTGCTCTGAATAGAATTACCGGCGGGCAGCCAGGGCTAGCCAGTCGCTGATTTGCCTTTGCTCGATCACTGGAAAACCGTGCTTGACCAAAGCATCGTGCATGTCCAGGCTTTGTTCGGCCAGGATACCTGACAGGATCAGGCAACCATCGTACATCACCAGTTCACCCAGACCCTGGTCTAGTAATTGGATCAAGATGGGTGCCAGGATATTGGCAAACACCAGCTGCGCTTGACGGATTCCAAACTTGCCAGTTTTTACTTCCTCCACCGATCCAACCCCCAGCTCGAGACGATCGCTCACCCCATTTAAAGCCGCATTCTCAGCGGAAGACCGGTAAGCTTCTGCGTCAATATCCACGCCGAGGGCATTTTGGGCACCGAGTAGCAAACCAGCAATAGAGAGGATCCCCGATCCACAGCCAATATCGATGATCTGGATCTGACCAGGATCAGCACAGGAGGACATGAAATCCTCAGCCAGTGCCAGGCATAATTGGGTTGTTGGATGGGTTCCCGTGCCGAAGGCCATACCCAGGTCAATCCGTACCGGGATGCGGCTTCCCTCTTGGGGTGGAATCCATGCTGGTTGGATGATCAACTTCTTGCCAATCGGTATGGGTTTGTAATGCTCTTTCCAGGCTTCCATCCAATTGACTTCCTGTATCATCTCAAAAACAGGTTCCGGCAGGGGTGAGATACGCCCTAAGTACCACAAACCCTGCTCGATCTTCTGCCGGGTATCTTCCAGGTTCTCATCCGCGGGGATATAGCCACACACGCGGAGCGGCCCAACCGCTTCACCATTCTCATCTGCCGGGCCAGCTTTCACCGCAGTCGATTCGATGACTACACCATCCGGCAGGTAACGGGCAAGGACCTCGGCCACGGCTTCCGCCAGCTCACCATCCACGATCAGGCTGATTTCAAACCAATACTTATCTGACATCTTATCTATGATTACCAGGTTTAGATATGAAATAATGACGGTGGACTAGCCGCCGAGGGTGTCTTTAAGCCAATCCAAAAAACCTTTTTCAGCAGGTCTTACTTCACTTCCCAAGCTCTCAGCTAATTTTTCCATTAGCTTGCGCTGTTCCGAAGACAGATTCTTGGGCACTTCCACATTGACCACAATCATCTGATCGCCCCTGCCATTTCCCCGCAAGTGGGGAACGCCTTTGCCACGCATGCGCAGCACCTTTCCTGGCTGTATGCCAGCTGGGATCTTCAGCTTTGCCATCCCATCCACGGTGGGAACATCGACCTCCGCTCCGAGAGCCGCTTGAGCAATGTTGATATCCAGGTCAAGCAGGATGTCGTTTTCGCGGCGCTTGAAATACTTGTGCTGTAGCACGCGGATGACCAGGTATAAGTTCCCATTCGGACCACCGTTCTCACCGGGTTGTCCCTCGCCTGCCAACCGGATCTGGTTGCCGTTGTCGACACCGGCGGGTATGGAGACGACTTTCTTGCGATTCTTGCGTACCAGCCCACGCCCATTGCAGGTGTGGCAGGCAGTGCTGATCGTTTCACCTTTACCATTACAGACTGGGCAGGTTGATACCTGCACCATCGAGCCAAGCAGGGTCTGGCGAACCTGGCGCACCTCACCCGTCCCATTACAAGTTGAACAGCGTATTGGACTCGTGCCAGGCTCAGCTCCCTTGCCACCGCAGGTTTCGCAGACCTCATCACGCGTGATCTCGATCTCCTTTTCGATCCCGAAAATGGACTGTTCGAAAGTGAGATCGACATTGAGCTGTAAGTCAGCTCCACGCCTGGGTACATTTCGTGCCCGCCGGTTCGTACTCCTGCCAAACCCACCGAATCCACCGAAAAATTCGTCGAACAGGTCGCCGAAATCGACCGTGAAATCGGGAACACCCCCGGTGTTCTGCACCCCAGCGTGCCCAAATCGATCATAGGCAGCACGCTTGTCCGCGTCGGAGAGCACGCTGTAGGCTTCATTGATCTCCTTGAAGTGCTCTTCAGCATTGGCTTCCTGGCTGACATCAGGATGGTACTGGCGGGCCAACTTCCGGAAGGCAGCCTTGATCTCATCGGGTGTGGCAGTGCGTGACACACCCAAGACTTCGTAGTAATCGCGTTTGGCCATGATCGTCGTCGAATAACGTGAAAACCTCAGCAGGGTTACACGGTATCCGTCATCCCTTCGTCTCGAGGTACTTGCTTAGAATTGAGGCTGCTGACTTTTGCATCTTGTCTACATTTGCCAAAATTCCTGGCAAACTATCCATGGACCTCGAAAATGTATTCGAGGCTATTCACGGACAGTTTGCCAGGTTAAATGTGCTCAACGTTGCGTTGGTTTCGAAGAACCGTGTTCCAACCTATTCACACTGAATAAATAGATTATGCGTTCCTGAACTCACCGTCCACTACATCGTCATCGCCACCACCAGGTTGCGGGCCCTCTCCAGGGCCTTGCTCGGGGCCAGTCTCGGGTCCACCGGCAGCAGGACCAGCTTGCGGGCCACCTTGCTGGTATACCGAGGCACCGATTTGCTGGACAACTTGAAAGAGCTGTTCGGTAGCACTCTTGATCCTGGAGGGGTCATCAGTCTCCAAAGCCTTCTTGACATTGGACACTTCTGTATCGACCTTGCTACGTACATCCGCTGGCACTTTATCACCAAAATCTCGCAGGGCTTTTTCAGCGGTGTAGATCGCATTGTCGGCGGTGTTTTTGGCCTCAATGAGTTCTTTGCGTTTCTTATCATCATCGGCGTGTGATTCGGCTTCGCGACGCATGCGCTCAACTTCCGACTCACTTAAACCCGACGAGGCCGTGATGGTGATGTGCTGGCTGCGTTGGGTAGCTTTATCCTGCGCAGTCACTTTCAGGATGCCATTCGCATCAATATCGAAGGTCACCTCAATCTGGGGCATGCCGCGCGGGGCGGGTGGGATTCCATCCAGGATAAACCTGCCCAGGCTTTTGTTGTCAGCCGCCATGGGTCGCTCACCCTGCAGGACGTTGATCTCGACCTGTGGTTGGCTATCGGAGGCGGTTGAAAACACCTGGCTCTTATGGATGGGGATCGCAGTATTCCGTTCGATCAAGGGTGTAGCTACTCCCCCGAGTGTCTCTACCGAGAGGGTCAAGGGGGTCACATCCACCAGTAGGATATCTTTGACGTCGCCGCCTAAAACACCGGCCTGGATGGCAGCACCGATCGCAACTACCTCATCCGGGTTTACGCCCTTGTGTGGCTCTTTATTGAACAATTTCCGCACAGCTTCCTGCACAGCAGGCATACGGGTCATTCCACCCACCAGGACGATTTCATTGATCTTCGAGGTATCCATGTCGGCATCCCGCAAAGCGTTTTTCACCGGGGTGAGACTACGCTCAACCAAATCAGCGGTCAGCTGTTCCAGCTTAGAGCGGGTCAGGTTCATCACCAAGTGTTTAGGGCCTGAGGCATCAGCTGTGATGTAAGGAAGGTTGATCTCGGTCTGAATCATGCTGGAGAGCTCGATCTTGGCCTTCTCGGCGGCTTCTTTCAAACGCTGCAAGCTCTGGCGGTCCTGGCGCAAGTCAATACCGTTCGAGGCTTTGAACTCATCTGCCAGATAATCGATCAGGCGTACATCAAAATCATCGCCGCCCAGGAAGGTATCGCCACTGGTTGAGCGCACCTGAAAGACCCCATCGCCTACATCCAGGATGGAAATATCGAAAGTACCACCACCCAGGTCGTACACTGCAATAACCTCGTCCTTTTTCTTATCGAGACCGTAGGCAAGCGATGATGCGGTGGGTTCATTGATGATGCGTAATACTTCAAGCCCAGCAATCTTCCCGGCATCCTTGGTGGCATTCCGTTGGGCATCATTAAAATATGCCGGAACGGTGATGACTGCCTGGGTAACTGCCTCACCCAGGTAGGCTTCAGCATCGGCTTTGAGCTTGGCCAGGATCATGGCCGACACTTCTGGAGGCGAATACTCACGCCCATCCAGCACAACCCGGATATCTCCATTGGGTGCCTTGGCAACTTTATAAGGGACACGTGATAAGGCCTTTTTAACTTCAGGGTCATCGAATTTACGACCCATGAAGCGTTTGATTGAAAAAATCGTGTTCTCAGGATTGACGACTGCCTGGTTGCGGGCTACCCGCCCAACCAGCCGTTCGTGATTCTTGTTGACGGCTACGACGGATGGAACCAACCGCTCGCCCTCCGCACTCGGGATTACCGTGGGTTCGCCGCCTTCCATTACTGCCACGACTGAGTTGGTAGTGCCTAGATCAATACCGATTATTTTTCCCATTCTTTGACTCTCCTTGATAATAATAGTTATGCAATGATTATGATAATTTCTACTATCTATTTATCTGGCTACCCTGACACGCGCCGGGCGGATCACGCGCTCGCCCAGCATATACCCGGGTTGCACTACATCAATAATCTGGCCGCTCTCGTGCCCAGGGCTATCTTCATTAGAGATGGCTTCGTGCAGGTTAGGATCGAAGAATTTGCCCTTCGCATCAATGATTTTTACACCATCTGCTTCGAAGGCTGCGATCAGCTTGCGGTGGATTAAGTCGATCCCTTCAGCCCACACTGCACCGTTCCCTTCTGCCGGCCGGTTCTTATCTTTCAATGCACGCCCCAGGTCATCCGCAATATCCAGGTACCTGCGGATGGCATTCCCAAGCGCATTTTGCCCACCCTGTGACTGCTCACGCTCGACACGCTTCTTATAGTTTATAAACTCAGCCCTTTCCCGCTGCCATCCGTTCAAATATTCAGCAGATTTTGCCAGGGCCTGATCGCGCTCTGCGCGTAACTCAACAATTTCCTCTTCGGGGATGATCACCGGGACCTCGGTAACCTCTTCTGCCGATGGAGGAGTAACAGGCTGCTCTTGCGGTTTTTCTTTGATCGGTTCTTTTTGACCAGTTTTTGGTTTCTTTGAAGTCATGACACTATCACTCTCCTTAATTGTCCTCAGCGAGCATTTCAATCACCAGATCACTTAATAAGCCGGAAACAAAACGCACTGTAGATACGGTGCGCCCATACGCCATACGTGTTGGACCTAATACTCCCAATGCACCGGTGACCAGGCCAGGGGCCCCATAGCGTCCTAAAACTATTGAGCAATCACGCAGGTCTTCCCAGGTGCCTTCGCCGCCGATCAATACCTGGACGTCATCCATCCCGCTGGTGAGCACTGTGCGGGAAAGTAAATCTTCCAGCATCGAACGCTCCTCCAATACTCGCAGCGCCTTACGAGCGGATTCAGACTCGGCGAATTCCGGCTCTGCCAGCACATTCGTCAAGCCATCGCGGAAAACCTCGCCAGATACTACTTGCTTCATCCTATCCAGCTCTTCGCGGATCAGCTTGAGGATATCCTGCTCAAGGGCATCGAATTGATCATGCAAAGCGACAACCCCATCTATATCCAACCCTTCACATACCTCGTTGATGTGGTTGGCAGCTGCTGTAAGCTGTTCTTGTAAGACAGGCTCTGCCAGGGTTAGCATCTGCTGGCGTACCTGCCCCCCAGACCACACCATGACCATGAGAACCTGCCGCCCATGGGTGGATATCAGGCTGAGATGCTTGAAACGCGCCGATTCAGGCCGAGGGGAGGTAACTAGGGAGGCTCCTTGTGCCTGGTGCGCCAGAACAGAGGCAGCCAGACGCATCCAACGGTTTACATCTCGCCCAGCCTGGTAAAACTGGTGTGTGATCGTCCGGCGGGTGTTCATGGGCAGCTCGGTTTGGCCCATCAGCTGACGAACAAAATACCGGTAGCCTTCCTCAGTGGGTTCTCTCCCTGCAGATGTGTAGGGCTGCCGCAGGTACCCCGCTTCGGTGAGCTCGACCATATCATTCCTGATGGTGGCTGAGCTGGTTTCAAGCTTGTACCTTTCAATTAACGATCTGGATCCCACCGGTTGGGCTGTCTCCACATAGGTGTGGATGACCAGAGCCAGGATCAGTCGTTGCCTTTCAGTAAGTGTAGTCATCTGATTTCCCTATAATTTAGCACTCTCGGTAGGAGAGTGCTAAATTCAACGGTTAAATGATACCATGACGAATCGGCTAAGTCAAGCAGGGGTAGGACGTTCTTATAAAACTCTAACACCGATAAGTTGATTTTTTTTGGCTCCCTCGTTATAATGTTATTAACAAAATATTACCTTCGGGGCAGGGTGATGGCAGTAGTTGTGCCTATTCCCGATCGGTGGTAGAGCCCACGAGCCATGTAAGCTGGCATGATCCGGTGAAATTCCGGGGCCGACGGTAAAGTCCGGATGAGAGAAGGCTGACTATCTATTCAATGTATCCCATTAATTTAGATGTGGGAGATCCTTGAAGGATAACCGTATATGCCCCGAAGAACCCTTCGGGGCTTTTGTATTTTATGAAGACCAAATCCTGGCTGATCATCCTGTCAATCCTTTTGATGCTGCTGGCCTGGCAGCTGGCTGTTTGGTTTGGCAGGTTCCCTGCTTTCATTCTGCCATCCCCCCAACAGGTGGGCGTACGGTTCGTCCAAGCCCTCCTGGATGGGACTTTGATCCGTAACACCCTGGTCACTTTACTGGAAGTCTTGGTGGGACTGGCACTGGGTGTCTCTGCAGCGACCATTTTAGGTTATCTGCTGGCGCGCTCTATCCATCTCGAGCGATTGCTCTCACCATTCATCGTTGCGAGCCAGGCTATTCCGATTGTGGCAATCGCCCCACTGCTCGTGATCTGGTTTGGCCCGGGATTATTCTCGAAAGTGTTGATCTGCGCCTTGATCGTCTTCTTTCCTGTGCTGGTCAACACCGTGGTTGGGGTGCGTTCCGTCCCCGAAGACCTGCGTGACCTGATGCGCTCCTTGCAGGCTTCGCGCTGGCAAACTTTAAAAAACCTCGAGATCCCAGCTGCGTTACCGATATTTCTAGGCGGATTGCGCATCGGTGCCACCCTGGCTGTCATCGGGGCCGTGGTCGGCGAATTCGTGGGTGCGAAGAGCGGCCTGGGTTTCCTGGTTAATGTCGGGCGAGGTGTCTACGACACCGCTTTAGTGTTTGTTTCGGTATTCACACTGGTTGCCCTGGCACTTATTTTATATGGCCTGGTCTCACTGCTTGAGAAGCGGCTGTTATGGTGGCAACAACGCCCTGATAACGATGTGCTGCTGAATCCAGACCTGCAAACCAAAGCATAGATTTTTTCGACGGAGGCAGATTTATGAAGACCACAGCTTTGATCACCCTACTTTCCCTCCTCCTGGTTACGTCCGCCTGCGTGAGCTCAACCGGAACTCCCACGACTGCGATCGCACCATCGCCTGCTAATACTGCGGGAGTATCTCAAGCAACCGCTCCAGGGACGCCAGCCCTGGTACGTGTTCGTTTACCGTTGGGCTATATCCCCAACGTCCAATTTGCACCTCTCTACGTGGCAGTTGAAAAAGGGTATTTCGCCCAGCAGGGCATCGAGATCGAATTTGATTACAGTATGGAAACCGATGCGGTTGCCCTGGTGGGAGCCAACGAGATACAGTTTGCAGTCGTCTCCGGTGACCAGGTCTTGCTGGCGCGTGCCCAGGGGCTTCCCGTGGTTTATGTCCTGGCCTGGTATCAAGACTATCCCGTTTCGGTTGTTTCAAAATCAGGCCAGGGTATCTTGAAACCGGAGCATTTAAAAGGTAAGAAAATCGGCTTACCCGGTTTATATGGCACAAGTTATATCGGTTTACGTGCGTTGCTGAGTGCAGGGGATTTGAAAGAAAGTGATGTCACCCTTGACTCCATCGGATACAACCAGGTGGAAGCCCTGGTCAGCGATCAGGATCAGGTTGTTGTAGTCTACACTACCAATGAGCCAATCCAGCTACGTGCCATGGGTTACCCGGTGGATGAAATTCGCGTCAAGGATTATGATCACCTGGTTTCAAATGGGTTAATCACCAACCAGAATACTATCGACCAAAACCCCGACCTGGTGAGGAGAATGGACCAGGCAATGATCAAGGGCATCGCGGATACGATTGCCGACCCCGATGCTGCCTACCAGACCTGCCTGAAGTACGTGGAAGGACTTGCGCAGGCTGATCAGGCGATCCAAAAACAGGTGCTGCTTACTTCGATCGAGCTTTGGAAAGCCGACCAGATCGGCTATTCCGATCCCGTCGCCTGGGAAAACACACAAAAGGTTCTGCTTGATATCGGCTTCATCACCAAGCCACTGGATGTCGGCCAGGCATTCAGCAACGATTTCCTGCCCAAGTGATTATGAAATTCAAGCAAATGGATATGATTGATATGAGTCTCCCCGCTGGCGAACCCATGGTCCAGGTAAGGCACCTGACCACCATTTTCCCCGATGGTAATAGCGGTTTACATACCCTGGATGATATATCCTTTTCGGTCTACGCAGAACAGTTTGTGTGTGTACTTGGACCTTCCGGTTCAGGGAAAACCACCTTATTACGGACGCTCGCCGGTTTGCTGCCCCCCACCAAGGGGGAGGTGATCTTCAAGAACTTACTACCCCGGGCTCCGCAACATGGGGTGGGGATGGTGTTCCAAAAAGCCAACCTGATGCCCTGGAGAACGGTGATGGATAATATCCTGTTGCCCCTGGAAATCCAGCATATCCCTCGGCAAGCAGCCCTTGTAAAAGCCCAGGCACTGATCGAGCTGGTTGGACTGGTGGGTTTTGAAAATTCATTGCCACGTGACCTGTCAGGTGGAATGGCACAGAGGGTAGCTATTGCCCGGGCGTTGATCCACGAACCGGATATCCTGCTGCTGGATGAACCGTTTGGTTCGCTCGATGCCCTGACCAGGGAACGGATGGGGAGCGAGCTCACCCGTATCTGGCAAGCCAGGCGGAAGACAGTGATTATGGTTACCCATTCGATCAGCGAAGCATTATTCCTGGCCGACCGTGTTTTAGTTTTCAGCCCCCGCCCTGGGCATATTCGCCTTGACCTGGCGATTGACCTGCCAAGGCCCAGGGAGGAGGAAATCCGCTATTTAGCACGCTTTTCTGAATTAGCCCGGCAGGTACGGGCGGCTATCGAATAGCTGGCATCAGGATTCGATATCATTCACCCCGTACTTGGTTAGGAAATCATCCATCGCCTCGCGCAGCAGGTCAGCTTCATTCACACCGCGTTCCTCAGCCAGCTTGGAAAGACGCTCCAATTGGGTTTGAGTGTAGTGGGTGGTCTTCGGCACCATCCGCTCCTCGTACGCCAGCCTGATCTGCTTGCGCCCGCTGGATTTGGCCCGGTACAGGGCGTGATCAGCCTTGCGTAAAAGCTCATTTTCTGTCCGCCCATCCAGTGGAAAGGATGCCACTCCCCCACTGATGAAAATACCCTGGATGATCCTTCCATCGGTTGAGGTCATACTTCGGCGACTCAATTCCTGCCGGATCATTTCCATCTTGAGGAAGGCTTGCTCCCGTTCTTCCCCAGGAAAAACGACCACGAACTCATCACCCCCATAGCGACCCACCAAAGCATTTTCACCTGCATTCTCCCGGATAACTTTGGCAACTTCGATAAGTAAGTGATCCCCGGTAACATGCCCATATTCTGTATTGATATTTAGAAATGTATCAATATCCAATAAAGCCAGTGCCAGAGGCATCTCGTGGGCATTAGCTTTGGAATTCCCCAATGCCTGGCCGAACTTATCAAGGAAGCCCTTGCGGCTAAGAAGACCAGTCAATTCGTCAATCTGCGATGAGTCAGGTTTGATCATTTTATACTCCTATATTATTTGTTTGTAATATATATGTATAATATATCAATATATTATATTTGTCAATTACACAAATATCCCATTTACACCAATTTATCCCGACGCCTTATATCGGGAATATTTCAACGCCCGACCGCTATTCCCCCATTCCAGATGGCATGGTAAGATTAATCAGCCATTATCAAGAGGAATGCTTATGCGCAAATGGATCATCTCCCTTCTAGCTATTTTCTCCATGCTTCTGCCATCGCTGGTACGTGCCCAGGATCCAATATCCTTTAGCGAAATGATGATCCAAATCTGGCCGGAATATGACAAGCCCAGTGTCCTGGTGATTTACAAAATGACACTGTCATCTTCAACGTCTTTCCCCGCCACGCTCTCTATCCCCATACCAACTGTCGCTGGTGAGCCGAACGCGGTGGCTGAACAGCAATCTGATGGCTCGCTCTATTCAATTAATTACACACGCGAGGTTGCTGGACAATGGTCAAACATCAACTTCACTACGACCGCCTCTACAGTCCAGCTTGAGTATTATGACCCGAGCCTCAAAATCGACGGCGCTTCCCGGCAATTTATATATACCTGGCCAGGAGGCTATGCCATCTCACAACTCACCATGCAAGTCCAACAACCGGCTGATGCGACAAACATGCAGATCTCACCCAGCCTGGGTACGGGGAGCCCTGGTACTGATGGCTTGACATATTACTCCGAGGATATCGGTGCGATCACAGCAGATCAGAGTATTCAAATCGAAATTACTTATCAAAATCCCAGCGGTACATTGAGTGCCCAGAATTTACCAGTTGAACCAAGCTCCCCTATCCCGCAGAGCTCGATCTCCGATATCAACTTTAAGTCTGCATTACTGTGGTTGCTGGTGATTATTGGAGCTGGACTGATTGTCGGTGGGAGCATCTGGTTTTGGCGTTCGGGAAAGCAGCAACCCAACAGAAAACCAAGGCGACGCCGGTCTAGAGCTGAACAAATCGCAACCCAAACTGAACAAAAAGTCGAAGAAGAGGCAGTATATTGCTCGCAGTGCGGAAAGCGTGCATCATCCGGTGATCAGTACTGCCGTTCATGCGGTAGCCTAATTCGCAAGCGATAAACGAAGAGCTTTTTCAAAGCTCGTCAGGAAGGTAACGATTTCCTGACATCTGAGTCATTCTCACCCTATTATTGGGGTTATCTCACCTTGTATTAATCTAATCATGTAAAATCTTATTGTCGTCATTTCTCTTTGCCTATCAACATAGGAGAGTATTAAATGGAACAAGCTACTCAAGGGCGCCCGGGTTCAGGTGGACGGGTTAAGTTTATTATCGGTGGTCTGCTAATCCTGGCGGCTATCACTTACCTGGTGATCTCCTCAACCAAGGCGAACGCTCAGTACTTTTTCACAATCGACGAGTTATTATCACGTAGCCAAACGATGGTCGGTAAAAATGTACGCATTTCGGGTGCAGTGATCGGTGATACCATCCAGTACGATCCCCAGGATTTATCCTTACATTTCGTCATCGCCAATGTCCCGGCAGATAACAAGCAAATAGAAGCCCAAGGTGGATTAGCCACTGTGCTCCATGCAGCTGTCACAGACCCATCGCGGACGCGCATGGAAGTGGTCTATTCGGGACCGAAGCCCGACCTTTTACGGGATGAAGCTCAGGCGATCGTCACCGGGCACATCGATGCGAATAATGTGTTCTACGCCGATGAGCTGCTATTGAAGTGCCCGACCAAGTATGAAGAAGCTGTACCAAGCCAGATAGCACCTTGAAGCGGAGAGCGTGACATGGTTGCCAACCTTGGTTATGGTACGCTGATCATCACCTTTCTAGTATCAATTTACGGCGTTGGTGCTGCCCTATACGGTGCCCGGGTAAATAAACCTGCCTGGGTCGACAGCGCCCGCAACGCCATGTTGCTCACGTTTCCGCTCCTCACACTCACCGCGCTATGCATCATCTACCTGCTGGTTTCAGGCCATTATGAGGTCCAGTATGCTACCCAGGTTACCAGCAACAGCATGCCACTCTACCTGCGAATTACCGCTTTATGGGGCGGGCAGGCGGGTTCATTGATCTTCTGGTCATGGCTAATGTCTGCCTTCGCTTCGGCAGTCATGCTGCGTAAATGGGACCGTGACCGCGAATTTCTACCCTGGGTGATCGTTGTATCCTTAATCACCCTGGCATTCTTCCTGTTCCTGAGTATCTTCGTTGAGAATCCGTTCATCAGGCTCTGGCAAACAGCTACCGGGAATATCATCACCGCCATGTTCCAGCCAGCCGGAACAACCTTGTTCATCCCGCAGGATGGGAATGGGCTTAATCCGCTGCTACGACATTGGGGAATGATCATTCACCCGCCCATGCTGTACCTCGGTTTCGTTGCTTTTGTGATCCCATACGCCTTCGCCATGGCAGCCTTGATCACTGGACGTACAGACGACCGCTGGATCCGCATCACCCGCCGCTGGACCGTTGTGGCCTGGCTTTTCCTCTCCCTGGGGCTCGTACTGGGGATGCTCTGGGCGTATGACGTTTTGGGTTGGGGTGGTTATTGGGGCTGGGACCCGGTAGAAAACTCAGCCTTCATGCCATGGCTGGTCGGGACCGCATTCCTGCATTCAGTTATCGTCCAGGAAAAACGCGGTATGCTGAAGCAGTGGAACATGGTGCTCATCATCCTGACCTATGACCTGGTGATCTTCGGCACATTTCTCACCCGCTCGGGTGTGCTCTCGTCGGTGCATGCGTTTGCACAGAGCGCGATTGGTCCATTATTCTTAGCGTTCATCGTTGTGACCCTGATCACCTCGCTGCTCTTGCTGAGCAGTCGGTGGAATGATTTGAAATCTGAAGGAGAATTGGGCTCGTTGTTTTCGCGCGAGGCACTTTTCCTGCTAAATAACCTGTTGTTTATGGGCTTCTTTATCGTCGTATTTTGGGGAGTTTTCTTCCCGGTTCTATCAGAAGCACTGGGCATTGTCGGCCAGGGAATTCCTAGCCTGGCACGCATCTTCACTGGCCAAAAGGTGACGGTTGGCCCGCAGTGGTATGAAGGCATCGTCTGGCTACCAATCGCAGGCTTGATGCTATTGATGGGTATTGCGCCGCTTTCCACCTGGCAGTATTCGACAGCTAAAACCATCGGTAAGTCTATTTGGAAACCCACCCTGGTCTCGTTAGTGGTATTCATCCCCCTGCTGATTGCCGGTTTCCGTTCCATCCCCGCCTTGCTTGGTTTCTGGCTGATCTCGTTTGTCCTTTGTGTGACCGCATATGAGTTTTGGCGGGCAGCCTGGGCGCGCCACAAGGCGAAAGATGAAAACCTGGCGGCAGCATTTTGGCATATGATCGGGAAGAACCGACGTAAATATGGCGGCTACATCATCCACATTGGGATGGTATTGATGGCCATTGGTATTTTGGGCATTGAGCTATTTCAAACCGAAACCCAGGCGACCATCCCCCAGGGTGGAACGATCAGTCTTGGACAATACACGATCAAGTTTGATTCATTAAGTGTGTTTGACACCGCAGAAGGTCGTAATGTAGCCCGGGCGGTGGTGAGCGTATATAAAGATGGTAAATATGTCGGTGAGCTGCACCCGCGCCGCGATTACTTTTACGAATCACAGCAGCCCATGACCATCGCAGCTGTGCGTAGCACACCCGAAGACGACTTGTACGTCCTGCTGGTAGACTGGCAGCCCCTGTCGACATCCGCCGCGACCTTTAAGGTCTATCACAACCCACTGGTCTGGTGGTTATGGTTCGGTTCGGGCATTTTCATTCTTGGATCAATCATTGCTACGTGGCCATCCAAGGAGCTAGAAGTGATCACCGAAACCCGCGCGATCCCGCAGACAGTAAAGGCGTGATTTAAGTATGAAATACTTAAAATATCTGACCGCCATCACCTTCACCTTGATTGTTGCTACACTGGCAGTTCGCGTTGTTTCAGCCCAGCAACCCACCCCATCCGACGACCAGGTGAACGCCATTGCCAAGCAGCTTTACTGCCCTGTGTGTGAAAACATCCCCCTGGATACTTGCGGAACCGCCGCCTGTGCTCAATGGCGCGAGCTGATCCGCGAGAAGCTGTCTGCAGGCTGGACTGAGCAGCAGATCAAGGATTACTTCGTCCAGCAGTATGGTGCCCGGGTGTTGGGCACGCCTCGCAGCAAGCTGGTATACCTGGTACCACTCATCGCTTTTGGAGTCGGCGTTTACATTCTATACCGGGCTTATCGCTCCTGGAAGAAACCAGCTATTGCAGCAAACACACCTACCGAACAAGACAAGCCATCTCCAACAAATGCCTCACAGGATGACTATATTCGTCGAATGGAAGATGAAGTGCACAAGCACTAGAGCAAAATCTGATGACCGATACAACCCCTGTAACTGCCGAAAATCCACAAGAAAAGCTCAAGATTCATTGGGGACGCATCATTGCCTGGGTAGGCCTTTTTGGCTTGCTCATGGTCGTGGCCATGGTGTTGTTCCGTAAACAGCAAGGGCCGGTTGCAATTGGCCAGAAGGTTCCTACTTTCACCCTAACAACCTTTGATGGCCAGCAGATTACCCCCGAGGATATGGCAGGCAAGGTGGTGCTGGTTAATTTTTGGGCTTCATGGTGCAAGCCTTGCGAACAAGAAGCTGCTGACTTGCAAACCGCCTGGGAGTACTACCAACCACGGGGAGATGTACTCTTTCTTGGTATCGCCTGGACGGATACCGAATCGGCTTCTATGGCATACCTTGATAAGTTCAATATAACCTACCCCAATGGTCCTGACCTGGAGACAGCGGTATCCCAGGCTTACCGCACAACCGGTGTGCCCGAAACGTATATCATCGACAAAAATGGCAACCTGGCCTCATTAAAGCTGAGCCCTTACAATTCAGTGGCAGAGATCCAGGCTGCCATTGACCCACTTTTGGGGCCTTAATCCACACCGAAATGTGAAACCCGATCATGGACATTGGTTCTATCTTTCTCACCCTCGCCCTATTAATCTTTGTTGTTCTCTTCATTAGCCGTCCAATCCTCGAACAACGCTCAAAGACCGCACCTGCTCCAGCGACCGACATCTCCTCTCTTTTGGCACAGCGTGACCAGATGGTTGCCTCCATCCAGGAGCTAGATGATGACTACAACCTTGGAAAGATCCCGCAGGAGAGTTATGAGCCGCGTCGCTCAGCCTTGTTACAGGCTGGTGCAGATATCCTGCGGCAGATCGACGAGCATCATTCCAGCCTCCTCCGTAACACCAGCACCCGACAGGATTGAGGAAGCCATTCTGGTCCGGCGAAGCGCATTGGAGGCAACACCCAGCCCTGGAAAAAAGAACGGCAATGCAGTTCCACCAGTACCGGATGATGACCTGGAGCAGCGTATCGCCATGCGGCGGCGCACGGTAAATGAAAAGGCGGGAGGCTTTTGCCCAAAATGTGGGAAACCGGTGCATGCCTCAGACCGTTTTTGTCCAAAATGCGGGGCAACGCTTAACTAATCCGATATTTGGGAAGCAATATGACGAAATCGCTGGTATTAACCTTCCTTCTACTCCTCTCGATCTTGATATCCGCCTGCTCTCTCACGGGTGATATCACACCACCGCCCGGATCAGAGCTTCCGGTGGCCCAACAGGCAACCCAGAGAGTTTCCACCGATATGGTGTATCCCATCGTTGAGCCAGACTTGAGCAATGGGGCTGAGCTATATAACCAGGAATGCGCCCAGTGCCATGGCACGAAGGGTCTGGGAGATGGACCACAGGCAACCGAACTGTCCGTTCCAGTTGCTTCGCTCGGTTTGTCCGACTTTGCCCGCCAATATTCCCCAGCTGAATGGTACTCAGTGGTAACGCAAGGGAATATGGAAAACTTTATGCCTGCCTTTGGTAATCTCACCGACCGCCAGCGCTGGGATGTGGTGGCATATGCCATGAGCCTGAGTAGCTCCGAAGCGCTGTTCAACCAGGGGAGGGCTTTATTCATTAAGAATTGTGTTGAATGCCACGGACAGGGAGGCAAAGGTAATGGCTCGCAGGCAAACGACCTGACCTCACAACCGGTTGATTTCACCAACCAGGCTTTCATGGCCCAGAAATCAGGTGAAAATCTGTACAAGGCGATTACGTCTGGCATCGCACCAGATATGCCCGCATACTCGAGCACATTAACCGATAACGAGCGTTATTCCCTGGTCTCTTATTTACGCTCGCTCACTTATCAGGTACCCCAAAATGCTTCCAACGCCTATCCGGCGCCGACTGCTACTGAACCATCTGAAGCATCTGCATCAGCTGCATACCCATACCCAGAACCTTATCCGAACCCGGGAGAGGCGAATACCCCTCAGCCCGTTGAAACAGCTGTTGTGACCCCAACGACATTCATTGGGTCAGTCTCAGTGGCTTTGATCAACGGCTCTGGTGGTGATGCACCCTCCGATGTACCTGTTACTTTGTATGGTTTTGACGATATGCAAAACACCTACTCGGAGACGCTCACCACAGGAGTGAGTGGTGTATATTCATTCACCAATGTTGAAATGCCTGACGGAAGAGCATTCCTGGCTGGGGTAGATTACGCCTCAACGACATACGGCTCGGATGTCGTCAGCGTTGACCCTGCCACCCCCAACTTGAACCTTCAGATCACCGTATATGATCCAACCACAGATGTGTCTGTGTTAACGACTGACCGGGTTCATATGCTGTTCGATTTTTCAACTCCTGACGTAGTCAATGTCGTAGAAGTATTTATCATCTCCAACCCAACCACCCAGACTGTTGCAGCTGCGACGCCCGATGGGACCGTAGTGACCTTCCCATTGCCTGAAGGTTACACCAACCTGCAATTTCAAGATGGTGAGCTTGGCGACCGCTATGTGGAGGTAACGCAAGGTTTTGCTGATACAGTAGCTGTACCTCCTGGCTCAGGACAGTACCAGGTTGTTTTTGCCTACCAATTACCCTATGACCGTAAGCTGAATTTCAGCCAGTCCATGTACCTGCCCACCAGCGCTGAAGTGGTGATGGTGCCAGATAGCGGGATCAGGGTAGACAGCCAGATGCTCCAGGAAGGTGGCACGAGAGATTATCAAAATACTACCTACCAGATGTATACGGGTAGCAGCCTGATCGCTGGCAGCTCGCTTGAATTCACCCTGTCCGGAACCCCGAAGAAATCAGCTGCTGCTTTCTTCTCCGGCGGAACCATGCAAAATATGGCCATCGGATTGGCAGTCTTTGGGATGGCTCTTGTAGTTGCGGGGCTGTTCCTTTACCGACGGCATCAGCGCAAGATTGCGCTAGAAACTTCCCTGGATAATGCTGATCTCGACTCTACCTCATCAAGTGAGACTGCAGGACCGGAAGATGAAGAGACACTGATGGATGCGATTATTGCCCTGGACGACCAATACCATGCCGGGAACCTACCTGAAGCAGCCTACCTGGAACGCCGGGCAGCCTTGAAGGAAAAACTGCGATTATTAGGGCAAGGATAGATAAAACCAGTTCATTTTGAATTCTATGATCACGGTCCATAAACTGGTTAAACGCTTTGGTTTGAAAACCGTCCTGCGCGGCATGGATTTTTCCGTGGAGGCAGGTGAGTATGTGGCGTTGCTGGGCCCGAACGGGGCGGGGAAAACCACCTTCTTGCGTATCCTGGCTTCGCTATCGAGGCCGACGCTGGGCAGTGTGAAAATTGCGGGCTACGCGCTCCCTGGACAAGCTGCGGCGGTGCGTAGCCGACTGGGGGTTGTTTCTCATTTACCCCTGTTGTATGGTGACCTGACCGCGGACGAGAACCTACGCTTCTATGCACGTATGTATTCAATCTCAGATGCTGACCACCGCATATCAGAAGTGCTTGAACTGGTTGGCCTGCTCGCGCGGCGGCGAGACCTGGTGCGGACTTTTTCACGCGGAATGCAGCAGCGCCTGGCTATTGGCCGGGCTGTTTTGCATGAGCCTGAGGTGGTGCTATTCGACGAGCCCCACACCGGGTTAGACCAGGATGCTTGCCTGATGTTGGATAATGTGCTCAAAGAAGTGGCAGCACGCGGGCGGACGGTGGTGATGACCTCCCATGACCTGGCACGCGTGGCCGACCTGGCTTCTCGCTTTGATGTGTTATCCCGGGGTGTGATCACTGCTTCTATCCAACGGACCGAAATTGAACCCAATCAGCTGCTGGGCTTCTACCGGCAGGCACTGGCTGAGAGCTAAGCATGCAGACCGTATCACGCTCAGAACAATCTTCTGGTCGTAAAAGCCGCTCATCCGAGGTCGGGCAATTCCTGCGCTCACTGGGAGCTATCATTTGGAAGGACCTTGCAGCTGAATTACGCAGCCGCGAGCTCTTGTCTGCGATGCTCGTGTTCGCCCTCTTGGTGATCTTGATCTTTAATTTCGCCCTCGAGCTGGACGCCACGGCACGCACATCAGTAACCGCTGGGGTACTGTGGGTCACATTCGCTTTCGCTGGCACGTTGGGATTGAACCGCTCGATGGCCATGGAAAAGGACCGCGGCTGCCTGGATGGCCTGCTACTGGCACCAGTCGACCGAAGTGCGATCTATTTCGGTAAAGCCGTGGGTAACCTCATTTTTATGCTGATCGTCGAAGCCATTGTGCTACCGGTGTACACTGTGCTTTACGGTGTTAACCTGTTCCTTCCGGGTTTATTGCTGGTCATCCTGTTGGGCTCAATCGGTTATGTGGCTGTGGGCACCCTACTTTCAAGCATGGCTGTCCAGACCCGCACACGTGACATCCTGTTACCCATCCTGTTGTTCCCCCTGGTCATCCCTATTCTAATCGCAGCAGTCAAAGCCAGTACTGGGTTCCTGCAGGGTATAGCCTTCGCCGATATCCAGCCGTGGATCAACCTGCTGCTGGTATATGATGTCATATTTACTGCAGTCGCCTTCATGGTGTTTGATTATATTGTTGAGGAGTAATTCATGGACCCTAAGCCTCGGTTATTATCCATCCTTGATATCATCAGCTGGCTTTTATTCATCACCGCCGCAGGTGCAGTGTTCTTTTATGCACCCCTGGAGGCCATCATGGGCCAGGTGCAGCGCGTGTTTTACTTTCACGTTGCCAATGCATGGGTAGGGATGTTAGGGTTCATGGTCGCGGCCATTGCGGGGATCGCCTACCTGCGTAAAGGCGACCGAAAATGGGATATTGTTGGCCTGGCTGCGATCGAGATCAGTTTTGTGTTCTTTTTCACGGCGATCATCTCCGGATCGATCTGGGCACGCGGCTCCTGGGGCACATGGTGGACCTGGGACCCACGCCTGACCACGGCGGCGATCGTCGAGCTGGTGTATGCGGCATACTTCATGCTACGCCAGGGGATCGATGACCCTGACCGGCGGGCACGCTTTGGAGCTGTGTATGCCATATTGAGTTTTGTCAGCGTGCCCCTGACGTTTATCTCGATCCGCATCTTCCGCACGATCCACCCCGTCATTATCGGCAGTGGAGGGGCAGGTGCGGAAGGCAGCTTTGAGATGTCACCTAAAATGCTGCAAACATTCATGTTCAGCTTGCTCACCTTCTCGTTCATTTTTGCTGACCTGCTATGGCACCGCATCCGCCTGGGCAAGCTGGCAGAAAAAGTTGAAAACCTCAGGCTAAAAGTCCTGCAATAGGAGCGATATCCATGCTTAACTCAATCTTACAATCTGCACCCGCAGAGACTACCCGTTATATGATCGCGGGATATACAGTTATCTTCTCAGTGATGTTCCTTTATTTGCTCAGCCTGTTCATCCGCCGGCGAAACCTGGAACGCGACCTAGCAACCTTAGCGGAAATGGAGAACAAGGATAAATGAGACCTGCCCAATCGTACCCCAACCATGAAAAGCCTGTGATCGGTGAATCAGCATGTGGCGCGCGTATCTGCATCACAGCCAGCACACCCTATATACACTACCGGGATGAGACCATATATTTCTGCAGCCTGGATTGCAAAGAGTTGTACGATGAGGACCCATTAAGCTCCTGTATGGCAGCCCGGCTACTCTCAGGCAGATAATCCACCTCCCGGGTGCACCGTTCGTGGCAGTAAACCCGGGAGTTTCTATTTAAACTAAAGTGGTCAAATTCATCAATTATCAGGTAAAATAGGTTTTCATTAGCGAAGACGTCACGTCGTACGACTGGTTGAGTTTTTCACCGCGGAGGAGAACTACCTGGTGGATTTACAGTTGGACGAACATAGCCGTGTATGTATCGTTGGCGGAGGACCTGCCGGGAGTTTCGCTGCCCTGCACCTTTTGGGCCTGAGCGAGCAACACCACCTAAATCTTGAAGTGGTAATCTTCGAGCCGCGTGATTTCTCCAGGCTAGGTCCATCGGGCTGCAACCGCTGTGCTGGCGTGCTCTCCTCCAGGCTGTGGAATAACCTTACCGAATTAGGATTATCGATCCCTGATGCAGTTGTCCAGGCGGACCTGCATTCCTACAATATCCACCTTGACCACACATCCATCCACCTTGAGCACCCAGACCCTACCCGGCGGATCATCAGCGTCTACCGAGGTGGCGGGCCGCGCCTGGCGGAAGACATCCCCGAAGCCAGCTTTGATCACTACCTGCTCACACAGGCAATTGAACGTGGAGCTATACATATCCCTCACCGGGTGCGCGAAGTAACGTGGGAAGGGGGACCCGTAGCATATACCGCGGGAGAGCGATATCCAGCCAGCCTGGTGGTGCTTGCCATTGGCATCAACGGTCGATCACCCATGCACCCACAATTTAGATACCAACCACCCAAGACTGAGGTGATGGCCCAGGACGAGGTTTTTCGGCCAGTGTCGTGGATATCTGACGAGGTGAATGCCTACTTTAAGCTTCCGCCTGGCCTTAACTTCGGGGCGATCATTCCCAAAGGGCGATATCTAAACATATCCTTATTGGGCAAGGGCTTTTCCAAGAATTCGGTTAACGAATTTGTCGCAGCCCAGAACCTGACCGAGCTTTTAGAATATGATCCAGAAAACACCCTGTGCGGATGCAACCCACGCATCGCCGTCACAGCAGCCCGGCAGTATTACGGTGACAGGTGGGTAGCAGTGGGTGACGCGGCAGTCACCCGTCTTTATAAGGACGGTATCGGGTCAGCTTACCAGACATCGAAACAGGCGATGACGACTGCTGTCGAGCAGGGAATATCGCACAGGGATTTCAAGAAGCATTACGCACCAACCTGTCGCTCGATCGATATCGATAACTTTTATGGGTCACTCCTATTTCGTTTATGGAATATCACTTTACGATCACCCGTCACACTGAAAGCCTGGAAAGGTGCAATAAAACATGAAATGACTTTGCCTGTAACTCAACGCAGGCATATGCACATTTTATGGGGCATGATGACCGGTGATGAGCCATATCGAAAGCTATTCTACCGGGGCGTGAACCTGACGGCGTTGTGGAACCTGGGTGTTGGACTGGGCCTCAGCTGGCGGGGCGGATAGCATGGCTAATTCGCTTGGCCCTCTGGAGAGAGGTAGTGTGGTCATCATTGGCGGCGGTCCTGGGGGAACTGCCTGTGCTCTGGCACTTAAACGTTTGGCAGCTGAAATGGGCCGGGAGATCCAGCTGACTATCGTGGAAGGCAAGCAGTTCGTGGGTGAAATGCATTACAACCAATGCTTGGGAGTGCTGGCACCGCCGTTACCGGAACTGCTCACAGAAAAGTTAGGAATCAAGTTCCCCTATCACCTCAGCCGCAGCCAGATCAGCCGTTACGTCTTGCATACCGCCCGTGAGCAGATCGTGCTGGATGATATCTATAAGCCGGCGGTGGCATTACGGCGTGTCCAATACGATAACTATATGCTCGAGCAGGCGCGCGATCAAGGGATCTCAGTCTTACCAGCCCGGGCGGTGGACCTGGAGTTCCATGCTGACCGGGCAGTCGTCTATACGGATAACGCGCCGCTTGAAGCCGATGTGATCGTAGGAGCATTTGGCATGGATGACGGCAGCTCATCCATGTTCTCCAGGCTGTCATCTTACCGCCCACCGCGCGCACTCAGCTCCATCGTAACCAAGTTCCATCCACCGATGGAATACATGCAGACCTTCGGCCCATGCATACATGCTTTCCTGCCTGCCATTCGGCACATCGAATTCGGTGGGATCACATCGAAGGGAAACCACATCTCCATCAACATCGCTGGAACAGACGTGGATGCCGAGCTGATGAAAATATTCCTCGAGCTGCCGGAAGTACGCCGCGTATTACCTGAGTTATGCTGTGACCAGGCAGAGAACCCTCTCGATCTGCAATTTTATAAAGGCCGCATTCCCCATTCGGAGGCGGGTGGGTATTTCGGCGACCGCTATGTGATCGTTGGAGACGCAGCTGGTTTAGTCCGGGCATTTAAAGGTAAGGGTGTCACGACCGCTGTCATGACCGGGATCCGTGCAGCCGAAACGATCCTCAGGCACGGGATATCCAATACAGCATTTCACGAACACTATAACCAGGCCAACCAGGACATCATCCAAGACCTTCCATACGGCCAGGCAATGCGCTACTTTACCATGTTCTTAGCCCGTTACCGCCTGCTAGACCCAGTGATCCGGGCTGCCCGGAAATCTACACCCTTGCAATCAGCCCTGTTCGATGCTGTCTCTGCCCACGCACCTTACCGTAACGTGATCCGCCAGAGTCTACACCCGAATATTATCTGGGCAGTTTTCCAGTCATGGGTAAATCCCTGAAATTCATTTGCTTAGCATTGTCAGAATAGTCTATAATACGAATATTCGCTGCCACACTCAATGATTGAAAGCATCATTTGATTACATCAACGATAAGTAGAACAAGCATGGATATCGGTAACGCAACCGGAGAGTACTTTTGGCCTGCGATTTGAACCGGCATCTGTATCTTTTTCATACAACCTATGCTTCGCTCGAGAAGGAGGCGCTGTATAAGCTCACCCTTGATTCACCCATTGCTGTAATGACTCCACAAATCAACACCCAAAAAACCATACCTTGGAGGAATCTATGAAGAAGACGTATATTGCCATCGCCATGCTTATCATCTTCAGTTTTATTCTGGCCAGCTGTGCTCCGAAAGCATCGGCACCGACCAATAAGCTTGACGAAATCCTTGCCCGGGGTTACCTCTTGGTCTCCACTGATCCGGCCTACCCACCCCAATCGCAGCTGGTGGAAAATGCTCAACGGACCGCTGGTACGAAGTGCCCTTCAGATGCACAGACCGCCAACCAGATGCAGGGCTTCGATATCGATGTAGCGATTGCCATTGCAGATAAGCTTGGTGTTGAGCCATGCTTCCTTACAATTGCCTGGGACTTGATCACTGCAGGTAACTGGGCCAACCGTTGGGATCTTTCCATCGGCTCGATGACCATCACGCCCGAGCGCATGACCAAGTTATACTTCACCCAGCCCTACTACACGACCCCTGCGGCTTTCTTTGTCTATAAAGACAACACCAGCTACACCCAGCCCAGTGACCTGTCTGGCAAAAAAATCGGGGCCTGTACCGGCTGTACCTATGATGCTTATCTGTCAGGTACCCTGCAAATCCCCGGCGAAACAATCAATTATGTGGTCAAGGACGCCAAATTTATGGGTTATGAGACCGACCTATATGCCCTGCAAGACTTGGCATTGGGCGATGGCGTCCGCCTGGATGCTGTCCTAACAGCTCAGCCAACCGGACAAAATGAAATTAATAAAGGCCAACCCTTCCGCCAGCTTGGTGATCCCGTCTACTTCGAATATCTGGCAGGAGCAGTTGACAAGGCCAGCACACCAGATCCGGTACCATTCCTTAAGAAAGTCAGCGAGATCATCAATGGGTTGAATACGGATGGTACGCTGGCCACCCTCTCGCAGAAATATTACGGGTTGGACCTGACGACAGCCGCCAAAGACTTTGACCTGGCCGCCCTAAACCAGTGGCCTTAATAATCCTCCTTATGGTCGCCAGGTAGAAACTGGACAAACCAGCTCCCACAACCTGTCCTCCATAGCTTTTCGCTACTCGCTTAAATGGGGCTGATTGAAGATACCAGGCATTACCACTCAGTCAGCCCCATAAGTTTATACCCCAGGATTGCGAGGTACCGATGGCAGTTGACACGATGAAATTACCAGCCCAACCCGGTCTCGACCCAGACATCGGGATGGGCGAGGCGTTAATGGCTCAAAAACGCAAGGATCGTATCATCATGACGGTCAAAATTGGGATCGTTTGGGTGATGATGATACTCTTTATGGCAATCATCCTGCTCCAATTTAATTTCGATCCTGCGTATATGTTCGCGCACTATCAGTTCGTATTGGCTGGTTTGGGGACCACCATCTTGCTTTCGGTGCTCTCCATCCTCTTTGCCACCATCTTAGCTCTCCTGGGGGCAATCGCCCGCCTCTCACATAATTCGATCGCTCTGGGCATAGCAGGACTATATGTCTCCATCTTCCGTGGTACCCCTCTCTTAGTCCAAATATTCATCATCTACAATGGTCTGCCCATGATGGGGGCAGCCCTGGCAGCCAAAGGTTATCCACAACTCCAGCAAGCATTAACCCTGACCGCATTTCAAACAGGTATACTCGCCCTGAGCCTTAACTATGGCGCATACATGACCGAGATCTTTCGGGCTGGCATCCAATCCATCAGTGGCGGCCAGCGCGAGGCAGCCGAATCGATCGGCATGAGCCGGATCCAGGTCATGCGGCGTGTGATCCTGCCGCAGGCGATCCGCATCATCATCCCTGACATCGGCAACCAGTTCATCGCTATGCAGAAAGATTCGGCCCAGGTGTCGGTGATGGGAGTATGGGAAATGACCTTTCGAGCCAGCCGTTTCGCCCGGGTGGACAGTAAGTTCATGGAAATGTACATCATAGCTGCATTCTTCTATTGGGCCTTGACGATCGTTTCCTCCTGGGGAGTGAGCTATGTTGAAAAACGTATGAGGCACGCCTATGAGCGATAATGAGATCATCCGCGTAGAAAACCTGCATAAATGGTTCGACATGCTACACGTGCTCAAAGGTGTGTCGTTCACCGTGGCTCAGAAGGAAGTGCTGGTGATCATCGGACGCAGCGGCTCGGGCAAGAGCACCTTGTTACGCTGCATAAATTTTTTGGAAGAGCCGTCATTTGGCACGATCACCATCGGCGACCAATCGATGACCATGGCGCCGGGCTTACGGTTTAATGAGAAAAAGGCCGTTTCCATGCGCTTGAACACTGGCATGGTATTCCAGGATTTCAACCTGTTTCCCCAAATGACTGCCCTGGATAACGTAATTGAAGGCCTGGTAACCGTGAAGAAAATGCATAAGGACGAGGCTATCCCAATCGGTATGAAATTCCTGCGAAAAGTAGGCCTGGAGGAGAAGAAGGATGTCCATCCAATTCGGCTATCAGGCGGGCAGAAGCAACGGGTGGCCATCGCCCGGGCGCTGGCGATGGAACCCAAGGTGATGCTGTTTGATGAGCCCACCTCTGCCCTCGACCCAGAGCTAATCGGGGAGGTGCTGGATGTGATGAAACAGATCGCCTTCGAAGGTACAACCATGATCGTAGTCACCCATGAAATGGGGTTTGCCTGTGACGTTTCAGACCGAATCCTTTTCGTCGATAAAGGCATCATCGTTAAATCGGGCAACGCCGACCAGATTTTTGGTAACCCGCTGGATGAGCGCACGCGCCTGTTCCTGGACCCTATCCGCAAGGTGCAGCAGATCTGATCAAGTTGCTGGCAGTCATAGATGTGGGTTGCCAGGTTTAAGTGAAAACCAACCGGGATCCAGGATCCCGGTTTTTATTTATATCTACCCGTGCTGGTGCGTTATCAGAGGAAAATCGAGCGAGCTGCATCCTCCACATAACACCCTAATATAAGCCTGGAACCAAATAGTGTATAGAGCACCAATAACAGCCAGTCAATGCGTGTTATGATTCCACTTATCCAACTTTGATGCATTACGCCAGAACGGGGTACCCACCATGACCATCCGCAAAATCACCACAGCAATATTCGTAATCTTTGCCCTTCTTACCGGGTACATCATGGTGCTCCTGGTGGTGGGTGCACCATACCACCCATTCTTTACGCCCCTGGTTACGCTGCTGGCTTTTTCATTCGCTGTACTGCACGGGTCACAAAGCCTGGGCTGGAAGCAGACGGCCCTATTGCTGTTGCTTACCTTTGCAGTGAGCCTGCTGTTCGAGTGCGTGGGGGTAGCCACGGGATTGGTGTATGGTCCATACCATTACACCGATAAGCTGGGGTTTAAATTTTTGGGGCTTGTCCCATTGCTCATCCCGGTAGCGTGGTTTATGATGACCTACCCATCCTATGTGATCGCCCGCTCCATTGTGCCCACCATTAAGAAAGTCTGGCTTTGGAGGTTGTTGGTGGCTGCTGTAGGTGGGCTAGTGATGACAGCCTGGGACCTGGCAATGGATCCAATGATGGTAGCGGGAGGTCACTGGATTTGGGAGCAACCCGGGGAATATTTCGGCATCCCGCTGCAGAATTACTGGGGCTGGTGGTTGACAATCTTTGTAACCTTCTGGCTGTTCCTGACAATTGCCCGTGTGCTGCCTGAGACATTGGCCATGTCAGATCTTTTCGATCGCCTCCCGGTTTGGAGCTACGCTATCACCGGGCTGAGCAGTATTTTCACAAATTTTATTTTCGGTCTGGATGGGTCGGCCCTGGTGGGGATCTTCGCCATGCTGCCGTGGGTGGTGGTGGGTCTATTGAGAACCAACCAGGGAACCCTTGCCAAGGATGAAAATTCTTGAACCCAGGAAATCGAAACGAAATAAGAGCCTCGATTCGCAAAGCCCGCTGTTCCAACTTTACAATGATGGCTGCGTAAATAAAGCGTTGTAAGGTTTTTACCTGTTTATACAGAAGGAAACGATCGTTGGTCGGTCATCCGGAAATGCCGGACCAACCCCCAGCCAAAGCTCAACGCCTGATGGGGTGAGCTGGAAAAGAAAGTAAGCCTTAACATGCTGGTTGGCGTAGGCCCACTTCCCGCCTGCCTGAGATGTGACCATATCAAAAAGTGACTCAATATTACCCAGGTTCGCCTTCGCTTGACCGCGAGATATCATCAGCCGGTTTGTGTTTTCAACCCGGGCTTCGAACCAACCACGTTCCTCCGGCGACAAGTCTTCAATTTCCTGGATGCGAAGGTCAACCCCATCGGTAAACATATTGGCCTGGCACAGGTAGACACCGGGTACGTTATCCAAACAAGTAGAAAAAACGAAACTGGCACCGAACTCACATTTCAGTGCCTGCACAACCCCCTGCTTGACAAAGACGGTGTTTAACGCATAACCATCAACGCACGGTAGAAGCGCTTTGATCATTGCCTGTAAATCATAAGTCGGCCCCAGGCGGAGGGCCAGCCAGGTGACGATATTCGCCAGGCAAGACTGGGTGCTAGGAGCCAATGGCTTGATATACAAGAGATCAGCAGCCTGGACGTAGCCATCACTACGCCACCCAAAAGCCGGGCCGGGTAACAGATCTGGGTAGATAAACGCATTGATCACAACCGGCTGTTGCCCAACATGCACGTTGAAGGAGGCAATGCGCAGCTGGTCGAAGCCGCTGCCTGGCTCGCTTTCTATATCTTCCTCGGTGTGCCACAGGGTCACCGAGCCATCTTCAGCACGCAGCATGCCGGTCTGGCAGCCAGTGCTATCGTGCTGAAGGAACAGGGCGAGGTCAAGATTCCCTAATGGCTGGCAGGCTGCCAAAGCGGGATGGACAAAATCTGCAAGCCCCACACCAGCAGACCAGGCAGACAGGCAGTCCAGATAGTCTGCAATGGCTGAGCGAAGCTGGAGCTCGAGCTGAGGGTCGTGCATTTTTGCAGCGAGAAACTGGGCGCAACTGCGTACCTGGTCAAACAGCTGAGTGACCCGTTCTGGGGGCACGCTGGCAAGCCGCTGGGTGAGGATCTTTTTTACCTGCTGACTGACGTGCTGACCAAGCTGACAGTGTGCCTCAACCAGGCTCAGCTGTGTTAAATCCAGCCAGACCAGCTCACCCAAACGGGCTTTCACTGACCTGAGATTGACCCAAGAGTTCATACTCTACCGAGATCAGAGATTATATGGCAGGAATGTAACCTAATGGCGCGTAGGAGATCTGCTCAACTGGCAGAACATCCACCAGCTCGTACCTGCGAGTGCCAAGACCCATCTGCTCGGCGTATTCGATGACTTTATATGGATCCTTAAGCGGACCATGTAGAACTTGAAATGGGTGATCGAGCCCAGGGTAAACTTCCATACTGGTGGGTACATTCTCGACAATCAGCTGGCTCTTGCCGATGACATCCAAGGTAGCCTGGTCAAGGGCTACAATATCATCCGAGCCGAAGATTCCCGCATCGGGCAAAATGGGCATGCTGGTGAAACCGAAGCAATCGCACACGGGGGTCATGTGGGTGGCCAGATTCATATGGATCACCTTGCCAGGCTGGAATGTTGACAGGGTGATGGCAGTGCTGTGAGCACAAGCCTCCTGAAAAGAATGGAAATTAACCGGGCTGATCTTCAGGCTTCCGAGAGGGGCGACCTGTAAACACCGCCCACAGCCCGTGCATTGCTCAGGGTGCAGGTGTAGGTTGCCTGGATTCTCCTTGTCATCTACTAAAGCTTCGAATGGGCAAGCTGCCTTGATGGCCTGGCGAGTTGCTTCATCGGGACATACCTCAGGGAACCAATACGGATCATACTGCGTCGTATCATGGATGGCCCCACGCGTCTTGCCGACCATGCAGCCCAGCGCAAGGTTTTTAAAAGCTGCCCCAAAGCCACAACTGGGATGACCTTTGACATGCGCAAAATCGACCAGGAAGGTGGCATCCTGGATCATCCCAGCAAGTTGCCATTCCTGGATGTTCTTATAAGGACGATGATGGGTGTAAAAATATTTCTCATCCGGCCCAGCTGCCGGGTATACCTGGCAGCCTATCACCTCAGAGGCATAACCACGAGCCTCCACGCCACGCGCATCCCAGCTTACATCAGCAATAAACGGTTTACCGCCCCCATCCTTGATAGCTTGTACAACCTTACGCACAAAAACCGGGTGGATAGTGGAATAAACAATATTATTACCCGTGTGCATTTTGATCACCACGGTCTCGTCCTTGACCCGATCACGGATGTGCAGCTGATCGAGGATCAAGTCAAGCTTGGCAGGCAGAGTCTCCTTGGCGTCGAGGCGCGCCTGGCGAGGTGAGCCGTAAAAAACCTTGCTCGCAGGAATTTCGGGCATAGGAATTATCCTTTCGATTGTGAGAAGTTGGCATATTATAAATCACGAAAGTGAGGTGAGAATACCCAACATCCTTTTATTAATACCCTGTTTTGGGCTTGATTATTAATTTCGTTTTCTGTACACTGTAAATAACAACCGGCAGGAAATCCAACCACTGCCTGGAGGAGAACGGTATGAGCAAGAAACTGCATAAAATCGTAATAATTTTTCTCATCCTGATGCTCGTTACAGGAAATGGGATCATCGTGGCAAGCGCCCAGGATGTGACACCCCAAGCGGATAAGCAGGTCTTCATCCCATTGCTATATAACGGCCCGTATGGACAAACCATAAGCGGTAAAGTACTCAGCGCCCAGAATGTGCCTCTGCCAGGTGTCACCATCCGTACCAATAAGGGACAAAGCGTCACTACCGGCCCAAACGGTGAATATGCCCTGGATGGGCTGGACGAAGGCACCTATGTGCTGACCCCCTCCCAGAGCGGAACAGTGTTTTCTCCGAGCTCATCGTCTGTGGTCGTCCCACCCAACGCTGAAAAACTGAACTTTACCGCGCAGGTGAGCTGTTCGCAGGCGATCATCAATGGCGGGTTTGAAGAAAACTCGGGCTGGGAGTTCCCCGTCACTGAATACACCGCCAGCTACACTAATTCCGAAGCCCACAGCGGTGGCCGTTCGGCCCGCACCGGCATAACCGACCCAGCCCAGAACAGATACAGCTATTCATCCACGCGGCAGAAAGTCAGCATCCCTTCTGGGAGCACGAGTGCCTATCTGAGCTTCTGGTTCAAACCCTATAGCGGCCAGGTGAAAGGGCTGGGATTGCCGGCAAAGCCTGAAACTGGAACCTCGGTAGATGAAGACCAAATGGCTGGGGATGTACAGTACGCACTGATATTAGACAGCAATTTTAATATCATCAACACCCTGGTCTGGCAGATCAGTGACAGCCGGACCTGGACCCAGTACCAGATCAACCTGGTAGCTTATGCCGGCAGGACCATCTGGCTGCACTTTGGTACCTATAATGATGGACTGGATGGCGTTTCATCCTTATTCGTGGATGACGTGTCGTTGGAGATATGCCCAGGAGGAACACCTGCCCCCACCCCCACACCGGGTCCTTGCAGCAACCTGATCCGCAACCCAAGCTTTGAATCGAACAGCGATTGGGAGATTCCCTACACGGCTTATCCTGCTGGCTATTCCAACGCCCAGGTGCATAGCGGGTCACGCTCCATGCGAACGGGGATCCTTAACAGTGGAGAAAACAAATACAGCTACTCCGATTTTCGCCAGGCAATCAGCATTCCAGCGGGTGCGCCAGTAGCCACGGCCAGCTTCTGGCTGTACACGCTGAGTGGAGAAGCGAAAACCCTATCGCAACCCGAGCAGATCACCCCGACCGGGAAGCTGTTTGACCAGACCCCACTGAGCGGGGATGTGCAATATGTATTGATCCTCGACCGCTACCAAAACTGGATCGACACGCTGATATGGCAGCGCACGGATGAAGGTTACTGGCACTATTACCAGTTCGACTTACGGCGATACGCCGGGCAGACGATCTACTTGCAATTCGGCACATACAACGACGGGTATTACGGCATCAGCAGCATGTTCGTGGATGATGTTGGGTTCAGTGATTGTACAACCACCCCCACCCCTGGCCCGAGCCCCACCCCAACCCCCACACCGACCCCAGGTGCCTGCCAGGAGCTGATCCTCAACAATAATTTCGATGGGAATAACGGCTGGGTCATCCTAAATACACATTACCCTGCAGGCTATACGAATGCCCAGTACCATAGCCCCTTCCGCGCCATGCGCACCGGGATCACCGACCCGGCTCAAAACACCTACAGCTACTCCGACTTCAGGCAGGTGGTCAGCATCCCGTCGAATGCGAACCATGTCACCCTGAGCATGTGGGTGGACCCGCTCAGCAGCGGAACTGCCGTGGGGTTCTTGCCCATGCCGGAACGCACACAGTTCTTCGGGCTTGAGCCAATGTCTGACGACGCCCAGTACCTGCTGGTGCTAGACCAGAACCAGAACTGGATCGACACCCTGCTGTGGATGCGCAGCAATAGCCAGGTATGGACGAACATGATCATAGACCTGAAGGAATTTGTTGGGCGGACGATCATGCTGCAGTGGGGAACTTACAATAATGGAACAGGCGGCATCAGCTCGATGTTTGTAGATGATGTTTCCTTACAAGCCTGCCCGTAAGGGTTGAGGGCTATTCAGGGGCTGTCCAATCATTGGTCGGGACAGCCCCTAGCTATTATCATAAAGTGCACCCTACACCATTCTATCGGTCAGCTATGTGACCATCTCAACAAGGCGAGAAAATCAAGTATCTATGAAGCAAGACGCATCATTGCTCGATGTATAGAGACGCAGCAGTGCTGCGTCTCTATGTTTTCCAACCTCAATTTCAATTTATTCAGAGACTATTACCGCCTGTGGTAGGCTGGCCTGCTTGTTAAATACACCCACGCCCCGCACAACCAGCCAACAACCTAACACCACGAGCAGCCAGCCAGCGACCTGGAACGGTATATGCCAAACATCGGCGTAATTGACACCGGTGATGGTATGGGTAGATTGCATCCAATATTGGATGGTCAGGCAGATCGTGCCCATCGTGATAGAAGTGAGCCCGCCAGCCAGATCAGCAGAGCTGGATGGATGCGGGCGACCATAGCCGATATGCTCCCATAAACCCGGGATGCGGTAGATCAGGAAGACTGCCAGCGTGAGCAAGTTAAAATAGGTCACCATATCCACGGGCATGGAGCTACCCCGCAGGCTGCGCGAGACCAGCATATGGATGACGCCAATGATCGATCCACCGATGAGAGCGATGAGGGAATAGCGGTAGGCATTTGGCCGGTTACGTATGAGCAAGACAACCGCGCGGATACCCATTACCCCGAAGGCAGTGGTCACGATCACGAACAAGATATACAACCACCGGTATGGTGCAATCCCTGAAAACGAGCCGCTAAAACCAGTTGGGTTTAGCGCAACACAAGTGGTCCCAATTCCCCCCATTAAAGTAAAGACTGCCGTCAACGCCATCAAAACGATACCAAGTATGCGTAAAACTTTGGCCCACCATTTATCTTTCATATGCATTCTCCTACAAAAAAGTTAAGCAAGCATGAAACCCAGGACAAATGACAGAGTCGTCAACATGAACAGCGCCGGCAAGATGCGCAGGATGATTTCGCGCGAGACGATCGGCCTGCCTGTGCGCAGGAAATAAAGCAACAGCCCTCCCAAGCCCATCAGGGCACCCCCAAGGCCCACAAGAGCGAAGCCTGGCGGTTCGACTTCCCTGGCAGCCAAAATTGTGGGGAGCAAAAAAACAACCAGCCCAGCCACACCGTGAACGATGGTCAAAATGACCAGGGACACGCGGTATGGGAGGGTAATGAGGCGAGTTACAACAACAGCCAGAAAGCCGGCTATGGTGAAGGAAAGATACACCAGCTGGTAGCTTGGCAGGTGCTCCCAGACTAACCCCAGGGAGAGGCTGAGGGGGATGATCGTGGACACAATAACCACCACCGGGGAGCTCAAGATGTCAAAACCGAGGATAATGATCAACAAGCTGGCAACAATCAGCACCCCAAAGGCGATGGTATAGGCAATGGTGGGAATTTTTTCCAAACCATTTAGCCCTGCCACCACCATATAGGCAGCCAGGAGACAGGTGATGAGCAGAAAGATACGGTCGAGGGAGGTCAGCTTCATCAACAAACCTGCTTCACAGAGACAGCAGGATCATCGAGGCAAGCATATATATGGAAGCGTACTTGAACAGGCTGAAGTTGACCTGTTCGGAGGGACGAAAAACGGTGGCGACTGAAAGCAGCAAAAGACCAGACGACAAGACAGCCATCAAGCGTAGTGCACCAGCCTGGATGCCGATCATCACCCCTGCCACACCGATCGAGGCAGCGGCGATAATAGCTGAGAGAGCAATGACCGCCCGGGTGGTATCGAAGCCGTAGGAGGATGGGAAGGTCGGCACACCTGCCGCCATATAGTCGTCATAGTAGCGCATGGTGTAGGTGAGGATGTGGGTAGGGATCCAAAACAAAACTGCCATCATGAGCAGCAAGCCAACCATGTCGATATGTCCGACCGCCAGCACCCGACCCGCCAGGATGGGTATACCACCGGAAATACCACCCCAAACAATGCTCCAGCAGGTGCGGCGTTTGAGCCAGATGGTGTAAACGACGACATCAAAGAATAATCCGCTGAAGACGATGATGCCATACAAGATACTTAATGAAAGAGCCCAGCCAATACCGACTGAAGACAGGAGCAACCCGAGCCACAAAGCCTCACGGCGTGTAACCCGCCCCGAAGCCAGTGGACGGTTATGGGTGCGGTTCATCACCGTATCGATGTCGGCGTCATACCACATGTTGAGGATGGTCGAGCCACTAATGGCCAGGAACAAGCTACCCGCCAACCCCAGGAGGGTGCCCAGGGATAAATGGGTGTGGGCACTCATATAACCAGCCACACCGGTAGATAGCAACAGACCGGTCTGCAGGGTCTTGATCAGCGGGAGATAAGCTTTGAATTTGGACCTGACCAACCGGGCTAGAGCCATAGATTATTGCCCCCCCATGGCACACCGAAAGCCAACAGCAGGGCTGTAATATGTAGGTGTGGCATTGTTCCTTACCCAAATGCGTAAATCCATGTCGTAGGTGTCCTTCGATCCGCCGCGCAAATAACGGTAGTGCTGCCCTTCGTAAACGTTCCCGGTCCACTGCCAGACGTTACCGGCCATATCATACAATCCAAAGGGGCTGGCAGAATCCACTGTCTGGTAACTGTCATAACTCTGCCCGTTGTAAAAGCCCACCGGCGTCGTGCGTGATCCAAACGAGCCCATATCCTCGAAAGGATCCTGGCTGGCATAGTAATTGGCATTGCTGCGGGCAATCGCCTCACCCCACGGGAATGGGCGATTGTCAGCGGCACCGCGGGCAGCCTTCTCCCATTCCAACTCGGTGGGCAGCCTGGCGTTATTATAACCGCAGTATGCCCAGCCGCCAAACCATGAAACGTTCGTCATGGGATGATTCTCATACCCGGTTAATACGCTAAACTGTGAGCCATCAAATGTAAAGCGGGAAGCCGGGTCGCTGAGTGGGACAATGATATAGTCGGCGGGGCTAATCTCGATTTCGTGCTTCACGCCATGGAATGGATCGCCAGGATAATATGCCACTACCTGGTCACCGGCGAGTTTCAGGGTACCATCCGCCAGGGCAGTGTTAAGGAAATCTACATACTGAGCCACGGTCACATCGGTAAGCATGATCTCGTAATCATACGATATCGTAACCGGCTCATCAAATTGGCCGGATATAAACTCTCCCGCGGGGATGGAGACCCAAGTCGCAGGATTTACCCCGGTAGCATAGACTGGCACGGGGGCTGACAGATCGACGGGAGTGCAACCAGTCAGCAGGAGGATCACGAGCAGAAAATAGCCGGGCAGTGCTCTCATGGCTTCACCTCCACTGCCAGCGGTTCTTCCGTAGCTTCGTCAGCCCACTTCCCCTTACGCCTGAACAGGTCGATCAGGCGCCAGATGAGCAAGGCAGCTAAAATCACCAGCAATAACCCCAGGGCGATATCCGTTAGTAGCATGATAATATTTACCAAAGGCTGTTGTTCGGCCTCGCTGACGAAGAGGCGTTTCATCTCAAAAATCGTCACAGAGGCGAAGGCTAGATCAGAGAGAATGATGATGCCCCAACCATAAAGTTGGCGGATCTTGCCTTTTAGGCCGATCAAATCACCATAATATAGAAGGATAATCGTAGCGATGATGGCGGAAAGAATGTGCCAGTGGCCGGTCAGCTCGATGCGCTCTTCACGCGCCGGCCACAGGCGGAAAATCTCATCTAATTTTACGGCCATAAAAATCCCGATGCCGCTGACGGTGAAATTCATGAACACCATCTGCCACAGTGAACCGAATTTTAAAGGGTCGCGGACTAAGGCGCTGAGTTTGTGCCCCAGGTTGGGTTTTGGAATACCCTTTATACCCTCCCGGATGAATTTATTCCAGCCAAATATTACAAGTAACAAGGCCGCCAGCATGGACGGTGTGGCACCCATATAGATGATCATGTGGGCGACAGGTTCCAATGGCGTGACCACGCCCCAGACACCCAGGTTGAGCACGATGGTCCCCAGGATCATCAGCGGCATGGCAAACTTATGCAAGATGCCCTTAAAATCCAGCCAGCGACCGACGATCAGGGTCAGGGCGATGGCGATCAGGGCCAGCATAATGTGCAGGTGGCCGATCACTGAGAATTGCATGGTGGTCTTTTCTGGCGAGCGGATGATGTTCTCGGCCAGGAAGACCTGGAAACCATTCCCAAAATACGAGCCTGGCACCGCTCCAAACAGGACGGAGGCCAGGGTGGTGACAGCCATGGCGAAGAATGCCACACGCTCGATATCAACGCCATTTTTTGTGCGCGCATATGACTTATCCGGCTGGTAATAGTCTTTATTCCACGGCCACAGGGCAATGGCGAGCAGCAACCCGGCGACGAAGATGAGCGTCAGACCAGCGATGTATAGCCCATGCAGTGCCCAATTATGCCCCCAATAAGCGAAGCCCATGCCGAAGATCATGGCTGTCAGGTAGCCGATGGTGATGAGCAGGCGGATGGTGGTCTTGTAAAACTGCTTCATGCGGAGCATGGCTGTGATGATATAAGTCTCGATGGCGACCACTGCCATTGCGATCGAGTGATACAGGATGATGATGCGCCCTTCCCGCTCTGCCTGAACCAGATCGATCTTCAGTAACCTCACGACCACATCGCGCACCCCGTACTCAGCCATCGGCCCGGACAACATGCCGAAGATAGCCGTCTCCAGGGCGATCATGGCGATGGCCACCAGGATGAGCCCTTTGGTCGAAGCGAAGAGATATTTCAGCCGATCTTTTATAAAACCCATGAGCAAGCCTCTACATGATTTGTTGGGAGGTGCACAAGCAGTTCTTTATTTAGCCTAACAAGTGCAGCATTCACTATTATTGCATGAATCAGCCATTTTACCTCGTGATAAAAATCATGTTTCTGGTAGCATAATTCCAGAGTGAAATCTATCTCAGGCGCATGTCTACAAATGTCGCCGGTTAGCCAGCCGCGATCGCGGGTTTCAAGGCGGGTTCAGGTTCTTCTGCCTTGGTCCATCTCTGCCACAGTCCTGGCCAAACGAAAATGATCAGGAGGACCAGGCAGGCGATCGGCCCGAGCGCAAACAGTGAAAAGCGGCCTAGCGCCTGTGCAGTGGCGATGGTGAGCGGGACGCCCACCACAAGCTCAGCTGAAGCAGAAACCAGCCCAACCACACGCATCCATTCGCGCGGCTTCATGATGATCCCTACGGTCACAACACCAAAACCGAGCATAGCCACCCAATGCAGGTGTTGAACGAGGGTAAAGATCGGGGCACCGATGGTAATGATGCGGCTGGTACTGGCAACACCGTTCATCCAGCAAAAGATGTAGGCAATCCCGGTGAGTAAAGCCAGCAGGGTGCGGCTCCAGGGTACTTTGCCCACCACGATCAAGAATAAGAAATAAAGGATCAGGTAGGGCCAGAAGAGCGGGAAGTAGATTGGCGGCAAGCCAGCAGCCATGTATGGCACATTGATGAACCAGCTGCCCAACAAAGCCAGCACCAGGGCGATCACCGAGAGGAAGAAAGCCCAGTTGCGGCGGGTGAAAAAGCCATAGGCACTGACAGCAAAAATCACGCCAGCCAGCATGCCCAGGTCGGCCATCAGGGGGTGGATCGTTTTCAATAAAATCTCACAGCCAGGTTCAGCGGAGGGGGTGTGCATGCCAATCTGGTACCACTTCATGAACAAAACCATATGGCCAATGATGCCCATCAGGGCTGCGATAATGGCCAATATGCCCCCGATCAGGTTCTCTTTTTTCATTATCATTCTCCTCTCAATTGTTTTATGGTTCGGGGGTGACCCCCGTATGACACGAGCAGCCGTTGTAATAGGCTGTATTGTTATGGTACGCCACATAGACGACAGTTTGAGGCTCGATGGTTAGCTGGCATTGCTTGAGAAAGATCGGTTCCTCGGTCCAGGGATAGACCTGTATGTCACAGCCGACATAGACCGTGCCGCTCCAGTGATCGTTGCACAGTGGGCCTTCCACGACCTTATCGACCTGGATGGCCTGGTTGCCGATCTTCACCTGGTTGGGACCCTGGGCAGGGGAGGGGGTGGGAAGCTGATCGGGAGGGATTATAAGATATTGAGGTGTGCCGGTGGGTTGTGGGCAGACCGGGTCGGCCTTCCCGCAACCCGTTATGAGGATGGTAAAAATGATAACCACCAATGGATAACTGTTTTTCATACCAATCCTAATGATGATGTGGGTATACCTGCTATGTGAAATGTAACACAAAGTTTTCAGCAAGTCTTTGCTTAAAAGCAAATCACAGCGGGTGCAGTTTTTATCTACAGGTATAATGACTGGGTGAGGTGAGAGCGTGGAAACCAGGCAAACCTTAAAACAGAATGTGGTTTTCAGCAGCCTGAGCGAGCGTGAGCTTGACTCGGTGCTGGAAAGAGCGATCAGCCGCCAGTACCATAAAGGACAGTACCTAACCCATGCAGGAGATATCTGGCCATATCTCTTTTTCTTGCTAAAAGGCTCGATCAGCGCAGTTAAGGAATCCGCCGAGGGACGGAGCCTGGTAGCAACCTCATTCAAAGCCGAAGAAGTATTCTGGGGGGTATCTTTTTTTGATCCAGGGTTATCCATGCCGGTAGCTTTGAAAGCGGACAGCCAGAGCACGGTTTATCTGTGGTCGCGCGAGCAGATACTGCTGGTGCTCACTGAAAACGGGAGCATGTCGTTGGAGCTGTGCCGGTTGATGGTACGGCGGATGTTGCGGGCCAGCGAAATCGTCGAAGAGCTGGCCTTCCAGCCGGTAGCCGGCCGACTGGCACACTTGCTGATCGACTATCCCGGCCAAACATCAGGTGGGCCGGTGGCACGATCACTGACATTGGACGACATGGCAGCCCGCATCGGCTCGACCCGCGAAGTGGTGTGCCGCTTTTTACAGCAATTCGCCGATGACCAGCTGATCAAGATCACGCGCACCGAATTCGAGATCACCGACCGGAAGGGCCTACAGGGCATCGTTCATAAAGTCAGGGGCTAAAACACTTGCTCAGATCAGGAAACATAAAGAGCACCGGAAGTATTTCCGGTGCCCTTTTGATTCATCTTGATATCGCGTTATGCTATTGCCAGCAGCTCCTGCAGAGCCGCTTTTGAGTGGGCTTCGACGCTGGCATGCAGGCTGCCCATGTGGCTATCCATGGTGACCACCACGGGAAAGTCCTTGATCTCGGTCACCCACATGGCCTCAGGCACACCAAAATCCAGCTTATAGACGCCCAAGACGCGAGTGACTGACGTGGCGATCAGCGAGGCAGCACCGCCGATCGCGTGCAGGTAAACGCCGGGCACCTCGTGGCAGGCTGCCAGGGTCTTGGGACCCATGCCGCCCTTGCCGATAACACCCTTGACGTTGAAGTGCTGCATGACTATGCCCTGGTAGGGTTCCTCGCGGATGCTGGTGGTGGGACCAGCGGCCACAAATTTATATTGCTGCGTGTCCAACCCGGCAACCACCGGGCCGCAGTGGTAGATCACACTGCCGTTAAGCAGGGGTTTAATCGCTTTGTAAACTTCCAGATCGTCCCCGCTGGGCTGGCGTGTTTTCTTGATGAATGTATCCACCATCCACTTATGGGCGGCGTCACGACCGGTGATCATGATCCCATTCAGCAGGACCGGGTCACCAACCTTCAGGCTGCGGATGGCTTCATCGGTGAGGGGCATATTGAGTGTGCGCATGGGTATCCTCCATTTACTCGTATTTCACCAGGTCGCCGGTGATGGTCATCTTGCGCCGGCGGTAGGCCCAGCACATGTAAGAGACGCTCACAAAAAAGCTGGCAGGCAGCCGGTTTAGGTGGGTAATCTTGGTGCCTAACAGGGTGGTCTGGCCACCGAAGCCCATCGGACCGATGCCCAGCTGATTGCCTTCTGTCACCAGGCGTTTTTCCAGGGCATCCAGCTGCGGGTCAGGGTGGGTATCATCGAGCTTGCGATAGAGTGTCTCCTTGGAGGCGTAGTAACCTGAACCGCGATCGCCACCAATGGCTACGCCCAGGATGCCTGGGGCGCAACCCTGCCCCTGGGCCCGGTAAACCGCATCCAGGGCCACCTTGCGCACACCAGCCAGGTCGCGACCAGCGCCCAGGTTGTCATCGGGAAGCGAATATTGGGCGCCGACGTTCTCACAGCCACCGCCTTTCAGCATTAACTCGATGGTCAGGGTTTCGCCGTCCACTTCTTCGAAGTGGAGGCTGGGGAAGTGCCGGCCACCCAGGTTGTTCCCGCTGTTCTTACCGGAAATCGAATCCACCGAATTGGGGCGCAGGTAAGCCTTCTTGGTGGCAGTCACTACCGCATTATCGATCTGCTGTCGCAGCAGGCGTGTGCTCCAGCCCGCCGGGTAATAGACGTAAAATATCGGGGTGCCTGTATCCTGGCAGATGGGGGTGGAGTTTTTTCGGCTCAACTCAACGTTCTTGATGATGGTTTCCAAAGCCCCCCGTGCTGCCGAGCCAGGTTCTTCCTGTTCCACTGCCCGCCGGATGGAGGCTTCGACATCCGGTGGAAGGTCTGTGGACGTCAGGCGGACAAGTTCTAGGATATTCTCGGTGATATCTTGCATGATGACCTCCGCAGGATCAAGTATCGATCAATTGATTTATATATTTATTCCTTGTATCAGTTTTGCCTAGATTTTACACGCGTTGAATGCGGCTGGATACTGACAACTGGTAATGATTCAGCATGACAATCCACCCGTTTCTTGAGGTGAGCCCGTGTCAGGGGAGGTCGACGGTGCAGGAGCATGGGGTGGCACAAACAACACCAGGCAAAGCGGCCCGGCCAGCAGGATCCACAGGGCAGCCTGGAGCCCAGCACGGGCAGCCACCCAACCGATAAGAAAAGCGATCGCCCCGCTTAGCAGACCAATGACAGAATTAATAGCCATAACCGTGCCAGAACGGCCCGGGGAGGAAGCAAACGCCTCACCCTGCAGCACCTCATACCAGCCAATGGTGACTAGGCGGATCAGGATGATCAACGCGACCTTGGCCCACACCCAAGGGGCGAGCAGCCAGAGAGTATACAGGACCGCGGTGGCTGCGGCAGAAAGACGCACAAGCGAGCGGCCGGGGAATCTTTCAAGCAGGGGGATCAGCACAATGTTCGAGAGCAAACCGGCTCCCATCAGGATACTGAACATCACGCTGGCCTGGGCGGCGGTAAAACCAACCACATCGGTAAAATACAATGCCAGGTAGCCGGTGAGCACATCCAGGAGCAGGTCGGAGAACTGGAGCAGGACCATCCAGCGCATCAACTTTGGATTACGCACCGAGGCCCACAAACCGGAGAATAAGTCTTTGAGTGGGTGCTCGGAGAGATGGACTTTGCGGTCAAGGTGAGGCATGGGGATATGCCTGAGCCAAGCCAAGGCGACCAAAGTCAAGCAGAGAAACGCCAGGCCGATATACGCCCAACGCCAGCCATAACCAAGAGCCAGACCAGCTGCCAGGAGGAGCGGTCCGATCAAGTTGGCGAGCGAGCCAGACAGGGTCCAGCGAGCCATCATGTGCGGCTCGCGTCCTGGATGGAGGTCCATCAGGGTGGCCTGGGAGAGAGAAACGAAAGCCCCGGAGGCAGGAAAAGCGATGATGAACCCGACCAGCATCCAGGAAAACGACTGGGTGAGGGCAATGATGAGCAGTGATAGGGTGATAGCCAAACCGCCACCGATCATGATGTGTTTCCGGTAGCTGGTATCACCCAGCAGCATCAGGATGGGCTCAACAAACGTATTGATCATGGAAGGCAGTCCGAGCAGTAAGCCCACCTGAACATAGGTGAGCCCAAGGTCGGTGCGCAGGGCAGGTAAAGCCGCGTTGCCAACGCTATAGCTCAACTCATCGAAAAATTCAATCAGCAGGAACAGGAATGTCAGCGAGGTGATACCCCGCAGGATGCCTGTTATGATAATAGATCGCCTTGAATTGCCTTGATTAACCATTTCAACCTCCTTCTCTCCAGTGGGTTTTGAATCAGACGGTGTGGAGGAAAGGAGGTGGTGGACGGGCATAATTACAAAAGACTACCGATCAACGGGGAGGGTGAAAACAATCGGCCATGGGTTTATTATACTTCTAAGGGGAAGCTGGGTAGCTAATGGAGTCGCCCCAGCTGGAGACTTCGCTAAGAAAGGCAGGGACACTCAACAGACCGGCAGCCCACAAGTAAGCCCGGTCACGCTCAGAGAGCTGCTCCAATGTCAGCCAGCAGACTGCGCGCAGGATCTGCTCATGACCAATAAACTCGGGGTCGTGGCCAAGATGGGGTTGCTGGTCGCCAATTTCGACAAGGAATGTGATGATCTCGATGCCGTGATCGTCGGTATAGGTGGAGAGCAGGCGGATGATCGTGCCGTCCACGCAGCATTCCTCTTTGAGCTCGCGCAGAGCAGCTTCGGCAGGCAGCTCACCCGGCTCAACACCCCCACCAGGCAAACACCACCATTGCTCCCCAAACTGGCGGTGCCTGACCATCAGAACCTGCCTGTCTTGATGCACGATACACTGGGCGCGGTTCATTTCCCGATCAAGTCCATATAAGCGCCATCGATGAGGTCCTCCTCGCAAATGCCCAGTTTCTGCATCAGGTCAGTGGCAATGGCCTGCCCGGCAGCATCCGTCTGGCCAGGGCCAAGGACCACCTCCAGCTCCATGAATTTCCCCAGCCCTTGCACGTCATCGAGGTGCAGGCGGGTTTGCCCAACCATGTAGAGGTAACGCACCTTGGAAACCACACCCTGCACACCAAAAGCCTGCGAAAGGATACGCTTCAACCCGGCCGGGTCACTAGTCTCAAAGATGTGGTAGTCAGAGTGCTTGGGACCAGGGGTATTTTGCCGCAGGTAGTAAACCAGCTGCCCGCGCTGCGCACCCAATTCCCGCAGCTTGAGACGCCCTTGTGGGCAGTTGAAAAAGGTGTCTACCTGGGGGATGACCTGGCGAGGGGTATCACTGATCTGCTCAGCAATCCGGCACAAGGAATCAAAATCGGTTACCCGGGCTTTTATCTCAATATTGACTGGCATTGGGTTCTCCGAGGACGTCGCTCACGGTGAGCCAGCCCTGCATGGGGAATATCCTGGCTACCTGGGGGGCGAAAGTAGCCGACCTGGACAGCACATCCTGGGGCGTGCCATCTTCGACGATGAGGCCATTCTCAAGCAAGACGACCCGGTCGGCTGCCTGGGCAGCCAGCTCCACATCATGCGTGACGAGCAGGATGCACATACCTTCATCGCGCCAGGCCTTAAGCAGCTTGAGCAATGACTGTTTGGCGGCATAATCCAGGCCGCGGGTGGGTTCGTCGAGCAACAGGGCGAATGGGTGGGTGACCATGACTGCGCCAAGGGCAACCCGCTGGCGCTCACCGGTGCTCAGGTCACGCGGGTAGCCATCCGCCTTATCAGCGATGCCCAGCTGGTCGAGCAATGCACCAGGCTGAAGGGCAGCAGCCGAATTTTCAAGGTGGTGATTGCGCAAGGTGAGAAGCAGCTCTTCTCTCACGCTATCAGCAAACAGAAGGGTATTGGGGTCTTGCGGCAGGTAACCGACCTCCTGGCAGATCTCAGCTACTGTCCTGCCCTTTGAATCAAGCCCTTTGACGAAAACCTTCCCAGCCTCAAGCACCGCCAGGCCGACCAGGGCACGTAGCAGGGTGGATTTGCCAGCACCATTATGCCCCATCATCACGGTGATCTCGCTGGGGTACAGGCTGAAGTCCACGCCACGCAGCGCCTGGGTTTCTCCAAACTTGACCTTCACACCGGTGGTCTGGATCAGCGGGGCAGCTGTATCAATGTGCCTATGGGGCTTCAACTGATCATCGCTACGCTGCTTGACCTGCGGTAAGGCAGCCTGGGAAAATTGACGGGCTTCGTCGATGGTAAGGGGGAGGGGTTCCCAACCGAAAAATTTACCGAGCGTGACCAGGGGTGGATTGAGGTCGATCTGGCGCAGCACGTCGCGCGGCGCACCAGACAACCCGCCTGGAAATTGGCCAGACAGGTAAAAGATCTGCCCGGTATGGGGCAGGACACGTTCAAGGCGGTGCTCAGCCAGGACGACCGTCAGCCCGAGCTGCTGGTTAAGCTGGACCAGGGCTGCGAGCACTTCTTCAGCTCCATCGGGATCGAGCTGCGAAGTGGGCTCATCGAGCACCAGGACGCGCGGCCGAAGGACCAGCGCAGCGGCAATTGCAACCCGCTGCATCTCGCCGCCTGAAAGAGTATCGAGGCGGCGCGAACGCAAGTGGGTCAGCTCCAACAAGCCCAACACAGAAGAGATACGTTCTTCCATTTCGTGGGGAGGCAGGGCGGTGTTTTCCAATGCAAAGGCCACCTCGTCTTCCACCCGATCGACCACGAACTGTGTCTCCGGGTCCTGGAAGACAAAGCCGACCGTCCCGCTCATCTCACGCGGTGAAAGCATGGCCGGGTCAAGGCCATCCACACGGACCGTCCCGCTCAAGTGGCCACCGCTGAAATGCGGGACGAGGCCATTGAGACAACGCAGCATGGTGGATTTTCCGCTCCCAGACTGGCCCATCACCAGGCATAGCTCGCCATCGGGGATGAACAGGTTGACCCCCTGGAAAACTGGCTGGCTGGCGCCTGGATATGTGAAGGATAGGTCAGAAACGCGAATCACTGGCTAAAAGTATAACCGATAAAAATAAATCGGGGCACAGCGCCATAGGTGTGCCCCGTAACCTGGGTTGACCAGGATTATTAAAATTAGCAGCTATTTTGACTTGTGGAGGCGTTCTTTCTGCAGCAAGGCGGTGATCTTTTGATCATCGGCAGGCATGGAGATCAATTTACCCTGGATATACTCACACTCAAGGTGACTGAGCTGGGCCAATTGTTCCTTGGTCTCTACCCCTTCCGCAACCACGGTCAACCCCAATCCATGAGTTAGCTTGATGATAGCCTGGACGATCTTCATGTAATTAGGATCCTTCATGATCTTACTGGTGAATGAGCGGTCGATCTTCAATACCTTGATGGCATAGTGCGAAAGGTAGTTAAGCGATGAATACCCGACCCCAAAGTCATCAATCTGCACCTGGATGCCGTGTGCATCCAGCTTATCGAGCACATCCAGGATGATCTCATAGTTGCCCATCACAGCATTTTCGGTGATCTCAAGGTTCAAGCTGGAAGGGTTTAAGCCGGATTGCTCGAGGGTCTTGGCAATGTACTCCACAAAATCGACCTGGTTGATGTGCTTGCCGGAGATATTCACGCTCACCCCGATGGGCGGATCGTTGACAAATTGTTTCTGCCATTTCACCAACTGGGCGACCGCCTTGCGCATCACCAGCCGGTCCAAATTTATGATCAATCCGGTCTCATCGGCCAGGGGGACGAACTCACCGGGTGAAAGTAAACCACGGGTTGGATGCTTCCACCTGACCAAGGCTTCGAACCAGACGATGCGCCCCAATTTCACATCCACCACAGGCTGGTAAAACACATCCAGCTCCTCGCGTTCGATGGCCAAGCGCAATGCTGATTCGATCTCGAGGCGGGTCATGATCTGCTCACGCATGGCATTATCGAAAATCTCGTAGCGCAAGCGACCGTTTTCCTTGGCGCGATACATGGCGGTATCGGCATCGCGCAAGATATCCTCCGGCCGGTTATAGCCAGTGGTGCTCAACACAATGCCCATGCTGGCTGACATAAAGATGGTGTGGTTGGGCAGCAGTGCAGCCTGCATAAGCTTTTTCTGGATGCGGTCGGCAACTCGGGTCACATCACTGACATCGCGGATATCTTCCAACAGGATGACGAACTCATCACCACCCAGGCGCGCCACGGTATCCATAGGGCGCAGGATGGACTTCAACAGGTGAGCGGTTGCCACCAGCAGCTGGTCGCCCGTCAGATGACCGAGACTGTCATTAACATCCTTGAAGCGGTCTAAATCCAGGAACAGGACCGCGTAGATGTTGCTGTGGTCGCGCTTGCTACGCTCAATGACATGCTTGAGACGATCGATGAACAAAGCCCGGTTGGGTAATTCGGTGAGCGAGTCATGAAAAGCGTCATGCAGCAGCTTGGTCTCAGCCTGCTTGCGCAAGGTGATATCGGTTTGAGAGCCTGCCAGCCGTATGGCGGTCTTATCGGAGCCAATGACAGCCATGCCACGGCTGAGCATCCAACGGTACGCACCGCTGGAATGCTGGATGCGATATTCGCATTCGAAATGGGCGGAGAGGCCCTTCACATGGGCAGAGATATTGGTACGCAGCTGGGCGATGTCATCGGGATGAACACGGTTGAACCATTCGTTGGGATTGTCACTGATCTCTTCCTCCGCGTAGCCAAGCATCTGTTTCCAACGCGGGGAGTAATAGATCTGGCCTTTCTTCAGGTTCCAATCCCACAGGCCGTCATTGGCAGCCCGCACAGCCAGAGCGTACCGCTCCTCGCTTTCGCGCAGGGCTGCCTCCGCTTTCTGGCGCTCGGTAATCTCGTTGCGGGCTTGCTGGTATAAGTCGGCATTCTCAAGGGCGACGGCAGCATAAGCTGCTAGTGAGTTTAGAACCTCCTCGTCTTTCTCTTTAAAGGGGGCATTGTTTTTTCGATTATTAACTGAGAGCACACCCAAAGGCTTCCCTTTGGACAGGATGGGGACATACATCAGGCTGTGGACAAGGTAACCAGTGGATACCTTCAAGGGGGCCTGCAGGCTCGGCTCCATGGCGCGTAACGGGCGCTTGGACTGGATCACCTGCCCTACCAGTGAATCGGTGATGGGAATGCGCAGCGTCTTGATCGAATCCTCATCCATGTTCTTGACTGCGCGCAGGTAGAGGAGGCCGGTTTCCTTATCCAATAATGCTAGAAAACCTTCTTCAGCATTGGTCAGTGAAACGCCGGCTTCCACGATACGCACCAGCACCTCGCCAAGCTCCAAGGTGGAGGTGACACTCTGCCCAACTTTCGAAAGTGAGGTAAGCCAGGCTACCTGGTCCGCTAGCTGAGAATCCAGGATGGCTTTCTCGCGCTGTAGCCGGCTCTCGGCTAGCGAGCGGGTGATGGCTTCAGTCAGCAGGGATTCATCCAGAGGTTTGCTCAGGTAATCGTGCACCCCCAGGCGAAATGCTTCAGCTGCCACCTGTTCTGATCCATGACCGGTCATCAGGATGGTGGGGATATGGTACCCATCCTCGGCTAAGCGGCGGAGCAGGTCCAGGCCGGTCAGGTCGGGAAGCTGGAGATCCAAGAGCATGAGGTCTAGCTTACCGTTCCGCTGCTTGATGACCTTGATGGCTGAATTGGCATCACGCGCCACCGCCACATCATAGCCTAGCCCAGGCAACATGGTCTGCGACAGGAAATCATTGATCTGGCGGTTATCATCCACAACTAAGATGATTTCATGGCTCATGCAAACCTACAATCTGTATTATTAACCTACATGCCTCTCATACAGCCTTCTTAACCAGAACCAGGGGCAGGCAATATGAGTTAACCGATTGAAATCGACCATTGGTCGAGATAATTATAAAGCATCCTTTGCACAAAATGTGCCAGAACCAAGCCTTACTGGAATTAGGATCAGTCCAGATTGGTTCAACACCCAGGCAGCTGGAAAGCTTTACACTACAAGTATCAAGGGCTTCGTTTCAAAGCTCGGCGATATAATATGGATTGTGGTTATGCAAACTTTTGAAAAAGGGTTACCGTGAGTAACGCTGTGAAGGTTTATTATTTACACAGATAGTGAGCTGGTCAAAATAAAAGAAAAACTTGAACGATAATACACATATCAGGAGCTTTCCATGCAGATTCTTGGGATTGACATCGGTGGCACAGGCATCAAGGGAGCGCCTGTTGAAACTGAACAGGGAGTTATACTTGCGGAACGGTTCCGCTTACTCACCCCAGAGGGGGCGAAACCTGCAGGCGTGGCAGAAGTGGTTAAATCGGTGGCAGAGAATTTCAACTGGCGCGGCACCATTGGATGCGGATTCCCGGCGGTGATCCGGGATGGTGTGGCCGAGAGCGCAGCAAATATCAGCCAAAAATGGATCGGTACGAACGCAGCCGAGTTATTTTCTGACGCAACCAAATGCCCGGTGTTTGTGGTCAACGATGCGGATGCTGCTGGCCTGGCGGAGGTGACCTTTGGGGTTGGTAAGGGGGTACGCGGGGTGGTACTGATGATCACCATCGGTACCGGCCTGGGATCGGCTTTGTTCATTGATGGGAAATTGGTCCCCAATACTGAGCTGGGACACATTGAGGTGGAATGCGAAGATGCTGAAAGCATCGCCTCGGATATCGTCCGTAAGGAGCAGGACCTGTCATGGAAAAAGTGGGCCAAGCGCCTGGATAAATACCTGAACAGCCTCGAAAACCTGTTCTCACCCAACCTGTTCATCCTGGGGGGTGGGGCGGTGAAGAAACTGGACCAGTTTTCGCCTTACCTGACGGTGCACACAAAAGTTGTGGCTGCCGAGTTTGGAAATGATGCAGGCATCGTGGGAGCCGCCCTGGCAGCGGGCATGTATTTCGGTAACAGCGCGCCTGCGCAAACTTAGCAATCGAAGAGTATTTTAAATCCTTGTGGGGTAATACAATGAACATCACATATCTACAGCTAAGACCCGGTGAAGAATTATCGGATATCACGAAGCTCAAGCCGTTCCTCGCCATCGTGGTCAGCGAAGAAACCGCCGATCCAGCCTGGCGTGATGCGGTAAGCAAGTGGCTGGTGAAATCCGGCTGCACCTACATGCTGGCATGGGGGAAAGAATGTACCGCCTGGGAAGATGCAGTAGACCTGGCAAACATTGAGCAATTCAATTTTGGAGAAATCCCAGAAGACGAGCTGGTTTTTACAACGATGCATGAAAACGAATCTCTCATAGACGTATTCGGGTTCGCAAAGACAGCCGAACATGCCTGTGTTGAATTTTCAAACTCGTTGATCCTGCACATCTCCTTTCAGAATAAAGAGACTGAATACCTTATCCAATACGCCGAGGCTTGATCGACCGATCGCATGGTCAATTGCTGGACGAACTAATGCACTAACAGATTAAACCGAAAGGACCCGCGTGCTATTCCTGAAATGTTATGGAATGCACAGGGTCCTTTTGAGAGAGGGGGTAGTAGTTTTTGGACTAATTCAACGTGGTAATCTTAATCGACTTCGGTCGGTCAGCTTCAGCTTTCGGGATGCGAAGGCTAAGCACGCCATTCTTGATAGAGGCTTCGACATGCTCTGCGTCCACAGCGGTTGGCAGGGTTAGCGTCCGACTGAAATGACCCTCGGGTAGCTCGCTGATTAAATACTTGACGCCATCTTCCTCAGTAGTCTTGAACTGACCGCGGATGGTTACCGTGTCGTTCAACACTTCGATGTCAACATCCTCAGCGGTCAGGCCGGGCACGAGAGAAGTCAGCTCATAAGCTTCTTCACCAGCTTTAACATCCACTGCCAGGCACATCTCACGCTCGGTGGGGGTCTCATTGGCCAGGGCATCTTCAAACCAGTTGTTCATTGCGCGCCGCATGGCAGCCATGCGATGATAGGGGGTAACGTAGAAAGTCATGATATTTTCTCCTTTATGATCACTTTTTTGTGTACCAATGCTTGAATGATACCGGAGCGATATAAGAGGGCTGCAAACGTTATATATGAAATTTGAAAGAATCGTATTTGGAATCGTTAACAGGTCAGTGGGAGGCGATGCAGATCAGGTAAGGTGAGTCGGGTGAGTAGCCCGATTTATCAAAATCACCATACTGGGCTTCAACTGCCATGCCTGCCTGCCGCAGCTTTTCCAGATATGCTTGCGGGGGGAGTAAATATTGGACAACCGGAGAAGTGATGCGCTCCACACGCCCGTCAGGGAGCAGCTCATCGTAGTACCAGGTGAGGTGAAACCGTTTTTTTGTGCGGTGATAGCTGCTGCTGACCTGCACTGGGTTGCCGGTTTGAGGATGGGTGAATGCCTCCTCAAGCTCAATGTCCGAGCCGGCAGGCAGGCTGAGCAGCGTCCGGGGGTTGGGGATGCTGAAGCTAAACACCCCACCGGGCTTCAGATGGTCAGACACACAGTCCAGGCAAGAGCGTTGTTCAGCCTCCGATAGGGTGCTGAAGGTATTGCATGGCAGCAGAATGAGTGAAAACTGCAGGTCGAGGGAAAAACGGACCATGTCACCCACGAAAAGCAGGGGAGCATGTGTGAGCGAAGCAGCCTGCTGCCGGATAAATGCAATCATTGCTGGATCATGATCCAAACCCAGGCAGGTATGGCCAGCATTTGCCAGTGGAAGCAGTATGCGGCCGGTACCACAACCCAACTCCAGGAGCGGATCACCGGCCTGGTTAGCCATCTCCATCCAGAATGGGAGATCTTCCATGTGGAGCAGGTGGTGAGTGTGGTAAAGCCTGGGCAGCATATCAGCTGATAGCGGGCTTAAAACGCCGCCGGATCAGACCCAAAATAGTGTGCATTTCCGGCACCTTCAAGAGGAAGATGACGAAGGCGTACACCAGCCCGCCGATAATCACCCCCCCGAGGCCCACCAACCAGGCAGGCTGCCCTGCGGTGAGACCCAACCAGGCCCAGATCACCAGTCCCATGACCAGGGCACCCAGCAAGGCCTGCAGGGTACCTTTGAGGATGTGCCGACCATGCAGCCCACCCATCCGGCGATTCATTAAAAACACCAGCCCGACTGCTTCGAGAGCGGTAGCCAGCGAGTTAGCCAATGCCAGGCCCCCCAACCCGAGCCAGCCATGGCGTGTGAACCAGGCTGAGAAGAGCAAGCTGAATACGACGTTTAACCCCATGGCGGCAGCACCCACAAAAACAGGCGTCTTCGTATTGTGCATGGAATAAAATGCGCGAGCCAGGATCTCCACCAGGCAGTGTCCAACCAACCCGATCGAGAACCACAGCAAGGCCCAAGAGATCAGATGGGTAGAGGCCTCGGTAAAATTGCCGTACTGCATCATCATGGCAACAATGGATTGGCGTAGCAGGACCAGGCCAACCGAGGCCGGGATGGACAGCAAGAGGATGCCACGCATGCTGGCTGCCAGGGAGCTGCGCAAGTCATCCAGCTTGCCCTCCGAAAACTGAGCCGAAAGGGTCGGCAAGGCGGCAGTGGCCACTGCCTGGCCGATGAGCGCCTGGGGGAAGAGCATCATGGTGAAGCCCCAGTTGATGCCGGTGACGCTGCCTTCGATCATATATGAGGCCAGGCGGGTATTGACCCAGAAGTTGAGCTGAACCACTGCCACCCCGAAAACGCGTGGCAGCATTAACAGGCCTACATGGCGTACCTCGGGCATTTTTAAGCCCAGGCTCGAGAAGTATGTTCCCTTGAGCTTGAACAGGCTGGGCAGCTGGAGCAGCAGATGCAGGCAGGAACCGAGCACCACACCCCAGGCCAGGCCATAAATCCCCATCTGCGGAGCGAGGAACACGACCCCAAAGATCATGCCCAGGCGATACATGGCTGGGGTGAGGGCAGGGATGAAAAACACCTTGTGCGAGTTCAGGATACCCATGACCAGCCCGCTGATGCCGAAAATCACGGTGGAAGGCAGCATGATACGCAACAGGTTGACCGTCAGCTGCTCCTGGGCAGGGTCGTCAGCAAACCCAGGGGCCAGGATGTAATGGACCAGCGGCACGGCGAAGATAAAAGCCAAGGTAGCGGCAATGATCAGCACGACCAGGACCAGGTTGGCGATGGCGGAAGCCAGCTTCCAGGCCGTGGTGTGCTGACCCTTAGCTAATAATCCGGTCAGGGTGGGGATGAAGGCTGACCCAAGCGCACCACCAGCCATGAGCACAAACAAAGTCTCAGAGACGCGATTGGCAGCCAGGAATGCATCCATGTCTGCCGAGGTGCCAAATGTTACGGCATTCAGGATCAGGCTGACAAGGTTAGCAAGGTTGCTGATCAGCAGGGCGATCATCACCACGCCGGCTGAACGGGCAATCTGGCGGTTGGCGTTATCTTCGATCAGGGCCACAAGAATTGATTATATCCGCTTATCTGGCTTTATTTTCAATCTTGCAATTGCCATGAGGGGTAAAATTAAGCATCCTGCAGTTCTGAATATCGGAGGAAATTCACATGAGTGTGACTATGGTCGTGGGAGCCCAATGGGGGGATGAGGCCAAGGGAAAGATCGTCGATCTGCTTTCACAGGGGGCAAATATCGCGGCACGGTTCAACGGGGGTGATAACGCCGGGCATACCGTGGTGAACGAGTATGGGACGTTCAAGCTACGCCTGACCCCCAACGGCTTCGCCAACCCGCGCACCACCTGCATCATCGGGCCAGGCGTGGTGGTGAACCTGGCAACCCTGATCGGAGAGATCAAGACCATCAAGGCAGCCGGCATCGATCTGAGCGAACGGTTGTGGATCTCACCGCGCTGCCACGTGGTGATGCCCTACCACCCCATGCAGGAAGCGATCTATGAATTAGCGAAAGGCGATGCGAGCACCGGCACCACCAGACGGGGCATGGGGCCAGTGTACGCCGATAAGGTGAGTTATAACGGTATCCGGCTGGTGGATATGCAGGATGAAGGGATCTTCAGAGAGAAGCTCGCAGTACAGCTGAAGGTTAAAAATGCGCTCTTCCAGGCTTTCGGGATGGAAACGCTGAAGGTTGAAGAAGTGCTGGAGCAAAAACTGGCTGAGTACGGCGAGCTAAAAGCCATGGTGCGCGAATCTTTTGGGCTGATCCAGAAGGCGATCAAAGAAGATGCCAGTATCGTCCTCGAAGGCGCCCAGGGTGCCTTGCTGGATAACACCTGGGGAACGTACCCATTCTGTACGGCTTCCACCACCATCTCGGGTGGGGTGATGGCCGGGCTAGGCATCGCACCGAAGTGGATTGGGCGGGTGATCGGAGTAGCCAAGGCATACACCACGCGGGTGGGGCGAGGGCCGATGCCGACCGAGCTGAACGATGCAACCGGCGAGATATTGCAAAAGGAAGGGCAGGAGTATGGTACGGTCACGGGACGGCCCAGGCGCTGTGGCTGGTTCGACGCTGACCTGGTGAATTTCAGTGCACAGCTAAGCGGTTACAGCGAGATCGCCCTGACTAAACTGGACGTGCTGGACACTCTGCCGAAGATCAAAATATGTGTGGGGTATCACCCAAAGGGTGAGGCTGGAAAGCTGTCCCATTACTGGGAAGGTGATGCCCATTGGCTGGAAGGGTATGAGCCTGAGTACATCGAGATAGATGGCTGGATACAGTCTACCAAGGGGGTACGCAAGTTTGAGGACCTCCCGCTCCAGGCCCAGGCGTATGTGAAAATGATCGAGGAGCTGGTGGAGACGCGGGTGTCGATGGTGTCGGTTGGGCCAGAACGCAGCGCGACCATCTTGCGTGATTATGGATAGATGCGTTTTACGATTGGATCTCTCAATTACCAGTTGACTTTCAATACAAATATCTGTTGGGAAATACGTTGTATCTCACAAGGTCTGTGGGGAGCGCGATCAAATCTGGAGAGGTGTCGGAAGTGATCGTTTCGTTCCAGGCTACAGATGCTAACGGGTTGATCGGCAGCACATCCATCACGCTGCGCATCAATCCCATCTTCTGGATGCCGTTTATCAACAAGTAAATCTCTCAAATAACATCAAACCTCCGGGAAAATCCTTTCCACCGGAGGTTTTTGTTTTAATAATAGATAGATTAATAAATGAGATTGGCTCGGATCTTCACTGACATTTCCCGGGCGCGCTGGGGAGCATCACCCAGGTAGTGTGAGACGTCCATCAGCTGGCACAGCTCTTCTTCAGGCAGGTAAACGGTCAGCTCGGGGTCATGGCTGATCAGCTCGGCCAGGTGGTTGGGCCGGCCAACCTGGACCTCCGCCCAGGCGGTGAGGGAATGCTCGCGCAGGTACTCATGCATCACCTGGCGGTCAGCCCCAGCCTGGACGAGGGCGAGCAAGACCCGCTCAACGGCCGCAAAGGGGGCATAAGCATCAAGGTCGCGTTGAATCGCCGGCTCGTTGACCTGCAGCCCTTCCAGGATCCGCCGGGTAGTCAGCAACAGCTCGTCACAGATCAAAAACGCCTCTGGCAGCATGGTCCGGCGGTTAGCCGAGTCGTCCAGGGTACGCTCGAGCAGCGAATTAGCGGCATTGTCCCAGGCAGTACGGGGCAGGCCGGCTAACAGGCGCGCCAGTGAGTCGATCTTCTCAGCGTTGATCGGATTACGCTTGAATGGCATGGCGGACGAGCCAACCTGGCGCTTGCCAAATGGCTCAGCCAGCTCAGCCAGCGGGGCAGACTGGAGCAGGCGAAGGTCGAAGGCAAACTTGTGCAGTGAAGCGCCTAATCCAGCCAGGCTGCACAGGAGAGCGTAATCCTGCTTGCGTGGATAAACCTGGGTGGCTACAGGAAAAAACGGCAAGTCCAGCCTGGTGGATAAGCGGTTTTCGAATTCTTCCAGGCTCTCCAATCCGACCAGCTCAGCGAATGAAGCACGCGTCCCTACCGCGCCCTTGAAACCCTTCCCGCGCAGCTCGATGCGAGTGTTCTGCAGGGCAAGCCAGTCCATCAGCAGGTCCTGGGCATAACCCGCCAAGCGGTAGCCCAGGGTCGAGGGTTCGGCCGGCTGCAGGTGAGTAAAGGCGATCAACGGTAGGTCAGCCCAGGTTTCGATCTGGCCGGCTAACAGCAGGAGGATGTGGTGCAGCTTCTCAAGCAGCAGATCGAGCGCCTGGCGCTGGCGGAGGGCATCGGCATTGTCCTCAATGTCCATGGATGTTGCGCCCAGGTGCAGGATTCCCCCACCCAAGGGGCACTGGGCAGCGAAGACCTTCAGCTCAGCCATTAGGTCGTGCTGGATCTCGGCTTCTACCTCCAAGGCGCGCGGGATATCCAGGTCTGCCTGGTGGGCTCTTAGTTCATCCAGCTGACCGGGGGTTACTAGGCCATACTCGGCTTGTACTTCAGCCAGGGTCACCCATAGCTGGCGCCAAAGCCGGCGCTTGTGCTCTTCACTCCACACCCGGCGCATCTCGGGGCTGGCATAGCGCCAGGTGAAAGGGGACAGGTAAGTTTGATAATCGGGGCTCATACAGCTATTATAGAACAAAAACGCCGGAGCAATCTTTTTCTCCCGCCAATAACGGGATTTTATCTGGCATTTTATGTACAGCCTGACCAGCTGTCTAGCAGTGCTAGATTATTGCCAGGATAATGTTCTTTCAGATTGCTCCGGCTTATTCAGTTGTCGATATGATGATAGCAAAGAATGGCTGTCTAATTCAAATACCATTTGTCATTTTCGCGTTTATGACAATCATCATGGTCTGGTCGGAAATACGACCAGATTAAAAAAGTAGGGGCGCAGAGGCGCTGCGTCCTTACTTAACGATCGGAGAATGATTAACAGCCTAGACTGCCATCACGTGCTCAAACTGGCTGTTGTACATCTCGGCATAGGCCCCATGCTTAGCCAGTAGCTCTTCATGGGTACCTTGCTCGACGATGTCACCGTGCTCCATAACGAGGATCAGGTCGGCATTGCGGATGGTGGAAAGTCGGTGAGCGATGATGAAGCTGGTGCGGCCTTTCATCAGCTCGTCCATGGCCTCCTGGATCAGGACCTCTGTACGGGTATCGACCGAGCTGGTGGCCTCGTCCAGGATCAGCATGGTGGGATCGGCCAGCACGGCCCGGGCAATAGTCATCAGCTGCATCTGACCCTGGGAAATGTTGGTGGTCTCCTCGTTGAGGACCAGGTCATATCCCTCCGGCAAGGTGCGGACGAAATGATCAACGCGGGCTGCCTTGGCTGCGGCTATGACATCTTCGTCAGTGGCTCCCGGTCGTCCGTAGCGGATATTCTCACGGATGGTGCCGTTATACAGCCAGGTGTCTTGCAAAACCATGCCGAATAAGCAGCGCAGATCACCACGTGAGAATTCTCGGATATCGTGCCCATCCACCAGGATGGCACCACTGTTCACATCATAGAAGCGCATCAGCAGCTTCACCATGGTGGTCTTGCCAGCACCAGTAGGCCCAACGATGGCGACCTTCTGGCCGGGTTTAACTGAAGCAGAGAAGTCGTTGATAATGATCTTATCAGGATTGTATCCAAAGTGGACATCGCGGAATTCCACGTGCCCTTCAATGGCTGGCATCTGAAGAGGCTGTTCTACTTCTTTGATCTCTTCAGATTCAGTCAGGAATTCAAAGACACGTTCGGCTGCGGCAGCGGTTTGCTGTAAGATATTGGAGATGTTAGCGATCTGTGTGATCGGTTGGGTGAAGTTGCGGATGTACTGCAGGAAGGCGACGATATCACCAACCGTAACGGCGTTCTTAATCGCCAGCCATGCCCCTAGGATCACCGTGGCAACATAGCCAAGGTTTCCGATGAAGTTCATGATGGGGAACAACAGGCCCGCCAGGAACTGTGATTTCCATCCAACCTCGTACAGGGTATTGTTGTAGCCGTCGAACTTTTCGACGCTTTTCGCTTCACCGTTGAAGGCCTTCACCACCACATGGCCACCGAACATCTCTTCTACATGCCCGTTGACATGCCCAAGATAGTCTTGCTGCTTCGAGAAGTACTTTTGCGAGCGCGGCAGGATCAGCCGTAAAAAGATCATCGAGAGCGGCAGGATAATCAAAGCGGCCAGGGTAAGGATCCAGCTGATAGAGAGCATCATGATCAGCGCCCCGATCACCTGGGTGACCGAGGTGACGATGGTGGAGAGGCTCTGGCTCAAGGTGGTGCTGACGGTAGCCACATCGTTGGTAACGCGCGAGAGGATCTCACCATGGTTGGTGCCGTCAAAGTACTTGAGCGGCATGCGGTTTACCTTCTCAGAGATATCCTTGCGTAGCTGGTAGGTGACGTTCATGGAGATGCCAGTCAGGATCCAGTTGGCTGAAAAGCTTAATATCGCAGATAGGATATAAAGCGCGGCAGTCTCCAGAAGGATATTCCCGATGGCTACGAGATCGATCGACCCTGTCCCACTGGCGATCGCAACCGCACCATTAAATAGTTCGTCGATAGCGCGCCCCATGATCTTCGGCCCGAAAATACCAGCAACCGTAGAAGCCCCGGCAATAACCAGTGCAACGATCAAGGAAAGGCGGTGCTTCCCCAGATACTTGAAGAGTTTCATCATCGTGCCTTTAAAGTCTCTGGGCTTCTCGCCTTTCATCATTGCCATGGGTCCCCCGACCATCGGCCCGCCCCGTCTTTGTGTAGAAGCTCGATTAGATCCGCCGTGCATCATAGTAATTCCTCCTGACTGAGCTGCGAAAGGGCGATCTCTTGGTATTCTTTACAGTCGCGCATGAGCTCTTGATGGGTTCCTTTACCGATAATCTTGCCCTCGTCCAGGACGATAATTTGCTCGGCATTCTTGATGGTCGAGACACGCTGGGTCACAATCAGGATGGTGCTCCCGGCAGTTTTTTGTTTAAGCGCCCGGCGAAGGGCTACGTCTGTTTTGAAGTCGACGGCTGAAAAGCTGTCATCGAAGATATATATGGGTGGTTTTTTAACCAGGGCGCGAGCGATGGACAGGCGCTGTTTCTGGCCGCCTGACACATTCGTGCCCCCCTGGGAAATTTCGGTTTGAAAACCACTACCATCTTGAGCGCCATCGCCAGGATTTTCTTCGCCAGCATTGTTCCCGTTCTCGTTATGGTAACCATTGCCAGAGTGGTTACCGTTAACATTTAAGACAAAATCGGATGCCTGGGCAATTTCAATAGCTTCACGTAACACTTCTTCGGTGGCATTTTCGTCCGCGTAGCGCAGATTGCTTTCGATCGTACCGGAGAACAACACGCCTTTCTGGGGGATGTAGCCGATCTTGTTACGTAGCTCGTGCTGAGTCACACTCCGAATATCTATACCATCCAACATGATGGAGCCAGCGGTTACATCGTAGAAACGCGGGATCAGGTTGACCACAGTCGATTTCCCTGATCCGGTAGAACCAATCAGGGCGGTCGTCTGACCGGGCTTGGCTGTAAAGCTGATGTCGTGCAAGACATCTTCTTCAGCATCGGGATAGCGGAAAGATACGTTGCTGAACTCGACAGTGCCCTTGAAACGATCGCTGAAGACCTCAGGCTTTTCAGGATCCTTGATGACGGGCTCGGTGGCGAGCACATCGGCGATGCGGCCAGCGGAGACTGAAGCCTGGGGCAGGATAATGAACATCATGGACATCATTAAGAAGGCAAAGACAACCTGGGTGGTGTATTGCATAAAGGCAATCACATCGCCAACCTGCATATTAGCCTGTGAAACCTGGATCGAACCGATCCAGATAATCAAAATCGAGGCGCCACTCATGATCAACATCATCATGGGGAACATAATCACCATGACGCGGTTAATGATGAGCTGAACCTTGGTGATATCGATATTCGCCTTATCAAAGCGTTGCTCTTCAAAATCCTGGCGGTTAAACGCCCGGATGACCATCATACCTGAGAGGTTCTCGCGCATGACCAGGTTAAGACGGTCGGTAAGCTTCTGGATGATCCGAAAGCGGGGCAAGGCAATTGCGAACACAACCAGGATGATGGTTAAAAGTACTCCAACGGCCAGAGCAATGATCCACCACATCGAAGTATCCAACCGGAAGGCGTGGAGGATAGCACCAATACCGATAATGGGTGCATACAACACCATACGGATGATCATGAAGACCACCAATTGGACCTGGGTGATATCGTTGGTGGAGCGGGTAATTAAGGAGGCGGTGGAGAACTTCTCGAATTCAGTACTGGAAAAGCTTTCCACCTTGGAAAACTGATCCTTTCGCACATCTCGCCCTACCCCGGCAGCCGTGCGGGCAGCCAGGAAGCTAACAGCAGTGGTACACACCCCTGAAAGCAAGGTCAGGCCGAGCATGATTCCACCCACCCTGAGCAGATAATTCAGCTCGAACTTGGTCATGTCGATCCCCAGGGCGGTATATTCCGATTTGATGGCCGCGGAGGCCGCCTGGACGAGCATGGCACTGGAAAATCCCGTGATCCTTTGGTCAACAAATGTGTTGATGGCAGTTACAACCTTCGTCTGAGTGGCGGCTGGCAAAGATGTTAAGGCGGTGAGCGGATCAACCCCGGAAGGCAGCTGACTAAGGTTGATTCCTAAGCCTTGGGCCATTTGCGCAGCCTTGGTCGGGTCGCTTAATGCCTGCTCAACGTAATACAGTGTGAGCAGGGGTTTTGCCAAGATCAGATTCAACCGATCGATCTCGGCTTGATCCACCTTATTCAAGACATAGACCGGCTCATTTGCTAATGCCGGATATTTGGTAACCAGCTGCTGATAATTGGGTGAATTTTTATTCACCAGAGAATAATCGGCTAGCACAGTGGCTTGATCCGATGCACTCATGAACAATTTCAGCTTGTCCATGGTGCTTTGGCGGATAGCCTGCGGAACGGCGTTCTCTATCCCCTGGAGCTGGATGCCGGTGTTCACGATCCTGGCCGTATAATCGGGGAGGGCCAGGTCGGCATTGGCCTGCACGAAAAGCAGGGCAATCGCCAGCAGGATCAATAGTAAATATGGTTTAAGGTATTTTGCTAATCGCAACATGATGCTCTATTCCTTTATCTGTGGCCTAGAATTTCCTTTCGTAATCAGAGACCCATCTACTCGACTGCCCCTGCTGAGAGACTCCAGATGGCGCAAGGGAGAGGAGATTCGACTCGTTGAGCTATTTATCAATTATTAGTGACCATCTCAAACTGCTGGGCTTTTTCGATCAAAATTTCGATCGCCTGCCTGACCAGCTCCTGCTCCGAAGAGGTCATGGAGGCTGCAAGCTCCTCCAACCATTTGTGATTGGCCAGCAAGCCCTCGTGCAGGATCTGGCGACCTTTATCGGTTAATACGATGTGCTTGGAGCGCCGGTCATTTGGATCTTCAGAGCGAGTGACCAGCTGCAGCTGGACCAAGCGTTCCATCATCTGACTGGCAGCCGAGTTGGTGACGCCCAGGTCGGAGCCGATATCGGATACACCGCAGCCTTTCGTCTGGTGGATATGCATCAACGCACCAAACTGGCCCATCGTAAGACCCTTATCCCTTGCAAAACCGAATAGATTACCCATCAGGCGATGGCGGAAAATGCCAAACGCTTCCTGTAAAGTGTCGACTAACGAGTCTGTAGCCTTCATTCATTAACCTTTCTGAATAGTTAAGCGGGCTTGATTATATCGATGTCTTTACAATCTGTAAACCTATAAGTGACTGCGGTGGATGAGAATTTGGTGAGAGATGATTGGGAATATCATGATAGAGCCTGTACATCATGGAGGGTTTCATCGCCTTTAGGTAAAATAAGGGTCAACGATAGATAACCCACGTTATCCCACATTTATCCCACAATATCCCATGATGGAGAGGTGAGGCATGGATGACCTAATTGAAATACTGATCACACTTCCCTTCTCAGACGAGCTGATGAAGAAGATCGCGGAGGTCTCATCTCGTGTTTCACTAGAAAAGATCGTCGCCCGGAAGTCCGAAGAGGTGAGTGATGAAGTGTGGAAGCGAATTGAAGTGCTCTACACCAACCGAGTGCTGCCCAAGCCTGAGCAGGCTCCTCGCCTGCGCTGGATCCAATTTCACTGGGCGGGGCTGGATCATGCACTGGAGGAACCGATTTTGCAACGCGAAGGCGTGGCAGTAACCAGCATGAGCGGAGCATCTGCACCCCAGATGGCTGAACACGCCATATCGATGATGCTGGCCCTCGGTCACAATCTGCCTGACCTGATGGCACACCAACGCAGGGCAGAGTGGCCTTCAGGCCGCTGGGAACTATTTAACCCATCTGAGCTGCGTGACAGCACCGTGGGGATCGTCGGGTATGGGAGCATTGGTCGCCAGATCGCCCGCATGCTCCAAGTCTTCGGAGCCACTGTTTTAGCCACAAAACGCGATATCCGCCACCCGGAAGATACAGGTTATATCCAGGAGGGCCTGGGTGACCCAGGTGGCGACCTGGTGAACCGCCTCTACCCACCCCAGGCATTGTGCTCCATGCTCAAGGATTGCGATTACGTAGTGATCTGCGTGCCACATACGTCGGCGACGAAGAATTTGCTAGGGGCCAAAGAGCTGGCTTCATTCAAACCAGGGGCATACCTGGTGGATGTCTCGCGCGGAGGCATCGTGGACCATAACGCGCTGATCCCACTGCTGCGCGAGCACAAGATCGCCGGCGCAGCCCTGGACGTATTCCCAGTAGAGCCTTTGCCCGCCGACAACCCGCTATGGAAGATGTCGAACGTGATCATCACCCCGCACATCGCCGGATTCTCACCTCACTACGATGAACGCGCAGCTGAGCTATTCATGCAAAACCTGCAACGCTACCTGGACGAGCTGCCGCTCTACAACCGCCTGGACCCGGAATTAGAGTACTAGAGCTGCATGAAACCTGGCCATGATAAGAAAAAAACATTCCAGTGGATTATCACTGGAATGTTTTATATTATGAGCGGTGATTTGATTTCATGTTATTCTTATGGCTGGCGGGCACCCAGCTGGACGGTCACATCCTGGTACTTGCCTTCGCGCAGGATCGTCAGGCTGACATCCTGCCCGGGAGAGGTCTGCAAGGATAGGTAGACCAACAGGTCATCGAAGGTCTTCACCGGCTGACCATTAATGGCAGTGATCACATCGCCCCCGACCTCAACTTCGCGGCCATCCAGGGTGGTGGTACCGGTTGTGCCTTGTAAACCTGCGATGCCTGCGGGTGCGCCTTCCGTCACAGTAGAAACATAGGCACCCTGCTCAACTGGCAAACTCATAGCCTTCACCATGGGTGGATTAACCGTGTAACCCGAGATGCCCAGGTAAGACCAGTCATACTTTCCATCTTTGACCAGAGCGGGGATCACCCGCTGCATGATGCTGACTGGCACAGCAAAGCCGACACCGATGTTGCTGTCGGTGGTGCCACCCGTTTCAATCTGGGCATTCACGCCAATGACTTCACCATTCAGGTTGAGCAGCGGACCGCCAGAATTCCCTGGATTAATCGCCGCATCCGTCTGGATGGCCTGTGGGATGGAATAAACCGTCAGGCTTGGAATGGTGCGGCCCAGAGCGCTGATAACGCCGCGAGTCAGGGTACCCTCGAGGCCGAAAGGATTGCCGATGGCAATCACACTTTGGCCAACTGCCAGTTCTTCCATCGCGCCAAAGGGGATGGGGGATACCCCGGCAGGTAAATCCGTCTTGAGCACGGCCAGGTCGCTAAACAGATCTTCTCCGACCAGGGTGGCCTCATGGATGAGACCATCGGAGAAGGTAACTTCGATGGCATCCACGCCATCCACCACATGGGCATTGGTGATGATGTGCCCCTGGTCATCATAGATGAAACCTGACCCCTGGGCAAATGAAACCAGGCTGCCGTTTTCGTCCAGATAAACCGTGATGTTCACCACGGAGGGGTTAATGCGGGAATACAGGTCGACTACCACCTGGTCATCGTTTGCCGCAACGGCTGATTGAGAAGAAATGGGGTTGGGGATCACCTGCAGGGCAGCCTGGGTTGGAGCAGCAGGTGTGTTGGTTAAGCGAGGGACACTGATCCCACACGCCAGGCTGACGAAACCAAAGAATAATGTAACTGTCAGGAGTATGCGGGCGTTTTTTGAAAATTTAAACATGTTTGATTGCCCTTTCAAAGGGATGATGATATGAACAGCTTGCAAAGTATAACGGCTATTTTCCAAAGATTCCTGAAGGTTGGATAAGAAACATTAATAGTAGTGCTCATGATAGAATGTCTTCTCAACGACACAAGCCGCCGATAAGCGGTACTAACCCAATATGCCTACAAAGCGCCCCATCTTGCCGTATATAGCACTGCTGCTAGGCATCCTATGCCTGAGCTTCTCTGCCATGTTCGGAAAATGGGCCAACGCACCCGGACCAGTGATCGGGTTTTACCGTATCGGGCTGGCAGCCCTGATCCTGCTACCGGTTTTTCTCTATCGCAAAAAGAAATTCGGAACGAGACTCCCCTGGGCAATCCTGCTTCTCCCAATCCTGGGTGGTATCCTCACCGCGTTTGACCATGGTACCTGGAATTCAAGCCTTCGCTACACCTCAGCGGCCAATGCTACCTTGCTGGGCAACACCGCACCGTTATGGGTAGCCCTGTTCGCCTGGCTGATCTTCCGAGAAAAACTCAAAGGGATGTTCTGGTTGGGGCTGGCCTTTGCCCTGGGCGGGGCAGTAATCGTGCTTGGCAGTGATTTCCTTATGCACCCCTCGATCGGGATGGGTGACCTATTGGCGATCGCAGCGGGGGTATTCTATGCGGGTTACTTCATCGTCACCGAACGCGGCCGTAAAAAGTTGGATACTCTCTCCTATATCTGGTTGGTGGATGTGATCGCGGCGCTGACGCTGCTGGTTATCACACTGGGGATGCGCATGCCGCTCACGGGGTATCCCACTCAGACGTACCTGGCATTCCTGGGGGCAGCGTTGATCTCTCAAGTGGGTGGGTACCTGTCGATCGGCTTTGCCCTGGGCCACCTGCCAGCATCGGTGGTCGCGCCGACTCTCATCGGGCAGCCGGTAGTGACAGCCTTGCTGGCGATCCCGCTGCTAGGCGAAGCCCTGCGTACTGAACAATGGATCGGGGGCCTGGTGGTGTTGGTGGGGATTTACCTGGTGCACAAAAGTCGGGAAGGTGTGCAACCAACCGAGCTGGTGGGATTGGAGAATTGACCATGAAGGTAAGCAGCTTCTTGCAGACATCTATTTTGCTCATTGCGGGGGTATGCCTGAATGCAGGCTGTAGCAGTGCCAATACAGAGATCAGTCCTACCTTAGAACCCAAGGTGACTAGCTCTCAATCCATAACTTCCACACCAAGCTTTACCCCAAAAGCAACACTTGGTCCTACACAAACCAACACGCAAGCGCCAAAACCTACTGCAACTTACTTTTCAACTCAGACACAGACACCTTCATCAACACCCACAACGGCACCTGGTGAAGTACCAACCCCATTTGAGATCACCATCGCTACTCGTCAAACTGATGGCATGCAGATGGTCTTTGTCCCATTGGGGGAATTCATGATGGGGAATGACGCTGGTGCGGCTGATGAAAGACCTTTGCACAAAGTGATTCTGGATGCATTTTGGATCAATCAAACCGAGGTGACAAATGCCATGTTTCTGCGTTTCGTTGAAGCAACCGGATATCAGACCAATGCAGAGAAGCGCGGCAGCGCCTGGGCTTTCGATGGAACAGGCTGGAGTGAGATATCGGGAGCTGACTGGCAACACCCACAGGGGCCCGAGAGTAACATAAATGACCTGGAGGATCACCCGGTGGTGAATGTTTCATGGAATGACGCCAAGGCTTATTGCGAATGGGCCGGGGCGCGATTAGCCACTGAGGCAGAATGGGAGAAGGCAGCTCGTGCCGTGGATGGACGTACCTACCCGTGGGGTGAGCAAGCACCTTCTGGCACACTGCTTAATTTTGGGGATTTCAGTCTTTTCCCATCATCAGTAGATGTGACCCTAAACGACGAATATCGGTTCACCGCACCCGTGGGATCATTCCGCTCAGGTGCCAGCCCATACGGCGCCTTGGATATGGCAGGCAACGTTTGGGAATGGGTTAATGACTGGTACCAGGCAGTATATTATTCACAGTCGCCAACCAACAATCCGGTCGGTCCAACATCCGGTGAGGGGCGGGTATTTCGGGGCGGAAGCTGGAACCACAGCAGCCTGGACATACGCTCATCCATACGCATGTGGGACAAGGCATATGGTGCCATAGACAATGTTGGTTTCCGCTGTGCAACGACATCTCCATGACCGGTATTTTTATGTTTTACCTCGGAGCAAAATGATCATTCGGAATGAAGAAGCTAAACACTATGAGGACGTCTACAAAATCAATGCTTCAGCCTTTAGCACAGAGGCTGAAGCTCGCCTTATCAACGAGCTTCGCCAAGTTGTAAAACAGCACATCTCGCTCGTGGCGGAGGAAGATGGGCTGATTGTTGGGCATATTCTATTTACACCAGTCAGCCTCAGCGGACATCCTGAGCTCAGGCTGATGGGCCTTGGGCCAGTAGCTGTTTTACCTGAGCAGCAGGGTAAAGGAATTGGCTCAGCGTTAATCAGGCATGGTCTGGAACGATGCCAGGGTGCTGGATTTGGAGCCTGCGTTGTCCTGGGTCATAAGGACTATTACCCACGATTTGGCTTTATACCTTCCATTAAGTACAACATCAAGTGTGAGTACGACGTGCCACCCGAAGTATTCATGATAGCTGAATTACAACCGGGATACCTGGAAGGGGCATCGGGTACGATCCAGTACCATCCCGCATTCAACGCAGTATAGATTTAATCACCGAAGGAGACATCATGACTGGAATGGCAACTACCCCGCTTATCATCATCAGCCTGGCCTTGGTGTTTTACACGATCGGAGTATGGAGCGAACGTATCCAAGGCCGATTAAAGCCCTGGCACCTGGTTTTCTTTTACCTGGGCCTGGTGTGCGATACGTGGGGGACGGGATTAATGATCGAGATGGCGGGTGGATTGACAGCTGACATCCATGGGGTGACCGGGGTGATCGCGATCCTGTTGATGTTGATCCATGCCATCTGGGCAACCGTGGTGTTGATTCGCAAGGACGAGAAAATGATCCGCAACTTCCATAAATTCAGCCTGGTGGTATGGCTCATCTGGCTGATCCCCTACCTGAGCCCGATGATCATCAATTTATCTGGGGTCGAATAAAACCGCGGTGATGGTGAAGCATTTGTTAAAGTAAAATCGTGAAATTGCAGAAACGCGATGGTGGATGCTTCGACCCTGCCCGAGCATGACCCGATGATTATTCTGATTCGACTTTTTCGATCTGTGGAAAGAACTGTTTGACGGTGCCCTCCACCCAACCGTGCAGGGTGTTGGGCGATAGTGGGCAGCCCAGGCAGGCACCACCCAGCCGCACCTTGAGCACCTTGCCATCGAAGGAAATGAACTCCACCGAGCCGCCGTGGAACTGTTCGATATAAGCGCTCAGGCGTTGGACAAGCACGCGCACCTGCTCATCAACCGGGGCATTACTGATGATGGGAGTGGCCATATCTCATCCTCCGCTAGGTTCTGGGGTGGTCTGCAGCCCAAGCTGCAGCAATGAAAGCACAAGGTCATGCGTGGAGTGCAACCGCTCAGCGATGACGGTGGCCAGTCGGTCCAGGAATATGGCGCCGGTCTCTGGGTGCTGCACACACAGGCGACGCAGATCATCACCGCGCACACGCAGGAGCTGGGTAGAGGTGGTGCATACCCCGGTGGAGGTATAACGCCGGCTTCCCAAAGCTGCACTCCAGCCCACAATGCTGCCAGGCTGCACCCGGGCGACTTCGATAATCGGCCCGTCGTCTGGCTTGAATTTTACCATCACCTCCCCACTCACCACGGCGAACAAGTTCTCCGCCGGATCGCCCTGCTCGAACAAGATATACTCGGCTTCTAATTCACACGGCATGAAAAGCGGCAGAAGCACGTGGAGATGCTCGGGAGATAGATCCCGGAAAAGGAACAGGTTGTTGAATACCTCGGCGTCCATGTGATGATGTTCCACGCTAAAAATTTTATACGATAGGGGTAAATAACCAAGTGGTTAATATCCTCATATGAGAGACAAAAATCACCCTATATGTGTTACATGCGAGTGAGGTTTGTTTGATCTCGTAACAAAAAAGTAGGGACGCAGCAGTGCTGTGTCCCTACATAATCGGCGTGGAGTGGTTTATTTACTCGTTGTTTGAGGCATTTCCACCGGGATGGGCTTCTCAGCTGTGCTAAACACCAAACCGTCCTTGGCTTGATTTACATCAGCCAGGATATGGGCATCGCGGTGAAACTCACCGCTCAGCAGGCTGAGTGAGAGAGGCGATTCAAGGAATTTCTGCAAGGCACGGCGTAACGGCCTGGCACCGAAGGCTGAGTCATAACCGGTCTCTGCCAGCCACTTGCGGGCTTCGTCCGTCAGCTGGATGGTCAATCCACTGTCACCCATGCGCTCCTGGATCTCCTTCATCTGCAGATCGACGATCCTGATCATGTCTTCGAGGGAGAGCGGTGAGAAAGTGATGATCTCATCGATGCGGTTGAGGAACTCGGGCCGGAATGTGCTCTTGAGGGCCTTCTGGATCTTATCCTGAGCCTCACGGTCCTCGCTGGTGGAGGTGGGCGGCACAAACCCCAGGCTACCGGATTTTCGGACATACTCGGTGCCGAGGTTACTGGTCATGATCAGCACGGTATTGCGGAAGTCGACCAGCCGCCCCTGACCATCGGTCAAGCGGCCATCGTCCAAGATCTGGAGCAAGGCGTTCCACACTTCAGGGTGGGCCTTTTCGATTTCATCGAACAGGATCACCCGGTATGGGCGTCGGCGGACGGCCTCAGTTAGCTGGCCACCTTCTTCGTAGCCCACATAACCAGGTGGGGCACCAAATAGCCTTGATACGGTGTGCTGCTCACGGTACTCGCTCATATCGATGCGTACCAGCGCATCCACATCGTCGAACAAGAATTCAGCCAGGGCCTTGGCGAGCTCGGTCTTACCCACACCGGAAGGACCGATGAAGATGAATGAACCGATCGGGCGTCGTGGGTCCTTGAGGCCTGATCGTGAGCGGCGGATGGCATCCGATATGGCATGGATAGCTTCATCCTGGCCAATGATATGCTCATGCAGGCGTTCTTCCATGCTGAGCAATTTTGCCGACTCGGTCTCCATCATCTGCGAGACAGGGATACCGGTCCACTGGGCTACCACCGAGGCAATATCGTTGACATCCACTACCTCATCCAGCTTATGCTCACTCTCCCATTTATCGCGCAGGGCGTTGAACTCACCTTCCAGGCGCAGACGTTCAGCCTTCTTCTCGGCTGCACGCTCATAATCACGGGTTAAGCCTGCCTGCTCTTCCTCGGCTTGCAGGCGGTCGACCTCACTCTTCATGACCTTGAGCTCAGGGGGCAGCGAATACAAGGCTACACGCAGCTTGGCGGCGGCCTCGTCCATCAGGTCAATGGCTTTGTCCGGCAGGTGACGGTCGGTCACATAGCGGGAAGATAAGCGGGCTGCGGCTACCAGGGCATCATCCGAGAAGGTCACCTTGTGGTGGGCCTCATAACGATCACGCAGGCCACGCAGCATCAGGATGGTATCATCCACGCTGGGTTCTTCAACGTACACAGGCGCAAAACGGCGTTCAAGGGCAGCGTCTTTCTCGATATGCTTGTGATATTCGTCGAGGGTGCTGGCACCCACGCACTGTAATTCACCGCGCGCCAGGGCGGGTTTCAACATATTGGAGGCATCCATGGCACCCTGGGCTGCACCAGCACCGACCACGGTATGTAGCTCGTCGATGAAGAGGATGACTTCCCCTTGGGCGCGTTGTATCTCTTCAATGGCGGCTTTGAGGCGCTCCTCGAATTCACCGCGGAAGCGTGAGCCAGCGATCATGGCACCCAGGTCGAGCGCAATGACGCGCTTGCCAGTCAAGATCTCGGGGACATCGTTGGAAGCGATCTTTTGGGCTAAGCCCTCCACGATGGCGGTCTTGCCAACGCCAGCCTCACCGATCAACACAGGGTTGTTCTTGGTACGGCGCGAAAGGATCTGGATCACGCGCAGGATCTCGGTATCGCGGCCGATCACGGGGTCGAGCTTGCCTTCGCGCGCCATCTGGGTCAGGTCGCGCGAGTATTTTTCGAGGGTGCGGTAGCGTGTTTCGGCTTGCGGGTCTGTGACGCGCTGTCCACCGCGGATCTGCTGGATGGCTTCGTAAACACGCTCACGCGTCACCCCTGCACCTTCCAGCAGGCGGGCAGCCGGGGTGCTTCGCTCGTTGAGGATGGCCAGGAAGATATGCTCGGTGGAGATATACTCGTCTTTCAACCGGTTGGCTTCTTCGTTGGCCAGGTCAATGATACGCTTTACGCGAGGGGTAATGAAAATCTGCCCAGCACCGCCGCCAAATATATTGGCCTTGGGGCTGGTGCGCAGGATGTAATCGAGGCGCTCGGTGAGTGCATTCGCATCCACCTTAAGGTATTCCAAAATTTGAGGAATCACACCCTGCGGCTGCTCAATGAGGGCCAACAGGATGTGCTCTGTATCAATCTGATTGTGCCCATAGCGCTGAATGATCTCAGCTGCACGCTGGGCTGCTTCTTGGGCACGTTCAGTAAAACGATCAAATCGCATCATAGGCAAAAATCCTTCCTTGTCGCGAAGATTATAACATCGGATAAGTTAATGCAAGGGCTGTGCCCCGTAAGAATTATATATGAGTTGTGTAAGCATTGTATTGGCGGGTAATCACAATGGTATTACTGACATCCTAACAGCACTGGGGTCTCTCAGGGTGGATACCTATGGAAAAGTTCAGTTGTAATTGTACGGCTTGGGGTAAAATGAGGGCGATGACGACTATCGAAGCTGTTGCATACTCCCATGTGAACGGGCACTTACGCCGGCTGGACGTGCGCCGTGACCTGGCCAGAGTAGCCGACCTGGTAGAGCAGTGCTTCTTCGACACCCTCGACCCCGACGGACGGCAGTACCTGAACGAGATGCGCCGGGCAGCACAAAGTACATCGGTCATGCGTCTGGCGGGCAGCTTGATCGAGGAGACTGCCTTCATGCCCTCCGGTTATGTGTGGGAAGAGGATGGCCAGCTGGTGGGCAATTGCAGCCTGATCCCCATCGTGGTGGAAGGTAAACGCGGCTATATGATCGCCAATGTAGCCACACTCCCCGCGTACCGGGGGCGAGGGATCGCCACGGCATTGACGATTGCATCACTCAGACACGCCCATGAACAGAGAGTGAACACCGTGTGGCTGCAAGTGCGCGAGGATAACCCGAGTGCCATCCACATCTATGAGGCCAACGGGTTCATTGAACGGTTACGGCGCACAAGCTGGTACAGCGGGCCGAGCATTCCTGACCAGGCAGCCCCAGCAGGGGTGAGCATCGGCAGCCGCCAATCGGAGCACTGGAGGCACCAGCGTATATGGCTGGAAAGGCTCTACCCGAAAGATATGGCCTGGAATATGCCATTTGATTGGAACTTGTTCCGGCCCGACCTGTTGGGCAAGTTCTACCGGGCATTCAGCCTCGAATTCCTGCAGCACTGGAGCGCAGAGCGTCACGGTGAGCTAAAAGGTGTGGCAACCAGGAAACATTCAACCGGATTTGCCGACCAGCTGTGGCTGGCCATCCCTGAACAGCCGGATGATGAAACAATCGTAGCGCTGTTAACAGCAGCACGCAAGGATATCCGCAGAGATCAGCCCTTGAGCTTGAATTTCCCTGCGCATGCTGCCGAGGAAATTCTGCAAAGCGCGGGGTTCTACCAGCACCAGACGCTGATATGGATGGAAAACCGATTGACCGAGCGGGTGGCATCAAGATTGTAGGTAAATCGTAGGTTATAAAATCCAAAAGTCCGTTGACTTTCAAATCAATTTGGCTTATACTGACAGCGAACGGAGAAGATACCGCTATGCGAGTTTTTCTCTCAAAATTGAATATTGGCTGTAGTTAACGGTGGCACACGTTCATTGACGCGTGCTTTTTTGTCCAAATTTGGCTAACGAAAGGAGACAAGTGTAAAGATATGGATTCTGGCTTGATCCGCAAGCGAGAGAAAGCAAAACGCTATGCTGAACAGCGTGAACGCATCCATGTTAAATCGCTGATGGTTACTTTCGATGGGGATAATAACCCTCATAGTGTCATATACAATCAAGATGCCTGGCAGTGTGACTGTGACTTTTTCAAGACACGCCAGACCTGCAGCCATACCATGGCGTTAGAAATGATCTTAGAAGGTTGTTCCTGGCCAGAATAACCCAGGAACAAACAACTGAATAATTGAAACCCTGCGAGCCTGAGTAAGGCTCGCTTTGTTTACAAGCTCACACGCTCATGGACAAGTGAGTCGGCTTCATCCAGGGCAGCCTGGCGATTGGTAATCGGAAAGCGGTTATGGAGTGGGCTGATGTGGGCACCGATCGAGGTTGACTTCCAAAACAGCCAGGCGAAGGGCTTCATGATGGTGCTGATCTGGGCGGCGCGGTGGACTTCTTCCAATGTGGCATCATCCCAACCCCCGAACAATCCATACAGGAAGGCGTAAATTGGATAGGATGGGAGTATGGCGATGGTGAAGATGATGATGCTGGTGACCTGATCACCCTGCCAGATGAGGCCGCTGACCCAGCGTATCACAGCAAAGTGCACCACGGCAGCCAGGATGGGGGCACCCAACGACTGCCAAAAATAAAAGCGCTGAGGGAAACAAAGCTTATGGTTAGCGAAATAGGCCACGATATTTTTCGTCATTATGGCAACGATATAGGCGATGATCAGGGCATTGATCTGCAGAGTAGGCATCAGCAGGTAAGCCAGGATAATTCGCATGAACTGTTCCATCGCAATTAGCGCACTCTTCATCCATGGCTTGTTGGCGCCTAATTGAACATTATCACCCACCCAAGACGGATACTGGAGGGTTCCCCAGATCAACAATGGAATGCTGTACTGGGCAGCCCTGACGAACTCAGGCCCGCTGGCGCCTAAAATGAACCGGTCTGCGACCGCCAGCAGGATCGCAGCCAGCATGGCACTGATCATCCCACCCCACTTGTAACCCATGGCCGAATAGTACTGGCTGAGCTTCTGGCGACCATGGGAGATTGCCTCTGAAATGGAAGGCATCAGGTTATTCATGAGGGGCTGCATGACGTTAAAGGCGTACACGAAATTTTGGGCCAGCTTCCAGTTCCCCCAAATCTCGGTGTAATTAACCAGGTAGATCTGGCTGATAGCAACCTCAGCAGCCTGGCCGATGCCGTAAGCAACCGATCCCAGCATCTCAAAGACGCCGAATCGGAATGAATCCTTGATCACCGACCAATCGAAATGAGCAAGAAAATAGATACGGGCATTGTAGCCAAGGCGCCGGTAGAGGGCTAAGCCAAACAGGAAAGTTAAAAGCTCGGTGACATAGGCGGCAATCCCCAAGCCGTATAAGCCACCCATGGAAACGCCGAAGGCGGGGTGCGAGCGCCCCCAGGTGACCATCAGGATGACAAATATTGGCTCGGTGACCATGGGAAAGATCACCGACCAGGTCACTTCAACGATCTCTGCATAGTCGTAGCGGTGCAAGCCCACCAGGGCGAGGCGCATCACCTGGTAAAAACCAGGGATCTGGATGAAGGTATGGATAATGATGCTCCAGGCATAGATCGCCAGGGCTGTCTTCGGTAATAACGAACCAGCAATGGCCACCATAATGGCCACCTGGACTGCACCGGAAAGGGCTTGCCACCAGACGAACACCTGCCCATATTGAACGGCACGCCGTGGATCATTGACCCTGTGCTGGGAGAGAAACTTGGCGAAGGCGATACTGGTACCCATATCAAAAAAGTTCCAGACCACCATGAAGAACTGGACGACACGCCCCCAAATGCCAATGGCCTGGGCGGAGGGAAGCAGGTAGACCGGCAGGATCAGGTTTTGGTAGATGATGAGCGGCACAAAAATGAGGATGCCCAGGAAGAAGGCGGTGAAGAAACCTGCCAGGGGGCGGTGGAAGCCGATATTCTCCCAATCAGTGTTGGCTTCGCGCGTGGCAAATTTTGCTCGATCCGAGACTACCGCATCCAGGGCCTCAGGGTGGTGGACGCTATAGCGCCTCACCAACCAGAAGGCAACGATGGATGTGACCAAGAGACCCGTCAAAACGAAGTACAGGATCAGCTGTTCTCGGTTGTGCGGCACCGGTGAAGACGGATATTCTCCAAAGGATAGGGGAGTGCGGCCGGCTGCGCTTTCAACCAGGTAATAGATGAAATAGTTAAAATAGGCCCACTCCTGGAATTGGGGATTGGCACCATCAAGGTAGGCTGTAAAGAGGTATTGTGCTCCACCCGTGTAGCTTTGGCTGCCCATGACAAGCGAGCCATCTTCATAGCCGATGATCAGCGGAGATATGCTTGTGCCAGAAACGTAATCCCGGTCGCGTATCTGTGGAGCACTCATCCAGTCGATTGCTTCGAGGATCGGATCAGTAGAATCGCTGGCTGTGGTCAATCCAAGCGCATCTTGCCTGTATTCAATCGAAACCTGCTCACCCAGTAATGTGCTTAATTGTGAAGCCGTGATATTGGGCCCGAGGATCAAGACCAGGCCAGCACCTTCGTCGAGGCGAGCCTTGATCGACGCATCGGCAGGGATATTTCCATTGAGCACAAAAACCTGTGCACTGGCTGCATCAGTAACCAGGGTAATACTCTTATCGAGGGCCAGTGCATTCAATACCGCGCCGTTCGATCCGGCGTAATATACATTCAGCGATTTATCTGCAGATACAGTAATAGGAAAAATAAAGGAGAAAGAAATTACCAACAGGAGGAATACGATCTTTCGCACCGCTGCCCTCGAGAATTACGTTTTATTGGATAATTTCACACACAGGTAATGGAACCAGTGACCCATGGAAGGGATGACCTAGTTTATAGCATTTCCAGAAAAGCGTCAAATCCACCGGTCAATTTCATATAATGTAGAAACCACACGGATTATGCTATACTGTAAAAAAGAGCAAAAGCAAAGCACAAACGCATGGCAAGGAGACCCACGCTCACCAAGGTGATATTACCGCAACGCCGCAAGGAGCTATTCACGCGGCAGCGGCTGATCAACCTGCTGTATGACTTACTGGATGAAAAACTGATCCTGGTGATCGCACCGGCTGGTTATGGGAAAACTTCCTTACTGATCGACTTCTCCTACCAGGTGGATCTACCAGTGTGCTGGTATGCAGTTGACGAACTTGACCAAACCCCAGAGCGTTTCTTTACATATTTTATAGCCGCGATTAACCAACGTTTTCCAGTGTTTGGTGAAACATCCAAGGCCGCCCTGGCAGCGGTCAACCCCTTTAACCCAGATATCAATCAGCTTGTCTCGGTCATCGTCAATGATGCGTATGAACATATCCAGGAGCATTTTCTGATCATCCTGGACGATTACCATTTCGTCAGCAATAACAAGGAAATCCAGGCTTTCATTAACCGTTTCATTAACGAGTCGGCTGAAAACTGCCACCTGATACTGAGCTCACGCACATTGCTCAGTTTACCAGACCTGCCCCTGCTGGTGGCGCGCTCCCAGGTGGGTGGCATGGGCTTTGAGGAATTGGCATTCCGGGCGGAAGAAATCCAGTCCTTTGTGCTCCAGTATTACCACATGACATTATCGGACACAGCCGCACAGGACCTGGCTCGGGACACGGAAGGGTGGATCACCGGGTTGATGCTCTCAGCCCAGGTGATGGGCACGGGAATGACCAACCAGATGCGGGCAGCCCGGGTAACCGGTGTGGAGCTCTACACCTACCTGGCGGAGGAAATCCTTGACCAGCAGACCCATGAGATCCGTGATTTCTTACTGCGGACTTCATTCCTGAATGAATTCGATTCAGGGTTATGTGCGGCGATCTGGGGTAACCAGGGTAACTGGCGGGGGTTGATCGGCCAGGTGATCCAGAACAACCTGTTCGTTTTGCCAGTGGGCGAGGATGGCAGGTGGCTACGCTATCACCACCTGTTTGGAGAATTCCTGAGAGCTCAATTCGAGAAAGAAAGACCTGAGCAATTGGATGGATTACTGCACAGGATCGCAGCAGTTTATGCTGAGCGAGAAGAATGGGTGAGGGCCTATGCCATTTACAAGCGCATCGGAGACCCGATAGCCACGGCAGACCTGATTGAAAAAGCTGGGACTTCTCTTATCCGCAATACGCAATCGGGTTTGCTTGCCAAATGGTTGGATGAGCTGCCGGCTGACGTGATGGAGGCCCGGCCAACCCTGCTATCGCATAAGGGGACAGTATTGTTGATCCAGGGGCAGGTTGAGAAAAGCCTTGAATACCTGGACCAGGCTGAAGCGGCGCAACGCCAGAATGGTGATCGCTGGGGGTTAGCCCGTACGCTTGATCGACGAGCAACCGCTCAGAGATACCGCGGCAATTACGAAGCCTCGATCAAGGACGGCGGGGAGGCATTAGAATTATCCGAAGGAAAGCATGAACTACGCTCGGTAAGGGCAGGGGCTTTCCGGTCGATGGGGGTGAGCTTATACTATGAAGGCCAGCTTGAAAAAGCCACCGAGATGTTGAACCAAGCACTTATGCTTTTCAAAGAGCTGAAAGAAGAACAGAATGTGGCCCTCGTGCACATGGAACTGGGGATCTGCCGCCAATACCAAGGGAACACCCATGAGGCGGTCGCTCACAATGAGCAGGCATTAGCGTACTGGCAAGGGGTGAGAAACACCCCCCGCCAATCGTTTGTATTGAACAATATAGGCAGCTTATACCACCTGGCAGGGAATTACACTGAGGCAGCCAAGCTATTCGAACAGGCATTAATCCTGGCCAGGAGCAACAACATCTTACGCAGCGAAGCCTATTTGTTATTTAATTTAGGTAACCTGTACTCAGACCTTGAAGCAACCGATAGCGCCAAGGATGCATTCCAGAAGACCCGGGATGCCTGCCAGAAACTAGAGGACCATTTCCTGCTGCTCAATGTGGACCTGGCAGAATCGAACCTCGCCAGGCGTGATGGAAAATACCCAAGGGCCAATGCGTACCTGCGATCAGCGAAGGAGCGGGTTGAGAAAAGCCATTCGAGTTTTGAAGAAAGCTTATTGGCCTTGGAAGCTGGGAATGTTGCACTGGCAGAGAACAAGCCAGACATTGCCGTTGAGAAGCTACAACGTGCCTTTGGGATCTTCAGCGACGGCGGACAAAAACTGGAAGCAGCCAGCGCGGCATTGATGTTATGTAAGGCATACACGCTGAAGGAAGAAGAGCAAAACGCACTAAGGTCGATCGAGCAGGCGTTGAACCTGGTAAACGATCTGGAAAGTATCCAACCGCTAATCGTTGCAGGCAGGGTCGCAAAAGACGCCATCCGAAAACACATAGATGACTTCAGCATTGGCTCTATGGCAGTTAAACTGTTGAACCGGATCGAGAACTTTGAGCGGCAAATCCCGGGAGTGCGCCGTAAGCTGAGACCACATACTTCTACCGTGCTGCTCATCCCGCCGAAACTCAGCATCAATGCGCTCGGACGGTCCCAGGTAAAGTTGGACGGAAAACCAGTGACTTCACCCAGCTGGGTTAACCAGAAGAGAGCGCGTGAGCTGTTTTTTTTCATGGTCTCCCATCCCAACAAAGGCCTGTCCAAGGAAGAAATCGGGCTAATCTTATGGCCAGACAGCTCGACAGAGCTGTTACGGCTCCAATTCAGAAATACACTGTACTATATACGTTATGCCCTGGGGCAGGATGTGATCCTCAGCAATGACCGCCGGTATTTATTCAATTCAGATATCGATTACAGCTATGATGTGCAGGATTTTGAGCACAAGGTTACCCAATCGGAGCAGGCCGCGTCTCCTGAACAAAAAATAACGTTGCTCCAGGAAGGGCTCGCCATTTACCAGGGGGAATTCTTCCCTGAAGGGGATGGAGATTGGGTGATGACCGAACGGCAAAGGCTGGAAGAGCTGCGCGAACATAGCCAATTGGCACTCGCCCAATTGCTGCTGGAACAAGGCGAAGCAAAAGCATCACTAGGATACTGCCAGGCGATCCTGGCAGAAAATCACTGCATGGAATCGGCCCACCGCCTGGCAATGCAAGCCTATGCAGCGCTGGGCAACCGCTCGGGAATCAAGAACCAATATGAGCAATGCAAGCAATCGCTAATGGATGAGCTGAGCCTGGATCCATCAGACGAGACAGAGAAACTGTACAAATTAATTGGTTAACCTTTAAATTGCTGGACAAAACCATTCGAAAACGGGGGTTTTTAATCTTTAACAGACTGTTTAGAGGACATGATTGTGTAATAATATATGGATAAGAACGACTATACTATTCTTTTAATGAGGAGATATTCAAATGAACACCTGCCTTTCTGATATTTATTTAAAGCTCGTCAAAGTCGATCCCCGCTATATTCGTTTAGTCCTCGTGGTTGCCTCGTTGGTTGCTTCTGGCGGCGTTATCCTCGGCCTGCCCCTGCCCGGCGACGTGAGTGGATAATTGTGAACCCACCCACACAGAAAAACCAGGCATTTAATCCATACACCAATATGATCCTGATGATCGAGGAAAATCCAATGTTAATGACTCGATTCTCCGTCAATTCAAACCAGTGCACAGCTAGACTGCCCGTCATCAAATGACGAGCTGAACCGCGTGCTGTGCGCAGCTGTGGTGAGCAAAAGCTTCCGCAGCATGCTGATGGCCAATCCAACGCTGGCAATTTCGTCAGGGTACCAGGGTGAAAGCTTCGACCTGAGCAACGAGGACCAAAACTGGCTTTCGTCCATGCACCCCACGAGCCTGATCGATTTCGCGGCAGACCTGGCGACCTACCAGAAAACTGCACAGGAGAGCCGTGTGCCACTGCCAGTTGAACCTATCAGACAATATGTGAGAGTGAATTAGTACACGATAAATTATATTTTGTACTGAACAAGGAATTTATAACCTGAACAGAGATGTTGTAGTGCGGGAGTTAACTCCCCGCCTTAATATTTTGCTTGACCACATCCCTGGCATGGTGTTCCAATGCCGCAATGATTCCAGGCGGACCTTGGAATATGCCAGCCGAGGATGTATAGAAGTAACCGGATATGCAGCGGAAGAGCTCGTGCGGAACCGGGTGGCAGCCTATGGCGATTTGATTCACCCGGAAGACCGGGAAATGGTGTGGATCAACATCCAAAACGCACTCGTGCAGCAAAAGCCGTTCGAGCTGGTGTACCGCATCTATACCCCGAACCGACAAATCAAATGGGTGAGGGAAGTTGGCAGCGGATCTATAAAAACTGACGCATCATACCAACTGCTAGAGGGCTTCATATCCGACATAACGGATTGGAGAATTGCAGAAGAAACGATCCAACGCCAGGTGAAGCGCCTGCAAGCTTTACGCACGATCGATACGGCGATATCCGCCGGACCGGACTTGCAGTTCACCCTGGGAGTGCTGCTTGAGCAAATCAGCGTACAGCTCAACGTGGATGCGGTAGCTATCCTGCTACACAATATTGGCTCTCCGACGCTGGAGTACGGCGCCTGGCGCGGATTCCGCACTGAAGCACTACGCAAAAAAACCATCCGCATGGGCGAAGGGTTTGCCGGGATGGTGGCTCTAACCCAGCAGATGATCCACATCCCTGACCTGCCTCCAGAATCCAACATGGGAGCCCAACCTTTACCGATCGAAGCGGAGGGGTTCAGAGCTTATTATGGGGTACCGTTGATCGCCAAAAAGCAGCTGAAAGGTGTGCTGGAGATATTCTTGCGGACCCCGCGATCGATCGACCCCGAGCGCATGGAATTTCTGGAAGCTCTCGCCGGGCAGGCAGCTATCGCACTTGACAATTCATCACTGTTCGACCAGCTCCAGAGACTCAAATAGCGAGCTTTCGATCGCATATGACGCCACCCTGGAGGGCTGGGCAAAGGCACTCGAGATGCGCGATCGCGAAACGGTCGGGCATGCCCACCGCGTGATCGAGATGACCCTTCAGGTTGCAGACCAGATTGGCTTCAGTGGTGAGACGCTGCTGCATCTCAGGCGGGGTGCATTGCTGCATGACATCGGTAAAATGGGAATCCCTGATTCGATCCTATTAAAGCCTGGACCGCTCACCCCGGACGAATGGGAGATCATGCGCCAGCATCCGTCGCACGCTTATGAGATGTTGAGAAGCATTGATTACCTGGCACCAGCACTGGAGATTCCATATTCTCACCACGAGAGATGGGACGGGAAGGGTTATCCGCAGGGCTTGAAAGATATAGCGATTCCAATGTCTGCGCGTATCTTCGCGGTTGTGGATGTGTGGGATGCCCTCACTTCTACCAGGCCATACCGATATGCCTGGTCTGAGCAGCAAGCCCTGGATTATATCTTACGCGAATCGGGAAGACATTTCGATCCCGATGTGGTAAGAGCTTTTTTAGGGAGGAAAACCGGTTAAAAGCACGATGCACTTCCATATGAAGTGCACCGTCTGATTTTACTTGACCAACCAAATGAGGGTTGCAGTGATTCACTGGCTGGTTGGCTTACCAGTGATCGAACAGAAGCGTTACTTTTTCTTCAATACGGGCAGTCCAGTCTTGCTTTCTGCGACCACATAGCCTTGTGGAACCAAGTCCAGCGCGCCTGCTTTCTGGGTTTTCGCAAAGTAATAGAGGTGCTGGTTCTTACCACTCTTGAGGACACGAGTCGTGGCATGTAGGTAATAGGTTTGCCCCTTTGAGTTTTTATAACTGTATGCCATTGATGTGCTCCTTTCTTCTCATTCGGATGGTTTGAGACAAGTTTTCCAAGCTGATACGCCCGGATAAATTAATCATACATCAATTATCAAAAATAGGGTAATTAAACTTGCCTGAGTTTATTAGTCGTATTTTTAATATTTGCCCAATCATTTGACCAAAAATATCATCCCAAGAACATACGGTAACACAGCAAGTAACCCGAGCAACGGGTTTCGCCGGCTTTGACGATTTTTATTGTCCCAGCTAAACAAGTAGACTGAGAATCCGAAGGCCAAGATGGCGCTGGCGAGTAAGATTACAACCGACCAGGTGGGGCTAAAAGCGGGGGGCATGCCAAAGGCAAGTGAGCTCCAGGCGTTCATTGCATAGGTAGTGGGTAGGAGCAGGGAGAGCCGATATAAAGCAGGTGGTAGCATACTGGTGGGGATCATCAAACCACCCAGGATCATGGAGGGCAGGAAGATCACCTGGCTGTAAAGGACGATCAGGCGTGAATTCGGGGATATTACCCCAATCAGCATGCCCAGGCTGGCGAAGGTGAAGGTTGTGACCACGAAGATCAAAATGAACGCTCCCCAATTGGTAGGAATCCCAGCATGAAATAATGGGCCGGCAGTCACTGTGATAATTGTGGATACCAGGAGGATGTGAACAAAGCTGGTAAGGATCGGAATGGAGATGATCGAGAGGGCAGGAACGCCATTGATCTTGAAACTGCGGAAAATCCCAGCTTCGCGCGCATCTACGACCGGATTGGGCAAGCCTAAGAGGGTGCAGGCCATAATGGCCACCAGGATCATGGCAGGAATCATGGTGGGGGCAAAGGTGGGATTAAGCCCAGTCATCAGCAAGCCCATCAAGGCGTAGAAACCAAGCGGAAACAGGTAATTTAATAAAAGCAAGGACTTGTCTCGCAAGCCAGTCCGAAAATCATACAGGAAGTGGTGTGAAAATGCGTTCATGGCTTTTCTCCAGTAAGGTTTTCGGGTTGGGTGATCTCGAGGAACCGATCTTCCAGCGAGGGGCGCTCTACACGCAAGTCTATAAGCCGGTCAGAATTCAGCTTGAGTTGAGCCAAGACAGCCGGGACCGTTTCACCAGCATCGCTACTATAGAAGATCACATAATCATCTTTGATGATCCTTTGAGCGACTGCGGGAAACTCGAGCGGGCTGCTCGCCAGGCTGGAAGTTTCGGAGGAGATGGAGATCTTGACCAACCCGCTCCCGGTGGCGGTCAGCTGGGTAGGCGAACCACTGGCTGCAATCTTGCCCTTGAGCAGGATCGCAACACGGTCAGCCATTTTCTCAGCCTCAGCCATATCGTGGGTAGCCAGGATGATGGTCGTCCCCTTCGCCTGTAGCTCACGCATCACCTCATGCAGCTCAACGCGTGAACCGACATCCAGGCCTGCGGTTGGCTCATCCAAGAGCACCACCTGGGGGTCATGGGCCACAGCCAGGGCCAGCGAAAGCCGGCGCTGTTGACCGGTTGAGAGAGTGGAAAACTGAGCGGTTTTCTTCTCCCCCAATCCCAACCGATCCAGCAAGTCATGGCGGGGTTTGACACGATGGTAAGCACAGAAAAACTCCATGGCTTCACGGGGTGTCATACTACCGGGGAGCCCGGAGGACTGCAATTGAACACCGATCAGAGTACACAGGCGCGCCGGTGAGCGTACAGGGTCGACGCCCATAATACTCAAAGAGCCAGAGCTAGGTTGGCGTAAGCCCTCCAGGGTCTCCATCGTGGTGGTTTTTCCTGCCCCATTCGGGCCCAATAGGCCAAAGATCTCGCCACGATGGACCTCAAAGCTGATCTTATCCACCGCGACTATGCCAGCATATTCTTTGCGGAAGTCCTTTACATGAACGATAGCATCGGGCATTGAATCTCTCCTATAAGCGTTTTTTATTTGATTTGAGGATTTAACTTCATTAGTATATACCCAAAATATATATTAGATTGTTCACCAGATAATGAGTATATTGAACAAATTGGGTGAAATTACTAATATTATATTAATCCTCGTCTGATAAACTTCGATATCCCATCCCAACTCTCAAGGAGACAATACAAATGGATCAACCATCCAGAAAGATCTGGACAGTGATGCTGACCGTGCTGGTGATTTTCGGAATACTGACCGGCGCACTCTTGCCTTTTAGCGTTATCAACAAAGCCCAGGCAGGTACACAAACTGGGAAGATCACCCCAGATTATGTCAAGGGACCCTTTACGGGCCAATCTGCAGCACCAACAGTGTTCAATGGTGACCTGCGTGATTTGCCACAGCTACCCGCCTCAGGTGGAAGCGAGCTGCCTGAGCCAGGAAAAATCAAGCCAGCTGGCCAGGACCAGACTGAGGCCTCAAGCAGCTGGGTAGATCCGGTAGCCCAACAAGCAGCAGGGGCGGGGCAGATGCCTTCGCCGATCATGAACTTTGATGGCCTGACCAAATCAGAAGGAGGTGGTTGGACACCTCCTGATACCAATGGTGATGTTGGTCCAAACCATTACATCCAGACGGTGAATATTGCGATCGGTATCTACGATAAAACTACCGGTACTCCCCTGGTGAGGCTGTCATACAATGATTTCTTCCAGGGGCCACAGGGAAGCTCATGCGATAACAATAACCGTGGTGATGTGGTGGTCTTGTATGATGAACAGGTAGAGCGCTGGCTTGTGACCGACTTTTCGCTCCCGGGACCAGATTATTTCGAGTGCATCGCGGTTTCCCAGACCAGCGACCCGGTGAGCGGCGGCTGGTATTTTTATGAGCTAAAGGCAAACACGGGAGTTTTCGATGATGCGTTCAATGATTATCCCAAGCTAGGGGTGTGGGCAGACGGATGGTATATGTCGGCCAACATGTTCAGTGCGAATTTTGAGGGCGTGCGAGTGTGGGCGCTTGACCGACAGGCGATGATCAGTGGCGACCCGATCACCGAAGTGCACTTCGACTGCCAGAGCGCGGAGTGTGGGTCGCTATTACCTGCCAATGTCCGCGGAACACTACCACCAGCAGGCTCACCCGAGTATTTCGGGAATATCCTTGCGCCAAATGTCTTCAATATCTGGCAGTTCCATGCAGATTTCGCCAACCCAGGTAACTCCAGCTTCACCGGCCCGGTGGCCCTGCAGGTAGCAGATTTCGAGATGGCCAATGATGTGCCCCAGCAGGGCACCGGCCAAACGCTGGATTCCCTGAGTGATCGCCTGATGATGCAGCTTCAATACAGGAATCTGAACGGGATTGAAGCGGTGTATGTTACCCACAGCGTGAATTCAGCTGGTGTAAGCGGTATCCGCTGGTATGAGATCCGCAACCCCGGTGGAACCCCAGAAGTCTACCAGCAAGGTACCTACCAGCCGGATCAAAACCACCGCTGGATGGGATCGATCGCGGTCGACAACGAAGGCGATATTGCCGTTGGATACAGCGTATCGAGCAGCCAGATGCATCCTGCGATACGCTATGCCGGCCGGTTAGCGGGAGAAATCCCCAACCAGCTTACCCAGGGTGAAGCCGTTTTGTTCCAGGGCCCTGGCTCTCAATCGAGCTCAGCCCGGTGGGGTGACTATTCTGCCATGACCATCGACCCTGTGGATGGATGTACATTCTGGTATACCCAGGAGTACGCCAACAGCCAGGGTAACTGGCAGACTCGCATCGGATCCTTCAAGTTCCCCTCCTGTGGTGAGGACAAAGGCACCATTTCAGGGTTCGTCTACAATTCCGTGACCCAACTGCCGATTGCCGGTGTCCCACTGCTCGTTGAAGGTGTCACATATAACTTCAGCGCGGTGACCGACCAATCGGGTTATTTCTCGATCGACCTCGTCCCCGGCAGCTATGACATCACGGCTGGGCCATTCCTGCCCGGTTACCCAGGAACTGATGGTGCAATTGGAGTGCAAGTGACAGCCGGGAACACCACTTCTCAGGATCTTTACCTGAGCCCGGTCTCATCCCTGGTACACGCTGGGGTAGTGCTATCCGATGCCAATGGAAATGGCAATGGTTTCGCTGAGCCTGGCGAACAAGGCTTACTTCTCTCCGAATCGCTGCTCAACCAGGGTGCCATTACAGCAACCCAGGTTACCGCTAAAGTAACCAGCCTGACAGCAGGTGTGACGATCGATTCTGCCAACACTCCCTACGCTGAAATCGGCGCAGGTGAAACCGGCGCGAACGCTACACCTTATGTATTTTCAGTCGATCCGAGCGTGATATGCGGAACCGAACTGAACTTCCAGGCCCTGATCACCGACAGTTTCAGCACATACAACACCAGTTTTTCTGTGAACGCATCGGTGCCTTTACAGCGTACGGATGTGTTCACCAACACGGTAGAAAACGGTAACCAGGGATGGACGACCGGGGGGAGTCCGAATAGCTGGCTGATCACAACAAGCCAGTTCCACAGCCCGAGCCATGCCTGGACAGATAGCCCCGCAGGGAACTACCAGGACAATGCCAACAATTACGTCCGCACCCCGGCTTTCGACTTAAGCAGCAAGCGGCATGTCCAGCTAAGCGGCTGGTACAAATACGCCCTTAAATCGGGATATGACTATGGATATATTGAGTACTCGCTCAACGGAGGCAGCAGCTGGAATAACCCTCCCCTTGCCACCTTCAACGGGGTACAGGATTGGCAAAAAGTGATCATCGATGCCCCAGCCCTGGATAACCAGCCGAATGTTGCGCTGCGGTTCCACCTGATCTCAGATAGCGGTGTAACCATGGATGGTATTTACTTGGATGACGTTGCTCTGTCGTATGAGCCCTTCGAATGTACCTTTGGGGCAGCTCCAAATGCACCCACTTTGGTCACACCGAGTGACGGTAGCACAGCAGCCAGCCCGGTGATTTTCGAATGGAAAGCAGCAGAGAGCGGGGCACCGGCTGAAGGCTATGAGCTCTTCGTGGATGACACGCCAGTGATCTCGTTTTCAACGCCGGTAACCACGACCACCCTGGAAGTATCGCCAGGAGCGCATACCTGGTACGTAATGGCGACGAACGCCTACGGAGCCTCTTCACCTTCCGAGACATGGAACGTAAATGTAATCGCGCTGCCCGACGCACCTACATTAGCAACGCCAGCAGATAATACATGGACAAGCGGCCCCGTAGAGTTCACATGGCAGGCTGCCGAAACGGGAGTCCCTGCCGAAGGATTTATCGTCTATATTGATGATGTCGAGGCAGTCACACTGGATTCATCAGTGACGACAGTCACCCTGGATGTCGGTCCATGGAAGCATACCTGGTACGTAGTCGCCACTTCCAGCTACGGAAAATCCCTTCCGTCGGAAGTGTGGACGGTTAATGTGTACGGCAAAGTGTTCTTACCTCTTGCAATTAAGTAAGCTACTTAAAGAGTCACCACCTCCCAAACAATGTTTGGGAGGTGGTATTATTTTATCCTCGGAACCCATTTCCCCCTGCTCTTTAAGGTGCTCGTGCACCTCATGCGTCGCGTGCCATCAGCTAATTTCCCCCTGTGCCTAATGCTAATGAGTCAAGCGCGTCAAGGTCTTATCCAAATCTGCCATCTGCTGTGGTGACATCTTTGTTAAGAAATCTGGATGCACAGCTTGAGCATGCTCCATGGCCTTCGTTTTCACTTCATCAAGTGTATTCCCCTGGGCCACATAGTTACAATTTGTCCCCAAATCCTTGCACTCAAGCTTCAACATAACCATACTCCACATTCAGAAACTATTCGCTGCTCTTTGTTATCGACCTCAATCATGGATAATATTACTCTTATTTATCGTGATTGTCAAGTGAGTATTTGATTAGCGGTTATCGATCACGGTCAGAAAGTCACCATCATAGATCTTGGTCACAGTCGAGCCATCGGCGGAAACAGTCAATATCTGGTTGACGCCATCAGGGTTCCCTACGGAGAAGGACTGGACCAGCAAGGTCTGGTCGTCCAACCAACCCTGAACGTTGTAATAATTACCTGGCTCACTGGTCAGGATGATGCTTGCAGTGCCGCCGGTGCGATTCCCAATCGCCACCCAGCCCTGCTCGTTATCTGGATTACCCTTGGCCATGGCAAAGGCTACCCGGTCACCTGCGGGGCTGAAACGGGCACTGCCCATCACGGTGTAGCTGGAAAAATCGGCGGGTGGCTGAAGGGTGGTTGAAGTGCCTGCTTGCAAATCGCGGATAGTGATCACGCCTTGCGAGCAATGGTCTGCGATATAGCGGTAATCACCAGAGATGGCATCCAGACAGGTCTGTGGTCCATTGGAGGCTGCCTGGGGGATGATCTCAGTGACTTCTTTCGTGTGAATGTCAATCTTGTACAGGTTAGAGGCACCAGAAAAGAGAATATAGCCCCCTATCCCCACCGGCTCCTTGCTGAAATACAGCGACTGACCATCAGCCGACCAGAACTCAGCCACCAGCTGCACCGGCGGTTGCACGGTGGAACTAAGGCTGAGCAAAGATTCCTGGTTGGATCCATCAGGATTTGCGATCACCAAATTAGAGCTATCAGCAGGATAGAGCTGGGTTCCCCAGGCCAACAACGGCTGGGCACCCAACCCACCGCGCCAGATTGCCAATCCATATGTAGGGCTTTGAATGAATGCCAGGTCATGATTGCCGGTGGAATCCACAGTCAAGACTTTGGATTGGCTTGAATCATACACATATGCAGTACCATTGATCGATCCACCAACGGGTAGAAAACCATTGAAGGCAGGGTTGTAAGTAGGGCCAAGTGACATCCCGGGTGTGATGGCTGAAATTGCCTGGCCACTGGTGCGGACAACGAACTGGAGGGTAGCCTGTAATTGGGCGGCATCCACCACATTCGTGCCATCCAGGTTGGTATGAAATTCGTACTGATTCCCGTTGGCTTGCAAAATGATGCGGTATCCATCCACCATCACATCCGTGCATAACACCCCGGGGATGACGACATCCAGGCACCCGTTAGTCCAGGTCACCTGTTCAGTGCTGACGATGCTTACCTGGTCAACGGGGATAGTATATTTTTGGGATAATGCTTGCACAGCCGCCTGCTCCGCGGGTGTCATCGCCGTAGTGGCTGGCGTGGGTGATGCCGCCACCGTGGGCCCCGGGTAGATGCTGATGGTGGTCGGCGTGGCGGGTAGCGAGCCGGGCGGTGGGTAGCCAGTCTGAGTGGCTGGTTGAGCGCATGCGGTAACGAAGCTCAAGATCAGGAGAAATGCAAAAATCGATTTTTTATTCATGGTAGTATCCTCAATTTCCTTGTGTATTTTAACGATTATGCCTCAGAAGATGTTCCGTATTAGATAATAATTATATTAATTATCCATATATATATAATAATCTGGATCTACACTCGCCTGAATTTCCTTCTCTAAAACGGAATCCGGTTAGCACAGTAAAGGATGGCGAGCACGGATATGTTGGATGATTAAACCTGGTTAATGAAATTGAGCTATAAAAGAATGGGGGTTAGCAGCTTATAAGGGAAGGTTAATTGAAGCAGTAAAGAAAGGCCTGGAGATGGCTTTGATCTCTATGCGCGGGGTAAAATTACATCAGGAGAAAAATCATGGACGATAAGGACATCATTCTCGATAAATTATCGACGATATACATTCGTTGGCAAGATCGCCTGGCCAGCCTGAGCGAGGAACAACTCACCAGACCTCTCAGTCCATCCAATTGGACGATCAAGGATGTGGTAGCACACCTGTGGTTCTGGCAGGAGGCATCAGTTGCCAGGGCAGAAGCCGCACTACAGGGTAAAGATCCGAATTACCCCGAGTGGTGGGTGCTATTCGGCCCTGACCCGAACGAAGACGTTGACCGGACCAATGCCTGGAATTACGAACGATGCCGTAATAGATCTTGGCAGCAGGTGTACAAATACTGGTCGAGCCAGTTCGCTCACTACATTGTATTGATCGGGCAGATCCCAGAGAAAGACCTGTTAACCCCTGGAAGATACCAATGGATGGGGAAGTACGCCCTTGCCGATAGTGCGATGGGATCATACGACCATCATCTGGAACATATAGAAACTCTGACTGGATGGTTGGAAAACCACAGCATGGCAACATGAACCAAACAACACAGACTATCCAGCTCATTGAAAACCGGATCGAAAATGCATTGCATGAGCTTGAGATGCACGATAAACTCGATGAAGCGTTTGCAATCTACCGGCAGAGCGAGCAAGAGCTTAATCGGCTGGAGATCAGGATGGATGATCCCACTTACCGGGAGCAACAGCGGGTATTGTCCTACTGCCTGATGAGAGAGGGGAATATCCTGCGTCAGCTGGGAAAACCAGATAAAGCCAATGCATTTAGCGAGCAGGAGCTGGCGGCGGCACGCTGGTCTGGAGATGACATCACCCTGGCGCGGGCGTTAATGTCAGCCGGGACAAACCTGATCGTTGCTGGACGGATCGATGAAGGGTTACAGCGTATCGATGAAGCGGCAGAGAGGTTTAAAACGGGGATAGCTACGATCACCGGCTGGGCTTGGGTTGGTGCAGGATCCTGCTGGCGGACCTGGCCAATGCCGGCTTGATCAAGAAGGAACCTGATGAGGTTGTAAAGCTTGCCACAGAGGCTATTGAAACCCTGGAGACGCTCGAGAACTGGCCAGGTGTGGCGAGGGCTTACGCAGCCCGCGCAACCGCACGGGAAAAACTCGGGGACCAGGCGGAGGCGAGCATGGACAGAGAGAAACAAGCCATTGCTCAAGCCAAAATTGGGGCGAAGGATAATTAATATTTAGACACAATAACGGATATAGATAAGCACCTGATTACGCTCATTTTTTCTTCGAATTTTGTTCTACGCGGTGTCTCACGATCTTGCGGATTAGGTCGGAAGGAATAGGTTGATCGATTGGAAATTGCACCGCGCCTTTTGAATACTTATAAGGCAATAGCTCACCTTTAAAGGCTTCAATACCTTCACTTGTGGGATAGAAACCGATATGGTTCTTATGAACGGCGAACCAAACCAGCATGCCCTGTAAATAAAAACCTGGCATCCCATAGCTGATCTTCTCGACCGCTCCCGGAGCGGCCTCTTTGATCACCACCCGAACCTGCTGCAAGATTGACTGGATGTTATCGGGAAATTGGGCGATATACTCATCGGTTGTCTTTAGGGCCTGGGTAGCATTCTGCATATTAATATCCTTTCAATTATTGAACCATGTAATTATATCTGCCTTATGACGAACATCGCCTCCTCACCAATCCCACCTAGAAAGGATTCCTTGAAGCCGGTGAAAATATCACCGCTAAATATCGGTCTGGGTGAATTGGAGAACGTAATGACCTGTCAACGCATGGCTCACTTGACATCTGCTCTCAACACCAATATAATATAGTTAAACTATATTGAATATAGGTATACTACATCCTATGACCGATGTCAATCCCCAAGCAAAAATCACGCACCGGCAAAGACAAGCCCAGGAGACACACAAGATAATCGTGACTGCTGCCCAGGCGCTATTCTTGGAACAGGGGTACATCTGCACGACCATCGAAGCAATTGCCGAACGGGCTGGTGTGGCAACCAGCACCGTATACGCAATATTTGGCTCCAAGCGCGGCATTCTACGGGCGATCCGTGATACATGGCACGAGCGTACCCATATCCGGGAGGTGTTGAGCAGCAGCCCGATGAATGCTAACCCGGATGAACGGATCGGGCAATTAGCTGAAGCTACCCGCAAGCAATGGGAAATGGGTGCGGAAGTGACTGCCATCTATACCGGGGCAGCGGCAGCTGACCCACGGGCGGCGGCCGAGCTGACCCAGGCATTAACCGGGCAGCGGGAAGGATTACATAGTTTTGCAAAAAGCCTGGAACCCCACCTGCAGAGCGACCTGGATGTGGAGCATGCGGCTTCCATTTTACAGGCACTGTGCTTGCCAGAAGTCTTTGATGAGCTGGTCCGGCACTCAGGTTGGTCAGCGGTTGAATACCAAATTTGGTTGGTGAAAACGCTAAAAAGTCAGCTATTAAAAACCTAGGAGTTTCCGATGATCAGAATAAAACGGGTATACACGCCTGCCGCAAAGGATGATGGGCAGCGGTTCTTGGTGGATCGCCTGTGGCCGAGAGGTATTAAAAAAGAAGCATTAGCAATCCAGGCCTGGTATAAAGAAGTTGCCCCAAGCAATGAATTACGCCAATGGTACGGGCATGACCCTGATAAGTGGTGTGAATTCAACGAGCGCTACTTCAAGGAATTGGATGGACGGCCCGATACCTGGCAACCCCTGGTCGAGGCGGCGCGACAGGGGGATATCACGCTGCTCTTTAGCACCACGGAGCTCGAACGCAATAATGCTGTATCGCTCAGGGCTTACCTCGAAAAACAACTGAAATCTGCGAAGTAGAATGGCTGAGATAAATCGTCCCCGGGTGGTGATCATCGGGGCAGGTTTTGGGGGATTATGGGCTGCCAGGGGGCTAGCTGGATCAGATGCTGACGTTTGGCTGGTGGACCGCAACAATTATCATACTTTCTCACCTCTTATTTATCAGGTGGCGGCGGCAGAACTTGAACCAGATGATATTATCTATCCAATGAGGAGCATTTTCCACCGAACCCCGAATATCCACTTTACCATGGGGGAGGTCGTCAAAATCGATCTCAACCAACACATGCTATACACCCACCAACAGCAGATCAGGTATGACTACTTGCTATTTTCGCTGGGAAGCGAAGCACATTTCTCGCAGGTCGAAGGCGCAGAGAAATTCGCGTTCACACTCAAAGATGTGGATGATGCCATAAGACTGCGTAACCACATCTTGTGCATGTTTGAGACGGCTAATTACACCGCGGACGAACAGCGGCGGCAACAAATGCTGACCTTTACGGTGGTGGGCGGCGGTCCGACCGGGGTGGAATTCTGCGGAGCCCTGGCTGAGCTGGTGCGAAAACCACTGGCACAGGATTACCCAGGCCTCGAAATGAGCCAGGTGCGGGTACTATTGATAGAAGCGACGGACCGCTTGTTAACCGGCTTCCCCAGGCGGCTGCACGACTACACCTTGAATCACCTCAAGCGCATGGGCGTGGAAGTGCTGTTGAATGCGAAGGTCAGCCAAATAACGCCGACCAGTGTGCTCATGAAAGATGGTCAGCTCATTCCAACTGAGACCGTGGTTTGGACGGCAGGGGTGCACGGCTCGGGATTGAGCCAGGCATGGGGATTACCCACCCGGCCCAACGGGCAGGTAGACGTCTTGCCAACCTTGCAGGTACCCGGTCATCCTGAGGTCTACGCGGTGGGTGACATGGCTCACGTGGAACAGGACGGGCACAGCCTGATGATGATCGCACCGGTTGCCACTCAGGAGGGAGCCTGGGCTACAAAAAATGTGCTCCGGCAGATCAAGGGGAGCCAACCCTTGCCATTCCGGTATAAAGACCCAGGCACGATGGCCATAACCGGCAGGAATGCCGCGGCAGTGCGGTTGGGCGTAGCAACCTTCACTGGCTTTCCGGCCTGGATCATCTGGGCGTTGGTGCACCTGTACCGGCTGATCGGATTCCGCAACCGGCTGTTAGTGTTCATCAACTGGGCGTTAGACTACCTGTTCTATGAGCGGGTAGTGAGATTAATTACCCGATTACCAGATAAGTATTCCACACAGCAGGAGTGCCTCGGATGAGAGATCAGCGCATCAGCACGTTATTTCTTGATATCGGCGGTGTACTGTTGACGAATGGCTGGGACCGCACAGCCCGCCAGAATGCAGCCCGGCAATTTGAGCTTGATCTGGATGATATGGAAGAACGGCATCACCTGACCTATGACACATTCGAAGCCGGCAAGCTGAGCCTGGACGAATACCTAAAACGGCTGGTTTTTTACCAACCGCGTGCATTCACCCATGGTGCGTTTACAGATTTCATGTTTGCCTGCTCGCAAGCGTTCCCTGAGATGATCCAGCTGATCCAGTCGCTAAAGAAGCACTACCTCCTACGGACTGTGGCCGTAAGCAATGAAGGCAGGGAACTGAATGCCTACCGCATCCGCACATTCCAATTAGAGCAAACGATAGATATCTTTATCTCATCTTGTTTCGTGCATTACCGAAAACCTGACCTGGATATTTTTCGGATCGCCCTCGATGTATCACAGGCACGTCCTGAAGCAGTGGCATATATTGACGACCGGCCAATGTTTATCGAGGTGGCGCGCAGCCTGGGTATCCACGGAATTCGGCATATCGATGCAGCCACTACACGGTTTGAATTGGCGAAGTTGGGGTTATCTGAGTAAAAGTGAGGGATATCAGAAGGAGGTAATATGGCGGGAGAGAATTACCGCATTGGTATGGTTGGCTTGGGAGTGATGGGACGCAACTTGTTGCTCAACATGGCAGAACACGGGTTTCGCGTGGCAGGCTATGATAAAGACCCCAAGCAAGTCCAGCATTTAGGGGCAGAATCAGGTGAGCTGCCCATCCAAGCAGAAGGGGATGTGGCTGGATTTATCGCACGGCTGCAGGTGCCCCGCACGGTGATGCTGCTTGTACCGGCAGGGCCGGTGGTGGATAGCGTCATCCGTGACCTGTTTCCACACCTAGAGGTTGGCGATACAGTGATCGATGCCGGGAACTCGCACTTTACCGATACGGACCTGCGCGAGCAGACCCTGGAAGCCAAGGGATTGAATTTCTTCGGGATGGGAGTATCGGGTGGTGAAGCAGGGGCGCGTCATGGGCCCAGCCTGATGCCAGGCGGTGCACAGGCAGCCTATCAGCGTGTGCAGGATATCCTGGAAGCTGCTTCAGCAAAGGTAGAAGGCAATCCATGCGTGGCCTACCTTGGGCCACATTCAGCCGGCCATTATGTCAAGATGGTGCATAACGGTATCGAATACGGCATGATGCAGCTTATCGCCGAGGCCTATGACTTGCTGAAACGTGGGGCAGGACTGAGCGATGATGAGCTCGGGGAGATATTTTCAAGCTGGAATGAAGCAGAGCTTAATAGCTACCTGGTGGAAATCACAGCGGACATCTTTTGTAAGGTGGATGAGATCACAGGAAAACGCCTGGTGGATGTGGTGCTGGATGCGGCCCACCAGCTGGGCACGGGCATGTGGACAACCCAGGATGCATTATCCCTGCATGTGCCGACACCCACGATCGATATCGCAGTGGCGATGCGCAACTTATCGGGGATGGAAACCATGCGCCATGCCATCAACCAGAATTTCGGAGATAATACCAGCCAGGCCTCTGTCGATCGAAAGCACCTGATCGCACTTGCCAGGAGCAGCCTGTACGCCGGTTTCATCCTGACCTATGCGCAGGGCTTTGCCCAGCTGGAGGCAGCCTCAAAAGCTTACCAATACAACCTGGATCTCTCGGCAGTCGCGCGCATCTGGAGAGGTGGGTGCATCATCCGGTCGAAACAGCTCGAGGGCATCCAGAAGGTCTACCAGCAAAACCCAGGGCTATTGAACCTGATCCTGGATCCCGTGCTCGGCAAGCTGGCCTTGGAACACCTGGAACACTTGCGAGAAATGGTCCAGACCGCCACCGCCTTGGGCATCCCGGCACCTGCGAGCATGGCATCGCTGGCGTATATCGACAGCCTGCGCGCCAGCCACCTACCTGCCAACCTGATCCAGGCTCAGCGTGATTACTTTGGCGCACACACCTATGAGCGGGTTGACCAGAGAGGGATCTTCCATACCCAATGGAGCAAGGATGAGGGATGATCATGAACGGTATTAAGCTGCCTGCGGTAGTAATTGTCATCTTTGGGGCTGCCGGTGACCTAACCTGGCGAAAATTGATCCCGGCTTTCTACAACCTGTTCCTTGACCAATTAATGCCAGAGAAATTTGCCATCTTTGGAGTGGACGCCAAGCCAATTGAGGGAGAAGACCTGCAAAAGCGCCTGCTGGACGGGGTAAACCAGTTTTCGAGGCAAGGGAAAGCCAGGCCAAGCGAGTGGAAAGAATTTGCCCACCACATCACAGGCTGCCTGACGGGAGACTTCAACGACCAAAATACGTTTGAAAAGCTGACCCGGTTTTTGAGCGAGCAGGATAAAACCTGGGGTGAGCATGCCGAGCGGGTGTTCTACCTGGCCACACCTCCATCCGTGGTAGACGCCATCGTGCATAATCTTGGGACGTCTCACCTGGTACGCGAGCGCAAGCGCGCCCGGCTGGTGTTCGAAAAGCCCTTCGGTCACGACCTGGATTCTGCCCGCCAGCTCAACCAAACCTTGCTTAAGACACTGGAGGAAAACCAGATCTTCCGCATCGACCATTACCTGGGCAAAGAAACCGTGCAGAATATCCTAGCGTTCCGGTTCGCCAACGCCCTCTTTGAGCCGATCTGGGACCGCCGGTATATTGACCATGTGCAGATCACCGTGGCGGAGCAGGTGGGGGTGGAACACCGCGGCGGATATTATGACCAGTCTGGTGCACTGCGCGACATGATCCAGAACCACCTGTTGCAGATCCTTTCGCTGGTGGCCATGGAACCCCCAGCTGCATTTAATGCAGATGAGATCCGCGCCCGAAAAGTAGACGTGCTGCGCGCCATCCGTCCCATCCCGGTAGACCAGCTGCACAAATATGCCTCGCGTGGGCAGTACGGCCCAGGCTGGATGAATGGAGACCAGGTGGTTGGTTACCGCAATGAACCGGACGTGAATCCCCATTCAGCCACAGAAACTTTTGCGGCATTAAAGCTTTTTATCGATAATTGGCGCTGGCAGGATATCCCGTTCTATCTACGGACCGGTAAACGCCTGGCACAAAAAACCTCGCAGGCCATCATCCAATTCAGGCCGGTGCCCCACCAATCCTTCCCAGCCTCAGCCAACCAGGATTGGCTTCCCAACCGGCTCGAAATTGAAATCCAGCCCGATGAAGGGATCGACCTGCACTTCCAGGCCAAGGTTCCGGGTGTGGACCTGCGGTTAAGCTCGCAAGAAATGCGCTTCCGTTATTCGGAAGCTTTTCATAGCTCCCCGCCAGAGGCATATGAAACCCTGTTATTAGATGTAATGCGGGGGGATGCAACCCTGTTCATGCGGGCTGACCAGGTGGAGAGCGCCTGGTCGGTGATCGCGCCGGTGCTAGATGTATGGGGGAGCGTGGCACCTTCTGATTTCCCGAATTACCCAAGCGGGACATGGGGACCACCCAGTGCGGAGGCTTTAATTGCGCAAGATGGGCGCCGCTGGCTCCAACCTGTTTTCCTCGACCAACCCAAGCCAGGAGAATAAAATGATCCGTGTGTTCAATGACCTAGAAACACTAAGCCAGGCAGCCGCGGAGCTGTTCATGCTTCAATCACGCCAGGCAGGATTGATCTGTGGACGGTTCAGCGTGGCGCTCTCGGGAGGCGAGACCCCCCGGCGCATGTACGAAATCCTGGCCAGCCCACCGTACTGCGACCGCATCCATTGGAATGAAGTACACGTCTTCTGGAGTGATGAACGCTGTGTGCCCAATGATGACCCGCGCAGCAACTTCTTAATGGCCAGCAAGACCTTGCTTGAGCATGTTCCCATCCCACCCGAAAACATCCACCCAATCGTGTGCGACACCACCCCTCAGCAAGCCGCCCTCGAATATGAAGCTGAGCTGAAAGAATTTTTTAGCACCTCCAACCCCGACTTCCACCTGGTCTTCCTAGGCCTGGGTGCCAACGGGCATGTTGCCTCGCTTTTCCCACACACCTGCGTGCTTGACGTGAAGGAGCGTCGGGTATCGGAAGTGTATATTGAAGAGCTGGGGATGTACCGCGTGACATTCACCGCCCCGTACATCAACCAGGCCAGCCAGGTGGTTTTACTTGTTTCAGGGGCGGATAAAGCCCAGGTGCTCGAAGATGTGCTGGAAGGTTCCTACCAACCCAACCAGCTTCCCGCCCAGCTGATCCGCCCAGCTGGCAAGCACCCCATCTGGCTGGTGGACAAAGCTGCCAGCCATAAGCTAACCATGCGCTAAGAACAGGCCTAGCAGGTAAATTTATCCCATTTAAAATCGGCCCAAGTCAATGCCAGGCGTTTCTCCCTGCCACGCTTGATAAAGGTACGCCATCCTACCATTGTGTTTGTAATTATTTTAGCCAGAAACTTTCCTTTGAGACATCCTCATAGCCCTAGCGATGCTCTCTATATTAATCGGATTATTATCCTGAATACTGCTGGCAGATTTCCACACTGAATATAATTAAAAGGGCATGGATCTTTCTGCTGAAAAGGTGGATAGCTGATGCGCAGCCTGTCACGCTGGTTCATCAAGACATCCTTTGTCTATTTCATTCTGGCCCTACTTGCTGGGGTATTTCTAGCTATCCAGGCAACATGGAAAATACCCTGGGTGACAGCGATAATCTACCCCACCTACCTTCACCTGATGACGGAAGGTTGGATCACGATGTTGATCATCGGTGTGGCAATCTGGATGTTCCCAAAATTCAGCCTCGAAAAGCCACGCGGTAATGAAGGGCTGGGCTGGGCATGCTATATCCTGCTGAACGCCGGGCTATTTTTACGCCTCATCAGCGAACCTGTGATCGGGCAAGCTGGACGCGAAAGCTTGTTTTGGGGAGGATTATTAATAGCTGCAGCTCTCCTGCAATGGCTTGGGGGAATGGCCTTCGTGATCAATGCCTGGGGGCGGGTAAAGGTGAAGTAATGCCGCAGCTTAGCATGAATTTCGTGCGCTTCTCCCTGGCTTACCTGGCAACAGGTTTTACACTCGGGGCACTCCTGCTGATCAATAAGGGTATCCAAATCAGTCCACTGACCTGGAGGCTGCTGCCAATCCACGCCGAAGTGCTGCTGATGGGCTGGTTCGTACAGCTGGCCCTGGGTGTGGCGTACTGGATCCTCCCACGGCTGGCGGGTGATGAGCCGAGGGGCAGTGTGAGATTAGCATGGTCCGCATTCTGGCTGATCAACCTGGGTGTCATGCTGGTCATCCTCGGATCATTGGCTACATCACCAGCGGTAGTCCTGGCAGGCAGGCTGGCCGAACTGCTTGGGGTGATGGCGTTCATGGCATGCTCCTGGCGACGGGTGAAACCCTTTGCAGGATGATTTTGAGTGATCTCAAACAGGAATCCACAGATAAACTGGTGACTTTCGTGGGTTGAAGATGTAATATACTAGAGAGATATGATATGGCCTAAGGAGAATGATGTATGGCAAGCATAACCCAACCCCTGAGAGATGAGCATAAAGAGCTTTACCCGTACGTGGATGGATTACGCCAGGCAGGTAATTTGGTTAATGAAAGCCTAACCAGCCAGGCACATGAAAAAATTGAGGAATGTTACGACTTCTTAACGCGCCAGCTGATACCCCATGCCCAGGCAGAAGACAAGGCGCTCTATCCTGTGGTACAGAAAATCATGGGGGCCGAACAGGCAACAGCCACAATGAGCCGTGACCACGTGGAAGTAGGCCGCCTGACCGAGGAGCTAGCCACCTTGCGTGTGCATAAGTCGCAGCTTTCCATTACCTCCATCCAGGCCATGGCACTACGGCGTGTACTGTACGGCTTATATGCCGTGGTGAAGCTGCATTTTGCGAAAGAAGAAGAGATTTACCTTCCCATGCTGGATGCCAAGCTAACACCAAAAGAAGCCCAAGAGATGTTCGAGAAAATGGAAGCGGCTGCCCAAGAAGCTAAATCAAATCTACCCGAGTAATCGAGCAGCAAATATAACTATACCTACTTGTTTAAGTATTTAATGCCAGCCCCAATCTCGGGACTGGCATTATTATTGAAGGACAATTGTATCCCTCTCAAGCTTTAGGAAGGATATTTTGGTTTATATGAAAGACATTGTTCGGGTCGTATTTGGCTTTTATCTCCGACAGGCGCGAGTAGTTTTCCTGATAAGCTGATTCTACAGTTTCCGTGCCTTCATCCATTGCGAAGTTTAAATATGAGCCTCCTGATGCATACGGATGAAGTGCTGACCAGGTAGCCTTTGTCCATTTTGTGACGCGCTCTTTATTCATTGGGTCCGGATCCACTCCGACGATCGCCATAGAAAAATTCGAGTCACGAAAACCCCACGGTGTTTCATGCGACCCAACCCGCCCGACAGCTCCATTGATGGGGAAAATATGGATTGTAGACAAGCCCGTTGGCAACTCACTGCTAGCTTTGATGAGCTCTTTAACGGCTTGTTCATCGAAGCGTGTAAAGATATCTGATTTCCAATACCACTGGTACCCTGCGGGATATAACGGATCAAACATGCTCTGTAAGGCAGGAAGTGGAATGGGTCCAGCCATATCAATAGCTGGCTTTCGAAACTCTCTTACTGGTTTCAGAACCTGCTCGGCATCTTCCATTGCGCCAGAATAGCACCAAACGACTGCACACATTTTCCTTAGGTGATATTGCTCAGGAAAGTGGGGGATCGGGGGGATGGTCAAGAAGGCAAAGATGCCAGAGAGCTCATCTGGTGCCCTTAGGATCATATCCTGCCAGTATGGCAAGATCTCAGAGGCTTCTTCGATGGGCCACATCATTGGGCCACCATATACGGTGGCTACCGGTCTGGCATGAAACAAGAAAGAAGTGACAATTCCGATAATTACCCCCTCCTCCACGCACAGCCCAAAATAGATCTTCATTTTGGTCCTTGCTGGCCGTCACAAAGCAACCGTCTGCAAGAACCATATCCACACTGAGCAGGTTATCGATCGATAATCCATAACGACGAGAAAGATACCCTATACCTCCTCCCAAGGTTAACCCACCCACACCAGTGGTCGAAAATGTGCCTGATGGCACAGCCAACCCGAATGGATATGTTGCGTGATCCACGTCACCCAGCAATGCACCACCTTCCACTCGCACAGTTTTCTCCTCTGGATCAACCCTGATCCCGCGCATCTTTGAGAGGTCAATTACCAATCCATCCTCCACCGTCCCGAATCCAGGACCGTTATGTGAACCACCACGCACCGCAATTTCCAGCTTTTGTTCAACACCAAACGCTACCGCGCTGCTAACATCCGCTGCGTCCACAGGACGCACAATCAGCCTCGGGTGTTTAGCGATCATGGCATTATAGACCTTGCGAGCCATTTCATATTGCGGATCGCCCGGTTGGATAAGATCACCGCGCAGCTTCATGCGCAGTGCGGCTAACGCATCCTGACTAATTGCGGTAGCCTTCATCATCTCAGTTTGCATTTCAGACATGTTATTTCTCCTATAAAAATATATTAGAGAAGGTTTCCCTTCTCTATAACCCAATTAATTGACTGAAGATTACGTTTCTCGCAAACGCTATTTCCGATATACGAAATGACCGCCGAAGTTTTTTGCGAGGATTCTTTAACCCCTTACTCAATCTTATAACAATATATTATACATATATTATCTTATTTGTCCAGATATTTGCTCGAATAACATTGGGAATAGTATTATCGAAAATTTCATCTTTGCGCTAAATCTGATCAATACAGACAAAAGGAATTAGGCAATCAAGCTACCTAATGATTACCCTACAACCTGACCGGGATTACCTGGTCAGTTCCCAATCACTCTTTGCGAGACTTATATCTATAAAGGCCTAACTATTCGATGACGCTGCAGCTCGATCCCCCATAATAAAATTGTTTCCGTAAATTCCATCCCGCATTTTTTGATTACGCACTGCGAGGCAAGGTTACCAGGGTGTACAAGGGCGATGATTTGCTTCAGGCCTAATTGCCCAAAACCAAAATTTATGGAAGCCTGGGCTGCTTCAGTGGCAAAACCCATACCCCAAAATGGACGGTCGAGCAGGAAGCCGACCTCAGTCTCATCCAGCTCAGGCAGATATTGTAAACCTGCCCAGCCAATGATCTCGGTTTCACCGTACGGGCGAGATACCCCAATCACCATAGCCATGCTTTTGCCAATGCAGCCCTTGTTGCTGGATAAATCGATGCACGCGGTCGAGGGGAGGTGGATTCGGATTGGGGAAATACGTCAGTACCCCTTCCGACTGGTTGATGCGAAACAATACCGGTGCGTCAGTCATAGCAAGAGGGCGCAAGGTCAGACGAGCTGTTCGGATGGAAGGAGATATGGCATTCATCTGTCAAAGTATCCTAATAATTGTTCCCCAACTTTATTCCGCCAGGGCTCATACTCTCCGATACGTTTGGGATCGTTCATCAGCAAGGCTGAAGACCATAACACCATTGTAGCAAATTGAATGGCGATGAATAGATCAAGCGAGGACGATTGGATATCGGGCAGGGTTCGAATACTCGAATATCCCTCCCAAAACGCATCTCTCCTGATCTCCCAGCCAGGCCCCCAGGCCCACTCGCACAGGGCTATGGCGATATCCCACATCCAATAGCCATAACCACAATCTTCAAAATCGATGGGCAAGGCCCTTCCACCCTTGAATAAGACGTTCTCCGGGTAAAGATCAGAATGGATCAGCCCATACGCATCAGGACCTTTACCAAGGCGCTCCATTGCATCCTTGGCCTCGCTCGATATTATGCTGAAAGGCTGCTGAAATTTCTCGGGGATCGTGGCAACCACCTCTGCCATTGGGTGTCTGAACATGCACCCACCTAGCTGAGAATCCCAATCCCAGTGGGGTCGAGTAAACCCGGTAGGAGGCTGCCAACCGGCAGAAAAAGCATGTAATCGGGCGACCGTCTGCCCCAACGCTATAAAATGCTTTGGCTTGAATCCGGCGCGTAACCTGCGCCCATCCAGCCAGTGCATCAGCGATACCATCCGGCCAGCTGGAATCCCTTCAGTCTTTATTTTTGTTACCAGCTCACCGTTCGTGTTCGGGACAGGCGCGGGTACTGGTAAACCGCCTTCTGCGCTTAATGCTGCCAGCCAGGTCAATTCAGAGGTGATCATGTCTGCATCACTTGAGGCAAGGATGCGCAATACGTAGCGGTTAGGGACGAAACAATCCGCAACGTCACACTGAGCTTTACCACCCGCACAATCCACGCGATAGATAATATTTTCGCCATACTGAATGAAATTCAGGTGTGCATCCACCAACCCATATGATGTAAGGCTTTGATTGGCAAGTTTTCGCAGCCTGAATAACCTGCCACGCCTGGAGAGCTCACGAAAAGGTTTCATCTCAGATCATTTTCCGTAGATCATCCAATAATTCGCGGTGAATTTCCTATACACCCAGTTATGATCACTTGACAGCATCAGGCTGGCAAGAGAAGCGGTTTGGGGAGGTTAAGTTTCAAGCAAGGTTAAAAGAACTCATGCATGTACGGCGTCATCGCCGGGAATATGGTTCGCATGGTTTGCTGAACCTTGAATCGGGATTACCCCACCCACGGAATGGAAAATCTTGCGGGTCGTGCGTGCCGTTGATCAATGCGGATAGACCCTGGATGGTCAGCTCACAATCGGGAGAAGCTGCACGTGTAACCTGGAGCAGTCCATCCTGCGATTCAAACCTCCAGACACCTTCATTCCATGGGCACAGTGGATCGATGATCCTGGCAGTGAAACTACCTTGACCTACATGCAAGCCACCAATCTTTTCAACATCAAGGACGCGGCACATGGCCGGACGCACAGCTGCTTCAACTTTAAGCTGCAGGTCTGAGAGCCATGTCTCAGGATACTCGTCGGGGGCCAGCCAAATCTCAGCCCGATCAGCCTGGTCGATGTGACGGGCAATCCAATTGAGCATCAGGTAGCGTGCCCTGCTGCTCGTATAATAAAAGCGGGAAGCGACGAAGTTATATTTAGAAACCTCCTCGCCCATCGTGCGGTACATCATAATACCTTCGACCTCGTCATTGAAAACCGCCTGACCAACCCATAGCAGGTTTTGATTGGCGCGCACACGATCGCCAAATTCAAAACAAGCCATGCCGTGACAGCGCTTGCGCATTTCAAAGAGATACTCACGGTAAGCATCGAAAGCCTCACCGATATACTGCAAGTGGAAATCTCCTTCCAGGTTAAGCTTAAGAAGGGGCTCTAAGCTGAGCGTGTTGAGGCGTGCGATCTTGGTCAGTGGAAAACCCACATAACCCATGCGCTCATAAAATGACTCGCGGAAAGGATACAGGTTTGAGAACGTTTTGCCAGATTCCCAATCGGAAGATAATAGGCTTTGCATCGCTTGCCGGCAATATCCTTTGCGTCGAGCAGCAGGCGATGTGGATACACCCCAAATGCCGCTTACGGGGAATAACACACCCCGGATATTCTGGATCATGGGTGTACTGGCTACCACTGCCACCGGGTTTTCTCCCTCAAAAGCAGCATAACAAGTAATCCCCTGCCGGGCGCTCACGATGGCGTACCATTCTTCCTTGTTTTGTAGAGGTGGTGATGGGTGGAGGGCATAAGAATTAAGCGAATAAAGCACGCTGAGCATTTCCTGCCCTTGAATTTTACGAATAGTAGATGTCATTGCGGGTTCCTTTTCTACAACGCAAGAGACCATGGATATTCTAGACTTATTTACTTACCTGGTTTAATTCCAACGCTTTTCCCAGGGCACCGACAGGTCAAACTCTGATCCAAACACAGATCGGTAGAGCGCATTGGCGTGGGGCGACCCCCCGGCAACGATGGCAAGCGTGGCACCTGCAGATTTGAGGCAGTGTAGACCTTGGCAAAGTAATGCACTGGCCAGACCACGCCGCTGGTGCTCGGGAACAGTACCAACCGGCTCGAAATAGCCGGTACGTGTCTCCGCTTCGTACCAGACCGTGGTGAAGGCAGCTACATCACCAGCCGGGGAAATGGCGACCAAATCCAGATCAGGGCGGTAGAGTGGCGCGGATTGGATATTCTGATACCATGTCCAGTCGGAATCATATTTCTCATCGGGCTCGTTTGGGTGAAATGCCCGCCAGGAAGCCCAAGAACGGGAGGGTAGCTCGGAAACATCCCCAAGGGGTCGAAGAAGGTATCCTTCGGCAATGGATGGATCAGGTATGGGCAATTCGAGGCTGCGGCGCCAATGATGTTCTGTGGCCTCGTGGATGGGGGTATAACCGCGAGCAGAAAGCAACGCTTGGCGCTGGCTGTCACCAGGATCAACCCAGATCCAAATCACCTGACCTGCTCGCCGGCTCGGCGTGCGCAGGTGTGCTTCTGCGTACGCCACCATTTCCTGCTCCAGATTTAAAGATTTATACAAAGGATGGACTTGCAAATAGACCTGACCGCGTTCTTCGGGGTTAAGGACAGCCGCGATCTGACCGCTTTCAGTCTCCCACAGGGTTACATCCTTTTCGAGGTTGCCATCTCCCAGGTTCAATATGCCATGCCAACGCCAATAGTCCAGGCGCATCACTGGCCACGAGTACATATGGCGGTCATTCAGGAGGGTCACCTGGTTTAGAAAATCCCGAATGCGCTGATAGTCGTATTCGCCCTGGAAGGCACGTGGCTGCAGCTTCGTCATCCTCTTCTCCTCGCTCAGGTCCGGAGCCTTGAAAGAACTGTTATTCTCGAATTACTCACCTAAAACAACACAAGTCGGTAAAGACATTGGAGCTACCGTCAAGATTTCCTACAGCTTATCCAAAGGTATTGTTAAACTGAGCATTATTCAATGCCCCGAACGGCAAGGGTATTGTACTAGGAATTACCCCAAACACCTACAGGAGACAAGACCTTACTGCCATTTAGGCAGCTAATTCTGTGATATAGTGGCGCTATGAAACCGAAAATCGAGCACACCAAGTTTGGGTCGATCACTGTTGGTGGAGTGAAATACGAGAATGACATTTTGATCCGCCTGGATGGAGAGGTAAAAAAACGCAAAAAGAAGCTCTCCAAAAAAGTCTACGGTACCTCACACAAGCTTTCGTTGGCTGAAGCCGAATTTGTGTACGAAACCGGGGTTGAGAAGCTCATTATCGGGTCGGGGCAGTCGGGAATGCTTAAACTTTCAAAAGAAGCTGAGGAATTTTTCAAGCAGAAACAATGCAAAATAACCCTACAATCCACACCTAAAGCAATAAAAGCCTGGAACAAGGCCAAGGGCAAAACCATTGGATTGTTCCATATTACGTGCTAGAACCATTCCGCATTAGATTGGGTATCCATAATCCCACCATCCATCCAAGGAGAATTCATGCATCGCTGCCTGTATCACGCCAGTTATCTCCTCTTTCGCGGTCATGCTTGTCACAGCCTGCAGCCCGGTTGCAGCATCGCCGACGCAAACTGCCACCATCGCAGCATCAAACACCCCCACCAATACACCAAGCCCCACACAAACACCCACACCCACCGCTACTTCGACCGCCTCTGCGACGCCCACCAAAACGCCAACCCCCACCCAGACGCTGACCCCAACCATCACCTTAACCCCTTCCATCACCCCGTCGCCCACGTATGCTCTACCCACTCTGACGGTAAAGATGCAGGCGAACTGCCGCTACGGGCCTGCGAAAGCGTACCTCTACGCTTGGGGCATGTATACAGGTGATACGGCTACGGTGTGGGGCCGCAATCAATCTGGCACCTGGTTGTGGATCCAGCCGGATAATATCAGCTACCAATGCTGGATCGCGACCTCGGTCGTCGAAGTCAAAGGGGATATCTTCTCTGTAACGGTCGCGCCTGTCAGGTTACCTCATTCCGTCCTGTACGGTCCACCGACCGGGATCACTGCTACACGGGATGGTGATAGCGTCACCGTGAGTTGGCAAGCAGTGAACATGACCGAAGATGACAACCGTGGCTATATGATCGAAGCGAATGTGTGCCAAAACGGCAACCTGGTGTGGATGGCAGTCGCAACCATGGATACCAGCTACACCTTCACAGACGAAACAACCTGCACGCAGGCTTCCAACGGATTGTTGTACACGGTCGAAAAGCACGGATATGCTAACCCGGTACCAATCCCGTGGCCCTGATCGGAATTGCCAGCAGCCCGACTTTGCTGATCAGTCCGTAACTGGAAGATATTCTCACGACAGGATGATCCATGCTCACTTTCCAACCTGCAAAGGAATAACATAGGTAAGGGTGTACTTCGCATTCAGAGGTGGCATAAAGCATGGTTCAACCGCACGGGCTGATTGGAAGCTGAAAAACCTATCCTTAATCCTGGATTAATGTATGATTTAAGTAAATAACCTGGCTGTATGCTATAAAAAGTACAGCGTAGATGAATAACTAAATCATTGTGGGGAGGTGTTTCATGCATAAATCCGAGGTCCCAGCCCAATTTAATATCATGAGACAGGCATCCATCGTGGTTACCACCGTGCTTCTCTTGCTGCTGCTGTCAGCCAGCACAGCAACGAAAAGCCTGGCGGGAGTTGCCAATGAGATCCCCGGAGGTCAGGTTAATCAAGCCGGGACGATCTATCTGCCTTTAGTCCAAAAACATCCAGCCGCACCCCAAGCCACCTACGTACTACTGGGCTGGAATGATCTGGGCATGCACTGCTATAACCGTTACTTTCAAGACCTGGCGGTCTTGCCCCGTTAATAATTTATGGGCTCAGGTGGTCTTGCGCGGTGACCCACCCCAGATCGTCACCCAGGGAATCAGGGTGCAGTACAGGTTCCCAGACAACACGGTATCCTCCAATAAAACGGACTTTTGGACCTACGCGGCGCAGCTCTTTGGTGTCAATTTGCCAGATAACGTCGGTTTAAAGGGTAAGGGGATGGCAGATGTGATGGACCTGAACACCGACCATTTTGTGGCCGAGGGCATCCCACTGACCGAGTTCAGGGATAGTGACCTGAACACCCCGTACCCATACCAGCTGGCGGAAATCACTGCTTACGAAATCGGCTCGAACAAGGTCCTGGCAACACTGACCGTGGTTGCACCAGTCTCAACTGAGATGCACTGTGATACCTGCCATGCCACGGGCGGAGAACCAGGTGGAAGCCAGCCGCGCACAGAGCTGAACATCCTGGCGTACCATGACAGCGAGGAAAACACCAATTTGATCAACAGCCGCCCGGTGTTATGCGCACGCTGCCACAGCTCAAATGCATTAGGCGAACCCGGCGTGCCCGGTGTGCCCAGCCTGTCTAATGCCATGCATGAGCAGCATGCTGAAGTCATCCCGAACACGATCGATAGGATGCTACAGCTGCCACCCCGGGCCTACAACGAAATGCCTGCGGGATGCCATGTCGCTCAACGTACCATCACCGCTTGACCCGAACCGAAAAATGGACTGCGTAGACTGCCATGGCGGGATGTTGCAGGTGGCACAGAACCCAAATCCGTGGCTGAACGAGCCACGCTGTGATAACTGCCATACCCCGACCAATACCCAGCAGTTCAACCAGGACCAACCCCTGTACCGCCTTTCGAAAGGGCACGGCGGGATCTATTGTGAAGCCTGCCATGACAGCACACATGCTATCGCTACCAGCCGTGAGGCAAATGATGCCATCAAGTTCGTCCAGCTGCAGGGGCATACGGGTACATTGAGCGAATGCACGGTATGTCACCTTACGCAACCGGCGGGGCCAGGACCCCACAGTAAATAATCACCTTGATGATCATCTTTATTAAGCAGGCCAGCTAAGAAAAACTGCTGGCCTGCTTAATATTTCGATGTTGATGCTTGTTTTATTTATCGTTCGATACTCTTGCCAAGAAACCAGGTGCAAACAATCTTATTGTAATGCTATATGTCCTATTATATTCGTACAGTAGTATAAGGATATAGCAACTAAGAAGGATATCCGATATGGAAAATATATCTCTAGTGATCGGTGCCGAGGCTCCGGCTTTAAGCAAACAGGACAGGATGGCAATGCAATTGCTTTCAGTGACTATCTTGGCCGCCAAAACGTGTACCTTTTTTTCGTACGTGAATTAAACTGAATGCAATGCCGGAGCCATGCAGCCCAGTTGGGCAAGTTATCGACGGAATTCAAAACGAAAAATACTCAGATCCTGCATTTGTTGGGAGACACGCCAGTAAGGGCATAACAATATGCAGTAAGCCTGCATTTACCCTTCCCGGTGTTGGCAGACCCTGAACGGCAAATTTGCCATCAATATGGATTGGGAAAAGTGGTGGGGATCATCCAACGTACAGCGTTTATTATCATTGATTACAACGGTCGGATTGCGTTTATCAAAGATACCGCTAACCCGATGATATGGTTGAAGGAAAGCGTGGAAATCCGGGATTTCATATTAACGGATCCGACCCTATGCTAACCGGATTAAACGTGCTGGATCTAATCGATAGATCAGAGCAGGACTTATCGATACCTGGTATATAGGAGAGAAATGCGAAAAATAAATTAAATCTTGAGCTAAATTCAATATCTAGAAAAGATGGTTGATTGTGAGTGAAAGGAAAAATTGTAGGGTGATAGTGTAGTAGAAGAATAAGTATATATTTATTAATTAATAGATAATAGAATTGGATAAAGTTTTTACAAAAATATATTGATCACCTGACAAGTGGAATATACTAATCACTAGAATTGCTTCACGTGCTTACTTGTTATTATCCAGAATCAGATGTCCAAATTCCCAGAGAAATTGACTAGAGAGGATTAATGATTTTTGACATTTCATTTCACAATCTCATAACTAGGGAGATGTGTATGGACGAAATCAAAGCTGCATACCAAAGTAAGACCTTCGAGCGGGTGCGAACAGGCATTACAGGTTTGGATGAGATATTGAATGGAGGCCTGCCAAAAGGCCGCCCCACCTGCTATGCGGTGGACCGGGTTGCGGCAAGACCTTATTAGCCATGGAATTCATTGCCAGAGGCGCCATGGAGTTTGATGAGCCGGGCGTCTACATGTCCTTCGAGGAAACGGCACCCGAGTTGATCAAGAATTTCTACTCTCTCGATGTTGATTTGAACTAGCTGATCAACAGCGACAAAGTGATCATCGACTATGTGCATGTTGAGCGCAGCGAGATAGAAGAGACAGGTGAGTACGACCTGGAGGGCCTGTTTATACGCCTCGGAGATGCGATTGCCTCGATAGGTGCCAAGCGAGTGGTTTTGGATACCATAAAATCGCTATTTTCCAGCTTGTCCAATGATACAATCCTGCGCTCTGAGTTGCGCCGACTTTTACGCTGGCTGAAAGACCAAGGGGTCACCGCGATCATCACCGGTGAGCGTGGTCAGGGCCAGCTCACCCGCCACGGCCTGGAAGAATATGTTTCAGATTGCGTCATCATGCTGGATGACCGGGTGCAGGCTGGGATTGCCAAACGGTTAATAAGGGTAGTTAAATACCGGGGATCAAAGCACAGCAACGATGAATTTCCCTTCTGATCGGTGACCAGGGAATTTCCGTAATACCGATCACTTTTATCGGGCTGAATTATCCAGTATCGGATGAGTATATCTCTTCAGGCATCGATCGCCTGGATACGATGCTGGGTGGACAGGGTTTCTACAAGGGTAGCAGTATCCTAGTTTCTGGTACAGCTGGCACTGGAAAAACCAGCCTGGCAGCTCCATTTTGTTGCTGCGGCATGCAACAGGGGAGAGCGGTGCATGTTTTTTGCTTTTGAAGAATATGCATCGCAGATCATACGGAACTTGCGATCAATTGGGATCGATCTATTACCTTATGTAGAGCAGGGCTTGCTACACTTCCACGCAGTCCGCCCGTCGGCTTTAGGTGTGGAGATGCACCTGCTTACCATGCAGCAGCTGGTCCAGCAATACCGTCCCAGCATAGTCGTGATCGACCCAATTACCAACCTGCTCACTGAAGATAACCGGGTCGAAGTGAAATCAATGCTCACCCGGTTGATCGATTACCTGAAAATGAACTCGATCAGCGCCATGTTTACCAGCCTGACTTCGGGCGATGCATTTGAAGCCAGGACAGAAGTGAACATCTCTTCACTGATGGACACCTGGCTGTTGGTGAGATACCTGGAAAGCAATGGTGAGCGTAACCGGGGGTTATACATCCTGAAGTAACGCGGCATGAACCACTCCAACCAGGTACACGAATTCTGTTTGACTGACCACGGGTTTGAGCTGCTGGATGTCTACCTGGGGGAGGAGGGGATCATGGTAGGCTCAGCCGGGTGACCCATGAAGCGCAGGCGTTAATCGAGGCAGAAAACTACGCGATGGAATGAACCCGTAAAAAACATGAGATAGAACTCAAGCAGCAAGAGATTACCAACCAGATCAGTCTTTTACAGGCGTCAATCAATTCTCTCCAGGATGAGCTTAACCGTATAGACCGAGTGGAAGAGCTCCGCAAGTCCATGGAGAAACATACCCAAGTGCGGATTGCATTATCGCGCCGGGCAGAGGATTCGGGTGATGAGAAATACACCGGCCCAGAAGGATAATTGACAATGGAAGCACAAGAAGCTACAGCCGAAATTAAGCAAAAAACTCAACCGGAAGACGAGAAGTGGGAGCTGCGCCTGTACGTGGCGGGGGTAACTCCCAAATCAGTTGAAGCTTTCTAGAACCTAAAAAAAATCTGCGAGGAACACCTGGCTGGGAAATATCATATCGAAGTGATCGACTTGATGGAAAACCCACGCCTGACGCACGAGGAGACCAAATCCTGGCTATCCCCACCCTGGTACGCAAGCTTCCACAACCTCTAAAAAAGATCATTGGGGATCTCTCCGATACCGAATGAGTGCTGGTAGGATTAAACCTGCGACCAGTTAAGGTAAGTAAAAGCCAGGTGGAGAAACAAGCGGATGAATGAGCCAGAAATGGAAGACACTACCGAGAAATTTGAAAGACTGGCAGTCGAAGAAAATAATTCGACCTATATTTTGAGATTATACATCGCAGGCAACACAGCCAGGTCTGCACAGGCTGTGATGAACATCCGAAAGATCTGCGAAGAGCGCCTGAAGGGGCGGTATACCTGGAAGTGATCGATATCTACCAGCAATCTGGGCTGGCGAAAGGAGAACAGATCATCGCTGTTCCCACGCTGATCAAACAGCTTCCACTACCTTTGAGGAGGATCATCGGTGATCTCTCTCAAACCGACCAGGTAATCTTTGGCCTGGATTTGAAAAGAACGAGCGACTTATCTGACCAAAAAAGCCAGCAAAATCGCACTCAGCAATTACCAGATTGAAGACACCATGATCGATCTCAAAGGCTCTGGTGTGACCTTTGTAAGAATGGACGGGAAAATTTGAAAGGGAATGAGGATATCACTGATCATCAGTCTGCAGAATTGTCCCAGCTCCGAAAGCAGGTTGAGGCACTAAGCCAGCGCTGTGCTGAAGCTGAAGACGCCCTGGAGGCAATTCGAACTGGAGCGGTGGATGCGGTGGTAGTTTACACAGACCAGGGTGAAAAGGTCTTCACCATCCATGGGGCAGAAACCACCTACCGGCTGATGATCAAATCGATCAACGAAGGTGCGGCCACGTTAATTGAAGATGGGACAATCCTCTATAGCAACAAACGCTTTGCAGAAATGTTGAAGACACCCCTTCAATCTCTCATCGGATCATCCATCAACCAATATATTCCTCTGGAAAGCAGGCTAGCGTTTTCAACTATCCTTTCACGGGCACTGAAGGAGAATTTCCGCGAAGAGTTCGACCTGCTACGTAGTGATGGCCAAAGCATACCGCGATGCTCTCTCTGAATAATTTTAGCGCAGCTGGACACGCTGGGATCAGCCTGATCGCCACTGACCTCACCACCCGCAAGCAAGCAGATGAGCTGGCAAGACTGGTGCAGCTAAAAACGTTAGCAGAAATCGAATTACGGCAGGCAAGTGACAAACTTGAACTCACCAACAAAGCTCTCCAGGATGAGATCGAAGAACATAAACATACAGAGGAAGCTCTAACCGAGAGCCAGAGGAAATACCAGGACCTGATCGAGACCACCGGCGAGTTCATCTGGGAAATGGATAACCGGGGGAGATACACCTATTGCAGCCCACAGTTAGAGGTATTGTGGGGGATAAAGCCCGAAACCATGATCGGTAAAACTCCGTTTGATGTTATGCCACTTGAGAGCAGGGACTCCGCCCGGGAGCAAATTACCGAGATACAAAAATTCTCGCAGCCATTTAAAGCATGCAATCGATGGCTATTAATGCGCAAGGTCAGCTAAGCTATATTGAAACGAGTGGCGTGCCTTTCTTTGACCAGCATGGCAAGTTGCTTGGTTACCGCGGGATCAGCCGAGATGTCACCGAGCGCAAGCAGGCTGAGGAGCACTTGCGTCAGGCATATGACGAGCTCGAGCTACGCGTGAAGGAGAGAACCGCGGAATTGGTAGTAAAAAATGAGGAATTAATCGCGGAAATCCTTGAGAGGAAAAGGGCGGAGAAGGAAGCCCGTAGCAGCGCCCAGCTGGCTGAAGGGCTTGCACAGTCACTCGTCCTCCTGAACTCCAGCCTAGACCTTGACCAGGTACTCGATGCAATCCTCGAGCAGCTGAGAGTATCGGTTCCTTATACTATCGCAGCGATCACCGAACGGATAAAAGAATCGGTGCACGTCATTCGCTATACAAATATTGCCAAGCATCCAGAAACAGCCAGGGGGGATCGAATTTGTAAACGCAGTACCGATCCGAAAACGAGCAAAGATATTACCGTGAACCGACAGCCTCTCTATATTGAGGATGCCCGAGAATATGAAGGCTGGATAGAAATCCCTGGCATGGAATGGATCCGATCTTACCTGGCAATCCCCCTGGTGGCGGGAGGACAATTCCAGGGAACGATCCACCTGGCCAGTGACCAACCAGGTGCCTTCAACGCAGAGCTTATCGCGCGGGCGTCAGCCTTCGCGGCATCGGCATCTGCGGCGATTTAAAATGCGCTGCTCTACAAAGACCTGCAGAATGTATTGCAGCATGAGCAAACGATGCGCCTGCAGCTAATCCAGGCTGAGAAGCTCTCGGCGCTGAGCAGGATGATGGCAACCGTGGTGCACGAGATTAACAATCCTGTACAAACCATCAAGAACTGCATCTACCTGGCCGAGCTTGAGATAAATCCGGGTCTTCAGCACACGAAATGCTGGAAATAGCCTCATCAGAGATCGACCGGATCAGTAAACTGGTATCGGGATTGCGCGATGTGTATCGCCAACCCAAAAACCTGCACATGGATCCAATTAACCTGGAAAGCTGCTGGGGAAGTACACTTGTTGCTCAAGCCTCACCTGCAGCACCAGAATGCCACCTGGCAGAACCACCTGACCGGTGATCCGTTGTGGGTGATGGGGATCGCTGATCACTTAAAGCAGGTATTCCTTAACATAAGTATAAACGCCATCGAAGCCATGCAACCCAGCGGTGGGACCATCACTGTATGCCAGTACTTTCGAAGAGAAAGCCGTTGGAATTGCGATCAGCGACACTGGCCCTGGGATGGAGCAGAGCGAGATCGAAAAATTTTTCGAGCCATTCTACACGACCAAGGAGGGTGGTAGCGGAATGGGTTTGCCCATCTGTTACGAAATCGTCCAGCAGCATGGAGGCCATATCGACGTGGACAGCCAGCCTGGTAAAGGGGCAGCATTCACCGTGTGGCTGCCGAGTATAGCTGCATCCGATGAAAAGAGCCAGTGAAGTTAAGAGATTGTCAGGGAAGCCAGGCGAATATGGATCGTATACGCCTGGGATGAATTTGTAACAGGCAAGGTAACGAAGAAACATAGCAAGCCAGTCTTCTTTGGGTAGACTGGCTTGCTTTTATTATGCTAGCGTATGGACTTTTTTGACGGGGAACTCCAAAGAGCTCCCACTCCGGTCTACTTCCTCAACAATAATGGCATGTAGATCGTCTTGGTCAGGGACGCCATTACTGTCACCTCGAGGGTGACCTGCTGGCTACCAGAGGCATTGCTGGCAGTCACGGTAACGGTGTAGGTGCCAGGCTGTGCATAGGAATGGATCGCATTTTCACCATAAGCAAGGTCAGACCCGTCACCAAAATCCCAGGTAAAGATGACATTGGTCCCGGCAGCAATGGAGGCTGTGAAGGAGGTGGTCTCGCCGATCAGGGTGGGGCTGTCGCTCTCGGCAGTCAAACCGCTGATGGGCACATCGATGGTGAAGGCATCTGGCAGCTCTACCGGCTGGCAATCACCGTTGTAGAGTGAAAGATCGTATGTGCCAGGGATGATCCCACCCGGAACGACCGCATTGAGGGTGGTTGAGCTTACCTGAGTGACCGAAATCAGCCAGGTTTCGCCTAATCTGATCGAAGGAGTGTCAATGAAGTTCTCACCAGTGATCACCACGGGTGTATTCTCGATGGCTGAGCCAGACGTGGGGGAGATGCCCAACAGCAGCGGGGCAGGATTGGCGGGTAAGGGAGCGGTGATCTGCACGTCATCGATATACCAACCGACATCCGATACGGAAAAATCGCAGCCGATTCGCCAGCGGATCAGGACCTGCTGCCCAGCGAAACTGTTCAGGTCAACCTCTACCTTTGTCCACAGGGTGAGATCGCCCGTCCAGGCCTGCCTACCAGCCAGGGGGTTGCGGTATGATAGAGCTCACAACGCCGTTATAACCATGACTGGTGATGAACGGTCCCAGGTCGGTCCAACTGATCCCGCCGTTGGTGGAGATCTCCAGTACGGAACCATCGTAGCTAGTGCCTTCAAACTGGTACATATGCCAGAAGGTGAGCTGGCTGCCGCCACCAATTTCGATCGGGTCTTTCGTCCATAAACGGCTGTCGGTGACCAAATTATCATCGGGCACAAACCAGGCATGAGTGGGGCTATGGGATTGGCTAGCTGTGATAGACCAATGGTCAGCACCTTGGACGGCAGCGTGGGTCCATCTTGCAGCTCCCGATTCTATGTCATCGGCGAACGAAACCCCGAGGTTGGCAGTGGCGAAATGGAATGGCGCTGTCCAGGCACCCTCACCGCAGGTATTGAGCGGTTGAACGCTCCACCAGTGACACCGACCACCTGCAAGCGGAACAGTGGGCGTGAAGCTCGGGTCTTCTAGCTCCTCGGTGGTGAGCGGATCTTTGAACAACGGGTCGTAAGCCAGGCGGAAGTTATACAGGGTGCTGAAGGGGGCTGCTTGCCAGGTGAATGACGGCTGCAGCGATTGATCCACGGCACCATCGGCAGGTGTAAGCAAGGTTGGCAGGTCAGGAACGAGGTTGAAGACGTTCAAGGTCAGCTCGGCGGTATAGGTATTGGTCGTTTCCACACCCACCAGGTCCATAGCATAATCACCGGGCAGGGCCAGACTGGTTTGCGAGATAGTAAGTGTACTGGTGAAGGTGGGGGTGACGGGATTGACCGAGAAGTCCACAGCTGTGCCTTCAGGCTCACCGCGCAGGTCCAGGGTGACCAGCTTGAGGTAACCGGGGGTTTCCTGGGTGACGTCAATGTTATAGACAGCTGGCTCTGGAGCACAGATACTAAGCTCAGCAGGGTCGACGACGAGAGTGAAGGGCGTTTCCACCAGGTTGCGGCCATCCAGGCTAAGCTGGCCGGTGTTGAGTGGGTCGAGCCAATCTCTCAGGCGCGTGGTTGGGCTGCCACCACCTGTCCAGGAGGTAAAGAAACGCCCATACCAATCGGAGTCATCATTACCGCAGGCTGCATACCCACCGTGAAGCTGGCCGATGATGCGGTGATTCTGGTCGAATAACGGTGAACCGGAAGAACCTGGCTCTGTGGTACCCAGGTCCCAATCAGTGATGCGCACGTGGGTTTCGTCCCCAGGGACGACAGTCCCCAGGTAAGAGGTGACCGTGGTTGGAGAGTATTCAAAGCTGATGCGTTTTTCATCCGTATTGGGATGGTGGATGGCAGTTGCATTGGTGGCATCCGCGCCACTATGATCCCAACCAGCCCAATAAACGTTGAAAGCCGGGTTAATCGGGTCATCCAGCTCCACCAGGGTGAAATCAGAGGTGGAATAAGAGGCCCGAAAGTACGAGCCGGTATTGTACTGGTTGAGCAGACCATCACCGGGCTGACCATTGATGGGGTCATTAACCGGCCGGCACCAGGAATTCTCATAATTCCAGTAGGTGACCAGTGAAGCAGCGTTGCCCGAGTTGATGCCGCAATGGTTGGCGGTCATAAAATAACCCTTCAGATCTTGGGCGGTGTTATTCACCAGGAATCCGGTGCAGAACGTGCTGCCACCGGTGGAAATGACAGCCACCGAGCGGATCTGCTCCCGCCAGGCATCGCCCTCAGGGCAGACGACATCTACATTGCACGACCCTGAAGTCACATGAGATTCACCAAAAGCAGCATAACCGTGGTTAACCGAGGTCAGGTTCAGCTCAAGCTCATCCACCAGGTCGGTGGGGAGAGTCACTTCGATGATCACATCGTCCCCAAGGATGATAGGCGACCAGAGCTGCCCGTGGGTTTCATTATCCCCCGCCGTGAAAGGACCCACCACACGGCTATGATCAGGTGGATACAGGACCAGGCTGCCTTCTTCAGGCATGCGGTAGGTGGTAAATGCAAAATTCAATGAAAGTGCCCCCTTAGAGAAGATACGCAACCGCCAGACACTGGTGCCATCGGTGAGGGTATCCCAGGTGCCATGGTTCCAGGGGGTCACATCCACGGGGATGGGTTGGGCAAAGCGAGGTGGCAAGCCTTCAGTGGCGCGCAGCTCATCCTCTGCCAACAAAGCTGGCACATCCACCGGCGGCATGACAAGCGTTTCCACGCCATCGAGCGGTTGTGGACCCGCATTGACAGATCGTGTTTCCTGGCCAGTTTTCGCTGCAACCGAGGAAAGGGCCTTCCCGCCCGCAACAAGCAGGGCCACAATCAACAAGATGAAGATCAAGCGGAAAAATGGAGTTTTTCGATTTATTTTCATGGCTATCCTTTTCTTTTCCATTGGTACATCAGTCAAATTTTGCTTGGATTCACAACGAAGTAATCAATCTCTTGAAAATCGCAGATCTCACCTGATTATCCTAGCAACTATCGTGCCAAATTCGAGGCGGTGAAGGCCCCATTTTATACAATGGAACGGGAAAGCAGGTATTATGACTGGGAAAAGCAACGGTTAAGAACACAGGAGCTGCCTAATAAGCAATGCAGCTCCTGTTCATGACACCAAAGGGGCGCAGCGATGCTGCGCTTCTGCTCACACAATTTGATTTTTTACACAGTAATGGCGCTGTGTGTACCGCTTCGCTTACCCCAAGATAATCCACAATGTGCAGTTCGGGCATTCTATGCTCCAAAATCCTGGAAAATTTCAGGGCTCACGATTAAAAATGGCAACGACCTTTTACGAATGATCCTGGCCTTCGGGAAGATTATAAGCTATCGAACAGTTCCAGAATTTCTTGATTGGATGGGATGTCAGACATATCATGACCATAATGGACATAGCGAGCCACCCCAGCCTTGTCCACGATCACCTGGGCAGGCATGCGCCCCAGCTTGAACAGGTTGACTTCCTGGCCGTACAGCTTGAGCACGCTTGCCTTTGGATCCGGCAGGCCGATGAAAGGCAGGTCATTACTTTGCCAATAGGAAGCGAATGCTTTCGCATCCTCCGGCCCAACCACGATCACCTGGGCATTGCGCCTGGTAAACTCCTGATAATCATGACGCAACTGCGCCATATGCTGCCGGCAGAATGGTCACATAAACCCACGATTGAAGACCAGCAAAATTGCGGATTTATCACGATAATCTGATAAACGCACTGTTTTACCTTGAAAATCCAACAATGAGAAGTCAGGCGCAGGGGTATTGATAGCAACTTTAGGCATGGTTTTCCTCCTGGGCGAGCCCACTTGTAAACTGGCTGATGGCAGCTAAAACCTCAAGAGGCTTTTCTTCATGCGGGACATGCCCGGCATCTGTAATAACACACAGCGAAGCATTTGGCAGGTCACGGGCCAGCTGTTTATGATCAGCTGTAGGCACAATGCGGTCATCATCGCCTGTGATCACCAGAACCGGCATGGTCAATTGATCGAGACGCTCCCGGAGGTTGGAAGGCTGGCTGGCGAGAGTGAACTCCCACAGAGCTTTATCCCAATTCTCCACACTGAATGACTTTAGATAATATTGCTCCATCTCCGCTGACAGAAGGCTCGGGTCATGCCAGGCCAGCTTGATCAGGTCGTGCTCATGAGACAGGAGCTGGCGGGTGAAGAGTGGCCCCAGGCGACGCATCTGCGGGGTTGCAAGCACAGGCCGCAACCAGGCAGGCGTACCCATACCGTGGTAAACAGCCGGGTCGATTAGGACCATGGCTGAGACGCGTTCTGGAAATGCCAGGGCAGACTGCATGGCGATGGTGCCTCCGGCTGAATTGCCCACCAGGATGGTCTGAGTGACTCCGAAATGGTCAAGCAGTGAGCTCAGGAGGCCGATCTGGGCAGTAGGACTGTAAGGATTCTGTCCTTCCCAGTCCAGCGGTCGAGCGGATAAACCGAACCCGGGGCGATCATAGGCGATGAGTGAACCCAGCTGGCTAAGCGCCGGGCTGATGTTGTGCCAGGTGTACAGGTTGGCTGCAAAACCATGCAGGAGCACGAAAACCGGCTGGCCTTGTCCGGACCGCTTGACGTGGATGTCTAAGCCATTGAGCTGGATGAACTCCGAGTCTTCATCGGCTAATCTTCTAGCCGGGTAGGCGCGTTTTAATGGGGGCACAGGTATAAGTAACGGCCCGGCGAGTAGCACAGCCAGGCCACCAGCCAGAGCAAGCATTCCACCTTTCTTTATATTCCGCTTCATGACGCACCAACCGCTGGTGAGGCTGTTGCATCCACGAGGGGTTTCTTGGGCAACATGAATGATACCAACAAGGTGACTGCCACCAAGACAAAGGTGATCCAGGTAGGGATCGCAACTGCGGACAGGTCTTGGAATTTTATTGCAATCCCCGCCAGGGCCCACAAAATAACCAAGGTGTAGGGCACATCGCGGCGGGTGAAGTTCATCAGGCCGGCGATGATAAAGACCGCCGCAAGCACGATCCCCATCCATACGACCGGGCTGATCCCGAAGCCATCCCAATTCAGATAATTTAACACATCGGTTACATTGGCGACAGTCGCCACAGTGATCCAACCCAGGTAGATACTGAAGGTGAGATGGGTGGTAAATCTTTCACCTGGGGTAACCTTGAGCCGACCGATCCCCAGGCGCAGGTAAGTGATGATCAGGGTGGCGAGCAGAAGCAGCATGGCGACCAAGGTGAGCGGGAATTTCTCGTAGTGCCACAGGAAGATCCAGGCAATGTTGGCGAGGCCACCGAGCGAGATCCACCAACCGGTGCTGCGTAAGCGTGGATTAGCTCGCTGGGAAGGCAGAGCTTGATAAATCGCCATGGCAATCAAACCGAGGTAGATCAACCCCCAAATGGAAAAGACATAACCTGCCGGAACGAAATATACTTTAAAACGGTCAGAGATCTCACCGGTATTCTGACCATTAATGGGCAGAATGTTAGCCAGCGCGTTGACCACGATGGTGGCCAGTACGGTAAGCACAACTGCATTTTGTCGAAAGATATCTTTTTTCATGTTATTCACTCACTTTCATTTTTATTATGGTGTACTTCTGACCTGAAGAATTGCCACGTAAGCTGAACATTTTCTTGATCAGGCCATATTTTTTGTCGAGTAACTTATCAACTTTAAGATCTACTTCAGGATCACTCACCTCCTGGGCAAAGGCCGGGATCCATTCACCAAGTAATGCACCATCCATTTTACAGGGGGCTATATTGATTCTACCGTTATTGCGGATGCGCTTGACCTTGCCAGAATCTGCAATCGTCCGGGCGTACAAGACATCACCTTCCTGAACGAACCAGACAGGGGTCCTGACACCTATCCCGCTTTTACGATAGGTTTCAATGTTCATGTATTTCTGTTTCTCAAACACTTTATAAGGACTACTCATTTTTTTCCTCTCCTATATGCTTCCAATACACGCTGCCGGGCTACGGCATGGTCAACGATCGGTGCAGGATAATTCTTTCCGATGACACAACCCACCTGCATCTGCAAGGCGACCGGCATGCTCCACGGAGTATGGATATATTCTTCGGGCACATCCGATAGCTCGGGGACCCAACGCTGAACATAGGCACCGCGTGGATCGAATTTTCTGGCTTGCAGTAGCGGATTGAACACCCTGAAGTATAGCGCAGCATCGGTGCCGGTGCCAGCCGTCCACTGCCAGCCACCGTTATTTGAAGCGGGGTCACCATCCAACAGGTGCTGCATAAAATACCTTTCACCTGTACGCCAATCGATCAGCAAATCCTTGACGAGGAAAGAAGCCGTGAGCATGCGTGCCCGATTGTGCATCCATCCTGTGGATTTGAGCTGGCGCATACCCGCATCCACAATGGGGTAACCTGTACGCCCTTCTGCCCAAGCAGCCAGTCCATCTGCGTCGTCGCGCCAGGGGATGCGGCGCAGCCCAGGCTTAAAGGCAGTATGAAGCACCTGGGGGAAATGCTGCAGGATGCTGGCATAAAATTCGCGCCATACCAGCTCATTCAGCCATACTTCAGCGCTAGTTCTTCCCGCGCTGTCAGGCGCACTTTCGATTGACCTATGTGCAGCAACCACAGCCTGCCTGGCTGAGAGCATCCCAAAGCGAAGATAGGGTGAAAGGCCGGAGGTTGCTTCGAGATCCATGCGGTCCCTGACCTGGGAATAACGGTAGATATCTGAATCGACGAAAGCATCCAGCCGGCGGTTGGCTTCCCGCTCGCCAGCCGTGATGAACTGAGCGGATCGCACATGGGCAGCCGCGGGTAATTCGAGGCTCGCAATGGTAGGTATTGGAGTAAGCTTTTCCGGAGCAGGCAACGGCTTACCCGGAAAGGGCAGGCTTTTCCACCTGCGGCTGAAGGGGGTGAAGACCGTATAGGGAGTGCCATCGGGCTTCAACAGCGCATCTGGTGGGTGAACCATACGCCCCAGCGTAAGGTGTAATGGCAGCTCACTTTGCAGGCGACGATCGCGGTGCCTGGCATACGGTGAAACATCTGCTTCAGCGAAGATGGAAGAGGCGTTGACCTCCGAATAAACTCGGTGCAGCTCATCAATGGGATCGCCTTGCCTCACCACCAGCGCTCCACCTCGCTGGCGTAAATCAGCCTCCAAAAGGCGTAACCCTTCGAACAGAAAGGCATTGCGATCAGGGCTGGCATGGGGGGACGCAAGCAGATGCGGGTCCAGGATGAACAGAGGGACGACGACCTCTGCCCGGCTCAGAGCAGCCACCAGAGCCTGGTTATCAGCCAAACGCAGGTCACGCCGGATCCACCAAATTGCTACACCCATTTACCTACCGTACCTTCCGTAATCTAAATAATATATAAGGACAATCAAATTCTGAGCATCATCCACGGTGGCGCTCATTCGATGGCAGCTGTACCAGCCTCAATGGACTGCCGGTTAGCTGGCCGGACGATACGCCAATAGGCCAGGTAAATTGCCCATGCCATCAGAAGGGCGCTGAAAATGCCTGGAGCCCACAATCCCAGGTTTTGAAGCAAGTAACCACCTGCAATAGGTGCAATGACGCGGGTGAGGGATTCAAGCGAGGTAGCAATGCCGAGCAAACCACCCACTTCCTCACGGCTTACCGATTTGGTGAGGGCACTTTGTATAACCGTGTTCAAGACGCCGCCAGCCATGGCCAGGGGGAGAATCACGATGACTAAACCAATCAAACGGGTGGTGAAAGCCCAGGCCAGCAAGGCTCCGGTCATCACCCATAAACCGGTCATGATCAGCCAGTTCTCGCGAAAACGGCGGGTCAGCCGACCGATCAGACCGGCCTGAACAATGACGGAGATCACGCCGACATACGCCAACAGAAAGCCCGTGACCTGGGCACTCAGACCGATCGCCTGCGAAAAGAGAGCGAAGACGGTCTGAAAGACAGCAAAGCCCAGGGAAAAGAAGAAGCGCAACTGCAGAAGCGGGCCAACTTTAGGGCGTTTGAGGGCTTGCTGGAGGGCTTTGAAGGAAAACGGCGGGCGCTGCCGCGCAGATCCAGATTCGCGCTTCTCGGGTGTGAGCGACTCGGGCAAGAAGAAAAAGATCATCATCAGATTGAACAGGGATACCGCAGCAGCCAGGAAGGCAGGCAAGCTGTATCCGTAGCGGCTGAGAAAACCACCTAATGCCGGGCCGATGATGAAACCCAACCCAAAGGCTGCCCCGATGATCCCGAGACCCTTGGCACGGTTCTGCTCATCTGTCGAATCGGCGATGTAAGCCTGTGCAACCGTGATATTGCCCCCGGTCAACCCATCGATTATGCGGCTGATGAACAAGATCGCCAGGATGAAGACATTGGCGGCAGCCGGATTTACCAGGTTTGCCAGGTAACGCCCCAGGGGATCAGCGAAGCCCAGCAGGAGAAAGCCGACAAACGTGCCTGCGACACTCATCAGCAAAACAGGGCGACGACCGATCCGGTCAGAGAGCCGGCCAAGCAATGGGGCAGCTATCAACTGCGCGGCAGCATAGGTAGCCACCAGTAGGCTGACAACGATGGGCGTGGCGCCATACGTCTCAGCGTAGTACGGCAGAAGCGGCAGGATGATGCTAAAGCCTAACAGGTCGATGAAAACGATAAAGAATATGGAGAGCAGACGTGAATTCTTCATGGACTACCTCATTAATCAAACTAGCCTTGCATTTACTGACCACGCATGGACAACTGGTCATCCAACCAGGATACGACCGGGGAGCCATCCTCCGAAATATGCAGTATCACTGCCTGGCGATAGGCAGCGTAAAGCTGCGTGAGCAGCGAATCCTGGAACCCATAATTCCGTAGAAGCCCATCCAACCAGGCAACGTTTGAATCTAGCAGGTGAATGTCACCAAGGGACAGCGCTGAAGCAACTAAATCGCTGAGAGAAGTAACCGCAGATGATATCACACCAGGACCAGCCAGGGATTCCGCCATCTCGGAGCTCACAGTACTGGCAATGAGGGCTTTTGCCTGTTGAAACCTTTCTAGGCTGTGGGAATACCCAGCAGGCATGGGCTTCGCAGCAGGCATGGGAGGAGGGGAATAGATTAGATCCTCTACAGCACGAGCGATGTGCAGGGTTTCAGATCCAATATAGTAGCCAGAGATGCAGCCTGTGGCCGCAGGGGTGGTGATGAACGCACTTCCACCATAAGCCAGTGGGATGCCATACCGAACCAGGGCATCGGACATGGCCCGCAGGGAAGCAACACTATTGAGGGTTTGGGCAGCAGAAACTACCAAAATGGGCGAAGTAGCCCGGATGGTCACATCCAGGTCTTGCAGCGGCACGTTTGCGCCGAGAAAGACCACATCCCAGCCTGCTCGCCGCAGCAAGAACGTTACCATCAAGAGAATAAAATCATGCGCTTCGCCCGGCGGGCAGGCGGCGATTAACCGCCCCTGGCGCGAGGGTGGCACGGTGCTCATCAGCAGGCTGTTCAGGCGCCGGGTGGCGATGGCGGAGGCAAAATGCTCCTGTTGGACATTGAGCACACCACTGTACCAAAGCTGGCCCAGCTGAGCGAGCCCTTTTTGAAGCACTTCAACGCAGATCGTCTCTGGGGATGCCAGGGCGAAGGCCTGGTCAAGGATACGATTCGCCTGCAGGTCGTCGAAGGCCATGCAGGCGGCAATCCACTGCTGACGTAGCTCATCGTAGGTCATCTCACCAGATGCAGCCGCGATTTCCAGACTTGTTGTGAATGCATCTCCACTATGCGTTGCTTGCTTTTGAGTTTTCCACATCTCCACTGCATGGCTTATGCTCAAACCTTCAGCCTGGCGGGCAACCAGCCATTTGAGCAGCTCAATATCTTGCCTCGAGTACAGCCGATGCCCTCCCGATGTACGCTGCGGTTTTGGCAAGCCATAACGCAGCTCCCAGGCACGTAAGGTAGCGGCACTCAGACCGACTTCTCGCATTACAGCTTTCAGGTTATACATCGGGGTGGTATCAGCCATATGAACTCCAAAATACTCAGTTCTACTATACCGGAGCCAGGGTGCCTGCAAAGATGATCCATGCCAAAACAGTCTTTGCTGCCAGGCTTAGGATGATATACACACGCTCTCCAAAAAGGTAATCCTTCCAACGCCCGACCTTCTTATATTGCAAAATCATATTTACCGCAAAGATATTGAAGAAGATGAAGAGGGTTGGGATGATGGCGTATACGAACGTAGGTGGTTTTCCACCTTCACCGGTCAGAGAACCGACAAAATAAATCACGATGACGATCCAGGGAATGATCCCAGCGATGGATCCAAACGTGAACGCAGTCCAGTTGGTTTTTGAGGTGGTCTGGTTGTGGAGCTCCATCATGATTCCAAACAAGTTCATCATTGCATTAATCCCGAAGATCAAGATGATCGCACCCAGGTCATAGATACCTACAAGCATGCCAATTAATACAATCATGACCGATGATGAAAGTGCATACTCGTAAAACCTTACCGGATTTATGCCTTTTGCAAGGTTGGATTTATACAGCTTACTCCCGACTGTGGCCAGGAAGAAGTGTGCGACCGCTGAAATGAGCAAGAAAACCGCCACAGCCAGGCCAAAAGGCAATTCGTAGATAACTTTTGGATCAGGCACCAGGGACATCTGGCTCACATCAAACTTCAAGAAATTTGAATATATCGGATAGGTCGTGTCATTGCTGAGGACAATCATCAAGATACCTTGAAACAAGTGCAGGAAACCCATTCCAAAGTTAAAATCTGCGTAAACTACTAAATTTATTTTCCAGGTCCATTTTTTTCTCCATTTATAATAATGATGCTATCCACCATTTTGCTCATGATGCTCAATTGCATCCGGATAGATTATTTTGTTAAATTTAATAATAATATAATGTACATATTTTGTCAAGGTATTTTGTACAATTTGTCCAAAATTGAGGCCATCAGGAGTGATCCATGAAAACCGATCATCCTCTCAGGAAAGCTACAGTATGGCGAAAATGATACTTATGGGGTAGGAAATATTTACAGCTAAAAACAAGCCGGAATAAACAACCTGCCTATACACATTTACCCAGACTCACCCAATTCATCCAGGATGCGTTTCGCAACCAACCGGCCGGAGATCATGGCGGTGGGTAAGCCTGTCCCTGGGTGCGTACTGGCACCTACGAAATACAGGTTACGATAGTGCGGATGCCTGTTCGACGGGCGAAAGTAGGCCAGCTGGGTGATGTTATGAGACAAGCCATGGGTTGATCCCTTCACCAGGTTGTAACGCTTCTTCCACGATAACGGCGTGAGGGTGGTTTCGCACTTGATATGGGCCTCAAGATCGGTGATCCCCAACAAGGCCAGGCGGCGGAAGACGTGACTGCGGGCGATGTCTGTACGGTCTTGCCAATCTTGCTCGCCATCATCGGATAAATGTCCGACCGGCACAATGGCAATCAGGGTGTCTTGGCCGGCGGGTGCCATCGAGGGATCCAGGCGGGCTGGAGCATGAATGTAAAGGCTGGGATTATCAGGGACATCCAGGTGCTGGTTGATAGAATGGAAGTTGGCGCGGTAGTCATCGGCCAGGAATAATGTGTGTGGCCCGAGGGTTGGATACGGCTGATCAACCCCCCAAAAGAAGCTGATCACCGAGCACGAAAACTGTTTACGCGAAATCCGCTTTGCCAGATCACTCTTCGGTAATAAGTCGTTATAAACATACGGCAGGTCAGCATTGGCCAGAATGATATCCGGTTCGATGTGCTGGTTGTGCTCAAGGTCAAGGCCAGAAGCACGCTTTCCATTCACTCGAATGCCTTCCACGGTGGTATCGAAGGCGAATTCAACCCCCGCCTGCTGCGCCAGGGTCATCAGCGCCTCCACGATACTGTACATTCCACCACGCGGGTACCACACGCCATGTTCTTGCTCGGTATAGGGCATCAGCGAAAAAGTCGCCGGGGCTGCGAAAGGACTCAGTCCCATGTATACGTCTTGAAAGGAGAAGGCAGCCTTCAAGCGAGGATGCTTGAAAAAGGCAGACATATGGTCATAATGCTTGGCCAAAGGCTTGATCTGGTAGACCAGAGGCAAGTTACGCAAGTTGACTAAATCGGAAAAGCGGCGAAAATCACGATTCACCAGCTTTTCCATGGCCACGTTGTAATGCCGCTGCCCTTCGGCATGGTAGCGCATAAAGCCATCGGAGGCACCTGGCTCAATCGCCTCCAGCTGCTGCTTCAATGCATGGGTATCGGAGGTAAGGGCAAACTGGCTGCCATCGTCGAACACCAGGCGGTAGGATGGGTCAACTTGTTGCAGGTTTAACAGCTCTTGCATGGGGCTGCCAAGGGCAGAGAACTCGTTCTCATATACCTGATGCATCACCATCAATGTCGGACCCATGTCAAAGTGATGACCTTCCAGCTCGATCCAATCGCAGCGCCCCCCAGGGTGCGGATTCTTCTCGAACACGGTGACATGCAAGCCCTGCTTTGCCAGATGGGTTGCAGCGCAAATCCCCCCTACCCCAGCTCCGATCACTGCAACAGACCTAGTTTTGTTCATTCTTCACACCGACCTGAAAAATCAACCATCTCAATCCCCTCATTGCGCGGCTGTTCTATACAAAGCAATGAGGCAACCACATACCAGACCATCCACAGGGCAACTCGAAACTTCTTCCGTTCTGGATAGTCAGCACGCAGGCAATACCGATCGCGCTCGATTTGTCTAAGCATCCATTCGAAACGTGCCAGATAAGCAAACCCTGCCAGGCGGCAACGCAGGCTTTTCACCTGGCTGACATATGCCCTACCAGTTTCAAAGAACTGATGAGCGAGCCTCGCACGCTCATAAATCCAATGCCGGACAGCCGGATCGTTTAATTCCGCTTGAGTGAGCTGGCCGGATGGCAACACATCCTGTGGAATATTGTAATAACCGATTGGGATGTCACACAGCATATCGCGGAGCATGTGGACAATATGGGCGCCGACCACGGCGTGGTAACGTGCGAGACCCTGCGGAGGGGGCTGGTCATGACCGAAAAAGTAAAACATATACTCGGTGACTGCCCGTGAAAGCGACAGAGAATATTCGGCCAGCTCAGCCTGCGAGATGAGGCGCCCACGGCGTTCGACATCAAAGGACATCACCTGCATCATGTTATTCAAGTAGACCGACAATCCACTTTGGCCATCCGGATCATTATGGACCAGGTCGACAAGCAGCTGCTCTTCAAAATCGGTGATGCCCGGCGTTTCACCTCGATAACACGCTTCGAGAAGTGCACGCTGGCGGTTGACGAACGCAAGTTTCTCTTCCCGGGTGCCGGCCTCCATATCAAGCTGGTCATCCACCCAACGGAAGTAAGCGTACGCCCTCAACGCTTGCTGCAAGCGGTCTTTGTCGGCCAGCCACCGGAGGGTATAGTAAGTTTGCTTGCTAGCTGATTTTGTGATCCTGGCAGCCAGATCTGCCCTTCCCCCCGTGTCTGTATTAATATTGGGAAAAATAGATATCAACATAGGTTGGATATACTTCCCGAAATGCCGAATAAGTATACCCCATTAAAAGACATTCCTGCCCAGGTAAGCTCGGATAACCTGAGGAATTTAGTTAATGAAAATTATGGCTCATTTCGAGTTTGCTTGAGTTTTTCCGACATTATTCAACGGTAGCTTCTGAAGTTGGATGACCAGCATCAATACCGAGACGCGTTCGAATCGTTTCGTCGGCTGGAATATATACTTGCTCAAGCGGAGTTATTAGGTATGGCAGATTTTGTTTGGTTGTGTTTTCCCGTTGTTCGGCGACGAATGAGGAGAGGTCGATAATCTCGAGAATCTCATGCTTTCCGAACTTCTCCAAACTTTTACCCCGCAGGCCTAGTTGCAAGGCACGTCTTTCCAAGGGCGCGCCACTTGGATGGTGGTCAGGGTCCCATTGTAGACGAACCGATGACGTCAGGATTGCTTTTTGCCATTCTTCTTGGGTTGAGTATGTTCCCAAAGTGAACGAGGACTCGACTGCCTGCGTCAGGAGGTTGTCGAAGAATTTTCGGCTAATCCTGATTGCGAGCGTCACTTCTTGACCGGGTTTCGTACCCCAGGCAGAGCGGTACATCATCCATAAGAAGTTTGTTTTAATCCAGCTCATCCTGGAGTAGCCGAACTCTTCTCCCCCAAAATAACCATGCTTTACTGCATATCTACCAATCGACGGTTTGTACGCCTGATAGACAATTACTCTCTCTGCATCCGCTTGAGCAAGTACGTGTCTGCCCGACCTCGGCCATGCATTAGCTTGTTTTACATATCGCTCAGTTAATAACACGTTTAAACCTCCCACGCTTTGTAAATTTTATACTTGATTGGGGACTCAGGGTTGTTATATGGAAGGTGTTTTTCAACGCAGAAGGGTAACTAAGTTTGGAACTTTGTCTATCTTGTCGTAATGGTCATCGAGTTGCTTTCCAGCTATCAACCAACCCCTGGTAAAGCTTCTCAAGGTGTGCCATTTCGGATGCGTAGTCGTACCTTCGCTCCACAACCTGGCGAGCTTCCTTTCCTAGAGCTTGTGCATGCGCGGGTTGATCGACAAGATCACAAATGGCTTCTGCCAGGGGCTGACTTTCACCCACGGGCACCAGCCAGCCATTTTTCCCACTTGTGATGAACTCCTGGATGGATGCCAGGTCTGAGCACACCACCGGCCGGCCACAAGCCATGGCCTCCAGGACGGAAACCGGCGTAGCATCGGAAGATGGCACTGACACTACCACATCACTCATCCGGTAAAGCTCAGCCAGGGCGGGGCGGTCAGCAAGGGGAGGCAGCCAGCGGATATGGGCTCCCAATCCGTTATCCCAAACCATCCCTTCCAGCTGTGATTTGTAAGCCGGGTCGACATTATAGTCAAGCAAAAGGAAGGTGGCAGTAGGGCAGCGCTTAAGCACCTGCGGAATCGATCCAATAATGGTGTGTATGTTATAAATCGGCCGGATGGCTCGAGCGCTGAGGATCAGCGGTCCATCCACAGGTACATCGGTGTGCTGGCGAAAGACAGCACGCTGCTCGCCTGAGCCGGGCGTGGGATAGAAGATATCCAGCTCCACTCCGAACTGAACCGGCTTAACATCGGATGGGCGTGCCCCGAGCTCGATCACCACATCTTGCATGGCCCGTGAGTTCGTGGTCACCAAGTCCGCCCGTCTCAATGTGTATCTCGCCAGGGCTCTTGCAACGGGTGAGTGCTGGGGTTGGACAAACACATCGCTGCCCCAGGGGGTAAGCACCAGCGGGTGAAAGCCACTCGCGGCTGCCAACCATCCAGCCGAGTTGACCCGGTGAGCGTGCAGGATATCTGGTTGCCATTGGTGTAGAAACCGCCTGAGCCATACCGCCCAGACAGGGAAGCGGATGAGGGGGGCGTAGAATTTCTTCGACAGATCGATGAGCTCGATCCCGGGCCAGGGCTGTTGGACAGGGACATCGGCTAAGAGGCACACCGTGTGCCCACGCTCGGCGAACCAGCCCACCCACCTGCGGGTATGTGGGCTGTTAGGATTGGAAATGTAACATAGCCTCATGCTACACCCTGGTTGATGAGCCCGTCAAAAATCACAGCTAAGCGCTCGGTGAGCTGCTTGCGCTCGAAGGACTGGATGAGCGGTTGGTTTGGCTGGATCTGTAGAAGACCTTCTTTCCAGGCCTGGTACATCTCCACCAGGTTTTCTTTTATCTGGTCGACTGCCTCAGGCGGAACGACCCGACCTGTGCGCGATTTTAATACCAGGTCAGCCGCTACCCCACCGTTGGCCAGACAGAGGATCGGTTTCTGAGCTGCCAGATACTCAAACAGCTTGCCGGTATATACCCCAGCACTGTCGGCAGCATCCCCGACGATGAGCAAGAGCACATCAGCCGAGAACAAGCGGGCAAGGCTTTGATCATGGGGAATAAAACCAGGCGTTTGGACAATGTCATTCAGGCCCAACTCCGTGATCCACTCCAGGGTAGCATTTCCAAGGTTTCCAACCAGCTGAATATCAAGGGCCTGGCGGGGAATTGCACCATGCTGGAGGGCAGAACTTATGGCTTCCAAGAATGATCGCGCCGTCCTGCCATGCGCATAGAATGAGCCGGTGTATACCAAGGTGAAGCGATCTTGCGCACGAGCAGCCGGCTGGATATGAGCAAAATCCTGGGCATCGAAGCCATTCGGCAGGCAGGTGAGGCGGGAGGCGCTTAACCCATCATAGCGTGAAGTGAACGCTTCAGCCATGGGTGGGCTGACCACCTGAATGTGATCAGCCTGCTGGATGACCTGTCGTTCTTTGGATTCCACGAACTTGCGATGGAAGGGCGTGGCGAAGTGCAGGTTGGCATTCCCCACCCATGGATCGCGAAAATCAGCCACCCATGGCAGGCGAGTCTGCGCGTGCAGATAACGGGCAACACAATGGGCGGTATATGGGGTGGAAGTGGAGTAGACGAGGTCGATGTGATGATCGCGGATGATCTCCAGGCCGGCGCGTTGAGCAAAAGGCAACCAGCCGACCTGCTCATCGATTGTCAGTATCCAGCGTGTGATGAAATCGCGCACGCGCCACGGGAGTGACTGAGGGGGGATTATGGCCCGCGTGCGTGTGACCGATACACCTTGGGGCAGGTCGGCGAGCAGGCTCTCATCACGCAGACCATGCCTGGGAGGCCGGGCAGCCAATACGAAGGGTTCCCAGCCAAAATCGCGCAGGTACTTGACGAACTTCAGGGTGCGCTGGACGCCCACACCCCCCATGGGCGGAAACAAGTATGAAATGACCAGGACACGGCGCATAAATCATCCCCACCGAAAAAACATCATGGAGGAAACATGGCTACGATACAGCTGATGCTGCGAATGCATGCCTGTCCTCAACCAAGCGCATATAAATCTTATCCAATTGGTCGCCCACCACTTGCGGGCTGAACCGTCCGATGGCATAGGCGCGGATGGCCTGCGGGTCGTAGGTAGCCAACTCACGAAATACTGCTGTGAGCTGGATGCACAGGTCATCCAGGTCACCGGGTGAGAACACCCTCCCACAGGCGGGCGTGATCACCTCGGGGATGCCACCGACTGCAGGAGCCACCACGGGCAGTCCGCTGGTCAAAGCTTCCAGAACCACCACCGGCAGGTTCTCCCACAGGCTCGTGAGCATAAATATGCTGGCGCGGCGCAGTAAAGCTGCCAGCCCATCCTTAGGAAGGTAACCATGAAAATGAACCCAACCGCTCAACCCCAATTCAGCCACCAGGGCCTCGAGCCGGGGTCGCTCGGGGCCATCTCCAGCGATATGCAGGTGGTAGGTGATCCCAGCCTGGTGTAGTCGGCCAGTGGCCTGGATGGCCAGGTGAACGGCCTTTTCTTGGCTCAAACGAGCAATCAGAACTATCTCTCGATAGGGGTTGGCGACCATTTCCCCGGGAGCAGCCGGGTAAAACACATCGGGGTCAGCAACGTTGGGGATGGCAAGCATCGGCCGGTGGATCCCGTATTCATGAAGCTTTCTCCCCAGGGCATCACAGACTGGAAGGATCAGGTCTATCCGGTTCATAAAAAAACGCAGCTGGCGAACCTGAGTGGTAGTAAGTAACTTGCGGGCGTAGGCACTGCTGTGTTCACTGAGAACGACGGGGATTCCCGCTCGCCGACCCAAAAGAATCGCGGCAGCAGCGGTGTTCCAAATGTTGGCATGGATGACGTCCGGGCGACCATGCGCCTGGGAAGCTTTCTGGAAGACCTTGAACGCGCCTGAAAGCTGCCGAAGCCAAGTTGTATATGGGAGCTTGGGATGCTGGTATGACAGCTGGTAGACATCTATGCCGGGTATGTCGGGGCGGGAGGTGATGCTCACCGGGCTGTACGAACCAGGATCGATCCCTTGAATATGCAGTACCGAAACCGTGTGTTTTTTGGCTACTGCCTGGGCGTGCTCAAGGATAAATATGCCGTAATAAGGCTGGCTGGGGGTAGGGAACCATTGGGTGATGAAGAAGATGTGCACTAATCTTTCCCCTTGCGCCCCAACATGGTCCCCATCGACTGCCTGGCAATCGCCAACCCACGCTTCAACAGATATTCGAAATCATCAAGCCGAGGAACCAGCAGTGAAGCTGCAGACGTGCCCGTCTCACGCGTAAACCACAGGATCGCCAGGCTTCCGCTGGCAATATAAGCGATGGAGGAGGCAATGGCTGCACCGCTAATGCTGAAGCGGGGGATCAGCAGTACATCCAGCACGATCGTCACACACACAGTGATGCCAGCTGAATAGGCAGAAAATTGCGGTTTCCCACGCCCGCTCAGGTCAGCGGAGATGATCTTTGCCGCGGTCACGCCGACCATTCCAGGTAGCAACCATAGAAATGGCTGGACAGCTGGGCGGTAGGCTTCTCCATAAAAACCCACCAGCAGCCAGCCGCCCACCGCCGCGAATACCACAGCAGCCAACACCACCACCAGCAAGGTCTGGCGGCAGGCCTGGGGGGTAATGCGGTTGGCGGTGTCTTTATCCAGGCTGGATACCTTGGGGAACAAGGCTCCACTGACCGCATTGGGGAGGTACCACAGTAGCTCAGCCATGGCCACACTGGTGGTGTACTGCCCAACCGCGGCTGCCCCGCGGAAAAAATTGACCAAGAAGCTATCCAGTCGTAAATTAAAGAACTGGAGCAGATTGCCGGCATAACTCCGGGCGCCATAGCTTAATGCCGGGCGGACCACACCCCGCAGCTGCCTGAGCCTGAGGTTGAAATCGCCTCGCTGGAGCCACAAGGCGAACAATAATGCCAGAAAGTTGGCAGACAACCAAGACAATACTGCCCCGGTCACCCCAGCTGAAAGCACGCTGGAGGTGATCTGGAAACCAAGGTTGCTCATCACCCGCAGAATATCGACTGAGTTAAAGGCGATCATACGCTGCTGCCCGAGGAGCAGGCTGGACAAAAAAGAAGCTACCAGGCTGAGGGGCAGGCCCAGCATGGCCCACAAGATAAGCTGCGGATCAGAACCTTCCAGGATGTTATTCACCAGGAAGTACTGGTAGGCCAGAAAAAATAAAAATCCACCCACAATGCTTAAGATTAGACCGGCGGAAACTGCCAGGGTGAACATCTGCCGAGTGGAATACTTTTTCGAAGCAGTAAAGTAAGAAATGGCACCATTTAATCCCAGGTTGCACACAATGATGACCAGACCACTACTGAGTAAGGTCAGGTTGTAAATCCCCTTGAATTGTGGGCCAAGCGTACGGGCAATAACCACACTGGTCGCAAATCGCCCAGCAAAGCTGATGATAGAGGCAACAAACAAGACCGACGTGCCTGCTATCAAGCCTGTTTGTTTATTCATAAGGGTTATTATAATCGAGTAAAAGTTTCCTCCTTTCTGCCTGCATATTGATACAGCGGGAGAAGCGTGTAGCAAAAAATTAACACTCGGTGCCACGTTAGGGCAATTCGCGGCGATCTTTATGCGATAATTAGCATGGGCAGATAAATCGTCACCCTAGAAACCACACAAAACCGGAGAGCCTATGGATGAGAAAAATCGATCAACGGCCTTAGCCAGCCTGAACGATGAGCTGAATGGGGCTTATCTTTATGATAACCTGGCGCAGGTTGAGAAGGATGCGCGCCTGGCAGAAGTGTACCGCAGGATGGCAGGCGTGGAACGCAAACATGCGTCCGAATGGGTAGAACGCCTAAAAGCCGCCGGGGTCGATATCCCAGAATATAAACCAAATTGGCGCAGCCGTACGCTAGCATGGGCCGCCAGGCGCTTTGGGGTGGCGGCGGTCTTACCCACGGTCATGGGTAACGAGCAAAAGGATACGCGCAAGTATGCTTATACGGCTGGCAACGCAGGCATGGCGGCGGATGAAGCCTCGCATAACCGCTTACTCAGCCATGTTTCTCGGACGATGACAGGAGGCATGGAGGGAAGCAGCTTAGCCCAGCTGGAAGGCAGGCACCGGGCGGGGGGAGGAAATGCGCTGAGGGCAGCCGTCTTGGGGGCCAATGACGGCCTGGTCTCGAACCTCAGCCTGGTGATGGGGGTGGCAGGCGCCGCGTTGAGCAACACCACCATCCTGGTGACGGGCATGGCAGGCCTGCTGGCAGGTGCCATCTCGATGGCACTGGGGGAATGGCTGTCTGTGCAAAGCTCGCGGGAGCTATATAAACACCAAATCGGGATCGAAAAAGCTGAGCTGGCAGCTGCACCGCAGGAAGAAGCTGAGGAGCTAGCATTAATCTACGAGGCGCGCGGATTACCCAGTGACGAAGCAAAACGCATGGCTCAGCACATCATCAGTGACCCATCCTCGGCGCTTGAAACCCTGGCGAAGGAAGAGCTCAATGTGGATCCTTCCGAGCTGGGTGGCTCTGCCTGGGAAGCTGCCCTGACATCGTTTTTCCTGTTTTCAATCGGCGCTATCATCCCGGTATTGCCATATATATTTCTGAATGGTTACACGGCTATGGTGGTTAGCATGATATTAAGCGCGATCGGGTTGTTTGCGATCGGTTCGGGGATCACCCTGTTCACCGGGCGAAGTGTGTTGTATTCAGGTACCCGCCAGGTACTGTTTGGTCTTGTGGCAGCTGCGGTCACCTTTGGCCTGGGAAAATTAATCGGAGGCAATATCGGGGGTTAGGTATAAACTCTATATATATACATGTCCCGGCAATACCAATGGACGCAGCAGTCAACTCTGCGTGCGGTTAGGAAGCCACAGGCAGGAGGAGATGCGCACAACCAGTAAAATTCCGTGCGAGTTGATGACCAGGCGCAGGATGATGCTCTGGCAGACGGGGCAGCTGATGACTAGCCATCGTTTCAAATGAAGGCCGTCAGGCTACCCTGGGCAGGTTTGCGCTAATATGCAACTTACTCCACCAAAGCGAGGGTCGTTTCGCTAGTAAACCAATCATGCTACCTACCGGCTGCGGCGTACCCTTCCAGCAAGCATGCCTGCACTTCAGCAATCAAAATCGCATCTATAGCTTACCTGCCTCACGATACTCCGGTGGGACCAAAGCGCTCTGTACGAATTTGCCCTTGGTTGATGCCAAGCTCAACCAGGCCATTAGCAACCGCTTCAACCAGAGCGGTCGGGCCACAGATGTAAGCTTTAAGATCCATGCCGAATGGTTGGATAATCTCATCCAGCATGTCCATGTTTATACGCCGGTCGTAACCTGACCAGCCAGCTGGTTGTTCGCGGGTGAGGGTGTGAAAGACTTCCAGTCCTGATCCAGTTGAAGCCAGCCTAGCAAGCTCATCCCGGTAGATAATATCCTGGATTGACCTGGAGCTATAGAGCAGCCTGGCGGGGAAAGGCGAGCCAACCGCATGCCTGTGCCGGATCATGGCCATCAGGGGGACGATACCGGATCCCCCAGCGATCAATAAAAGCGGACCTCCCATGCTGGCTTCCCAAACAAAATATCCCCCAATAGGACCTCGCAGCTCCACCTGGTCTCCCACAATCAAGACATCGTGCATATAAGTGGATACTTCGCCTTCCTGGAGGCGCTCAACGGTCAGATCGACCTGGCCACGCTGCTCAGGGCTTGAGGCAACCGAGTAGCTGCGCTGGGCCTGATACCCGTCCGGGGAAGTCAAGCGAACATCGGAATGCTGACCGGGGCGGTGGGGAATCCAATTCGGAATCTCCAAGGTGAATGTTTTCACCCTGGGCGTCTCGCGCTGGACTTTAACAACCGAGGCAATTTGCCAATCCGAGACCTTGACCACTAGCGGCTGGTTAATCAGTTCTGTCTCCATAATATCGCTCTTCCTTCCAAGGATCGCCGTGATTGTTGTATCCCAATGTTTCCCAAAATCCCGGCTGGTCTTTTTCGAGCAGGGTTAACCCACGCACCCATTTGGCACTCTTCCAAAAATAGAGGGCTTCGACAACCAGGCGGGCAGGACCACCATGCTCGGCTGGCAAGGGAGCGCCCTGGTAACGGTAGGCGATAAATGCTTTTCGGCTGATGATCTCTTTTAATGGCATGTTAGTGGTATAACCACTATCGCAAAATGCGAGCACATACTGGGCACGCGGGCTGATCTCCACTGCTTCAAACAAGGTGTCTATTCTGACGCCCTCCCATTGGGTATCTAATTTCGTCCACTTGGTGACGCAGTGGATATCCGCCGTGTACTTTTGTGACGGTAAGCCAATAAACTCATCCCAATCCCATCGGGCCGGCTGGTTGACCAGGCCATTGACCTCAAAACTCCACTGGCCGAGAGATGCCCGTGGGGTAGGACCGGCTGAAAGGACCGGGAAATCACTGGTCATGTATTGTCCTGGCGGCACCCGTCCAGGGTTCCCACTTTTCCCTGGCTTACCAAAAAATCCGCGTGAAGTGAATCGCTCGCCCATTGCTTCTCCACATCGAAATTATATGATAATTTAGGTAGATTATATCATATTAGGAGTATAATAAATCTCATGGGCCTTAGAGAGACTGGACTGAGCTCCATTGACCGGAATTTCCCTGATCCAGGAATTCAGCACAAAATCGGTTGCATCAGGAAGCAAGCGAAGGATGGAATTCAAGAGCAGCTGAGGCACTGGAGAGCTGAGAAATTAGGACCAGATATTGAAAACGCAAGAAAGCAAACAGCCACGCCCAGGAAATACATTATCACTGATCCGCCATTCGCAGTCGCGCTATTCGGTGATATCCGCTGGTCGTGGATCTGGCTGATCGTATGGTTATACGTGGGATATGAATGGCTGGTGGCAGGTTATGATAAGGTCATCAACCCGGCCTGGGTGGGTATTAAGGCAGGTACGGCGTTGACCGGTTTTCTCAATAACACCATCTCCCTCACCACAGGTGCGCATCCGGCAGTCCAGAAGTGGTATGCGTCATTCCTCAAGTTTGCAATCCTGCCATATGCGTGGGATTGGAGCTATGTGGTAACGATCGGTGAGCTGCTGGTGGGGGTGGGCTTGATCCTGGGGGTTTTTACCAGCACCGCAGCCTTATTTGGCTTCATTATGAACATGAATTATATGCTGGCAGGGTCAATATCAACCAACCCAATCCTTCTGTTCCTGTCCATTTTCATCATATTGGCGTGGAAAACGGCCGGCTGGTGGGGGCTTGACCGATGGGTGTTGATCGACCTGGGTACACCCTGGAGTCCTGGCCTGGTATTCCAGAAAAAGGACTCGGAGACTGTACCCACTCCAACACCTGAGATAAAGAGGTCGCGGTGAGAGCACTTTAAATCGAGCTGCCCACATACCTGCGATGACCAATTCTTTTCCAGCTGTCTAGTTTTCTCCTTCAAATAGCTCGTCGGTCCTTGCTGCCATGATGAAATCATTGAGGTGCAAGCCGCGGATCACATGCGTCCACCAAGTGACCGTCACCCTGCCCCACTCGGTCAGGATAGCCGGATGATGGTCTTCCTGGTTGGCAGCCTGGGCTACCCGATTGGTGAAGGCGAGCGCTTGATTAAAATCCTTAAACACAAAAACTTTCTCAAGGCGCGGCTCGCCGTCTTTTTCATAAATGAACCAGCCATGAAGTTTGGCAAGGTTTTGTTCTGTCTCAGCAGCACTCAGGCGTGGTATTGAGGCAGTCACATGGCTGCAGTGCTTGTTTCTTAAATCATCCATAGTCTCCCACCTTATTGTAAATACTCGCTTCGCAATTCGTTATTCCGGTGTATACGGTGCCTGGCGGTCAATATTGCCCACGAAATCGGGCAGGCCAGTGTGCCCGAGCATCTGCCGGATGGCCAGGTTCTCACCCGTGTGGTACCAGTAATGATAGATTGTCCGCTGGAGCAGGTTGCCGAACACGCGCTGGAGGGGCTTACCATCCTTCATCACCTGCTCCTGGAGCTTTTGTGTGGATAACGATTCCAACCAAGGGTCAGCTGTGGAGGTGATCTTCCGCCAGTAATTTAGCACCTGGCTTAAAGGAGGTGTGCTCGCCGGCGCAGCGTAGGCAAACGCCTCCTGAACTTCCGGAAAGGGCAGCAGTCCCTGACCGTAATATAGAAAATAGCGCTGTTCCTGCCAGGCCAGATGCCCAATGTTCCAGCTGATGCAGTTCATGGGCAACAGGCGCTTGACTGCGTCTTCTTCAGACAACCCTTTGAGCGCACGCTTGAATTCATTGCGGGTGAACTTTAACTGTAGGACAAGTGGGTGAATCGTGGTCATGGTCTCCCTCCAGAATTTTGCTGCACATCAGTGCAGGCTTGACTCTAAAAATAATTATAACTAATTGTGTCCGATTTAGCGAGGCATTTTCCTGAGCTTTTTACCAAAAACCTGGTGTGTTGACAATGATCACCGAATGAATAACCGATGGCTCGGCATTGCGTGAAAACTCAAAATCGTGTTAAACTCAATCAGCGTCGATAACGACAAACCTTGGTTTTTTTGTTAATTCAGAGATGAGCTATGTATTATTGGAGCCGAACCGGTAGTATTGTCGATATCCTTTTATTTACCGTCCTGTGCGGCCTTTGGGCTGTGGGAGGCGTGTTAATCGTCAGCCACAGCTTTAACCTCAAGGCAAGGGAGAGGCTGGTCAGCGGCCTGGCCGCAGGCTTCCTTTTGTACATCGTCTTGAGCAACTTGCTTGCCCAATTGCTGCCCTTGACCGCGGCTTATTGGTCGGCTGCAGCAATCGTATGCATTGTAGGAATCGCCCTGGCGATTGGTTCAAAAAAGGGCTGGCGGAGCGAGCTGAAGATACTGGCGGATTGGCCCCAAATCCTCGTGGTTGGATTGATCGTTGTGGTCTTCACCCTGATCCTCCGCGGCCTGGCCATCTTTGACGATTATTACCACCTTCCCATGATCTCCGTAATGGCCACCGGGGATGTCCCTCCACACTTTTACCTCGATCCAAGCCTACATTTACCGTACCATTATGGGCTACAGGTTTTCGCAGCCAGCATGGTCAGGCTGGGAGGTTTCTTTCCCTGGAGCGCCTGGGATATCAGCCGGGCGATAGTGTTCGGATTGGCAGTCATGCTAGCCTGGCTGTGGCTAAGACGCCTGACGAGGCGCAGCCTGCCGGCATACCTGGGAACGGTGCTGCTCACCTTAGGGGGAGGAATGCGCTGGATGTTGTTGTTTATCCCAAGGCCCCTGCTCGACCGCATGGGTGCCAATTTGCAGATGGATATCTCGGGGATGACTGCAGGGGGCAATTTAGTAACGGCGCTCACCAACCGCTGGCCCATGGATGGCGGTGGACCTTTTCCATTCCCTTACGCATATGCCAGCGGCATCCTGGAGCCGTTGAATATGCAGCTTGGAGCAACAAGTGCGATGTGGGAGATGACCATCCTGCTGCTCTTATTGGTCTGGAAGCCACACAAGACTTCGGTAATCGGCATCATAACGATCAGCCTGATCCTAGCAAGCCTGGCCCTCAGCTCGGAGAATGTCTTTGCGCTGGTGGTGGCTGGAATGGCAATTGTGATGGTTATTGCCCTTATCCGAAGCCTCAAGCAGCACAAACCCATCGCCACGATCCTTATCACCTGGGGGATCCCGTTGGTGGTAAGCGGCGTGATGGCGCTGTTCCAGGGAGGTTATCTCACGGGCGGGTTCATGAGCATCATTGCGAAACTAACGGGGGGCACTTACCCCATGGTGACGACTGATTTCCAGGGTTTCAGCCTGCGCTGGCCCCCGGCAGTGCCATCTGGACATTTTGGACCGCTTTCGTTACTCGACCCAGGCCAGATCGTGATCATGGTCGCTGAAACGGGGCTTGCCCTGATATTACTGCCAGTGGCGGTCGTTTATTGGCTGCGAAAGCTGCCCAGGGCGTACCAACTGCCACAGGCTTTGGCAATCGGGGCAGTGATCAGCCTGCTGGTGCCGGTTCTCTTCCGTTATGGCCTGGACTTTGACATTACCCGGCTGATCGGGGCCTCGTTATGGCTGGGGTTTGTACTGGCTTTCCCTATCCTGTGGCTGTGGCTGGTTAATGCGAAACATGGCTATCGGCTAGCTGCCGGGATCGGTTACGGAATAGCGATTATGGCGGGGGTGGTGATGCTGGCGGTTGAATTCATCGCCATGCCAGCGGTGCAGACGACCTATTATCTCAAGTACCAGGAGAGTGACTTCTCGAGACCGTACTGGAATAAATTGGACAAGAACGCACAAATCCTGGATTCGATCCCCGAACGGGCTGTGCTGCTATTCGGTAGGGCCTCCTTTGCGGCGGAGGACGTGTACCAGCGCTCACCAGCCTGGGAAGCCCTGATTGCAGACCCCGACCCAACCAAGGTTGCTGAAGCAGGGTATTCTTATGTCTATATGGATGCCGCCTGGTGGCAAGGTGTTTCACCGAAAGTCCAAGCTGCCTACAGCCAGGCGTGCGTAAAGTTAGTAGAGGAGATGAAGCTGGCTGGAGACCAAAACAGGTGGTTATATGATATCGAAGGATGCAAACCTTGATGAGGTTTTCAACCTGGCTGTGTTATGATTTTATAACCTTGTGCCCATGTCTTCATAAAACGATAGATAGATGCGTGTACCCATGACCATCGAGTATATTAAAACTAAAGAAAACGTGCTGGCCAGTATCATCATCCGGCGCGAATGCCAGCCTACCGAAACGAGCTTCATCACCAGCCCCGACCTGGCACAGCAGCTGGGTTTCGTTGTTTACCCGGCCGGAGGTGTGATCAAACGTCACATCCATAAGACCGTGGACCGGAAAAATATCTCGAGCTCCGAAGCCTTGATCGTGCGGCAAGGCAAGCTGGAGATCGATATTTTCGACATGGAAAAGCAACTGTTGGTGACCCGCGAGCTGCGGGAAGGTGATATGGTCTTAATGGTGTGTGGAGGGCATGGCTTTCGGGTGTTGGAAGCCGTGGTCTTGCTGGAAATCAAGCTCGGTCCATATGCCGGCCCAGCGGATAAGGAACTGTTTTAATGATCCCGGTCAATGAGCCGCTGGTGGGTGAAAAAGAGGCCGAGTACGTGTTGGACTGCTTGCGAACAGGCTGGATATCGTCTTCAGGGAAATACCTGGAAAGTTTTGAACAAGCCTGGGCAAGCTACTGCGGGATGAAGTACGGGATCGCAGTCAGCAACGGGACCACCGCCTTGCAGGTGGCAGTGGCGTGCCTGGACCTGCAAGCAGGCGATGAAGTGATCCTGCCAACCTTCATAATCATTTCCTGTGCCCAGGCCATCACTTACAACGGTGGAATCCCGGTGGTGGTGGACAGCGAACCACGTACCTGGTGCATGGATGTATCCCAAATAGAGGATAAAATAACCTACCGGACGCGGGCAATCATGCCAGTGCACATCTACGGGCACCCGGTGGACATGGACCCAATCCTCACCCTGGCGAAAAAGCATGGGCTGATGGTCATCGAAGATGCAGCCGAAGCACATGGCGCAGAGTACCTGACTGGCAGGAGCACACAAAATCCAACCTGGAAGCGCTGTGGTGGGCTGGGGGATATCAGCGTATTCAGCTTTTATGCCAATAAGCTGGTGACCACTGGCGAGGGCGGGATGGTACTGACCAGCGACCCTGGTGTGGCAGAAAAGGCGCGCAGCCTGCGTAACTTGTGTTTAAGCGTGAGCGGCGATTTTATCACACTGAATTGGGGCATAACTTTAGGCTGACCAACCTGCAGGCGGCGATTGGCTTGGCCCAAATCGAGCGCATGCCAGACACGATCGCGAAGAAGCGCTGGATCGGCGAGAGTTATTCGAAAAGGTTGAAGCACATCCCAACCTTACAACTCCCGGTGGAAGAGGCCTGGGCCAAGCAGGTGTACTGGATGTATGGCCTGGTCCTCGATGAGGCGACTGGCTTAAACGCAATCGAATTCGCACGACTGTTACTGGAGAAAGGCATCGAGACCCGCCCGTTCTTCCTGGGGATGCATGAGCAGCCGGTGTTCCAGCAGATGGGCCTGTTTACAGGCGAGAAATACCCGGTGGCTGAACGGATCGCCCGTCAGGGGCTTTACCTGCCATCGGGCCTCACCTTGATAGAAGCGCAGCTTGATGAAGTGTGCCAGGCGGTTCAGAAGATCCTGGGATGAGTGACCGCATGGCTGACCAAGAACAGGTTGGTGTATTGCAGCTGGAGAGTTCCCATAGGGGTCTGGTTTCCATCATCCTGGCAACGTACAACGAGAGCGAAAATATCCGCGACATGATCGCCGCCATCCTGGCGCAGGTTCCAGACCCGGTAGAGGTCATCGTGGTCGATGATAACTCGCCGGATCAAACCTGGAGGATCGCAAGCGAGCTGAACGACCCGCGCATCAAAGTCATCCGCAGGGTCAATACACGGGGTCTGGCATCGGCGATCAACCGCGGGATCATCGAGTCGCAGGGCGACTTCATCGGTTGGATGGATGCCGATCTGTGCCACCCCCCTCTCTCCTCCCAAAAATGCTCGAAAAACTCGGTGAATGTGATGTGGTGATCGGCTCGCGCTACATTGCGGGCGGCATGGATGACCGTGACCCCAAGCGGGTGCTCACCAGCCGCTTCATCAACCGTCTGGCGACCATCGTATTGGATCACGGCATATTGGATTATGACAGCGGTTTCATCCTCATGCACCGCCGCGTGCTGAACTCTGTATCGCTTTCTCCAACAGGTTACGGCGCTTACTTTATTGAGTTCATCTATGGCTGCTGCCGTAAGGGTCTTAAGGTGACCGAGATCCCGTATATGTTTACTGAACGGCTCAAGGGGGTTTCTAAGTCGAATGCCAACCTGCTCCAGTTTGGCATGGCGGGCGTGGGTTATATCATCCGCATCCTGAAAACACGCTTCAGCCACCTGGATTGAATTCAGGTTTCCAATGGTCTAGATAAACAGGGTTATTTATCTTTTTGGGGGGTGTATGAATCGCCGGTGAACAGCTGGTAGCCATAATCAGACGAACGGGCCAGTTTTAAGCCATGAATTTGCGTTCGCTCGCCACAGATATTGCAAAAGATGGCACAAGGTTTGAAGTTCGGATCGGCGTAGCGATTTAGCTGGTCTGAATAATAGATCGACTCGATCCGGATCCCGCTTTGCGGTGCATTCAACATCCACCAGATCGGATATTCGTATTCGTGGGAGCCGATGCGCAACCCAACCTGTGTGCAGCCTGAAGCACTGATCGCTTGGGTAAGATCTCGATAGGGCTTCAGCATTTCAGGCCAATTAGCAAACACAAGTGAAGTTTTGTCAGAAAAAAAGATACTGCTGCTCATTGTTATCCCCGTGCCGGGTAAGGGACGAATGGCATACGGTTCGGGACCGTTCTTTATGGCAATGATCGGGCGGGTTGAATTGAAGAAGACATATGGTAGCGAAATAACAAAAAAGAATACAATAGCTAAAGATACCAACCAACGTCGATTCAAGGCTGCGATCACAAAACCGAAAGCTGGTGCCCAAATCACCATTAATGGCAGCTGGTAGCGCACGCCGTACTGGTCGAAATGTGATACCAGGGTAAACACGAGGAATGAAAATATTGAAGCGAGCGTGTACCACAGTAGGGGCTGCCTGTCCAACAGCTTTAATGCAATCATCACGAAGGTAACAACAATCAGAATAATTACCATGAGCAGATGGATCGGGTTCCCGGCTATATCCTCATGGTTCCATCTCCAACTCAATTGGAAATCAGTCACCTTGGGATCAGACGACTCAAATGCGGATTTAATAAAACCGCCCATTATACTATTAACCTTGGCGCTGGGTGTGGCCAGGTTAATCGCAATATTCTTTACCAGGTTAGAAGCGATTGGCTTTAATCCCGAATTTCCGGTCGTCATGCTGGCGACCCACTGCGCCGGACCAAGCGGTCCGCCGTAGGTTATGACATTCCGGCTCCAATAGCCTGCATTAAGTAATACCACAATGGAAATTATTGCCAGGCTGCGACGCACGAACACGCCCCATTTTTTCTGCCTAACCCAATGAATGATCAGCCAAACTCCCCAGGGCACAGCGTATGGATAAAAGGTGCCTTTGGTTAATAACCCTAATCCTAGAGCAGCAGCGATGGAAAATATTTCTAACCTACCCGGTTCTTCCTGGCAAGCGACCAAGATAAAGACGACCATGATGATTAGCCAAAGGGCTGCTACATAGTCATTTTGAGTGCTTGTGGCTTCCAGCAATCCCATAGGGATGCTGATGGCGAAAGCTGCTGCCAACAATTGCCCATTCCGCTTCGCACCCAACAGCCCGGCAGCGAGAGTAACTGCGATTGAACAAATCACCAGGCTGAGCCATTGCGGAAGGCTGGCAAGCTGGTCAGAGCCCATCAGCAAACGGAGCTGTAGAATGATCAGCTCAGCGCCGATTGGATTGATTAATTGGGGTTCGAAGCCCACTGGATAATGAGCCAGGCTTTTATCCTGTGCCCAATGCATCACCCTACTCATATGATACATCAAAGAATCAACATTATTCGGTGGAGCGATTACGACGATCACCAGGAGCAGCAGAAAAATCATGGAAAACGCAGCGATCGTCACGCTAGAAAACCGGTCGAAGGAGCGGAAACTCGCCAGCAACCGTTTCCAGCCCAATATGATTAACTTCATGCGTAGACCCAACCAAAGTGCAACTGCGATAACCAGCAACCATGACCCGGCCGCAAAAGGTTGCGATAAGATATGGAATACACCCAGTAGCTCGGATTGGAGTGCAATGAACACCGCTGCCATGATGACAGCCTGTAGCAGCGCAACTCGCCAGCCTTTAAGCTTGGATGGTCGATCTTCCTGCAAACCCAGTAGATTCAGGAAGACTAGCAACACTGCCAAGAACGGAAGAATTATCAGCATGATCGCATCCGAGGATTGGTGGATATTATAATCCTGCCATTCCCCGGGGAAATTAACTTAACTATCTCGGGAAGTTTCTTGCCATGCTGATCGAAGCGTTGTTTTGCATAAAATAAACGATCTCGTTCTGCAATTCGTTGATCTTTAGTAGATGGAATTCTGTATGCGATTTTCTGGCTCTCGTCGATCTTTGTTCCCTACGTTTACCTGATGACCGGGACTATCCAGGGCTTCGCCCTCGGTGGAATCGCTTGGCAGGAAGCGGGTGTGAAAATCTTCGAATGGCTGGGTTAGGATTTACCAGTTTCGTTGAGTAATGGTTACCCAATATCTATAATGATCATTTCAAAACAGCCTGCACACTCTGTTCTGCAGTCCCTTCCTCTGGATTGTAAGTGTCCCCCATGTATAGGTTAACCAAACCATCGTAACTTCCGTACAAGCTCAATCCATTTAGCGTGCTACGCGCTCCGCAAATCGTGCATAGGATGGCACAAGGTTTGAAAGAGGGATCAGCATAGCGGTTCAAGACTTCTGAATAATATAGCGACTCTATTCGGATGCCGCTCTGTGGAGCCTTAAGCAGCCACCAGATGGGGTATTCAACATCGCGGCTATCGATACGCAAGCCCACATCCTTACAGCCTGATTCACGGATGTCGTGGGCGGCCTCCATCATGGGTGTGTTCCAATCGGGTGCGTTGATAAACAGCAGGTCACGCGGCTCAGCATACAGAATGCTGCTGCTCTTGGTGGCGCCCATGGCTGGCAGCGGGTGGATGGCGAAGGGCTCAGGCGCGTTCTTCATGGCGATCAAGGGTCGCGTGGTATTAAAAAATAGATAGGGTATAGATATGATAACGAAAAATACAACGGCCAAGGGTGCCAGCCATTTTTCTCCCAGGTGGAAGAGCAGTGCCCCGAAAACCGGTGCCCAGAGCAGCAGCAAGGGCAGCTGGAACCGCACCCCATAATCATCATAGTGGGCTGAGAAGACAAAAATGATGAATGAGAAGAAAGCTGCCAGGCTATACCAGAGCAGCTGGCGCTCTTTTACCCTTCCAATTGAATATAAAACCACCACCGCAAATATCGATGTAAGGATCAAGACAAGATGGATCGGGTTGCCAGCCGAATCTTCGTTATTCCAGCGCCAATTCAGCTTGAAGCTAGCCACATCTGGGTCGGAGACCTGGAAGGTAGATCTGACAAAGCTCACCATCGCCTGGTTGAGGTGCGGGCTGGGTGTGGCGAAATTCAACAAGATATCCTTCGCTAGGTTTGAAGCCACTGAGCCCACACCGGAGCGGGCCGAGCTCATATCGGTAACCCAGGCACTGGGACCAAGCGGCCCTCCATAGGTGAGGAAATTACGTGACCAATAACCGGCATTCAAGATGACCACGATCACCAGGATGACTGCAGCTCGTTTTAATAACAGGAGTGGCTTGCCTTGGCGTATCCATCGGATGATCAACCAAACCCCCCAGGCGGCTGCGTAAGGATAGAATGTTCCTTTCGTCAACATGCCCAGGCCCAACGCAGCGGCAATAGAAAGGACCTCTGGCCAACCAACCTGCTCCTGGCAGGCAAACAAGACGAATACCGCCAGGATGATCAACCACTGGGCGGTCACAAGATCATTTTGGGTACTGGTGGATTCAAGCAAGCCAATGGGTAGGCTGATGGCAAATGCTGCCGCGGCCACCTGGGCCTTTTGACCCGCACCAAACAGGCGGGCTCCCAGTGAGGCCGCTACTGCACAAATAAGCAGGCTGAACCATTGGGGCAGATTTGCCAGCTGGTCATTACCCCAAAGAAGCCGCAGCTGCAGGATGCTGGCTTCTGCCAGGATGGGATGGGTTAACTGGACTTCAAAGCCTACCGGGTAGTGGGTCAGGCTTCGGTCCTGGGCCCAATGCATGACCCGGCTCATATGGTATAACAGCGAGTCCATATTGTTAGGTGGTGAGAGCAGAGCAACAACCAGCAGCAAAGACGAAATGAGAGTGAAGCCGATGATGGAAAGGATAGCGAACCGATCGAGGGATCGCAATCCATCCAGCAGCCTTTTCCATCCACCAGGCAGCCAGCACATCCGCCAACCCAACAAGGCAGACAGAAGCAAAAGCACGACCCAGGCAGTTGCAGCGAATGGTGGTGTGAGAACATGTAAGGTTCCCAGTGCTTCAGACTGGATGGCAATGAAAAATCCAAGCAGTAGCACGGACTGCAGCAAGGCAACACGGACCCCCTTGAGCCTGGAGGGGTTATCGCCCTGTGCGCCCAGCAGGTCAAGGAAAACCAATATCAATGCGGCTGCAGGTAGAAGGATTAGCATCTGGGTAAGGGAGAATTGACAATATTATAAAACGGCATGGGATGATTGACCAAGTATCAGGGTTAAATCTGCAGTGATCTGGTTGACCGGAGCCATGACAAATAACGGAACATCATTGTATGTTTACTTGCATCGATAAGACCGTAAATAATATTAATATTAGGATATTGATAAATCTACCAGATGCGTACCAGATGAGGAGAAAACCAGGCGACCCCACCAGTGTTAATTGGCTGTTGGGACATAGAGAATGAACCGGATCAGGTCATCATTGCCCGAGCTACCCACCCGGAGTGACAGACCCCAGGGCAATGAAGGTGAAAACGACCACATCCATGCAAAAGTGGATGAACCATGCCCAGGTGAACCCACGCGTCTCAAGCATGGATTTTCCCATCAGCCAGCCAGGGATGAATGACATAATCACACCGATGATCCCATACGGCACCCCGTAATAATGCGCCAGGCCGAAATATACTGCGGTGACCAGCAGCGCCTGGGTAGCACCGATTGGAGCTTCCAGCGCACTTAACCAAGGTGCCCGGTAGATCATCTCCTCGCCAAACGCATTGCTGGCAGCAAAGAGCAATATGAAGGGAACCAGGGGTAACACATTCTGTAGTGAGTTAGCAGCCGGTAGTTTGCCAAAGATCAGGCTGAATGCCACCAAACCCAGGCACATCGCCCCTGCAATGGCTGGCCCCAGGATTTTCCAGCTGGATGGGCGTGTCATGATGAGCGGGATGGGTGCTGCCTGTGCATCCAGCTTGCCCTTGACCAGGAAAAAACGGGCGAATTTTCCGGTCAGGATTAGCATGACAATCGCCATCAGTACACCGGCAACCAGGCGTGGAATGACCACCGAGCCAACCTGAGCCACGAATGGATTGATACTTGCCAGCTGCTTGGGTAGAGCCAGGTTTTGGAATTCCTGGTTAACTACCCGATCCACCAGGTAGACTGCCAATAAGGCTGCCGAAAATAACCAGAGCGGCCGGAAACGCTTCCAAAGCAGGGTCAGCACCCAAAGGGAAGCGGCTAAGCCCACTTTGGCGCTGTAGAGCCAGGCTGGCTGACTGCCAGTTAATTCTCTGAACAGGATGTCTGGAAGTAATGATACCAGGAGGATGACCAGCCACACAACTACAAGGAACAACCGATAATCGCGTGCTTCAAGTGTGTCCTTTTCAACCACAGTATTGTTTTCGACCATTATTATGCTCCAATTTGATCCGCCTCTGCCAATATGGGAAATGGCGGTCCGGATACAGATGGGTCAGACTGGGAACCGCTGGGTATGGTTTTTAGACCTACCAGAGTGTCCTTCCCTCGATCCGAAGAAAACAGGCTGCTAACTCACGGGATGGGTCGGCCTTCCCCAACGGAATAACAGGATCGCTAACCCGGTCACAATTATATGACAGGTCATGATATTGATGGATAATATATTGGATTCTGAGGATGGTAAAGTTCCGAGGGAGAATGCAGGTAGGGTTCATTTTACTTAACGATCTACCCGAGGCCTTACATAGAAGATTTATGTAGTGGGAAATTATTATTGATAAATTCATACCTGGAGTGGTATTATCAGGATGAACCAAATGGTCATATGTAATTCAGAAGGATACCTGCATCAATCGATGCTTATGTCCATCGGCCCAAACCATGGTTAATTGCTCTACAAAACAGCTTTGACTATGTTTATACTCAAACCGTTCTCGGATAGGCAATTGAAAGGAGATTTTGCCTTTGAAGAGGAAAATTTTCCGGACATCAGAACGAACCGGTCAAAGATCGAACAACCCGGAGAAACCCAATGAGCCCTAAGCCTTCACGTTTGAAGAGAACCTGCCTGATCATCCCACTCAGTTTTGTGGGGCTGCTGGCAGTCATCATCGCCATCAGCTGGCTAAGCAATATCGGCTTGCCAAAAAATTCATCTTCTCCCGACCAGCTCAGCGAGCTCGAAAAAGCTCGCCTGGCGGAAGCATTCCATCTGCGAGAATCCCTCGGAGATGCTACGTGGCCAGGTTGGTCGCAGCTGGATATCCCGGTGATCGTCTATAACGAAGCGTACGCCTTCCTGGTGGGATATCCCGACCCACCTGATGGGTGGTTCAAGGTGCCATCCATGGAGCAGCGTGGAGGTGCCTGGGAGATCGTACCGAATGACACCTTTGGAGGCCAACCTTACTACCGCACACCGATCACGGATCCAACGAAAACCCCACAAGGTTTCACAGTTTTGGTCGGGGAGCGCTGGGTAGCGACTTTTACGACCCGCGAATACAGCCAGGTAAGTTTCTATAAGGACTTCCGTGAAAATCTGCCCCCGGTGCTGTCTGACCTGGTCCCTGTCCGCCTTGTGTGGTCTTTCTTAATGGGCAAGACCGAATCCTACATTGCCGCCCTGGAACACGAAAGTTTCCATGCACTGGAAGGAAGCATAGCCCTGGAGAAATTCACTGCATCAGAAGAGATGTACTCGGTGGACGCTACTTATCCCTATGATGACATGGATGAGCCTTGGAAGCAGGAAATGAATGCCCTCGTACAAGCAGCACAAGCAAAAACTGAGGCTGAAGCCCGCGATCTGGCCCGGCAATTTCTTGAATTACGAGCCCAAAGGCGCCAGCAATTGACAACCGAACAGGTTGACCTTGAACAGCTGCGGGAGTGGGAGGAGGGGCTGGCCAAGTATGCAGAGCTGGAGATCTCGCGCCTGGCAGCAGAATCAAGCGATTATCAGGCAATCGAATCAATGGCTCAGGATAAAGGTTTCAAAGATTACCAGGGGCAGCAGCAGTTCTGGAGTAAACAACTTCAACAAGCTGCTGGTCCTGTGGTTTTATCAGGAGACACACGCTTTTATTATTCGGGGAACGCCATCGCAGTTGTACTGGATCGCCTGTTGCTTGGATGGAAAACACGTGCCCTGCCAGGCGGTGAATACCTTGATGATCTGCTCAAGGAAGCGGTTAACTGACAATATATCTGCAAAAAGAATCTGGGAATAATTACCATCAATTCACTTGCTTAGAATGTTGCCAGGGCAGACGATTCACGATAGGATATAGTGGTTCAACTTATGCAGATCTTATCCACGAAGCTATCTGTTCCTCCTGTCCGTTCAAGGCTCGTCCCACGCGAGCGGTTGATCCGGAAATTAAACGACGGATTATGCTGCAAACTGATCCTGATATCCGCCCCAGCCGGTTATGGGAAATCAACATTACTGAGTGCCTGGCTTGACCAGCTAGGGATGTGCTCCGCATGGCTTTCGGTGGATGAGAACGACAATGATCCCGTCCGGTTCCTATCTTACCTGGCAGCAGCCTGCCAAAAAGCAGACCCGACTTTAGATTTCCTGGTTGAGTCGTTGGGAAGTATCAGCAGCGCAGCTGAAATCGAAACATACCTCACTTCATTAGTCAACCAACTGGCGGGTATAAATCAACCCATTTGCCTGGTCATCGACGACTATCATATCATCCAAGACAGATCGGTTCACCAGGCAGTCAGCTTTTTGATCGAGCAGCACCCGAGCACATTACACCTGGTCATTGCCACCCGGGCTGACCCACCTTTGCCACTTACGCGGCTAAGGGCGAGGTCAGATCTACTCGAGCTGAGGATGGCTGACCTGCGTTTCACCACCCAGGAAGCCACGGTATTTTTAAGCGAGACGATGGGTTTGCAGGTCTCTTCTGACGAGGTCACCCGCATCACCCGGCGAACTGAGGGTTGGATAGCGGGGCTACAGATGGCTGCCCTCTCGATGCAGAACACGGCTGACATCCCTGCATTTATCAACGCCTTTACAGGTAGCCACCATTATATATTTGACTACCTGCTGGGAGAAATCCTTAGCAAGCAATCCCCTGAAATCCACCGCTTCCTTTTGTACACGTCTATCCTCAATCAGCTCTCGGCACCTTTATGCGATGCCCTGATCAAACCAGGAGAAAGCACTCCCACATCCCGCCCGTCAGCCGTCATCCTTGATGAGCTGGAACACAATAATATGTTCATCATTCCCCTGGACCACGAGCAATGTTGGTATCGATACCACCCACTATTTGCCGAGCTGCTCCAGGGATATTTACAAAAGAACGAACCGGGAATAATCTCTGGACTACATACGCGTGCCAGTGTCTGGTTCGAAGAAGCGGGGATGATCGCGGATGCGATACACCACGCTTATACGGTTGGAGATTGGGAACGTAGCGTCAGGCTGATCAGCGCCAATATCTTTGCCTTGTTGGAGCAAAACGAACTGAGTAGCGTGGCAAGACAGATCGAAGCCCTATCTGGCGAAAAAAGCGCTGCCCGTCCCTGGCTTCTCTTAGGTCATGCGTGGCTGGTGGCATACACCGGTCAATTAAGCCACGTTGAACCGATCCTTAAACAAGCCGAAGGTGAGATCGATAATCTCAAAAACGAGGAGGAGTTACAGACCCTGGGAGGGCACATCGCGGCTATCCGTGCATATACCAATTGGATCGGTGATAAGCGAGATATTGCGGCCAGCGCGGCCCAGGTTGCCCTCGAATGGCTGCCACCTTCTGAAAGGCTGATCCGCTGCCAGGCTGCGACCTTGTTGGGGTTAACACTGCCAGATTTTTCCAAACGGGCAGGCGCGCTGGAGCAAGCCCTAAATTATGCCAGGGAATGCAACGTCAGCCACGTAACGATATTTGCGCACGGCTGTTGGGCCTGGTGGCTGACCATGCAAGGTAGGCTGCGAGAGGCCTATGCGGCATGCCAGGAAGCCGTGCGACTGGCTAAATCCAGCCGCGCGTATGCCTTCATGCCCACCCTAAGCCATGTCTATACAACCATGAGTGCCATCCTCCTTGAATGGAATGATGTGCAGGGAGCTTTGAACTATTCCAAAGAGGCGGTGGACCTGGCACGACGCTGGGAGCAGGCTGATGCCCTGCATTTTGCCCTCGACAATTATGGATACGCCCTTTTCGCGGCTGGGGATATAAAAGAAGCGTTTGATATCCTTCACCAGGCACGCCAGGTAGCTCGCCGGACGTCTTCATGGTTCGAGCAAATCACTCTGTCGCAGGAAATCGAATGGTATCTTTCTCTCAATGACCTAGAGTCTGCCATAAACTGCCTGCACCGCGCTCAGATTGATATTAACAATTTATCAGCCATCACTAACGATTCCTACCAGACCCTGCTTCTACCACTGACTTTCTCCCAAATCTTACTTGCGCAGGGACAGTATTCAAAAGCATTGTCATTAATATCAGATTTAATGGAAGTGGTCGAACACAGGCAAATCGAGCATTATCTCATGCGTTTGCTCTTGTGGCAGGCGCTGTGTTACGACGGCCTGGAACAGGAAGATAAAGCATTGGCATCGCTTAAGCGCGCCCTTGTGCTGGCCGCCCCTGAAGGCTATATGCACGTATTCATCATCGAAGGTTCAAAGATGACAGGATTGCTGAAGCAAGCACACCGGGCAGGTATATTTACAGATTATATAGACAAGATCTTATTAACGGCTAGCCGTGAAGTAAGTGACCAACCAAGTGCGCTCGTTCCAACGCCAGAACTAATCGAGCCACTTTCGAGGCGTGAAATGGAAGTACTCAAACTTCTGGCGCAGGGATATTCAGACAAGGAAATCGCCGAAAGCCTGGTCATCGCACCTGAGACGGTGCATAAACATCTAAAAAATATCTACGGCAAATTAAACGTCCATAAACGCACCGAAGCTGTCAAGCGCTCACTTGAGCTTGGCTTGTTGTAAACTCAACCGGTAGGATCGTCCACCAAATACCCCATCAATACCCTTTTAAGGGCCTGTATCTTCAGGCTTTTTACTGTATTGTTTAACAGGCTATGTAACTACATGCAGGAGCAAAATGATGAAAAATGCTATTGACCAGCTTCAGTTAACATACAGTGAAAACCAGTTTTACCATATCCAACTGGATGGGGTATTGAGCGCAGCTGAGATCAATTGGGATGGCGCGGTAAGCATCATTGAACAGCCAGAAGATCAATCAATATTGGTCTGCCTGGTTGTCCATGCGGAAGAGCTGCGCGGATTTCTAGAACACTTCCAGGTCATCAGCCTGTCTGTAGACACGGAAGGTGAGAACAGAGACAATGACCTGAACCCCACCAATGGAATTGACCTCGATAATGAGGAAGCTTTTTTGAAGCAAGCATAAACCAAACTTAATGAAAAAACGGCCGCTCCACGGAGGATGAGATGGGCAATTCCAAAACTAATACCACAGGCTCAAATGCAGCGATCACAGTTAACAGATTGACGAAATCCTACGGAAAAATCCAGGCATTACGCGGGATAAACCTGGAAGTAAAGCGTGGCGAAATCTTTGGTTTCCTTGGCCCGAACGGGGCAGGGAAAACCACCACGATCCGGTGCATGTTGGATATGATCCGACCCGACGGTGGAAACATCCGATTGTTCGATATCGATCCACAAGCAAACCCGGTTGCAGTCCAGGCTTCGACCGGTTACCTTCCAGGCGAAATGCAGTACTATGACAACCTGACTGCAGAACGCCAGCTTCGTTTCTTCAATGATATGCGAGGTGGACGCGCTGAACGGGAGTATATGAAACAACTGGCACGCCGCCTATCGCTCGATCTCAATCAACCGATCAAGAATTTATCAAAGGGAAACAAACAGAAAGTAGGCATTATACAAGCCTTGATGCATCGACCTGCCCTGCTCTTACTCGACGAACCGACCAGCGGCCTGGACCCATTGATGCAGCGAGAGGTATTGAGCTTGCTGCGCGAAGCTAATTCAGATGGAACGACAGTTTTCTTCAGCTCACATATTATGAGCGAGGTGGAGAGCCTGGCAGGAAGGGTGGCAATCATCCGGGCGGGTGAAATCGTGGAGGTAACCGATACAAGCAGCCTGACCCACTCCAGCGTCAACCGCATCACAATTCAATTCAAGCGTCCGGTAGATTTTAGCATCCTGACCAGCCTTCCAGGCGTCAAATTGCTTTCACAGGTCGATCAAGCCTGTCTCAGCCTGGAGGTGGTGGGTGATATGGAGCGCCTTGTGCAAACCATGAGCCAATTACCCGTACTGGACCTTGAAACTGAGCGTCCCAGCCTCGAAGAGGTATTTTTAACCTATTACCAAAAAGAAACATCGGTCTAAGGAGAGTGTAACCATGAAGCGATTATGGACTACGTTCCGCTATACCTTTACCGGCATGCGCTGGCAGATCATCGGTTGGGGCCTGGGGGTGGCTCTGTATGGGTTGATGATCATCCCCATGTATGAATCACTTGGAGCAGACCAAGGGAAGTTCCAACAAATGATCGCTGGTTATCCTCCAGAATTCCTGGCTTTTTTTGGTGCAGATGTAAACAGCCCGCTTACCCCGGCTGGATTCCTGGGGATGTATGCATTCTCAATGCTTCCGGTGATCCTGGGCGTCTTTTCGATCATCGCTGGAAGCGGTTTAATTGTTAACGATGAAGAACGCGGCCGGTTAGATCTAATCATCGCCCACCCGGTTGGACGCCCACCCTTCTACTGGGGCAGGTTCCTGGGCCTTCTAGGAGCAGCCGCCTCAATTATGATCCTTAACTGGTTAGGTTTCAGTATATTGTTGGGTCGCTCGAGCCTGGGAGTCAGCTGGGGGCAGATGGCTGTCCCTTTCCTGTCATTGCTTGTTCAATTACTCCTGTATGCCGCACTAGCACTGCTGTTGAGTATGCTCTTACCTTCCCGCAGCCTGGCTGCCATGCTGACTGCCATCGTCATGGTGCTGAGCTACCTGTTATCTTCGCTTTCTTTCCTGGATGATCGCATCGCAGCGGTAGCTAAAGCACTCCCATATCATTACTACCAATCAGTGTTGTCGTTTGATCAGCTGGACCTAACAAGCCTGCTCCTTCTATTAGCAATTAGCCTTGGAATGTCATTGTTGGCGTATGTCCTCTTCAATCTCCGTGATATCCGATTGAGCGGTGAAGGATCATGGCGTAAATGAAAGGCGTAAAAATCCATCCATAAATAACTGCCAAATAGTCGCCCGATTACATAGAAGCTGTCCTTTCTCCAAGGACAGCTTCTGTGATTTCGGGTAAGAACGAATATTTATCTTTGACTGATGGAGGACGAGAGTCTCCGAATTTCGGAGTGCCTGATAGTGGGATTCTGCACGAGCCAGGTAAAAGACCATTTCTCAAAATACCCCTTTTATACCCCTTTCAGGGCCTGATTTTTATGAGGAGATATTCTATGATTAGGCTGTGATTACCGCCATGACCCAAATTTTCAATACCGGAGGGATGATGCGACACAACCACATGGAACAATCGATTGCTTACCGGATCGTGCTCAAGGAAAGCCTTGACCGAGACCTGATCAATTGTTACGGCGATTTCACCGTCACCCCCCAATCAAAAGGAGAAACCGTCGTTATTGGCAAGTTCACTGATCAGCCTGCGTTGCGCGGCTTTTTAGAACAGCTCTGGAATCTCAATATCACTGTAATCACCGTTGAAAGGATTGAAAATGAAAGCTAAGTCATTGTTATTCGCATTCTGCATCCTGCTAACCAGCTGCTCGGTTTCTGTCCAATTAACTGATCCGCAACCTACCAGCACAGCCAGGGTTGAGCCGACCATCAGCACCCTACCAAACCCAGCCTCAGCTTTCTGTGAACAGCAAGGGTATAAGGTTGAAATCCGCACTGCTTCGGATGGTAGCCAATCGGGTGTATGCATCTTTCCAGATGGGAGCGAGTGCGATGAGTGGGCATTTTACCGTGGAGAATGCCAACCAACCTCAGACGAGAAACCTACCGTCAGCCCGGAAACTGATGAGCTGGGATGGAAAATCTACCGTAATGAAAGCTTAGGTTACAGCTTTCATTACCCTGCTGACGTCCAGATGACGGAAAATGACAATCCACTGGGTGGTTTCACCTTCTCCGGGGGCGGCCTGGGGACGGAAAGCTGGTCCGTTGCCCACCCATCCGACCGGGAGGATTATCAACCGACTGAAGATGTGGACCTGGTCCAGTGGCTGACCGATCACAACCTGCTGGGCGAGAATCGCCAGCCAGATATCCAGATTGCCGGTACAACCGCCATCCACTTCCGCCACGAGCGGAGCCCACAATCTTATGCATTCGACCAATATTATTTCGCCCATGCCGGTCAGCTATACCAGATCACCATCGGACACTCAGGGGAAAAAGAGGATGTAGAGCTGAACAATCGTTTCCTGGCAAGCTTCCAATTTAAAGAAGAACCTTCGGTTGTGGCTGAACCAACTCCAATTCCTACTGCAGTGACGATCCAGGCCGACTTCTACCAGGGATTTTGGACATACACCTCTGATAAGTACGGATTCTCAATCATGCTCCCGGAGGATTGGGTGGTGGACGAAATAACTACATTTGATCCGCTGATGAATGGTCGCGAACTTAGTTTACGCCCAAGATATGACCAGCCTGTGAGTCCCAGCATCCGCATGGCTTTCCGGTCTGTCGGAAAAGAAACCCCACTATGGCCGACGGGGGTAGGCCAGGGTCAGTTCATTCCTGGAGGAACGCTCGAGGTAGCCGGCTCACCTGCCCAACGGATTTACCTGGTCTGCCCTAGTGGACAGATCCAGTCCATCTGGTACCAGGGAGATGGGAGCGATCCGAACATCCAACGTAGCGATCTGGAATTCAGTTTTATCTATAGTTACCAAGGAATCAACTGCGAGGGCAATTACAGCCTGACCGGAAAGGTTCAGCTGGTTGGCGAATTGATCATCGCATCGCTAAAAACTCAATGAACAATAAAAAGGGATCAAAATGAAAATCGAACTTACTTCAAACCAGTCTTCTTTACCAACCATGCAGGCGAAGGTGCTTCCAACCAGCCTGTTATCTCAGGTGGGGTTGTTTATCATTCTGCTGGCTTGCTCCATGGCGGTTTTCCTATTCGGTACGAATTATGTTACTCTGTTCCCCACCAATGGCAATACCGCCTATGCGGCCGGCACCACAGCCATCTTCTTGGCTGCCGCCCTGCTTTTTAAACACAGCGACAGTCTCAATAAATACTGGTTCGTCGCATACGCTTTCTTCATCGCTTCGTCTGTTAATCTAATCTCAGACCTGTTTGCAGGCTACAACACTGATTTCGTGCACCTTTTCGGTTGGACAGGAGACGAAAACCGGATCATGGCATTGGCGAAAATTTACGAAACATTGCTGGTCATCGTCCCCATAATCGTGCTGACGCTGGTATCAGGGGCAGACCTCGGCTCGATATTCTTAAAAGTCGGCAACCAAAATTATAAGTGGGGATTTGGCATCGGCGGTTTAGTATTGGCCGATTTTTTCACTTCAGCGCTCATTTTCTTTGGGCCGGGATACGAGCTGGCCAAGCTTGGTCCCGTGATCGGTTGGGCATTCCTGTTTTCTATGTTCAATGCCCTATCCGAAGAGTTGTGGATCAGAGGCCTCTTTATGAAGAAAATGTATCCCCTTATCGGGATAGCAGGAACGGTCTTGCTGACTTCAGTGACATTTGGCCTGCTACACATGACCTCAGTGGTTTATTTACCCGCTTTCGCAGTGCCGATTTTCTTAGTCAACACGTTTGCCATGGGCCTGGCATGTGGAATCCTGATGTATAAAACTGACAGCATCTGGGGCGCGTATATGATCCACATGGCGGCCGATATATTCCTGTTCGTCGCCACACTTGCAGCCCGTTAGAGAAGTGAGGCATAGATACAAATATATAAAATCGTTCATGAAGCGTAGAAATGAGGTGGCGTAATGGCAGAATATGAAATTTCAGAGATCGTGTTTGTAGTATGGGCTTTTATCTTCCAAATAGCCTTGATCATCCATTTCGCCCTCAGGAAATGGCATTTTACCAAAGCCATGCGATATGGAAAAATCATTTATCTGCTGTGCATTCCAGCTGTGGGATTAAGCATCTACTTCCTCCTGGTTGGCATGGCCTGGTCATACTGGCTGGCGGGATTCATTTTCTTGATCTGGGCAGTTTTTGGATATAGCGTTGAATATGTCCTGCAAATCCAGTGGCGGGTGCCTCCATTTTGGCTAGTATTTGTACCCTATATTTCTTTATATCTCGCTACAGTGATGTTCTATTGGTGGCCTCTGGCACTGGTATATAAACCCCTTTGGTATGTATATGGGGCACTGTTCCTGGTAAGTACCATTCTGAATGCCACCTCACACCAGAGCAAAAAATGGCAATCGCAAAAAGAGGTAATGATATGAAAACGCAAATTCTAAAAATAATCTGGGGGATCATATTTCTCTTCCTGGCCGGATTGACCCTGGCCTGCCTGGGAGGATATGTACCTTTCGACCGTTTTGCAGGATGGCTATCAGTGTTCATCTTTGCCTTCTTAAGTGGCGTGTCCTTCCTGAGTTATTTCCTTAGCGGCACAAGGCATTGGACATGGCTCTTTCCAGCTTTGATATTTGCAGCCCTGGCACTGAATGCTGCCGGCGTGTTTTCTGCCTATGCAACCCCAATCGTAGCTTTCCCCTTCCTGCTGAGCCTGGCTATCCCCTGTTATGTCGGGTATTTTATTAACCGGAAACAGTGGGGGCTATTAATCCCTGCCTGGTTATTGACCATCCTCGCCTTCGTACCAGCGCTGATGGGGATTGTGAATGAGACCCTACTTATCGCAATGATATTGTATTCAATATCTTTGCCATTCCTGGTAGGCTGCCTGACTACCTCAGACTGCAAATGGACCCAATTCATTGCCGCTTTCTTTAGTTTCATTGGAGTCTTCTACATCGCGGAATCCATCATCCACGGGGCAATTTGGGGACCAGCAATACTGCTCTTCTGCTCCATACCTTTCTATGTGCTGTCCTCACGGTCAAATAAAAACCGGTGGGCACTCATCCCTGCGGGTATCTTAACCAGCGTTGGGGCAGTGGCAATAATGAACAGGTTGCTTCCAGCCTATGATTACATTTTCGTCGCTAACCACCGGTTAGGTGCGTATACCAGTCTTTTGTTCCTGGGATTAGCGTTCACGTTTGGGATGACATGGCGCCTGAGCACCAACCATCGATATACCTGGACACGATACCCAGCAGCAGGCTTCCTGGTTCTGAGCACGCTGGCATTTTTTACCGGAGAGAGCTTTGCATCCGCATTCCCGTTCATCGTTTTCGTCTTGATCGGGGCTGCGATTTTGGTTGATTCCACCCTCAAGGCGAAGGTCAATCGGCAGCCTGCACCTTGAACCCCCCTTTCTCATCCTGCCTGGGCATGACCTCCTCCGGTGTTCCAGGCAGGATGAACGGAGTGCTGGGTGGGATAGTATATGAACTGATAATATGTCTCGTTTGATCCGTAACTTCACATAGGAGAATGTTAATGGCACACCCAATTCGCTTTGTTGTAGCAGCCATGCAAGAAGCTCCCTGGCCCGAAATGATCAAACGCTGGCAATTCTTGGAAGCATCTGACCTTGATGGAATCATGCTGGCAGACCATTTCGTAAACTTTGCCGAACCAAAGGCACACTGGTACGAAGGCTGGACTCTGTTGGCAGCTCTGGCAACGCAAACCAGAAATATCCGTATCGGTTTACTGTCAGCAACCCCCTGGCGAAATCCCGCATTCCTGGCTCGCCAAGCAATGACGGTTGATCACATTTCCAACGGTCGGCTTGACCTGGGCCTGGGTGCCGGAGCTCCGGGTGAAGTTGATATCTCCTATGCCATGACGGGGACCCCGGATTGGCCCCCAAGGGAGCGGGTCGATCGCTTCAAGGAAGTAGTTGAGATCGTCGACCAATTGCTACGCAACCCCGAAACAACTTACACCGGAAAGTATTACCAGGTAGCGGGTACGGTGATTAACCCGCTGCCCATCCAAAAGCCACGGCCTCCATTGATGATCGGTGGCAACGGACCACGTATGCTCAAGATCGCGGCGCAATATGCAGATACCTGGAATACCTTCGGTGGAATGAACGTTCAATCTTGCGAAGAAATGGTGGGATTGACGCGTGAACGTAACGCTCACCTGGACAAGTATTGTGCTGAGTTCGGTCGGGATCCTTCAACGCTGCGTCGCTCGGTGCTCATCTATACGCAAGAAGAGTACCAGCGCCTGTATTCTACTCCGGGTGCTTTTGAAGAAATCATAAAATGCTATCTGGAAATCGGAATCAGCGAAATTATATTTTTTTATCCGTTCGTCCCGATATTGATGCCGATGTTCGAGCAAATTACCAACGAAGCTATTCCTCGCCTGCGCGCAAGTTATCCATCGATCTAATCAGGAATATTTCAAGTTAATCAGGCTTGCCTGGCTCGGATGGCTTATAAATCTCTGGGACGAATGTCTGGTCGGTGATGGGCGGCCTGACATAGCCCTTCTCCCCCTGGCGGGGGGGTAAGGTGATGGGCTCGGGGGTCAAGTCTTCATAGGGAATCATGCTAAGCAGGTGGTGGATGCAATTCAACCGGGCGCATTCTTTATTATCCGCATTGACTACGTACCAGGGCGCTTGCTTAATATCCGTATAGGAAAACATCTCATCTTTCGCCTTGGAGTACTCAGCCCAGCGCGCCCGTGATTGAAGATCCATTGGACTGAGCTTCCAGCGCTTGGTCGGGTCGGCAATGCGCGCCTGGAAACGTTGTTCTTGTTCTTTGTCACTGACGGAGAACCAATACTTGACCAGGATGATGCCTGAGCGAACCAGCATACGTTCAAACTCAGGTACCGAGCGCAGGAACTCGTTATATTCTGCTTCAGTGCAAAACCCCATCACCCGCTCAACGCCTGCCCGGTTGTACCAGCTACGGTCAAATAGCACCATCTCACCTGCTGCTGGCAGATGCGCCACGTAGCGTTGGAAGTACCATTGGGTCTTTTCGCGCTCTGTGGGTGCAGGTAGAGCAACCACGCGGCATACGCGTGGGTTCAAGCTCTCGGTGATACGCTTGATCACGCCTCCCTTGCCAGCTGCATCACGGCCTTCAAAGATCACGACAAGCTTAAGACCCTTGGTGCGGATCCATTCCTGCAGCTTGACCAGCTCCACCTGCAGCCTGCGCAATTCTTTATTGTAGATCTTCTCGTCCACACGGGTAGCTTTTTCGTCTGTGTGGGTCACTCCGGTCGGTTTATTTTCAATTGATTGGTCTGTTTTTTCTTTTTCGGCTTTTTTGACGGCAGAGTTCCCTTCATCGCTTACTTTGGTTTTTTCTTTTTTGTCCTTATCCTTCTGAGACATGTTGCACTCCTTGGTGTGGGACGTGAAATTAAAATTGAAAAGGAAGGCTCTTTGTGGCTTATATATTTTAATCCCACTCCTAAAATTGATATCCCCAATTATCTATAATCACCAAGATGACAATTTTGCGTGTTACCAAAAGATGTTTTTTCTTTAATCGATCATAGAAATTGATGAGGCGCGTAACTTACTTCGAAAGTCAGGGTTATAGCATCACGAGAATGCCAAAAATGGCAAAAATAAAAAAGGAGAATGAATATGACCGCGTTTAATATACTTTGTGCAGGCTTGATCGGAATGCTGTTCGGCGTTCTGCTCACTTTTGCCGGCTACCGACTATTTCTCATCCTGCTCCCGATCTGGGGTTTCTTTTTTGGCCTCTTCCTCGGAGCAAACACAGTCCAATGGCTTTTCAATAGCTCTGGATTCCTGGTCGATGTAACCGGATGGGTGGTTGGGTTCGTGGTTGGGGCAATATTTGCCGTACTATCCTACCTGTTCTATATCGTTGCTGTTGCAATCATTGCTGGCTCCCTGGGCTATTTCGTCGCTGTCTACGGCCTGATGGGGCTTTTCAATATGAAGGGCGGCTTCTTGCTCTGGTTGATTGGCATCATCGTTGGGGCTGTCATGATCTTCGTTACCCTGCGATTCAACCTGGCAAAGTGGGTGATCATCATCACTACGGCAATCATGGGAGCTGCAGTATCTTTTGGCACCATCATCCAAATCCTCAACCCAGCAACAAACATGCTCGAGAATCCTGTGAAAGTTTACCTCTCACAATCATGGTTCTTGCTAGTGGTCTTTGCCTTGATGGTTGCGGCTGGTATTGTTGTCCAGTATGTCCATAACAAATCCTGGACTGTTGAAGAGTATAATCGCTGGGAAACCGCTTAGGACGATCGATAAAAGAAAATCCCACGAATTGATATAGCCACCAGTCTTGTGTTCACATCCATTACGATGTGAGCACAAGTTTGGTTTTATGATACATCACACCATTCAGGCTGCCTTGTCGACAAGGCAGCCTGAATTTTTTTATTCATGGGGTAAATCCAGTTGATCATCAATAAATAGCCTTCAGGCGATCAGCTGGGTAAATGAAATCACTAGCTAGTTTTATGAAACCCGAATGTGCGGAACATGATACGCATGAGGGAGTGACCAAAGTCGGGATTGAGGTATTGGTTCGGACATGTTCCAGGGATGACCTTGATCCCGTTTTCGTTACACATGCGTACAGCATCGGGTGAGACGCTGGTCATACTTGCAGCCAAACCTGGCCTGGTACCCATCATACAGTGCATCCATACATACTTTATTCCGAGATCGACGCATTGCTGGACGATCTGCTCGGTCACCTTCGGATTGGTGAGGATAAAAACCGCATCCGGCTTTTCCGGAATGGATTTGAGGTCGGGGTAGCACGGATCACCATCAAAGGAGGTCAGTCTGGGATTCACCGCAGAGACAGTGTAACCAGCAGCCTTAAACCGTCGATAGGCCGCGTTACAACCGGTCTCGCGCTTATCCGAAACACCCACCACGGTAACCCTTTTTTGGCTCAAAAATTCTTTTATAAGTGGATCTATAGTGGACATTACTGCTTTTCCTTTCGTGGATCAATTCACTAATCCATATTAAGAGCGTTCAATCACTCGCAAAAAAATGATAAGACCTATCACTCGTTATCTAAGCGCGAAATCATCGCCAGGGTCAGGTTCCAGGTCTTTTCCATTAACTCCGGCTGCATCTTATCGTATGTATCCGCAACCTGGTGCCAATAGGGAGATTCCCCGTCCCGCGTGGTACCGGTGATGGTGATGGCTGGTATTTTACACCGCGCAGCATCTGCCATTTCGGTGTTCCCCCCGCTGATCAACGCCGGGTGAGCATCCCACTCGGGGTGCTGCTTGGCAAGGCTTTCGGCAATCTCCACCAGGTGTGGGTCGGCTTTAAAGGGCACGATAATGCCTTCTTTCTTTAGCCAGGCTGGGCTGACGCAACCAAGCATTTCAAAGACGAGAGCAGTAGGGTTTTTAAGTTCTGACAAATGTCGCTGATAGAAATCGATCATGCCGTAATGTTGGACTTCTTCACAACCGGTACAAACCGTAAACACGCGGGTGTGTTGAAGTGGCTGGGAGACGAATTCTTCGGCCAAAGCCAGGACCATACCGACCGCGCTGGCATTGTCATTGGCACCTGCAGTGAAAGGCGTGGATTCAGCGTGCAGGCACATAATCGCCAGAAGCACTGAACACACCGCAGTGGGGGTACTAGCGTACCAGGCCCAGGGAATCTGGATCAGACTTGCTAAACTGTAGATGATAACCTGCCAGATAAAAGTGACAAAAACAACCATGGTGAAGCGATCGTAAATCTTTACCCACTTTCTGGTGCTGAAGATGATCGGGGTGCGCTGGCTATCTAGGTGACCAACCAGGACAAGGTCGCGACGTTGTTCCCCTTTTGGTAGTATGGTCGCAAAAACATTCTGACTCTGCCCTTTGGGGACGATCATGCGGAAGGGGTTATTTATAAAGCTCAGCTCCAACAGCTCGCTCACCAGCACAACTATGGACAGGAGTGCTGCTAGAATAGCCGTCGTCTTACCACCCAACGGGAAGAGGATAAATGCGAGCAGCATCAGGCAGCTCGCTAATAAATGGGGATGGAAAATGGATCGCGCGCTTCGGAAGGTTTCGAGGGTAGCGGTTAAGCCTAATTTCGAAAATTGAGACTGTGCATATAATGCTCCCTGGCGTTCACCTTCACGGGTTGGTCCGCGTGGGCCAATATCCACCGAAAGAGCTCGGATATGTGCAAGCCATGCGGCGATACGCGGGTGGGACGAGGTAGGTTCGGTCATGTTGGTCTCCAAAGACGGAATAGTGAAATTATACCTACTTATTAACAATTCGACTTTACGCAAGGCCGCTGAGTTAACGTATATACTGTCTTATATTGCTAAGGGAAAATATGCTCAACAAAATACTATTCCATCTCAAATGGTTGCAATACATACAACCAGCTCTGCCACGTTGATACAGGCTTGTAATATCTTAGCTGCAGGCGGGGATGGATAGCCTTATTTTAGTGAACAACTATGCATGGATGTGTAATCGCACAAAGGATGCTCGATCGTCATATCCATCAATGGAAGGTGAAATGATGACCCTGGAACCCTAGCCAACGGAAGATGCTTATCACCATTTCTGCTTATCCAGATGTAGGAGCTTCACCTTCAAAGAACATGGCCATGGTCCCTTCAGGCCAATCAATGGCTCAATTCGTATGCTTATCGACGTAAGCGACGATCATACGCCAGCGTGAAACCGTAATCCCTTCGATATCGCTTATGCTGCACTCGATATGCGCATCCGGCCCATGGAACTCTCTTAAAAATGAAGTGATCGTGATCTCCTGATCACCAATGACAGGCCGCAGAAAATCGATCTCAAGCTTTCTGACCCATATCATGAACGGTAACCTGGCCAGGGACTTCAGATCCCACCACGCAGGCCTTCCATTCGATGATCGACACAATACCCTGAATAGACTGCAGTGTGCATATGATTATAAGGATCAAGATCGGAGAACTTGATCTGGTGTCTGCTCTCGTAAACAATCGGAGTTTTTGACATTGAAGCCTCCCTTCTATATCACCCCTTAAGCACCTAAACCATCATGTTTGGTTAGCCAAATTATGCATCTAATGCTAGACAATGCCTCTTAGCGACGAAATCTTATGGCTGATGACGCTTCGGCAGTCTTCAACAAAGCAGCTCGAGTGTGTCTTGCTTTTTTATTTGTTTAATTTATCGTTTTCAAGTAAGATAATTAAGTCGTAGCCAAAAGTTGCTGGGACGGAAGGAGCAAACAACATGCATGAACAGCCTTGGTTAAAAAGTTACGATCCATTATTGCCTCATAGCCTGGAGCCCTATCCCAACCTTACCTTGCTTGATGTTCTGGCGGAGACTGTACAACAGAAACCTGAACAACTGACTTTAATCTTCAAAGGGTTGCACGTCAGTGCTAGCCAGCTGGAAGGCTTATCAAATGACTTTGCAGCAGCCTTGATAGATATGGGGGTTAAGAAGGGTGAGATAGTGGCTTCGCTGCTACCCAATTCACCACAGGCAGTGATCGCACAAATTGGTTCCTGGAAAGCCGGGGCTATATTCTGCCCGATCAACGCAACCTACACAGAATACGAGCTTGAACATGCTCTGAATGAATGCGAGGCCGAAACAGTCGTAGTGCTCAATCCATTTTACGATAAGGTTAAATCCGTCCAGCCGCGGACACGGGTCAAGCGCGTAATCGCAACCCACATTAAAGACTTCCTGCCACCCATGTTGGCGTTCCTTTTCACCCTGGTGAAAGAAAAGAAGGAAGGCTACCGCATCGAGATAAAACCAGGTGATTATGTCTTTGCTGACCTGCTGAAGCGCAACAAGGGTTCGGGGAAACCTTCTGTACAGGTTAAGCCAGTTGACCCAGCCATATTGCTCTTCAGCGGAGGCACCACTGGCAAGCCGAAAGCAGTGCTGGCGACCCACCGATCATTGCTAATTTCGGCAATGCAGCTGCACGCCTATGCGGCTACGGTGCTCAGCGACTGGAACGACCGATTGACCCTGGTGATGCCACTCTTCCATGTATATGGAAACATGGGCATGAACACTTCACTTGTGGCTCGCTACCCGATGGTGATCGTACCAAACCCACGGGATATTGATGACCTGATAGCAACGCTGCGCAAGGAACGTCCGGCAGTGTTGCATGGAGTACCGACGCTCTTCAATGCCCTACTGAACCATCCGGAGGTCTTGTCAGGCAAGGTCGATTTTAAATCCATGAAGGTATGCTATTCAGCTGCAGCTCCCTTGCTGAAAGAGACGAAAGACCGGTTTGAGAAGCTGACCAATGGCAGATTACTGGATGCATACGCCATGACCGAGACAGTCCTGGCAGCCGTGGTCTGCCCTGTGCATGGGGAGAACAAGGAAGGATCGACAGGCCTTCCGCTGCCCGATGTAGATCTCAAGATCGTCGACATGGAAACCGGATTACAGGAGCTGCCTCCCAATCTGGCGGGTGAAATTGCCATTCGCGCACCACAGATCATGGAAGGCTACTGGAAGCGACCGGAAGAGACCGCCTTGATGATCCGCAATGGATGGGTGTATACCGGTGATATTGGCTACCTTGATGATGATGGCTATCTTTTCTTAATCGATCGCAAGAAGGATGTGATCAAGCCGAGTGGTTTCCAGGTTTGGCCGCGTGAGGTGGAAGAGGTGATTGCCATGCACCCTGCGGTGCAGGAAGTCTGTGTGGGCGGGGTGAGAGATGAGCAGACTAGCGAAGCAGTCAAGGCCTGGGTTGTCGTCAAGGCCGGCGAACAACTCGAGGCGGAAACCTTGCGCAAATTCTGCCGGGAGAAACTGTCGGGTTATAAAGTACCGCGTTATATTGAATTCAGGAGTGCAATACCCAAGAACATGGTCGGAAAACATCTACGCAGGGTGCTCGTCGACGAGGAGACTCAGAAATAAGCTGCTGAGTGCATGACAACAGGCTCTAAGCCAAGCGCCATCTGTCTATTATTTACTGGGGACCGCGAATCCCAGGGATAACTATTACCCGCACACCAAGTGTTTGAGGTTTCTCCCGGATGTGTAGCGAAGAGTGAGGTTACAAAAGCCCGTCGTTATTAAGATCAAGCAACAATAACAAGGATCAATTTAGCATGGCAACCAGGCTGGCTTGACGTTCTGCAAAGCATTCATCAGAATAAAGCGGTAAACATTCATCTAAGGTCCGCTCGTGCAGCAGTAAATTGCAGGCGAAAGCCATACATGTGGCCTCGCCACATTTTTTACAGTTTGTTTGGGGTAATAAAGTCCAAATATCCAGGGGGCGTGGAGCGTGTTTACGAGCAGTCATTGCCACGAGCTCAGCCCGATGATCCCAGGTGGCATTGATCGCTTCAACCAAAGCCTGGAATAATTCCAATCCTTCTTCAGTATCCTTTACTTTGGTGATATAGGCCTTATCTGAGTAGAGAGAGATAAAACCAGGCTGCCGGCGAAGCGTCAGCGTGGAGGTATCGGGGTTATACGAGATCACATTCGGTAATGTCGCCAGGTAAGGTAAGACATCATCGAGCCTTCGGGATGGCTCACCGATAACAATGATTTTCCCTGGTTCGGCCAAACAGGGAAGGATTTTTACCAGGATGATCGACTCAAGGTACATAGGTTCCTTATGGTTTCAGCATATTACTGGTCACCTGTACGATACCTGCACCAGGTATCTCGATCATCACTTTTCAGCCACCTTCCAGAAGCTCACGCGCCTTGCTCTTGAAGTGAGTTTTTACAAATGACAGGGCGTCCTGGGCATCATTATCGATGAGAATCCGAAATAGCTCAATTATTTGCTCGTCCTCCAAGATCAGGGTCATAGCTTTTTTCATATCAGCTCCCTTCATTAACCCTATGATGACATGTTCGCGACCGATTGTCGATCAATGCACCTCTCAACCAATCCAGTACTTCTTGCCGGGCAGGAAACCTGCCCTCACAAACCAGCTTTTCGTTGACCACAATGCTCGGAGCAGCGAGTATCTGGGTGTACGGTTCAATATGAGACCAATCCTTCAATTCCAGAATTGCCATTTCAAGCTCCGGATATTCATCCAGTAAGTCTCTTTTAGCTGCCACCACTCTTTGCCGGACGGCATAACGTTGAGCAGACCGGCAACTTAGGATCTTGACTTCAATCATGCATGATATACCCTCTTTTTAAGCCAAAATGCCACGTTTACCAATCCGATCATGACCGGCACCTCAACCAGTGGTCCGATCACTGCAGCGAATGCTTGTCCGGAGGCTATCCCAAATACAGCAACGGTAACTGCAATGGCCAGCTCGAAGTTATTACTGGCACCGGTAAAAGACAGGGTCACTGCCTGGGGATACGGGGCTCCAATTGCCTTGCTCATGAAGAAACTGGATAAAAACATCACCACGAAATAGATCAGCAGTGGGATAGCAATACGCACCACATCTAACGGTAATTGGACGATATATTCTCCCTTCAAGCTGAACATTACAATGATGGTAAATAGCAATGCGATCAACGTGATTGGACTGATCTTGGGGATAAATTTTGAGTGGTACCACTCTTTTCCCTTCGCCCTCACCAAGAAGAATCGCGTTAGAAATCCAGCGATAAAGGGGATCCCCAGGTAGATGAAGACGCTCTTGGCAATTTCGGAGATAGTAATGTTGACTGTCTTTCCAGCCATTCCAAACCAGGTAGGCACTACAGTAATGAATATATAGGCGTACACGGAATAAAACAGCACTTGGAAAATGCTGTTGAATGCCACCAACCCAGCTGCATACTCAGTATCACCTTTTGCCAGATCATTCCACACGATCACCATGGCGATACAGCGCGCCAGTCCGATCAGGATCAGGCCGGTCATATATTCTGGATAATCGTGTAAAAAGATGACCGCCAAGACGAACATCAAGATCGGCCCGATCACCCAATTCTGAAGCAGGGACAATCCCAGGATCTTCCAATTCTTAAAAACATCGCCCAGCTCTTCATAGCGAACCTTAGCAAGTGGGGGATACATCATCAAGATTAAACCAATCGCGATGGGTATGTTGGTGGTTCCCACTGAAACTGCTTGATTGAATTGCTGGACTGCCTCAGGAAATAGAAAACCAATGCCTACCCCGATGACCATCGCCAGGAAAATCCATAAAGTTAGATAGCGATCAAGGAAGGAAAGTCGCTTAGTAACACTCGCGTCAGAGTTAATCGTTGAACTGGTCACACTCATATTGCACCTTTCTCGTAGTCTTGTAGTAGAGCGATGATGTCTCGAGCAATATCGTCCCGAACTTTTCGGAAAACGCGCATGTCATAGGTTTCAGCCGGATCGGGGAAGCCATGATGCATACGCTTCCCTTTCCCAATCCAGACAGGGCATTCTTCAGCAGCTGAATCACATAAGGTCACCACCAGGTCAAAATCTGCTCCACGAAATTCATCTACCGATTTGGACCTCCCTGTGTGGTTTATGCCAACTTGACGGAGGGCCTCCAATGCCTTTGGGTGGACATATCCAACTGGTTTTGTACCTGCGCTGGATGCCTCCCATCGATCTCCCAACCGGGTGTTGACGATTGCTTCAGCCATTTGGGAGCGACAGGAATTGCCCGTACAAAGGAACAATACTTTCCGTTTCATCCTACACCAATGCATTCACCAACCAGGTCGTTACCTCGGCTTCGCTGGGGACTCGCCCGGCACATACTACCTTTTCATTGATGACCAGGCCTGGTGTCCCCAGGATCGGATACTTCTTGATCTCAGACCAGTCGGTCACTTTAATGACCTCTGCTTCCATGCCCATGGTGGTAATTACCTTGCGAGCCATCCCTTCAACCTTCTTGCAATTCTCACAACCTGAACCAAGAACCTTTACTGTAAGCATATGCAGCCTCCGTTATTCGCATCTCTACAGGCAGTTTTTACAACCACGTTTATATAATTCGTCAGCCAATCTCAATTGTTGGCTCGATAATGACCTCAGATTTTATCGAATTTGCCACCAGGCTGTACTTCTGGGCGGACTTCAATGCCCTGCGTAAACGTGCCTGGAGGTTGTCTGGCGTTTCATTTTCAGCTTCCACTCTGATTTTTGGGGTGAGCAGGATTTTTGTGAATCTCTCAGTCTTATCCAGCTCAATCAGTTTTGTGCCTTCCGCACGACATTCATATGAAAGCAAGTTCAGCTTTAATCGTTCACACGACCAAAGGAACATAAGCATGATGCAGGTGTTCACTGCTGCCACGAAAGCGTCTTCTGGGGTGAGCACACCGTGAATACCCTTAGCATCCGGTGGGGCAGAAAAATCCATCTCGGGCCCGTTCCCCATTGCAATATGCCCCAGGTGCTCGCCTTTCCATGTAACAGTTGAGTGGTAGGTGGCTGTCTGGCTCATTTATCCTTTTCCTTGAACCAGTACTTCATATAGGCATTTCGTACACCATCGGAATAAGCCTTTTCTTCCTCGGCAGGTATGGGATTATATATTTTTATGGTAGCCATCAACTCATCCAGGGTGGCTGCATTGGGAGCCTTTTCGGCTTCAACGAATTGCTGGAAGATGAGGGGCAAGCCCACAATCTGAACTTCACGTTCCCCGATAAAAACTTTCTGGACGGGAATCCCTGAGCCACAAGCACATACAGTTATCTCTGGTTCAGAGTCTTTTTCATTAGTAGGTACTTGAGCTAGCTCGATTGGGATAAGCTCGCCGTATCTACGGTCCCAGGTGGTTCCAACCAGCTCATCGACCAATTGGGTAATCCTTTCAGCGGTGGCTTCGACAGCCTGGATACCAGCCGGGTCCAAGTGACGTTTTCCACACGGTTGGTCGAGGTTGTTTTCCCTGATCAAATCCCGCACCATAATGCTTGCGGCTGGTTTATTGGAATATTTCTCCGTAGCCCTGGCTGCACACAACAGCTCGCACCCATCCACGGAAATGGTTGGATAAAACCTGGCAAATGCCCGGTCACCTTCACCGCCTGCCAGAAAAAGTGGCAGGCAAATCGTCACTGTATTATCGGGGCGCAATTGTTCCAGCACCTTAAGTGCGGCCAGCCTGGTGATTGTGCCTTCGGCTAATTCTTCGCCTGAACAAGCGATAATGCCCACTTTTTTCTTGGGAAGGTCGACCATGCTATCTGCCTTCCTCGTCGGTGGTAAGCTCATCTACGACCTGTGCAATTTCGTTCCCAAGCGCATGTGCCAATTGCAATCCCCCTTCATTTAGCTCAGCAATCCCTTGGGGTTTGAATTGTCGATATCGCCGGTAGACATCCAAAACAGTATAATCCTTGGCAACCTTCCCACCGCTTTCCAGCACCATTTTTGTGGCGCAGGCTAGTTTACAGCCATCAATCGTGATGGCAGGATTTTCCGCCACAACTGATCTGGCTTCATCGTCTCCCAAGACAAGCTTAGAGAGCGCAAGAAGCCGGGTATCTTCAGGTCGCAAGTCTTCTGTTACGATATAAGCGGCTTCCCGGCTGACGCTGCCATAGGTCTTGCCGATGCCACTGCAAGGGACAACTACAATCCTGGGTCTTTCGACAGGTTCACTCATTTTGCATCCAATGCCTGTTCAGCGTCTTTCCTGATTTTTGATAAATAGGTGGGTGGATCGAGCAAGCGCTCGAGACTATTTACCCGGTCACCCAGTTCAATCTCTGCCAACCAGCCTGTCCCATAAGGGTCTTGGTTGATCACTTCGGGGGAAGTTTCCATTAATGGATTAACCTCAATCACTTTACCCGCAGCGGGCGATACAATGCTGATGTTCACTTTTATCGTTTCAATCACGGCGAGCTCGTCACCAACAGCCAAGACCGTTCCTTCAGGTTTTACTTCTACAAAGGCTACATCTCCACTGCGTTGCTGCATGTAATCGGATATACCGATCCGGGCAGTCGTGGTTCCCGGCTTTACCCATAATCCATAATCGGTGTAGAAGCGATCATCCGCAATTCTGAAGATAAATTTGTCGATTTGATATTCAAGATAATTCGTCATAGCGTTTTTTCCAGCTCGATCATGGGATTTTCAAGCAAATTTGTCCTAGGGTTGGCAGGGTTGCATCTGGGGCAGGGGCAGTCATCTACCTTTGCATTTTGCTTCTCGATTGGTTTCATCCCACTCATTTGGATCGCAGCATCTACCAGATGGAATACTTCTGGTTTGATCACCCGGTAATATATGCGTGTGCCTTCTCGCCGGTCTTCAACCAGCCCGGCTTCACGTAAAAACATGAGATGTTGTGATATATAAGCCTGGCGACAGCCCAGCACTGCCTCCAGGTGACACACACATTGCTCGCCATCCCGCAGGATTTCGAGGATAGATAGCCTGGCTGGATGCATCAGCGCTTTGAATAAGTTCGCAGGAGGAGTATAGTCTTCCATAGGGTGCAAAAGAAATCAAGCAATCAACAAACGATTTGTTTATTCAATATTCCGAATATTGAATATATTGTATAGAATTGAGGGACTGCAAGCAAGGTAGGGTATCATCTTTTTCAGATGACAACTGTCTCAAATAAAGAGTATATCTTAGCCAATATATGCGCCTGGAGAAGTGCCCGGTGCTACGATAAATCTAAGAGCGAGTTGGGCAGCGAAATTGCCCCTTTGTGGAACTGAAGATCCCAATGAGACTTGCGGGTAGAGTAGAAAATCTTAGCGCGGAGAGGAGTCTGTCCCCGAGCGAAGTGAGCGGAGAGGGTGGGTATCCTCTCAGCAGCCTATAAGTTCCCCCTTTGCCGGACTTAGTAGATCTGATGGTAGATATGTCAAAGTGCAAACGCTGACTGAAATGATCAGTTCTCGCCGAGCCATCTCACATCTTAATCGCTTATCTAACATTGAATATCCTCCTTAGCACCTGTCAAGATCTTAAGGGACATCTTAAGCAGGATTTCGACACCGGTACTCATCTGTCCAGAGTTTACATTTATATCATTAATGTTCTTTTTCACTACTGTGCGCTCTATCCAATTAAAAAGTGGTTTAACTAAATTGGCCAGAACAATTCTCCAGCGGGAATATCCCAGCCAACGTGTGAGTAACGCTTGATTACGCCATGCAGACCATGAGCGTGATGCCTGAGCCCGGTAGAAATCGTGTTTCATTGCTCAGGCTATGGTTAGCATACAAGATTACGGCTTCAAAGGCGATAGGCAGATGTCCCGTTGTAGGAGGGACATATGTCCCGCATCCTTGCACTTTAATCACCCGGGTTTCCTTACACGCGGCTTATCCTGGGACAACGTTACCAAATTTATGCATTGTTTATAACAGGTCATAACGATATGCAAATAACCGGGGTGATTGATAGCCATAGATCCGCCGTCGGCGAGGAGCTTCAGGGAAACTTTTGTCGGAGAGTCTATCGACCCGGGAGAGACCATTTAGTAGGTCGGATAAGTGGACCTGGCGGAATTCGAACCCGCGTCTTCTTCAGTGCGATGGATAAAAAATGCCGGGGAAATAGGGAAAACAATCGTTCAATGCGTCTAATATCGCCCAAAATAACCATACTGTTCTAGCATATCTGTACCCAAATTGTTCCCCGATATGCATCGGTATGAAGCAAGGAAAGGTGATCCCAAGCCCTGTCAAATGGGGCTTTGATACAAATGATGTCCTTGAAAAACATTGTCTCCATTTTTCTCTTTCGTTTCCCTGATTAAGAAATCCGTCCTGGCAGTTGCAATCATCCATAGAATTTCTTAGGTGATCCTTTAAGGTTAGTGAGTTTTTTTGTGCATTCTGAATGGAAGGAATATTTGTTCCTTACACCATTCTCACCCATTTTCCTGATCCATAATAAATATATTCTTTTGAATCATCGAAGAAATAGATTGACAAGAAGTCTCTTGATCAATATAATAGGCTTAATTATTTATTCAAGTTGAATAAATAATTAAGCAAGCTACCTATTTACGGAGATTACTCCAATCACAGAGCAAGATTTCCAGGGAAGCAATATAAATTTTGTCAAGCTGCATAACCTGCGGGTTATTCTGCTTAGTTTATTAACCGAGCCAAGCTTATCACGAGTCCAGCTTGCCAGGAAGACAAACCTTTCCAACACAACCATCACCAAGATAATTTCCGAGCTGATCAATCAGGGGATTGTTTTCGAGGACGAAGACAATGAATTAGAACCGGGAGAAATGCGTCCGGTAGGTCGCCCCCGTACGAGAATTCGATTAGAGCCCAATGCTCGTTTTGTAGTTGGGATTCATATCGGCGTGGGCATCTATCGAGTAGCTGTCGCTAATTTACATGATGAATTACTTGCTAATCAGCAACAACAGTTTGACATTGAGGCTCCAGCGAATCAAGTTTTAGCCCAGATTGCGGAAATTGTTGAATCGGTCATAAATACCAGCAATATTGAACGCAGCAAGATCCTGGGAGTGGGAGTTGGGGCTTCGGGTTTGGTCGAGTCGTCTACTGGCATCAATTTAATCGCTCCTAACTTGAATTGGCATAATATTCCGCTTCAAGAATATTTCCAGAACACGCTCCATCTACCGGTTTTTATAGATAACAATGTGCGTGCAATGGCAATCGCTGAAACCTATTTTGGCGCTGGACGGGGTGTTGACTCACTTGCCTTCGTGTATGGTCGCATTGGCGTAGGTGCTGGCTTGATATCAAGAGGGCAGGTATTTCGCGGAAGTATCTCTGGGGCAGGGGAGATCGGCCATACGATTATGTTATTACATGGGGGAGAACTTTGTCGATGTGGAAATAGTGGTTGTCTTGAAACACTTGTATCAGAACCGGCTATTCTGAGACAGGCAGAGATTATTACTCAGCTCAACCCGGATGGTGTGCTTGCTTATACTTTTAATCAAAGGACTGATCTTTCACCTATTGAGCGCGTTTTTACTGCAGCCCGACAAGGGGATGAGGAAGTTCACCGCATGCTTGAGGAACGTGCGTACTATCTTGGAGTGGCATTAGCCGGATTGGTAAATTTATTTAATCCTGAGCTGATCTTATTCGGTGGCATTTTCGCCCAAGGAGAGGAATTTTTCCTGGAGCCAACGATTCATACAGTCAGCCAAATGGCCTTTGGTGGACTGGGGAAACAGGTGAGCATGCAGGCGACCAGCTTTGGTTGGAAGGCCGGGGTAGCTGGGGCAGCAGCACTGGCTTTAATGCACTTCTTTTATGGACAAGAGTAAGGAGATGGGTAATCAAAGAATGAAGCCTCTGCGTATCGGTTTCTTTCCCATCGTTCGTATTCAATTCGATGTCGCCCTGGCTGAGGAAAGGATCAAATCGGCACAAGAACACCTGCAATCAGCTGGATTTGAGTTATTGGGACCCAATCAGGCAATCAGTGACTTACAGGCAGCCCGAGAGGCTGCCGAAATGCTCTCTGCCGTTCCGATCGATCTGGTATTGATTTTCCAAGCCACCTTCGCCGACAGCAGCATGGTTGTGGCGATCACAGAAACTGTGGATGCACCAATCTTCCTGTGGGGTGTTCCGGAAGCGTGGGCGGGAGAGCGCCTGCGGTTGAATTCTTTATGCGGTATCAATCTCGCGGGTCATGCACTCACACTGCGTCACTTTCAGTATGACTACGCCTATGCCCTGCCTCAGGATAGGAAAGTTATCGAGAAGATACGAAACCTTGCCCTGGCAGGCTCTCTACGAAGGAGACTGAAAACTGCACGGTTGGGAGTGGTTGGAGAACATCCACTTGGCATGGACACATGCCACCTGGATGAGCCGCGTTTACGAGAAATATTTGGTGTACAGATCCAGCATATTGAATTGGATGATGTCTTCACTCGAGCACGCTCCATCTCCGAGTCGAAGATTGCTCAAACTCGAAAACTGCTCGACAGTCATTTGGATAATTTGCCATCTCTTGATCAGGTTCCCTTGAGCAGTACGCTCAGCGTATACAATGCCCTGAAAGAAATCACAGCAGAGCAAAAGCTGGATGGATTAGCGGTGCGATGTTGGCCCGAATTCTTTACCCAAATGGGTTGCGCGGCGTGCGGAGCGATGTCGATGCTTAGTGACGGATTTGGACAGACCACACCTGTCCCATGCAGCTGCGAAGCGGATATTAATGGTACCTTGACACAACTCATCCTGCAGTGGTTATCTGGTAACCCGGCTTTCGGAACGGACATCGTAGGCATGGATGCGGATAGAGACAGGATTGCCCTCTGGCACTGCGGCCTGGCTCCGTTATCCATGGCAGACCCCCAATCCCGACCCCAGGGAGGGATTCATTCTAACCGCCGGGTTCCGCTTGTGATGGATTTTCCACTCCGACCTGGGATGATCACGATTGCCCGCCTCAGCCAGGCTACGGGTAGTCTTCGCCTGGTTCTTGGTACAGGGGAGATGCTTGCGGAATCCAAACCATTCAGCGGAACAGCCGGAGTGTTGAAGCTCGCTTGCCCTGCACAAGAGTTTCTGGACCGCATGATGCGTGAAGGCCTGGAGCATCATATTTCACTAACTTATGGAAATTACTATGCTGCTTTGCGATCATTCGCTGAGATAATCAAATTGCCCGTCTTAACCATCGGAGAGGAGGAGAATCCCATAAGATATCAAATACATCAAGAATAAACGGTTTTTACGCTCTTGGAAAGAAGGCTCGTGCCCATTGAGGCGAAAATTCTAGTTACTCCCGGTTTGACCGGGTAAGGAGAAAAAGAAGATGAAGATTTATCATATGCTTGTAGGGTTTTTGTTGTTTGCTTTACTCATCACAGCTTGCGGTCCTGCAGCTACCGAGGCACCTGTAGTAACTGAAGCGCCCGCAGTCCCTACCGAAGTACCACCCACTGAAGTACCACCAACCGCAGTGCCCACGGACGCTCCCACTGCAGTACCTGTAGAGCCGGTTGAGTTGCGCTTTACTTACTATGCAGATGGAGTTGAAGCTGATGTGATCAAGCCATTGATCGACAAGTTCATGGCAGAAAATCCGAATATTACCGTTATTCTCGATGTAGTGCCTTATAAAACCATCGATGAACAGCTGCCAGTTCAGGTAGAAAGCGGTGAAGGTCCTGATCTCGCCCGGATCACCAACTTCGGTGCTTATGCAGGCAAGTTATTGGATCTGCGTCCCTACCTGGCAGATTCAGCTTACTACGAGGCCAATTTCCCGGCACCGATTCTTGATGCCCTGGGCTATGGCGGTTACCCGGATGCCCTCACCATTACTGGTCCCTATGTCAACAAGACATTGTTTGACCAAGCTGGTGTGGAATTGCTTGGTGAAGGAGCAACCTGGGAGCAATGGACTGAGGCCACCAAGCAGGTTGCTGAGGCCACAGGTTCACAATATGCCATTTCGATTGATCGCACTGGTCACCGTTTTGCTGGTCCAGCCATGAGTATGGGTGCCGAATTGATCGACGCTGATGGCAGTTTTGTAGTCGATACACCCGGGTTCCGTGCCTTCGCTGAGCTGGTGAAAAGCTGGCATGATGAGGGAATCACACCCCCAGAAGTATGGTTGGGTGCTGAGCCGGTTAACAGTTGTATTACTTCCTTCAAATCGGGGCAGCTGGTGATGTGCATGTCCGGTTCCTGGCAAATCAACGGCCTAGCCAAAGACGTTGCGGATGCATTTGATTGGGTAGTTGTTCCCAATCCAACGGGTGATGGGGGCTCCACTGGCATCGCAGGTGGCTCTGCAGTGGTCGGTTTCGCGGATACGCAATATCCCGAGGAAGTTGCAAAGTTGGTTGAATTCTTGATCCAGCCAGAGAATTACAGCGCTTTCTCTGCTGAAGCATTATCCTTGCCGGCACAATCAGAAGTTGCGGCCAGCGGCGTTGAGTTTGCTACGGATAACCCCCTGGTTCTAGCTGCTCTTTCGGCTTACACCACTGAAGTGACCAAGCTAACTGACCAGGCTGTTTCCTTGAATGTCCATCCCTATGCTTTTGCATATTATCGAAACAGTGCAAACCGCATTGCCCAATATCTGAGCGGAGAATTGACTCTCGACGAGATGCTTGTTAATCTGCAACAAGATATCGACAATGCAATTGCAGAAGCCCAAAAGTAACTAAGTATTTATCCAGGCGGGGTGCAGTTCCCTGTGTTCTGCACCCCACCTGAAAGGATGTGCACAATGCCAGTGCAACCTGGGGTTAAACAGAATCCAACGGAGTCAGCAAGCAGGTCGATTAATTCACTGTACGACCTGACAATTAACCTTACGGATAAGTTTTTCAGCCTTATCCAGCGCATTGTTGGATTGCGTAATATGCCCTATGTTTTCGTACTGCCAAACCTGTTAATATTTGGCATCTTTATTCTTTTCCCCATGCTGCTGAACTTTGGTTATGCGTTTACCGGGGGCTCATCATTTACACCATTGGATCGCCCCTGGGTTGGTACTGACAATTTTGACCGATTATTGGCATGCGAGAATTATCTTGACCCTCGTACCTGTAATGAAGATCTGTTCTGGCGGGCAGTGTATAACACGATCGGTTACGTTGTTTTCCAGGTCGCTCTCATGGTATTGTTTTCATTAATTACCGCGCTGGTCCTGAATCGTAAGATCAAGGCTCGCGGTTTTTTTCGGAGTGTGTATTTTTACCCGGTTTTACTTTCCCCAATTGTCGTATCCCTTATTTGGAAATGGATCTTACAGGAGAATGGTCTACTAAATGGCATTATTACCAGTCTGGGTTACGACAAGATTCCCTTTTTAGTTAATGCTGATTGGGCTCGTTCGTTGGTAATATTTATCAGCGTTTGGGCATTTATGGGATTTTATATGCTCATCCTGTTGGCGGGTCTGCAAGCAATCCCTGCAGATTTATACGAAGCTTCAGCGATCGATGGCGCTAATCCCTGGCAATCATTTTCGAAAATAACCTTGCCTTTACTGATGCCGACCATGATTGTCGTGTTGGTGCTATCCTTGATCCGCGCTGTTCAAGTCTTTGACATCGTATTTGCTTTTACGGGAGGCGGACCCGGTACCGCAACCCTCTACATTGTGCAGTATATCTACAACTACGGTTTTTCAAGTCCAAACAAGCTGTTTGGACTTGCAGCGGCGGCTTCCTTGCTGATGGCTGGTGTGCTCATCGTGTTGACAATTATTCAGCTCGTTATCCGGCGGGAGGAGGCATAAAATGGGCAACATATTAGCTACCCTTCGCTTGACCAAAGGCCGTAAGAAGCTCGATATCACCGATATCCTTTCTTATTTATACCTGGTTCTGGGTGTCATCATTATGTTTGCCCCGGTTGTTTGGTTAATATTGTCATCTTTTAAATCGTCTGGTGAAATTGCTAAATTTCCACCCCGCTTGCTCCCCTATCGCCAGGAAACTGTGATGGTTGAAGGTTATGAAGAGCTATTACCATTATATGTGATCACGTTTGAAGATGGCACTACTCAAACCCTGGCGCAGGTTCGTCGCATAGGTTTGGAAGCACAGATGGTTGACCCAGCCAATCCAGGTGAGATCATTAAAGTCAACATCAACCAACGTCAGCCTGTTGAACACATATACTTTGGCCTGGAGAATTATATCGAGGGCATTGAGAGTTTCGATTTTGGTCTCTACCTGTGGAATAGTGTGGTCGTGACCATCACCGCAACAATCCTAACCCTGCTTTTTAACAGCATGGCGGCTTTTGCCCTGAGTAAATATCAATTTCGAGGGCGTCAAACCATTTTTATAATCATGATCAGCACTTTGATGGTGCCATTGTCCGTGGTACTTGTCCCGGTATTTTTGGTGATTACAAATGTGGGATGGAATAACAATCTGATGGGCATTATTGTCCCAGCTGCTGCCACCCCAACAGGTGTATTTCTGCTACGCCAGTATATGCTCACCATCCCTGATGAGCTGATCGATGCAGCGCGTATTGATGGCGCAAGTGAGTGGCGTATCTATGCACAGGTGATCATACCTCTGGCAAAACCTGCCCTGGCTGTGTTGACCATCTTCTCAGTGATGTGGCGTTGGAATGACTTCTTATGGCCTCTGATAGTGCTGAGTCGTAGTGAATATTTCACACTGCAAGTCGGATTGGCCTCTTTTCAGGGCGAGCTCAATGTTCAATGGAACCTCATCCTGGCCATGACGGTACTAACCTTACTGCCCATCACACTGGTATTTGGGTTCCTACAACGCTACATCACGACCGGGATTGCCACAACGGGTATGAAGTAGTGTTTAACTAGTCCGGTTCTTGTAGACATAGCACAATTCTTGGAGTTTAGTAATGGATCTTCATCACGAGGGCATCATCCTTCAAAAGGGCTATGAGGCGCTGGAAGCGATATCCCTGACAGATAAAACATCAACACGGGCAGTCTTCCACACCCTGGCAGGAGATTTTGAGATTACCTGTCATGCATGGGGTGTCCTGCGGATAAAATTGATCGTCGAACACAGCCAGCCCGATTATGGCATTCTGGAGGCACTCCCCGAAAACCTCGAGTTGAGCGTCACCAACATTCCAAATGGCTACCAGGTTAATTCCGCCAATCTAACACTCGAAATTCTCAGTACGCCCATGCGCTTCCGATTTTATCGGGATAAGAAACTGCTATTACAGTCGGTCACGGATCGCACCATCGAAGGGCATCTACGTTTTTCCCCATTCGCCAGACGCGCCAATTCCTGGCTTGTGGCGCTGGCACTGGGGAACGATGAGCCTGTTTACGGGTTGGGTGAGAAGTGGGCAGCACTCAATCGGCGTGGACAGCTGATCCACAACTGGAATGAAGATGCCACGACGCTTAACTCTGAACTCTCTTATAAAAATACCCCCTTTGCATGGAGCCCTGAAGGTTGGGGACTATTCACCCATACTCCATCAAAAGTGACGCATGGAGTTGGGTATCCACAGTGGTCACATCGCAGCTATATATTGCAGGTTTTCGACACTGAATTGGACCTTTTCTTGATCGCCGCCGATAGCCCGGCACAGATGATTGAGCGTTACACTCATCTTACGGGTAGGACAGCCCTACCGCCGCGCTGGAGCTATGGCATGTGGATGTCGCGCGCCTACTACCAGACCGCGGAGATTGCCCTGGAAGTAGCCGAGAAGCTCCGCCAGCATAAAATCCCGTGCGATGTGCTCTTGCTGGATGGCCGTGCCTGGCACACGATGGAAGACCGTTTCGATTTCCAATGGGATCGCTCGCGTTACCCGGATCCGGCTGGATTTGTCAATACGCTGCGAGATTTAAACATACGCTTAAATCTTTGGGAATACTCCTACATCTCAACCCGCAACCCGTTATTCAATGAACTGGCTGATAAAGGATATCTGCTTAAGTTGCCTTCCGGTGAGCCTTACATCCACCGTTGGTTCCCCCCGCCGTTGGATGAGAGCTGGCCACACCTGATGCCCAGCGGGATCATTGATTTCACCAATCCCGATGCTTACAACTGGTATCGCGACCAGCATAAGCAGTTATTCGACATCGGTGTCAGCGTGATGAAAACCGATTACGGTGAAGCAGTGCCCGATGAGGTGGTGGCTTTCAACGGGGATCATGGCAAACGCCTGCATAATGTCTATACCCACCTGTATAACCGCTGTGTTTACGAAGCCACAAAAATGTATAGCCAGGATGGACCCATGGTTTGGGGTCGGGCAGCCTGGGCTGGTGGGCAGCGTTACCCTATCCAATGGGGCGGCGACCCGCAGTCAGATTGGGAAGGCCTGGCAGCCTGTATTCGGGGTGGTCAAGCCTGGGGGATGAGTGGTGGACCGTTCTACGCCCATGATATCGGAGGCTTTGCTATCGGCAACCCCGAACCTGAGCTGTATATCCGCTGGGCGCAGGCAGGTGTGATGGCATCCCATACGCGTTTTCATGGATTGGGAGAACGCGAACCCTGGGTTTATGGCGAGCAGGCAGAGGATATCATCCGCAAATGGCTGGCATGGCGTTATCAGCTCATCCCCTACCTGCAAGGCTGCGCGCTGGAAGCCAGCCAGACTGGGATGCCAGTGATGCGCTCGATGGTGCTTTCTTTCCCCGTCGACCGCATTGCATGGCAATTCGACCAGCAATACATGTTGGGTAGAGCTTTATTAGTGGTTCCGGTGGTTGTTCCAGGTGGAAAGGTACGCTTCTACCTTCCATCCGGGAAATGGTTTAACATCTGGAATCAAACCTGGATTGATGGACCAGGGGTGTTTGAGTGGGAGGTACCACTCGATCACATCCCCGTTTTCGGACGCGATGGCACCATCCTTCCATTAGGACCAGCTGTGCAGCATACCGGTGAGCTCAAGGTTGGCCTGGACCTGGAACAAGTCTGGGTGTTCGGACCACCTAGAAGCGGAATGCAACTCCCAGGATTAAATATTAGCCCCTCATCAGATGGGGAATTTAGCGACCTCCCCACGGATGTGAAAATTAAACATTTCTGAAGGATAGGAGAAATATATGAAATTCTTTCTAGATAGCGCGCATGTCCATGAAATTGAATATGGTTTAAAAATGTGGAATCTGGACGGCGTTACCACAAATCCACGTCATGTTCAAGCTTCCGGCAAGCCATTTTTGACCGTGATACGTGAGATTGCGACCCTCTTCACCGGTACGGATAAGGCAATTTCTGTTGAAGTAAATCCGCACTACACTGAATATGAAAAGATGGTAACCGAAGCTGAAACCCTGGCGGCAATCAGCCCGAATTTCGTGATCAAGTTACCTGCAACCGAGGCCGGTTTTAAAGCTGTTGCGATCTTGAAAGAAAAGGGGATACGCTCAAATCTTACTCTGGTATTTTCTGCAGTCCAGGCTTTGCAAGCAATGCGCATGGGTGCATACTTTATCTCGCCTTTTATCGGTTGGAAGGAAGCAAATGGTGAAGAAATCCAGAGTTTAATTCAGGAAATCATGGCTATTCGCGATAATTACGGATTCAGCAGCCAGGTTATTGTGGCAGCAGTGCGCAATGGTCGCCAGATTGTGGATGCAGCCCTCACCGGAGCCGACATTGTGACGGCAGGGCTGGCTGTTTACAAGGACGCGTTCGACCATCCCTATACAGGAGTCGGTCTACAAAAATTCCAGGAGTTCTGGGACCAGACCCCATATGAGTAAAAAACCAATGCCCAGGATGTGATGAAAGGAGTAAAAGATGAAAAAAGGCATTTTATTGCACGAAGTTAATGATGATGTCGGTGTGGCTGTAATGGATTTGAACGCTGGCGAAGAAATTGGCGTTGTGACCCTCGAAGGGAAAGCGGTCAAACAAATCAAACTTGTCAGCAATATCCCGTTGGGTCATAAGGTTGCCATGCGCGATCTTTTAATCAACCAGCAGCTAATTGAATATGGCCGTCCCATCGGTGCCACAGTTGCCCCAATTGCTGCGGGTGAGCATGTCCATGTTCATAACATCAAAAGTCTGCGTTGGGCTGCCAGCAATGCTAAACTGTTTGAGAATTAGAGGTCTATATGGCTACTTACAATGAAATCCCCTTAACCGGTTATCGCCGAGAAAATGGACGCATTGGCATTCGCAATCATGTCCTCATCCTCTCGGTGGACGATATTTCCAATGCGGCTGTTGTAGGCGTGGCATCCTTGATCCGTGGAACCACAGCACTACCGCATCCATACGGAAGATTACAATTTGGTGCCGATTTAGAGCTGACTTTTAACACGTTAATTGGCACAGGCCGCAATCCTAATGTGGCGGCTGTGGTGGTAATTGGCATCGAGCCGCAGTGGACGGATTATATCGTCAAAGGAATTGCTGAAACAGGCAAACCCGTGGCAGGTTTTAGTATCGAACGCTACGGGGATCTGAAGACGATCGAAATGGCTTCACGCAAGGCGAAGGAATTCGTGCAGTTTGCAACAGAGCTACCGCGTGTCGGCGTGAAGTGGGAAGATATCTGGGTTTCCACCAAGTGTGGTGAGTCAGATACAACCAGCGGTTTGGCTTCCAACCCTACGGTTGGGCGTGTCTTTGAGCGACTGGAAAAGAATGGCAACACGCTTATTTTTGGTGAGACCACAGAAGTGACTGGTGCTGAAGATAAGATCATGGAACAATGTGCCACAAAAGAGATCGCCGCCCAGTTCAAAGCTGCCTTCGATAACTACCAGGAACTAGTCGAATCGCAGGGCGTCAGCCTGCTCGGTACCCAACCGACGGAAGGCAACATCCGCGGTGGTCTTTCGACTATCGAAGAAAAAGCTCTTGGTAATGTGGAAAAAATGGGACGCTGCACCATTGTGTCATTCCTGCAACCCGCAGAACCCCCAAAAGGACCTGGCTTACACTTCATGGACTCGTCCAGTGCTGCCGCTGAGATGGTCACATTATGCTGTGCAGCCGGTGCAGTACTGCATCTGTTTACGACTGGCCAGGGAAACATTATTGGCAATAAGATTGAACCTGTGATCAAACTCTCCGCCAATCCATTGACCGTTAAAACAATGGCAGAACATATCGATGTTGATATCACCGGTCTGCTGCGATTTGATTACAATCTGGATGGCGCTGCTGATCGTACGATGGAAATGATGGCGCATACCATCAATGGTCGTCTGACCAATGCTGAGACCCTGCGCCATGATGAGTTTGTTATCACCAAGCTCTATCGCAGCGCATAGCTTGGCTTTCCTGAAACATATAGGTAATGGGATTTCGACATGGATATTTAGCGGCATTTTCGGAATGAGTCATTTCTGTACTCCACCCGTCGGATGAGCTGAGTATGCTAACATCTTTTAAGGAATATTGGCGCACTCTATCACAAGAATTGAAACAAGGCTGGGTTGGACTTCACCTGGTTCTTGGAGTGGCGATTGTCAGCCGGTTCCTCCACGGTTTGATTTCAAATCCAACGCTCAATAAATCGATCAGTGAGATCCTGATTGCGATCCTATTGGGGTTATATCTGCGCAATTCGATCGGGTTGGGTGAACGCGTTAAACCTGGGGTGCAGTTTTCAATCAAACATATATTACGGCTTGGAATCATCCTGCTGGGACTGCGCCTGAGTTTTCAAGATGTAATTGCGACGGGTGTGACATCCCTGGCGCTGGTCGTGATCTGCATCATCACTGCGCTGATACTGGCGTATGCTGCTGGTCGCATCTTTCATGTACCAGCCCGGCTGGCTGCGCTGATCGGTGTGGGCACGGCAATTTGTGGGAATTCGGCCATTATAGCCACTGCCCCGGTGCTGGACGCAGACGACGAAGAGGTAAGTTTCGCCGTAGCGACCATCACGCTCTTTGGTTTATTGGCAGTGCTGGTATACCCCATGGTGGGTCATGTGATTGGGCTTTCTGATCACTCTTTTGGCCTGTGGGCAGGCACAGCAGTCAATGATACCTCCCAGGTGGTGGCAGTCGGTACAATTTACGGGGAAGCAGCTCTCGATGTGGCAACCATTGTGAAATTAACCCGTAATACATTAATGGCGCCTCTCATCATTTTGTTTGGATTGGTATATTCGCGACTTTGGAACCTGAAGCTGAGCACCAAAGCGACAGAAGCTGCCCATCCTAATCTAGGGAAAATCATCCCAGGTTTCGTGATCGGTTTTTTGCTCATGTCGCTCATTCGAACGGTTGGTGTTGCCCTGGGCTTCTTACCACAAAGTGTCTCCCATCCAGGCAATTTACAATTTGCAGCAGATATACTGATAGCCCTCGATGAAGTCTCAAAATTTGCCATCCTGATGGCGCTGGCAGGAGTGGGTCTGAATACCAACCTGGCTAGCTTGCGACGAATCGGCTTTAAACCATTGATAGTCGGTACCTGCGTAGCTATTATTCTGGCTCTCTTGAGCCTGGGTTTGATATTATTCACTCCGTTAGGGGTGTAATCGGATGGAAATTAAAGTCCCCTATGGGCGTTCTTTCCTGGCAGCCAACATCCCCAACGATTACACCGTGGATATCATCGAAGCGAGTGCGATTCCACCAGCCGCGGATCCAATAGCCCTGGTTCGGTCAGCGCTCAATAACCTGTTAGGAGATATCAGCTGGGCAAATTTCTCGCAGGCATGCTCCGTGGGGATTGCCATTAATGATAAGACACGCCCTGTTCCGCATCACCTGCTTCTACCCCCGCTATTGGAATGTATCGCTGCACTGGGTATTCCAGATAGGCAGGTAACCTTGTACATTGCTGTGGGCGCGCATCCGCCCATGTCCCAGAGTGAATTCCCTTCCATCCTCCCCCCTGACATCGTGCAGCGTTACCAGGTAGTATCACACGCTTCAGAAAATGAGGATTTTTTAGTTTACCTGGGAAGAACCTCGCGCGGGACCCCGATATGGGTAAATAGAGACTATTATCGATCGGATTTTAAGATCGTGATTGGTAATATTGAGCCACACCAATTTGTCGGTTTTTCCGGTGGCGTGAAAACCGCAGCCATTGGGCTTGCTGGGTTGAAAACAATCACCAGCAATCACTCCATGATGACCCATACCGATGCAAAGCTAGGAGAATACAAATCCAACCCTGCTCGCCAGGATGTCGAGGAGATTGGACGAAAAATCGTTGTTCACCTGGTACTTAATGCCATCCTCAATCAAGATTATCAAATCGTGCATGCACTGGCAGGGGCTCCTCGTGAAGTGATGCAGGCGGGAGTAGATCTCTCACGGAAGGTCTGCCAGGTGGCTGTCTGTCACAAATATGGGTTGGTAATTTCATCACCCGGTGGGCATCCCAAGGATATCAATGTGTACCAGTCACAAAAAGGGCTGGCGCATGCTGCTCTGGTGACGAGACCTGGAGGAGCCATCATTCTCACCGCTGCATGCCCTGAAGGTACCGGCAGCGCCCGCTATGAAACGTGGATGCGTGATAAAAATTCAAACGCTGAGGTACTGAAGTGCTTCTCTGCTGAGGGTTTCCACATCGGCCCGCATAAAGCCTATCAAATCGCCCGGGATGCCTCACAGGTTCGCCTGCTCTTTTGTTCAGAAATGGACTCGCAAATTGCAAGCTCTCTGCAGCTCAACCCGGTTCAGGATTTGCAGACTGCAATTGACTTGTGTTTGGCAGACGTGCAGCCTGGTGAGCACATTGGCATCCTCCCGCATGCATCATCCACCATACCTTATATGGACCAGTGAATTGCTATGTCAACCTCCCAGGCGGAGTTTCAAACAAAAATAAAGCATCTACGCGCACTCCTTGAAAAACATGGCATGGATGCAGTCCTCTTACGCCGGGTGAGTAGTTTTGCCTGGGCAACATGCGGCGCAGCCTCCTATGTGAATTCTGCTGGCACCGAAGGCGCAGCCTCACTCCTGATCTCCCGTGATCACCTCTACCTTTTAACCAACAATATCGAAGCCCCACGTATGGAGCAGGAGGAGAAACTCGCAGAACAAGGCTGGGAATTTCGCGTTTCACCCTGGCATATGCCAAACTTGGCATTAGAAAACCTCATCTCCAACCTATCCTTGATTTCCGATGTGCCTTTCTCTGGTTCAATTAATGTGTATGAGGAAATTTCACGGCTTCGCTCCCACCTGTCTCCAGAAGAAGGCGAACGCTTTCGGGATTTGGGACATTTATGTGCAGAAACGATGACTGCAGTGGCTCAGGTGATCCGCCCTGGCATGAGCGAGATCTTTATAGCAGCCTTGCTCGCTTTCGAAGCCCAACAACGTGGAATACAGCCGATTGTAAACCTAATTGCCTCAGATGATCGAGCCTACAGCTTCCGTCACCCTTTGCCCACAGGGAAAAAATTGGATCAATACGCCATGCTGGTACTGTGTGGACGCCGCTTGGGATTGGTGTGTTCGATCACCCGTTTGGTCCATTTCGGGACTTTGTCAAAGGATTTACATCACCGTGTTTCAGCCACTGCTCAGGTGAATGCCACGATGATCGCAGGTTCCCGTCCAGGACGCACCTTGAGCAATGTCCTTGCTGAAGCCCAACGTTCCTATGCAAATGTGGGCTACCCAACGGAATGGCAGCAACACCATCAGGGTGGCATAGCTGGATATGAACCACGCGAATTTCTCGCGACGCCTACCAGCACAGAAGTAATTTCCACAGGTCAGGCTTTGGCCTGGAATCCTACAATCGCTGGGACAAAAATGGAAGATACCATTTTAGTTGGAGTGAAAACCAACGAATTATTGACTCCCACGCCGCTATGGCCTGTGATGTCCATTAATATTCCAGGTACGCCAGGTACTGTACTGTCCCACCTGATCCTGGAAATCTAAAATTATCTTTAGGAGTATAAATATGTACGGATCGAATGAAAAAATACTAAGAGTAAACCTTACAACAGGTAGCCTTGTTCAAGAAACACTTGGCGAAGATTTTTACCGTCTTTACCCGGGTGGGAAGGCACTGGCGGGTTATTTCCTTTTGAATGAAATTCCACCCCATACCGATCCGTTTGCACCAGAGAATGTACTTGTCATCGCGAATGGCTTGCTCACTGGAGCGCCGATCTCAACGGCAACGCGCTACATCGTTTCGGCACGCTCACCCCTGACAAATGGATATGGTGAATCGGAAGCAGCTGGCTTTTGGGGACCTGAGCTCAAGATGGCTGGTTTTGAAGCGATTGTCATTACCGGACGCGCCACACACCCAGTCTATCTTTGGATTCATGATGGTCAGATCGAGCTCCGCCAGGCAGGTCATCTATGGGGTTGCGAAACCGCTGCAGCTCAGGAGATGATCCGCCAGGAATTAGGTGACGAGAAGATTCGTGTGCTGCAAATTGGTATCGCTGGTGAAAATCTTGTTCGCTTTGCTGGTTTGACCAATGATCTTCGTCACTTCAACGGACGGAATGGCATGGGCGCGGTAATGGGTTCAAAAAACCTGCGCGCCATCGCCGTCCGCGGGAATCAGCGGTATCAAGGGATTGCCCATGATCCCGAAAGGCTGATGGAGCTGGGTCGCAGAATTGCAAAAAATGTGCGTGAAAACCCCCTCAGCTGGGATCTCCAACAGCGCGGCACACCAGGCCTTGTTGAGCCGCTCAACGCGGGTGGGATTCTCCCAACACGCAATTTCCAACAAGGTGTGTTTGAGAATGTTGATGATGTGAAATGGGAAGCTTACGAAAAACAGATCCTAACTGCGAGGCGCAGTTGTTATGCATGTGCCATCCGTTGTAAACGCGAAGTGAATGTTCAAGGCAGGGTATCTCCATACGGGGGTCCTGAATATGAATCGGTTGGCGCTTTTGGTCCTAATTGTGGGATCAGTGATCTACAGGTCATTGCCAAAGCCAACGAGCTATGCAATGCCTACATGCTGGATAGCATCTCTACTGGCTCGACAATTGCCTTTGCGATGGAATGTTTTGAACACGGCCTGATCGATCTGGAGGATACCGATGGCATCGAGTTGAGGTTTGGCAACACTGAAGCCATGCTGCAAATGATCGAGCGTATTGCCCATCGCCAGGGTTTTGGCAACCTGCTGGCTGATGGCAGCTTGCGTGCAGCCCGGAAAATCGGCGGCGAAGCTGAATTCTTTGCTATGCAAGTCAAGGGGCAGGAACTGGCGATGCACGAACCGCGCGGGAAATACAATGTCGGGATGGGGTATGCCATATCTGAGATCGGTGCTGACCATCTTGTGGTCGCTCACGATCCAGCCCTCGCTAATCCTGATTCGCTTTCTTTTAAAAATGCCCATGCTTTGGGTATCACCAAAGCTCAGCCACCACGCAGCCTGAGTGACGAGAAAATGAATCAATTCTTTATCCTGGAAAGGTGGAACAGCTTTGAAAAGGTGGTTGGTTATTGTTTCTTTGGACCAGCTCCACGCTCCTTGATCCTTCCTGAGGATGTAGTCGCATCAATAAATGCCGCTACCGGCTGGAATATGACCCTGGAAGAAGCCCTAAAAATCGGTGAACGCGCCACGAACATGGCAAGAGTCTTCAATATTCGGGAGGGCTTCTCACGTAAGGATGATACACTGCCTGAACGCATCTTCCAGGGACTGCAGAATGGCCCATTGAAGGGCATACCTTACCCACGGGAAGAATTCACACATGCTTTGACCGTTTTATATAATCTGAAAGGTTGGGATCCTGAAACAGGTCGACCTTCACGCGTACGGCTGGAGGCGTTATCGCTTGGCTGGGTAGCAGACTTGTTAGAGAAAAAATGAAATTGCATTTAGGCGGGCATTTGTCATTTTACCTCCCCGGTCATCCACACCAGTTGGAAGTGCTGTTGGGTGGACCAACCCTGCTGAGCGAGGTGCTTAGAGGCGTTGGAATACCCATCGCTGAGGTTTATATAGTCGCTGTCAATGGTGAAATGGTTGAACCTCATAATACACTTGTTTCACAAGAAGACGAAGTCAAGCTCTATCCACCAGTGGATGGTGGATAGAAGGGACATCTTTACCGCACCGGTGGTAAAAATTCTTCTTGACACTATTATGAATAAGCTTGTCGATGAGAACTGCGAAAGAATATTTTCTAAAAGGAGGATGACATGAATACTGAGGTTCCAATACGTAAGCTTCATTGGTATGACTATATCTTCATTAATTCCAACTGGTTTGCACTGACCCTCCGATCGCAAGTTCTTGCAGGGCTCCTGATCCCGCTGCTCGTTCAGGGATTTGTGGGTGATGCTCAAAAGGGATCGTATTATGGAACGATCCGGTTGTGGGCACTGATGCTAGCTCTCTTAATGCAGTCACTTTTCGGGTTGATCAGTGACCACTCACATTTGAAGTGGGGACGAAGGCGACCTTTTATTTTCCTTGGCACAATATTGGAAGTGATCATAATCTTCAGTTTTATATGGATCGCTGGATTGACGGGAATGACAGGTTATTCCATCCTATTTGCGGCATACATGTTTTCAATGGTGAGCTCGAATATGTCACAGGCTGGCACGCAGGGGTTGATCCCTGATGTGGTACCTCAGGCAAAGCGCGGCATTGCCTCGGGTGTCAAGATGCTGCTGGAAGTGCCGCTGCCCTTGGTCATGGTAGGCCTGGTCATTGCCCCAATGATCAGCAAGGGCAATATGCCAACCTCGATTGTATTAACATGCCTGGCGATGTTAGTCTGCATGGGTTTGACCATGTTTGTTCGGGAAAAACGCTCTGAAACTACCAGCGAATCTTTAAATTGGAAACCATTTGTCAGCCTGTTTCTCATGACTGCGGTGTTTACGATCATTATCCTTGGCCTGGGTCAGGTCGTGAAATTCATCATTCCAGCACTGAATGGAGCGTCACGCTTCACATTTGGGGTCGTTGGTGTCATTGCCATGCTTGTTGCAGTCGTCGCAGGTATTTATGCCAGCCTGGCAGTTCATCTGGACAGCACAGTTCGAAAGAACACCTCCTTCTTCTGGTTTGTTATTTCCCGGCTGGCGGCACTCGTAGCAATCAATAATATTGCCACCTTCCTTTTATACTTTGTGCAGGAAAAGTTCGACCTACCCGGTGAACAGGCAGCCGGTTTAGCCGGGATGCTCCCGATGGTATTGGGAGGCTTTGTTATTCTTTTCAGCTTGATTACAGGTTGGCTTGCGGATCGTTATAGCCGCAGGCTGCTTACTGCATTGAGCGGCATCATCGGGGCTGTTGGGGCAGCAGTAATGGTCTTCGGACAGAACATTACGATGATGTACGTCGCTGCGGCAATCATCGGATTATCTTATGCTTTGTTCAATGTTGCGTCCTGGGCACTTGGAACTGATATTATCCCCAGGGAGCGCGCCGGAGAATTTCTTGGCTTGCAGAACCTAGCTGGCGCTGGGGCTGGTGCGATAGGCGCGTATATTGGTGGTGTGATCGCTGATCAGTCTGGTTATGTGCTCATGATGGCCATGTTTGGTGTCATGTTTCTGCTTTCTTCTGTGGCAACAATTTTCATCCGGGTCAAGAAGTAGTAATTGAGAAGAGATGGCACAGGTTTTTCTGCAGGCTAATCATCTCTACGAGGAAACATGCTGAAGATTGAATCCCAAGACAAGATCGTTAACGTATATCTGGGCGATATAAAGGTATTGTGTCATAGTGAACACGATCCATTATTGGAGATTGGTAAAGCTGATTTTCACTACAGGACCACTGGTGGTGGGCTGCATCGAATCAGCAATCCAGTGTCTGGTTGGGTAAAATTGCAGGAATGCCAGGTATCTGAGAACAGGTTGCTATTATTCAAAGGGGAGATCAAGGTTGAAATAAAAATTGAACCGGATGAGGAAGGTTTTTCCTTCGTCCTTAACCTTCCAAAGGGTTATAACTATGCCCGTTTGAGAATCCATGCTGAGCGTGGCGAGGCTGTGTACGGAGGTGGGGTACAGTTCAGCTTTCTCAACCTGCGCGGTAGAAGTTTCCCGATATGGACAAGTGAGATGGGTCTTGGACGCCACCCACTGCGACCTTATACCTGGTTAGCAAATATTATCGCTGATGCAGGTGGAGCATATTGGAATACCTATTTCCCACAACCTTCTTTTCTTTCTACACGCGGTTACGGTTGCCTAGTTGACACTGGGGGATACAGTGTTTTGGATTTCTCACATACCAACCAACATAACCTGGAAATTCTTAACGAAGCCCGTATCCACTTCTTTGGTGGTAGAGATTTGAAGGAATTACTGGGTAAGCTGTCAAGCTGGATGGGAATTATGCCGGAACCACCAGACTGGGTCTTCGAGGGGGGCATCCTAGGTATCCAAGGTGGGTTGCCTTATGTTCGCGAGACGGTTGACAGGGTGTTGTCTGCTGGTGCCAGGTTGACCGGCATCTGGACTCAGGACTGGGCTGGGGTGAGAATCTTATGGCAAGGAAAACGTCTATATTGGAATTGGGTTGTTGACAATGAATTATACCCAGACCTAAAGGAAGAGATCCATCGTCGTGCCGACCAAGGTATACGGTGGCTGACTTATATCAACCCGTATTTCAACGCCGATGGTGAGTATTTTAAAATTGCCAAAGACATGGGCTATTTAGTCAAGGATAACCAGGGCGACGTTTTGGTCTTTCAGGTTGCCGGATTTCAGATTGGAAGCCTCGACCTGACCAACCCATATGCCTGCCGTTGGTACAAGGATGTAATCATCCAGCAAAACATACTCGATATTGGTATTCGCGGTTGGATGGCTGATTATGCTGAGGATATGCCAGAACATGCCCGTTTCTCCAATGGGCAAACAGGTAAGGATATGCACAACCTCTACCCACTGCTATGGGCGCAACTCAATCGTGAAGCTGTCCAAGAGACTGGCTTACAGGATGAGGTTCTCATTTTCCATCGCGCTGGCTACAGCCGTGCAACAAACAGTATGAACATGAACTGGGGTGGTGATCAGGTAGTTTACTGGAATTCTCATGATGGCTTTCCTTCCGGTGTGACCGGGGGGTTGAGCGGCTGTATGTCTGGCGTACAATACTACCATACTGATGCAGGGGGGTATTTTTCATTCCGGTGGATTAAGCGTACAAAGGAGATGCTCTTCCGCTGGTGTGAGGCGAACGCTTTTTCACCAGTCCTGCGTACCCACGAGGGAAATCGACCTTGGGCTGGAGTACAACCCTGGCAGGATGAGGAGACCCTTCAACATTTTGCCTTAATGACCCGTTGGCATGCCGCTCTTGCTCCCTACCTGAAGCATATCTCATCTGTGGCGCAGAAGACCGGGGTTGGGATGATGCGTCCTTTTTGTTTAACCAATCCAGCTCCGCGATGGCAGAATAAGCAGGATGCCTGGTATTTAGGTTCCGACCTGTTGGTGTTCCCCGTAATGCGCCCGGGGGTACAGAACCTGCGGGTGGATATTCCAGAAGGGAAATGGGTTCACTTGTTCAGTAAAAAGACCTTTGGTCCAGGCACGTATCATGTAGATTGTCCAATCGGCCAACCGCCTATTTTTTATCGAAGCAATTCTCCCTTTGAAAATGTATTTCTAGAAATACCCATTTCCCCTGAGGTTTATTGACGAATATCTCCTTTGCCGTTGATCCTTGTTCGTCCTCATATTGCAAGTAAACCAATGGCTTAATACAAAACGACTGAGACCAAAATCTACTGATCCATTCATATGGGTGTTGATCGACAATTTATTACTTTCCCAAAGGTCGATGACCCCATAGGGCACCGCCTTGACACCACGGGAATGTTTAAACAAACACCCCCCACAGGTGGAGGTATCTCAGTGGACCTGGCGGGATTCGAACCCGCGTCTTCTTCAGTACAATAGATGGACAGGTAGGTGAAAGAGGGGAAAGCCGTCTATTAAGACTAATTTATGTCAAAATCTCGATCTGTTTGAGCATATCTGTATCCGATCTGTATCCACAGTACGAAGCAAAAAGGCAGCCCCAAACCATGCCTAAAGGTGGAGATCAAAGTCACCGATGATGTTTCAGCTTATCCATGAATGTTCGGGACATTTGTCCCTAATAACGCGGGACACCTACCCATCGGCTTTCATCCAAATATAGAATACAATTGCTTTAATAAAAAAAATAAAACCCCTCTCCATTAAGAGAAGGGCTGGTTAAGGTTTCTAAGCTGCGGAGAGGGTGGGATTCGAACCCACGGTGGGGACGAGCCCCACAACGGTTTTCGAGACCGTCCCATTCAACCACTCTGGCACCTCTCCCGTCTGCACAGGTCATTATACCAAGATGTATCTGTTTTACCCCCTAAATATTTCATGCGAGGCTTCTACAGCCTCCGCAATGATCTTCATTGCTTCTTCTTTGATTTCAGGGGAAGCGCTGGGGGTTTTCGGAATAAACTGGACTAGCTCACGTGCCTGCCTTAACATCCCTTTCACCTGGGCCATATAAGATAAATCGTACTTTCCACCCCGCTCCGGGACTGGGTAGTCTCGCGCCGCTTGTATCAACTCTCGTGCTCGTTTGATGCGCTCGGCTGCTGTGATCAAGCGTGCCATTTGTCCTCCTGTTCAGCATATCCGTTATTTCCGATAATCCCGCTAGATTGGTTAATCCGATTATTTATCATCCGTTCCCACTAGCTTATTTCCAATGCCATATTTCTCTTATACTTGCATTGCCAGGGAACCTGGACCAGTACTGAAACCCGGCACAGGTCCATAAGAGTTGATCAACAATTCTGACGGATGGGTTTCATTTTGAATGCGTGATGGCAGATCATCTGCCAGGTGACTTCATAGATCAATTTCCACACTTTCCTGCCAGTTAGGATAGATCGGCTTATCCATTCCGGCCTCGATCAGTCTTTCTGAGAGCGCTTCAGCAGGGCCAGGCTCTCCATGTACCAAAAACAACTGCTTCACACTACCTTTCACTTTGAGAGCGTATTCCATCAGAAAAACCTGCCCAGCGTGAGCGGATAACCCTCCGATGGTTGCTACCTCTGCCCTCACTACATATTCTTCGCCATAGATGCGTACCCGTTTTTCCTTATCCGCAAGCCGTCTTCCCAGCGTGTAGGGAGCCTGCCAGGACACGATCAGGATTGTATTCTTAGGATGCTCAATATTATTCCGCAGATGGTGCAGGATCCGTCCAGTCTCTGCCATCCCGGAGGCTGAGATGATGATCATTGGGTCAGTCCGGCTATTCAACGCTTTCGATTCTTCAACAGACCGGGTATAAATCAACCGGTCGAATCCCAACGCGGTATGGTGTTTATCGGTCTTGATGAATTCCCTGGTCTGGTCATCGAAGCACTCGGGGTGCATCTTGAAAATATCCGATGCATTAACTGCCAGGGGGGAATCGACATAAACAGGTACGCTGGGCAGCTGGCGGCTTTCGAACATCTGGTGCAGGGCATATACAATTTCCTGCGTGCGTCCAACGGCAAAGGCGGGGATGATGACCTTTCCTCCACGTTTTAATGTCCGTTCAACTACCTGCCTTAACTCGGCATACGCCAGCTCCGGATCGGTATGCGATTTGTCGCCATAGGTGCACTCCATCACGAGGATGTCTGCCCAGTCAGGCAGGATTGGGTCGCGTAATAGAGGTAACTTACGCCTACCGATATCTCCGCTGAACCACACGCGGATCTTGTGCCCTTTTTCTTCGACGTCAAGAATCACAGCCGCGGAACCTAGAATATGGCCTGCATCAACAAGACGTGCGTTTACACCCGGAATGGGCTCGAATGACTGCTCATAATTTACCGGGGTGAAGTATTGCGCTACCATGGCGGCTTCTACCTGGGTATACAGGGGTACAGCCAATGGCTGACCCATTTTGATGCGCCGTTTGTTAATGAATTCGACATCAAATTCCTGGATGTGCCCAGAATCCATGAGCATGATATTCGCCAGGTGAGCGGTCGCTGGGGTGGTGAAAATAGAGCCAGTGTAACCCTGTTTTACCAGGTTGGGCAGGTTACCGCTATGATCGATGTGGGCGTGTGAGAGAATGACTGCATCGATCTGGTGGGGGTCAAAGGGAAAGTTGCAATTACGGTCGTAAGATTCTTGACGCTTACCCTGGAAAAAACCACAATCTAGAAGCAATTTATGACCACTAATGGTCAACAGGTGTTGTGAACCTGTGACAGTTTGAGCAGCTCCATCAAAACTGATCTGCATAAAGCCTCCTTGTGATGAATACATGTGAATTATAGCCCAAGGCTGTGGTGAAAGATTCGGCGTCCAAAAAGACTATGCATGATTTCCTCATAATCATTGAAGAAAAGAACTCCGAATATGCTACAATAATATATAGCCAATAAACCTACCATAAATTGAATAGATAGCCCCACCATGCCAGATTCCGCATCAATCCTAGTAATTGATGACGAGCAAAACATTCGCAAAACGCTAGTAATCATCCTCCAGCGTGAAGGTTATGTAGTGTCAACAGCAGCCTCGGTAAATGAAGCATGGAAATTTCTTGAAGAATCCTCCTTTGACCTGATATTTCTGGATATCAAGCTCCCGGATGCCGATGGTCTGATGATACTGCCAGAAATCCATAGACGTTTTCCTAAAACAAAAGTATTGATCCTTACTGCCCAGGATAAACAGGAAAGTGCATTCCAAGCCGTCAAAGATGGTGCGAGCGATTATTTACTCAAGCCAATTGATCCACCTGACCTGCTTGCCCGAATAAAAACAGTCCTTGCAGCATACTAACTGATAAATATAGCTGGTTCAAGGCTAGAATTGTCAGTCTTAAAGTCCTAGCCATACTGCTAGTTTAATCATTTTTTCCGCAGATCATGATCTCGCGCAAAAGTTTGCTATCTACCAAGTCATTGAACCGCATGAAGGAGAGTCCACCTTTACGCTGGTTTGAATAAGCAATTCAGGTTTATCTAATTTGGATTTACTGGCTGGTACTTAACTGCGCGCTTTTACATTTTTGAGAACAACAAGGATTTCCTCGCCATATCGTTCACGCCGCCACGGAACATCACCAAAAACCTCAGTAAGTTCCTTCATCGTCTTTGGGTTTCGGCTGGCCAGGTCGTTAAGCAGATCGCGGGGAAGGATGATATCCGACTCAACACTCAATTCTTGAGCTTTGAGCTTGCGCCATTGCTTCAGCGCATCCGCACGCGCTAAATAGCGATCATCAGGCCGGGAGCCACGCGGTCGGTGCACCGGATCTGATTGCATGCCACGCTGGACTGCTTGAAGGATAGCTTTTCCGTGCCGGTCGACCTGGTGCTGGGTCATCCCAGGAAGCTGTTTAAGCTCTTCGATGCTCGTTGGTTCAGAACTAGCGATGGACTGTAGGGTACTGTCGCTGATTACTTTAAACAAGGGCCGGTTTCTTTGCCGGGCCACATCATCGCGATAAACACACAGCTCCTGTAAAATGGCTGCTTGCTGAGGTGAGAGTTTATGCACTCCGTTCACCTTCCAGCAGGTAGTTTTACCATTTTCCGGGTTGGCTTCCACATGACACAGCCGCATGAAATCTTCCTGGGCTAATAAAGTCAGACCTTTTTCTTCAAGCTGTTGCACAAGCCGATCGCGTATGGGGATTAAGAAATGCGTATCCTGACGCGCGTAATCGAGAAGGAACTCAGGGAGAGGTCTCTGCCCCCAATTTGCGCGTTGATGACGCTTGTCCACCTTGATCTGGAATTCCGCCTCCAAGATCGAACCCAGCCCAACTTCTTTCCGACCAAGGATGCGGGCGGCCAACATCGTGTCGAATAGATTGTTGAAGCTGAACCCGAAATCACGCTTGAGACAGATCAGATCATATTCGGCTGCATGAAAGATCTTCTGAATATTGGAGTCAGTAAAGATCGGCCCGAGTGGTGAGAGATCATCCAAAGCCGTGGATCAACCAGATAATCCGCATCAGGGATGGAAAACTGGATCAGGCAGACCTGTTCGCGATAGGCAAACAGGCTATTCGATTCGGTATCTACTGCCACGGCTGGCTGGGCAGCCAGGATTTGTGCCAATTTTTTCAACCCACCTGTCTTCGTGATGGGTTGTTGGATGTCAACGTCGGGCATGGATGTATTATAGCCCAATTAATTGCGTATCTACGGTTTCCCGCTGTTACTCCGATCGCCAGGGGCTTAAAGAACGCTTGTTATTCATCCAACGATCTGGTTTTTTTCCATGACCAAAGCAGATTCACCGTCCTGGTAGTATTTTGTCCACTCCCCCACTTTGTTATACCCATGCTTTTCATACAGGCGAATCGCCACATCATTTGTTGGTCGCACGCACAACCGGATCCTGTTCAATGGGATGCGGGTCTCACAAGCCTGGAGCAACATTGAACCGATCCCAAGGCCCCGGTACTCAGGTAGTACCCCAATCGTGGCGATCCACGCCACGCCCTCAGAGCGGCGCACATCCCCAGCAATAAATCCAACCATCTTCTGGTCAGAAACAGCTTTCAAGCAAATCACACCCCGAAAAGACAACACGCTCACCAGGTCCAAGAGCGGCCATGCATCCTTAGGGAAGCAGATCTGTTCCAAACGCCGCAAGGCACCTAGGTCATGCAGGGAGGCGGTCTCAACCGTCACACCAGCAGATGCTTGGATATCCGAGATCGTATTCATGTGTCTATCTGATTATTTCGTCCACACATTATACGCGATACGGAGCACGCATGAATGTACTCCGTATCGCGTTATTTACCAGCTATGGACTATTTTTGATCTTCTTTCGGTTCACCCTTCAAGAAACTGGATAGCAGGCTGGTGAATTCCATTGGGAAGATATACTTCGTGGAAGCACCCATCCCGAGTGCCTTCAAGGTTTCAAAGTACTGCAAGGTCATGGTCTTTTGATCGATTGTTTTGGCGCTAGCGTAGATCTTCTCCAAAGCATTCGAGAAACCTTCAGCCCGCAGGAGCTGCGATTGTCGGTCACCTTCAGCCCGCAGGATGTTACCCTGTTTATCACCCTCAGCGCGCAAGATGGCGCTCTGTTTTTCACCATCGGCCACATTGATAGCAGCTTCACGGGTACCGGTAGATTCGGTCACCACGGCACGGCGGATACGCTCAGCGGACATCTGGCGGTTCATAGCATCCTGGACATCGCGCGGCGGGATAATCTCACGGATTTCAACGTTGGTGACCTTGACACCCCAGCGTTCGGTCACTTCGTCCAGGCGGGTGCGCAGCATATTATTGATGTGCTCACGTTCTGAGAGCACTTCATCCAACACGATGCCACCGATAACAGCACGCAAGGTGGTGGTCGCCATACCCAGGGCAGCGGCTTCAAAACTCCCAACTTGTAAGACGCTATCCATCGGGTTCAAGACTTTGTAGTACCACAAGAAGTCGATGCTGATGGGGGCGTTATCCTTGGTGATGGAGGTCTGATGGGGAACTTCACGCACCTGTTCACGCAAGTCTACCGAGACGCCACGGTCGACTATTGGGATTAGCAGGACAAGGCCTGGCCCACGTGCGCCAACACAGCGACCCAGACGAAAGACAACCAGGCGGTTATATTCCGGCACCACCCGGATGGCACTGGCCAGGAGGATGATCGCCAATATGATCAGACCTCCAACCAGGCACAAAACAATGGTTAACTCAGTGGATCCCATAATATCCTCCTTGAAGTGTGGATTGACCGATATGGAGACCGATCATAAAGTGTGCTCTTCTGGGGGTGAGACCAACTCGACCTCCAGGACAAAACCTTCCCGCTTAGTAACCTTGACCATACTCCCTGCGTAGATCTTCACCTTGCTACGGGCGCTCCACAATTCTGAGCCGATCTGGACTGATCCTTCATCCCAGATGTCAGTCTTGGCTTCGCCTTCTTCCCCGAGTATCTTCGACAAATCGTGCGAAGGCTTCATTTTCTCAGTTTCCAGAACCTTGGTCGTGCCGATCCAAATAAAGCCGCAGGCAAGCACAGACCCAATGATCGCCAAAACCGGATTTACCCCAGGCTGCCACCATGTCTCGCCCTCAAACAGATACGCAGAACCGATCACAAAGGCGATCATGGCAATGATCAAGTAGGCGATCTTGCGTGACTTACGGACTGCGATAATGAATGGGACTACACCCAAGATCAACAGGGCTAAAGCCCAATAGTTGATGGGTAGCTGGGTCATCTCCCAACCAGCCAGCAAGAGCACAAACAAGGCGCTTACCTCCAGGATCCCAGTACCTGGGGCGAAAAGTGCCATGACGGTGAGGACGACGCCAACAACCAGTATGATATATGCTACATTAGGATTAATCAATATTTCCATAAGCATGCCCTCCAGAAGCATTTTCATTATACATCAGTTTGTTTTTTCACCTCCTTATACCCATTATGCTTCCGGATTGAAGTCCCAGGCTGAGAGAATCTTAGGATTTGGTATGATTAAGGCATGCAGCCTTTTTCATTATTGATCGCGTTAGGTGTACTCGCTGGATTGGCACTGATCGCGCTACGGGCACCAGACAAAGAACGCCTGCACTATGTTGATGCGGGGATAGTGACCTTGATAGGTGCATTGATCAGCAGCCGTGTGGTAGCTGTGGCGGTAAATTGGGCATACTATGTCAATCATCCAGGCGAGATCTTCCAGGTGTGGCTGGGTGGATTATCGGGGATCGGGGCGTTGACCGGCGGAATAATTACAGTCTTCATCATGGCGGCATGGTGGAAAATCCCATTCGGGGCGCTGGCAGACGCGATGCTACCTCTGGCAGGTACCGTCACTGTCGCAGCCTGGATGGGCTGCTGGGTAGACAGCTGTAGCTACGGGCTACCCTCAACTGCATGGTGGGCCATGCCCGCTAGAGATGAGTGGGGGATACGCACAAATCGAATACCTGTCCAATTCCTTGGGGCGCTGCTCACCTTGATCTTAATCTGGGGGATCGACCAGATCGTGGACCATCACACGACACATGGCATGAGGGCAGCATTGGGCTTACTCGGAGTATCAGCCGTGATCTTCGGATTGTCATACGTGCGGATTGATCCAATCCAGGTATGGAACGGACTACGATTGGATGCCTGGGGAGCACTTGGTTTGATGATATTCTCATCCATAGCAGTGGTGGTATTATTGTTGCGCTGGAAAGTGCTAAAATGACGGGTTATCCCGGGCGGTCACAATCTTGCCTGGGGAGGTGAACATGAAGCTGAAGATCGCGCTGGCACAAATCAATACGCACCTGGGCGACGTAAACACAAACCTGGAGAAGCACCTCGAGCTGATCCAAAAGGCACAAGGAGCTGGTGCCCAACTGATCGTGTTCCCTGAGCTATCCTTAACAGGTTACTGCTTGCAGGATATGGTACCTAATGTAGTCCACAAGGCGAGCAGTAATGACCCAGTATTTGGACCGCTGCTGGCTGCCAGCCACAAATCCGATATCGTAGTGGGGTATGTGGATGAAGACCCACGCCACCGCTTCTTCATCTCATCGGCGTATCTGTCAGGCGGGCAGGTCCTGCACATCCATCACAAGGCCTATTTACCCACCTACGGACTGTTTGATGAAGGCCGTTTCTTTGACTGGGGTGATTCCATCCAGGCATTTGACACGACTTTCGGGCGGATGGGGATCCTGATCTGCGAGGACTTCTGGCATGCCTCACCGCCCTACCTGCTGTGGCTGGATGGAGCGGATATCTTCCTGCTCACTTCCGCCTCACCTGGCCGCGGATTGAGATCGGAGCCAGTGCTTGAATCGGCCCGCTGGGTGGAAGATATCAACCGGGCATACGCCAGCCTGTTCACAACCTATGTGGTGCACTCGAACCGGGTGGGTTACGAGGATGGACTGAACTTCTGGGGAGGCTCGACCATCTATAACCCGAACGGAGAGCTGGTGGCGAAAGCCCCGTATTTCGAGGAATCCATGCTCTTATCGGAGATTGACCTAAACCAGATGCACCGCACGCGGGCGCGCCTGCCGTTGCTGCGGGATGAACGGACTGCCCTGACGATGCACGAGCTGCGCAGGATCCTGCGAGATGAGAACGTATAATCAAGCTGGTTGACTGGTCAGACCAACCAGGGATGATCAGCTTGAAAACGGACAACGGATAGGTGAGCCAATGGAACATAAACAGGTAGACCTGACAATCAATAGCGATACCGCCCGGCAGATCTTGACCGGATTTATCCGCACAGAGATCACCAGGGCCGGGTTCTCACGAGCCGTGGTAAACCTTTCAGGGGGGTTGGATTCCTCTTTATCCTGTTACCTGGCAGCTGAAGCGCTGGGTGCTGAGAACGTCTTAGCGCTACGCCTACCGTACAAGAGCTCCACGCCTGATTCCAGCGAGCATGCCCAGCTTGTGATCGATGCGCTGAGCGTCCAATCGCTGACGATCCCAATCACTGATATGGCGGATGGGCTGATCAGCCGCTTCCCAGACATGAGCCGCATTCGCCAAGGCAATATCATGGCGCGCATGCGCATGATCGTCCTATATGACCAATCGGAAGCATTCCACGGGCTGGCAGTTGGCACGGGTAACAAGACCGAGATCCTGCTTGGGTACACGACCCTGTACGGTGATGCGGCTTGCGCGGTCAACCCGCTGGGTGACCTGTACAAGACGCAGGTACGCCAGCTCGCAAGGGCGGTGGGAGTGCCGCAGGTGATCATCGATAAAGCGCCAACCGCAGATTTGTGGCTTGGGCAGACCGACGAAGGCGAGCTCGGTTTCACGTATGCCGAAGTCGATCAGCTGCTTTACCTTCTGGTGGATCAGCGCTACAGCCCGGAGGATTGCATCGAGGCTGGTTTCAGTGAAAGCTTCGTGCTAAACGTGATCGAGAGAATCAGGCGCAACCAGTTTAAGCGGTTGATGCCCCCGATCGCCAAACTGAGCAACCGCACCGTTGGGTACGACTTCTTATACCTACGCGATTGGGGGACATAACGATCGGCTTTGCTGCCCACTTCCCAATCAACAAACCAATCACCTCCTGACGAAGCGCCAACGAGGCGTAAACGCCGGCGTATCTTACATATTCCACCCTCGCTCCACCACAGGCGCTACCTGCTGCTGTGGCTGGGTTTGCTCATCTCCATCACTGGCTCGCAAATGCAGATCGCGGCGGTTTTATGGCAGGTGCGTACGCTAACAGACCAACCTATCGCCCTGGGAGGGGTCGGGCTGGCACGCATCATCCCGGTGATCGTCTTCTCCCTGATCGGCGGGGCATTCGCGGATGTGCACAACCGGCGCCAGATCCTGTTCATCACCCAATCGAGCATGGGCTTGGTGGCCTTATTGCTGGGATGGCTGAGCCTGACAGGCCAGATCGATCTCTGGCACATCTACCTGTTGATGGCCCTGCAGGCGGTGGCGATGGCCTTCAACGGACCGGCGATGCAATCGCTGGTGCCCAACCTTGTGACGGGTAAGGACCTACCCAACGCCTTCAGCATGAACTCGATCGCCAACCAGGTTGGATCGATCGTGGGACCAGCATTGAGCGGTATCGTCATCGCGGCCGGCGGGCTGTCGTATGTGTACATCATCAATGCAATCTCTTTCCTGGCAGTGATCCTGGCATTGTTCCTGATGGGACCAGTCGCCCAACAGAAGGTCAATGGCACACAGAACGGGAAAGTAAGCCTGGCAGCAATCAAGGAAGGCATCCATTTCATCTTCAACCAACCACTGATCCTATCCACCATGATCCTGGATTTCGTTGCCACATTCTTCGCGTCTGCCAACACCCTGATGCCGACCATCGCACGGGATGTCTTGCATGTGGGTGCGGTAGCCTACGGCTGGCTCTCTTCAGCACAGGCGATCGGAGCGATGATCGCAGCGCTGACCATCTCACAAATGCACCAGATCAGGCGGCAAGGGATGGTATTCCTGACGTCCGTGATCGTATTCGGAGCAGCCACCATCGCGTTGGGTGCCAGCCGTAGCCTTGCCCTGGCGATGATGTCGCTGATCGTCGTGGGTGGGGCGGATACAGTGAGCACAATCATCCGCAACACAATCCGCCAGCTTTCCACGCCCGATTACATACGCGGCCGTATGACCAGCGTCAACCAGATCTTCTTCCAAGGTGGACCTCAACTGGGAGAGATGGAAGCTGGACTGGTAGCCCAGCTGTTCAGTGTGCCATTTGCGGTCGTCAGTGGCGGGATAGGCTGCATCGTTGCCACGCTCCTGATCGCCCGGCATTGGCCGCAGCTACGTACTTACAATGGCGACGAGCCCATCGCAGCCAGAAAACCAACCGCCTGAGCACATCTGCTATAATCACAACACCATGGCAACCCCCGACCCAAGTGAAGTCTATATCTGCGTGGATGTGGAGACCTCCGGACCGATCCCGGTTGATTACTCACTCCTTACAATCGGGGCATGCAGTGTCCTTGAACCACGGTCTACATTCTATATTGAGGTGAAGCCTATCAATGAGAACATCACTGCCGCGGCTGCGCAGGTGCACGGGCTCTCAATGGAGCGACTGATGCGGGAGGGGATTTCGCCGGTGACCGCCATGAAGAGCTTCGAGGAATGGATTGGGCAACAATTGCCCGATGGAAAACAGGCCGTTTTTGTGGCGTTCAACGCCGCCTTCGACTGGATGTTCGTGAACTATTACTTCATCCATTACCTGGGCCACAATCCTTTTGGGCATGCAGCCCTGGATATCAAGGCTTATTTCATGGGCCACACTAGGGTAGCCTGGTCCCAGACATCCTGGCGGTACATCAGCCCCCAGCTGACAGAGAAGAATAGCCTGACCCACCACGCATTGCAAGACGCCCTGGACCAGGCTAACCTATTCGTGAAGATCCTTGAGGAGAGATAAGCAGTGAGTGAACAACAACCCACCCCCAACGCCGACCTGAAACGCATCATTGACTCGGCCCATCGCCTGGGCATTGAGCTGGACGAAACAGAAGCTATGCAGTGGATGACAGCCATCATCTCGTTCAAATCAACCATGGACATCAGCGTGGACGCCAGCACGGGCGTGTTCGGCAACAAGATCGTCATGTTAGACTTCAGCACCCAGGACCTGGCGCATTTCAGGGAAGTAGGGAACCTGGTGGAGTTTTACGATGAGCCAGGTGTGGTGGAGACCGCCCTGGCGTTGTCAGGGTCATCGGCCCAATCCAAGATCCAGACCTACCCCGGGGATTGTGACTTTTTCGAGCGGGTCAACATCATTGCCCCAACCAGGGAAGAAGCCTGCCGGATCCTGGGACGCCTGATGCGCGATAAAGCGCGTAACAGCTTGAAGGGGCCGACATACCAGCTATTGGAAATCAAGTTTGGCAGCTTCCCGACAGATGTTGTAAGAGGTGAACGGCTATGTAGGGCTGGTACGCCCATTTCTTGGCTGCCAGAAGAGATCCAAAAAGGCCAGATCGATGGACAGCTGGCCGACGGAACTCCGACTAGCATCCGGTGGCAGGATGTGGCTGGGGACCCAGGCTGGTGCAAGCTGGACTGGGTCATTGCCGATCCGGTGCGGGGGCAGCTTTCAAACGCCAGCAACATGCTTGACGTAACCTGGGAAGCCCCAGATGGCTCGATCACGCCCCTGGACGGATACCTTGACCCGTATTTCCAGGAGGTGTACCTGGAAGCCCAATCCATCCCGATCTTCTCCAAGCTGTCGAAGCACGTATCGGCCGATGCATTAGATGAGTATGTCAGGCAATTGGAGCATGAGGTCAACAAGTACCTGACCAAAGATGTGAACTATGGCAAAGTAGCCAAGCGCCTTTACAACATCTTCCGCCTTACCGGCCGCTACGAAGATGCTGCCTTCCTGCGCGACCTGTTTGACGAGCCGACAACCATGCTGTACCAGGTCTGGTCGCTGATCCGCACCATCGATGATGCGTTCAAGCCAGAATCATCCATTACACTTGACCAGCTGATGGTACAGGCTGACCAGCTGATCCTGTCAGTAATCCGGGTGCTGGAAGGCGACGCGGAGACGGAAATCGTACGCCTGCTGCTCAGGCTGAGGGACGCACTCAGCCGGCAGGAAGCGGGCCAAACGCTCAGCGGTCCAGCTGAAGCTGCCCGGGCGGAAGTCATCAACCTGGTCAACAACTTCTTCTATGAGAAGCTCAGCGCAGTGCCATCGATCAAAACCTACATGGATGGTATCAAGCAGTCGGGCTAACCCACAAGGGAGGAGCACATAGCATGGCAGGATTGACTGACCAGGCAGGTGGTATGAAGGTAACCGGCGGCGAGGCGATCGAAAAGGCTCACCAGGCATGGCAGGAGAGCATGCTCAAGCAGCTGGATGTGCTGCGCAGCGAGATCCTGGCTACGCAACCGGGCCGGCTGGCCGCCAACTGTGGCGGGGCGCTCATAGACCAGCAGATCCGCCTGAGGTACTGGGGGCAGCCCGTAAGCATCTCGCTACCAGACCTCCGGGTGTGGAAGGTGAAGGACGAGACCGAATGCTCGGTGTACGATGCCGGGGTGTTGCTGTACTACCTGCGGGAAGCCGATGGGACCCCGATGGCCGATCACTGGATTGGCTACCGTGAGCTGCCCGGCGGCAGCTTTTACAGCCAGGCCTTCCAGGGTTATAGCGGCGACCGCCTAGGGCGTGTGTTTGGAGAAGACCCAGACGGCTATACGAAAGCTGCCCAGGCCCTGGGTGGCACAGCCTTGACCGGGCTGCCGGGTCTGGCATATAGCTTCTTACCCCTGCCGCGGATACGGCTGGCAGCGATCCTATACCCAGGGGATGAAGAGTTCGCGGCGCGGGGTAGCGTGCTGTTCGACGCGGCAGCCAGCCATTACATGACCACGGATGGCCTGGCGTTGCTGGGGGCGGGACTGGTAGGAAGACTGATCCAGGCCGGGAAGTAGAACCGGATTGGGGTCCAGGCAAACCGCCCTGCCCGAAAACAGGCGGGGATACTCCCCTGCAGAGCAAGGGGATGACCGCATTGACAAATACCGTCTTCCCCGAAAACCGGCTAGGATACTCCCCTGCAGGGTTAGGGGATGAACGTAATGACAACTGAGGTCGGGCAAATCAGCCTTTGTGTGGACCTAAAAAACCTGTCCGAGTGGTGATGATTAAAAACCTTCGAGCTTTGACATATCGGCAACACTGCTGCCCAGGGAAACGATGCGCTGGAGCAATGCCAGGCGGTTCTGGCGCAGTTGGAGATCTTCGGCCATCACCAGCACCTCATCGAAGAAACGGTTGACCGCGGGAATCATTGGCAAGAAGGCGGTCAGGAAGGTATTGACGGTGTGGATGCGTGAGAGGTGGATGGCTTTCTCGGCTTGTTGTAAGGTTGCATACAGGCTCTCTTCAGCTTTTTCGGAGAATACCTGGGGGTCAAGCTCGAAAGCCTGGCGAATATCACGCGTGATGCGCACGCAACGGGCATAAGCGGGGAGGATGTCATGCCAATCGGGTCGAGTGATCCAGGTGGTGAGCTGATCAACCGACAGGTGGGCGCGGGAAGGGTTATAGCCCTGGACAGCCACGACGGCCTCGACAACATCATAGCGATAGCCACCATCAAGCAACATGTTACGTAAGCGTTCGATGATGAAAACCTGGCAGGCAGCCAGCGTTTCAGGCTCAACGGGGATGGGCATCAGGCGGGCAGCGGATTCAAGACCAGACCTCAGGTCGAAGCTCACATTTTGGGCAATCAGGGCCTGTACGAGACCCAAGGCTGCCCGGCGTTGGGCAAACGGGTCGCGAGCACCGGTGGGGGCCATCCCGGCGGCGAACAGACCCACCAATGTGTCCAGGCGATCGGCGGTACCCACGACCAAACCGGGGCGGGTTTTCGGCAGTTGGTCACCTGCGAAGCGCGGCAGGTAATGCTCGAAAATCGCATCGGCAACTGCGCCTGTCTCACCCGAGGCTAATGCGTAGTAACGACCCAGGATACCCTGCAGAGAAGTCATATCGATGACCATCTTCGTCGCCAGGTCAGCCTTACAAAGCTCAGCGGCGCGATGGGAGGTTTCAGCTTCAACCTGGTTCAGGGCCAGCGTGGAGACCAGCTGATCCACCAGGGCAGTGATGCGGTGGGTCTTATCGAGCATCGAGCCCAGCCTGGTTTGGAAGGTAAGCGTGCCCAAGCGAGGCAGGAAATCGGCCAGCTTGTGTTTGCGGTCGTCGCGGACAAAGAAATCAGCGTCAGCAAAGCGGGCACGGATGACATGCTGGTTGCCTTCTGTGATCAGCTCGGTATCGGGGATGGGTTGGGAACCTGTCGACGGATGGTTGGCAACGGTAATAAAGTAAGGCAGCAACTCGGATTCTTCAGGAGCGAGTGAAGCATCCCCTGAACCAGCCACACGCTCAGAGTAAGGAGCCTGGATCTTGAAGACCGGAAAATAGCGCTGATGTTTTTTCATTACCGAGATCAGAACCTGGCGTGGAAGATGCAAAGCGGCGGGGTCGAATGAGCCCAGGAGAGAAGTTGGGGTTTCTACAAGGTTGGCGACCTCTTCAAGTAGAGACGGGTCGGGGATGATGTGCCCCTGGACCTGATGAGCCAGCCTATCCAATTGGGAGCTGACAATGGCCAGGCGATCAGCCTTCTCAAGCAAGATGCCCTGCCCTTTGAGACGGTCGAAATAGTCGGCGGCATGCTTCACCGTGAATTCGGCTGGCGAGATGGTACGCAGACCACGGGTGATGTTCGCCGAGTGCAGCCCAGCATACTCAAAGGGGATGACGACCTCACCTAACAGGGCAAGCAGCCAGCGAATGGGGCGTGAGAAGTAAACATTCGAGCTGTTCCAGCGCATGGATTTATCGAAACGCAGGGAAGCGATCAGCCCCGGAAAAGCCTCTGCCAGCACATCGAGTGCCGGGCGGCCGACTTGGCGGACCGTGGCAGCCACGTAGCGCCCGCCATCCATTTCGGCAATCTGCAGGTCATGCACGCTGATACCCTTGCTACGGGCAAATCCTTCGGCGGCCTTGGTGGGTGCGCCAAACGAGTCGAAAGCCCGGTCGGCTGGGGGGCCTTTGACCAGCTGTTCGAGGTCGGGCTGGTCGGGAGAAACAGACTGCACATACATCACCAGGCGGCGAGGCGTGCCTATAATGTGGACTTCGCCATGGGTCAGACGTAACTCATTCAACAAGGCGGGAAGGCGCTTGCCCAGCTGTTCGATCGCAGAATCCAGGTCACCGGCAGGGAGCTCCTCGGTGCCGATCTCAAAGAGCAGATCGGCTGGAGCAGTAGAGGCTGGCTTAGCGGAAGAAGAAGCCTTTTGAGCCTGGACCGAACCATCTGCCTGCTCATCCAGGAATGGGAATTCCAGCTGCTGGCGTTGAGTCAGGTAGGCATCTGCGACACGACGGGAGAGGTCGCGCATCCGCCCAAAGTAAGCCTGGCGTTCGGTGATGCCGATGGCGCCGCGCGAATCCAGCACGTTGAAGGTATGCGAGCATTTTAAGACGTAATCATGGGCGGGCAGGACCAGGTTGTTTGCCAGGCAGGCATTGGCTTCCTGCTCGTAGAGATCGTACATGGCTTTGAGGCGGGCGACATCGGCCACCTCGAAATAATAGGTGCTCTGCTCCTGCTCTGCCTGGAGATTAATGTCCCCGCTGGTGAGGTGGTCGTTCCAGCGAATGTGGGTGAAGCCATCCACGCGTTGCAAGGCGATGGCGATCCGGTCGAGGCCGTAGGTGATCTCGACGGAGACGGGATCACACAGCGTACCACCAGCTTGCTGGAAATAGGTGAACTGGGTGATCTCCTGACCATCCAACCAGACTTCCCAACCCAGACCCCAGGCACCTAGGGCAGGGCTCTCCCAGTTATCTTCCACGAAGCGCAGGTCGTGCAGAAGCGGGTCGATGCCGAGGGCGGCCAGGGAGGCAATATACAGCTCCTGGGCGTTGCCCGGGTCGGGCTTGAGGATGACCTGGAACTGGTAGTGCATCTGCATGCGGTTGGGGTTCTCACCATAGCGGCCGTCATCGGGGCGGATGGAAGGCTCCACGTAGGCCACGTTCCAGGGTTCGGGACCAAGCACGCGCAAGGCGGTGGCGGGGTTCAAGGTGCCGGCACCCACCTGCTGGTAGTAGGGCTGCCAGATGAGGCAGCCGCGTTCAGCCCAGAAATGCTGCAGGGTAAGGATGATGGATTGGAAGTCGAGTGGTTCAGTCATCGTTGCTCTTTTTACGGGTGGTCTGGATAAATCAGGGAGATTATAACCGTAAAAGGGATAGGAGGTTCCGGAATTGTTTTGTAAAAAAAACGAATAGAAACGAATAGGTATTAAATGGAAATTGGCAGGGGAATACACACAAAGAATTCAGGCCCCAGCCAATCACAATGCATTATTATAGCACATATGTTCAATCTGTCCATATGGGCAGGTAACCTGGACTGGCAATCCAGATTGATTGACCTGAATAACAAAATCGGCGAAACTCAGCTTTTCCTGAGTAAGCTTGTGAACAAATATACAGGTCTGAAATAATGAAACATCTTTGTCAGTCAGGGATTGATCGACCATTGGAGTACCGTAACTGCCATCGGTGTAGAGTGTATCCAAATCGGTCCGTTGAACTAAATTCGGTAAAGCCTGCAGCAAGAGTTTGGTATCGTCCATGCTGTTTGGTGCTACCTGGATCTTGGTAATCAATTGAAATGGATTCTCAGGATCACAGGTTTCAGCCAGATTTGCTACATAACCTTGCTTCAACCCGCTCCCCCCTCTCAAATCGTAGATTCCCAGTCATGTGGAGATGAAGGCTATCAGCCCCCAACTCTTTCTGGGCTTTGGGAATTACTTCAGATTTTTCCAGACGGTAATGCTCACCGAATACGCGTTCCAGCACCTGATATTCCTTACACTGGGCGTAGTTCGGCTTCAATTCTTTCAGCAATTGATGCATTACCAGGCCCACCCGCCGAATTGGTCGGGAAATTCGGATAGCTTCGTCTGATACACATACCAGCCCGGATGACCTTGCGTAAAAGGCTTCAACAATTCAACATATCGAGCCTGGTCAGCTTCACTCAACATCCTCGGAACACGTTGCAACACCTCCACCAGTAACTGCAATCGGCCGTGCTGACGAATGTTACTGGCAATTTGGGTACTGTCCATACGATGCTTACCGGTTTTCAGCCGAAATTTAGCCAATTGCTCATCGGTGATCTGTTCAAAAGCCTGTTCGAGGAGATTGATCTCCTTCCCCTGCAAAGCAAGGGGATGGCCGCAATGACAAATCCAGTATTCCCCGAAAACCGGCGGGGATGCTCCCATGCAGAGAAAAATAGAAACGAATAGGAATTAAATGCAAATTGGCAGGGGAATAGGCACAAAGAATTCAAGCCCCAGCCAATCACGATGTATTAATATAGCACATATGTTCTTGTTTGTCAAGGGGATGAGATCGCATTTCGGAAACTGAAGACGGCCCCCTCCGCACAAAAACCGTGCCGCATAAAGTTCGTGCAGGTGACCAGGTGACCCCGACCTCCCCCATCCAAATATGGATCAATTTGGATAGGGGAGGAGTTTGAGATCGGTTGGGGAAAGCAGATGGCTTCGTCGGGCGGAGGGCGCCAGCCTTCCCCCGAAAACAAGCGGGGATGCTCCTCTGCAGAGCAAGGGGATGACCGCAATGACAAATTAGGGGGAGAGCGCGCAACAGGCTGCTTCATTTCTGTGAGATAGTTAGATAAATACTTATGATATTTATGCAATATTTTGGTATACTCTATCGAAGATATTAGCATGTTAATGAAAAGAGGGGCTGGAGATGAAAACCCTGGTTAGCGGTGCAACGGGAAATATCGGCAGTAAGCTGCTGAGACGCCTGGCAGCGCAAGGACATGCGGTGAGAGGCATGGCGCGCAAGCCCGAGCGCCTGGAGAGACACCATTGGCAGAATATCAGCATCCAGCAGGCGGACGCGCTCGACCTGGGCAGCCTGGAGAAAGTGATGCAAGGCATTGAGGTAGCCTATTACCTGATCCACTCCATGGCAGACGGCGTGAAAGGTTACGTGGAGCGGGATAAACGAGCGGCGGAAAATTTCGGCACAAGTGCCCGCCAGGCAGGCGTACAACGCATCATTTACCTGGGAGGGCTTGGGGTGTGTGAGAATGACCTGACCTCGCACCTGGCATCCAGGCAGCAAGTGGGAGATATTTTGCGGGCTTCAGGGGTACCGGTGACCGAATTCCGGTCGGCGGTGATCATTGGGGCCGGGAGTGCATCATTTGAGATGATCCGCTACGTGATGGAGCGCACCCCGGTGATCCTAACACCCCCGAGCGTGCATACCCACTGCCAGCCGATCGGCGTGGAAGATGTGCTGGAATACCTGACGCAGTGCCTTTCAGCAGCGCACTCGGTCAACAAAATATACGAAATCGGCGGTCCGGATATCCTCACCTACCGTGAGATGCTGTACGAATATGCAGCCATACGCAGGCTACGCCGCGTGTTGGTGAACACTCCATGGCTATCATTAAAACACGCCGCAAAAATCCTGCAGGTCTTCACACCCATCCCCATCGCGTATGCTGAACCGCTGCTGGATGGCCTACGAAGCGAGGTGGTGGTGCGCGAGCGGAGTGCACTGGAAGATTTCACGGTCAGCCTGACGCATTATCACAACAGCCTGCATAAGGCGCTGCAACGGAATGACGCAGGAGAGGTGGAATACCACTGGCGGGGGAACCAGGTTGGGTTGGTACCTGGGGTCACGCGCCTGGATACCGAGGGAATGCTCATCGAACAGAGGCGAACAGCCAGCTCTGCCAAGCAGGAGAACTTATTCAAGGTTATGGCGGGCGTCGGAGGAAAGCGAGGTTGGTATTATGCCAATAGCTTGTGGAAGCTGCGCGGCTGGCTGGATAAGCTGGCAGGGGGCAAAGGCAGGACGACATCCCGGATGGAAGCGGAGGCGCTCCATCCTGGTGATATACTGGAAGGGTGGAGCGTAGAGCAGGTCGAGGCTGGCCGGTTGATCAGGCTCAAGTTCGAGATGAAAGCGCCAGGCCCGGCCTGGCTTCAGCTTGAAGCCCAGGCCACGCAGGATGGTGGATCGATGCTGATCCTTACATCGTTCTTTGAGCCGCATGGTGTGGGCGGGATGATCTACTGGTATTGCCTGTACCCATTCCACCAGCTGATCAACAAGGGCATGTCGAAGGCGATGATCAAGCTGGCAGAAAAAATGAACTGAGCAGACCCCAACAAACTGGACAACGGTCCAATTGACTATACCTAACAAAACGGATGACGAGATTATGATCTATCAACGGAAATACCAGGGAGAAGACGATAAACGCCGGATGATCGACCTGGCTACCACCACCCAGGCGGAAAACGTTCACTTCATCGACCTGCCTTACCGGCTAAGCTCGTGGGCGCTGGATGAGACAGAGAATATTGGCCTATGGGTAGACGGGCGCGAGCAGCTAGTGGCCTGGGTGGTGATGCAATCGCCATTCTGGACGATCGATTGCGTGATCCGACCCGACCACGTCCGCTACAGCCTGGGCGGGATATTGAAATGGGCAGATGGGCGAGCGAGAAGCCTGGTGAACACTACCTACGGGCACCCAAGCTGGATCATGAATACGCTGCCGCAGCAAAGCGAACGCAGGGCAGCGCTCGAGAAAGCCGGGTTCGTATGCCAGGCCAATGTACCGGAAGAGGCGTGGTCATCGTTGTGGCTGGAGTTCGACCCATCAAAACAGATCCCTACTGGCCGCCTTCCGGAGGGTTTCATCATACGCCCGCTGGCTGGCGGGGATGAAGTGGAGGCGTACGTGGCGCTGCACCAGGAAGTGTTTGAAACCAAAAACATGACCGTCGACTGGCGGATGCGTACGCTACAACAACCGGGGTATCAACCTGAGCTGGATCTGGTCGTAACAACTGAGGATGGAAAACTGGTGGCTTTCTGCATCGGCTGGCTGGGGAAGGATATGCAAGGCAGGACCATTGGGCAGATCGAACCATTGGGATGCCATACCAGCTACCGGAAATTCGGATTAGGGCGGCGGGTGCTTTGCGAAACCCTGCGGCGACTGCGCCAGCAGGGGGCGGGGAATATTTCCGTGGAGACGGACGACTTCAGGTCAGCAGCTTTCCACCTGTACCAGAGCGTAGGCTTTGAGGTCGTGCACCAGGTGCTGGTCTACCGGAAAGAGTATGGCGAGCCGGCTACTTGACCTGGTCAAGCTTGTGAAATTGGAGGAAAAGTGGCGATCGATCGGGAAGCGTGGAAATATTTAGTGGGTGAATGGGAAGGCGGGCATGAAGGTGACCCTGGACAAGGACCCGGGATGTTCTCTTTCTGTTTTGAGCTGGACAAAAACATCCTGGTCCGGCCCAACCGTACGACCTTCCCAGCCACAGCGGAACGGGAAGGCACCACCCACGATGACTGGCTGATCATCTACACCGAAATAAACGGGTTGAAACGGGGGATCTATTTTAACAATGAAGAGCACGTGATCAATTATGAGGTGAAGCCTGCCAAGGAGAACAATCTACTCGTGCTGGAAAGCGACCGGATCCCCTCAGCACCCCGATTCAGATTCACCTATATCGAAACCGATGAGAATTCGCTGGTGGCCAGGTTCAAGGCGGCCCCACCGGGGCAGGCGGGTGAATTCTTTACCTACCTGGAGGGGACCGCCAAGAGAGTCAATTCGAGATGAGGCAGTTCATCTCGCTGCTGCAAGGAATCAATGTGGGGGGGCAGAAAAAAATCGCGATGGAAGCACTGCGAGAGCATTACCGGTCCGTAGGGGCCGTCAATGTCCAGACGTATGTACAGAGCGGAAATGTGATGTTCACTACGGACGAGGAAAATCCCGCCAAGCTCACTAAAAAGATCGAGGCGCGGATCCTCGAGGCGTGTGGATTTTCGGTGAAGGTGTTCTTGCGCACATCGGCTGACTTCCGCAGGATACTGGCCGACAACCCATTCCTAAAAGATCGGAAGGAGAACCCGGGCAAACTGCACGTGACCTTCCTGTACCAGCCAGTTGATCAGGCGACCTGGAGCAAGGTCACCGCACCGCCAGGGATCGTCGACGAGCTCATCCCCAGCGAAACGGAGGTGTACCTGTTCTGCCCGGATGGATATGGCAAGACAAAATTGTCGAACAGCTTTTTCGAGCGTAAAATAAAAGTACCGGTTACGACACGCAACTGGAACACAGTGGAAGCGTTGTACAGGATGGCGCAAGATGTTCCCTGAACGGTACATAGAACAATACCTGCTCCAGGTGCCTCCAACGCTGCGGGACATCGTGCTGGAGATCAGGAACATCGTGGCGAGCGTGGCACCAAATGCCACCGAAAAGCAACACAGCCGGGGATTCTCCTATTATCACAAGGAACGCGGCGGTCCGGTGAGCGCAGGGATCTGCCAGATCGGCATCTTCGACGATCACGTCCGCCTGGCATTCATCCACGGCGCGTTCCTGGAGGATCCCGAGGGAAGGCTGAAGGGCAAAGAAAAAGCCAAGCGGTATATGCCAATCTACAATTATGAGCAAGCGCCCTGGGACTATATCCGAAGCTTGATCGAGGCGCATGCACGGTTTGATCCTTATACGTACTTCAGGAAAAACAATGAAAGTGCATAAAAGAAGCCCTATCCTTTTATGGTTAATCCTGGCGGCGATTACAACAGGGTGTGCGACTGGGACAAGGAACCCAATTGCCACACTTAGCCCAGAACCTGGCGCTACCCAAACGACCTTAGCGTTGGCGACACCCTATGCCGAACAACCGGCAGCGGGGATCTGTGCGAGCACCGATGGTGAAAGCGTGGTCATCACGCTGAACCCGGAACTGCCTGACCCGCGCTGCAGCAAGGTGCTGGCTAACCAGATGCTAACGGTGATCAACAACACACAAACTGATCTGCTCGTATCCATAGGCAGCTTCGAAGAGAACCTGGCACCGGGCGGGCAAATCAGGATAGAAAAACCTTTTGGAGAGTACCTGGCGCCTGGGGTACACCAGCTCAACGTAACGCCCTGTTGTGGAGCAGAAATCTGGCTGGAGGAGAAATAGATGAAGCTGACCCCCAAGATCATCCTGGAAGGCACGCGCCTGACGCACAAGACCGACATAGCCTTCATGCTGAATGAGCACCCGCGCATCGTTGGGCCGCGCAAATACCGCTACCATTCACCACTCGTCTCAGCGGAGTGGTGCGGCTTCACCAACTTCCCGTGGGGGCGCGGCTTGATCAACTTTGAGGCGCAAGAAGAAAGCCTAGCGATGGATACTTACCACACCTGGGTAAAGCTGTTCGAGCAGCTACGCTATTATTCATGGATCGTTGACCGCTTTCACATCTCGACGCAGACCTACCAGTTCATGCAACGGGGAAAAAGCTATGATTTTACCTGGCTGGAGCAGGCCTTGAAAGCGCTGGATTTCAGGCTGGTGTTCTGCACACGCTCGGCCGATTCATTTGCCCAGGCCCGGGCAGAGAGAATCAAAGTCTCCGGCAAGCCCTCACAGTATGATGACTTAGAGCTATTCGCCAGGGAGCAGGAGGTGATGCAGGGGTTTGTCAATGCATCCAAACTGCAGACCCTGAGGGTGGATATTTCCGATGATAACGTGAACAGGGTAGTGGAAAGCATTGCTGACTGGATGGAACAGACCGGCGGGCTGTATACGAATTAATAACACAAATTTGTGTATCCATCCCTTATAGACACATTTTGAAAAAAGGTTGATGCGGTATCAACCAGGCGTAACTCTATTAACCAACAAAGACCATTATGGCAGTCTGCCTGGTGAGAGTAGATACCAACTTTATTGTCGGGAAGAAGTCGATGGTACACTCCTGCCGTCCTTGAATCACAACAGAAAAAACCTGTTGGGTATCGCTAGCTCAAACTAACCAACCCCCTCCACCTCCCCCAAATCCCATCAGTGAAAGCGTGATGATACTGTCGAAATTCGGGATTTAGGGGAGGAGAAGATTGAATACCTGATTGGACTAATCTATTGTTGGTATGATGCAAGCAAGAACTGTTATGAGTCGGCGCCCGAAGAGTAACAATACCAATCAAACATGATGATAGGTATGAAATTGCGAATCGCTTCGTCGTGCTCCAGAAGGCTCTGTGCTTTGAGATTTACTGGACGCCATCCTTGAAATGACAGAATAGAGTCAGGGTTTGCAAGACCAAACCTGTTCTGTTGCAAACCGAATAGGTCAAAAAAGGCAGAATCTGACTTAACCAGCGGCCTTGGGGAGCGGGATGGCAATATCCGGACGCAGCTTGATGGGGGTGGACACGGCCAGGGAGCGGGCGATCACTTGTAAGGGATTGCCCCGATCATCACGGTACTGGGGGAAGAGCTCAGAGACCGGCATGGCACAATGAACCTGGTGCCAGAGGGCAGGATCGTGGAGCTGGTCATCGAACAAGATGATATCAAAATCGATGGTGCGTGAGGCGTTCTTGTCAGCGGTGCGCACGCGACCCAGGCGGGCTTCCAGGGGGCGCAGGACCTGCTCCTTTAGAGCAAGCGCATCCAGGCTGGTGGAAACCAGCACAGCCATGTTGAGATAATCGGGGTAGCAGCAATCGGCAGAGGCGGTTTGCCAGACCGAGGAGAGGCGCAGGATGGGCAGCTCGTAATGAAGCAGAGAGACCGCGCGGGGGATATTCACTTCGGGCTCAATATTTGAGCCAAGCAGCAGGCAAGCTTGATGCTGAATGGTTTCCATTGCTCCAGGCTACACCAAGTGGCGCCCGCCGTCAAGGTGGAGGATCTCGCCGGTGACGTAGGCCGGGCCAGTGAGAAAGAAGAGCAACGCCTGGCCGACTTCAGCCAGGTCGGCCCACCTAGCAGCGGGGACATTCTTCAAGATATTGGGAGGGGCTTCACCTTGACTGGGAGGCAAGACCGCGCCAAGCGCCAGGCCATTGACGCTGATGCGCGGCGCGAGCGATACTGCCAGAGCCTGGGTGAGAGCTGCCAGGGCAGCCTTGCTGATCGTATAAGGCAGGTGGTCAGCCGAAGGGCGCAGGGCGCGCCAATCGAGGAGATTGACGATGCGCCCCCAGCCATCCGGGTAGAGCAGCTCAGCGAAGGCCTGGCTCAGCAAAAAGGGAGCAGTCAGGTTGACCATCAGGTGCTGATTCCATTGGTCGAGGTGGGTGGTGCGCCAGCTCAAATCGCCAAAAATAGCGGCATTATTAACCAGGGCATACAGCACCCCAAATTCAGAGGCGCGGCGGACCAGGGCAGTTACCTGAGAGGGGTCGTTCAAATCGGCCTGGAGCAGGTGAGCTTTGCGTCCGACGGCGGTGACTTCATCACACAGGCTTTCAGCCTGGACCTGGGAATGCTGGTAGTGAATGACCAGGTCGCCCCCGTTGTGGGCAACCGTGAGGGCCAGCTCGCGCCCCACCCGTTTCGCTGCCCCAGTGATCAGAATAAGCTTGCCATCAAGTAACATCTTCCGGCCTCCCATCTTGTTTGCCTGCAGAGACAATTAGCAATTTAATAGTACCCGAGTTACCCGCCAAGAGGACCATACCGGTTAACCTTTGTACGTCAGCATCCGGCCCCACAGGCTCTTGGTGCCCCAGATGCCAGCGCGCAGCGTTCGAGCTGGACGATCCGGCTGTGATCGACGAACAGGTTGACCTCGGCACCGTAATTCTTGATATACCAGGCGAAGACCTCGGGATCGGCAGCCTCGAACATGGGTTTCTCAAGACCAATGGCATTGATGATCTCAGCCACCACATCGGTGCGCCAGGTAGTGATGTTCTCAGTGATGCCTTCCGATTCGATCATGATCATATAGGCACCGGCGTCCACAAACCGCTTGGCCTGCTGGATGGCCCAACCGGGTCACGGGTGCCTTCGGCGGTCAGGTTATCGCTGGGGTGGCAGGTCTCACCGCGGGCCTGGAAGCTGTCATTGAAATCAAGGAAACGTACCAAAGCGCCATTGAAAAACGCCGCCCGGTCGGGTGCGGTGCGCCCATCGCCGATTAGGGTGCAGAGGGGGCTGCCTCCAAATTCAGCGGTGTGGGCAGCCAGGAGCTGGATCACCTGCGCATCGAGGGCAGCGATGGCACAGCCCGGAGAGTCGAGCACACGGATCCTGGCTTGAGACCGGGCAGCTTCGGAGAGCTGATCGAACTCAGCGCGGACTACAAATGAAGCCAGCTGGTTGACCATCGCCATATGAATGGCTCCAACTCATATACGGCCCTTGAGGCTGGCAGTCGTGAAGGGACCAGGCTCGGCGATCAGGGCGCGGGCCTTTGGAATCGAATCCCAAACATTCCAAAGCAGCACACCACGCACCCGCCGGTGATCGAGATAGTAAACGACGCCTTGTTTATATTCTTCCTTCCAATCCACGAAAGTCTCAAGGCGCGAGTCAAGCTCGCCTACGGCTTCATAACCGAGCTCGAACAGGTCGGAGTAGAAGTAGGACAGGTGGTCATAGGGGGCAGTGTCACCAGCCATGTTGCGACCGGCGTGCTTGCCCATGGTGTTGGCATTGTCTTCATGCTCAATGCGCAGGCGTTTCCCCAAGGTGGGATCGGCAATTTCAGCCACGTCGCCGGCGGCGAAGATATCAGGCTGGCTGGTTTGCAACATGTCATTGACCACGATACCGTTGGCAACCTGCAGGCCGGACGACTGAGCCAGCTCGATATTGGGCTGGATGCCGATACCGGCAACCAGTGCATCCACCGGGAGGCTTGTTCCGTCATCGGTCTGGAGGAGGTATGAACCCCCCTGCTTCTGGATACCGGTGAGCCTGGTCTGGGCCAACACCTCGACGCCTTTCTGGCGAAAGTAGGAATTGAGATAATCAGCAAGCAATAACGGATAGATGCGCCCCCCAATGCCCGCTTCAGGGAAGAGCATCGTAACGCGCTTGCCATTCATTGCCAGGGCGGCAGCGATCTCGGAGCCGATGAACCCCCCACCAATCACGCCAAAATGCTCTTTTTGGTCGGCAAGCTGGCGCAGGCGCTGGTAATCTTCCAGGGTGCGGTAGTAGATGATGCCCTCATCCCCGAAGGGAAGCCGGCGAGGCGTGCCACCGGTGGCAAAAAGTAATTTCTCATACTGGTACTCGCCACCTTGATCATCGCGGACGGACTTGCGGGCTGGATCGACGGACAGAACAGTCCGTCCCAAGTGAAGGTCGACCTTGAATTGCTCGGTCCGGCGCCAGATCTTGTCCAGTGGTTTGCCCTTCCACAGGGCCTTGGTGAGGGGCGGGCGATTATAGGGTGGGTTGGGATCGCTGCCGATGAGGGCGATCGTGCCATCCTGATCCAGCTCACGGATCCCTCGCACGGCTGCATCAGCCGTCATACCTGCACCGATGATCACATATTTATAGGCTACCATTTACACCTCCTATTGGCCAATTTGATTGTCTCTTGCTTATATTTTCGCGGCATAATATGATAAAATCAATTATATATCGTATTGCGATGTAAGTCAACCACAGGAGCGATACCAAAAGAATTCTAATTAACAAATACTTCAGGCAGCCGCTTATGACAGATTTCTCATCTTTTTCGAAGGAAGACTACAAGACGCTGGCGGACTTTCGCTATGCGCTACGCTGTTTTCTGCGCTTCAACGAAACTGCGGCCCAATCAGCTGGGCTAACCTTGCAGCAACACCAGGCTTTGCTGTTCATCATCGGATACCCCGGGCGCGAGCAAGTGACGATTGGCGAGCTGGCAGAGAGGTTGCAAATCCACCATCACAGTACCGTTGGATTAGTGGACCGCCTGGAAGGACAAGGACTGGTAGAGAGAATCCAGGGCCAGGATGACCGGCGGCAGGTATTCATCAGGCTGACCGAGAAAGGGGCGAGTGTTCTGAAAGGCCTAGCAAGCACACACCGCGAAGAGCTGCGCCACCTGGGGCCGCAGCTGTGCAGCATGCTGGAGACGATCACGAACCTGACGGGGAGAGATTAATCAACGGCTGGTTTTTACCTGGGTGAGAGCCAGGACTGAGAACAGGAACAATAGCCCATAGATGGTAAAGAGCAGGACATAACCGAAACCCGGCATGTGAGGCACCTGGGCAGTCACAAAATCAGCAATGGGTCCACCGATATAGGCACCCACTGCCCCAGCGCCAGCCCCAGCCAGGTTAGAGATGCCCAGGTATCGCCCGGCTTCTGCACGGGGCACCAGGAGCGTGCCCAGGGCCCAGTTGGCCGAGTAGAATAACCCGGCCCCGATACCGATCAGGCAACCGCCCACGTAAATGGCATTCAAGTCGGGGATACTGAGGGCGACCAAGGTGCCAGCGACGGCCGTGAGACCAGCCACGGCGACCATGCGCTTCTCACCAAAGCGGTCGGTGAGCCAACTCGCCAGCAATGTGGAGAGCAGGATGAAGAGCCCCACAAACATGAGCAGCTGGCTGGCAGGACCCGCGGCGGCAGCATGCTGATAGCCCAGGCGAGCCTGAAGGAAATATACGGCGAAGGTGGAGAGGTTGACGATCCCCACCAGGAAGGCCAGGCGGTTGATGATCCACCAGGTGAAGGCGGGATGCTTCCCGGCAGCCTCACCCAGGCTGATGCGCACGCTGAGCCAGACCCCGATGGCAACGGCAGCCAGCATGCCAGCCAACCCCAAGCAGCCCATGATGATGAAGATTTGGGTGGGGGAAGTGATGTCCGTGACCAGGTGACTGACCTGGGTGATGATAAAACCTGAGCTGAGGATGATCAGGGTGAAGACCAGGGTCATCAGCAAAAGGCGCATGAAGGGGGCCCATTCGATGGCTGCCAGGGTGCGCTTTAGAGGGTTTTCTTTTACCAGCATGGTGAGCAGCATGGTGATGAGCAGGGCAGCCAGGACGATGCCCAGGGCGGCCCAGTAATGTTCTTTGCTGACCAGCTTGCCAACCAGCACGGCAACCACGATCAAGGGAAGGGGGATCTCAAACAGGGCTTTAAAGCCGGAGAAACGGCCGCGTTCTTCCTCGGGGACCAGGTCGGGGATGAGGCCCTGCTCACCGGCCTGGGCCGTGTTAGAAGCTAACTGGAGCATGATCACGACCGCGAAAAGGACCCAGTAACCCGAAATACCCTGCAAGCCAACGGTAAAACCCACCAGTATGATAAATATGCAGGCAAAGATACTGCCAACAGCGATGAAGGGGCGGCGCTTACCCCAGGGTAACGTACTGCGGTCTGAGAGCAGCCCTATGAGCGCCTGGGCCAGTAATGCCACCATCAAGCTGGCCAGGCGTAAACGGCCCAGGTAAGTGGCTTTTTGGGTCTCGCCGACGAACTGCTCGACGAGCAACGGCGTGACCAACCCCATGGTCTGCCAGATAAGCTGCAAGCCAAAAAAGAAAACATTGAAAGTGATGAGATCATACCAGCGAAAAAGGCGGGTCATAGCGGGCTCCTGGATGGCAGAGATCAGGGAGTTTGGCACTGATAAACGCTATTGCAAGACACGCTCAAGAAAATCGATGGTCAGGCTGGCAGCCAGGTCGCGTTGGCGATCAAGGATAACGCAGTGCGTGGAATGCTCCAGCCAGTGCAGCTGCTTGACGGCTGAAGCGACCCGGTCGTAGATCAGCTGAGGGGACTGTGGATGAACGGTGGGGTCGAGGCAGCCTTGCATAACCAGGATCGGCTGGGCGATGCCGTGCAGCTCGGATTTGACGACTTTCTGCAAACGCCGGAGCTGAAGGGCGGCTTTCAACGGCTGAACCGCATAACCCTGCCAGGGATTATCATCCTGAGAGGGCGGCTTGGGCACCGAGGCGATGAACGGGGCGCAGACCGACAGTAAGAAAACCTGAAACGGAGCAAGCTTGAGGCGCAGGGCGGGGGCGTAACATAAAACCGCAGCGGCTTCAGGATGCTGGGCGGCGAGGTGCAGGGTGAGCAAGGCCCCGGCTGATTCCCCGCCGATGACCACACCTGCACAGCTTTGGGCAAGCTGTTGGTAAGCCTGATCGAGGGTGAGGTACCAATCATGCCAGGTATAGCGGTTGCAATCCTCGGGGGTGGTGCCATGGCCAGGTAGCAGCGGTCCGGCAACAGTATAGCCGCGAGCGTGAAGGCTGTGGGCCAGCAGGCGCACCTCGGCGGTGGTGGCAGTGAGGCCGTGGCAAAGCAATACACCGATGGAGCCGGCCTCCCACAAGAACGATGTGCCATCAAGCTGAGGATTGCGGAGGACAGAATGGCCAGGCATGGGTCGAGAAATAGTGGAAATGAGGTTAGCGCAACAGCAGATAGATGAAGACCAGGAAAATAATCAAGAGGACCAGGCCAGTAGCAGCGAGCATTACCACCTTGAGCATATCCTGCGGCTTTTGACCGCTGACTTTTCCCGTCTGGCCATTGAGGTATAAGCGATAGCGTTTGCCTTGGAAGGAGTAATTCCCGATATAGATGGGCAGCAGGGCCAGCTTGTAGGTAAGACCACTCCATTTACCTGCGCCAGTGGTGAAATTACGCTTGGCTTGATGCGGATCAACCTCGCTCGCCAGGGTGCGCAAGACCTTTTTCATGATCACATCACGCGCTTTCAAGGAGGCATCTGCCAGGGGGTGATCATAGGTCAAGGCGACCCAACCGGGTAAGAAATCGGGTGAGAATTCCACCAGGGCATCCAGATCGAAGGGCTGGATGCCGGCGATATCAGCGGAAGACTAAGCGACGCAAGCCAGGGATGAGGACATCCTTGAACATCTCAAAGTGAGAACCGCTGCGGGTTTCCCAGCTGGGTAGCTTGCTGGTGCCCTCGTTGCCTTCATAGAACCAGGGTACTTCCAAGGTGCCCTCAAAAATCCAGAACGGGTAGTAGGCCGGGTGCAGCTGCATGCTGGCGTGCTTTACCGCCAGATCATCGGGAGCAAAAAAGCCCTGGCTCAACCAGGCCTTGATCGTGCTTTCTGCCTGCGATCGATCGAGTTTAAATAACCCAATCACTGAAGGATCGACCAGCTCCACCAGGGATTCAGACGTGACAAAGCGGTTCGAAGCGCAATACGGACAGGTGTCGGCAGTTTGACCGGGCGGGAGGATGATGGTGGCCCCACACTGGCCACAGGTGAGGCGGGATTGGCTCTCTGCCCAGCGGTGAGCGCGCTGGGTGGGCAAGACCGTATCCAGGGCCTGGTCGGTGCTATTATCGATCACTTGCTGGTCAACCTTGCCGGTAAAACCGCAGAACTGACACACCAGGTTGATCTCATGGATATCATAGGTGATCGATGCTCCACAATTTGGGCAGAGGTAAGCCTTGATGACAGCTTCCTGCGGAGCCGACTCGCCCGAGCGGGGAATAGGAAGCCCCTTCAGGCATCAGCTGGGCCTGATCCAGCTTCTGGTTGACCAACATCAAGCCGCGCTTGGCGGTGGCATTGGATGGATCGGCCACCACAGCCCTTTCCAGGTAGGTGCGGCGTTCCTGCAGGTCATCCGTGGTGGCTGAAAGCCAGATCCAGATGCGCGGGTCGGCGCTGTTCACCAGGGCAGCCTGCTCGAGCAAAGTCCGGGCCAGCGCCAGGTTGCCATTCTTCACGGCTGTGATGCCATCCTGGATATGCTGCTCAAACTCGCGGGCTTCAATCGGATCAGATATTCCGGAGGATGCAGTTGGGAGCATTTCCAGATTATATATCGGAATCAGACCCAGGGGGACGAACTACCTGAAAGATTTACGGAATAGATCTTACGCTTGATGTACGAAGAACCCACTCAGGGCATGCCGGATGGGAGGCAAGCGCAGGACCAGGAGGAAGATGATCACGATCATCCAAATGTAGGGCTCGACAACGCCCTGCTTAACCACCCATACATAATGCACGGCGGCGAGGATATCGATGGCATATACCAGGCTATGCAGCCTCTTCCAATTTGTGCCCAAACGTTTTGGCCAAGGCGGGAAGGAGGTGATTGCCAGGGGGATTAATAACAGGCCGGCGATCAAGCCAAGCATGGCGTAAGGCCTGGTCAGCTCATCGAGGATCAGCTGGAAATCGAAGCCATAATCCAGTCCAAGGAAGATGGCGAAATGGATGCAGACATACAGGAAGGCATAATCACCCAGGGCGCGACGCACCCTGAGGGCGGGTGAGAAACCAAAGATCATGTTGAGGGGGGTACAGGCGAGGCTTAATACCAGCAGGATCAGGGAGATCTTACCGGTGCGCAGGATGGCACCGCGGATAGGGTCGGCGGTCAAATTCCCCTGCCAGGCGTCAACCACGAGCCAGGCGATGGGCACCAGGCAGGCGATGTGGACGAGCAGGGGAAACCAGTGGCTGAAAAAACGGTTGCGGTAGTTCAAAAGTTTATCTTTAAATCCATGCCTGTATACAAGCTGGCGACCTGGTCTTCATATCCATTGAACATCAGGGTATTGATGCGGCCAACCTCACCAATGCGACGCTCGGTGGCTTGCGACCAGCGCGGATGGTCTACATTCGGGTTGACATTGGCATAAAAACCATATTCAGTGGGGTCAGCAGAATTCCACAAGGTAACTGGCTGAGAATCGACTAATTCGATCTTGACGATGGCCTTGATGCCCTTGAAGCCATACTTCCAGGGGACAACCAGGCGCAAGGGGGCGCCATCCTGTTTGGGAAGGTCTCCGCCATACATCCCGGTGACCATCAAGGTCAGGTCATGCATGGCTTCATCCATGCGTAATCCCTCAGTGTAGGGCCAAGGTATAAAACTGGAGTTCTGGAGAGGCATATTTTGAGGATCGGTGATGGCGGTGAACTTTACATAGGTGGCCTGCGAAGTGGGCTGGACGTCTTCTAGCAGGCGGTGCAATGGAAAGCCAATCCAGGGGATGACCATGGACCAGGCCTCAACACAACGCATGCGATAGATGCGTTCTTCGGGAGAAAATTGCTGCAGGTCAGCGATGGAGTAAGTCTTTGGATTGTTGACCAGGCCACTGACCTGTACGCTCCACGGGGAGATGGGAAAATTGGTGACCAGGTCGGCTACAGCCGACTTATCGGTGGAAAATTCATAGTAATTGTTGTAATGGGTAATGTCGTCGTAGGAGGTGAGAGGTGCGCCCAGCTCATCGGTGGTGGGACCCGTGTAGTTAACAGTGGGCTCAGCTGTGCCCTGCACATTAGCCTGGCAAGCAGCTAGAAACAAAGCACCAGCCAGCGTCATACCGGCACTGCCAATAAACTGCCTACGGGAAAGGTAAAGTCGCCTGGGGGTGATGTCGGACGGATCGATCTGCTGCATAGTATTTCTCCTTGTTCGATTAGCTAAGCAATTTTACACAATATATCAATAAATATTGTAAGCAATTGATTAGGGGTGAATAAGGAAACTTACCCGCAACCAGACCCGGTCTATTGCGTAGAATGAACTGAATAAGGAGATTAGCATGATCGACCCAAAGAAAAGCCCCTGTCTACTTCGCCCATTCGTGTGGCTGTGGAATTTCATTGCCTGGATCGTCGGCCTGACCGGAAGAGTGCTGGCAGTCATCCTGGGAGCAGTGTTCATGATCGTAGGCGTTGTGCTAACGATCACGGTCGTGGGAGCGATCATCGGCATCCCGCTGATGATCCTGGGCCTGCTGATCATCATCAGGGGGCTATGGTAGGACGATGGATCTGACAACGAATTTTTAAAACGGATAAAATAAATCAGGCAACCATCGAGGATTGCTGATATTTAATCCAACATAGTTTTCGCCACACGAAGCATTCCAAGGATAACCGGAAAGTGAGATACCGGTAAGGGCACAGCGAAGCTGGGCCACAACACCCCAACCAGAAGAACCTTGCCCAGAGGCGGCGAGGCTGCGGCTCTATATTTTAGAATGGATGATTGTTGCTCAGGCTCAGCAGTGCTGCGCCTCGACTGCTCAAGCGGATGAAGCATGCCAGACGCAGTGGTGATGTGTCTCGACAGCCTTAGAGGAAACCAGCCAGGGGCTACGTGTAATCGACCTTGACCGGGGTGGTGGAAACACGCTCAATGGCTTCCAAGACAGCGGAGCTACCCTCAGCTTCAGCCGGCTGGGTGGACGTGCTATTCCTGCCGTCTTCGAAGTGCATGACCGCGGGTATGAAAGCACCACCAATGCCCATTGCGATGGTGACCACCCCCCCAATAATGAACCAGGTCTGCACACCTAGCTTATCGGAAATGGGACCGGCAATCATCAACCCGATGGGGGACATGGCTGCAGCCATCGTGCCAATCAGGGTGAATACGCGACCCTGCATCTCTGGAGCAACAGCTGCCTGCACGGCGGCCATGAGGGGACCGTTGACGATGGGGTTGACAATGCCCAAGAAGAGCATGGTGGCTACGGCGATGGTAAATGCATTGGAGGGTAACAAGCCCATGACCAGGCAGCCAGCACCCGTAGCCAGTAAGCCCAGCAGAGTGGTCAGGATGCGCTGTTTGAAGCCACCCCAGGCGCTGAGGATCAAACCGCCGATGATGAAACCGATACCCATAAAGGATTCGAGGGTGGCAAGCTGAATGGCCTGCCCATGGTAGTGCTTGGTGACCAGGATGGGGAGCAGCGAAAACGCAGGGGTAAGCAGGAAATTGATCACGGTCGCCATCACGCCGATCAGCATTAATCCCGGCCAGGCCCAAACGTACTTAAAGCCCGCTTTAAAATCCTGCCAGAAGGTGGATTTCCCATTGGCAGCGGGTGCAAGGTCATTGCGGGCTGGCTGAGGCACATGGAAAAATAGTAACGGCAAAACTGCCAGCATGGCGGTGAAGACATCGATGGCAAGGATACCCTGCATGGGAAGCACAGCCAAAAGCAAGGCACCCAAGGGAGCCGAGGCAATGCTCATGCCGCCCTGGAGCATCTGGTTGAGGCCCTGGATGCGGGTAAGATGCTCCTTGGGGACCAGGAGGGTAGTGGAAGCCTGCATGGCAGGCCAGTGAAAACCACCGCAAACCGAGCGGATAAACAGCAAGATGTAGACCTGCCAGATCTGCACATGACCAAGCGCAAACAGCACGGCCAGGCCCAGGGTGGCGAGGGCAATCAAGGTATCGGCGAAGATCATGGTGATGCGGCGATTCCAACGATCCACAAGCGTGCCGGTAAAGGGTCCAAGCACAACCTGGGGGAGCAACCCCACCAGGGAAGCGGTGGCGAGAATAGTGGCTGAACCGGTGGACTGGGTGAGCCACCAAATTACCGCAAAGGAAACGAGCTGGCTGCCGAACAAGGAAAATGCCTGCCCCGTCCAGATGGTGAAGAAACGAGGGGCCCAATGTTCTTGTTTATCGAGAGCAGGATTGGCGTTCATCTTATTTACCTCTGAAACTATAACTCTAGCGTTGCATTAAAATTATACATATAAATATTTATTTGTCAATGGATATTATTGAATATTTTCAATATTAATATTAATATTTTCAATGTATGATTAATAAGCTCTGACATATAGGGGCTTATCATACACCAAGAAACGAGGATTATCAACCTCGGGTATAATCATTTGAGATATTCATAGCCTGATCGCGGAGGATGTCGTAATGGTCATGCCAGTAATGCAGTATGCCCCTGAAATTTGTGCCTGGTGCAGTGGCACCGGTAAATTTGGTCAGTATGGAGATGTATGCCTAGTGTGCAACGGGCAGGGAAGTGTGCTTGTGGCCCAACCCTCGCATAAATGCCCACACTGTTCAGGAACAGGGACTCAGATGTCGGGAGAATACCAGGACAGGTGCAAGATCTGCGGAGGGGCGGGCTGGTCGCATGTCTTTAAAAATGCTTCCTCCATACGGTGAGATAGTATGCGACTTGATAACAAGGTTGCCCTGATCTCCGGGGGAACTTCGGGCATCGGCAAGACGACTGTCGAGCTATTCACCTCGGAAGGGGCGAAGGTAGCCTTCACCGGCCGGCGGAGAGAGCTGGGAAGCAGGCTGGCCGAGGAAACGGGGGCTTTTTATATCCAGGCGGATCACCGGAAAGAGGCAGATTGCCAGCGTTCAGTAGATGAGACCGTAGAAAGATTTGGACGGATCGACATCTTACTTAATAATGCGGGTATCGTAGTCAGCGGAACAGCGGAATCCACCAGCGAGGTTGATTGGTCCGACACCATGCAGCTGAACGTGACGGCAGTTTGGCGAATGTCAAAGCTGGTGATCCCCATCATGCGCCAGCACGGCGGTGGGGTGATCATTAACAATGCTTCGGATTGGGCATTCGTTGGGGCACCAGCGGTGGTGGCTTACTGCACATCCAAAGGAGCGGTGGTGCAGATGACGCGAGCGATGGCGATCGACCATGCAGGAGAGAATATCCGCATCAACGCAGTCTGCCCGGGAGACACCTTCGTGGATCGCTGGATGAAGGAGGGCTACTACCGGTCATCAGGATCGGTGAGCGAGCAGGAAGCCAGGAAAAGCGACTTGCCGATTGGGAGAGTGGCCGAGACAATCGAGATTGCCAGGGCAGTCTTGTTCCTGGCATCGGATGATGCAAGCTTTGTGACTGGCACAGCGCTGCTGGTGGATGGGGGCAGCACCGCACGCTAGCCTTATTTCAAATCTTTTTCTCAAAAATGGAATAGAGCATCACACCCGTGGCGACCGCCAGGTTGAGGGAAGTGACCCGGCCGCGCATGGAGATTTTCAGCATCTGGTCGCAGACTGCAGCCTGCGAAGGGGTCAAGCCTTCGCGCTCGCTGCCCATGAGCAGGATCAACGGGGAATCGCCTGGCGTGAGCTGGTGGTAATCCAGGGTGGCATGGGCAGAGGTGCCAATGATCAAAAAGCCACGCGACTTCGCCCAGGCTGAAAACTCGGAAAACCGGGCGGATACTGGAGGGAACCAGAAGATGGAGCCCATACTGGCGCGCACACTGTGCGGGTGATACGGGTCGCTGCAATACTGGCCGTGGTCTGGATCGTCCAAGAGCAGCAACCCGCTGGCACCCGAAGCGTCGATCGTACGCAGGACCGCCCCGATATTGCCGGGATCCTGGGGAGCGACCAGGGCGACACCCCATGGAAAATTCACAGGTGAGAGATCCGAAAGCCTTGTGTGGGGCTTGCGGATGACAGCCAGGATACCCGGGGGATTATCTTTGCCAGCCAGGCCAGTGAAGGTGTCGGCATCCACTGCGAGACAGGGGACCCCACGCAGGGATTGGGCCTGGATCAAGCCCTGGGCAAAATCGCTGGTAAGGAGCTCAGGAGCATAACATATATATTCCACGGCTGCCCCGGCTTCCACAGCCTCACCCACATGGCGGATCCCTTCGGCAACAAATAAGCCAGTGTCGTCTCGCTCCTTGCGGTGAGCCAGTAAATGGCGAACCTGCTTAATTTTCGGATTGTTTCGGCTGGTTAGCAACGTCATTCTGGTTCAATGGGATCCAGGTGAGAACGGAGGTACCCTTGCCAGGCTCAGAATTGACTTCAATATCTCCCCCCATTTTGCGGGCACGGGTACGCATATTGGCCAAGCCGTGGCCCAACGCCAGGCGCATCCTGATCATGTCAAACCCAATCCCATCATCGGATACTTCCATGAGCACCCTGCCTGGCGCAGTCCACAGGCTCATTTTTGCCTGGTGGGCCTGGGCATGCTTGGCCACGTTGGCCAATGCCTCCTGAGAGATGTGAAAGAGGGCGGTAGAAATGGCGGTCGGGAGGATCAATGTGCCATTATCCGGCCCATTGAGGGAGATCTCCAAAGCGGTATTGGCGCGGGTCTCATCGACCAAGCGCTGCAGGCTGTCCATCAGGTTTTCACCGCGGAACTGGCGCGGCCGCAAGTCCATGATGTAGGTGCGGATATCGCGGATGGTGCTGTTCAAGCCATCGATGGCTTGCTCAAGTTTGACGATGGCTTTATGCGGGTTGGTTTCGACTTCCATGCGTGCATAATCCAGGGCCAAGCCAACGGCATAGATGGACTGGATGATGCCATCGTGCAGGTCCATGCCGATGCGCTCGCGCTCTTCCAACACAGCCAGGCGGCGCGCCTGCTGGTTCAGGCGTGCATTTTCTATCGCAGTACCGGCCCAGGCGCCAATGGAGGTAAGCAGGTTGATCTCGCGAGGCTCGAGGGGCTGCTGCTTACGGGTAGCGATGCCCATCACCCCGACAACGTTAGCATGTGACACCAGCGGGATGCAGGCAAGGCATTGGAAGCCCGCACTGACCACCTGGCGGCGAAGAAAGCCCACATCCTTCTGCAAAGCGTTGGTGACCAGAGGCTTAGCCGTCTCGGCCACAATTCCCACAAAACCCTCACCCAACCTGAACTGGTCCTTGGTCCAGAAAGCCTCGGCAGCCTGGCCGCGGTGCATGGCCATGCGGAGGGACAGGCCATCCTCCTCAGTGAGAAAAATCTCACCCGCCTCGACCCCCAGGTACGACATGACATGGTCAAGGGTCTTTTCGAGGATGATATCGATCTCGGAGGTCTCAGCGAATATCTCCCCGAGGTCGTTGAGCAGCTTCAGGTCTTTATTGCGCTGGGAGAGTGAAGTGTCACGCTCTTCTAATTCACGGTAGATGCGGGCGTTGGAGATGGCCACAGCTGCGTAGGCAGCAAGCATCTCAATCACGCGCTCGTCATCGCGGGTGAACTCGCTATAGTCTTCTTTATCGGTCAGGTAGATCTGGCCCAAGAGCTGCCCGCCTGACAGGATGGGCACACCTAAAAAGGAAGTCATGGGAGGGTGGTTAGGCGGAAAACCAACACTGCGCTGATCTTGCAAGATATCGGCGGCCCGAATCGTGCGCCGTTCGGTGGCAATGGCGCCAATCAAGCCCAACCCGATGGGGGGGTGATCCATCTGGCGAATCTCTTCGGAGGTCATCCCAACGGGGATGAAATGAACCAGCTTTCCCTGGTCGTCGAGCACACCCAGGGCTGCGTAACGTGCACCCGCCTGCTCGCGCGCCAGCTGGGCAATACGCTCGAGCACGACTTCGAGGGAAAGATCGCTGACCAGCTCAAGGCTGGCGCGATGTAAAGCCACCAAGCGAGCTTCTATCTGCTCTCGAGTTAACAGAACCATCTAAGGAACCTCACCACGTAGTTATTTTACCTTAATTGGTGATGTTTGACTAATATGCGAAGGATGAATGTCACAAAGGCTATGAAAACAGCATATCAGAGTAAAATACCCATGGAGGTGCGCATGACAAACCATGTTTTGGTGTTTAAGAGCAGCCCGAGATTGAGGGGCAACAGCAGCATCCTGGCGGAAAAAACTGTCGAGGGGGCCAAAGATGCCGGCGCATTGGTGGAAAGCTTCTCACTGCACAACCTGGATATCCGCCCGTGTGATGCGTGTGATATCTGCCAGGAGACAGGGGTATGCGTGCTTAAAGATGATATGCAGGAGCTGTATCCAAAGCTGCGCTCCGCCAGAGCGATCGTGGTAGCCAGCCCGGTGTACTGGTTCACGCTGAGTGCCCAAGCCAAGCTGTTCATTGACCGCTGGTATGCTTTCGAAACACCGCAGGGTGGTGGGCTGAAGGGGAAAAAATTCGGATTAATCTTAACCTACGGCGATAGCGACCCATACACCTCCGGGGGTATCAACGCAATCCGCACATTCCAGGACATGATACGCTATCTCAAGGCGGAGGTGGTGGGAATCGTTTATGGAACGGCCAATGATGAAGGTGAGGTCGTGAACCAGCCCAAGCTACTGGAGCAAGCCTACAAGCTGGGTGAAAAACTCGCCACGGCAAGCTGAACCAGAAGGAGAAAATAATCTAGCACTACGCGTGAGCCGGGAATCAACCAGATATCCCGGTAGAAAGCCTTGCCCTCGGTCACAGCCCGGCATGAACGTTTCGGTGGGGGGATAAGTAATTCTATTGAATGAATTCCCGGTCTATGCCGACATGCGAGAGGATGGAAGACATGGATATCCCCAATTCGCTAGAGAGCGCCGAGTACGTATTGAGCAGGCTCGAAGCCGGCCAGGTGCTAGACGTGGCAACAGGCAATGGTGGCTTCATCACATTTTTACTGGACAATATCAAGAGCTTTACCGAGATCACGGGAATCGACCTGAATGAACGACCATTGGAAGCGGCCCAAAAGTCCTTCCCGCAAGGCAACATCCGCTTTCTGAAGATGGATGCCAACGAGATGGAATTCGCAGACAGCTATTTCGACATGGTGTGCCTGTCCAACTCGCTCCACCACCTGGAACAACCGGAAGGCGCGTTAGCGGAGATGCAACGCGTTTGTAAAACGGATGGAACATTCCTGATCTGCGAGATGTATCGGGATGGCCAGGCAGAGACACAGCAAACACACGTCGAGCTGCACCACTGGTGGGCGGCGGTTGACAGCGCGGAGGGGATCTACCATCGCGAGACTTATACACGCCAGGAAATCATCGGCATCATCAACGCACTCGGCCTGAGGAGTGTAAGGTATTTTGATCTGAAAGACCTGGAGGCAAATCCAAAGGAACCGGAATTGGTGAATGACCTGGATGGAATCATCGACCGCTACCTGCAAAGATCCCAGGGGAAGAACAGTGAGGCCGAGTTAACCAAGCGGGGTGAAGCGCTGCGCAAGCGGGTGCACGAGGTGGGTTTCCATGGGGCGACCAGCCTGCTGGTGATCGGGAGGAAATGACCCCACCAGGTAATCCTTGGAAACAACAAGCTAGCGGGTTGAATTACAATTATGCCGACTAGTTATCCAATAACTGAATGCCATCACCGGGACTATGAAATGACCGGACTAAAGGGATGGCGGCTGAGAGTGGAGGAGCAGGCTGAATGGAGGACTTGATCTATGCAATTCACCTGGGCATGGGAGAGGCCGACAAAGATGCCATCAGTTTGGCACGCAGCATCCGGACCTTTGCAGGTGAGCTGAGCGCAAACCCAATCTGGATGCTGAGCCAACGGGGCGAGGATGAACTAAGCCTGGCAATCCGCCAGGAACTCAGTAGCTTGAATGCCGAGTTGATAACCTACAATATCGATGATGCGGGGCAGAAGTTCCCATTCGCTGCCCATGTGCGAGCTGCAGCGCATGCGGAAGCCATGGCAGAAGGGCAAAGCAGATTCCTGGTCATGATGGCCCCAGAGACACTCGTCCTGCAAGCGCCACAAGTTTTCCTGCTCGAGGCGGGCAAGCAGCTTGGAGGCTGCCCGGTCCACTTGAAATTACTGGGAACTGGGATACATGAGCCGGTGGATGATTTCTGGCGCATGATCTACGATCACTGCAAGGTGGAAGATGCAAAAATATTCGAGATGACCAGCGTGGTGGATGAGCAACCGATACGGGCTTATTTCAATGCCGGGCTGCTGGTGGTTCGACCAGAGGGGGGAATCCTACGCAGATGGCAGGCGGACTTTGGGGCCGTTTACCAGCTGCCTGAATTCAAGGCGTTATATCAGGCAAGTGAGCTGTATACGATCTTCGTGCACCAGGCAGTTCTTGCGGGGAGCATCCTGGCGATGATCGAGCCAGGGGAGTTCCAGCAATTCCCACCACAGGTTAATTACCCGCTGCACCTGCATGATAGGGTGGATGCCAGACGAAGACCGAAGAATCTGAATGAACTGGTCACCTGCAGGTATGAGGATTTCGGCGAGTTTTTCGGTGACCCAGGCATCGAGCGCAAGATCAGGATTGACCCCCAGCTGAAAGACTGGCTGGAGCACCAGCCCGAACGATAAAGGCCGGAACTGTCGGACCAGAAGAATGCGTATGGTTGAAAGACCTCCCGCCAATTACACCATCCGGGAGATGCGTGAAGCTGACCTGGATTTCGCGGCAGAATGTACGGCGGGTGAAGGCTGGCTAAGCGAAGACCGCGCCACACTGGAAGGCTCATTTCGATATGACCCACATGGATGTTTCATCGCCAAACAAGGGGAGCAACCGGCGGGGAAATGCATCGGAACAAGCTATGGAAAGTCTGGCTTCCTAGGCGAGCTGATCGTGCGCAGCGAGCAGCGCAGCAAAGGCCTGGGTACCATGCTGCTTAACCATACCATCGCCTATCTGAAAAACATCCAGGCAGAATCAATCTACCTGGATGGGGTTTTAAAAGCAGTGCCATTGTACGAACGGGAGGGCTTCCATAAAGTATGCCGTTCATGGAGATTTTCAGGGAAGCTGGATGGCATGCCAGGCCGCAGGGTACGCCCGATGGAGGCGGATGATCTGACAAGGGTGTGTGAGCTGGACCGAGCCGCGTTTGGGGAAGACCGCAGTTACCTCATAAAAAGACGCATAGAGACATTCCCAGAGCTATGCTATGTGATGGTTGACGATGGAAAGATAGGGGGATACATTACTGGACGTGGCTACCCTGAGCGGTTATTTGCCGGCCCGTGGGTAATGGACGAAAACACGGAAAACCCAAAGGACCTGCTGCTTGGGTTTGCGCTGGAAGCGCGAGGCAGGCCGATCAGCATTGGAATCCTGGATGCCAACCAGAGAGCTTGTGAGCTGGTCAGGTCGCTGGGTTTTGAAGCACGGGAGGATAGCCCATGGCGCATGGCGCTTGGATGGCCGGATAGCCTGGGAACCTCAAGCACGTGCCTGGCGATCGGTTCGGCCGCTAAGGGGTGACAGGAATTTTCTGCGATAGAAAAAATGGTGGCCACGAATGCCTGTGGCCACCTTAATCAATCTTGTCTCGCCCTTGGAGGAAGGCGAATGAGACCAAAGGGATGATCAGCGGGGGTTAGCGAGATGCGAGCGGTTCGGAGACGGCTGCCGGATTGGCTCGACATGCTCCTGGAGCTCATTCAAGCTGTACTTGAACTGTGCATCCGACAGTGCCTGGACGATGACCGTACCGGGTTTGGTAACCCAAAAACTTTTCCCTGCTTCCACGACATAATCTTTGAGATCACCTTCCTGGGTGACCCACAGGGTACCGTTCTGGCAGCTGATCACATCACCACGCCGGTTACCCTCGATCGACCAAATCTTGTACTTCAGCAGGGTAATATCAGTATAAAGGTGTAAATTCTGTTTTGTGTTTAACATATCAATCTCTCCTTATCTTACAATGCCTATTTTACAGAAATTGATATTAAATAACAGATGCAAAGAAATGAAATTGTAACCATAACAGTTGCGGATATAATTAACTGTACTGCTTATAAGCAACAATAACTGTACTGGCAGGAGACAGAAAAAATGGAGAATGGGACACATCAGGAAGGTTTTTTGTACGAACAGGTGGCGAGCGAGCTGGCTGAGCTGATCAGGCTGGGTACATTCAGGCCGGGTGAGCGCATCCCATCCGTCAGGCAGCTGAGCAGGCAGCGCAAGATCAGCATCACCACCGTGCTGCAGGCCTATATGCTGCTGGAGAACCAGGGCTTGATCGAAACCAGGCCGCAATCGGGATACTATGTGCGAGGGAGGCTGCCAGAGGAACTGCCTGAGCCGGAGACCTCCAACCCGGTGCAGGACCCGACGCTGGTGAGTATGCGTGAGCTGGTAATGATGGTGCTAAGGGACTCAACCAACCCAAACCTTATCCAGCTGGGGGCAGCCATCCCCAACACCGAGCTGGTGATCCCGTACAAGCTGAACCATATCATGGCAGGGTTACAGCGGCAGCTGGAGAGTGAGTACAACCTGTATGATATCCCACCAGGTAATGAGGCCTTGCGCATCCAAATCGCCCAGCGCATGGTGGGGATTGGCTGCAACCTGACCCAGGCTGACATCGTAACCACTTCAGGCTGCCTGGAAGCCTTCACATTAAGCCTGCGGGCAGTGTGCAACCCGGGTGATACCGTGGCGATCGAAAGCCCGATGTATTTCGGTGTGCTGCAAGTGTTAGAGTCGCTCCAGCTAAAGGCGCTGGAGATCCCCACCCACCCGCGGGATGGAATCAGCCTATCGGCCTTGCGCTTCGCACTTGAGCATAACTCCATCCAGGCTTGCATGGTGCTGTCGAATTTTAACAACCCGTTAGGCAGCTGCATCCCGGATGACAATAAACGGCAGCTGGTGGAGCTACTCAACCGCCACGAGGTGCCACTGATCGAGGGGGATGTGTGCGGAGAGCTGTACTTTAGCGGGGTGCGGCCGGGTGTGTGTAAAGCCTACGACCGCAAGGGCCTGGTATTGCTATGTTCATCTTTCTCAAAAGACCTGGTGCCGGGTTACCGGGTGGGTTACGTGGCACCGGGCAGGTTTAAAGCCACGATCGAGTGGCTGAAATATACCACCAACGTGGCTACCGCCACGCTGCCCCAGGTGGCAATTGCCAAATTCCTCGAGTCGGGAGGCTATGAGCGCCACTTACGCAGCATCCGCAGGCTGTACGCAGGGTTCATGTCGCAGCTTTCGACGGCGGTGATGCGCTACTTCCCGGAGGGCACTCGCATCACCCGCCCGAACGGAGGCTTCGTGCTGTGGGTGCAGATGCCCGACTATGTCGATTCACTGGAGCTTTACAAAGAGGCGCTGCAGGCTGGTATCACGCTGGCACCGGGATACATGTTCTCGGCGACAGAACAATATCGCAATTTCATCCGGCTGAACGCAGCCTGGTGGAGCTACGAGACTGACCGGGCGATGCGCCGGCTGGGCGAGCTGGTGGAAAGACAGGGTGGACGGGGAAAGAACAACTAACCACAGATGAACGCGGATAAATTCGGATAAAACCTTGAGCTAGAGTAACCCGAAGTGGGGATAGGTTAAGGAGTGGTAGAGTTCACAATTGTACGAGGGATGTAGGGTCAACGAGAACGGGAATCCTTCCAGATGAGCTGCTCGCCGGTGCGGGTCGAGAAAAAATCCGTGCACTTGCCATCACCTGCACCGGTGATACCACCATCGGGCGAGCAGAGGACTTCGCCATTGGCAGTGTAGAGCACGCTGAAGATATCGCAGCAATGGGCGGGGACGAAATATACGGACTGACCATTGTAATCATAGCGCCATATGGATAAGGGCGGGTTGGCGACGGGATCGTGTTCAAATTGGCTGATCAGCTTATCCACCCAGGCGGGGTTAGAAGAGGGAGTTGCCTGCGCACAGGCGGTGAGCAGGATGACAAGGGTGAGAAGGAGCACACATGGAGCTTTCATAGATACACCTGAGATACCACAATCAGTGATGGCTCATTATAGACTACCACTTCTGTGACGCACCAACTGGCTGGATTGTTCCGTGAAGCCCGGGGTTACGGCGTCCAGAGCACCTGGTAAACACTATCTTCGACGCTGCTCACCTGCTGCGGGGCAAAATCAGGATACGTAGCGACGTAGATCGAGCCGTCGGTTAAGGCGATCAGCAAGGTATTCCCTTCCACGGGGTCCCAGATCAGGGCATCGATCTTTCCGCCCATGATGGTCCGCCAGTCTGCGCCTGGGATGCGGATCATCACGCGCCCCTGGAAGTTCTCGATCACCTCCCAGGCCTGGTAGCCCTGCCTGGACACGGCCGGCTTGAAAGATTTGTCATACACCGGTGGTTCATAAAAGGTCTGTCCATCGCTGGAAAACAGACCTTCGGGATAGGCTTTGAAAACCCCACTTTCTGGCATCCATTCGACCGTCCAGGCTTTCTTATCGAGGAGCTGGCTGGCAATGGACTGACCGGATGGTAAGTGAAAGACACCTTCTCCGAGCGAGCCTGGGCAGCCCGTGTCACTGGAGAACAGGATCGCCCCATCCAGGGGAGATTGGGCAATGTAATAGTAAAAACTGGCTTCCATCAGCTGGAAGGTCTCACCGGTCAGTATGTCCACGGTATGCAGGTTCTCGGATGAACAGTCACCGGTGTCATAGGTGATGTAGTGGCTGTCATCTTGCCAGCCGATGAAGTGCGGGTTGCTGCCTTTGTTCATCGGAAGCGTGATGATCTCACCATCACTGGCACGCACCGCCCAAACCCCATCAAACTGGTTGGCACCACCAATGGCACCTCCGAAGGGCGGCACCCAGCTCACGCCGAAGTGCAGGATATACTGACCATCAGGTGACCAGACCGGCATGACTGCCTGGGCCGGGCCGGAAGTGAGCTGGGTGATCTCTTTCGTTTCGGTATCGTACAGGTATAGATCGGAGGTGTGACCATCGATGGCACCCGTAAATGCCAACAGCCGCCCATCGGGAGGCTGCCAGGCGATGCTTTCATAGTCGCGGATGGCATAGGTGGCGAAGGCGTTCGGGCTGGTGGCGTCATAGACGCCCGCAGGTGGGGCATCGATCAGGTGGGCAATGGTCTCAGTTTGAGCACCGGGTATGGTGACCAGCACCAGGTCGAGGCCCTGGTCGTTGCTGACCACCATGGCCAGGCGGTCACCGGTCGGAGAGAGCATAGTGTGCAGGTCGAGGGTGCTGTCCATGTCATAATCCAGCAGGCGGGTGGCGAAGCTGCCATCGGGATTGGTGATCCAGATACCGCTATGGGCGGCAAACATGACGTAAGGTCCTTTGGGGTTCAACCCAAGAGGGGCCGGCGTAGAAGTTGGAGTGGGATGTAATGGGGTTTCCGTAGGCGTGGGTGAGACCGGTGTATCTGTACTGGCTGCCGATGTGGCAGTCGGAGCTGCCTCAGTGGGCAGCCCCAGGGCTTGCGTTACGGGCAACGTGGTTGCGCTGCTGGTAGCGGGTGACAGAGGCGACTTGCAGGCAGCTAGGACGACCAAGATAACCATCAGAAATGCGATCATTCGGTACTTATGCATATGCATGCTCCCATTCAAAAGCAATTAATCCAAAGTACACGCTGCTCGTCCTTACTTTCCCACGACAGGCAGTGCTACAGGCAATCCAAGAGCGGACGGACGCCAATCCACCAACCTGGTTACAGCTGCTTCACGAAATAATAACGCTGATGACCGGGTGGGAAGTCATCCAGCACACCGAACACCTGGTAGCCTTGTTTCTTATAAAATTCAGGGGCCTGGAAACTGAATGTGTCCAGGTAGGCGTGGGTGGCGCCACGCTTACGGCCTTCTGCCTCGGCAGCGGCCAGCAGCTGGTGCCCAAAACCGCGACCACGCAACCCTTCGGAGAGCCACATGAGGTTGATGAACAGCCAGTTCCAATGCGTCTCGCCTATCACACCGCCGAGGATCGACTGGTCGGGTCCGTACAAGGCGAAGCACAATAATGCCGCATGGCCGTTACCAGCTTTCTGATCGTTGAAGTCACGCAGGCCCCCGCCAATGATCTCCCAGGCAGGCTCTGCAAGGTACTGAATGTGGTACTCATTATCCATGCCAACGCTCCCTATTTAGATGATTCTATAACCAGCGAAAATTCGGTAACAAGGAATATTTACTTCTGCTAAAGATGGGTTGCCTGTGATTGATTTTACAGCGGATGGATTAAAATGATTAAGTAAATTAGGGTCAAAAAAGTGAGGCTAAGCAAAAGGCACAGGCCTTCATATTAACACTTACAAAAAAGCAGGGAGGGCATGGCCGGTAGCCAGTTTGATAGTTTTTGCCAGAATGTAACGATAAACTCATGCTGATAGGATCAGACCAAACTCTGGATCATCGATGGAAAAGACCTATGACAACAACCAATAAAGGATCTCGCATCCCTGGTTTTTATAACCTGAGCCTCGAGCAGCGCCTGTCCGAGCTAGCCAAGTATGGAGAGCTAGATGAAGAGGATCTCGCCGTACTGAGCGGGCGGGCGGGTTTACAGGTGGAGCAGGCCGACCACATGATCGAAAACGTGGTGGGCATCCACGCCCTACCCTTGGGGATAGCACTGAACTTCATCGTTAATGGGCGGGAGGTGCTTGTGCCCATGGTGATCGAGGAGCCATCCGTTGTGGCGGGAGCCTCGTTCATGGCCAAGCTGGCACGGGCAGGAGGCGGCTTTACCGCCCAGGCTGACCCACCTGAAATGATCGGCCAGGTGCAGCTGCTGTGCCTATCTGATCTGACATCCGGCCGGCAAGCCATCCTGGATCATAAAGAGAGGCTGCTGGCTGAGCTGGCAGAACTGGATCCGGTGATCAAGCGCCTGGGGGGTGGGCCGCGCGACCTGGAAGTGAGAACCATCGATAATTCGGCCATCGGGGCTTTCCTGGTGGTGCACCTGATCTACGACGTACGGGATGCCATGGGCGCCAACGCAGTCAACACAGCCGTGGAAAGCCTGGCACCCAAGCTGGAAGAAATCACCGGGGGCAAAGCGCACCTGCGTATCCTCAGCAACCTGGCAGACCACCGCCTGGCAAGGGCCAGCTGCACCATCCCGCTCAGCGAGCTGGCTTTCGATGATTACCCGGCGGAAGAGGTGCGGGATGGAGTCATTTCAGCCTGGGCTTTCGCGCAAGCCGACCCCTACCGGGCAGCCACGCATAACAAGGGCATCATGAACGGGGTCGACCCGGTGGTGATCGCGACCGGCAACGACTGGCGTGCGATCGAAGCCGGGGCGCATGCCTACGCTGCCCGCTTCGGCCAGTACACCTCGCTTTCTACCTGGGGGCAGAATCAAGACGGCAACCTGACCGGCAGCCTGGAGATGCCGATGGCCGTGGGGATCGTGGGTGGGGCTACCCGGGTGCACCCGGTGGCGCGCAGCGCCATCAAACTGATGGGGGTGAAGACCGCCGCAGAATTAGCCGAGATCATCGTCTCTGTGGGGCTGGCTCAAAACCTGGCCGCCCTGAGAGCACTCGCCACGGAAGGCATCCAGCGCGGCCACATGGGACTGCATGCCCGCCAGGTGGCAATCGCCGCCGGCGCACAGGGTGAGCAGATCGAAAGGCTGGCAGCACAACTGGTGGCCGAAAAGACCGTGCGCGTGGACCGAGCCAGCGAGATCCTGGCTGAGTGGAATCAAAGGCCTGGTAACTAACCTGAAATGAAAAAATACCTGAGCTGGATATGCCTGGGGCTGGCTTTTTTGGGCGGAATTTTCGCCGGCTGGGTAGATTTTAATAACGATGAGCCGCAAGCAGCCGTGATGGTGATCCTGCTGGTGACATTTGGATTGGGTTTTGCCCTGCCGCGCAAGGAGTGGCTGTGGGCAGTGATCGTGGCGGTGTGCCTGCCGGGGGTGTACCTGTTCGTACGCAGCCAGGGCTACCAGCCTAAAAGCCCACCCAGCCCGGTATGGTATGCCTCGCTGCTGGCAATCATCCCGGCTATGTTAGGCGCATACGCTGGAGCGATCGGTCGGGTGATCACCAACCAGGTTCTGGCAAGACATGACCCGGAACAGAAATGATATACTAAATTGCTTTTTAGACTGCCATGCTCCACGAAGCATAATTAATCATATCAGAAGCGAATGGAGCAAGTGAACAGAAAGAAGAGAACGCAATGGACCAGACACAATCAAACTTAAAACCCAAGCTGCTAAAACCAATCCAGCCGGTGGGGATCATTGGATATGGGGCATATGTGCCGCGTTACCGGCTGCCGGCCAAAGAGGTGGCGCGCATCTGGACCGATGGGGCGGGTGGACTGCCGATCAAGGAGAAAGCCGTGCCCGGGCTGGACGAAGATGTCGCCACCATGTCGATCGAAGCGGCGCGCAATGCCATGGCACGTGCGGGTATCCACCCGGAGGATATCCGGGCGGTGTGGGTGGGGTCGGAATCGCACCCCTATGCGGTCAAGCCCACCTCGACCATCGTGGCAGAAGCAATCGGGGCGGTACCCTACGTGCAAGCCGCCGACTGGGAGTTCGCCTGTAAGGCCGGCACAGAAGCCATGGTGGCAGCCATCGGGTTCGTGGGCAGCGGGATGGCCCACTATGCCATGGCGATCGGGATGGACACAGCCCAGGGACGCCCCGGTGATGCCCTGGAATACACCGCCGGAGCGGGTGGAGCGGCTTACCTGCTCAGCCCGGCCGAGGAAGCCCTGGCGGTCTTCGAAGGGTCATATTCCTACGTAACTGACACGCCTGATTTCTGGCGGCGGGAGTATCAAAGATACCCCGAACACGGGCAGCGCTTTACCGGTGAGCCAGCCTATTTCAAGCACATCATCGAGGCAGCCCAGGCCTTGATGGAAGGCACCAACACGACGCCGAAAGATTACACCTGGGCAGTCTTCCACCAGCCGAACGCCAAATTCCCACAGCGGGTGGCGGGCCAGCTGGGGTTCACCAAGGAGCAGATCGCCCCAGGGTTACTGGTGCCGGTGATCGGAAACACATACGCCGGGGCAGCCCTGATCGGCCTGACCGGTATCCTGGATATAGCCGAACCTGGCGACCGGATCTTAATGGTTTCGTTTGGCTCAGGAGCCGGCTCAGATGCGTTTGCCATCCGGGTGACCGAGGCGATCCGTGAGCGGCGCGAAAAGGCACCCAAGACACAGGACTACATCGCCAGGCGCACGGAGATCGATTACGGTACCTACGTGCGCTACCGTGGCAAGCTGGCCATGAAATGAACCGGGGGGAGAACCACGCATGAGCGACATTGTTATCGCAGGCCTCGGCCAGACGAACGTTGGAGAGCATTATGAAATCTCGCTGCGCGACCTGGCTTTACTGGCCATTGAACCGGCCCTGCATGAGACAGGCGGCCTGAGACCGGATATCCTGTTCGTGGGGAACATGCTCGCCCCAGCTGCCTCTCACCAGGCGCACCTGGGAGCATTGATCTCGGATTACAGCGGGCTGGATGGGAATAGAAGCTTCCACGATCGAAGCCGGGGGTGCTTCGGGCGGGGCGGCACTCCGCATGGGCTACCTGGCCGTCAAGTCGGGTGAAGCAAAAGCAGCGCTGGTGCTGGGCATTGAGAAGACCACCGACCAGCTTGGCCCAGGGGCCGAAAGCATGCAGACCCTGGGAGAGGACAGCGATTACGAAGCGGTGCAGGGGCTAACCCCCAATGCCCAGGCAGCCCTGTTGATGAGGCGCTATATGCACCAGCATGGTATCGAGCACGAGGCATTTCGCGGGCTTTCCCATCCTGGCGCATGCTAACGCCATGACCAACCCGCACGCCATGTACCACAGCAAGGTGACACTGGAGGCGTATAAAAATGCCGACCCACTGAGCGACCCGCTGACCTTATTCGACACCGCACCGGTGGCGGATGGCGCGGCAGCAGTGCTATTGACTTTACCAGAGCAGCTACCATCTGGCTACGCCCAACCCCTGGTTCGCATCACCGGCTCCAGCCTGGTGACTGACCGGCTGGCGATCCATGACCGGATCGACCCGCTGGCATTCAATGCAGCCAGGCTTTCGGTGGAGCGCGCTTGCCGGCAAGCCGGTATCTTACCGAGCGACGTGGACTTGTTCGAGCTGTACGATTCGTACTCGATCTATGCTGCGCTGGTGCTGGAAGCGATCGGGTTTGCACCGCAGGGGCAGGGCTGGAAGCTGGCCCAGGATGGTGAACTGGGACGTGATGGCCAGCTGCCGATCGCGACCCTGGGAGGATTGAAGGCGCGCGGCAACCCAGGTGGGGCGACGGGTGTGTACCAGGCGGTGGAAGCCGCCCTGCAGCTGCGCGGCCAGGCAGGCCCTAACCAGATCACAGGGGCGCGCAAGGCACTCATCCAATGCCTGGCTGGACCAGCCTCAACGGCAGTCACGCATGTTCTGGAGGCCCTATGAAAGTCGGATTGGTCTTGATCATCGCCGAACGGAAAGAGCTACAGCGGGCTTACAGCTACCAGCAAACACGTGAGTTCGCCCTGCAGGCTGAGGAAACTGGCTTCGATTCGCTGTGGCTGTATGACCACATGCTGTACCGGGGTGAAGGCACCCCCACGATCGGCATCTGGGAGTGCTGGAGCTTCCTGGCTGCGTTAGCGGACGCCACCAAGCGGGTAGAGTTAGGCACTCTGGTAACGTGCACGTCTTTCCGCAACCCGGCATTGCTGGCCAAGATGGCCATCACGGTGGACGAGGTTTCAGGTGGCCGGTTGATCCTGGGGTTGGGGGCAGGATGGAACAAGCCGGAATACGACGCCTTTGGCTGGCCGTATGACCACCGGGTGAGCCGTTTTGAGGAAGCCATGCAGATCATCCGCCCATTGATCAAGGAAGGCCAGGTGGACTTTGAAGGAAAGTTCTACCAGGCACGGGAGTGTGAGATCAGACCGCAAGGCCCACGCAAGGGCGGAATACCGATCATGATCGGCAGCTTTGGTAAACGCATGCTGAGCCTGACTGCCCAGTATGCCGACCTGTGGAACACAGGCTACCTGGGCAAGGTAGAGACGCTTGAGAAGCCGCGCCAGGAGATGCTGGCAGCCTGCCAGGAAGCCGGGCGCGATCCATCCACGCTGGGCGTGACGGCGATGATCGCGGCCTATTACCCGAAAATGGCCCCGCCAGCAGAAGACCTGGACAACCCACCCCTGAGCGGGACGCCTACCCAGATGGCTAAAGCCATGCTGGCGTATGAACAGGCGGGGGTGGAGCACATTATGTTTCACCTGATCCCTTATAAACCAGCCGCTATCCGAAAACTCAGCGAGGCTTTGCAAGTTTACCGGCAGCTAACAAACCCGCAAGGCGAAAAAAAGGCAACCTGATAGGATTTGATAGCGACCGATGGCTATAGTTAGCATCGAAAGCTGATGAATAAGGAGATTTGACTATGGAAATACCTCGCCATTGGCGATTGAAGAAACAACGCTATGCCCTGGTTGGAGAAGTTTGCCCGCACTGCGATGCCAAGCTGTTCCCGCCGCGTGACATTTGCCCGAATTGTGGCCAGGAAGCCCGCACGGAATACCAGTTCAGTGGAAAGGGCGAGGTGTTTTCGTATACCACCATTTACGATGCCCCGGCTGGATATGAGTCGAATGTGCCCTACACCGTGGCGCTGGTGAAGCTGCAAGAAGGCCCGATGATCACCGCCCAGCTGACTGACCTGGGGACAGAGAAAGTCAAGATCGGTATGCCAGTGGAGATGGTCACGCGCAAGCTGCGCTCAGATGGCGATGAACGGGGGATCATTATTTACGGGTATAAGTTTCGGCCTCTTCTTCACTAAGAAATATTTAATTCAGATAAAGCGCCCTCCGATTTGAACTGAACCCCCAAAAGAAGACATAAAAAGAAAGCACCTCATGCGAAAATAGTAGCAGGAGGTGCTTTTACTATGTCTGGAACAAAAGGTATGACCCACTACAGCTTAGAGATTAAGCTGCAAGCAATCCAATTGCACGAGACCGAAGGGCTGACCTATGCCCAAGTGGCGGAGCAACTGGGGATGCGCAAGGCAGAGCGTATAGAAATTTGGGTACGCCAGTACCGGCATGAAGGGGAAGCGGGGCTGTGTAAGAAAGGCAGTGGTCGGCCCCGAAAGGCACACACAGATCTGGAACGTCTGGCTCAACTGGAGATGGAAAACGCGCTGCTAAAAAAATATCATACCGAGTTGCGCAAAGCTACGCTCGCGAGGCGCAATATCGGGTTATCGAACACTACCGGAAGGACTATCCCGTGAAAAGGATGTGCACCTTCTTTGGGATTTCGCGAGCTGCATACTATGCTTGGTGTAAGCGAATAGATCAACCGGATCGCGATGCAAAGCGAAAGCAACAGATCCAGGAAGCCTACGAGATGTCGAGAAAGACGTACGGCTACAGGCGGATTGGATTATGGTTGCGGCAGAAACGGTCTGTGGTCATCAACCATAAGGCGGTGTTGCGGCTTATGAACTGTTTATGTATCCGCTCGGTGGCGCGCCAGCGCAAGGGATATACCAAAACGAGCCAACTGGAGACCTATCATTGCTATGAGAATGTACTCAACCGGGACTTTCATGCCAGTCGGCCCAATCAGAAATGGGTGACTGATATCACTTACATTGCCACACAACAAGGCTGGGCCTATCTCTCTACGATCAAGGACCTATTTGGTGGTTACAATAGTTGGAGGGCGCTTTTTGTTTATTTCCTGGTTCTCAACAGAGATAAACAAGCCGTCTATTCGGCTTTGGTCAACGCCCGGATGCGTCATCATCGTAGGCGTTATTCTTTTATCCTAGATATCCTCTCAGAACAAACAAATAATCATATGCTAAGGTTGAGCATTTCCTTCCACTCTTCTGATTGCAGCTCTGGCTGCATTTCGTTAGATTTTCCAATGTAGTTTGATAAGAACCCGCATCGCCTTCGCACGAATTAAACGTTAATTGCACCTGATACCTTCCATCAACATTCTCGATCCCATATCCATCACCGTTGAGACATCCTTGAACGTTTGCTTCTGATGTTATTAGGAATATATATCCAACATTATCATCGCGTATAAAGGTGATTGTATCCTTGGCTGAATCTGGAACATCAGGCTGTGCGTTCCATTCAGTTGCCTGATCCACAAACCCCTGGATGTTCTTTTGGGAATCCTGGTAGATCTCAAGCAGTGGGCCAGCTTTATAAGCGTCAACCCGAAAATAAGCGATTTCAGAGAGCCCCTTAGAGCCTGTCCCAGTAAAACTGCAAACCAAACTAGGACCATCATATATATCATCGACGTAATTGCCGACATTGATATTATTAAAGGTCACCCCGTCTACATTACAATCTGACTTCAGAGTCCTCTGAATCTCCCGGCTGATTGGAAGAATTGTTCGGCACTGAGACTTGATTAGAGGGATTGTTAGACTCTGAAACCTGGTTTGAAGGATTGTTAGACTGTGGAACCTGATTTGAAGAATTGTTTGACTGTGGAACCTGGCCAGATAAATCGTCTTCAAATAAAACCTCATCATAACCAGGGGCGCATGCAGTTAAGACGCCTGCCGAGATTAAAATTATAAGAATAATAACAGGGAATAGAAATTGCCGTCGGGAATTTTTCATTCTGTCTCCTAATGGTTGATATTCTATTATCTATTAGGTTTGATAGTACATAATTATATAATATTAGATGCCACAATATTCCCTGGGTGAATGTTAGTGTAAACTATTTTCTGTAAAAATTAATAAGTAAAGAATAGTAGGTCAGGTGTATCCTAAAGGTTACCACACCAAAAAGGAGCACACGATGACCTACCAAGCTGATTGTACCTTACCAAACGAATTACTTGAACAGATAGCAGCAGCAAGGCCTGGATTTCCTGCCTGAATTGATCCGCATCGTGATCAACACCGCCATGCAGATCGAACGCCAGAAGTACCTCGGAGTTGGTCCATACGAACGATCTGCTGAGCGCCAAGGGCATGCCAATGGCTTCAAGCCCAAGACGGTCAGCACCGGGATCGCCGCCGATCACATTCGACATACCCCAGGTTCGAGAAGGCGGCTTCTACCCGCAAGCTTTGGAGAAGGGATTGCGCAGTGAGCGAGCCTTGATGTTGGCGCTGGCTGAGATGTACGTGCAGGGCGTCTCCACCCGCAAAGTGGCTGCGATCACCGAGCGATTATGCGGCAGTGAGATCTCCTCTACGCAGGTCAGTCGAGGCGGCTGCTTTGCTGGATGAAGTCCTGGAAGCCTGGCGCAACCGGCCGTTGGGCGCAATCATCTATCTGTACCTGGATGCTTTGTACGAGAAGGTGCGGCTCGATGGGCAGATCCGGGATGCAGCCGTGCTGATCGCCAGCGGAGTGAACCTGGAAGGCAAGCGTCTGATCCTGGGCGTATCCGTTTCGCTGAGCGAGCAAGAGCTACACTGGCGAGACTTCCTGCAAAGCCTGGTGGACCGAGGGCTGAATGGAGTGGAGCTGATCATCAGCGATGCTCACGTGGGACTGCAGGCCGCTCGCAAAGCGGTTTTCAGCGGTGTCCCGTGGCAGCGCTGTCAATTTCACTTGCAGCAGAACGCCAGCCAGTATGTGCCTCGCCAGAGCATGAAGCGGGAAGTGGCAGCAGATATCCGAGCACATCTTCAATGCACCCGATCGTGGATCAGGCTGAAGCTCCAGCTGCGCAAAACGGTTGAGAAATATGCGCACAGCGCTTCCAGGTTGGCCGATTGGCTGGAAGGCAATATTCCGGAAGGCTTGACCGTGTTTTCCTTTCCGGAAGATCACTGGCGCCGGATCCGCACGGTCAACAGCCTGGAGCGAGTGTGCAAGGAAATCCGACGACGGACCAGAGTAGCTGGCATCTTCCCAAACGAAGCTTCCTGCTTGAGGTTGGTGAGTGCATTGCTGATGGAGATCAGCGAAACTTGGGAGACAGGCAGAGATTTATTTGTCATTATGAAAGGTTCTGAAGTACTAAAAATGGATCACCTGACCACTTTTACAGAAAAATACTTGCACGATCGGTGTATTAATTCCTATGCCCTTTTTCTTATAATGGGTACAAAAAATTTGTTATAAGGTAACTAAAATATTTGTTATATCAAACATGCGGGTATAAGCTTAGACCACTTTCTTATTAAGAAATATTTTTATCAGATACAGCGCCCTCCGGTTGGAGGGCGCTTTTTTTATCATGGTAAATCTTGCTTTCACGGATGGTTGACTACAAATATCCCAAGAGCGAGTGATGGAATCCGAATAACCAAGAAGGGTTCTACTCCGCAGATCATGTTGCTGTTAATTACACCACCCTGGACAGGGAATTGCCAGGAACACGCTAATGGGCCTCAGGATAACTCATGTATAAATGAAAAATGAACATCTAATTATTTATCTATTGCATTTTTCCTCAAGGGTTAATCCGAAATTCAAAATCATCAACCAGCAAGGTACTGATGATGGATGAATTCGTCTCGACACGAATCACGAGCGTTACAGTTTGTCCACCATATGCTCGTAAATCATAAGCTTTTCGGTGCCAGCCAGAATTATATGCCTGGCAAAGCGGATAATTATCGATCACGGTATTATTGACCAGAATTTTATACACATCATTTCCACATGTAGTTTCAGTGGAAGCGATAGAACGCCAGAATGACAAGTATGGATGGTCTGCGGGAATTACAGAGCGTTTGATCAAGCGAGTCTGATATTATTATTCGAACTCCCCAGCTGCGCATACCAGCTGCCGGTATGGGCAATTGAGCTATTTTGGAGGATGATTATATGACTCTGATTCGAATATTCATGCCAGCTGACATGACCTTGTTCAAATCCTCCATTCGGAAGTGCTATCGGACTTGGATTTGGGGTGGGCGTTGGGGTTGGCGTCGGAGTTGGGGTGGGCGTTGAAGTTGGAGTGGGCGTGGGTGTATTTGGCGCCCGATTGACAATGGGTAAATAAACCGTGTTTGCGGCTGCCAGGCTTACTCCAACAACCATTATTCCAAGGAATAAAACAATGACCAAAGGTAAAGTTATTTTCTTCATTTTTTCTCCTTCTGTCACCCGTTGGACAGTATAGCGTCTTAATCAATACCTTCTAACTTTTATTGTACATCCATAATTGAGACACGAACCATTCACTTAATGGGAAATCCCCAACGATGAGAGCCAAAATTGGATGCGGCTACCCCAATGGAACACCGGGCAGAATGGGTTGATCTTCAGGACATTGAGCACGTACTGCTGGATCCCGTAGGGTGCGCTAACCGGACCGGCAGGATCGAGGAAACCCAGGATGGCGGAAACAACCATGGTTTTTCCCTCGGGAGTCACTAAAATATTGGTTATAACAAAAATACGGGGATGAGTTCAGGCCGCGACGATAAGTAATCAACAATAGCAATAATTTTCCAGAAGCCAACCCTTGGGCTCCAACCCGGGTTGGTTTATTCGTTACCTGTGTTATACTAGTACATGATGTGCTTATACTGTAAGTACAGGAGGCTGTATGATCAGGCGATTATTCAAGACAGGAAACAGCATAGTTCTTTCGCTTCCAAAAGAAGTGCTGGACGATTTGGGAATTAATAATGGCGAAAGTGTCAACCTTGAGTTGGACCGAGATCAGCGCCGAGTTATTATTACACCAGTGGCGAAACCCTTAGCGATTGTGGGAGTAAACGAGGAATTTGCCCGCCAGGTAGATGAGTTCATTCAGCAATATCGCCCTGCACTTGAAGAATTGGCAAAATAGCAATTTCAATAAACACGCATGAAGCAATGAGAACGACCCAATACCTGACACCTGAGCAAATCCTTTTCCTGCATAGCCGCCTGATTGCCGAAACAGGTGGCAGCCACGGGATTCTCGAATTAGGATTGCTCCTTTCGGCTTTGGGGAGGCCACAAGGAACATTTGACGGAAAGGATCTCTACCCGGATCTATTCTTGAAAACAGCCGCGCTAATGGATTCTTTGGTTCGAAACCATCCATTTGTAGATGGCAACAAACGGACAGCTATCACATCTGCTGCCTTATTCTTAAGGATTAATGGTTTTCGGCTGGTCGTTGAAAACGACGAAATGATTCGCTTTGCCCTGGCTTGCGCGAAGTCGCAACTCTCCCTGGATGAGATGAGAGATTGGTTCAGCCAGCACAGCACGAGGGCTGGATAAAAAATATAGTAACACCCAGCCCTTATGGACCATGCCCGACGATCGTTTGGCACCCAATAGATTTGAATTTTACTAATTAACCAGCTATACCTAGCCGGTCGGCATTACCTGCGTGTCTACGTGGATAATCGTGTGCCTTTTGACGAGTGTAATAATCGTGAAAATAGATTGCGAACCCACAAGAAACAATATTACTATCGCATAAGGTGAGACCCAGATACATCTAATGATTACTCCAACCATTGCAAAAATTCAAAAATACCTGTCTTATCAAACATACCGGTAGTGGTTCCAACATGTGTTAGAATAATAAACAGCTAGATTGATTATTTCGCAACCCTGATGCGAACTGCTCGGGGTTGCTTTGTTTTAATCTACACGTGGAGGGTGTAAAAATGGCTAAGCAAGAATTATCTGAAAAAGAGCTGAAGCTTACCGCAGCCGTTTATGCGACCAATACGCGGGTGGTCGATACTGTGCGAAAGACTGGGAAGCTTCCAGAGACCATCCCGAATGGCGGATTGCATATCGCGGCCAATGTAATCATCCGCAAGCGAGGTGAGGACATCACGCTCACCAAGGATGAGCAACTGGTTTTCGATGCCATCCTGCGCGAAGGCCGCCTGCCGGGTGGCAGCGTGATGCTGGTCTCAGAATATATCAAGCGGAATAACCTTGATAAAAACAAATAATGCAATCCCGGGGATCCAGATGTGGTAATGCACATCGTTTCTCTTGGGATTGAAATACCAATTTTGAAGGAAAGATAAACGCCAGCCAAACCTCATTTGGCTGGATTGGTCAGGTATTGCTTTCGCAAGCCAAGCGGGGTAAACGTGAATTTATGGATTGTTGACGAGAAAAATTCCCAGGGCCAGGCAGGGTAACCCTACAACCAGGAATGGAACTACGGCAGCGATCGCCGCGCTGTTTAATATATTCCAACCGCCATATGGGATTGCAAAGAATACACCGAGGGAAGTTAAGATTACCCCCAGGAAAATAAATGAAACACCTACCAAATACCTGCTGCCCTTGCTTCGATCCATCTGCCGCTTGAGGAACGTAGAAAAAATGAGGCGGAGGATGATCACGTCAAAGATCAGATAGACAATAATGTCTTCAACGATGGTTTTTTCCAGGTGCAAGCTCGGCCATGAGCTAATTTGCCTGAATGTATAAACAGGTAAAATTCTAGGAATTCCTTGTACGACAATATAAACCCAGCGAAAATCATAAATATGCTAGGTATATATTTGCCTCATATTACACACCGTATTAACAAAGAGCCAGAATTTCTCAGCAGGCACGCGATCCTCCAACCATTTGGGTCATATTTCCAGATGTTCGATTCTTCCAGGCTTGGGTAACCAATGGATTGCGCCTATCTGGTCAACCCGAAGGTGTCAACTCTGTTTCCAGGATCATTTCAGAACCAGCACATTTCACCCTGACTTCCGATACGGTAAAGGGCCACTGCTCACCAAATTGCTCGGCTGAGACATAGCCGGATTGAAAGCGCCAAAAGGGGTGTCAATAAAAGAATACCACATATAAACCGACCGCAACCACAAGCCCAATTACGATCAGAATATTGGTCCTTCTCCTGTTCATATCAGAAGTTATTTTTCGATGCCCCTAATAGGGATACCAGGTTAGTCGCCTTGTCCTCCGAGCTAGGTGTCGCCATAGAGCCTTTCTTTCCTGTTATATCCTGGAGACCAGATAAACGATCAATCAAAGTATATACCAAATAAAACTTTAATTATCAAGCCAGGACCAATAATTTCAAAGATGGACTTTCCAAAGTTCATTAAAAGAAATTACCGGGACAGTTGACTCCGCCTGTCAAAATACCTTGAAATAATTACTCCGGAGCAACTAAGCTCGGAAGTTTTCTGGCACCGGAGCGCTCAACAATGATCACTAATAGCCAAGCTGAAAGAATGGGTATTTTTGCCTGGCTGGTTAATCCGAAGGTGCCGGCGCCGGTCTCCAGGAGCATTTCGGAATCAACGCATACCAGCCTGGCTTCGAATACGGTAAAGGGCCACTGCTCACCAAAAGTTCTTGGCTGAGAGAAAGCTAGATTGAAAGGGCCAAAAGGGATGCCAAGTATCATTTTGAGAAATATCCCGAAAATTAACCTGAACCGGGTGATCAAATTGGCCTAAAAAAACTATACACGATTCGGATTTTCGGTAATAATCAATAGCGTATCAAGAAAAATCAGACTGGAGGGGATATGGTCACTCAATCATCGTCAACGATCACCATCTTAATCACTGGATTCTTAACCGTACTGTTCTTCGGCATCGGGGTGGGACTCATCTTTCTGCATCGCCGCAATAAACGAAAGACCGAAGAAAGCCTGTCGTGGCCGGAAACCATTGGCACGGTGAGTGAATCGACAATAAAGCAGGGCTCCAATGTGCTGGGGAGCTCAGACGAAGACGGTGAGAGCAGCCCGGTCTTCACGGCGGAGATCAGCTACTCTTACCAGGTGGGTGGAGCGGAATACGCATCAAAACGAGTCGCATTTGGGGGAAGCCGGTCGTATTCGAAAAGGGAAAGTGCAGAGAAAGAAGCGGTGCGGTACCCGGAGGGAACCCGGCTGCCGGTTTATTATGACCCTAAAAACCCGAAAGAGGCGGTTCTGGACCGGACAGTAAAGGGCTCAAATATGGTATTCGTTATGGGGATCATGTTCATCATCATCGGGCTGATCACATTGGTTGTGGGAGTGCTGGTTCTATTGTAAAACCTCGCGTGAACGCGATCTTTCCCAGGTGTCCCGCCCTGGCAAGAGAAGGCTGGCCATTTCTGCAATGATCGATCCGGCTTTCCGAAAGGCATTACAGGTTATTGTCTCCTCAGCGCTTATGACGTCAGTATCACATCGGCTTACGCAGGATAAGCCAAACGCCGATGACGAGCAGTAAAATCCCGATCAGTATAATGGGTGGAAGCACACAATAAGTACCGAGGTAGACCCCCAGCATGTAGTATTGGTTGTATTCAGCTGTTCCCGTTGGTGCCGGAACTTGCCTGGATGCAATGAGAACAATGACCTCAAAAATACCGCACACGATCGCCAAGACGGCCCCGGCGATGACCAATAAAATGCCACAAGTCAGGGAGAATTTTCCACGTGGTCGCCTATTTTCATCGTTCATCTTGCCTCGCTCCCTTAAAATCCTTTACATTTTGACGACATGCAAGCATCTCACCTTAGAATAAGCATTAGGAATGTAGCACTACTTATCCTACTCAGCTTGAAACGAACAGCCACCGTAACAATTATCGCGTACTTTTCTTTATTTCGTTGATATTCAAAGAGGCTGACAATCTTCGAGAACGTCAGCCCGAAAAATACCAGAGGGATGGAAATGCCCATCGGGAGGAAGTGGATATGGAACAAAAAACTAAACAGAAACCGTCTCGGTTTGGAGTTACTTCAATAATCCTGTGTGCAATCGGGCTGGTAACTTACTACGCAATTTTTTGGGGGTCATTTTATTTTGGAGATGGCAGCTTGATTGAGGATTATATTTGAACATCCAAATCTTATACTCTTTACTTGCCTATTCAGCGCTTTAACTCTTGGGCTGGGAATCCTGGGGTTATTCGAAAAAGATCGCAACAGGCTCTTCGCAATTATCGGAATTGTGGCTTCAACGATATTTTTGTTCGCAGAGGTTTTTGGATATTGCTTAATAAAACTTATGCTATCTGTCCCCTGGTAAGGCATTGAGCCAAGAGACAACTTGGATATGTCGCCATGGTGAGTGAGGCAAGATAGTGGACGGCTGGGTGAGACCGGTCAGGCAATATAGAGCGGATGAACCAAATCCATAGGCGCCCACCCAGCAGGTCAGCACCAGGTATTGCAATTAAATACCTTCGGGAGACTGAAGTATGGGTTATAATTGCGACTCAATATTGGGATAATTATTACCTGATTACTCAAAGAAAGGTGGGTATAAAATGTTAAACCTTAACTCGATCATGATCGGCACCAAGCAGCTGAAAATACTGGCAGGCTTCTATGAAAAGGTACTCGGGAAACCGGCAGAATACATAGATGATAAAAACGGTTTCTATGGCTGGCAGGTGGGCAGCAGTTACTTCAGCCTGCTGGACCACTCGGAGATGAGCGGGCCAACCAAAGACCCAGGGCGGGTGATGCTGAATTTTGAGACCAACCAGGTCAAAGAAGAATTCGAGCGCATCAAGGCAGTGGGAGGCAGGGTGATCCGGGAGCCATACCAGATGGAAGGAGGCTGGATCGCCACCCTGGCTGACCCGGATGGCAACTACTTCCAGCTGGTCACACCCATGGAAATGTGAGAGCTAACCCAGCTCAACAGGGTGATCTCAGCCGGATTGAACACAAACGGGTTCCAATAAAATAAATCGGTGCGGTATATAGCTCGAGCTGTACATACGAGCAAACAACCGCACTTTTTATTATTAATACAACTTCTATTATCAAATCAGATCAATACATAATGAGCTAATTATATGAAGGCAACCCCTCACACCGAAATTTACCTAGAAAGCGGTACAAAGAAAACTTTCGCCTGCGCCATCGAATGGCCGGGCTGGTGCCGGTCAGGCCCAAATGAAGAAGCGGCCATCCTAACACTGCTCAGCTATGCCCCACGCTACCAGGCAATCATCGAACAAGCCAAACTCGAGTTTAGCCCACCGATCGAAGCGAGTGATTTCACGATCATCGACCGTATCGAAGGGAATTACGCCACAGATTATGGGGTGCCGGATCTGCCGATCGCAAGAGACTATACGCCATTGGACCAAGATGAAGTGGCGCACTTTACAGAAGTTCTCAAAGCAGCCTGGCAGGCCTTTGACGATACGGCACATCGGGCGCAAGGGAAGCAGCTACGGAAAGGCCCACGCGGCGGGGGGCGTGAGCTGGAGCAGATCGTTTACCATGTGACGATGGCAGAGAGAGGTTACCTCAGGCAGCTGGGTTACACACCCATCGTGACCGGTAATGAACCCATCGAGCAGAAACCTGAGATGATCCGCAGTTCCGTACTGGATGGAATCCAGGCAGCCATGCACGGGCAGGTTACCTTGGAAGGCCCGCGGGGTGGCAAGCGATGGCCATTGGCTTACTTCTTCCGCAGGATCGCCTGGCACGTGATCGACCATACCTGGGAGATCGAAGACCGGATGATCTAGACCAAAACCATAGCACCTTCCCAGCGTGGAGGGTGTTTTATCATTATGCCTGGTCACACCCGAGTAAAATTTTTTTTACGAAGCAACCTTATAACCAATCAAAATAACAAGGAGCACTGGTATGAAAAAACAGCACCTGATGATCATCGTCTTTGCGATCCTTCTGCTCTTCCTGGTCCAATCGTCCGGGCTGCTGGTCGAATCGATCTACATCCTGGACCTGATGAATTCCAGCCTGGACGCCAAGGTGTTGGGCGTGCTGTTCTTCTTCGTGCCACTGCTGGTGCTGCCATTCTACAAGAAATTTGGCCGGCCGCTGCTGTGGATACTGTTCGGAGTGTTGTTCATCTGCCGCGGCCTGACGCCATACCTGAATACCTCCAACCGCATGGTAATTGCGGGCGTAGCGACGGCGGCGGCCTTTAGCCTGCTGTTCCTGCTTATCACCAGCCTGCCGAGCGCAGCAAGGAAGGCCTCGGCTGGGCTGGCGCTGGCGGTGGGTGCTTCGGTACTGCTCCGCGCGGCCGGGCATGGCATCGATTACTCGCTGACCACCACGGGTAGCTGGGTAGGGTGGTTACTGGGTTTACTGCTCGGCGTGTGCCTGTACTTGAGTGCGGCGCAGCGTGAAATCGCATATCCGAAGTACGGTGGCAACCCCATGCTGCCTGTGTTAGGCATATACCTGGTCATCACCCTGGTGTACTTCTCAGTCTCAGCCCCTGCTGTGATCAGCCGCTGGACGGAAGGGAATTACACGCTGATCGTGGCCCTGGTCAGCCTGCTGGCCCTGGCATGGACCGGGGTGGCAGTTAACCGGCCAGCCCTGCTGGAGCGTATCACGCCTTGGATGCTCGTCACATGGAACCTGCTCTTCACCGTAAGCCTGACCCTGACGCTGCTGGTGCAACGGGTGTCTTTCCCTGCCACCCTGGACTCACCGGCGCTGGTGGTGGGTGCCCCGAGTGCCTGGCAGCAAATCCCCCTGGTGTTCATGCTGGTGCTCTTCCCGGTGCTGTTCCTCGACCTGGAAGTCTTTATCCGCAAGATGCAGGCGGCGACACAAGCACCCCGCAGCCTGGTACCGGGTGTTTTGTTGGGGAGCTTGGCACTGGTCGTGTTGATCTTCATGAATATTTTCACCAACGTGTGGGGGTACATCGATCCAGTCAGCCCGCCTTTCCGTAACACCTACTGGCTGACGTACTTCCTGCTTTCGGGAGGCCTCACCCTGATCGCCTGGGGTGTATCACGGGCGAAAGTCGAGCCAGATGCGGAACCGGTAAGCAGGTATTCGTGGGTCTGGTCAGCAGCGCTGACGGTGATCTTCGTCGCCACGCTGGTGTTCGCCCTGCCGGCGAAACACACCCTGGCAGATGCGGCGGGGAAAACCAGCCTGCGGGTGATGACCTTTAACACCCAGCAGTCCAACGATGATCTCGGTGAGAAATCTTACGCAGCCCAGCTGGCGCTCATGCAAAAGGTTAACCCAGACATCATCGCATTGCAAGAGACCGATTCGACGCGCATCTCACTCAACAACAACGATTATGTGCGCTATTTTGCAGACAACCTGGGTTACTATTCTTACTACGGACCGAAGACCGTCAGTGGCACGTACGGGACGGCAATCCTGTCGAAGTATCCGCTGGAGAACACCCGTACAGCTTTCATGTACAGCGACAAAGATGAGACGGGGGTAGCCGAAGCCGAGGTGCAAGTGGGAGGCAAGACCTTCACCATCTACGATGTGCACCCCGACAGCTCTGAAGAGGCGATGGTGGCATTTGCGCATACGCTGATCGAGCGGTCAAAGGACAAACCTTATGTGATCGCCATGGGTGACTTCAACCTGCGGGACTATGAAGAGGCCTACAAGGTCATCGATGGGGTGTTACCAACACCTGGACAAGCGTATATCCCACGGAGATCAGCACGGACGGGATCGACATGTCGGGCGAGAACCGCATCGACCATATCTTCCTTTCGCCGAACCTGACCGCAGTTGACCCGGCTTACATCCTGCCGCCTGAAATCAGCCACGGATCACCCGGTGCATTGGACCGACATCACGTGGAGCGAGCCGTAAGCATCGGACATCCCGAGCAGTAAAAACAATTTCTCGTCACCAACAAGGAGGAACTATGACGATCCAAGTCTGCCTGGCAGGCGCGACAGGGTGGGCGGGCTCGGCCTTAGCTAGGGCGATCGCACATTGTGACGATATTACGCTCGTGTCGGCGGTGTCGCGCACCCACGCGGGGCACAGCCTGGGTGAGGTGCTCTCCGAAGCGAGGTTAAGCTGCCCGATCTTCGCCACAACCCAGGAAGCCCTGAAGAAGCAAGCCTGCGACGTATTTTTTGAGTACACCAAACCGACGGTGGCCAAGGCCAGCTGCCTGGCTGCCATAGAAACTGAGGCGGACGTGGTGATCGGGACTTCGGGATTGACCGAAGCGGACTATGTCGAGCTGGCAGAGGCTGCTGAGCGACGAAGTTCAGGCGTGCTGGCGGTGGGCAATTTTGCCATCACGGCGGTGCTAATGATGAAGTTTGCAGAGATCGCGGCCAGGTACATCCCCAGCTGGGAGATTATAGATTATGCACACGATGACAAACGGGATGCACCGAGCGGAACGGCACGCGAATTGGCGTCAAGGCTGGCCAAGACCCAGCCATCCAGGCTGAGCGTAGCCCTGGAGGACACCCAGGGATCGAAGGAGGCGCGCGGGGCACGCCTGAATGGCTCGCAGATCCATTCCGTGCGACTGCCGAGCTATACCATATCTGCGGAGGTCATCTTTGGCATGCCCGACCAGAGGATCAGTCTGCGGCATGATGCGGGCAGCAGCGCCTTGCCCTATGTGGATGGAGCGCTGATGGCGATCCGGAAGGTGGGCACTTTGACTGGTTTACACCGCGGCCTCGACAGCATACTCGACCTCTCTTGAACCAGTGGATAGGATTGACAAAATAGATTTTTTATTTATACTTATTAGACATTAATTATCAATATTAGTTTGGGGTGCCACGGTAACCTGCCCTCTCATATACCAAAAAGCAGGACTGCTAAAAATGTTTACAGTGAAACAACTCATCGTAAAGGGGTAATAACCATGAACGCAAACGATGCCATCCAATCGATCATCACGTTATTTTCTGAGGCTTATGCAGGACCGCCTGATCCGAAGTCAACCTGGTTCATCGATAATGAACCTGAGGCGGGGATCCTGGGGATCATTGCGAATGTGTCAGCACTCGAAGCCTCGATCTCCACGCACAAAAACGAGCCAGGGACAACGATTGCCGCCCACGTGGAACATCTGCGTTGGAGCCTGGCTAACGCCAACCACGCCCTGGAGGGTGAGGAATACCAGGGAAAATGGAAAGAAAGCTGGAACACGCTGGATGCAGATGAAAGCAAGTGGGCACAGCTTAAATCTGAGATCCGCAAGGAATACGAGCGGCTGTTAGAAAATCTCAGGAAACAACCCGATATGGAAGGCGCATACCTGACAGGGGTGATGGCACTGATCCCACACGCGGCGTATCACCTGGGGACCATCCGCCAGCAGCGCGAGCGGGTGAGAGAATACATCATGAAGACGGTGTAACATGTGGGCTTGCCTGACGACCGGATAACCACGCAAGCGGAAATTCCCTGGGATCCTGACGAATTAATATCCCAACAAGTGATAACCCAACGAAAGCATCACAGCCACTTCCATTTGGGACGCCCGAGGGGGCGGTCCTTCCAGGTTAACCCGCCCGTCAGGCTAAGTACCAGTGAGCGGAAGGCTGCCGCCTCGCTGGCAAGCATGGTCAGCGGGTAAATGAACCCAAGGGCCACGGGGAACCCTAATTCGGCATAGGGTAAGCACCAGACCAGCAATGAAAGGCCGATACTTAGCAGCAGCTCGATGTAGGAGGCCTGAGGGGCGTAGCCAAGCAAGCGAGCGCCGAGGACCAGCAGGGGTTCGAGAAACGTCAATCCAAGAAAGATAAACACAAAAAGGTAGATGGCCAACCGGAAATTGAACAGGGCGAAGAGATTCTTGGAGAACCCCTCATAAGCGGCACGGCTGCTCCGGTACATGCGGCAGGAAACCAGATCGGTGAGCCTGAACCACGCGCCAGCGCAGCCCAGCTTGCTTGATGCGTTGCGCCAGAGCCAGGTCTTCGACGATGTGCCCCGCCACAGCGGCGTGCCCACCGATATCCAGGTAGGCCTGGCGGCGGAAGAGCAGCATCTGCCCGACCGCACTGGTGAGGAGCCGCAGCTGCAGGCGATAGGCAAGCCACAACGGATTAAAACACATCACAGCCCACAGGAAGAAGGGCACCAGAAGGCGCTCACCCCAGCTACCCAGAACCTGGCGGGGGTAACCTGTGACCAGGTCGGCATTTTCAGCCAGCTGGGCGGCGACGATACGGCTGAGGGCATGCGGTTGAAAAACCGTGTCGGCATCGGTGAATAAAAGCAGATCGCCTGTGGCATGGCTGGCAAGCTGGGTACAAGCCCAATTCTTACCCGTAAACCCAGCCGGGGGCGGGGTACCACTGATCACCTTCAAAGCAGGCCGGGAAGCCCTCAGCTGCCCAAGGAGGCGAAGCGTTCCATCGCTGGACTGGTCGTCGAGGACAATGAGCTCAAAATTCGGATATTCCTGCGCCAAGAGCGATTCCACACAGGCGGTGATGGACTCTTCTTCATTGCGAGCAGGCACCAAGATCGAGACAGCCGGGCAGTCAGCCGGGAGGCGGGAGTGCGGGGACCGGTGAAGCATGATGATATTGCTAATCACGATAGCCAGGACCACAAGCTGAAATCCAATAAAGCCGATGATCAGGCTATGAGTGAAGTAGGTGGTCATTGCGGCTGATTCTTGGAGCGTAAACGCCGAACCAGCCAGGGACGTAGCGTGGGCTTCTGGCGCAGGTCATGGCGGTGCGTCCAGACCAGGATGGCCGTCTCAGCCACCCAAACTGACAGCAAGAGCGGATCGGGCATCCAGATCAACAGGGACACCAATATGCACGCCAGGCCGAACATGACAGACCAACCTGGAGAAGACAGCAGGGTAATCCCAAGAACCACACCAATCACACCTGCCAGGGAGGCCTTCCAGAGGGTCAGGCCAATCCACACTCCCAATGAAGTGGCAAGGGCTTTGCCACCATGGAATTTTAAAAACGGGCTAAAGACATGCCCAAGGACCGGAGCGATGGCGACCAGGAACATGGGTAGGCCGCGCAGCCCGAGGCTGTAGTAGCACCAGCCGACCGGTGCAGCTGCCTTAGCCACATCCAGCAAGAGGGCGATAACACCGACCACTTTATTACCTGCCCGGAAGACGTTGGCTGCACCCGGGTTACCATCACCGTAGCGGCGCACATCCACGCGCAGGAAAAGCTTCCCCAGCCAGACCGAAAATGGCAGCGAGCCGCACAAAAAAGCGAGAGCGACCAGCCCAACCCAGGTCAATGTGTCATTCATTACCCACCCCAAAAACACCCAATGGTATGCCCGATGTTTACGGACGCAAGTAGCGATCGATGCCAAATGCAACCTGGCGCCCGGAGGCAGCTGCTTCAACGACCGAAAAACCTTCAACTGAATATTCCTGGCCAACGAATACCTGCGGGTGGCTCTTTACCTGGCCCGTGAGCGGGTTGACCGAGCTCAGCCATTCGTGACCCAGCCAGGTATCGTAGAGGCCTGTATTCGCAGTGAGATTTTCATCCGGCAGGAAAACGGCCTGGAAATGCTCGAGGAGCTGGCTCAGATCCAGGTTTTGCCCCAGCTGCTTGCCACCTTCAAAGGCAACCCCGCTTGAGAGAATGGACTGCAGCTCACGCTGGAGGGCAGCCTGTAGCAAGGGTTCGGACTCAGCCTGAAGCCATAAAGCGCCACCGGCGTGTGGCTGGGGAGCAAATAGCTGGACCTGATAACCGGCTAAACCCAGGTAATACGCACAGCTCAGTGCAGCAGGACCCCCACCGACCACGGCTACGCGGTAGCCATCCGAGCGACCATCTTTCCTTATCCAGCCATCCGTGCCCGCTTCAGCACACACCCAGCGCTGCAGCTCGGCGATCCGTACCGGCAGGCCGGTGAAATCTCGCCGGTAGCAGTCTTTCTGGCAGGTGCGGTTGGGGGTGCACAGCAGCCCACAAACCTCTCCGAAGGGATTGTGCTCACGGATCACCCGGGCAGCCCCAGCATAATTCTTCGCTTCCATGCGCCGCATGAAACCCGGGATATCAATGCCAGCCGGGCAGCCCAACACACATTTTGGATCCTGGCATCCCTGGCAGTCGGCGGCGGCCAGGAAGGCGTTTTGAGGGGTGATGGGATCGGCCGGGGTGTAAGCAGGCCGGCGATATGGCAGGTCGACCTGGTTGACATACTGCCGGTCAAATTTACGCGGGTCATACTCCGGCAGGTGCAGCTCGCGCAGGATCACATTGGCCGCGCCAATACCTGAGACGGTGGTGGCCGGTGCCCCGGTGCCCATGGTGGTGGAATCACCGCAGAAATACAAGTGCTTCCATTCACTACGGGCGTGCAGGCGTTTAAGCATCTCCTGGCCGATCTGGTTCTTGGGTCCGCCAACCGCACCACCGTTCTTTAACAGGTAGCGCTCGATGGTGGTCGGGGTACCGATGATCAAGGTGCGGATCTGCTGGCGAAAGCCGGGGATATGCTGCTCGATCTGGTCGATCATCTTGTCGGCTTCGCGCTGCTTTTGCGCTTCGTATTCGGGAGAATGGTAGGCGGGTTCATCGACATGCGGCCACTGGGCCATATTCGGGGCGATGGCCATGACCACCAAATGATCGGGCGGGCAGAGGGTCGTGTCGACGAGTGAGTTGATATACAGGGTCAGGTCGGATGAATCGATGACCTGGCGATTCTCGATGAATATCTCCCACGGGTAACGATCTTCCGGGAAGCCGCGGCGCTCGACGACCATGTACAGGGTCATGCTGGGATAGGTGGGGATTAAACCGTGAACCCACTTCATGCGCTCAGGCCGGATATGCTCCGGCCGCACCAATTTGCCGTAGATATTCCACACCGTGGCGTTGGCAACCACCCGCTCAGCCTGGATGTGTGTGCCGTCACTCAGGCGGACGCCGTATGCCCGGTTATCTCTGATCAAGATCTCGTCCACCACCTGGTGGTAGAGGGCCTGGCCACCATCGCGCTCGAAGGCTTTTTCAAGGGTGTTGGGGAGCATCTGCGCGCCACCAGCGGGGAAATACACCCCACCGACATGGTTATCGATGAACATGGTGGCAGCCAACACTGCGGGTGTTTCAGCCGCGGTGGTGTAGGCATAGGCGGAACACAGCTTGTCAAAGAAATTGATCACCTCAGGGGTATGAAAGTATTTTTTCAGGAGGTCCAGGGTGCTGGTGGAGAGCAGGCGCTGCATTTTGATGATCACCAGCGGATCGCTCATCAGCTGGCGGAGGGCCTGGCGAGGTGACAGCTCGGAGGGAGGCGAGACGATCTCGTTCTTGACCACAATATGCTCGTACATCTTGGTCAGCTCCTGGTAAAACGCCCGCAGGCCATCCTTTTCCTGAGGAAACAGACAGAAGAGCTCTTCCAGGAAACGCTCGATATCAGGCCAGAAGGTGATCTCTTGGCCTTCGAAGGTCATGCGCGCCAGGGTTTTATGTGCCACAACATCGATCGGCTCTTCCAGCTCATTGATGAGGAAGTGAAATGGGCGGAAGCCCTTTTCACCAAAGCCATACAACATGGCGGTGCCCACGTCAAAGACATGGTCTTCACGTTTGAAGGAGGTGCACGAGCCACCCGGTTTATTCTGTTGATCGACCAGCAAGACGGACAGGCCGCGCCTGGCGAGCAGGCTGGCAGCAGTCAGGCCGCCCAGACCGGCCCCCACCACGATGACATCATATTTATCACGCAAGGCGGAATAACGATAAAGTCTCATCTGACCAACCTCACCTAATGAAATCATCCTTCCTGTTATCTCGAGCGTTCAACTAACCCAGGATCAGAATATCAAGATAAGCATCGACCAAGTACCCCATCATACTATCAAGACAACGCTACGCAACCGGATCGACTGGATATATATCTTGTTACAACATAAATATTTTAACGAAAAGGCGCTGGTTACCCAGTAAGTTGAATCTCATTATTATACCGAACTTAAATCTAATGGTAAGGATTTCTAATCCAGGTCGCGCACAGGCCATAACACAAAAATAACTCATCGAACTTTTACTCATGCGAGATTAACGCCGGTTATGGACAGAGACAATGATGTATGTTTGCATGATAAGTCGCAAAACCTGGGAATTGGGATTTAAGCCTGTGGCATAATTAGAAAGAGGATTATATGGAGCCAACGCCACTCACCATCGTCAACGTTGGGTATCTGTCCACCAATTATTGGGTGATCAGCGCAGGGAGATCGCGCCTGCTGGTGGACCTGGGCTACCCGAGCACGATGGGCATGCTGCGCAAAAGGCTCAAACAAATGGACATCCCGCTGCAGGAGGTCCGCTATGCATTGGCTACCCATTACCACATCGACCATGCTGGACTTGGCACAGGAGCTCAAGCTGGCCGGGGTTAGCCTTGATCGTGATCGACGAACAGGTGCCATATATCCCGCTGATGAAGCAATTCACCAAACCCCAGGACCGGTATGTCGATATCGCGCTGGAAGGCAACCTGGTCATATCCACCGGTGAAAGCCGTGACCTGCTGGCCAGGGCCAGCATCCAGGGTGAGATCGTGCACACACCGGGGCACTCGGAAGACAGCATATCGTTATTGCTGGATGGCGGGCAGGTATTCACTGGGGACCTAACCCCGGAAGAGCTGGCATGGGGTGAGACGGCGGAAGTAGTGCAAGCCAGCTGGCAGCGGCTTAGGGAAAAGGGGGCGCGCACCATCTATCCTGCCCATGGGAATATCCGGCCCATCCAGAATCTCCTGAAATAAACCATTTCTATCAAAACTACAATTCCCAGCTCGGTCAAAATCACTGCTAATTTACTTTGATCGATAAAAGGGGGAGCCAGCGCAATTCGTCATTGACATTATTACGTAATACTGTTATAATGTTACTGTCGTTGATATGAGAAGGATAAGGGAGTGAGAGATGGTGACCGAAGAGTTATTAATCCATGAACTGGCAGAACGGGCAGGGATATCGGTACGCACGATCCGTTACTATACTGAAGAAGGGCTTTTACCGCAGCCCACCTACCAGGGGAAATACTCTTACTACTCACCGAGCTACCTGGACAGACTGGAGCTCATCCGCAGGCTAAAGGATTCATACCTGCCCCTGCGCGAGATCCGCGAGATCATGAATTCACTGTCGGATGAGGAGGTGAAGCGCAAGTTGCAGGAACCCCCATCCAGCAGCCCAAGATTCCAGGGTCAACCGATGCCAGCACAGCCCAATGCGAAACCGGGCGAAAGGGCGTTGAATTACATCAGCCAGATCATGGAAGACCAGACAAGATATAAAACGAAAGGAAGCGTTGACAAAGAACCCATTTACACCCCACAGCAAGAATTAATGGTACCGGAAAGTAACAGCCTGCAGAGTTTTTCCACCCAGACGGGGGAGGAGACCTGGCAGCGGATAGCCCTGGCAGCGGGGGTTGAATTACACATCCGCCGGCCCTTGCACCCCAGCCTGGAAAACCGTGTCAGGCAGTTACTCAGCTTCTCAAGAAGGCTTTTTATTACAAACTATAAGGAGGGACGAAATGAACCAAAATAAACTGCAAATCCAGCTGAATGCAGACAAGAGCCTGGTAGCGAAGGAAAGCAGCACACAGCGCATCCTGGAGCTACGCGTGCAGGCACCCGAAGCCGAGCGAGAAGGGCAGCGGCCAGACATCAACCTGGGGCTGGTGCTCGACCGGAGCGGCTCGATGCAGGGAGCGAAACTGGAATACGTGAAACAAGCAGCCTGCCACGTGCTCGACCAACTGCAGGCGCAAGACCAGGTGGCTTTAGTGGTATATGATGACACCATCCGGGTGTTAGCACACAGCATGAAGGTGACCAACGGCAACCGGTTCGAGATGAAACAGCTGATCTCCAGCATCGAGGCGGGCAGCATGACCAACCTGCGGGACGGCTGGCTGACGGGTTGCAAAGAGATCGCCGCCTCTGCCCGGGAGGGATCCATTAACCGCACCATGCTGCTCACCGACGGGCTGGCGAACGTGGGCGAAACCGACCCGGAGATCCTGGCGCAACATGCTTTCGAGCTGTACAAGGATTCCATCTCCACCTCAACCTTCGGCGTCGGGCATGGGTTCAATGAGCATCTACTGGAGGCGATGGCCAACCGGGGCGGGGGAAACTTCTATTACATCGAGAAGCCAGAGCGGATTGCCAAGATCTTCCTGAAGGAATTCGAGGAATTGATCGGGGTGACGGTACGCAAGGTGGAAGTGAAGATCGACCTGCCGGTGGGCGTGGAATGGCAGGTACTGGGTGGATGGTCTGCGGAGACCAAGGGCGGTAGCCTGCACATCTACGTGGGAGACATGCTCTCGGGCAGGCTGCAGGACATCTACGTGAAACTGCAGGTACCGGCTGGGGCAGCTGCCGATGAGCTTAAGCTCACCGCCAAGGTCTTCGGCCAGGGCCAACCCGGGCAGGTGCTTGAAGACCAGGCCGAGATCAGCTTCAGGTATGCGAGCGGTAAGGAAGTTGAAGAAGGCGCAGTGAGCCAGGAAGTGATGGAGCGTTTCAGCGTGGTCGAGCTGGCGGAGGCTGCCACAGAGGCCCTGAAGCTCGAGCGCAAGGGAGAACGGGAAGCAGCCAATCAAATGCTCAACTACCAGGTAAACCAGAGCCGACCCTATGTTAATCCACAGGTTGCGAGGAACTATGAAGATATGTCTGGCCGGATGAAACGCGGCATGGACGAGGTAGATCGAAAACGCTCACAATGGGAGAGCTACAACCAGAAGCGCCAAAAAGAACACACCGAAGAGGACTAGACAACTTTAATGTAATTTTGCGAATTCTGGTGATAAAATAAGATTCAGATAAAAAAATGCGGTCACACGCATTAAGGTTTCAACCCCAGGGGGTTGGTCGTGAGGCGCTCTGTGCGCAATAGCGTGCAGGGCGCTTCTGATTTTAACCGGCAGGACTATAATCCTAGCAGGTAGATGATGAGCGAGCAAAGCAACCAGGAAAATTCAACAGACCCGTCCGAATTCTTTGTGGGCACCTCAGGGTGGACCTACGGACACTGGAAAGGACGTTTCTACCCAGCAGAGCTGCCATAAAAGAAGTGGTTCGACTATTATGCCAACCATTTCTCGGCGGTAGAGGTGAATGCCACGTTTTACCGCACCTTCACGGACCAGACGTATCAAAATTGGAAACAACGCGCTCCCAAAGGGTTCGGCTATGTGCTGAAAGCACCCAAGCTGGTGACCCACCAAAAGTTCTTGATCGATGTTGAGCAGGATATCCAGGCATTTTACCGATCTTGTGCCCTGCTGGAGGACAAATTCGAGATGATCTTGCTGCAGGTGGCACCCAATATGCCGGTTGACCCGAGCCGGGTGCGAAATGCCTTGTCGGCGTTTCCGGACCCAAGCCGAGTGTCGGTGGAGTTCAGGCGCTCGGAATGGTACAGCCAGGAGACGATGAGCCTGCTTGAAAGCTTTGGCGCCACAATCTGCAATGTAGATGCGCCTGGGCATAGGATCACCGATCATCTCACTTCAACGAGAGCGTACCTGCGCATGCACGGGCGAGGCCACTGGTATTCATATAGTTATTCAGAGAGCGAGCTGGAAGAAATCGCACAGCTGGTGAAAAACCTGGCTCACAAGGGGGCAAGGCGAGTGTATATTTTCTTCAACAATGACTTCGAAGGCTATGCACCGGCTAATGCCCTGAGGCTAAAACAGCTGTTGAGCTGAGCGCCATTGATTATCTGATTCTAAAGATCCGGCCGACTTGACAAATCAATGTGGTGTGACCACTATGAGTTTTAGATGAACTCTAGGTAACTAGGCCTAAGGGATCGATGGGGAAATGCGAAGGATCAATTTACTCAGATAATTAATCGAGAGCCAGATCATTCCATGGATAGCTAGCAATACCCAGCCAAAAGCCCGCCCGGTGTACGTATCGCCTGGTAACCTGATCGACCTGAAACACTCGCTCCAATTCGTGCTGGATACGTGCCGGGATTTCCCTATGCCCGAACCCCTCCGGGCAGCCCACCAAGCGTCAGTTACATACGCACCTGAATAACTAAACAATCCTATTTGCGTTGGATGCTGGATGTATCCAGAATCCCTTCACGCACAATAGACCCCAGCGGGTCGCATGCTGTATGCCTTTTTAGGAATGCAATAGCTGAGGGGAGAATTTGCAGTCTGACACGTTCAGTTTTACCCCTACACCTCTTGGATTAATTCAACAATAGAACCTATTTTTATTTATTCTTGACCTCTTTTGCTGTATCCTTGCCGTCCATTTGACACGGAAAGCGCTATATTTCCACGTAGGAAATAACGGGACTTGTTCACTATGTTGGATACGCTTTACATTGGCATCGCACTGATCTTATTCCTGGCATGTTGGGGATTGTTGGAATTGTGCCAACATCTGATGGAGGAGTGAAGTGGATATCTTATACGTATTCACCGGAATCATCGCAATCGTGTTGCTGGTCTATTTATTCGTAGCGTTACTCAAGCCAGAATGGTTCGAATGAGTCAACCATAGGCTACCTGACATGAACATTAATGCCCTGGTACAAATCACCATCTTTTTCATTGTTTTGATAATACTAGTGAAGCCGCTCGGGCTATATATGGCTCGCGTCTACAATGGGGAAACGACCTTACTTTCACGGCCCCTGCGACATATCGAGGGTATTTTTTACCGCTTGTTTGGAATTGATCCCAACGAAGAGATGAATTGGAAAACCTATGCGATCGCCTTGTTGGTGTTCAGCCTGGTCTGTTTCGTAGGATTGTACATGCTCTTGAGGTTACAAGGCGTGTTGCCGCTTAACCCACAAAAGCTAGGCGCTGTATCTCCTGATCTTTCGTTTAATACCGCAATAAGTTTCATCACCAACACAAATTGGCAGAACTATCGTGGCGAGAGCAGCTTGAGCTACCTGACCCAGATGTTAGGCATGACGGCCCAAAACTTTCTATCTGCCGCAGCGGGGATGGCAGTATTGATCGCATTTATACGCGCTTTGGTTCGCAGGCAAACGACAAAACTTGGCAATTTCTGGGTTGACCTGACCCGAGGGATTTTATATATCCTTCTGCCAGTATCAACCATCCTGGCGATATTGCTCGCCAGCCAAGGTGTGGTACAGACTTTCTCTCCTTATAAGCAAGTCAGCCTAAGCGAACCGTTAACCTACCAGCAACCCAAACTGGCTGCAAATGGTAAACCACTAGCGGATGCGAGCGGAAACCCGGTGATGGAAACCCTCACGCAGAATACACAGCTTGTGGCAATCGGGCCAGTGGCTTCGCAGATTGCAATCAAACAACTGGGAACGAACGGTGGTGGGTTTTTCAACACCAATTCGGCACACCCGTTTGAAAACCCCACTCCATTATCTAATTTCATGGAAATGCTCGCGATCCTACTCATCCCAGCCGCCCTGACATATACCTTTGGCAGGATGGTCGGGTCCACCCGCCAGGGTTGGGCGCTGTGTGTTGCCATGCTGTTGCTGCTGATCATTCCGCTTGGAATGGCGTATGGTGCTGAACAAACCGGCAATCCCACCTTGGCCAGCCTGGGCGTAGATCAGACATCGAGCGCAGACAATCCTGGCGGCAATATGGAAGGTAAAGAGGTCCGTTTTGGAGTCACCAATTCCATCCTCTGGGAGATCATCACTACCGCAGCCTCCAATGGCTCGGTGAATAGCATGCATGATTCTTACACCCCGCTGGGTGGTCTGGCCGCCTTATGGATGATGATGCTTGGAGAAGTCTCATTTGGTGGTGTGGGCTCAGGCTTATATGGAATGCTGGTGTTCGTGATTGTGGCGGTATTCGTCGCCGGCTTAATGGTAGGGCGCACGCCTGAATATTTGGGGAAAAAAATCGAAACTTATGACATGAAGATGGCTGCACTGCTCATTTTAATCATGCCAATTACCGTATTAATCCTAACTGCGATCGCGGTAATGATTGCTCCCGCTAAATCGGCCGTGCTTAACCCCGGAGCGCATGGCTTTAGCGAAATTCTCTACCTGTTCACCTCCCAGGGCAACAATAACGGCAGTGCGTTTGCTGGGATCAATGGAAATATTCCGTTTTTCAACATAACGGGTGGAATCGCTATGCTGATTGGGAGGTTTTTCCTGGCAGTACCAACATTAGCTTTGGCTGGGTCGCTGGCTAAAAAGAAGATCACCCCTGAGAGTGCCGGGACGCTCCCCACTTACACGCCTCTCTTCATCGCCTGGCTGATGGCTGTTGTCATCCTGGTGGGTGCCCTTAACTTTCTGCCTGCCTTAGCGTTGGGACCAATCGTAGAACACCTGATGTTCTGGTAATGCAGATGATGACAACTGAAATGCGATCTTCTGGCAAAGTAGCCTTGTAAAGGTTTTGAGAATGACGGCGCAGTTTATTAAAATCTCTTCTGGTAGACGCAAGCTGTACAAGCAGGCTATCATCGCATCGTTTGCCAAGCTTGACCCACGCCATATGGTGCGTAACCCGGTGATGTTTGTCGTGGAAATTGGCAGTTTCTTGACCTTACTCTTATTGATCCAATCTCTCAGCGGCCACGGGGAGGCTCCCACAACATTCATCGCGGCAATTTCGCTCTGGTTATGGTTCACGGTGTTGTTCGCTAATTTCTCCGAAGCACTGGCAGAGGGACGTGGAAGAGCACAAGCAGAAGCGCTGCGGAAAACCCGCCGCGACACGCAAGCAAAGAAGTTACACCAACCCCAGCCTGATGCTCCTTATGACCTAGTCCCATCCAACTCGCTACATAAAAGTGACTACTTCCTTGTTCAGGCTGGCGACATTATCCCTGTGGATGGTGAAATCGTAGAAGGGATTGCCTCGGTCGACGAAAGTGCTGTTACGGGAGAGAGTGCACCGGTTATTCGCGAATCAGGAGGCGACCGCAGCGCGGTCACCGGTGGAACACGCCTCTTATCCGACTGGCTGATAGTACGGGTAACCGCCAACCCAGGCGAGGGGTTCCTGGATCAAATGATCAACCTGATCGAAGGTGCTAAGCGTCACAAGACACCCAATGAGATTTCCTTGAACATCTTGCTGGCAGCATTCACCATCATCTTTCTCATCGTCTGCCTGACCTTGCTGCCCTATTCGCTGTATAGCGTGCAGTCTGCCAGCCAAGGCTCGCCGATCACGATCACGGTGCTGGTGGCTCTGCTTGTGTGCCTGATCCCAACCACCATAGGCGGATTGTTATCCGCAATCGGGATTGCGGGGATGGATCGCATGATCCAGCATAACGTCATCGCGCTGTCGGGCAGGGCAGTGGAAGCGGCTGGCGATGTCGATGTATTGTTGCTGGATAAGACAGGCACGATCACCCTCGGCAACCGGCAGGCAGTTGAGTTCATACCAGTGGGCAGTGTCGGTTCTCAAGAACTGGCGAAGGTCGCACAGCTCTCATCCCTGGCAGATGAGACTCCGGAGGGACGCAGCATCGTCGTGCTTGCCAAGGAAAAATTCGGGCTGCGTGGACTTACGGTTGGCCCAGGGCCAGATGCCCCAAGCGGGTCACGATTCATCCCATTCTCTGCCCAGACGCGCATGAGTGGAGTAGACACTGATGGATTATCAATCCGTAAGGGAGCCCCGGATACCATGGCATCTTATATCAAGAGCCAGGGAAAGGTAGTCCCGCCAGAAATTGAGCATCTCGTCGAATCAATTGCCAAGTCGGGAGGCACACCGCTGGTCGTCACTTGTAATGGTGAGGTATGGGGTGTAATCCATCTGAAAGACATCGTAAAAGGGGGAATTAAGGAGAGATTCGCACAGCTGAGGAAAATGGGGATCAAAACAGTGATGATCACCGGCGATAATCCACTGACTGCAGCAGCCATAGCAGCAGAGGCTGGAGTAGATGACTTTTTGGCACAGGCAACACCTGAGACCAAACTCAAGCTGATTAGAGAATACCAAGCAGGCGGGCGGCTGGTGGCTATGACGGGTGACGGCACCAATGATGCGCCTGCATTAGCCCAGGCGGACGTGGCAGTAGCTATGAATACCGGTACGCAGCCGGCACGCGAAGCTGCCAATATGGTCGACCTGGATAGCAATCCAACCAAGCTGATCGAAATCGTGGAGATCGGAAAGCAGCTGCTAATGACGCGTGGATCCCTGACAACATTCAGTATCGCAAATGATGTTGCGAAGTACTTTGCCATCATCCCAGCTGCATTTGCAAGCACATACCCGCAACTGGAGTCGATCAACATCATGCGACTTGCCACCCCTCAAAGCGCCATTCTTTCGGCGGTAATTTTCAATGCACTTATCATCATCGCCCTGATCCCTCTGGCACTCAAAGGTGTGCCATATCGAGCAAAGGCTGCTGCCAGTCTCTTGAGAGACAACCTGTTTATCTACGGGTTGGGCGGGTTAATTACACCATTCATCGGGATCAAATTAATCGACATGTTGCTGGTCGTTCTACATCTGGTATAGCCAGACAAATGTGTGATCTGAACACAGCGCTTAAGAATTGGAGAGCTCATAATGAAAACAAATCGCTTGCATTTTTCATCAACGATATACCTTAATTGCCTGTCTGCCTTTTTTATCGTGATCCTCCTGACCATACCCCTGTTATTTATCGGGCGGGATACGCTGGGCGAGGCGGTGATTGCGTTACTCTACCTGGTGCCGGTGGGTTGGAGCACAGCTAAATGGGGGCAAGGAGCTGGCATCTGTTCAGCGGTAACTGCCGCATTGATGTTCGATTTCTTTTTCATCCCTCCGTTCTATACGTTTGCAGTAGGAAGGTTAGAGAGCTGGTTGGTATTAGCCATTTTCTTGCTGGTTTCAATCGTGGTTGTTGGCAGGATACAGAAGGGATTGAGTAAAGCGCAGACCAGTGAGCGTGAAGCCATGTTCATGTATGAGCTAAGTGCAACTCTCGCGGGGTTACGCACACAAGAAGCTGTAGTTCATGCATTATCTAAGAACATCCAATTCATGTTCCAAGCTCAGCTGGTAGAAGTATGCATCCTGTCTGGGATTCATTCTTCAGGCATCTTCTCAAAATCACCATCCAACGCGGAAGCTACCGGAGTGCCAGACCGCATCCTGCCGATCCTGGCTTCACCTGGACTGGTAGGTGAAATCCGCATTTGGAAGGGAAATGGTTGGCTGCCCGAAGAAGGAAGCCGATTGTTACACAACATCAGTGTCCAGGCAGCCCAAGCGCTCGAACGAGCGCGCCTATCGGAAGCTGAAGCATTGGCATACTCAGCGGTAAAACAGGAAGGAAGCTAATTTATGTTGCGCCACAATATTCGTCCGGCTGTGGTTTCGCTGGTGATATTCTCGTTCCTGACCGGTGCTGTATATCCTGCGCTCATTACCGGCATCGCCCAGGTCCTATTTCCACATCTGGCCAATGGCAGCCTGATCATTAAGAACGGGGATGCAGCTGGTTCCGAACTGATCGGCCAGCAGTTCGACGATCCGCGTTACTTTTGGGGGCGATTATCCGCTACCTCACCTTATCCGTACAATGCTGCGGCCTCCTCAGGCTCAAATCTTGGCCCAACGAACCCGAATTTAAACGCTGAAGTAGAAGCTCGAATCGCGGCATTAAAGGCGGCAGACCCTACAAATACAGCCGCTATCCCGGTTGACCTGGTGACTTCATCGGGCAGCGGGCTTGACCCGGATATCAGTATTGCCGCGGCTAAGTACCAGGTTCCCAGGGTTGCCCGGGTACGTGGCCTGAGCCAGGAGGTTGTTCTATCTTTAGTTGAGAAATACACCCAGGGGCGAACATTGGGCATTTTCGGGGAGCCACGCGTGAATGTGCTCGAGCTCAACCTGGCTCTAGATGCGATAAAATAAGGTGGGGAGAAATGTATGAGCACCTTGCCAGCAGATAACCGACCCAATCCGGATGAGCTGCTAGCGCGCGTCCAATCGGATGCCCAGCAAAAGGGACGCGGCCACTTAAAGATATTCTTTGGGTACGCAGCTGGGGTGGGAAAAACCTACGCCATGCTTGAAGCCGCCCACCAAAGAAAGGTTGAAGGCGTAGATGTGGTCGTAGGCTATGTGGAAACCCACCAACGCATCGAAACAGAAAATATGCTGCGCGGCCTCGAAACCATCCCTGCCAAAATCATCAGTTACATGAACATCAAGCTCCCCGAGCTGGATATCGATCGGGTTCTTGAACGAAAACCTCAGCTTATACTGATCGATGAATTAGCCCATACCAATGCACCAGGCTCCAGGCACACCAAACGTTACCAGGACGTGGAAGAGCTCCTGTTGGCAGGTATCAACGTATATTCAACCCTGAACATCCAGCACCTGGAAAGCTTAAATGATGTGGTTGCCCAAATCACAGGGATAAAAGTACAAGAAACCATCCCCGACCGGGTGATTGATGAGGTGACCGAGATCGAGCTAATCGATTTACCTACCGATGAGCTATTGAACCGGCTGAAGGAAGGGAAAGTTTATATCCCCGAACAGGCTGAGCGGGCAATTGAGAAATTCTTCCGCCAGGGGAATCTGACTGCGCTGCGGGAGCTAACCATGCGCCGGGCAGCAGAACGCGTCGACGACCAGATGCTCGATTATATGGGCATACGCTCCATCCCAGGTCCATGGCCAGCAAACGAGCGTCTGCTTGTAGGCCTCAGCCCAAAAACCGCCAACGAGCGGCTGATACGCTCGGCACGCCGCCTGGCGGACGAAATGAAAGCGGAATGGTTCGCAGTATATGTAGAGACACCTAACCATTTGCGCTCGCCTGAGCTACGTGACAAGATCGATCGCATGCTACGGCTGGCCGAAGAACTGGGAGCCAAGTCGATCACCCTCCATGGCTCATCGGTTGCAGATGCGATCGTAAATTTCGCATGCAACCAGAATATTACGAAAATCATCATCGGAAAATCCACGAGATCACAACTATGGTCATTGATACACGGATCGAGTGCAAACGAGATCATCAGGAAAAGCAGCCCAATCGATGTGATTTCAGTAAACATCGAAGCAGAGGAGCAGGAGAAGCTAATCACCGAGCAGGCGATTCGATATTGGCAGCCTCATCGCCCCTGGCGGCGATACGCTTGGGGAATCGCCTTAATGGCAGCCGCAACGGCGGTTTGTTATCTGATAGCACCCTATATCTCACCCACCAATTTAATAGTGGTCTATCTGCTGGCGAACGTCCTGGCAGCTCTTTTCCTAGGGCGCGGACCAGCGATCATGATCTCTATCCTGAGTGTACTGGCGTTCGATTTTTTCTTCGTGCCACCCCAATTAACCCTGGCAGTGTCAGACACGGAATATCTCCTGACCTTCATCGGCCTGCTTGTGGTCAGCCTGGTGGTCAGCTACCTGACCTCCCAAGTACGGGAACAAGCGAATGCTGCTCAACGACGCGAGGCGCAAACTGCGGCGTTATACGATCTTGGCCATGACCTGACCGCCGCGATCGGTTTAGAGGCTGTAGCAACCACCATCATTGAGCATATCGGCCAAACCTACAGCCGGGAAGTGGCAATCTTTTTGAACCAAAGCGATAATCTGCATTTGTATAAAGCATCCCCTGGGTTGATGGTATCAGAAAATGAGCTGGCCGTGGCAGTATGGGCTTATGAGCACGGTCAGCAAGCAGGAAGGGGGACTGATACACTACCAGAGGCATCGATGCTCTACCATCCTCTAAAAACAACACGTGGTGTGATCGGTGTGCTGGGAATCAAACCCCTGAACACCAAAGCCTACCTCAGCCCCGACCAGCGACGCATCCTTGAAGCCTATGCGAACCAGGTGGCACTCGCAATTGAAGGTGCCCAGCTCGTTGAGCAGGCACACCAGACGGAACTGCTGGAAGCAACCGAGAAATTGCAGACCGCCTTGCTCAACTCCATATCGCATGATCTGCGCACGCCCCTGGTGTCAATCACTGGAGCCCTGAGCAGCCTGGAAGAATCCGGCCCAGCCCTGGACGAAGACGTGCAGCGCAGCCTGATCGAGACAGCCCGTGAAGAAGCCGAGAGATTGAACCGGTTGGTGGGCAACCTGCTTGACATCACACGGCTGGAAGCTGGACCGCTACAGCTACGGCGTGAAGCCTGTGACATCCAAGAATTGATCGGTTCAGCCCTGGAGCAAATCGGATCTCCGCTCAAGGACCGCCAGGTGAAAGTAGTCGTCCCTGCAAAACTACCTCTGGTGCCCCTGGATTTTGTGCTGTTCAGCAGGGTGCTGGTGAACGTCATCGATAATGCCTTAAAATACTCACCTCCAGAAAAGCCCATCGAAATCCATGCGCGCGAGGAAAACAAGATGCTGGAAATAAAGGTCGCTGACCATGGGGAAGGTATTCCTGAGGATGACCTTGAGCGCATCTTTGACAAGTTTTATCGCGTGCGACGACCTGATAATGTGAGCGGTACTGGTTTAGGGCTCTCAATTTCGCGTGGCATTGTTGAAGCGCATGGGGGCAGTATTCGCGCTGAGAACAGGCGCAACGGTGGGGCATTATTCACCATCTGTGTCCCTTTGGAATGGAAGGGTAAGAAATGAACGAGATAGGATTACGTGTGCTTGTGGTGGATGACGAACGCGCCATCAGGCGCTACCTGCATGCCGCATTGAACGCACAGGGCTATACGGTCTATGAGGCGAGCAATGGAAAAGAAGCTCTGGATAAAGTCGTGGTGGACCGGCCGGATATGGTCATCCTGGACCTAGGACTACCCGATATCGATGGGGTGGAAGTGACTCGTTTACTGCGTGAGTGGACACGTATACCAATTATCATCCTCTCGGTGCGTGAACAAGAGGCCGACAAGATCAAGGCCCTGGATGCCGGAGCAGACGATTACCTGACCAAGCCGTTCAGCAGCGGTGAGCTATTGGCGCGTATGCGGGCTTCCCTTCGCCATTCCAGCCAGGCAGCATCCGAGCCAGTATTTGAAACCGATGGCTTAAAGGTCGACCTGACACGCCGCCTGGTACATGTGAATGGTGAAGAAATATCGCTAACCCCTACCGAGTACGATCTTTTGCGAATCCTTGTGCAGAATGCTGGAAGGGTGCTTACCCACCATCAGATGCTCCACGAAGTGTGGGGGGCGGCTTATACTAATGAGGCCCACCTGTTACGTGTAAATATGAGCAACTTACGCCGCAAGATAGAACCTGACCCCACCCGCCCGCGTTATATCATCACCGAACCAGGAGTCGGGTACCGCCTCAGGATCGCAACATAATGCGGGCGTCCAGAGCCCGGCAGCCATCCTTATCCGGGAAGACACGCAGGGGGTTGATATCCAGCTCTTGGATCTCGGGGAAGTCAAGCAACAACTGTGAGAGGCGCAATAAAGCTTCACTGACTGACTGAAGGTCGGAGGGCTTATGGCCGCGAGCTCCCTTGAGGATGGGAGCACCGCGCAGCTCGTCGATCATCTCCATGGCCTCCCGGTGGGTGATGGGCGCCACGCGCAGCGACACCTCCTCCAAGACTTCGACGAAGATGCCCCCCAGGCCGATCAGCACCACCGGGCCAAAGTTGGGGTCTTGCCGACCGCCCAGGATCAGCTCCTGACCGCCTGTCACCATGGGCTGCACCAGTACCCCATCCAGGTGCGCACCGGGATAGGAGGCATGGATACGGGAGAGCATGTCTTCAAAGGCAGCTTCCACTGCGGGACCGTTACGCAGGTTGAGCTGGACGCCGCCCACATCGGATTTGTGGGAGATCTGCTCAGAGATGACCTTGATCGCCACGGGATAACCCATTTTCTCAGCAGCCTGACGGGCTTCGTCAACGGTGGAAGCGCGCACGCCAGCTGCCGTGGGAATTCCATAATACTGCAGCACGGCCATCGATTCGGACAATAACAGATCGCGATCTTCCTGCCTGGCGTGGCTGATCAAACGACGCACGGCTTCCTGGTCTACTTCGAACGATGGGGTTTGTTCAGCACTGCGGATCTCCTGCATGCGGCTGTAATAGCGGTAGCTCATCTCGAGGGCGCGGATGGTCTCAACCACAGCGGTGAAGATGGGGAAGGAATAGGTCTGGCGCAGGTAGTTGACTTCCTGGGCCGACGTGGAGACATAATAGGCGACCGGTTTGTTGTATTGTTTCACAAGGGCCATGACCCGCTCCAACAGCCGGCGGCTGGCGTCGATCTCGCGCTCTGAAGCTGTGTGCAGGAACACCACCCCATCCACATCGGGCAGCTTGAGGGTGCCTTCAAGGATCTGGGCATAGACATCCAAATCGAACAGGTCGCCCAGGTCAACCGGGTTGGTCAGCTTGATGACGGAGGCACGGAAATGCTTCTCGATCTCCTCTAGGAAGGAGCGGGGGAGCTCGGCCAGCTCGAAGCCGGATATCTCGCTCGAGTCGGCCGCCACAACGGCATGACCACCCGAGCGCGAGACGATGGCGAGCCTTTTACCGCGCATGGGTGGCAAGCGCAGGGCTTTCAGGTTATTCAGCAAGCTGGTGGCATCGTGCACGCGCACAATATCGGCCTGTTTAAAGGCAGCCTCAGCCACTTTATCATCACTGGAGAGGGCGGCAGTATGGGAAGCGGCAATGACCTTGCCCAGGCTGCCAATATTCGATTTGAAAAGCAGGATGGGCTTGGTGGAGCGGCAGGCAATATCCATCAAGCGCCGGCCGTCACGCAGGCTTTCCAGATATAAAAAGATAACCTTGGTACCGGGATCATCCAGCATGTATTCCAAGACATCCTCAGCACTCACATCCAGCATGTTGCCAACCGAGATGAATTTATTGGGGGCGATGCCCTCATTGGTCATCAAGTTGAGGACGGAGAAACCCACCCCACCACTTTGAGAGATCAGGGACACCTCGCCGGGCTCGGAGGGTTTTTTTAGACGCAAGAATGGAACGCTGAAGCCGTTATCGATGTTGATGACCCCCACGCAGTTCGGACCAATGAAGCGGATGCCGTAGCGGCGGGCGACCTGGACGATCTGCTCTTCCAGCTTGAGGCCATCTTCCCCATATTCCCTGAAGCCAGCCGTCTCGACGATCGCCCAGCGCACCCCTTTCTGGCCACACTCCTCCAGGAGCGAGGGCACGGTGCGGGCAGGTGTCAGGATGACAGCCAGATCGATATGGTCGGGGATGTCGGAGATCGAACGGTAGATGCGGTGAGTCTGCACGAAGCCGCCCGAGGGACCAACCGGGTAGACGATCCCGTCAAAACCAAATTCAACCAGGTTGCCGACAATGTTGCGGCCGAGGTTATCGGGCTTATCGGAGACACCAATGACGGCGACGCTCTTAGGGTAGAAGAACTCACGCATATCGTTAAACCTCCCGGGCGATGCGAGTGGCATAGCTTACCTGTGAATTATAGTATAGGTTGAAGAGTGAAAGCAGCCCAGAGAAGAACGATTATGGCAGGTATTGCCACCAACCGACAGGATGGTTAACCCCCAGGATTGGATGGGGGCAACTCCCTTATACGCGTAATATAGTCACGCACCTGCTGGTGAAGCTCATCTGGATAGGTGTACCCCAGGCGAGCACCCACCTGGATGGCCACCCAGCGAAACAAGTCGAGGGTGAGGAAGAGGGCCTCCCAGTTCTCGGGAATGGAGGCACCGGCATAGGTGAGCTCCAGATCGGCCCAGATATCACCAGGGAGGAGCTGCTTCAACCCGTTCCCCAGATTTCCGACAGGAACCGACCAGGCATGGTCCAGCTCCGCCAGCCATTCTAGCACGGGGCGCAAATAAACGTGCTTCATATCATAATCCAGGCACCATTTCGCAGGCAGGAGCTCAGCCCGCCACAGACACCTGGCGACGGAAGGCACATCGCTTAAAAAGTCGTTGATCAAAAGCTGGTACAGCGCCAGATCAGGCTTCCTGGGAATGTATGCCTGCCCGGAGGGTGGCAGCAAGTCTTCAGCCAGGTGATCCTTATCGAGCAAGATGCGGTAACCGGCATCCAGCTCGGCAGGCAAGGCGGGGGAATCTTTGATACAGTTGAATAGGTCAACCGGCCAGAGGGTGAAATCGAGCTTGAGCCCACTGCGGTACTGGACCACGTTGGCACAGATATCGATCCCAAAGGTTAGGTCAGGATAGATGGGGTCCCAGTACGCGATTAAGACTTCTCCAAAGGCCTCCAGCCAGGCCCGATTTTCCACAAAGGGGCGGATATCCTTGACAACGAGAATGACATCGTAGTCGGATAAAGCATCGACCTTGCCATTGGGAATGGCGCGGGTGCTGGTGAGTATCACCAAGCGGACAGGCTCACGGGCGTAGGCCCACTGAATGATGGATCGCTCGACCTGATCCGGAAATTGGTCAGCACACATAGGAAGTCACACCTGACGGCGCTTAAGCCAGGCCATAACCACTCTCGATCAGCTCCACCAATTTTCGGGTGAAACGAGCCGCGGGAGCCCCATCAATGACATCGTGGTCGAAGATGATGGTCAGATTGAGGATCTCGCGCGACTCGATCTGCCCATCCACTTTCATCAGCCTGGGCGCGGTGCCTCCCACGACCAGATCGAGCACGTGAGAACCGATGGAAATCCCCCAGCCAGAGTGGCCCTTCCCAAACATACCCACCGAGGTGATACCCACAGTGCCCGCCATGGAGGTGGCAATGGTGGGGTCGCGGCGTAACGTCATGCTGAAAAAGGTCCTAAACAGGTTGGAAAACGGCCAGGGTAAGAGCAACATCGAACGGAACCAACCAACCTGATCGCCGCTGGCTACCTGGTGGCTTAATTGTATGGAGCGGATCTCATCGTGAATCTCACGGAAGCTTTTATGGTTGGCGGCCCGGATGACATGACCGGTGAGCACCTTTTTTTCGCCTTTCTGCAGCTCGACCATGAACCCCACATCCACATCATCGAAGAGGAGCAGCTTCCGGCTACCTTTGCGGTAAGATTGGACGGTTTTATCTTCATCCACAGCTCGCGCCAGGCAGGAGATCAGGTAGCCGGTAAAGGACAATGCTTCTCCAGTCTGTTCTTTGTGATCTTAGATGAACTTCCGGGGTACGGTAACATCCACTTCCAGCAGGGCGTACATGTTGTGCCGGCTGGCTTTGAGCTCCTGGAAAGCTGCCATGCCCCTACGTTCAACGGGGAAATCAACAACGCGATAGTGATGTGGGTGGTTTATCCATACTCATAGACCCTCCGATGCCAGCTGCGCAGTAAGACTCACTGGGTTGTTAAGGCTGGCTCACCACACTCCATGGACACGCAGCTCTTGCATAGCCGCCTTATGGGTTTCTATCAGGCGCGTGACATCTTCATCGGTGTGGACGGTGCACATGAAGCCATGGTTGTACGAGATGTGCAGGCCATTCAGGCGGTACAGCAGCCTCAACCCTGGGCTGGCAAAGCGGTGGCCATGGTGGGCATCGCGCACGCTGTTGATAGGACCGGGGGCAGCATGCATCCAAAACATGGAGCCAATGCCCGTGGCAACGCCGGGAAAGCCCTGCTCCTGGGCAAAGTGGTTGATCTCAGCTACGGAAGCGGTCGCCCATGGCATTCAGATGGGTATAGAGCTGCGGTTCGCTGGATAGGCGCTTGAGCACAGCGGTTCCAGCCGCGGTAACCAGCGGATTGCCGTTGAACGTGCCTGCCATGAGGATGGAACCGGGCTCGGTGTCGTACTCCATCAGCCGCATGGCATCAACTGTCCCGCCCACTGCTCCAAATGGCAGCCCACCTCCAGCCACCTTACCGAACGTGCTCACATCGGGGTTCACCCCATAATATTCCTGCCCACCACCTGGAGCCAGGCGGAAACCGGTAATCACTTCGTCAAAAATAAGGAAAGCACCGATCTCCCGGGTGACCTTGCGTAATTCGACAAGGAACTCGCGGTGGGCGGGGATGGTGCCACCCGCGCTCTGCACGGGCTCGATGATCACACCCGCCAGCCGGGAGGCATGCCGGCGAATTTTATCGAAGGCTGCCGGGTGGTTGAAGGGCAGAACGATGACATCCCTCACCGCACCTTCAGCTAAACCCGGGCTCTCTGGTATGGCAATTGGATCTTCAAGAGGTCCAAAATCATCGGGGTTCGGGCTGGGCCGGCCAAAGCTGACTGCCAGCAGGTCATGCGTGCCGTGGTAGCCACCTTCAAACTTGGCAATCAGAGGGCGCTTGGTAGCGGCGCGCGCCAACCTGACGGCATACATGGTGGCCTCCGTGCCCGAATTGCAAAAGGTGACCCGCTCCACGCCGGGCACCATATCGCAAAACAGCCTGGCGAACTCATATTCATGTTCGTGACAGTTGACCATAGGAGGTGCCCGCGTGGCAAGCGCTTCACTGATCGCCTGTGCAACCTCGTCGGGCGCATTGCCCAACAGCATAGTGGAGAAGCCCAACATGAAGTCGAGGTATTCGTTGTCATCAACATCCCAAACACGGCCACCCCTGGCACGGCGGATCACCATGGGGAATGGATCTGCCAGGCGGAACATGCTGCCCACACCAGCTGGCATGACAGCTCGGTTCTTCTGCCAGACCGCCAGCGACTGGGGGCTCTTGGCCATGATCTAGCTGGCGATACGCATTCAGGAGATCGATCATTTTTTCATCGTTAGCCATTCTCAAGCCTCCGGTTATATAAGGAAATATTCAAGTTATTCTCCACGCGCGTGATCACTCGAGGGTGAGCTTCAGGACGCTCAGCAACGGCTCGATGGTCAGGACAGCGGGAGTGTCCCGGTCTTGATGGTAGAAAGCGATTAACTGCTGCGGGCGTCTTGAACGCCTGCAGGGTGGTGGCTTTTAAACCTGCCCAGAGAAATGGGAGCTGCATCACTGCCCGAGCCAAGACCCCCGGAGCCTATTTTGTGTGGAACCCCAGCGTGCTGCGCGGCAGCCATGGCGCTTTTTATCACCTCGGGGAACATTTCACCGTACCATTCACTTCCCGCTCGAGAATGGAGATCTCGGGGTAGGCAATAATCTCATAATTAAGCACCCGCACATCCATACGCCTGAGCTCATCCAGGTGGCGGGCCACATAACGCCGAGAACCACGCAAGCCGACCTCCTCGCTGCCAAAGGTGATGAAGCAAACCTCAGTGTCGGCAGGGATATCGGAAGGGTTTTGAGCCAGGTAACGGCTCATAGCCACCACTACTCCACAGGCTGAGAGGTTATCGGCAGCACCTGGAACAATGCCGCCATTTTTCTTCCCCCTGGTAAGGAACAGGGCGTAAACCATGGCGGGAATGATCGGGAAGACCAACACGATCCATCCGATCGTCCCCAGGTCTAACCAGGGACGGGCTACTAAAAAGCACACCTAAAAACTGGACCAGGCACATCACGGGTAAAAGTAGCGCCCCGATGAAAAAAAACACCGGAAAAGATAAAAAAACCAAAACCGATGAAACGGAGCCAGGTGTTTTCAGGAGCGCTGTCGTGGTGACCGCTGATGATCAGCTGACGCTTGATAGCAGAACTGCCGGGATGGCGTAACCTGCCAATGACATTGATAGACGTTTTCTTTGGGAATAACCAGTCCAGGACCTCGCGGCCAAGCAGGAATTCAACAATAAACGATACAGGCATAAAAAGAGAAAAGAGAAAGGCAAGCAGGGCGGGTATCCAGGGAGAAATCCAGCCAATGCGCCCTCCGAAAATATTAAGCAAGATTGCTACCAGCATGCAAGCGACACCAGGGTAAGTATTCAGCAAGGTGCCAGGTGCGAGGGTAAACTCTTCCATGACCACATTCTCAGGACCGAGATGTGAAGACAGTTCCTTTTTTATATATTCTGCCCGTTGCCTTTCCTGTGGGCTGGCGGGCACACCCGGGCCGATCTAGGTCGCAAATCGCTTTGACGATATCGAAAGCATATTGAGCATCATTGGAGGATATACTTTCAGGCATTTTCTAATTTTCTTCCTCTCGGTTATCAGCAGCTGGTTCTTCCATTTCATCCAGGCCATATCCGCTCTCAATCAGCTCCACCAACCGCTTGACAAAGCGGGTGGCTGGTCCGCCATCAACAATATCATGGTCAAATGTCACGGTGAGGTTGAGAATCTCACGTGGCACAATTTGGCCATCCACAACTACCGGCTTCCAGGAGATGCCACCTACCACCAGGCCGAGTGACTGAAATGTGGGGCTCAATCCCCAGCCACTGTGGCCTCCGCCGAACAAACCGACGGAGGTAATATCCACCGTACCCCCCATGGATACACCGATGGTCGGATCTCGGTGGCTATTCCAGCGCAACAAAGCGATCAACCACGTAGACAATGGCCACGGCAGCAGCATGAGCGACCGGAACCAGTTTGGCATGCCTCTACCCAGCGGCACCGGCTCAGATTGCACCCTGCGAATCTCGTCGTGTATCTCGCGCAGGGTCTTCCGGTTCGCTGCTTTGACGACATGACCCATCAGTTTTCTCTGCTCCCCATCTTTATGCTCGACCATCAGACCAACATTGACATCCTCAAACAAGATTTGATGTTTATTGCCCTTCCGGTAAGCCTGGATCGATTTATCTTCATCGACTGCTCGTGCCAGGCAGCAGGTCAAAAAGCCGGCAAAGGACAGCGTCTCACCTGTACGTGCCTTATGATCGGCGATATAGCGGCGCACAACGGTCACGTCCACTTCCAGTAAGCCATACATTGAATGCGCAGGCCAAGACAAAGCTAGCGTGTTTGCCCATATCCTCCGACCGGGTGGAAACTCGACAACTTTATAAGGACCAGTATTCGGGTTCTCCATTTTATTTCCTCCAGGTAGTTTAGTTAATGTCCGTGTCTCAGTGATTGGTGCTTTCCCAAGGTTCGAAGAACCAGCCAGGTTCGCAGAACAGACCAAATTCCCCCCAACCAGCCGCTTACCTTAGCGACAGCAGCCAGGTCGGGCATGAAGAGCTGGAGGAAATTGAGCGTGCCAGTGGTTTGCAAGTAGACCAGTAACGCAGAGAAGGATAGGTTGGGGATGAGCGGCAGCAGGATATGCCGACCCCACAAGGGCCATCCACGAAGGCATTGTGGAGGGCTCCTGGCTTATTCGCCGTGCGGATCGCAAGGTGGTGAGGATACCGACGACCTGCAGCAAGGGGATGAGCGGCAGGAGACGGAAGAACCACTGGACTAAGCCCCACTTCATCGGCTCAGGCTGCTTCCCAGCCAGCACGGCGACCATACCCATGCCGATCTCCTCTGTGATGGGAGGCAAGCCGTATGGGTCGGCATTGAACAGGATCACCAGACCTTTATGCTGATCCGGTATGAAGCCCATATAGGCAGAAAAATCAGGGACATTGCCACTATGGGTGAAAGTCTTGGTATCTCCCAGGTCGATATCGAACCATCCCATGCCATATTTTCCGGAGGGGATACCCATGGGAAAGTATCCCATCACACCCCGGTGTAGCTCATCGATGCCAGATGCGGAAAGGATCTGCACATCTTTATAACGACCGGCATTCATGTGGGCAGACAGGTAGTGTGCCATATCTTCTACACAGCTGATGAGGTACCCGGAGGGAGAGCAGCGCGAGGCAACGGCAGGTCGGGAGCGGGGATGGGATGGCCGAACCAATGGCGGTGACCACGCGCCAGGCCGTTCTGTTGTGCATCTATGCGTGTGGAAAAGCTGTGGCGCATCTCCAGCGGGTTGAAGATGTGGTTCTGGATGTAAGCGGGGTAAGATTTCTCCACTGACAGTTTCGATGATCAAGCCGAGAACGTCATAGTTCAGATTGCAGTAATCACATTTCTCCCCAACCGGGTTGGTTTTCAGCGTCGCCATGCCCCGCACTTTGCGCTCGGTGGCATCGGGACCATCGCCATAATCTTCCAGGATCACCTCCCCAGCCATGGCGGGGAATCCGCTGGTCTGGTTGAGCAGATGGCGGAGGGTGATCTGTGCGGAAGCCCGCAGGTCTGCCACCCGGAACCAGGGCAGGTAGTGCTGGACCGGCGCATCCAGGTTGACTTTACCGGCCTCAACCAGCTGCATCACCCCCAGGGCAGTGAACGACTTGGTCAGTGAGCCAATGAAGAAGGGCGTCTGCGAAGTGGGCGCTTCCCCGCCCGGCCTGGCCAGGCCAAAGCCGCGCTGATGAACAACCTGATCACCTTCCAGGACGGCGAGTGAAGCGCCCGGTATGCCCAGCCTGTGCATTTGGTCATCGATATATGCATCAAGGGCGGTATAGGCAGATGAACCGGAAACCAGTTTTGCTGATGAGGTTTGAGCAGAAAACAACCGGTATAAGGCCACAGTAGACCCGGCAACCAGCGAACCTAACAGGATTTTTTTGCCGTCCATCAGGATCCTCCCGTGGTGAAGTATGGAAAGCAGTCATTTTCACGGAATTAAGCTCTCAGGTTTAGCCTTAGGATAAACTGGAAGAAGGGTTGGCTAAAAAGTTTCTGATCAAGCTCTGGACCGCATCAAGTTGCTCCAGATGCGGGACATGACCCGCATTCTCGATGATCTCCAGACGGGCATTTGGGATCCCTGCAGCAAGTGCCACCTGGTGTTCCGTCGGGAATAGAAAATCATAACGCCCAGCCAGGATCAAGGTGGGCATTTTGATCTCGTCGAGGCGGTTCATCACCGTCCAGCCCTGGAGCTTCTGGTAGCCAAAGATGAGCGCCTCGGGTCGGGATTTCATCATATGGCCCGAGGTCAAACCTTTGAGCATTATCAAATAGCTGTTTTGATAGTAATATGCGCTGTTGAACTTTAAGATAAACCCTGAGAAATTCGCCGGGTGTAATCTGCCCATTATAGAAACGCCGGGCTGCCTCCACCGTTCTGGAGGGGTAGCCCCGTTTCCTCAGCAGCTCCGGAGCATTCTGATTCACCCACCACTGATCACCCCCGGTGTTGATCAGAACCAGGTGCGAGATGTGCTGCGGATAGCGTAGAGCATACTCCAGAGCCACGTTTCCGCCAAAGGAATGCCCCAGTACTGCCCATTTATCGAATCCCAACGCCTGGCGCAGGGCATCCGCATCTGCAGTCAGGTTTTCCATAGTCATCGAGCTGACCTCGGCACCTTCTGAGTGGCCGTTGCATCGGTGATCATAAAAAACGAGGGTGAACTGGTCGGCCAGTACCTGCAGGGGTAACATGGTTGTGTAATCCAAAGCCGGACCGCCGTGCATGAGTACCAGCGGAACTCCGTGCCCAATGACTTCCACAAAAAGCGAGACCCCCCGAATCGGCATCTGTGTCATAGGTAATCCTCCTAATCAGCAATATCCTGCGTTAACTGAATTGATTGATCCTCTGGAAAAATCTCCGCTGTTTGGGGATCTTCAGAGGTGTTGGACGATTATCAAGGCAAGGATAAGAATATCGATAAGTTATAAAAAAACGGTGTAAGAATATTTTAGATTAATTTCCACACTGGTTCAAGTATCAAAATTCCCCCTAAGGAAGTTACCTATTACTACAGAGTAATAATTTTTGGCAGCTCAGGCATGAGACTTCGCTCGTGAAAAAGTCTCAGGTCTATCATCCAGACATGGCATGTCCCGCGTTCTGTGAGCTAAAGGCCAGTAATAAGATATAGCCCATGAACAAAATGACGGTGATCCATTCAAGCAGGTAAATCTGTTGGAAGAAACTGCTCATGAGGACCAACACAGCAGTAGAGATGCCAAGAACGAGCAGCCAACGGGGCACACCAGGATGGTATCGGAGCATTGCAGCGGAAAAGATAAAAGCGGTTGAGAGCAGGATATATAGACTGGTGGACCAGAAAGCATGGATGTTGAACTGGTCAATGCTGTAAATGGCACTCAATAGCATGGCCAAGGATCCAGCGATCCCAAATCCCTGGGTAAGGCGCAGCATGACCTTCTGCAGCTTGTGATTATCGATCTCCCAGATCCCCAGGCCAAGAAAAAACAACATCATCAGAAGTGCGGTCAAGATAACCCCAAGGTTATAGATTAATGCCCCACCCGGATTAAGCACGGGATTGCCCAGATCACTGAGCCAATTATCCGTTGGGGAGTATGGAAGGGGATAACGAAGATAAGCCAGCAGGGTAAATACCAGGTAGAATGCACAGGCCAGAATTCCAGAGATAAAACTGAGATGAAACATCTTCATTTTTTCCTCGTTTTTTTAGATAACGGTCAAATCAGAACATACGCGGTAAGAAGAAAAAGAAATCCTCCATTCCATGGGCAATCACGGGCATCAGCAAGCTACCGCTGCGCTCCCTGAGCCAGGCGAAAATGAAGCCGGAGACAAAGGAATTACGCAGAGCGATCGCATCGATATAGATGGATAGGTCATTGTTGAACCCAAAGCCATGCAGCAGGCTAAACAGGAGTGAAGTGATGAGCGCCCCCCAACCCACCCACGCCCCGAGCAAGTTGATTTTTTGGGGCAACAGCTTATTGAGGATTCCCAGAAGGCAGCCGCGATAGACAAGCTCTTCATTCAAAGCGGGCATTAGCGCCAGATATCCCAGGGTAAGGATGTCAAATTCGCCTTTCGGGGAGTTTATCCCGACAATCATCGCCCAGCCCGTTAGGGTAAGGATCACCAGACCACAGGCCAGCAGCGAGCCTTCCTTTTGGCTGCAGGGTGAGACCAATTTCATCCCTCGATAGAACCCGTCGGCTGAAATATAACAGAACGAGGGTAAAAACGATACTATAGAGCTTCCCGCTCCAGTTGCTGATGAGGAAGCCTTCCCAGATACGTGCGGGGATCAACTGCAGGGAAGGGTATTGGATGGTCACCACCATCAAGATATTGTCAGAAATGTAAATGAAGAAAAAAATGAAAAGTAACACTCCTGAGCGTAAGATCCGCCTGCCCAGTAAAGCAAGCAGGATGATAAGCACAATGGCGGCTATTACGACCTTGGTTAGTAGGGTTGCCAGCATGCTCACCATCCTGCAAGCAGGTGATTTAGATACAATATGGAAGACAGTTCTAGCACTAAGCCGTTACAAATAATGCATCATCTTACGCTTTGACCACAATCTCGGTACGATTTTCATCGTAAATTATTACGAAAGAAAACGGTGAGGCCTAAATAGAACCATAGTGTGCCTAACCTTAATGGGATGAATATGGATAAGATAAAGAGGCCGATCAAGAGAAGGGTTGGAATGGGGACAGGCTTTTTCTCCCCATCCTTCAAGGGAACATCCCCCTTTTTCCGGTTTAAATCGCCAATACCGGCCACCTTATCCACAAGCTGCATGAGCAGCGGATGGACGATTACAAATAGGGTGAGGGGCCAAGCGTTCCAAAAAGCGACTGAGAAAGATGGCACACTGAACACAACTGCCCTCCCGCTGATACAGCGGTAATCTTAATTTGTGATCAAGGCCCGTTCGGCAGCATGACGAATCATTTTTCTTTTGATCGATATCGCCAGCAGAATGCCCTCATGGGCAAGTTAATATAATAAATAACCCGCCCAATAAACTCTTCAAAATATACCTGGTAATTAAATCTTCAATCTACCCATCCTTCTATTTATCAAACCTGAACTTCCACAAAGCGATTAGAAAGAATAGCAATCCCATTCCCAGCAGGATGGCAATTTGGGGCAGGACCTGAACAAATGAGGCATTTTCCCCCATCAGGCGGTAAAACCCCTCCACCCCGTGGTTCTGCGGGGTGAGGCTGGAAATAAAGCCCACCACTCCACCCTGCCGGTAGAAAGGCGTCTGGCCGATGGCCAAGGCGCCACCAATACCAGCCAGGACAAACGCCAGGATCACCCCGAGGCTGTCAGCCTGTTTCGAGGTTTTGGATACGGCTGCCACCAGCATACCAAGGGCAGTTGCGTTGAATGCCACTACCAGGGTCATGACGATCAGACCACCAGGCGACCGCCCGAGCGGGGTGCCGAAAACCAGGGCAGCAACAGTGAACATCACCACCACCTGGGTGCAAGCCAGCATCATGAAGGCCAGCATCTTTCCAGCCAGGATGGCCCCACGCGGGATGGTGGCAGTCAACAGACGCCGCAGGGTACCATTCTCGCGCTCCACAAGCAGTGAGCTGGCTGACATGCCTACAATAAAATAGATGAACATCACAGTGAGGCCAGGAAACAGGTAGGCGAAGAAAACCTGCAAGGTGGGACCAGTCTCCACTCCCTGGGCACTCTCAACTGAAACCAAGATGACCGGGTTGGTGCGCATCTCATTGATTTGCGTCATGATCACACCCAGGTTTTGGGCTTCGATGGCGCGGGATTGCTCCTGGCTGGCTGCGGCGAGGATACCTGCCTCCCCCAGGATGGTACGCACCCCGTGCTGGACCTCACCCCACAAGGCAAATTCAGCGATCACCTGGTTCATGATCCCAGCCACGATATTCCCGCCCTCCAGCTCAGCCGGGTCGACCATCACCTGTACCTGGGTGGGCGTGTAACTATCAATCTTCTGGCTGAAGTCCGCCGGGATGATGATGGCAGCCGAGGCCTTACCATTCGCTACCGGCTGTTCAGCTGAAGCGGCATCGGTATACTCGGTCACTTCTAACTGGCTAATCGACTTGATCGCTTTCGCCATCTCCGTCCCAAAAACACCCTGGTCAAGGTTTACCAGGCTGACCTTGAGCAGGATGACATCCGCCTCCGGGTTGTTCATGGCCAGGTTGCCACCCCCGAAGAAGGCGCCGATCATGAGCGGAAGCAAGAACAAGATCACCAGCCAGGCACGTTCCTTGGAGATGATCTGGATCTCTTTCCACGTAACGGATAAAGTGTATTTGATGAATTGCATGATCATGCTCCTCTCTGCCTAGCGCTCAAAGTCGAAACGCCACATTCCGATGATAAAGAAGAGCAGGGTGAACCCGAGCAGCACTGCCAGATCGAGGGCGATCGCCGACGGACCAAGGCCGCGGATCAGCAGGTCATCCAAGGCCCGGTTGGCCCAGTAATGCGGTACGATCATCGGGATCGGGCCAAGGAAGCGCTCAAGCACGAATAGCGGTACCAGGCAGCCTCCCAGCAAGCCCATGCCCCACAGTAACAAGGTGCTTAATCCAGCGATCTGGTTCTCAGTGCGGGCCAGGGCTGCTACCATAATCCCGAAAGCGCTGGAACACAGAGCCAGCATCACGGCAACAAGGACTGCCCCGAGGGGTGAATTCTCGATCGGTAACGGTGTTAGACCAATGAGGCGCAAGCCCACGGCCCCGAAGGCAAAAATTACGGCAATCTGCACCAGCCCGATGATGAAATTGGGCAGGATCTTGCCGATTAAAAGCTGAGCTTTGCTCAAGGGAGCTGCCGTCAGGCGGCGGAAGGAACCGATTTTCTTCTCATCATAGATCGAATGGGCGGTAGCCTGGGCTGTCATGAAGACAAACAGGACGGCGAACCCCGGGACCGTAGACAGACTGAGATCAGGGGCGGCTTGCTGATCGGCTTCCTGCTGAGGTGTGGACTGGGCGATGACAATCAATGGCTGTGACTGGGCGCGGGTAAACTGGGTGCGTGCCTGGGCCAGGATGCGCTCGGTGGTGAATGCCTGTTGGGAAGCGGGGGATCCAGCCTGCATGTCACCCATCTGCTTCAGGCTGGCAATGATCTGGCTCTCGAGGGTCATGTCGGCCGCCGCGCTCGCCAGCACCAGCCGGGCCGCTTCGGTCATCTGGTTATTGGCACTCGCGCCGGGAATGAGGCGGAGCGTCACTGGCTGGCCGGCTTCTATGGAAGTGCTAAAGCCAGCCGGGATGACCAGGTAAAAATCTAACTCTTGTTTGTCGAGGAGCGCCTGTGCCTCATCCTGGGAACAAGGTAACATCGTCAGATTTCCATCCGCCTGGATGCGACCCAACAGCTCTTGAGCCGCAGGGCCGTTATCCAGGTTGACGATGCCAAGTTTTGGAAGCACCACTTCTTCGGTCTTCCCAATTGCCCCCAATGCGCCACTAAATACCAGGATGAACAACAAGGGCAGGATGAATAATTGAAATACAGACCCACGATCTTTCAGCAAGATCTGGAGGTCCTTTCCGGCAATACTCAGTATTTTCATGGTCGTTTCTCCCCCGGTTATTCCCTGAGCTTCTTGCCGGTGAGGTGCAGGAAGACGCTCTCCAGGTTGGGCTGCATGATCTCAAGGGAGGTGATGGTGATATCGTGGTCATTCATGTAACCCAACACATTCACCACTGCCTGCTGGTTCTGCTCGGCGACGATCTTGACCACCGGGCTAGCAACGATCGGCTTGGCCTCCACCGTGGATTCCTTGCCTTCTGGGGCGGGTGGGGCGGGAGGTTGGGGAACCAGCAAGGCTTCTTTGACAGCCGGGAGGCTACCAATCTGGGCCAGCATGGCATCGTCAAGCCGGCTGACGCCTACATAGACCACGCCACCGCCCAACAAGGCGATCAAGTTCTTAATCGTGTCCAGGGCGATGATCCGCCCTTCATCGACGATGGCTGCCCGGTTGCATAGCGTTTCCACCTCTTCCATGTAATGGCTGGTGTAGACCACGCTCATGCCGCGCTCACGGTTCAAGCGTTGCACGCTATCAAAGATATGGTTGCGGCTTTGCGGGTCTACCCCCACGGTGGGCTCATCCAGGAAGAGCAAACGCGGTTGGTGGACCAGCCCGGCCGCGATATTTACACGGCGCTTCATCCCACCCGAAAACTTGTCCACCACACCGTCTGCCCGTTCGGTGAGAGCCACCACTCGCAAGACATCATCGACGCGTTCTTTAAGCTGCTTGCCATGCAGCCCATAGATACGTCCGAAAAAATTTAAATTCGCGCGGGCGCTAAGCGTTGGATAGATGGCGAGGTCCTGAGGCACCAAACCATTGATCTTCTTGACCTGAGCGGCTTCCTTGCGGATGTCGTACCCACCAATGCGCGCGGTGCCGGAGGTGGGCGGGATCACACCGGTGAGCATCGAGATGGTCTGCGTCTTCCCGGCCCCGTTAGGACCGAGCAAGCCGAACACCTCTCCTTCCTCCACAGTGAAGCTGATGCCCTTCACAGCTTCGAAATCTCCATATTTCTTGACTAGATTCTCGGCTTCCAGAATTGCTGCCATTGCTTCCCTCTTTCTGCTAGATGATCACTCGAATAAACGGTCAATTAAACATATCTTGGAAATTTGCATAAAAATAATGGGATGAAGGTGGCGAAATAATCGCGCGAGGTTGTTATGCTTTGCAAGAATGCGAAAGCAAGCGATGTGTCCGCATGGATGCTCGACCTAGGTTTACCGTATATTCCCTCCTTTGGTTGCCCTCTGATTATTCTAGATGATCAAACCACGAAGCTGATCATCAAACTGACTTGCGATCTGTAAAGGGCAAATGATATTAAGTTTTGCTGACCATTCGTAGATATGAGCAGTATAGCATAATTTTTTTAGCGTAAAGCGCAACCAGGCAAAAGGCAAGAAAATTCCTGATCTAATCCAGGCATTAAACTTAACATTTATCTTTAAACCTGCGTATAATTGCTGGAAGTTGTTAGAATCCCAGGAGGTCAGATGAAAAAAACATCGATATTTGTAGGACTGGTGTTATTAACACTCGCGCTTTTTATAAGCGCCTGCTCATCAAGCACGCCTTCCAGCACAACTGCCCCGGCATCGACTGCATCTCAAGAAGGGACAACCCTGGTCCAGGAACGCTGCACAGTATGCCACACCCTGTCGCGGGTGGAGAGCCAGCGCCTGACTGCAGCTGAGTGGGGGGCATTGGTTGACCAGATGATCGGGCGGGGTGCACAGCTGACTCCCGACGAAAAGACAATCGTGGTTAATTACCTGGCAGCCAATTACGGAAAGTAGCCATCCCAGGCTTTGGGATCTGAGGCTCCCGTGAAAATTCTACTTCCTGTAGAAATATCACGGGAGTTTTTTTATTAATGCCCAGGTGAATAAATACGCGTTTGTTCCTGATTTTTATCACTATAACGCCACCTCTATCTAGCGGATAATAGATATACAAGCTAAAGAGGTAAAATTACTGGCAAGGTAATTAGCAAAACCAAGCAATTTCCGGAGGTAACATGATCAAGATGCTCTCGGGTGATGAAGCGGTTGCGCGGGGTGCCTGGGAAGCCGCGGTTGGGGTGGCATCAGCCTACCCGGGTACCCCCAGCACGGAAATCCTGGAGGACCTGGTACATTACCCCAATGTGTACACCGAATGGGCACCCAATGAAAAAGTGGCAGTGGATGTGGCCATTGGGGCGGCTTACGCCGGGAAACGGGGCCTGGCAGTGATGAAGCACGTCGGGTTAAATGTTGCAGCAAATTCCTTTATGTATGCCTCCATGACAGGGATGGAAGCCGGGCTGGTGATCGTCTCAGCGGACGACCCAGCGATGCACTCCAGCCAGAACGAGCAAGACAACCGCACCTTTGCCAAGTTCGCACGGGTACCGTGCCTCGAACCATCAGACAGCCAGGAAGCCAAGGATATGACCATCGCGGCCTTCGGGCTGAGTGAGCGGTTCGATACCCCAGTCCTGCTGCGGCTGACCACGCGCATCTGCCACTCGACAAGCGCAGTGGAGCTGGGCGAACGGGTGGACACTGGCTCGAGTGAGACCAAGCCATTCCCACGCAACCCTGCGAAATATGTGATGGTGCCGGGCAATGCCGTCAAGCGCCACCCGGTGATCGAGCAGCGCATGCGCGATGTGGCGGCATTTGCCGAGACATTCCCATACAACCGGATCGAGATGGAAGACAGCGAGCTGGGGATCATCACATGCGGGGTAGCCTACCAGTATGCCAAAGAGGTGTTTCCCCAGGCGTCGATCTTGCGCCTGGGTATGACCTGGCCAGTTCCCGAGCAGATGATCAGGCAGTTTTCGGCATCCGTGAAGCGGTTGATCGTGATTGAAGAACTCGATCCATTCCTAGAGGAAGCCATACGCCTGATGGGCATCCAGGTGGACGGAAAGAGCATTTTCCCGTTGATGGGCGAGCTGGACCCACGCGAAGTGCGTGAGTCAGCCATCCAGGCGGGGTTATTACCCGCTGACCAGCACGTGGCGCTGCCCGAGGTGGAAGTGGGGCCGCTGCCAGGGCGACCTCCGGTGCTGTGCCCTGGCTGCCCGCACCGAGGTGCCTTCTATGTGCTGAGCAAGTTAAAAGTGCCCGTCAATGGCGATATCGGGTGCTATACACTGGGGCTGATCTCACCCCTGAATGCCATCCATTCCTGCGGCTGCATGGGGGCGGGAATCGCAGTGGCACACGGGGCGGCCAAGGCTGGCAGCCCTGAGCATCACGTGGCAGTGATCGGCGACTCGACCTTTTTCCATACCGGCATCCCGGCCCTGATCAACACGGTGTACAACCAGAGCCCGGTTACCACCATCATCATGGATAACCGCGTGACGGGGATGACCGGCCACCAACAGAACCCAGGGACCGGCCTGACATTGCAGGGCAACCCGACCACGGTGATCGAGCTGGAGCCGCTGGTGCGCGCGCTGGGGATCAAGCACGTCAAGACGGTACGCGCCTACAACGTGGAAGAGATCGAAACGACTCTGAAAGAATATATCAAGCTCAACGAGCCATCGGTGCTGATCACCCTGGAGCCGTGTGTACTATTGCCTGAGGTGCGTAAACGCTGGGTACCGCTGGAGGTGCAGGTGGCCCAATGCAACGGCTGCGCGTTGTGCTTCCGTATCGGCTGCCCGGCCATTTTGAAGAGCGATGAACTGGACGCGCGGCTACAGCGCCCCAAAGCGCTGATCGATGCCAGCATGTGTACGGGATGCGAGGTATGCGCCCAGATTTGCCCACGCGATGCCATCACGTTCAGACCAGCCGAAGTGGAGGAGGTGTAGCATGAGGGACATGGTCAACTTTCTCCTGGCAGGTGTGGGTGGGCAAGGTACGATCCTGGCCTCCGACGTGCTGGTGAACGTGGGGCTAGCAGCAGGATACCAGGCCAAGCAAGCCGAGGTGCATGGGATGAGCCAGCGGGGTGGCAGCGTGACCAGCTTCGTGCGCTGGGGACAAACCGTGTATTCGCCTCTGGTGGGTGCGGGTGAGGTGGATGTTTTTTTGGCATTCGAGAAAGCCGAAGCCCTGCGAAACCTGCGCCAGCTGCGCAAGGGGGCATTGGCACTGATCAACCTGGCGACCATTGAGCCGGTGACGGTGACTTCAGGAGGCCAACCTTACCCGGATGATGCCACACTGCACCAAAAAGTGCTGGAAGTCACCTCGCAAGTCGTTTACGTGGACGGGGAGGCCATCGCGCAAGCATTGGGCAATATCCGGGCGGCGAACGTGGTGCTGCTTGGAGCGCTTTCGGCATTGATGGAGCGGGAGGGGTTGGGTGACGGAAAGCTTAGTGCTGACACCTGGCTGAAGGTCATTATCGGGAGGGTGCCACCGAAGTACGTGGAGCTGAATCGCCAGGCGTTCAACCAGGGGAGGGCGACAGTACTCCAGCCTCAATAACCACCCGGTTGGAGGTATAGCAATAATCAATAAACGCCAGAAGACATAGATGTCTTCGACCAGCAAAGACCGCTGGTCTCGTAATGACGGGTGTGCTGAGCAGGGTCATATTCCAGCTTGCTGTTCACCCGCCTCCCTTTAAATTGAGGAGCACAACACCGCCGATGATCAATACAATACCTGCCAGCTTGGGAAGGCTAAACAATTCACGGAAAGCCAGGATGCCGATGGTGGCAATCAGGGCGGTGCCCAACCCCGACCAGATGGCATAGGCGGTGCTCACCTCAATTTTCTTGAGGGCAAAGGCCATGAAGACAAAGCTGACGATATACATGGCAAACATCAGAACCGAAGGCAGCAGCTTTGTGAGCCCTTGAGAAACCTTCATCATCGTCGTCCCGACAACTTCGGTAAGGATGGCGATTAACAAATACAGCCAATACAACATATCAAACCTCCAACATCAAATGGAGCGGCAGGGCATGCTGTCCACTGCGCATGGGTGGTATGTGGAGCATGTCACTATTCACTCTATCTACTGTTAATGTGTGGCATCGCAATGCGGTTGGCAATCGGTCATCCGATGCGCAGACAACGCATAGAAAGTGAGCCGTAGGTGACCTTTTCCGCAAAGAAACTGAGCGGGTCACCCGGTTCTTTTAGCCCGAGGACGTAAAGCAGGGGCAGATAGTGCTCGGCAGAGTTGACTGACAGGATAGCCGCCTGCCCGTATTTCTCGTAATGGATCACGGAGGCATGGTCATCCTCCAAGATCCATTGCTTCACCTTTTGATCGTACTCGACCGCCCAATCAAAGGCCCGGTCTTCCCACACCAGAATGCGCAGGTTGTGAACGATGTTGCCACTGCCCACCACCAGCACGCCTGCCTGGCGCAGGGGCTTAAGGACGCGGCCAAGCTGGTAATGACCGGCGGGTTCAAGGTTGCGGTCGAGGCTCAGCTGCACCACGGGGATATCGGCAGCTGGATACATGCGGCACAGGACTGACCAGGTCCCATGGTCCAACCCCCAGGCATGGTCAGGCGCTACTTTCGATTCACCCAGCAGCTGGATAACCTGATCCGCAAGGGCTGGCGAACCGGGAGCAGGGTAGGTTCTGCGGAACAGCTCATCCGGGAAGCCGAAGAAATCGTGAATGGTGCGGGGCTGTTCCACAGCGGTCACCTGGGTGCCGCGGGTCTCCCAATGGGCGGAGATGCATAGGATGGCCTCGGGCCGCGGAATTTGATCAGCAGCCTCTTGCCAGGCTTGGCTGAACTCATTGTCTTCGATGGCATTCATCGGGCTGCCGTGCCCGAGAAACAAAACCGGCATGAGGGTGTTATTCATACTGTAACTCCGGGCGATAACCTATATGCCTAAATTTACTACTGAACGCCAACGAAGGCAAGAAATTCTACACCCGACGACCGGGAGGTTGATATAATCTGCGAATGGCAAAATCCTACAAGATCATCCTGAACCCCACAGCTGGCAACGGCAACGGGCTTAAATCACTGGCCAGCCTCGAAGAACTTTTAAATCAAAACAAGGTCAATTACCAGCTCACCCGGACGGAGGGCATAGGGCACGGAATCGAACTGACCCGCCAGGCGGTTACGGAAGGCTTCGATACCATCGTGGCAGCTGGAGGTGATGGTACAGTTAACGAGGTGGTGAACGGCCTGATGCGATGCAAGCTCGACGGTTTTACCGTCCCTCCCTTGGGGGTACTATGCGTGGGGCGGGGTAACGATTTTGCCGGCAGTGTAGGTATCCCCGAAAACCTGCCGGGGGGCGTCCAGGCTATCCTGGCAGACACACGGCGCATCGTGGATATCGGGCGCGTGACGGGAGGGAAAGTGCCTGACGGGCGCTTCTTTTGCAACTGCGTGGGGGTGGGTTTTGATGCGATCACAACCATTGAAGTGCACAAGCTGCCACACTGGGGTGGCTACCTGGCGTTCATGGCGGCAGTGCTGAAGACTGTATTCCTGTATAACAAGGCACCCCTGGCGACGATCGATTTCGATGGCAAGACGATCACACAGCGCTCGCTGCTGATCTCGATCATGAACGGGCGCCGGTTGGGTGGCGGGTTCATCATGGCGCCTGACTCGCAACCAGATGACGGCCTGTTCGACCTGTGTGTGGCTGAGCAAATGAGCTCGATTAATGTGATCAAGATGATCCCGCACTTCACCAAAGGTGACCAGGCGACCCAACCCTCCATAAAAACCGGGCAGGGAAAACACATCAGCATCACTGCCCAGGATGGACCCCTACCAGCCCAGACGGATGGGGAGATCATTAGCGAAGATGGCAGGCGGCTGGAGATCGAGGTGCTGCCACGCCAGCTGGAGATCATTTACAAGCCAACGGCGGTGGCGTGAGCCTTTCACACCGTTTTGTCGTCGTCTTCTTTAGAAGCCTGACCAGCTTGATCTGCCGAATCCACGATCAGGAGCTGCAGCGCATCCCGAGGCAGGGGCCGCTCATCATCTACACCAACCACGTAAACATCCTGGAAATCCCCATCATCTACACCCGCCTGCAACCGCGCAAAGTGCATGGCATGCTGCTGGCAGAACGCTGGAAGATCCCGGTGATGAGCTGGGTGTTCGATGTAACCGAGACCATCCCCTTGCATCGCGGCGAGGCAGACCTACGGGCCATCCGGACAGGGCTTGAGGCACTGGCGAGGGGCGAGATGCTGATCATTTCACCGGAAGGCACGCGCAGCCATGATGGCCAGCTGCAGCCAGCCCACCCGGGTGTGGTGCTGTTGGCACTACACAGCGGGGCGCCTGTAATCCCAGTTGGGTATTACGGAGGGGAAAATTACACCAACAACCTGCGCAAGCTGAAACGCACCGATTTTCACCTGGGGGTGGGTAAACTGTTTCACTTAAGTACGCATGATGAGAAGGTGACCAAGGAAATTCGCCAGCGGATCATGGATGAGGTGATGTACCAGCTAGCGATGGTTCTGCCGGAACAATACCGGGGAGCATATGCGGATCTATCCAAGTCAAGGATAGAGCACATCGATTTTCGTTAATAAATATCCTAATTTGAAACCGAGGTGATTGCATGGGAAGCATTTACGGAGTAAATGTGCATGCGTGAGCAACACCTGGGATGAATGAGCGTATATATACATGAGTAACAATACTAGACCTGGAGGATACTATGACCACAGATAACACCCCTATTCAAATCATCCGCGAAAAACCTAAGGTGATCTACCGCGATGGCGGCGGTGGCGCAGTCTATGGGCTGGGGTTGATTGGCGCCTGGATCTATTTCATTGGGCAGGCGACTACATTCTGGCTGGGTGTGCTGGGATTTTTAAAAGGCATTGTGTGGCCGGTATACATAGTCTATGAGCTGCTCAAGTACTTGAATGTGCAATAAGGATTTTTTGATAAGCAAATAACCAAATTCGGTATTACTAGAGACACTTTTTCTTGCCAAGCTCTGAGAATAGAGCTTGTATTTAAGTGAAGCGTATGGGCAGCTGTGGCGGCGTGCTTGAAACCCAGCAGTGCAGTCAGGTTCCTGAGCCCAGGTGCGCCTGCTTGTGGTAAATTCCATGCTACAATCTCGATTCGAAGAATATCATCCATCCACAAGGAAGTGACTCATGAAAATCGCCGTCATCGGTGGGGGATCCACCTATACGCCCGAGCTAGTTAACGGTTTCCTGGAGCGTACGGCTACGCTACCGGTCAGCGAGCTGTGGTTGATGGATATCGACAAACCGCGCCTGTATACCGTGGGCGGGTTCGCCCAACGCATGGTCCAAGCAGACGGCGCGCCATTCAAAGTAATGCTGACGACCAACCAACAAGAGGCGTTAACCGATGCTTTGTACGTCATCACCCAGCTGAGGGTGGGGCAGATGCCCGCCCGGGTGGCGGATGAGTACCTGGGCCAGCGGCATGGCTTGATCGGGCAAGAGACCACCGGGGTGGGTGGGATGGCTAAAGCCCTGCGCACCATCCCGGTTATCCTAAAAGTGGCGGAGGACATGCGCCAGGTTGCCAAACCCGGGGCACTGCTGGCGAACTTCACCAACCCGGCGGGGCTAGTCACCCAGGCTTTACAAAAGTATGCCCCGGATGTGCCATCAGTGGGTGTATGCAACGTAGCGGTCACCACCAAGATGCACATCCTGGAGGGATTGAAGGAAGCTACGGGTATCGACGTACCTGCAGAGCGGGCGAAACTAGACACACTCGGCTTGAACCACCTGTCGTGGCACCGCGGCTTCACCATCGATGACCAGGATGTGTGGCCACAAGTGATCGAAGCCAACCTGGCCATGCTGCGCTCGGACCCCAAGGCGGAGTGGGACCTGCGGACCATTGAGGTGCTCGGGATGCTACCCAATTATTACCTGCAGTATTATTACTATACCGACCATAAGCTCAAAGAGCAGAAAAATTGGCCACCATCGAGAGGGGAAGAGGTGCTCAAGATCGAAAAGGAGCTACTCAGGGAGTATGCCGACCCATCCCTCACCTCCCCACCGGCTGACCTGATGCTGCGCGGGGGAGCCTATTATTCCACAGTGGCCACGCAGCTCCTGAATGCCCACTACAACAACCTGGGAGAGACCCATATCGTCAATACCACCCATCACGGGGCAGTAAAGGGCTGGCCGGAAGATTGGGTTCTGGAAATGCCTTGCCGGGTCGACCGGGCGGGTATACATCCTTTGCCTGCCGAGCCACTGCCGGAAGTGTGCTTTGGCTTGCTGGCACAGGTAAAAAGCTATGAGATGCTGACAGTCGAAGCGGCTGTGCATGGCGATAAGGATGCGGCTTTCAAGGCTCTGCTGGCCCACCCACTGGGGCCATCAGCCGATTGCATCCAGGCTGTGCTGGATGACATGCTGGTGACAAACCGGATCTACTTGCCCAGGTTTTGGAAGCACTGGGAATCCACCCCGAATTGAGAGAGATTAGAAGCATGCATAACCATTCTCAGCTCTTGCAGGAAATTTATGAACAGCCGGAAGCCATCGGGAAGATGCTGGAAGGCGAATCGAATCGGGTGGCGGAAATTTCGGAACAACTTTCACCGCGCAACTTTTCATATGCCCTACTGGCGGCGCGCGGCACCTCGGATAATGCCGCCCGTTACGGGCAATACATCCTGGGGGCGCTCAATCGCCTGCCCGTGGCGTTGGCGGCGCCATCGCTGTTCACCCGCTACCAAGCGCCACCGCAGCTGAAGGGCAGCTTGGTAATTGGTATCTCACAATCAGGACAATCACCCGATATCGTGTGCGTGATCGAGGAAGGTCGCCGGCAAGGAGTGCCAACCATCGCCATAACCAACGATCTCGACTCTCCACTGGCAAACGCAGCGGAGTTCAAGATCGGCCTGGGAATTGGGCGCGAGACCAGTGTGGCTGCCACGAAGACCTATACAGCGCAGCTGACTGCCCTCGCCATGCTGGCGCTATGCTTGAAGGGTAACCGGCTTGACCTGCTCAAAGCCATCCCTGAGGCACTGGCGGAAGCGCTTAAATCGGAGCCACAGGCAAAGGAAGCGGCCAAAGTGCTGGCGGCCTCTGACCATACGATCTTCATTGGCCGGGGATTCAATTATTCCACCGCGCATGAGATATCGCTGAAATGCAAGGAGCTGGCCAATATCCAGGCTGAGCCATATTCTTCGGCGGACTTCCTGCACGGCCCGATCGCGATCGTGGATGAGGGCTTCCCGGTAAATATCATCTCCATTGGAGACACGTTCAGGGAGGAATTGGCCGCCCTGGGAGCCACCTTGCGCGCGCGGGGTGCCCGGCTGGTGACTTTTGGAGATGCCCCCCTGGATGGGCATACCCAGGAGCAGGACACCTTCATCCCCGTACCCAATGGGTTGCCTGAATGGCTCAGCCCCATCCCAGCCATCCTGCCGGGGCAGCTGATGGCGTATCATTTGACCATCGCACGCGGCTTCGACCCTGACCAGCCGCGGTCGCTGCACAAGGTGACCCTGACGGAATAGTAAGAAGATATATAAGAGCAAGCTGATTCGCCGGTCGGCCCAAAAACCATGGTCTCCCTTCTCGCACTGACAAGTACAACGCCGGTCGAAGCAAGCCCAGTCCGCACTCCTCCACCGAGAACCAGCGGGGATTCTCCCCTGTAGAGCAAGGGGATGACCGCAATGACAAGCGGTCAGGAGGCTGCGAAGGCGAAGGGTTCGGGGGTTTCGAGCTGGTTTTGGACCGTGGTAAGACGGCGGTAGAGGCCATCTTGTGCCATCAACTCGGCATGGGTGCCCACCTGCTTGATCTGGCGCCCCTCCAACACCACGATCTTATCGGCGTTGCGGATGGTGGACAGGCGGTGAGCGATGATGATGGTGGTGCGGCCAACCATCAGGCGTTCCAGGGCCTGCTGGATGAGCAGCTCGGTCTCGGTATCCACCGAGGAGGTGGCTTCGTCCAGGATCAAGATGGGAGCATCCTTGAGCACGGCGCGGGCAATGGACAGGCGCTGTTTCTGGCCGCCGGAGAGCTTCACGCCACGCTCACCCACCAGGGTATCATAGCCGTCGGCGAGTTCATTGATAAAGCCATTGGCATTGGCGATCTTGGCAGCGGCGATGATTTCTTCTTCAGATGCATCCGGGCGCCCGAAGAGGATATTCTCACGCACCGAGCCATGGAACAGGAAGACATCCTGCAGGACGATGCTGATCTGCTGGCGCAGGCTCTCCAGCGTATACTGGCGAAGATCGGTGCCATCCAGGGTGATACACCCGGAGGTGACATCGTAAAAACGCGGGATGAGGCTGACCAGGGTGGACTTGCCCACCCCAGTAGGCCCTACCAGGGCTACTACCTGGTGGGCAGGGATTTCAAGGTTGATCTCCTCCAGGACATGTACTTCGGGGGAGTATTCGAAGTTAACATTTAGCAGGGAAATATTCCCCTGGGCACGGCCTTCCAGCGGAACCGCACCCTGACAGTTCATGATCTCAGGCTGCTCCGCCAGCAGATCAGCCACGCGGTCGGCACCAGCCAGCGAGCCCTGGATCTGCTCCCAGGCATTGCTGAGGTTGCGCACCGGCTGGTAAAAGATATCCAGATAAAGGAAGAATGCCACCAAGTCTTCGATTGAGAGCAGCCCCTGGAGAGCCAGCCGACCGCCAAAATAGATCACGATCAGCACGCCCATCGAGGAAGCGAACTCAATGAACGGCTGGAAGATAGCCATCAGCTTAAGCGCCCCGAGCAGGCTGGTGCGGTAGCGGTTGATGCCCTGGTCAACCCGCTTCATCTCTTCCTCTTCACGGGTGAAGGCCTTGACCTCACGGATTCCCGAGATGGAGTCGTTCAAGATGGCATTCAGGTTGCCTAATTCCTTCTGGCGCTCGCGAAAGGCGGGGCGCACATAGCGGGCATAGATCCTGAGCGATATCAGCACGAGTGGGATGGGGAGCATGGTTAACAAGGTCAAGCGCCAGTTCATGCTCATCATCACGGCAGTCACACCGAACAGGGTGATGACGCTGACGATCACATCGGGGATGGCATGCGAGATGAGCTGCTCGAACAGCTCGGTATCGTTGATCACCCGGCTCATCAACTGACCGGTCTGCTTGTCCTCATAGTAACGCAGGGAGAGGGCCTGCAGGTGCTCATAGATGTGCTTGCGTACATCCGCCACCACCCCCCAGCCTGCCAGGTGGGCCATGTACGAGCGCAAGAACTGCATCAGGCCGCGCAGGATATAAACGCCCAGGGCGCCCAATGTAAGTGCGGTGATCAACGTGTAGGAAGCTGGAGTGACATTTGGGTCGGTGACATCCGCGATCAGGCTGCGAATGATCCACGGGACAGCTAACTGTACACCGACCAATAACAGGGTGCTGATGACCGTGATGGTGAGCACCAGTTTATAGCGTTTTGCGTACGACAACACCAGTTGGATGGGGGTCAACTCAAGCTCCTTGCTGACAATAAGAAATCTCCAGTGCTCAAAGTGATGGTAAGAATCATTATAGGCGGCGATGATTAAAATGGGGAGTGTATAATTACTAGGAAAGAGAGGAAGTTTACCATGCTTTGGGTAACCCGTTCACACATCCACGTCGACCGTGTGGCTTGCCCGTGGCTGATCACGCGCTTTATTGATAGCGAGGCTGACTTTCTATTCGTCCCTGTTAGCCAGATCGAGAAAGTAGTGGCTGAAACAGGCGCGATCCCCTTCGATGCACCCGGGGTAGAGCTGGGTCACCACGAAGGCCGGTGCTCATTCGAATCGATCATCCTTAAATACGGATTGAAGGAGCCGGGGCTGCTCAGGCTGGCGAAGATCGTGCATGCCGCGGATGTGGGTGAAGACATCGACACTGACCCGATCGGGCGCGGGCTGGAAGCAATCGCCAGCGGCTTCAGCTTACGCTTCCCTGATGACAATGAAAACCTGGCCCACCAGCTTGATGTGTACGATGCCCTGTACGCCTGGTGCCGGTTGGATGTGACCAAGAAAATTTAGCTGTTTTACAGGTTGTTTTAAGCATCATGGTATAAAATGACCCCATTATTTTATGTAGTATTTTTAAAAACATAAACTAATAAATACGTGCTTTAGAGGGATACAAGCATGAAAGTTTTACCGGCAAGCTGGGGAACTGAACGATTATCGGTAAGGGATGCTGTCATGGAGGATGTCCCCCACCTGCGGAATGTGTTCAATGCATGTTCTTATGTAGGTGCATGGGACAGCGGTTTTTATGAAGAAACCGAGGAAGCCTTCATGAAGCTGGTTTCAAAAAGCCTGGGGCTAAATCACACCGTCAAAGATATCTTTAAAATGCAAAGCGTGTTCCTGCGTGGAGGCAGTGATATCATCGGGTATTTTCACCTGTTCCACGATGCGCCTATGCCGCGCCGGGTGTGGATATCGATGTTCGTGGTTCACCCGCATTTTCAGAAGAACCGCTATGGCTCTGAGCTGGCGTATGGGATATGGGACCAGTTCAATCAGCTCGGTGAATATGAAGCCATATGGCTGAAGGTGTGTTTAAAGAACTGGCCAGCCCTGAGGTTCTGGATCGACATGGGCTGGCGCACAATCGTCCATTACGAAGGTGATACGGTGCATGCGGATGACACAACAGCCGCGGTGGTACTGGAGCGGAAATTGAGCGTCCCGTCAGGCTAACTGTGCGGAAGGCTCAAGCTGCTCGACCGGGCTGCCCCTGGCCAAGGTTGCGCAAGGAAAGTGAGATCGATTTGAGCGCAAGCTCCCGCTCAGGCGAGGCAGGTTGGAGAAGTAAACGATTGCGTTCCTCCAACAATTCCTGCAGGCGAGGAAAACGAGCATCTGGGGGTATGGCTTCTGGCAGAGCATCGTGATCGGGCATGAGGGTGTCGACCTCACGCAGGTTGCGAAAAACATAACCGCTCAGCCCGACGAGCGCAGCCAGGCAGCCGCCAACGATGAAAAGTACGGCCATGCCACGGCCGGGCCCGGTGCCGACTGCCCAACCCAGAGTGGTTGCCAGGGAGCTTTGGGGGTTCTGCATGGCTGGTTCAAGAATTTTATCCGAGAGCGGCCCGGCAATCAGCATAGCCAGGGGGGTGACGAACCAGGCGATCAGCCGGCGGATGGAGAATACCTTCCCTTGCAGGTCGGGAGGGACCTTGGCCTGCCATATGGCCTGGTTGGAACCGTTGATGATGGGGGCGAAGAACATCCCCAGAAATGCTGCAACAACCCAGAACGGGATCGTGCGACTGAAGCCCATCATTACACTACCGAACAGGCTGGCAACGAACCAGCCCATCAGCACCCCATGCACACGGCGTTTTGGACCACCCCAGGCACTCATCACCAGGCCGCCGATCACGCCACCGATCGCACCGGCTGAATTGACCACGGCCAGGGCTTTTTCGTTGCTGCCGGTGTTGGCGAGGATCATGGCAGCCTGGACTGCCCCAGGAATACTAACAAAGAAATTGCCCATCAGGAAGACGAGCTGCAATGCGAGCAGCGAGGGCCGCTTCCAGATGTAGCCGAACCCAAAAACCGCTTCTTTGAGGATACTGCCACGCGCCTGCAAGCCTTCCTGCGTCACCTTGGGCTGGGGAATAAATACCAAAAGCAATGCACTGATCGCCAGGATGAAGGTGGCAATATCGATCATCAGGATGCCGCTTACGCCAATGATACCGATCAGGGCACCCGCCAGGATGGGTGCGAATATGTTCGAAGCGGTATCGGCCAGTGAGAGCATGCCGTTGGCACGCCCATACTGCTGCTTGGGAATCATGGTGGAAATCGCCGCAGAATAAGCCGGCCATTGGAAGGATTGGAAAACCCCCTGGACAGCACTGGTAATGAAAAGGTGCCAAATCTCAAGGCGGCCGGTCATGTACAGGACCAGGACTGCAATCGTGGCTATCCCGGAAGCAATATCGCTGACCATCATCATCAGCTTGCGGTTGGAACGGTCAACCAGGGCACCCGCAAATGGTGAAGCAATCAGCATGGGCGCTACAAAGAAGAACCCAACCAAGGCCAGGGCTGTGGCAGAGTTCGTCTTCTGGTAAGCCCAAATGGTCATGGCAAAACCCGTCATGCTGGTACCAAGCAGAGAAATGATCTGGCCGACCCACACGATGGTGAAACCGAACATCCCAGCCGGACGGTGCGGGCCAGAATCTTTCAGGGTGCGGTGATGTGTTGTTCATATGGTGTGCGACGCTCTCCTATAAACAAAACGCCCCTGCTGACAAACCACTGGGGCGTCTCAATTCCTAGAAGACCTGTTACATTATGATTGACCCTTCATAAGCTTGATGGCTTCATCCACCGTCATCTCGCCCTTTTCGATGCGTTGCAGGATCTCGGAAGTGCTGAGCTGCTCGGCTGGTGCTTCTGGGCCTGGCGCCTCGGGGATAGGAGGAATCGGCGGGATGGGAGGGATGGGTGGAATGATAGTATCCATCCTAGCTTGAGTGGCAGGCACAATCGTCGCCGGAACGCCCTCAGTCTCGATGGATACCCCACCCGAGACACTCTTAAGGCGAACGCTGGTGCCACCACCCTGAATCTGGGTAATCTTCAACCCATGGCCCACGCTGGCGGCCGTGGCAGGCAGGGAGGAGCGAACGCTGCCGCTGACGCTGTTCAGCTCCACATTACAACGCGTATCAGCCGGTACGATCAGCTTCACCGAGCCTGAAACCGAGCTAAACAGGTACGGGCCGTCGGCAAGCGCAGTTTGCAGGTGAAGATCACCACTCACGGTGGAAGCATCGGCAGATGGGAAGCTCAATTCAGTCAGACGGACCCGGCCTGAGACGGTATCCAAATCGAGCACACCGCTCATGCGCGTCCCGGTGATATCACCACTCACTGCGCCTAGCTTGAGAGGACCGCTTAACCCCTTCAAGTCGATATCGCCGCTAATGGTCTTTAGCTTAAAAACGCCTTCCAGCTCAATCACATCCAGCGAGCTGCTCACACAGGATGCTTCCAGGTGGATACCTTGAGGAACGCTCACGAAATAATCAACCCGAGGATGATGGGAATGAAACCCAAATATGCCGGTGGATGAACGGGTTTCGATGCGCACCGTCCCGTCGGAATCCTGGGTCAGAATAACCGAATTCCTTTCGCTATCTGAATTCCCATGCAGCTCAGCCTTGACCAGAATTGAGCCAGCGTCACCGGAGCGCACGACGATCGAGCCGCGCACGTTGGAGATGACCAAGCGGGCAGGATCGGCTACTTGAAAAGTCTTTTCAATGGTTTCGTCAGACATAATGACCTCCACACATACTCTTACTCTGATGGCCTGGTTTTGGTTTAGTCAATGAAGACTTCGATATGCTCGCCGTCTTCTTCATCCAGCACATCCACGATCTTTCCTTCCATCTGTCCGGAGCGGATGGCATCGGCAATTTGGGCGAAGTTCACATCGGGGGCATATTGACTGGCGATGTTCATACCCGCATCAACCAGGCCCAGAGGCAGGTTGACGTTGACCTTGGCTTTCCCAGTGACCATATCGGTGACGCGCACGCGCAGCATGCCCTTGGTAGAGCGGCTGGTGGTTACCACCGGGCGGGCTTCTTTGCGGCTATCGCGTAACGCAGACAGCAGCTTCGCACCTTCCTCGGCGGTGATCTTTCCCTCCTGGATCATCCGTAAAATTCGCATTCTTTCTTCTGTTGTAGCCATAACGACCTCCTTCTTTGATCATGACAGATGAATAAAAATAATAAAATCCAATATCAGAGACTTATCCTATGTAAACTTCTACTTTTTCACCAGAATCGCCTTCATCGACTCTAACGTAGATTGGCTGTTCTGGAGAAGTCTTTTCGAGGGCAAGGACTAACTCGTCCAGGTTGGCATTCTCAATATTATCGATATGCGGTTTGACAATCCGCAAGATCCAGGCTGTGAAACGGATGGGGATGGGCAGACTGATGGCGATGGTGCGCGGCCATTCCCCAGGCTCCTGGTGGACCCTGACGTGCAGCCAACGCGTGGTCCGGCTGGTGGCAGCCAGGCTGATAATCAGTACGCCAAGCAGCAGGGGAAACCACAGGCAGGCAAACCAAAAACCAAAGCCACCGCTCTGGTAAGCCGAGTACATGAGTAGGCCACTGACCACGGTGATGACGATCCCAACGCTGAGAGGGATCCACCACCAGCGTCGCCACTTGCGGGTTTCTTTGTCAAAATCGGTCGGGATGGTGGATTTCTTGGCTTGCCGAGTGGGCTCTTCAACGATCACTTCCGGCTCAGGCGAAGCTTCAGCAGCCGTTGGGGCTGAAGCTGACATCTGGGGTATAGCTTCTTCCTCTGTTTCATCGGGGAGGGAATTGAGCAGCTTGACGCCCTCTTCGGCCGTGATGACACCCTTTTCGATCATCTCAAGGATTTGTAGTCGTTCAGTTTCGTTGGGCATTTTTTCGTTCACCTTTCACAGTAAGGTCCGATGGACGGTCTACCTGCGGGAAAACCAATCCGTTATGACTTGCCTTCCAATGCACTCAGGAGCTGCTCGGCTTCTTCCATGCTGATCATCTTCTGCTCAAGCATGCGCAGGATCATCAAGCGCTCATCCTCGGTCACCGGGTCACCCTGCGGCGGGGGTGGGGCAGGCGGGGTAGGGATAGTGAAGCTCCAGCCACCATGGGCATGCCGGGCAGCGCGCTCGCGCGCCTGGGCTTTCATTTCCATTTTGCGTTGGGCCGAAGCCAATTTAAGCTCCATGCGCTCCTGGGCCCGGCGGACACGCTCCTGGGCACGCTCGGTGGCACGCTGGCTGGCTTCACGGGCACGCTCTTCGACCCGGCGAGCCTGTTCTTCGCTCATTTTCGTGGCACTCAAGCGCATGGTCAGGCTGGAAAGCTGGGCATTCAGCTGGTCCTCGATCATGCGCACTTGAGAATCAACCTGCTGGTTGATCTGTTCAGTGACCGCATCCGCCATCCCATTCACTTCATTATCTACATCGATATTGAAATCCTCCATGTCCCAATCGGGAGCATGTGTATCAAGGACGACATTGCCTTTGGCAGACAGGATGAGCCTGGCATCACCTTCACCCAGGGTGAGGGCATACGGCGTTTGGACCGGTGCAGAAGCGTGGATGCCTGGCAAACCAATCATCACTTGCGCTGCCTTCGGCACGCTGATCTCAGCACTAGCATCGGAAGGTAAACGGCAGAACAGGTTACCGCTACAGCTAAACTCATAGGTATGGCCTGGGGCTGGATCCAGGTGGAGCACAATATTCCCCATGGAAGTAGCCCTGGCACTTCCTCCCACATCCTTGAGGGTAAGATTACCGGAGATGCTCCCGGTGTTCGTGAAATCTCCTTGCAGGCTGCGCATGGAAACATCGCCCAGAGCTTTATCAAGGATGAGATTTCCGTCCACGTTCCTGGCGGTCAGGTCACCGCTCACGCGGCCGATCTGGGTTGTGCCCACATTACGCAGCTCCAGGTCGCCACCGATCGCCTCAATGCTGAGACCATCGTCCAGGGCTTTAAATGTGGCATCACCATGGACTGCCTGGACTTCAACGACAGCCGCGCGGGGTACCCGCACACTGCAGTTGCTGGTACAGCGGATGAGCACCTGGTCGTCTTTGGTCTCCAGGGCGAGGTTCTCCGGATCATCCGACTTGGCAACAACTTCTAAAGCATCGTGGCCTTTGAGACGTAAATCCCCACTGACATTGAGCACTACATGTGGAGAAGCACTGGTGGTGGTAAATTGCTTGTCCATGATCACTTCTCACTTTCTTGCAGCAAGCGCATGGCTTCTTCGGCACTGATCACGCCCTGATCTAAATCTTCCAGGATGCGCTGGCGTTCCTTGTCACTCAAGCCAGCGATCGGCTCCTCGCCACCCGGCTCATACCCCAAGGCCCGGATGACTTCAAGCAAACGGTTGCGGATGGTGGGGTAAGACAAGTTCAGCTCGACTTCCATGCGGGTGATCTTCCCCTCGCAGCGGATGAAAGTCTCAACAAAGGAAAGCTGTTCCTGGGTAAGCTGTGAGAAAGGTCCTCCGGTGAAACGGCCTTCGATGGTGGTATCACAATCCTGGCAATAGATGCGGGTCACAGTGACTTCCCCGCCACACAGTGGGCAGCGTGTGGGTAATGTGTTCATATCAATTTGCCTCCAGAATGAGAATTTGTGTTTTGTCCATCATCAGACCTCCACCGAAGCAACTCACAGCATAATCAGGAAGTTTGGAGCCTGGGCTTCTTCATTTGACCTCACAACACAAGATCGCTCCATTAGATTTCTGCCGATTTTGACCATGACCTGCCCAAGGCTGGACAGGATGCGGTCGGTCAGAGATAACTTCCTATGCACCAGGTGCCGGAATGTGCTTTCCGGATCAGTTACGTGGCTGGCGCTTCTTGATTCCATGATCAGTTTCTCAGCAATCATCATCTCAAACATAACAGCCTCCTTCGGCATACTTGTGCTGTCTGTTTCTATCCAACATTATACACAATTATTGAATATTGTCAATAATCAATTGAATATATTCAATAATTTCAATTATATGTTGAATATTATTTAGTTTGAAGTGAAAGTGGATATTTGGATCTAGGGGGCGGATACTGAAGGCCCAGGTTTAACATCCGCTAATGCCAGGAAGACATCTTCCAGGGTAGGTTCGACAGGCTCGAGGCGCTCCACGTGGATGCTTGCCTGGGACAGGGTTTGCTGCAAGGTAGTAGCCTCCACGCCACTGGGGGTGATAGCCCGCAGGTGATCGGCAGTGAGACCGGCGCGCAGCACGTAAGGGCAGTGCTCCAACGCATCCAGGGCAGGCAGGAGAGGTGCGGCAAAGACATCCCAGGCGATGCCTGGCAAGGCGGTGCGCTTGAGTGACGAGGGGCTGTCCAAGGCAAGCAAGCGGCCGTCGCGCATGATCCCCACCCTGCCGCAGTATTCCGCTTCATCCATATAGTGGGTAGTCACCAGGGCCGTAACACCTTCAGCCACCACCGTGTAGATCAGGTCCCAAAAAGCCCGCCGGGCGGTTGGATCAACCCCGGAGGTGGGCTCGTCCAAGAATAACAAGCGCGGTCTATGGACAATGGCGGTGCCAAGAGCCAGGCGCTGCTTCCAGCCCGTGGACAGGCTGCTGACCATTTCCCCTTCCTGGTGGCGTAAGCCGATCAAGTCCAGCACCTCAACCAAGCGGGCACGCTTGGTGACCCCATAGACACCGGCATAGAAAGCCAGGTTCTCACCCACCGTCAGGTCGTGATACAGTCCAAATTTCTGCGACATATAGCCAACATTCGCCCGCACCTGCTCGGATTGGCTCACAACATCGTACCCCAATACGGAGGCATCCCCCTCGCTGGGGTAGAGCAATCCCAACAACATGCGGATCGTGGTGGTCTTGCCAGAGCCGTTAGGACCCAGGTAACCCACCACCTCGGCAGCGTTGATCTGGAAAGAGATATGGTCAACCGCCGTGAAGCTACCAAAACGCTTGGTGAGAGCATGGGCGACAATCACATCTTCTGTCACGACGCAGCCTCCCTTTGAGCGGTACCTGGCTCTGGCTGCCCTTCCAGGAGATCGATGAAGACATCTTCGAGCTGGGGTGTGATGGAACGCAGCAAGGTGAGATGACCGCCCTTGGCAGGGATAGCCAGGCGCAGGTCTTCCATCACCGCCTGGGCTGTGCCGGGATGCACACGCAGGTGCAGCCGGTCACCGAACATCTGGGCATCTTCCACATGGGCATCGGAGCGGGCCACCTCGCGCAGCAGCTGGAGGGGTTGCCCGTGTACTTCGATAATTCGCCCATCCAACCCGAGGCGAAGCTCATCCGGCTTACCTTCAAGCAAGATCTTTCCCTGGCGCATGAAGCCAACGCGGGCACAACGGCCGGCTTCGTCCATGTAGGGTGTACTGACCAAGACTGCCACACCTCCATTGGCCACCAGGCGAATGATGAGCTGCCAAAAATCCTGGCGGGTGACCGGGTCTACGCCGGTGGTAGGCTCGTCCAGCAGGAGTACCTTGGGCGAATGGGCCAGTGCAGCAGCCAGTCCAAGCTTCTGGCGCATCCCACCTGAGAGCTGCCCGGCTCTGCGGTTGATAAAATCTGCCAGGCCAACAAACTCCAGGATCTGCATGCAGCGCGGCTTCCAGGCGGCTTCAGGGAGGCCGCGTACCTCGGCAAAGAAACGCAGGTTCTCAAGGACGGTCAGCTCTTCATACATCGAGAAACGCTGGGGAAGGTAGCCCAGCTGGGCACGGGCGGGATCGGTTTGCCGCAGCATATCCAGGCCAACGATCTGCACCACGACTGGCGGACCGGTCTTAATCACATCGGGTAGCAAAGCACCACACAGCAAGCGCATGGTGGTAGTTTTGCCAGCGCCATCCGGACCGATCAGGCCATAAATCTCACCCGGTTCCACCACCAGGCTGACATCAGCCACAGCGCGTGTGCTGCCGAAGGATTTGGAAAGGTGAGAAACCAGGATATGAGGCGGCATAGGGCTGGTAAGTGTTTTTCTTATGGGTTGAAGACCACGTCGGCTGGCATGCCGGGCTTAAGCTGACCAGCCGGGTTCTCAACCGCCAGCTCAACCGCATACACCGTGGTTTGACGCCCCTCAGCCGTCTGGACGTTACGGGGAGTAAACTCGGCCTGGTCGGAGATGCGGGTGATGGTGCCTTTATAGGTCTGGTTAGGGAATAAATCGACCTTGACGTCGGCTGTATCGCCCAGCCTGACCTCTCCGTAGCGGTTTTCGGGGATAAACACGGTGATCTTAAGGTTATCCAGCTGCCCAAGGCTGAGGGCAGTCGCTCCAGCCAGGACCACCTCGCCGGGCTCGATGCTGCGCGACAGCACCACGCCAGCCTGTGGGGCGGTGATGACTAATTTGCCAATTTGGGTATTGACCAGGTCAATGGCCGATTGAGCCTGGTCGATGGCTTTTTGTGCCTGGGTGACCTTCGACTCAGCAGCGGTGACATTGGCCTGGGCTTGAGCCACCGTATCGGCCGCGACTTTAACCGCCAGTGAATCTTCACCAGTCAGGAGCGAATTATAACGATCTACGGCAATGTCATACCGTCGCTGCGCAGAAGCCAGCTTGGCACGCGCATCCAGCACATCTGAAGCCTCCTCGGAAGAAAGCAGGTCAGCATAGGCCTGTTGGGCAGCATCCAATTCGGCCTTGGCAAATTCATAGGATTGCTTGGCAACATCGTGTAAAGACTGGTTATTCTGCGCCTGGGCCTGATCGCGCACAGCTTTGGCATCCAGGAAAGCAGACTGAGCCTGAGCCAGGCGCTCTTCAACCGCAGTGAGGTTGGCGTACACACCGTTGGACAGCAGCGAGTTGAAATTAACATGGGCAATATTCAAGGCGTCGGAGGCAGCATTGACCTCTTTTAAATCAGCTGAGATCTCCTCGGTGTGGGTGAAATACCAGATCGGCTGGTCAAACTCGGAAGGCTGGGGCTGAACCCACGACGCAGTCTGGGCGGGCTGGGCTTGCAGGCGGGCATTCGCCAGGGTGAGATCATATTGGGCCTGGGCGGTGGTGACCCCCGCCTGGGCAGCGGCCAGGGCGGTACTGGCAGCATCCAGGCCAGCCTGGGCTGCCTCAAGGTTGGTTTGGGCCTGCTTGCGCTGGGCGACCAACAGGGTGTCATCCAGCTTAAACAAGGTGTCACCGGCCTTAACAGACTCGCCTTCCTTCACCAACACATCCACGACCCTGCCACTGATCTCGGGTGAGATAGCCACCTCGGTCGTTTCAACTGTGCCAGACCCGGTGAGGGCCGTGGTGGTGGTTGGAACTGTACGGGTAGTGACATACCAGTATCCGACCACGATCACTGCAACAATGACGAGGACGATCAGAATGATCCGACCAATTTTCATCATAACCTCCTTAGAAAAACCGTCAATCCAAGCGCTTGCGGAAGCGCATGGCGGCCAGGCTCATAATGGCAACCCCGAAGATCGCCAGGGCGATCAATTCGGGTTTGAAAGCAGAAATACCCGCACCCTTGATCATCAACGACCGGATGATCACCAGGTAATAACGGAGCGGGAAAATATACGAGATCCACTGTAAAACCTTCGGCATCGCCTGCAGAGGGAAAAAGAAACCCGCCAGGAAGATGCTGGGAAGCAGAAGCATCCAAACCGTTAGCATGGCTTCTTGCTGGGTATTGGCTATGGTAGAGGCCAGCAGGCCAATGCCCAGGCTTGACAGCAAAAACAAGAGTGAAGCCCCAAACAGCAGCACTAAACTGCCATGGTTCGGCACCTTGAACCAGTAGTGCCCCAGGGCCATCACTTCAAATGCATTAATGAATGCCAGGATGACATAGGGCAGCAGCTTGCCCACCATCAGCTCCCACGAGCGAATGGGGGTAACGATCAGCTGCTCGATGGTGCCACGCTCGCGCTCGCGCACGATGGCGCTGGCGGTCAGGATCGAGGTGAGGGCGAACAAGATCATGCCGATCACACCAGGTATCATGAAATAGGCACTCACCAGGTCGGGGTTGTACCACACGGTGGTATTGGCCTGGACGGGTGGCTGGATCGCGGCCGATTGCCCCCGGGCAGCCAGGCGATCTTCCAGTATCTGGGTGGAATAAGCCTGACCAATGAGGCGGGCTGAAGAGAGGGCAGTGGAGGCGATGGTAGGATCAGAACCATCCAGGACGAACATCACCTGCCCTGTTTCACCAGCCTGAATCTTGTCGGAGTAATCCGGTGGGATGATCAGCCCGGCGCGGGCTTTACCACTATCGATCAAATCACGCAGCTCGGTTTCAGAACTGGCTTCATAGGTGATGGTGAAATAATCGGCGGCGCGGTAGGCATCCAGCAATGCCCGGGCGGCAGGGCTACGATCTTGATCATATACTGCCAGCGGAACATTGCGAACATCATTGGTGGCTGCATACCCCATCAGAAAAAGCTGCATGATCGGGATGATCAGCACCAGGACGAGGGTACGCTTGTCGCGCCGGATCTGGATGAATTCTTTGCGGATGAGCGAGCGAAGGCGTGAGTTAAACATCGAAATCCCTGTAGGTTCCTAATGAATAATAATCATACGGTTTCCGTTGCAGCAAGGATGCCATGCAGGTAAATATCGACAAAGTACTGGATGGCATTAGCCTGGAATGCCAGCGGAACTGCCGGGGCGAGGGCTGCCTCGGTAAGATAATATCCAAAGAACACGCCTAAAAAGGTGCGTACAACCATGGGGGGTGGGATATGGCGCAGCTGCTCGGGAAATGCGCCAGCAAGCTGCTGCATGAGCTCTACTCCCTGAGGGAAGAGGTAGCCATAGAGCTGCCGGGCATGCAGGCTGTTAAACTCAACCATCTCGATGAACATGAGGTTCATGAAATCGGGCCGGTCCTTAAAAGCCTGGACCATGCGCTGGAAGGCATCTTGGACCAGCTTCTCGAGGTTTTCACCCCTGGCGGAGGCGATCAGAGGCAGCACTTCATGGTAGGGATGGAAAGCCAAAAAAACGGCTTCGAAAACCTGCTCCTTGGATGGAAAGTGATTGTACATGCCACCCAGGGCCAGGTGAGCGCCTTCAGCAATCTGACGCATGGTCGTTCCATGGTAACCCTGCCTGATGAACAGGTCGTGAGCAGATTGGAGAATTGCGGTGCGGGTTTGCTCGCCGCGCGGTGACGATGTAGCGACCATCCAGAAACCTCCCCTGAGAAAATGAACGATCGTTCATATTGTAACTTGTAATATGAGCCTGTCAAGCTGGTTAAAATTAAAATCCCATAAGGCTATCCTTATGGGATCGACCGGGTAACCCGAGTTATTTATTCGCGATCGCCGAGCAAGGCAATATTGCGCAACAAGCCGAACAACAACACACCCACTTTAATTCCTTCTCCGAACTCCAAAGTCGGTATTTCGCCTTTTTTCTTGGAACGCTGGACTAAAAGGTAAGCGGCTGCCAGGCCTGTCAACGCACCGAGCACACCGCCGATTGCCAGAATCTTGCCGGTCCAGGCGTCATCATACTCAGAAAGCTGGTTCTGTTCCACAACAATAGCACTTTGATTATCCATGAATGATTCCTTTCTCCATGATTCTCCATTATTCAGAAGACATTTACCCCGGACGGCTCTAGCGGTCCTGATGGCGAGTGGGCATGAGGCGCTTGCGGTGTTTGACGACTGCCCAAGAGCTGCGCGCCTTCACAACCGGCTCGACGAGCACATTGGTAACCTGGGAGACCCTGGCTCCCGCTTGGTTAAAATAACCCTGGACGATCTTCGAATAGCCAGGGAGGATGCCTAAAACCCGGGTGACACCGTAAAGGGCAGCAACCGTCACCAACATTAATACCAACCCAATAAACATGACCGGGACGATGACCCAGATCAAAGACACATCGGCCCACCTACGCAGGTTAGAGCCTGCCTGAAAGCCGTAAATGATGATCGCAATGACGCCTGCCAGGATCACTAGCAGCCCAATGATCACCGGCAGGTAGATCTGAATCTTGACCTCATGCCTGTGCTTTTCATGAACCTGGGCATTGCGTTCAGGAAGGAAGTCTGCGGGGGTACCCATAACAATCTTATTTTAACATATCTTGCAGACCAGGTTCATCCGAGGCGCTGGCGATTAACTTCAAATAAAAGAATCCCCGAGGCAACTGCGGCATTGAGCGATTCGCTCTGCCCAGGCATGGGGATGTGCACCTGCTCATCGGCGAGTGAAGCTGCTTCGATCCCCGCCCCGGTGGCTTCTCCCCCGATGATAAGCGCCAGCGGGCTGCGAAAGTCGGCCTGGTAGTATGGAATCCCGCTGGCCGACTCGGCCAAGTAGACCTTCATGCTACCCCCTGGGTGTTTTAGGGTGCGGATTATGTCCTCCCAACCCAGGTCTTGAATGGCCAGGCGGAAATGAGCCCCCATCCCCGACCTGACCACCTTCGGGGACCAGGCATCGGCACAGCCACGGGCCAGCAAGACGAGCTGGACGCCAGCCGCAGCCGAGGTGCGCAGGATGGTGCCAAGGTTGCCAGGATCACGCAAGCCATCCATAACCAAGACGAAGTTTAAAGGCATTGAATAGGGGAGCTGCTTTTGCTCCAGGACCACCAGAATCCCCTGGGGGGAGGTGGTCTCACTAACCGACTTCATGACCGCTTCGCTCACTTCTTCAACTGGCAGGCCGAGCGAAGCAAAGCTTTGCACGACTTTTTTCCCACGCTCGTCCAGCGCAGCAGTGAATAAGACCAGGCGGGCTAGCCAGCCCCCGTGCAGGGCTTCTTCGGCCAGGCGCACCCCCTCAACGACAAAGGCGGCTTGCTCACGCCGCGCTTTGGCCTGGGTGAGCAGCTGGCGGACTTCCTGAACCTTGGGGTTATGAACTGAGGTGATCATCGCTCTCCCACACAGATTGGAATGCTTGCAGTGTTTCGAGGTCGAACAGCACCAGGCGGATCAGCTTGAGACCGGAGGCGGGATGGGCTGCCAGGTAATACTGGATAGTACTGAGCATTACCTGGGCGGCCTCCTGCCTGGGGAAGCCAAAAACACCCGTGGAGATGGCTGGGAAGGCAAGGGAGCTTTGCCCGAGCTGCTCCGCCAGCTCGAGGCAGCCATGCACAGCCGCACCCAGCTTGCTCGATTCATCGCCTTCACCCCACATCGGCCCCACGGCATGGATGATATAGCGGCAGGGCAAATTGCCGGCATGGGTGTAGGCGGGATGGGCATGACTGACCAGGCCGTGCTCCACCACCCACTGGCGGCTCTCAGACTGCACTTGCGGACCAGCTTTGCGCACGATGGCGCCCGCCACGCCCGCGCCATGTTCCAGGTAACGGGGGCGGCGTTGACGATTGCGTCGGTTATCTCGGAGGTGATATCACCCTGGGCGATCTCAAGCGCCTGCCCGGAGGAAAATTGGTAGGAGATTATGGTCCGATTCATACGCGGTTGACCTGTGTTGATTGATTGTACCTCAGCTGGCTTAGATGATAAGTATTGGGGTAAGAAAGCAATTAATACTGAGGATATAACTAATCATATTCGCTTTATGCATTATTCGCCTAGCGTCGATTGGGCATTATTTAATCATCTGGGAATTACTACATCAAAATGAGAATTCACTCGATCCTTTGTGACCGGAATGTCCTTTGTGGCCGGTAATAAAAAAACCCGCCCTCAAGCGGAGAGCGGGTTAGGGGTTGTGTGTGAAGTTTGGATGTGCTTAGGCGGCTTTCGCCTGGGCTGCAACCGCAGCGAAAGCCTGCGGGTCTCGCACTGCCAGGTCAGCCAGCATTTTGCGGTTGATGGCGATATTGGCGGTTTTCATGCCGTGGATCAGGCGGCTGTAGGATAAACCATTCAGCCGAGCGGCAGCATTGATGCGGGCGATCCATAAATGGCGCAGATCGCGTTTGCGTTGGCGCCGATCACGATAGGAATACCATAATGACTTGAGCATGGCCTCATTGGCGCGCCTGAACAGACGATGGCGTGTGCCAAATTGACCAGCATTCATCTTGAGAATCTTCTTGTGGTGACGGTGTCGATAAGGACCAGTTTTTACACGTGCCATAATTTTCTCTCCTGCGTACCCCTGGGCGCCGGTAGTTTCACACTACCCGTTTTATGCACCCAACGGCCGCGCTAAACGGTGGATAGGATAAGCTACTCTGCCTTCTTCAGGTAGGGAGCCAGGCGATGGACGCGCTTAACAATACCACGCCCTTTGACCGGGACCATTTCCGACAGTAACATCTTGACGCGCTTGGGAGTGCGCCGACGCAGATGGCTCTTGCCACCCTTGGTACGCACTACCACGCCCGACCCGGTGACGCGGAAACGTTTCGAGGTCGCCTTGTGGGTTTTAAGCTTGTACTTCCCAGTTGTTTGCTTGCGAGGCACTTCATTCACTCCTTTTCACACAAAACCCCGTAGGGGGCACAAGCGCTAGCCTCTGAGGCTTGCGCTCTCATACCCGCGGGATAATTTCTAGCTTATAGGATTAAAATCTACTTCTTTTTCGCCCGGGCAGGAGCCAGGACCATGACAACACTACGGCCTTCCATCATAGGAGCTTGTTCGATGGATGAGACATCTGCCAGCTCTTCAGCGACTTTTTTGAGGTCATTCAGCGCCAGATCAACGTAGTCTATCTCGCGACCTCGAAAACGGATGCGTACCCTTACCTTATTACCCTCTTCCAACCAGCCACGGGCATCACGGATCTTGAAACCCTGGTGGTAAACATTGGTTTTAGGCCTCAGGCGGATCTCTTTGACTTCGATCTTGGTTTGTGCCCGGCGCGCGTCACGCTCTTTCTTGGTCTTTTCGTAGAGGAATTTCCCGAAATCCATAATCCGGCACACAGGTGGCTCGGAATTCGGGGCTACCTCCACTAAGTCCAGGTCGGCTTCGTTGGCTAACCGCATGGCTTCCTGGATGGAGACGACACCCACATTTTCGCCATTGGCGCCGATCAGACGGACTTCTTTGACTCGGATAGCCTCATTGATTCTATATTGGATCGCGCTGATATGTCACTCCTTTCAATACAAACAATTAATAGCGCTAAATACTGCATTTTTGTATTTAGCGTGCCCGATAATACCATGAGTTTATCATAATCGTCAACATTTTGGAGAAAATAGGCGCAGAAACGGTAAAGGCGCTCAGAGGGAGCGCCTTTACGGTAATGGCTTTCCGCATTCCCACGTCCCCGCCAGCGGCGGTGTTCACGCGAGCGTACGTGAAGGAATGAGGCAAAAGTGCCTGAGGATGAGCATCCCAACCCTGTGGAACACCATCCTGAGATCATCATAACAGGAGACAGTCCTCGAAAGAGTCTGTTAAAGATTAATAAACAGGCCGATAAGGTAAGAATATAGGGAGCAGAATAGTAGAGACACCCGAGATGTCGCTCAATCGTAGAGAGCCCGACTCAATCGTAGTAGAGACGCCCTAATAGGGCGTCTCTACAAAAGCAGTGCATTGATTAAAAGAGACGCCCGACATGTCGCTCAATCGTAGAGACGTCCGACGTGTCGCTCAATCGTAGAGAGCCCGACTCAATCGTAGTAGAGACGCCCTAATAGGGCGTCTCTACAAAAGCAGTGCATTGATTAAAAGAGACGCGCGGATCGGGCGTCTCTACACAAAGCGTATTACAGATCTTTTGAACGCTGGTTGATCCGGTCTTTGACCAAATGGACGAAGTCGTCCACGGGCATACCGTCCTGGCGAGAGCCGTCGCGCTTGCGTAGTGAGACAGCCCCGTCAGCCATCTCGCGGTCTCCGACGACCAGCATATACGGTACCTTGAACAGCTGGGCCTGGCGAATCTTGGCATTCATGCGGTCATTGGATAAGTCAGCCTCAGCCCGGATGCCGAGCTCCTTCATCTGGTTGACCAGGCGCAGGGCGTAGTCGTTGTGAGCGTCGGTGATGGGGATGACCCGCACCTGGTCGGGCGAGAGCCAGACGGGGAAGCTCCCGGCATAGTGTTCGAGCAGGAAGCCGATCATGCGCTCGTGCGTGCTGAGCGGGGCGCGGTGGATACACAAAGGCGTCTCCTCCTGCCCATCCCGGTTGATAAAGGTCAGATTGAAACGGCCTGGCTGGGCAAAGTCCACCTGGTTGGTGGCCAGGGTGAACTCACGTCCGATGACGGACCAGATCTGGACATCGATCTTGGGGCCATAGAAGGCGGCCTCGTCGGGCACCTCTTCATAGGGCACCTGTCCATTGTCCATGGCCCTGCGCACCATCTCTTCCGTCTTCAGCCACAGGCGCTCGTTATCCACATACTTCACGCCCAGGCCTTTCTTATGATGGGTGCTCAGGCGCATCATGTACTTGTCGATGCCGAAGATCTTGAAGTACTGGTGGTACAGGGCGATCACGCCCATAAACTCTTGCTCAAACTGGTCTTCAGCGACGTACATGTGGGCATCATTCATTTGCATCGAACGCACGCGCATCAGCCCAAACAGCTCACCGCTCTTCTCATAGCGGTAGCACGAGCCATACTCCGCCAGGCGCAACGGCATCTCACGGTAAGAGCGCGGCTTCGAGCCGAAGATCTTGTGGTGCATGGGGCAGTTCATCGGCTTGATGTAATACTCGGTGCCCTCAAGTTTCATGGGCGGGTACATACTGTCTTTATAGTATGGCAGGTGCCCAGAATGCAGGAACAGGTCCTGTTTGGCGATATGAGGTGTACGCACACGCACGTAGCCAGCCTTGTCTTCAGTCTCTTTTGCCAGCCTTTCCAGCTCATCGATGATGACCCCACCGCGCGGCAGCCAGAGAGGCAGCCCGGGGCCAACCTCTTCATCAAAGGTGAAGATCTCAAGCTCCTTGCCCAGCTTGCGGTGGTCGCGCTTCTTGGCTTCCTCGATCTGCCACAGATATTCCTCCAGCTCCTTGGAGGTCTTCCAGGCTGTGCCGTAGATGCGCTGTAACATGGGATTATGCTCATCCCCGCGCCAATAGGCACCCGACGAGCTGAGGAGCTTGACGGCTGACGGGTTGATCTGCCCGGTGTTATCCACATGCGGACCGCGGCACAGGTCGGTGAAGGTGTCGGAGGTATAGATGGAGATTTCGGGAGAGCCTTCCAGCGGATTGCCATATTCATCGGAACCGCCCTGCTCGAGACCTGCGATCAGCTCCAGTTTATAGGGCTGGTCCTTAAAGATCTGGCGGGCTTCATCGGCTGAGACTACTTTGCGAGCAAATTTATGATGGCCGGCGATGATCTGGCGCATGCGTTTCTCGATCTTTTCCAGGTCCTCAGGGGTCAGCGGCCGCGGCAGGTCGAAGTCATAGTAAAAGCCGTTTTCAATGGGTGGCCCGATGGTGTACTTGGCTTCGGGGAACAGCTCCAGCACCGCCTCGGCCATCACGTGGGCAGCGGAGTGCCGGACTTTATATAGATCTGAATCTTCATAACGTTCTTTCTTTGTTTCTGCCATTTTTACCTCCTGCAAAAATAAACAAAAACTCTCGCCCAACTGGGGCGAGAGATGTCTCACGCGGTTCCACCCAGATTTATGCCAGAGTACCTGGCACACCTCTTTGGACTGATAACGGGGTCTGCCGTTCACCTTAGTGGTTGAGCGAGCTATCGGCTCGCCGGTTCGTTGGGGCTCACGCTCGCGGGTGGTTTTCGCTGGCATTTACCGAGGGAGACTTTCAACCGTTGATCTCCCATCGCTGGCGGCAGGCTGCCAATTACTCGTCCCGGTCAACACGGATGTACGATTTGCGGAATTATACTACCCTTTCTCCGAATATCAAGAGGCGCCGGAGATCATGAAAGTTAGCAGCGGAAAGCCAGCATCATCCCATCTCGGATGGGAATGATCGTGGAAATCCAATTGGGGTCGGTGGTCAGCAGGTGGGTCAGCTCGCGGACACCTTCTGTACTCCGGTCGTTACCATCTTCGTCAAAAACATGCCCACTCCAAAGCAGGTTATCCACGATTAGCACCCCCCCTGGGCGCAGCTTCTGGAGATCATGGGCAACGATTCAGGGTAGCACTCCTTGTCGATATCATTGAAGATCAAATCAAACGGCCCGGGAGTGCTTTCCAGGGTTTGGATGGCTTCAGCCACGTGATATTCCATAAAACTTGAGTATCCCAGTTTATCTAAATGAGCCCGGGCTTGCTGCGAGAGCTGCTCATCCCAGGCGGTTTGGTGCACCCGCCCACCGCCATTCTCGACCACCGCCTTGGCGAACCAGGCGGTGGAGTAACCATAACCGCTACACAGCTCGAACACCGAGCGGGCATTGATCATGCGGGCGACCTGGTAGCACAAATAACCACACACAGGGCCAATGATGGGGAAGCCGGTCTGCTCTGGATTGGCTTCTTTCTCCTTCATCTCATCCGGGCGATCGGGAACCAGGGCGGTAAGGTAATCGTTAATTTTGAAAAAATCGTGTAGATTGCTCATAATCTCCCTCTATTCGAATACAGCCAAGCAATTACACCCAAATTGGTTGGATTTGCGACCTGGATTTCGCGTTGTATAAGCACACAATCCCCTTCCCAAACATGCCGTCCCATGTTAAACTCAGAGCGCTTCACCTCATCCCGGCGCTCTCGCACGAGGGCGTCTTTTTGTGTAGGGTAGATATTGTAATGAATATTGTCCTGACCGGCTCTGTCGCGTTTGACTACCTGATGACCTTTCCTGGATACTTCCGGGATCATTTTCTGCCTGACAAGCTGGATTCGATCAGCTTGAGCTTCCTGGTGGATTCTTTCCGCAAACGGCGGGGTGGCATCGCCCCCAACATCGCTTATACCCTGGCCTTGCTGGGAGAACGACCACACATCATGGCCACAGTAGGGGAGGATTTCGAAGAATACCGGACCTGGCTCGAGGCCAACGGGATCGACACTTCGCTCATGAAGGTCATACCCGGAGAAGTAACTGCCTCGTTTTTCTGCAACACCGACCGGGATAACAACCAGATCGCCAGTTTTTACCCCGGTGCGATGGGATTCGGTTCTCAGCTCAGCTTTCGGGGCTGGGAAGGAGCCTATCCCGACCTGGTGGTGATCAGCCCGAATGACCCTGGGGCAATGAAACAGCACGTAGCCGAGTGCCGCGAGTTGGGAATCCCCTACCTGTATGACCCAAGCCAGCAAATCGTGCGGCTGACCGGGGATGAGCTGCGCACCGGCATCGAGAGTGCCCTGGCGTTATTCGTGAATGATTATGAGTTCGGCCTGGTGCAGAAGATGACGGGGATGAAGGCCGGGGACCTGATGAAACAACTCGAGATCATGGTGGTGACGGCGGGAAGCAAAGGGTCTACGGTGTACTCCAAGCAAGGAGCGTATTTCATCCCGGTTATCCCACCCGAGAAAATCGTCGACCCGACAGGGGTGGGGGATGCATACCGGGGAGGCTTTCTGACCGGCTACAGCCACGGCTTCGATGCGCAGCTATGCGGGCAGATGGGAACACTGGCAGCCACCTTCTGCCTGGAATGCGAGGGGACCCAGGGGCATTGCTACACACCGGCCGAATTTATCACGCGTTTTAGAACACACTTCGATGATCATGGTCAGCTGGATAAGCTGTTGAAGATATAAGCCATTATTATGTTCGACCAATAGGGAGAAGAACATGGAAAACTACGATATTAAAGACTCGACCCTGGCAGAAGGCGGCCGGCGGCGAATTGACTGGGCAGAGCGAGAAATGCCGGTGTTGCGGCTGATCCGCGAGCGGTTCGCCAAGGAAAGGCCGCTGAAAGGTGTACGTATGTCAGCCTGCCTGCACGTCACCACCGAGACTGCCAACCTGGCCCAAACCCTGCATGCCGGCGGGGCCGACCTGGTGATCACGGCTTCAAACCCGCTCTCCACCCAGGATGACGTGGCGGCTGCACTGGTAAACATCTACGAAATCCCCACCTTCGCAATAAAAGGCGAAGATAACGTGACCTATTACAAGCATATCAAGGCTGCACTCGATCACGCCCCGCACGTCACCATGGATGACGGGGCTGACCTGGTGAGTACCCTGCACAAGGAGCGGCGCGACCTGCTGCCGAACGTGATGGGCGGCACAGAGGAAACCACCACGGGGGTGATCCGCCTGCGGGCCATGGCAGCCGATGGGGCGCTAAAATTCCCGGTCATCGCGGTCAATGATGCCCAGACCAAGCATTTATTTGACAACCGGTATGGCACGGGCCAATCCACGATCGACGGCATCGTGCGAGCCACCAACATCCTGCTGGCGGGCAAGGTCTTCGTTATTGCAGGGTATGGCTGGTGCGGGCGCGGCCTGGCGATGCGGGCGCGTGGCATGGGCGCCAATGTGGTCGTCACCGAAGTCGACCCCCTGCCCGCCCTGGAGGCAGTGATGGACGGCTTCAGGGTGATGGAAATGGGTGAAGCAGCCAAAATTGGCGACATCTTCGTGACCGTGACGGGCGATCTGAACGTGATCGACAGGCATCACTTCGAGCTCATGAAGGATGGAGCGATCATAGCCAACTCAGGCCACTTCAACGTGGAGATCAACATTCCGGCCCTCGAAAGCATGAGCCAGGAAAAAAGGCTCGTCCGCCCGTTCGTAGAACAATACAGCCTGCAGGATGGCCGCCGTCTTAACCTGCTGGGTGAAGGTCGCCTGATCAACCTGGCGGCTGCAGAAGGCCACCCCGCCAGCGTGATGGACATGTCCTTTGCCAACCAGGCACTGGCGGTGGAATACGTGGTCAAGAATGCCTCCAAGCTTGAAAAAAGGGTGTACAGCGTGCCCCAGGAGATCGACCGTGAAATCGCCCGCCTGAAGCTGGATGCGATGGGTGTTCGGATTGACCGGCTCACCCCAGAGCAGGAGAAATACCTAAACTCGTGGGAAGAAGGCACATAAATCACGTACCTTCCAGCGGTTGAGGGCATGCACGTTCAATTCACCTCCCCCATGCAGATCGAGCCGGTAACACTTACCGGAAAAATCGTGCGCCTCGTACCTCTTTCAGAAGCCCATGTGCCCTCACTGGCAAAAGTAGGCCTGGAAGCGAAGATCTGGAAGTATATGCGTTATAGGAAGGTCGAGACCGCCGAACAGCTGACTGAGTGGGTGCGGGAAATCCTTGAGCAACAAGCCGAAGGGACCGACCTGGCTTTCACGGTGATCTACCAGCTGAACGGCGAAGGAGTTGGTTGCACGCGCTACTTGCACATCAATAAAGAAGATCGTTCGCTTGAAATCGGCGGCACCTGGTATGGGCTGGATTACCAGGGGACACTGGTCAATACGGAATGCAAGTACCTGCTGATTAGACATGCCTTCGAGGAATTGGGATGCATCCGGGTGTGGCTAAAGACCGACCTGCGTAACTTGCGCTCACAACATGCCATCGAAAAATTAGGAGCGGTCAAAGAAGGTGTGCTTCGCAACCATATGATCCTGCCCGACGGGCATATTCGTGATTCGGTGATCTACAGCCTGATCCCCGAGGAATGGCCCCAGGTGAAGCAGAAACTGGAGGCCCGCCTGGAGGCAGGGAAATGATCAGGGAGGCAGGCGAAACGAGCATTCCAAGGTGGCTGCCTTTACAGAAATTAAGCCTACGTGCTAAAATGAAAAGGTTATCCATCTGACGAACTAATGGGTGGGATTCCACCTTAGAATTTTTGATAAGAGAACAACTGAATATGAGTGATAAAAAATTACGCATCGTCCCTTTGGGCGGGCTGGGGGAAGTGGGCAAGAACATGATGGCGATCGAATACGGGGAGCAGATCCTCGTGATTGACGCCGGGTTGATGTTTCCCGAAAATGACATGCTGGGGATTGACTACATTATCCCCGATTTCCAATACCTGCTGGATAAGCGCCAGCGGGTGTGCGGCATTATCATTACACATGGCCATGAAGACCACACGGGTGCCATCCACCACCTGCTAGAACAGATCAAGGCACCCATCTATGCGACACCGCTCACGCGCGGTCTGGTCGAGCTCAAGCTGTCTCGGGGAGGCTTGCTGAGCCAGGTCACATTAAACACTGTCCAGGCCGGAGAGAGCGCCCAGGTCGGGCCGTTCAAGGTCGAGTTTTTTCACGTCTGCCATTCCATCCCAGATGGGGTAGGGTTGGGAATCGACACACCCGCCGGTCTGGTGATCCATTCGGGAGATTTTAAGTTCGACCATACGCCGGTGGACAGCTGGCCGACCGATTACGCCAAGCTGGGCGAGTTTTCGGGCCGGGGCGTGCTGGTATTGATGGCCGATTCGACCAATGCCGATAAACGCGGCTGGACACCTTCTGAGAGAGTGATCGAGCCAGCCCTGGATCAGGTATTCAGGACTGCCCCCGGGCGCATCATCGTGGCAACCTTTGCGTCGGTGATCTCGCGCATGCAGCAAGTGGCCAATGCCGCCATTACCCACGGGCGTAGAATGACCTTCGTGGGGACGAGCATGAACGAGAACGCCCGCATCAGCCGCAAGCTGGGTTACCTGGACATCCCCGATAGCCTGCTGGTCAGCGTAGAGCAAGCGCTGAAGATGAAACCCAATGAGGTCGTCTTGATGTGCACGGGCTCGCAGGGAGAGCCATCATCAATCCTGGGGCGGCTCTCGACCGGTACCAACCGCCAGTTTGACCTGGTGAGTGGAGATACCGTGGTACTGTCGTCTCACCCCATCCCGGGGAATGAAGAAAGCGTGCACAAGGCGATCAACCGCCTGTTCAGGCGGGGCGCCAACGTGATCTACGATGCCATTGCCCCGGTGCATGTCTCGGGGCATGCCAGCCAGGAAGAAGAGAAGCTGCTGATCAACCTGGTAAAGCCCAGGCACTTCATCCCCATCCACGGAGAGCTACGCCACCTGCACCAGCATGCTGACCTGGCGCGCGAGCTGGGTATCCCAGCCGAGCGTGTCGCAACCATTGAGAACGGACATTCGATCGTATTCAATGATGGGGTGATGCAATTGGGTGATCGGGTACCTGGCGGGTACGTCTTCGTGGATGGCGCAGGTGTGGGAGATATTGGCCCAGGGATAGTGAGGGAACGCGAGGCCCTGGCCCGGGATGGAATCGTGCTGGTGAACCTGGCGCTTGACCGAAACACTGGCCAGCTACGCGATGAGCCTGAAATCATCACACGCGGCTTTATTGTTATCCGCGATGCCGAAGAGCTAATGGCAGGGATGGGTAAATTGATCCGTGAAACGGTCCGCAAGAGTAACGGTGACTTGAAAGAGGACCTGCGGACAGCTTTAATGGGCTACATCTACAACGAGACCAAGCGCCGGCCGATGATCTTCATCACAACCAGCAAGGAATAGAAAGGCCTGAGCAAAATATAGATAACCAGGTCTTTTGCAGTGGTTTCAGCGCCTGGAAAAAGCCGGGCGACATGCATTCTTTCAGCTTGGATATAGCATTATCACAAGGTTAACCCATCTGCCCTGGGCGAACAAAACAGTTAGAGTAGAGACGCAGCAATGCTGCGTCTCTACAATAATATTTAATGCATGTGAATATCTGGTGCGTTTATTTAGCCGGCAGGAAGGTGACCACGATCAGGATGGTTGCCAGTATGATCAGCACGATGGCAGTGACCCAGGCCAGGATATTAAATATCCGCCCGTTCTTGAACTTACCCATCAGCCGTTTATCGTTGATGAGCAAGAGCATGGCGATCAGGATCACCGGTAAGAGCACACCGTTAAACGTCTGGCTAATCAACATGGCCTGGATCAACGACTGGACGGGCAGCAAGATGATCGCTGCACCGAGGATGATCAGGGCGGTGTAGATCCCAAAGAATATTGGGGCGTCTTTCCAATCGCGGCTGATGCTGTTCTCCCACCCAAAAGCCTCACAAACTGTGTAGGATGTAGAAAGGGGCAGGATGGCGGCTGAGAACAGCGAGGCATTCAACAGCCCAAAGGCAAATAACGTGGAGGCATACCTGCCCGCCAACGGTCCCAGGGCCAGGGCTGCATCCTTGGCCGTTTCGATATTCAACCCGTTCTTATAGATCGTGCTGGCGCAGGCGATGGTGATGAATGTGGCGACAAATACAGCAAATAACGAGCCAACCACCACATCCACGCGTTCGTAAGCATAATCCTTGATCTGAACACCCTTATCGACGATGGAAGACTGCTGGTAGAACTGCATCCAAGGCGCGATGGTCGTGCCGATGATGGTGACGAAGATGGTCACGTAGCCGATATCAAGGTGGAAAGAGGGGGTAACCAGGGCCGTCGTCACCTCATTCCAATTTGGGTTAGCCAGCACACCCGAGACAATATAGGTCAGGTAGATAGCACTGGCGACCAGGAAAACCCGCTCAACTGCCTTGTAGCTGCCTTTGACGATTAAAAACCAGACCAGAACAGCCGCGATAGGAACCGAGATAAATTTGCTGACCCCGAATATCTCCATGCTGGCAGCCACACCGGCAAACTCACTGACCGTATTGGCCAGATTAACAAAAAGCAGCAACGCCAGGATTATGGCCGTAACCCGCACTCCCATGCGCTCGCGGATCAGGTCTGCCAGGCCTTTACCGGTCACAACCCCCAGGCGGGCGCTCATCTCCTGCACAATGATCAGGGCAATCAGGACCAGTGGCATCATCCACAGCAGGCTGTATCCGTAGCGGGCGCCTGACACGGAGTAGGTGGTGATGCCACCGGCATCATTGTCGACATTGGCGGTAATAATACCTGGGCCAACAACCGCCAGCATCAATAACAAGCGTGTTCGAATTGGTCGAATTCTCTGCCACAGACTCATGCGCTTCACCCTCACATGTTAGATTAGCGTATGTTCGTAAAGCATACCCGGCGGATGAATGCTAGGTATCACTGATAAAAACGAGGCAGGCGCTTCTTCCAGGCGGTGGGGATGATCTTATCCAAGGCATCGTCTGCGGTGACAATGCCATGGATGTGCTTCTGGTCATCAACCACGGGAACAGCCAGGAGGTTGTATTTCGATATCACCTGGGCGCAATCATCCTGACTATCATTCAAATCCACCGTCACAACCCTCTTTTCCATAAAATCCAAAACCTGGGCATCTGGCTGGGCCAGCACCAGCTGGCGGAGGGAGAACACGCCTAATAAATGCTCATCTTGATCGGCTACATAAATATAATAGATGGTTTCGGCTTCCGGGGCGGTCTGGCGTAATTTTTCCAAAACCTGGGAGGCACTGAAATCGGACGGGACGATAAAGTATTCAGTATTCATGATACCGCCCGCAGTGTCTTCGGGGTAGGTGAGCAGCTTGCGGACGTCTTCAGCCTCCTCATCCTCCATCAGCTCGAGCAAGTCATGCTTGCGGTCCTGAGGCAGCTCAGCCAGCAGGTCAGCCGCTTCGTCAGGGGCCATTTCCTCCAATACGTCTGCCACTCGGTCGTCCGGCATGCGCTCGATCAGGCTGACCTGAAAATCGGTCTCGACTTCCTCCAGGGTATCGGCCAATGTTTCGATGTCCAGGGTCTCCAGGATTTTGCTGCCTTCCTGGCGGGTCAGATCGCTCAAGATCTCCGCCAGGTCAGCCGGGTGCAGATCTGCCATTTTGGAGGAAGGCACTTTCAGCCGCATGGGCTGATCGACCGAGAGTAACTCAATATTGTCCCAGGAAATGATGGAAGGAAGCTCAGAAGCGCGTGGATGGGCAGCCAGACGGTCAGCGAAGCTGGCTAGCCCAAGCCGGCGGATCAGGCCAACGCCGCTGATATCCACATTGGCAACATATACACTGCCGTTGACACGGGTGAGCTCCAGATCATTTACCCGCACCACGCGCATGCCATCGGTGTCGATGATCTGTTTATCCAAGACATCCCGCACCAGGTGCAGGTCCTCAGGGCCGGGCTCATAAGGGGTAATATCTGCAATCTTTTTCTTCAGGGGGATGGCCAGGGAAATCAGGGCAGCTACATCCTGCATCGGGATAAATACCGATGAGCTGCCCTGTTTTACTTCGATGGCAACGAGCTGAGGATGGGGGACCTCCCCATGGCGAACGGCGATCAAATCCTTGAGCTTGCCGATGCGCTTTCCATCTGCATCTGCGACCGGCCGGCCGATAAATTCGCTGGCGTATAACATGGTGCACCTCCTGAACTATACAGGATCGTTCAGTATTACACTGCAGCCTCAGGAGGTGTGGGGATTTAAACAAAATTTCCCGGAAGGCATGGCTAAAGTACAGCCACTTCCGGGAAGCTAATTAAACGTTAACCTTCCCTTTATGCCTTCCTGATCTCTGCAGGTATAATCACGTTGTTAATCGCACACCTCAGTGTGCGCCGACTACTCGGAGGGCGGTCATCATCCTCTTGTTCGTACTCCACATTGAAACCCATCGAGCAAGTGCTATCAAACGCTGATTCCTGATTATGGTCCATCAAAATAGTTCTTATCATAAATTTTTTCTAACGCAACCCGAAAAGTATAGCACCGGGGTTGGATGACGGCAAGAGGGAAATATGTAATAATTTAAAACAACTGGTCTTTGGAACTTTCTAGCAAGTCTGTTCGTCTTAGTGAAACAAAACAAGTTACATGGAGGTAACAATGCGTACTAAATTAGTAATCCCATCAATCATTCTTATCGCAGCCCTGGCATTGAGTGCATGTAGCGCCTCGTTCTCGGTTGGCCAGGCCCAACCTCGCACGATCAGCGTGACTGGAAATTCGCAGGTGATCATGAGCCCGGATATTGCTTATGTATCGATCGGTGTTCACAGTGAGGCTCAAAGTGCAGAAGAAGCAGTGGCTGCCAACAATACCCAATCGCAGGCAGTCATCGAGGCGATCAAGGCCCAAGGTGTCGACCCGAAGGACATCCAGACAACCAACTTCAGCGTTTACCAGCAACAGCAGCAGAATCCCCAGACTGGAGAAGTAACTGGAACCTCGTTCATGACCGATAACACCGTCTACGTGACCATGCGCGATATCACCAAGGTCGGGACCATCCTGGATGCCAGCGTCAAAGCGGGTGCCAATAGCATCTATGGTATCACCTTCGACGTCCAGAATAAAGAGGCTGCCATGTCAAACGGTCGCGAACAGGCAATGGCGGATGCCCAGGCCCAGGCAGAGCAGCTGGCAACAGCAGCGGGAGTAGAACTCGGCGATGTGCAGAACATCAGTTATTACAGCAGCGTACCCAGCCCGATCTATTATGACAGCAAAGTACAGGCTGCGGGTGGTGGTGCTAGCGTACCCGTCTCCCCTGGTCAGCTTACCCTGACTGTCGCGGTGAGCGTGATATACGGCATAAAATAATCTAATCGAAAATGAAGCCCGCGGGTAAAAGCCCGCCCAGAATAATCTCGACTATAATACCTCTCGTGAGAGAGGTATTTATTTTTCGCCCTCCCCGCCGCACTGGAATGCTCCTGCATGGCACTGGAATACTCCTGCTGGCACTGCTGGGCGCATTTGGAATATGGAAGACATCGGTCGCTGAAACCGGGCCAACCTTCCTGCTGTACTTACTCATTGCAATTGTAACGATCGGCTTCATACCATTATTGATATACCGGATGTATGCGCTTCAACAAGCGCAATATATCCTGGCGCGCGATGGTATCAGCCTGTATTGGGGCCTGCGTCGGGAAGAAATACCCATCAACAAGATCACCTGGGTAGGTTCGACTGACCAAAATCGGATGGTGCTATCCAAGCCATTGATCCGCCTGCCTGGGGCCGTACTGGGCGTGAGGGTTCAGCCAGATGGTAAACCGGTGGAGTATCTGGCCTCCCGAGACACGAACCTGGTGATGATCGTCACCACGGAACGGTTATTTACCATATCGCCCATGGATGTGGCCGGTTTCTTAACTACCTACCGCAGGCTCTCGGAATTCGGCTCGCTGACACCTATCGAATCAGCTTCGATCTACCCGACCTTCCTGCTGGCACACGCGTGGGCTGACCGCCCGGCACGGATCCTGTTGCTCACCAGCGCAGCCCTGGCCTTGTGGCTGATCATCTGGGTCAGCCTGACCATCCCCAACCACGCCATGACCACGCTGCACCTAAACCCAGATGGAAGCGCGGTGGAGCTTGTACCCGGGATCCGGCTGTTGTTGCTGCCGTTATTAAATACATTTTTCTTCATATCCGACCTGCTGCTGGGGCTTTTTTTCTACCGGCGGCGGGATACCCAATCGCTGGGGTACCTTATGTGGGCAAGCTCGGCACTGACCAGCCTGTTATTTATGGGCGCGGTGTTCTTTATCATCCAGGCAACCTAACCATTTGACAGAATGATAGATTATCAGCAGATCATCATCGGAGTTATCCTGGCAATTATCATCGCCGTGCTTGCCTGGCGGGTTGGAGCACTCTCCAAAAGCGGGGCCTGGGCAGCCGTTTTAACCGGCGGATTCATTTTCGGCCTGGGAGGCCTCGCCTGGGCAGCCTTGCTGCTGACCTTTTTCATCTCATCCAGTGCTCTCTCCAGGGCTTTTGGCAAGAGAAAAGCGGGCCTGGCCGAGAAATTTTCCAAGGGTAGCCGCAGGGATTGGGGCCAGGTACTGGCTAATGGAGGCCTGGGAGCGTGCCTGGCTGTGGCCTTTATACTCCGGCAGCAACCCGAGTGGATCTGGCTGGCATTCGCAGGTGCCATGGCGGCGGTGAATGCCGACACCTGGTCGACTGAGCTGGGCGTATTGAGCAAAACACCGCCCAGGATGATCACCAATGGCAAGCAGGTCGAGCGGGGAACATCAGGCGGAATCTCACTGACCGGAATATTGGCAGCCACAGGCGGAGCCGCCCTGGTGGCGGTCGTAGCGCTACTCTTCTCCTTAGATACAGCCTGGCTGCGCTTCCTGCTCATCATTACCGTGGGCGGCCTGGTGGGATCATTGTTCGATTCGCTTTTAGGGGCAAGTATCCAGGCAATCTACTGGTGCCCGGCCTGCGAAAAGGAAACCGAACGTCACCCTCTTCACAGCTGCGGCAGCCCAACGACGCAGGTGCGCGGCTGGTCATGGGTAAATAATGACGTGGTGAATTTTGGTTGTTCGTTAATGGGGGCGCTGGTTACAGCCGGACTGTGGTTCGTGCTGACCTAGCTGAGGTAGCTTAGCCGCCGATTTCACTCATCTCACGGTTGAGGGGGATGACGCCTTGCGCCAGCCCGTGACCCCAGGGTTTGACCCATAAGCCATCCAAGACAAGCTTGCGCAGCTCCAGGGTGGTAGCTCCTGCACGCAAGGGGGTGAGCAGGTCCACCTCTCCCTCCCTTAGCAGGCAAAGGCGCAAATGACCATCCGGGGTGAGGCGGGCGCGCGAGCATGCTTGACAGAACGGTGTGCTGACCGACGAGATAAACCCTAGATCTCCACGAGCGTTGGGCAGGCGGTAAATGTTCGCTTCACCATCCAGGTCACCCCCGTTGACCGGCTCCATGGATCCGAGCGAATTTTCAATGAACGCATGCATCTCTGAAGCGGTGACAAGCTGGCTCATCTGGAATTCATTGTTTCCGCCAAATGGCATCATCTCGATGAAACGGACCTGCCAGGGGTGATCGAGGGTGAGGCGGGCCAAGTCAGCCATATCCTGCTCGTTATAACCACGCACAACCACGGCATTAATCTTGATCGGCAGCAAGCCGGCGGCTTCAGCAGCGTGGATACCTGACCAGACATCCTCGACAGAGCCCCAGCGAGTTAATGTCTCGAATTTCTGTGGGTCTAATGTATCGAGGCTGATATTCACCCGCTGCAGGCCAGCTTGCGCCAGCGGTGCGGCCAGCTTTGAAAGGAGGACGCCGTTGGTGGTCATGGTGAGCGTGTGTACCCCCGGCGTGCCGGCGATCTGCCCTACCAGGCTGACCACATTAGCCCGGATGGTAGGCTCACCGCCTGTCAGGCGAAATTTTTCGAAGCCGAGGCTGACAAACAGGCGCACCAGGGCAAGGACCTCGTCGTCCTGCATCAATTCCGCCGAGGGACGAAAGACCATCTCCTCCGGCATGCAATATAAGCAGCGCAAGTTGCAGTGGTCAGTCAAGCTAATGCGCAAATAATTTAAGCGTCGTCCGTAGCGATCAAGTGCCATGCTTCACCTTCGGTTACCAGTAAGGACAGACATTATAGCACCAAAATAATTGAACTCACGCCTGGGCCGCGAGACCTGCATTAATTTCTGGATGGGTGACCCATGTGCCATGATCCAACACCAGGGCATCCCAGGGGAAGATCACGAACTCGTCAGTCACTAGGGCAGCAATATCTGGCTTCGGGTCAGCCCAGGGATGGCTCACTAGTGAAGCAGTGACCACCTGCTGTGCACCAAGAGCCAGGGCTGCATGCCTGGCCATGGCCAGGGTCGTCCCAGTGTCCGCTATCTCATCCACAACTGCCAGAATCTTCCCGTGCACATCAGCAGGGACGGGCACTTTCCAGACCGGGGTTGTATACACGACCTGGTCGTCCACCCGACGAGTGAGACGGATGGGGAGTAATTCACAACGCAGGCTGCAAGCCACGGCAGTGGCTGGAAATAATCCGGCGCGAGCAATTCCCAGGATCAGCTGTGGGTGATGGAGCTCGAGCAACTCCGCCAAACGCCGAGAGAGGGAAGCAAAATCATCCCAGCTCAGCCAGCGTGCTCCAGAACGGTGAGCATAATCATAACTATTCATAGCAATTTGCGAATATGGGCGATGTGGTCGTACTCATGCCAGACAGCCCGCCTCAGCAGCTTGCGCGGGCTCCAAAACTCACCGCTGACGCCCAGCACTTGCCTGGAACCGACCATGCCCGGCAGGATATTGACCAGTTGTGTGCGGATCTTTTCCAGGCGTTGGAACACATCTTCTGGTACTTGCGATTCGGGTAAAGCCAGACCATAACGGTCCAGATACCACCATTCACCATCACTGATATGCTTCAGGATGCCTAAAATGCTCCAGCGCTCGCCCGGGTAAGTACGCTCAAGCTTTTCGGGCCCAATGCTATTGGCAATCTTTAAAAGGTCCTGCCTGCCCCAGTCAAGCAGAAGCAAGCCACGTTGGATGTCTTCGGTAGACAGTGGAATCCAATCATCCCGGAACCAGGAATTCACCTCGTAGCCATCGCTGGCGAGCTGAAAATCATCATCGATCGTATAACATTCCCAGGTCTCTTCCAACACAAACTCATCACCGGCTGGAAACCAGCTATCAGCTGTATGGCTCGATATCCAGGCACGGTAGTCACGAATTGCCTGAGTCACGCCCTGAAGCGCTTCAGGCGCGTCTTTCCCGTAGGCAAAGCACCCCGGGTGGCCTAACACCCAAACCTCTGACCGCCCTTCAAAATTATTTTCCAATCCGATATGAAACATAAGCGTATCCTCAACCGGTGATCTTGAGCACCAGGCCACCCGTCATGCGAACCAGGGCAGCGGGGGTTAACGGAAACACAGCATGCGGGTTGCCAGCCGCAGCCCAGATCTCTTCGTACTGAAGCAGGTCCTGGTCAATGAATGTCTCCAGCTGCTCGGTATGTCCAACGGGCGGCACACCTCCGATGACAAAACCCGTGTGCTGAAGAACAAATTCTGGATCGGCTTTCTTGACATTCTCGCCAATATGCCCGGCTAGGCTAACTTCATTCACCCGGTTCGAACCGCTGGCAACCACCAGGACTGGACGCCCACTGGAGGTGGTCTGGAATACGATTGATTTGGCGATCTGCCCAACCTGGCAACCGATTGCCCGGGCTGCTTCAGCAGCCGTGCGGGTGGAATCGGGCAGCTCGACAACCATCAATTCCATACCCATTTCCATTAGGGCTGACTGAACTTTACCAGCACTCTTGCTCAACTGTGACATATCCTTGACCATTCCTGGCCATCCCAGCCGGCTACATCCACTTACGCTGGCGCATCCAGGTGAACATCAGAATGGGGGTGCCAATCATCACCGCCATCATCACGATAAAAGCGGCAGTACTTGTCCATCTTATTAAATGGTCCGAAGTCGGCTGGAAAAAGTTCATCCCATAGAAACCTACCAGGAAGGAGATGGGCATGAAGATGGTCGTGATCATGGTGAGGGTCTTCATGATATCGTTCATGCGGTTATTGATGACAGACAGGTAGGTATCCAAAACACCTCCCACCAGGTCGCGCAGGCTTTCGGAGATATCGTGCAGGCGGACCAGGTGATCATAGACATCCCGAAAGTACACCCGGTCACGGGCATCGATTACATTGTAATCGTCCCGTGCCAGCTTGTTCAGCACCTCGCGGAGGGGTGAAAGCACCCGGCGCAGGTGCAGGGTCGTACGTTTTAATGTGAAGATACGCTGGACGATCTTTGTGGAAGCGTTGTCAAATATGATATCTTCGACGCGTTCGATCTCCTCGTCAATGGCTTCCACAGCCTGCATATAATCCACCACCAGACCATCTGTAATCTCGTACAGCACATGGTCTGCGCCGCGTTTTAAATAGCGGACGTCCTTATGGCAGGTATCCCACACCCGGTCGAGGGCCATGATCGGGAAGTCGTGATGGGTAACGATATAATTTTCGCCAAGGAAGACATCAAGCTCGATCGTATCGATATCCTCGCTACTGCTTTTGTAGCTGATGGCATGCATGGCGATATAGAGGTATGTTTCCCAATCATCGACTTTTGGCACATGGGTTTCACGCAAGGCGTCATCCACGGCCAAAGGATGAAACCCAAAGGTTGATAACAGGATCTCTTCAGTGGACTTCGACTCCTCACCGGTAAAATCGACCCATAACACCCCAGTAGTGTCTTGCAATGCAGCTGAATAATCCTCCGGGCCAATATCGGCCAGGATATCTCCACCTTCTTTGTAGTAAATAGCACGAGGCATAACTCCTCCGAGCGAGCTGGATATTCGATTAAATAATTGTTCGTTGAGCTAAATTATACGTTAAAGAAAAGGTGCGGTTTTGGCAACCGCACCTCAAAGGAATCAGTAAAGGAAATAATTATGCGTTGAATTTTTGCTTCAAACGGGCGTTCTTACCAGTGCGCTCACGCAGGTGATACAACTTGGCCCGGCGCACCTGCGAGTGACGCTGGATGACTACCTTTTCAAGGCGAGGTGAGCGGGTGAGGAAGGTGCGCTCGACACCGATACCATTGCTGGCAATGCGGCGGACGGTAAAGCTGGCATCGTTTCCACGGCCGCGCTTGCTGATGATGGTCCCACGGAATTCCTGGATACGCTCGGTGTTACCTTCCTTGATGCGAATATGCACATTAACCAGGTCGCCTGGCCGCAGCTGGGGGATATTGGGGTTTTCGGCTGCCTCAACAGATTTCAACAGATCGTTCATGCTAATCCACCTTTCCAAAATCGTTCATAATTGCTGATATTCAACACAAAGCCGCCCAGGGCGGCGAGGTGCAGGATTATATCATGCCATGTATATTTTGAAAAGGAATTTACCGGTGAATCATGGAGGAGAACAAGCGGGAATCAAGCTCAGGGGAGCGACCTGATCTGCTCATGCAGAGGAGCGTAACTGGTCCAGGATAGCGGTCATGTCACCAGGGTAGGGTGCAGTGAATTTTACCCTTTGGCCGGTGAGGGGGTGAGCGAGCTCCAGCGACAACGCATGCAGCAGCATCCTACCAGCCAGGGGCGCCATCAGGCCCTGGCTGGTTGGTTGAGGGGCCGTTGGTCTGCAATATAGCTTATCGCCAACGATGCACAGGCCCAGGCCTGCCAGGTGAGCACGGATCTGGTGGGTGCGGCCTGTTTCAGGAACAGCCTCCAGCAGGCAGCAGCCAGCCAGCCGCTCCAGGACCTTGAAATGGGTTACAGCCGGCAACCCTTTATCAGGATCAACCACCGTGCGGTGTTGGCGGTCGCCATTCACCCGGAGTGGCTGGTCGCTGGTAAACTCCTGCCAGCCAGGGGTGCCGCTCACAAGCGCACGGTAGACCTTGGCTACCTGGCGTTGTTCGAATTGGGTGTTGAGCAAGCGGTGGGCAGAGGCGGAGCGAGCCAGGCATAACACCCCGCTGGTTCCTTTATCCAGGCGGTGCACGACCCACAAGCGGGAATACTGGCTTTCCAGCAAGACCTTGATGTGCGGCAGGGACGGGTCGTAGCCATCGGGCAGTGTGGACACCCCTGCCGGTTTATTGATCACCAGCAGGGCAGCGTCACAAAAAAGCACAGGAATATCGGATGGCTGGATCACCGTTCTCTGAGTAAACTAAATAACTGGTTTTCCTTCCACGGGCGGTGTTTGAGGGGCAGCCTCACCGCGCTGGACACCCAGCATCATGATAAAGGCCAGGATCATGAAGAAGGGGGCGGCGAGCATGGTCATGCTGTAGTTGCTGCCGGAGAGCTGGATGATCCAGCCGTTGAGGTTTGGACCAACAATTGCAGCCAGGGTAGAGAACAAATAATATAAGCCGGTGTACGTACCTACTTTAGCGAGTGTGGTCATATCGACTACCATTGGCAAAGAGTTGATGTTGATGAAAGCCCAGGCGATGCCAGCGAACATCAACACCAGGCCTACCACGGGAACCTCACCTAATACAGGTAATTTCGTGAGCACAATTGTGAGCGTGTCTATCGGTAAGATATACATGGAAAGCATGCAGACCGTCATTATTATGATACCGATTGAGATGGTCACCCGCCGCCCGATGCGGCTGCCCAGGTAGCCAGCCGGTATCGCGAAAAGCACAAAAAATAGCGACAATTGGCCCAACAAGCGTGCTCCATCGGCCTCGTTCATGAGCAGGTGATTCTTGGCATATAGGGTAAAGAAGGCTTCCACGGCATTGTAGGCCACGAACCAGCAGAAGATGGCCAGTAAGATACGCAAGGCACTATGGTCCGGGTCGGAAAATACCTCCACCAAGCTTTTAAACATGCCTGGTTTTTCATCCTGACCCTGGTCCGGGGTTTTGGGCTCACGAATAAATACAAAGACAAGGATGGCCGCCAGGATGACCAGGCCCGAACCAAGCCAAAATGGATACGCCGGGTTCATCTTATAGAGAGCAGCCCCACCAAGAAAAGCGATGATCGAACCCAGCCCACCCATCAGGTTAATGACGCCATTGGCCTGAGAGCGGTTAGGTGAAGGGGTAATGTCAGGCATGAGTGCCACCACGGGCGTACGCCAGAAAGCCATGCTCAACAACAAAGTGGTGGTGCAGGCGACGAACAACGGTAAGATGGCGGCAATGGGGATAATGCCAAAAGCAATCGCAGCAATGGGAGCACCGATCAGGATGAACGGCATACGCCGGCCGATCGGGGTGCGCAAGCGATCTGACCAGGCGCCAACCGGGGGCTGGATAAACAGGGCGGCAATGTTATCCAGGGTCATGAAAAGGCCAATCAGGAATGGTGGTAACCCAAACTTATCCTGGAGAAAAATGGGGACAAAAGCGTTATAAGTCGCCCATATAACGCTGACGCCAAAAAAACCAAATCCCAGCAGAAAGATCTTGCCATAATTAAATCGCATGCCTACCTCCGGTCGTAGATTTGAGATTTTTATAATCGTCAAGATAAAGCCAGGGGCTTACGTATCATCTAACTCCACACGCCGCAAAAAGTCGCGGTCCTTGCTGGAAAGATCTGCTTTTTCCAGAAGATCAGGCCGGCGCTGGCGGGTGCGCAATAAGGCCTGCTGCCGCCGCCAGGCAGCGATCCGGGCGTGGTCGCCCGAGAGCAAAATCTCGGGCACACCCCAGCCGCGAAATTCAGGCGGGCGGGTGTAGTGGGGATATTCCAGCAAGCCGGTGGCGTGCGAATCATCCCATGCGCCCTCCGGGTCGCCTAACGCCCCGGGGATCAGGCGGGTGATGGCATCGATCAGGACCAGGGCAGGCAGCTCTCCACCACTTAGAACATAATCACCGATGGAAATCTCATCGGTCACCAGGTGCTCGCGCACACGTTCATCGATGCCCTCATAGCGGCCACACAACAACGCCAGGTGAGTATGCTGGGAGAGCTCCTGGGCAATCGCCTGGGTGAAAACGCGGCCCTGCGGGTCGAGCAGGATCACGGGGCAATCGGGAGGCGCTCCAAGCACGCCTTCGACCGATGCAAAAATAGGCTCGGGCTTCATCACCATACCGCCTCCACCACCATAGGGCAGGTCGTCGCACACGTGGTGACGGTCACTGGTCCAATCGCGGATGTTATGCAGGGCGATGTCTACCAGCTGGCTAGCCCGAGCACGCTGCAGGATACTCGTATCCAGGTAAGGTTGGAACACTTCGGGGAACAAGGTAAACACATCAAACTTGATGGGAGTGCTCATAAAGGTTCATTTCCATCTTTTGAAAAAGCTATTTTCGTCTTTTTGGAGATCATCCTGTGCCAGAATATCATCATCTCACCTGCAGATCGATCAGGCTGAATAGGACGATGAACAGGAATATCAGCATAAAAGCGATGACCGCACATGTGATGCCAAACATGCGCACGGAAAAGCTGCTGCGATCCAGGCGTGACTTGCGCTCCAGGGGAGTGGCCTGGGCCTGGACCAGTGGTGGAGGCAGGGATTCAGCGATACCGGCCAGACTGATCAAATCATCCACCCATGAGCGGAGAGCCTGGGGGGTGACTGAGGCTAAATCCAGGTGGTTGATCTGCAGCTGGATGGCTTCAGGTTGAAACAACAAGCTACGGAATTCAAACCCGGATTGGGATGAGGTTAAACGCAGGATGGCTGTGCGGGCGGCCGGGTCACCCAGCAATTCACGGCCCCACTGCTGGTCGAGGGCCGTGATGGCAAACTGTTCCAGGCCAGGGTCAGGGATGGTGAGGGTAGGCTGGGCAGCCACGCGCGAAGCAGCCTGGCTGATGCACCCCTTTGACCCGATACCCAGGCGGGTGCGGATGGGTGAGGCGAGATAAATATCCAGGTTTGGTCCACGGTAAAAATAGGCGTCTACCTGGCGGCTTTGGAGCAAGCCATGATACTGCCTGCCATTCCACAGATAGGACCTGCCTGGCAATCCCAAAGGCGAAAAAACTGCATCCAGCCATCTGGCCCTACGCCTGAGGCTGAGCATACCCCAAACGATCACCGCCAGGACCAGCACGAATATGACGCACATCAATCCACCAAAGATCAGCACGGGACGCTGACTCTGTGGGATGGGCAGTTCGAGGGATAATGCGATCAGACCGACAAAGGCCACCATAAATATAAACAAAATCCCTAAGGCAAGCAGCACCTGCCTGAGACAGGCTGTCCCCCAATATTTAGCGAGCTTGGTTTCGGCCAAGGCTTCCCCTCCCAGATGATTAAGCATAAACCGAGATTAAATAATCAGCCAGGCATTTAGTGGCTGTTTTGAAAATAAGTCTCCATCAATGCATCCAGGTTTTTGGAGGTGTGGTGCTTGAGGATGGAGAAAAAATCATCAGCAGAAGTAATTTTATACTTCTCCGTAGAAGCATAGTCTTTCAGGAAGTCAAAAAAGGCCTGGTCTCCGATCGTGCTACGCAAGTCATCCAGGAATTTCGCTCCATTAAGATAAATCGCATCACGGTAGGGGCGAAACAGTGCGAAATCATACAGTGATTCATCTACCCAGGCAGAGGGATCATAATAATCCACCCGGTAATACCACCACCAATCCAGTAAAGATTCCCCTGAGCTGGTCTGGTAATCGGTATAGGCTTGCTCGTAGAAGATATGTTCCATATAAGTACACATGGCTTCATCGAGCCAGGGTTCCAATGCCTGGTCATTCCCAACCAGACCATACCACCACTGGTGAGCAGTCTCATGGGCCGCAATGAAGGTGAGGTAACCCTGGGGGGTGCCGTCATATAAGTTGTAGAAGCCCCGGCTGAGAAAGTACAAGCCATCATATTCCATGCCGTCCAAGAAATCTGCTTCGACCACGCTCAAGGTGGTGTGTGGATAAGGAGCTAACAGGCGGCTGAACAATTCCACAGCTTTGACTGTGTCTGTCAGGGCCTGTTGACCGCTGGCTTGATCGTACGGGAACGAATAACTGTACACAGTCACATCTCCAACCTCAGCCGACTGCACCAGATACTCATTGCTGGCCGAGATCGCGAAGGAACGTGCAGCGTCCAGGTGATAGTGGTTCGTGTTACCAACCTGAGCCGCGGGTGCTGAAGCTGCAATTTCAAGGTCTTCAACTGGCTCGGCCAGACTGAGCTGCACATCGTAGTCTCCCACATCATAGACCTGGTGCTCACCAAAGCCCCACCTGGGGTGAGCCAGCCAGCCTTTGCCAACCTGGAAGGGTGGCACGTAAGCATACCAATCCACCAGGTTGACCTGCCTAGCAGAATACCCGAATGGCACCGGGCGGACATCTTCAGATGGAGCAGGGATCTCAGGCAGGACGAGCTGGTAGACCAGGCTTAACCCCAACGAGTCGCCCTCATTGAGTGGATCCGGCAGCGGAACCTGTAAGTGGGCCTTATCCAGGACATACCCTTGGACTGGCTGACCATTTTGCCATGTCAACGAAACCAGGTTGAAGCAACCGCTCCAATAATTCGGCTCGATTACCAAAAGCAGGTCGGTGAGCGAAGTAGTAACCGGGTTCGTATAGCTGATCGTTTCGGTGACCGAGACCGAATGGCTGAAGTAGTCAAGGACTGCCTCAAGCTCATAATGGGTGCGAGACCGGGCACCGGAAGCAGGGACGCTGGTGGACGAGAGGGGAGTGCCAGGTTCCGTAGGACTCGGCTGGGCCTGACCAGTTGGGGGTAGGGCTGACCCCTCGATCGACGGTAAAGGAGTGTGTATCGAATTGGCCGGTGGTGTAACGGCTGTTGGAGCCAAACCGGCCGGATCAGGCGTGGCTGGTTGCGGTAAAGCACAACCGGTAAAAAGCCAGGCGCAGAGGGCGATAATGCCAACCAGTTTTACCAAGCGATTCATCAATCACCCTCCATAACAACCGGGATCGAGTGAGTGGTGTTCATGTTGTGAAGCTCAGCCATGGATTAAACGGTGGAGAGGAGGTTCAGGGCTCATTGCGGAGGCTCCAGGGGTGTAACGACGATCGCTCGCAATGGACCAGGCTCTGCCAGCTGAAAGCGGAATCCAACACGACCCAGGTGGATGATATCCATGTGCTGCAAGATCGTTCCCTGAGGGGAGGACGGCACATAGTTTACCCAGGTGCCTGGAACGGTGTGATTGTCTGTGATGGTAAAGATTTTGCCTTCATGATTGATCATGGCGTGCAGACCCTCGATGCTCGGATCATTCAAGACCACGGAGGCCTTGTGTGGATCACTGCCAAGTGAGATATCACCATCGATGATCTCCAGCCGAGCCGGAATGGTGGGCTCGTCATAGCCTGCCAGGGGGGAGATGTACGCAATGGCTGGGGTAGGTTGCAATTTCTGTTTACGCCATGGCAACCTGGCCAGCCACCTGCTCCAGATCGGACCCTCTGGCGCTGGTAAAGGCTGGCTAGATGGGACAGGGGGTAAGGTGGGTTTCACTGATAGTGGGTTGGAATCAGGATTGCCCAAAACCCGGATATTTTTTTCGTGTTTTGGGGGAGTTCTGCGTTGACCCGGATGCGGTTTCGGGCGAATGTGCCCACCAAGGATGAGTGCCAATACCAGGATTGAAGCCGAAACAACCGCGATAGCCGCGATCATCACGGGCTGTTTTTGGGTGACTGCCACCATCATCCCCTGGGTGGAGGATGGAACGCTGATCGCAACTGTAGATTCACTCGATTTACCGAGCATGCCCAGGTTGTCGGTGGCTTCCACGAACAAGCGATGCTCGCCATCCTGGTTATAGGCACGCAGGTCCCACACGAATTCAGTGAAAGGTTCAGCAGTATTTTGAGCTACAAGCGTATCATCAACGAACAGGCGGGTGGATACGGTCGCATGGTCATATCCATCGGGGTAATCCACCCGGATCGAAACAACCTGGGAGGCGGGAACAAAGCCGCCCGCAACATCAGCCACTCCTGGAGTGGATTGAGCAGCGTAACTGCGCGCAATTTCACGGGGTAAGGCCAACAAGGTGATGGCAGGCGGCTTAAGGTCGACCTCAAAGGACTGGGCTGCTGAAGTGATCGTTTCAGCGCCTAAGGCCACCTGGGCAGACATCTGGTGTGATCCGGGGGTATTGATCTGAGAGCTATATCCCAGCTTATAGATGTAGCGAAGTGGATCAAGCAGAGCATCCAGATCGGGGAGGGTCTCATCTAGAGAAAAACCAAAAAACCCACCTCCTGTCTGATCGGCTAAGCCGCGCAGCTGGACAACCGAGGCTGACTCCATGGCATCGGCTGCAGCCAGCACCCACACAAAGATGTGGATATTTTGTTGGTTGGCGCTTGCAATGATCGACTGCAGCCCAACGGAGACATCGGTGTCCTGGGGTGAGGTGATGTATAGGATCGCCCGTTCCATGCCGGTATGGGTGGTTGGATCAGAAGCCACTTGCAGAGCGGAAGACAGCAGCTCTAACCCGGGGACAATGTCTTCCGAACCTGGCTGGTAGGTCGTAAGCCGGGATGTCACGCCCGAAGGGTCGGCTGAATGGGCTAATTGGGGACCACCGGAAGTGAGCAGGCTGTAATCATCCGTACCTGCCGGCTGGCTTGCCCAAGCACTGGAGAGGAAGCTACGCAAGAAGTAGCTATAGCGCGAGATCCCCTCCCCATCGCGGATCAAAAAAGATTCGCCAGGTGAGACTGCCATGACCAGCTGGACGCCAGGGGTGAGCTCAGCCAGATCAGCCACGGGGATCGTGGCTGTATCTTCGAGGATGGTTACCTGCTGGGGAGTGAGACCGTGGATGAAGCCGCCCTCGGGATCATGCAGATCCAGGTAGGAGGTCAGGTAGGGGAAATCTGTGATATCAGGGCTGGATAAGACTGCCGTGGAACCTGCCTGGGCAAAGGTGCTGCCCGGACAGGAAATGAAAGAGATCAGAAATATCACCAGCAGGGATAAAATTCGCCCGAGCCTGGCGGGCGTGCGTGCGAACATGCTCGGTATTGTAGCACATCAGGAATCAAAAGGGCACGGAGATTCGATCACCGTGCCCTTGTGGCTGAACAGTTACGGGGTGGGCGTTACATCCACCGTGCCCGGGGTGACCGTCCCCGGTGGAAGCGGAGTTTCGGTAGTGAGGGTGCCCGAAACGACCTGGGTTTCAGAGACAACTGGCGTGACTGATAAGGCAGCGGCATCGGCAGCAGTATTGGGCATCCCCGCCAGGATCCACAGCTTATAGATCTCAACCAATTCGGGCGGCAAGGCTTTGGTGGGCGGCATCGGGTTGCCTGCTTCGAGGCCCTCAACCCGATCGAGCATCTGCATGGTATTGCACATCAGGTCGCCTGCGATCAAGTTCGGAGCATGGTCGCCGGTCTTGATCGTATTATCGTAATTATCCATGATGTAGTTGTTGTTCTTCTTACCGGCCCGGTGACATGAAACGCAGTAGCGCTTTTGAATGGCTGAGATTTGCAGCTCGTAAGACGGTACCTGCCCCGGGGCGAGAGTGGGGATGGCATTGGCTGAAGTCACTTCTGCAGGCAGCTCAACCCGGTCATCCCAGGTGTAGCGCATGAATGTGACCAGGGCATCGATATCGGAAGGCCCCAAGACACCGCCGTAAGCACGCCCGAATGGCTGCATACCCAGGTCCTGCTGGCCATACGAGACAATGTTGTAGAGCGTCTCATCGGTGCGCGTATACATTTCGTCTTTGCTATTGATGGCCTTCATGATGAAACCTTCCAGGCCTTCAACGCCTTTGATCTCTCCCCCTTCACCGTCGGGTCCATGGCACTCGGTACAGTTGACCGAGTACAGGTCCTGCCCAGCCAGGATTTGCTCGGGGATCGTGCCGGCAATCGTGCCGGTCGCCTCCTGCGGTGGAGTAGTGACCACTGCCAGTACCGTCAGGAAGACGATGCCAACGACAAAGAAGGTCATGATGCCGATCGCCCACGGGCGTGATTTCCAATAGCGGCGTGAGTTGCGATCGAAAAAAGGCAGCAGGACGAGCGCCAGCACGGCGAGGATCGGAATAATCGTGGTCCCAAGCCACTCCAGCTTGCCCGGGAAGTACTTAAGCATTTGAAATAGGAACAGGAAATACCACTCGGGGCGGGGGATATAGGCAGAGTCGGATGGATCGGCTTTCGCCTCGTTCGCAACCCCCAGCCAGGTGGCTAAAACGATCAGGATGATGAATAAGGCTAAGGTGATGACGATATCTTTAAAAATGATATCAGGCCAGAACTTGACCCCGTTCTGTTTTGCCTGAGCATATTTTTCTTTGTATTGTTTCTTTTGCTCTTCGTTCACGGCAGTCTCCTTTCCTAGTCGTCTTTATGGGGAACGGAAGAGATGCCCAGGCGGATTACCATATATAGGTGGACACCGATCAGCCCGCCGATGAACGCCGGGAACCACCAGATGTGCACCGAGAAGAAACGAGCCAGGGTGACCGCAGAGAGCTCGGGGCCACCCCGCAAGACCTGGTTGATGAAATTACCAATGAAAGGCACCGTACCTGCGATGGAGGTGGCCACTGTGGTAGCCCAATAGGCACGCTGGTTCCAGGGGAGCAGGTAACCCGTAAAACCCATCCCGAGCGTAAGCAGGAGCAGGAAAACACCCGTGACCCAGGTGAACTCGCGTGGATATTTATAGGCACCAAAATAAAATGTGCGTAGCATATGGAAGAACACGATCAACACCATCAGGCTGGCACCCCAGTGATGGATACCGCGGATCAACCAGCCATAACTTACCCCGGTCATAATATATTGGATGCTATCGTAGGCATGGTCGGGGGAGGGCACGTAATAGACGGTGAGCATGATCCCGGTGATGCCCTGGAGCAGGAAGAGGAACAGGCTGGCACTCCCCAAGGTGAAGAACCAATTGACCTTAGGTACTTTGCGGTCAAGGACCGTATCGTAGATGGTCTTTAGTCCAAGTCGTTCATCCAACCAGAGAAAAAGCTTTTGGAACATAATTAACTCTCCACGAAATGAATGTAGAGAATATTTTCCTCGACTTTGGTTTCGTACTGGTCGAGTGGCCTGGGCTGGGGACCTTTAATGATCTGCCCATCGATACCAAACCAGGCGTCATGGCAGGGACAGATATAGGCTTCGTCAGGCTGTGCCCAATTCACCCGGCAGCTCAAGTGGGTACACTTATTGGAAAGCGCAAGGACAGAACCATCTTCGTTCTTTACGATATAGGCGCCATAGCTGTTAACCGTGGTTTCCCAACCATTGACCTTGGTGCGATTGAAGCTGAATAAAGAAGGCACACCAACCGCATAATTGTCGATTGGACCTGCCGGGATCCAGACATCAGCGGTGGACTTTTGGAGAGCTGGAGCAGTCAAGTAGCCAATTGCCGGGATACCGATCGTTACTCCCATGATCGTTCCGGTGGCAGCAGCCACGATGCCAACAAACTCTTTACGGCTCATATGGGGAGATTTGGGCATTTATACCTCCTGGTGAGCGATATGAATGTGAAAACCTTTAAAAATTGGGAAGACGACCTTCCTGATAGCAGCAACGGACAAGTATGTAGGCATATTGTACAACAATGACACAGGAAGATCGCCTAATCCCGCACCAATATTTTAGAACATATCATGATATGATGATAAGGATAAGTAATATGAATAATCCATGAGTTTTATCACTTTTCTCTAATGTTCTTCAAATGGGATAATTGTGCAATCCATTTTCCGCGATTTTGTTGAGTATCAAGGAGGAAAATATGGCTTATGGAAAGTACACCGGCTTTAAGGGCTGGCTTTATAAGGGAAGCACGCCTTATATTGCATTTGCAATCCACCGCCTCACCGCAATGGGTATCATCTTATTCGTGGGGCTCCATGTACTTTCGTCATTTTCTATGCAACAGGTGTTGGGGACGTGGGGAACAACTATCAACACCATCTATGAATCAGCGTGGTTTCAAATCATCGTTGTATTCTGTGTGATCTTCCATGTATTTAACGGCTTCCGGGTGGCTATCCTCGACATCTGGCCCAAGCTGATCAAATATGAACGGGAAACCGTCTACATTTTATGGGCGGTTTTTACCCCGGTCTATTTACTCACCGTGTACTTTCTGGTCACCAATGCACTATCTGCCGGGTAAATGCTGAGGAGATAAAAACATGCGCTCTCATTACGCTCCAAATCGTGGCCTGAATCTAGATTACCTGATGTGGTTGTTCACGCGTATCTCAGGATTAGGGATCATATTATTAGCTCTCCTCGGCCTGGCTGCCGCCATGTATCTGGGTGCACGCACGCAAATGGACTTGCCTACGGTGCTGCGCTGGACGTTTCTACCCAACCCAAGCCACGTGGTCAATAGTAACATACCCGATGTCGTTCCAGGATGGGCAAATGCATTCTGGCAGATCATGCAGTTCCTGATCGTATTCTTTGCGTTTACACACGCAGCCAATGGAATACGCATGATCGCCGAGGACTATATCGGCCACACATTATGGCAACCATTTGTGCGGGCATTGATTGCCCTGCTGTGGATCGCGATGACCATTATCGCCTTCTATGTGATCATCGGTTCGGCATATTAGCGCGGGCACGGGATGCAAGGAGCCTTGACAATGAAAAAACATCAATTTGACGTCATCGTGATCGGAGCAGGCGGAGCCGGCCTGATGGCAGCCCTGTATGCTTCAAAGACTGCCAACACCGCCGTGATCAGCAAGCTCTATCCGACCCGCTCACACACCGGGACTGCCCAGGGAGGGGTTGGGGCAGCCCTTGGCAACGAAGAAGAGGACCACTGGGAATGGCACACCTTTGACTCGGTTAAAGGCAGCGACTACCTGGGCGACCAGGACGCGATCGAATTCATGTGTTACGAAGCGGTCCAGGCAGTCTATGAGCTGGAACACTACGGGCTGCCATTTTCGCGTACCCCGGAGGGCAAGATCGCTCAACGCCCATTCGGCGGCCACACCAACAACATGACTGGCAAACCGGTGCGCCGGGCATGCTATGCGGCTGACCGCACGGGTCATATGATCCTGCAGACACTCTACCAGCAATGCCTAAAAAATAACGTCAATTTCTTCGATGAATTCCAGGTGGTTGACCTGCTGGTGGTCAATGGAGCAGCAGCCGGGGTAGTAGCCATCGAGCTGGGTACCTCTGAGCTGCACGTGTTCCACGCCAAATCGGTGGTATGGGCCACTGGCGGACACGGGCGGGTGTGGGACATCACCTCGAATGCCTATGCCTACACCGGTGATGGGATTGCCATCACCATGCGCCATGGCATCCCGATGGAAGATATGGAATTCTTCCAATTCCACCCAACTGGTATTTACAAACTGGGCATCCTTATCACTGAGGGCGTGCGCGGCGAAGGAGGGGTGCTCATCAATGGTAAAGGGGAGCGCTTCATGGAAAGGTACGCTCCCAAGGTGAAAGACCTGGCCTCCCGCGATGTGATCAGCCGGGCGATGTACCTGGAGATCAAGGCTGGGAACGGTGTCAACGGCCAGAACTATCTGTACCTGGACGTCAGACCTGAGACGGTTAACAAGTATGCCGCACTGGATGGGCGTAAACGCCCGGATGGCTCAGCTTACATCATGACCGGCGAGGAGATCATCGCCAAGCTACCGGATATCGTGGATTTCGCCCGCACCTACCTGGGGGTAGACCCGGTGGCGCAGCCCATGCCCGTCCAACCAACTGCACATTACACCATGGGTGGCATCCCTACCAACAAGTTCGGCGAAACGGTGATCGATGAGCAAAACACGGTTATGCCCGGCTTGTATGCTGCAGGTGAAGTCGCCTGCGTCTCAGTCCATGGGGCTAACCGCCTGGGCACGAACTCATTGCTCGACCTGATCGTGTTCGGCAAGCACTCGGGGCTGCGTGCGGCAGAGTTTGCGCTTGGCTCAAATTTCCAGCCCCTGCCTGAAGACCCGACCGAATTCACCGTGGCACAGTTTGACCGCATCCGCAATGCCCAGGGGAACGAAAAAATCCTGGAAGTCTCCAGCAAGATGAAAACCATCATGATGGACTGCGTGGGCATGTTCCGCACTGGCGAAGGCATGCAATCCGCCTTAGAAACGGTGCGCGAACTGCGTGAACGCTACCTGCACATCCCGCTGCACGACCAGGGAAAAGTCTTTAACACCGAAATGATCAACATCTGGGAGCTGGGTAACCTGCTCGAGATCGCAGAGGTCGTGACGGTGTGTGCCCTGGCCCGCACAGAAAGCCGCGGAGCCCATGCCCGGGATGATTATCCGAAACGCGACGACGTCAACTGGTTAAAGCACACCCTCTCATGGGTAAAACCGAATGGTGAGATCGAGCTACGCTACAAACCGGTCGTAATCACAAAATACCAGCCCAAGGAACGAGTCTACTAAAGAGGTGGCAGCCATGGAAGTTAAAGTTAAAGTCTTCCGCTTCAATCCTGAAAAAGACAAGAAGCCTCATTACGAAACCTACAAACTGGAGGCCCAACCCACCGACCGTGTCTTGGACATGCTGGAGTACATCAAAGGTTACTATGACGGTACCCTTTCCTTCAGGCGGTCTTGCGCGCATGGCATCTGTGGCTCGGATGCGATGCGGATCAACGGGCGCAATTACCTGGCGTGTAAAGCGTTGCTGAAAGATCTGCACAGCAATAAGATCACTGTGGAGCCCATCCTGGGATTGCGCGTGATCAAAGACCTGATCGTGGACATGGAGAAATTCTTCGAGCATTACAAATCAGTGATTCCATATTTCGTCAATAATGACCCAGCGCCTGCCCAGGAGCGCCTGCAAACGATCGATGAGCGGGAGCGCTTTGATGACACCACCAAGTGCATCCTGTGCGCCTGCTGCACCACATCCTGCCCGATCTTTTGGGCGAGTGACAATTACGTAGGCCCGCAGGCCATTGTGGCTGCCCACCGCTTCATTTTCGACAGCCGCGACCAGGCAGCCGCTGAGCGTCTGAGGATCCTAAACGACCAATTCGGGGTCTACCGCTGCCACACGATCTTTAACTGCACAGAATGCTGCCCGCGCGAGATTGAGATCACCCAGGCGATCGGCGAGGTGAAGGCTGCCATCATCACGGGCAGGGTGTGATCGATCGTTGATATTCCACCCCCCATCTTGTTCCATCCCCAAGATGTCAAAGTCATGGCTGCCTGAGGTAGCCATGAACTTTTAATCAAGTTAAATTTCCGTGCTATAATCTCGGGCGAACGCCCCAGTAGCTCAAAGGATAGAGCGAGGCACTCCTAACGCCTAGGCTGTGGGTTCGACTCCCGCCTGGGGCACTCTAGGTTGTCATTCATCTTTTTTGAACCCTTGTCAAATATCTAACTTTCGTGTAATATTGCAAATGATGAACGTCTGGGTGCCCCCCTCACCCAGGCGTTCATCATTTAATTCACTTGATCATCTTTGAGCCCGGTTTACTGACCAGAATCCCACTCAGATCATAGGGCATGGCCCCGGTAATCCTCACGGGAAGCAGCGCACCTGGCGGGGCCTCGCCTTCCACGATCACCAGGCCATCGATCTCAGGCGCATCCCGGTAGGTACGCCCCATCGATAGACCATCACCCTGACCCTCGAAGAGCACGTCCAACACCTTGCCTACCAGGCGCTGGTTGCTGGCAAGCGAGATATCCTGCTGGAGGGCCATGAGACGATCATAGCGTTCTTCCTTCACCTCGGGCGGCACAGGGTCACCCAGCGGCTCGCTGGCTGTTCCCGGCTCAAAAGAGAATTGGAAGGTTCCGACCCGGTCGAACTGGATCTCCTTCACGAAATCAAGCAGGGACTCAAACTCCTGCTCGGTTTCACCAGGGTAACCAACGATGAAGGTCGTGCGCAGGGCCAGGTCAGGCATGGCTTTCCGCATCTTCTCAAGTGTGCGATAAACCCAATCGATATTGGCAGGCCGCTTCATGCGGCGCAGCGTATCGGGGTGGGCATGCTGTAGTGGCATATCCAGGTAGTGCAGCACCTGGGGCTTGGATGCCATAACCTCAATCAAGCGGTCAGTCACATAGCCTGGGTAGGCGTACATGATGCGGATCCAGTCCATATCGGGCACAGCAACAGTCAGCTGCTCGAGCAGGTGGGCCAGACCATCCTTCATCCCAAGGTCATACCCGTAATCGGTCGTGTCTTGGGCAATCAGATTGAGCTCGTGCATACCCATCTCGCTGAGCTGGCGTGCTTCATTAACGATCACGTCCAAAGGCCGGCTAACCGCTATCCCCTTGATGAGGGGAATGGCACAAAAGGCACATGGGCGGCGGCAGCCATCGGCGATCTTGATGAAAGCACTATTCCCCTGGATGCCAGCCCGCAGCACGCCCGGCTCATCCTTCCCCACGGTGGCTACGTCTGGCAGGTGGTACAGCGGTTCGGGGTGCTTGCCATGGCGTAAAGCCTCCACCACTTCGAGAATATCCATCCAACGCCGGGTCCCCAGGATGCCATCGATCCGTTTAACTCGCTGGGTCACTTCAACCCCATAACGCTGGGTCAGGCAGCCTGCGGCGATCAGGAGCTGCCCGGCGTGTTTATTTTCGGCCAGCTCCTGCAGGACCTCATAGGATTCCTCCCGGGCAGGGCCGATAAATCCGCAGGTATTGACGATCAATACGCGGGCCTCGGCAGGGTCGTCGGTTGATTGGTAGCCTGCCAGGCCTAATAGTTCAGCCATCGAGGCTGAATCGACGGTGTTCTTGGCACAGCCAAGCGAGATCATATGGAACGATTTATTCTTCATTTTTCAAGAATCTTAAGGCTTGCGAGTGGGTGTCGGCGTTGGAGTGCTTACAGCACCGGGCGGGGTTTGGGTGGGTGTGGGAGTGATGGTTGAGGTGGGTGCTGGTGTGCTGGTAGGAGGAACTGCCGGTGTAGGAATCTCTACGCCGGTAAGGGTAAATACTCGTTCGACCACTTCGCCGAACGACCCCAGGATGCCCAAGTCTTGCTGGTTGAAATACACGCGCAAAGCAGAACCATCCCCGGTCAGCAAACTGACCTGCTCATTCCCGGCAAAAGTATAGGCCGTCCCAGGCAACACCCGCCCATCAAACAGGGTTTCACCATCTACAATCACCTGCATCCAGGCGCGCTGGCTGGCAACGACATTCACCAGGATGGGAGCGTTGGACTGACCCGGTGTGGCGGCATATACCAGAGCAGTCTCGGTGGGAGCTGGCTGGAGCGTGCCAGTCAGGGGCAACGTTTCGGCAATCTGGGTGGGGATAGCCGAAACCTGCCCGCCGGGCAGCGGGGTAATGGCTTGAGCCGTGATGCCATCCGGCGTGGATAACAGGATCTCTGAAACCGAAGGGGCCGTGGGTGAAGGCTGCTTACCCGCATTGAGCTTCGAGATACGCAGCACCCCCCAGACGGAAAAACCCAACAGGAAGACGATGATGAAACCACCCACAAAGAGATCCATGGAGAACAAACGCTTCAGCTGGGATGGCCTGGCAGGCAGCCGGGTATCTTCCTGGTTCTGGGCAGTCTGCGTGGTGGCGTGCCTGGCTGCCTGGCGGTTGTAGAGGTCGGCTTGCAGCCCATCGGCAAAGCGTAACAAGATCGCCTCAGTATCAAGCCCGAGGAAAGAGGCATAGTTACTGAGCATCCCCCTGCCTTGCACAGGCGAAGGTAGATGGCCAATATCACCGCTCTCGAGGGCCTGGATGTAGTGGATGCGTATGTGGGTGTGCCGCTCAACATCACCGAGCGATAAACCCATGAGCTCACGCTGTGACCTGAGCTTATCCCCAATTTCCATAAATATGGACGTCGAAGTACTCCCTGAAGTGCTTTCAATGGCCGGTGAAGCAGCTGGAGCGGTGAGGGCTGGAGATGCTGCCGAGCCTGTTTCCAGAGATCGGATCAACTGGTCGGTATCCATTTTGAGATATTCGCCATAGGCGCGCAAAAAACCACGCAGCTGAGTCTTGGATGGCAAAAGATCGAACTGGTCCGCTTCCAATGCTTCAAGGTAGTGGAGGCGGATGTGCGTCGCCTGGGCGACCTGATCCAGGCTCAAAGCCAAGGCTTCACGCTTCTGGCGTAGTTGAGAACCGACCGACATAAGTTGTATTATACAGCAGGCTTAAACAACACCACGGGTGCCTGAGCCGAGCTCAACAAGCAGGCACCCGTCGATTATCGCTATTCCAGGTTGGTCATTCAGCTTCGAGTTCGCCAGCCGGCTCTTCTTCTGCTTGAACTACTTCAACCACAGGAGCAGGCTTGCTTGTCGCAACCGGCACGATAGCTTCACCTTCACGGTAGACAATCACATCGATGGTCGGGATCAGGTCCACGGTCAGGCGGATATGCACCTTATATTCACCCAGGATACGCAGGGGTTGTGAATCGATCTGGCGGCGGGCAATTTCCACACCGGATTTAGCCTTGATGGCATCCGCGATCATCTGGGTGGTCACAGAGCCGTATAATTTACCGGTCTCAGACGCCTTGGCAGGGAAGGTCAGGATCAGCCCGGCGATCTGCTTGGCAACCGCGTCCATCTCCTGGTTCACAATGGCACGCTGGACATTGGCCTTTTCCCGGATGCGCTCAGACATTTTCAACGCATCGGGGGTAGCCAACACAGCCATACCTTGCGGAAGCAGGTAATTTCGGCCATAACCATCCGCCACCCGCTTAACATCACCAGCACGACCTAATTTGTATACGTCTTTCAGGAGGAGTACTTTCATTTTCTCAAGCCCTTTCGGTTCGCAAAATTTTACCTGGGCGAAGGGTACAACGCCACAGGCAAGGTGGGATTTTACCAGCAATATCGAGGAGAGTCAACGATTATAATAATCCCATGGTTAACCGCTCACGCTCACAACGGGTGGAAGCTATCGTACTGCGCCACAGCGACTGGGGCGAAGCTGACCGCCTGCTTTGGCTCTTCACCCGGGAAATCGGGAAAGTAAGAGTGGTGGCAAAAGGTGTGCGGAAGCCGCGCTCGCGTAAGGCCGGGCACCTTGAGCCCTTCACGCGCGTCGAGCTAATGCTGGCCCAGGGACGCGATCTGCCCATCGTTACCCAGGCGGAGGCCCGGGATGCCTACCTGACCTTGCGGGGAGACCTGGTACGGGTAGGGTATGCCGCGTACGTGATCGAGCTTTTGGATCGCTTCACCTATGAAGAGGGCGAGAATATGGCCCTCTATCGCTTATTGAGCGAGACCCTGTCACGCATTAATAATGAAACAGAACCTGCTTTTGCAGTCCGCTATTACGAAGTGCGTTTATTGGATTTGGTGGGCTTCCGGCCTCAACTGGTGGATTGTGTGGGCTGTGGGAAAGAAATCGTAGCTGAAGACCAGTTCTTCTCCTTTGAGAAGGGAGGCGTGATCTGCCCAGGCTGTGGCATTCGTGAAGCAGGCGTGCGGCCGGTCAGCATGCCAGCGTTACGGATCTTGCGGCATTTTCAGCGCTCGAATTACACAGAGGCACAGCGCCTCAGGCTGGCATCCAACGTTGACTTTGAGCTGGAAAATCTGATGAACAATTACCTGACCTATCTGCTGGAGAGGGGGCTGAACTCGCCGGCGTTTTTAAAACAGGTAAAAAGGATCACGGCCAGCGGGGGAAATTGATCTTTCACCGGATGTACCAGATAACATAACCACCCACCTATAAAGGGCATGCAGGCCGATGAATATGACATATGTCACATTCATCCTGTCTAATTTGTGCCTTCTTACACTATATTGTGCAAGGTTGCACAAGTATGCTATGGATGATGCCCGAGGAGAAACCGGTATTTATTGGCATACAGCTGCATAGAACACCTTGTGTCGCTTTGGATGAGCATAACCCTTGAAGCGGCGTCTTTCCATTTTCCCTAACCGGCGTATTCCTCCTGATCCAATATAGACGGTGCCTTGTTACCGAATTGTGATACCTAATTAGAGGAGAAATAGCGGATGAAACCAACCAATAGAGGCAGCCCCAAGATTGGTGTCTATATCTGCCATTGTGGAACCAATATTGCCGGGATGGTGGACGTGGAGGCAGTTACTAACCACGCGGCAACCCTCGAGAATGTCAAAATCGCCAGGCATTATACGTATATGTGTTCAGACCCAGGCCAGGCCCTTATCAAGGATGATATCCGAAATGAGGGCCTGGATCGCGTTGTAGTAGCCTCGTGCTCGCCGCTAATGCACGAGACAACCTTCCGCCGAGCTTGCGGTGAAGCCGGTTTGAACCCATTCCTGTTCCAAATGACCAATATCCGGGAGCACTGCTCCTGGGTCTCGGATGAGCCACTGGCTGCCACCCAAAAAGCCAAGGCGCTGGTCTCAGCGGCTGTGGAGCGCGTGCTTTACAACCTTCCGCTGGAAGCCCGCCAGGTGGACATGAAGCAATCCGCCATGGTGGTTGGGGCAGGCATCGCGGGGATTGAAGCTGCCCTGCGCCTGGCAGACGCCGGGAAGCACGTGTACCTGGTGGAAAGGCAGCCGAGCATCGGCGGGCACATGGCCCAGCTGTACAAGACCTTCCCAACGCTCGACTGTGCGGCTTGAATTCTCACACCGAAGATGGTGTCCGTTGGACGCCACGAAAACATCACACTGCTGAGCTACAGCGAGGTTGAATCGGTTGCGGGGTACGTGGGCAATTTCACCGTCAGGGTACGCCGAAAACCCCGCTATGTTGATGAAGACACCTGCACTGGCTGCGGGACATGCGTGGAAAAATGCCCATGGAAGAAGATTTCGTCTGAGTTCGACCTGGGGCTGGGGAGCCGGCCGGCGATCTATTTCCCGTTCGCGCAGGCTGTGCCACGCGTGCCCGTGATCGACGCACAGAACTGTGCGTATTTCCAGAAGGGTAAATGCCGGGCATGCGAGAAATTCTGCCTGACCGGCTCGATCAATTTCGAGCAACAAGAGGAGCATCTAGATATCGAAGTGGGAGCGATTATCCTGGCGACCGGCTTCAAGGATTTTGAGGCACGGCGCGTCAACGAGTACGGTTACGGCACGTTGGATAACGTGCTGACCAGCATGGAGCTGGAACGCCTGATCAACACCGGTGGGCCCACAATCGGGGAAGTACGCCTCAAGGATGGCCGCAAGCCGGAAAGCCTTGCCATCATCCACTGCGTTGGCAGCCGGAACAAGGAATACCACGAATACTGCTCGCGGGTGTGCTGCATGTATTCACTCAAGCTGGCCCAACTGGTACGCGATTACGTGGGTGCAGAAGTGCACGAGTACTACCGCGATATGCGTGCCTTTGGAAAAGGATACGAAGCTTTTTACGAACGCGTGGTAAGGGCAGGGGTGCACTTCGCCCGCTTTGACCAGGACCTGTCGGGCGGAGGCCTGCAGATCAGCCGCCACAACGGCCAGCTAAAGATATCAGCCATGGACCTGTATACAGGCCGGCCTACTGAGCAGCTCGTGGATATGGTGGTGTTGAGCACCGGTATTGAGCCACAGGCTGACGCAGCTCAAGTGGCCCAGACCTTCAGCATCAGCCGTGGCCCGGATGGCTTCTTCCTTGAAAAACACCCCAAACTGGCACCCGTGGAAACCACCACGGACGGGGTTTACCTGGCGGGTACTTGCCAAGGCCCGAAGGATATCCCCGACAGCGTTGCCCAGGGAGGCGCAGCCGCCTCAGCCGCCCTTTCGCTGATGGATGCTGGGCACGTCACCCTGGAGCCGTTCACGACCTATATTGACCAGTCGAAGTGCGGGGGCTGCCGCACGTGTGAAGGCTTATGCCCATACCATGCGATCGAGATGGTGCTGCTGGATAGGCGCTTGGTAGCGTATGTGAATGAGGTGTTGTGCAAGGGCTGCGGGGCGTGTGCCGCGGCCTGCCCGGCCCAAGCTGCCATCCAGAACGGCTTTACCCAAGACCAGATCATGGCTGAAATCGATGGAATCCTATCGGTATTGAATTTATCCGTAATCCCTGAGCAGGAGGTGGCATGAACCTCTCCAAAGTAAAGACGGGAGTTTATATCTGCCATTGCGGTACCAACATCGCCGGGAAGGTGGATGTAAAAGCCGTAGTGGATTACGCCAGGACCCTGAATGGCGTGGTGCTGGCGCGCGACTATACCTACATGTGCTCCGACCCAGGGCAGGACCTGATCAAACAGGATATTCACGAACAGGGCCTGAACAGGGTGGTGGTGGCTTCGTGCACGCCCTTGATGCATGAACCAACCTTTCGCCGGGCTTGCAAGGAAGGCGGGTTGAATCCATTTTACTTCCAGATGGCCAATATCCGCGAGCACTGCTCGTGGGTGGTGGATGACCCTGACCTGGCAACTGAAAAAGCCAAGCACATGGTCAGCGCGGCGGTCAGCCGGGTGCACCACCACCGGCCGCTCAGCATGCGCTCGGTAGATATGGATCAATCTGCTCTGGTGCTAGGCGGGGGTATCGCCGGGATCGAAGCTGCCTTGCGGCTGGCTGATGCAGGCAAAAAGGTCTACATGGTTGAGCGTGAGCCGAGCATCGGCGGGCACATGGCCCAGCTGTATAAGACCTTCCCAACGCTCGATTGTGCAGCTTGAATACTCACACCGAAGATGGTGTCCGTTGGACGCCACGAAAACATCAGCCTGCTGAGCTATAGTGAAGTAGAAAAAGTCTCGGGCTACGTCGGTAACTACCAGGTACGCGTGCGTCGCAAAGCGCGCTTTGTGGACGAAACGCAGTGTACCGGTTGTGGAAAATGTGCCGAAGTCTGCCCGGTGGACGTGATCAATACGTTCGACAAGGGGCTAAGCACCCGCAAGGCCACCTACCGCAATTCAGCCCAGGCTGTGCCTGGGGCATACGTGATCGAAAAAAGAGGCATTGCACCCTGCCGGGCGGCCTGCCCCACCGACCAGCGCGCCCAAGGGTATATCGCCCTGATCAAGCAGAAGCGCTATGCGGATGCCTATTGGGCCATCCGGCGCGAGCATCCCTTCCCATCCGTGTGCGGGCGGGTATGCAACCGGCGCTGCGAGGAGCAGTGCAGCCGAGGGATGTACGATGAGCCAGTGAGCATCATGAAATTAAAGTGGTTTGTGGCCGATTGGGCTTATGCTCACCGGCATGAACTACCCAACATGCGCGACAAGTCACTGGTGGGCACACCATTCAACCACCAGCCCGTACCCACAGGGAAGAAAGTCGCCATTATTGGCGCCGGACCGGCTGGGATGACTGCCGCATTGGACCTGACACGCATCGGCCACCATGCCGCGGTCTTCGATTCATTACCCATCGCGGGCGGCATGATGCGGGTGGGTATCCCACCCCACCGCCTGCCGTATGACCGGCTGGATTGGGAAATCCAGCAGATCATCGATGAGGGCGTGGAAATGCGCCTGAGCACGCGCGTCTATGATATCCCGGCGTTACTTGAACAGGGGTATGATGCCGTGGTTATCGCCACAGGCGCACACAGTGCCTGGAAGCTTAACATCCCAGGTGCAGAACACCCCGATAACTGGCTCAGCCTTGACCTGCTGCGCCGGGCCTGCCTGGGTGAGAAGATCGACCTGAGCGGGCGCGATATCGCCGTGATCGGCGCGGGTGATGTGGCCCTGGATGCGGCACGCGTCTCGGTCCGCCTGGGAAGCCCCAAGGTGAAGATCGTTTGCCGTGGCATGCGCGCCTCCTTCAACGAAATTGATGAGGCGAACAAGGAAGGTATTGAGATCATCCGCAACCGGGTCTTCAAAGAAGTCGTGATCTGGTCCGGCAAGATCATCGGTATTGGATGTGTGGAAGCCAAGGTGGGTGGGATTGTGAACGGCAAGCGGGTTGTAGAAGAAATCCCCGGCACCGAGCACGTGATCCCGTGTGACCTGGTGATCTGGGCGGTCGGCCAGCAGCCGAATTTCGCCTTCCTGCCGGAAGGCACCATGATCCGCAAGCTGAGCTCGATGGGGCTCGAAACGGATGATGAGATGATGACAGCCATGCCAGGTGTGTTCGTGGCTGGAGACGTCCGGCGTGGCACGACCTTCTTTGTGGTGGATGCCATCGGTGAAGGGCACCACGTGGCGAGGTGCATCGACCGCTACCTGCGCGGTGAGGAAGGCATCCAGGAGCCACCCCGGCTACCCACGGCGACTTTCACCAAGGAAGAAGTGCTTGAAAAGATGGAGATAGGTTGGGCGGCAGATATCCCGCGCGTCAAGACTCGCACGATCCCAGCCGAAAAACGCATCAATAACTTCAGGGAGGTCGACATTGCACTGACCGAGGAAGAGGCTCTGGCAGAAGCCGAGCGCTGCCTGCGCTGTGGGATCTGCTCTGAGTGCCTGGAGTGCCTCTCGGCTTGCGAACGCGGGGCGATCAACCATGACATGAAGGATAGCTACCTCGATCTGACCGTGGGTACCATCGTCCTGGCGACCGGCTTTAAGGACTTTGACCCATCCCGCATACCCGAGCTGGGCTACGGCCAGCTGGATAATGTGCTCACGTCCATGGAGTTTGAGCGCCTGGTCAATGCCAGCGGGCCGACCAGCGGTAAGGTCACGCTTAAAAATGGCAAAGCTCCCAAATCGGTCGCCATCGTGCATTGCGTGGGCAGCCGTGACGAAAAATACAACGAGTACTGCTCGCGGGCGTGCTGCATGTACTCGCTCAAGCTGGCCCAGTTGGTCCACGATTATGTGGATGCCGAGGTGCATGAGATTTACCGCGATATGCGCACTTTCGGCAAGGATTACGAGGAATTCTATAACCGCACCCGCAAGAAGGGCGTAAATTTCTACCACGGGCGGGTGAAAAGCATCCAGCGCCAGGATGGGCACCTGGTGGTGAAGTGGGATGAAGCCTTCTACGGCCAGCCAGATCATATCAATGTGGATATGGTCATCCTATCGACTGGCTTTGAAGCCCAGGAGGATGCCGCCAAGGTAGCCAGCCTGTTTGGGATCAGCCGCAGTCCAGATGGGTTCTTCCTGGAGAAGCATCCCAAGCTGGCCCCCGTGGAAACCTCCACGGAAGGCATCTACGTGGCGGGAGCCTGCCAGAGCCCCAAGGACATCCCTGACAGCGTAGCCCAAGCGGGCGGAGCGGCGGCCGCGGCACTCTCGCTGCTAGACCAGGGCACAATCGCACTCGACCCATCGGTGGCAAACGTGAGCTTGCTACGCTGCGCGGGCTGCGGACTGTGCATCGCGGCCTGTCCGTATGGGGCAATTGAGCTGAAGGAAAGCGTGGCTGCAGTTAACACATACCTGTGCAAGGGCTGCGGTACCTGCGCGGCCACTTGTCGAGATAAAGCCATCTCCCTGATCCATTTCGATGACCAGCAAATTGTCAACGAAATGATCGGGGCCTTAGCGGTTGAACCGGTGGTTCCCGGGATCCTGAACCCATAGGAGGTGCTGGCGTGCCATTTGAACCTAAGATCATTGCTTACCTTTGCACATGGTGCAGCTACACCGGAGCTGATACGGCAGGGATTGCCCGCCTGAAATCTCCGGCCAACATCCGCGATATCCGCGTACCGTGCTCCGGGCGGGTATCCCCCGAGATCATCATGCGTACCTTCGAGCAAGGTGCTGATGGGGTGCTGGTACTCGGCTGCCACATCGGAGAATGCCATTACAACACGGGCAACCACCGGGCTGCCAAGCGCTTGCCCGTCCTGCAGGCACTCATGGCGTATGCAGGGTTAGAACCTGAGCGAGTTCGCTTAGATTGGGTATCGGCATCGGAGGGCGAGCGTTATTCGCGCATCGCCACAGATTTCACCGAAACCGTGCGAGCGCTGGGACCGATCCACTGGAAAATTGCTGATCGTCACAGGCACTTCGTGTGGGAGCGAGAACCGATCAGCCACCGTTATTCTGCGTTCAGCGATGAGCAGCCCAAACATGCGGTGTACCACACGCAGGTCCATGATGAGCTGAGCCTGGCGATCCAATCCACCGCCAGGGATTTGCTGGCGAACGAGCAGGTGGACTGTGTGATCGGCTATGAAGTTGGTCCACGAGGACGCACCCGGCCGGCATTCATCCACCAGCCCGAGAATGTTGAGCGCCTGGTGTGGAACCAGGACTGTACCCATAACCTATCGGCTTACTTAAGCAAGAAACTTGGTTGGGGCACGGACGGCGGTAAGAAAAAACAACCCGACAAGCTTCCGAAAGCGGCTGTAGTGGTTAAGCCGTGTGATAGCCGCACGATCAACGTCTTGCTGGCTGAGAACCGCTTCTTGCGCGACCAGGTTTATATCATAGGCATGGCCTGCGATGGCATCCGCCAGGGATCCGGGTTTACTAATGATAAGAGCGGGCCCATCCAAACTCGCTGCGCGGCCTGCCAGGTACGCACCCCGGTGGTCTACGACACCCTGCTTGGTGACCCTGAGGCAACCTACCGCGAAATCCCCCCCGAACACATCTACCCGGGGATCGACCACGTTGAGTCACTTAGCTCAGCGGAAAGAATGGAGTTCTGGCTCAGCCAGTTCGACCGCTGCATCCGCTGTTATGCCTGCCGGCAAGCCTGCCCGATGTGTGACTGCCCGATCTGCCTGTATGAGCGGGATGATTCGCTGTGGGTGGGAATGGGCAATGATGTGGATGAAAAACGAGCATTCCACCTGGGGAGAGCCTACCACCTGGCGGGGCGCTGCGTGGGCTGCAACGAATGCGAGCGAGCCTGCCCCATGGATATCCCGCTCAGCTTGATCCACCGCAAGATGGCACAGGAGATGGAGACGATTTTCAGCTACCAGGCAGGGATGGCAGCCGTACCACCGCCATTCGTGACCATCCTGGGCGGAGAGGAGAACCTGCCATGAACTACCTTACGCAACAGGAGCTGGCAGCCTGGCTTGACCGGCTGGCGCAGGAACAGACCCTGATCGCCCCACTGGATATCGCCGGGAACGTCCTGTACCGTCCTGTCACAGATACGCACGAGGTGGTATGGGACTTTGACCGTTCGTTCATGTCGGTCAAGGATGTATTCTTCCCGCCAACCGAACGCCTGATGTTGATAGAAAAGCTGGGCAGCCGGGTGCAGCTGACAGAAACCCTACCGGAAGGGCAAACGATCATCTTTGGCGTTCGCCCGTGTGATGCACGCGGACTATTGACCCTGGATGCCCTCTTCATCGAGAATGAGCCGGTGGATCCCTATTATGCCCGGCGGCGTGAAAACACCACCCTGATCGGTCTGGCATGCGAATCGCTGGGTGCCAGCTGCTTCTGCACCAATGTGGGCGGCGCACCCGATGACCCGACCGGGATGGATATCATGCTCACCCATTCCGACGGCGGCTATGTAGCCGAGATCATCACTGAGAAGGGTGAAAAGATCAGCAAGAAATTCGCAATGTTCGATGGGCTATCGGAAATACGACCGCATCCTACACATGACCGCAAACGCGAATTAAAAATCGCTCCCAAGGAAGCCTGGCCGGCCCGGTTCAACGACGATTTTTGGGCGGAGATGGCCGAACGCTGCCTGAGCTGCCGCATCTGTGCCTATGTGTGCCCAAGCTGCCGCTGCTTCGATGTACGCGATGAAGTTCTACCGGGCGAAAACGGGCATGTCCAATCCGAACGCATCCGCTGCTGGGATTCGTGCAACGGTATTCCCTACCGGCGCGTGGCCGGGGGACACAACCCACGCTATATGAAAAACCAACGCCTGCGTAACCGCTACTACTGTAAGTTTTACTATTTCCCCCTGCACTATGGGCCGGTTTCGTGTACGGGATGCGGGCGCTGCATCGATGCCTGCCCGGTGAACGTGGACATCACCGAGGTGCTGGGCTACATTGGGAGGAGGTGACCTATGTCGGATAATCTGCAAACCAACCCCATGATGCCCTACCTCGGAACGCTGGTCGAGGTGAGAGATATCGCCACGGAGATCAAGCTATTCAAGGTGGCCATGCAGAATGGCGGTGGAGAAGCGTTCCGTGATTACAAGCCGGGACAATTCGCATTCGTCTCGTCGTTCGGGGTGGGCGAAGCGCCATTTGGGATCGCAAACATCCCCCAAAACGGCGAACCGATCCTGGATTTTGCCATCAACCGCCTGGGCAGCGTGACCACCGACCTGCACGAGCTGGGGGTGGGCGACACTGTCGGCGTGCGCGGCCCCATGGGGAACGGCTTTCCCATGGAAAAATTCAAGGATAAAAACTTGATCGTCATTGGGGGTGGAATCGGGGGTGCCCCGCTGCGCCCGGTGATCCAAGCGGTGATGGCACACCGCAATGATTATCGCGACTTCATCATCCTGTGGGCGGCCCGTAACCCATCCCTGCTGGTCTTCACCGATGAATATGAGCAGTGGCGAGCGACACCCAACACCGAGCTACACCTGACCGTCGACCAGGGCGACGAGACCTGGAAGGATAACGTTGGCTTGATCACCCAGCTGCTTGAAAAAGTAGCCCCCTCCCCGCGCAACGCCATCACGATCACCTGCGGCCCACCTATCATGATCCATTTTGTCAACCGGGTACTGGTTGATAAGCTAAATTTCAAGCCTGAGCAGAATTATGTCACCCTGGAAGCACGCATGCACTGCGGGATCGGCAAGTGCGGGCGCTGTAACCTGGGTAGCAAATTGATCTGCGTGGATGGACCGGTCTTCACCATGGCGGAAGTAGGGGCGTTGCTCGAATCCTTCCTGTAAGCGCCTGTAACATCTAACTATCTGTAGCGGCTTTCCTTGAAAATGAGGCAGGCCGCTTTTTATTATGCGCACATCAGGGAAACGTGCCGTTGGGCAGCAAAGTTCACATAACACGCTCAAGTATAATATGCGTGTGCTTCACTGATGATGAGGGATACCAACCAGAGAATTTTAATAGCAATACTTTTCCAACTTTAACCAATTTTTGTTATTTTTACGTAAACCTCATTTTATGCCCTCCACCCCCAGCCGAATTCTTCATAAAGACCCGACCGTTGCGGGCAGGTTTTCACGTGGGGTGAATGCGTTCATTGTGCGTATCAAGGCCATTATTCGGCCGCGCTACCAGGTCTGGATGCGGCTGTTCACCGTCACCATCCTGGCGAGCTACCTGTACATATTTATGGAGTGGGTGTTCTTTGCCACAATGCCATCCTTTATGGCGCGGATGCCCTTCTTCAGCAGGCTGGAAATCTTTCTCCTAACCAGCCTGGGGCTATCTATCATTTGCCTGGTGATCATCGCCGGATTCATCATCCTGGACACAATCGCATCATATTTTCACCTGACAAGGATCACCACCCTGATCGGGGCGTTGCTACCCACCCTGCTCCTTTCAGCCCTGGGGTTGTTGCTGCTCGATAACTTTACTTATACCCTGTTCAAATTCGGCATCAGTGCCTCGGCTGGTTTGGGAAGGCTGGTTTACGCTGGGGTATTTGTGGCGATTTTCGCTTATATCTATTCCCGAGTACTCAAATTGCTCGAGGCGAGAAATCAACCGGGTGGGAAAACCAGCCGAAGAATGTTCCTGGCCACCCTGGGGATTCTCGGGCTCAGCCTCTATGTAGCCCAAATCAGGCTGGATTATTCAAACTTTTTCACAACCTCATCCGAAGGAAAAAATACCCAGGAAAGCAAACTGCCCAACATCATCCTGCTGGGCAGCGATGGGCTGGAAGCCAGCCACCTGTCTGTTTACGGGTACAGGCGAGACACTACACCACAACTGGCCAAGCTGGCCGAGAGCTCGCTGGTGGCAGAGAATGCCTTCGCCAACGCTGGAAATACCGCTGGATCGGTTATCTCCATGCTTACCAGCAAATTACCCACGCAGACGCGCGTGCTGTACCCGCCCAATATCCTGTCTGGAGCGGATGCCTACCAGCATTTACCCGCCATCCTCAAGGGCCTGGGGTATGAGGCCATCGAGTATGGGGTGCCGTTTTACGTTGACGCGTATAACTACAACCTGCAGAATGGCTTCGATATCGTCAACAACCGCACCCTAAGTGTAGGAAAACTCGGCGAATTAGCCCGCAAGCTAGGCTTTGAGCGCCAGGTATACTTCGCCTCGCGCCTGTTGTGGCGAGTCTCCGACCGCCTGCTGCATATTTTCTTCATCCGGGAGATGCAAAATCCATTTGATGTTGTCACCCAGGCGGTGCCGACCATCAGTGACAGCGACAAGATCGATGAGATGCTAGCCGCTTTGGACTATACAGATGCGCCGCTTTTCATCCATACGCACCTGATGGGCACGCATGGCGGATACTACAAACCACCAGACCAGCTGTTTTCAATTGGGAAGAGCCAGGTAAAGCCCTGGATGGATGATTTTTACGACGACACCCTGCGGGCTTTTGACGCGTATGTGGGCAAGGTGGTATACCACCTGAAGAAGAATGGGCAGCTCGAGAATACCATCCTGATCATCTATACCGACCACAACCGGAACTTTGAAGTCAATCAGCGTGTGCTGCTGATAATCCGCTTCCCCAATGGGGAGCATGCCGGCAGGCTGACTGGCAATGCGGAGAATCTGGATATCGCCCCCACCGTGCTGGGCTACCTGGGCGTACAACAGCCCTCCTGGATGAGCGGCAGCTCACTACTGGAAGGTAAAAGCCAGGAGCGCCACTTGATATTCAGCGCAGGTACGCTTGAAACCAAACCAAACGAGGATGAGATCAACTTCCTGGATGAAAGGCTCGATCAGCCGCCATTCTACCAATTCAGCTACATTGATGTGATCGATTGCCAGGAGTGGTATCATTTCAACCTGGGCACTTATAATTGGTCTTATGGAGAAGTTAGGGATTACGTGGACCCTTGCCCAGAAGGTGAAATCAAAGGTTTATCGGAAATAAAGCAGGCGGTCTACGATCGCCTGGCTGCCGACGGATTCGACGTCAGTTCGCTGCCGTAATTAGTTGTAAAAGGGTCCTCTCTCGACGCAATTACAATTCCAGGTAGAATCATACCCATTCTCAGGCGGTCAGGAGCAGAGCATGGCAAACAACCAAGGCCCGGCGGAGCGAGTCCGCATGGTCCCCAGGCAACACCCCGAGATCATCGTAAGGAAAATGTTTAGTGGTGTGAGCTATGTATTAAGGAGCTACAGATGCAGACCAGGAACTCCTGCGCTGGGTGTATTGGGGAATCGAATATGCAGCGACCTTACCAGAGAAGAAATAAACCCAGGCTGGAATTGACCGAATTTCCCATGGTTTCTGTGATTTTATGAAAAATCAAGGTTACTGGCTGGTATTGATCGCGGCCTGCCTGTGGGGAACCAATGGCACAGCGCAGGCGCTCGCTCCGGCAAGTGCTCAGCCCATCATCATCGGCACCGTACGGATCATCCTTGGCGGCCTCGCCCTGCTGGCATTCGCTGCCTGGCGCAGGTCACTACGGGACGGCAAGCGCTGGGCGATCGTACCGACGCTAATCGCTGCCTTATCGATCGCAGCCTACCAGATCTTCTTTTTTGCCGGAGTGGCCCGCACAGGCGTGGCTGTGGGCACGATCGTGGGCATCGGCAGCACACCCATCCTGGCTGGCCCAATCGGCTACCTGGTGCGCAGGGAAAAGCCCACACGTCGCTGGGTGATGGCAACCGGCCTGGGCGTGATCGGATGCACGCTGCTGATCACTGCTGGCGAAAGCATCCACGTGAACCTGCTGGGGATATTCCTGGCCATCTGCGCCGGCGGCTCCTACGCAGTATTCACCACCATGTGCAAGGGCCTGATCGAGGAGCATGCCCCCGAGGCCGTAATGGCGGTCACCTTCTGCCTGGGGGCAGTATTTGTGGCACCCCTGCTGCTGACAGCCAACCTGAGCTGGCTAGCCGAGCCTTCCGGCATGTTAGTCGTCCTGCACCTGGGGGTGATCACCGCCGCACTGGGTTACACGCTATATGCGCGCGGCCTGCGGTTGATCAAGGTATCCACTGCCGCGACACTCACCCTGGCTGAACCTCTGACAGCCGGACTTTTAGGGGTCTTCTTCTTGCGCGAGCCACTGACCGGAGTGGCCTTCTTCGGCATCCTGTTAATCTTTTCTGGCCTGGCGGTGCTCTCAACCAATAAGGCCGAGTCCTACCCCCTGCCCGAATAAGTAAGAATCTAAACAAAAAGGCTGGTCCTTGTTTCCAGGCCAGCCACAGATGTGCATCCCAACTATTGGCCGATGTAGAGGCGCGGCACGCGGGTATTGATGTTGGTCAGGATCTCGTAAGGGATTGTCCCGGCCCAATCAGCCAGGTCTTCACAGGTGATCGACTGGCCATCCGCTTCTCCGATCAGGATGACCTCGTCGTCGTTATAAGCGCTTTCCCTCTCGATGTTGACCACGATCTGGTCCATTGAAATGCGCCCCACGACCGGGTACTTTTTACCGCGCAGCAGCACCTGAGCTTTGGATGACATGCTGCGAAAATAACCATCGCCATACCCCACCGGCACAGTGACGGCCCGCACCATGTGGTCGGGTTGCCAGGTGGAACCGTAGCCCACAGAGTGACCAGGCAGGATAACCTTGAAGTACACCACGCGCGACTTCCAGCTGAGGGCCGGCCGAACGATCACGCTGTGAGGGATCTCAAACGATGGATAAACCCCATACAGAAGCAAACCCGGGCGCACAAGATCGAAGTGGGCTTCGGGGAGCTGCAGGATAGCCGGTGAATTGGCCATGTGGCGCAGGGGAGGAGAGGGCAGGCTGTGCCGGTCAAAGAAGGCCAGCACTTCCTGGAACCGTTCGAGCTGCTGGCGCGCATCCGCCAGGTCAAGCCGGTCAGCGTTGGCAAAGTGTGAGTAAATCCCTTCGACGAAGATTGAACGACATTTAAGGGCAGACTCCAGGAAACCTTGCGCGCTGTAATAATGTACCCCGATACGCTCCATCCCGGTGTCGATCTTGAGATGCACCCTGGCTTTTACACCCATTTGGGAAGCGATCTCATCCACCTGGAGCAGCTTATCAACGGATGAGGCGGTGATGGCCAGGTCGTGCTTCAGGAAACCCGGAACCTGGTTACCCAGAATGCCTCCCAACACCAGGATCGGGGTGCGTATGCCGTTCTCGCGCAGCAGGATGCCTTCCTCTAGCACGGCCACGCCAATATAATCAGCCTCCAGCGATTCCATCAGCTGGGCCACGCGCAGGAGACCATGACCATAGGCGTTGGCCTTGAGGATCGGCATGACCTTGGCGGGGGCCACGTGCTGGCGTATCGCCTTATAATTTTGCGCCAGCCGATCCAAATCCACTTCCACCAATGTTGGGCGGACGATCTCACTCGAGCTTATCGTGGGTTGATTAATACTTGACATGTTCCAGACTTCCAAATAACTCTCCGATTTTAGCCAATGTAAAGTATACCAATAAAAAGAAAGCGAGCAGGTTATGACTGCCTGCTCGCTGGATATTCACCGGAGACCGAATCTATGGGGTTGGGGTGACTGGGTTAAGGAGGGCATCGATTGCCTGCTTGAAGTCAGCATAAGCAATGGATTGCATTCCCTGCCCATTCATGATAAAGGTCGGTGTGCTTGAAACTCCAATGATGGAAGCCGTTGTGGATTGGTCCTGAATAAGCTGGGTGTATTTACCAGAATCGAGGCACTGGTTAAACGCCTTTGTATCCAGGCCAAGCTCATCTGCAGCTTGCTTTAGATTCTCTTTACTGAAAACCCCTTGATTCTCGCCATTTTGGTGATCAAAAATATAATCGTGAAATTCCCAATATGCATCTTGCTCGCCCGCACACTCAGCGGCCTCAGCTGCCCAAAACGATTCTTCACCAAGGAATGAGAAGGGGAAATAACCGAAGCGTACCTTACCTGTATCGACATAATCTTTTATGATCTGACGACCCGCGTCAGTGGCAAATTGCCCACAGTAGGGTCACTGATAATCGCTAAATTCGATCAGCGTTACGGGAGCATTGGCGTTACCCATGAAATGGTTGGTTTTGCTTACAACATATGCCATTAAATCATCACGGGTTTTGATGGCTGCGATGGTTGGGTCGATGGTGGGGGTTGGGACGGATACCTGCGGGCCAGATTGGGTTGGCGCACTGGTCGCTACGGCAGCGATATCACCGGATGAACCAGACTTGTTCGTGATTAACCCACGGCCGAAATATCCGACCAACAACCCAACCACCAGCATTATCACCGCCAATGCCGGAGTCCACCATGACTGGATCACCACAGTCAGGGCAGGCTTTTCAGCTTGAGGTTGGTCTGTCATTAATTCAACTCCTAAAATAGTGTGGGCACAATTTTATCATATCCGTTAAGTGATCCACCTGGCCGTAGTTTTCGGAGGTTACTTTGAGAGGTGGTCGGGCAAAACACCGGAATCGTTCCAGCTTGCATATTTGTTAGGAAGAGATTAAAATTATTGAAATAATCAGGGAACCAGACAAACTCAATCTGCTCGTTAATAGAAGCGAGATGAAAGTAATAGGATCTAATTGACTCGATAGGTTCATCAGTTTACCTGTCGGTGGTCATTGGATGAAGGAAAGTGGATCAAGGGTCAGGCGAATGACGTGTTTCTCTGATCACTCACGCCGAATCATCGTTTTTCTCAGTGCTTGTTGCGATCTGTATTGTAACCATAACCAACCAAAATATAGAGGAGATGCCATGAAACGGATAATTACTTTCTGCATATCTGCCATACTTTTAGTCATCATGGTTGTGCTGATGCCCACAGCATTTACAGCCAAAGCCTCACCACCCGTTGATTTGTTTTTCTCAGAATATATCGAGGGGACAAGTAATAATAAAGCCCTCGAGTTATACAATGGGACTGGTTCAGCCATCGACCTGGCAACTGGTTCGTATAACGTTCAAATGTATTTCAACGGCAGCTCCACTGCAGGGTTGACCATAAACCTTACAGGATCAGTGAGCGCCGGAGATGTATATGTACTTGCTCATTCTTCTGCTAATGCCACCATACTTGCGCAAGCTGACCAGACGAATGGATCTGGATGGTTCAATGGTGACGATGCAGTTGTCTTGCGCAAGGGCACAGTAATACTCGATGTGATCGGCCAGATTGGATTTGACCCAGGGACAGAATGGGGGAGTGGCCTTGTGAGCACGGCTGATAATACCTTGAGGCGTTTGGACACCGTATGTGCCGGTGACCCGGATGGAAGCAATGTATTTACTCCATCCATTGAGTGGATCGGGTTTGCAACCGACACTTTCGATGGACTGGGAACATATACTGCCTCCTGCGCCCCCACCACACTTGAGCCTAAGATCAACGAGTTTTCAGCCAGCACGACTGGGACCGATGTGGAATATGTTGAAGTCTTCGGTTCCGCTGGCACCGATTACTCAGCGTACACAATACTTGAGATCGAGGGCGATGCCACTAATTTTGGTATTGTTGACGAGGTGATCCAAGTTGGTACCACGGATGCGAGCGGGTTTTGGCTGCAAAACCTGGCAGCAAATTCACTGGAGAACGGCACTCTGAGCCTTTTGTTGGTCAAAGACTTCACCGGAGCACTAAATAGCGATCTGGACACCAACAATGACGGTGTATTCGATGAGACTCCGTGGAGCCTGATTGCAGATGGTGTGTCTGTAAACGATGGTGGGGTGGATGATATGACCTATGGCATTCCCTCGCTCAGTGCATACTATGACGGTTTGCCTTTTGCTCCCGGCGGCGCTTCCCGCTTTCCGGATGGTGCTGACACCGAGTCCGCTGCCGACTGGGTACGCAATGATTATGACCTGGCTGGCATCCCCGGCTACGCAGGCACGATAAGCTTAGGCGAGGCTTACAATACGCCTGGCGCACCTAATCAGGTATATGTTCCCCCACCTGAAGCCTGCGGTGATCCCTTTACGCCCATCTATGACGTACAAGGAAGTGGACTCACCAGCCCGCTGGTTGGCAGTGAGGTGGCTCTGGAAGGGATCGTCGTGGGGGATTTTCAAAATAATGCGTCGCCTGACAACGGAAACTTGAATGGATTCCATGTCCAGGACACGACCGGTGATGGGAACCCTGCCACCTCGGATGGCATGTTTATCTATGCCCCGGGCGCGGTGGATGTTTTTATCGGTGATGGTGTACGCGTACGTGGGAGTGTGTCTGAATACAACGGTATGACCGAAGTCACGGTGAGCCAATTATGGCCTTGCTCGAGCGGGAACAGCGTGACTGCAACTTCGGTTTCCCTGCCCGTGACGAGCCTGAACGATTTTGAGGCATACGAGGGCATGCTGGTAACCTTCCCCCAGACACTGTATATTTCTGAATATTTTAATTTTGACCGGTATGGCGAGATCGTATTGACCACGGACCGGCAGGATACTCCAACCGCCATCTATGAACCCGGCTCACCAGAACAAGCTGCCTTAGCCCAGGCGAACACACTCAGCCGCATCACACTGGATGATGGGCGCAGCGCACAGAACCCTGATCCAGCTCTCCATCCCAATGGTCAGATCTTTAACATGAGCAACCTTTTCCGGGGGGGCGATACCCTTATGAATGTCACCGGGGTAATGGATTATAGTTTCGGATTCTACCGCATCCAGCCAACACAGGCAGCAGACTATACTTCTGTGAATCCTCGAAGCGCTTCTCCGGTCGATTTTGAAGGAAATCTGAAGGTAGCTTCCTTTAACCTACTCAACTACTTCACTAGCATCGATACGGGCGGTTTTATTTGTGGCCCAGCAGGTGACCAGGAATGCCGGGGGGCTGATACGCTGGAGGAATTCACCCGCCAGCGGGCTAAGATTGTGGCTGCCCTGTCATCCATCAATGCCGATGTAGTGGGGCTGATCGAGATTGAGAATTCTCCTGATGACGTACCCACAGCGGATTTGGTGAGTGGTCTGAACGATGTGTTAGGGGCTGGCACTTATGCTTACATCTCCACAGGTGCCATCGGCACAGACGCCATCCGTGTGGCGTTGATCTATAAGCCAGCCATGGTCACTCCGGTTGGAGCCTATGCCATCCTGGACTCATCCGTGGACCCACGGTTCCTGGACGATTACAACCGACCGGTTCTAGCCCAAACCTTCCAATCCAACTCGACAGGTGGTATTTTCACGATAGCCATCAACCACCTTAAGTCCAAGGGCTCTAATTGCGATGCCGTGGGGGACCCCGATCTTGGTGATGGCGCGGGTAACTGCAACCTAACCCGCAAGCACGCTGCAGAAGCCCTGGTGGATTGGCTGGCAAGCGATCCAACCGGAAGCGGCGACCTGGATTACATCATCATGGGCGATCTTAATTCGTACACTATGGAAGACCCGATCGATGCGATTATCGCAGGACCGGATGATATGGGCGGTACTGCCGATGACTACGTCAACCTCATCCTGCAATTTGGCGGCATGCACGCTTATACCTACGTCTTCGATGGTCAAACGGGTTACCTGGACCAAGCACTGGCAAGCCCTAATTTGGCGTCTCAGATTACGGGTGTCACCGAATGGCACATCAATGCAGACGAGCCTGATCTCATCGATTATGATATGACATTCAAGCAGGATGGACAGGATGCATTATATGCACCGGATGCTTTCCGCTCCTCGGATCATGATCCAGTGATTGTGGGCTTGAGCGTATGCGACGAGATTCCACCCGAGCTGGAAGTAACTGTAAATCCGGCGATGTTGTGGCCCCCCAAGCATCAGTACACGACCGTGGTCGCAACAGTAGATGCGTGGGATAACTTTGATCCAAACCCAACTATAACTTTGGTCTCAGTGACATCGAACGAACCAGACAATGGCCTGGGCGATGGTGACAAGCCAGACGACATCATCATTTTGGATAAATTCATCTTTTTATTGCGGGCTGAGCGTTCGGGACTTGGGCAAGGCAGGGTTTATACGATCACTTACCAGGTGACAGATGCCTGTGGAAATAGCACATTTGCATCAGTTACGGTACGCGTGCCACGCGATTTAAGCCAATAAAGAAAAAACCTAATCCAAAAGGGGCTGCTCAAAAAAGGGCAGCCCCTTTCTAGTTAGTAGCGTGAAAATCAAAAATAAAACTGAAAGCAGAATCGTACATATGCGACTGAATTGTAACAATTCAGTCTCAGCCCAGGGCTATTCGAGATCTGTTTTCACAAGATTTTATAACTTTTCCCCGTTCATCCAAACTATCCAATTGGATACCATCTATTTGCAAGCATATTCTTGTTTCTTGATCAATCCTCCGTAATGGGGGAGGCTGATTATGGCTTACTGACGATTACGAACGGAAGGTAAACCTCATGCCAGGTTTTGGTTGGGATCACCTGGTAGGTTTCCCCGTCTGGCGAGGTAACCAGGATGGTCCCATTCAAATCCGTCCGCCAAACCTGTGAGCCGCTGGCGAACAGGCGTGAAAGCGTCTCGGCTCCGGGATGGCCATAAGGGTTCGGTCCAACGGAGATAACTGAATCTTCCGGTTGGACCGCCTCTAGGAACCCTGCGCTGGTGCTGTAATTGCTGCCGTGGTGGGCGATTTTGAGGATATCGGCGGCGACCGGTGTCTGGCGTGCGACGATCTGGGCTTCAACCGTGCTGTCTATATCGCCGGTGAACAGGGTGTCGACCTGGCTATGGTCGAGCAGCAACACAAGCGAGGCGGCGTTCGTGGCGGGGTCAACCAGGCCCGTCGGCGGATTCAGGATGTAGGCAGTGGTCGAGCCCCAGTGCAGCTCGCCGGGAAACTGAGCCACCGTTAAGGTGAGGCCTTCCTTCTGAACGGCGGTGGCGAACCTGTTCCAGGTTTGCGTATCACCCGGGTAACCATTGTATATGACAGATGAGACTGAGATGTCTGTGGCGTCCAATACGTCGATCAAGCCACCGATATGGTCGCTATCGGCATGCGAAGCGATGATCGCATCCAGCTCTGTTATGCCTGCATCATGCAGGTATGCCACCACGCTTGGGCCTGCAGCTACCGGTCCCCCGTCAATCAAAATGTTGTAACCATCGAATGTCTGAATTAATGCAGAATCTCCTTGACCAACATCGATAAAGGAGATTTGCAGCGAATCAGCCTGGCCTGAAACGCGGCGCTCGATGGAGATCAGGGAGAAAATTATTAAAATGAATAATACAGCCAGCCAGGGAGCTTTATTCCTCATAATTATTACCCTGGATAGTCTATACTTACGCTGGCTTGTAAGGTAACCATTTTCCCTGCCAGCCGGGATGCCGCGGCTCTGGATAGCTCGATATGATCGTCTACCGTGATCAGGATTGGGGTGTTGGACCTTCTGCGGGGGGCAACGTCCTTGGCTCTGCAGGCAAGACCTTGGGCTGGTTTTGGATGAGATAACTGGTCTTGCGGGTATTCTCCTCGACATCGATCAATAAATAAATGCCTTCACCAAAGGCCACCAACATGAGGGAGATTAACCCACCATAGAGGATGACAATAAGTCCGAGGAGTAAACCACCAAATAATCCACTAACAAGGCCTGCTCCCGTGGAACTAACACCGAGCTCTGACGAAGCACTTTCAAGGGCAGTCCCGCCAATAGCCGAGAGTCCGCAGACTGCCAGGGCACCCAGGATGGTTAAGACCAGGAAGATATAGCCGACCACTCGAAAGATTGTACCGATGGTGCGTAATGCGTGAAATCTATGTTCCATTGCTTCTCCTTTTTCGTTATTCGATAATGGTTCTCGCTTGGACGGTGGTCATAAATTCACTTTTTTAGCTATGGTTGATCCATCACTTCCTTTCGCTGAATCACCAGGTCGTTCACAGCCTGGAGACGAATAGATTTGTGAATGCGAACCGCACATGCTCCCCCATGATAGACATTTCCAGTATACAACAATTCTTCCGCTGAGGCAATTAATCATCCCTACCAGCATGGATGAGAAAGCGATATCAATCCACAAACATCAATTCAAAACGATATTGGGGATGGCAACTGTAGATCAAGGATAATCACATATAATCGGGGGAACTATGCTATCGATCACCTCGGATTACATTCGGAGCGATGGGGATGCGCGGCCGTACCTTAAGCGGATCGCCGAGACGGGCTTCACCCACGTGCACTGGTGCCACCAGTGGTATAGCGATTACCTCTACCCAGCAGACGAGATCGCGGAAATAACCAGCTGGTTCAAACAATACGGCCTGCAGCTGTTGAACCTGCATGCCAGCCAGGGGAAGGAAAGGTATTGGGTTGCATTCGATGAGACCCAACGCCAGGCAGGCCTGGAGCTGGTGAAAAACCGCATTGAGATGACCGCCAGCCTGGGTGCGCAGGTGATGATCATCCACATTCCTACCACCGAAGTCCGCGAAAGCCGGCCTTCCAGGATGGAGCAGATTCGAAAGTCTCTGGATGACCTGGAATCCTTTACCCAGTCGCATGGGGTGCGACTGGCATTGGAAAACATGGATGGTGATGATTTTGAGATGCTGGAGACCCTGTTTGGCGAGTATGACCCGCCTTACCTGGGCCTGTGCTACGATTCAGGGCATGCTAACCTAGGTGGGCCGGGTATTAAAAAGCTGGACAAGCTGAAGGACCGGTTGGTGGCAGTGCATTTGCACGACAACGATGGTGCAAGCGACCAGCATAAGATCCCTTTTACAGGCAGTGTGGATTGGCCCAGATTAACCCAGCTGATGGCAGCATCTGCATACCACGAATGCGTCAACCTGGAGGTGGGCATCCACCACAGCGGTTACGTGGATGAGCAGCCGTTTCTACAGCATTCTTGCCAGGCAGGCGAGCAGCTGGCTGGGATGATCGAGGCAAAACGACGAACACTGAGTGAACCCTCAAGGTGAAGCGCTTGAAGCGTGAGATCGATCCATACCTGCCCTTGCCGCGCGAAGAAGTAATCAAGGCTTTGGAGCACTGCAGCCCGATCAGGGTGCCGATGATCATGGCACACTGGTGGGGCGAAGGGCTGGAAGAACAATATGGGGAAACGTTGCGGGATTTTGAGAAGTACCCGGAAGACGCAGTGTTCCTTTGGCTTGACCTTTCAGATTACGGTGCGTGGGGTTTACCCTGGGAGATTAAGCGCGATGGCCCGTATGACAGCCGCTGCGTGTTGAAAGATTGGAAGCTGTTAGATGAATTCATCGCTCACTTCCCTGACCCGGAAGCTGACCCACGCTTTGATACATTAAAAACCCTGGCTGAAAAAGCCCACGAAGAAAACCGTTATCTCCTGTTCGCCTGCTGGCGCCTTTTCTTTGAGCGCCCGTGGGAGATCCGCGGCATGCATACCCTCCTGATGGATTATCACCAACATCCCCAGGAAGTGCACCGCCTGCATGAGGCGTTGTGCAATCTCTACCTGGGGTACCTGCGCAGGGCGGTCAGGGAGCTGCACCCGGATGGGTACTGGACCAGTGATGACCTGGGCTTTCAAAAGCAGTTATTCATGTCGCCGCGGACATTTAATGAACTACTCAAGCCATATTATGACCAAATCGGAAGGTTCTTGGGAGAGAATCTCCTGCACTGGTGGCTGCACTCGTGTGGGAATAACACCCAGGCACTGCCAGGTTTGATCGATGCAGGGGTAAACGTATTCCACCCCGTGCAAAAAGGGACCATGGATGAATTGCACGTGGCCCAAGAGTATGGCGATCGCCTGTCATTTTTGGCTGGCGTAGACGTGCAGCATGCCCTGCAAGAATTAGACACCGAAGGGGTGCGGGCCGAAGTTCGCCGCCTGATCGATATCTTTGACCGGCCCGACGGTGGGATGTGCATTGCAGCCGGTAATGGAATTGTCGCTGGCACGCCGTTGGAGAATATCGAGGCGTTCCTGGACGAATCTTTACAATACGGTATAAGGCACCGCAATCCAACTAGTTATTGAAAAAGAGCCCAAGAATAATCCTGAATTGGGCTGAACTAATCCGACCAGGGAGCCACCTTGCGATCCCAGCGGTGAGGGCGTAGTTTTTCGATCAATTCGGCAGACAGGCCTACCCCATCGCTGACACTCACATCTTCCTGCAGGTGAGCCAGGTTACGCATCCCGATGATCGTCGTACTGACGACCCAGTTCGAGAGCACAAAGCGCAAGGCCATCTCGGGCAGGCTCATACCATCTGGCACCAGCTCCTGCAAGGCGTTTGCCCGGGCTACGGTCTGGGGCAGGTTCTCGGGGCCAAAATACCTGGCGCGCCAATCGTCCTCGGGGAAGCGAGTCTGGAGGGTCAACTTACCGGTCAGGCCGCCCTCATCCAATGGGACACGCGCGATCACACCAATATCCAGCTTTTCGCACAACGGGAACAGGGCATCCTCGGGCGCCTGGTCAAAAATATTGTAGATCACCTGGACCGCGTCCACCAGACCGGTCTGGATGGCCTTCAGCCCGTTCCAGGGTTCCCAACGGTTGAGGCTCAACCCGAAGAAGCGGATCAATTTCTTCTCTTTGAGCTCGGTAACAGTCTGTTTCCATTCATCGTCATCTGCCCAGTTGTCATCCCATACATGGAATTGGAGCAAATCCAGCGTACCTGTACCCACGCCTTCCAGGATCCGTTCTGTATAATCGATGACGTGCTGGCGTGGAAAGACTTCCTGCAAGGTAGCCTGCGCAGTAGCTGGCCATCTAAAGTTCTTGGGAGGGATCTTGCTGGCCGCGATGATCTCAGCTTGCGGGTTGTTTTTGATCAGCCAGCCCAGCAGCTGATCGCTGTGCCCACCCCCGTAAGCCCAGGCGCTATCGTAGAAATTACAGCCAGCCTCCAGGGACTTCTGCAGGGTTTCTTGCGAGAGCCTGTCATCCGCGCCTGACCAGCCGCTCATCCCCCACAGCCCATGGCCGATCTCGCTCACCAGCAAGCCTGTCCGTCCAAATCGCCTGTATTTCATAGCCCCGTCCTTTCCTAAAATTTCATCACAATAGAAGCCGCGATTATTCTAACACAGCGGGGTTCAGTGATAAGCTGGGGTGATTTTAATAACTAAATAAAAACCTGCCCGATAATTCCAGGCAGGTTTTGTGGGGCGCATTACAACAAGCGCTTAGGGGTGCATTACAACACACACCTAGGTGTGCATCTCGTTCAGCCGGCCGAACTCCTTGCGGGTATCTTGCAAGACCTTGGTGTAATACTTGTTATAGGTGCAGCAGCCGATCGGGCGCTGGCGGATGAGCAGCTCAAGACAGTTGTCACACGTGGTGCAATAATTGATCTCTTTCTCACGGCCCTCACGCAGCTTGAGGGGCAACAGTGGGTCAGCCAGGGACTGGCGTCCGACGGCGACCATGTCGACGTAGCCCTTGGCGATATTCTGGGCACCGTACACCAGCAGGCTGCTATCTTTAGAGCTGACTGCCTGGAGCTTGCTCTTGCCCTTGCCGAACACCGAATAATTCGAGCCGATCACAACCGTTTCCGGCTTTAGGTTCTCGCGCAGCTCCTTGGCGAAATACTGGTGCAGGTATGCGAAGTACGGGTGGTCTTTATCCGCCTGGGTCAGGCTGATGGTGATCGATGGGCTACCAGCGGACTGAATGAAGTATTGGGCGCCGCGCTCTTCCAGACCCTTGACCAGGTCGACCGGCTCGGTGAGGTCGATCACGGGTGTATCCGGCCCGGCTGTGCCGAAGCCGCCCGGGAAGCCTTCCCAGACCGAGATCTTCGAGCCGATCAGGAAGTTCTTGTCGGGCACAGCTTTCTGGATGCGCTCATACAGGTCGAACGCGAATTGGCGCCGGTTCTCCCATTTTCCACCATATTTCCACTTGCGGGTGTTATAGGGCCGCAGGATCTGAGAGCCCAGGTAACCATGGCAGAATTTCATGTCGATCCCATCCGCGCCTGAATCATAGGTGATCTTGGCTGCCAGGACGAAGTCATCCATGATCTTCTCGAATTCATCCTCGGTGAAGACATCTGCCTTGAAGCCCGGCAGGGGTTTGACCGACAGGCGTTTCGAAAACTCGGGGTTGCTGAGCTCACCGGAGTGGGTAAGCTGGTAGATGAAGATAGTCTTGGGATTAACCTCGCGCAGGCGCTGGACGAACTTCGTCAGGGCAGGCAGGTTCTGGGGCATGATGAACAGCTGGTTCAGGCGTGAGCGATTCTTGTCGGTGATGGTGATGGCCTCCAGGCTGACCATGCCGGCCTCACCCTTGAACAAGTTTTCATAACGAGCGTAGGTCAGGTCAGATGGATTTCCCTCATAATCAGCATCGGTGCACTCCATTGCCTGGCTGAAGAAGCGATTCTCGCTGCGGTGCGTACCGATCATGATCGGGCTAAGCAGAATATCTCTTGGTTCCATGTGTGGTTTCCTCCAGTAAGATTTTACATCAAGGATTACTTTTATCTGAACACCAATAATACTCACCCGTTAAAGTTTTTCGCAAAATTCAAGGGTCACGCCGTTCGGGTCGAGGAACAGCAGCACCCTGGCACCCAGGTCAGGCAGCTCACAGGTAGGCAGGGTGATCTCTACGCCGTCCGCGCGCAACTGCGTTTCATGCTGAGCCACATCCTCAACCTGGAAGGCGATGTGCCTGAGCCCCACTTCGGATTCCGGCCGCAAACCCCTGGGGTTCTTGCCGTGGTAATCAAACAGCTCAAGGCGGGAGCCGTCGGGCAGGGAAAAATAGGTGATATCGAACTCCCCACAGCCCACGGTTTGCTGTTGGGTCAACCCGAGGATGCGGCCGTAAAAATCGATGGAACGCCCAATATCGGTGACATTGATCGAGACGTGCTCGATCTTCGTGATTTTCAAGGGTTTATCTCCTAGTTTGCGATATTATCTTTCAGGCAGCTCATAAAACTGGGCTGCCTGAGCAATTATCCTACAGGACCTCGCGCTTGGAGACCTCAGGCGAGACGAAAATCTTAAACAGGCTAGGGTCACGGCGTAGCTCGTGCAGGGCCCACTCCAGGTCTTCCAGTGGAACCTTCATTGAGAACAAGGGCTTCGGGTTAATGCGCCCGGCAGAGATGAGCGTCATAGCGTCCGGCCAATCGGCGCCCACCCCGGCACACGAGCCGGTGACCTTCTTCTCGCCAAGCACAAATTCGAAGGGACGCACGCGCATCACATCCTGCTCGCCGGTAATGCCGAACGCTGAGAGTTTACCACCCCGGCGTAACATGGCGAAAGCCTGCTCGTAGGTCTCAACCTTCCCAACGGCTTCTATAGCGTAATCGGCGCCACGGCCATTGGTGAGGCGCATGACCTCTGCGACCGGATCAGCCACATCGTCGATATGGATGGCATAATCAGCGCCCATATCCTTGGCGATCTGCAAACGCTTGCGGTTATCTCCAAAGATGATCACGGGGGCACAGGCCCGCAGGACCGCCATGCGGGCATGCAGCACGCCCAAACCGCAGCCAATGATCACCACACTGCTGCCCAGGCAAGCATCCATAGCTTTAGCGGCATGGATAACACAGGAGACCGGTTCGATGAAGGCACCTTCTTCAAAGCTCAAGTTGTCGGGCAGCTTGTGAAGCAAGGAGACAGGGGCTTTGACGTATTCAGCAAAGGTACCGTCGGTATGGATGCCAAGCTGGGTGAAGCTATCGCACAGCAATTTTTGGCCATGCAGGCAATAAAAGCAGGTACCACAGCTCATGTTGATGTCGGCGGTGACCCGGTCACCTTCTTTGAAACCGTTATTTTTCTTCCCAATGCGAGCGATTACACCCGAAAATTCATGCCCGGCGATCATGGGCAGCTTATCGGCTGAATACCAACCATTGTAGATGCTCCAATCCGTACCGCAAATGCCAGTATTCTTGACCTTGATGAGTACTTCGTCATCACCGATCTCAGGGATGGGAACCTCTTTTACCTTGATGACCCCTACTTTCTCGAAAACTGCTGCTTTCATCATATTTGCCATGTCATCTGCTCCTTCGTCGATCAATCTCTACTGGAATAATACATCGTTGCGCCCTTCATAGGGCTTGTCGATCATCAAGGGCTTCAGGTACGCGATGGTCTTGGTGATGCCATCATTGCGGCTCATGGTCACATCTTCGTGCTCATACGACATGACATAATCGTAGCCGATCAAAGAAAGCTCGGTGATGACCTTCTTCCAAGGCACCGAACCCCAGCCGGGGATCCTGAAGCGGAAGCCGCGCCCGAGGCGCTGCCAGTCACCCTGGGGGATGACACCCGAGCGGCGCACGTTGTGGACCACCACCTCACCATCCTTGGCATGCACATGGAAGATCTTGCCAGCCAGGGCATCGATGAAGTTTTCCACATCGATACCGAGGTAGATCAGGTTGGCGGGGTCGAAATTGAAGCCGAACTCTTTACGCCCGCCCATCAGCTCCACTGCCCGCAGGGCAGTCTCCACGTTATAGGCCAGCTCATTGGGGTGCGGCTCGTGGGCAAACTTGACACCATATTCACCAAATTTATCGAGGATCTTGCCCCAACGCTCGACGAACTCAGCTTCCATATCAGACCAGCCCTTCGAGTAGGGCCATGGGAAAAAGCGTCCAAAATTCTCACACCCGATGAAGCCAGTGACCACCGGCACTTCCAGGGCATTCGCAGCCTGGGCGGTCTTGATCATGCGCTCTGTGCCAAACTTGATCTTCTCTTCTTTGGTGCCTGGGCAAATCGCATCGGTGTCCTTGCCGTACGGCCCCAACACGATCTGACCTTCAGGATGGTTCGCCAGGGCAGAAATGATCAGACCGTAGGAGCTCACCAGTTTTTTCAGCTCGGCAGCCTGGTTGCCCTTGACGATCTGCTCGATATCCAGGTGCGGGTTGTTGGCAAAAGCTGGCATCTCCACAGCCCCATACCCCAGGCTTGAGGCCATTTTGAACACATCTTCAATTTGCATATCCAGAAATGTAGCAGTAAACAAACCGATTTTCATATCATTTTTTCCTTTCTATGAGATTTTTGATGGATTGCATTGACTATCTGAACTGCAGTTCGAAAGATTTTTATCGCTGTTCCTCCAGGTTGTAATTTCCATTTCCTTTGGCAGTCTCAATATCTCACACTTGCGTAATTCATCGCTTAGCCTGGCCTGGTACTTGCCAGGCAGGTATCTTCCAGACCTAATAAATATACTTTATTCCTAAAATCACCAGGGTCGAAGGAGATGATCATCTTCGTCATAATAAGCTGACCAGGTAGTTACTCGACTTCAAACAGCTTCCCACAGGCGATGGCCTCTTCAACAAGCTTAACTCCCGACCTGAGGTTCACACCAAAACGCCTGGCACCGGCGGTGTACATTTCTAAAAGCGTTCCAAGGGTGCGGACGCCACCGGAGGCCTTGATCTGGATGCGATCACCAACCAATGAGCGGATGAACTGCACATCCCGCACGGTGGTACCCCGGTCAGCCCAACCCGTGCCAGTTTTAACAAACGAGGCACCTGAGCGCAGGCAGATGTCACAGGCCGCGGCGGTCTCGCAAGGGGTCAGGTACATGACCTCGATGATGACCTTGACCGGGATCGGTCTGACGGTATTAATGACAGAGCGGACATCGCTTTCCACCTCGGCAAGCTCACCAGAGCGCAACTTGCCAATGTTCATCACCATGTCGATCTCATCGCATCCAGCCGCAGCCAGCTCCCTGGCTTGGATGATCTTTAGCGTGGTTGAATCAGAGCCGGAAGGAAAGCTGACATTCCCCACCAGCTGGACGTGGGGATGGCCCTTGAGCAACTGCTTCGTGTAAGGGATAAAGCATTGCAGAACGGAAACATGCCCGAACCCATACTGACTGGCAGCCTGGACCATTTTCTCAATATCAGCCCGTGAAGATACCGTCCTGACACAGGAAAGGTCGATCATCCTGGCGATGTCATGCGGAGCGAGCTGCGTCATTGAGCCACCCGGCCTGCGTTACTCATAAGGTTTCTTCCAGGATCTGCATCGCATCCAGGATACATTTACGGCAGGTGGTCTTGAAAAGGCCCAGCTCTACTACTTTAGCACGTTCAGCCGGGTCCATTAAATTGTGCCCGATCAGCTCGCGGCAGTAGATCGACCGATTGCGCTGCTTGAATTTCTCGGCTGCCTCAGCCACCAGGCGATAGGTAGTCTCGGTCTCCGCCCCGTAACGGGTGCCGTCGGTATTTTCTTTGCCGTACTTCATCCCGATCACCATGAATGCACCGGTGAGGGCGCCGCACACTTCGCACATACGGCCCATGCCCGAGCCAAAGCCGGTTGCCAGGCGTAATGCCAGCCCCTCACTGAGGCCAAAATCACCTGCGTAGGAGGCCAGTACAGATTGAGCACAGCCAAATCCTTGCTCATGGTATTGGGCTGCCAGGTCGGCTTTATTCACGCTTCACCGTCCTTCTTATTTGCCACGCACCGTGGAGGCTGCCTGGTTCATGCGGTCGAATAGCTCAGGGGTCAGGTCAAAGTGCAGCACCTGGGAAACTACCTGGGTCCACCCGTGGACGAAATACAGCCAGCCGTCCTCCACCTTCACCTTGCGGCTTTCCACCTGGGCCAGTGACTGGTGCAGGAAGTCCAGCTCGCCGCGGTAATTGAATTCCCAGGAGATGCTATACATGGGGAATTTACCGTTCCAGGTGATAGGCGAGCCAGGAGTGTCTTTACCCATGCCCGTGGCGTTAATAATGATGCTATACGGCGGGAATTTCTCCATGATCTGGTCGTTGACGAGCGGGTCGGAGTTGCAGATGTACTCGATCTCGATATCGGTGCTCAGGCTGCTTACCATTTCCCTGGCATGGTCCAACCGACCTTGCGATCGATTGACAAAGGTGAATTTTTCGGGCCGGTCGGCCTGACTCCCTTTATTGATGAGGTGTAGCAAGGTGGCTACGCCTGAGCCGCCTGCCCCAAAGCACAGCACGTGCCCATGTGTCCGCCCAAAGTAGCCCGGCTCGATGATGGCGTCAAGGCTGGCGCCAGATGTGATGGGGTCCTTGGCATGGCCTTCCAGGCGGCCCTCCAGCTTTGAGATGCACGAGACTTCACCCGTGATCTGGGCATAGGGATCGAGATACTCGAACATATCACGTGCCGCATTCAGCAGGTCGATCTTATGGGTGGTGACCAGCGCGCCCAGGGATAACGGGTCATACTTGATCTGGGCGACTGCCTGGCGGTACGCCCCAGGCTCGTCATGGATTTTACAATCCACCCCTTCCATAACGACTTCCTCGCGTCCCATGATCTTCATCCACAGCGGGAAGACTTTCATGATGGAAGACTTGGTGGTTGTGACACCGATAAAGTAAAACGTGGGAACAGATTTTCGTACGACAGTGTATTTATTATTATCCATCACCGATTTCCTTTATTCCAGGTATGCCCTGGTAGTTTTTACAACTTGCACGAACTCAGCTAGCTGCGGCGTAAGCTCGCCGAATCTGCCTTTAACACTCTTCTACTCACTGGCAGCGCGGGTTATCGATCACCTGCGGGCCGGTCGGGCCATCAACGACTAGTTTTCGAAATCCCTGGCGCTCTATGGTACCGTAATCATGGCCAGCGTTCCCTGGGTAAGCGAAGAACATCACTAGGTCATCCTGGCGGGAGGTGCACACCGAGCGGTGTGCCCAGCGGGGTGGCACATATAAAACTTCGCCAGGAACAAGACGTACCACTGAGGTGTCACCTTCTGGAGTCTCCATCACCATGTAGCCTTCACCGCGCAGGCAGTAATACATTTCGGCAGTATCCAACACAGAATGGAAGTGCCCCTTGGTCATATAGAATTCATTGCCAACTTTACCCGGATGGACGAATGTGATGCCCATCAGCAGCTCGCCTTCGATCTCGGGGCGCTTGATCTCGTAGACTTCGTAGATCAACCGGTCGTCTTCGGCCAACATCTTGTTGTAGGTATCTTGATCGAGAAACTGGCCGCGCAAAGCGGACAGGCGCCGGATGATGTGGTTATCCACCCTGGAGGGGATCACCTGTGGCGTGGGCAGCGTAAAAGCAAAAGGTAAGTCAACCATCATATTCTCCTGATATTTGATTTAAAAAATCCCGGCCAGCCGGCGAGAGATATTGCCTCCCAGCAGCTGCTTGCGAATCTCTTCCGGGTATCCTTTTTCTATTAGTTTTTCCTGGATCTCACCAGGCAAGCTCTTGAGCCCGGGTCCACCACCCAGAGAGCGGTAAGAGGCAGGCTCGGCCATGTCGGTGGCCAGTGCAACATGGCTTGAGAGGCCGGCCTCAACCATCTGGTCAATCAACGGCCAGAGCCTGGTTCCAGGCTCGTACTTGGGCCGGTAAAAAGTGTCATACTCAAGCAGCGCGCCCAGGCTCGCCAGGGCCTTGTGCAGGCTGAAATCCGGCCGTTTATCCATATGGCAGAATACCAGCTGGTGGGGATAGATCCCGTTCGCCTCGAAATAGTTAAATGCCTTCTCTGCCAGGGCACCCTTCTCGGTGTGGATCTCGATCAAAGCCCCAGTTTTCCTGGCACTTTGGGCAGCTCCCTCTAAAGCTGCCAGAGGGCAGTCTGTCCACGATGCTTCCAGGGCGATCTTGATGAACCCGGCCCGGCATGGAATGGGAGAAGCAAGGGTTTCAACCAGACCCTCCTGGAGCTCAGAGCAAAGGAAGTCAGCCACTTTTTGGGCACCAGCCTGCCAGAGCCAGAATCCAGGGCTGTAATACCTGGTACGGTGAAACCCGGTACAGGCCACAATATTCACCCCAGAGCTCCTTGAAAGCTCAAGCAGTTTATTGCCGTTCCGGCCGCAACCAGCAGGCTGGCAGTCCAACAGGCTCGATCCTCCCTGCTGGCGGTACTCGACCAGGTCGTCGAGGATCTGGTCGTATTGGTTAAGCACCGGGCTGCCTTCACTCGCCCCAGGGATTGGCTCAATCCAAACATGATTGTGGGCATCGGTGATCCCAAGCTGCTCATAATGGATCTGGCCGAGGACGGTCACAACCGGATGCGGTGAACCAGGAAGGGGGGAGGCTGACATGCGGGCTATGGTTCCAGGACGATCTTGAGTGATTTTCCATCCTCCGCCGCAGCGAAGGCTTTCAAGGCTTCAGCCAATGGGAAGCGCTGGCTGACGATATCTGAGAGATCAACCAGTCCTGAGTTGACAATGCGGGTGGCCTGCCAGCAGTCGGCGGTGCTGCAGGCCGTAGTACCGGTGATGACCAGCTCCTTATAGTGCACCAGGTTGGAATTGAAATTGATCACGGGCCGGTCCTTGGGGAGGCCGCCGAAGTAATTGATCCGCCCACCGATGGCTGCCAGGTCGAGCGCACTTTCCTGTAAGGCATGCACGGGGGCTGCCACGATGACAATATCCGCTCCCCGGCCTTTACTCTCTTCGCCGAGGATAGCTTTAAGGTCTTGGGTGGTGGGATCAACGACCCGGTCAGCACCCATCTGTTTGGCCTGGGCAGCCCGGTGAGGCGAGGGCTCACTGACGATAATGAGGCCGGCGCCACGTGCCCGGGCGAGCTTGAGGTGCATCACGCCGATCGGCCCAGCACCCATGATCAACACTGTATCACCCGGACGCATGTGCAGGGCGTTTTGGCCCCGCAGCACACAGGCGAAGGGTTCCACCAGGGCAGCGACGGCCGGATCGACCGTCTCACTGATGGGGATGACGTTGCCCTGGCGGACTGAATTTGCCGGGATGCGCACGTATTCCGCAAAACCACCATCCGAAGTGACCCCGATGGCATCATATTGGGCACACAGGTTGTTGTTGCCGGATACGCACTGCTGACAATGCCCACAACCGGTATTGGGGGCAACGAAGACGCACTGGCCGATGGTGTAATCGTCCACCTCGGCACCAACCTGCGCCACCGTCCCAACCACCTCATGCCCGGGAATACGCACAGTGCCAGGCGGGTACATGCGATGGTTGCCGTGCAGGATACGCAGGTCCGTCCCGCAGATGCTGGCGCTGGCCACTTTGACCAGGATCTCCCCCTTTTCTAATGTGGGGATGGACACATCCTCAAGACGCAAATCGTTTGGACCGTGATAAACAGCAGCTAGCATAGCTCCTCACTCAGCTCCAGGCTTACGCCTGGAGTATCTCCTTCAAATAAACGGGCCGTTGCTCAAGGAAAGATTTCGTCCCAGCCAGAACGCCAGCCACAGCCCAACGGCCATCAATACCAGCTGGCGCGGGGTTGGGTCTCGGTTTGGATGCACGAGACGAAATGCTGCATCTCATTAATGTAGGCCCACTTAAAACGTTCTGGCCAGGTGCGCTGAATGGGTGTGACCAACCCATGGTCACGATCAGTGCAGACAATCACCGCCTGGCCTTTCAGCTCACCGATTTGCATGATGCCCTTCTCGCCCACAATCTCTACCCGGGCATCATAACCATAGCCGCACGGGCAGACCCCAGAGATCAATCCCAAGCCGCCGTTTTCAAATTTGACATTGACCAGGACGTTATCGTAGAAGTTGGGTGTATCCACGTTGTTCGCGGCACCCTTGAAATTGGCGACTTCAGTGTATACGCGCTCAAGGTTCGAGCCCATGAACCAGCGCAGGGTATCCCAGTCATGGCTGTTGACCTCTGCCAGCATGCCGTTGGAGGTCTTGAGGTCACGCGCCCAGGCAGGCGGTAGACCCGGCCCGTGCGTGTTGGTTTTGATTATCATGGGCTGACCGATCTCACCGGCTTGAATGCGCTGGGCAGCAGCCACAAATTCCGGGTCAAAACGGCGCATGAAACCTAACTGCAAAAGCACGGCGTACTTCTCGACCACATCCAAGATCGCGTCACACTCGGGCAAAGATAATGCCATGGGTTTTTCGAGAAAGACATGCTTCTTGTGCTCCGCTGCCAGGGCTGCAATAGGCAGGTGGGTGGGGGTCGGGGTAGTGATCACCACCGCATCAAAATCCACCTTGCCCAGGGCATCTTCAAGCGATGCAAACTGGTTATCGATATTGAATTCGCGGGCGGTTTCCTGGCGTACCACTTCCACCATCTCAACCAGGGCGACAATTTCGGCCCCGGGAACGTAACCAGTGATGGCGCGTGAGTGGTTCTTCCCTACCCTTCCACCCCCGATCATACATAATTTAACGGGTTTTTTCATTCGCATTCCTCAAGCAAACTGGATAAATATCGGCTGATCGATTGATTAGGATTTATAGAACTGGTTGATCGTCTCTTCCATGCGGATGTACTGATCGATCAGCGGTGCGTAGATGGCATGGTTTTCTGCAGACGGGACATAGGGTGATCCGCTCAAAATGGCAGTCTGTTCAGCATGTGAGGCCAGGTCATCGATCAGGCTGGCGGCTTTCCCGGCGATCATGGCCGCGCCCCAGGCACCAAACTCATTGCCTTTCAGACGTTGGTACGGGACATTCAAGATATCAGCCTTGATCTGGTTCCAGATTGGACTGCGCGCCCCGCCACCGACCACGCGGGCTTGCACCAGGACCAATTCTGGCAGGGATTCCTTCAATATTTTCAGGTAATATGCATACTCATAAGCAATGCTTTCCAGGATCGCCCGGGTGAAGTGCGCTTGGGTATGCGACCAGGAAAGGCCCATCCAGGCTCCGCGCATCTCCGGGCTAGAGGGACAGATGCGGCCTCCCAGGTGGGGTGAGAAGAACAACCCATCCGCGCCCGGTGCGACGGCTTCAACCTGGGCCAGCATCAGGGGATATAAGTCTTTGTCGGGCACAGGTAGCTGCTGGCCGCGCGAGCGGTTGAAGAACTGGTCGCGGTACCAGCGCAGGGCAATCCCACCCCCGCCGATATACGCCAGCGGGTTCCATAAACCAGGGATGACTGAGCGCATGGTGATTAGCGCCCGGTTCTTGATATCGGCGACGAAATTGTTAGCACAGCCTGCCAGGACAGCGGCTGTGCCAGCAACATCAAAGAGCATGCCAGGGTGAACGATGCCTGCCCCCAGGGCATTGGCAGCCGTATCCCCGGCACCAGCTGCAATGAGCGTGCCTGGCGCCAGACCGAACTCTTTAGCAGGTCCTGCTTGGACCTCACCGACCACCGCATAGGGTTCGATGATCCTGGGAAGCTTATCCATATCCAACCCAAACCGGGTGCACAATTCTTCCGACCACTGCATGTTCTGCGCATCGGAAAACCCAGTGAAGTGAATGAATGTGTAGTCGATGAAGGCCTCGTCACTTCTCAACCCAGCCAACCTGCCCGCCACATAGCCGCAAGGCGTTAAGAACTTAGCAGTGCGGGCGTAGGTTTCGGGCTGCTCATGCTTCCACCACAGCATCTTGGGGCCGTGATCACACGTGGGAGGGCAGCCGGTGAGCTGGGTGACCAGGTCGCCCGCTTCCTTGTCCATCCAGGCAATATAGGGCTGGCAACGCATATCCAGCCACGAGTCAAACCTGCCCGCCGGGCGATAATCCTCGTCGATCATCCCAATACCAGCCATCTGGGAATCAAAGGCGATGGCGGCGATATCTTTGGGATCGACCGCGCTGGTTTCTATGCAGCGCTTAATAGTTTGGGCAGCAGAGGTATAGAAATCCTCATTCTCCTGCTCCACCACGCCTGGCTTGGGGTAATAGATGGGCACTTCGACCGAGGCTTCAGAGATAAGCTTTCCGTCAATCTGATACAGCGCGGCCTTGGTGCTGCTTGTGCCAAGGTCCACACCAATTAGGAATTTTTTCTGCATGGTGAACTCCGTTTACCTTTTTCCATTCATCAGTGAAAGTAGCTAACCCGCCTTTACCTGGAACTACCATTGGTTGGCGTGGTCTGGGGATTTCGGGAATGGTTTCCGGCTAGCTCGACGGGCTTTGAGGCCAATTCCATGCGCCTGACCAGCTCAACCTCAAAGCGTGAACGGTCACCACGGTGGAGGGCGTGGTAATATTCGACCGGGCGACCATCTTCCGAATAGCTGACACTATCGAGCATGAGCAAGGGCGCACCGCGCTCGATCCCCAACAGGGCTGCTTCATTCTCGGATGCCAGGACAGCTTCGATATACCGGTGGCCCCTGGCAATGAAAATATTGCATTCGTTTTCCAGAAATTCGTACAAGGAACGGTCGGTGAGGTCCACATTTGCTACTGCTGGACAAATTTCATACGGGATATAGGTGGTGTCTAATTGGATTGGTTCGTCGTCTGCATAGCGCAAACGCTGGATTTCAACCACCTTTTCACCGGGCTGGATGCCAAGATAGCGCGCCACTTTCTCATATGCAGGGATGACCTCCTGGTGGAGCACCTTGGAATGAGGCTTCAAACCGCGTTCAAGCATGTCCTGGTAAAAACCCGTCAACTTCTGAGCAAGGCCCTCATTGATCTTGGGCAGTGAGATAAATGTGCCTTTCCCCTTGTGGCGGATGATTACGCCCTCGTATTCTAATTCCCGCAGGGCCTGTCGCACTACCGTGCGACTGACCTGATAATGTTCGCACAGATCCTGCTCACCAGGGATCTGGCTTCCCGGGAGCCACTCACCTTGCTGCACTTTCTCTCTCAGGATATCCATCAATTGGATGTAATAAGGAATGTGAGTGTCAAAATTGATCGCGTCTTTCACCCTGTCCTCCCCAACCAGCTTGCAAATTGTTGTAATCCTGTCATTACAACTTATTATAGAAACAAACACACAACCTGTCAATAGAAGGTAGATAAACCCGCCTGCTGGAAGTGAAAAAAGATAGGCAGTATAATATCTGGCAAGAACAAGATTGAGTCAATGTCAATTCTATACATATCTCTTAACAGGATCACCTATGCTGCACAGGAGGGGCGTGTTCTATTCAAACCATGCGGGGTTTTGGGGTTCTCAGATGAGCCCGTGTTCTCATCGAGCAAACAATGAATGCTCCTGCCTTGCCTTGAACGATGGCAGCTTAATCGTTATAATAATGTTATCCTGTAATAACAAGTGTGAATTGCCCTGCGGATATAGGCCAAATAACCTGGCTGACAAAAGAATATTTTAATAACTGAAACTACGGATGATAAAGAGAATAACCCAAAGTTCACTTAACCTAACTCAGGAGGCATAAAATGAAAGTTGGCATTGACAGTTATTGTTATCACCGTTTTTTTGGCGAAGTATACCCCGATCAAAAACCACCCGCCAAAAATATGACCATGCAGGATTTCTTAAGGCGCGCCAAGGAGCTCGGTGTGGATGGGGTGTCCCTCGAATCGTGCTTCTTCCCAAAGGGAGCCGACCAGGCTTGGTTCAAAGACTTAAAAGCCCAGCTGGATGACTATAAATTTGACCGTGTGTACGCCTGGGGTCACCCGGATGGCCTGGAACGCGGCCAAAATTGGGCTGCCTTTGACGAGATGGTGGCTGGCATCCCGAATGCAGTCCAGATCGGCGCAGATGTGATGCGCGTGGTCGGCAGCAGCTTGATGTTTCGCCACGAACCCCATGGGCCGCAGATCGACGCCCTGGTCAAGATGTTCAAAAAAGCTGTGGTGGTCGCCAAGGACCATGGAGTGAAATTGGCCGTGGAGAACCATATCGATTTCACCGCAGCCGAAATCCGGCAGCTGCTCGAAGGGGTCGATTCAGAATTCTTCGGCTTGAATTTCGACACCGGCAACTTCCTGCGCCTGCTGGATGACCCGGTGAAGGGCATGGGATACCTTGCGCAGCATACCCTGGCTACGCACGTCAAAGACCTGATGCCCGATAAGAACGCCAAACCTACCGACTGGCACTTCTTTGCTGGCGTGCCAGTGGGCATGGGGCTGATCAACAACCAGGCCCTGGCTGAGATGCTGCACAAGGCTAATTTCAAGGGCTTCCTGGCGGTGGAGATTGACCACCCGCACACCGATTGGACAGAACGCGAGGATGAAGCGGTGGCCTTAAGTGTCAAGGAATTGAAGAGAATCGCGGCATCTTTAAAATAGGCGGATAGAGGGAATCACATACAGAAAGGAGAACATGCCTTGAAAAAACTAAACGTAGCCATTATTGGAACCGGATTTATGGGCAAAGCCCACAGCAACGGCTGGAGACAGGCGCCAAAGTTCTTCCAATTGGGGATCGAGCCAGTGTTGAAGGTGGCGTGTGACACGGAGGTAGAATGCACCTCCAATTTCGCCAAGAACTGGGGTTGGGAAGATATCGAGACCGACTGGCACAAAGTGATCGAGCGCAAGGATGTGGATATCGTCGATATCTGCACCCCAACCTGGCTGCACCAGGAAATCGCCATCGCAGCTGCCAAACATGGGAAGCACATCTTTTGCGAAAAACCGATCACCCTGACCTATGAGGGCGCCAAAGAAATGTTCGAAGCCGCTGAAAAAGCCGGTGTGGTGCATTACCTGAACCATAACTATCGTCGTGCCCCAGCCGTGAGCTTTGCTAAAAAGTTGATCGACGAAGGAAAGATCGGTACGATCTACCACTGGCGCGGCACCTACCTGCAAGACTGGATCACCGATCCGAAATTCCCGCTGACCTGGCACTTACAAAAGAAATTCGCGGGTGCCGGACCTCATTTCGATCTGAACTCGCACAGCGTCGACCTGGGGCGCTACCTGGTGGGAGATATCCAGACAGTCACTGCACTGATGAAAACCTTCATCCCCGAGCGCCCACTGCCCGGCAAAGGCGCGGGAACCTTCAAGGCTGGGACCGGTGCCACCGACACCGGCAAGGTGACCGTGGATGACGCGGCCTTCATGCTGGTGGAATTTGAGAACGGTGCCTTGGGCTCCTTTGAAGCCAGCCGCTTTGCCAATGGTCGGAAGAACTACAATTACTTTGAAATCTACGGCAGCAAGGGTAGCCTGGTGTTCAATCTGGAGCGCATGAACGAGCTGCAATACCTCGACCTGTCGGATACCACCGATGAGCAGGGCTTCCGGACCATCCTGGTGACGAACTCTACCCACCCATACGTGGCAGCCTGGTGGCCGCCCGGTCACATCATCGGTTACGAGCACGAATTTGTGCATGCCATGGTGGATTTCCTGACCGCCATCGAGAAAGGCACCAAGATCGCCCCGAACTTTTATGATGGCATGAAAGCCATGCAAATCCTGGAGGCGGGTATCAAATCTTCTGAGACAGGCAGAAAAGTTTCGGTTGCTGATATTAAATAAATGTTCGTTTGGCGATCCAACGTATAAAGGCGATTTATCCGAGGAGGGGCAGGCTGCACTGGCATCCTGTTCCTCCTTTAGTTGACCAATACAGGTACCAGATCTGATGATGCATGATTAGGAGCGAAGCATGAAAGCAAAACTAGTTCCCATTTACTACAAATCACCCGATGCACCTGATTTTGCCAACCAGCTGAAAAAGCTGCATGAGCTGCTGGCTGAGGATGCAGAGATCTTGGAGCCAGTCCGCCTGGGTGATCCACTCCCCGATACAGATGGAGTGATCTTCCCGGAGATGCTGGGGGCTGCCTTCCGCGAGGTGGAAAAGATCAGAAAGCTTCCCCAGCCCCTGCTGATCGTCACGTCTGAATTTGGGACCGTGTCTATGTGGGATTGGGAGATCAACAGCTTCCTGGCAGCCAAGGGGATCAGGGTGATCGGCCCAACAAACCTGGAAAAGACCAGGCGGGCCTGCCGGGCGTTCGCATTACGGCGGCAGCTGAAGCATTCGAAATTGCTGGTCTACCAGGATGAACCGGCCAGCGGTGGCGGCAACCAGGATGAGATCTTCAAACGGTTCTACTGGTGGGAGCCGGAGTGTATCAGCGCCATCGAAGAAAAATATGGGGTCAAGGTGATCAAGAAGAGCTTCAAGGAATTGGGCAAGCGCGCTGGCGCCATCCCTGATGCGACCGCCCAAATTGAATGGGACCGGCGCAAAGCCAGCACACCGACCCTGAAGCTTACCCAGCGGGCTATCCTGAGCGCGGTCAAAGTCTACCTGGCAATAAAAAGTGACCTGGACCAGGACCCGGATATCCTGGCGGCCGGCATCAACTGCCTGAACGAATCCATGTTTTCCGACACCACCCCATGCCTGGCGTGGAATTTCTTATATGAGGATCAACGCTTGGTCTGGGGCTGCGAGGCCGACCTGGTTTCGATGATGACCAAGATCCTGATCGGCAAGACCATCGATGTGCCGTTCATGATGACCAACCTATATCCATTCCAGATGGGTTACGCGGCCTTGAAGCATGAACACATCCCGTATTTCCCCGAAGTGGAAGGTGCACCCGAGGATTACATCCTGGCAGCCCACTGCGGGTATCTGGGGGTTGTTCCCCAATCATTCTCAACCGAATGGACACTCAAAGAAAAGGTCCTGGCCATTGTAGACGATAACGCCACAGCCATCGATGCGCGCCTTCCGGTGGGAGACATCACGTTGGTGAAACTGATGCCTCCCTTTGACCGCTGGTCGATCGTGGAAGGCAGCCTGCCGAAATACGCCGGATTCGAGAATTCACATTGCTTGAATGGGGCGGTCATACGCGTGCCTGATGGAAAGAAACTGGTGGATGACCTGGTATCACACCATTACATCATCACCACCGGGCACAATTTGAATGAGCTGGAGATGGTCTCCAAAGTATTTGACCTGGAGTGCATCATACTCTAACAAAGAAGAGTATTGATACCAAAGGACCGGAGCACGGATAGAAGCTGGATACAGGATAGCTAAAGTAATAACCGAAACTGTCATAACTTGTTATGGTTTGAACAAAAGATATTGACAGAATCGCAATAAAAGCTATAATGATATGTAATCCTGTAATTAACAGTCAAATATCCGGAGTCATCCGGTCCTTTATATTGGTTCTAAAGCGCGTTTACGATCGGGCAACTGGTCGGTTGATCGAGTTTTTTGTCTGAGCGATGCACGTCACCGCCCGACTTGATGAAACAAAATCTAGAACGATAGGCGAGCCTCACTCTTCATGGGTATAGCACGCGAAGTGCTGCAGAAGAAATATCGGACAGTCACCTCACTGGATAAGCCGGTAAGGCAATTCCAGGTAGGTACTTTGCTGAACCAATATCTCATCAGCCATTCCGAAAAGGTGCTGGTTAACTTGATCCGCAGGCATGGTGAATTATCAAAAGCCGACCTGGTGACCTTCACCGATTTCTCGCGCACCAAAATCACGACCTGTATCGCATCCCTGCTCGACCAACAAATTATCGTGGAGAACGACTTCACCGAATTCACCGGGGGTCGGCGCTCCAAGATGTTCAGCCTGAACGGTGATTACGGCCTCGTAGCCGGTGTGGACATCGGCGCTACCAGCATAGACCTGTGTATTGCCGATTTCTCAGGCAAGCTGATCGTACGCTATTCAGAATCAGCTTCGGTTAAAGATGGCCCGATCAGAATTCTCGCCCGGGTATGCTCAGTGCTCGAAAGACTGATCCAGGAACACGGCCGCGATGCGACCAGATTGAACGGTATCGGGATCGGCGTGCCAGGCCCGGTGGATTTTTCAGTGGGCAGCCTGGTGTCACCTCCCATCATGCCTGGATGGGACCGCTACCCGATTATTCAAACCATCCAGCAATGGTTCCCCCAGGCCAATGTCGTCGTGGATAACGATGTAAATGTGATGGCCCTGGGTGAAATTTACCAGGGCGCCGGAAGAGAAACCGACAACTTGATCTTTGTGAAGATCGGTACCGGCATCGGTGCGGGGATCATTTGCGAAGGGAAAATCTATCGGGGCTCAAGCGGCTGTGCGGGAGATATCGGTCACATCTGTGTGGATAAAAATGGACCCATGTGCCACTGCGGTAATAAGGGTTGCCTGGAGGCTGTTGCAGGTGGGCCAGCGATCGCGGCACGGGCAATGGCCGCGGCGCAGGCGGGGAAAAGCCCGATCCTATTGAAGTACTTCCAGGACAATGGAAACAGCCTGCGGGCGGAAGATGTCGGGAACGCCTCACGGGAAGGGGATGGCATGGCAACCGAGATCATCCGCGAAAGTGGCCAATTTGTTGGCGATGTCTTGGCGGGATTGGTAAACTTCTACAACCCCGAGATGATCGTGATTGGCGGTGGGGTGAGCCACCTGGGTGACCTGCTGTTGTCCTCCATCCGACAGGCCGTCCTACGCCGCTCATTGCCGCTGGCCACACGCGACCTGCTGATTGTCTTCTCGGATATCGGCACCGACGCCGGGGTGATCGGGGCGATCAACCTTGCCATGGACAATATTTTCACCCTGGCACCCAACCGGCTGGACGCCGTGGCGGAATGAGGAGCTGGCGATGAAATTTGGCGTGAATTCTTTTGTGTGGGTGTCACCCAGCACGACGGAGGCTGTGATCGACCTGGCCCCCAAGGTGAAGGCGATGGGTTTTGACATCCTGGAAATCGCCTGCGAAAACCCCGCACTGCTCGATATCCCGCGCATCAACCAGGCGCTGGAACAGAACCACCTGGAAACGATTATTTGCGGTGTATTCGGACCAGACCGTAACATCAGCAGCTCCGACATTGCCAGTTAGAGAGAATGCCCGGAGCTATATGCGGTGGATGATCGATGCAGCTGCCCAAACCGGCTCTCCGGTGATCTGCGGCCCGATGTACTCTGCAGTAGGCAAAGCTCACCTCGAAGATGACCAGGCCCGGGCGGAAGAATGGTCCACTGCGGTAACTGAGCTACGTGAATGTTGTGATATTGCAGCGTTAAGTAAGGTAAAATTAGCGCTTGAGCCGTTAAATCGCTTTGAAACTGACATGATCAACACCGTATCACAAGGGATCCAGCTAATCCGGGACGTTGGGAGAGATAATCTTGGCTTCCACCTGGATACCTTCCATATGCACCTGGAAGAAAAGAACAGCGCTGAGGCAATCCGCCTGGCAGGTGACAGGATCTTCCATTTCCATGCCTGCGAGAATGACCGGGGTGTGCCCGGCAGCGGCCAGGTACACTGGCTGGAGATCGCACAGGCACTAAAAAGCGTCAACTATCAAGGCCAGGTTGTGATCGAATCATTCACCTCCCAGGTCAAGGAAATTGCCCGGGCAGTGTGCATCTGGCGCGAGATCGCCCCCAGCCAGGATGCAATCGCACAACAAGGCCTACAATTCTTGAAAACCTTATTTGCTTGATCGGCCGAAGAGCAACGAGGATCATTCTATGGAAAATGAAGCTGTAGCAGAAATCAAACAAATGCCACCGGAAACTATCCAACCCACCATGGAAGTGCAGAATATTTCAAAACGCTTCCCGGGCGTGGTTGCCTTAGATGATGTCTCTCTGCAATTCTTTCCCGGAGAGATCCATGCCGTTGTGGGTGAGAATGGCGCGGGAAAATCAACGCTGATGAAGGTCATGTCGGGAGCTTACATCCCCGACAGTGGGACGATCTACCTGGGTGGAGAAAAGGTTTCCTTTTCACACCCCCGTGAAGCCCAAATGAAAGGCGTCAGCATCATCTACCAGGAATTCAACCTGCTGCCCGAACGGACTGTTGCCCACAACATCTTCCTGGCGCGAGAGTCTTCGAAGCTCGGCACGCTGGATATCCGCAAGATGAACAAGGAAGCCGTGGAAGTTTTGAAGGACCTGGGTGTAGAGAAAATGATCTCACCCACCGCACTGGTCAGCAGCCTTTCGGTGGCAGAGCAGCAGCTGGTCGAAATCGCCAAGGCCATCTCCTTCAAAGCCAAGGTACTGATCATGGATGAGCCCACTGCCGCATTGACTTACACCGAAGTGGGTCTGCTCAATGACCTGGTTGGGCGTTTGAAGCAAAAAGGCATGTCGATCATATTCATCTCCCACCGCTTGAGGGAGGTCTTCGACCTGGCTGAAAAAATCACGGTCTTGAAAGACGGTAAGCTGATCAAGACGGTTATGAAAAAAGACGTCACCCCCGCGGATGTAGTGTATATGATGGTTGGGCGCACCCTTGACCACTACTTCCCACCCTTGGGCAAGCCGGAGGACTTTGGTGAAGTTGTGCTGAAGGTCAGCAATGCCTCCAACCAGATCTTGAAGGATATCAACCTTGAGCTGCGCAGAGGTGAAGTGCTTGGCGTAGCTGGTCTGCAAGGATCGGGGCGGACAGAATTAGCTCAATCTTTGTTCGGGGTTATGCCCTTCAAAACTGGCACCCTGGAGCTGCATGGCAAGGTAATGGCGCTTAAAAGCCCGGCCAAGGCGATCAAGAATAAAATGGGCTTCGTCACAGAAGATCGAAAATCAGAAGGGCTCGCTTCCAGGCAGCCGATCAGGGATAACATGCTATTAACGGTACGGGCGGTTCAATTTTTATTCGGACTCATCTTTAAGGATGGTATCCGAGGATCCCGTAAACTTGTACCCATGCTCGGTAAACAGGTGGATATTCGCACAGATTCCTATGACCGAGAGGCACAATACCTGAGTGGTGGAAATCAGCAAAAAGTAGTACTTGCCAAGTGGCTGGCCTCTGATGCAGATGTGTTCATTTTTGATGAGCCGACGCGCGGGATTGATGTGGAATCAAAGGCGGGTATTCACGATATGATCCGCGATTTAACCAAGAAGGGAATCGCCGTTCTGATGATCTCGTCGGAGTTGCCTGAGGTCATCGGGATGAGCGACCGGGTGCTGGTCATGGCAGACCATCGGATCGCCGGAGAGCTTCCGGCCAAAGCGACGGAACAGGAGATCATGTTGATGGCCATTGGACATGCAAAAGAAACCCCGGCAGAGGCACCTGCCGCAGTAGGAGCCTGATGAAATGACAACCATACCTGCAACCGACAGTTGGTTCAAGCGAACCACCCGCTCCATCCACATCCCTCCAGTTTACTTATTCCTGATCGTGGTGTTCCTGGTCAGCGGTATTTTGGATCAAATCCTGGCAGACGGCCAGATATTCACCAACCCGGCTATCATGCTAAACATCGTCGTTCGCTCGGTGGCACTGGGTATTGTGGCCGTCGGGCAAACCCTGGTGATCCTTGGAGCTTCGATCGACCTTTCCGTGGCTTACACGATCAGCATCACAGCTGTTATGTCTTCATACCTCATGCAGGGTGAAACTGCCAATCTTCCATGGGCGATTCCTGCAGTTTTTTGTATCGGGATTGCCATTGGCGTGGCAAATGGCCTGATCATCACCAAGCTAAAAGTAAACCCCTTCATAGCTACCCTGGGCATGAGCTTGATCATCAAGGGGATCATCAATGCAACGTTTTCAAACTACACCGGCAGTGTGCCAAAGAGCTTTGAGTATTTTGGTTACGGCACAATCGGTATAATCCCGGTCTCGATCATCATCATGCTGTTGGTTTTCTTGTTAGGATGGTTCCTGTTGGCGCGGACGAAATTTGGCGCCCACCTGTATGGCGTGGGTGGGAACGCTGAAGTCTCCCGACTTTCGGGTGTGCGGACTGACCGGGTTCTGATCGGCGCACACATCCTGTGCAGCATGACCGCCGTCCTTGCCGGCTTATTCCTGGTCAGCCAGATGCGTTCAGGGGCACCCTGGGTTGGGCCAAACGGACTTTATGACCTAAACTCCATCGCCACGACGGTGATCGGTGGTACCGCCCTTTCAGGTGGCAAAGGTGGCGTGTGGGGCACCCTGGCAGGTGTGTTGATCTTCGGGATTTTGGACACGACCTTCAACCAGCTGGGGGTAAACCCATACCTCAAGATGGTCCTGCGCGGTGCCATCATTGTATTCGCCGTGGCAAGTTACACGATACGCTCAAAGAAAGAAGCAGCTTAAGGAGTGGATCGAATGACAACAACTACTGCAACTTCACCGGGTGGATTTTCGAATGCCCTTCGCAATACCTGGGGATGGATCAAGAAAATCCCGCCTGTTTACCCGGTTTTTCTAATTATCTTTATCGTGCTGGGATTCTTGAACCCGGTAAAGTACCAGTCCATGAATGGGATCATGACCTTCCTGCGCACGGCTTCACCTTTAGCGGTAATAGCAGTGGGGGAGATGTTCGTCCTGGCGATCGGTGGTTTTGACCTGACAGTTGGTGCGATCGTCACGTTCGTGGTCCTGGTCAGCTCGAAAGTACTGGCCAATGATCCTGCTAACGCCTATCCGGCGATATTATTAATGTTAGGAATTGGAGTTTTGATCGGTCTGACAAATGGCCTGATCGTCAGCTACCTCAAGGTGCCATCATTTATCACCACGCTGGGGATGATGCTTTTAGTACGTGGGGCTGCCCTGTATTATGTGGGTGGAGCACCCCAGGGTTACCTGACGGATAACTGGCGGGCCTTCGGGCGCAATTACTTCGAGAATGTGCCTGTCTTTGGGAGGGTACCGTACGGCTTGATCGTCTTGATCATCATCTCCTTTATCGCGATCATGTTGTTCAACCGCATGAACTTCGGTAAACAAATCCTGTCCATCGGAGATAATGTGCGTGCCAGCCAGTTATCGGGCGTGAAGGTACGATTAGTCCGCGTGCTGACCTTCATCTTGTGTGCAGTCTTTGCCATCATTGGCGGAATTATGACCGGTGGGTATGGTGGGGTAAACGTTACCATCGGTGAAGGATATGAAATGAACGCCATCGCAGCCTGTGTAGTCGGCGGGGTGCTGCTGGGTGGAGGTAAGGGTTCTGTGATGAATGTCATATTCGGGGCATTTACCCTGCAGGCGATCGTTAACTTGTTAAATATGCTCGGTTTGCCCAAACCCTATACCGATGTGGTGCAGGGTTTGATCATTATCGGTGCAGTCGCGTATGTCGGTCTAACGTCACAGAAAAAGAAATAGAAACTCGCTGAGTGCAAGCATTGAATGATCAAATCGCGAGAACAGACACGATACAGGAGGTGCACACCTAAAATAGACAAAATATATCAAGTAAACCAATGTGTAACAAAAATATACAAACATATTTTTATGGAGGAGATTTCCTAATGAAAAAGAGTTGGTTTTTAGTTGTTTCACTGTTGGTCGTGTTCAGCATGGTACTGGCTGCCTGCCAGACCGCAACGACCGAAGCCCCCGCAGCCGCCACCGATGTTCCCGCAGCCCCCGCAGCCGCCACCGATGTCCCTGAGGTTGCCACTGAGGTCCCCGCTGAAGCTGCGAATCCTGGTCTGCAGATGGAATCAGCTCAGGTAGCACCCCAATTCTGGAGTGAAGACGAGTACAACAAGCAAAAAGAGCTGATGACCAAGGCACCGCTGAATCCGAATGATCCGATCTACCTGCAGTACCTTGAAGAAAGCCCGGTTACCATTAAAGATTACCCGCAATATGCCGCATTTGCTGAGAAGCAGCCCCCCTACAACATCTGCTTCTCGAACGCTGGCGTTAACAACCCCTGGCGTGTGGTCGGTTACATCGACATCCGCGAGCAGGTTGAGCAGCTGCGCACTGAGGGCCTGGTCAAGAACTTCTACCACCTGGACGCCCAGGGTGACGATGCCAAGCAAATTGCTGACATCCAGGACATCATCAACACCCCCGGGAAATGCGACATCCTGATCGTCGCTTCCAACACCAGTGAAGCCCTGACCCCCATCGTCGAAAAGGCCTGCGAGGTCATGCCGGTGGTTCAGTTTGACCGCTATGCCCAGACAGACTGCCCAGTCGTCTCTGAACGCAGCATCGGTGGTTACGCCTTTGGTATCTCCGGTGCCGAATATATCGTCGACAACCTGCCCGAGGGCGGTAATGTGCTCGCCTTCCGCATCCTGCCCGGCGTGGACGTGCTGGAGCAGCGTTGGGGCGCAGCTCGAAAGATCTTCGAGGAAAATCCCCAGCTCAACATCATCGGTGTCGAATTTGTCGGTTATGACTCCTTCAAAGCCAACACCGTGGTGAGTGACTACCTGGCCAAGTACGGCACCATCGACGCAGTCTGGATGGATGCTGGCGGTACCGCAGTAACCATCCTGGAAGCCTTCAAGGATGCTGGCGCCCCCTACCCCAAAGTTATGGTTGGTGAGGACCAGGAAGACTACCTGCAGTACTGGAAAGCCAACCTTGAGAAAGCTATTGCCCCCACTTTCGCAACTTACCAATGGCGCACAGCAGTTCTATCTGCAGTTATGTTCCTGCAGGGTAAGACTGTCCAGCACAACTGGTATCTGCCTCAGCCGGATGTCACCACAGCCAACCTGGATCAGTACATCGATACTTCCATGCCCCCACTGCATTATGCAATGTGCGGCTGCGAGGATATGACGAACTATCCTGAATCCTGGCAGACACCCGACATCAACAAGTACGTGGATGTGCTTCCGTAATCAGTAATTTTGTAAGCGTATAAAATTGAGCCTGCTCGAAGTTTGAGCAGGCTCAACTAAAATATATGGAATTTCCCCAGCAGGAGTGCAAACCATGATCGAGATCGGATTTCATACAGATGCTTTTAACAGCAGTTACTGGAGTTTTGAGCAGGCCCTGCAATGGGCCCAGAAGAACGATGTGCACTGGATCGAATGCGGCATGATCGATGGTGTGAGCTGGATCCATGGATTAGGCTACCAGCCGCATGTAGCCATGTGGGAAGACCCCATGGTGTGGAAGGAAAAAGCTGCCAGTTATGGCGTTAGATTCTCTCAGATCGACGCTGCCTACCCCATGTCGCTGCCGAACGGCACCAGCCTGGGGGTTGAATATGTACTACGCACCATCCGCTGGGCTTACCTGGCCGGGTGCGACCACATCGATACCACCGATGACCGCTTTGCACCAAAGGGCATTCCCCACGAGGTGGCCCTGGATATCATGAAGCGCGCGTATGCGCAGATCATCGATATCGCCGAACGTTATAAGATGATCATCGACATTGAACCGCACGGATTCTACACAACCAAGCCCGAATTCATGGAGAAAATGCTGGCTTTCGTTGACAGCCCATACCTGCGCATGAACATGGATACGGGGAACACTTTTATCGCCGGGCAGGATCCGGTTGCTTTCCTAACGAAGTTCAAGAACAAAGTCAGCCATGTACACGTTAAGGACGTCAGTGAATCGCTGTCTGCTTCCTTGCGTGGAGAGCTGACCGGCATCGCGGTCAGCCAGTGTGCCATTGGAGACGGCGTGAACCGGGACAACATCAAAAAATGCTTCGATATCCTGGTGGATATCGGATATGACGGGGTCGTCAGCCTGGAATGTGAAGGCCAGGGTGGCCCAATGATCGAGAAAAGCCTGGCCTTTGTCAGGGAGCTCGTGAACGACGCCAACCGCAGGTTAGCTGCGAAATAACCATCTAATTCGAGAAGTATTGGAGGAGCAATGGGCAAGATATCTCTGGGTGTAAACATGGAGTTCATCCGCTCACACGACAAGCCGTTCGCATGGGGCGTGGAGAAAGCAGCGGAGATCGGTTATGAGTATATTGAGCCAATGGTGCACTGGGGACGTGAGCTGCTGAGCGAAGCCGGCTATTTCCACAGTGTTTCCATGTACGATGATCCATTGTGGGTGCGTGAGCTATGTGACAAGCACAATATTAAATTATCCGGTTTATCCGCACATACCCCGTTGTGTAAACCGGAGATCAGCGTGGAATATCTCAAGCTGGCCATCCGCTGGGCTGCTGATGCAGGCGCGCCGGTGGTAAACACCGACGAAGGTCCAAAACAGCTGTGGACGACCAAGGAGATGGATTACACCCTGATGACCTATACGCTCACGGAAGCTGCCCGGGTGGCTGAGCGGCACGGCATTAAAATCGGCCTTGAACCGCACCAACAGTATTCCAAATCCAAGGCCGGGTTAGATAGCATCTATGACCTGGTGAAGTCACCTGCCATTGGCATCAACTACGACACCGGGAACAGCTACCTGGCTGGTACTGATGACACATACGAGTGGCTCACCCATGTGGTGGATCGCCTGGTGCACTTGCATGCCAAGGATATCAGCATCAAGCAGAGCGAAGCTGAGCACGGTAAGGTGACCGGCACACCGACGGGCTGCGCATGTGGCGATGGCGTGGTGGATTGGAAGCGCATGATCGAGATCGTCAAGAAGTGCCCCAACGACATCGTCTTCAGCGTGGAATGCGGCACGGTTGCAGATGCCATCCGCAGCTACGAGCACCTGAGCAAGCTGATCTGATACGGCTTGGAGCGTTGAGTAATTAAATCAGCTGCGTGAGAGAAAAGCTGGGAAATTTCGACTGCCCTGAGCGGGAGAGTCCAGCTAAACTTGATTGCACGATCCTTTTAAGGAGAGACCATGCGCATCGGCGTATTTTCTGTGATATTTCAACAATTGCCGTTCGAACAAGCCCTGAACAAGATCCTGTCTTATGGAGCGACCGCGGTAGAGATCGGCACCGGTGGACTTCCCGGAGCCCACCACTGCCCGATCGATGAGCTGCTGGCCAGCCCAGAAAAATTACGGATTTATTTGAAGGCAATAGAAGAGCGCGGGATGATCATCAGCGCCTTCAGCTGCCACTGGAACCCGCTTGACCCCAACCCTGACATTGCCCGGGCCTCGGATGAGCTCTTCCGCAAGACGGTACGCCTGGCCGAGATGTGCGGGGTGCCAGCTATAAACTTGATGGCTGGTCTGCCTGCCGGCTCAGCGACGGATAAGATGCCTAACTGGGTCACTTGCCCGTGGCCACCCCATTTCCTGGAGATCCTGGATTACCAGTGGAACCAGGTTGCTATCCCTTACTGGCGACCGGCTGCCAGCTTCGCCGAACAGCACAACGTGAAGATTGGGGTCGAGATGCACCCCGGCATGCTGATATATAACGTCGAAACCATGCTGCGCATGCGCGAAGCCTGCGGCCCAGCCATGGGTTGCAATTTCGATCCCAGCCACCTGTTTTGGAACGGGGTTGACCCCGTGGCAGCCATCAGTAAACTAGGCGAAGCGATTGTGCACGTACACGCCAAGGATTGCTATGTCGATCCATTCAACGTGGCAGTGAACGGCTGCAATGACCATAAGAATTACACCGACATCCCGCACCGCTCGTGGACCTTCCGCACCATCGGTTATGGGCACGACTTGAAAGTGTGGAAGGACATCATCACGGCCCTGCGGATGGTCGGGTACGACCACGCGATCTCACTCGAGCACGAGGACGGCATGATGTCTTTCGATGAAGGCGTACAAAAAGGTCTGGCAGCCCTGCGCGAGGTGGTAACCGTTGAGAGCCCGGGAGAAATGTTCTGGGCCTGAACAACTACGGCTCAGCTGAAATAGATAAAACCTGGGAGCTGGATACTCACATCCCTGGATGTTTCGTCCAGGCATGCACCCAGGAGTGAGGTGAAATTGTGAATGAACAGGAACGCAAGCTCGAAATAATCCGCACATGGATGGCCAGCCGCAGCCTGGGAGCGCTATACCTGGAAACTGCTGGTAGCTTTGCCTGGGCAACTTGCGGTGCAGCTTCTTACATTAATACTGCGTCAAGCAATGGACTGGCGTCCATATTAATCACCCACGAGCACCACTACATCCTTACAACCAACATCGAAGCGCCTCGCATCCAGCACGAAGAACAGCTGGCCTCGCGTGGGTGGGAGTTCCTGGTCAACCCGTGGTATGAGGCTCCGGTAGCCGTTTCACAGCTGAGCGAGGGGCTGACCCTGGCTTCGGATGCTGCAATCCCAGGTGCATTGAATCTCTCGGCTGACCTGGCCAGGTTGCGGGCTAACCTGACACCTGAGGAAGGGCAACATTTCAGGGAGCTGGGAAAAGCCTGCGCCAATGCCATGCTGGCTGCGTGCCAGGAAGTACAGCCGGGCCAAAGCGAGCACCAGATCGGCGCCAAGCTGGCAGAACACGCTGAGAGCCAGGGAGTGCAGGCGATCGTGAACCTGATCGCCACTGACGAACGTATCTTCGCCTACCGGCACCCGCTTCCAACGGGGAAGAAGCTGGATAAATATGCCATGCTGATCCTGTGCGGACGCCAGCACGGCCTGGTCTGCTCGCTCACCCGCCTGGTCCATTTTGGTCCTTTATCTGATGAGCTAAAAAGAAAAATGGCCGCAACAGCCAGGGTCGACGCAACTTTTATCAGCTCAACCAGGCCTGGCCAGAGCCTGGTCGGTATTTTTGACAAGGCAATTGCTGCGTATGCCGAGGCTGGTTACCCGGGTGAGTGGCAAAAGCACCACCAGGGTGGCACATCGGGCTACGAGCCGCGCGAATACCTGGCTTTACCTGGCTCTACCGACCGCGTAGTCGTCGGGCAAGTGTACGCCTGGAATCCTTCGATCACAGGATGTAAATCGGAGGATACCATCCTGGTCGGCGAGGCGAAAAACGAAGTCCTGACTGAGATTGCAGGCTGGCCAAAGCTTACTGTCGACGGATTGGACCGCCCGGGCATCCTGGTCGTGTAAAAGACACCCACCGTCCAACACAAAAATGATCAAACCTGCCAGATTGGCAGGTTTTTTGTTGCCGATGGCCGGGCGTATCGTCAGCAACAAAATGCGGAACATGGTCTATACTTGTATTCAGGCAACCTTCCAGAAGACATGTCCTGAAGGGAGATAAGGTATGGATACTGCTGCGTTTCGTGACCAGGTAGTGATCATCACCGGGGCCTCGGCGGGGATAGGCCGCGCCCTGGCACTCCAACTGGCCCGGCAAGGCGCCAGGGTGGCTATCGCAGCCCGCCGGGCTGATCGCCTGGAGCAAGTGGCTGCTGAGTTCAGTGCAGCAGGAGCTGAGGTGCTGACCCTACCAATGGATGTAAGCGACGAAACTCAATGTAAAGCACTGGTGGAAAAGACCACATCAACCTTCGGCAGGCTGGACATGCTGGTTAATAATGCCGGGTTGGCAGCCTCAGCTTTATTTGACGACTACCACGACCTGAGTCTATTCCACCACACGATGGATGTTAATTTGTATGGGGCGGTGAGCTGCACCTATTACGCCTTGCCACACCTCAAGCAAAGCCAGGGGCGGATCCTGGCAATATCCAGCCTGGGTGGCAAGACAGCCATCCCGTATAACACCCCATATTGTGCCAGCAAATATGGTCTACATGGATTTTGTGACTCGCTTCGCATGGAGCTTAAGCAGCATAACGTAAGCGTCACAGTGGTCTGCCCCTGGTGGGTGGCAACTGAGTTCCACGCAGCCCAGCTAAATAAGGACGGTGTGCCGCGCGGCCCTGCCCGTGGAAAGGATTACTATACCAGCAAGACAATGACCGCTGACCGTTGCGCTGAGATTGCCCTGAAGGCGGCCTACAAACGCCGACGGGAGGTGCTGATGGGCCCAGGGAAACTGGCTATCTGGCTGAAAGTGATTGCACCGGGTTTCCTGGACTGGCTGTCAATAAAAATATTCCTGGAACCAGCCGCCCGCCGCGCCAGAGAAGCCCAGGCAAAAGGGGAATAGAACACCCGGGGAGGCTGAAATGCCCGAGACCACGGAGCAAGAGATCAGCGGGATACCCGAAACATTATTCGTTACGCTTTATTTGCGGGCGATGGAATCGCAACGCCCGGACGCCCTGATCAGGGATGATAAAGCCGTGGAGCTGATCAATTCGCTGAGCTACGACTTCGAGCGGGTGCGATCGATCCCGCTAAGCGAGGAAAACAAGCTCGTGATCATCCTGCGCAGCCGTTATATCGACCGTTGTGCCAGGAGCTTCGTTGAGCGCCAGCCGGATGCAAGCGTGGTGCACATCGGGTGCGGGCTCGACTCCCGCTTTGAGCGGGTCGATAATGGACAGGCTGAGTGGTATGACCTGGATTTTCCGCATGTCATCGAGACCCGCCGGAAAGTTTTTGGTGATGAAGGAAGTCGCCACCACCTGCTGGGCTGCTCGGTGTTGGACAATGCATGGATGGATATGATCAGCGTACAGCACCCACAATCATTACTCTTCCTGGCTGAAGGGGTCTTTATGTACTTCACAGCTGAACAAGTCAAGTCGCTGCTTATTAAGCTGCTTGATCATTTCCCCGGCTCACAGCTGGTCTTTGACATCTATTCACCGGTGCACGTTTGGCGCCACAACCTGCAGACGTCAAGATCAAAGATATCCATGCGGGCAAGCTGGGGTATTTGGCGAGGCGAGCAGGTCGAGCACTGGGATAAAGGAATCCACTTGCTCGACGAGTGGGGTTATTTCGATGAGCCTGAGCCACGCCTTCGGCGTATCCGCTGGCTAAAGCCAATCGATGCGATTTTCAGGACCCTGCGTATCTACCACTTCAGGCTAGGCGGGGAAACAAGCAATGGCGCGATGGTCAACTAATCCACCATTGTGTGTGGATCATCGTATATAATAATATTAACCAAATATTAAGAAAGGACGGAGCCATGATCAGCCCAAGAAAAAATCGAATATCTCGACCCGTTTTTTCCATCTTATTTATCGTCGTCATTATGGTTAGCCTGATCCTGCCAGCAGGCCTGGCAAATGCAGGTACATCAACAGGCAGCTCTTATATCATTGTATTTAAAGACGAGGTCAATGCAGCGGCGCAGGCCTCAGAAGTTGCCAATGCTTATGGGCTGCAAACAGGTTTCATCTACCAGCATGCGTTGAAAGGGATGTCAGCCGTGGTTCCAGAAGGACGGCTGGTGGCTCTGCAGCATGATCCGCGTGTGGCCTACGTGGTGGAAGACCTGCCCCGCTCGATCGATGCCCAGAGCATGCCCACTGGCATCCAGCGCATATTCGCCGACACAAACCCAGAAATCGCTATCAACGGCGTGGATGACTGGCGGGTGGATGTCGATGTAGCTGTGATCGACACGGGGATCGACCTCCAGCACCCTGAATTAAATGTTGTGGGTGGGGTAAACTGCACCACCAACATTTTCTTCCCCACCTGTGTTGCAGGTGGCGATGATGACCATTATCACGGCACACACGTTGCCGGAACCATCGGTGCACTTGACAACGGCAGTGGTGTGGTTGGCGTGGCACCTGGAGCCCGCCTGTACGCGGTCAAGGTGCTTAATAAAAGCGGTAGCGGATATTCATCCTGGATCATCGCCGGGATTGACTGGGTTGCAGCCAATTCTGCCACGATCGAAGTAGCCAATATGAGCCTGGGTGGTAGTGGCTTCAGCCAGGCTGAGTATGACGCCATCCAGGGTGCAGTGGACCGAGGGGTAGCCTTTGCTGTGGCAGCAGGTAACAATGATGCGGATGCGCGTAACTACAGCCCTGGTGGATTTAATAATGTCCTTTCGGTGAGTGCCCTGGCCGATTTTGATGGCCTGCCTGGTGGCCTGGGAAGCCCCACCTGCCGTGCAGACCAGGATGACACCCTGGCCGATTTTAGCAACTGGGGACCCGAAGTGGATGTGGCGGCACCGGGGGTGTGCATCCTGTCAACCTACCCACTGGAACAAGGTGAATATGGGACGATCAGCGGTACATCCATGGCCAGCCCGCACGCTGCTGGTGCTTTAGCGCTGCTGGCGAGTATGAATAACCCGGGCAATGCCACCGACGTCTACAACCTTTACAACCAGGTAAAGGCAGCTGGAAATTTCGACTGGACCGATGATTTAGGGGATGGCATCCAGGAGCCCTTGTTGGATGTCAGCAACACAGGCATCTTCAACCCAGCCCTGGTTCCCGGTGTAGGCGGCACTGCTCCTGCTGCGCCTACCAACTTGAGTGCGACAGCCGTATCCAGTAGCCAGATCAACCTGGCCTGGACGGATAACTCTGATAATGAAACCGGCTTTAAGGTTGAGCGTTGCGCTGGTGTAGGTTGTGCCGAATTTGCCCAGGTCACCACGCTTGGCGAAAACGTTTCCAGCTGGTCAGAGACTGGTCTGGCACCCTCCACGAGTTATAGCTACCGGGTGAGGGCATACAATGCGGCTGGTGATTCGGAATATTCAAATATTGCCAGTGCGGTGACGCTCGTAGCTCCAGCTATACCTGCCGCACCCACCAACCTGGCAGCAACCGTAATCTCAAAGAGCCAGATTAACCTGGCCTGGACGGATAATTCGTCGAACGAGACAGGTTTCCGGATCGAGCGGTGTAAGGGCTCGACCTGCACCAATTTTACTTTGGTCGCTAGCGTGGGTGCCAATGTCACAAGCTATTCAAATACGAAACTGAACGCCAACACAACCTATCGATACCGCGTCTATGCTTACAATGCCGGCGGTAACTCGGGGTACTCAGACATCGCTACGGCAACGACATTGCGACGGTAGCATAATCAAAAGATCATTCCTGAGAATTATCATCACGTCAGGAATTAATTATCAGACCTCTGGTGGGTGGGTGATCGTCAAATCCCCACCCACTTTTTTCCCCTATCAGACAAGGATTCTACTGCTCACAGAAAGACAATCTTGACCATACTTCACAGGACACGAATATGGAGGCACGCAATAATCCAGCCAATTCGGCTAAAGATACCCGGTCAAGCCTTGATATTGCGTATAAAGGATCAAGTGATCTATTGAGAAATGGTGATGGCTTAAAAAATTGGGGTAAAGGACAAAGCGCCTTTCCAAGAAAAGCGCGGCACCGCCTAGATCAGCTCCACGTCATGGGCATGGGATTCCTGTATCCCAGAGGGCGTGATACGGATGAACTCGGCCACCTGCCAGAGCTCCTCGATCGAACAGGCACCGGCATAGCTCAGCCCGGAGCGCAGGCCGCCCACCAGCTGGAAAACGACATCTGCCACCGCCCCCTTGTATGGCACGGTGGCTTCCACGCCTTCCGGTACAACCTCACCCCATTCTTCAATCGCCAGCTCACCGTTGGCCAGCAGCCGGCGCTCAATATTGGCTGATAAAGAAGCCATGCCGCGCACGATTTTGTAACGCTGGCCCTCACGGATGACTGTAGCTCCAGGGCTCTCGTCGGTCCCGGCAAACATGCCACCGATCATGACGCTGCTGGCACCAGCCGCCAAAGACTTGGTCAGGTCACCTGAAGTGCGGATACCCCCGTCTGCAATTACCGGCACATCCATCACCTGCCCAGCTTCTGCACATTCCAGGAGGGCACTCAGTTGAGGCACCCCAAAACCGGTCACGATGCGGGTGGTGCAGATCGAGCCAGAGCCAACCCCTACTTTCACTGCATCCGCACCTGCTTCGGCCAGGTCTCTAACGCCTTGTGCAGTAGCCACATTCCCGGCGATCACCGGAAGGCCTGGGAAGCTCTTTTTCAGATCCTTGACCATGCCCAGCACATGCTCGGAATGCCCATGGGCAATATCCACCACGAGCACATCCACCCCGGCTGCCTGGCAGCTGCCTGCCCGCTCCATATCCTCGGGGCGCACACCCACGGCCGCACCAACGCGTAAGCGGCCGCGGCTATCTTTTGTCGCATTGGGATGCTGCTGGATCTTGACAATATCCTGGGCAGTAATCAAGCCGACCAGGTGATCATCTTCGTCAACCAGGGGCAGTTTTTCGATACGGTGCTCGAAAAGTTTTCGACGTGCCTCCTCCGGGGTTTCAACTTTGGATGCCGTTACCAGCTGCGCGCGGGGCGTCATGACTTCATTGATCTGCATGCCAGTATCTGGTGCAAGCAACACGTCGCGGCTGGTGACGATCCCAAGCAGGGTATTATCTACGTCGACCACCATCAAGCCGCCCACGTCGTCCCGCTCCATGCGCAGGCGCGCCTCTCCAATCGTGGCCCCAGGTGAGATGGTGAGGGGGATTTTACGATCAAACTTTCAGAACGCTTCACGCGAGCAACGCAGTCAGCTTGCTGCTCAATGGTCATAAAGCGGTGCAGGATACCGATGCCGCCCAGCTGGGCCATGGCAATCGCCATGCGCGTCTCGGTCACGGTATCCATGTTGGCGGAGAGGATGGGGATGGAGAGCTTGATCCCGGGCACAAGCCTCGTGGAGGTAGACACATCCTTACGGCTTTTGATGGCTGAGCGCTGCGGAACCAGCAGGACATCATCGAAAGTCAGACCAAGGTCAGGTCGTATTTTCATAGGCATTCCTTCTTCGGCATAACCTTATTGTACAGTCAATTCGATAATTTAGGGAATTTGCCTGGCCAAGAACCAATAAACGGAGAAATCTGTGAAAAAGATGTAGCCTGAGCTCCAAAGACCAATGCGTTATGGTATAACCTATGAAACTTCAAAAGAAGAAAACCTCACACACCAGAATACCACCAGGTAGACCAAGACAATGGCTAAAAAATCAACAACTACTATGCATAATCTACTGAGCCAGATGACCCTGGACGAAAAAATCGGCCAGCTGAACCAACCTAACCTGGGTGAAACCAACGACTACACCCCAATCCGACAAGGAAAAGTTGGCTCATTGATCATCGCATCGGGGGCACTGACCGGACAGGACCAGAACCGATCGGTGGGGGTTGAACAAGCCAACCACCTTCAACAAGCCGCGATGGAATCGCGCTTGAAAATCCCACTTATCTTTGGTCGGGACGTCATCCATGGCTGCCGGACGATCTTCCCCATCCCGCTGGCCCAGGCGGCTGCTTTCAGCCCCGACCTGGCAGAAGCGGCTGCCAGCATAGCCGCCATGGAAGCAACAGCTGGAGGGGTTAAGTGGACCTTCGCACCCATGCTTGATATCGCCCGCGACCCGCGTTGGGGCAGGGTGGCAGAAGGCAACGGCGAAGACCCTTACCTGGGTAGCCAAATGGCGACTGCTTTGGTGCGGGGATACCAGGGTGATGATATGGGCCATCCAGAAAAGCTGGTGGCTTGCGCCAAACACTATGTGGGGTATGGCTCTGCCGAAGGCGGCCGTGATTACGAAAACGGAGAGATTTCGGAGCCAACCTTGAGAGATATCTACCTACCCCCTTTTGAGAGCGCAGTTCGAGCTGGGGTTGCCACAGTCATGTCGGCATTCATCGACTTGAACGGCATCCCGGCCACCTCCAACGGCCGCTTGCTGACTGAAATCTTGCGGGGTGAGTGGGGTTTTGATGGATTTGTCGTCTCGGATTGGGATTCAGTTGCAGAATTGATCAACCATGGGATAACCGAAGACAGGGCGGGGGCTGCCTGTATTGCCCTGCAGGCTGGGGTGGACATGGATATGGCCAGTGGAGCGTACGCTGAAACGCTGATGGCTAGCTTGCAGGCTGGCAGGATATCCATGCAGGAGATCGATCAGGCTGTGCTGCGTATCCTACAGGTCAAGCAACATGCAGGGCTGTTCGAACAGCCCTATACCGACCCATCCCGCTTATCGCGCCAGATCCTGACCAGTAAGTCTCGCCAGCTTGCCCGCCAATTTGGGCGCGAGTGCATGGTGCTGTTGAAAAACGAGCGTGAGACCCTTCCTTTGCACGATACTCGAAAGATTTTGGTAGCAGGGAAGTTTATCAACGCCCGAAGCGAGTTGTATGGCACCTGGTCTCCCGATGCCCAGGCTGAGGATGCTGTTCCTCTTCAAGAGGCACTCAAGGAAGTTGCCCCAAATGACGTGAGCCTGTGGTTCACAGAGGATATCGACCGGGCCCAGGAATTGGCTCAACAGGCGGACGTGGTTGTGCTCTTGCTGGGAGAAATCCCATCCCGCTCGGGTGAGAATGCCAACCTGAGCGACTTGTGCCTGCCAGCTGACCAGGCTGATTGGGTGGACAAGATGGCCGCCTCAGGTAAACCGGTGGTGCTGGTCATATTTGCAGGCCGCCCGCTTGTGCTCACCCGCCAGACAACACAGGTGCAGGCTATCCTGTATGCCTGGCACCCAGGAATCGAAGGCGGCGCTGCCCTGGCTGAGATCCTGTTCGGGGTGCATGCGCCAATGGGCCGATTGCCGATAACATTTCCACGGGCGACCGGTCAGGTACCGATCTACTACAACCATAAAAACTCCGGGCGCCCAATCGCCAGCGAAGGTTGGTTCAGCCGGCGTTATCTAGACCTGCCGAACACACCGCTGTTCCCGTTCGGTTTTGGCCTGGATTACACCACATTCACTTACACAAACATACAGCTCAGCCACAACGCACTGCGCGATCAGTTAACCATCAGCGCGGAGGTTACCAACACTGGCAAGTACCCCGGCAACACTCTCACTCAGCTGTATGTGCGAGACCTGGTGGGATCGATCAGCCGCCCGGTGCGGGAGCTAAAGGGCTTCCAACGGATCTCGTTACAACCTGGAGAAACACAGCATGTGCGGTTTACGCTATCAGAAGATCAGCTGGCTTTCACCCGCCTCGACGGTACCCGGGGTAGCGAGCCAGGACGATACCGAGTATGGATCGCCCCCGACAGCGCGTCCGGGATCAGTGCTGACTTTATGATCTAACACTTGCTTGTAACTTTAGAATCGTATTTGGTCACAAACGGTATTTCAGGTATAAGTAAATTTAAAACTCCTATCCTGCCGGCGCATAGGAGTTTTAATAATATAGCGAGGCTGGTTTATGGCTTTTTCCAGACGGTCGAGGTCACCTCACCACCGTGGCCAGTCCAGTTGGTATGGTAATACTCGCCGCGCGGGCTGTCCACCCGCTGGTAGGTGTGGGCACCGAAGTAATCTCGCTGGGCTTGCAGCAGGTTAGCAGGCAGGCGCTCGTGGCGGTACCCATCGAAGAATGACAGGGCGCTGGACATAGCCGGGATGGGAATCCCGCCCGAAGCCGCGTCAGCCACCACCCGGCGCCAACCTTGCTGGGCTTCCGTAATCCTGGCAATGAAGTATGGAGCAAGCAACAAATTTTCCAGGTCGGGGTCAGCCTCGAAGGCCTCCTTGATCCTGCCTAGGAAAGCGGAGCGGATGATGCACCCACCTCTCCACATCAGGGCAATCCCCCCGTAATTAAGGTTCCACTGGTATTGCTGTGCAGCTGCCCGGAAGAGCATATACCCCTGGGTGTAGGAGATGAGCTTGGAAGCAAACACAGCTTGCTCAAGGTCGCGGATAAAACTAGCTGGGTCAGCCTTGATCCGGCCATGCGGCCCGGACAGTACTGCAGATGCCTTTGTACGCTCGTCTTTGAGGGAGGAGAGCGCCCGGCCAAACACGGCTTCGACCACCATGGTCAGCGGCACCCCCAGGTCGAGGGCAGAAATGCCCGTCCACTTGCCGGTTCCTTTTTGCTCAGCTACATCCAGGATCTTATCTATCAGGGGCTGACCATCCTGGTCTTTATATGCCAGGATGTCGCCGGTGATCTCGATTAAATATGATTCTAGGTTTCCAGCATTCCAGCCTTTGAGCACTTCTGATATTGCCTCAGCTGACATCCCCAGGCCTTCATGCATCAGCTGGTAAGCCTCACAGATCAGCTGCATATCGCCGTACTCGATGCCGTTGTGGACCATTTTGACATAATGGCCGGCCCCATTTTCGCCCACCCAATCGCAGCATGCATCTTCTCCCCCATCACGGCGTTTCACCTTGGCGGCGATCGCCTGGAAGATTGGCTTGATGTGAGGCCAGGCTGCGGGTGAACCCCCGGGCATGAGGGATGGTCCATGCCGGGCACCTTCTTCGCCGCCAGAAACGCCCGTGCCGACGAAGTAGAGGCCTTTCGATTCGACGTAGGCTGTACGCCGTATGGTATCGGCATAATTGGAGTTCCCACCATCAATGATGATGTCGCCTGGTTCAAGCTGCGGCAGCAACAGCTCAATAATATCGTCTACCGGTTTACCAGCCTGGACCATCAGCATCACCAGCCTCGGCTTGTTTAAACTTTCAACCAGCTCTTTCAACGAGTGGGTGCCGACCACCTGCGTCCCACGTGCCGGACCGTTCAGGAAATCATCCACCTTCGAGGTGGTGCGGTTGAACACGGCTACCTTAAAGCCGTGATCATTCATGTTCATCACCAGGTTTTGGCCCATCACTGCCAAACCGATTAAACCGATATCTGCCTCAGCCATTTTCTACTCCTGTTCTCGGGCTAATCATATCACCCTCTGAGTGGCTTCATTGTTGTGATTCAAGCGCAGTTCACGATACTGCCATACCCGAGATTTTACCAATTATTAGCAACAAAAAGCATACGCAAGCAATACCGCCTGGAAGATTACATTGCGTTAAGCAGCTCTCATGCCTGACAACCCAGAACTGCGTCAGCTCAGGCAAACCAAACAATTCGTACCGGCTTTCGTGACCAGACGGCTGAGCGTTTACACAAGCAGGGATACGTGTACGGGCATGCCCCAGCCACGTCAACCAAAATTCTGATTAATCTCGAATATAATTGTCGCGAACCTGAACAACAATCCGAACACGATAGTTCAGCCCTTGGTAACGACCTGATCCTCGGTAAAACAAGTGCGCAGGTAATACAAACCCAGCTCAAGAGGGTGTTAACTAAAATCATTTGTTATTCTCGTTTCACTTTTTTACTACATTGATCTTGTGCGGTTCGGCGCTTGCCCAGGAGGCAGGCGCGGATGCTTTTGCCTGTAAAGATAGCCCCCCCGATGATTTGCTTGCAAAGCTAAATAAATACGTACCATCCTACACATCCGGTATGCTAACGGAGCCCAGTGAATGTGAACCGGGTTGAAGCATTTGAAATATTAATGAACCAATCGAGTATGGATAGAATGAAATGTTGACGTTCTGGGTGCTAAAATTATCGACTACTGGTGGAGTGAAGGAATGTTGGAGATACGCTCTTCCAAGCAGAAATAAAATCGGGTATTATCCTACCTGATCATGAACATGACCAGCAGCTAAAGGCTGCCTTTAGTGATGAAGGTTAATAGAGCAAACAACTGTGGAAAAGTTCAGATCTTACGATCAAATAAATACTAAAAGGAGTAAATATTATGAGAGGTAGACGTGATGAACGGCAAGACGACCGCCAGCTTGGCAGACCAGGTGGCGGTGCTAACCATTACCAGATGCGCCAGAAGATGGTCGCTATCGGGGATGACTTCTGGATCGAGAACGATCGCGGCGAGAAGGTGTACAAGTTAGATGGCAAGGCACTGCGTGTTCGCCAAACCCTGATCTTCGAAGATGCCCATGGGAATGAGCTGTGCAAGATCCAGGAACGCATGTTACGGATCAAGGACAGCATGGAAATCGAAGGCCCACACGGTGAGCAACTCGCCATGGTCAAGAAAGCCCTGATCACCCCCGTGCGCGAGCGCTGGGTGGTCAAGATCAAGGGTGGACCTGATCTGGATGTGCAAGGAAACATCCTTGACCACGAATATAGCATTGGTGAAGGTCGCAACAAGGTGGCAGAAGTTTCAAAAAAATGGTTCCGCCTGCGCGATACCTATGGGGTCTCTATCGATCCCGGCCAGGACGATGCGTTAATCCTGGCGGTAACCGTCTGCATTGACGAGATGGCCCATGGCGGCCGCTAGGCGCTGTGGTATTTTTCTGGACGCCATTTATATAAAACAATCAAACTACTAAAAGGAGAAAAATAAATGCCCTGTCTATTCGCGCTTTTCGCTGGAATGTTCCCCCGCCTGGCGGACATTTTCATCTGGATCGCCCGCCCGAACCAATTCATGCTCGCTTTCAATGGCAAGTGGTGGTGGCCTGTCCTGGGAATCATCTTCCTGCCATTCACAACCTTGATGTGGGTGATCTTATCCTGGGGTGTGGGTGGAATTAATGGATGGGATTGGTTATGGGTAATCCTGGCGGTATTCCTTGATATTTCACATTATGCTCACACTGCCTACAATAACCGCAATGCGATTCCGGGCTACACCCCTGCAGCGTAATCACAGTAAAAACACCAACGAAGGCAGAACCTGGAATTATCTCGATCAGATTTGACCTAGGGTAATTGGAGAGGTGGGTCGTTGAATAAACGCCCCTCCTAGGAAAATTGAATAAATCGGAGGAAAAGTCAAATGATAAAACATGGACCGGTTGATGTCATCGTACTGGCTTCGGGAGCACCGAAATTCGATGGCAGCATACTCAAAGAAATAGAAAAGCAGGTCTCCAAAGGGACGATCCGCGTATTGGATGCCCTGATCCTCGTGAAGAACGAGACAGGGGTACGCATGTCCATTGATATTGAAGACCTGCCGGCTGAAGATAAAGCCTCGCTGGGATTCGTTGAAACCGCAACGCGCGGCCTGTTTGACAGCACCGACGCCGACATTTTCTGGGAAGGCATGGTGCCTGGCTCGGCCGTGGTCGCCCTGGCGATCGAACATGCCTGGGCGGTTGACCTGGCCAATGCCATTTTGGCAAATGGTGCAGAAGTCGCATTGAATTTCCGCGTCCCTGCCCTTATCGTTGATGAGGCATATGCCTCGTTAAATACAGGTGTGTAAAAGGAGGTAAAAATGCCAGGATTAGTTCGAGGAATGGCGCGGACAGCTGCCGTGGTTGGGACAGCTACCGCTACAAGGAATGCAGTCAACCGCCGCCAGGCTGATAAAAATGCCCAGGCATATGCAAGCGCTATGAATGCAGCCACTGCTCAACAACCACCCCAACAATCCGCTCCACCGCCACCCCAGGAGCAGTACGCCCCGCCAGCTCCAGAGTATGTACAAGCCCCGCAGGATGATGTAATCACGCAGCTGGAGCGATTGGGTGCACTCAAAGCGCAAGGGATCTTGACTGAAGAAGAATTCCAGGTTCAGAAGGCTAAACTGCTCGGGTCGTAAATATCACTCCACCGGGCTGGGTAAGCACACGCTACCTGTAAGCATCAACAGGAATGTTGGATGTGTTTTCCCAGCCTCCAGTGAGAGGACTGTGTCACGCTGGATAGGTCCGTGGTCAAGCGAACCCACCGGCTTCTCAAGGTGACCAGGCAGCTCAAGTGCTCAATGAGTACGGGCCAAAGAAGGGTTAGCAGCTGTAAAAGCCAAACAACTGGCCAGCTAAAGAGCGCGACCAATTTAAAAAGACGATGACTATTGAATTGAGTATCTGATATAGCCTTCGCCTCAATCTAGAAATGAGTTTCCCAAACTATCCGCTTCACCAGCGAACTGGCATACAGATCGTTGGTGAAGCGGATTTGGAAATGAGATCACAAAAAGACATATCTTTACATTGTGTGAGGTGCTAAGTGAGTTCAGCAACAATCGCAGCTAAACCAGTCAAGGTAAGTGCTCCGGCACAGGCTGGCCTAGTGCTTGCCACGCTTATTCTGATCGCAGCCGTGGCCAATTTACCATTGGCCATGGCCAATGTAGCCCTGCCGTCCATTGCGGCGGCCTTCAACGCGTCCCAAACGCAGCTCAACCTGGTGGCCGTGGCTTATTCCCTTGGCCTGGCATGCTCGGTGCTGTGGCTTGGCGCCCTCGGAGATCGTTATGGCCGCAAACAGATAGCCATCCTGGGCGTGGCCCTGGCGATCCCAGCCGCGCTGGTATCAGGCCTCGCCCCGACCATCCAGGTGCTTATTGTTGGACGATTGTTCGGTGGCTTTGCAGCTGGAATGGCTTACCCAACCACGCTGGCACTAATTGCCGCGCTTTGGGAACCCGGACCAGAACGCACTCGTTCAATTGCCCTTTGGGCAGCCATCGGTGGTGCTATCAGCGCCACGGGTCCATTACTGTCTGGATTACTGCTGACGGCTTTCCCATGGAACTCAATTTTCTTCGTCGTACTGCCACTGGCAGTGCTCGCCCTATTCATGGCTATTAAATATCTGCCTTCATATGTCAACGAAACCAGCGAGAAGGTCGATAATCTGGGGGGCATTTTCTCGGTGATCCTGGTTGGCTCGCTCATCCTGGCGATCAACTTTGCACCTGTCCCCAGTATGAACACCCTTGTACTCGGCTTGTTCGTTATCACGGTGATTGCATTAGCCCTCTTCGTGATCCGGCAGCGAAAAGCTGAGAATCCTCTATACGATCTGAAAGTCGCCGCACGTCCCACATTTTGGGTGGCAGCCGTAGGCGGCATCATCGTCTTTGGCTCGCTCATGGGTGCCATGTTCATCGGTCAACAGTTCCTGCAGAACGTTTTAGGGTATTCAACCGTCAGCGCCGGGTTTGCCATTCTGCCAGCTGCCTTATTCATGATCATCGTCGCACCTCGTTCGGCGAAGCTGGTCGAAACACGCGGGGCGCGCTTCACGCTGCTCGCAGGTTACCTATTTGTTCTGCTCGGCTTTGTTACCATGCTCTTCTTATGGATGAAGGGATACCCTACTGGAAAGTTGCATTAGGATATTCCTTGGTGGGGATCGGGGTTGGCCTGGCCGGCACCCCGGCGTCGCGATCATTGACTGCTTCCGTCCCGGTAAAGCGAGTTGGCATGGCATCTGCCACGGCTGACCTACAGCGAGACCTGGGTGGGGCGTTAATGCAATCGATCTTCGGTGCGTTACTTGCGGCTGGATATGCAGCCACAATGGCAACTGCCTTGGCAAGCTACCCAGATGCCGCAGAAGTTCCCAGCACAGTCAGCAATGCCCTGGCAATGTCTTATGCTGGAGCACAATCGGTTGCGGCAGAATACCCCCAGTATGCCAGCCAGATTACGTCTGCAGCAAAGGCATCATTCCTGGCGGGTGATGCGTACGCCTATATGGCTGGCATTATCGCGGTACTCATTGGGGCAGCCTTAGTATTCTACTTATACCCAAAGCGTGAAGAAGAACATAAATTACTCAACCAGTATCATGCAGAAGATGAGCCATCGGCAATGACTTGATGGCTAAAAAGCCACAATTCTATGATGGATGATTAAATGACCACAACAACTCAACAAAAACCACAACGCAATCCATCGTTTTTAGCCGGGATCCTACCCATTAATCGAGGTCTGGTCTCGAGTAATATCATCGCAGGGATCACCCTGGCCGCTTTAGCCATCCCCGAGGTGATGGGATACACCAAGATCGCAGGGATGCCCGTAGTTACCGGTCTATACACCATCTTAATCTCGATGGCGCCATACGCATTATTCGGCGCTTCACGCCACCTGGTAGTTGGAGCTGACTCAGCCACAGCGGCAATCATGGCAGCCGGGCTGGCTGGTTTAGCGACCACCGCCTCGCCAGAGTACATCGCCTATGCCGGAATCCTGGCCCTAATGGCCGCATTTTTTCTGTTTTTGGCGCGGCTGATCAAGCTGGGATCCTTAGCAGATTTCCTGTCTCAAACCGTGTTAATCGACTTTATAACCGGCGTGGGCATCCAGGTGGCGATCGTTCTTTCGCTGCTGATCCATACCCGGCATGGCTATCAACCGAAGAACTCTGTGCTTGAAGTTGATACGACCGGAAAACCACACATGGTGCCAGTCAGCGAGCATACGCAAGCTATCCAAGGCTTAATGATCTACCGCTTCCACCATAGTGCTTATTACGCCAATGCTGAGCTATTATCACAAGAAGTATTGGATCTGGTCAACACGGCCCAACCACTTCTGGCGTGGTTCTGGGTCGATGCGACTGCGATGGATGACATCGACTTTTCGGCTGCAGCCACGCTGCGCGAGCTTTATTACACCCTGAAGGAAAAAGGCGTCCGGTTGGTATTGGCGGAGGTCAGTGATTCGGTCCGGACTCAATTGGAGCGATCTGAGCTAATTGATCTGGTCGGCAAGGATGCAATTTACAAGGACATAACTGATACCGAAGATTCCTTCCGAACTGCACAGGCAAACCGGAAACAATAATTGACCTGGTGACGTCTCAAACTGGTGGCGAAACAAAAAATGCATCCCTAAACGAAGAACACCGGGCAGACAGACGACCTAAAAAATCCGGTTTAGAAATCTCTACGGATCAACAGGTTATCCATGCAGAGATAACTCAAAATTCGCTGACAGACCTGCCTGCCTGGTGAGTAAACCTAGGAGCAGGTGTGTAGATGATGCATTTTAGGTTGGTGAGTCAAAGAATGGCGGAAACAATAGGTTAATGCCTGAAAAGAAAACAGCAACAAAGGTAATCGTGGGATCCAGCTCTGCGCCAAACGCGGCAGAACAATCCCATTTATCTAAAATCATGGAAGACTAAAAAAAGGAGAAAAAATGAAAAAAGCGATATTCTTTATAAGTATGTGCGCAGGAATCATCATCCTGGCAGCGTGTGCAACCACCGGCAGCCAGCAAAGCGGTGGTGACCTGACCGGCAAGGCATGGGCGCTTACCGATCTGGGCGGTAATGCACCGCTGGCCGGTACAAGCGTCACCATCCAGTTCAAAACTGACGGGACCCTGGCTGGCTCAGCAGGCTGCAACCAGTACGGAGGCAAATATACAACCTCCGGCAGTAATATCACGATCAGTAACGTGAACAGCACCATGATGGCTTGCCCACAGCCAGTGATGGACCAGGAAACAGCCTACTTAAAAGCATTGGGTGAAGCAAAAACCTACACTGTCAAAGATACGATGCTAACCCTCCTGGATGCAAGCGGCAAATCACTCGCCACCTATCAAGTCCAATCACAGAGCCTGGCGGGCACAGCATGGGACGTGATCAGTTATAACAATGGCAAGGAGGCTGTGACCAGCGTGTTAGCCAGCACAACTTTAACCATGGAGTTTGGATCTGATGGCACACTGTCTGGCAACAGCGGCTGCAACACCTATAACGGCACCTATTCAGTCACCGGTGATCAAATTAAGATCGGTACCCTGGCTACCACCCGTATGGCATGCGAGCAGGACATCATGGACCAGGAAACGCAATTCCTGGCTGCCTTGGAATCCGCAGCCACTTACAGCCTCTCAGGCACCGGAATTGAGCTGCGCAAATCAGATGGAGCCCTGGCAGTGGATGGCCAGGTGAAATCAGCCAGCAGTGAAAACACGATCACGGATATCGTCTGGCAATGGACGAGTGTGATCACCCAATCCACCCAGGCATCACTCACTGTCACCAATCCTGAGAACTACACCATCACGTTCAAACAGGATGGCACACTGGAAGGCAAGGCCGATTGCAACAGCTTCAGCGGCACTTACTCACAGGAAAACGGCTTCACAATCAAGCTGGGAGCCACAACGCTGATGTACTGCGGAGACAACTCGCTAGACCAGCAGTACCTCCAGCTACTGGGTAGCGTGGCAGCCGGTGGCCCGGATGGGACCGGAAACCTGGCATTAGAGACAGCTGGCGGTGCTCAGCGGATGATATTTATCAATGGTGGAGCCGCAAAGTAGCACACAATTCGAGCCTTCGACTGTGCGCCTGATGAGTGAGATAGCGGAAAGGAACCAGACTTACTATATACCCACCGACTGAGCTCCCCACCAAGAACTGCGAGCAACATATGTAGCTGGAGGAGACCAAACCGGTCGGTACCAGGCGTAAGGTCTGGGTATAATTTGAAGCTGAACCATTGTCCTGCCGCCGGCTTAACCATAACCGGCGGCAGGAATCGACCAGAAGCTGAGGATCAGGTGATTAAATTGAACGGCAAGCAGTCAATCGTTTCCAGCTCTGCTCATTTTCAGGAAGATGATTTGGATAAATTCCGATAAGGAGGCATCTCTATGAAGCAAAAGAAACTGATCCTGAGTGTTGGGATCGCATTGATTTCGGTCACAGCTGTGCTGGTAATTGCGTTGGGAGCTGCAGTACCGGCGTTTTCAAACTCGACCCTCCTGGCGTTGATCTCGTCAACGACCACACCAACCCCGCTGCCTGGCGAGGTTATCCCGATCAAACCGATCTCCGGCCTGACCTCTCTCGATGCAACCGCTCAGATCCAGGTGAATGGCCTGATCAATGGCAAGCGGGCGGTGGGCGACTTGAACGCGGTCTTATCCACGAACGACAAAGGCATGAGCCGCATCACGGTCACGGGTGGGTTGTTGGGACAGGTGGCTACCCAGGTGGGTGGCTCGCTGGTAGGACTATTCACCCCTTCCAGTGTGGATATCTATAAATCTCCCCAAGGCACTTATATCGTGGTTAACAGCCTTTTCCCCGTGTGCGTGAAACCTGCCGATAGTAAGGCTACCGCGCAAATCGATGATATGAGCCCACAAAGCTTGCTAGGTATGTTGACCAACAGTGATGTCGCCAGAGGCCGCTTGGTTGGCCAGGAGAAATTGAATGGCCAGACCGTCAATCACTATGTGATCGATGGAGACACCTTCCTCGCGGCTGCCCAAAAGAGCAAGAATCTCCAGCTGAAAGCCTTCGGGGACGCACTGTGGTCGGCAGAAGATGCGGACCTGTATGTTGACGCAAAGGGGGGTTATCCGGTGGCCTTTTTTGGTAGTTACAGCGGCGCATATGATCCATTAAAATTTGAGGGTGACTTCGATGTGCAGATTGAGCTGACTGGCATTAACGCCAACACGCCAGTGAGCTTGCCCGCAGCATGCAATAAGCCAATCACACCTTGACAGCCGATGGCCAGAATACCGTAGATAGATTGGTTTCTTTTGCTGTTCCCTCAAAAATCGCATTTTCTGGCTGCAGAAGTATGCTCACTAAACTATAGCGATTAATAAGATTACTCAACGACCAATAAAAATTCGGACTATCCTATACAAGGACTTAGGAACTTAGCCAGCTTTGTAGTATATAATCGCTCGTGAATACCTGCGATATCACATATGACTAACAAACCTATAATCATCCCCCCGTATGCGCCTGCGGCGTTTCATTTGCTAGCCAAGCCAACCGGTGCAGCCTGCAACCTGGACTGCAAGTATTGCTTTTTCCTTTCCAAGGAAATGCTCTACCCTGGCAGCCGCTTCCGCATGACAGATGAGGTGCTGGAAAACTACATCCGCCAGCTGCTTGAATCGCACCAGCTCCCTGAAGTGACCATTGCCTGGCAAGGCGGTGAACCCACGCTGATGGGTCTTGACTTCTTCCAGCGGTCGGTAGAGTATGTACAGAAATATAAAAAGCCTGACCAGCAGGTGCAATACAGCATCCAGACCAATGGCACAAAGATCGATGATGAATGGGCGGGGTTCTTCAAACAACACAACTTCCTGGTTGGATTGAGTGTGGATGGTCCACGAGAGCTGCATAACACCTACCGTGTGAATAAAGGTGGCCAGGGCAGCTTTGACCAGGTTATGGAAGGCTGGGAGGCCCTGGCGAAGCACAAGGTGGATGTCAATATCTTATGCACCGTGCACGCCGCCAACGCCGACGATCCGTTAAAGGTTTACCATTTCTTCCGAGATGAGCTGCATGCCCAATACATGCAATTCATTCCTATCGTTGAGCGGGCCAGCATGGAAACGCTACCCATGGCGAACCAGGGATGGAGCGAACGGCCGAGTGGGCTGAGACCACTGTACACTCAGACCGGAGAACTGGTTACAGAGCGGTCGGTAAAGGCTGAGCAATTCGGGCGATTCTTGAACGGCATATTTGATGAATGGGTGCAAAGAGATGTGGGTCAGGTCTTTGTGCAGTATTTCGATGCGGCTTTGGCAAATTGGGTGGGGCAACCCAGCCTGTGTATTTTTCAACCCACGTGTGGCAACGCACTTGCCCTCGAGCACAATGGGGACCTGTATTCATGTGACCATTTTGTTGAACCGGCATATTTGCTGGGCAATATCGCCCAGACCCACATGATCAAGCTGGTGTCATCAGAGCAGCAACGTAAGTTTGGGCACGATAAATTCAAAGACCTGCCGCGTTACTGCCGGGAATGCGAGGTTCTATTTGCCTGTTATGGTGAGTGCCCTCGCAACCGGTTTACCCACACGCCCGATGGTGAGCCGGGACTGAATTACCTGTGCGCAGGGTACAAAGCCTTCTTCAATCACATTGAGCACCCAATGCGGATCATGGTCGATCTGCTCCGGCAAGGCCGTTATGCCGACGAAGCGATGCAAATCCTGGCCCAGGAAGAGATGCGCGGATCCATCAGGGGGTCGACAGGAGTGTGACGAATTATCATGTAGAACGCCAATACTTCATTAAAATTGCGAGTAAGTTCTCAGCTTGACCAGCTAAGTGGCTAGGTTTTTTATCCAAAGTGCATTAAGATGCCTGTGGGGGACGATGGCTTAACGTGGATACTCTTACCATTGAGCGGTGATTAGTTTTACACAGGAAGAGTGGAGCACAAGGAATCCAGGCGTGATATGCCGATGATTCTTAACGCCCTACACCGGGGAGACTGTGAGCCAGCATTCGAGGCTGTAGGTTTACAACGGGTATATTGCAAGCGGTTAATCGCGACCAAAAGAGGGGATTCCGGGCCGTAAAGCAAGAAATAGTGGAGAGACAGGGAACTTAGAGAGTGTGCATGGAGCCATTTACAAGGCAATGGCAAGTATGCAAATATCGATCAAGCGGCTGCTAATTTGATCAGCTCACAATGATCCACCGACTCGTGCTTCATCATGATAATGATGAGATACTCTGGCATCCCACGCGAATTCCAAGGATACAGTAGCTCTGCATCCCACTTTTCGGCAGGTAACGTTGCCACGATCTGCCTGAGCAGCTCGTGGGCATTCTCATATTCGGTCCAGACTTGTTCCATCGTCCAGGTTTTCCTCAGCTCAGCGGCGGGGCCATTATAGTCATAATATTCTGCCTCACTGGGGACACAGCAGTACTCGCCCCCCTCCGCAAACGCCTGGAGCGAGCGGGCCGCTTCCAGGTTCCATATGCCGAGGTGCCCGAGGATATCCCGCACGCGCCAGAGGCGCTCATCCGTGTGGATGATACGATCAGCATCCACGCTAGAGATCAGGGCACGTGTCTCTGACCGGGTCTGCTCAAGTAGATCGAGCATGCGGCGCCGGGTAGCTTCGTGATCAGTTCCCATAATATCGGAAATATCGATACGTCGGGGTTGGGTAGCATAATATCGCGCACCAGGCTGACGATATCGTCTGTGGCTTTGCTGAACTGGCGCAATGTACGGCGAGTGGGACCATATTCGTCAAACTCTTCAACCATTATACCTTTCTCATGATAGGACCGATGATAGTCAGTAAATGATTTTTCAAGCTCATCGACAATCGCAAGGTTTACAGGTTGATCCATCCTATTTCCTATGGCAATGCCTGACGCATTGTAGCGCTTTGATCGCTTCACGGACGGCAATCCTACTTACACCGAATTGCTCAATGAGCTCTCATTCAGAGGGCAACTGGTCACCAACTTTTAATTCCCCCGATAGAACACGTTGCTCGATTTGCTCGTAAAGTCGCGCGGTCCGTATAGGTGTATACATAGGTGTACACTGGTGTGATGATATGATGACTATGCCATTTATCCAATTTAAATAAATAGTCAACAACTATTTGAAAACTTTGGGGAGGCTGATTGGGACGAAGTCTCTCTTGGTTCTGCTCTTATTTTTTATATTCCTTTTATTTCGGTTTGAGAGAGTGAAGGGTAGCTGTATGTGTAAACACTCAATAATCAGGAATAATTGTGCGCGATTTAAATAGAACAACCACCTCCTTTTTTCTGGAGGTGGTTGTCTCAGTATGATTTTATGGGCTTCAAATATCAATGCAACAGCATTGAAATTTAAATCCAGTTTACACCTTGATTTCGCGTGATTGCTGACCTGCGATTGACATCCTTTTGTCCAATAAAGCGAGTAGGAACAGCCCAGCGATGACGAACATGATCACAGCCAGCCAGTATTCCTGGAATTTCTCAGCCAAAGCGAAGTTCAAGATGGCGAGTGCCAGGAAGCCAACTGCCGGGTATTTCGTCCAGCCAGAGGGCTGGTCCTTGCGACGTAACCATGGAATCGCGAATGTGGCAGCAAAACCGAGGAACAACACCCATGTATATACACCCCATTCCATAGCAAATGGCGGAGCAATATAGTCCGTGTGCGGGACCACGATTTCAAGTAATGCGACCACACCAATGCTGGCAAAGACACTTGCAGGGATGAATGCCCACCAATTCTTTCTAGACCAGAAGTAGACAGCGAAGAAAGGCAACGAGAAGGTGAACATAACCATCACACCTTCATAGTCCGAATCTGTGGCCATCGATATGAACATTATCATTGTGATTATGAATGCCGGGATAAGCAGCCAACGGTTCTTTGGTTCTAGGACAAAGCCGACGTAAAAAGGCAGGGCAATGCTAGCCAAGATGGGTAAGCCGATCCAGGGAGTATCTTCCATGTTGTTAACGGACATCCATAAGGTTAGTGACATGGCTGCACATAACAGTGCAGGGAAAAGCCAGCCCCACTTCCTGAAACCGACCGCCAGGTAACAAACGAAGAAAACAACACTGGCAACTGCAAAAGCGATGATTTTAGTCTGGTCAGAAAGCGTATTCCAGGCATCACCTAATATGAAGGCCAGGATGGACAAAACGAACAAGCCTGCAGCGGGGTATTTTGCCCAATCTGTGGGTTCGGTTTTTCTACGCAGATAGAGCATGGCAAAGGTTACAGCCAGGCCAAAACACATCAAACCACTGTACAGGCCGATATGAGGATTTTGATTACCTGGAATCAGAACCGGTAGCGCGCTCATCACTGCTATGCTGGTCAGAACCCCAGCTGGGATGAGTGCCCACCAGCTCTTCTTCGAGACAACATAAACCACAAAGAAAGGCAGCGCCAGCATGATCATCATACCTGCACCGGATGAGAACGCTAACAGGAATGCCACATTATTCTCACCATTCAGGATCGCAGGTAAAACAAGTGTATTAAGTGCAGTCTCTATTGCGGCAATGATCAGGCCGTAGGCTGGGATCAGCAATACCCAACGCCTGTGATCAATCAGAAAGCCGGTAAGAAACCAGAGAGCAACCCCGATCAAGATGGGTACACCGTTAGGCTGAGATAGAAATGTGTGGTAGAGATCAGTGCTAAGATCAACAGCCATACCAGCAAATACAAATGCTGGCAGGAGCCAGCCCCACTGCTTCGTTCCAGCCAGGAAGTATGTACCAACAAAGGCTGCACACGCAACGATTTCGATAATGAACCAGGTCCGTTCAGAGAAATCCTGTAAATCAATGTAACCTGTCAGCAAACCAATGCCGGCTAGCAGGAACACAACGCTCCAAAATACATAAATGACTTTCTCTTTCATTACTTCCTCCAAAACTTGAGATGCTTTTTATTTTTACTTTCGAATTGGGCAATTATCTTCCCATTGAAAGATTGCCTGTAATGCTTATAGTATTTGTCTTTTCGGTTCGAGAATTTTTTCATATATTCCCCTCCTTTTTTGCCAACAAATGTTGGGTTAACATAATTCACGGTTTATATCGGTACAATTAATATGATAAATCTTCAATCCCAGAAAAGCAGGCCCTAAATAGGGTATAGAAAGGGTATTTTTCTCAACAAGCCGCGGTTGACGACTCTTCGGAATACTCAAAGTGTTTTTCATCACTTTTAATAGCCGCATTTGACCACTTACAAGATTACTATCAAGCCCAGGATGATGCTGATGCTGAACAACAGACCCGGATACCATAAATCTCTCCAGGATAGGCTTACACCTTCTGTGTGTAAACTCACAGGAATTCTTCGGTAAAGGCTGCGATAGAGGGTGGTGTATATCAGAGCAAGCAGAATCCCGATCGCCCCCATAAAGAGAGGCCGATAGAATGCTGATAGGAAAATTTCATGGGCTACATGATACTGAACATCTATGGGAGAACCTGGCACGAGGAAATAAGCTATTGGTAATCCCAGGGCTGTGTACAGTAGCATTCCTGCTGGCAGCACAAAGAGAGATTTTCTATCCCCAGGTTTAACCCCAACAGAGGGAAGAGTGAGATAAGGAAGAAAATCCCGCCGATGATATAGATCAGGCTGATGAGATAAAAACCAGCCGGTGACCAGCCGGTGATTGTTATAATATTATGGTAATCTCCCGTGTGTCCTAACGTATCAAATATCCCCCCCATCCCATTATACAGCGCACTCCAGGGGAAGACCAACAGGAAAGGCAGCGTATAAAACGAGCGACGCTTCCACAATAATATAAAAATCACAGCTGAAACCAGCAACTCAAAAATCTCTCCCGAGGCATGCACCCAGACATTGTAGTAATCGGCCCCCGGTCTGACAAAACCCACAAACGAGAAGGGGTGTGCATATAAAAATTGGACAGGAACTCCTTCGATTAGGTGAACCAATGCATGGCCCGCTTCATGAAGAAACATTCTCATGAAAGTGACTGGGAAAAACAGTAGGAACACCAGCAGCGTGGATTGAAGCGAAGAGGTTAGCACCTGGTAAGGTATTTTCCACGAAACTAGATTCTTACTAGACAAGGTATTTGCGTTCATTTTTACTCCAAAGATTAAGAAGGTAATAAACTGCTGCTATTGATTGAAGTGATTTCCAACTTAGTGTTCTGGACTTGCCTGATATTTATTACACATGTAGGTCGACATTCTTTCTCTTATATTTCATCTCCCTCTCGGGCAGGGTGTGAGTAGCTTTCTTGCCTGTCCACTGAAGGAGTTCTTCCAATACTATGACCATTTTTATTCCAACGTATTATGGGGAACCTTTATCCCCCGCTAATATCAAACAATTAGTATGATAAATCTTCAATCCCTAATACGCATGCCCCATAAAGGGTATTGAAAGGGTATTTTTCTAAACAATCTCAGGTGGACCACCCGTTGGAATAATGTAAGAATTTCTCACCGCTTTTGATAGTCACCATTGGATGACCTACAGAATGAGAAATGAGCCCAGGATCATAATGCTGATGAACAATTGACCAGGATACCAAAAATCTCTCCAAGAATGGCTTGCTACATCAGAGCATAAGCCTGCATGGGTTTTTCAATAATGGCGCGATAGATTGTAAGGTAAATAAAAGCTGAGAGGATCTGGGTCGGGACCATAATGAGCGTGGAGCGGCTCGAAGAATCTCCCCCCTGTGGGGACGCTCAACCAACACTGGAATTAAACAAAAAGTGAGCCTGGAACTGCACGAATACCATACCCCCTGTGCGTGCCGAAACCAAAACCGATTAAACAAAAAGTGAGCGTGGAGCGGCTCGAACGCTCAACCAATAGCTTAAAAGGACGATACTAAAAATCGGCTTCTCCCATCCAGTGTCCTGCCATTTTTGCCCCAGTACATTGGACACGACTAATGCAAGTACATTGGATGTGTTATTAAGGTCCAGTCAACACTATGTTCTGATAGGCATCCAATGGATTTTCTCCACATTAGAAAAGTGAAAATCATAGATGCTATTTGATGATTTATTGTACCACTAGCAAAGAAAGCTGTTGAAGCTCGAGAGAAAATTATCTAATATGCCAATTTTCACCATACTGTATGATCCGAATTGCACCCAGGCAACAACCGGTATGAAGCAAGGAAAGACGACCCCTATCACTCTGTCCACGAGCGAAGAATCATCACGTTTGCGTGGCAATGTGCCTTTGCTAGATGTCAATTGAAATAATACAAAGGGAATTTCTAAAGATCTTCTTGTCTTAAGGTGACTCTCGCATCGAGCCTAATCTTTGAGCATATACTCTGGTTATAACTGCACCTAGTAAGAATATCTGTGCAAAGTAGTAAATTGCGATCATCAAGACTGCAAAAGCCCCAGCCGCCTCAAAGGCTGAGCTGACCCCTCCATATTTGAAATATATCCCTATCACAAAACCACCCATACCCATCAAGAGGGCTGCCAATGCTGACCCTGGCCAGACGTCCCGCCAGGCGATTTTTACATCTGGTAGCACTTTATACACGAATGCATTTGCCAGGGTAATGATACTCAGGATTGCGAGAATATCGACGACAGCCAGCAAGGTGGTGTGATTAACAAATACGGATAAAGCAGAACCAAACCAAGCAAGTGCCAGGCTGACCACCGTTCCCAGGATTATCAACAGCCCCAGACTGATAACCATGATAAATGCAAACCAATACCGCCGAATGAGGCCTAGCCGCTGGCCCCTTTGTATCAGTGGGACCTGCCAAATCCGATTAAGAACGTATTTAAGCTGCAGGAACAGTCCTATCGCTGCAAACAGGAGGGAAACCGAGCTGATGATCGTAATAATGGGTGATCCACCAGTGTCAGTGGCTGAAATGGCGGATACCGAGCCCTGGACAAAACTTGCTGTCGCTGATCCAAGGATTGTTTCAATGCGCGAATAAAATCTCTCTGCTGCAGCTGCCTCGTTAATAAAAATACCCGCGAATCGAAAGGCAAGATATATCACCGCAGTAAATGAGAACATCCCGAAATATGCCAATGCGGCAGCTAATTGATCGGGTTTTTCTTCGATCCAAATACGGTATATTTCTTTGGCGAAATCTATGAGCGATGTCTTTTTATTCATCCAACCACATTTCTACCTTCATAGGTCTAGGATACATCTTCCTCAGCATAATGGCAGGTGTACCGACAAAGCAAGGCCCAGAGCACTCTTTATTACGGGTTATCAGAATTATTCTCGGTATCACTTACCGGCTTATCCTGTGCCAGCCATATCTTGGCGTCTTGGTAAGCGGTCATCGCAGAATCGCCTATAATCGACGTGGATTTGTAGATATTTTCCTTCCCAAGCTGGTCGATCAAGCCAGTGTTTTGCAGTTGAGAATAAACCGATTTACTGATCCCTGCAAGCACCAATTTCCCCTGGTTGGCTTTGAGGCTTTCTGCATAGCGAGTAAGCACACGCAGGAAGGTGCTCCCAATCTCATCAATACCGCGCAAGCGCAGGATAACAACCGCCCGCTTGGTATTTTCTACTGCCGGGAGGTTCTCTTCAAACTCAACTGCACTGGCGAAGAACAGATTACCTCTAGGAGTAATGAGGCTAACCTGATTACCGGTTAATTGCTTTGGTGCAGGGCGCGTCTCGTATCGTCCGCCTTCCAATGGGACGATCTCAACGATTCTGAGCTTATCCGCCGAACGGTAAACATACATTACGAAACTAAGAATCACACCCACAAGGACAGCAGTTTGGACCGGTAATACAAGAGTTGCGATAAAAGTGACGAGCATTATTGCTTTTGAGGCGTTACTGGTCTGCCATACGGTTTGGATGCGAGGCACATTGATGGACTGGATCCCAGCGATGATCAGGATGGCTGCGAGGCCGGCCATCGGCAGTATTTCAATTATTGGAGCGAATAGGAGCACAGCCAGGATAGCAAACAATCCAGTAAAGACATTTGCCAGCCGGCTCTTTGCACCCGCACTGACCACCAAGGCAGTTGATGAAAGCGAGCCACCCACTGGCACGCCTTGGAAAAAGCTCATCGCCAGGTTGGCAATCCCTTGACCGGAAAAGTCTCTGGAAACGTTTGGATACTTCCCATCTGGGTTGGGATACCCAAGACTGATTCCAGCAGCTTGAACGAGGCCGATAATTGCGACTGCAATTCCCACCGTAATTAGATCAACATTAAATATTGGGGTGGGGATCATTGGTCTGGGAAGACCACGTGGGATACTCGCAGTATCGATAACCAAAGCAACCGAGCTCATCTGAAAAAGGATCGCCATTAAGGAAACGATGAGTAATGCAATCAACATTGAAAACTTACTGAGGCGTGTCCGATCCAATATTACAATCAGGGCAATGGCAGTTAACCCAATGATTGTAGTGGGCACGTCTACCTGGTTGAGATGGAAAAGGAGATCCACTCCTTTCATGATCTTATTACTAAATTCACTGTAATACCCAGTCAGGTCACCCAGCTGGCTGAATATGATCACCACCCCTAATCCGCTCAGGAAACCCGTCATCACTGCGTTGGAGACGAAGCGTACCAAAAAACCCAGACGTAATAAGCCGGCTAAAATTTGAACAATTCCTATCACGAGTGCAATTGTCGCCAGCGCAGGAAGCATTTGCTCACCCTTGTAGTTGGCCATCGCTGTGCCAACTGTTATGGACATAGCACTCGTCGTCTGAACTGACAGAAATGCGGAGCCTGTTAATAGGGCGGCAATTGGGGTGCCAATCATCAAGCTATAAAGTCCGTTGATGGGATTCACACCGGCCAAAACACCTGATGCCAAACCATCAGGGATACCTGGGATGCTGGCGGTCAGACCAGCGATTAAATCTGATGCAATTGAGGGCTTTTTCGTATCTGTGGTTTGCATTATTTACCTCATTCTTGGGATATCTTCTCATGAGCAGAATTTTTCGCTGATGATGTCTCTGCAAGCCAGTCATCTGCTGATCGCAGAGCTGCATTGCCTGCTTCACCGATGGTTTTGGTCTCTGGAAAGATATTCTCCTTGCCAATTAACTCCAGCATACCCGTTCGCTGAAGCTGAGCGCGCAAGGCTCGGGATACACCAGCAAGGATTAACTTGCCTTGATTGGCTTGCAAGGCTTGTGTGTATCGTCGCAATACTTCGGCCACTGTACTTCCAACATCTTCATAACCACGCAACAGCAAAATCACTGCTGATCGTCTTGCGTCTCCAACAGCGGGTAGGTTTTTTTCAAAGGTATCGGCAGCTGCATAAAATAGATTGCCATATAAATACAACACAGTCACTTTTTCCGATTTCAACTTCTTGGGTGCGGGTCGTTCAACCGGCCAACCAGTGTCTCCTACAACCCATTCAACGACGCGAATCGTATTCGACTGCTGAAAAACAAAAAGCAGGATCGAGATCGCTACGCCCAGCAAAACCGCATACTGCAGTGGCATCACTAACGTCGAGCCCAAAGTGACCAACATGATAGTGCGAGAAACAGTATTCGTCTGCCACACCGTCTGGATGGCATTCACGTTGATCATCTGAACACCTGCTACGATCACCAATCCGGCCAAGGCCGGCATTGCAACCAGCTCAACCAAATTGGCGAACAATAAAACAACCAGTGCAACCGTGATACCTCCAAAAATGTTTGCCCAACGGGAACGGGCTCCTGCACTTACCATTAACGATGTCCCCGAACTGGAGGCACCCGCCGGTATACCCCCAAAGAAACCCGCCGCCAGGTTAGCCGCGCCTTGACCAAAAAAATCACGAGATACATTAGAGAATTTACCATCTGGGTTGGGGAAAGTCTGGCTCACTCCTGCGCCTTGCACGAGACCGATGATGCCAACCGCAATCGCCGGAATGATCAAAGCACCGATGAGCGATAGGGATGGTAATACCAGGTTTGGAAGTGACCGCGGGACTTCAGAGATATCTCTTACTAATTTGATGTTTGCAGTAAAGAAATAGTTCAATAGGAGAGCCAGACCGGATGAAATCACGAGGGCGAAGATCAGGGAAAACTTGGAAATACGCGTTTTTGCCAACCCATAGATCAGCGCAATGGTCAATAGACCAATTGCTAAAGTTGACCAAATGATTGATTGCCGGTGCACGATCAAATCAGCTAATTGGATAATTTTGCCTGAATAAGGACTGTAATATCCAGTGAAATCTCCAAGCTGGCCAATAATGATCATCGCAGCAACGCCAGTCATAAATCCGGTCATCACTGAAAAGGGGATGAAGCGCGTTATCCAGCCAAGTTTGAACACACCCATAAGAATCTGGAAAATGCCGATCATGACAACCAGGGTAACCAGGACAGTTATCTTCGAATTCTCAGGATAGTATTTCAGCGTGTCACCAGAAGCGACTGCCAAAGCACTGGTAGTGGAAACATTCATAAATATTGCGCTGGTGAATAATGCCCCGATCGGGGTTGCCAGCATCAGTGTATATAAGCCATAGACAGGATTAACCGCCGCCAGTAATGCATGTGCCATTGATTGAGGAATATTCACCAGGGCGAAGGTCAATCCAGCAACCAGATCACTCGGCAAGTTGGACTTGTTGATTTTCAGCTGCATCCTGTTATCCTCTCTGGTGCGTGCATTGTATTCAAGTCAGTTTTCTCCCGGTCATTGGAAAATTCTCTACCGTAGCCTGGACAACCAACTATCGGTATACTGCAACTGTCCAAATTTACGACAACTACTCATTCTTCCGGCGCAACTTTTGCTTCTTTTACTGAGAGTAGCCCACTGAAAAAACCCACTTTCTTACCATCCTCTGCGGTAATACCTGTCCCAATATCGCGCTTAACCACCTTTGATAGAAGATAACCTCCAATAATCGTGATCGTACTCAAGATTGGAACGACCAGGAAGGCGAGCAATATATTCCCGGTAGCCACGCCTGCCATCACAGTAATAAATACTAAGGCTATTGGTAGCCGGACGTATTTACTGACCACCGGCAGGGCGATAAAATTGTAGGAAATCTGGGTGATCAACATGTTGATCACAGCAACGATCAAGGTAAAAGTCAGGTGCGACATTTCTGGAAATCTAGTGGAACCCAACAGTAAACAAGGGATATCCACGATAATGTTTGAAATCCACCCACCGATGGAAGGAATGAGGGTGAGCAAGCCGGTTAGCACAGCCATTAGAACTGGATAAGGCACTCCAAGCAAGGTGTATTCGATCCAGGAGCCAATGGCCAGGACTGTTGCATAGATGATTTGGGCGGTCATATATCCTGCCCAAACCCCGTCCAGATTATTCAGGATTTGATGAACTTCGCTTTGATGCTGGTCGGGAATGACTTTTGCCAGGCTTCCACGAGCCTGGTTAATATTAATCAGCAGTAATGCTGAGAAAAATAACGCTACGAATACCAGCCCGATAAACCCTGCCGCACCTACAATTAAATCAGCGAGAGCATTTCCATACCATGTGGCTAATTGCTTGACCCCCGAGGTAATCGTCTCAGGAATCCCACCCGGGAGTTTAAGGGAATCGATCGCAGTGGGTAGACGTGCAAGCAGGTCGTTACCATTGTTAACGAGGTACCGTAATCCACCAAGAATCAATAAGATAATCAATAGGGCGACAAGCAGATAAAAAATTATGGTCGCCAGGCCGTACTTGCCTTTGAAAAACTTGCCCAACCAATTGATGGGGGCATAAAAAATGAGAGCGAAGATGAAACCGAGCCCGACAGTACTAAATACAGGCTTAATGAAGATAACCATCACCATGAGGGTGATGAGCAATAACACGACTGCCAGATAGCGGGCAGGGGTGGGCCATACGATGGGGGGTTGGCGGGTTGTCATTTATTATCTCCTCTGGTTAACTTATTATGATTTTCCTGGTGTTAAGTTCATCACCTCGTCGGCATAATGCCCGGTGCGAAGCAGCTGTGCCATTTTACGCATAGGTTGATCGACATGATTAAAAAATAGCTTATACCCAGCGCACAGATAGTTAAGGTTTGGCTCACCATCTGGTGTTGAAATAAAACGGTTGCGCGGACATTCTCCATAACAGGCAAACAGAACGTCACATTGCCGGCAGTATTGAGGGAGGGTGTCATATTTAGCCTGCCCAAAATCATGTTGCCTGTCAGAAGAGACCAGATCGATCAAATGAGTATTTTTGATATTCCCTAACAAGTATGCGGGTTCGACAAAATGGTCACAAGAATACAGATCGCCATTGTGCTCCAAAACCAGCGACTCGCCACAAGTAGGCTGAAAAATGCACAGGCTGGGTTGTCCAAGCCAGTTGGCAAGGGCCGCGTCAAAGGACTGTACGAAAACCTGGCCTACATCTCTGGTAATCCATTCATCGAAGATGGCGGTCAAGAATCGTCCGAATTGTTCTGGCTGAACCGAACGCTCGGTCACATATTCACCTGATTGGGTATATAACGGTCGTTCTGCGCCTGCGTGTTCGCTCCAACCATGATTCGCCAGTACCAGCATTTCTGGAGTCACCCGTTCAACGATGGGAATAAACTGCATGTACTGTGCTTTGAGATCGTCTCGAAAGAATTGATACACTTCCATTGGGTGATCTGCATTCGCAGCATTTACCGTACACAAAACGTTCACATCCACACCTTGACTCATCAGGAGATTCCAACCCTGCATCACCTGGTCAAAGCTGCCCTGCCCACCTTTGTTGAGGCGGTATTGATCATGAAGCTCCTTCGGTCCATCCATGCTCAGACCAACGAGGAAATCGTGCTCTTTGAAAAATACAGCCCACTCCTCATTAACCTTCGTCCCGTTTGTTTGAATCGTGTACTGCACTTTCTGACCTGGTCTTTTATACCTCTCGGTGTATTCCACCGATCGCTGGAAGAAATCCAAACCCATCAATGTGGGTTCACCACCTTGCCAGTTGATACTAACCTCGTCAATTTGTTGTGCCTCCAGCTGTTGACGGATGTATGCTTTAAGAAGATCATCTGTCATCCGAAATTGGCTGCCTGGGTAGAGGATTTCCTTGGATAGGAAAAAACAATATTTACAATCCAAATTACACGCTGCACCAGTAGGCTTAACCAGTAAATGGAATGCTTGACGAGGATTTGAAAGGTTAGTCCGAGCAAGTGGTATCTTTAATGTCTTGGTTCTTGTCATGGTTTATTGACCTATCTTAAGTATGATTTGAAGAGAAAGAGTCACTGGCTTGCAGGAGCTCTTCTAATTTTTGGTGGTATGCTTCCAAGGCTTTTCTCCTCTCTGCGTTCGGGTTCGATAGCAGCTTATCGATCACCTCTAGAGTCATCTTCAATGAATCTTTTACGATAATAATATCTTCCAGACTATCCACCCTTCCTTGGGTAAGATAAACTAACATACCTTCCAGGTTGCGTGAGTGGATATTTTCCGGATCAAACTCCTTGAAGAAGCCCACTTGTTCGAGGGCTTCGCGCACCGGCCTGCGGAGGCGCGCCATCCACAATTCAACCTTTCGATTTTCCAGCTCATTTCTTAGCTCAACCAGCATGTCTACAGAGGGGAGGTCTAGCTGATTGCTCATTTCAAGGTCGAGCAAGGCCACTTGCACCGGTGGATCGGCATGATCCACGAGAGCCAGGATGTCGTTGCGTAAAGCGTCAGAATTGGCAAAGAATAGACCCTCATCCGGCCGGAGGATCAACAGCCCGGGTATGGTGCGGTTTTCCGGATGACTGCGGCTATCACTGAAGATGAGTCTTCCTGGCTCGCGTCCTAAAACGCTCAACTTTGGTTGGCTGGCGCGCCATACCAAGGCTAACAAGGATAAGATCACAGCAATGAGCAAACCCTCCAGCGCCTCAAAGGTGAGCACGCCGAGCATAGCAACGATAGCGAAAGCGAAATCGACCTTATTCAAGGGGAATATACGACGAAACTCCTTGACCTTGATCATTCCTGTAATTGCAACCACCACCACGGCAGCTAGAACCGCTTCAGGCAGCGGTGCGAAGAGTGGAGTAAAGAATAGTGCTACGAAAATTGTCAGGATAGCGCAAACGATCAACGCGACCGGCGTTTTTGCCCCTGCGCGTTCATTGGCAGCCGATTTAGACAGGCTCGATCCGATCGAAAAGCCTTGAAATAATCCTGCTCCCAGGTTGGCAGCCCCCAGACCAATCAGCTCCTGGTTGGCAGATATTTCGTAATGATGCTTCGCTGAGAAATTACGCGCCGGACCGTATGCTTCGGCGAAGTTAACTAACGCAATCCCGAACGCCCCTGCCAGGAGCAACAACCACTGATCCAGGGGAATTCCAGGCAGTTTGGGGGCAGCGAGCCCGGCAGGGATTTCACCGACCACCTCTATCCCTCTCATCTCAAAAGCAAACAGGCTTGAGAAAAGGATCCCAAGGATCATAACAATGAGGGCGGCGGGCAGCTTGTGGAAACGATGCTCCAAAAAGAAGAGTAGCCCAATCGAAATCAAACCCACTGCAAGGGTTAAGAAGTGTGTTTCATTTAAGTGGATGAGAATATCATACAATCGCTCCCAGAAGTTACCAGTCCCGGCCTCGATACCAAACAGCTTTGGCACCTGCTTGATGGCGATGGTCAATGCCAGCCCTGTGACAAAGCCAGTCAGGACAGATTCGGAGAAAAAGGAGGCAATCCGGCCAAGTTTGAAAATTCCTGCCAGGATGGCGATCAAACCAGCCAGGATGGCAAGCCCGGCAGTAAGGGTTGCATATTCAGGCGAGCCTGCTGCAGCCAGTGGCGCGATTGCAGCAGCAGACATGGTAGCAATTGCTGCAGATACGGCAACGACTAGCTGACGTGACGTGCCAAAGATAGCGTACAACAACAGCCCAATCGGTGCGGCGTAAAAAGCGGTCTGTGGTGGCATACCGGCAATCTGGGCGTAAGCCATTCCCTCCGGGATGAGCAATGCCAGCACAGTCACACCCGCGATGACATCTCCACGTAGCCAGATCCGTTGATAGCTGGGGAGCCAGGTTAATATAGGTAGGATGCGATTTTGGATCGGCGTCTCGACATCTTTTTTAGCTTGAACACTCATATAAACACCTCACACCACAAGAGATTGAAGAGAATTGATCAATTCCGTGCAGCGGTGATCTATTCGTTCCCGGTCTGCATTTATTAATTCGCCGGCAAGGCTCTCACTTTGAATCAGGTCAACCTGTCGACCTAGCACCTTCTGCAACTCATCAGACTTAGCCTCTTTACTAATATCATCGAGGACCTCTAACATATGCATCAGGACACTGGCATTGTCGCAGCTGGCGTGGCGGAGCATATCAAATGCGCCATCGAGCAGCTCGGTGAAAGTAACAGGCTCCAAAATGAGGCGTAATTGGTTTTCCTGGTCATAGTAACATGAACTTTTTTCGCCCTGTCTAATGAATAACGCCAACCCTTCCCCAATATAATCCAGGCACGTCATAGCAGTGAAAGGGTCGTTAATCGCTGGTGACATAGCGCGTACCGCCATTTCAACCAGCTGGTTAACAGCATAGGCAACATCCTGGGTAGGCGTTCTAGAAGTTCCAATGCGGAAGGCATTCCGGATTTGATGATCTAATTCCACATCCACCTGTTTGGCTGGCCAAACCAGAGCGATGCGCTCATCACGCCAGACAATATCACCTGGTTTGCGTAAAAGGCGGATCACCAGGTTATGTTCCCGGGCAAGAGTAAGCAAGTATTGTGGATCAATATACTGGATAGAGCCTGCCTGGGTCCCTCGTACCAGGTAACCGTCCTCCTCTGCTAAAGATGCGGGGATGTCTTTTAACCTGTCTTTACAATCATCACTGCTAGTGATATTTTCTGGCACTTCAGCGAGGACAACATCTCGCAATTCTACGCCTGCTGCAGCAGCGATATTCGGGGCTTGCAACATGGTGCTGATATGCTGGACAAGTAAGATCAGTGAGGCAAAGGTCGCCAGCATCAAGAACAACCCGAAAGTTACAGTAAGCTGGGGTCCATTCGGTTCTACCTGGGTGGGAAGGATGGAAAGTGCAGCTGCAATGCAATAGACAAATGTCGCCACAAACGTACCCAATACGAGCTGGGTGGTGCGATCGCCCAGGAAAACCCGCAGCAGGCGCGAGCCATATTGAGCAGCCACGGTTGATAGCGGCAGTGTGAGCAGCGTGAAGACTACTCCGGCAGTCGCCAGGACGGACGAAGCCATCCCGATCAAGGCAGTTCGTAGCTCGCCAGGAGTACCTGAGAGAACCAGCCGGCTGTACTGCAAGAGCGAATTAGGTATCAGCCCGTCAATATAATACATCAACCAGGCTAATAGGACCGCTCCGATAGCCATGACCAAGGGGACGAACCAAAAACTCACTTTCAATTGATCCCACTGGTAGCGAGCTGTCACTCTTCTCATTTTTCGAGTTGCCATACAGTACTCCTTTGGCGATAATTTCCAACTTTCAGACCTCGTTTACTCGATAATATTGTTTATGGAGCAATGTCATTTGGCTCTTTTTCGGGGACTACCGTGCCTCTAACCCTACCCCATAAACCTTTCACATGATTTGCCGCCGCTTCACGCTCTTCCTTTTTCTCTCCACCCGTATAACGCATCAAAATCGCAATAGGGCGTGTACCTTCGAAATTCTCCATGATGATGATCACCAGGATAGTCATCGGCACTGCCAGGATCGCTCCAATGCCACCCAGGAGATAGCCCCAAATAAACAATCCGATAAAAACGATCAACGGTGAGATCTTCAAACTTTGTCCCATGATTTTCGGCTGGATGAAATTCTGGATACCACCATTGATCAAGATATACCCGAGTGCCACAATTGCCGCGGTTGGCAGACCGTACATGGCATAAGCCAGGAGCACCGGCGGGATCAATGCGATCATAAAACCGATCGAGGGGATATAACCCATAAACCATGCCAGCATTCCCCACAGCACCGCATAGGGTACTCCCATGATCATGAGAAATATCGTATCCCCCACGCCTACCAGAAAATTGATCCCTGTCAGGACGGTCATATATTTACGAATATCTTCGGTCAACTCACTTATGCGCGTGATGACCGACGAACCTGGATCCAGGCCCATGCGGGAGGGAGTGGGTAAGGCAAGGGCAGCGCTGATCATAAAAAAGAAAATAAATAGTGCCACTCCAAAAGTAGCTAATATATTCAATATGCTGGTCAAGAACCCCTGCGCGATAGGTCCCATTGATGTTGTCACCTGATCGATCGTTATACTCAACGTTGTGGCACCGGTTGATGAAAGATCCTCAGTCGCTTGAGCCGTACCTTCCGCCATGTAAACCGGCAGCTCGGTGGATAGCTTGGTAACTGAGAAAAAGACTGTGGCGATAACCAGGAGCAATAGACCAACGACCAACAAAATGGTCAGAACCAGCGATAGCCAGCCTGGCATACCGCGTTTCTTCAGGCGGCCGGGTACAGGCAGTACCGTGATGGTGATGACAGCTGCCAGCAGGATTGGATTGATGATAGAGGCTGAGGCACGGATCCCGAATAAAACCACGAAAACACTGGCAAATGCAACCAGGTAAATCACTAAACGTCCTGGTGAATTATTCATCCTGTTTCCTCCTCAACCACGATCTGAATTGGTTCGAATCTCTTGTCTCTTTTAAAAAAACTAACTGGATGCTAACCATTCGCGCTCTTCAAATCAGCCTGTGTTTTAGTTTGTGCCTTCTGAGCTTCACGCATCGCGAGAAGAGCGACCAACAATGCACTGATTAGAACCGCTACAGCGACCACCGGGGCTGTTTCAGCTTGTACCAAAGATAGGGTGAAAAGAGCGGCAAATAAAGGTGCCTTCAGAGCTGCCACGAGTGCACCCGCCAGCGTCGCAGCCACAGTTACCGCAATGGGAGTATTGGGAAATACAAGATGGCCCGCCATTCCCAGGGCTACCCCGGCAAACATGATCGGAAAGACATATCCACCTTTCCAACCAGTAGCCAGCAGTAATGAGGTGGCGAAAAGTTTAGCGAAAGCCAGCACGACCAACATCAAGATACCAATCTCAGCTGCTTGTGCGATCAACTCGCTGGTCTGTTCTTCTCCAGAGAAAAGGGTTAATGGTAAGAGCACTCCGATGATACCCATGCCCACCCCGCCGATCAACCCACGCCACACCACGTGAGATTTCATCGGCTGCATCACTGTTCTCAGCCGTTAAACACCAGAGTAAAGAGCACGCCAGCGATACCGCCGACCAGGGCGAACGGTACAGCGACCAGAAGATCTTTAACTACGGGCACATACTGGGGAAACGAGTATAGGGGGCTCATAAAACTACCGGCTAAGGCAACAAAAACGGTGGTAGCTACGGCTGAAGCCAGCAGGGTGGGAAACAGCGTCCAGAAATAAAGCATAGCACCTGTGACCCCGCCCTGGGTTGATTCTAAACTAAGCAGCGCCCCACCAAACGGGTTGGTGATAAAAGCTGCCAGCATGGCACTCAAACCACCGAAACTTGCTGTGCGTGTCTCTTGCTCGTTGAGCTTGAGTTTATCTGCTGCATATGTGCCCAAGCCACCACAGGCATCTGCGAGTGCCGCTTCAGGACCCAAGGCTCCACCGGAGATGAGTGATATAAATGACGTGACCACGATCCCAGGTGCATGGCGGTAGTCAAAGCGCCCGGTTTTCCCGAATTCCTGCATCAGCTCGGCGAAAATGGCGTTGTGATCTCCAAAGAGCTTCATCAACAATCCAACCACCAATCCACCGACTACGCATACAATAAATGTGAACAGGCGAGCATCAATCCCGAGTACAGCTAGCCCTTCCTTCCATATCAAGTCAGTCAATAGGTTTACCAGAGTAATAAATACAAATGTTATACCTGCGCACACAGCACCCAGGATGACAATGAGGGCCATCAAGCGAAGATAAGCTATTACTTTTGCATGCGGGTCAATCATGATTCCTCCGATCGACAGGGATAACCCAATAAACCAGGATTTGGTATATTCTTACAGCTCTTTTTTTATAGATCTTTCCCACCAAGCGACACAATCCAGCGACCTCGTTTTTAATTGCCCTTAAATCGGTTCCTTCTTTTGGTATAAGTGTTTCGATTGGCGTTTCTTCCTCAGCCAGAATGAGCAGGCTCCGGCTCCACTTTCGAGGTCCGCAGATTTGTCATCAGGATATATACGCTGATTAACAGCACCCACAGCGGGAATAGTAGCGGGGCGATAGGAATCAGGGTAATAGTCAGCAATAGAACCAAAGCTAACAGCATACCCAAGTACGCCATCCAGCGCGGGAAAATCCCGGTGCGCAATGAAAGGGTGCAGGTTGAGATCATGAACACGCCCGCCATCTTCATTGTATAGACGGTCATGAGCTCGTAGGTGAGGGTGCGACCGAAAGTGTATACGCCAGAAGATATCAGGTGACTAGGGGAAGAACCGTAGATGCTGATGATGCCACCTGTTACCGCCGCAGAGGAGAACAGCATGGCCAGGAAAAGGAGCCCACTGCCCAGGAACACGGTAGCAAAGAAGCGGTCTTCATTGCTCCCCAGGCGGTCGCGTACCACGCCTATGAACCACAAGAAGGCAATCCCAGCAAAGGGGACGAGGTTCAAGGCAAGGGTTACTGTTCCTGAATTGTGAGAAAGCCACTCTCCAGCGTCCTGCGGATTCGCTGGGACGGATATCCGGATGAGCACTAGGCTGATGAGGAGCAAAACTGAAAACAATATCCCGGCAACGGCTGCTGCACGTGGTGTCGTCAGCTTTGATCTCCGCTGGGTTGTATCTCCTTTCATGACGATGCCTCCATTATTACGGGATAAAACTAAGGAAATTTATCCGGGGAGGTGTGCACCAAACGATGCACACCTCTCGAATTGAATAATCTACCGTCGTGCAATGGTGATCTTCAACAAGATCACATTCATTTCAGTTTGCCTCACTGGTACGTTGCGCTGCTTCAACTATCGTAGCAGGCCACGACCATTGCGGCGTCTACCTACTCCGCCGACAGGTCCTGGGGGATTCGGCCCCCGGCCAACCCCGCCAACAGGGCCAGGGGGATTTGGTCCACGGCCAACACCGCCAACCGGGCCAGGGGGATTTGGTCCACGGCCAACACCGCCAACCGGGCCAGGGGGATTTCCAGCGCCAACTCCGCCAACCGGTCCCGGAGGATTAGGTCCTCTTCTAGGGCTCATAATATTACCTCCTATCAAATGATGATTATTTATGGTGCTATTCCGCAGCCAGTTCCTGCTTGAATTGCTCTACCACTTCAGACGCAATCTGCGCCCGCTCTACCAATACACCACCGGCATCCAGGATTGCCTTGCGGAGATTGGCGACCCACAGATTTTCCCACAAGATGAGCATTGCTGCAGAATTCTCGGGGAGTTTGTTCGCCGCAATCTCCAGGTCGTCGTTTGTAAAAAGGCTTGAAACGTGCTCGCCTAAAGGGACGAATATCTTGTAAGCCTCTGGGTCGAGATCGTTGAGCTCAATAGTTCGCGTGTTGCCATCCTCTTCTTTTTGGATGAAGACGATGTCAATAAAGCGTACGATGCCACGCTCCGCGAGATCTAAAAGCTCTGGGACTACCTTACCAGTGGGCTTGGCGTCTTCAAATTTAATCAAAGCATATTCCAATGGAAGCTCGAGCATTTTTTTTACCTCCTATGATTGAACCCCGAAGGGTTCCTATGAACCCTTCGGGGATAAGTGACTTCTGATTCGCTAGTTTCTACTGTCTCATCATGGCGATCTTCATATCAGCTTCAGTATCTGGGATGAGCTCACCAGACAAGTCCATCGTGACCCGCTTGATGGTCCCGGTGAAGGTAAACAGATCGCTATACTCTTCTGCAGCCACGCGGTCGCCACCATCGTAACCGCAGGTCAGCCCCTCTGTTCCCCACATGTTCAAAATCGAGAAGGGCATATCAATACTGCCAACCAGCTTGCGGTTAATGTAGAGCTGTCCACGCGCCGGTACACCTTTCCCCTCAACCACATTGGGTTTCCCAGTGGGCTCGAACTCATAACGCAGCTCTACCTCACCCTCCGGAATGGTCTCATTGGAATGTAACCAGAATTTGTCATGACCGAGCCAGTTGTAAAGGAAGTGCAGCTTCCCGTCCTTGACAAAAAATGTGTATCCACCAGTGAAACCACCCTGGGCAAGCAATACCCCCTCTGCCCCGCCCTTCGGGATTACCACATCAGCAGTGATGCTCCAAGGGCGATTGTAGGTCCTGGGTGCAGCGGTAAATGGAACCGGTGCCCCACCCGGGTAAAAGACATACTTATTCCTTGGCCTTGCGATGGTCGGGCGTTCTACGTTGAGGCGTTCGAGGGCACTGCCATCGATCGGCAGCACCTGGTACTTACCCGCCTCAGCCCACCAGCGGCCGATCATTTCGATCAACTTGTCGCGATTCTCAGCGGCCAGGTTGTGGGTCTCGGAATAATCTGCATCAATGTTGTATAGCTCCCAATCGTGGGATTCAATATCGATAAGCACCTGGTTATTGATAGGTGAACCAAATTTGCGTCCCTTCTTGGCAGCTTCAGCGAAGCTCGGACCGGGCCAAGGGCAGACTGCCCGCCAGCCGTCATGGTAGATCGAGCGGTGGCCGAACATCTCAAAGTACTGGGTGTGGTGATTGCCGGGAGCTTTGGCATCATTGAATGTGTGAGCAAAACTGATCCCATCAATGGGTGCCTGAGTTACGCCACGGATGCTCTGCGGTGGCTCAACCCCGAGTGCTTCCAGTACTGTCGGGACAAAGTCAATGACGTGCCCGTAATGGGTCCTGATCTCACCTTTTGCCCGGATACCTTTTGGCCAAGACACGATGCATGGATCGGTGGTGCCACCGCGATAGGTCTCACGCTTCCAGCGGCGGAAGGGGGTATTGCCGGCATTAGTCCAACCCCAGGGGTAGTGGTTGCAGGTCTCAACGCCGCCCAGCTTGTCAATCATCTTGAGATTATCTTCCATTAATTCCTTTACATTGTTGAAGAAGAACATCTCATTGAGCGAGCCTACGGGTCCACCTTCGGAGCTGGCGCCATTGTCGGAGATAACGATGATCAGGGTATTATCCAGCTCGCCAATCTCTTTGAGGAAATCGAGGATACGTCCGAAGTGATAATCGGTGAAGCTGATGAAACCGGCATAGACTTCCATGAATCGTGTATACAATCGCTTGGTGTCGTTCGATAGTGTTTCCCAGACAGGCACATCGGGATCGTGTGCCGATAGCTCAGTGCCGGGTGGGATGATGCCCATTTCGAGCTGGCGCTTGTGGACCAGCTCTCGGTATTTATCCCAGCCCATATCGAACTTGCCTTTGTACTTGTCCGCCCATTCCTTGGGCACGTGGTGCGGTGCGTGACCGGCACCTGTGGCATAGTACAAGAAGAAAGGCTTGTCTGGAGCAGTGACATGGGCATCCTGGATGAACTCGATCGCCTTATCCGCCAGGTCGATGCTTAGGTGATAGCCTTCCTCGGGCTGCTTGGGCTGTTCGACGGCATGGTTGTCATAAGTCAGCTCAGGAAACCACTGGTTGGTTTCGCCGCCCATAAAACCATAGTAACGCTCGAAGCCACGCCCAAGCGGCCAGCGGTCATATGGTCCGGCTGCTGTGGTGTGCTCTGGGGGCGTCAGGTGCCACTTGCCAACACAGAACGTGTTGTAACCCTTCTGCTGAAGCATCTCACTGAGCATGCCCTTGTCGAAGGGCAGGATGCCGTTGTAGCCAGGGTATCCGGTGGAGGTCTCGGTGATCGAGGCCAATCCTATTGAGTGATGATTTCGTCCGGTGAGAATGCAACCGCGAGACGGCGAGCACAAGGCAGTGGTGTGCATATTGTTGTAGCGCAGACCGTTGCCAGCCAGGCTGTCCAGTACGGGTGTCTCTACCAGCCCACCGAAACTGGATAGCTGGCCGTAACCGACGTCGTCCAGCACGAAAAAGAGCACATTGGGCGCGCCTTCCGGTGGACGAGGCGCTTCCGGCCAGGCTGGGGAGGATTCTTCTGTGGTGCGTCCAATGACACCAGTGAAGGGAGTTCCGTCTTTATAAATTTTTAATGCCATTTGCTTTCTCCTTTCGATTGATTTATGAAAAAATCGGTCTCATCTTGATTCAACATTTATTGTTATCCATACACGAACAGTCAGCTCGTCAGTAGTTTTTGCTTGGCCGCCGCAAACTCTTCATCGGTGAGCACACCCGAGGCATGTAAGTCAGCCAGCTGCTGTAGCTTGGCTGTCAGGTCTACCTCAGGCGCCGACGCAGGAAGAGGCGCATACTCCACAGGTACTGGAGCTGGTTGTTGTTGCGCCTGCGCATCGGCTGCACCTTGCTGGTAAGCCTGATCGTATTGCTGCTGCGCAGCCGCATCTTGATTCGCATATTTCTGCTGCTGACCATGACGAACCGCGCCTGCAGTACCAACCACCACCGCCGTCGTGGCGACAGCGCCAACAACTGCTCTTCTTCTCATTCTTCTTCGCATCATTTTGACCTCCTGATCAATTTTCGTTATTCTTTTATTTGTTGTGGGGATAATTCGGCTTGGGCGAACATCTCCATGACTTCATTCACAACTTGCATGGGGATCCGTTCTTGTCTCACCATCCGGCCATTCGCCTTGAGCACAGCTTCGCCGAACTTGATCGCCCACAGGTTTTCGACCATCAGCAATGCCGCTGTGGTATTGTCTTCCAGTTCCTGGGCAATCATCTCGATATCTTCGACCTGGATCATTCCACTGATTTCGACCTGGAGTGGGTCGAACATAGCGATCGTTGCGGAATCCAGCTGTTGCAGCTCGAGGGTCTGGTATTTGCCATCTTGCACTATGATGATGACCAAGTCGATCACCCGAACTATTTTATTCTCCACCAGCTCTCGCAGAGCTGGCAGAATCTCTCCTGTAAACTTATTGCCTTTGAATTCAAGAGCAAGAAAATCGATTGGACCGTATGTCATTGGTTTTCTCCTTCTGATAAAAACATAATCTGATATTGAGGTTAGATTAATTGGGATGGGAGGTGGTAAAGCCCACCCACTCGACTCACATACCGCGTACAGTGATTGGGCTTTTTCCAACTCGATTTATCCTCTGTCCGCTTCACATTCTGCTATCGGTGGTTACCTTAGCCTCAGTCGAATTACGCGGCTGGCTGAGTGGGAGCAGGTATATAACCAGGAATGGCATTGCGATTGTTATACGCAGTATGAGCATAGTGTGAAAGATCAAGGAACACTGCCAGGACGATCCAGAACCAATCAAAACCGGTTACACGTGATCCACCCCATGACATGATCGCCCACATCAGCGTGGTGAATGGCAGGAAGACAATCCCCAGGACTGGCCACCACCATTTATCATTGAAGGCATTCATGAATTGGGTTGGTCGTGCAATCCAAATGAAAATATCTGCCAACCGTGGGAAAATTCCAGCAAACAGTGCAAATAGACAAGGCATTTTATTCTCTCCTTTTTTTTTTTTTTATCTTTTGTGGATGTCAATTTCAGGCATCCCCACCAGTTTAGACTGTGAGTTTATTTTGCCACCGTCAACCATCTGGTCGATACACACAGGCATTGCCAGGATCATCAAAATGTCCTGGTCAGAATCCTTTTTTACTCGACCACTATCGACACCGGTTCGCTTATCTCTTTGGAGCGGCTTGATAATTTCTGCAGCTCGCTGCTCATCTTATCCATCCGCATCTGCATCTCCTGGCGGCTCTTCTGCCAATCATCCTGCAGTTTGATATACTCGGCATCCGCTTTGGTCTTGATATTCGAGCGCAGTTCTTCCCCGGATGAAGGGGCAAAGAGCAGTGCTATTAATCCGCCTGCGAGTGCGCCAAAGGCAGTTCCTAAAACGAAGCTCAATACATATTTCATTATTTCTTCTCCTTTCGAATACTTTCAATAGAATTCAGCAACATGATGCTTTAGCGACCTTGGTGGGCCATCTCGTCGATACACACAGCAACAGCCAGGATCAGCACATCATCCTGACCAGGATCGATGGCTACTCCGTAGCTATCGCGCAGGCGGAACCACTTCTTGGATACCTCCGCCACTTTGTCGCGCCCTTCACCAATGGTGTACTCGTGATCAAGTATGTTGCCTTTCACCTCCAGGTCTGGTCCACCCTTGATCTTGACTACCCAGCGCTCTCGCACCGGTGTGATCAGGGCTTTTTTGACCGTGGCGATATTCTCGCCGTGTGGTCCTTCAATGTCCATCGTGTCTTTGACCCGCAGCATTTTCTCCTGGATCTTGCACAGCTCGGTGCCATGTGCATCCTCGAAGATCAGGGTTTGACGCACCCGTAATGCTTTGCCATCCACTTTGAATACTTTCTGACCTTTATCATTCTCGATCCAGAAATCATCACCGATCGCTACCATTTTTTGGCGCATCTGGTAATGGTTTCCGCCACCACCCGGTCGTCCAAGTTGGCGGTCGTCCTGTCGTTCATCTCGTCGATCTTCTCGTCTGTTTCGCATAGTTGTGATCCATCCTTTATCTGTTTAGCGACCTTTGAGGCCTTGACGACCTCAAAGGTCTTTGGGAACTCAATAACTGGCTTTGTTACGGCACAGTTATATAGACATAGAACTCACATAACAGGCTACCGCCCCAGGCGACCTGCCACAGCTCACCATACGAACCCGGGTCAAATGGAGAGATCATCGGCACGGTGAAATTGTAAGTCATGCCAGGTGCAACTGTGCTGGTCAGATCATAGATATCGGAGCCCTGGTGTAAGAGGATGTTGTTCTGTGCGGCGATATAGCGAATATCGACACTACTAGAATCCCATTCAACGGTGCCTGTATTCTGCAGCACCCAGGTAGTGTTGAAGCTCGTCCCAGGGCTATAAACGGTGCCATCGGCAGGGTCCTGCGAAACGAGCGCACAGCTTGGCGTGCCAGTAGCCGGTGGAGGCACTGCAGTTGGGGCTGCTGAGGTTGGAGGCGGCGTGGCTGCTGAGGGTGGAGGAGTAGGAGGAGCTGGAGGAGCGCTAACAACCGGTACAGCGGATGTATTTTGTGTAATGACCCAATCTGCAGATACCCAGCCCAGCCCGTCTGCCGCGTAGGTTGTGGAGATCTTCACCTGCCACCATAGGCTATCAGCGCTTTTTCCAGTAACTTCAGCGGAGGCATTTGGCGGAGCCACGACCAATATCGGATAATTTGTGCCAGGGCCACTGCGTACGTTCACATAGTCAACCGCAGCCGCTACCGGAACACCTGTACCCGTGGATGGTGGAGGTGGTGGTGCGGTTTGGTACCCGGTCGGGTTGGCAATGGTTTGGACAGCATCTACATTGCTAGCCTGGGTATAGGCACCTTCCACCCAGCCATAGCCTGCACCGATCTTTGCGGGGTTGAGCCTTACCACCCACCAAAGTCCATCCTCGCTTTTCCCGATCACACGACCGCTTACCCCAGCCTGGGCAATACCATAAGCTGGATAGTTTATTGCCGGACCGGTGCGTACATAGGCATTGGCAAGAACCACGACTTGCGGATCCGACGCAGCAGGTGGGATAAGCTCAGTCGTGGGCGGTACGGGTGGTGTGGGCAGCACTGAGACATTATCTGCTCCACTAACGGTCACCCAGCCAGCGTTTACCCAACCAACCCCAGTGGGCACAACAGGAACACTGACTGCCCACCACAGACCATCTTCGCTTTTTCCAGCCACTTTGGCGGTTTGACCTCCAAGCAAGGCACCATATACGACATAATTTATGCCCGGCCCACCAAAAATAAAGGTGTTATAGAGGGCTTTGGCAGCTGGCTCACCAGCCGCGGGGGTCGGAAAAACAGCCACCGGGATACTCGGATCGGGGGTTGGACCGGGAGGCATTGGTGTTTCAGTCGGCGCTGCCGTAGGGGGAGGTGCTTGTGTCGCGGGAGGAGCATTCTGGGTTAAATCTGCCACGACGGTTTGGGCTGATTGCGTCTGGATAAGTGCCACATCCTGTGTGGGAGCTGGTGTGGGTGTTGGTGCTGGTGCACAGGAGCTCAAAACGAATACTGCAATGATAATCAGACTGATTATTAACACTCCCGGTTTTGTTTGATGATTTATTTTCATTGATTTTCCTTTCATTTCTAATTTCCGTGCTTTAGACGGAGGGATTTTTATCTTCTTCCGCCTCAAGCGCTGCTATCTCCTGATCGGTGGGTTCCTGACCTTCGATACCCAGATCGGCCATGGCGGTATCCAATTGTTCTTCTGATAAATTCTCAACCTTCTGACCTGTTTGTTGCTCAACTTGCTGTACTTCAGATTGGCTCATCTTTACGGCACTGGTTCCTGCAGCGACCAAAACTGCACCACCGATGATCATTCTCCGGCGCATGCGCCGGCGCATGCGGCGATGCCTGCGCACCACCATCCTTCTACCGGGACCTCTTCCGGGTCCTATTCCTCCACGTCTTCGCATGATTTTTCTCCTTTCTCGAGAATTTACTTTTTTGGATAAACCTGCCGTCGTTTTAATTCTGGTATTGGTAGGCTGGATTCAATCTAGTCTACGTTTATTTTGAGACCGCCCATCATGCCTGCCATTTACTTTAGAAAATCTATTGCTCATCATCTATTGTTTAGATTTGCAGTCTACTTATTCTTCAATCGTTTATATGTTTACAGCATTCCAGCAGCATCAAAAAGAATAAACATATTCAAAAAGCTATCATTGACTGACGTAAAATTGGCACAAGCCTGTCTGGTGGTGAATCTTTCGGGATAAAGAAATCTGCTCCGGCAGCAATTATTTTTTCCTCCTCTTCAGGTTTGCTGGATAACAAAATGATCATTGGCCGGTGAGCTAGATTATGAATGTCTGATAAAAGCTCTTCCATCTCTTTGAAGGGTAATTCCCATTCCAATAACACTGCATCGGGTTTCGTAGCCCATAGCTGGCTCAATAAGTTGGGTAACCGATCAGTGATTCCAATTACAGCCATTCCGGTCTCTTGATCCAGGAAGAGAAGTAAGGCAATTCTGAGTCTCTCGTCGTTACATGCTACGAATATTCGCTTCTTTGTCATCAAGTTATCCCGCGCGCCACTCAGTTCGAACGTTTTATTTGAGAAACCTCTGATTTATCAATTACAGGAACATTGGAAAAGTATTAATTTTTGCTTAGTGTAGATGATCACAGTATGGCAGATTTTGAATGCGCATACATCCAATGTTCAGTCTATTCCCCAATAGGTGGAAAGGCCTATTTATAAACTGGACATTCGTCCAACGAAAGGATGCCTGGACGTAAAAAAAGGCTGCTAGTACTCTGAGCAGCCTAGAGAATTATTATGGTTTATTTGGATTTTAATATATTGTTCGTTCAGGAGATCAGGCTAAGTTTTACCGCTAGAGCAGCAGCCTGAGCCCGGTTGGCTGCGTTCAACTTCTCGATGCAGGCACTAACGTGATGCCTGGCGGTAGCCGGGCTGATCACTAATCGTTCGGCGATCTCGTCATTGCTTAATCCATCAACGATGAGCTTTAATACCTCTAGCTCCCGTTTGCTCAGATCACTCCCCAGTTTTTGAGGGCCTGTCTTAATATTAATCAACGCCCTAGTTGCTTCTGGTGCCAGAGTTGGCTGCCCGTCATAAGCCGACCGGATGGCTGTTGCCAGGCTGTCAATGGATGAATTCTTTAGAATATAGCCGATCGCACCGGCTTCAAGCGCATCCTGGATCAGGTCATCTTTTGGATAACTGGTCAAGATCAGAATTTTCATTTGTGGAAAATCATTAAGTATGGCGCGCGTTGCCTGTATGCCGTCGGATTCTGGCATTATTATATCCATCAGGATCACATCAGGTGCATTTGTATGGCAGTTCGCTAACGCAGTACGTCCATTTTCAGCCTCGCCGCTCAACTCAAAATCGTCAAAAGCGAGTAACATGCTTTTCAAACCATCCCGAACCACGGGGTGGTCATCAACAATCATCACTTTAATGGGTTCCCGATCGGTCATATTCTACCGTTCCTCCCTCGTCATTTGACCAGCTTACAACGATTTTTGTGCCTTTGCCAGGCTCACTTACGATCTCGACCTTGCCGCCGATCATCGCCGCTCGCTCCTGCATGATGCGGATCCCGAGATGACCTTCACCAACCGCCTGAGGGTCGAAACCATAGCCATCATCCTCTATGTGAAGCTCTACCTGCCCTGATCCTGCGATTAAGGAAAGGTTGATTTCCGATGCTTCAGCATGAACGATAGCATTATTTACCGCCTCACGTGCAACACGGTAGAATGTCATAGCGATATTACCCGGGAGCTTAATTGTATCCATTCTTTTAATCGATATAAGAGCGTTCGAACGAGCTCGTGTTGCTTCAACCAGCATGACCAATAACTGTTTGAGCGTTTGTCTGTGCAAATCGTCAGCTCTCAGCTCTATCAACATGGAACGCATCTCGGCTAAGGCTCCACGGATCAAAACACTCAGCTTGTCCATATTTTGGCGTGCAATCCCCTGGTCCTTGTCCCAGATGCGGGGGGTTGCTTCTGCCAAAATGCTGGCAGAAAACAAGGTTTGAGTGACCGAGTCGTGCAGCTCACGTGCCAGCCGGTTGCGCTCTTCTGCAGTGATGAGAGTTTTATTTTGGTCGAGAAGGGCAGCGTCTTGAGCAATGTCAGCCAGGTCAAACGCCATTCTCTCTATCAGGTTGAGCTGATGCGGAACAACTCCCTGTGAAATATCTAACCCCGCTACACACAACACGCCTATAACTGACTTGTGAACTATCTGAGGAATAAAGATAGCGGATTGAATATCATGATCCACGAAAAACCTGGCAAACATAGCTGGTAGTAATCCGGTTTGATTTATTGACCATATGATATTTTTCCCCAATTCGATATTCCTCCATATTGGAGAATCCTGTTGAAACGCGCTGTTCAGGATAAATGGATCAGGAGTTATATCGCTTTTTTGAGGGTAATAAAAGATATCCAACGGCTTATCCTGATCAGCCCAGTGCACAATGAAAACAAATGCCGCACTCAATAATTCGAGTATCTTGGCAGAAAGGTCTTCATATGCCTCGGTCAAGCTAGTAGCGCCCGTGATCGTCTGGTGGATATTGTTCACCATAGACAACCATTCGATACGCTGTTGTAAAGCTAGTTCCAACGCTTTTCGCTCGCTAGCTTCGATGACCAATTGCTCATTGGTAGTGGTCAGTTCGGCAGTCCTTTTTTCAACCAGTGTCTCAAGCCGCCTGCGATATTCATCGAGCTCAGCTTCCGCCTTTTTACGCTGAGAGATATCCTGTACAGCGACCACGGCCGATTCAACCTCCCCGGAAGCATTCAGAACCGGACTGGCCTGAATTTCGAGGGCAATTCTGTTATCTCCACGGTCTATTTCGATGTCCTCTGTGGAGGCTAACCTGCCTCGTAAGGCACTGGAAATAGGGAAATTTTCTACCGGGTAATCCTGGTCGGTACCTGCCTGCTTGAGTGAAAAATAAGGAATAGCCTGAGCCAATGTTCGGTTGCCTTCAAGGTCCACCTGGACATTTCGAGATGGGTCATTAAAGATATCGTAAACGCGTTGATTACCGTACTTAGGCTTTTGATCCTTCCCATACAACAAAACACCTAGAGGTAGCCCATTCAGGATTTGAGATAGACGATGCTCACTAGCTTTAAGCTCGCGATAGGCATTTTCAGTTTCAGCTTTGAGCAGGTTGATTCTTTCCGCCAGGGCAATAGACCAGCACACTGCCATCCAGATTATTCCAAAGTGGTATGAATTCTCTGTGTACAAAGTACTTGGAATTAATCCAAGACGAACTAAAAATACCAGGCTGAAGGACATAATCATACCGAACCAGGCAATCATGAAGAATCGGGCAGGGTGGAAGCCTTGTTTCCAGGTTAAAAACCCTCCAATGAATGTCAAGGAAAATGAGAAAACCGCACAAGGCACAATCAGAACGGCCAAACTGTGGTAGCTTACGAATGGTATTAATAGCATAAATAATACCCATCCTACCAGGAGTACCATATTAACCCAATGCAGTTTTGGAAGCCTGGATCGCGATTCCAGGAAAGCATCGGAAAATAATATTACCGATGCATTTAATAATAAAAAAGCCCACGGATAGTAGAGTGTCCTCAAGTGAGCTAAACTGGGAAGCAAATAAGTTTCTAAATAACTATTATAGGACAGCTCTTCGATCAGCAGACTGGTAAGTAAAATGACAAAAAATAGGTAGGTTCGCTCGCGGATAGTAAATAATAAAAATAAATGATAGATAAGCAAGGCAATAATAATTCCGAAGTACAACCAATACAACATAAGTATGCGTTGAGAATGGATCGAGAAAGCCCCCTCTGTCCAAAGGGATAGAGCCAAAGTCATTGAGGCCCCGTTTTGAAAACGCATATAGTAAGTTTGCTGACCACCGTTTGGAACGGACAGCTTAAAAACAATGTTAGGACTAAGAACATCGCGCGTGGAAACAGGTCTCAAGGAACCAGTTTGTTTGACTGTATATCCGGATTGACCCAACATGGGGGAATATAAGTCGACATACTGCATATTTGAAAAACTCTCTTCCAATAACCATTCATCATTCTGTTGGGATTTATTTTCCAATTGAAAACGGACCCAATATGCACTATTGGTGAAACCATAATTAGGTACATTTACCCGGTTGGGAATAAATTGCGAGTTGTACGCTGGGGAGGATACATCGTCGATGGCGAGCTTACCTGTGGGATCCTCAAGGATCTGCAGGTGCAATCCCAAAGGATACTCTGATTGTTGGTCGTTTAGAATGAGGGGCTCTAGTGAATTAGGATTGCTGCTTTGAGCCATCGCCGTGGCAGAGAGCTTTAAAGAGATAGGTAGAGCGAGACCCAAATTGGAAGTTGTTAAAAGAAACAGGAGCAATATATAGGCGGTTAAGGCAAGTAAGAGGAGCCTGGATTTGATCTGCATAATAATGAGTGTATGAATTATAAACGTAAAAACACTTGAAGAAACGTGGCCTGTTCAAACTTCTTTTAGCAGGGAGGCTTGAAGAATGGCTTAAACTGACTAAATGATCACACAGATCCCGACAATATTGACCAATAATGCATTACGAATGCACGTAAATCCCCACATAATTCGCTTGGATTTTATAACCATACACATTAGGCCAAAAATCCTCTTCGAAGGAGATATCCAGGGTATCTGAAGAAATTCATGCCTTCGATCTATGAACTGGAATAAAAAGTATTCTTATCATATACTTCTTTATCGTCCCTGTGTCACATTTTTGGGGTTCATGAATTAGATGTCAATAGCCGGGCGATGTTTACCACACATAGTCGGGTCATGTTTACCAGTGATGATCGGATTGGTGTTTACCACTTTAGGGAATCTTTTCCGCTTTTGCTTTCGATAGTGCCTCCTTTCTCCTGGAGAGCTGCCGGTAACTTTCACCCTGAATGACCAGGGTGTGTGCATGGTGAGTCAGGCGGTCCAGGGCAGCTGATGAAAGCAGGTCATTGTTGAAGACCTCCGCCCACTCTTCGAAGGCACGGTTGGAAGTGACCAGGATCGAGCCATGTTCGTAGCGCTCGCAGATGATCTCGTACAGGTCCTGGATGGCCGCTGGTGGTAAGACCTGCAAGCCGAAATCATCCAGGATCAACAGGTCACACTTGAGGATCGAGGACATATGGCGATTGTAGGAACCATTGGCCCTGGAGGCATTGAGATCAGCTAGCAGGCGGAAGGTTGGTTTGGAGATGACCCGCAGGTCTCGTTTGAGGGCTTCAACGCCCAAGGCATTGGCCAGATGGGTTTTGCCCACCCCGGTAGGTCCGCAGAACAACACATTTTCATGGCGCAGGATGAAAGCACAGGTAGCCAGATCGACGATGAAGGAACGGTTCACCCCTGGAGTAGCCGCAAAGTCGAACTGCGACAGGGTCTTGGCAGGGTTACAGCCTGAAGTGGACAGGCGGTAAGCCAAGCGGTTTTGCTCGCGCCGTTCCAGCTCGTCATCCAGCAAGAGGGCAAAGAACTCCATGGGAGCCAGCTGCTCCTGGACGGCCTGCTCCGCACGCAGGTCCAGGGTGTTGAGCATGCCAGAAAGATTGAGCTGCCTGAGCTTGGGCAATAAGGGATGGATAGAGATCATGGCTGGCCTCCCGGGTGTTGTTCAAAGAACTCCTTGGGTTTTCGCGAGAAAGTGTAATTCTGGGGATTGGAAGAAACTACGGCTTGATCTGGCAGCGGATCACGGTCCAGGGCAGCATTGAGGATATCCTTGATGCGCCGGTAATGGGGGTCACCGTAGTACAGGGCTCTTCGGCAGGCAGCTTCCAGGCGGCTCTGGCCTACGCTCTCCGCCAGTGCCAGGATGGCTTGTACCGAGCGCAAGCGATCCAACGGGCGGTCGGCCAGCAAGCGCTCCACAACCTGGTGGGTATGGGGACCCATGCGCAGGGCAAGCTTGAGACAGAATTGAGGCGTTTTCATCAGATATTGGGCCTTGGAGGGTGGGTAGTCCCCCATTTCTGTCCGCCATTGGCCCTTCTGGGTGGCTCGCCGGTGCGTGCGCACCAGCTCGTGATGAGCATAGATTTCAACCACCCGTTCGTGTACATGCACTTCCACTTCTTCTCCTACCAAAGTGTAGGATACCGAATAGAAACTGCCATCCACCACGATATGGCAGTCGCTGTGCACCTTGGCCATGAAGATGGCATGCAAATCAAAGGGCTCGATCGGCAAGGCTTGCAGGGCTTCCTGTTCGATCTCCCGGAAGAGCTTCAAGGGCGCCTGGTGGGTGGTGCCATGTTCGCGCACCCCGGCCGTCTCCATCACCCAGGCCTTCAGGCGCAGGTTAGCCCGCTCGAGGTCGACGAATTCCTGCCCAGCAAAGAAGTTGCGTTTGACGTAATTCACCCCGTTTTCCACCTTCCCCTTGTGGCGTGGGGTGGCAGGGCGATTCGGGCTAATCAGGAAATGGTAATGCTGGGCCAACTTGCGATAGGCTTCCCCCAGGACGGGGTCCAGCACCAGGGCTTTGACCACCGCGGCCTTCAGGTTATCCAGCACCACCCGGCGTGGCACGCCTCCAAAAAAGGCCATGGCGCGCTGGTGCAAGGTGAGCCAGGTGCCGATCTTCTGGTCGCAGACGATCTCGCTGTATTGGTGGCGGCTGTACGCAAGGGTGGCCACGAAGACATACCCCTTACGCATCTTCCCGGCTTTCAGGTCGTAGATTTGTCCTATGCTGCCAAAATCCACCTGCAGCTCTTCGCCGGGTTCGGTGTGCACCCGCACGTAGGCTTCTTTCTCTTCGGGCTGCACATGATGCACGAACCGACGCACCGACGAATAGCTGCCCTGGTAGCCGTAATCGTCACGCAGGCGCTGGAAGATGGCCGTCATTTCCAGTCCTTGTTGAAGATATTTTTTCACCACTTCCCGGTACCCCTCAACCGTGCTGGGTGCCTTGGGCGGCTGGGGGGCGGGGCCAAAGCGCTTGGCTATCTCTTCCCATTCAGGAAGCTCTTTTTGGTCATCCAGAAATCCATCCACGATGGCTTTGAGTTTATATTTGTGTACCGTCGGTCGGCTGATGCCCAGATCGCGGGAGATGCTTCGTTCACTTTCCTTCGCTCGCAATCGGTAAATGATTTCGGTGTAGATGTTCATGTGGATCCGCTCCATGTTTGGTGTTCCTCTCCCATTGTTTGATTGGGAGAGATTTTGCCACAGTGGTAAACACCGAGCGGCTATGCGTGGTAAACACCGGGCGACTACGTCTGGTAAAGTCTACCCCGGTCAATGACATTAGCGTCATTGGTCCTTAGTAGCTCACAAGAGAAAGTTTCGAAGCATGCTTAAGTTCAGAAAGTAAATAAAACTACTTCAGACCCGCCAAATCCCAAAAAAATATCTTATAGTACGAGTGTCTATAGTCACCCGGTCATTACAGTCTATAGATAGAATAAATGTTCTATTTTATGGTATGATAAATATTTCGAAATATAAAAAACGCTCCGCAGGGTGTGACCACTCGGAGCGGTGACCTAGCAGGATGCAGCTGCCTGGTAAGAGCGATTATAACATGGTGCGCTCCCAGGCGGGCGAAGGATAGGGTGCAGCATGGACTTCCTAGATAAAAAACTTCCAATATCCATCGATAATCTTTGGAGAATAGTAAATCAGTTTAATTTACGCTATAACGGGTTTAGTCGGGAAAAGGAAACACCCACTTTTTTTAGTATCTGGGTAAATAGACCTATTGAGGGTGAGTATTGTCCGCTGGTCAAACCGAAAAGGAAATTTGAAATTGGATTTATAAATAACATTCCTTTACAAGCCGATACTACACGCGTATTAATTGCTACTTATTCAGAGAGTAGCGATACTGAAAATGAGTTTGTACGTAAATTGACCGATTATATCCTTTATGTCGTGTGTGATGAGGGTGATATAAAATACGAATCAGGTCAAACTATTAATCACTCAGGTGATCAGCAAACAAGTCAAGGAACTGATCAGTCGGATGTGATTATAAAAAGACCGAGAAAGAATGGACCTTCAAATTTTACGATAGATGAAAAACGGGAAGCTATTAATGCCTGGGATAAGCTAGACAAAGATTTTTTTTCGGGAACCTTACAAGATTGGTTGGATGCTAGATTTGGGCTTGAAGGTGGAATTTCAATTGTACCGAAAGCAACGTTTCATGGCTGGAGGCGGAGCCTGAGAGAGAAGGATCATCTTATAACCTAATACTTACTACATACACATTCTATAGCGAATTACATACTCCCAACAGTTATAAAGAGAGGCATATAGATGCTTCTCTTTTTATTATTCTGGAAGGAGTTTTAAATGCCTAGAATTGAGATCAATCTACCTGATAACGTAATGAACAACTTGAAGAAACTCGCAGCCGCGGAATTTAGGGATCCGAGATCGCAGGCTGCGATCATTATCATCAATGAGCTGAATCGGAATGAGCCGCAAGCTACCCAACAGGACCAGGGTGAGGTAGATCGCCTAAATAATTCCTACAGAGATACCCAAAATGATCGTAGCAAACGACAACATAGGGGTGATCAATGAGCGAACACCAGGAATCAATCTGCCACACATTACCTGAACACAAAACCTGGCTGAGAACCGGTGAAGTAGCTTGTTATCTCGATATTAACAAGAGTTCTGTTTTTTGCTTGAGTCAGAAGGGCAAAATACCAGCCAGGTGTTTTGGATACAGTGTACGGATTCTACGGGCTGATATTCTAGCCTTTGAGAATGGAGCCGGGATCAGGCCGGCGATCACCAGGATGGTGACCAACAAAGGTAAAAAAAAGCCTCCCGAACTTGTGTGGGGGGCAGGAGGAGTACCAGCCGGGCAATCCTTAATATCTGGTGCAATTTAATTCTAACACTCCCCGGCGGAAAGGCAAGGGCGATTGTTCAAAAAATAAAAAGATCAATGTCAACTATCAAACAAAATCGAAAATTTTAAGGAGAATAAAATGAACCAAGATTTTCAAATACCCAAAAAGACATTTTTGTTGATTCCAGCCGGTACCTATCGCGCTACAATCACCGGCTTGGAAAAAGCGGTCGGCGTTTATGGTGAGCAGGTCAAAATCACTTTCCACGTTTTGACCGATGACGTGGAATATACAGATGGATCGGTAGATCTCCTGGCTTGGTGTTCAACCAACTATTCGGAAAAGAGCAAGCTGTTCCGTTGGGCCAGAGCTGCGTTAGCCGGCGATTTTGATCCGTCCGCAGACTTCCAGGCTGCGAAGTTAATTAACAAAAGGGTGCTGATCAATGTAGAAAAGAATGTGAGCACTAACGGTGGAGAGTTTAACAAGATCGTCGATATTATGGCGGTCCCTCACGGAAAGGCCAATAGTGCAGCCGCAACTCCGGATCCTGATCCGGAGATACAAACAAATATGGCTGCACAGACAAAACTAGCCACACCACCAGAGCCGCCGGCACCACCGGATGACATAATCCCCTGGTGAAAATATTATTAGGAGGGGTGTCCGCTGGCGGACACTCCTCCCAGATGAATAACGGGCATGGATAATAACAAGTTTTCAAAACTTCGGTTCTATGCTAACAAGGGTTGGCCGATCTTCCCAGTTACCTGGTTGATTAATGGTCAATGCTCTTGTGGAAGATCAGACTGTAACAGTCCAGGCAAACATCCGCTTGTCGATGGTGGTTTTTATTCTGCTACCACCGATCTTGACCAGGTCAGAGGATGGCAGGAAAAATGGCCAGACGCTAACTGGGGGATGAGGACCGGTGACAAGAAAGACGGTGGAGCTGGGATCATTGTCATAGACATCGATCACAAGACAGATGGTTTCTTCACATGGGACCTGCTACGTGAGGAAAATCCAGGTCCCATTGAGACTGTGACAGTGGCAACCGGAAATGGTGGCCAACACCTGTGGTTCGCATACCCAGAGGGGACCGATATAAGGTCAGGGGCTGGGGTGCTGGGAAAAGGTGTGGATATTCGGGCTAATTTGGGTTATGTCCTAGTGCCACCCAGCTTCACCACTACCCTATACAGATTTGAGCTGAATCCCAGTGAAACCAGCCTGATCGAAATGCCGGCCTGGATCAGGTCCAAATTGAACGGAAACGTAAGGTCCTTACAAGTTAAGCATCAACCTGCTGCAGCCCGGTTGGCAACGGTGATCAACCAGGGCGAGAGACACCAGTCGTTGACCTCGATAGCCGGTAGCTTGAAAAATACTGGATTGCGAGATGATGAGATCCGGGCTACTCTCCATGTGATCAGGGATGAAAGGTTTGATAGCGGGGACCATGAGGTAACTGATGATGAAATTGAGGGTGTGGTCCAATGGATCAAGAACAAGCAATCTGAATATCCATTTACTGACCTTGGGAATGCAGAGCGGTTTTTAGTCATGCACCAGGGAAGGGTCAGGTACTGCTATGCCTGGGAGAAATGGTTGAGCTGGGATGGCCGGCGCTGGAAAGCGGATGATTCAGCAGAAATCTACCGGTTAGCGCATGAGACGGTCCGAGCGATCTATATTGAAGCGAGCAACGCAAAAAATGATCAAGCCCGGCAAGCAATCGCCAAACATGCCATCCGATCGGAAGCTAGATTTCATATTGAGAACATGCTCGCTTGTGTCAAACCTTATGTCGGAATCCGACCGGAAGAATTAGACACCCACCCCATGTTATTCAACGTGGCCAACGGGGTGATAGATCTACTCGATGGCAACCTTCGACCTCATGATCCGGCACTGATGCTGACTAAGATCTCAGATATTGAATACAGTCCAGATGCTAGATGCCCGGAATGGGAAAAATCAATGGATCTTTTCACGGCTGGGGATAAGGAATCAGCCTACTTTTTACAAAAGGCAGTAGGTTATACACTCACTGGCCGAATTGATGAACACTGCCTGTTTTTCCTCTTCGGACTAGGGCAGAATGGCAAGACCGTATTCACTGAGGTGATAAGGCGATTAATGGGTGATTATGCTAAACGAATAGACATTGATGCCTTAATGCAAAACCGGAACCTTGGAACCGTTGCTAATCCATACATTGCAGCTATGGCCGGCGCAAGGTTCGTTTTAGCATCAGAGATAGCAGAGAGCCGGAAGGTCAATGAAAGCCTGGCGAAGGACCTGACCGGTGGAGATGCGGTAACAGCCCGATTCTTATTCTCCAATCCGTTCACATTCGAGCCGAGTCATAAGATTTGGTTATACGGTAACCATAAGCCAAAAGTAGAGGGCACCGACCTAGGTTTTTGGCGGCGTATCCGGGTGGTCCCTTTCCCGGTCACGATCTCGGATGACGTAAAACGGCCTATGCGTGAGCTGATGGACATATTCACTAGGGAAATGCCTGGTATCCTGAACTGGGCCGTCCTTGGCTGTGTATTTTGGCAGAATGACGGTTTAGAGATGCCTGAAGCAGTTAAGACTGCGACGGTTGAATACCGTACTGAGATGGACCAGGTCATGCAGTTTATCACCGAGAAATGCGAAATGCATCCAGATTATTCCGTCAATAAAGACACATTCTATACAGCCTGGAAAAAATGGTGTGATGACCAGGGTGATGACGAAGCAAAAAGACGAACTAAGAAATGGGTGACGAACCGGCTCAGGGAAAATGGTTTTACTAGCGGCGGAGACGGGAAAAAAGCCTACATCGGGTTGAAAGTGAAGGATGATTAAATGCGATTATTTTTCAATAATGCGATTATTTGTCAGTTTGCATTAATTACCAAAAAAAATCTCTTAATCAGAAAACTTTAACAAAGTGACTAAAAATCGCATTTTACCAATAAAGATCGCATTCTTATTTGACCGGATTCAAGAGATGATCAATGCAAACAGAAGCAATTGCAGCTCATGTAGTGAAATTAAGCGATCTGCTAACCACCGACCAGCTCACATTAATACTGAACCTCCTGAGCCGGATCTGTGCAAGTGGGTATGGGGAACTGAGTATCGTGATCATGGATGGAAAGATCAGGTTCTTTCGTGCAACATTTTCTATTTCAGCACCGCCAGTGGTAAGCGATGAACAAAAGGGTTGATTGCAACCAGGCGGCGATCATCAATGCACTACGCTCCATTGGCTGCACAGTGCAAGATTTATCGCAGCTGGGGAAAGGTTGCCCCGATGTTTTGATTGGCTATAAAGGCCGGAACTATCTGGTCGAAATAAAGAACGCAGCTGATCGATCACCTCGACTGACAGTGCGTGAAGAACAATGGATCAGGCAATGGAGGGGACAAGTCTCTGTGATCACGACGAGCGGTGATGCAATCGCAGTTTTACAGGATGGAGATTATGAAAATTCAGCTGATCAATCAAGAAAACCTGATAGGGGGTAGGGGTCAAAAAAGTTTTGAGTCGGGGAACCCAAAGCGGGCGGGGTCTGCCTCAGGAAAAAATATTCCTGCATCAGGTATTTTAAGGAGATTTTGAATGCCAGAACAACCAAAATTTGAGGAAAATGTTGTCGGTCACTTGACCAAAGCCCAGAGGGCAGCTCGCCGGCTCACTGAGGAAAAATTGCGGCCTCCAGATCCCGGGAAGATGCAAGCGCCAACCTGGCTGAGTGAAGAGGCAAAAAAGATCTTCACTTTCACGAAGAAGCGCCTCCTGGCACTCGGTCTCCTGGATTCTGTCGACAGGGATGTTTTGGCGGCATATGCCAATGCGGTTGAGCAGCTGCGGAATTCAGATGGAAAAGACCAGCGGGATTGGGTGAAGGTGATGCTCGCCTGTGCGAATGAGCTGGGCCTTGGTGCTCCAGCTCGGGCGAGGCTGGCCTTTAAATTGTCAGTTAATCAAAAACAGCCAGATGATCCTATGGCTGATGAAATGGAAATGATGCGATCGATATTGGAGGGCGAATGATCAATCCTCCAGAATGGCTTACTGAGCCAGTTGCCCTGCGGATCTGGGATGAGTATAAAAAGCGGTTGGAAACGAAAAGGCTCCTGGAAACCACAGATCCAAATATGCTCGGGGCGTTCTGTTACTGTTTGGAGAGAGCTCTATATTTTTCTACTATAGATCCAAAATCGGTCAACTGGATCGGCTCAAGAGCTCCAGCTGACAAATCGTATAGAATACCAGATTGGTTAGGATTCCCACACCGATCTGATGAAAACCCACTTGTTTATCTATGGAGGAGAGGAGCTCTATTTGCTGGCAATCGATTGGGACTGTGGCCTCTGAAACATATCAGCTATATGGAATTGTTTCTTTACGACACCTGGGATGAGTTGGATTCCGATGGTCATTTTATAGGCCGGAATGCGGGTGAGGTGACATGCCACCTGGACCGTGCCTGGCAAGTGGGTGAAGATTGAAGATCTAGATAGGATATCAGTGAACTGTATCAGTCAGGTGAATGGGAAGAATTGTGATAGGACAGCATTTCTGGACCTGCTCAACGAGTATCATTCCAGAAGTGGACTCTCCTTACGGGAAGTAGCGCAATCCTGTGACCTTGACCATACCTACATCCATTACATTCTGACAGGTGCACGACGGCCCCATCGTGACGTGATTATCGCCCTAGGTTTTGCCTATGGAATGGAACGAGTGGAAGTTGATGAGATTTTACTCTTGGCGGGATATCCACCCATCGGTCGGGGGTCATTAAGAGAGTATCGACAAATCCTCCAACAGAATGATAAATTCTCATAATTTTAGCTTTGGTCTTCCACGCCTGTTAGACTGGAAATTTAGATTATCCATCGGACTAAACCGCCTGTGCTTGTCCTTTACATCCCCGGAGGCAAGGTTGACATACCTGCGGGTCATCTCCAATGAGGTGTGTCCCAAGATCTTTTGTAGGGAAAAGGCATCGCCACCGTTCATCAGGTACCTGACGCTGAAGGTATGACGACAAACATGCGGGTGAAATTTTGGTACATCTGCCGCTCTTTTTACCCGTAAAAACACTTTTTCAACAGCATCATGGGTGATTGGAAAACCATCTGCATTCAAGAACACAATATCTTCATGCTGGGGGTTAACAGGATTCGGACGCTGGATCGTCACATAATCCATCAATGCTCTTTTCGCCTGGGTACCTATTGGTACCTTCCTTTCTTTTCTACCCTTGCCAAAAACAGTCATCTCACCAAGTGCGAAGTCAATCTTTGATAGCTTCAAGCTCACCAGCTCACCTAACCGGATTCCAGTATCCAAAAACAGCATTAATATTGCAAAATTTCGCAATTTTTCATCGGTTTCATACAGGCTAGCTTTCAGCACACGCTGGATCTCCTCTTCAGATAACGGTTCGGGATTCGTGTTTGGTAACTGGGGAAGTTTCAACCGACGCATCACATTTTCTTCAAGATACCCTTCCTCAAAAGCCCAGGTGGAAAAGGAACGAACTGCCCGACCTAAACCATGAATATACTGCACCTTGAGTTTGCCATCTTCCTCCATACGCATGGGATGGTCCTTGTAACGTTTAGTTCGCTCCATCAAACTACGCATATAATCTCTGCCATCGTCGACAGTAATTTCCTGAAGTTTTACATCCTGACTATAGGTCTCTTGCATATATCGGTTGAAGTAACACAACCTCGTTTTGAGAAAATCAATGTAGCGCGGGCTCTTACCCTCGGTTTCAAGTGTAGCGAGGTAGTAGTCGGTGGCTTTCTGTAAGGTGATCATCATCAGGTCTCTCTTATTCTTTTTAACCATATTACCCTGCCTTCCTTCTAATTTGGTTGACTGCTGTTGACTGATGTTGACTGGCGGAAAAGTAAATAAAAAAAGACATTGGAATTCCCTATTTATTTACTGGTTTTTGCTATAAAGAAAAAATACTCAAAGTGGGGGTTTAAACGCAAAAACCTGCCTTTCAGCAGGTCTGGGTGGGAGAATAGCATCGTATTTAGGCAGTTTTTACATCCTTCTGCCCAATTTCAGTGAGCGTGGAGCGGCTCGAACGCTCAACCAATAGCTTA
>CAVZNX010000014.1:0-206031 GCA_963776795.1 uncultured Chloroflexia bacterium
GCGTGAGATCCATGATGCCATTAGCCAATCTGTGTACAGCCTGAGTCTATTTGCCCGTTCTGCCAATGATGCCCATGATGCCGGCGATGATGGGAAATTGTTATCTAACCTACAGGATTTGGAGACGACCGCACTACAAGCGATGCGAGAAATGCGTTTATTGTTATATCAATTACGCGAAACTGGTATAGAGGAAGATATTCCTTCTGCTTTGGAGGTCCGGTTTAACCAGGTTGAACGACGCTTGGGCTTACATGCATCCTGTGAAGCTAATACAGAAGTAATCCTGCCAAAAAATGTTAAACACGAGCTTTGGCGAATCATCATTGAGGCGTTAAATAATATCATCAAGCATGCCAAAGCATCCAAGGTACAGGTTACCTTTTCACTCCAAGCTGAGCAATTGGTTGTCACAATTCAGGATGATGGGCTAGGGTTCGACACCCAGCTTATTTCTCATGGGATGGGATTAAAAAACATGCAAACGCGCGCAGATCGATTGGGGGGTAATCTGTGCCTTAGCAGCGCACTTGGCACCGGTACCCAGGTCAACTTGGAAGTACCCCTGGCAGTATTGGACCAAGGATAGGAGGATCATGAATGGCAGATAACAAGATCAGGATATTGATTGTGGATGACCATACCGTTGTCCGTAAAGGACTCGGCGCATTGTTATCGGCTGAGAAATATGATATCGAGGTCATTGGTGAAGCTGGTGACGGTGAAGAGGCAGTAATAAAAGCCCGCCAGCTCGAACCAGATGTGATCTTGATGGACCTTGTAATGCCCAAAAAAAGCGGAATCGAAGCCATTAAAGAAATCAAGATGATCCTGCCGAAAGCGCGCATCCTGGTCCTAACCAGTTACGCAGAAGACAAGCAAGTTGCTGAAGCGGTCAGGGCAGGCGCCTATGGATTTCTATTGAAAGATACTTCACCTGATGAGCTGGTTGATACCATCCAGTCTGTATATGCCAATAGGCTGACCTTACCCCTGGAGCTGACACAAGTGCTTCTGAGTAGCACAACGACAAATAATGAACCACGACCGATTGATAATGGTTTGACGGAGCGTGAGCTGGATGTACTGCGCTCTATTGCCCAAGGGATGTCAAACAAACAAATAGCCCAGCATCTTTCCATCAGAACTACCACGGTGCGCAGCCATGTCAGCAGTCTCATGCGTAAGCTCGCAGTGGAGAATCGAACACAACTGGCAATATATGCACGTGAGCATAACTTAACCTGATTCCGGATCGGGATAAGTAATCCAAGCCTCATCCTTTTGGATGAAAAAGACCCCTGAGTGAAGGGGTCTTTTTGTATGAGGAAATATCAGCCATACTATCGATGCCAAAGTAAGGTTAGCCCAGTATATTTGATCCGACTAAAAGGTGATTCCTGTTGAGATTTTGATAACCACAATGAAGAATATACGAGTAATTATTGCCTCTCTTCCAGGCACGTGGCAGAGACTTCTCCAAAATGATATAGGTTCACAACCATTTGTGCAGGTGGTTGCTGTTGCATCTGGCAGTTTAAGTGCGGTGCAGTTGGTAGAAGAGCACCAACCTGACCTGCTGTTGATTGATTTAAGCATTCACAACGAGGATGCGGTTGCGATCATTAACACAATAAAGCGGGAAAAACATTCCGTTCTCATTGCCGCGATTGCAGATACATATCAACAACAGCGCAGCATGACCAAGGCAGGCGCGAATTTCGTAGTGTCTACATATGAGTTCAAAACGCAAATTCAGGAAATCTTAAATCAATTAAAAGAGATGTGTCCAAATGCCATTGATTGCGATGAAGAAGCACTGGATGTGAATAAATAAAGGAGAAGGAATTTGAAAATGAACACACAAGAAGAACCCGTTGAAATAAAATCGTATCTGGATTGGGCCCTTAAAGGCCGATCTGCCTGGTGGCTGTATCTGATTGGCCTTGTCATTTTTCAGTTAATTCTCACCGTCGGAAGTACTTTTTTTGTGATACTGCTGGTAATCCTGGTTCCCACACTAGCCAGCGGCTCGGTTGTCGGCTCGGTTGCGATGACTACGCTCGGATTCCTGCCCGCTTTCCTGGCGATACCTTTCTTTACCTGGCTGTTGCATAAACGTCCGTGGTGGAGCGTCGCCCTACCCCAACTCAAGCTGGATGGATGGAAACTCGGCATCGGCTTTCTGTTCGGATTTTTGATCAACCTGGTCGTCTATATAGCCGGCGGTTTGTTCGCAGGCAGTCAGATTTCCTTTGTGGCGCCTGATCTTTCGACTTATCTGCCCCTACTCATCGTTGGCTGCGATCACGATCTTCATCCAGGTTACCGCCGAAGAACTGCTCTATCGCGGTTACACCATGCAATTCATGCGCCGGTTGACCGCCAATCCAGTGCTGATTGTCGGAATTTCAGGACTGGCGTTTGCCGCCATCCACATTCGGCAATGTTATTCAAAATGGAATGGCCCGGGTACGGGATTCTGATTTACCTGTTCGATGGATTGGTATATGGTTGGCTTGCCTGGCGCTCCCGATCTTTGTGGATGCCGATCGGTTTTCACTTGGCAAATAACTTTGCTCTTGTGGTATTGATCAACGAGAAAGCCAGCACCGATATTTTGCAAGGCTCACCCCTCATCGTCGTGGATAAACTTCCGTCATTCAATTTCATGCTGGTCGTCTTCTGGCGTGGTGTATCTACTGGTTGTTGTCACCATCAACTGGCTGATCACTCGCCGGGAGAAAAACGCAGCAACCCAATAAGTGAGCCATTAAATCGTTCGAAAAGAGATTTAGCCCAGACTAATAACAAGGAGAAACAACCCATGCCGAAAAATTCGAAACCCGAAAATGCTGATCAAGCCAGCCTTCAACAACCACCGCATGTCGATCGGTCGGTGCTGCCCATTCCCCCTGCACCATTCAAGGGTACTATCGGGCTGCGGGCTAATGAATCCACACCGTCTTTTCCGCATGCGGTGACTGCCCCGGAAGGGGCTCCGAACGTCGTACTCATTTTGATGGACGACGTGGGCTTCGGTGCGGCGAGCCCCTTTGGCGGGCCCATCAACACCCCGACTTTCCAGAAACTGGCCGAAGCGGGGCTGCGCTACAACCAATTCCACACCACCGCACTGTGCAGCCCGACCCGTGCAGCCCTGATCACCGGGCGTAACCACCACTCTGCACATACAGGCGTCGTGACCGAAATGGCGACGGGATATCCTGGCTATGACTCGGTGCTCGGCCATGACATGGTCACGATCGGGGAGATGTTGAAGCTCAACGGCTACAACACTGCCTGGTTCGGCAAGGATCACAACGTGTCCGACTGGGAGTCCAGCCAGGCCGGCCCCTTCGACCGCTGGCCAACCGGCCTGGGTTTCGAGAAGTTCTACGGCTTCATCGGCGGCCTCGCCAACAACTGGCGTCCGGCCCTTTATGACGGCACCACGCCGATCGAGCCCTACATGGGCAAGCCCGACTACAACCTGGATTTCGACCTCGCCGACCAGGCGATCAGTTGGATGAAGATGCAGAAGACGATGGCGCCCGATAAACCGTTCTTCATGTATTACGCCACCGCCGCCGGCCATGCGCCGCAGCAAGCCCGGCCCGAATGGATCGCCAAGTATCAAGGGCCAGTTCGACCAGGGCTGGGACAAGATGCGCGAGGAGACCTTCGCGCGCCAGAAGCAGATGGGCGTCATCCCGGCCGATGCCAAGCTGACACCCCGGCCGAAGGAGATGCCGGCTTGGGATTCGGCCAGCCCGCGTGAGAAGAAGGTGTATGCGGCCATGATGGAGCTCGCCGCCGCACATGTGGCGCAGGCCGACTACAACATCGGCCGCGTGCTCAAGGCAATCGACGACATGGGTCAGACCGATAACACTCTAGTGATCTACATCGTTGGCGACAACGGTGGCAGCGGCGAAGGCTCGCTGAAGGGCGCCTTCAATGACATGAACATCGTCTCCCAAAGCGAGGAGACACTGGACTATGTCGAGAGCCGCATGCCCGATTTCGGCACCTGGAAATCCTCCAACCTCTACCCGGTGCCGTGGGCCTGGGCGATGAACACGCCGTTCCAGTGGACCAAGCAGGTGGCCAGCCACTTCGGCGGCACGCGCAACGGTATGGTCATCTCCTGGCCGAAGGGCATCAAAGCCCACGGAGAAATCCGCTCGCAGTTCCACCACATCATTGATATTGTTCCGACGATTCTCGAAGCCGCGCAACTTCCCCAGCCGGCCGTGGTGAAACGGCGTGACCCAGCATCCGATCGAAGGGGTGGGCATGTCCTATACCTTCGCCGACGCCGAGGCCCCCAGTCATCGCACGACTCAGTATTTTGAGATCTTCGGCAACTCGGGGATCTATCACGATGGCTGGTTCGCATCGACAACTCCGGTGCGGCTGCCGTGGATTGGGGTCGGCGACCGAAATGGACGTGCTGACCACGAAATGGGAACTCTACAACCTCGACAAGGATTTCACCCAGGCCGAGGACCTGGCCCAGCAGATGCCTGAGAAGTTGCGCGAGATGCAGGTGCGTTTCTATGCCGAAGCGGCCAAGTTCAACGTCCTGCCAATCCAGACTTCGGCGGCCGAGCGTTTCGGCGAAGGCATCCGACCCAGCCTGACCGAAGGCCGGACATCGTTCACCTATTTCGCCGGCATGAAGCGGATTCCGGAAGGCGCCTCGCCCAACATCAAGAACCGGTCGTGGTCGCTCACCGCCGATGTGACCATCACGGGTGGCGAGTCTCGGGGTAATCGCTACACAGGGCGGCCTGTTCGGCGGATGGGCTCTGTATTTCGAGAATGGAAAGCCGGTGTTCAGCTATACGTTCGCGGATGGCTCAAACTACCGGGCGGTCAGCGCCAAAGCCGTGCCGGCTGGCAAGCATTCCATCGTGATGGACTTCAGCTATGATGGTGGCGGTATGGGCAAGAGCGGAACGGCTACCATCCTCGTGGATGGCACCGAGGTCGCCAAGGTCCGCGTGGTGAAGACGATTCCATTCCGTTTCTCCACGGAAGAAACGCTAGACTTCGGTGAGGACACCGGGACGCCGGTTGATATGTCTTACGATGTGCCGTTCAAGTTCACGGGCGAGCTAGGCAAGATAGTAATCGACCTGAAGTAACCGTTTGCGAAGAGACAGGGTAGTATGATCGCTCTAAATCCTGTAAAACCGTCAGCTTACGCGGTAGGCTGACGCAGCGAGCAGTTCCTGACACTAGTGGGTACTAACTCGCCCACTTAGACCGCTCTATACGCGATCGGAGACGGCAACCTGATGCTGCAGCTCGCGGATGGGAGTGTACTGAATTTCGAGCCGGTTCAATAAGGACTCGATTTATAAAAGAATATCGATAAATGGATAACCCTGAGCTAACCTAGGTCAGCTAAGGGTCACTGAAATAATGGTAACTAAAAAATAAACTGAAATGGAGAAAATGAAATGTTAAATTCAAATGAAGAAGCACAGCGTGATGAGAATCAAGAGGCAAGTAGCTCTGGGGAAACCAGCGATAAACGCTATACAATGCGACAGGATCTGGTTGCCATCGGTGACGATTATTGGATCGAAAATGAACAGGGCGATAAGGTCTATAGAGTGGATGGCAAGGTATTACACGTACACAAGACCTTTTACATCAAGGATACGAACGGCAAACAGCTTGCAAAGCTAAAAAAATTCATCGCCGTCAAGGGAAAGATGGAGATAACAAGGCCCGATGGAGAACAGCTAGCCTTGGTGACGAAGGATCTTTTCACCCCCTTGAAGGAACACTTCGTGATCAATATTAATAATGGTCCCGAGCTGGAAGTTCATGGCAACATCATCGATCACGAATATAAGATTTCAGACGGTCAAAATATCATTGCTGATGTTTCCAAGGCTCTTCTAAAAGTACGGGACAACTACAGTATTTTAGTTAAACCTGGACAAGACGATTTCATCATCCTTGCGGTGGTCGTTTGTATCGACGCGTTGACCCATAATTAATTTTTATCTGCCCGGTGTATCTATCTCAAGGTGAGGCCCACTCAACGCCGATAGTTGGATGGAAGATCAATCCACCATCAGCTGATTGAGTGGGCTATCATTCTACATTGATCAAAACATGGGTTGATATTTTATATACAGATATGTCAAAAAAAGGTAAACATGAGAAAAACCATTCCTTTCACGTTTCTAGTTCTAGCAATGCTGCTGATGGCCTGTTCAGCAGTAGCAGCCACGCCGACAGCTCAACCAACGGCATTCCCACCTACAGAACCCGTAGTCGAACCAAGCACACTACCCGCACAGCCGACCTCAGCTGATATGGAGGCGTTCACTGCCAACCCCTGGAAGTGGAGTGGTTTCACCGATCCCATCCAGCAGTACACGGTAGAAAACCCTGAAAATTACACCCTTACTTTCCAGGCGGATGGTACAGTCAATATCAAAGCCGACTGCAACAATGCAACGGGTTCCTACACCGTGGATGGTCAGAGCCTCACCATTGAAGTTGGAGTGATGACCAGGGCAATGTGCCCGCCTGATTCGCTCAGTGATGAATACGTTAAGAACCTTGGTGAAGTAGCCATTTATTTTTTCAAGGATGGCAACCTTTTTCTTGATCTGAAGGTTGATGGCGGTACGATGGAATTTGAGCCGGTTGAATAACTGTTATCAAAATATGGAGAAACAGTAATGACCACATCCTCACAGACATCTTCTATTCAAGACCTGCGAAACTAAGCTGACCAGGTGGTGGATTTTACCGCAGGTCTGGGTGATGAAGTGGATGTAGTAGTTATCTCGGGTAGAGGAAAAGTTGCCTCGTGGTTGGCTCATATCCGTCCTGAGGTGTAGCGTACCCTGCTGGTGGCATTCTTGGTTGGCATGACCACCACTTTCATTGGACACTTCCAACCCCAAGTGAAGCTCTCATGATTATCTCTGATTTGAAGGATGGTCAAGGTCTAGTGAAATTGATAGATAAGTTGAGGATCCGATTATTCTGAACCTAGCCATATTGTTTTAATCTGCATATGAAAATGAATGGCAGATAAGGAAGCTGTTCTGCTTTTAACTAAAAGGAGCCATAATGAATGATGAAAGCATTCCGAAGTTAACCAAAGCCCCTGTTCCGGTGCAAACCACCCATACTTTACGTTTGGAAGAGCGCCTGGCGAGGGGAAAAGCATTACGAGAAAATACTTCCCGCAAAGCTCAAAAGGAATGGATATCCCCTGTTAATCGAGCTGATCCAGTCGATTTATTGATCGAAAGCAGTAAGGGTCGTCTGGAAGAATTACTTCCGATACGCTATGGCAGGATGATGGTAAGCCCATTTACTTTTTATCGCGGGGGAGCAGCAATCATGGCATATGACCTCTCACACACACCTTCCACCGGCCTTACCCTGGTGGCAAACGGCGACTGCCACCTGTTAAACTTTGGCGGTTTCGCTACAGCCGAACGGCAGCTGATCTTCGATATCAATGACTTTGATGAAGTATCGATCGCTCCCTGGGAATGGGATGTTAAGCGATTAGCAGCCAGCTTTGTGATTGCTGGTCAATCGAATGGCTTCGACAAGGCTATTTGTGAAGAAGCTGCCTGGCTGGTAGCACAGGGGTATCGCACGCGTATGGCGGAATACACCAAAATGTCGACTCTGGAAGTATGGAATGACAGTTTCGATTTCAATAAAATTATTGAGAACATGCGCGATAAGGAACTGAAGCGCTTTTATACTAAAAAATTGGACAGCACTGCCGAGCAAAGCGCCCACGAGAAGGAGTTTGCTAAGTTAACCTACTCAGCTGGGAACACACCTCGCATTATTGACCAACCACCACTGATCTTCCATTATGGGGACCAACGCGACGCAGATTACCGTAAGAATGCGATTTCGACACTCCAAGGACTAAAGAGGAACCTTAGCCTTGGTGTGGGTATATTGTTAGATCGGTTTGAGATCGTGGATGTGGCTTTTAAGGTTGTCGGTGTAGGCAGCGTCGGTACAATTTGCGGGATCATGCTTTTGATGTCTGGCAGGGGTGATCCACTATTCCTGCAGTTCAAGCAGGCGCGTCAGTCGGTGTTGGAGCTGTATTGTGGAGCCAGCCCGACTGAACATGACGGGCAGCGTGTGGTGGTTGGCCAGCGTATCATGCAAACAGCAGGCGATATGTTCCTGGGATGGACGACTGGAACTGGAAAGTATAAAATCCCGTTATATGTGCGCCAGCTTAGTGATGCCAAGATCAAACCGGTGATTGAGATCATGAACCCGACCAATCTTAAAGGCTACGCAAGCTTGTGTGGTGCGGTGTTGGCACGTGCCCATTCGCGCTCAGGTGACCCAGCGGTATTAACCGGTTACATGGGCAAGAGCAATGCTTTTGAGGAAGCCATCGCTGATTTCAGCGTTGCCTACGCTGCACAAAATGAGCGCGATCATGCCGTTTTTATGAACGCAATTCGCTCAGGTCTCATTGAGGCCCGAGCTGGATAAATATGCTAGTAGACATGTGTTTATGAACCTTCGCTAAATCCAACGGATTAAAATATCTGTCCAAGGCATCCGGTATGTTGAAAAGCGCTTCATCATGTAGGCACTGAGGTTTAGATTACAACTGCAGGTGTCAGGCAAGTAAGCAACAAAACTGCGATAAAAATCATGCAGTTATTCATCCAAGCAGTTGGAAAGGGTCATTACAAGGTGAAATAGATGAAAAAAGCCGAAAATATCAATAATTTTGTTGGATTGAACAATAGCAGTCTGGCACTGATGGTCTTTTCGATCGGTGCGATCTTGGGAGCGGTGATTTCCCTGCTATTATCCCGCCTCAGCCAAATCAAATCATCTTTTCAACGGATGCAGCTTCCTTCTCAATCTGATCTAGATAACGGATCAGGCATTAGTGAGATGACTACTTATGAAACTGTCTCACCTTTCACGCCTCAGCCAGGCACAGAGTCGAATAGACTAAATGCCTTAAAACAGACTGAAACGGTTAGTACAGGTCAAAAAAACACCATCCTTGAAAAACAGGTCAGTGATATTCACGCTCCAGGTAGTTCCTTACCTGCTATTCCCTCCTCGAATACATCATCTAAAACACTTAAGTCCCCCGTAATGGCTATAAATAATGGGCAGACAACTGCCGGTAAACGCTGGAGCGCCCCCACCCGCTATATTATGGGTGTGTTCTTATTCCTGGCATTGTTAGTTGTATTGTGGATTGGCCGATCAGCCCTTCCAATGGTCGTCGCCGCTGCCCTGCTGGCTTTATTTATCGATCCGCTCGTCGGATTTTTAATACGACGTTTCAAATTAAAAAAGGGTCTAGCTGTTGCATTGACTTATTTACTCGTAATTGGTTTGCTACTTCTAATTCCTCTTCTGGCGATCCCCTCGCTAGTGAATGCAGTCAATTTTGTCATGCACATCGACACTCAGCTGGTATTTAGGCGTTTAAGCGAGGTTATTAATTCTGTATCAACCGCTGTTCAAACCAACCCCACCCTAGCTGCATTTGTTCAGCCTATCTTAAATTCCGTGTCCACAAAAATCAGCGATTGGGCCTCAGCTACTCAAGCCGGAACTCCAACCTTCAACCTGTCTGTTGAAGAATTAGCTAGCCGGTTTGGACAAGTGTTGGGTTCATTATCCAAGTTTTTAGGACCTACTATCTCGTTCCTGGCTTCCTTGTTCTTTACCTTATTGATGTCATTGCAGATGACCCTCACTGCAGATGGGCTGAAGAATTGGTATAAAGACCTGATCCCTCCAGGTTATGGACCCGAATTAGCCATGATGATGCAGAAAATCCGATATACCTGGGTTGGCTTCTTGCGTGGGCAAATGTCACTCATGCTGCTCATTGGTGTGATCACCTGGCTGGGAGGCACCATCCTAGGTCTGCCTCAAGCGCTATTCCTGGGCGTGATCGCAGGTGTCATGGAACTGATCCCCAACATTGGGCCTACACTGGCGGCTATACCTGCAGTAGTATTAGCCTTATTAGTGGGATCAACCCACCTCCCAGTCAGTAATCTGGTCTTTGCTCTGATCGTTGTGGGTTTTTACGTCCTCGTCCAGTTGGTAGAAAATCGATTAATTGTCCCAATCTCATGGGTGATGCTGTGGATCTACCTCCCTGGTAGTATTAATCGGAACCATCGCAGGTGCTGGGGCATTCGGGATATTAGGTGCACTTCTGGCCACCCCGGTAATTGCTACTGGGAACCTGGTCTTCAGATATATTTATAGAAAGATTGTTGAGGATCAGCCTGAGCCACCACCAGTTGAAGAAAAGCCGGGTTTTATTGATAGCGTGAAAGATTTCATCTCCCGTGTGCCCAGGCTTTTTGCAAGAGGTAAGAATCCAACTCCTGCCCAATCGAATGCAATAGTTCAGCCAACTCAGATGAGGGAATGATTCAAACAACATGCAAAAAAAACAATAATGCTCTAATACCCACAGCCCTTCCATTTTTTATGTCTATCCTCTTTAGAAAGGGCTGTGGGTAACAGTACTCTACTATTCAAAATGTTGGTTCAAATAGTACGTATTCTTATTTATATACTGGATTAAATCCTCAGGCCGTACACGCCGTGCATTTTCCAATCCTGACTGTAGGGATTTCTCCTCTTTGCATCAGAGTATATGCCATCGCGCGGCTAATCTGTAATATTTCAGCTACTTCCTTTGCTTTTAGAAGAGTATTGACTCTCAAAACTTCTATCTTGTAAATTCCTTGTCCTTGTACATTTTGATCTCCTTTTTAGATTATTTGGATGGTTGACATCCGTTTAAAGTGTTAATTCATTCCGCACCAAAACGGTGAAGAAGGCACCTTGCACGCTGATCCAAAATCTCGGATTTATTTTTATGGGATATAAATCAAAGTAATCCATCAATTAAAATTGCGATGGATCGCCTCAGGACAGGGATGGATCTGCATTTCCTTCTTCATACCATTTGCAACCCGTTTGCAACCATTTGCAACCAGAGCTGCCTGGCATGGTGAAAAATCACATTTTTGGCGGTTTTACCCCCATTTTTACGGATTTTACGGGGGTAAAACCACTTTACGTAGGCAGCGGAGGTGGCGGATTGCCCTTCCCTCATCAATCGCACTGAAGAAGTCGCGGGTTCGAATCCCGCCAGGTATACCAAACCACTCTAACAAATGATCTCGTTTGGGTCGATAGCCGCTCCGGCTTAAGTACCGTTGCAGCTCCTAACTAATAGTAGATTTATGGCTACCAATCACTTGTCCTATCACTGTTATGCGGGACAATTGCCCTTCCTACAACGGGACATCTGCCCATCGACTTTGATCAAAAAACGATCAATCTTATCCAAGCTGGGAGATACCGCCGAGCCGCGGCAATCTCGCTGGCGATCCAAAATAAAACCTGAATTCTTCCTCCCGCTTTGCCCGTCATATTGGCTAAGATTAATGACCTGCGATTGTTTATAATATTTGAAAAAGAATTATGAATGAGCCATAATTGAAGGTGATATTTAAGATAAATTTAGATAGTGGAGGAGGAGGGTGAGTCAGGTGGAATTACGTAAATTGGGGCGGAGTGAAATCATGGTCAGTCCATTGGGGTTAGGCACTGCCCGCATGGCGGGGTTGGGCTGGCGAGAAGATATAACTCATCAAGTCTCTCCTAAAGATAAATCGGAGACTATACAGACGATCCAGGCAGCGGTTGACCTGGGCATCACATTTTTCGACACCGCTGACAACTATGGTCAGGGCCTAAGCGAACACATCCTGGGTGAAGCCCTGCGAGGGCATCACGAGGGTATCATAGTGGCAACCAAGTTTGGGGAAGATCCAATTCCTAACCAGGAAGATCCCTGGTCGTTGGATGCCACAACCGTTCAGCAGAAATGCGAAGCCAGCCTACAGCGTTTAGAAATCGAGTGTATAGACCTCTACCTGTTTCATCGCCGGGATTATCCGCTTGAGCGGACTCCCGAGTTGATGGAGGTACTCGAAGCCTTGGTCCAGGCAGGTAAGATCCGCTATTACGGCTGGAGCACAGACGATGTTGATAGGGCTAGCATTTTTGCACGTGGAGAGCACTGCACTGTCATCGAGCATCGCTTGAACATATTCAATGATAATCCGCCCATGCTTGAGTTATGCCGATCAAAGGACCTGGCAAGCCTGAACAAAGTTCCATTGCTGATGGGGGTGCTTGCTGGACGTTGGTCAGCCACAACAATGCTACAGCAGGGTGATCGCCGTGTACCATGGTTCAAAGATGAAGAATTCTTAAAGCTGTTGGTTTGTGTACAGCGGATCGAACCTTACCTGACCATCGATGGTCGATCCTGTGTGCAAGGAGCCCTGGGTTGGATATGGGCCCACTCTCCCATCACAATCCCAATCCCGGGCTTTCGTGATTGGAGGCAAATGCATGAATTAATTAGGCCGTACAATTTGGCTCTCTCCCTATCAATGCTGTCCAAGCGATCGATGAGCGAGTAAAGGACATGGGGCTGGTTAATTAAAGTTGATCAGCATCACAATGACCTGATTAATAAAATTCAGTTGATAAAAGGACTTGCTACTTTAATTCTATTTGTCATTTATTGGGTGAGATGCAATGATTTCGTTAAATGGCAGCCACCTTGTTGTTTTGTAGGGGAAAATTATATATACTATTAAAATCATTGCAGGAAATGTGTTCCGATGCAGATATTATCTACCAAGCTAACCATACCTCCTTTACGTTCCAGGTCGGTAAAGCGGATCCGCTTGATTCAAAAACTCAATCTCGGATTGGAATTTGGATTAGTGCTGATTTCTGCCCCTGCTGGATACGGCAAATCCACCCTATTGAGTTCTTGGTTGAGCCAATTAAAAACGGCATCTGCCTGGCTTACACTCGACAATGGTGACAACGATGCTCCACGGTTCTTGGCTTATCTGGTAGCTGCATTGGCTGCAATTGACCCTACAATCAGAAATATTTTTGACAACTCGGAGAGTTTTCGCTCTCAACAGGACATTGACGATCTGTTAACTTCACTCATTAATCATCTCTCTCATCTACGGAGTCCATTCTATTTGGTACTCGATGATTTTCACTTGATACAAGACCAGGTTGTGTTACGGGTTGTTAATTTTCTAATTAAACACCGCCCTAGCCCCATGCATCTGGTAATTTCCACACGTGCCGACCCGCCTCTACCTCTTTCAAGATTGCGGGTTAAGTCTGAGTTGTTCGAGATTCGGCTGGCGGACCTGCGCTTCACTAGCGTGGAAGCAGCTGATTTTCTAAATCGCACCATGGGGTTAAAAATTTCATCAACTGATGTTGATACCATCACAAATCGCACTGAAGGTTGGATTGCAGGCTTGCAAATCGCAGCCCTCTCTATGCAAAATATAGAGGATGTATCCGGTTTTGTCGCCTCTCTAGCTGGTACTGATTACTATATCTTCGATTACCTGGTCAAAGAGATCCTCGCACGGCAATCACCTGAAACACAACAATTTTTACTCTATACCGCTATCCTCAATCAACTCACCGCACCCTTATGTGATGCATTACTATACACGGAAGATAAATCAGTTTCCGCGCACCCCTCAACAACAATTCTAGATGAGCTTGAGCATGCTAATCTATTTCTTATTCCATTGGATCACGAGCATTACTGGTTTCGTTACCACAACTTGTTTTCAGATGCACTCAGGTTAATATTAGAACAAACCCGTCCTGGATTTTCAAACAAGTTACATTTACGAGCTTGCCTTTGGTATGAATCCCAAGGCATGATTCCCGATGCATTAGAGCACGCAATATCATGCGGGGATATGCATCTTGTGGCACAAATCATCTCTGCCAATGTTTTGGTGCTTTTAGAAAACGATGAAGTACTGCCTACCTTGAATAAAATTGACACGATTCCCCATAATGAAATGATCGATCTTCCATGGCTGGGAATCGCCCGTGCTTGGATCATGGGCGCAAGTCAAGTTCAAAAGTCCTTTCAGTCATTGGATGAGGTTGACCATGTTGTGGAAAGTATGCCAGATGCTTATGAACGCAATCGATTAAGAGGCTATATCGCTGCAGCACGTGGTTTTTTGTTAATGCTCAAGGGGACACAGCTAACATTATTATTAATGCTAAACTTGCCGACGAGCTATTGCCAGAGGACGATTATGGGGTTCGTGCAATGAACCTCAATATCCTAGCGAGTGGGTATTCATTTGATTTTAAGCATTACTCTAAAGCAATACCGATTTTAAAACAGGCGTATGAACTGGCTCTTCAAGCTAAAAAATCACACGTGTCAGTGATTATTGCCACCCACTTGGCTTCTATACAACAGAATTTAGGGGAACTTCAGAAAATCTCAACACATCTGTATTAACGCGCTGTCAATTGCAGAGGAGTATGAAAAACAAACCAAGCGCCCATTATCTGCTACTGGCCAGATCTATTCGATTGCAGCCCGCAACCTGGCTGAATGGGGCGAATTTGAGAAAGCCTTACAACACGCAAGGAAGGGTTTACAATTATGCGAACAATGGGGGTTGGCAGTCGCAATTACGGGTAGCTTACAAGTTCTAGCACGCATCTTGGTTTTTGGCCTGGAATATGATCAGGCAAACCAGATTTTCTTGCTTTCTGATGAGCTAGCCCAGAAAATATCCATCCGTTATTGGCAGGACACAGCTTTGTATAATCTCGAAACGTTGTTATATAGCGAGGCATCAAAAGATGAAATTAATCAACAAATACAACGCCTTCAAGAGAGGGGCATCCAGTTTCCTGCCTTAGTCACTGCTAAACTATTAATTAAAAATAAAAAACCAGCTGAAGCGTTACTGGTACTTGAGAATTTATTGTCAGATTTATCAGGGCAGCCTTCCTTTAAAACTTTACGCATTCATGCACTACGCGCCATTGCTTTTCAAGCACAAGGAGATGAAAAAGGAGCTTTGATTTCTTTACAACAGGCTCTTCAGCTGGGTGAACCTGAAAATAGAATAGCTTCTTTCGTGTGTGAAGGTGAGGTAATGGAGAGGTTACTGAGACTTGCACAGGGGAAAACCAATGCCCCACGATACGTCCAGCGATTACTGGAAGCTTTTGAAGCTCGTCACAAAATCAAGCCACATCCCACTACTGATGGTGAAGCCTTGGTTAAACCCCTCTCTGTGCGTGAAATGGATATTCTAAAACTTCTGGCGCAGGGTTGTTCGGACAAGGAGATTTCTGAAACCCTAGTGATTGCCCGCGATACCGTACATAAACATCTTGGCAACATATATAGCAAACTGGATGTACACTCTCGTATGGAAGCTATCCTGCGTGCCCGCAGTCTAAGATTGCTATAAATTCCTCTGTAACAATACCCCAACGGAATACCCCATTGATAACCCTTTAAGGGGCTGATTTATAGCCCCTTAGTATTTATTATTTAGTTGTAACCGGGAAATATATCCATCTCGCAAATTTGAGGAGGTAATTATGGAAAGAAAACAATTAAATCAAACAAACATCTATTGTATTCGGGTGAAAGAGAATCTGGATCACCATATTGCGGACTGCTTCAATGACATGGCCATTGTACCTTTGGATGATGGTAAAACGCTACTTGTTGGTCCTTTGGTCGATCAGTCTTCCTTACGTGGTTTGCTAAACCAGCTTTGGAACCTCAATATCACCGTGATATCGGTCGACAAGATTGATGAAAGAACTATTCACGCAGCATGGAATTATCAAAATAATCAAGGAAAAACATAATGGATACCAATCTTAATCAAGAAGTGAAAATGAACTGGGTTTTGAATGAAAACACACCTCCTGTCATCGAAACCCAGGGATTGAGCAAGACCTATAAGGACATCCAGGCTCTCAAACCCCTCGACCTGAAGGTTGCCCAGAACTCGATCTGCGGCTTCCTGGGGCCCAACGGCGCCGGGAAGACCACCACCATCAAGCTGCTGCTGGGCCTGGCACGGCCGACCGGTGGCAGCGGGCAGGTGTTCGGCAAGGACATCGAGACGGAAAACGATCAGATCCGCCGCAGGATCGGCTACCTGGCCCAGGACCCGCGCTTCTACGAGTACATGACCGCCCGCGAGACCCTGCGCTTCACCGCCGGTTTCTTCTACGAGGACCACGGGCGGAGATCGAGCAGCGCGTCGCCGAGACACTCGAGCTGGTGGGGCTTGCCGACAAAGCCGACCGCCCGATCAAAGGTTTCTCGGGCGGCGAGCGGCAGCGGCTGGGCATCGCCCAGGCCCAGGTGAACTACCCCGACCTGCTGATCCTGGACGAGCCGGCCGCCGCGCTCGACCCGATCGGCCGCAAGAGATGTACTGGAGGTGATGGAAAGGCTGCGCAAGCACACTACCATCTTCTACTCCACCCACATCCTGGACGATGTCCAGCGGGTCAGCGACACGGTCATCATCCTGAACCACGGTGAGCTGGTCGCCCAGGGGCCGATCGAGGAGATGCTGGCCTGGGGCAGGCGAATGTGTTCACCCTGACCGTCAAAGGGGACAGCGCGGCAGTGGAAGCCCGCCTGCGCAGCCAGCCCTGGGTGACGCGGCATCGAGATGATGTCGAAGAACGGCAGCGTCAGCTGGCAGATCCGGGTAAGCGATCCAGACCTGGCTGAAGCCCAGCTGGTGCCGCTGGCGCTGATCGGCGGCGGGGTCACGGTCTGCGAGTTTGGGCGCAAAGCCCAAAACCTGGAGGACGTCTTTATGAGCATTGTAGAGGAGAGCAACCATGAACACTAATACAGTTTCACTGGTCCCAAGCCGCGAGCACGGCTGGCGGATGGGCTTGGCCAACATGCTGGCCAAGGAGAATGTTGCCTGGTGGCGGACGCGCCGCTGGTGGATCCAGTGCCTGATCGCGTGTTCTTTCTGAACTGTGCATGACTGGCGATGAATTTGATAGTTGATAGGCAGTATCAAGCGACGCTCGGCAATTAACTTCCTGTTTATTGCAGGGGCTCTTTGCGCCCGATCGCTGCCGATCATCCTGGCGCAGGATGCCATCCTGGGGGAGAGACACTCTGGGACAGCCGCCTGGGTGCTCTCGAAGCCTCTCCGTCGGCCGGCCTTCATCCTGGCGAAACTGATCGCCTATGGATTGGGCTTGCTGGCGACGTGGGTCGTACTGCCGGGCGCCGTTGCCTATCTCGAGTTCGCGGTTCTCAGCAACGTGTACCTGCCGATACCTGGCTTAACCGCGGCGTTGGGGCTGTTCTACCTCAACCTCATCTTCTACCTGACGCTGGTGCTGATGCTTGCCACGCTTTTTCAGGGTCGAGGCCCTGTGTTGGGGATCCCGATCTTCCTGGTTTGGGGTTGGATGATCAAGCCCCTTGGTGTCTTACTAGCGGATATCATGCCCTGGAGGCTGCTGATAGAACCTGCTCTTGGAGGCTACCTATTGCAGGGTGTTCCGCTGCCTACCGTAGCCCCGATCATCGCAACGGCGCTGTGGTGTGTGCTGTTCACCGGCGTGGCCATCTGGCGTATTCGGCGGGAAGAATTCTAAGAGATGGCGGGCTGGCTTCACCTGCCCGCCTCCATTCAGATCAGAACGCTGTCTTTCGTTTGTAAGGAGATCACGATGAACACGCAACTCATTTCCAACCTCAAGCGAATCGCAACAAGGATGTCAGCGCTCCTGCTGGCGCTGAGCCTGCTGCTCCTCCCTGCCTGCACACGACAACCCGGATCCTTTGGCTTCGGTCCGGACCGGGTCGCACAGTTGGACGAGATCCTCAGCCGCATGGCGGTGGACGAGACCTTCAGTGGTTCCATCCTGATCGCCCAGGATGGCGAGGTGCTTCTCAGCCGAGGATACGGTTCCGCGGACCGTGAGCCGGGCATCTCCAATACGCCCCGGACCAGGTTCCGCCTGGGTTCCGTCACCAAGCAGTTCACCGCCATGGCGATCCTTATCCTGCAATCGCAGGGCAGGCTGAACGTCCAGGATCCCATCTGCAGATACATCGAGGACTGCCCTGGAGCCTGGGAAGACATCACCATCCACCACTTGTTGACCCATACCTCCGGAATAACTCTTATGGCCGCGGAATTCGTTTCTCGCCCGATCACTCCCCGCCGAGCTACTTGCTCGCTTCAAAGACTCGCCGTTGGATTTCCAGCCGGGCGAGAGGTTTAACTACAGTAATTGCGGTTACTGGGTTCTCGGTTACATCATCGAACAGGTATCCGGTCAATCCTATGAGGACTTCATACAACAAGCGATCTTTGAGCCGCTGAACATGCACGATTCTGGTTATCGACCGGGATGCGAGCGGTCTGGCAGTCGGCTATAAAGACCAGTACACTATTGCCGCGCCATCGGAAGTGAGCGATAGTTCCTTCTCTTATTCTGCCGGCGCTTTGTACTCCACCCTCGAAGACTTCTATCGCTGGGATCAGGCGCTCTATACCGATCAATTGATCCCCCAGGAGCTTTCTTGATCAGATGTTTGCCCCCCAGATAAGTTTATATCCTGATGTCGTTGGCAGTATGGCATACGGGTATGGATGGTTTGTCCTGGATGATCTGGGCCGGCAATTGGTGTGGCACGGTGGCGCCATAGAAGGGTTCAGGTCTGCCATCTTCCGGTATCCGGACGAACGCATCACCATTATCATATTGAGCAATCAAGAGGACAGTTCGGACACCATGTATTTTATCTTTCGGTCACTCATACATGGAATGATTGCCATTGAAACCGAAGACGGCACCACGATCACTTATGCCGGACCGCTGGAAGCGCAGGCTGGAGGAGAGCTCCTGGCTACGTTCATGGTCACTGATCCCAGTGGATATCCCGCTCAGGGTCTACTTGTCGGGACTCTGGGTGAGCCGCCAGCGGACTCCGCAGCAATTCGCACCAGCGCACTCCTCTCCACAGATGGAATGCTTACACTATTCTTGCCGGTGGAAATCCCTGCCGGGACCATCCAGTCTGTATTGTATTTTCAAGGGTGTGGAATACGAGGTCACCAGCATAACCATCTCTCCCTGATAGCCATAAAGAGGTCATGATGAACATCCGAATCAATTCCAACTTCAAACACATCTTGACCAGGATGTCAGCAGTCCTGCTGGCTGTCCTGTTCCTCCCTGCCTGCGCAAGGAAGCCCAACCAGCTAGGGTCGAGGAGATCACCTTCCAATCCGGGGAGTTCACGCTGGTCGGTGACCTACGCCTGCCGGCGGAACCCGCCTTTCCCGGTGGTACTGTTCGTGCATGGCTCCGGACCCGCGGACCGCACCTTATTCGGGTATTACCTGCCAGTCATGGAGCGTATGTTGAAATCCGGCTATGCGGTCTTTTCCTGGGATAAGCCGGGATACGGCGAATCCACGGGAAAGCTTAGCGACGCACGTGTATATCATCAACGGGCACAGATCATCCTGGATGCAATCATGGTAATGAAAAAGCACCCCGACATCGACCACCAGCGGATTGGACTATGGGGGACCAGCCAGGTGGGTATGTAATGCCGCTCGCACTTTCGCAGACGAAGGATATCGCCTTCATGATCTGTGTCTCCTGTGCAGGCGTCTCAGGCAATGACCAATGGGCATACCAGGTAATATCTCAACAGATCTGTGATGGAGTACCGAAGGAGAAGGATGCACAGCTGAAACGTCTCCTCTCCGAGCTGGATGAGGCGCGGACCTTCGAAACGTACGAAGGGTACGTGCAGTACCGGGAGGTGCTCTCTGCTTTGGAAGAAATTGGTTCAGATGCATCCACTGTGTTTCGATTTACCCGGGGTTATTCCAGAGGAAGGATGGCAAGAGAATAATCCCGAGACCCAGGGCTGGTGGAACCCGGTCAGGGTGATCAAGCAGTTCAACATCCCCGTGCTGGTCATCATCGGTGACAAGGACACCAACATGGATCCGATCCAGGGTGCATACGCCTGGAAGAAAGTTCTGGAGCACGCCGGTAACAAGCATTCCCGCGTGGAGCTCCTCCCGGGTGTAAACCATTTCATGTTGCAGTCGGAGTCGACCTGCATAGATCAACAGAATTGAAACGTTCACCCAAGTATTGCAGAACCAGGGATATGGACCGTTTGGATGAACTCTTTAAAGCTATTCCTGCAGGAACCTGGGAAGCACACACCATTGAGCACCTTGCCCAATCCGCCCGAGTACCTGAACCTGATCGAGGAATGGCTCACCAGCCTCCAGTGATGAATGAATTGTTCGTTCGAGTCCATCATTTGATTTGAAAGGAAAAAGGTAATGATTACACAACCTTCAGTTGGATACAAAGTCAATGCTTTCGGGGCTCGCAAGCTGGCTTCCCTCTTCCTGGTCATCGTGATGCTCCTCCCCGCTTGCGCAAGGCAGCCCCAGCCGGCCAGGGTTGAGGAGATTACCTTCGAGTCAGAAGAGTTCTCCCTTGTCGGCGATCTCCGAACGCCTGCTGGTACCGGGCCTTTCCCGGTCGTCCTGTTCGTGCATGGCGACGCGCCAACAGCTAACCGAACGATGTTCGGAATATACATGCCGATCATGGAGCGTATGCTGCGAGCCGGGTACACGGTCTTCTCCTGGGACAACCCGGGGGCTGGCAAATCGACGGGCACGACCAACCGGCAACAAATAACCCAGCAGCAGGCGCAGATCGTCCTGGATGCGATCAAGGTTATGAAAAAGCACCCCGATATTGACCACCGGCAGATTGGTCTGTGGGGGGTCAGTATGGCAGGTTGGGTGATGCCGCGTGTGCTCATGGCGAGCGACGACGTCGCCTTCATGATCTGTCAAAGCTGTGGAAGTATGTCAGGAAATGACGAATTTGTTTTCCTGACCGTCGCGCAGGGCTATTGCGGGGAGGTTCCGGAAGAGAAGGACGCACAGCTGAAAGGTCTACTCTCCGAGCTCGACGATGCGCGGACCTTCGATACCTACGAGGGTTACCTGCGCTATCGGGAAATCCTGGATGAGCTGGCCGCCCTCGTGTCGGTGACAGTGCCCACTCCGATCATCTCCGAGGCGGGTTGGTTGAAGAACGATCCCGATTCCGTGGCATGGTCTCCGGTTCATGTATTCGAACAGGTCCACATTCCGGTGCTTGCCATCTGGGGCGGGCGGGACACCAAGGTCGATCCGATCCGGGCTGCTCATGCCTACCGGGATGCGTTGGAACAGGCAGGTAACTCCAACTACCGGATCGAGGTCATACCAGGCTCAGATCATCTCCTCGTTCCCTCGGAGACCGGTTGCATATCCGAAGAGGGACAAATGCTTGAACGGGTATTAGCACAACAAGGTTTCACCTGGGAAGACCTGGAAACATTGGACCCACAGGACCCGGTGCTGCTCACGCTGGCGAGCGCTTTGCCCTATGCACCCGAGTACCTTGACCTGATCGAGGAGTGGCTCAGGAACCTGAAGCCATAACCTCAGCTTATGATTTGCTCAATTTTGGAGGGCAAAATGAAATCTATATCCTTAACGAACACTATGATGGATAGTAATAAAAGAACCTCTCTCACACTCGTGTCAACACTGCAATCCACGCTGCTGGTGTTCCTCCTGTTTTTCCCGGTTACTTTCATACAGCTGTTTCTACATGAAGGAGGGCATGCCCTGGTTCACCTGATCGAAGGATATCCTGTCCAGTTTTTATATGCTCACCCCTTCTCGTTTGTTGGCTATGTCAGGCCGGGAGGTGACTACTATAACATCTGGATCCACGCCTTGGGAACGATTGTTGCGATACTTGTTTCGGCAGCAATTTTTATATTATTGTGGAAGTGGCGCTCGTTTTATACACTGCCTCTCCTGTTGGTCTTCCCTTGGATTGCACTTTATGATGGATTTGGTGGATTATTAAGTGGAACGGGTGATGACTATAATTTATTGAGGATCACTGGGTGGTCACCGATACCTTTTTATGCCATCGACTTGATCCTGATCGTTGTGGGGATTTTCTTCCTCTTTTCGCTCTTCCCTCTACAACGGCTAAAGCCTGAGGATAGGAAATCTCTCTTTGTGCTGCCAGCTGGGATGTTGTTATACTCAGCCGTCGGGTTGCTCATTGCGCTTACCCTCGTTCCTGGCTCACCTATCGACGCTCAATTCGACGTGGGGCAGGAAATCATCATGTCTGCCCGATACCGTCCCATCTTTATGGGATCGATTGGGCTGCTGCTGGCATTGATCTATGTCACCCTGTACCGTGCTGCATATAAAAGACTTCCCACGCAATTCAGAACGGAGGGAGTAAACCTCTCCTGGAGAGGCCTGTTGTATCCTGGAGTACTTTTCATCATCTGCCTGGTCCTGGGATTGATCGTCATCCTTTAGGAGCTCCAACAATAAAAATACCCCATCAATACCCCTTATAGGGTCTGCTTTTTGAGGATTGAAGATTTATCATATAAATCGAAAAGGGAAAAGCATGAATTATAAGTAACTACTATTCGTGGGTAAAAAGGAGGGTGATTAAATATGAGATTTCAAAAAAGAAACGACAAATATCATCAGCAATACAAGAATTCTTTCGATAGAGAAAATAAAAAGTAGCATAAATTTTGGAGGGAGAAATGAAGGAGAAAATCATTTATATATTTTGGAGCGTCGCGTTTTTGCTAACAGGCGCAGGTTTACTGGTGGGTTATATAGATTATAAAGAGATCCCGGTACAGACCTGGTTCATTATAGATGTCGTTGCGAGTGCAGCCTTCGTTGCCACTTACTTGTTGGCTGGAACGGAAAAATGGGGCTGGCTCCTGCCAGCCTTTGTATTGGCTGGTATGGCTGTAGATCTTAGCTCTGAGCTCTACCACACATTCCTATCTCAACCCAACGGTGTGCCCATTATGATCGGTATTGCGATCTGGTTTCTTACCGGCTTTTTGATGGATCACAAGCGCTGGGGATTGCTGATTCCGGCATATATCCTGGTTTTTGCTGCGGTAGAAACTGCAATTAATACAATGATCGTACCCTCAATTCTGTATGGTGTGCAGAATACATCAATCCTGTATGCATTAACCTCTGGTGCTGGTACCATGTTCATGCTGGCGCTGCCTTTCTTCGTCGTATACATTGTCTCGAAGAAGACCTGGTGGGCACTCATCCCCGCTGGGCTTCTGGCCAGCATCGCAGTAATGCTTACCCTTACCATCCTGGTTCCAGGTGAACGAACTGAACATAACGGTTTGTACAGCAGTGTGTTGTTATTGGGCTTCGCTATCACTTTCGGATCCTCTGGCTGCGACGTAAAACCCAACCCACAGATTGGGCCAAGTACCCGGCTGCAGGCCTGTTAGTATTGTCCATCCTGGCCTTCATTATAGGTGATGGATGGAATACACTTCCTGACCAGACCAAAATCATCGCTTTTGCAGTTGCCAGTGTCGTTTTTGTTGTTTGCTACCTGGTGAGCGGTGTCAGGAAGTGGGGCTGGCTATTCCCCATACTCTTTTGTTCAGCCATGTCACTGACTATCTGGATGTCCAGTTTTAATATGGGAGATACTCCCTGGATCAGCTTACCTATCCTTTCCAGCATTGCCCTGCCTTTTTATGTTGGCTTTGCCTTAGAGCCGAAGAATCGCGGGCTGCTTATCCCGGCATTCGTATTGACCATGCTAATGGTTATATCGATGGCAACGGATTCCGACTATGAAGGCGTGGTGGTGATGTTCACCTTCTCGTTGCCTTTCTTTGCAGTTTCCTTTTGGTCTAGGAAGAACTGGTGGGCATTCATTCCCGCAGGTATATTTGCCAGCATCGGTATAGTCGCATTACTTGATTTTGTGGCCCCGCAACCGAACTATAATGCTCCGCCATTCACAATGGAATGGGGAGTGTATACATGGGCGTTGCTCCTCGGTTTTGCTACCACATTCGCGATTCCATGGTTACTTCGCAAGGACCAACCCTCCGGCTGGACGAAATACCCAGCAGTGGGCTTCCTGGCACTTGCAATCTTGAACTTCTTCCTGGCTGAGAAATTCCAGGAATTCTGGTTGGCTTCGATCATGTTTGTCATTGCCGGGCTCTTCCTACTTGCAATACTGGATAAGAAGATGGCAGTCACAGATCAGCGGTCACGCGAAATCAAGGTTTAAGCCCGATTAATATATCAACGCTATCTCATTGAGGTTAATGGTGGCATGAAATGCCACTTAATCACATAAAAACAACCACCTCCATCTCATCTGGAGGCGGTTGTTATATGAAAAGGCACACATCCTACCTTTTTCATTCCCATAAGAACGCATCGTTAATATTGGAGAAAAGTACACGTAGACGGAAATTGGGCAATGAACAATGATTGTGACGAGGGCGTAGGTATGATAAGGGTCATTGCTTAAATGATTGTTTACTGTATCCTAAATTCGGAAATAATAGAGGCTATCGCTAGCGTTGGAAATTTATTGATGGATGACATTAATATATATGTAAAAAACAATGTTTGCAGAAGGTACAATAGATTACTGGATGCAAGCAATGGCCCACCAAAGTATGGAGAAATCCATTGGGCACATGTAATGAGAATCCACTGGACGCCAAACCGTTGACAGCACTTTAATAACCCATCCAATATACTCGCCTCACGAATCATCCAATTGATTGACGCAAATATTGCTAGACCCTGGTTGGGAGATGTGTTTTTCTGGTACCGTCGTATGAAGCCATTGATTGAGCGAAAGACACTCCAAGAATTCAATAAATTTTAGGATTTTTATTCCCTTACATCCCAGGACAGGTATGCAGGCTGCCTTCCCTCGTTGATAATTAGTAATAATGGTTCTGCCTATTCATCTCAAAACGATGCAGATGTGATGCAGATGGGCTGTTACGCAGTGGATTTAAAAGACATGCTGGAGCTATTTAGCCGTATAAATTGGAGTTTATGGACGAAAAAACACCATAAACAAGTGGTGGACTACCAGTTCTAGGACTTCGGATCAGACGGTTGTGCGCAGTCCCGAACGTTTGTTATTCGGGAAGTTCGAATCCCGCCGGGGGCGCCTATTTTACTCGATAAATTTGAATTAATTTCAAATATTTCTCCCTGCTGGTCGATTTAAAGCACAATTAAAGCACAATCAGAGTGTTCCCAGGATAGGTCCTGGTGAAAAAATATAAACGACGTCCAGAAAATTAACCAATAGACCAGTCTCATATGCAATCTGTAGGCAGCCTGGTTAGCTGATTCGATCACGATCGATCGGCGATTGAAAATACCGCGCACTTGTAATTGAACCTTCAACCACAAGGTTATGATAACCGCTCTTATAAATGACATTTAAATTAAAGCTGCTAAAACATTAAAAATAGTTGGATATAATTCAAATATTCCGTATAATTAATAGTCAACCCGCCTTCAACGTCCAAATAAGCAATTACCCTATAAATTATCTTCTAATCCCAAGGTCATTATGCAATTACCAATATTCCAAGTTGACGCCTTCACAGACAAGGTTTTCGGTGGCAATCCTGCCGCTGTTTGCCCCCTTGAACATTGGCTTTCTGATGATGTTATGCAAAGAATCGCAATAGAGAATTCTGTTGCTGAAACTGCATTTTTCATTCCATTGAATGATGGGTTTGAAATTCGATGGTTCACTCCAGAAATTGAAATGGATTTGTGCGGACATGCAACGCTAGCAACAGCGCATGTTATCGCAAAGCATCTAAACTACTCCCTACCGTCTATAAAGTTTCAGTCAAAAAGCGGTGAACTGATAGTGACAGTTGAAAATGAGTTACTGACTTTAAACTTCCCATCTCGCAAACCCGAACCAAGCGATATTCCTCAAATAATTTTAGACGCAATTCAGGTAAAGCCTGTTGAAGTGCTGAAATCTCGAGATTACATGCTTGTATTTGAAACGGAAGAAATAATACGACGCATTGAACCCAATCAAGGTATTCTAAATCAAATAAATCTCAACCCTGGCGGTGTTGTTATTACAGCCAAAGGAAAAGAAGTTGATTTTGTTTCGCGCTACTTTACACCACAAGCAAATATTTTTGAAGACCCAGTAACAGGCTCGGCTCATTGTTCGTTGATTCCTTATTGGAGTGAAAGACTTGGAAAAGAGTCTATGCTTGCACTGCAAGTGTCACCAAGAGTTGGAAAACTATTCTGTAAAAATTTGGGAGAACGAGTCTTAATTTCAGGAGAAGCAGTAACTTATTTAGAAGGAAGTATTACAATTTAGAAGTCAGTTATTATAGATAGGCAGCAGGCTAATAAAGCGTGCTCAGGACAATGGGGATTCTACGGCATTTTCAAGCTTTTTTCTGGCTTCGAGTTTTTTCCTGCTCCCAAACCTTGTCCACGCCCGCCCCAGCTGCCTGTAACACATACCGTTAGACGCAGCGAAACCCAACATCAAGCGGGTCTTCAAATCGCCAAGGAGTGGCGTAGCATCCCAGCTACTATAATCGGCGGGTTCAAATTCCTTCGGATCAGACGGTTGTGCGTAGTCCCGAACGTTTGTGTTCGGGAGGTTCGAATCCTTGCCAAGCGATAAGCGGGCCGCCGGGGGCGCCAAGATATGGGGGGATATAACTCGTCTAACCCCCACATGCAGCCATAATAGGATAAGTGACCAAATGGTTTAGCGCCATTTTAGCGCCATTAATTAATTCTTGAAATGGACCGTGGGAAAAAAACGGCATCCAAAATATTTTCAAAGATACGAGTCTCATATACAATCTGTGTGTAATCCGATCAGCTCATATGTTTATGATCGATCGGTTATTAAATTTACGACTTGACTGGAAATGAACCGATAACTGCTTGGTTCCGATAACCACTCTTATAAATAACATTTATAATCAATCCGTAAAACCACCAAATTTGGCTGGATAAACTGCAAATATTCCGTATAGTAAATAGTTTGGCGGTAGAGTAATATTGTTCTACTTCAATACCTGTAGCATCAAAATACACGTGGATCAAGCTTTTTTACTCCAAGAATATTATGACAGTCTTGAGCGAGAACGAAAAACTGAATGATTACTTAGCATCGTGGGAACTTTCCAAGCCTCAGCTACTCGCGCAGACGATGACTAGTCGCATTTACACAGTCATTCACGATAACGAGAAAATTATTCTGAAGTTGTTATCCTCATCTGAAGCAGATGAGCAGCGAGGTGCGGTTGCGTTGCGTTATTTTGATGGTCATGGAGCGGTGAAATTATTGCGTTACGATGATGGCGCTCAACTGATGGAGTACGCTTCTGGTAATGCGCTTGTGACGCTGGTCGAGCGCGGTGAGGACGAAAACGCTACGCGTATCATTGCTCAGGTAATCAAACAACTTCACAGCGTTTCTCAGGATGCTCCATATGACGGTATGGTCATGCTTGATTGCTGGTTTAGGGCGCTGTTGGAGAAAGCTGCCGGAGAAAAGCAATTGGGTATCGATTCTATTTACGTGCGCGGTGCATCCCTCGCCGAGCGATTGCTAGTTGACCAGCAGGAAATTCGGGTGTTACACGGTGATATTCATCACTACAACATTAGATACTCACCACGAGGCTGGCTCGCATTTGACCCGAAAGGCGTGGTTGGTGAGCGCACCTACGACTGTGCCAACACACTCTGTAACCCAGTTATGCCAGAACTGGTTCACAACGAAACTCGCCTGTTGAAAAATGCGACCATCCTTGCGGACACACTTGCGCTTGAATTGAGGCGCGTGTTGGCATTTACCTTTATTTACGCCTGCCTGAATGCCAGTTGGTGGACACGGCTTAGCGAGCGTGAAGGAGCGGATGATATTGTTCGGTGGCATCTCAATGTTGCTAAAATCATCGAGCCGCACATCCAAATGTTGTGGAATAAAACCTGCTGAAAACCGCCTAACAACCGCTTGCACGCCGACCTGGAGGGATTCTGCCGGTAAATTTGAATCTACGGCATCCCGGAGTTGGTTCTGATCTCGAGAGTGATATCATCCCAGCGCCAAACGGGTGATCCGGAGCGGTTGAGGCTGGGGCTTTTCTCTACTAATTCCCCACTCACCCGCTAACACCAGCCATCGAACAATTTTATGGCTATACAATTAATTTCATCCTTTATTTGAAATTGCACCATAAACCGCTAGTTTCCAGGGTCCTGTCAAGGAAATTACAGTTGATTGATGAATATCACCCAGGAGGCTGGTTTCGTGGATAATTCGACGGATTTCAGTTAGATCGGCGACTGATCAGCTCTTTCATCTTTTCATGTCCCTGAGATCGATCGGGATCGGAGTAAGAATATCATCCATCAGGCGAGCTGCTGAAGCAAGGGAGGCGAAGCCGAGCGGCTCATCCTGGGTCCCTGGAATATTGCTTGCATAGGGAGAAAAGCGAGCTAGGTGAGCATAAGTTGTCATTAAGATTGCCAGAGAGTAGCCTAGCATCCGCCCAAAAACAGGGCAGCCGCCTAGAAATCAGGCAGGTGGCGTGACCCCAGCCACGATAATTGGAGGAATCCCATTCCTTCGGATCAGACGGTTGTGCGCAGTCCCGAACGTTTGTGTTCGGGAGGTTCGAATCCGCCGAAGCCGCCTAAAGGCAGGTGACAGCACGACAGCACACGAAAAATTAGACACCGCCCAAAAACTGGGCAGCCAGGCCGAAATCCTGGTCCGAAGAACGGAGTAGCGTGTACCCAACTGATGAGATATACTCCTATAATAATGTAGTAAAACACGCTTAAGTAAGAATCCGCCATATCAGCTTCATCGCGTACCACCGACCACCAGGTAACTGAAACCATTATCCCGTAAAACAGAAAAAAGATATCTGAGAAAAGGACATTTCGATGAAATTCGGTATTTACCTGCCAAACTTTGGTCCCTATGGAGAAGCGCGTGTTCTGGCTAATTTAGCTCAGGATGCGGAAAACTCAGGTTGGGATGGTTTTTTCATTTGGGATCATATTGCGGAGTGGACATTGCCGATGGTTGATCCTTGGGTAGCCCTGGCTGCGATTGCTGTTACTACCCACCGAATCCGTATCGGCACGACAGTTACACCCCTTCCCCGGCGCCGTCCCTGGAAGGTGGCGCGCGAGGCGGTTTCGATAGATCATCTTTCAGAAGGGCGGCTAACCCTGGGGGTAGGTATCGGGGGAGGAAAAGCCGAGTGGGATAATCTGGGTGAAGAGCCTGATCCCAAAAAGCGAGGGGAGATGCTGGACGAAGCATTAAGTGTGCTGGTTGGATTATGGAGCGGTGAACCGTTCAGCTTTAAGGGAAAGTATTATCACATCCAGAATGCACATTTTCTACCCAAACCACTCCAGCAGCCTCGCATTCCAATCTGGGTGGGTGGAAACTGGCCATTTAAGGCACCCTTTCGAAGGGCAGCAAAATGGGATGGCGTTTTTCCCTTGTTCTCGGTTTGGGAAAATGAACAACAGCTCGCCCAAATGAATGACATGCTTGGTTTCCTGAGTAAGCATCGCAAAAATGGTCAGCCCATCGATATTATCAGCATGGGGGTTACCCCGGATGCAGTATCGAAGGAAGGGATTGATTGGGTCGAGCAGCGCGCCGAATTGGGAGCGACATGGTGGTTGGAATGCCTGACGCCCGACCGGGCTGGCGTTGATGATTATGGTGAAGAATGGCCAGTTGAAATAATGCGTGAACGCGTATTGCAGGGTCCACCACGGCTGCATAGATCGCTAAAATAGCGAGTAACGCCATCTAAATTGGACAGCGGTTGTGCCGTTCAAGGGCACATATCAGCTTACAGTATGTGTAGGATAATATTGAAAACGGCTCGGCTGCCTAACGGCTACGGGTGAGCCAAACGATCAGATATTACGATACAGGGAAAAACCAATGTCAAAAGGAAATCTATACCAAAAAAGCCAGGCTCACTTGAGAAAGCTCTGTGAAGACATACCTGAACGCTGCGTTGGCAGTGAAGGTAACCGGCTGGCTACCAGTTATTTTGAGAGTGAAATATCAACATTAGGTTGGGATACAGAAAAACAGGAGTTTGACGCCATTGATTGGGAAGATGGTGGTGCAACGCTACACTGTGGAAACTCAAGCTTTGAAGTCTTCGTAAGCCCCTACTCGCTGGGTTGTGAGGTCACGGCTCCACTGCTAAGTGTGTCCACCACCGCCGAACTGTCACAGCTGGACATCAGCGGGCAATTGCTGCTATTACATGGCGAAATCGCTCAAGAACAGCTCATGCCCAAGAATTTCGTCTTCTACAATCCAGACACGCACCAACAGATTATTGCCTTGCTCGAAAGCGGCCAACCGGCGGCTATTATCTGTGCCACTGGCAGAAATGCATCGCTGGCGGGGGGTGTATATCCATTTCCGCTGATCGAGGATGGAGATTTCGATATACCTTCAGTGTATATGACCGAAGATGAAGGCAGAAAGCTTATCGATTTAGCGGGAAATACCGTTACATTTAAGTCAAAGTCCAAACGTATTCCAGGAAAAGGCTACAATATCATCGCCAGAAAAGGAAACTCTGCGGGCGAACGCATTGTAATCACCGCCCATATCGACGCAAAGAAAGGCACACCGGGTGCAATTGACAATGCCACTGGTGTGGTCGTATTACTGCTGTTAGCGCAGAAACTGGTTGATTACGAAGGAGCCAGGCAGATCGAACTTGTGGCGTTGAACGGTGAAGACTATTATGCCGTCCCAGGCCAGATGCTATACATCAAGAATAATCGAGATCGTTTTGACAATATACTTTTAAATATCAATATTGACGGGGCGGGATATAAGGAAGGGGCATCGGCGTTTTCGTTTTATGATCTACCAGAGGATATGGAGGCAAAAGCCATCGATGTCATTAGCAAGTTTGCTGGGATCACACAGGGTGTGCAATGGATCCAAGGAGATCATAGCGTTTTTGTCCAGAATGGGCGTCCGGCGATCGCCATCTCCTCAAAATGGTTTACCGAGAATATTGATAGCCAGGAAATTACCCATACGCCAAAAGATAATATTGATATTGTCGACCCCAAGAAGCTAGTCGAAATTGCGGAAGCTGTAGACCTGCTGGTTAGAAAATATTAAAACGCATGAGCGCGCTTGCTTTGACGATCATGGAGATAAACGGCTAGTCGATGTAATGCATGATGGCGTGTTACCGGTATACCATGATCGCATACACCGCATTCAAACCTGGTAACACCATCGCGAGTAGACAGCGGCTGGTTGTTTTGAGCACGTAGTTGGGTATCAAAATATGGCGCGATAATATCCGTAGGTCTGCCATCATCGACCCAGCTGGTGAGCTATTCCGGTGGGCTCAATCATGGCGAAAATTCCAAATTTCCAAGGAGCTCCAGTGACACAACCCAAACAATCTGTCGTCCACGTCGCCTTGGTCGTCAAAGATTATGACGAAGCCATTGATTTCTTCTGTCATAAACTCGGCTTTTCTCTCATCGAAGATACTTACCAGCCTGAACAGGATAAAAGATGGGTTGTTGTCGCCCCACCCGGCTCCACAGGAACGAGCATCTTGCTGGCACGCGCCTCAACTCCCGAGCAAAGTGAATTTATCGGCAGGCAAACGGGAGGTCGTGTTTTCCTCTTCCTGAGGACAGACGACTTCTGGCGTGATTACAACAACATGCTTGCAGTAGGAATCAAATTTATCAGGCAACCTAAGTCGGAGTCATATGGCACCGTGGCTGTCTTTGAAGACCTGTATGGAAATCGATGGGATCTGATCGGTCCGAACCAATAAATGCTTTTACTGCCCGCCCAATACCAGCTCCGTCTGACAGTCATCGGTGTGGGTATGCAGAAACCACTTGATAGGAAAAAGTGATTTTCAGCGATCAAGTCTCAACCCTTACAGTGTCAGATGAACTAAATCGTTAGGTGGTCTAAAAAAGGTGCTTATCACATGCCAAATGGAAAACTTAGCAGAGGGGACGTATACATGGGCAGGATTGAAATTTATGCGGATTCCCAAAGGTATATTCATAATGGGGAGTAAAGTAGACGATGAATTGGCTTGGGATGATGAAAAACCCCAGCACATCCTCAATCTTTCTTATGATTATTGGGCAGGAAGATTCCCGGTAAGGGTGGCAGATTTTCGAGCATTTGTGCAATCTACAGCCTATGTAACCCGGGCAGAGAAAGAAGGATGGTGTTGGGCATGGAATGTTAAAGAAATGAACTGGGAGAAAATTGAAGGGGCAAATTGGGCAAATCCATTGGGAGACAGCCATAGTGAAGAAATAGATGAGTATCATCCAGTCGTCCAGGTGTGTTGGTATGATGCCAGGGTATTTTGTGAATGGTTAAATAAAAACTATCGTCATGAGCTGCCAAAAGGCTATCATTTTTGTTTACCAAGCGAGGCTGAATGGGAGAAGGCTGCACGTGGGCCAAGCGGACGTGAATGGCCATGGGGTAATCAGTATGATTCTAGATTATGTAATTCTCGAGAAAGCGGAAGGTTGTGTACGGTGAAGGTTGGCACTTCCTCGCCACAGGGGGATAGTGAATACGGCGTGGCGGATATGAGCGGAAATATCTGGGAGTGGACCATTACTTTATGGGGTACTCATCGCGACCTACCGTCTTTTATTTATCCTTACATCAAGCGCGATGGGCGGGAGAATCAAAACGCTGGAGAAGAATCTTACCGGATTATTCGCGGCGGTTCGTACAAGGATGATTTGAAAGGTGTTCGATGCGCATGTCGCGATCTTGATCTACCTAACTACGCGCTGAGCAATTTGGGGTTTCGTGTTTTTGTGGCCCCCCTTGAGGTCAGGGCAACATAACCATCAACGGTACCGGGATCGCATCTACGATCCTGGCACCGTTGAATATTGAGATGCTCTCTATTTCAGCTTGTCAATTAGATTTTCTTCAGCTACACGTTGTTCCTGCAAACCTTCCCGGAAAGAACGAATTCCTTTCCCCAATTCTCCGGAAATCTTACTGATCCGTCCGACTCCAAACAATAAAACTACGATCATCAATAAAATAAGCAATTCGGGTGCTCCAAGTTGTACAGGCATTTTTTCTCCATTCTGTATTCATAAATCAGTTTTTCTGATCGTCGAGCAAAAAAACTGTTGGTCTGTTGATTAAACACGGTCACCATAACTTAAGCCAGAAGGCTTCAGAGCTACGGACCAATATAGCTGGTGCGCGTAGATGTATAGGCATCGAAATACTCTGTCCCCAAGGTACCTGATGGCACAGTCTGTGCGCCGAACAGAACATCTTCCAGGCGAAAGCTGCCGTTTGCAATGCTGCCGCGGGTTTCTTTCAAGGTCCCATCCAGCCACAAGCTGACTGATCCATCGCTACCTTTGGTGGTGGAAGCAGCCTGCCAGGCCAGCTCAATGGCGTGAGGGGCATTTGTGATCGAATACCATCCAGTCGACAAAGTTTTCCCATTACTTGCCAGGGCTGCGACCCTCACCTGGTACACACCTGAGGCCAATTGCAGCTGCAGGCGAAAGATCACCGATCCTGAAGAAGTGCGTCCAAGCAGCAAATCTTGAACCTTATTCCTTGGCAGGATGACATTCATGGAAGAGAAGTAGAAACGGGCATGATAGCTTGGTTCGGCAAGGGGTGAAGTATCCTGGACGTAGATGGGTTTAGTACTGCTGATGGTTGCCTGCATCCCTTGCAACCCCTGCATGGCAGCCTGAGGGCTGACACTCAGCCTTCCGCCATCTGTCACTGCCGAAGACCAATGACTGAAATCACCCGATTCGAAGCCATCCGCAAAAATGAGATCGATCACAGGGGTGGAGGTCGGTGCAGGCGTGCTGGTGGGGAGCGGTGTGGGGGTTGGTGTGTTGGTGGGCAGCGGGGTTGCTGTTGCAGTTGGCATGGGAGTGTGGGTGACACGGTTGCCAGCTGCCAACCAGTTATAGGCTGCCAACCCATCGATCATCCCGTAGCCATAATCATTGTCCGGTCCAGGCAGGCCCAGGTCAAGTGCGGAATTCAACACTGCCGCGGATTGAGACTCGGTGGAAATACTGGGGAATGCGCTGATCAGTAATGCCAGGATACCGGTAACATGTGGGGCCGAAAGGGATGTGCCACTCTGCTGCGTGTACAGGCCGTAAAGGTCTGTGGTTGTGATACTTACCCCTGGGGCAACTACCTCAGGATAGATGGTGGAAGTCTCACCACAGGCAGATGGTCCGCGGCTGCTGAAAGATTGGATTGTGCCAGAGTTGTCCACTGCACCAACCGCAAATGCATCGGGGTAATTGGCAGGGCTGACCGAGGTAGAAGCAGTGGGACCGTAGTTACCAGCAGAAAAAACCGGCAGGATTCCTACCAGGCGAAGTGCCTTCAGGTCGTTCTGAAATTCGAGGTTGCATCCCGGTGTACCATAAGACCAAGAGTTATTCACCACCTGGGGGGCATCGGGAGTAGCTGGGTTGCCATCGGGGTCGAGCAGCCACTGGAAGCCGAGATGGATGGCGGTGGCAGTAGCGGTGCCGCTATCGTTGAAGATCTTGACGGCGATCCACTTGGCTCCGGGAGCCACGCCAAGGGCAGTACCGGAGGCGTCACCAGCCACCATCACCCCCATGGTCCAGGTGCCATGGCCGCTAATATCCGTTGGTGTCGTGGGATGCTGGTTGTAAGGATCATACCAACTGTCGCTACCTCCGCGCCAGCGGGAGTTCAGTTCGGGGTGGCTGAGGTCTACACCGGTGTCCATATTGGCCACCACTACTCCTTGGCCATAATCACCTAGGTTCCAAAGTTCTGGAACGTGTATGGCAGCCAGATTGTCAGACGGAGTAGCTTGATTGACTGTTCCCACTGGGATGATGTCGGTTGCATCAGCAGTGATACTGGCGACCTCGGGTCGATTAGCCAACTCCTGGATCACTGCAGAGACGGCGGTTACGGATATGCCGTTGAACACCCAGAAAGGGATATATCTGGCAACCCGCCCCTGGGCTTGCTCTGCTGCCAGCAATGCGGTAACTCCTGCCTGCTGATTGCGAGCCAAGACTTGAAGCCCTTCGATGACAATCCGTTGCCGGTCAGGCAGGTTTTGCAAAGCATGACTGTCAGGCTGATACTGGGCCTGGAGGGTGACAATGACGGTGATCATCTGCCCAGGTGAGAGACTGTCCAGTTGAGATTGCAATTGTGAAGATATCTTATTCTCAGTTGACCCAGCCTGGGCTTCTTGCCGGACAAATAAATATGAAACCAGAGTTACAAGAACAACAAGTAAAGGAATGATTTTCTTCATAATAGGACCTCGCTGTTTAACGAACCAGTACAGGCTCGGTGCGATATTCGCCAAACACCAGGCTGACTGAAGATCCAGCGTGGATCACCTGCTGGGTCGGGAAAAAGATGAAATACACCTTGCCAGCCTTCAGCCGGGTGCCTGTATGAGAATGCATATGAGGCGCCAATACCAATGTGTGTTGATCAACCAAAAGGGCTGCTTGATTTCTGATTAATTCTTGGGCTTTATCAGGATCGATGATCTTCAAACGCACATCAATAATACTATCCATCATGGAGGTTGCTACCAGCGCGACCTGCACACCGTATTGCTCTTCCAAACTAGTGAGGGATGCTTCGGGGGTGTCCATCACCTGATCCATGCTGACGACATGCATCCCATATGCCATGGTGGTTGCGGTATCCCAGCGATATGCGCCGACACTGACCAGCACGAGTATAAGCACGCCAACCACGGGCAACACATATGTTTGGCTTATCCCCATGGATGATGATGGTTGGCCAGTATGTGCAAACCGCCACGAGCGGAAGATGAATAGCAACACGAACAACCCTTCCACGACCAATGCTGATATCCCATAAGGTACCAGCCATTCTTCCACTTCCATACCTGGCATCCCTGATGTCCGGCTCCATATGTACCCTGCGATTGATCCAGCTGCCAGGAATAAACCCGCCAGCCAGCCCCACAGCTGCTGGCGATAAATCCCATAAGCAGCAATCAGTGCCAGGAGGAAATTACCCACAAAGAGATAACCCATATAAGCTGCCTCTTCGTATTCCGCCTGAGCGGTCATCAGATGGAGAAGACCAGTCTCCAGGACAAGGAAGATTGCCAGCCATTGAACGATTTTTGTTTTCATGATGAATTCTCCTGTTGTTATGGTTTCGAAATTTTCATTTGACCTTGATCCGCTCAACAGCGGTCGTTCCGAACAAGATCGTTACTGGTGTTCCAGGCTTAATTGCATTGCTGGAGTTGGGATAGATGATGAACAGGTTTCCACCGGTAACGAACTGAATTTCCTGCGAGGTCGTTTCTTCTGGGGCGATCAATCTGACGCCCTGTTCGGTCACCAGGATGGGGAAGTTTCCCTTCTCAGCCAGCAGCAGCCTGGATTTCTCGCCATCGGTGATTTTCAGGCGCACATCAACCATACCACCCGCAGCGGTGAGAGCGACCAGGTTAACCCGCAGGCCATATTTCTGTTCCAGGTCTGCCTGCGAAAGCACGGGCGTTCCCGCCGATATAGATTGAACGGAATATGCCTTAATCACATTGTTGATATATAAGCTAACCACAAACAATAGTGCCACAATAATTGCGACGATCCAAAAACGGGTCTTCCCATTTATTACATTTACAGTTGGCTGAGTTTTTTGTGCCTGCATGGACATATTCCTCCTTTTTAATTCGTAGTATTCAGGATAAAGCTTTGGTGTCTGTTTATCCGATATTCTTGATCATCAGGCATGGCTGGAGGCCAATTGACGAAGCCTCCAGCCATGTGTATGATTATTTGTTACGGTATATCAAATGCATCGATATCAAGGTTGCTGCTGGTCAATCCATGAGCAGTTCCATCAAAGAAGACATACCAGGTGGTGCCATTGAAGAAAACAACATCCTCATCCTGTACAGTTCCCAGGACAGGCACGGTTGTATCGGCAGCAAAGGAGAGGTAGATCTGGGTGGCGTCTGCGCCACGCACAAATCCATCCACGTTGGCTGCGTCAGCAAAACCAGCTGCAGTCGCATCCCAAACGCGGGCGAAGTTAGTCCCATTCCAGGTGTAGATGTCAGCGTCATCGGCAGTTCCGCCTACACCCGGAGGGTTAGCATTTCCAGCCGTTGAGAAATAGATCGTGCTTCCAACGATATTGAGCGCATCGATATCCAAAGCATTGGAAGTCAGCCCAGCAGCCGTCCCATCGAAGAAGACTGACCAAGTGCCAGCATTGTAGTAGACGATGTCCTCGTCCTGGACAGTGCCGACGCCAGGCAAGGTGGTGTCACCACTGAATGACATATAGAAGTGGTTGGCATCCACCCGGTCAAAACCATCCACGTTGGCATTGCTGCCACCACTGGATGGAACACCAATATTTGAAGCATCCAAGGCACGGCTGTATGTAGCTCCATTCCAGAGGTAGATGTCGGCATCATCCGCCGATCCACCTACGCCTGGTGGGTTGGAATTCCCAAAGGTCGATAAGTACAGCGACTTGGTTATGACCAAGATCGTTGTGCTCATCGTACCCCAGTTACCGGCAGCATCCTTGGCGTGCACATAGATGGTATGGTTGCCATTGCTGAGCGCACTAATTACGGGCAGGGGGATATCTGCATAGCCAGATTTGGTTGGGGTGTCAAAGGAACCGTCGGTGGCGACGAACGTAAAACCTGTGCCAGTGGTCCCTATCGTATCCAGGAAGCCCTCGGCCGCGGCAATGTTCGATCCGCCTGTTGTTGCATCACTGAAGCTGGCAAAAACCCTCACAGCCGGCACGCTGGTATTGAAAACCTGGTTGCCATTGTTCGGATTCGGTGAAGCGCTTACATTACTGGTGATTGGAGCAGCAGTATCGATGATCTGCAGGTTTATGGTTGCTACAGCACCCCAGTTTCCAAATGCATCCTGGCTGCGTACTGAGACAACATGTGTACCCATGCTTAGCCCAGCAGCGATCGTAGCAGTGAAGCTCCTGGTGGGTGAAGGTAACCCGACCGCAGTCATTGGAGCATGAGCACCACCATCAACCCAGTACTCAGCAGCAGTAACATTCGTATTGCCATTGGCGGTATCATCACCAGTCGCAGTTAAGGTCACACTAACAAAGCCACTACTCGGATTTGGTGAAAGTCCCAGGCCTTTTGTTACAGGCCCTGACTTGTCGAGGTTGAGCGTGATGGGACGGAAAGCGCCCCAATTACCGGCGGTATCCTGCCCACGCACATAAATCGCGTGATTACCTGGACTCAGAGTACCCAGGGTCGCGATTGTGATTGTTCCCGCCACGCTCGCAGTCGGTGAGCCAAACGCACCCGTCATAGCTGTGGGTGTGCTGGCTGTGCTGTCGATATAGAACTCAGCCGCGCTGATTGCAGAGTTGCCGGTAGCTACATCGTCAATCGTTGCGCTGACTGTTACATCCACGCTACCATTGGTTGGATTCGGTGAAAGACTGAGCGAGGTGACGGTTGGTCCGGTTGTGTCTGGGGTGGGTGGGGGTGGGGTGAAGGTGTTCGTGAGGAACACCAGCATGCCACCGAAAGCGGTTGAGATATTATTGCGTAACAGCATGTTTGCATCGTATATGGCATACCTGGTTCCGTCCGCAGCGGTGAGGGGGATCGAAACAAGCGTATCCAAGGTCTGACCTGTGGCAATCGTTTCAGCAACCACCTTATGAGGGTATGTGTAAGGGCTGCCATCCTGGGCAATGATGGTCTGAGATAGACCAAGGGTGCTCATCGCATGCGCCTGCATGCCGGCGTTCACATAACGCAAGAGCACCGTATCACCATTTGCGACAGCAAAGGGAACCGTCCCGGGGTAAACCTTTCCATTGATCAGGAAGAAAGCAGGATTGTAATTCCGCATATCGAAGGTCGCTGGATCAGCCATTGGTGCTGCAGGCAGGAGAGTATTCAGGTTTATGTCCATTTCACTGAGAACCAGGATGGTTTCTTTCGTGAAAGCTGTCGTCAGGCTGTCATAGGCTTGTCCAGCCGTCAGTGGGTAAACCACCAGAGCACCATATAAGCCCATCGCCACCTGGTGTTGCGCATTTGGCGTCAGGCCTGCCTCGTACAAGAAGGTCCCTGGACTGCCCGCAGTGAATGTATATGTAGCGGTTCCGCTGGGAGCTGCCCCGACTGTATCCGGGGTCATTTCCTGGCCCTGGAAGAGCAAGGCAGTTGCCTCGGGAAGCTGGTTGTGCAAGGTTACCCCGATACATTGTCCTTCAGTGGCATATAGCACCGGACCAGGCAGACCTGCAGGATCCGTGTCTGTGGCTGAATAGCCCCAGATATTCACCTCAGTAGTGCCAACGATTGTAGCAGTTCCTGCTTTGGCATATAAGTCATAAGCAATTTGTGGTGTGCAGGGAGCAGCATATGCTGTAGTAGAACTGGAACCAGCGCTAAACAACGCCACCAGCACAACAATTGCCATGACCATTTTTATTGAAGTACGAATTTTTGTTTGCATGTTAATCTCCTTGACCCCTACGGGCAATTGTTAGGCTGGGGTGGGTCAATTTTCAGATAGGTGATGGGTCCAGACATGGTCTGACCAAAGGCATCCAGCTGGAACAGGGCATGGTTATGAGAGATGATGTAGTACTCACCACATTGGTTGAGTGTGCTAACACCTGGAGGCATGGTCTCCATCTGACCGAGGTACGGGCTGCCGCTGTAGAACATACCGCTGGCTACATTTGCCAGGTCGGGGACAGTTACCGGGACCGGATTGGTTACCGGATCATAGCTCTCTGCGTCGTGCCATTTGAAAAGCACATCCCAGGATTGCCCCGGACCAATGTTGACATCGAATTTCTCGAATGACAGGTCCTGACCAGCAGGTCCTTCAAGCGGGTAGCCATCACGGCCGATCACCAATCCATTCTGACCATGGGGGTGAAAAGGATATTCTTCCGTTCCAACATTGATGAACCGCTCGACCGCCGGATAAGGGTGGGTAGCAGCATCGTATGGATAGATGCGAGCCAGAGCACCGTATGGCTGAGAAACAAGCCACGGAGCAAAGTTATCCGCAATGCTATCGGGAAAACCACGGCCGTTGATCAACCAGTAGCGGGCTCGATAAGTGTTCAAATCGAACGCCTTGCCCGGACCGATCCCAGCCTCCCACGCGGGCATGTTGGTACGGATCGATTTCGGAAAGCAAAGCCAGGAATTCCTCGGTGGGGGTGAACTGGCTGTCTGCCCGGTTGTAAACAAAACCTGCTCCCAGTGCGGGACGCACGATTAATGCTCCGAACAGGCCCATAGGAACCTGGGTCTTGGTATCTGTCCCGCTTTCATAGATGAAGGTGCCAGGACGGGAAGCGGTAAAGCTGTAGGTGAGGCTGCCACCACTCGCTACGCTGGTAGTGAGTGAAGTCAGGTTGCCAGAGCCATCAAACTCGGGTTGAGCTGGAGCAGCATTGGCCATTACGTCTTCCTGCCCCGGGAAGATAATCGAGGTCGAAAGACCATATGGCAAGGAATTTTGCAGGGTCACGGTTACCGTATCCCCCTGGTCGACGCATAGCACCGGGCCGGGGTGTTGGAATGCCGGACTGCCGTAGCTCCACATATACATGGTATTCATATCAGGCATCTGGATGTAACCTGCTTGAGCGGTTAACGTAAAATTGGGGCCGGTGGTGCAGACGATACCCGTGGCTGGGTTCGCGGCTTTTACAGAGGCGGCGGGTGCCAGTGAGCTCAAGGATAAAGCCCCCACCACGAGCAGCAATGCGACCCGCATCCATTTGAATTTTAAGTGTTGCATTTTCGTTACTCCTTTTCGTTATCCCTGACTATATGGTCAGATCGCCAGGATGCTGGTTCAGATACTGTTGCGGAGCAAGCGTTCCAGAGGCATAAACACGCACCTCGGTGCGTTGCCCAGCAGCACCACCAGCTGATAGATTACTATCCTGGGTGTAGCGCCGGTTATACAGGATGTATTTGTCGTAACTGCGACCCTGCTCATCTATAGCATTGCCACCGTTAAAGAGCGGGGTCTGGAGGATGACATCATAGCTTTCGCCTGCCCCGATGAGGATGGTATCGGTCAGGTAGCTGGTATCGGATCCATCACGGCTGCGCATTAAGGTGGCATCTCGGCCGACTACTTTCATTTTGATGCCAGCCAGTGTCATGGCCGCTTCGCGAAAGCCAAGATTGGCAAAGCGCAGCAGCACCCTTTCACCTTCATTGCACGTCACCAGGGATGAGTGTGGGTTGTATTGCAAGTACTCATACCCAGGGTACGGTACCAGATCACCAGCAGCATCGGTCTGGGTGGTTAATGCATGGGTGGAGGCGGTCAGGTTGATCGGTGAATTGGGAAGCAGGGTATCGGGATACACCCGGCCATTAAGCATGCTGAAATCGGCATGGAAACGGCTCCAGTCGGATTCCTGGATGTGGGCGTCGCCCCAGTGTCCTTCTGCCCAGATCTCGCTCAGGAACAAGGCATTTTCACGGTCATAGCCGGTTGAGCCGTCACCATCATTGTAGGCATATTTTCCGCTTGGATACCAGGAGGTATTGCCATTTTGGATTGGCCGAACGAATACCAGGCTGGTCATCCCCATGGTGACGTGTTCAACATCTTCCACATGGCAGTGGTACATGTAGGTGCCAGGATCATGCGGTCGAAAAACGTAGGTAAACATACTTCCTACTGGTACAGATACCGAACCGGTCGGCTCTCCATCAAAGAACGGAATCACATTCCGGAAACCATGCCAGTGGATGGTATGTGCGTCGGTCAGGTCAGGGCGTTGGGCTAAACCCAGGTTGGTGAGCAGAACCCGGATCTCCTGTTCCTGATCTGCCCAAAAGAAGGGGGCATTATGCTGCGCCTTATTCTTCTGGTCAGCGCGTTGCGCATCCGTGAGGCCAGTAACATTGCGAAATCCGAATATGTATGTTGTGAATGGAGCTGCGGCATACGAGTCGGGATACCAGGGGGGGATGGGAGGATCAGGCGGCATATAGAACCAGCCATCCGTCCCAGCAAAAAAGAGATCATAGCTCCCTGCAGCACCTACTACCTGTTCGGGTAATAAAGTCTTGCGTAAGAACCCAGGCAGTGCACTTGCCCCGGCAACAACGATCGCTGCACTTCCAGCAAGTTTGAAAAAAATCACGCCGGTTCAAAGAAGTTCGAGAAGTTGGATTAGTCATTGTGTTTCTCCTGTAGTTACTCTCAACCAGGAGAGGGGAATTCTCCCCTCTCCTGGTTTGTGATTTGGTTAGGGCAACTCGTCTGCGCCGATGTCATAGCCTGCGCCGGACGGTCGTGATTGGTAGTCGATGTCAAAGATCGGTGCGGTGATGCTGTTCTTATTGGCTGCAGCGGTGTTCCAGGCAGGCGAGCCACTTCCACTCAGATGGTAATCACCCATAAGATATGGAGGCAGATCAACCGTGACCATGATGGCACCGATGAAGTTGATGTTGGTCCGCCACGAGGTGAAGCTCAGCGGAATATCCAATGTAGACATTACCAAAGGATTGGTCAGCTGATTGGATGGATCGGCGATGGTACCGGGGTGGGTACTGGGCTGTAGGACCGAGTTAGTAGGTGACAGTAAGTCACTTACCGATCCAACCACACCCATATCCCATGGGTCAAAATCAGTCGGAGTGATTCCGGTCACCGTGTTGATGCCTTTGGTTCCGGCCCAGTTATCCCAGAAGATATTGTTGAACAGCAAGGGATCACTGAATAACGGGGAACCTGCTGGCAAGGTGATCTGAAGCTGGTCGCTGTTTGCACCGGTGGAAAGACCAGCCGGAGCTGGCAAACCATCGCTGGTGATGGCGGTTGCGGTAGTCTTGTTGTTCATGACCGTATTGTTGTAGAAGCGTACATCAGGAGCGTCGTCGATAGCGACACCACCGCCTTCGTGTAATGAGACATTGTTAACGATCATGTTGTTGTAGACATTCATGGGGAAGTTACCCGCCATGAGGAAGCGTAGACCACCGCCATCATCTTCAGCCATATTTGCCTGAACCAGGTTGTTGTAGATATCTACCGGGCCCGATCCTTGCGGTCCACCCGGCTGCCCATATGCGGCAGTGGCATCGGTAGCCAGCTCACCAGCAATCATGATACCGGCACCTTCATCATAGGAGTGATTGAAGTAGACGCGGTTGTCATGGATCCTGCCGTTGGGGCTATAGCCAAAGTGACTGATGGCTCCACCATATTCAGCAGAGAAGTTACCGCACAGGTCATTGCCAGCGATCTGATAGCCATCCGCGCCATTGAACAAACCGATGGCACCGGCCAGGTTGGTACCGCCATTGGCGATGATACGGTTATTAGCGATGCGCAGGTTCTCATTATGTTGATCAGTATCGGTCCCAAGCAAGTTGGGTGTGCCGATGCGGATGGTGCCATATGAGCCACCGTTGCTATCGACCAGATTGTTGGTGATTTGCAGGTTACGAGCATAAGCGTTGGCGAAGATCGCTCCACCCTGGGTTACCACCTGCACTGGCATGATTGGCCCGGGGAAGCCACCAAAGATGGCATTCAGGTTGCCTGGTAGACCCTGTTGGTCACCACCGCGGATCTCGAAGCCATCAATTGCAGCTTTGAAGACCGAACCAAACTGGCGTGCCTGGTCAGGCCGGCTGGTCTGGTTTTGTGAAGCCAGTACATAGATCACCTGGCCATCGTTGATATCCTGTGAACCATCCCAGGTGAGGCTGCTGATCTTGGTCAGCCAGTCTGTTGCCAGCTGGGTATCGCCACCAAAGGCAATGCCATCGATGATCGAGCCTTGGACAATGCTGCCATCGTAGCGCACGCCACCAGGACCGACGCCCTGCAGCTTTACTGGGGAGACCATGATGAGATTCTCGTAGTAAGCTCCGCGGCCGTTATAACGTGGGTTGGTGGGATCGACTGCACCCGGGTATACAACCACCAGGGTATCCTGGCCAGGAACTGCAGCGGCTGCGTCGAGGGCACCTTGGATCGTAGGGTAGGTATAGCCTGAACCGACTTCATAGACCGTTGGAGAGTAGATGCGCAAGGCATTCCCACCGCCGAAGTTATCGAAGCGGGCATCATTCTGTGAGCTTGGGCCTACAAACCTGACACCGATGCTTCCGCCCACGATCGAGAGCGAAAGAGGCCAATAAGGTAGCGGTCCGGTTTGAGTTACATTGACACTGCCGATTAAGGCACCGTCTTTATATACATCGACGGTTCCATCTGCTGAGGCGATTGCCCCGAGCCGATTTCCAGCCGAGAAGGTAACCGGGAAGGTTGCCCGCAATATGGCATTATTGCGCATTCTGACCTGCCGCTTTTGTACGGACAAGGACAGAACCACCGACGTTATAAGCCACCTCAATCCAGGAAGCCGCGTTGCTGCTTGGATCGCCCCCAGCTATTTTCAGGAGCAAGCCTTGCTCAGTGCCACTGGAACTGACCTTGGTGAATGTGAAGTAGGCTTCCTGGTTAGCGCCAAACGAGGTTGGTAGCCATACGTCATTACCCGTGCCACGAACCTGAACATAACCAGCACCCGGTCCACCCTGGATGCGATAAGTACCTTGAGTACCACCGCTACTCCAGGTAGCACCCAACCCACCATTGGAGCGGTTGAAGTTATCCAAAACGCTTGTTTGAGGGAAGGTGCCACTCCTGAGAACATGGAAAGTTAGGCTGTTTACTGCACTTTTGCCGTTAGCAGCCGTGATCTTAAGCTGGTGCGGGCCGGGGACAGTTCCCGAAGGAACAGTCACACTGATCTGGGTGGGGCTCCAGGTGGATGGAAGGGTAATTCCATCGATCGAAACAACGCCCTGGCCTGAACCAAACCCCTGGCCGTAGATGGTGAAGAGCTCCTGAACCTGATGTGTAGGGTCTTGATACAGCGAACACCTCAGGTGTGGTCAGTGGGCTGGTAGGATCAGTCAGAGTGCTGCCGGGTCGTTAAGTTGGCAAGCCACGATTTGGCTGGTCTGCATACCCGGGATCTGTACAGCCGCGGCAACTGGTGTAGGTGCCAGGTCAGCTGGGACGGTCAAACCCGGGAAGGCTTCAAACTCAGCCGAGATGGTGCGGTATTGCGGGTTGTAATTCGCATTCCAATGCCCGGGAATACCGGGGTCATTGCCGACGAAGCGGTACAGGTTGGCACACACACCGGAGGGTGTAGGGCAGCTAATGCGGTTGGTGGAAGGCACGAGCACGTCCCATAAACCATTGTAATCTGACTCGACGGTAGCGATCAGCCGGTTGGTGTAATCGTAGATACCGACCGGAGCGAATGCTACCGGGGCACTTCTCGCCATAGGCAACGACTGCGGATTGCTCGAGAAGTTCAGGTCATCCACAATGCAGACCCCAGAAGCGGCCGGGCAAAGGAACATCGGTGAACAGGTTAAATCCCGGGGCAATCGACTGACGGTCACTGAAGCGGACCAACTTCACATCGCACAAGGGTTTCGCCTGGCCTTCATAGATAGTGCCACCAATATCAACAAACGTCGGATTATAGGTAGGTGTCGAAGCAGGTACGGTTACACCAACGGGTAAACCGTTGACGGCACTAACCCTGGCCAATGACAGCAGCATAATTATCAGCACCGCTATCCTGGACATCCACAGTATGTAATGGTCCAGCACAAGGAGGAGGCGGGACTTGGGGGACGAATGAGTCACCGTTGGCGATATTGATATCTTCTTCTCTGGTGACCTGATAAAGCTGAGCATCCGGATGGACCGCCGAAGCACCATAAAGGTCGGCTTCAGTGGGGATTTCGACCTTGACCAGGTAATCGCGATTGGAAGGCAAAGGCACGATTGTGCCTGATGACCAGCCTGAGCTTAGCGGGTCATACTGGCCGGGAGTAACCACCAGCCAGGAAACAACCATCGCCGAAACCATAGTTGCCATCCACACTGGCGCCGAAATTCGTGCCATCCCTCATCGGGCCAAACTGCACGCCCATCATGGGCGCTTCAAGACATTCCGCATTCGGGTCGGTTGGCAGCACATTTTCATCCACCCCATGAACCAGCGGATTGCCATCCACATTACGGGCAACACAGCCTGCGGGACGGTGCCCAGGTTTCCGAGATGTACTGGTTCAACAGCGACCCCTGGGTATAGGACCCATCAGCATTCAACTGGTAGAACCCCATTTGCATCACAAGGTGCGGTTGGGACGCCATTGGCATCATATGGGCAAGCTACAGGTGCAAACAGGTCTACGGTCAAGCCCGGAGATACTAGGTTGCCAGTCTTCTATGGCTGCATAAGAAGGATTAAGCTCATTGCGGGTGGTGTCATAACTGATCGTACCCACGATGCCACCGTTGGTCCCAGGAGCATAGGCTTTAACGCCCCAGTCCAGGCGACCCCCCAAGCCAATGACCGGGTAACATTTACATCCACGCCCTGACCGAGCAAGGTCGTTTCTTCCGGCTGGTTATCTGCCTGGTAGGTGATACCGGTAGTCTGGAAACCATCGGCATAAGCTTCTTCTACCAGCCACTGCGTCATTGGATAAGCATTTTCCATCCAGTAGTAACCACTGGCATCAGTAGTCACTAGCGTAGCGCCGCGGTCCATGATGGAGTTTTCGCGTGTACGCATCACGATCGGGAAATTCGGGATGCCTGGTTCACCTGCATCCATCTTGCCGTTTTCGTTTAAGTCATTAAAAACATGACCTTCGATGGTGGTCCACCAGCCTAACAGGGACAGTGAACCAAGATCGACGATTTCGCCATTTTGAACAGAGACATTCTGTATCGAGGAAGATATAATCCTGCGGTTCATCCCACACCCCGAGGACATAATCTCCCGCAGGAACACCGGTGATATCGAAGTTCACGGGTGGGCAACCAGCCGCTTCAACGCAATCATATTCCTGCATGAAGACAGTCTGGTCATTGCTATTAAGATCGGACAGGGAAACAAATAAGCGATGGATCGGGATTAACAGCTTTGGGTTTTGCACCCATCAAGCCTAGTTTCACCACCGATCCCACCTACTGGTGGAATATATGCACTAACTGCCAGGGCTGTACCCTTGATTTCTGCCAGTGCCTGCCCCCATCGTATTGGTTGGCTGGACAAAACCAAAGAAGGTGGCTGGGAAAGGCTCGCCCGCCACAACAAATTCAGTATCCAGACCGGTGGCTCCTTCCATCACCCAGGCATCCCAATCATGGTTGCCTTCCAGGGTAGTGGTTTGAGCCCAGCTAGTGCCATCAGGCGGAACAATGGATAAGGCGTAGCGGTTCGGACCCAGGTTAGGGATGATCAGCTTGCCTTCGATTACAGCAGTTGCCGGGATAGATACTCCCGTATCGACGGTCGTGGCATTAGCGGGAAGTTCTTCACGGAACGGGCAGCGTCCTGCGGAATCGATCGGTGAGACAATACCAAGATCAACTCCACCATCGATGGCATAACACTGGCTTACACAAACCCCGTTACCGCACAATGGGTTTCCATAGACATCTGTGGTAACTTCATCTATATAGTCGGCGATATGGCCTCTGAAGCCAGCCAGGCCGCGTTCTGCGGGTACATCTGGGGCACTATTGGTTGGAGCAACATCTTCAAAGACTTCAGCCTGAATAGTTGCATCAGGCAGGTCGTAGGGTTGCATCTGCACGGTGACATTCGCGCCATCCACCGGGTCGGGTAAAGGCACTCTGAAGTGGGCACCATCGATCTTGTAATTGTCGGCCAGGACTGAAATCAGATAATCCCCTTCGGGCAGCATGATGCCGCCACTGGCAAAATCGGATTCGTCGCCCTGGGTGAGGATTGGGCTGGAGCTGGCAACACCAGCGATGGATACCCATTTACAAGAGGCTGGATAACCTGCATCCAGAGGAGAACAACCCGAGCCAGGCTCTGGATTGCGCTGGACAGTCGTACCCGTGTTATCGATATTGATAATATATTTAAATTGGGTGATTGGATCACCTTTGGAAATTCCATATGTGGAACTAGCGTTTGCGCTGATTACCTTTAAAAACAGGTCATTTGTCTGTGCTTTGACCGGGGTTACCGTGAGTGTACTGAGCGGGACGATCGCAGTGATAAGGATTGTGATGGTCACCAGCAGCCTGATCACGGAAAAACCCAGATTCGGATTGATATGCTTACCTTTCATTAGTTAACCTCCTTTGGTGTTATGTTTGGATAGGATGTTTGTAGACATTGTGTAGAGTATGATCATGTAGTTTCCTTTGTGGTAAAAGACTTAGAAGGACGAACGACGGCATCCCCTCGGATTTATGATCGGTTGCCATTTTGATTGGGTAGTGGATAATGCGGTGATGCACATGTTTTCCCCAGTAGTAATGCCTATAATTTATCGGAGAATGAAGGTCGTGTATATCGACCACGATAGCCCCATAGGAATTCAAAAAAGAGCCATATTTATCCGGCTCTTTTTTGTAAAGGATTAATTCCTGGGTTAACCCTGGGGTTAACCCTGCTTATAGGATTGAACTAAACCAGTTTGCTGTGCATATTTAATGGCTGCCCTGCGATTTTCCAGGTTTAATTTAGCGAGAATACTGTGAATATGATGTTTCACTGTATTTTTCGATAAATATAAATTAGAGGCAATCTCGTCATTTGAAGCCCCCGAAGCAATTTCCCGCAAGACTTCAAGCTCGCGTTGACTTAAGTTGTTATGCTGGATATGATCATGAGCGTTTTTTCCATTGCCGTGCGTCGAGAATTGTTCCAGCAGACGCATCGTCATTTCACCTGAAAGCGCCGCTTCGCCTCTTTCAATGGACTTTAATGCTGAAACCAGTTTGGTAACAGGGACGTTTTTTAGCAGATATCCCTTCGCTCCGCTCCGGATCGCAGCAAAGAGTTTTTCATCGGCATCGTACATGGTCAGGAAGACGATCTTACAGCCGGGCTGCTCGGACAAAATCGCGGCAGATGCCTCAGCTCCATCACCATCGGGCAAGATAAAATCCATTAAGATCAAATCGGGGTGAAGATGTTGTGCCAGGTGGATCGCCTCATGCACCGAACCAGCCTGGCCCACCACGTCGAAATACTTATCCGCGTTTAGCAAGCCTACCAATCCTTCGCGGAATAAGACATGATCATCAACGATTAGAACATTCATGGTTCTCCTTATATCATCAGTTTTTTATTGTTTTTCATCAGCTAATGGCAATCTTAGAACAACTTCGGTGCCCTGGCCATGAGCACTATTAATTTCTGCATCGCCTCCGATGGATTTTATTCTTTCATCGATGATATGCAAGCCGTAATGCCCATCAGCAACCATTGAGGGATCAAACCCTTTGCCATTGTCAGAGATCCTGACCGTCAATTGTTCATCCGTCCAGGATAAATTCACCATTGCCTCGTTGGCTTGAGAGTGCGTTTCAATATTGAACATGGCTTCTTTATAAGCATGTAGAAATTGTTTTAAGTTTTGCGGTGAAATTGCACGTGGTGTCCCATCTTCTTTTATGTTCACCTTAAAACCGGCACGTTTAGCGATAATTTGTGAATGTGCGGTAATCAGCTTGCTGATGTTGTGGTTGCTATTATGATGCAGGATAACGAGGGTATGCCTCACAAGCTCGTAGGATTCGTTGGCCAGCTCACGTAAGCGCATCAGCTCAGAGGTATTTGCCTGGCATATCACTCCATTATTCTCAGTCAGGAGCTGGTCAAGTTTGAAATGTAAGTACCCAAGGTTCTGACCAAGCGTATCATGCAGGTCACGAGCAATCTCCAGGCGCTCGTTGCTGGCTGCGTTGGCAATTTCAATTGCATATTGCTCCTGCCTGTGCCTTGCGGCGCTCAGCCCATTGGCCATATCTTCTGCTGTTTTACTTAATAATTGGATATCTTCGTGATTTATCAGCTGTTTTTTTGGAACAACAATGATTAATATTCCAATTGGATCATCGCCATTGTTCAAAATGAGGTGATAGTACTCATGCGCCTGGGAACATGGCAACAGAAGCTGCGAACAATTCATCAGGTGAAAATTCGCTGAAATTTGTTTCGTATCATCGGAGCAGCATGCGCTTCTCGAAAAGGCAACATACGGTAAATTTATTTCTACACCTTCGCCGATCCAGCTCTGTTCACAGAGGTAATTTTCTGATGAATGGTCATATATTAGTAGTGAGGTGGCTGAAGTTGAAAAGATAGAGGCCGGGTAACGCAGTACTTTGCTCACCACATCATCCCAATCTTTAGCCGCCGAAAGCTGCATGCTCAGATTATGGCGGGCATCCAAGATCTTGATGGTCTGGTTCTTGATGCGGGCAGCACGCAGGGCAATTTCAAACATGATCGCTGCCAGGAATAACAGGGAATAATATATGGCGATCTCTTTATAAAAGTCATGCTTATCATCGGTTAAAAAGTTCGGGTGTTCAATAACTTCAAATGTACTCACGTATATGGTGATCAAGATTAAAGATCAAGGGCCGCCAGCGGATAGCAAGCAGACGGATTTTTTTCAGTAGAGATTGGATTGGTTCTTCTAGTGATCTTAGAGAATTAGACATATCCACACCCATATAGTCCGAATTATCAAGATTTTACAATAGTAGTAACAATAAATACGCGGGAATATATTAGAATTTAATAAGAATTATTGGTAAGTAATACTCAAAATCAACCGTTGATCGTGTAATGCTTTGATTACCACCAACTGTCCAATGGAGTTGAGAAATAAAGCGGGATACTCTGGTCGAGATGCTACGTTGTTGGATCTGCCTTTTATTCAAACGGTTCTCACGTTTGAGCCACCCCCCAACTAACTGCAGGCGACATGCAATTTTGCAAGTCGCTTTTTATGTCTCCCTTGGGCAAGAACCTTATTGGGCTGGCCAGCCGGCTAACTAGATCGATAACAGATTGCTCCTCAGCATGCTAATCTTTCTCGACTGACCTGATTAGAACAAGCGACCACCTTCGCTAATATTTAATACGAGCAGATTGCATTACATAACTTGCACAACCAGCTCGGTAATGGGCAGCTCATGGCAGTCCGGAAAGGACACCCGGATCCTGAAGAACGTACCGCCGTAGAACACGGCAGCCGCCTGAAAATCAGGCAGGTGACATGACCCGCCGAAAAGCACGGCAGCCAGGGCGAAGCCCTGGTCCTAAGAACGGACCGCCGCAGAACACGGCAGCCGCCTGAAAATCAGGCAGGTGACGTGACCCGCTGTAAAGCGCATCAGGCAAGGTGGCGTGACCCGCAGAAGAGCACGGCAGATGATGTGACGGTGAAATGGTGGTGGCGATGATTGAGTTATAAAGAATAATCATAAAAATATAAGTATCCAAACCTTCTAATTGGATGGGATCTAAAAATCAGAAATTCATCGGAGAACCAATCGACCAGATAGGTAATATCGATTATTATTCACCTGGATAACGATGCTAACCGAAGATTACATCATGCGCATGATCTCGCAGGCGATGGCAGTCATCATGACAGCCCTGGGCTTGAAACGCGGACGGAAATATAAAGAGGCGTTAGAGACATTTGATCAGGCTGTGGAAGGGCTGCTTGGGCTCAACCCCAGGCTGGTGAACCAGCTTGATGACGGATCGCTGTTGAGCATGCTCACCGTCTTCGAGCGCTTTGATAGCGATCGTGCGCGTGTATTGGCAGACATTTACAGCGAACAATCCGAGTTATATTCCTTGCTCAACCAACCGGATGACAGCCAGTTCGCAGCGATGCGCAGCTTGAGGCTTTACCTCGAGGTGTCCCTGGCCAATGAAGGCGACCCCGAGGTTGAGTTGATCAAGAAGATCGAGATGATGAGAAGCAAGGTCGCTGTGCAGAATTTACCGGTTGAAACCCGCCTGGCTATGCAGGATTACCTCGACCGCATGCTGACAAAGAACAATGATAGCTTGGCAGACCTGGGTCTTACAAGAGCCCATCTGCAGGATGATCTCTCCCTGATGGAAAAGATCGGCCTGCAATAGTATTGCTCATCCAAGAACGATTTCACTCGCCAGATAAGCCAGATCGCATGACCTGCATGGTGACAGACCACACATAAATATTGAATATTGCATGGCGGGATGCAGATGGCCAGCCCGGCGATCATCACCGGAGAGGGTCTGACAGCAGTGATTGATGGGAACCTCAGGCTGGCGGATGATGCAGGGGTAATACTTGCTGGGATCTCTCCAGCCGCGCTTTGTGGGCGGGCCTGCCTCTCGATAAATTGGACTGCGGCTTCTACGGTTGGAAAACCACCATCGCGGCGAGATCGCTCGACCAGTCCCATTCTTTGTGCAGTTTCCCACACGGGTGCATGTACTTCAGCTGCATAAACTGCGATCCCTTTGCCTGTAAGCTCCTTCACCAGGCTTTTCACCATCTCGACACTGGTGAGATCCAGGTTGTCCTGCGCAGCACAATCCAGGACAACAGAATGGGGGGATGGATCTGCCTGGGCGATCATCGCTTTGATCTTCTCCCGCACGGTTTGGGCATTAGCGTAATAGACCGGACCATCCAGGCGTAGGATCAATATCCCAGGCACTGCCTGGTTCTCCGGGTGACGGGTCAGGTCGGAGTAGGCGCCGGGAACCCCCGGTACCCGCCCCAAAGAGGAAAGGTGCGGCCGGCTGGATTTATAAACGACAAATAAAAGAGAAGCCAACAACCCGATCACCATTCCTTCCGCCACATCGATCAAGATCACCCCCAGCAGCGTGATCACGCCAAACCAGAACTCAACCTTCGATTCCATCTGAAGTTTTTTTAGCTTGCGAGACACAATGATGTGCCAGACAGCATGGATGATGAGCGCACCCAGAACCGCTTCGGGCAGCGAAGTGAAGAGCGGGGTTAGAAAGAGAATCGTGATAAGTGTTACGACCCAGGCTACCAGGTTTGAAACCTGTGTCCGGGCACCGGAGCCTTCTTTGACCGCAGAAGATGACATTCCCCCGGCTGCGATCATACCTCCGAACAAGCCAGACCCCAGGTTTGCTAGGGCATGGGCATTCAATTCCTGGTCAGCGTTGACATCATAGCCATGTTTTTCGGCAAACTCATGGGCCACACCCAGGGCTTCACTGAACGCCACAAGCAAAACACCCATCGCAGGGATAATCATCGATAGATAGGTCGTGACAGGTAACTTAGGAATTGCAATGGAAGGGAGACCTTGCGGCAGTGTACCCACCACATCGACCCCGTAATTGTCACCCAGGTTTAGCAGGCTGCTGAGTAGGATATAGCCGAAAAGGATAATGAGGCCTGCGGGGATCTTCTTATTGATGCGGGGCAGTATGAACAACAGTGCTAAGGCTGAAGCACCGACAATAAATGTGACCCAGTTGGCCTCGGGCAATTCTTTGATGATCCCCACAAACTTCTGCACCGTGTTCCCGTCAGGCTTGGATACACCGAAGAGCTTGTTGAGCTGGCCGACTGCCACAAAGAGAGCCAGGCCCATCACAAAACCATCCATGACTGGTTTGGATAAGAATTGGGTGATAAAACCCAGTTTGGCTATGCCAGCAACAAGAAAAACCAGCCCAACCACGATCACAAAGGCCGTCGCATAGGCCTGGTAAGTAGCCGGGTCAGAGGCGTTCGCCACAGCAGAGCCGACCAGGAAAGCCGAAACCGAGGATGCCAACAAGGCAGCTGTAGCTGAAGTCGGCCCGACACTGAGATGCGGGGAGGTGCCGAGCAGAGCATAAATAAGCAGCGAGGCAACCAGGGTATACAGACCAGCCTGGGGAGGTAAGCCGGCAATCCCGGCATAAGCCATGGATTCCGGAACCACGAGGCCCCACAAGGTAAGCCCGGCGATAACATCCAAACTGATCCACGAACGGCTATATTTTGGCAGCCAGGATAGGACCGGTAATAATCCGAATAGCTTTCGTGATGGTTTTTGGATTTTTAAAGGTTGGCTCGTCATAGCATTCCCTTGGTAACCTCTGTCTATGTCAATTCGAGTTCCATGCCATATGATAAATCCACGACTCATTGGAAATGAAGATCATACTAAAGCAGCCAGTAAAAGAATAAATAATACCGACCGACCCACCTGCTTCCCCTGGCTTGCGGTGGAAGAATCACAAGTGGACAGTACAAGGCGGGGGGCACCTAAATGCTGTGAATATTCGCGGTCCTGGTTTCGGAAAGGAGCCTATGGGCAGTGGACCGAACCAGTCCGTTAAGCCAGCCTGGGGTTTCGCACGGGGGATCTCAATGGCAGCGACCATCAAGACCCCCCGTACGATTTGCATCGCATCCTTCAATACCCTGATCAGCAAGCTGACTATCTTCAGAGCCAGGTCACACGCTACTTGACGTTTATATAGATCCAGAACTGGCATACGACCTGGCTACCTGACGCGATCTGCCACAACTCTCCGTATGTACCAGGGTCATACGGAGCCAGCATGGGCATATAAAAATAATAGGTCCAGCCCGGATCAACATCGATGGTCAGGTCATAGACATCTGACCCAACATGGAGCGGAATATTGTCCACTGCGCCGACGTAGGAAATATCATAATCTGCCTGGGTCCAGCTGCTTGTTGAGCTATTCTTGAGCACCCACACGGTGGTGAACTGAGTGCCAGCGGCCTCGACCGTCGCGTCCGCAGGCGTCTGATTGACCAGGGTGCAGCCAGTGGTGGTGATCGCGGGTGGGGTCGGCTCGACGACCGGTGGAGGAGGCGGTGCCTCAACAACCGGGACATTTTGAGTGTTCTGGGTATATCCATAACCCGCCGCAATCCAGCCAAATCCATTGGGAGAAATCTGGGTGGGGACCTTAACCTGCCACCAGGCACCATCGGCAGATTTGCCCGTGATCTCCCCGGTCGATCCAGCGGGAGCTACCGCCAGGATGGGGTAGTTCGTCCCTGGACCGCTACGGACATTCACAGCCGTGGTGGTCGTTCCGGTAGCTACCCCTGGGGCTGGCGTGGGTTGTACGACCGAGGCGGGAGCTTGAGGGGACTGGACTGTCTGGACATCCTGGACATTTTTAGCTGAAGTGTACTGCGCGCTGATCCAACCATACCCGACACCGATCTTTTGCGGGTTCACCCGGACCACCCACCATAAGCCATCCACGCTCTTGCCGATCACCCAGCCGGTAAGGCCTGCCTTGGCGACACCATAGGCGGCATAATTCGTACCAGGGCCAGCGCGCACATAGGTGTTGGCAATGGTGGTAGCCTGCGGATCATCTGGGCCGGGCGGGACAAGGTCAGTCGTGGCCGGAACGGGTGGAGTGGGCAGAACAGGTACCCCATCCACATTTTTGACATCCACCCAGGCGGCGTCCACCCAGCCAGTGCCATCCGGCGCGACGGGGACACTCACAGCCCACCATAAGCCATCTTCACTCTTTCCGATCACCGTCGCGACCTGACCCCCGAGGAAAGCTCCGTAGACCACATAGGCGGTACCCGGACCGCCCATGATCGAAGTGTTATACCTGGCGACAGCACTGGGTTGGCCTGCAGCAGGAGCGGGCAGCATTGCTACAGGGACATTGGGGTCAGGAGTCGGCCCGGGCGGTGGTTCTGTGGGAACAAGGGTAGGCTCAAGCGTGGCTGGCGGCACCTGGGTAGCGATAGGCGCGCTGTTGGTTACTTCAGCGATGGCCGTTTGAACTGCCTGGGTCTGGATCAAGGATACATCCTGGGTAGGCACCGGCGTGGCAGTGGGTGCGCAAGCGCTGAAACCCAGAGCGATCACCAGCAGGATCACGATCATGGAAAATCTTGGGTAGAGCATAGTTTTCATCTTCTCCTCCACAAATATAAAATTTATCCAGCAAAAAAAGAATCACATATGGTTTTCTAGATGCTCGGGCCACGTAATATCCTGCGGAAGCTGACCCTTTGAGTGATAGCATCACATAAACTGCATGGTTCTTTAACACAATCTGTTCACATTAATTTTAGCAAAAGTGCACAGATACACAACCCGTTGACAGGATGGTTCCAGCTGGCGCTGTGCGAAAAAAGCTGCTCATAAGCGAGATCTAACCAAAGATTGTCTTCCAATCATCCTTCATGCTAACCACGGTCCAGCCTTCAGTAGCCGCCAGTTGCAGGGCCAACTCAGTGCCCTCGTTGTAGGCGTATTCGCGCTCGGGGTCATCGTGATGTACCAGCAAGCCAAGCGCACAGCCGGCATGGCAGACGGCGTACTTCAACATGTGAATGTCACCGTTGGAATTGCCCGCCGCCATGATCGGACGGCGGCCGATGGAACGGTGGATGTGGGTTGGCTTACCCTTGCCATCGTCAATAGGCAGCTCAGTGTCTTTCGTGCGCAGCACATGGGCGATTCCCTGGTCATCTTCGTTATACTCAAAAGCCACGCTACTGCCGATGGTCATATAGCTGGGTATGTTATACACCTCTTCGCAGACAGCCCGCACAAAATCACGCCCACCGCCGGTGGTGATAAATACCCGAAAGTCGTGGTCTTGCAGGGTATGCACCAACTCGACCATGGGTTTATATGTCAACAGCTTGTAAGGCTTATTGAAGCGTGGATCCATTGCATTGTTCAAGAATTCAAGGGCGGATTGCTCAAACTCTTCGACATGCAGCCCATCAAACGCCTCAAGGTAACCTGATGCCAGAGCCATCACGCCCTGCATGTCTCCCCGGGAAAAATCGCTGGCAACCTTACCCAGCCAGGCCATATCTTTTTCATAGACAGCTTTATAAGGCTGGCGCTGCCGCAGCTCTGGTTTTTCCGCGGCCTGCTTATAGATGGCGCGCAATCCAAACTGCAGCTGGATGTACAGAGGCTTCTCGAGCCAGAGGGTACCGTCATTATCAAACGTGGCGATGCGTTTGATCGGCGGTACAAAGCTGGCACTACCAGGATCGGTGACAGCCTGGATGAAGTCCAGGATCGATCTTTTTGTGTTGTTCTCATTCCAGGATGGTAATAGCGAATTCATTGGGTGAACCCTTTCTACTGATCAAGTTTTTGTGAGATCAAACACGACCTGGTCATACCACCACAGGCGCTCAAAGAAGCCGCGCAGTCTGTCGGGATCAACTGGATCTCTCTGGACGGGATGCGAAGCTTCAACCAACCCACCGATCGTACGCTCCCCATCGATGGCATCATACCAGGTCTTTTCAAGTGCATCGATGGGCATAAACAGGTCCGGATAGGTATGCGCCGGATTGATCAGCACTGCCGCGGCTCCCTCGGCAAGCGCTCTTGAACGCAGATCACATCGGCTATACGAATAGGCACATAATTTTTCCAACCAGGCTCACGAAAATCGACCTGCCTGCCAGAGCTGGAGGTGTCCTTGCGGTTCAGGATGACATTATGGCGCAGCATACTGCCCCGGAACAGCTCCATGGCTGAATATTGATCACGCTCGGGCAGCTGGGTGAAGCGAGGCGCAAGCTGCGTGCCTGCCAATCGACTGCACTGCGGAAGGTAGGCTGCTTGCCTGACCCAGCGCGCAAATTTCAAGCCGGCGCTCATCGAGAAGATCAAACAAGCATGCAACGGTGTAGGCCTGGTCGTGCGGGTTAAGCAGTGCATCTGCCAGCTCTGCCTCATTGGCGAAATCAGGGCTGGTTTTGAATAAACTTGGCAGCGGATGGGTGGAAGGCAGCACGCCCAGGAGCTGGTTGAGCAAGCGGATGCCGCCAGGGGTAGCCTGGATCCCGAGCTTCCGGCAAAACTCCTGCAACATATAGATCCCAGCCCGGCCATAGGGTGCGTAGACCATCAGCTGCATCGCACCAGCTGGTGTGAGTACGCTCGAGAGGGCCTGCAGGCTTGCAGCGGGGTCCGCCAGGTGATGGAGGACCCCGGTGCAGATGACCTGGTCGAAGGCCAGGTTGAGCTCTCCTACCTGCTGGATGGGAAGCTGGGAACTTCAAGATTGGTTAAGTTATATGTACGCTTGAGCCTTAGGGTATGCTTCACGCTGGTCGAGCTGAAATCGATGCCGACAACCCGGGCAGACGGCCAGCGTAAGGCATATTTGGCGGCCTGAGACGTGCCACAGCCCGCGACCAGGATCGAGAAATCTTCCCTGTAGGGCAGATCTGGCCAGTAGAGGTGAAAATCGGCGCGCCGCCGCTGTGGATCATTCCAGAGACGGCGGTAGGCGTCGAGATCATCCACCGGGCGGGGATATGGGTAGCGGTCATAGAAGGACTGGACTGCGGAATCGCTCAGGATGCTGGTCGATAGGTCAGGCTCCTCGCAAATTATTAAAAGTCAAACTGGTGGGTAGATGCACAGGAACGACCAGCGCATCTACCCGGTTAATTTAATGCATGCTGCCGTCTGCCGCCTTGTTCAGCTGGGCAAGCATCTTTTCCAAATTAAAGGATAGAGCTTCCTGGCGGGGTGGAAACTGTTGATATGAAATGAGCTGCTGCCCGATGAAGATCGCAGCGGCAGGGATGATGTAGAAGTGCTCGAGTACCCAATTCCAATACCCGTTGGAGTTCTCGTCCGCCCGCTCGAAGGGATCACGCCGCAGGTTGAAGAGTTTGGGAACGCGCAGCTGCACGAAAGGCTCTGCCCAAACTTGCATCGTTTTTGCGCGCTGTTCTAGCAAGACGATCTTCCAATCGCCGTAGCGGAGGGCCATGCATTGCCCATCATCATCGACATAGAAGAAGAATTGGCGTGGGCTTTGGTCTGTCTCTCCCGTCAGGTAAGGTAGCAGGTTATAGCCATCGATATGGACGCGGAAGGTCTTCTCTCCCACGGAGTAGCCCTGTAGCAGCTTTTCAACGATATCGGGGTCGCCAGCGATAGCGAGCAGCGTGGGCAGCCAATCCTGGTGGCAGACGATGCCATTCAGCACTTTCCCCGCTTCGATTTTGCCCGGCCAGCGCACGAAGCACGGCACCCGGAAAGCGCCTTCCCAGTTGGTATTCTTTTCACTGCGCCACGGGGTAATGGCTCCATCGGGCCAGGAATTATAGTGTGGGCCGTTATCGGTCGAGTACTGCACAATGGTATCATCAGCGATACCCAGCTCATCGATCAGATCAAGCACCCTTCCGACTGCCTGGTCATGCAGCACCATGGCATCGTTGTAAAAACCCTGGCCGCTGAGGCCTTCGGCAGATTTTGGGATGTGGGTGTAAAGATGCATATGGGTGAAATTACACCACACGAAGAAGGGCTTGCCTTGCGTATGGACGCGCCGGATATACTCGATGGTGCGGTCAGCGATATCGTCATCGATGGTTTCCATGCGTTTGCGGGTCAGTGGACCGGTATCCACAATGACCTGCTTGCCAACCTTGCCGAAACGCGGGTCCACGGTTGGGTCGTCGACATCCGATGCTTTACAATCGAGCACACCGCGCGGGCCGAACAGCTGTCTGAACTTGGGATTCTTCGGATAATCAATGACCTCGGGTTCTTCTTCGGCGTTGAGGTGATACAGGTTGCCGTAGAACTCATCGAAACCATGCACGGTAGGCAGGTACAAATTACGGTCACCCAGGTGGTTCTTGCCGAATTGGGCGGTGACATAGCCCTGGTTCTTGAGCAGATCAGCAATGGTCGGGTCTTCAGGCAGCAGACCGACGGTAGCTGCCGGGCATCCCACCTTGGTCAGCCCGGTGCGGACGGGATTCTGACCGGTGATGAAAGCTGCCCGCCCGGCAGTACAGCTTTGCTGCCCATAATAATCGGTGAACGAGACACCTTCGCGGGCGAGGCGATCGATATTGGGGGTCCGATACCCCATCGCTCCAAAGTTGTTGTGGCTGATGTTGTACCAGCCGATGTCATCCCCCCAAATGATCAAAATGTTTGGCTTTCCGTTAGGCATATCCATTATTTCCTTTCAAACATATATTCAGGTCGGTCGTTGAGTATGCTGCGCAAACTATTTAGAACAATCTGATCTTACTTAGCGATGATCGCTGTGTAATGCATCCAATGTCCTTTCTAAAATCCTCTCGAGATTGAACGAGCCAGGTTTCTGGCGGGGAGGGAAATCTTTAAATGTCTGGATCTGCTGTTGGAACAGGGCGGCTGCTGGATACAAGCATGTATATGTGCTTAAGCATCCAGTCATAATAGGAATTGGAGTTCTCATCGGCGCGTTCGAAGGGATCGCGACGCAAGTTAAAAATCTTGGGCATGCGTAACTCAACAAAGGGCTCCCCCCATAGCTTCATGGTCTTGGCGCGCTGTTCCTTGTAGACGATCTTCCAATCGGCAAACCGTATGGCGGTCAGATCGCCATCATCATCGACATAAAAGAACCAGTTGCGCGGGCACTTGTCCATCGCACCGGTCAGGTAAGGTAGGATGTTAAAGCCATCGATATGGACATGAAAATTCTTCTCTCCAGCCTGGTGCCCTTGTTTGAGCTTCTCGACGATCTCGGGTTCGCCAGCGGCGGCCAGCAGGGTGGGCAGCCATTCCTGGTGGGTGATGATGCCATTCAGCACCTTACCAGCCGGGAATTTGCCTGGCCAGCGAACAAAACACGGCACGCGGAACGCACCTTCCCAGTTGGTATCCTTTTCACTACGCCAGGGTGAGATGGCCCCATCCGGCCAGCAATTGTAGTGCGGCCCATTATCGGTGGAGTATTGGACGATCGTATCGTCAGCAATCCCGAGCTCATCCAATGTATCAAGCAATTTTCCGACCGCCTGGTCGTGCAGCACCATGGCATCGTTATAAAATCCCTGGCCGCTGATTCCCCTGGCCGCATCGGGGATATACGTCCAGATGTGCATGTGGGTGGCGTTCCACCAGATGAAGAACGGTTTTCCTGCGGCGTGGGCTCTCTTGATGAAGTCGATGGTTCGCTCGGTAACATCATCGTCGATGGTCTCCATCCTCTTTTTGGTTAAAGGACCCGTATCCACGATGGTCTGCTTGCCGACCCGGCCAAAGCGTGTATCTTCGGTTGGATCATCCACATCGCTCGCCTTGCAGTCGAGCACACCGCGCGGCCCGAACATGGCTTTAAACATCGGCATTTTCGGGTAATCCGGTTCTTCGGGTTCATCCTCAGCGTTCAGGTGATACAGGTTGCCATAGAACTCATCAAAACCATGCACAGTGGGCAAAAACATATTGCGATCACCGAAGTGGTTTTTACCAAACTGCGCGGTGGCATAACCCAGAGGCTTGAGCAGATCAGCGATCGTTGGATCCTGAGGCTGCAGGCCAACGACTGCACCAGGTGCACCCACCTTGGTTAGCCCGGTACGGATAGGGTTTTGGCCAGTAATAAAAGCTGCCCGTCCAGCTGTGCAGCTCTGCTGGCCATAGTAATCGGTGAATTCGATCCCCTCGCGGGCAATGCGATCGATATTGGGAGTCTGATAGCCCATCGCTCCCCGGTTGTTGTGGCTGATGTTGTACCAGCCGATGTCATCCCCCCATAAGATCAGGATGTTTGGTTTTCCATTCGGCATTTTTCCATCTCCTTATTTATTTATTTCGCCTGATAAAAGAGCTAATCCATGATTTGAGAAATGTAAATGGCATGACGGATCATGGGGCTGAAGGCACTTTCAGCCTGGTTGCTGAAGGGCGTGGACCGCCGATAGGACCGGCGCTTCTTTTTCGACCGCCCTTCGCAAGGCTCCATCCGTGGCACTCGTTGAAAGGTAAGCCACTCTGGCATGGGCAGGGATCGGCAGGTTTCGATCTCTGAAAAGCCCTGGATAATTCCTCCTTCCTGTCGGCCAGGATATCCATCACAGCGGAAGCAGGCTCGCCATTATTCATTAGCAACGCCATGATCTTCATCGGCTCAGCCACACGCTGGAAGAAAGCTTTATAACCCGGGCACAGATAATTCAAACCCGGTTCTCCTGCAGGCGTGCTGGTAAACCGGTTCTTTGGACACTCTCCGTGGCAGGCAAATAGCACCGGGCAGCTCAGGCAGGTGCCTGGCAAGCTGTCGAACTTGGCCTGCCCGAACCTGGTTTGTTCGGCAGAACCAACCAGCTCGAGCATGTCTTTATCTTTTATGTTCCCGAGCAAGTAACCTGGCTCGACAAAATGGTCGCAGGAATACAGGTCCCCATTGTGCTCCAAGGCCAGGCCGATCCCGCAGGTTTTCTCAAAGACACACATCCCGGAGGTGGAGAGCCGCATCCAATTGCGTAATGTAGCTTCAAAAGTCTGGACGTAGAGCTTGCCTACATCATTTTGGATCCACTCATCAAAAACCTGGATCAGAAAGCGCCCGAACTGGGTCGGCCGGACTGAACGCGGCGACACACGCTCACCAGCCTGGATGAGATTGTGGCCATCGGGATTCATGCGCTCGATGACCGGGATGAACTGGATCCACTGGGTGCCCACCTCATCGCGCAGGAACCTGTAAACTTCCTGCGCGTGATCGGCGGAGATGCGGTTGACGGTCGCCAGGATGTTGTACTCAACCCGGTGCTTCTGGAGCAAGCGGATGCCGCGCATGACCCGCTCAAAGGTGGGAGCACCACCCCGGTCGACCCGGAATATGTCATGGATGTGAGGCGGGCCATCCAGGCTGATCCCGATCAAATAGTTGTTCGCCTTGAAGAACTCGCACCACGCATCATCCAAGAGCGTGCCGTTGGTCTGCAGGGTGTTTTCGAAGGTCATCCCAGGCCGGCGGTATTTATCCTGGAAAGCAACAGCCTTGCGGAAGAAATCCAAACCCATCAGTGTGGGCTCACCCCCCTGCCAGGACACGGTCACCTCACTGGTGCGATGGGCGGCGATCAGCTGCTGGATGTATGCTTCCAGGACCGCTTCAGACATGCGGAAATCGCTGCCTGGATAGAGCAGCTCTTTGTCGAGAAAGAAGCAATAGGAACACGCCAGGTTGCAGGTCGCGCCGCTGGGTTTGGCGAGGACTTGAAAGCGTGGGGGAATGCGTGGTTGTGCCATTATGTGATAACTAATTCCCTATTCTGTTGCAGTTATTGTTTCACGCAACCCGATCAATGGAGCGGCTAGCTTATGTACCTTGCCAATCCAGACCGACTATCGAACTGCCTGTGGCCGATATCTTAGTGTGATCGCCGGGAGATGTGCGCCTGGATTCCGGCGTGAGAACAATATCAGCCGCTGGACGACTCAGCCAGCCAATACCTTGGCTTTTTGGGCGGCGAATTCCTCTTCGGTCAGGATGCCGGCATCTTTGAGCTTAGACAGTTTTTCGAGCTGGGCGATCTTCTCATCCATCGAGACGACCGGAGCAGCCTTGAACAGGTGCCTGCGGCTTCTGGGCCAGCTCAGCCTGTTGCTGTGCCAGCGCTTCCTGGTTAGCTTGCAGCTCCGCCACCTGTTGCTGTTCGGCTGCTTTCTGCTGCGCAGCGGCCTGTTGTTGGGCGGCTTTTTGCTGTTGTTTACCTTTGACTGCACCAGCCGTCCCAACAACTACGGCGGTGGTGGCAGCTGCGCCGATCAAACTGGGCCTGCCGATCCTTCTTCTCATCATTGGGGACATATTTTCCCTATCCTTTCTTTATATCATGAATTACAGCCTCATGCACATGTAATTCAGCATTTCACGATCTTTCAGATGATAGATCGGTGTGAAGCTGTGCTTGCCTATCCGCCGATCAAGGCGCCGATACCCTTGCTGAGCACCACGAAACCGAAAACCAGGAACAGGATCGTCATCACGGCAGCGTTATTGCTGATCAGCCAGCTTTTCCAGCTGTTGAGGGTGGGGGTGGCCTTATCGCCCATCACCAGGTAAGACAATCACCGGGGCTGCGACTGAACAACAAGCCAGGATAATGAAGATCACGCAGGGCAATGATCAATTGGGTCGAATCCAGCCCGGCAGAAGCGATGGAAACTCCACCAGCGACGAGCAGGGCAAGGTTTTTTGGATTTACCGCGGATAACAGTACGCCTAGACCAAGGGCTTTACCAGCCGTCATGGTATCGATCGAGCTCATCCACTTGGGAACGCTCACCTCTTCACCAGGTTTGGGGCGTTTCTTCCAGTTGCGGAAGGCTGCCAGGATCAATAAGATGCCCAGGATAAGATGCACGATCCCGTACATGGCCGATTCTGAGCTGCCGGTGGCCTGCTGCAGTGAATCGGACAGAAAGACCACCGCAACCGTCACGACGGTCACCCCCAGGATCCAACCCGACTAAAAATCCCAGGCTTGTGCTGCGAGCGTGCTGGCTGAAGAGCATCAGGATGACCGCTACGATTGGGATAACGCTCAGCGCAATACCAAGGGCCAGGGGTAGGATATCTGCGATGACGGGTCCCATATTTTCTCCTTTTCATTATGACAAGAGATGTCGTACGAGACTGCCTGTACCAACATCTATTCCCAATTTTCAGATCAACAGCCAGCTTTCCCTGATCATCCAGGCCTGACAAGCTGGACTGCACCGTTCGTAGAGCATAGCGGGTTGCGGATGGAGGGTATCCATCCGCAACCCATCTACATCCGTTATCAGAGCGGTATTGGCAAGAAACGCAGGATCTCCTCGCCAACATTGTTCAGCATGATCAACATCCCGTCGCGGATCTCAAAGTTCGCCACCTGAGGCAGGAGCTCGAGGTAGGTGACCTCGAGGCTATCCGCCGGGTCACCGCAGGTCATCTTCCCTGCCACAGGGGGATAGATGGTGATCACCTGGCCGTTGGCGATATAGGAGGTGTTGTAGACATTGCAACCACCATTGCCCGTGAGGCTGCCATCTGGGCTAAAGTAGGCGGTGATCAGGATCTCGGCAGGGACTTCCAATCCACCCTGCATGATCTGCACCTTCCAGTTCGTGTCAGCCAAGAGATTTTGCGGCGGAGCCTGGTTCACCTGGACCGTGGCATCACGCGCATCAAACTGCCCGGCGTTGTTGTAAGCTTTCAGGGTGTACTGCACCATGGCAGGGCCAGCAGGCAGCTCGCAATCTGTTACAGAATAATTCAATTCTGGGCCGGTGTAGATCACGCCAGCATCACGCGAGAGCTCGACTTGTGTTGTGCCACCAGCCGTTGTCCAAGCAATGGTCACACATCCACCCTGTTCGATTGTCGTAGGAGCCACATCATATCCCTGAATTACGGGTGGCTCAGGGGTAGGTGGTGGTTCAGGTGTGGGTGTATCAGGAGGAGGTGTCGGCGGCGCCTCATTCACTGTGACGCTGGTCTGCTGGGTGCTCGTCCCGCCTGGCCCAGAAGCTTGAATGGTATATACATGTGTGCCTATGGACTGCGGCGCATCTGTATAGTTGCCTATAAGGGGGGCTTGGGGTAGTACCACGTTGTTGTCTACCGACAGGGTTACGTTAGTAACATTTCCCTTAATCGACCAATCGATCCTGGTCGACTCTCCAAGCAAGATCTGTGATGGATTTGAAGTGATGTATTCAATAACAGGTGCGTCCTGCACAGGATTGACGGTGATATAGATCTTGCGCTCGATCGTGGCCCCGTTCATCTGATCGGCGTGCAGGTAATAGTTCATGCTATACGGTGGATACTCTGTCGACGTGCCATTGAGTGCCACCTCTTGCTCGGTCCACTTCTGCCCATCGTGATAGAAGTACACGGTTTTTACATTCTGGGTCTTCCATTCGAAATAGACCGGCTGACCGGCAAGGACAGTCGTTGGATTGGCAGAGAACTCGACATTCGGAACCGGGGTTTGGGTCGGTTGAGGCGTGGGTGTGACGTTACTCTTAACAATGATGTCGACCCAGACCGTTGTGCCAAATTTTTTATTCTGGGGGTCGCGCATCTCCCAGTAGCCTATATAGTGGCCAGAAACCACTGGTGCTATCAAATTCACTTGAAAATCATAGGTTTCGCCAGGCTTGACATCCTTGGTTACCGGGATCGGCTGCCCACCCATCTGGGCCGCGGATACATTGCCATACGAATAGGCCAGGACGTACCCGGTTTTCCAGGTGCAGGTGCCGTTATTCTTGAGCTGCCAGCCCTTCGTGAAAGCCTGTCCAGGATTTAATGATGGTGGACTGGTATGATTCTTGTCATCATACGAAAGGTCCTTCACCCACTTCGAGTTGTTCGAGCAACCTCCAGGCGTGGGGGTTGGCTGGGGAACAACTGTCGGGGGCGGCTGTGGCGTGACCACCTGATCTGAATTGATGCCCAGATACTGCATTTGAAGGTTGGCAAGGGTACCGTCGTTGTTGAGCTGGGTGAGAGCTTCGTTGATCTTATCGCGCAAGCGTATCGGAACCCTTCATCATGGCGATGGCATACAGCTGCTGGTTCATATCCTGGACCAGGATTTTCACACCGCCATATTCAACATGTGCCTGAGCTGGTATCAAGTCCATCCATATGGCATCAATGCGATTGGCTTTCAAGTCACTTAATGCCTGGTTACTGTCGATATAAACAAAGAGATTTTGCTTAGGCATCAGGCCAGTCTCGAGTAAGTTTTGCTGAGCATAGGTTTCGTAGATTGAGTTTACCTGTACACCCAAGCGAACGACAGCGAGTGATTCTGGATCCTTAATCTTGCTTGGATCGGCTTCGGGGCGCGACAATACAGCATCTGAGCTTGAGTAGTAGACATTGCTGAAATTAGCGATAGCCTGACGCTCGGGGGTAACAGACAGCGCACCAATTACCACATCAACTTGACCATTGGCAACTACCGCAGGTAGGCTGTCAAAAGCGAAGTTACTGATTTCAACTTTTAAGCCCTAGCTTCTGTCCAATTTGATTTATCAAGTCGATATCAAAACCGGCAAGCTGACTATTCGCATCAAGATATTCAAATGGCGGATAATCTCCTGAGGTACCTACTTTAAGAACCCCCGACTGCTGCACGGTTTGCCAGGATGTGTCAGGCGGGAGGGTTTGGGTAGGAATGACCGGAGGTGAGGTGGGTGGGGCGACAGCTTGCGTGGGAACCTCAGCCGTGGGAGTGGTGGACTTGCACCCCACCAGCACCAGTGCCATCAGGAGGATGGCGATCAAAATTATGGTTTTCTTCATTTTTCACATTCTCCTCTCAAATTTTTCAGTGCCTTTACTTGATCCGATATCCGAACAGAAATGAACATATGGAAGCAAGTTGTAATGGATCATTGCCGGCTCATGACCAGGTGCAGGCGTTCCTCCGGGCTGATCAGGTGGTCGTGGTCATCCACGCCCTGGTCGAGCTGGACCCATTCGATCTTGCCATTGAACTTGCTGGCCCTGGCCGAGTACTCATCGGTCACCATCGTACCGTTTTCACAACCGACATCCAGGGTCTCATCGACGCTGAAAATCATCGGCTGGGTATACTCAACGCGCCCCTCTCCGATCTGGTTTCCGTCCAGGTAGAGCCTGACCCCACCTCCCTGCCCAGGCCGCCACCGTCATAGGCAAACTCCATGCGTACCTGGTGTTTACCTGCCGGCAATGTTGAGCCGGCCTCGGTGTAGTACCGCTGAATGCCCAACCAGTTGTAGCAGAACCTAAGCCTGCCCTCCTGGACGTACAAGGACCAGCCTCCGGAGCCACCACCGATGGCGGTGATCACCCCGTTCACGTTTCCAGGGGGGAGCACGACCTCGGCTGTCACGGCAAAGGATTTATTCTTGGTGTTGAGCACCACATTTTCACCCAGGCGGCCCATGCCGCTGAAGAGCATCTGCGATTTGCCGCGGATCAACGCCGGCCGGCCGACCAGCTCATTATTGAAGCGCTCCGGGCGGCGATCGTCCAGCGGCAGGACGTTGTATTTGGCAGCCTCGATCAGGAACTGGCGCTGTAGCTGGTGTAGCTTCTCGGGCATTTCTTTTGACAGGTCATGGGCTTGCGTCCAATCCGTGCGCGTGTCATACAATTCCCAGCGATCATCGTCATAGGCTGGCAGGTTGAGGCCGCCCGGGGTTGGCCAGGGGGTGCTGTGTTTCGTGACCGCGCTCCAACCCTTATGATAGATGCCGCGGTTAACGTACATCTCAAAGTATTGGGTCTCGTGGCGCTCGGCCGCCTGGGCATCATCGAACGAGTAGGCCATGCTGACACCTTCGAGCGGTTTTTGCTGGACCCCGTTGACCATCACCGGATGGGGCAGACCGGCAGCTTCCAGGATGGTCGGTGCGACATCGATCACATGATGGAACTGGTTGCGGATCTCACCCTTCGCCTGGATACCGTTCGGCCAGTGGATAATGGTGCCATTGCGGGTGCCACCCCAGTGGCTGGCCACCTGCTTGGTCCACTGGTAGGGTGTATCCATGGCATGCGCCCAGCCCACCGCATAAATGTTGAACGCCTTGGGTGTGCCAAATTCATCGATGTGTTCGGCAAGGTATGCAGGCGTCAAGTAGGACTGCAGGAGGGCCAGGGTCTGGTCGGTCGTGTTCATGGTGATCATCTCGTTGAGCGAGCCCTGCAAAGAACCCTCGGCACTGGCGCCGTTGTCACCGGTGATATAGTAGATCAGGGTGTCATCCAGGATCTCCAGGTCTTCCAGGGCATCGATCAAACGCCCGACATGGTAATCGGTATGCTCGAGGAACCCGGCGTAGACTTCCATCTGCCGGGCCAGGATTGGCCGCATGGGAAGCGGGATATTGTCCCAGGCAGGGATCTCCGTGTGCCGTTCGGTCAGCTCTGCCTCGGGCGGGATCACACCCAGCTGCTTCTGGCGGGCGAAGGTCTCCTGGCGCAATATGTCCCAGCCCTGGTCGAATTTGCCCTTATATTTGGCCGACCATTCCGGTCGGCACATGGTGTGGGGCGTGGGTCGCTCCCGTGGCAAAGTACATGAAGAAGGGCTTGTCAGGCATGAGCGCCTTCTGCTGGCGTACCCAGCTGATGGCTTTATCGGTCATATCCTCGGTGAAATGGTAGCCTTCTTCGGGGGTCTTTTCTGGCTCGATCGGTCGGGTGCCTTCGTATAAAGCCGGATAATACTGGTTGGTCTCACCACCGATGAAACCGTAGAAATACTCGAAGCCACTGCCGGTAGGCCAACTCGCATAGGGCCCCATCGGGCTGGTCTGCCACACCGGTACTTCATGGCACTTGCCGAACTGCGCCGTGGCGTAGCCATTCAGCTTGAGCGTCTCTGCCAGCGGTGCGCACGTGTTGGGACGAATGGAGCTGTAGCCCGGGGCGGAAGTGGCCATTTCGGGAATGCAGCCCATCCCGACGGTATGATGGTTGCGACCGGTCAGCAGCGCCTGGCGGGTGGGTGCGCACATGGCACAGGTGTGGAAACGGGAATATTTGAGCCCATTGGCTGCCAGACGCTCAGCGGTTGGCGTGTAACACGGACCGCCAAATACGCTGGGAGCACCAAAACCCAGATCATCTAAAAGGATGATCAGTATGTTGGGTGCACCTGCCGGTGGGCGCAGCGGCTTGATCGGCGGAAACTGCGTGTCTGGATCTTTAGCGTCGTAAGTGGTCAACCCGACATGGGGGATATCAGGGATGGGGAGGATCTCCCGCTGGATATGTTCTTCTGGTTTTCCATATTATCTCCTTTCAGAAAATTGCCCAGCGTATGCAGCCTGACAGGAACCCACGCGGCGCTCACTATGGTTGCCAGTAGGGCAGCTGGTCATCGCCCGGGTCATTGGTCAGGTTCAGCAGGCCTGAGCCATCCGCTGCCATGCGGTAGATCTCCCAGTTGCCGTCGCGGTCGGTCTGGAAGGCAATATACTTGCCATCCGGAGACCAGGTCGGAGCCCAATCATTGGCCGGGTATCGGTAAGGTTGGTCAATCCGCTTCCATCAAGGTTGATCACATAAATATCCGCCTGCCCGTTTTGGTCCGAGCGGAACAAGATCTGCTTCCCATCCGGAGACCAATCTGGGGAGTATTGGCTGGCGGTATCGTTGGTCAAGCGGGTGACCCCACTGCCATCGGAATTCATGATATACAGGTCATAGATCCCTGCGGATTGGTCGCGGTCAGACACAAATACGATCTGCGTACCATCCGGTGACCAGCTGGGGGCAAAATCATCGGCTGGATTCCCGTCAGGTTCAGCGGGTTGGTTCCATCAGCATTCATGAGGTAGATCTCGTTGTTGCCATCTCGGCGTGAAGTGAATGCAATGAGCTGCCCATCCGGGGACCAGTCAGGAAAGCCCTCATCCGATCCATCGACTGCATCCAGGGTCACCTGATCGCTGCCATCCGCATTGACCCTTGCGATGAAACTGTTGGTCAATCCGAAGGAAGTAAAAACGATCTGCTTCCCGTCCGGTGACCATGGTCCGGCGAAATTGTTGGAATCCCCCCGCGTCAGGCGGCTGAGGTCCATCCCTTCCGTATTCATCACGTACAGGTCGCGATAGTCACCGGCCCGGTCCGAGTCAAACACCATCTGGCCGCCTCCGCCCCCCAGGGCGGTCCCGGATGGTGACGCACCGGACTGCCCGGCTTCGACCTCTTCACCGCAGTTCAGGGTCACCGTATAGAGCTGCTGCTCGGGTGTGAGCGGGCAGGTTGAGATGGGCTGATCGGTTGGGCAGTTCGCTGAGGCATCCGGGGACCACATGGCGCCGGCATAGCAGAGCTGGTTGTCCTTGCGGTAGCCCTGCATAATGGCCCGTCGGGCCATCGGCCCCAATCAGCGGGTCCATCGTGTAGCCCTCATCTGATAAGCATGCTGCCCAGCTCAGATACCACTGCAAAAGGGCTTTCGAAGTCTACGCCGGTGCCCGTGATGGTCGCCTGGCAGCCTGTGCCAGAAGCGTTATTAGCCGGGTCACTCAAGGCTTCTTCGGATTGCGTGGGGACCATATCATTGAGGGTATGCGACATGGCCTGGGCCATGCCGTCACACAACTCCATGGACAAAGGCTGGATGGTCAATCCAGTTGAGGGGTCGTTGCACCGGATGGCGAACATACCCCGTTGTAGTAATCCCAGGCATCACACTGCGAGCCATCCTTGAAGGTACAGGTGCCCTGTTCATCTGCAGCACCCGTATTGCCTGTGATGGCATATTCGCCGCCGGTGATGGCACAGTAGCGCCCAGCTTCGGTGGCATAGCCAGTGACCTTGACCCCGCCTACCGGGCAGTCACCCCGCATCAGGGCCCATTCTTCACATTGGTAGTTATCCTCAAAGTAGCACACCCCCATCTGGCCCAAGCCGCCGCGTTCTTCGATCACAAGGGTGCCGCCCTGGTCGATGCAGTATTGCGAAGCAGGGTTGGCTGTCCCGGCCCCAGGCTGAGTTGCTTCAGGTGGCATGAATGTCACCGTAGATAGGACTTGCAGGACCAGGTCATGGCTGGATGGTAGGGAATTACTGGTGTATGCCCGCAGGGAGAAATCGTTGCCGTCGGTCACCTGGTAGTCGATCTGGCTCCACTCCTCGGTCCCATCGCTTTTCGTCGTGTGGCAGGCTGAAACGTCTCCCACACCCAATTTCACCTGCTCTGTTCCCGTCGGGCAAGCGCCACCAAACCCGGTGCCCCAGTAGATCTCCACCCCACCTTCTGGACCGGTGTATGCCATCGCCGTGGAGCTGCCCATCAGCCTGGTCAGGCAGTGCCTGTTCGCTCCAGGTCGTTGGTGCCTGAAGGCTATAGCCTGCATCGGTGTTGGTGAAGGTCTGCCACTCGCTGATCGGCTGCGTGGTTTGGGCGGGCATGAAATTCACCGTGGATAGAACCTGGAGGACCAGATCATGGCTGGTCGCCTGCTTATTGCTGGTATAGGCGCGCAGTGAGTAGTCGATGCCGCTGTTTTGGTAGGCGATCTGGCTCCACTCCTCGGTCCCATCGCTCTTGGTGGCGTGACAGGCACTGACCTCTCCGGCTGCCAGCTTCACCTGTTCGGTGCCGGTCGTACAGGCACCCCCGAAGGCAGCTCCCCAATACACCTCCACCCCACCTTCTGGACCGGTGTATGCCACGCCGTGGAGCTGCCCGTCTGCCTGGTCAGGCAAGGCAGCCTGGCTCCAATTGGTCGGCGCTTGCAGGCTGTAGCCTGCCTCCGGGTTGGTAAATGCCTGCCACTCGCTGATCGGCTGTGTGGTTGGAGCCGCTTTGCAGGCTACGAAGATGAGGGCCATAAGTAATATGTACAGGGGAATTCTTTTCATGATATTTACTCCTTTACTCCAAATGAAGGCATGGAGTCTGGTGTGGAGCCACTGATCAGCTGCACCAGCTCCTGTGTCGAGAAGATGCGCAGCTGCTGGCCTGACCACAGGCAGACGCGGTCACTGCCCGAATCGATGCTGATCAGAAGCAGGTTCGGGAGCGTTCGTAATAAGGTGAATTCGGGATCCGGATGGGAAGCCTGGACATCGAAAATGATCACATCTGGACCCAATTTGCCAAGCTCCTGGGTCTCCGGTAACGGAGGCGATAGTTGCGTGACCTCCAGGTTGGGGAATCGTTTAGACTCTCCCCCATGGTACTTAACAGGATCGATTTCCCGTATAAGAACACTCTGCGGATTTTTTTCCATGCCTGGCCTGATATAACAATAGCAGAGAGCGACCGGGTTCACAATGTCTCGCGGGACAAGAAATGGACAGTCTTCCTTCAAGAAAGACTGTCCATTAAGACAGTGAGCAAGTGAGCGATCTATCTGTTAGGGCGGGTTTTAACTTTGCGAGCTCGTTCCATTCAGACCAAGGCGGCCTGCGGCAGCCAGCACCTGGGAACGGTTTTCCAGGTGCAGGCGCTGCATGATCTCGGACATGTGATATTTGATCGTGCGGGGACTCAGGCCGAGCTTCTGACCGGCTTCCTTGTAGGAGAAGCCCTGGGCCAGCAGGGACAGGACCTGGCGCTGGCGGGGTGACAGGTCGACCCCTGGTTGTGCCTTGAGCGCCTCTTCTGCGGCGATCTTATCTGCCCCGAGGCGGGCAAATTCGCTGAGGACTTTATTCGCCAGACCCGGCGAGAAGGGAGGAAAACCCTGCTGAGCCTGGTTGAGGCATTCCACCAATTCATCCGCATCCATACTTTTCAGCAGGTAGCCGCACGCGCCACTTTTTACCGCTTCGAACAGGTCGTTCTCCTCGGCCGAGGTGGTCAGAATAATGATCTTTACCTCCGGCATCTCGGCGGAGATCTGCTTCGTGGCACACAGCCCATCACATTCTGGCATGCAGATGTCCATCAGGACCACATCTGGTTTTAGATCGCGCGCCATTCGAACAGCCTGGTTGCCGTCATAGGCCAACCCCACGACCTCGATCCTATGCGCGGTCAGCAGGTTTTCCAAACCCTCCAGCAGGAGGCGGTGATCATCTGCAAGCAATACTCTCATCTTTACCTCGCACTTACTCATAATGGTGCTTCAAGCAGAACCTGAGCCCCTGTACCGGGTTGGGAAGTGATCTGCATACTTCCACCGATCTGCTGCATACGCGCCGACATGAATTCCAGACCAAAATGCTTACCAGGCTCCGTTTTGATCTGCTGTGGGTCAAATCCCACGCCATCATCGGTGATGGCGATGCGGATGCGGCTGTCCTGCTGCTCAAAGGTGATCCGAATAAAATGCGCCTGCCCGTGTTTCCTGGCATTGGAAAGGGCTTCTTGAATAACCCGGAATAACTGCACGCTGGTGCCTGGTTTTAATGCGTTGATATCCAGCCCGCCTGGGATGACCAGCTCGGTGCCGATGGCGTAGGTATTTTGGTAGGTGACGAGGTGCTGCTGGAGGTTCCCCAGGAATGACCATTTTTCGAGCGAGCCAACCTTCAAGTTGGCGATCGACTCGCGCAGGTCGATATGGGCTTCCTGGGCAGCATTCGCCAAACGGGATAGCTGGGCTTCGGCTTTAGCATTTTCCCCATCCTGGACCAGCTTGCGGATCGCCTGGGCTTGCAGGTTGACATAGCCAAGCAGCTGCCCGGCATTGTCGTGGAGCTCGCGTGCCAGCCGTTCACGCTCCTGCAGGGTGGCCAATGCCTGCTGCTGCTCGATCAGCTGGGCCTGGGAAAGCTTCTCATCCGTGACGTCGTGGAGGATGACCAGGGAGCCCAGCTCCTGGCGATTGTCATCCATGAGCGACGAGATCCGTAGCGAATATTCATGGATATCCGGTGCCGTTCCGAGGCTGATCTCGGTGGATAAGGTGAGTGGGTCGCCTGAGCGATCGCGATCCTTGCGGAATGCCTCCACCAGGGTGGTGAAATCCTTGCCTTTCAGGTGGACCGAAGAACCGCGTAAGATCTTTTTAGCAGCTGGATTCGAAAAGACGATCACATGCTTGGTGTCCAGCACCAGCATCCCATCCTGCATCTGCCGGATCGCCACCGCACGGGCAAGCGGAACGGGATCGAATATCTGGAATACGAAGATCGCCAGGGCGTAGATGGCCGCGCCTGCATTCCAGGAAAGAATGACCGGATCCATCGGTTCAAATGGATTAACATGAAAGTAATCGGTGATAAAGAAACCGTGTGAAACGATAAATACGGATAAGATGAGTGCGACGGGCCAGCGGTGCTGGGGTGAACGGATAAAGAATCGAATCAAGACGAAGATCTCTACCAGGAACAGGCAGAGAAAATAAAAAAAGAACAGGTTGGTCAGGTTGGTATGGACCGGAATAATTTCACCGTTGTATCGAATATCGGTCCAGATCAGGTGAAATATGTTATTGGTAAGGATAAAAATGGTGGAAAGTATGACAGGGACCGATAGCAGGATCAGGTAGCGGCGGGTCAACCAGCGGCCAAGCCCGCAATATTGGAGCACAAAGCAGAATTCTGCCGTCGCAGTCGGGATCTTGAATAAATTGAGAAATTTGAACCAGAAAATCTTGGTTTCCGGATCAATGGCGGACAGCATCATAGGCTGCGCCGATCGACCAGAAGGTCGGAAAGATCATCATGAAGGCAAAGGACAGTGCGCCAGGAACGGCTCGATGGCGGTAGCTATAGATCCCCAGCAAAGCAAAGAACAGGGCTGAAGCCAGCATCGGCCAGATATAGGGAGTGTAGGAATAGGAGGCGATCATGATGAAATGTTTATTTCCCCACCCACAAGCATGCCCGTGGGGGATGGATCTCAGCAGAATGCCGCGTGGTAATGCGCTGTAATGCTACCGCTAAGGAGGATCAGGTAATTGTAAAGAATGAATTTGTGGTGAGGTGAAACGTTATTGATATAGATACAAATCAGCAGAAAGGGGAACCAATGATTATTCCCCTCGCAACGCTAAAGATTTGATTTAATTATAGGGAAAAGGGAGCTTTTTGTCAAACAATCGTGCGAGGTGGGGATGGAGGGCAGGAAGGTTGAGTGGGGTGGAATGGGTAATCATCTGAAAGACGGGGGATGGGAAGAGGAATTAGAGTCCCGAATGAGGGGGAGGTAGCGGAGAATCAACTAATGACCGAAGGTAGGGCTGGAGGAGAAGATATACCCAGTCCAATTGGGTGGATAATGTATCAAAGGGAACTTCCTGTTCGATACCTTGAAGGAATCAAAAATGTCATGTCATCGGAGCCTGACCTGTTCGCAGCATAGCGATTCCAATACGACTTATCGCGAGCTTCAGACTTTTGTGTTTATTTCAGCAAATTACATGTTAGTCCTGTCATAAAGCAGGGTACCCCTCAGGTTTGAATGCAAAGGTTTATCGCGTGCATTCGGAGATCATTATCCATAAAAATCGAAGGAACGATATCAGTAAAGCGACTATTCAACAGTCAAAGATATGCGTTATTAATTCTGGTGATAAAGATTAACAATACTTTCAAGGGTTTTTCGATGGCTTATGATGGCACAAATGTGCCGTTTATTGCGTGTCGCGATGTGTTGTTGAGCTTAGGGAAAAATGGACTAATTTGTTTATACAGGTTTGGATATTTTGACGATGTCAAGTTAACCGATTTCTAATATATTTATAATCGGTGGCTAATCCACAGACATGAACGAGATCAATCCTACATTGAAGTTCTTAGAAGAGCGGGTGCATATGTACACAACCTTAGATCGACGTGTTAAACCACGAATTGAATGCGATTACCTGGCGGTTGTTGAAGGGGTCAATGGGAATGGCAAGAAGTATCAGGACCAGGCCAAGTTGGTCAATTTAAGCGCGAGCGGATTATATATGCTGGTTCCTCGCGATATCGTCAATGGATCGAAACTCTCGGTGACGATCCACCTATCCGAATGCCAAACCAGCCCTGATGCACCCAGGCTAGCCACCAATGGAACCGTTGTCCGCACCGAACCCCGCACTGCGGGTATGTGCGGGGTAGCCATCAAATTTCATAACTACCGCTTCTTATGATTTATCAGTTCTGTAAGGCAGAAAGAGACCGGGAGCACATATAATTCTGAACATCCTGTCCGACGATTTTACAGGGGAAGAGCAGACGAAGTGGTAAATAAGTACTCTGCGATTCCAGCAAGGCCGTAAGTTCTAGTTTTAGCGATAGACAACAACCAGTTTGGGCAGCCCCCGGCAAGGGAACCACCCAGACGGTTATATACGCAACCGTTTCGCCGATAGAAGTCTCCATGTCGGAAGGGCGGAGCATTGATAGAAGCAGTTTTCCCGAAATAATGCCCACAAACAAAGAAAATAATCCCAAAGATAACCAGATCGCACTCTACCTGAAACGACAGGCAGATGGACTGCTGCGATATATCCTTGAGCAGACGCTATATATCCTGTTCGGATGGATCCCCACCATACTTGGGATCGGATTCCGCAGCATTTTCTACCGGCTGATCATGAAGATAGATGGTTGGGCGGCCATCGAAAATCACGTACGGTTACGTTTTGCCAATCACATCACCCTGCACCATGGGGCATACCTGGATCATGGTACATACCTGCATGCCTGTCCAGGGGGGATCGAGATCGGCGCGGGTACGATCGTAATGCACGGGGCAGTGCTGCATGTATACAACTTCCGCAACCTGCCAGGTGCGTTCATCAGGATCGGGAAAAACAGCCTGGTCGGAGAGTATTCGGTGATCCGCGGCCAGGGTGGGGTGACGATCGGCGACCGTGTCTACACCTCTCCCATGACCCAGATCATTGCCGTGAACCACGTGTTCGACGATCCAAATATTCCATTTACCGACCAAGGGATAACTGCCCAGGGCATCAGCATTGACGATGACGTCTGGCTTGGATCCGGGGCGGTGATCACGGATGGAGTCCACATTGGCAAGGGGGCTGTCGTGGCTGCTGGGGCAGTGGTGGTGGATGACGTACCACCCCATTGTGTCGTTGGGGGAGTGCCAGCCCGTATCATCCGAGAGATCACCGGTGCAGAAGCCCGTGAGCATTCACCTATTTATTATTCACTTGAAGAGGTTAGATCCTAGTTGGAAATTATGACTACTTTATCGATCGTGATCCCTGCATATAACGAAGAGCGCGGCATTGCGGACATCATCTTTAGAGTGCTCGGGGTAAAAGACAACCTGGCAAAATCGGGTGTAGGCCTTGAAGAGCTGCTGGTGGTCGATGACGCATCCCGCGATCACACCGCCCAGATCGCCGAAGAGATCGCCAGGGAGAATCCGCTCCTGAGGGTCATCCGGCATCCCAAGAACCGGGGATACGGCGGGGCGCTTAAGACCGGTTTTGCCGAGGCGCGCGGTGACCTGGTGGGTTTCCTGGATGCCGATGGCACCTACCCCCCCGAATATTTTCCCCAGCTCTGCCAGAAAGCTATCGAAGGGGCTGACCTGGTGGTGGGATCGCGCATGGCAGGAGCCGAAAGCCAGATGCCAGCCACCCGCCGGGTGGGGAACCTGTTCTTTGCCAACCTGCTGACCCTGCTTGGGAGGCAGAAGGTGACCGACAGTGCCAGCGGGATGCGCATCTTCTCACGCGATATCCTTGAGCAGATCTACCCTCTGCCAGATGGATTGAACCTGACACCTGTAATGAGCACGCGCGCATTACATGAGAGCCTGAAAGTAGCTGAAGTGCCTATCCCATATAGCGAGAGAGTCGGGCGCTCGAAGCTGAGCGTCGTGCGGGATGGAACGGTCTTCCTGCAGTCGATCGTCTGGACAGTGATGTGCTATAACCCGGTGCGGATCTTCGGGCTGCTCGGGCTGGCAGGATTTGTCATCGCCGGATTGGTAGGCGTGAGCTTGATCGCTGCCCGGCTGAGTGGCGTGACCAGCTTGAATCCATGGATCACGGCAGCCTTGTTCCTGGCACTGGTAGCAGCCACCGTCGGAGTCAGCTTATTTACACTTGGAGCCACCTTTAATTACCTGGTGGCGATATTCTATAAGCGTCCCATCCGCCAGGGCTTGTTCGGGAAACCGATCTTCAAGCCACCCTTAGATCATCAATTCGGTTGGATGGGGATGGTCCTGGTGCTGTTCGGGCTGGTTCTCGCAGTGGTGGTGCTCTTGCAGGGTTGGGACGTCGCCCGGTTGTGGTTATATCTTATGGGCAGCGCCACAATGGTGCTTATCGGTATACAACTATCGATCTCCTGGCTCTTGATGAGAGTATTGGATGAATTGAGCCAGCGTGAAATGCAGGTAATGAACGATAAAGGTAATGGTAATGGGAGATAACCTCGGAACAAGGAACATCCCGCGTGTATCTGCACCGAAGTTCCCCTCCGCAGATGAGGCGGTCTCCCTGCGTGCAGCTTCACGGCTGCGCGAAAGCAAGGTAGACGTGATGCTGGTCAACCCACCTGCCCCGGATGGGGGCATCTGGATCCGCTCGCAGCACCGGGTTGGGCGGCGCAGCCGCGAGAACATGATCTGGCCGCAGGTCAGCCTGGCCCAGCTGGGAGCCTTGCTTGCACCTGATTATTCGATCGAGGTCGTGGATGCGATTGCTATGCGCATGAGCTGGGAGGACTTCCTGGCGCTGCTGCGTGAAAAGCAGCCACGGTACTACCTGACCCAGATCGCCGCACCTACGCTGACGAACGATATGTACGGAGTCTTCCTGGCGAAAAGCTTGCGGGCAGTGACGATCGGCTTCGGCACACATGTCACCCCGATGGGTGTCGAGACGATGCGGGCCTTCCCTGCCCTGGATTTCGTGCTGCGGGGCGAGCCTGAAGCCACACTGCGTGAGCTGATCGACACCTTCGAAACGGCACGCGGCAGATGGGCTATCCAGGAGAACGGCCATTTGTTCGACCCGGTGAAGCAGGTAGAACCCGAAGGCCATGCCAGAATGTGGAAGATCTGGACCTCCGGCTCCCCGGAGTGGAAGCCTGCCTGGAGCATTCTCGGTGAAGATAGCGGTCAAAAAAGCACACCTGTCGAGTTCACCACCCCGAACGATGAGCAGCTGTCAGCCATTCACGGCCTGGGCTGGAGGAAACAGGGTGAGATCGTCTTCAATCCCGACCGGCCATTCATCCAATCGCTGGACGACCTGCCGATCCCCCTGCACCACCTGCTGCCGTTCGATAAGTACCGCGCACCACTGGTTAAAGGCCCTTATACATTTATCGTCACCAGCCGGGGCTGCCCGGCAGGCTGCAAGTTCTGCATCAAGCATGTCAACTACCAGTACTCGGTCCGCTTGCGCTCGCCTGAGAAGCTGGTCGAGGAGATGGAAGTCCTTTCTAAGCTGGGCGTCCACCATGTACAGATGTATGCCGACCTGTTCACCGTGAACCGTGAGCAGGTGATGGAGCTGTGCCGGTTGATCCAGGAGAAAAAGCTGGACATGACCTGGACCTGCAACAGCCGGGTAGATTTCGTCGACCAGGAGATGTTGCGTGAGATGGCGAAAGCTGGCTGCCTGCTGATCGCCTGGGGCATTGAGAGTGCCAACGAAGCCATCCTGAAAAAAGTGCACAAAGGCTACCGCATGGAGCAGGCTGGTCAGGCGCTCACCTGGGCCAGGCAAGCGGGGATCATGAACTGGGGCTACTTCATCATCGGCTTGCCGGGCGAGACCGTGGAGAGCATCCAGGAAACGATCAAGTTATCGAAGGAGCTTCCACTCGATATTGCCTTGTTCCATGTCGCGGCACCTTACCCTGGGACACCGTTCTTCTTCGAGGTGGTCGAGAACGGCTGGTTCCGCCCGGGTACCAACTGGGAAGAGATCGATATGGATGCCGGTACCGTGCTGGATTACCCAGGATTGAAGGCAGAGGAGCTGCTGTACTGGCAGCGCAGGGCATTCAGGGAATGGGCCATGCGACCAGGACCCATGCTGACCTACCTGAAGAGCATGAACACCTGGCAAGGTATGAAGAGTGCGCTGAATATCGGTCTGCAGACATTGGGGTGGCTGAAGGGTTGATGAGGTTATCGGTAGAGCAAGTGCAATTTTCTTCAGAACGTGATCAAAAGATAATTCTTGAACTCCAGCAACCAGTCATGACCGATTTATAAAACTCGTAAGAAGCAAGAAATAGACGCAATTTGAATACATATCCGAAGTTGGAACTCAGCTATAAGAAACAGGGGATGTTTCGATGAAAATAAATCACAGGGGTCATCAATACCGTTATTTGGTGAAGCGTCGAATTGGGAAGCTGAGGGGGAATCATGAAAGCAACTGATAAATCAAGAGATTTATTAGGACTCGCCAGGCCGCATAAAAGCGCAATCACACACCGCCCAGTGATCAAAAACCTGGAGTGGTATCTCTTTATTGCAATCCTCATCATATGTGATCTAGCCTTATATAACCTGGCATTCCGCACAGCTTACTGGATCCGTTACGAATCCAATTGGCATATTACGCAGTATTGGATCCAACCAGCCTTTCGATTATTCTCGCCTGAGCCTGCTCACCATTCCGGTGTTCATAGCCATTTTCGTGTTAGTAGGACTGTACAATCGGAAGAATTTTCTCGGTGGAACTCGCGAATATTCCCTGGTTTTTTCTGCCACGACTGTAGCAATGTTCATCAACATTTGCGTTGGATTTCTATTCCCCGATGATTTGGTGTTGGCGAGGGGGTGGGTCATTTTTACATGGTTATTTTCATTCGTTTTTATTGATATTGGCAGGTTTTTTATTCGCCGTACAGTATATCGTCTCCGATATAAGGCTTTTCCAATCCCCACATTAATAATCGGATCAAATTCAGAAGCAAGCCTGGTGGCAGATCAATTGATAAATGCCAAAAGTAGCGGCTTAAAGTCAGTTGGATTTATCCGCAGTGGGAATTCATCGAATATTCAGGAAAAGATATCTTGTCTTGGTCATCTAGAAGATTTATCTGAATTCAATACGATAAATATCAGACATCGGTAATTATCCTGATAAGTAGTGCTTTATCTCGTGATCAGGTATTAGAAATTTTCAGAAAGTATGGGACAGCTAAAAATATTGATCTACGGATGTCAACGGGCTTATATGAAATCATAACAACTGGTCTGCAGGTGAAAGAAGAAGGAATGGTTCCCCTGGTGGCGATCAATAATGTTCGGTTGATCGGGACGGACAGGATCTTTAAACTCATTTTAGATTATTGCCTTGCGATCCCAGCTGCGATCGTTTTATTACCTTTCTTGTTGGTTATTGCTGTTTCTAATAAAGCTTGATTCGCATGGTCCAGTGATTTACCGTCGTCGGGTGATGGGAGTCAATGGCACACAATTTAATGCATATAAATTTCGAACAATGCATGTTAATGGTGATCAGATACTATCTGCCCATCCCGAATTGATAAAAGAATATCAAGAATTCGTTTAAGTTGAAAGATGATCCTAGAGTAACGAAGTTAGGAAGATTTCTAAGAAAAACCAGTATTGATGAATTACCTCAGATATTTAATATATTAAAAAATGAAATGTCTGTGGTAGGACCGAGGATGATCTGCCCGGATGAATTAGAAAAATATGATCAATGGGACATAAACTTACTGACTGTAAAGCCGGGTATAACGGGTCTTTCACAAGTGAGGGGCCGATCGGAACTCACATATCAGGAGAGAGTTCAGTTCGATATGTACTACATCCGTAATTGGACGATCTGGATGGATCTACAGATTATCCTTCAGACCATCCCTGCGGTAATTTCCAGGCGTGGTGCTTATTAAGAGGAGTCATTCGTATGATCATCGTACAAACTCCTCTTAGAATCAGCTTATTTGGGGGCGGAACCGATTTTCCAGATTATTTCCGTGAGAACGGGGGCAGTGTATTAAGTTCTGCAATTGATAAATACGTATATGTCATCGTAAAAGAAAGGTTCGATGACCAAATCAGGATCAGTTATACCGAAACAGAAATCGTAGATCATGTTGAAGATGTCAACCATGAATTGATCCGCGAAGCAATGAAGCTTACTGGAATTATGAATAACGTGGAGATCGTGACCATGGGAGACATCCCTGCAGGAACTGGCCTGGGTTCATCTAGCACTGTTACTGTTGGGGCATTGCATGCATTCCATACTTATCGAAACCAGCAGGTCAGTAATGAAATGCTGGCCCGGGAAGCCTGCCAGATAGAAGTTGATATATTACATAAACCGATTGGTTATCAAGACCAATTCATTGCCAGTTATGGCGGACTAAGATTTTTTGAATTCAATCAAGATGGATCGGTTGGGCATCAGGCTGTAGAGATCGATTGGAAAATCGCTAGAGAATTAAGTAATCACCTGATCTTGCTTTATTCAGGCATCACTCGGAAATCAGAAACGATCCTGACTGAACAAAAGACGAATATCCACAACAACCTGAAAGCCCTTAGTAAGCTCAAAGAAATGGCTTGTGAAGCGCGAAATGCACTGATCGATGGCAAGCTTGAAACGATCGGTTACCTCTTGCACGAAAGTTGGGAGCTAAAGAAAAGCCTCGCCAAGGGGATCAATAATGGAGAGCTCGGAGAGATTTATGATAAAGCGCGAGAAGCCGGGGCATTAGGAGGAAAAATCACTGGAGCGGGTGGCGGAGGTTTTTTGATGCTTTACTGTCCGCTTGACAAAAAAGATGAGGTTCGTTCCTCTCTTGCTCATTTGAAAGAGCTACCTTTCCGCCTGGAATCGCAAGGTTCAAAGGTCATTTTCAATATTCACTAAAGCTTTATTAGAAATATAAAGGAGGGAATAAGCGTATGTTTCCCATCACAGATTATTTGTCCGGGATTAAAAAGACGGTTGATTTATTACCGATCGAAGCGATTGAAGAAGTGATCACACTTCTTCAAGAAGCTCGTTTAAATGGCCGTCAAGTATTTATTATGGGAAATGGTGGAAGCGCTGCAACTGCGAGTCATTTCGTAAGCGATCTGGCGAAGAGCACTCGGGTTCCAGGCTGGCCTAATTTCAGAGTTATTGGTTTAACCGACAATATGTCCATTTTCTCAGCCTATGCGAATGACGAAGGTTATGAGACAGTCTTCGAACAACAGCTGAATAGCTTCGTTTGCCAGGATGATATCGTTATTGGAATATCAGCAAGTGGGAATTCGCCTAATGTACTAAATGCCATCAGACTAGCAAACAAGCGAGGTGCAAAGACGATCGGTTTTACCGGGCTTACGGGTGGGAGTTTACTCCCAATGGTCCAGGTATGCATTCATGTACCTACTGATCGAGTAGATCAAGCTGAAGATTTCCATCTCATTATTGAGCACTTGATATCCGATACCCTGGCTCAGTATGCAAAATCAATTACCACAGTCGCTGGTATCGAAAAACCGGTGAGCTCCAGTTATGAAGAAAATGGGAACGGCCTGGTACAAAATTTATTTGGCAAATCAATGAAATTGCATTCAGATAGCCAAGGATTAACTACCCCTGTTGTACAGACTCCAGAATTATTATCTCGGATCAGTGAAGAATTCGCTGCGAAGCTTGATCTACATAATTTATTAACCCGGCTGTTAAATCTGACAGTTAATTACCTTGGAGCTTCATCAGGCAGTATCGTAGTATTTGATGAATTTGGTGAAGTCGTTGATGGTGCTTCTGCATACACGGGCATATCGGAGACAACACCAGCTGTATTATTTTCTGAAACAGTCCGGAATGGATTGGCAGGCTGGGTAGTTGAAAACCGGCGTCCTGCGATTGTTGAGGACACTGCAGAAGATCCACGATGGTTAAGGCGTGTATGGGAGACATCCAGATCTGCGATCTGCATTCCGCTGATGACGATGGATCGGGTGATCGGTGTATTAACCCTTACACGCATGCAGACAGAAAAGTTTAATATGGAAGACTTATCACTATTAACCGCTGTAACATTAAGCTTATCCTACTCGTTCAATGCAGAGCATGTGAATGGTGGTAGGTTGTGAGTTTATGGGAGCAATTTCGATTTAATAAAACCAGCTGCCGAGAATAGGTCGTCGGCGATGAATAGATCAGGATAACGACTAAGCTGTTGAGATTGGTTTTGTTCCGATCCCCGTCCAGTTCTAACCAATATAAGCGTTTTGATACCAGCGGCGAATCCAGCCTGGATATCGGTGATCGCATCTCCGATCATGATCGAGGATGGGAGATCAAGGGAAAAAGCATCTGCAGCTTGAAAGATCAGACCTGGTAAAGGTTTTCTGCAAGTGCAATGATCATCCGGGGTGTGGGGACACATGAATAATCCATCGACCCGTCCACCAGCTTCGGTGATTTTTTTGATAATGCCTTGATTGATCGCTTCAGCCTGTTCCATTGATATGATTCCCCGACCAATGGCAGATTGGTTGGTGGTAATGATGATTTTTTACGAGCTTTGGCTGAGCATCCTAAGTGCCTGGAGAGAATGAGGAAAGAACTCAACATCATGCCAGCTTCGCACATATTTTTCACGATTTTGAATGATCACCCCGTCACGATCGAGAAAGATAGCTGGTTGCATGGATTTAATTATACAAGGTAAATGGAAGATAAGGTTCGTATAGAATATTCGTTGGCAAGATATATTGGTATAAGTAATTACCCCCTGATTTGTGATGAAACATCAGAAAAAAGAATATCCTGTTCTACTTTATTGGAAAAGAGTTCCCTAAAAAAGGTAAGAAAATGCCCCCTGAACAATATATGTTGAGAAATGCGATATGCTTTAAGTATAAGAAAAGATTTAGAAGCACCACCCAAAGAATAGATAGTCATTTTTTTATAGAAACTACTGCCGTGATTAAATCAACATCAACCTGATTTCGACGCTTTTTTTTATGAAGCTTTAGAAGAACCAAGGACAACTCATTTCTTTATGGAATTCATATAAACCCCATCCATTAATTAGAGATAAACTTGCGGAAGCGGGCCTTCCGTGAATTCAACTTTTATACAAGACCGATGTTTACGTACTAGATGAAGCTAATATCCGATTTTTCAGTAGTCAGAACTAAGTTGAATAATAGCCTGCAGATGTTGTACTGAAAGCTGGAAAATAATCTTTTTTCATCAAGGTGTAGCCTATGAACAACAATGGATACAACGAAACCATCCGCTCATATATCGCTGAAAATATCCTCTATAGTAATAATGGATTTCCATTTTCCGACGACACATCCTTCCTCGAGAACGGCATTATCGATTCGATGAACATTATGGAGATTGTCATGTTTATTGAAGATAAATTTGCAATTTCCATAGCTGACGAGGACATTACACCGGATAATTTTGATTCGGTGACCAAGCTGGTGGATTTTATCCATCGTAAAAATAGTCAGCGGCTTAATCCAGTGTAATTTCCTCACAGGGAGAGCAGTGATGATCGTAATGACCACGATCAGTTCCTCGGGATTCGCTGACACTAGAATTTCGTCTTGATATGGGTAAAGAGAAAGTCACCTACATTGGCATACGTCAAACTACGTTTCCTATTTCTTAGATAATTCGTTGATACTAAGCTCCTGAAAGGAGTGAAAGCCAGAATTGTTGAAGTAAACAGTCTTCTATCAGTGGCTTCATACCTGGACCGCCATGATGCTGAGTGCGGTGATTACCTAGCTGGTCTACAAGAAGGTGGCAAATAACCCCCTTGAGTATTTCGCAGATATTTTATATTGTCTTAACCATATATTGGGGCAACACGACGGTTATTCTTACAAGCCTGATGATGGATATCCATAATCGCTTCTGGAATAACACCCTTGAATACAATTACTATCGAGCCAGCTATATCAGCAAAAAAGCAAGTCTAGTAGTGGTTGCCTATCCACCCAAGCAAGCAGATAAAAAATGAAGCTCCTGGCATTGCTGTACATTAATATCAAACAATGGAATAACTAACGGTCCTTACACCATAATGAATCTATACAAGCGATTGTATCTTCTCCCAACATTATCAATCATGACAATAGTATTGGCCCATTCTCTCGTTTTCGGCCAATCTGCGCTACTCTTTTGGACGGCTCGATATCAATCATTGATACCCCCTGGATATATTCCATATAATACCTTTACTTATTATTTCATTGTTATTGCGCTGCAGTTCTTTTCTTTTGGAGTACCTGCATTTTTCTTTATATCCGGATTTTTCATAGTCAATGCCAGGAATTGAAAGACGGGTACACTAGAATGGAATGTTGTCAAAAGTAGAATCTTCGCCTTGTTGATACCATATTTAATATGGTCAATAATATCGATATTGTTCGATGCTATGCAAAATAAGGTTTACACTATTGGGGAATATTTACTGCGAATTATCATAGGAATTAATGGATATTGGTTTATACCTGGCTTGATATTTTTTTATTTGCTCTCACCATGGTTTATCAAAATGGCGAAACGGAATTGGAAGATGCTGCTCATTCTATCGTTTGTATTTGAGATCATTCCTTTTTTAGGTGTTCAGCTTTGGTATATTATTATTGGAAAACCTGAAGCAATTGCATCTACTATTACTGCTGTTTATTACAATTTCTTTTGTTGGACTTTCTTTTTCCCTTTCGGAGTCGTTTGTGGGTTATATATAGATCGTTTCAAAGCATTGTTAATCCACCATAGAAAAACCATACTATTTATTACTTTTGTTTCTTTTATAATTAATGTAATTCTTGTATTTAATCAACAGGGAAATATCGACCTCACAAAATATTGGTATTTAAATTTCAATGTATATTTGCATCAATTATTTTCGTTAAGTCTCGTCTTGACTTTTTTGGCATTTTCTGAGAAGAGTTTTCCCTTTAGTACTCTAATCTATAAATTAAATTCCTGGACATTAGCCATATAGATTAATCCATCCATATTTTCAAACGATTTTTGTTAAATACGCATACCATTTCTCGCCTTGGTTAATGCGGTATCAGCTTCTATTTACAGGAATTTTATTTGTTATCGGGATAGGGGGGTCTTTATTAATTGTGAAGATTGTAACCAAATCTAAATTAAAAGCTGCAACGCCGTTTCTATTTGGGTAAGAATATAATAGCTAACTACTTAGAACATTGCATATTCTAGTATCTCCTATATATCATACATCTTTCACCATGATCAAGAAATTACTAGTTATTTAGTAATATTGTTTTTTTTATTAGATCGGTCCGTCTTCGTAGGTAAAGCTAGATTTGAGGAATCCAATAAACCATATTAATAATCATACGAAAATTTACAAAATGAGTTCACACCTGCAAACTCGCATATCAAGGGATATATATTTGTTAATCTCTTATTCATAAATTTTCATCGCTATATTAATTGCTCAATGTCCCCTTTTATCTTTTGAAAGGAAAACATACGTTGAAAATACTTAATCTAATTATTATTATATCAATCACTGTAATGCTAACCCCAAAGGATTTTTTTTCGCTTCAGGGAACAGTAACTCAGGATTTGCAGTGGCAAGTAAAGCAATTATCAAAAGATGAAGATGGAGATGCTAGTGGTCCGACAATGGTGACGGATCGATATGGTGATGTTCATATTTTTTGGATGCAGTCGGGTTCTGACATTACACCCTCAACCATCTTTTATGCCAAAACCGGTCAAAGTAAATGGGATCAAATCGATATATTTGTAGGGCCTGATATAAAACCTCCAATGGCAGCTACTATTTGCAATAATGACACAATTCATCTGATTTGGGGTGATGGAGCAGGTCAAATATTTTACAGTCATTCGACTTTAGCAGAGGCTCTCTCTGCCCGATCTTGGGCACAACCAAGAATCTCGCTGTTTAAATCACAACTTGGGGCTTTTTTGATATGCGATACAAACAACTACTTACATTTTATGTCTGCACCGTGGGATGGTAAAAATTCTGTAATCGAATATATAAGATCCATTGATGGTGGTTTTAATTGGTCATTCCCAGTAATTTTTGAGATTCCAATTCCGGATTCGGCTGAGGCTGGACCGAGAATGTATATCGGTGATGAAGGCGAATTGCATTTATTATGGTATCTTGTTCCCACCACCGATTTTTACAATGGATTAGGGGTTTATTATGCAAGGTCGGCTGACGATGGAATAAGTTGGTCAGAACCAATTCACGTTGATGACCCAACATCTTCAAATTCCGAGTTGACTGCATGGGTACCAAGTGTAATTGAATACGAGAGAGACAAACTATTATTAGTGTGGTATTCTGAAGTCAACGGTGGTCAACGTTATCAACAAGTATCTGAAGACGATGGAATAACATGGAGCAGCCCTGAATCTATCTGGGGGAGTTTTATCTCAGCGACCGGTCCTAATCCGTTTATAATGGATTCAAATCAGACATTATACATGTTCAGTGCTGGAGCTTTTGATTGGGCGAATACACAAGGTGTCTATTATAGCACCTGGACGGAGGCGGGTTGGTCAGATCCACAGTTGGTTGATCTCAACACCATTGGTCCTCATCAAATTTCATTGGGTCTAACGAATGGGAACCGTATATACGTGATTTGGCAGGAGCGCGAAAGCTATCCTACCCGCGTATGGTATGCGACAACTCAGACAGATGCACCTTTCATTCCATCTGAGACTCATGAGATTAGCACACTATCCGTTACCGCTGATAACCCTGAAAGTACACCACTTATTTCTTCTCAAGAGAATTCATTTACTCACCCTACCCAAACCGCTGTCATAAAATTACCTGTAAGCACTTTTCCTATAGCTAGCCCATCATTTGTGTCGAAATCCTCGCTTGAGATTTATGCAGGCATCGTACCAGTTGGGATTTTAATAATTATGATTTTATTTTTTATTAAATATCGAAATCGTTTTCTGTGAGAAACGATGAAATGATTGGAAATTCTATTGTCAAGTTAATGATCCATAAAGAATTGCTCTGGATGTGGACGCTTCGGGAGATAAAGATCCGGTACAAGCAATCAATTCTCGGAGTTGCCTGGGCTATTCTACAACCATTGGCGTTAATGGTAATCTTCTCAGTTGTATTTTCGTTCTTCATTAATGTTCCGACAAATGGCATTCCCTACCCGATTTTTTCGTATGTGGCTGTTCTTCCGTGGACCTTTTTCGCTTCGTCATTAACCTTCGGTGCCTCAAGCCTTGTAAACAATATGAATTTAATAACAAAGATTTATTTTCCAAGGGAAATTCTGCCAATTGCTGCAATATTAGCTGCGTTTTTCGACTTTTTGATTGCCTCGGTAGTATTTATTGCCATGCTTATTTTCTATCACATTACTATAACTTCAACTATATTATGGATACCGTTCCTGATTTTCCTGCAGATAATTTTTACTTTTAGTATTGTTTTTTTCATATCAACACTCAATGTATTTTACCGGGATATTCGATTTATTGTACCCTTGGGACTCCAAATATGGATGTATGCTTGTCCAGTGGTTTATCCCTCTGATCTAGTACCGCAACCCCTTCTCTTTTTTTATATGCTCAATCCCATGGCGACAATTATTGATTCATATCGGCGAGTGCTTCTTCAATCCCAACCCCCAATCTACTTGTTCTTGCTTATTGTTTTTATAATTTCGTTGATATTAATAATCAGTGGATACATTTTTTTTAAACGTTCAGAAGCCAAGTTTGCCGATTACATATAGATCTTTTATGGAACCTTCTATTTGCTTTGAAAATGTTTCTAAATCCTATCGCCTTGGAGAAACCGGAACCAACCTGCGTGAAGCTTTATCTACACTGGGGGAGAAATTATTCAGCAAGAATATTGACCGGAGTAATAACATTTTCTGGGCTTTGAAAAACGTTTCTTATGAAATTCAGAAAGGGGAAGCATTTGGGATTATTGGTCCAAATGGCGCAGGAAAAACGACCAGTCTCAAACTCTTATCCAGGATTTCTTCTCCTACTATAGGCAGAATTACCGTCAATGGACGAGTTTCAGCTTTGATTGAATTAGGTGCCGGGTTTCATCCGGATTTAACTGGACGCGAGAATATCTACTTGAATGCGTCTATCTTAGGCCTAACATTAGCACAAGTTAACAGGAAATTTGACCAAATAGTTGCTTTTTCTGGCTTGGAGGAGTTTATTGATACTCCAGTGAAGCGTTATTCGTCCGGGATGTATGTTCGTTTAGGTTTCTCTGTTGCAGCTCATTTTGAACCAGATATTCTACTTGTGGATGAAGTCTTAGCAGTTGGAGATAACCAATTCCGTCAACGTTGCATTCAAAGAATCAAAGAACTACGTCAAAATGGGACTACCATTGTTTTTGTGTCGCACAATTTTTATCTGGTAGAAAGTGTTTGTGATAGCTGTATATTTTTACTTAATGGCGAAATCCAATCACAAGGAAAAGCAATAGAAACAATAAATGCTTATGAAACCTGGATAAATGATTCACAGATTAAAGAACTAAACTCAAAGAATGCAAATTCAAACGATCCAACGATAAACTCATCAGTGGATATAACCGATGTTGAAATAAGACGATCTGATGATAGTCGCTCACGAACCTTTTAATTCATCAGATGCTGTAGAAATTCGTATCCATTTTAAAGCTTATGAGCGAGTATATAAACCAAATATTTATATAAAAGTATTACAGCAGTCAGGAGCAACCAGTTGCATGATCAGAAATGTAGATTATGGATTCAATTTAGACAATATGGATCCCGGAGAAAAAGGAGTTATCTCGGTTTGCATTGATCCAATACTACTCACACCTGGCGTGTATGTAATTGATGCTGAAATCATCGGTGAGTTTCAAGGTATTGCGTTAGCAGAAAGGCACTCTGGATGGTTCCAGATTCAAGGGACCTCTGCAGGGCATGAGGGAGTATTTATTCCTCATGTATCGATGATAAAGGTGGAGAAAAGTGAAAGATCGTTAAACCAAAAGATAACACTGCTTAATATCTCTCTCAGAAACCGGACGTAATAAAAATGAATGCCATCGTTGATTGCTATTATCGAATTGCTTATTGCTTACCGTCATTGACATCAGCTAACGCTAATAATCCTTCTCTCCTTCAACAAGTATTGATCATTGAGGGATTAAAAAAACGTGGCCATCATATATCTTATTTCGCCCCGTATGATTTACACAATGTCATATTCACAACAGATGCGAACAAACATCGATTTGCAAACCGGTCCTGGTCGAAGGCTTTTTGGTTTGAAATTCTGAGCAAGAACTGTTGGAGAATGCAAAAAAGGTTGCGAATCCCCTATCTAAACTTTTTCTCTAATCTTCGGCTTTTCGATGCAGGTCTACAGTGTCTAGCTAACCATGATCTCATCCAGGAACGATATGGAATATACAATTATGGGGTAGCTATGGCATGCAAGCGTTTACGAATTCCTTATATCTTGTTTTTTGATGCCGACTTTATCCTAGAAGAAGATTTGTTTGGCAGACCTTGCAGTGAATCCTAAAGTGGCGAGCAGAACAAGTTCTTAGATATAATTTGAGCGTGGCAAAGCAGATCATATGTGTTTCAAATGGAGCCAAAAAGAACCTAATCTCAAACTGGCACATTTCTGAAGAAAAAGTCAACGTTTTTCCAAACGCAGTAGATGTTGGATTGTTAAACCTTATCCAGAATTCGACCAAAAAATACGCAAAGATTTTAAGTTAAATCAAGATCCAATAATAATATTCGTAGGCAGCTTTTTTCCATATCAAGATATTTCTGTGCTGATCATTGCATTTGCTAAAGTATTACAGAAATTTCCCAATATCCAATTAGCAATAGTCGGAGAAGGAGAGCAATCCTCAAAGATTAAATTACAGGCCGAAGAACTTAATATTTCAGGATCGGTAAAATTTCTGGGTTTTCAACCTCATCAGATTATTCCATATTTATTGAGCGCTGCGGATATTGCTGTTGCTCCATATATCAAAATAGACGAATGCCAATTTCAAGGTTCACCTATGAAGCTGTACGAATATCTAGCGTCGGGAAAGGCTATCATTGCATCGAACATAGGTCAGATTAGAAATGTGATTGAGGAAGGAAGTAATGGTTTATTAGTCCCTCCTGGTGACATCGAAGCACTGACAGCAGCATTTGAAAAGTTGATTGTTAATCCTCGGCTTCGTTCATCATTAGGTGAGCATGCCCGGGAAGACGCAGTCAAACATTATTCATGGGATGATTATATTCTACGTCTCGAGCAATTATACGCATCAATCCTTAATTCCCATAAAGACCGCATTTTCCGATAACCAACTTGATAACAATGATCCGACCCATTCATCACAATGTCGTTTTTGAAATGCGATTTTACCAGTTGAATAACATATAAAACCTTACTTGAGGGTTCATTGTTATTTCTATTGTACGAGAAATAAATCTGTCACATATTAAATCTTAGATCAGCTGAATATTGGTGAAGTCATTGCTATTTTAATCACTTAATGTTTACACAAACTCAATATGCGTTGCATCAAAGTCCTATAAATCGAAAACTATACTGAACAAATAACTACTCATATAGAAATTAGTGGAATGTCCTTTTACCAATGAGTATTTACAATTCTTTTTATGGTGCGGTAGTTGTGGTAATAATAACCATCGTAGGGAGAAACTATTGATTGATATCAGTGTCTTAATACCGACCTACAACAATGCTCGTTTCGTAGGAGAAGCCATCCAAAGTGTGCTTAATCAAACTTATAAGAATTATGAGATCATTGTGATAGATGATGGATCAACCGACAATACTGGCGATATCGTAGCTAGGTTTAATAAAAGGGTGAAATATATAAAACAGCAAAATATGGGTTTATCCGGAGCAAGGAATACTGGGATACTCCATGCCAAAGGCGAATTTTTTGCTTTTTTAGATTCAGATGACTTATGGACACCACTTTTCCTTGCAGCATCAATAGCAAAAATTCAAGAAGATAAAAGCGTCGGATTAACTTATTCCTGGTGGGATTATATCGATGAAAATGGAATTAAATTACCCGAACAAGGAAAATATATCCAAAGGGGAAATATATTTCATGAATTAGTTATATCAAATCGTTTCCCAACAATATCAGTACTTGTAAGGAAGCGTTGTTTAGATGAAATTGGTTTTTTCGATGAAAGCCTAACTGCACTAGAGGATTGGGATCTTTGGCTAAGGACTGCAGAAAAAGGTTGGTTATTTGAAAATATTCCACAAGTCTTAGCTCATTATCGCCGTCATAGCAACAATATGACATTGGACATCAATCGAATGGAAAGAAACCAACTGAAAGTTCTGAACAAGTTAGAGGAATCCTTTTGCAGTGATAATTTATCCGACTTAATATCACATTCTCGTGCAAATGTCTTTCTAAATAGCGCCTTAAATTATTATTTGCAAAATAAAACACCATCTAGCTATAATTCATTTAAAAAAGCTATCCTTATCTGGCCCGATATCCTGTCTCAAGAAGATACTTGGTATCGGTGGATTTGCGCTGACCAACCGCCAGGTTTTCAAAATTCATCTTATTATAAGGATCTGAACATAGCAATAAAACGAATTACTGAACTAATATCACTACTTTCTGAAGATCACGAGATAAGTGCCGAAGTTGAAAAAAGGAACAAAGAGATGAAACAAATGATTGGAATTGCTTTTGCTAAACAATATTATATGGAGAACAATAATAAGTTGGCTAGGCAACAATTACTTTCATCATTTCCAAAAAAAATTGGCATGTTATCCCAAAAGACTGCAATACTATTACTGATTAAAACATATATAGGACAGAATAACATCAATCACCTTCAGATGTTGTTAAGAAAATAATCGTTTCAATTCAGTTTTTCAAAACTGAAGGAATACATATCACCTGAATTCTTCTTCTTTATCAAATGAATCATTATAGAGATGCCATAATTAAATCAGTAGCTACTAAAGTTAGCATTATTATCCCAACTTTCAATGGCGCTGACACCATTAACAACTGCCTCGAAAATATATTTAGACAAGAAACCCCTTGGAAATTTGATGTGAATATTACTAACTCGGGTTCTTCTGACAAGACTTTAGCAGTAATAAAGGAATATCCTGTAAAATTGACAGAGATTCCTAATCGATTATTCAATCACGGTAAAACTAGAAACGAAGCTATTACCCGTGTTGATGGTGAATTTGTAGTTTTTCTTGTCCAGGATGCAGAACCGATAGGAAATGATTGGTTGAAAACACTAGTTTCTGCTGTTTCCACAGTAGGAGCAGTAGGTGGTTTCGGGAGCCAATTGCCCAGAACTAATGCCAGTTTATTCACTCGTTGGATGATGTCCAGATCTTTACCAGTATCATTAGAACCATTTGTTAAAGAATCAAATCAATCTACTATTGGAATCAGTTGTCACCATTTGAAAAATTCCAACTTGCTTTATTCGATAATACGAATTCTTGTATTCGCCGTGAAATCCTATTGCGTTATCCATTCAGTGAAATTCCATACGGTGAAGACATTGACTGGTCAGCGCAAATCTTACAAAAAGGATACTCTCTTGTCCATGAACCGAGTGCTTGCGTGATACATTCACATAATCGTTCCATTAAGTATACATTTAAAAGAGCATATTCCGACCACAGTCTAGTTAATAGTTTATTCGGACTAAATTTGATCGACACAAAAATCAAATTATTAAGGTCATTTTTATGGAATGTTCTCGATATCACGCGATATGAAATGAATAACTCGACAAGTTTAATTAAAAGAACGAATAATATCCTTAATGCAATTCCCCACGTCTTTGCTCTGGTTATGGGAACTTATGTAGGTGCTAGATCTGCAGCCTGGTTAAAGAAATATCCATCCTTTACCCGTTTTGACAGAATCTGGCGTCAAGGGGTGTAGAGATTTCTACAAAAGCATTGTCAAACCTTGAATATATTTACGAAATACTAGACTAAGGTAATTCAGAGGGGGCCTGTAGAATTGCTACTAGGTTTTGTATGTAAAACAAATCCCCTTTGTCAAAAGCTGGAACATCAAGATACTTAGCGAGGGCTTCTCTGGATTCTTTTAGAATACCCGCTTTGGCCTGAAAAATCGATGGATAATCAAAAAGATGTTGGAGCACTCCTTCCCCAGCAGTGCTGTCGAATTTGGTGACAAACCAATACGGCGCTGTCGAGCAGTATTCGTCGATGGCTTGCTGCACTTTTAATAAGGCGTTGTCGTGAAGGTAATTGGCTAGCTCGGGCACCAGGAACATGAAGTTGCGAGCAATATTAAGGGCACGGTTATAATCGATAGAGGTTCGACCTTCCTCAGTGTCAGGAACTACATAGGGAAAATCTTTAGAAAAGCTCGATGCACGCAAGGAGAGCAGGCGGTCTTTGGTCTCGACAATGCCAGGAGTAGGAGCATACTCGGACATACTTTCCAACCCGAGGTAACCGATATATCCGGCAATGTAAGCATTATGGATATACGGTTTGCTAATCAGGTAATCATCAGCTGGAGGAGACTCCAGCTTGGATTTCATAGTATCAAAAATAGATCTAGCACCATCAAAGACCTGAGCATATTTCCAAGTGCCATAAAAAAATCTGGGGGAAAGGACTGCCACCAGGTACCTGATATACTCGTTGTGGCGGGACCAGAATATACATAGGAAGGTACTTCAGGAGGCATGTCAAAGACTTCGCGAGGCAGGCCATTCACCCATCCCGTTGAAACGATGTTGTAGGTTGGGAACCGGGTAAAGAAATTCAGCAAATATAATTTCGTTTGGTCTTGGAGGTCAGTCGAAAGATAAGGGAGAGCAGAGCATAATATATTCAATGTGTCGGAAGGGTTGTGGAAATATTCTATTAGCCTATCACCATCAATGTTGAGATAAGAATTAAAGAAACCGGTTCCATGAAAACCAGGTCTCAAGAAAGTAGAAGGATTGTTGACTATTTTCTGCACCTGAGCTTCTAATTTCTGCTTCAACTCGTCGAGCGAGACCGGTAGGGTAGTCTTGGGGATAGATATCGTTGCAGCCATGGGGAGTTGAGTTGGCGGACCCCCTGTCGGACTAAATGCGATAATACTATTGCCCTTTTGCATGAAGACTTTCCCCATATAGGGGATGGGAGGGTTTTGAGCGCCATGCTTCCCATAAATTCCGTTGATACCTCCGAAAAGCCCCCAGCCATTAAAATCATTCCCATAGTATTTGGGTTGATAGCCCGGCACAAGCTTCCTCAAAGTGTAGATAAAGTAGTCCCATTTACGGTTGGGTTGATTTTCCGGAATTGTGATATCGAATGCTCCAGAGGCGCGGTCATTGCATAAACTCCAATAAATAATTCTCCCTCCAGCCGCATAAGCCATGGGTTCGTCCACAGCTAAATCGCTGCCGGCTACCTTACTAATAAAATGGGTACCGAATTTCCAACCGGCAATCTGCCCACGGGTAATCCAGGGTGCAGAAACATAATTGGCAAATTGATATATCACACCATCAATACCGATTAATGGAGGATACTTATTGCCACTGTGGGTTGTTCCCGCCCAGGTGAACGGTATATATTCCTGTAAGCCATTACTGTTTGAGTCAAAGGTGAACTCCTGACCGTTCTCAGTATCCAAAACAAACACGACACGGTGTCCAGACATATGTTCGAGGTAATTAGTGATTTTACTGACATCTAAAGTGATAGTACCTGAAGCCCAATCCCCAGGTTCTACTCCGGTTGGACTGATAAGCGTTCCCCATGGGTCAATTTGATGATTGGGGAAGAGAACATCTCGATCCAGACTAAAAAGATCGGCACAATCGTGGATATTCTGTGATCCGGAAAATATTACATAATCTCTTCCAGTGGTTTTATCGGTAAAGATGACCGGCCAATAGGAATGGAACCCTGCACCCGGAAACTTAGCAGATTTCCAGATAAGCTGGCCATTCTTATTGTAATGATCATCTGGGACCGATTTCAAAGCGTAGGCATAAGAATCATTAGCGGCAAAATACAGGACGCCATCTTTGTATGCAGCAGAGACCAGTATGGGACCATCCGGTTTGATATTTCCACTTCAGGTTACCGCTTGTTGCATCCAGAGCATAAAAATATCCATCTCGGTTCCCGGTAAAGACGGTGTTGTTAATAACAATGGGGTTCGTCTCAAATCCAGCACCAGCTAAAATGAAATTCCAGCTCGGGATCAATTGACCGGTTGCGGCTGAGATGGCATGGACCTTTTTATCGTACCCCCCAACATAAACGACACCATTTACTACCGTTGGAGAATTACCCAGGGGAAGCTCAGTCGGGTAAATCCACTCGACATTTCCATTATCTGCGTTTAGTGCATATACGCCCTCGTGCTGTGGAAATAAAAACTTTACCATCTGAAGCAATAATTTGAGTCTTATAATTAATATATGGATCGATCGGTCTAACCCAACGAGGAGCTAATTGTCCACGTACTTCTTCGGGCGTCCATGAAGTCCTCTGATTGTTCCCAGCGACCATCGGCCAATTTCTTCCTCCATCTTTTCCAGCCTTCATAAGTAAGGGAAGGTAAGAAGTATGACCGTTTGGCACATAATCAGCATTCGCTGTTCCAAGATAATGGATTAATCTCCCGCCAATTCCATATCCAATAGCTAATCCAATAGCCTTTAAGAACTTTTTTCGTGAAATCAGAATTCCCATTTTATTATCTCCTGCAAGCTATAAGATATCTCTAAACTTGTTTTTATCGGCGAGAAGTATTCCCTAGAATGATCTTATGAAATATTCGGTGGGGTGATGGTTATTGAGTTTATGTAATTGTAATCTTATCACAAGCGCGATTTTTCATAAAAACGCAGTACATCAATAAGTTCAGATGACAAATTTTCCAAAGGTCGCAATTGTAGTTGGAAATTGGGATTACTACGATCAGATAAAGCGATTAATTTTACCAGTTATGTTGTCATATGCGAAAGGTACGAGATAATTATTATCGATAATGTTTATTCACTGGTTAAGTGGTGGGAATAAAGTTCCCTTCTCAGAACAACAAGTAATTACAGAAGAGAATAATCTTGGATTTACCTACTCAAATAATCTCAGTATTAATTGGGCCTTGGAGCAACATGTTGTTAAAGGATTTGGCCCAAACCAAAGTATTTCGCGATATTATAAAATTCGGACAATAAATAAATCATAATATATGTATTCAGAATAGTGAATTCTTGACCAATTACGATAAATTTTTACTATAATTGATATTACTATCAAAAATAATCGAGGAAGATCATGAGTAAAATATTAGTCACTGGCGGAGCCGGATTTATTGGATCCCATATATCTGAAGCTTTATTCTCTCACGGGCATGAAGTCGTCGTTGTAGATGATCTAAGTGGCGGTTTTATCGATAACTTAACTGATGGAATTAATTTTATCCAGGCAAGTGTATGTAATGCTGATATTGTCAATAGTATTTTTGAACAATACAAATTTCAATATGTCTTTCATCTGGCGGCTTATGCAGCTGAAGGATTAAGTCATTTTATTAAACGTTTTAACTATGAGAACAACCTGATCGGTAGTATAAATTTGATCAATGCTTCGATTAATACCGGCGTCAAATGCTTCGTTTTTATGTCTTCGATTGCTGTTTATGGCACAAGCCCTGATTTACCAATGACAGAAGACACCGCACCACACCCTGAGGATTCTTACGGGATTGCCAAGTTGTCAATCGAACAAGAACTTAAAATTTGCAAAGATATGTTTGATCTTGATTTTATAATTTTTCGCCCACACAATGTATACGGAGAACGACAAAATATTGGTGATAAATACCGAAACGTTGTGGGTATTTTCATGAATCAAATACTTCAGAATAAGCCGATGACGATATTTGGCGATGGAAACCAGACCCGAGCTTTTAGTTACATTGGTGATATTGTGCCTGTTATTGCGGAGTCTATTGAGAATTTTGATGCTTATAATCAAATCTTTAATGTTGGTGCAGATCAGCCTTTCACAGTGAATCAGTTAGCACTGTCTGTTGCAGAGGCCATGGGTGTAAAACCTGATATTGTTCATCTATCTCCTAGAAATGAAGTAATAATGGCGTATTCATCCCATGAAAAAGTCAGGCAAGTGTTTGGTGAACGCAAGCTACATAATCTGGACAATGGTTTAGCAAAAATGGCGAGATGGATAAAGCTACATGGAGCTCGAAAAAGCCAGGAATTTAAAAACATTGAAGTGACAAAAAATTTTCCAAAAGCCTGGATTTTATAAACTAACAATAAAAATAGAATGACATCTTCATTGGTAATTTCGATTGTATTAAGCACCAACCATCGCGAAGATACGCTCCAATGTATTGCTTCGCTAAATCGTAGTACATATAAAAATCATAAAATCATCCTATTGGATAATTCCTCATTTGATGGGACTGTAGAAGCCGTGAGAGCTTTATGGCCTGATGTTCAGATTATTAGAATTACAAAAAAACCTAGGTTATGCAGGAAACAACAATCTGGGCATCCAAACAGCATTAGAACAGGGAGCGAATTGGGTATTTATCCTCAACGAAGACACAATTTTGGATCCTGATTGCATCAGTTATTTGGTATCGGAGAGTGAAAGCAATGAAACCTTCGGAGTTGTGGGACCATTGGTCTATCATCACAATGAACCTTTTGTTATTCAATCAGCTGGCGGGTGTATTGATAAATATTATCGTGGATGGCATTTAGGTCAAAACGAACTTGATCATGGTCAATTCCAACAACCACATTCAGTTGATTGGATTTCTGGATGTGGCATGATGGTTCGTCGATCTCTTATCGAGCAAGTAGGCGCATTCGATGAAAGGTTTTTTTATTACAAGGAGGAATTCGAATGGTGCATCCGCGCAAAAAAGGCGGGATGGCAGATAATTCATGTCCCTCAGGCAAAACTCTGGCATAAAGGTGTCCTACGCAATTACAATCCCAAACCTTCAATAACATATTATGCGACTCGAAATCAGTTATTAGTATTATTAAAACATCATGCTAGTCTTATGACATGGATAGTTACTTTTGGTCAATTATTTCGCACTTTCATCAGCTGGTCTGTAAAACCGGAGTATCGATATAAGAACGAGCATAGGAATGCAATGTGGCGTGGATTCCTAGACTTTCTCAATCATCGATGGGGTAAGGTATCCATATAATTTATATATGCTCATAAATCCAGGACATAAGATTTGAAAATTTTATTCCTTTCTCGATGGTACCCTTTTCCACCAAATAACGGTTCAAAGATAAGGATTTATAACTTATTGCGAGGATTATCCAAGGATCATGAGATTTCGGTGCTGAGCTTCTTTAGCCCAATGGATAGGCTCGCAGCGAATGGCTCTCTGCAGAACCTTTGCTCTGAAGTCGACGTTGTAACCTGGAAGCCATTCAATCCAAATAGTCTGAGATCTATTTCTGGTTTTTTCAAGCCTGAGCCACGTTCGGTAATTGATACATATTCGCCAAAGATGGCAAGGAAGATCAAGGATGCGATTAATAACAACAATTTCGACCTGGTAATTGCTTCACAGATTACTATGGCTGGATATGTCCATCACTTCAAGCGAATTCCTGCTATTTGGGAAGAAGTCGAGACTGGTGTTTTGTACCAGCAGTATGCCCAGGAAAATACATTCTTAGGGCATATTCGGAATAGTTTAACCTGGTTCAAATATCGGAAATATCTTACCAATTTAATCCATGAATTTACAGCTTGTACGGTTGCATCTACGATTGAGAAGAAACTATTAGAGCAAATTGCTCCGGATTATACTAATATCGAGGTTATTCCTAATTTCATACAAATTTCGGATTATGAAGAATACCGCTCAACAGCAGAACCAGCTCTTTTCTCCCTGATATTCTGTGGATCGTTCAGTTATTCACCGAATTACAAAGGGATACAATGGTTTCTGAAAGAAGTATTTCCGATAATTCTGTCTCAATGCCCTGATGCTCGACTTACGATTACAGGTGATCCTGCAGGGATGGAATTGCCATCAGCTACGAATGTAGACATTCTTGGATATGTTGACGATGTACGACCACATATTGCCAATTCGTGGGTGAGTATTGCACCCATTCTTGAGGGGGGAGGTACAAGGGTAAAGATAGTGGAAGCGATGGCCTTGGGTACACCAGTTGTATCTACCAGCAAAGGAGCGGAAGGCTTAGATGTAATTCCAGGAGATCATCTTTTGATTGGGGACACTCCATGTGATTTCGCGAATGCAATAGTTCGTCTTTTTAGAAATCCTTCACTTTACCAAAATCTAGCTGCAAGTGCATATCAACATATATTGAGTACTTACGATTGTGACGTGATTGTTCCCAAATTCCAAGGTATTCTCGAAAAAGTAGCAGTCCAAAAGAGAGATGGAATTAATTTCTGCTTAGGTACAGATGATCGCTAAAATTAAAGCAGAGAAGTAGATTTAATCAGGATTTTTGTCGTATGCTTGGTCTTGATCATAGGCACAATGCTTGCTTATCAAATTCCGAGTATGGTTAAGTTCAAATTCTCAGGCTCATCCTCTTTATCATAATCGGATTATCCGGTCTCATTGGTATATCCATCTTTGTTAGAGTCCCTCCTTTGGGTTTGATTGTGTTATTGATATCTGATTTGGTACTGTCATTCTCCCTTGGCACTGGTTCCCATACCAGCCTGAGTGTCCCGATCCTTCTCATACCAGTCTTGACCGGCATTGGTGTAGTTACCTGGCTCACGTATAAACAACATGTTCATAGATATTCATCGCGGACAACATGGCCTTTATTTTCTCTTCTCGTGATCGTTCTACTGGCAGTCATAAACGGTTTGTTACCCTGGTTTGATTTTGCACAGCAAGCACCGCTCACTGCTCAGGTGGGCGGGGCAGCGTTGTTTATCTTTTCGATCCTGACTTTCCTATTAGTTGGAACTCAAATCCATGAAATTCGCTGGCTAAAATGGCTGGTATGGTTATTCCTCAGCATAGGTTCAATTTATATACTCAGCTGGTTTAATTCAAATCTAGCCAATCTAGCAAGCCAATATCTTCCGTATGGAGTAACTGGAGCGTTGTTTTGGGTCTGGTTGGTGGTTCTATCTTTTAGTCAGTCTGTCTATAACCGGGAATTGAAGCCCATTTTTCGTTTCATCTTGCTCGGTTTATCATGCGCAGCGCTGTATATTGGTTTTTTCAGGAACATTGGATGGACTTCTGGTTGGCTTCCAGCATTTGGTAGCTCTCTTGGTTGTCATATATATCCGCTACCCCACGGATTGGTTTACTCCTAGCGATTTTAGTAGGGGTAGGAATTGCATTTTTCTACAAGCAATCCGTGGGTTTTGTGATGATTGGTGATAATACCTACAGCCTGGAAACCCGCTTGGCGGCCTGGCAAATCTTGGCGAAAATTGTAAGGTCAGCCCCATCCTGGGATTAGGTCCGTCGAACTACCATTTCTATACACCTCTTTCCCAATTATGGGATGACCGGTGAATTTAATTCACACAACAATTATGTCGATATCGTGGCTCAGATCGGCTTGCTTGGTTTAGCTGCGTTTCTATGGTTCTTTTGGGAGGCTGGCAAATTGGGCTGGCATTTACGATCCATTGTTACTGAGTGGATTTGAACGTGCGTACGTGTATGGTGCGATCGGCGGGCTTGCAGGGATGATCGCAGCAGGTATGCTTGGGGATTGGATTGTCCCGTTTGTCTATAATATCGGCTACATGGATTTAGAGCCAGCTTACTGGGATGGTTGTTTTTAGGGGGATTAGTTGTGCTCGAACGTGCTTATAAGAAGAATGCAGCTCAAGACTAATCAATGAACATTGAATGAAAGTATCGATTGTAATCGTCAATTGGAACGCCAGTGATGTCTTCGAAATTGCTTGGCAAAGTGTCTGATTTGATAACTCCATAAATGAATATGAGGTATACTTGTTGATAATGCATCAACTGATGATAGCCTTGAAGTAGTTAAGAGAATATCCTTTCGTTGAAGTTATTGCAAATAAGGAGAATATTGGTTTTGCGAAAGCGAATAACCAGGGGATTAGTCAGTGCCAGTGGTGAATACATTTTATTACTTAATCCTGACACAGAGATTAAACCCTATTGCAATAAATACTATGTCTGACTACCTGACTGCTCAACCTAAAACGGGTATTGTTGGTCCCCGCCTTCTCAATGCTGATGGCTCTATTCAAGGTTCTTGCTATCCATTCCCAACTTTAGCACGCGAGTTCTGGCGTCTACTCCACCTGGATAAGATTCACCCAGTTAGGAAGTTATTACCAAGCCAGTTGGAATTTGACGCAACCGCGTGAGGTTGATTCCCTCCAAGGCGCTTGTCTGCTCATCCGCCGAGAAGTCTTCGATCAGATCGGTCTACTTGACGAAGATTATTTTATGTATACTGAAGAGATCGATTTTTGCTTCCGTGCGAGAAAAGCTGGATGGAATATCATCTGGCTGCCCACTGCCGAAGTGATCCATTACGGCGGACAAAGTACCCGTCAGGTAGCTGCCAGAATGTTTATCCAACTATATCAATCAAAATTACTTTTTTTCCGTAAGCATTATGGAAAACCAGCTACCTGGATCTATAAGTTAATTATTGTCTTTGCGTCTCTAATCCGCCTAGCCCTGACACCATTAGCCTGGTTGGAGAGACTACCCGTACACGAGCAGCATTTAGCTCTATCGCGCCATTATCTGCGTCTACTTGCTGCTCTCCCACAACTATAAATTTGCGTATCCTATTTCTTACCCAAATTCTCCCTTATCCTCCTGATTCCGGCCCCAGGGTCAAGACCTGGCATGTCTTGCGATATCTAGTTAGGCAGGGACACGACGTGACCTTAGTTTCATATGTGCGCCAGGAGGACAAGTACCGCTCTACCGGTTCTAGAAGAGATGTGTGATGTGTATCCTGTACCCATCCGCAGGTCTCGCCTGGCAGATGGCTATTACTGGTTGCGTAGCCAGTTGGACAGCGCCCATTTCTGATCGAGCGAGATGATTTGAAGACTATGCGCAGCAAGTTGAAGAGCTAAAGAGAAATAAACCATTCGATGTTGTCCATGCCGACCAACTCACAATGACACAATTTGCGCTTGCATTTCAAAGGATCTACCCCCCACCCCAAGTAGTCTTTGATGCGCATAATGCTACCTGGACAATTGTCGAACGCATGAAACAAAATGCTCCGGCAATCCTCAAACCAGTCATAGCCCTGGAAGCAAAACGGGTGGAACATTATGAAGGTCGTCTTATCGGACAATTCGACTATACCTTGGCGGTAACCGAAATCGACCGTCAAGCTTTGCTTAAGGCATGTCCAAGAAGAACATCAAATGGTGGCTGCTAACCGGATAGTGTCATCCCAATTGCCATCGATACAACCAACCTTACCCCTATCCAACGTATCCATGGTTCTCATAATATCGTTGCAATAATGGGACCTCTATTATCCCCCAAATGCAGATGGTGTACGCTGGTTTACGAACAAGGTGTTTCCTTTGATGCGTGGTCAAGTACTGGATGTGACACTTACGATCATTGGAAAGGGGCGACTAGTTGAGCCTGGTACGCTTGGCCACCAATCCCCGGAATGATCACCATCACCGGATACGTCCCTGATCTGATTCCCTATCTGGAGAAGGCTGCTTTAATGGTCGTGCCAGTGCGCTGCAGGTGGAGGATGCGCGTCCGCATCTCAGAGGCTTTCGCCAGAGGTATTCCTGTGGTAACCACCTCCGATTGGTTTGGAGGGGATTGATGCAATACCGGGAGAAGATATATTGGTGAAGATACAGCAGAACAGTTTGCGATCGCTCTTAGCAAAACTATTAAAGATCCCGATTTTGCAAATGAGATTATCAGCTAAACGGTCGCATACTTGGCAGAGAAAATTATGACTGGCAGGTTGTCTTACGAAAATTAGATGATATCTACGCTTAATTTAAATGTGAAATCCGAGGGTCGGAGATATCTGCAAAAAAGCAATCTTAATCCTTTTTGCTGTCATAATTGTTTCCAGTTTCTTGCGTATCGGGGCTTCTATTTATCTCGGTGATCAGATCGTCGATCTCCCAGGCACATATGACCAAATCTCATACCACACACTGGCAGTTCGGGTGTTGAATGGCCATGGATTTACATTTAGCGAACCTTGGTGGCCGATTACAGCTGCCGGGGCACCTACTGCGCATTGGAGCTTTTTATATACTTTTTATCTTGTTGCCAGTCTATACAGTTTTTGGGTCCATCCTCTGGTTGCCCGCTTGATCCAGGCAATTCTTGTCGGCATCTTGCAGCCAATCCTTATCTATCATCTCGGTAAGCGTGTGTTCAACCCTCTGGTAGGGTTGATCTCGGCAGCAATAACTGCAGTCTATGCGTATTTTATCTATTATGACGCTTGCTTGATGACCGAGCCATTTTATATCACAGCGATTTTAGCTGGTATTATTTCTTGCAATCTCTATTGTGTCTCATACCTGCTACCAATAATAAAGTGTCGTTCTTAAGAATAAATTCTGGCAAGGAATTATTCTCGGGCTATGTATGGGTGCGGCGGTCTTATTGCGCCAGTTATTCTTGCTGATAATCCCGGTGATTTTTCTCTGGATGATCGTGGCAGGTCGTGATAGATTGAAATCAGTTCTTTATCTCAATCATCGTCTCTTGCGTGGTAGTTATAGTTATGATCTTACCATTTACTGCTTATAACTATGCACGCTTTGGCCGTTTTGTTTTGCTCAATACCAACTCGGGCTATGCTTTTTTTTGGGGGAACCACCCCATTTACGGCACGCATTTTGTACCTATTTTGACTCCAGAGATGGGCTCTTATCAGGATCTGATCCCACCTGAGGTCCGCAACCTGGATGAGGCCGCCCTCGATCAGGAATTAATGCGGCGAGGTCTGCAATTCGTTATTGATGATCCCGGGAGATATCTACTGCTTTCGCTCAGCCGCATCCCGGTCTTATTTCATGTTCTGGCCATCAGCAGATTCAGGATTAATCAGCAATATTTCTCGGGTGCTTAGCTTCGGCTTATTCTTGCCATTCATGCTCTACGGCCTTGTGCGAAGCCTGGTTAAACCTTTCACAAAATTGTCATTATCTTCCCCAGTGGTCTTGTTGATTCTTTTCATTATCGTTTATTCCATGATCCACTTGCTTTCGTGGGCACTGATCCGTTACCGATTACCAGTGGATGCCGTAGCTATCTTATTCGCTGGAGTGGCTTTCCAGGATATTATCAATTGGTTAACCAGGCGGCGAGCTATTCCAATCGTATAAAAGCAGGAAATCACTACTATCTATATAGCATGCGTATCCTTTACATTGTTCCTTACATTCCTAATTTAATACGCGTCCGGCCCTATCAGCTCATCCGTAACTTATCTCTGCGGGGTCACCATGTTACCCTGGCAACATTGTGGGAGAATGCGGAAGAGCGGGATTCGCTTCGAAAAATTGAGGGTATTGTCGAGCGAAGCATTGCCATCCATCAACCCCGCTGGCGATCCCTAATGAATTGCATTTTAGCTTTACCCACCTCGACACCGCTTCAAGCAAGTTATTGCTGGAATGCAAGACTGCAACAGGTATTGCTTGATCTTACTAATGATGACCATGGGTACAGGTAAGTGGGATGTCATACATATCGAACATTTACGCGGGGCGCGATTTGGAATCACCTTAACCAATAAATGGGCTGAAAAACCCAACAATCGTTCGTACCCACCAATCATCTGGGATAGCGTAGATAGTATCTCCTCACTGTTTCGCCAAACTTCGCAACAGTAGCCAGAAGCGGTTCAACCGCTGGCTGGCACAAATGGAGTTGCAGCGTACCGAGATATACGAGCGAAGAGCAGCCATACAATTTGATCGCGTCTTAGTCACCTCCAGGATTGACCAGCAAGCGTTTTGGGAATTGGATCGAGAGGGGTTAACTCATCATAAGGTGTCCGTACTGGCCAATGGTGTCGATCTGGATACCTTCCAACGCAAACAGTCAAATTCGACGCGAACCAGCTACCTTGGTAGTTCACGGAAAAATGAGCTACCATGCTAATGTAACCATGGTAATCCATCTTGTAAAAGATATCTTACCAATGGTTTGGAATGAAAGGCCTGATGTCAAGCTCTGGATCGTAGGGAAAGATCCGCCCAAGGAAATCCGGATGCTGGCTAAAAATTCTGCGATTTGCGTTACAGGAACTGTAGATGATATCCAGGCTTATTTACAGCAAGCTACAATCGCGGTGGCGCCTGTTGCTTATGGCGCTGGGATTCAGAATAAAGTCCTCGAAGCAATGGCATGTGCTACCCCGGTGATTGCCTCATCTCAAGCCATTTCTGCGTTGGATGTGGAAGCGAGTCATGATATATTGGTTGAAAATGATCCAATGGAATTTTCAAAGGCGATCTTGGATTTATTGGCAAACTCAGAGCAGTCGGGATTTACTTGGACAGGCAGGCAGAAGATATGTAGAAATCCACCATGATTGGAATAAAATCGTTGCTGAATTAGAAAAAATATATATCGCTTCAATTCGAGAAAAGGGATCTAGTTATAACAATACTTTTCCAGCCACCGAAAAAGTTGGTGATTATTCCATGATAAAGATTACCAGGTCCTCAGAGATGTCAAGTCTTGAGAAAATCAAGGTTTCTAATACTGCTTTAGCGTATTAGTTTTGGTTATTATTAGCTGCTACAATCTTTGCAATAGTTAGTAGTTGTTGGCAACTATTCGAAAGTCAGATATCTCTCAAGCGCTTTCCAACCTAATGTTTATTTGGAAGACATGAATTCCAACTCTAAGAATTATTCTTGATTTAATATTTGACTGATAATGTGGATAAAAACAGTAAACGAGAACAGCTTAGAATTGCAAGTATGGAATACTTAGCGAATTTTCCGATGTCAGGTAATCACGTTCGAACAATACCCAACAGACCACGATCTTGAAAATATATATTCGTTTTTAATCTTAATTCTTTCCAAGAATGTTCACGATATTTTTATGCCGAGTACGTATCACAAAAAAACTATGGCTCACCCCAGACCACAATCAAGGCGGGACGAGCCTGATAATTCCAATCTTCCGCATCTGAAGAACTAAAATATTTACCACTGTGCATGGCAGCATCTGCTTCATACATGGCTAACCTGAGCGGAATTGACAATTGATAAGCTTGAACTACAGCCCGGGTCACATCCCATTCATAAGGATACCCGGCCATCCAGGAAAAGTAGTCGGATTGACCCATGCCTGGCTAACATTCTCAAATGCAAGGGGAGCATTATTCCAGGTAATTGTACTTTCATCCCAGTTCTGCCCGATAGTAAATACCTGGATAAGGGAAGGATAGGCTTGGGTTGGGTCAGATCCACCAAATTGGTGTAAGACTGAGCTTAGCTGAAATGATGGATTTATCATGAGGAATCTGGTCTATAGGGAATGTAAGATAATACTTAGCAAAGCAAGGCCAATCGGCAACATCAGCCTGATTTTGAATGGCAAAATCAAACGCTCCAGCAAAATTCAGGTTTCCCCATATATTCCAAATAAAATCGGTGTCTCCAGGACAGAGGTTGCCTGTCGTTCCCCCAACAGCCGCATCGATCACCTTTGCACCATTTAATTTATTTTGAATCAGTAACGCTGCCCGTCTCCGGAACATCTGGAGGAGTATATATCGGAAGCCCAAAATGCAATCTACCCCAAGTTGAGGGATTGGATTCGACCATCAATTCAGGCCAAATTTGTGGGGTTATCGGTGTACCAGCAACATCATCACGATCAAAAACCTGAACGCCTAAGCGCCAGACCGTTCCATCAGGGGGTAAACTGTTTATTCCCAAGCTGGTAAAGGGAATTTCGAAAGACATAGCCCATCCTCGATCTTCAGCGTTATTATTATTGTATCCTTCACCCCGCCAGCCTGGAAAGGCATGAAATTCAATTGAAGCACTTGTCCATTCAGATCCATTTCCAGTATAGCTCGCTTTATATCTAGGATCATCCGGATCGACATTGATACTCAACTCAGCATCCAAGCGAAAACTGGTTGAGGAAGGTTGAAATCCTGGATTGCTATTTGTATCGATCACAAGAGAGATTGTATCCCAGTTTGGAAGAGTTGACGGGATTGGCTGCAAATCGTACCAAAGTTTACGGTCGAATGTGCCGCTTCTAATAAAGAGGGAAGTGCGATTATAGCCTACACGAACATCGGTATAGTTATCAATTGAAGTTACATTCCCAAACCAGAAGATAGCCATCTCTGAGAAACGATCGTTGGTTACATTCGTTACATCGAAGAATGGTAGTATTCACTGTTCGTGAGGAAGACAAGATATGCGGCGGTAAAGTCGATACCAGATTGGTTTTGGATAACTGGTAGATATACAGTGGTAAGATTTTGCAACTGAGAGTAACTCCTCATCAAATTCGAATAACTATTAGCAGACGACAATAAAGCCAATGCTCCGATTGTCTGTGGGTGGAAGCTGAAGGAATTAGAAACAAATAATATAGCTACGATAAGTATGATAAAAAGTAGGGGTATATGCCTTGGAGGTTTGAGTTTCATTTTCGAATAGCTTTTTTATTGTAGAATAGCATGGTCTTTACAGATTATAGAAGATATTCTACCAGGTATATTGTTCCTAACAGATTTGTTAGGTCTATTAATTTCTACCTTTGAGAAGTGACGAATAATAATAGTGGTTAGAGAAAAATACTAGTAGATCACAATTCTACCCAAAGTATGCTTCTAATCGTTTCATACATATAAGATGATAGATAAATTTTTATACCAATGGTAAGTGTAGCCATCTTCTTCGCATGTAAGTGTATTTATCATCAACCAAGAAGTAGTCGATGAAAGATAAATTACCAACTAAAACTAAGTACCTTATTAACCCATCGTTTTAGTGGAATCACGTTATATTTATAGGTTTATAATGATATTAATAAAAGGTGACTAATCTTTAAAAGAAGGCTTAAGTTTTTTTTGCCTAATCCATCAAAATAAAATTCTTATCGGAGAATTGCATGGAATTACGTCGATATTTACGCGTTGTCTGGAAATGGTGGTGGCTGATCCTATTATCAATCTTGATTGCATCATTCTCGAGCTATTTCGCGAGCAAGAGAGTAACTCCATTATACCGAGCAAAGACAACATTAATGGTAGGCAGGATTATTGAGAATCCGGACCCAAATTCATCACAAATATATTTAAGTCAACAATTAGCTAGTACCTACCAGCAAATGGTCTCAAGAAAGCCTGTTCTGGATGCTACAGTAAAATCACTTGGCTGGAATGTCGGTTGGGAACAGATTGCATCGAAAATCACCGCCAATGTGGTCCCAAACACTCAATTAATTGAAATATTCGCTATTGATGGGAATCCCCAAGATTGCTAAATTACTTGCCGACACAGTGGCAAGTGAGCTAATAAAGCTGAGTCCATCAGGGGCAAACCAGGTGAAACCTGGAACAAACCACATTCATACAATCACAATTATCTGATTTACAAGAAAAAATTGATTCCGGAAAACAAGAAATAATCGATTTACAATCACAGCTGGATAATTCAAACAGCGCTGTGAAATCCAGGATTTACAGGATCAAATTGATATCCTCGAAACAAAAATTTCTAATTGGCAAAGTACTTATGCCTCACTATTGTCGACAATCCAAGGTGGTGATGCAAATACAATTTCAATTGTTGAAGAAGCCACATTACCGACGGTCCCGTTTTCGCCTAACACTCGTATGAATGTATTATTGGCGGCAGCAATTGGTCTTATACTGGCAGTAGGAGGAATATTCGTAATTGAGTATTTTGACGACACTATGCAAGCCCTGGATGATACACAAGAGTTATTAAATTTACCTACCCTGGCAAAGATCGACAAAATTAATGGCGGAAAAGATCAAAGTAAATTAATTGCTCTAGAAAATCCATCATCACCCGAGGTCAATTCTTTCCGGATGCTTCGGATAAATCTCCAATCTATATCAAATTGGCAGTCTTTACGATCAATATTATTCACTAGTGCTGAGCCCTCGGTAGGAAAAAGCGTAACTGCTTCAAACCTGGCAGTTGTTATGGCGCAATCAGGTCAGAGGGTAATTCTTGTGGATGCTGACCTAAGAAAACCTTCAATTCACAGGTTGTTTCATGTTGTAAACGAAGAGGATTACAAATCTTATTTGAAAATCAGAAATAAACGTAGTTGATTGCTTAAAATCAACCGAGATCGAGAATTTAAAAATCCTTCCTTGCGGTACAGAAAAGATGAATTCTATTGAAGCACTCGGATCAGATCGCATGAAATTAATTGTTAAAGAATTAGGTAAACTATCTGACTTTATAATCTTTGACTGTCCACCAGCAATGTTATTCTCTGACACCTTATCTCATTGCAAAACTTGTTAATGGAGTGATTGTCGTTTCACGGCTCGGCCGAACACGCTCTGAGATGTTGAAACAGGTAGTAAATGATTTACGATTAGCAGGGGTAAATCTGCTAGGTGTTGTGGTTCAACGAAGAAAGAAAAATGACTTGTACGGGTATCGATATCACAAGTATTATTCTGAACCAGACAAGGGAATTAAGAAGGGGTGATATTTTTCGGTCATCTGGTTATTATGAAGAAAACCTATTTCTTTTTTTATTCGCAACTTCCGAGAAACAGTTTAATTAAGTCGTTTAGGTATACTTGTAGCAATCAAATGATATATAGATCTTCTAAAGAGATATAAGAATTATTATTCCGAAAGATTATTGTAATTCAATCGCAATTTTACTGTCTATCAAAGACATGATTTATAGAAACATTCGAAGCAAATTATCAGGCATATGCCAACTAATAATATTCGATTAATTTCACATTTCGTTTTTCCACAATCAATCATTCCAGACTTGCAGGAATTTACGATCATCTATAATGGCACATCAGGCGAAATTACACAGATTACCGGCTGATTTTGTTTCATAATACAAAGCAAAATATGAAGCGAATTGTTGACAGTCCAAATTTCTTTTTAGCCGAACTAACCTGCATCACTATTGGCAATAATATTGTGGAGGTTAATTCCCGGGCAAAATTGGCTACCGATACTCATTGCCATCGCACCTCTCATCATTAGAATTTCAGCCAAAAGATCCACCATAATACATACACCTTTTAATCTTCCTATCTTGATCTACTTAATTACAGCTGGAATTGGGATATGGGCTGCATATCAACCTGAAGCTGCATGGATGAAATTCTGGTTCCTAATTACTTCAGTTCTTTTGTATTTCCTCCTTGCACGCCAGCCAGTAGAAAATCTCTGGAAAGCTGCAGTCATGTTGAGCTTGCTCGGTTTGGTCTTATGTGTTTACTTCTTCCTGTGTAATGACTGGGAAGCACAGCCTCAAAAATTCATTCTGATCAGCCAGCTCGGTAAAACCTGGATGCGGATACGACCGAATATAAATCTGATAAGCATAAATCCAAATGATATAGCTGGAATTGCGGCTTTGATACTTCCATTCTCATTTGCGCTCATTCTGCAATTTTGGAGAAAAAAATCATATCTATTGGGTAGCTTATTTGTATTATTCACCTGTATTATTGGGCTAACTATTATCTTTACCCAATCACGCGGAGCATGGCTTGCGGTAGGTCTAACGTTATTATTATGTTTATGGTGGTGGGCACTAAATCGTTGGTTTATTCGGGGTACTTTTGCTTTAAGGAAAACGCTTTATGCAGCGTTTATTGGAGCGATTTTGTTAATGGCACTCGGTGTTGCATGGGTTTCACTTAATCGCAGAATAATCCAGGTAGCTATTGGTGGTACGAGTCTCTATGTTTCAGACTCGCGCTTTCATCTTTTTCTAAGCGCTTATGAACTAATCAAGGATACACCATTTACAGGAGGCGGTCTCGAAAGTTTTTCCGGTCTTTACTCCACATATATCATGAATAATCCCAATTACATCCTGGGCTACAGCCATAACATCTTTTTAGATACTACTCTTCAACAAGGCCTATTGGGTGGTTTTATGCTCTGTTGGATCATCCTCGGTAGCCTGGTCTTATTACTTTCTAAACCATTATCCGGTAACCTCTCAATATTACGTTATTCAATTCTGTCGAGCCTCTTAATCATGATATTACATGGACTCGTGGATAATGTTGTCTTGCGCACCATTTCCACAATGCTTATCTTCTATGTTCCCGGGATGGCAGTCGGCTTGTTGACTTTGACAAAATCAGAGACATTAAATGCCCCACAAGCAAATGTTCAAAAGCGACAGCATGCCATAGCCGGAATAACTGCCATCATCGTGATCCTTGGTTCAATGATCATTTTTCATCGTCCAATTCTCTCTGCATGGTTCACTAATCTCGGGGCAGTAGAAATGGCGAAGGTTCAACTAGCTGATTTTCCCACAGGCGTCTGGGATGAGGGCCAGCATGTCAACCAGCTTATTAATGCCGAAGCATTTTTTAAGCGAGCCATCTTTTATGATCCAAGCAATCCCAGTGCTAATTACCGCTTAGGCTTAATTGCCATGTTTAAGAAGGATTTTTCTACCGCTGTCAGTCTTTTAGAAATTGCCCACCTGGGTGATCCATATCACAGGGGGATCATCAAGGCATTGGGTCTCAGTTATCTCTGGAATGGACAAATCGAAGCTGCAGAACCATTACTATCCTTGCTTCCTGAGACCAACCAGGAAGTTGGAGTATATGCATGGTGGTGGGGTCAGCACGATCGTCCTGACCTGGTTACTTATGCTAAACAATACTTGGAATTAATAGGCGCCAGACAATAGCCATTTATTCCTATAGCGATAATACTAGCATAAAGCAACCCGCTCAATGCGGGTTCTTTATTTATATACAGATCCTTGTATCGACCTTTAATATTTCCTTCAATCAATTGCTGCCTTTAACATCTTCGGCACCTCTGGGTCATTGAATGCAATAGTATTTTTTAGATCAATATAATTTATGGTTCTATTTAGATAAATGACTTACATTTTATCCGGCCGCAGTGGTGCCATCCGTAAGTAAGTCGTGGCTCGTATCTTTGATTGTATGTCAGAGATAACCCTGGTTACCTGCTCAGGCGTCAATTGTAGAACCTCTGCAATCTCTTCTGCGCTTACACCTTTTTCGTGACCCAGCCAGATTGCATCCAAGATATCGAATGGTATTCGGTAAAAGAACTCTTCCTGGGTCGATCCACCTGGATAGGTATCTGTGGTGGGGACACGAGCCTGGATTTCTTCAGGGATATTCAGATACTTGGCGATTTGGAAAATCTGTGTCTTGAAAAGGTGTTCAATCGGGCCAATATCCACACCACCATCACCGTATTTCACAAAAAATCCGAGATCATGTTCGTTTTTATTAGCCGTTCCGATCACGGCATAATTATGGGCCTCGGCATGGTAATATAAAAAACTCATGCGACTGCGTTGTTTAAAATTTGAAGCGGCAACAATCTGTTGAAACTCATCCTCTTGGTAAACGTTTGCTGATCTCTTGTCCATCTGGCGAGGTAACCACTAGGCTAAAGATATTTAATGTATTCTGCTCCAGTAAATTAGCAGGTAAGACGATCTTCGCTGCCCAACCTGGTTGATGATATTCGGGAACAATCCTCCTGATGGCTTCATCCCTGCGTTGGTAACAACCAAAGCCATCCAACGCGTCCGAAATATTCTCAGTTACTGTCTTCACTCCCAATTGATCAGCAAGATTATGAGCTAGCTCGCTGCTTTCTGGGTCGGACTCTTTTTCTGGTAATAAAATCCCCAGTACCTTATCAACTCCAACAGCTTTTACGGTTAATGCCAGAACAACCGACGAGTCAATTCCACCACTGATACCAACCACTCCACCCTGTTTATGTAATTTTTCGAAAATCCCTTGCCGTAATTTTCCGCAAATCAGATTTACCTCATCTTCAGGGTCGAGATTCAACCACTCTCGGCTAAAACCCAAGGACATTTCCGATCTGAGTTGTTTTTTTGGATCATTCATATCAGCTCCGATTTAGATCAGTATTCAACTAGTCTTAGTAATATTAGACTTGTATAGGCTTTAGCCTGAAATTCCTTAATGAAAAACTGGTGAACAAGCTGCAACGAGATAATACCTGCAACAGCCATGGAATCGATTTCGCTCAACTTAGTTGAGTTCGCCGCTTTTTGGATCAAAGCTAACACAGCTCTCGTATTATAGTATCCCGTTTCGTTTATACATTTTTCAGAGAGTAATTCTTTCACATAATCATGAGGATGGCTGAAAAAACATTGGTTGATGGGTGCCCGGTAAGGTTTCTTCAACCGCTTCCAGATGATCTCCGGTAAGATTTTTGCTCCCAATTGCTTTAATAGCCATTTTTCTTTCAATCCGTGTAATTTTAGCGTGTCAGGCAGACGATCACTAAACTCACTAATACGATAATCGATATAGGGTTGGCGTGCTTCTATTGAGTTACCCATCGCCATACGGTCACCTTGCGAAGATAACAGGTATGGTGATAAAAAGGTCACGATTTCAAGATATTGTGCCTTTGCCAAGTCTGACCACTCGAGAATAATTTTCTGGTAAGAGTTCGAAGGGCGATTGAACAATCCTGTCAGAATTCTGTAAGAACCGAATTATGCGTCCGGTAGTGTTCCAACGAAGCATATGCGAATAGAATGGAGAGCCAGTATCTGCTCAATCCATTTTTAAAGAATGCCTTCATATATTCGAATCTGGTCGGCAAATAATCCTTCGATGTCAGTATATAGCCGTTTTAATAACAGAGGTCGTAATGTAGAATTCCGGGTTTTTTGCCCAGAAACGCCTGATCTTCATTTCCTTGAAAATATCATATCCAGCAAAAAACTCATCCGCACCTTCCCCGGTAAGGACAACTTTATACCTAAAACTATTGACCATCTTTGATAATAAATACATCGGTGCAGGTGCGGTTCGTAAAAGAGGTGTTTCAGCATGCCAGATGACATCTGGGAAAATTTGCCCGATATCTTCATAACCACATCGGACCACATGGTGTTTAGCATTGAAGAAATTTGCCACTTCGAGTTGATAATGACTCTCGTCATATTCAGGATCGGAAAAGGAGATCGAAAATGTCTCGAGGGGATAATTGGAGTATTTTCGGATAAGCGAGGTGATGATGGATGAATCAATCCCTCCACTCAAATAAACTCCAACCGGAACATCTGATCGTAATCGAAGGCGAACCGAATCAACCAGCAAACTCTCCAATTCTTCAAGATATTCATCTTCTGTATGTGGATTTAATTTGTTTCGTGAAATCCAATGACCAAAAGGTCTTTACAGATACCTGACCTTCTTTTGCAATTAGGAAATGACCAGGAGCTAGTTCATAGATCCCTTTGAAAATCGATCTTGGGCTTTGAACACTCCAGAAGGTGAAGACCTGCTGAAGAGCAACAGGGTCAATTTCAGCTTGAATACCGGGAAATGCCAGGATTGCTTTTATTTCTGATCCAAAGATGAGTTGGTTGTTATGAATGGTATAAAAGAGTGGTGTTATTCCCAAGTCGATCGCGGGCTAAAAAAAGAGATCGATTAGCCTTATCCCAGATAGCCAGGGAAAATTGACCATTTAACTGCTGAAGAAATTTCTCGCCGAATTCTTCATAGGCGTGCAAGATCGTTTCGGTATCACTTTTTGTGTTGAATTGATGGCCGCGCTGCTCAAGATCCTGGCGCAATTCGATATAGTTGAATATCTCACCATTTAGCACAATCCAAAGTGTTTCATTTTCGTTGGTAATTGGCTGATCACCTGTTACCAGGTCAATGATGCTAAGTCTAGCATTCCCCATCGCCATGTTTTCATCGCTAGTAAATCCCAACCCCATCAGGGCCACGATGTTGAACCATCTCAAGCATTTGATGAATGATAGATTTATCAGTCCTCTGATTTGGTAGAAGATTGTAGACCCCACATATCCCGCACATGTTAGCTGGTTCCGATTTTTCTTAGTTCTGACTTGATCACCTTGCCATGTGCATTTACAGGGAAGGATTTAGTGATGATAATCTCTTCAGGCCACATATACCTGGATAAGTGCTGTACGACAATGTTCCATGATATTTTCAGCCATCATTGCCGACTTCGAGGATAAGATGACAAAGACCTTGATTTTTTCCCCAGCACGTTCATCTGGGACACCGATGGCAGCTGCAGCAACCACATCCGGGATCTGAAGCACGCAGGTCTCAATCTCATAACTGCTGATGCGATTACCATAGGATTTGATGAAGTCACTTTTCCTGTCTACAATGTATATATAACCTTCTTCATCAACTGTTGCTAAATCGCCAGTATAGAGAATGCCTTTTTTAAATTTTCCTTGAGATGCTTCGGGATCTTTATAGTAACCAGGTGAAATATTATCTCCCGATGCGATTATTTCACCAATTTCCCCTGGTTTAACCGGTTGCCCATCTTCCTCACCAACAACAGATAAGGTCACTCCTGGAATACCTTTTCCAATCGAGCCTAATTTCGTGCTGAGCAATCCTGGCGGCAAGTACGATAAGCGAGCTGTAGCTTCAGTCTGCCCATACATGACATATACTTTTGCCTGTGGGTGCGAGCTGACGAGCTCTTGAATTAGGGTATTGTGGAGCTTTCCGCCTGCCTGTTGAATTTTCCGTAAGATGTGGTAAGTTTCTATTCAGGAAAGGTTGAGTTGCGAAGTAAGGTTTGATAATTCGTCGGCACACCGGCAAAACCAGTGCACCTGGTTTTTTCCATAAGATCTAGCACAGTTTCAGGAAAAACAAAAGACTTACACAACACCAGGGTTCCATTGACCCGTAAGTGTGTATGCAATAATGAAGTCCCAAAGCAATAAAAAAAGGGTAATACCACCATCATCCGCTCGTCGGAATTTAGCTCGAGGTAATTGATAATGGAATCAGTATTTGCCTGGATGTTACGATGAGTGATCCTGACCGCCCTAGGGGTCGCAGTTGTTCCAGAAGTAAACATAAGCGTAGCATCGCTATCAATGTTAAAATTCTCGCACGAAGTTGGCCAGTCTAGTTGCCCAGTGTTCAGTAGCTCATCATCGAGGACAAATTTTGGGAAATTGGTTTGATATTTTTAAATTCCGGTTATAAAGAGCCTTATCAACAAACAAGAACTTACAACCAGTAAATTCCAAATAGCGATTAAAATCATCAGCAGAGATGAATGTAGAGATGGGTACTGCGATAGCACCCATTTTCATGATCGCGAGGTAGGCTGCTGCCCAATAACGGCGAGTTTATTCCCCATATTGCCACTCGATCGCCTGGTTGAATTTCGTCTTTCCGTAATGCCTCAATCAAACGCGCCGATATATTTTGTAACAATCCATATGATAACTTCAAGATTGTTCGTTATGAATGCAAGGGCATTTTTATTTGATTTTTCTAAGAGATAATCTGAAGTATTCATGATCCTCACTATGAAAATGGAATTTGTTTCTTCATATGCATTCGATCAATTATTACGTGGTCATATAAAGAATACCCTTAGATATTGTCTAAAAATTCGGTTGTACTTTTAGTTTGATTGCATAAAAAGTGCCATTCTCTTGATCAGGAAGAATAGCACCTATGATTAACCTCGACGTAGATATCTAGGCAGAAGAAAAAAAATAGGATCTCCCCATCTATATTACACGAATCCTTTTATTAATATTAAATCGAGTTATCGCATATAGATACATATCTTCAAGTCCCAATAAAGATAATAGCTTTGCCTTTATTTCGTAGTTAGTCATGCTGAGGATCATTAAGGATTTACAATACCATCCCAACCAGCTAAGCGCGCTGAAAGCCACCAAAACGCCTGGCCTTTCAAATAACACAATAAAGAGTGTGAGTGCGCACAGTTGATATCGGGTACAGGGCAGTAACCAGGGTGAGAATTACACCAATCCTGGCACCACGGGCAGCTATCATCAGGGATACCAGGGTATAAGGTTCCATCCGGTAACCAACTCTCCATATCTGCGAAATCAAAGAGGATCTTGTTATTTGCCAACACATAATTTCGAACCATATTGTTATTACGCGTGAGTACTTGCGGGTCATAAGCATCATCGGTATGTCCAGTCATATAAACAAAACGCACACCTGGGTACTCACTCTCCAATTGTGTCATTTTATCAAGATACTGTTGGACTACGCTAGTATCAATCCACGACATTTCACCGCACCATGACCACATAAAGGAATTGCTTTGAGGTGCTTGATCTAGCATATTTCGTGCCGAACTAAGGAAACTATCAGGGTTCCATGAAAAACCATCATTGTATCCCATTCGTAAATATGCTGGGTTTCCTTGGATGGGTGGGATAATCCAGGCTTTGAGGAAATTATATGCTGGTGGATTTACATAGACACCCAGATATTCGGCACCTGCCCAAAGCTGGGTTCCATGAGATGTTGAGCCATATGACCAAACGACATTCTCCTTCGCCGTTAGAATCCACTCTGTTGGTATCAGTGAAATATCTCGGTTGTTATGATCAATGATGATTGCATGTGAAGGTCCTCCGTTAGTTGGAGTCGGTGTAAAAGTAGGTGTTGGCGTATAAGTAGGTGTTGGCGTATAAGTAGGTGTCAGTGTATAAGTAGGTGTTAATGTAGCTGTCGGTGTGCGTGTTGGCGTTGCCACCAACTCTGCTTTCCCGAGCAATGGTAAGAAGTTCTTGATTATGTCTTGGATATTAAAATACCTGCCATCCGGATTATCTAAGGAAGATGCAGCCGTAACTTCAGCGTGATTATTCAATTTGGCATTTAAGGCGACTACCAATGATATTGTGAAAAACAATGCAAGCAGCAACCAAATTTTTTGGGTTTTCATGGGATACCTCTAATAATGTCATAGATTAATCTGACTACTTTATTATTGCATACTAATTATGAACCTTTAGTCTGAACAAAATATTGATTGTAAGACAGAAATCAAATATTTAGCAGTATACCATAAGGGCTTAATATCCGAGGGAACGATAGATTGGTTGAATTTAACTGTTTACTATCGAAGCCTGTTTTTTTGATAGATGCAATAACCATCCCATGGTGTAAACCCAGCTACTAGAAAAAGTGAAGGCAATTATCCACCCCTATCAAAAATCAAAGTGGTGGAATCCCGAGCATTCCGAAGAATATTTCCCAGTTACGCGTCAAAACTTATCTTTGGAGAAAAGTACTATATTGGATCAATCCCGATAAGAAATTCATTGATTTTCGAGTCTGTTTATGTAATAATTGGAATAATGTGATTTTCCGTCGATATATCTTAAAGGTATGATGAGATGAAAACTCTTTATCTTTCTATCAATGTTCTCTCCGTGATTTGCCTTTTTTTGGCTAGTTGTACTACAGCTGGACAAACCAGTGACTCATCGCTAGGCCTTGAGAATACCCCCACCGATCCAAATAGTCCCCCTCCACCCACAGCTACAGTGAAACTTATTTTCATCCATCACTCAACAGGCGGGCAGTGGCTGGCCGATAATTATGGCGGATTGGGTAAAGCACTCATGGCGAACAACTATTATGTTAGTGCGACTAACTATGGTTGGGGTCCGAACAACATCGGTGACCGTACTGATATCATAAACTGGCCTGAGTGGTTTACGAGCGCGAACCGTGATACATACATGGATGCATTATTCAACGAAAATGGGCAAAATTTCGGTGATTTTGGAAAATGGTCACGTTTAAGGAAAGATCCTGGTGGAGAGAACCAAATAATCGTCTTCAAATCCTGCTATCCAAACTCTGATCTGTGGGGTTCACCTGATGACCCACCAGCAGATGTGATCAATGATCAATGGACAGTAAGCAATGCCAAGGCTGATTTATATTGACTTGCTTTCTTATTTTGCTACTCGCCAGGATAAACTTTTCATCGTCATTACCGCCCCACCATTAGGAGAAGGTGACTACTCCGCAGGTGATCAGACAGCTGATCAACGCTCATCCAACGCCCGTGCATTCAATAATTGGTTGATGAACGATTGGCTGGCGGATTATCCATATAGCAATGTCGCTGTATTTGATTACTACAACGTGCTTACATCGAACGGCAGCGAAGGGCGGATTGACATTACAAATACAAATAACGAACCTAATGATGCTGGGTGGGAGGATGGTAACCACCACCGTTGGTGGAATGGTGCCATCCAGCATATCCAAACAGTAGATAATAACTATTCAGCATTTCCAAACGCGTCCCCTGGCGATAGCCACCCAACCGCAATAGGTCAACAGAAAGCCACGCAGGAGTTTGTCCCACTGCTGAACTATTATTATAATCAATGGCTGGCAAGCATGAATCAAGGCAGCAATTGATTTCTACCTGACTAATATTAGTTATCTATCGATCATGACTGTCCTGGCATGACATCAGAAAGCGGGGTAAACTTAAGTAACACTGAATTCAAAGTGATAGCTAGTTTATACTTTTGTTTCAATGTCAATAAAAAAATCCGTTTTTCACGGATTTTTTTATTTCAACCAATAGATTAAAATCAATATTCGCTAGCAAAGTAATGAGCATACAAAAATTGATAGCATGTGCAACCTATTATTTAATTGTTGTGTGAAACCTTACCCAAGATACCATAGTGATGAATGGTTCAGTTCCAAAGCTAATTTAATCCTTTATAGAAGAACACTACTTGTACGATCCCTACATCATAGATAATTCATGCTCTTTAATATAACTTACAGTCTTGAATAAACCCTCTTCCAATGGGATTGTCGGTTGCCATCCTAGCTCTGACACCGCACGATTGGCGTTCAAATAGATCTTATACGTTTCACCCTTTTTTGCAGGACCGTATAAGGGAGTTCTTTTATAGCCCGTGATCGAGCTTAGATTTGAAAAAATCTCATTTACTGTTGTTCCAATCCCATAACCGAGGTTGTATACTGTTCTACTCCCTTTTTCGAGGAGTAATAAATTTGCGGTCGCACAATCAGTCACATACACAAAATCCCTTGTCTGGTTACCATCGCCATTAATGACTACCTGCTCATCTCGCAGCATTTTTTCAGTGAAAATGGCCACTACCCCTGCTTCCCCATGCGGATCCTGGCGTGGACCATAGACATTCGGGTAACGCAGGACAGAGTAATCTAAATCGTAATTCGAGCTGAATACATGCAGGTAAAGTTCAAATGTGTATTTGCTTGCTCCATAATGACATAAGGGTTTTATCGGGTGTTCTTCATCGCAAGGTAGGTATTCAGGTTCGCCATACGCAGCTCCACCACTTGAAATATGAATGAATTTCCTTGTGCCATATTTTATGGCTAGCTGCGCTAATTTAATCGATCCGACAATATTTACATCAGCATCAAAGAGCGGATCCAACATGGAACGACGTACATCCATCTGGGCTGCATGGTGGCAGATAACTTCTGGTCGTTCCTTTGAAAAGATCTCTTCAACTTCTGGATTACGAATGTCTATTTTATAAAACGCTGCCTTTGGATTAATATTCGATATTCTCCCTGTAGACAAATCGTCAATGATGACAACCTGATGTCCTGATTCAATCAATAGATCAGTGACATGTGAGCCGATGAACCCAGCCCCTCCTGTGACTAAGATTTTCATTGAGTGAACCTCCTGAAGAATGAGTAATACAATATTATATATGTATTTGCTCATCCACCAGTCGTTGGTTTATTTAAAAGATATATTCTCCGGCAAAACAACGACTATGCGCAGTTTATTTAATAATGCCTATTTTTGCTTCAACTTTATCTCATTCGCACTTACTATAGCAAACTGCACATTCGACACCAAAATTCAGATAAAAACACTGGTCCTATCAGATACATTACAAAAATTGGATAACAGGTAGAAATCGCCTTTACGTTTTGCCGATATATCTAAGAAATTCGTATATTTATGCCATTACCTGCTTCATTTGCCTTCTCTTATTTGCGTGAGATTCTTGAATAAAGGATTGATCATGAGCGCTCATATCATATTTTTGTTTATCAAGCATCTCCAATCCTCCCCAAGGTAATCCCAGGAAAGAAATATGCTTGATATCAACAAGCGATCGACCATTATGGTTTACAAGCTTACCCTGGGCGATCACATACGGACGCGCCTGATTTACCAGGATCGCTGGCTGGTCGACTGAGACGCTGGCGATCTCGATCAAACACACACCAGCCTCGATCAAAGGCTTTTCTTTGACCTTTCGCATGATATCGATGATCACTTCTGCGGGACGACCAGATACTACTACCGGATGGTGATCATCTAAAATTACCTCTGATGCCATCACGGTCAGTCGTGTGAATCCTGCCTTCAACGACCAATACTGACGTTCGATTTGCCACGACAGTCCTTGCAGACTCGACCTCAAACCAGCCTTGCAGGATGCATAAATTCGTGTAAGTCGGCATTGCTTAACCTCCCACGAATTCCCCGAATGGTAATTCTTCTGTTTTGGTAGAATTGAGTGATTTTATAAACTCATTCACCTCTTGAAGGCGACGTGAAGCGATGCGATGACTTTCCAGCAACGCCTGATACGCCTGGATGAAGTGGGCGCGATCTGCAATAGGATTCTCTGAATTGCATAATGAAGTCCAGCCCAAACTATCAACCACCTTATCCGTGATCGGATTTGAAAATTTTGGCCTGTTCAGGTAACCTACGCGCTGCATCTCCTCTTGAACCTCCGCCCAGGCTTCATATCCGGATTGGACAGGATCTGCAGCTTCAATAATATTGAATGCACCCATCCGTAATTCAGCGATCGATGGGAAGAACGAAGAACGGCTGATGTGATCCAGGACCGATTGGCCAAGGATATTCCCTGGGATATCATCCAGCAGTCTGACATACATCTCGATCGCTGTACTGCTTAACTGGAAACTTGGGTAAATATCTCCTAATATTTTTAATACCTGAAGGACTTCAATCTCGGTCGCCACTCGGGATGCCTCCATGCTTCTCTATATATGCACGAATACCAGCAAATGCAGCAGGCTCCCTTGTACTTTTCCTGGAAACCTGTCCTTTGGTTCCTGTTTTTCGTGGCTGCCCTGGCTGTTTCCGTTCCTTTCCATGTTCAGTCCAGTCATCCAGCACCGCAGCTGCGTAGTGCAGGATATTGCGCGGATCGGCTACTCCCAATGCGCAGGTCAATGCTTCCGCCAGCCACTCACCACCACTGGAACCACTTGCCCGGGCTGCTGGATCACAGCGATCCGCCATGATACGAAACCGCAACCGGGTGTCTGTATTGATCTCACGTCCGCTGCTTTGATAGACCTTGATCGCCTTGATAAAGGTCTGGTTCAAATCGATACTCATCTGATCGCTTCAGAGGACCTGTTCCATCAAGGGCTTCCGGCTTCCGGGAAAACGGCGGATGGTTTTCCGGACTTCGGGTTTCCTGCTTCTGTTGTAACAGGTCACGGGCGATCGCTGCACAATGTGTGAAATATCTCGGCGGTGACGAGCGTTTGAAAGCCTCATCAATGCCTTCCAGGATATTCTCGAATGTAAACCCAGCCTGGACCAGCTTTTTAAGCGCAGCTCTCTCCTTGATCGTTGGTGTGTAATCTGGATCGCCCTTACTCCAGGCGAAATACGAAAAAACACTGCTGTCGATCGGAGTGGAGAGCTCATCCTCTTCTTTATCTTCTAATCCATTTATGTACTTTTTTGATACCTGGTGGTGCACTTTTTGAACACAGCTGCCATTGGATGTGCCATCTTTTATTTCACGGTGACCGATTAATTAGCATCCATTTCACCTTTTTTCTCAACGTGTTGGGAAGTGCGAATAATGTTCTTTTCGAGATACTGGTCCTGGATAGCACCCGAAATTAGATAGGCTTTCGTCCCGTTGAAACGGCCATGCGAATCGCGAAATGAGGTCAGTTCCTTTGGGATCATGAGGACCGAGATAGATTGGTTTTCAGCTAAATTGCGTATGGCCCGCGCGATGGTTGCCCTGCTCATGCCTAACTCCTCTGCCAGCGCAATATCACTCACTCTGGCATAAAGCCTGCCTTCGTCCTCCTGAGTAACCATATTTAAACCGAGCAGCAACGCCAGATCCTCTCCTTTCAAAGGCCGTGCATGCATGGCGATCGCCAGCAAGATCACAAAGTCATTCCCGCGGCTGGAAAATTGATCGCGGTACCATCGGCTGGTGATCGCCTCGGAAAAGAGCCGCACGGATACCGAGATGCTTTCACTCCAGGGAGAAAGTTCACTCTCCTGTACCACGGATTGCTGGAATTCGAACTGCAGAACGCGCTGCTGGGTCATTGGGATATCTCCTGCCTTGAAGGATCTTCAAATCTCGCAAAATGCCGATGAAAAACTAACCTTGCTACCCCGGTCGGCCCATTGCGGTGTTTTGCAATGATGATCTCCACATGATCTCGGGAGCCCAAGCTCATCCGGATAGTAGATGAACATCACGAGATCAGCATCCATCTCGATGCTGCCCGATTCTCGCAGGTCACTCAGCAGCGGGTGCTTGTCAGCGCGCTGTTCAACCGCCCTTGAGAGCTGCGCAGCAGCCAGCACCGGAACATCCAGCTCGCGTGCCAATGTTTTCAGCTGGCGGGTTATATAGGAGACTTCCTGGACGCGGTTGTCAAAACGCTCTCCTGCACTGACAAGCTGGAGATAGTCAACAACAACCAGATCAAGTCCCTTTCTAAAGAGAGCTTATGGCAGGCTGAGCGGATCTGATTGATACTGACGATTGAGGTGTCATTCACGAACAACGGTACTTTCTGCAGCAGTTCGATCGCCTCACCATATCGGCGCTTTTCATCGACTTCCAATTTTCCTGAACGCAGGCGTTGGACATCCATGCTGATCTCCTGGGCGATCAGGCGCTGGGCAAGCTGCTCACCTGACATCTCCAGGGTGAACAAGGCGACTCTTTTTCTTTCTTTGACGGCCACATTCCTGATGATGGAAAGCAATAAGCTGGTCTTGCCTGTCCCAGGCCTGCCCGCAATGATCCCCAGGTCTGAAGCCTGCAGCCCACCAACCAGTATGTCCAGTTCACAAAATCCAGTTTGCAAACCGGGCTTGTCAGCTTGACCGGGATGATTGATGACATTTTCATCCACGGTACTCAAGTATTTCAGATAGAGACTTTATGCCAAGTGAAGGCCTGCCCTGGCGGATTGATGAGATGGTCCTTTCGGTCTCCTGGATCACCTCTTCCATATCCGTGCCCTTGCTGTGAGCAAGCTTGGCGATACGGCTGGCGGCTTCAAGGATGTGTCTACGCGTGGCCATATCCTTGATGATCTGTGCATACGCACCTGCATGCAGGGAGGTTGGAACCTGGTTGATCAATCCGGTCAGGTACGCTGTACCACCAATCTCATTAAGTTTCCCTGCCTGGTCAAGCTCGTCCGTGATCGTCAGGAAATCGAGCGGAATTTGGCGCTCCTGGAGCCGGGTAATGGCCTCCCAGATGAAGCGATGACGATGGATATAGAAATCACCTGGCTGGATCACCTGGGCAACCGAGTGGTATGCATCTGGATCGATGAGTACCGCCCCGATGACAGCCTCTTCAGCTTCAACGCTATATGGGATGGATTTCGGCTTCGGTTCTGATTCCATTTATGTCCCTAAATAAGCCAGGCATAAGTTATGTTATGCTAATCCATATCACAGGTATCGTTTTTATTGAGAATTATCGAACAATATAGATTTGATAAAAGGCACCGCCATTTTTCTATCCTGCATTGTGCAGATGTTGTTGTGTTTTTTACGTAAGTCTCATTTGATTCATCTCACGATAGTTTCCAGATGTAAATATGGTGTTTGTTGTGCATCGGAACTGTTCTCACGCATCTCTCAACCAGAGCCAGATATACTCCGAGTCATCTGGCCAAAGATCGAGATCACCGCTTGATCCCGATCTTCTTCCTTGCGGTCAGCGGCAAAACCCTTATAAGCTCCGGTTCAATGATCATGATCGGGTCTTGCTCAGTCCTTTGAGAAGTTTCATGACTTCATCTGTGTAGGCCTTACCAGCTGAAATATAAAAACCCATAATTTGATCATCTGCCTTATCCATATTTCGTTCATTTCTATCGCTCGTATCATGATCATTTTTTGAGATTAATTTCATTCATAGAAATTTTACTGGTCAGCAAGCGACTTTCCAATCACACATATCCCCCACCTCATTACTTCCTGTCCCCTGGTTTCTGGACACATGTCCCACCTCGGGTGGGCATATAACACGCCCTTTAGAGAAAATCAAGCAATAGGACTTAGCAAGAATCAAAACGGGCTTCATGAGCCCGTTTTTTTGTTAATTTTACATATTGTTGGTCTATTTATCCAGCCATTTGATCAGTTCGATCCAGGTATATGTCCTTACCCACCCACTATCAAGCAGGTATTGGCTGATCCTGGATCCTTTCTTCAGGGACCTCGACAAGCACCGATTCTCTATGCGCTCCAGCCAGCCAGTCTTCTGCGACCCGGACCATTCTGGGGTAGAAATCCGAGCTCAGCATCTTCGATCACTGGCAGGAGCAGGGTACCCTTGTTCTGGTAACGCTGGTAGTCCGCCCTCAGGAACCCGATGATCCTTCCATCGACCAGGACAGCTTTTATCCACCAGGAAAATCCCGTGTAGGTAAGGAAGGACCTCTGCAAGATCGACAGAAAATAGCGGGAATCCAGACTGCCATTTACCTGAAGCACCAGGGGAGAAGTCGTCCTGCTTTCGATCGCGTGGAATACTGCCCGGTCCCGGCGGTTGACAGGACGAGTGGTGAAGCGATCATTAACCTTCATGATTGCCTCTGATCGGATGGCAGTCGGTGCTCATAGACAGAATAGCGGTTATACTCGGAAAATCCTTGCTTTCGTAAATTGCCCAGCGAGGCGAGGTTCGTATCAAGTACCTGGGCAGTCACGTAGGGATAGCCCAAGTTCAGAAAGCCTTTCCAGCCGCTTTTCAAGGAGTGCCTGACCAACCCCGCGCCTGCGATATTCTGGGTCGACCATCAGGTTGGTGACGGCCATCTGCTCCTTCCTGCCGATATACATCCCTCCCCCGGCCACCTTCCCCTCGACTTCTGCAACATAACCTTCCCACTTGATGCCCATCAAGGCGGTCAGCAGCTTATAGGGGATCATCCTCCAGCGGAATATCCTGCGGGTCTCCCGTTCGAAATCATCAGGGCTCATCCCGGCTGCCCTGGTTTCTTCAGCAAAGGCCACCCGCGAGATCCGCAGGAACTCATCCACATCGGTATGGGCGAACTTACGTATAGCTGATATTTTCCATTATGGATCACCTTTAAGTTAAATTCTTCCATCCGCATCATGCCCTGACTCGCACCAAAATAGCCGTCCCTGATCCTGGAGAAGCAACAATGCTCATCTCTGCCCCGATCATCGCAGCCCGTTCTTTCATCCCAAGCAGCCCGTAGTGGACGCCTCCCCATAGCCCTCCCTGCTCCGACATACCGATACCGTTATCTTCGATGCGGACTTCAAGAATACCGTCGTCCCGCTGAGCCGTGACGGTGACATGGTCAGCCTGAGAATGTTTCAAGGCATTGGTAAGCGATTCCTGGACGATCCGGTAGATCGATGTCGCCTGTTCGTCAGTAAGCTTCAGATCCCCACTCAGCTTATTCCGCCACAGGATGGCGGTATCGTCTGCAGCGATGTCTTGCATGCTACTGATCAGATCCTGGAGGGCCAGGACCAACCCACGGTCAAGCAAGCTCGAGCGCTGTGCCTTGATGGTCTGCCTGAGGTTGGCGATCGCCTGGTCTATGAAAGACACTGTCTCCCGGATCGGACCTGGCCAGGCGCTGTTTTACAAAGAACAGGTTCTGCAAGACCGTATCATGCAGATCACGGGCGACCTTTTTCCGCTGGTCCTCATCCGAACGCACCATCTGCTGGGTTAATCCCCTCAGTTCTTCCGCATGGATGATATTGGCGATGGTCAAGGCAGCCTGCTGGCTGACCGTCTCGAGGATCTGCAGATCCTGGCTTGAATAGACTTCTCCTGATGACCGCTCTCCAAGGATCAGCACGCCATACAGGATATCCTGGTGAAGGATCGGCACCAGAACCTGGGCCCAGGAATATGCATCCCAACGCTCAAAAGATCCCTGGCTGACCGTATTCCACAGGCTTTGGGCAAGCACAGGCTTGCGGTAACTGACCAGCGCATTACAGACTTCATCATCCGGAAGGACCGAAAAAGACCCGGCATCCAGACCCTGGCTTTCGAAGTGGTCGCCCGATGCTAAAAGCAGCTCACTCCTGGAGATGTTCATCTTCTCCGGCAGCATACAGGTCAGCAGGTCAATAAAGTCCTGACGATCAACGGTCTGGGCCAGGCGGCTGGACAGGTCGGAGGTTACCGAGGTATAGTCATAATAGCTGTCCGTACAGCACCCGGTCGACCTGCATCTGCACCCGTTTCTGCAAGCTGGCTGAGGGTAAAGCGACCAGCACACACAGCAGAGATCCTGCGATCACCAGTTGGACCGGCTGGTCAAACAACCTGGATAGTACGCTTAACACACAGAAGGACAGAAGCAGGACGGATAGGATCAGTAAGAACAACACCAGCACCCGGTTGATAATAAGATCGACCTTGAGCAGCTTCCGCTGGTAGATCACATAACCATATGCGATCGGGATAAAGATCAGGGTCAGGCTGCTGATATTGCTCGGAACCAGGATGTATTCGCTCCCAGCTCCAAATACCAGGCGGGGAAAGCCGCTCAATACCAGGAAAGGCAGGAAACCGATCAGGGTTCCAAGGAAGACAATATTGATCTGCCTTTTGATATCGCCATCCCTGGTAAGGAAGCGGTTCTTCAGCAGCAAGCCGATATCCACCAGGATGGATAAATAAAAGACAATACTGATCACCCTGAACATGGTGGAAGAGGCTGGATTTTGGTTGGCGACTTCCAAAGAACCTGTTCCACGATATAGGCGATCCCCAGCAAAACCGAAACAGCAAAGGCACCATAGATCAGCAGGCTGCGAGTCCTGGATGAAAAAGAAGGCACCGGGAAATACAGGTGGGCAGCGGTGGCAAAAAAGATCGCGGCGGTAAAGGAAAGCATCGCCACATTGGGGGCAAACCAGGCGCAGCTCCAGTAACCAGGCCCCGTGGCTGTTAATGCCACACCTGCCAGCACCCAGGCGATGCCGACCAGGCGCCCTCTGACCTCGGAAGCTGGAGAAAAGAACAGCAGGACCAATCCAAGCAGGGTAATGATCAGGGAAAGCACCTGAACCGGGAGGACTTCCAGCAGGTAATTGGGATATTGAAAATAGCTACCCACCCGAACAGGGATCGAAAGGGTTGCCCCACCTCGTTCGATCACATATACGCTCTGTTTCGCCTGCGCCCTTTGGTCGATGGACCGGGACATTTAGATCTGAAATGATATTTCCATCGATCGAAAGGACCCTATCCCCCACCTGCTAATCCAGCCTGCTCTCCAGGCCCACCGGGATCAAGGCTTGATATCACCGCGGAGTTCTGCTGGGAGTCCTGGTAGTCCAGCCACACCCCAGTGACCGGCACGAAGATGTAATAGGCTGCGTTATAGAACACGACCGCACAAATGGCCAGGAGAGCAAATCCGACCAGGAAACCGTTGCTGGTAACGAAACGGATCAGCCTGGGATAGCCTGGTTCAGGAGGGATCGCCATCCGGCTCCTCTGACTGGCCAACCCGGTGCCGCTCCAGGAACAGGGCAGGGATCTTTTCAAGGACTTGTTTTTCCGGAGAATCCGGAAGGAAGCTCAGCTGCTGCAGGGCACGGCCCTTCCACTCCAACAGCAAGGCGGATATGGCTGTGATAATATCTTTCCGGGTTAGTAGCTCGACCAGCTGCCCCCTGGTGCTGACGTCCAGGTTGCGAAGCTCTTCCTCACCTTCTGCCAGCAGGTACAGCAGGACTGGCAGGCTGATCTCATGGCTCGCTTCCCCGTCGGCCTGGCTGAAGATATCCCGGCAGTCATCGAAAAGCTGAAGCATGACCCCAAGGGAAGTGCCATACTCAGCCAGGGCGTGAATCGATCTTTCATCTGTGGTACCGGCAGCCGCACCAGCCCCCGCCCCTGCCATAAACACGCTGCCTGATTTTAAAATGACCGCTTCCCAGTAATTCATCAACGCCTGTTCCACGGAAAGCGGCTTATGGAGCAGATCCTGGTGCTGCCCGAACGAAGCCTTGAAACCTGCCTCGGCAAAGATCTGGACCGCGCGGCATGCCCCGCGGGGATCAGGGATCAAGGACAGGTCGTGAAATGCCTTGAAGACCAGGGAGGTGGCCAGGTTCATTGCTTGTTCCTTCGTTGGCAAGGCTGGCTCCGGCATGAACTGCCTATCTTCCAGGTCGTCCAGGATCTCCGAGGCAAGATTGGCGGTGAACCAGGCGCTTGCCACACAGTTACCAGGTTCAGGAGTCCCACCAACTGCCACGCAGGCGATCACCGGAAGGGCGATCTGCCAGGCAGGTATCTCAGTGATGTGTCCAGCGATCAGCTGAGAACACTCTGGAAAGGTCAGGGCAAGCTCGCAGGAGGATATGCGCCTGACTACAGGCTCCGAATAGATGCGAAGGATTTGATCTAGGTCGCGATCATCCACGGTGAATATCTTCAAGAAAAAGATGCAGGCTGAAAAAACCTGCCATTAATAAGGGAAAAATCAACTCACAGGCAAAATCCATTCCTGGATATTGCCAGTGATTGGAATTCAATCGCTTGTTTCGGTTTCCCGTTCGGGTGCGGTAGCCTAACTTACCGTTTTTAAGTGATTGTCCAGGCTACCTTTTTATCGATCTCCCCTTCGGCCATAACGCTCAGGATGGTCATTGCCACAGCAATGACCGCAGGTGATGTAAGCCGCCGGGGCAGCTGTGCGTCTTTTACTGCCTGCTTGCACGACGCGGTGAATGACTTTGCCAGATCACTGATCTTATTCTGCTCCATCTATGCCTCCTCAGTCCATGCTTTGAAAATACAATATCTGGTAAACCTTCCAATATTTTAGGTACCCAACCCCAAGCTATCAATCACCAAGTGTCCCGTGATGGGCGGGACAAATGTCCCGTCCCTTTTAGGCCGTATAATCTGGCGATCTACTCTGCAGGGATCAATCCTTGCTTACGTGCTTCGTTAATAGCTGCGATGCGTAAAGATACCCCATCCGAGCGGTCGACCACCAATTTATCGCAGATCGAGACCAGCAGATTCCTGACCCTTTTTTCTGAGACACCCAGGTTGCTGGCGATCGCCTCGGTTGCCAGGCCCTGGGAAAGCAGGTTAAGCACGGATAATTCCCGGGCAGTCAGCCGATCATCCTCACTGCTATCAAGCAGCTTGTCAGCAATGGCTGGGGAAAAGAATTTTCCACCCTGGTGGAGTGCCCGTACTGCTAAGGGTATGCTCAATGAAAAATCGTCGGATTTGAGCATATACCCGCTGGCTCCGGCTTTGACCAGCTCGCGCACCCAGAGACCGTCGTCATAACCGGTCAGGATCAATATCTTGACCTTGGGGTGCTGCTCGTGAAGGGTCTGTACCGAGTTGATCGGATCGAAATTATCCAGTGTCATTCCCAGGTCAAGGATGGCAACATCCGGCTTATGCTCGCGCACCAGCTTCAGCAGCTGTGAACCCTGGTTGGAGGTGGCCACAAGCTGGAAATCTGGTTGCTCATTGAGCAGGTCCGCCAGTGCCTTCAGGATCAACGGGTGATCGTCAATGGCAATGATACGTATGGTCATAAGCACCTCACTAGCCAATAAGTACAGAATACTGAACGTTGAGCAATAGTATTCACGAACAAAAAAACCACGATCAGGCTTATATTAATTATCGATGTCTAACCATCAGGGACTGCATCCGAACCTGTAGTGGTTCAGATGGCTGTCGAGCTCCCCTGTTTGTGCGTGAAGCCCGGTCACCGGGCTGCTACTGTATCTGACCGTTTGTGGTATTTTTTCCGGTGACCTCCTCAATACTTGCGGATATATTGGTCTAATTCATTACGATAACTTACCCGGACTAATCAATATTTGCCGAACCTATTCCTGCGGAACGCCAGCACGATCCTGGCGAAAGCGAGCAGCATTTCCTGGTCGGTTTCTGAAAGCTGGGCTGCCACGTAATTCAGTTCATCCTGACACCGGAATTTCGTCTTGTGTGTGGGCATCCCAGCGGCCTTCAGAACGGTCTCTAGTGGAACTTCCAAGGCATCCGCAAGCGCCTTGCAGCTGGATAGGCTCGGATGTTTAGTTTTTGAAGAAAGTAAATTATGAATTGCTGTTTTCGACAAGCCGGATTTCTGGGCGAGTTTTGCCTGAGTTAATTGCTTCTCGTGTATGATTTTATTGAGCCATTCAGAAAACAGGTCATCTTCCATCATGGGCAGATTATGCTACAACGGTGATTTACTTTGGTGACCAGTATGTTCACTTTTGTTTACTATTTATCCAGTCCTCTGAGCGACGAGACCTGGTTAGCCAGGTGTTCCCCCAAGCAATTGCCCAATCGCATGCTTGGCGTGGTATATGCGAAAACATTGGATTTCCTTATCTTGAATCACCAGCTTCACAACATTTATTCCATTATGGTCATCAAGCACATCCATGATCTGGCCAGGATGCAATCATCTTTTCTTTGAGACCATCGGCTATACGCAAAAAAAGCCCCCGACGCATGGTCGGGGGCAGAATGCTATGCCAGGCTGTACAGCATCTGGCCCAGCTTTTCAGCTAAGCTTTCCCCATCCTGGCAGTTGACCAGGCGGGTGAACAGCATTTTCAGTTTGGATAGTGTTCCCCTGCCGAGATGGATACCGATCGGTATGAAACCGCCCTGTTCAAGGCTGCGCAGGTGTGCCTGGGACAGCTCCCAATCAGAAGCACTTTTCGACCTGTAGACCGGTTCACCATCATGGATGATGAGCAGGACACGCAGGCGTTCAGGCCGCTTGCGCAGCTCTGCTTCCGCCTTACGCAAGCCCCAGTCCAGGTACTCTTTGCTCGCCCAGGCCGTATAGCCTGCGATGAGGGCTTTGGCAGCTTCCTGGCTGTTGCTCGAAATAGGGACCACTTCAGACACCACCCTTTCGACCGGGATCCGTTCCGGCTGCAGGGATAGGCCACCCCGGTCGAGGTTATCTTCACCGAAGTAGGCCATGCCAAGAGGGATCCCCGCCTGCATCGCAGCCAGGTAGATGGTCATCAAGGCTTCACGGACCGCGGGTTCATAGAGATTCATTGAACCGGAACGGTCCACCAGGACGTAGAAAGCCAGGCTGCGGGCTGCTTTTCCTAAGTAAGTGGTGCCAGGTGCGGCGTATCCGGCGTGCGGATCTCCTGGCGGAAGCTGTACCGGCCATGGTACTCGTGCGGTGCAGGGCGCTGGTCAGGAGCCTGTTCTTTCAAGGCATCAGCCAGGCGTGCAGCATGTGCCTGGACCCTTTCCTCCAGCTCCAGGTAAGGGGCTGGCTCAAGCGCCTTTTTACTGCTGGGCACAGGTGGCAGGTCGCGGTCTTGCAGGTCACCACCCAGACCGGGGCTGAGATCGGCAGGTCCCTCTGGGATCGAGCATGGCCTGCCCCCTTTTTTGGGAATTCCACCCGCAGAGATATGCTCCAGGCCAAGGCGAGGCATGGAGGCGGGTAATGCCTAAGGTTTCCAGGATCTTGCGCCCGGCGGCGATCACCCTGCCGGTATCCGAGGCAGTCCAGGACTGCTCGACCAGGTCCCGGATCTCCGCCCACAGCTTCTGGCCTTCCTGCGAAACTTTCAGATGGGTGAACATTTCCTGCTCACCGGTGCGCGCATGCGCCCAGCGCCAGGCCAGGCAGCAGGCATACGCCTGGAGGTTCGCAGCTGCAGGGACAGCCTTCATGTCGGCATAGATAAAGTCTCCCAGCAAGCGCACCGCTGGTGCGATCCCAGGATAGAGCTTGCAGATGCCTCGCTCGACACGCTCGTCTTCCAGGATATTCGCGAGTTCCTGCAGGATATTCTCAGACTGGTCCGGCCAATCGCTGGTGAACCAGGCATGCCCGCATTCATGGGCCAGCAAGCCCTGGGTGAGGCGGAACTGCACATCCACGGGTTGTTCAGGGAACAGCTGCGGGTTGACCTGGATGAGCCGGGTCAGGGGTGAGTGGGTTCCAGTCCCTTCAGGCTGCAGGCGGATGGTGTAGCGCCGCCCGGAAAGCAGCGCCAGAGCCCATTTGGTGAGCCTCTCGTTGGTGAGGCGCCAGAGCCACCATAGTTGTCTTTGATCAGCCATGGGTAGCTCCTAGAGTATCGCCAGGCTGGCCAGGTAATCCTCCAGCCCCTTGAACGAACCCTGGTTGATGCGCCCGGTATGGTCCCGCCCACACACGATATCCGCCCAGGAAAGCTTTGCCTGCTGCATGACCCCATCGAGCGTCCTGGTCGTGTTCGATTCGCATTTTCTGGCCCAGTTGAGGAGTGTGGCCGTGTCGATACAGCCAGGCATCTCTCCATTGGCCATCAACCGGCGGGTCTCCTGGGCCAATTTCACAAGCGATTGGCTCGTGCCACTGTCCAGGCGGGCAGCCTCCCGCCGCAGCAGGGACAGCTCATCGTCATACTCCAGGTAGTCAAACTCGATCACGGTATCGAACCGCCTGCGCACCGCTGGGTCAAGGTCGTAGACCTGATAAAGGCGGCCGAAGTTGCCCGCGGCTACGATACGCAGGGTTTTAACCGGGCAGAGCACGACCTCACCTGTCAAGGGGACCTCAACGACATAGTAGCAGCCTGGCTGATGGACATCCAGTCCCATCTGGCGGCAGGCCTCCCCGGTTTTGGGATTCATCAGGCCCAACAGGATGTTCAGGTGGGGACGAGGGATGCGGTTCACCTCATCGATGAACAAAAGGACAGGCTCGAGATTGGCCTGGCGCATGGCGCGCAGCAGGGGTCCATCCACCCATTTCCGGCTGCCATCTTCCTGGGGCAGGATCGCCCCAATGAAGTCCAGATCGGTCAGCCCTTCCTTGCCTTCGATCACCACCAGGAAAAAATCCATACTCGCCACCACCTGGTGGAGCGCATACGTTTTTCCTGATCCCGTAGGCCCGGCCAGGAGGATATTATCCCCAGAACCGAGAGCCGCTGCCAGGGCACCCACCTGCCATCCAACAAAACCGCTGGCTTGACTAGGCTGTTCGGCCTGTGGCGAAGCAACTCTCTGGTTTGGGATCATCTCCTTCAAGCAGTGTACGCAGTGCATCCGGATCGGTCAACACCCCGACATTGGTGGGGTGCAGCTCAAGAGCAGCGCAGGGGTACTGCGGACCGATCTGCAAGCCTTCCAACCGGCTGTTGCCAGGTTCAGGCAGCGCATTTCCATAACGCAGGAAATAGTACAGCTCATCGGCTGCCCGGCATAATGGCTCCTTGATCTCGCCTGCGCGGCCGTGGCGCTGGTATGCTTCCAGCAGTTCAAGATAGGAGAGCCTGAAATCCATTGCCGTTCCAGGATCCGCCAGGGACTGGATGATCGCCAGAACGCCCAGGTGATAGGTGACCTTGCTTTCATCACCATGCGGGACACCACAGTGGGAAGTAGACCAGTCCAGCCAGCATTCGGCGGTGGTGCCGGGGCGGGTGTGCGAGCGCACGATCGCCCGGACAGATGCACCTGAAGTGGATACTATGGGCTTCCAGTACGCAGCCGTCCAGGGTGCTGAGCAAGGCACGCACCAGGATGGCTGATACAGCTGCCTTGCCCGTACGATTTCGCCGGGCCGTCCAGCTGTGTTCCTCTCCACCGCGCAGCCAGGGGATATGGTCTTCGACCAGCGGTGTACGTTTTCGAAAAAGCAATAATGTGTCCATACAGACATGCCTCCAGTAGATTAGGTTCGGGAGGGTTCATCTCCCTTCAGCTGTCAGGGATGGCTCCGAAACAGCCAGAGGGAGATGAAACATCGAGGCGCACCGGGTTGGTGCGCCTCATTGACCCCCGGAAATTTACCAGATGTCTTCTGAAAGCGGCTCTGGAGGCGGCAGACCATGCCGGGCGGCATGCTTTTTAGCGAACTGCCACCTCAAGACAGCTACCATGCGCTGCCAGTAGTGGGCTGAGCCACCCGCATCACACCGCCAGCCAGCACCGCGCTGGGGACTGCCCAGGGAATTATCGAAGGATACCCCTGCATGGCAGACCGGGCAGCGGGCAGGGATGACCGGGTAATATCCTGGCGGAGGGTCTGGGGCCTGTTCGCCTCCGGCAGCCAGGTTGGCTCGAACCACATCCGCTGCCGGGCAAAGCTCACCCAGGTAGCAGGTACAGGTGCCAGCCTTGCTGACGAAGTGGACCCTGGGCTGGACATGGCCGCCAAGATCCACGGCATAAAAATAACCGCTCACGGACACGCTGGCTTCCAGCATGGCCCTGTGCAGGGCAAGCCGGTCATACCTCAGCTGGAAAGCCCTCACCGGTCCGGTTTTGTCATTTTCTTGTGGGTTTGTTTTCATGATGATTGCCTCGGATGCCAGGAAACAGGCGGGCAGGATGTGCGCGCCTGATCCTTTTTTTGGAGATCGCACCGTCCGCACAAATCACGGGATCAGTACGGGCAATCGGCTTCGGCGACCTCCCGGTGCGGGATGTTTCCGGCTTCTTCTACTTTATAGGCGATCAGGTTGTAGTATGCCTTGCCATTGTCTGGCGAGACCTGGTAGCTGAGCCGGCCGACAACGGTGGCCAGCTCACCTTTATGTAATCCAGCCAGTGCCTTGGGGACCGACTCATCCCCTTCTTTGGATGTGAAGCCTTTTACGGTCAACCACAGCGAAGGCTTATAGCTTCCCGTCGCGTCCTTACCCTGGCTCAGGGCCATGCGTACTCGGCTCCACAGGTTGCCAGCCTCTGAATAGCGGCTGTCAGTGTCCTGGCCGACACGCAGGGTGAGATAGGCATAGTTGCGCAGCCTGCCATCACTGGGCGCAGGTTCGATCCTGGTCGGGAAGAAAATGATCATGCTCTGACCATCCTTCTCTTCATATGCCAGGCGACCCACCAGGGTCAGCTCACCCATTGATAGGATGCCTGCCGTCCCTTCAAGGGCTACGATACGCAGCGGCATCGAGGCGCCTTTTTCGATGGGTAAGGTGGCCAGTCCGATCGCGTACGGCTTGCCTTCCTTGCTGGTCTTATGCTCTACTGAGCTGACATTCACGGTAAAGACCGCGAAGTTCTTGAATTCTGACCTTGTAGTCATGGTGTATTACTCCTTATGAGTGTGTTGTGAAAAACATTCGATGGATCCGGGTAACCGGTGTACAGGCATTGGCCGTCCATTACCAGGCCAATGCAGGTGGATCGCGAGCCTGGGGGTGCGGTCTGGGCAGGGAAAAATGGACCTGCTGCCCTGCGAAGAGCCCGCACCCCGCCAACCCGCAATGATGATTGAGCAGGAGTAGGCAGAGACCAGGGCTCTACTTGCAGCCTGTGAAAATATGGGCTGGTATCTGCGCCTATCCATTCAGAAATTTGCTCTTGATCTCTCTTGCAGAAATAAGGAGGGAACGGCATCCAGCCATTCCTTTGGTGCAAGCGTACTCTCGCTCACTCCTCTGAAAAAGACTGGTCGTCTTGATACTCCTGAATGGTCTCCTGGATGGAAAGCCATTCAGGCATTCGCCTGGGCCTGAAGTATGCCAGGATGTTCTTCCCGGATCGAAGCATCAAAGTGAGCGCCAGGGTCCAGAAGCAGGCGACCAGAATCCCTGCCAGGCAGATGAACAGCATTACGGCTTCTCTCATGGTTGCCTCCAGTGTATTTTTGATATCTTTTTTTACGGTACTGCTGCGAATGGGAGCATCCCATTCGATGCAGCACAAAATACCCCTTTTCCTCAAAAAAGTGGAGAGAGGCGGATGGCCTCTCTCCATGGCGGGGACCGCCGCAGCTCACCAGTCTCGTCCAGGGATTCAGACCCTCGCAGGAGACTGGATCGCGAAGTCTCCCGACTGACGGGTGTGATCAAACCAGGAGGAGGGATGGAGGTTGCTCTCGCCCGCAGATGTCATACTCCAGGGCGATAGGTTATCCAGCAGGGATCGAACCTGCTCATGGACGGCATGCGTCCAGTGTGCACCAGCCGGATAAGGAAATTAAATGCGCTGTGATGCTCGGGAATTCTGGTTACCGTTTGGTGTACTGGATCAGTTTTTGGGCGACCAGGCACGTCTGGGCATAGGCGGCCCAGACCTCATCGGGAGCCTGGCCATCGGATAGGTTCGCCAGCACGCTGGCCTGGTGGGCTGCGATCAGGAAGGAACGCAGGTTCTCTGAATAGATACGGCTTCCCAGGGAACCTGATACCCGGATGCGATCCTTAAGTTTCAGGATGACAGCCCGCCCGTCCACCCGCTGGTCCAGGAACTGGACCGTCACATAATGGGGTGTCCGCCGTTCCCGCCCATGGTTGCCAGCTGCAGGGGTGGAGGCGGTGTGCCGGTCGTAAACGGCCAGGCGTAGAAAAAGGTGCCCACCATATTCCCAGACCCTGGCCACCACGCCATCGACGCGGGCGAAACTTGCAGGTGAAAACCTGGCCGGATCCAGCAGCTCCAGGGTCTCCGGGACGACACAGGTCACGGAGCGTTTGACCTGGGCGCTCGAGGCAGCCAGCAGCTCAGGGATGCGTTTGACAAGCTCCTCTTCCCGGGCTTTGAGCAGAAAATCGCGCAGGGTCTCCCACTGGGGGAGGTCATCCAGGTAGCCAGTGATGTGTAGCGCGTCGCCTTTCAGCAGGCTGACATCCCGCCCACCGACCTGGCCTCCAGGCAGCCTCAGGGTCAGCCGTGGGTCGACCTGGTTTGGGATGGTGTCCAGCTCTTTTTCTGCATCCGTTGCACCGGTATCGATACGGGCGAAGACATCCCCGGTCGAACGGGACCAGATCTTGGTCACATGGCCTGCCAGGTCCACCTGGTTGCAGTCATAGCGTTCGGGGGCAGCAGATGGTAATAAATCGTGGGGTGATCAAATCAAAATACCTCCTTGGTGGATCCCCAGGCAAGCCTTTTCATTGATCGACCTGCCTGGGTCTCAAAAGTAATAATGAACATTACAATGATTGCAATCGCTTGAAAACGGTCTCAATTGTTAAGGTTCGTGTCATCCTGTAAACAGGTCCACTTGATCAGTGACCTGCCAGATCCTTGAGAGAGGGAAGGCAGGTGGCCTTCCCTCAGGCACGCTGCGCAAGCGGACGGGTCAGGCAGGCTGCAGCTCGGCCTCGACGAAAGCCAGGTACTTGCGGGCCGCAGCCTGGTCCAGGCGGGCCTGTTCCGTGGCTGGTTTCATTTCATTCGCATACCAGCGCAGTGCAGCCAGGCCAGCGTCAAGACCGCGCGGGTTCTCCTTGACCAGCCTGTGTAAGCTCCAGCCGGAGTAGGCCTTCCCGTAGCGGATCAGGTATGCACCAGGATCTTGATCAGGCTGTACGTCAGGCGCAGGCACGGGTTGCGCGGGGTCGTCAAATCCCAGTTCTTTCAGGATCTCACCTCTCGATCTGGGGATCTTAGGACCACTGCCATTGTTCCCATCACCATGCCCGGGGGGATGTGGGCTGTTGCCATTCCCACCCGGTTGAGAGGCTGCACCCAGCAGCAGGCTGGCATTATGGTGGTCAAGCTGCCCTTTATATACCGGCAGCTGGAAGCACAGCGACTTGAGGGCTGCACCGATCGCGGCCGTGCGCGCCCCTTCTTCAGCGTAAGCAAAATCATTGGTGTTGGCCCCACCGGTGATGATGGGGTACCAGTTCACCAGGTCCTGCTCGTTGATCAGGGCATAGCTGAAGACTGCGTACTTCAGGTGGGCGGTGACCCGCTTGCCCTCACCCAGCCCGATGAACACCATGTCCTCCGGGCTGTATTCCAGCTTCCAACCCAGCCCGCGCAGGCCGAAGACCTGGGTGGCGCGCTCGATCATGTAGCCGGTGTTGATGTCTGTCAGGTCAGCACCGCCGGGCACACCCCGATAAGCCTGCGGCTCGAAAGGCAGGGCCAGCCTGTCCACGATCTGGCTGACCGGTATGCCGGTCAGCGAAAAGAGCTTGTCGTTCATGATTGATTACCTCCTGAGGTAGACCGCCCCTGCAATGAGAGGCGGTGGATAGGAACACCTCTCGCTGCAAGGATGGAACTGCCTGGCGGATGTCAGGATCTACTCGCCCAGAACTACAGACCGGTATCGTCCGTCTCTTTGCATGTTAAGGTGCCTTGCGTGATCCGCATCTAGCGGACCGATCGCAGTCAACCTCCCGGGACTCGAACCCGGGTTCAGGCCTGCCCGAGGTTGAATAAGTTTATATTCCTATCCCAATGCATCGCACTTAAATGACCTGGAAGAAGCGGTTTTGCCATGGCCAGGTTGGCACGGGCGCCTTGGTTATCACCAGACGCAGTCCCGATCGATCCTGGTAAGACAATATAACCATCCTCTGCCACTTGGTGCACGGCTTTCGGCCATTGCCTGCCTACCACTCTTCTATCCATAACGGCGTCTCCTCGCTAATGTCGGGAACTTTACAGGCGATCAACGTTTCAAGGTCGGTAGCGATCCCATGCAGGTTTTTCAGTTTACAATCCCCGACCAGCCGCGCCCGGCGCTTCGCATTTCGGGCACACAGCGCGACCCGGCCTTGGAGCTGGGAGAGGTTGCGCCATTTTGCATCCAGTTCCTTGCTGGAGAGCTCCACCTCCACGAAGGTCGTCTCTGGCGGGCTGCCAGGGAAACAGCGGCTGACAGAGACGTCCGGAACCGCATTGGTCTGCACCGTCTCCAGTTTCGGCAGCACACCCACCTGGTAGCCGCGGAATCGAGCGTGCATGGCGAAGATCATCAAGGCCAGGGTGTGCTGGGGATACTGCTCACCCTGGTGGTAGCGGTTCACGCGCTGGCGTTCTGTTTCCACAATATTCCAGCCGAGCACCTGGCACAGCTCACGCCCGTCCTCGGTCAACTGCAGCATCGCCAGCGACGTGTTCGGCGCGCTCATCTCCAGGATCTCGATGCTCACGAAATTCTTTGCGACCATGTTGTCATACACCCTCCTCAACGCCCCGGTGCGAGAGCTGATCCCTTCGACCAGGCTGATCAGGTGATCGATCTCCAGGCGGACATCCAGGCCACGCGCCAGCAGGTAGACCACGTACAGCTTGCGGCGTACCTGGCGCTCCTGGTCGGTCCCGGTCATCCTGGGTTGCTGAAAATGGTTCTGGAAACGCGCCGGGAGGGTCGAGGGAAGCCTGAGGCTGCGCAGTTCAGCTAGCAGCTCATGGTGGATGAAAGCCTGGCCCATCGTATCGATCCTTTCCAGCCCAGGAGCCTGAGGACTCCGGAGCACAGGATCCTGATCCAGGGGATCTGGTGGCTGATCACCGGTTGGCTGAACGCTACCTATCCAGCTGTTATTGCTAACGACCGGCTTATGATCACCGGATACCAGATGGGCTAGTTTTTCCTTGAGGGCCTGGTTCTCGCGTGTCAACCGTTCGAGTTCAATGGGCGCGCTTGCATTCCATCCTTCCAGACCTGGTGCTACAGGCAGGCTGTTATAGAATCTCCGCCACTCATCAGGCCCCCAGCTTTCCGGGGCATACGGGTCGGCGCGCCTGATCTCTTCGATCTGTGGACCCGCAAGCCGTTGGGCCTGCTCGGTCAGGACACTGCGGAATTCCCGCAGGGCATTTTCGGCCTGCTGGCGGAAATGGCGTTCGGCGTCCAGCAGGTCATCCAGGGCATTGCTGCGCACATCACCAGGCATGGACCGCCTCGCATCCGGGGAGGAGTTTTCTGTTCATCGAAGAGGGCTCTAACATACGCAGAGCTAGGCACAGGGGTTCCTTGTGGCGCTGGTGGTGCAGACAGGCTGTGCAGCGCTTCATCCAGGGCTTCCAGAGCAGATGCCCTTGTTGCGGCTCCGACGGACCAGGCGCTGACCGCCTGTGCCGCGAGGGCCAGTTTTTCCCGTTGATACTCCAGGGAAGGCTGGCCCTCGCTTGTATGGCGCAGGATACGCTCCACAGCCAGCTGGGCGCGCACCGGGTCAGGCCCGGCATTGAGCAGTTCAGCCAGCGTTTCAGCTTCCACCTGCAGGTCCTTGAGCTCTCTCCCGTACAGGCGGCGTGCCTTCAGGACCTGCCATTCTGAACGGGTCAGGAGCCGGTCGCCTGAAGGCTGGTAGGCATGACCCAGGTAGCCCAGGCAAGCCAGGAGGAGGATGGCTGCCAGGCAGACCAGGGGAATGCGGAGTTCAGAAAGGTCAAGTTCCATACGGTTCAACGAAAGCGAAGGGAGGTGGCAGCAAAAGCCGATAGCGTGACGGATGAGCGTCCGCCGGCTGCGCTGAACAATACTGGCACCTCTGCAGACGCAGAACACAGCACCTGGTGGTTAATATCATCAAGTGTGAGACCGTAAACCGGAGCGAAGGCCATGCGGGTGCGCTCGTTCAGCGTGGCAAGAAAAGTGTTGAAAGCCACTTCGTACACTTCACCTTCATTCCCGATCTGGGTCTGGCCAGTATTGGTGTATGCCAGCCTGTCGCCAGCTGTCCAGGCAGCCGCTTCACAGGCGGCGTCCGTGGCCGTTTGCAGCCTGCCGCGGACATATAAAAGGCGGGTGCCATCGACCACGAGCAGCATGAGCGGCAAGAACACGGTCGTCAGGAACGCAGCGGTCCAGGCCAGTGAAGAACCCTGCTCACTACGCTTTGATCGCCTCACCAGCCCTCCTGCCGGAAATAAGAACTGGCTGAGCTTGTGAAGGTCCCCGGTGTGCCCACCCCAAAGATGCTTGCCAGGCCCCCGAAATAATTGGGAACGGAGTAGCTCACCACAACGACCATCAGGTCACCAGGCTCGCCACCGCCTGATACGCTGACAGAGTAGGTCCCGACGGGGATCGCCTCCAGCATCTGGTAAGCGCTGGAGGCAGCGACTCCCGAAGCATTGGACTGGGCTACGGAACCCATGCGTGCCCCATAGTTGGCCGCATTCCCGGCGTTCACTGCCGCGAACCCGAGGATCGCCAGGTTGACCAGGCCCATGGAGATGAGCAGGAGTACAGGCAGCACCAGGGCGGCTTCGTCCAATTCAGCACGGCGGTCAGCTAGAAGTTTGCGCATGGGTTCCAGGCTCTCGATGCTAGATCGCCGCAGCGACATCCTGAAAGGTCTGGGCTACCTTGGCACCCAGGGGAGACAGGCCGATGATGGCTGCGATAACGAACAGTGCGATCAGCAGGGCTTTTTCATCGAGTTCAGCTGAGGTATCTTTAAATATTCGTTTGAGCATTTTTCGATAAATTCTCCTTATTTTTGTTTTGAGCTGCATTCAATGTAAATACAGCTATTCAGGTACGGATGGGTAGTCGTTAGGGTATTTTTCCTATTTGATCCAGTACACCTCCTTTCATCAGGCGGCCAGCCGCTGGGTGATGAGCACCCCGAGCTGGCCGATCGTGAATAACCCAATACCCAGGGCAAAGCCGGGCACACCGGCATAACGATTGGAGTGATCGTGATGAATGACCATGACTACAAAAACATACACCAGGGCCCCAGCCCAGGCAGCCAGGACAAGTATGGGGTTGATAAGGGCCAGGACCACCAGGATCTTAAGATCAGCACCACCCATAAGGTGGTAGTGCCAGGCAACCACGAGGGCAAGGCTAAAATGAGGAAGTGCATTAAAAATCCTGTCACCGATCCGCTCCGCACCTCTTTCATCAGCCAACCCGCCAGGAGAACTGCTGGTATGGCTGGCAGGGTCAGCCAGTTGGGCACATGATGAGAATGAATATCGAAAACCGCACAGGCACATAACCAGGTGATCACAAGCGTGGAGATCGAAAGAGAAAGGGATGATGCTGTTACATGCATATCGTAATCATGCATGGGATTATATGGAAGATGGTTGAAAAATTGGGATGTGGAAGGGCAGTATCCACACAGGTGGAGAAATAATGACGGTAAAATTCCTCAATATCGGGGAACGCCGAGTTGAAGAAAAAGCCAGTTGACTGATCAATTGGGGACATCCGCACTGGCTGTGGCGGATTCGATTTATGAAGGATTCAGAATTAATCGGGTGTGTAATACTCTGCTAACAATAACTATTTTCTGTTGCCTATATTCGTTCAATAAATTCAAGCGATAAGTGCAAATAATGGGGTGTGTTATTTGCACTTATTGTTATAAGATGGGCCTGGATTTATATCGTCGCATTTACCAGCTAGTTTTACATCGCGTGAAGCAATCGTCTTCCAACCGCGTGCCAACAATCCTTGGTAAAACGAATGATAATAGCAATTACCAACGAAGCGTTGCAGGAGGATTGATACTATCTCATTGCATAGCAGATTTGAAAATGCGAATAGATTGATGCGCGTCTCTGGTGACACACAAAATTGGAGATCTTAAGGCGGTACTATTCTAGAATTTTTATCCAATGGCGTTTTCGGTATAAAAATAAAAAAAATGAAATGAATGCCGTAATTAAACCCGATATAAGAAATAAATGTTCGCTTATTGATGCCCAAGAGCCAACATATGATATTCTGCAGATATCAAACAGACTTTAACAAATTCTAAACTGAGTGCGAATTTATGGTTTCTCTATCAATGCTCTCTCGCGAAGGAAGGGGATAGGTTCATAAGGGTTGTCCGAATCTATCTCGCGTGCCAATCTATGTCCATCGAAGACCGCATCGGCCATACACAATCGTGGTGCAAAACAATCTCCAATTCGATATAATCCTTTTATTCCAGCGAGCGATAAAGCGTCGGGGTCATTTTTTAGCTCGCGGTAGAGATTATCGTTCGGCACACGACCAGTAACGAGAACCACACAATCTGTTTCCCAAATAATAGGGATTTCTGGAGTGACTAGTTTAACAATCGTTACTTTGTTAGCCTTAAAGCTTCTGATCATGTGTGAGGTAGCAACCTCGATTCCCAGTTTATAAAGATGTGGAACCATGAAGAGGTTCTCTCCAGTCCAATCCATATACGGGCTTACGGTCGAAAAAGGCGTCACGAACTGGACTTTATATCCATCACGAGCGAGTTTCTCCGCGATTGATGCACCCATAAAATAACCCTCAAAGTCGTATACAAGTACGCGTTCACCTGAAATTTGCTTACCACCTGCCAGTAACTGATCGGGAGTTAAGATATTGGAGAGATCTGCATTAGCTCCCCGAACGGGTCCACGATCGATTCGATTGTATCCATCCTTTGCCCAGTGCGAACCTGTAGCGAGGACAACAATGTCGCTACCATATTGAACGATTTGTTTCGAATCCAATCTGGTGCCAGTAATTAGCGTTATGTTATTCAATTTCTCGAGCTGGATTTTTCGGTAATCAACTACCCGTCTCCACTCCGATAGACCTGGTAAATTTGCGATCCAATTAACATGCCCTCCGATCTCCCCTTGATCATCTACGAGATGAATGTTCTTTAGTCCACGTTTCGCCAGAGTAATTGCGCACTCTGTACCTGCAGGTCCTGCACCCACCACAAGTATGTTTAGATCCTTTTGCTTGACCTGGTTAAACTGTTCGGGGTGCCAGCCGCGCCGATATTCCTCACCAGCAGTAGCGTTTTGAGTGCATACGATACGACCACCTGTTCCATACCGAGAAACACATACATTGCAACCAATACATTCACGTATCTCGTCGAGCCTCCCTTCTTCGATTTTTTTAGGTAAGAATGGATCTGCGATTGACGATCGAGCTGACCCAATTATGTCGACTTTTCCGCTCCGTATAAGCTCAACCATCAAATCTGGATTGGTTAATCGGCCAACGCTTACGATTGGCTTTGATGTGTGTGAATGCACGCGGGCGATCCATTCACCCTGAAAGTTTTCCTTATAGAAGCGGGAAGGACCGGTGTCTTTCGGCCAGAATGAAATCGTTTCACCACCAACTTGAAGGTCCCAGAAGTCAACCAGAGAATCGGCAAGTTCGATAAAGCCAACCCCCTCTTCGTCCACCCGGATTCCTTGATCAGTCCCATGGAGAGTGTCAACAGCAAAACGAACCGCGATTGCACAAGAATCGCCGACTGCCTCTCGCAGCTGTTCTAGTGTCTCGAGTGCAAAGCGGGCGCGGTTAATAAAAGAACCGCCATATTCATCTGTTCTTTTATTAAAATAATTCATTAGGAACATGAGGGGGATTGTTGCTCCCTGCATAGCCGCGAAATTGATGATATCAAAACCCGCTGAAAGGGCAAGTCTAGCTGCTTTAACATAATTTCGCTGTAGTTCTCGTATGTCGTCCTTGTCCATCACATACGTTGAGCCTGTCCAGAAGGTATCGTGGATCGTGCCGGATACAGCCCTGGCTGGCAGCCTGGCATCAAAGCCAGAACTGCCCCCAACAGCTATAAGCTCAGCCCCAGCTAATGCACCATGCTTATGGACAGCCTCACACATAAAACTCCAATTACGGGCATCGTCATCGTTCCAAAGACGGGAGTGTGTCTCAGATGCTCCCCAACAGTCATATTCTGGATGAACCGAGAGTCCGGAGGTATTCACCACTGCCCATCCACCTTCTGCCTTTATCTCGCGAAAGCGCGCTTCAGATCTAGGGTACAGATCACCGCTAAATCCCGATGCATGAGGAGCTTGATAGAACCGGTTTTTCATCCTCTTTGGCCCGATCGTAAGCGGCTCAAAGAGAACGTCGTACTTGGAATCACGACCCATATCTACCTCCGTTTACTTCAAATGATGAACACACTATGTATATTCTGCTTAAGCTATTTGGATTTATTCAATTCTCGCAAAGAGAGTTTGTATGGATATTTTTAGATAATTACAAAAAAAGCATTCCGAACACGATCACTTTCACACTCTGGTCCTGACTACTTTTCAGAAATGGCATTTACTATCGCTCGAATATTATCCGAGATATTTCCATTCTCAAATATCGATCTCCCAACGACAAAGGTATTGACCCCCATCTTGGCAGCCAGATTTGCATTATGAGTATTCAAACCACCGTCTATTTCCAATTCAATATTACGTAGTTCCCCGTTTTCTTTGAGAGTTAAGATTTTTCGTAACATTCCAGGAATAAATTGGCTATCTTTTATCTGTGGTTCTGTCGAAAGGATGTTTATTGAATCTAATACAGGCAGGACAAACCCAAGATCAGGAATCGTGGTCTTTGGATTAAAAGCTAAGCCCGAGCTTATACCGAATTCTTTTATCATGCTCAACGTTCGGAATGGATAACGGCAGGCTTCCCAATGAACAGTCACACGATCGGCTCCGTTTTCTATAAGTTCTTCTAGATAGCTTTCTGGATGTCTAACCATTAAATGAATTTCGAAGGGCAAAGACGTAAGTGGTCGAAGATCTTTTATTAATTTCAGTCCCCAGGGTGATACTGGGAACAAACCATCCATCCTCAATATCAAAATGGAGCATATCGACCGGATGCATCTCAAATAGGTCGATAAGATCATGGAGATTGGCCAGTGGTGCAGCAGCTATTGATACGGATAATCGGACAGTCATCGCTACACTCTATCCTAAGGATTTTTTCATGACAAATACATTTGCTGATGTAAATCACTATACAATTACGATGAAATTAAGCTATGAGAGCCTGGTTTATAGCTTTAGTATATATAGATAATTTTCAAAAAATATCCTTCGCGACAATTTCTGGACGAATAAGAAAATCCATCATCTGCCTTTAATAGCTTGTTTATTACCTGTCCGCGAAATTTACCGATGTGTCCAGTCGACACACAATTATTGAAGTTACTCTTGACAAATATATCACAAAACCTGTATCATATAAACAAATCCTATTATAATTCAAACAATTATGAACGCAGCAGACCAGCGCAAGAAAGTGATCCTCGAGCAAATCGAGCAGAGAGCATCAGTTAGTGTAATCGAATTAGCTGAGACCCTTAATGTATCAGACATGACCATCCGCAGGGATTTGAATGAGCTCGAAAAGATCGGGCTGATCCGGCGGACTCATGGAGGTGCTGTTGGCTCGCGCGGACGTAGCTATGAACCACCCCTAGCTATCCGAAGCAGCGAAAATAACGCGATTAAACAACTGTTGGGAAAATACGCTGCTGAAATGGTCGTCGAAGGGGATAGTATCGCTCTTGATGTAGGTTCAACGGTGTACGAAATAGCAGTCAACCTGAAAAATGCCAGAAATATCACAGTGGTCACACCGAGCATTCCCATCGCTACTCTATTTTTCGACCGTTCGGATGTCAGGTTAATTTTACCTGGAGGGATCATCAGAGCCGGGGAATTGTCAATGGTGGGTGAATATGCACGGCATAATCTTGAGTATATATTCATGGATAAATTGTTCCTTGCTGTTGCGGCGGTCAATTCGTCTTTCGGACTAACCGAGTACAACGTGGATGATTTTGCTGTTAAGCAAGCGATGATAAAAAATGCTAAGGAAATCATCCTGGTTGCAGATTCATCAAAATTCGAAAAGACAGCGTTTGCATTTGTGGCGCCATTAAAGGTACTCTCGCATCTCGTCACGAACGAAAAACCACCCAAAGAACTAATCGATACACTCAAATCTAATGGTGTGAAGATCCATATTGTCAATGAAACTAAGAATTTTATTCTTTGATCATTGATGATGTGGGTTAAAACCTAATATCTTAAGAGAGGGACTAAATGGATTGGTTAAAAGACATTTTTGGAACGATTAAGCCAATCATCGCGATGTGTCACCTGGAGGCTTTACCAGGTGATCCAGCATATGATCCAAACAAAGGGATGGAATGGGTCGTTGATCGAGCGCGTAACGATATGCTTGCGTTACAAAGCGGTGGTGTGGATGCCATCATGTTCTCTAACGAGAGAAGCTTGCCGTACCTTACTAAAGTCGAACCCATCACAACCATTTCTATGGCGCGCGTCATCAGTGAGCTATCGAAGGAACTTAAGGTACCATTTGGAGTCAATGTATTATGGGACGCTGAAGCATCGATCGACCTGGCAGTTGCTACAGGCGCAAAGTTCGTACGCGAGATTTTTTCAGGAGTATACGCCAGCGATTTCGGATTATGGAATACCAATTCCGGGGCAGTCATCAGGCACCAATATAGGGTTCATGGCGAGGACATACGGCTTTTCTTTAATATTTTCCCGGAAGCGTCCGCCTACCTTGCCGATCGAAATATTGAAAGTATCTCACGATCGACCGTATTTAATATCCACCCAGATGCTTTGTGTGTGTCAGGGGTTATCGCAGGCGTTGAGACGGATGAACAAATTCTACGCAGAGTTAAATCCTCTGTACCAGATACACCGGTTTTTGCTAATACAGGTGTCAGGTGTTCAAATATCGAGAAACAACTCGAAGTTGCCGACGGTGCAGTCACTGGAACCGCTTTTAAACGTGACGGGATGATCTGGAATGAGGTCGACCCCCAAAGAGTCAACGAGTTCATGGACAAAGTAAATGAATTTCGATCTAAATGCAACCATTCTTAAGGCGAAAAAGAAATGACCAATCATCCAGCAGTTGAAAGAGTTATCGAACGAATTTCCGCGGATACGATCGGAGGAGCGGCTGATACTGCAAAAGAAGTACTGGCAGCGATGGCCCAGGTAGCTAAGGATAGTAATGCGTTAACCATCAATAGCTTGTACGATGAAATCGAATTGGCCGCATTAGCTGTGATGAAGGCCTGTTCATCGCTGGCGCCACCTATCAACGTCTTGCATAGAATTATGCGAACGTTAGAAAATGATGTTGCAGCAGGTGCAGATGCTGAAACTGCAAAAAAACATCTTCTCGAATCGGTTGATGACTTCATGCAGCGACTAAATAAAGCAATGGATATGGTTGCTGATATTGGCGCTGCATTGATCAAAAATAATCACTCCGTCTTTATGTACAGCATGAGCTCCACCATTTGGAAGGTCTTACGAAAAGCCAAACAGCAAGGTAAGGATTTTAAGGTGTTGGTAACAGAATCGCGCCCTGCCAACGAAGGATTATGGACCGTAGCTGAAATGAACAAGAGCCATATCCCGGTGGAAGTCAGTATTGACACCTGCCTTCCTGAAATGATAAAGACCAGCGATATTGTCTTTGCTGGCGTGGATGCAGTAGCTGCGAATGGGACAGTGCTCAATAAAACAGGCACTTATTTATGCGCATTAGTAGCCAGGGAATATGGTGTCCCTTTCTACTTCGTCTCTGATACGCTGAAGTTTGACACTTCTACACTTTTTGGATTACCTTTTAAATCCGACCCGATTCATTACCATGAAGTGATGGGTGACAAAAAATTCGATGAGGGTGTAAAGGTGGTTGGAAAGGTGTTTGATGAGACTCCTCCACACCTGATTACCGGTATCATTACTGAACTCGGTATTATTCCTCCGAGCGCGTGTATAAACGTGATGTGGGAAATGAAACTTAGTAAAAGGATCAGCGAATTGCTGCCGAAATGGGCTAATGGAAATCTATAAAACAATCTGCAGACAGAGATGAGAACCTGCAGTAATGACTCTTAGTACTACTCTCCTCCAGATTGCAAAAAAGTTCGAACTACATGAATTACATGCTGCGCACGGTGGCCGGGAAGTCCTGGACGCCTTTGTTGCATTAGTAAACTCCAGTGATGCAGCGACGGTTCGGGAACTATTAAGAGAAGTTCAACAAAACATCATTTATCTGTTGAAATTTCTGCCTCCTTATGCGCCTCCAATTAAGAACATAAATCGTGTCTTGTTGTGCCTGGAAAGAGCCATCGAAACCGATCAGGATCTACCCAGCACGGTCAGATCAATTAATGAGATATCGATAGATGTCCCAAACCCCATTCAGAACGCACAGCTGATCACGGAAGTGCTCAAAAACCTGATCTCTGATCGGTCGATCATTTATACCCACACGCTATCCGAGACGGTGTTGAATTCAATATTAGAATTAAATCAATGGGGCAAGGTTGGTACGATTTATGTTACCGAATCGCGGCCAAATAACGATGGATGGGAAACAGCCCGCAGGCTGGCCGCAAGCGGAATTGAGACTGTCCTCACGATTGATGCAGGCATGCCATTCGCGATTTCGCAGGCTCAGGTAATGATCTCAGGAGCAGAAATCATCAATGAGAATGGTGCCGTACTGGGGAAAGTTGGTGCGTACCCAGCAGCAGTATTCAGCAAAAAATATGGAAATCCGGTGTGGATTTTGGCCGATAGCACCAAGATTTGGCCGCGTGACATAGAAAATCTCAACCCGTATTTAATTACCGCAGGCGATGTGGGATTGAAAATATCAGATCCAACGCTAAGGATTACAGGTAGCTTTTTTGACCGCACTCCTCCGGAATTCATAACAGGTTATGCGACGGAACTAGGTTTACTCGATCAAGCTGGAATTAAACGCTACGCAAATCAAATCCAGTTAAGTAAATGGCTTGAAGACCAATTATCAGCTAACTCGAAGAGAAACAGACCGGTGGAGATTACTTATGACCGATAAACGGTGGAACCAATTAGCCGAAATCTTAGTAAATTATTCGACAGGTATAAAGGAAGGTGAGCGAGTATTGATCACCATGATGGAAGTTGAAACCTTTCCCCTGGCACGTGCGGTGTATGCAGAAGTGGTTAAGGCTGGCGGACTTCCTTTCATTGAGTTTCAATCTGCGTACCTCGAGCGCGACCTAATGAGGTTGGGCAAAGAGGACCAAGTTAATTGGGTGTGTGAAATGCAATCGATGGGTATGGAATGGGCTGATGCATATATTGGGCTACGCGGGGCGCGTAATCCGAGCGAGTATTGGGATATTAAGAAGGAGAAGCTCGTTGCTCACAAAAAAGTCATGGGGAAGATTTCCGCATTAAGGAATGAACAGACGCGCTGGGTACTTGTTCGGGTGCCTAACGAGTCATTTGCTCAACAAGCGCAGACCAGTTTAGACGAGATAATGGATTTCTTTTTTGGAGCAACAATAAAAGATTGGAACCTTGAGGCTGGACAATATAAAAATATCCAAAGTATTTTCCAGGCAGCTCGTTCAGTGCGAATCACAGGAAATGGCACAGACCTATCTTTCTCTACATCTGGAAGGATTTATGAATTGGCCGATGGCCATTACAACATGCCGGATGGAGAGATATTTACAAGCCCTGTAGACGATAGTGCGGAAGGAACCATCACATTTGAGTTCCCGGGGGTGTATGCTGGCAACCTGGTGGAAGGAATATGCCTGGAATTTTCAGAAGGTAAAGTAATTAATGCTTCTGCGAAGAAAAATGAGGCCCTGCTATTCGAGCTTCTGAATATGGATGAAGGTGCCCAAAGGATTGGAGAATTTGGAATCGGTGTCAACCCAGGGATCGATCGATTTTGTTATGACATCCTTTATGATGAAAAAATAGGTGGAACCATTCATATCGCTCTTGGTCGTGCTTATGCTGAATGCAATGGAATAAATCAATCCGCTTTACATTGGGATATTATTAAGGATCTGCGAATCAATGGTGCGATATTTTTAGATGGCAGGTGTGTGTTCGAAAATGGGAAGTTTATAGTTTAATATAAATATTTGCCACCAGATAATAGTGAGAATATTGCCAAACCGAAAACATCAATTCCTCCATATCGCCATGAATTTTTCGCTAGTGGCAGGGAAGTAATGAGAAGTCACAACAAGCTAATCGTATCCTTGGATATCGGAACCACCGCCATAAAAGTTGGCTTATTTTCAGCAGATGGGAAGCTATTAGCTTTCGAAAAACGAGAGCAAAAACTTATCTTCCCTAAGCCGGGGAGAGTAGAGCAATCCATGCAGGATACCTGGCAGTTGATCACCGGATCCATCAGGGAGATCATGCGGAACAATCCTCCAGGTGATGTATCTGCGGTTTCGTTATCTGTGCAACGAGGCAGTGTGATCTCAATGGACGCGGATGGAAATCCACTTGGAGATCAAATCGTTTGGATGGACAACAGGGGGTTGAATTACGTTGAGTGGATTAAAAGCAATTTGGGGACCGAAGCATATTATAAAATCTCTGGGCATGGATTAAGTCATATTACAGGTGTTAGCAAATTACTATGGCTGCGGCACGAGGACCCAGAAAAATGGAAAAAAACTAAAGTCATCGGTACCCCTCAAACCTTGCTACTAAAATGGCTTGGATGTGAGGATTTTATATGCGATCGATCGAGTGGCACATATTTCTTCCCGTTTGATATCGATAACAAAGTGTGGAGCAAGGACCTGGCAGAAAAGCTCGACTTCCCCATCCACAGACTTCCCAGGCTCGTCAGTGCAACGGAAATCGTAGGCAAACTATCGGTAAAAGCAGCCAATGACCTAGGTTTGAAATCTGGAATCCCACTTGTTGCTGGTGGTGGCGATGGACAATGTGCGGCTGCGGGTTGTGGGGTTATTGCTCCAGGTATGGGAATGATCAATATTGGCACGGGAGCCGGGGTGCAATGTTTCCTTTCAGCGCCTTTACGGGATCCGGCGTGTGTCATTCCTGTTGCCGCACATGTCGTACCGGATGGATGGGAGATGGAGGCGCATACGCAGGCATCGGGAGCAGTTTTCAGGTGGCTGCGTGATGAATTTGGATATCCCGAAAAATATCGGGCTGATATTGAAAATGTCGATGCGTTTGACCTACTGGTTTATGAAGCCGGATATGCTCCTCCTGGGTCCGCTGGTTTACTATTGATCCCAACCTTTAACGGGAGCACGGGACCAAAAGTCGATTTGAATGCCCGAGGAATTCTAATGGGTCTGACCCTGTCACATCAAAGAAGACATGTGATACGTGCTTTTTTAGAGGGGATTAGTTTAGAACTCAGGTGGATGTTTGATGCAATCTCACAGGTAGGCGTGCCGCTGAATGAGCTGCGATTGGCAGGGGGTGGAGCACGAAATCCTCACTGGAATCAGATCCATGCAGATATCCTGTGCCGTCCAGTAAGCACACTTGACCAGAGCGAAGCAGCCCTGGTTGGAGCAGCAATGTGTGCTGCTGTGGCAGTTGAGGAATATAAAAATCTGGCGGAAGCAGCCTCGCAATTTGTCAGGGTAAAAGATACGATTGATCCCGATCCGAAGAACTACCAGGTTTACCAGGCGGCTTATGAAAGGTATCGCGAGGTATATACCCTCTTCAGCGATAAGGGTATTTTTACTGAACTGGTTGAATTAGCTGAGCTTAGTCAGGGAGATGGAGCATAAATCTATTCCTTGAGCCGCACCACCATCTGGCAGAAACCCCGTTCTGAGAGTCCCCTGCAACCCGTTAATTCGGCAACAAATTTATCGTTATAGCCTTCAACCATCCCCTTATCAACCTGGTCAAACAGTAAGCAAAAACGCACGATTTCTTCATCTTCCATGCCCATGCCCTTCCATTTTATTGGAAGTGGACAATAGGTCTCCCTGATCACCAGTTTGTCTTCACTAATTTCAGGAGTAGTACCATAATACATCCTTGAGAGCCGATGCGACACAAGCTCTGCTAAACTGCCCAGGTCATTTTCCTGGCCTTTTTCTTTGACAATTTGGGCTCGTAATTGACCTTTTTCAAAGCCTATCTGATATATCACCTGTTTTACAATTTCATAGACTTCTTCTCCAAAACGCTCTTTCATCGCCAGGATGATATCAGCGATATATTCTGCTCGCCGCATGTATTCTTTATCAAGAAATCCCTTTACTTCATCCCAGGTAAATGTATCATTCACAACGGAATTACTCTTTTCAGGGAAATTTAGATCAGATTTTGTTTGTGTTTTTGACATCGATGACCTCAATCGTTTATTTATGAAAGTATTTATTTTCGCTCTATGTTATTTAGTAATGAAAGTATGCCAGCTTGTTTTACATCGTTTTACGAAAAACAATGCGATCTTGCTTTAGGGCGAGGAGGAACTCAGTAAGTCCTTTGGCTTTGGCCTCAATTAATGCCTTCCCTCGCTCAGCTGTTGCCCATTTCGGATCACCGTGATGGCCTGCTTCGACCATTTCTCCCATTGTCAATGAGAATACGGCTGGCCCTTTAGACAGCTGACCTCCAGGGCTCGGAAAAACTGACCCGAATCTCGAAAGGTCAACGACTGGTTTTGAATCGACAAATTTATCTTCGGCAACTTCTTCAGGCACCAAATACATCATTGCTGAGGTTTCAGATAATCCACCATGACCATCGTACGGCGGTATACCCTCGGGTTTGGGTACTGAACCCATTTCCCATGCTCGGACATGTGTAGCCAGTGCACCTGTCTCAAGGTGCAGATCTTCAGCGATCAGATCCAATATCCCATAATTTCCCCCGTGACCATCCACGATGACCGGCTTACGGAAACCATGATGGATCAAGCTGAGAGCAATATCCTTAATAACCTTTCCAAGTGTATCGGGCTGGAGCGTGATGGTGCCGGGGAATTCCATGAAGGCCCGCGAGTTACCATACCAGACCAGTGGCAATAAGACTACTTCTGCCTGGATAGCAGCCAACCGGGCAATCTCATAGGTTTCGATTGAATCTGTCCCGACAGGTAAATGCTTGCCGTGCTCTTCCATAGCGCCGATCGGAATTAATGCAATGCCATTGGCTTCTTTAACAGCCTCTTGCACTTCAATCCAGCTCATGAGCTCTAATTGAACTTTCTTCTCCAATATCATTTTTTTAACTCCAATTCCGATATCACGATGGACTAGCTTATAAATAATATTCGTAAGGAAATTTTGTTTTTTTCAAGGATATTTCAAGATCTGCCTGATGCGACATCAGGAAGATTATTCCCAATTAGTTTATATTGCTTAAAAATCTCATTATACCTGGCAGGTGTTTCAGATTGGGGTTCTATTACCCCGATCGGATGGACCATCTCCTTAATGGCAGTATTTATATCCGAATATTTCCGTACTCCAACCGCAGCCAAGATCGCGCTGCCAAGACACGAATCAGCCGGTGAGTATATCATTTCGTGATCAAGCACATTTGCCATAATTTGGCGCCATAACGCACTCTGTGCCCCCCCACCTGTAATATGAATTTTCTTGGGAGAAAAACCCATCTGGGAAAAATCTTCGATGATCTCCCGAATAGCGAAGGCAACCCCCTCCATTACAGCCCGGCAAAGATCGGCGCGGCACGTAGTAAGGTTCAATCCATAAAATCCGCCTCGAGCTATAGAATTATCATTTGGTGTTCCGCGACCCATCAGATATGGTAAAAAAATTACACCTCGACTACCGGTCGGGGATGTAGATGCTTCATCGATCAAGCGATTTAATTTATTGGGGTCAAATTCGCCAGAAATCACCTTAGCCAGCCACCCAAGGCTTTCAGCCCCACACTTGGTTTGCCCGCCAGCGATCCATGATCCTTCTAAATATCGCCAGCAGAATATGGCATGTTCATAGCAAATTGCCGACGGGATGGGAATGGAGGTTGCCATATAAACCACCCCGTTCGTTGCCAGCTGGATTACGTTTTCATTATCCGAAACCACACCTGTAGACAGAGCAGCCGAGCCACCGTCATTCATCCCAATAACTACGGGAAGCTTGCGTGGCAGCCCAAGCTCATCGGCGAGTTGATCGCGAATTTCGCCTGCGATATCGGCGGAATTGAGTAATGGCGGCAAACGATCCAGCGACCAGCCGCAATAATCGCAAAGTCCCTGCCACTCTTGAGAATTAGCCGGCTCGCTCGAAGGTTCGGTAGCAAAATTCCCGGTCAACCAATGGATGAGGAATGCTTTTATACCGAGGGCATAACGAGCTTTATCCACGATATCTGGCATATTTTGAATAAACCAAAGGAGTTTAGCTGGGAATGCAGCTATTGGAAAACCTAAGCCAATCCAGTCTGTACCCAAGTCGCGATAGAGTTGTTGAGACTGTGTTATTGAGCGCGAATCCTGCCATATGGGAATTTTCTCAACCAGTGGCTGGCTAGCTTCATCTATCAAAATTAACCCTGGTGCGTGCGTAGAAACGCCTATACCAGCAGGGATAAATCCTCCCCTTTTTATTTCCATTGATATCAGGCTCAATGAGGCTTTGAGCGCATTTATCCATTCCCTTGGCTTTTGTTCTGACCATCCTTCACGAGGGTAATAAGTAGGATAAGGAGTACTTGCTTTTGCTATAACGCCACCATTTAATGTATAAGCAACAGCTTTCGCATTCGTAGAACCTAAATCAAGGCCGATAAGAAGCTCTTTGCCAACCAAAAGTAGTTCGTTTCTTTTTATGTTTCGCTGTTATGCGGAAATTGGATCAAAGGTTTCGCGACTACCAGAGATGAGGCTGGTAATTTCATCAATATTCGTGTCAGTCGTCCTCACCCTGCCTACACACACGCCACGGCGCATGACCATGATCCTATCGCATGTCTCGAAGATGTCTTGGATACGGTGGGTGATGAATATCATCGAAACCCCTTGACTACGAAGCTTTTTCATTAGGTCAAGCAGGGGCGTAATTGTCTTAACAGATAGGCTTGCGGTTGGCTCATCCATTATTATTACTTTTGCATCAAATGCGGTCGCTCTAGCAATTGCGACGGCTTGCCTTTGCCCACCCGAGAGCTCAGTTACATTTGTATAAACGGAATCGATACGAATGTGCGTCTGCTCCATCGCATTTCTCGAAATCTCTTGCATTTTCCGCCTATTTAATAGACCAATTCCAAAAAATGGTCGGACAATTTCTCTTCCGAGAAATATATTGTCTGTAATGCTGAGGTTAGGAGCGAGAGAGAAATCCTGGTAAATCATCTCTATTCCAAGATTCCGAGCTTCCAATGGGCTGGTTATCTTCACCTCTTTCCCTTCAAAATATATTTTCCCCTTGTCATGGCTATAAACCGCAGTAAGGCATTTCATGAGTGTAGATTTACCAGCAGCATTATCTCCAACGAGCCCTAATATTTCGCCTTTTGCAAGCGTGAGGTCTACACCTTGAACTGCTTTAACTGCGCCAAAGTTTTTCGATATCCCAACCATCTCGAGCAAGGGAGTGGCGGTTGTTTCCATTGATAAATCCATTAGTAAATTATTGTTCGGATCGTATTCTTAGGGGTGCGGGTGTTACCCGCACCCCTAAGAAATTAATACGCGTTATGGTTGAGGTTGCCAAGTCCTGGGATCCCAATCACCCACAGGACACTGAAGCATTGAGGTTGTACCATCTTCATTATGCATTTTAAGCGGCCAGGAAGTAAAGAAGGCAGCCGGTTCGGTACCGTTGGCCAGATAATCGTATATTACTTTAGCGGAGTCCTTTGCACCAGTGACGGCATCGTATTCAACAGTACCTTGGACCTCTCCGTTATCATACCAAAGTTGAGAATCTGAGGACCAACCACCCTGGACGATCTTAACTTTACCAATTAAATCTTGAGCTTTTAAAGTTTCCAAGACACCACTGGTCATGCATTCTGAGTGAATATAAATACCCTCGAGATCAGGATTTTTTGTGAGTTGGTCTTCAACAAAAGCCTGAGCTTTAGCAGGGTCCCAATCCGCATACACCTGATCTGCTAATGTGACATTGGGAGAGTTCTGAAGGGCTTGTTTAACTGCATCTGTGTTCCAATTGACGATCAGAGTGCCAGCAGGGCCGGTAATGTGCATTACTTTACCATCACCACCGATAATACTCGATAAGTATTCCATCGAGCGTTCGCCCAGGCAGTAGTTATCATTTCCGAAGTGAGCGATGACAACACCACCATTCGAACCCTGATCCTCGGTGAACACAGGGATACCCGCTGCATTTGCTTTTTCGATCGAAGGGATGATCGCATCTGCATTGGCAGCACCAATTAGCAGCGCATCGACTTTCTGTGAGATCAAATCTTCGATATCTGCAGCCTGTTTGGCAGGGTCATTGTTGTTTTCGATGTGGATCAGCTTCATGCCCAAAGCTTCTGCACCTTCGGTAAAGCCTTTGTCTACATCGATTTGAAATTGATCGAGCACTTGTGGTCCAGACCAACCCAAGACGAATTGCTTAGGAGCTGCTGGTGCATCGGTCGCTGGAACCTGAGTAGGAGCCGCTGCTGCAGGAGCGCTTGGCGTAGCAGGTGTAGCACAGCTGCTAAGTAAGAAGATCAAGCTTAGCAAGCCACATAGAACAATATACATGGTTCTCGATTTCATTTTCTCCTCCAGTCGAATTTATAAGGTTTTAATGTTCTCATAGAATAGTTATTAACGAATATATTTGGAGCCCTTACTACCAGTTTAGGGGTTTGTAATTCTATCGATAATTATCTCCTTTCAGTAATAATTTCAAGTGTATCATATTGACAGATCACTCACTTCTATGTTGGATATTGTCGACGATGACAGCAATGGCGATTATCAATCCCTTGAAAACATACTGGTAATAGCCTGAGATCCCCAACAAATTCAAACCGTTATTAATAAATCCAAGCATGAATATCCCGATTATGGTACCTGGTACACTTCCAGCTCCTCCTGAAACGGAGGCTCCACCCAGAAGTACTGTTGCCAGACTGTCCATCTCATACCCAGAACCAGCTGTAGCCTGGGCTGTGGCAACGCGACTGAGTAGCACGATCCCAGCGACAAATGAAAAAAAAGCGCTGCTTAAGTAAACACCAAAAGTAACCTTATTCAGTTTTATCCCAACTACACGTGCCGCTTGCCGGTTACCTCCGACTGCATATAAGTGTCTGCCGATGGGAGTATATTGCAGAACGATATGAGTGAGCAAAGCAATGAAACCGAATAATATGAGCGACCAAGGGACCAACCCGAGGTTGCTATCCCCTAAAAAACCATAAGGCATGGGGAAATTGCCTATTTGCTTTCCATGGGTAAATATGAGCAGCAAACCGCGGGCAATAAACATCGTGCTCAAGGTAACGATCACAGAAATTCCAGTGCCACGCGAGACTAAATACCCGTTGAATAGACCCCAAAGGATCGTTACCACAATGACAATTATGAATGCTGGAATAACCCCATATTGGATCGAATATCCGGCTAATAAGGCTCCGGACAGTCCCATGAACATGCCCATACTGATGTCAACATTACCAGTTAACAAGCAAATGAGTTGCCCTAAAGAAAGTATGCCAATCACAGCGTTTTGGCGTGAAACGTTGAATAGATTTTCCCAGGTGAGGAATACCGGCGAGCGGATTGCCAGGAAAGTGCACCAGGCAATAAAAAAGGCTGGCAGCATTATCCTGGAAAAAATCTTCGGCCAATTTGTTGGCAACGCTTCTTGATTATGCTTGATCCTACGGATGCCCAGGAGATTCTTAAACCAACCTGTGATGGCTTGTGGTAGATTATTCACGCTCTAGTTCTCACATTTAATTTCATAATCGATCATCCAATAAACAATTCGAACTGCCTAGCGGACCGATATCCCATCCATGCTGTGAATGGATCAGCGCGAGTGCCGGAGTAACCACGTGAGCGCTAATTCGTAGTCGCACCATTCATGCAGCTGCCATCTTGCCTGTGTGTCAAAACTTGTCAAACCGTGGCTTTGGGTATGATTATATTCAGATATCGGATTGAATATGGACAAGTTTTTAACCATTTTGTACAAACGGTAACTATGTAAGGTATCCTGATGCGGAACAACAATATCGTTCTCGCTCCAAAAAATCAAGGTGGGCACCGCTGCTAGCCCATTCAGGTAATTAAAAACACTTCGCTCAAGATATGCCTGAGGCACCTCCTGAGGCAAACCACCCACCTCTGAAGAAATGTTTCGGGCAGTGCCAAATTCCTTGACTTCTGGAAGGTCACTGATTTGCATGCTCTGTTGCCAGGCTGCTAGATCGACGATCGGGTTAAACGCGACTACAGCTGTCACTAACTCTGGGAATTTGCCAGCAAAAACCAATGCTTCGAGTGCTCCCATGCTTAAACCACAGGCGTAAATGCGGTGACGATCGACTGAATAGCCTTCAGCTTCCAACATGTCAGCCATGGAGGCCATATCATCAATTTGCTCTGGGCTTGCAAGGGAACACTGCTGGGTGCGGCGGTGATGCCCGTGAGGCATGGCAATCAAAACGCCGAATTGATCGGCTAAATTGTACCAGCCCGGGTGGTAGCCACGCTTAAGCCCATTCAGTCCCCCGTGATAATCTTCTGCCGCGGTCCAAGAAATTGGATGTGGTGCCAGTATCAAAGGTAATGACCCATCCTTGCTTTCGGCAGGCGAGTATATATCAGCATACTGCTCTTTTCCATCAGATGGCGAAACAAAAGATATAGTTCGCCGTTTCGAGCGATCTGGTGGCAAGTCTTTTGGTATTTCTAAGGACAGGGACATTTAACCATTATTTTTATTGCAACCTTATATGAGTGAATGCAATTGATCCTTATTTGAGGATCCCTTGCTGCTTCTCAAGTGCTTTCTGGTCCATATATACTCGCTGCATTCTAATTTTGCCATCTTCAATATCAAAGAAGACCGCTTCCCTTTGCTTGAATGTATTGTTGGTAGCCTTGTCGTTAAGAAAATCATTTTTGAATGTCCCAGAAACGACATTCTCGACCGCAACAGTATTACCATTGCACATGATATTCTTTGTATCGATGAATGCATCAGGAAATGCATTCCAGTATTGTGGAACAAATTTTACCGATTCTTCCATTGAAATTGGCTCAGGAAAAAAGGTTTCCCAGACTGTGGCATCCTTCGTGTGACACGCGATATAACCCGGCAAATCCCGGTTATTGAAAAACTCAATGGCTTTCAGAACAACTTTCTTGTTATTTTCTTCTTGCTCAGACATAATGCCTCCTGAAAATCCTTGGGTTATTTATTCGTGGGTTTTTATTAATAGTTAAATCTAGCCAAAAAATCATCAAGAAAAAAAGGGTCCAACTTGATATAGAAATATGCTCAATAAGTACTCATCAGGTAAAACCTAATCTATTGATAAAGAACGAAAATCTCAATTCTTCCTTTCAATTACACAATTCGTTGCTATCTACGATGTTCGTATTTGTTTGAATGAATATTAAGAGTGTTTATATAATACATGAAACGCGCTGATTTTGTCAAGGACTAATTATAAAGTGTTATTTATACTTGAAAAGTGATCAGTTCATTCCTGTTGATTTGGTATTGAAAATCAAAGAAGATCTTTACCAGGTTTGTAACGCAGGCATATCCTCAAAATAAATATCGTTCCACTTGAAGAAAGTAATTATAACTGGAGGTGATAAACAATTGGATAATACTAGGTCAGTTATTTGATCCGCACCTCACAACCTTGTGTATGCATATGACCGTCTGCCGACAAATCTTATGACCGCTCGCTGGCTATCAGCCAGACCGGTGAGTGGGAGAACTGGTTGATCTTCTTCTTGAAAGGTGTTAGAAGCCAATCTCAGGATGCGATTAACCGTATTGAGCGTCTGGGGCAGCTGCGTTCAGCTTACCAGGGTTTATTAGGTTCTGAGAGGGCAGCTTCGCGACGATTGCAAACCCTGGATATTCTTTTTGAGCGTCCAATCTTGAATATCCACCAGCTAGGATCCGCCCTGGGAGTACCTTACCGAACCGCTCAGAGGTATGTGGAGCGACTATTGGAATTCGGGATCCTGCGCGAGGTGACAGGTCGAGCACATAATCGCCTATACCGGGCGGATGAGATCGTCAAGGTGCTTGAATCTTGAGGCTGATGAGTGGGATCCACGCTCTGAGGTGTTCTAATTCTGTTTTTTTTGTGCTTACTAAGTTACCCTTGTGTATTGGGTCTGCAAATCACAAATACCTTCGGGAATCGCCAGAACAATATCAGCGATAGCCACGAGATTTCAAGCAGTAGAGTAGATTTCCTTATCTATTTTTGACCACCCCGGGCAGGAAGTTATGATGATCAAAGACCTGGTCTGATGAGTGCAGGTTGATCTCGGATTCCAGGATGGTTCCAACACCTTTCGAATTGCACCCAACCAGGGCTTTTCGCAGGTTGTTATCCTGGTCCGGGTCCATAAAATCCTGGCTCGGAGCGCATGGGTACATCACATGCTTGCACATCCAGTAGTCCAGGGTCACCGGGTCTGTGCACAGTCCAACCGTTTTAGTGTACGCTGCAACTGGATCTGTACGGCTTCGGTAGCCGGTGAATATCGCACAGGTCAGATAGAATGTTGGCCGGAGAACCTGGGTGATCAAGTGTCCGACCGATTCCCCCATCGCCTGTGGGCTGATCGGATTGTTGTAACCGACGCCATGTAAGTTATTGGCAGATAGATTACCAAAATCCACGATCCCGATATGTGTCTTCAAAGCGCTGGTTGGACCTGCATAATCTTCATAGTTGTAACCGCCATGGTTATTTAGAGTCGGCAGGAAGATGAGCTTGACTTTCTGCCCGGTGTACCCCCCAGCTTGCCAGACACCATTCTTGAGATCGACCAATTTATCACTAAATCCAGAGCGGAGGATCGGGTAAGACAGCTCCACAGTGCGTCCATTGGCAGGTGCTGTGTAGCTGGCGTGTACCCAGCCCTGCTTTCCCGGCCCAAGCGAAGCCGGACCGGTCACCTTTTCCCAATTCGATTGACCAGAATCAAACAGTGGGTCCGCTGTGACATTCGTGAAGCCCCGGTTCTGAAAATCCGCAATCAATTCCAGGTAGCTCATGTCAGACCAGTTATTCATCCGGTTTTCTTCTGACATGTTCCAACAATAGCTACCAGACATCGCTTCCACCGGATCCCTGTGCACATGCTCAATCAGGATGATCTCACCCGTAAAGCCGCCGGGCCGGTTGAGGATCACCTCGATCAGGGCTTTGATACACTCGGTATGGGTATACCCCTGTCTCGGCCATTGCCCATTGGGCTTCAGCACCACGACATCATCGCCGTCGATAAAGCGCTGGATCCCGCCTGCCAGATCGATCACCCTGCCCACATTCCAGACGGGTGATCCATTACGCGCCACATAGACATCGACCATCTGCTGCTGAGCCTGGGCGATCCATTCGGACCACCTGTTCTTTCGACCAATCAAAGGCAAGCTGGCAGCAAAAACACCCAGCGTTTTAAGGAATCCCTTTCGGGAGAGAGGTATCATCGTGTGTACCCTTCCTAACCAGTAAATTTATCACAAATATCCGGCCGACAGGTTTATCGGTTAAAAAAAGCTTAGATGCAGATTTCTTATTATAAATGAACCTTGTATAATTCAACGAAAGCCGATAGATTTTTCATGCAGTGTGATATAAATTTCACCAAAATTACTTCACTGCATAAAGCAAGGAAATGTGGTAAGCAACCCTGTCCGTTGGAAAATACACTTGAATAGCATATGGATTTGTTTGTATCTGGCGGGATTCGAACCCTTGACCTCCTAAATATCTATATGTTTGATTGGATATTGATAAAAAATCCAGTCCTGTACAACTCAGTATCGGATATACTTTGTCTATGATGATGCCTATTGAACAAACCGATGTTCCTTCAGGTAATATTGATCTGGGATCAGGTAATCCCAGCCTTGAACTGTTACCCATAGAAATTCTTGAACAGGCATCTGCCAATTATTTCTCTGCTGGCGACCGGCGAACGCTTCAATACGGCGCGGAGCGGGGCAATGGTTATTTCCTAACTGCCTTAGCAGAATTCCTTTCTACTAGTTTACAGTTTGATGTTCCCACAAATGTGTTATTAACGACAAATGGAGCGTCGGCAGCTCTTGATCTGCTTTGCACGCTATATACAAAACCCGGCGATTTGATCTTCGTGGAAGAGCCGACCTACTTCCTGGCCCGAAGAATCTTTTCCGACCATCAGTTACAGGTTGAGACGGTCGCGCTGGACAAGAATGGCCTGGATGTCGAACAATTGGAAGAGAAGGTAAACCGGACAAAGCCTAAACTCATTTATACAATACCCACGTACCATAATCCTGCAAGTGTGACCTTAACGAAGGAGCGTAGAGAGCGTCTTGTCTACCTGACTCAACAGTATAATTTCCTGATCATCGCTGATGAAGTTTATCAATTCCTAGCTTACGATACGACACCTCCTAAACCTTTGGCTGCCTTCACCAACCAGGTTGAGCAGGTGATCTCGATCAACTCATTCTCAAAAATCCTCGCTCCAGGATTGCGCCTGGGTTGGATTCACGCTCATCCGAAAGTGATCAAGCAGCTGGCTGAGTGTGGGTTGCTGGATAGTGGTGGCGGTTTAAACCCGTTTGCCAGCGGAATTGTATACTACCTGATCCAGGCAGGAGACCTGGCTGAAAATATTGCAAAATTGAAGGGAGTTTATCAAAAACGATTAGCTGCGATGAATAAAGCCTTGGATCAATACCTTCCGGAAGCAGGCTATCTCATACCTCATGGGGGATATTACTTTTGGGTGCGGCTTCCAGGGCTAGACACGAGCCAATTGCGGGTTAGCGCTCAGAAATATGGGATAGACTTCAGGCCAGGGACGATGTTTTCAAGCAAAATGGGATTAAATGAATATTTACGCTTAAGTTTTAGTTATTACAACGCACCACAAATTGAACTGGGGATAAAAAAATTAGCGGAATTCCTGCACAAGGGTATATGATCGAGTTCATCTATCCACATCGCTAGGATAGCTGAACCATCGGGTTTTAGGTATACCTTCGCTCCACTGCCATCGGCATTGTGGATACCAATGCTACCTTTATTGTAAGAACTTGCGGTTTCAACTCTTGAAGCAATGATTAAGAAACACGTTTTTATCAAAACAAACTATACTTTCCTTTCACGAATGTAGGAATAGCCACATTCAAACAAAGAAAATCATCGGCTTCTTCAATATCTATGAATATCTCTCTCCCGCGAATAAATATTGTGGACCTGGCGGGATTAGAACCCCCGAACTCTTCAGGGCGATTTACGCTGTTATCTCCTCAATATAAAGATTGCCAATCCGCTGGCAATCTTTATCCATTATCAGTTTTAACAAAGCAGATAACTTGATTGAATTACCCTCCCAGCTCGCCTGCCTGGACCGAGCTTACTGCCTGCCCAATTTCTTCGACCAGCTGCATGAGTGGATTTTCCAGCGCGGCTGTCAGGAACTTTTGATGTATCATCTGGTCGGTAGTCCCGAGCTCATCCTGGGTAAAAACCAAGCTGAGCAGGCCACCTGCACGATCTTGGTGCTGAAGTGAGTGCGTTCTTTGCACACCTAGAGCAATAGCCGAGCGTGCGGGGTGGGATTCGAACCACTGTCCCTGATAGAGGCTACACACCCCCTGTGATCGCTTACGGTAGAGCTCTAGTTTATCTTCAGCGGAGAGGGTGGGTCTCAACACCACGGTGGGCAAATATATTTAAAACCATCACCAAGTTTGCTGAATCGGTGCTGGTTTTATAAAATTCAGAAGCTTAGGTCTGTAACTATGCCTTTACGCCCCTATGATTGACGTTAATCTGGGATTAATATACAATCAATACGGATAGGATGTTCTATCCCATTAAAATCGTCTCATATATTCGTCAGCAGATCAAACTGCCCCTGGCTTGGGTTATTCATGACCTTGAATTACGCCTATACTCCCCAAATTTGGCCACCTGTCTTGATGGGCATTCTGATGACCACGCTATGTGTCTACTGCTGGAGAAGACGCAGCGTGCCGGGTGCTATCCCATTGATGGTCGCCAGCCTGTTAGCTGCTGCATGGGCTGCCGGCTCCTTGATGGAATACGCAGCTGTGGATTTACCGACCAAGATCATCTGGTTCAAAGTCCAGGCTGCCACCCAGCTGCCTATCGCCATCGCGATTACCTGCTTTATCCTGGAATATGCCTGGCCCGGGCGCTGGCTTACCCGCCGCAACCTGGCCTTGCTGGCTCTCCCCGGCCTGCTGGCTGTCCTAATGATCCTCACGGATAATCTCCATCATCTGAGCTGGAGCTATTTTTCCTTTGACAATGGAACGGTCAAGCCGCAGTTCGGTCCAGGCAGCTGGTTCCTCCTGGCATATTCATTTGGGGTGCTGGGTCTCGTCAATCTGGTTGTCTTAGGCTGGCTCTTCTGGCACTCACCGCAACACCGCTGGCCGGTGATCCTCATGCTGTTGGGGCAGTTCGCTGGGCGCATGATCTTCCTGTTGGATAGGGTCCGTCTCAGCCAATCTCTCCTGCCCCTCGATCTGTTTGGAATGTCCCTTGAGTTCCTAATGTATGCCATCGTCCTGTTCGGCTTCCGCATTTTTGATCCGATCCCCCTCGCCCGTCGGACGGTGATCCAGCAGTTGCAAACTGGCGTGTTAGTGCTTGATCCTCAGGGCAGGGTCGTCAGCCTGAACCCAGCTGCGCAAGCGATTCTGGGAAAGTCGGAAAAGCATGCCGTACGCCACTCGATCGAGAAATTATTACCTGCCTATGCCGGTTTGTTTGAGAACCTTCAGGTAGACGGGACAGATCGGGGTGAAATCAGTCTAGGAGCTGGGACAGATGCCCGCAAGTATCAGGTGGAAATCTCTCCTTTAAAGGATTGGCGCGGATTCGAAGTTGGCCGACTGCTCTTGATACACGATGTAACCGAGCAGAAACGCGCCCAGGCGCAGATCCTCGAGCAGCAGCGCGCCTTGGCAACGCTCAAAGAGCGCGAGCGCCTGGCGCGCGAGCTTCACGACAGTCTGGGACAGGTCTTGAGCTTTGCCAGCCTGAAGATGGGAGCTGCCCGTAAATGGATGTCTGATGGAAAGCTGGAAAAGGCGGATGACCAGATGGCGCACCTGGAGAGCACATTGATGGAAGCGCACGCTGATGTGCGCGAGTACATCCTCAACCTGCGCACCGCCCCGACCGATGAACGGCCATTTTTTGCCACCCTGCAGCATTACCTGGATGGCTTTCGCCAGAATTATGGTATCCAGGTGAACGTTTCAATTGGTGAGGGAGTGGATGCAGATGTTTTTCCTCCTGAGGCGCAGATGGAGTTGTTCCGCATCCTGCAAGAAGCCTTCTCCAACGCCCGCAAGCATGCCCAGGCAAAGTGCGTCAGGCTGTCCTTCGAGAAGGACGGCGGTCTGGTCCGCATCCTGATCCAAGACAATGGCAGAGGGTTTGATGCCTCCCAACCTGCCAGCGAGGGTCATTTCGGTATGCGAATTATGCGCGAGCGCGCCGAGCAGATCGGCGGCTGCCTGCGAGTGCAATCCACTGCTGGAGAAGGAACGCTTGTGGAGGTAGAAGTGCCAGTGAAAGAGGCCGACTATGCCTGACTCTCCTCACCTGCGTGTCTTAATCGCTGATGATCATCCTCTGCTCGTCGATGGTCTTTGCAGCCTGCTAGAAGCGCACGGGATCGAGGTGGTTGGCACCGTGGGTGATGGGCAGGCCGCAGTGAAGGAGGCGCTACGCCTGGAGCCAGACCTGGTGTTGATGGATATTAATATGCCGGTTTGCGATGGCTTAACCGCTACCCGCCTGATCAAAGCGCAACAATCCGAGGTCAAAATCGTAATTCTGACCACCTCAGCAGAAGATGAAGACCTGTTCGAGGCGATCAAGAGCGGTGCTTGTGGTTACCTGCTTAAGATCACCAGCAGCCCGGCCTTTATCGAAGCGTTACACGGGCTACAGCAGGGTGTTCCACCGTTTTCGCCTGGACTGGCGGACCGGCTGCTTCGCGAGTTCGCTCGTCAGGGAGCAGGAGAAGCGCTGAAGAGGGGAAGTGAAGACACGGAGAACGCGCACCTTACCGAGCGGCAGATGGAGGTGTTGAGGCTGGTGGCATCTGGGCTGACGTATAAAGAGGTGGGGAAAAAGTTGAGCCTGAGCGAGATCACCGTGCGCTACCATATGAGTGAGATCATACGCCTTTTGCACCTGGAGAACCGCAGCCAGGTGATCGCCTACGCGGGCAAACTAGGACTGGAGGCAATAGATCCTTAACCACAGAGTATACAAAGGGCACGAAGATATATTATTAATAATCTTTGTGATCCTGGTGGTTAATGCTCTTGACTATCACAAACGATAGTCTGCATGCCCAACGCAGACTATCGTTTTTTTATCGCTTCCGATATTGTGTTTGCCTGCCCATTTTTGCTATGCTAGGTATATGGACGGACAGCAGCGCAGAGCGATCCTATACGGAAATTCCCTGATTTTAGAAGGCGTGCGAGCTAGCCTGGCAGCTCTCCCCGGTCTCGAAGTCTTGGACCAACCCCTGGATATCCCCTTAAAACCTGACCAGATAAAAGGACCGACAACTGTCATCTTCGACCTGGAAGCCATCCAGCCGAATTTCCTGCTCATACTCTTGCAGCAACCTGGTTTGCAGTTAATTGGCATCGACCCCGAGACTCACCAGGCGCAGGTCTGGTCCGGGAGACAGGTGCGGGTAGTAGTATCTGCCGACCTGATCGAAATTTTTCAAGAAACGGAACCGATATTCATTCAATCTAAAGGAGAAAAAAATGAACACCCAATCCAATCATAATAAAAAGCATTTCTTCATCGTCCTGAGCCTGCTGCTCATTGCAACAATTCTCAGCGCTGAAATGAGCCTGCCCGCGTATGCTGCAGATTCAATTGAGCCAATCGAACCGGGTCCCGAGACCGTTCTGCCGGACTACATCGGGGCGCCGGCGAAGGCGCACCCATCGCCAAACACCGGGGTTCCGCAGAACCCACTCCTGTGGCCCAATCCGTTCAACTCGGTCCATATGGACACCTGGAACAGCGACGTTGTCGACATCGCCGGCCCGCTGGGGCGTGATCCGGTCGCTTTCTCCTCGACGTTGGTAGATGCACGTCAAAATGTTGATTCGATAGAGTTTCAGTGTGTCTTCATGACCTACACAAGCCGTGGGCGGATGATTACTTCCTGCTTTGGCATTGATGAAGCCAGCGTTCTCCTTCTGAACCCGGAGACGTTGGAAGTATACGACCACTACGATTTACCGGTGGTGCCACCGGAGCAGGCACCTAGCCTGTTTGATGCCCAGGGGCTCAACGGGCTGTCCGCCTCCTACCTCTTCTTTGACAAGAATGAACATGTCTACAACGCGGTCAAAGATGAAAACGGCATAAACAAGATCATCGTCCTGGTGGAGGGAGGAACCGAAGCCAATCCCACGCTCGAGCTCGATCAAGAAAACCCAGAGTACGATATGTCAAAGTGGGTCTCAGCCAACAACCGCCTGGTCGGGCTCGCACTGGACTGGGAGGGACGGATCTGGTTCTACCTATCCGGCATGGCAGCAACCCCGACTTCGCCCGGAATCCCGGGTGCAGTTGGCGTTTTCTACCCGGCCCAGTATCCGGACAATTCAGCCGTGCAGTTCTACCAGTTCCAAGACACGGACGAGCAGATCCGCAACACAATGGCGATCACGAAGACCGGAGTTTACGTAGTCACGTCAAAGATGATGTATCGTTTCAGGCTCGATGAAGAGGGCAAGCCGCAGATCGTGTGGGGGGAGCCGTACGATAATGTCGGGTATGCAAAACCGGGGTCGTACAACGCCGGTTCTGGCACGTCCCCGACCATCCTCGGCGAAGGCAAGTACGTCGCCATCACCGATAATGCCGAACCGTACATGCAGGTGGTGGTGTACCGGACAACCGAGGTGGACCTGCCGCCCGAGGAGAGAGTCGTTTGCGAAATGCCGGTATTCCAGTATGCCGCTGGCGGTGCCCTTGATAACTCGCTGCTCGGATCGAGGCTATCGCTCATCGTAGAGAACAACTACGGCTATGTATACGACCTTGAGAACATGACGGTCACTGAGAGTGAACCGGGCTTCGAACGCATCGATATCGATCCGAACGGGCGAGGCTGCACCAAGGTTTGGATAAACTCCGAAATCGTCTCAACCGCCTCGGCAAAACTGTCCACCCGGACCGGCCTGATCTACACTTACTCACGGAAATACGATGACCTGAACCAGGTATGGGCTTACTACTGGACCGCGCTCGATTTCCAGACGGGTGAGGTGGTCTGGGAGAAATTGGCCGGCACCGGCCACGAAAAATTCGAAACCTTCTGGCCGGCTCTCTACGTCGGACCGGATGAAACACTCTACGTCGGCTTGTTCGGCGGGCTCGCCGCGATGAGGGACACACGCTGATATAGAGCGGAGATACAGCAAAAAAAATAACACAGGGAATGAGAGACACAGAGACGCAGGGAACCCGTCTCTGTGTCTCCGCGTCAGCTTGTCATCGCATTATTATCTCCCCTCAAGGTGATTGATCCCCCTGCGGGTGTTTAGAGGGGGATGCGTTTTTCTTCTGCGGAGAAGAGCCGGTCCCCGAGCGATGTGAGTGGACTTTTTGCATATCAAGGCCAAAGGCTGAGGTTCGGGATGGGATTCGAACTGCTCCCCTTGCGGGATAAATCCCCTCCACAGAGACCCATGGTGGGAATTCTAATTTCTACTGGTGGTTGAATTCTGAGAGCTGTTCTTCTAGCGAAGAGAGCATAGTCCCCTCGCGATCAGCGAGTAGGTATGGGATTCGAACCTTCGCACTCTTCAATATCTATGAATATGTCGCATAGAAAGAACTTTTCTAGTTTATTGTGTTGGTCATTGTACACGATATGAGGTTGGAAAATGCCGGCGTGTCCGGCCAGAGGATCTGATTAAATATATCGAAAGCAATACATACACATTGAACCAATATTTCGAATAGAAAATCCGAATATCAGATTCTAACCTAGTATCTCATCAAATAAGTTTTGTTAGGCACTTGTAAAATAACTTTGTTGATAAATACTTATCAGTCAGAATAAAAGTAATAATCAGGTTGTTATCCAGTATATTAATCCGAAATCGCTATTCTATACTGTAAATTTGCAGTATAAAGAGAGTCTGTATAAACAATCGTTGGGCGTTTTCATGCAATCCATAAGGAAAAGGATTTTTCCAAATGACTATTCTCCGTAATTTGTTCAAAAAAATCTTGAAGGAGACTTGTTTGTGGAATCGAGCACATCGATTTCGATCCGCAGTGCTAGCTCTGGAGATAGAGCAATGACGAACGAGCAACCCGCATGGCCCAACGAGCACATCGCCCTAGACGCCGCCTCACGGTGGGTTGCTTCTGCCTGTGGGCGTGAGGTAGATACCCCCGAAATCCTCCAGATCAAACGGTGGGGCGTGACGGCGCGTTTCGGCAGTGTCGTTCTCAAGGCCAGCTTCACTCCGCTGTTTCCGCAGGTAACCGACGTGCATGCCCTTCTCGAAAGGATTGTGCCCGAAGGTGCACCGCGACTGATTGCGAGCGAGATGGTGGACGGCCAGCTCTGGACGCTCTTTGAGCACATTCAAGGAGCTACTGCCGAGGAGGTGGGAACGCCTGGTGCACTCGCGGCTATGGCGCGTGAACTCGCACGTGTTCAGACAGCCGTCGCGAAGCTGGATCTCACGCGTTTGCCGGTGTTCGACGTGCGTAAAGTGCCGGGTGCCCTGCTCGAGGATGATCTGTCGGATCAGCCCGTGGAGTTGGTTCAGTGGCTACGTGATGCGCAGCCATCGCTCCAACGCGACGCTGATGCGCTGGCTTATATCCCGCTTTCGCTCGATCACCCCGACGTGAACGGGAGCAATGCGATCATGCTGGACGATGGAGGCGCAATACTGCTTGACTGGGAGGAGGCGACCGTCGGCTGTCCGCTCTTCAGCCTCGACCGTCTTCTCGATGAGGCGCACGGACTCTCCGCAGTAGAGACCGTGAGGGACGTGTATCTCGACACCTTCCACGCAGGCGGATTGGAACAGGTCGAGCGTGCGATGCGTCTCGTGCCACTGAAGCTCGCGCGGGAGAACCGCGCCTATGCCCGAGCCCTGGGTTGGCCACGCCCGCACACTTTCCTGACCACACGACTGCTAGAACTGGCTCAGAGGCGATCAACGAACGGCTACCTGAATAGCTGGCTTTCCGATCTCCTTGCACCGTAGGCATAATTGCCAATGGCACGCTTTCGTATCGCATATAACAACCCGTGAAGCTGACCGGCTTCGCTGGCAGTTTACGGGCCAAGCGTTAGTCCGCAAAACAAAAATGAAGACTTGAGAAAAGGACAATTCTATGAAATTCGGTATTTACCTGCCAAACTTTGGTCCCTATGGAGAAGCGCGTGTTCTGGCTAATTTAGCTCAGGATGCGGAAAACTCAGGTTGGGATGGTTTTTTCATTTGGGATCATATTGCGGAGTGGACATTGCCGATGGTTGATCCTTGGGTAGCCCTGGCTGCGATTGCTGTTACTACCCACCGAATCCGTATCGGCACGACAGTTACACCCCTTCCCCGGCGCCGTCCCTGGAAGGTGGCGCGCGAGGCGGTTTCGATAGATCATCTTTCAGAAGGGCGGCTAACCCTGGGGGTAGGTATCGGGGGAGGAAAAGCCGAGTGGGATAATCTGGGTGAAGAGCCTGATCCCAAAAAGCGAGGGGCAATGTTGGATGAAGCATTAAGTGTGCTGGTTGGGCTTTGGAGTGGTGAGCCGTTCAGTTTTGAGGGAGAGTATTATCACATCGAGAGTGCACATTTTCTTCCCAAACCACTCCAGCAGCCTCGCATTCCTATTTGGGTGGGTGGGAACTGGCCATATAAGGCACCCTTTCGAAGGGCAGCAAAATGGGATGGAGTATTTCCCTTGTTCTCGGTTTGGGATAATGAACAACAGCTCACCCAACTTAATGACATGATTCAGTACGTAAGTAAACATCGCAAATATGAACAGCCAATCGATATTATCAGCATGGGGGTTACACCAGATGCAGAATCGAAAGAAGGGGTTGATTGGGTCGAGCAGCGCGCTGAATTGGGAGCGACATGGTGGTTGGAATGTTTAACGCCCGATCGAGTTGGCATCGATGATTATGGAGCTGAATGGCCAGTCGATCTTCTGCGTGAACGAGTATTGCAGGGTCCACCACAGTTGCGTAAACCGCATTAAGAGCGGGCAAATAAAGCGTGCACTGGACCTGGAGGGATTCGAACTCTCAACCTCTTCAATATCTATGTGGCGAATGCCCTTTCAAGAAATAATTAGGCAGGCCAGGTAAAGTCGATCCTAGTCAATGAAATTCCACTCTCATTGGTGTTTATGATCTCAATCAGTTCTATGAAGATAGAAGACTAAAATATATTTATCTATGGGATATTTGTCCCTACTCGCACGGGACACAAACCCGTCGACTTTTGCTAAAAAATAAAATACGATCTTTTTTATCGATAACAGATAGATTAATAAGAAAAACCTCTCTACAAGTTGAGAAGGCCGCTTTCAAGCTGCGGAGAGGGTGAGTATTCACTCAGCAGCTTATAAATTCCCCCAGGAGCCGTATGTTATACATTTCCCGGACTTAGTCAACCCACTGATAAAACAGTCAAAGTGCAACAACACTGCAGTTGCGATTATCAGTTTACGCCAGACGAACTCAACCATTTCACTTACATTTATCATTGTATGTGCTCCTCGGCACATGTCAAGGTTTTGTCAGACATCGCTAGAGTGATTTAGATTTCTTTCACGTTAAGTCCTATATTTACCCCATGTCACAAGTATTCACATCTATACGTGATTAACTGCTCCAAATACATAGGTCGGGATGTTCCAACGTGTTTGCTACGTTTGATGACGCTCAGAATCAAACAATTTAACATTAGATTTCTGATTTTGCTTGACATCAGGGTAATATTTTTGTATATTGTAATAAGAAAGTTTTTTCTTATCATTATTAAGATCAGTAAAGCCATGGGGGAGCAGGGCAAGGGTTAGAGTTTACATATCCTTTTGTCGATGGCTGTTTAGCGATTTATATTTTTCGTCTCAGTAGCTAATTATTGGTAATAAAAATAATACCAAAGTTATCCTTTCTTGCCGGTATATCATTAAAAGACGGGTATAGAGCACGGAGGTAAGCCAGCAATCAATTCATGTCCATATGAAAGGAGTTACGCATGAAAATTTCTTTAAGAATCCTTAGTACTATTTTGGTATTATTAATTTCACTACCAGGTATAACCCCCGCCCAGGGATCTGAGGCCATCCAACCTGAAAGCCAGACCATAGAACCAGTGATTCAGCAAGTTGGACAGGATTTGGAACTGATTTACGTCGCTGAGTTTGAATTGGTTTGGTTCGATGTGGGCAGCGGGGCATATATGAATGGTGCTTTTTACAGGCCTATTGTACCTGAGGGTTATTATGCTTTAGGTCACTACGGACAAAATAACTGGTCCGAGCCTTCCGGAGGAATGTTTGCGGCACGTGAATTGGTCGCCGGCGCTTTGGCACCACCAATTGACTATGAATGGATTTGGGCGGACTGGGGCTCTGGAGGTGATCTTGATGGCTCCTTCTGGAGACCCATTCCAGCACCAGGTTATGTATGTTTGGGTGCTGTTTCCCAATTTGGGTATTATAAACCTGACCTAAATGAAATACGCTGCGTACGTGATGATCTGGTGACCGAAGGCTATGTGGCTGGAGAGCTTTGGAATGATAGCGGTTCCGGCGCTGATTATGATATCAGTACCTGGTACATAAGTGCGCATTCAGACGGGATAAGTGTTGGTGTTTTTAGTGGGTGGGGATTTTACGCTATCCCAAATTACCCAGTATATGTCCTCAAAAGCGATGCTGTCTGGAAAGAGACACCCACCCAGGAGCTTGAGCTGGTATACATTGATGAATACGAATTGGAGTGGGCCGATATTGGCAGCGGAGCAAATATGGATGGCGCATTTTGGAAGCCCGTTGTTCCAGATGGATATTACTCATTTGGTCATTATGGGCAGGGCAGCTATAATGCGCCAATTGGGCCCGCGTTTGCCGTTCGTGAGTTAATGCCAGGCTCGGGAGCACTGGCACCGCCTGTGGATTATCACTTGATTTGGATGGACATAGGCTCCGGTAGCGACGAGAATGGATCATTCTGGAAACCCATTCCCCCTGAAGGTTACGTTTGCCTGGGTACTGTTGCTCAAAATGGATACCTAGAACCAGGGCTTGACGAAATCCGTTGTGTACGGCAGGATCTGGCTTGCTTAGGAAAGTCTGCCTCAGTAATTTGGGATGACCGTGGAAGTGGTGCAGACATGGATTTTGGCTCCTGGGCGATCTCCCCAGCCCAAGATAATGCAATTTACCTAGGAACCTTCGTTAGCTACATGCCGGTTGCGTTAATAAGTTGGTGGACCAATCCCATTGATTTTGTGTACCCAATGCCCCGTCCAGATGTCCTGTTCGGACTTGATTCCCGATCGGTTTTAGCAGAGGTCGATCCCCTGAGTTCAGCAGAGGTGGACGGGCTAATTCAAGCATACGGTCCGAAACTCTATTTGCATTCTCAAGAAAGCTACTTTCTTGATGATCCTGAATGGCTCCTTGACAATGGTGTAGTCCTAGCTTGGGCTCTTGTACCAACCGAATCGGATTATGACACATTCGCAATGTTGTATTCGAATGGAATGCCCACATCTTCCCAATCATTGATAGACGACGTAGATTATGTGATAAACCAAATCAAACCAAATCCACCTTACAATGACTCATCGCAATTCAAGATTTGGTTGGATCATACTGATGTCTTCCACGGTAATCAGGACAGGACTGATGCTTATATTCATGTGATACCCTGGAACACATTTTTTACAGAAATTCAATTCTGGTTTTTCTACCCATACAATGGACCCGGTAGGGTAGAAATCTGTACTCCTGTTTGCCAAGATATTCAACTTACAACAAATGGACGGCATTACGGTGATTGGGAACATATCAGCCTGCGGTTTTTGAACAGCACCCAGGAATTGGTGTCTGTGTATATGTCAGCTCATGCCGGAGGGCAATGGTTTGGTACCGGCGATTTTGGCTACAGGCTGGCTTTTGATGGAAACCATCCCATTGTATTTTCTGCAAAATACTCTCATGCTCACTATCCAACAGCGGGCACGCAATATTATGAAGAAATTTTCGATATAGGGATAGCTTGGGCAACGCTCTATGACTTGACGGATTACGGATACCTGTTTGAAACTTACCTGCCAGAGAATTACAGGGTTGCGTCTTCCGAGCTATATCCAGTACATGAGCCTGATTGGCTTCTATTCCCTGGACGTTGGGGAGGTTATGAACTACTTGCGACCGATTTTGTTGTATACACCTATGAGGAAGTCGGCGCTGGCCCATCTGGTCCGAATATGAAATATGCCTGGAACCGGGGTGATCTTGCGGATTTTATTTATTGGCCAATAAATCCTTACAACATCGATTGGAGTTTTAACTATTTACCAGTGGCAATTAAAAGCCACTAGGAATATTATTCGGAGACGAGAATATTGAAAGGCAATGGGATCAGCATTTCGATCCCATTGTTTTTATGTTACGTGTTACTGGTCTCGCTCACACAGGCTTTTTCATCCTTATCATATTAAGGATGACCTGTCTATATACCAGATACTGGATTATCCACCCCTAAGCTGTTAATTAGGGTAAAAAATACTTTTTAACTTCTCTATTTTGTTAGTGGAGAGGGTGGATCCCCTATTCTCGGTGGTTAATTATAGTTGAACCAGCACCGACTCAGTCTAGTAGGTGCTGGCTTTCATTTTTACCTGGCTCCGCGGTATGCCGGACGCACTGCTCTATTCAGTATTGGCGGGCTTACCCGCCCCCCACCAGTTAGGCAGGTTCGGTTCAGACTGTCTCACCTATCAACGCCGTGGCTTCCAGCAAATCGGGGAATGCAAACCCCTCCGTAAATTTCGCGTACACATCTCGCAGGCAGGCGCGTGCTTCCGCCAACTCTGCTGCATAGGCCTCACCCTGGCGCATCCGCAGGCGCACATTGCTCATGGCCGCCCGCAGCTCCCAGGACAAAGCGCCCATTTCCCGCCCAAGCTGCAGAGACAGCTCGAAGCAATCTAACGCCTCATCCACGGCAGCCAGGCCATCCCGCTCCAGCAGCAGCTCGCCCTTCAGACGGTGAAGTTCCGCATCAAAGCTCTGCCCACACGGTAGCTTCGGCGGTCCGAATACGAGATCAATTGCTGCCAGCCCGGTACTCAGCAGGTTCATGCTCTCCGCATCATTGCTTTCCAGACGCTGGCTGGCTGCGGTCAGGCAGCCCTCTGCCAGGACACAGACCTGATGCCCGGTTAAAATCATTATTCCATAGTCCTGCCATTTATGGATTGCGCTCCGCATTCGCTCGATGCCAGCTGCAGCATCCCCTTCCATGACCGCTAGCCGCCCGAGCAGGACGTCTGCCCAGGCCTGCCACCATTCAAAGCCATGCTCCACGCCCACCCCGTGGCACAGTTCAGCCCACTCGCTGATCAGAACAGGATCGCTGCGCTGAAGGAGGAGCGTGATGGATCCGAACGCCGAGGCATACACCTGACCATAGGCAAACCCCCGCTCGCAAGCGCCAGTCACCGCCTCCTTGCTGCGCCTCAGGGCACTCTCCCCACGCCCCAGCAACCACTCAACCAGCGCATAAACACTGAGCGAGGCTGCCTCAACATCGAAGCCAGTGACTGCGTATATTTCCATGGAACGCCGTGGGGTCAGCCAGCCAAACACCCATTCGAAGTGCGCTTCCAATTCCCGCAGGTTCCCTATGAGGTGATGGACGAAGCCAAAGCGGTGGCGCGCCATGGCAACAAAGATCTCTTCCCCTCCCCTTGTCGCCTGGTCGAGCAGCCGCTCCGTCACCGCCAGACCTTCATCCAGGTGTCCCTGCGCAGTAACGCGTTCAGCTTCCGCTAAGATCATCATCAACCCTGGCCGTCCCTGTATCTCCCCCACCTCCTTCTGGGAGATACGCTTCAGGGAGTTCGCCACCCCCACACCGCCCGGTCCACCCACGGTGAGTTGCGGAACAAGGCGGCCTGCCTCCAGCAAGCGTTGGATTTCCTTGCGCTTGACCGAAGGCGGTTCGTCCCCTAATAGGGCCAGCCCGCGGTCGAACAGGTTGAGGGCTTCCCGAAAGGCAGAAAGCTGCGTTGCCTGGCAGGCCAGCCTCATACAGGGCACGGGCAGCCGCCAGGCGCAAGCCTGCCGCTTCATAATGCCAGGCCAGCACCAGGGCCAGGGTTCGGGGTTTCTCCCCTTCCGCGGTATAGATGGCTTCCAGGGTCCGCCCTGTCGCCTCGTGGAGCCGGACAAGTTCCACCGCATCCAGGCTGCTGTACGCACTGCGCTGAATCAGTGAGTGGTGGAAGCGATAATGGGATAAATGCTGCCCGCTCACGGCCAGCCGCTCCAGGCTGACCGCATCGACCAGCCGGTGTTGCCTCCTCAGGGGCCCGCTCAAGTGCTGGATGATCACATCTTCCTCCCAGCCCAGGACCCGGGCGGCGACCTCGGCAACGAACTCCTCGCCCTGCACTGCAGCTACCTGGAGCAGCACCTGATCCTCATCCGCCAATCCGGCCAGGTGCCCAGCGATCACCGCCTCCACCTGCGGGGGACAATAATCCCAATCTAGCTCAGGAGCTTCAACCCAGCATCCGGCTTCATCCTTCACCAGCATCCCCTGGCGTTTGAAGCTGTCCAGCAGTTCGACAGTGAACAGCGGGTTGCCGCCGGTATGGTCGTACAGCCTCTGGCGGAAGCCTGCCCCCAGGTGATTCGGATCGTTGTCAATCAGCGCCTCGACGAACGCCCGCCCATCAGCCCGTTCCAGGTCAACCAGCACATCCCCCCACTCGCGTTTCAACTCCCTCAGGACAGTCCCCACGTCCGGCTCGGAGGCCGAGCTCCCTTTCCCGGCTTCTGCGGCCATCGGGCGGTAGGCGCAGATGAGCAGGATCTGGCTGCCGGCCAGGCGTCGAGCCAGGTGGAAGAGCAGCGCCGCCGTGCCGCCATCCGCCCATTGCAGGTCGTCGATCGTCAGGAGCAAGGGCGTCCGGGCGGATAGGGTGTGGAGCACTTGTGTCACCTGGGCGAACAGGTCAGGCTGCAACGTGGAAGCGTTATCTGGAGAGCGAGCCACAATCTCCCTTAACCGCTTCAGCCAGCGCACCGCACTGGCCGGAGTGGAAAAGCTTTCCAGGCGCTGTAACAGCGCTTCGCCCGGTAGGAAGCGGCCGATCAAATCCGGACCGTGCTCCACCAGGGCCGCACCAACCGCCGGCAGCGCCTCCCAAATCCGCCGAGCTTGCTCCTGCGAGAGCGTGCCCCCGGCCCGTTTGCTCTCAACGTCCCCGGCTAGGGACTGCAACATCTCCCGGAACGGCAGGAAGGGATCTCCAGCGCCGCCGTGGGCATTGCAGCGCCCACGCAGGGCGATCAGGCCCGGGTGCGCCTGCCCTGCCTGCCGACTGAATTCGTCCAGTAAGGCGGTCTTACCGCCCCCCGCCTCGCCCGAGATCAAGGCCAACCCGCCCTGGCCTGCCAGAGCATGATCGAGCAAGCCATCCAGTTTTGCCAGCTCCCCCTGCCGGGAAACGAAGCGGGTGATAGATACTGCCTCTCCGATTGGGGCGGCTTGCTGGAGCGATTCGAATAAGATGAGGGGAGCCGACTGCAGATGGGGAAGACTGCCATCCCAAATCTTGGCGAAGAGCGCCTGGGTTTCATCTTCCGGCTCGCAACCCAGCTCCTCAGCCAGCAGGCGGCGGCAGGCTTCATAGTGCGTCAGGGCGTTCGCCCGCTCCCCGCCCAGGGCTAAAGCCCGTATCAGCTGCCGGTGAGCCTGCTCCCGATAAGGCTCCAGCTCGAGCTGCCTGCGCGCCCAGCGCGCTGCCTCTCCGGTCTCTCCGGCACTCAGTTGGAGCGAGGTCAAACGGTCAAATAAAGCCAGCATGCTGCGGTGGATTTCCTCCCCTTTTAGCAGCACCCATTCTTCAAACGCGGGGCTGTCTGCGATCGAGAGGCCATCCAGGAAGGAGCCACGGTAGAGCGCCGCTGCCTGCTCCAGGCTTGCGATGTCAGAGCCGTGCGCCAGGTTCTGGAATTCGGCAACGTCCAGCCAGTGGTCGCTGGCGAGGTTGAAATTCACATGGGTACGAGTGATAAGCAGGTAAGGAGATTCCGCCTGGCGATCACCCAGGGCGGAATGAATCTTGGACAGGGCAAAGCGCAGGGCGCTAAGCGCTTCCTGGTCGGATCGCTCTGGCCACAAGAGAGCAGCCATCTGCTCGCGGGAATGCTCCCATCTACTCTCGACCGCAAGGTAGGCTAGCAGGGCTCGCAGATAGTCGGAATTCAGGCCTTCCGCCGGATTGCCATCCAATCTGGCCTGAAAGGGACCCAACAACGCCAGCGCCAGGTGAGCCATGCCCCTCTCCTCTCTCTTGTATTTCCTATAGTATAGCAAAAATCGCAAGAACTCACCATATTTTCCTTCCCAGGCACTACCCAGGCACGATCTGGCCACGCTGCCAGCACGTTCGATCGGTATATTGGAAGCAAGGATCAATGAAATGGACCCGATGAACGAAGAACCCGACATCTACCACGCTTACCTGCTTCGCCTGTGGACTGTCCAGGTCCAGGGGAAAAGGCAGTGGCGCGCTTCCCTGGAGAGCCCGCACACGGGCGAACACCAATCCTTCGCCAGCCTGGAGCAGTGCTTCGCTTACCTGAGGGAAAAGTTTGTGAGAAAAGAACATAACCACGAAGGGAACGAAGAGAAATAAAAAAGCCATTTATTATGGTTTACAAAAGAAAGTGAAAATGAAAGATAACCTATTGTTCAGCAAGAAAGGAATGAGAAAAGGAGAGAAAGATGAGTAACCTACTATCGAAACGTAGTTTTCTGAAATGCGCAGCCGGAAGCATTACCACGGTGACTGGCAGTAGCTTACTGGAAAGCTGCAGCAGCAGCGCTGGTATGCCAGACAATTGGGATGAAGAGGCCGACATCGTTTTTACAAATGGAAAGATCTATACTGTCAATAATAAGAAACCTTTTGTGGAAGCTGTGGCCGTCAAAGACGGAAAATTCATTGAAGTGGGCTCAGCCAGGGAGATTGAAAAATTTGTCGGTAAGCAAACCCGCCTCGTTGATCTTGGCGGAGCTTTTGCGTTGCCGGGTTTTGTTGATAGTCACATTCACCCTGCGCAACCCTATCTCCATGAAGAGGGTGGTGCTTTGCTCTTTCCTGAGAGCTTCAACAAAGAACAGATCGCTGAAGCAGTTACCACGTACCTGGAAAAAAATCCGAATGCGCCATATATTATCGGCGAAAAGTGGGGGTTCGGATTATTTCCGAACGGACGCGCCCATAAGGAGTGGCTCGATTCTCTGGTCAGCGATCGTCCGGCAATCCTCCGCGACGAAGTACGCCATGGTGCAGTTGCCAACACGGCGATGCTCAAACTCGCTGGCATCACCAAAGATACTCCGCAACCAAAGTATGGATTTATCGAAAAGGATCTTCAAACCGGCGAGCCAACGGGGTATCTTGCCGAAACTGCTATGCAGTGTGTTTTCAGCAAAATACCAATGTATCCGGATGAGGTCTGGGAACGCGCCTTGAAACGAGTCATGCAAAAACTAACAGCCTGGGGTGTGACCGCCTATACCGATGCGTCGGCAAATGCTCCACAGTTCAGGGTTTATCGAAAAATGGAGCGCGAGGGTAGTCTTAATTTCCATATATCCGGGTCTATCCCCATGAACGACTGGGCGAAAGATCGTGTGGTTGATCCTGAGCATCTCCTGGCAATAGCAGATGAATACCGTTCACCTCTATTTGACCCCATTGGGAGGAAATGGTGGGCTGACGGAACGCCTTTGAGCAAAACCAGCTTGATGATTGGGGAGTATACCGCAGGCGGACACGGTACGATGTGTGTTGACCAGACAGATTTCGACCGGATGATCACAGAGGCTGATAAAGGCGGACTGGTGATGGCTCACGCCATAGGCGACGGGACGGTTCGCACCCTTCTGGACGTCTTCGAGAAAATTCGCAAGCTCAACCCTGAAAGCATTTCGCAACCTCATCACTTAGCCCATTGCTCTTTTTTGCGTGATGAGGACATTCCTCGTTTCCGTGAGCTTAATGTTGTCGCTGAATTTTCACCCCTACAATATTACCGAGGTCCGCTAACTAGTCTGGCTGAAGAAGCCGTTGGCGCCGAGAGCTGGAAATATTTTGCCAACATCAAGAAGACAATTGATAGTGGCGCCCACGTTGCCATCGGAAGCGACTGGCCCACAGGCGCTATGGACGCCAACCCGTTAAGAATGCTTCAAGTTGTGGTGACGCGAAAAAATCCCTATGAAAAAAACAACGACAAGCCTCTGGGCGACACAATCAGTTTAGCAGATGCCCTTCACGCCTTGACGCTTGGTGGAGCCTATTCAATGAGAAAGGAGAACGAGTTTGGCAGCATTGAGAAAGGCAAGACCGCCGACATGGTGGTCTTGGACAGGAACCTTTTTGAAATCGACCCTGATTCAATCATTGATAGCCAGGTCGTTTACACAATTTTTGCCGGTAAGATTGTTTATGAAGCAAAAATTGAAGTATAAGATCATCACTCAAACCATGGGATGCCCTTTACGGAAAAAAATGAAAAGGAAGCTGTTGTTCAACAGGAAAGAAATAAGAAAACATAGGTTCAACTCACACGTGCAACTTTGATGGCATATAGAAATAAATTGCGGTAGGATAAACTCATGCAGTCCTGCCAGTCAAAAGCTTGCTTATGAGTTTCACGTTGCTTACCCCGGGACAACGTTACCAAATTCATGCATTGTTTATAATAGGTTATAACCAAACGGGATGCCCAAAGTGTTTGTTAGCCATATATCCACTATAAGTTAGGAGCTGCAGCGAATCTGTGGTCAGAGAGTCAATCAATCCAAGCGACACCATTTCTTAGGTTAATTAGGTGGACCTGGTTGGACTCGAACCCGCGACCTCTTCAATATCCATGAAGAGCAAACAGTAGTTAATTGACCAATCGAGTTATTGAACGTATCCATATTAACCAAGAGCCCATTACAGCCTGATATCAGCTGGAACACTTCTTCCCTTGTTAAACCCACAAGAGTGTTTGTTCAGCACATCGAGGCTTCACCTAATTAATGATACAGTGGATCCTTGGGACCTTTAACTCAGCCGCAAAGCACATAAGCAAGCGTACTTCATCCTCTGGCAATCAAGCAGACCAGATGAATAAAGCATAACTTTTAGTGATATCAAATTTCAATGAAACACCACAAACCTAAGCCTGAATGTAGATATTCGACATTTTGATTCACAACAGGTTCAAAAGTCAACTCCCTCCGGCCGATTTAGATCAATATTTACGAACGCAATGTTCGCCAACCAGTGTTGGAATATAAACCCTGCGTCCCACATGAATAGGAATATTTGTATATCATCTCTCATTCAACTCGATCAGCCCCTTACGGATCGTCTTACGGTCCAGCCCGCTGATCTCGGCCATGCGGGTGATGCCTCCGTGACCCAGCTGCTGGGCCTGGAACGCAGCGAACAGCCTGCGCTGGTGGGCATTCATCAGGCTCATGATCAGGTTGATCTGCTGGTGGAGGCGCTTGTCCGGGTGTTCACTCTTGCCCTGGCAGATGGGGCAGATACAGCGGTTGGCATGAAAAGAAGTTCTCATCGGGTTGTCCATTGAATTATTCGTCATATCTTCATGATCAATTCTCAATATCGCTATCGATCCATTTACGATCATCCCCCACCTACCAGAGCCAGGGGATCAGGCGCCAGCTTACCCGGCCAGCATAGCTTGCATAATCCCATAAAATACGCTCCTCCCAGCGGATACGCAGCAGCAGAGCCAGGCAAACAGCCAGGAACAGGACCATGTTCCAGAGAGAAATATCCCCAAGCATGGCCCCAGCCAGGCAGATCAGCTCGCCCAGATACATCGGGTGGCGGACCAGGCGATACGGGCCGTCCATCACCAGCCCGCGGTCGGCAGGGGCGATGCCAAAGGAGCGTCCGAGGATCGCCATCGACCACAGCACAAGCAACAGGCCCAGGCAGCTCACCACCTGACCGGTGCGGGTTTCGTGCTGAATTTGCAACGCCAGCGGTAAAAATGCTGAAACCCAGGCGGTTAATTTCTGGCTCCATCCAGAACCAGCCCTTTCCTGCCTGCGCGTGGCGATCAGCCAGGCAGCCAGCAGCGATTGAACTGCAAGAACCGCAGGAATGACCCTGGCAAACTGAACAGCCTCACCCAGGCGCAGCCCTCCCAGGGCCGTCCAGAGCAGAAGCGCAGGCCAGCTGTGCCTGGGGACCGCAGGTATTTTCACCGGCCATCCCCCTCGCCAGAGAACTGCCTGGCCAGCAGGACCAGCTGCCGCACCAGGTTGTAGCGATTGACCATCTCAGCGGGTTCTTTGCCTGCCAGCCAGAGGCGAAGCCCATCCTCCAGGTCCGTGGCTGTGGAACTGGCTGAGAATATTCACCAGGGCTGCCATCCCACTCCTGGAGGATCCATCCATTCCCCTGATCTCCTGGGCCAGCACATCCGCCAGGCGTCCTGAAAGCTCAGGCAGCGGTGAACAGGTGCTCATCTGAAGATCGCCATGACCGGTGCGATGAAGCTGCCCAGGATCACCAGCACGAAAGGGATGAAAAAGAACACTGCGGTTGCCAGCATCAGCCTGCCCTCCAGCTTTTCGATCTCCGAGTCCAGGCGGGCACGGTATTCCCGCCCGAGGGTGCGTGCCACCTGGTTCATCAGGGCCGCCCCTGCCACCCCCTTTTCCGCTACCAGGTCAAGCTGGGCGGCGAAGGACAGGAGCTCTGGCAGCCGTGTCTGCGTGAACACCTCGACCAGCGCCCCAGGGACAGACTTCCGCCCAAACAGCGGCCGCCCGTGGCTGCGCGCATAGGCCAGCACATCCGCCAGCAGCCCTGCCATGGGTCCAGGCAACGCTGAAATGTGCTGGAGCGCCAGGTCGGGTGAGATGCCTGCCGACATTTCAGCTGCCACGAGCGTGGCCAGCTCAGGCATGCTGCGCACGACCCGCCGCCTCACGGTGTTGGCCCTGGCACGCACAGAGATGAACGGGTAGGCGGCCGCGACCAGCGGTGCGAGCAGGGCAGCAGGGGACTGGTTGAGCAGCAGGATACCTGCTCCGGCTATCCCATAGATGAGCGCCATGAACACCAGGCGGCCCACCCCCCAGCCCTTGAAGTACCCGCCGCGCTGTGCCCAGGCCAGGTGCTCATCCCAGGGTCCCAGTGAAATGGGCAGGCGTCCCGCAATGCGCAGACCGACCCGCTCGCTGAGCGGCATCACCGGGGCAGCATTTCCGGAGGAGGCATAGAAGTCCTCCAGCAGGCGTCCCAGCCGTGGGCGGATGCGCAGCCGGCTTACCAGGAGATATACGATCCAGGCGAGCGAAGTAGCCGCTAAAAATGGAACGATCCCACGCAATGTCTCGATCATGCTGCCTCCTTTACTCAACCGATTGGCGGATCAGGTCGCCAATGTAGGAAAAACCGAACAAAGCCCAGGCGAGCGCCACGGCAACGGCGACCTGGGCGGTCGGCGTGCGGAACAAGGCGCTGCTACCGGGCGAGGAAAAAGCCAGGAAGAGCGACCCACCCAGGGCCAGGACGATCACGCGGATCGTGCCCCAGGCCCCATCAGCTTTGGCGGAGGCTTTTGCTCGGCCTTCCAGGATGCCTGCCATGTTCTCGGAGACCATCTGGAAGGATTGAGTATAACCCTGGCCCCCGGTCTCCCACAGCCTCCCGACCTCGACCACCAGGAGCAGCAAGGAAGGCGAGATGTCCTGCGCTTCTGCCTGCATCTCCTGCAGGCCTTTTTTTCCGCTCGACTGGAGCCAGCTGGCGAGGCGCAGGATCCACGGCTTCAACATGCCGTGCGGATCGAGCGAGAGCGACGCATCTTCCAGGGCTCTGAGCACGTTGGGTGTGAGCTGGATCATGCCTGACAGGTTCATCATGAAGGAAGGGATCTCCTTCTCGATCGCCTTCTGCACGCTGCCCCACTTATGTTTCACGAAACCTCTCACCAGAAAAAAGGCGACCGCTGGCCCAACCAGCCAGAACAAAGCAGGCAGGCCGAGGACTGCCGCGGTGAGCGACAGGCCCAAACCGACCAGGCCGATCGCCAGGAAATATGAGCGCTCTTCATGCCCGCTGACATCGAGGCCGAACCCTGCAAAGGCCAGGCGGATCTTGTGCAGCTGGGGTGCCGAGCGGGGCCTCGTCGATTTCCGCAGGGGAGACCACGAACTCCTTGAGAGAGCGGGAAATGGAGGGTGGGCGGTTGAGCACCCAGCTCAAGAGACTATGTATACACACCGCCCCACACGCTGCTGCGAGCATGCTCAAAATGGGTCTGATCCAATAATTCATTCCATGCCTCCTGTATAAAAATATCTAAGAATTGGACTTCCGCTATCCCACCCGGATCCGGCTGATCCGGCCCAGCGCAGCTTCCCCCGGCCTGTAGACCTGCTGGAAGGCGACCTTTCCATTTTGGGCCTCCGGCAGGGTCTCCCAGACGCCCAGGACCCTGCGCCTGCCCTCCAGCCAGCCCACCTGCACCACCAGGTCGACCGCCTGGGTGAAGATCTCCCGGGCAGCTTCCATGGGCACCTGGGCATCGGCGAACATGATCAGGGCGAGGCGGTGGACGGCTGCCTCAGCCCCTTCGGCATGGAAGGTACACAGCCCTGGGTGATCGGACATCTGGGCCCGGAACAGCGAGAGGGCGGTCCAGCCCGTGCGCACCTCGCCCACGATCAACCAATCCGGGGCCATGCGCAGGGCATCATCCACCCCGTCCTGCACGCGGTATGGTGGGATCGAAGAGCCAGGCGGCGCGGGGCGCGCTTCGATGGTCACGACGTTCGGGTGGGGCAGCCAGATCTCCTCGGGATCTTCGATCTTCACCACGCGTGCCGATCCAGGGATCCCGCTTGCCAGGGCTGCGAGCAGGGTCGTCTTGCCGGTGGCGGTGCCTCCCACCACGAGCACCCGCAGCTTGCCGGCCACAGCTTCCACCAGCCCATCGATGACCGCCTGCGGCGCCATCTGCCAGGCGACCAGCTGTCCTGGAAGCACCGGTCTTGGTTCAAAGAGGCGCAGGTTGATGGCGGGGAATCCCAGCCCAGGGGCGAGCACCGGGTGGATGATCTTGATGCGCGCTCCCGAAAGGCCATCGCTCGTCCGGGGCAGCTTGGCATCCACGGATGGGGCTGCCTCAGAAAGTGCCCGGCCCATGGGAGACAGCAAGGCTTCGGTCGAGCGCCAGGCCTCCTCCAGGCTGGGGTGGAGCTCTGACCGTTCGAAGCCCATCGTGCCTTTCTTCATCAGCCACAGGCTGCCATCCGGGTTCAGGGCGACCTCGGACAGGTCGCTGCGTGCCGGGGGCAGCAGGTCGTTCAGGAAGCCAAGCCCACCGATCTGGCCCACGACCTGCTGCACCAGGGCTGCACTCATGGCGCTCGGAATGACGAACCCCAGCTGGCTGGCAGCCCTGGCGATGGCGCTGGCTGCCTGCAGGGTGAGCCGCTCGCGGTCGCGGACCGTCTCCAATGGCAGCCCCTGCAGGCTCTGCACGGCCTGCTCGACCAGCCTGTGCTGTTCAGCGGGGGTGAGGCATGCTGCCAGGTCAGCCCAGGACATGCCTACACCTTGACCTTCACGCCGAACAGCCTGATCTCCCGGCCATTTCCACCAGGCCTGCTTACCTTGTTCGCCGGCAGCGTGCCGTTCGTAGAGAACAGGGCGTTCGCCAGCGGCTGGAGGCTGCGCGTGAAGGGTTCGCTGACCAGGAGCGGGATGCGCTTGCGGTCCTGCAGCTCAGCCACCTGCAGGTCATCGGGGATCTCGGTGATGATCGGCGGGAATGGCTGGCCGAGCATGCCCGAGGCTGCCCTGTGCCATTCCTGGGAAGCCAGCCGGCTCGGACCTGTGCGGTTGAGCACCACGAACACGCCCTGGGCAGGGATGCGGTGTTCACCCGCCAGCCTTTCGATGACCGTCCGGTAAGCGTGCACCGTCCGCATCACCCCCTCCAGGGATGGGCGCGCCACGAGCACCAGGGTGTTCGCCGCAGAGACCGCCTGGGCTGCCAGGACCGTCGGCGGGGCGTCGAGCACGATCACGGCATAACCGGCATACGCGGCGGTCAGGACCAGCTTCTGCACCGTGTTCGGTGCATCCTGGGGCGAGCTGATCGCGGCAGCCTCAGCCAGCAGGTCGGGGAACCCGGCGACCACGTCCAGTGCATCGAGCTTCTGGAGCGCGGCCTTAAAACCTTCCTGGCAGGGGTTCGCCCGCCAGGAGACAATATTCGGCTCCGGTTTCAGCCCCAGGATGAGCGGCAGGTCATCCGGTGCGCCCAGGCCGATGAGCAGTGTGGGCAGCCCGCGCCTGGCGGCCTCATAGGCCAGGTTGGTCGCGACCGTGGTCTTTCCGACACCCCCGGCCTGGTTCCACACCGCGATGATGCGCATGCCGACCGGCGCGGACCGATCCTCATGCGTTCGCCACAGCAGCTGCATGCCAGGCTTCCCAGCCTGCCGCACGGCCTGCACGTCGCCGAACAGCTTGCCGACCAGCTCCACCAGGTTCATATCGCCGCGGTAGACACCCTTCACGGATGGGATCCTGGCGATCGTTTCCAGGATATCCGCACTGGCTTCGGGAGGCAGGAGCACATAGGCCAGGCCGTTAAAGCGCGTGAGCAGGTCCACCATTTCCTTGGGCCCAGGATAGATACCGGCATCGAGCAGGAGCGCCTCGGGGCCAGAGGTGATCTTCAGCCCCAGGTCCTGCGGGTCACTGGCGAAGGAGGTGACCCGGGCACGCGCATCGGCAGCCAGGGCGGAATACCAGGCATTGATGCGCTTCATCGGTCCCCCAAGCAGGATGGTCACCGCATCCGCTGCCTGTTCGGTACTAAGTTGGGTGTCGTTGGTTGGCAGCATATCCATTTAGGGTGCCTTTACGGTGCTGGTCGGGGTAGGTTGGAGGCAGGCGATCCCGGTGCAGGGTGTTGCCGTGGGAGTGGGCATGGGCGTGATCACCAGGTCAGGCAGGAGCAGGCCAGAAGTGATGAATGGGTCAGGCTTTTCCGGTTCCAGGAACAGGCTGAGCCTGACCGTATCCACCTGGTCCAATGCCGGGAGCAGGTCGGTCAGGCTGGCAAGCAGGCTGGCCGAAGGGACCCCGAAATTCGAGAAATCATAGCCGATGGTGATCGCCTCCACAGGCACCGCCAGGACCACCGTGCCTTCCAGGTCCCGCTCAACGCGAGAAAGCGTGCTTGCGCTCCCGGAGAACGGGCTGGTCGCTCCTGGTTGACCAGCACCCTGGACAGCACCCTGCCAGGCCTTGAAATCCGGCGAGATGTACAGGACGCGCAGCCCGCTGGCCACCGTCTTTGCAAAAGAGCCATTACTGCTATCCATGACAGCCGTCACTCCGACCGTATCGCCAGGGCGGATCAGGCCGGCCAGGCCGGCCGAGTCGCTCACATGGATGGCAATGGCGCGTTCGGAGGCTGCCAGGCGGATGGCTTCACCGCCCAGGTTGGCGGGGTGGATCACGTCCCCCGCCCCGCGGAATACGGACAGCGTTTTACCGATGACCTGGGCAGGGTCGCTGAATGAAGCTTCAGGAGCCTGGCTTTTTGGCACCTGGCTGACCTCGATATCCGCCTCCGCCAGGGTATAGTTCTCGGGCAGGTCATGCGCGGCCACGATCACCGGGGTGGTCGCCTCGGGGCGCAGCATGAGCAGGCAGATCAGGAAGACTGGAACAGCGATCATGAGCGGAAGGAATTTTTTCATGGTTCTCCTTTTATTATTCTCAAGCCTGGTCATCCAGCAGGACGACCAGTTTCATGGTCGGGCACTCGTACGTAGCGAGCGTCCTTGGGGACCCCGTCTTCTCCAGCTGGTGAGAGAACAAGCCGAGCCTGGGTCGAGCAGGTCGACAGGATGATCGTGAGGCAGGGCCGTGGGTCAGCCGGAGAGGGCTTTGATTCAGGGAGCGGGTCGGTAAGGAAAAGCGGGGAAGGGTGCCATAGCATTACCTCGGTGTGGGAGAGGGAATGGGGACCGCACTGGGCAGGGCATCCCACCAGCCCGGTGTTCGGGTGGGCATAATTGGCTCGGGGATGAGCACAGGTGGCTGCCAGGCAGTGGGGATTAAGCGAGAAGGATCTTCATACACCTCCTGGGCTGCCGTAAAAAGCAGGGCAGCCAGCAAGAGCAAGCAAGAGCAGGAAAATCAAGGCTTGGCATGGACTTTCATGGGGCTGTCCTCCCGAGCCTTGCGGCGATCTCCTCGTCGGTCGGCTCCGGGGCATTCAGCATCAAGGGCCGGAACAGGAACGGGCGCTGCAGCTCGCGGCTCGTCGTGTACGGCAGCCTGCCGATGAGCATGCCGATCGGCAGGTCGGACAGGAAGCGCCGCCAGGGTTCGTCGTGGAATCCCTTCTCCGAACGGGCCAGGCCAGACAGCGCCAGGTCCTTGTCCTTCGGGTTCTTCAGGAAGCCGATCACCAGGTTGATGCAGGACGAGACGATATCATCCGGGATCAAGTGCGGGAGCCTGGGTGATGATGTGCAGGCGGGCCAGGTACTTACGGGCATCCCGGAACATATCGCTGAAGCGCTGCGAGGCGGAGATCCCGCCTGATTCATCCTCCCCTCCCCAGGCGCTGTCGCGGTGAATATCTTATTGGCTTCCTCAAAGAAGATCTGCAGGAGCGGCTCGCCGGTCTTGACCTCGTGCACCCGGCGCGCCACCATGTCCGTATACAGGTGCCAGCCGATCCAGCCGAGCAGGAAGGCCTTGCCGAAATCGTCCAGGAACACCCCACCTTCGACGATGGCGATCCCCCAGGGTTTGCCCAGGTCTTCGATGGCGATATTGCCCTGGCCGGCAGCGAACTGGGCTGCGGCGGCCCCCTGCACCAGGGGATTCAGGCGGAAGATGATGCCTTCCAGCACACCGGTGAGCATGGTATCGCGCGACGGCACAATGGCGAGCTTGCCTGCCACCTCCTTGTAAAGGTCAGCCAGGCCGACGCGTGTGGAGCGGAACACGGCCAGCTGCTGGCGTCCGGCTGGGTCCAGGTCAGAGATGGCCTTCCCGGCATTCACGCCGGTCAAGCTGCTTTCATCGGGCTGGACCCGCCCCCACTGCAGGTCGCTGCGCACCTCGGGGTCATCCACGAGCACCCCGGCCCGCACGTACACCTTGCGCAGGGCTTCGAGCAGCTCCTGCTTCTGGCGCTTGACACCCAGCTTCGCGACGCTGCCGAAGATGTCCGCAAAGGCCCGCCACTGGGTCTCCGGGTCGATGTTGCGGCCGATCTGCAGCGGGTTCCAGCGCAGCGGGCGGGCTGCGTTCGGCCAGAGCTGCAGGATGTCGACATGTCCCTCCAGGCCTGGGGCATTCAGCAGCTGGCGCCAGCCAGCCCCAAAATCCAGGACGACCGTGCGCAGGTGCCAGCGCCAGGTGGTCTCGTAGGCCCAGCGGATGGCTGCCACGCTCTTGCCGAAGCCCGTGTCGCCGGCGAACATGGTATGCATCAGGCGCGCTTCGTCCAGGCGCACGGGGCAGCTGGTCAGGTCGGCGGTCTCAGGGGAGAACTGGTGGCCGAGCATCACCTCACCGGGCAGGACCGGGTAGAAACCCATGCCCTGCGGGATGGGCGGCATGGCCGTGACGGTCGTCCCCTCGGGAAAGAAGGCAGGTGCGGTATATGCAGCCAGGTGCTTGGCGGCGAACAGGGTCGTGAAGCGCTCGCCCATCCGGTTGCCCAGCAGGTCCTCAGGGTTGGGCAGGTCGCAGGGTAAAAAGGCGCAGGCATAGCGGCGCAGCAGCGCTTCTTCTTCACCATCCTTCGGCCGGATGGTGAGCACCGGGGTGGGCACGTTCGGGCCGTGGAAGGCCTGCGGGACCAGGGCTTCGGCAGCCAGCGTACCCCGCTCGGAGGCGGTGAAAAGGCGGGCATCGGTCATGAACCCACCCTCCTGGGCGGCCAGGTTGGCCACGCCCTGGACCTGGCGCAGCACCTCGGCCAGCCTCTCCGCCACATCATCTTCGAGCTGCCAGGAACGCTGCAGCGAGAGGCCCGGCACCAGGCCAGTGGACATCCCACCTGTGAACCCCTGGGACCCTGCCCGGCCCACGCTCGTGCCGGTCGTCTCAGCCTCCGCATGCGCCAGGCCGTAGGCTTCGCTTCGGCTGTCAGCGCTTCCCTGCGTGTCCGCAGTCCCGTGCGTCTCGGCCCACGAGCGGCTCGATGAAAAGCTCTCCAGGCTGCCATCACTTGTACCGGTCGAGCTGGAATGCCCGGTGGTATCAGCCTGGCCAGATGTGGCAGCCCCTCCCACCGAGCTTGAGCTGCCCCAGGTATCTGCAGTACCGCTTGACCAGTTTTGTGAGCTGCTGTCACTCGCCCCAACGCTATCGGCTGATCCAAGACCTGTGCTTGTCCCGCTGCTGGCAGACGCCATTGAGCCAGTGCTCTCCGATGCGCTGGACCGATGAGCCTTGTGTGGTGGAGGTCGTATCGCTCCCACCTACCCCGGCGTTCAGGCTGGCGGAGGCCACTCCCGGGACGCCCCCGCTCACACTGCCCCCGGCGTTCCAGCTGTCGCTGTGCCCGCTGGTCGAGGCGCTGCTCGTTCCAGTGCTTATCGAGCTCCCTTCTGACTGGCCGCTGGTGTTCGATTCAAAACTGCTCGCCGAAGTGCTATCGCTGTGGGCCGTGCTTACCCCGTGTGAAGACCCGCCCCCGCTCATCGAAGACAGGCTATGCGACTGGCTGGAGGTCTCTGACCAGCTGTCCGTGTGGGCCTGGCTTTCGGTATGCGCTTGTGATACGGACTGCCCCTGGCTCTCGGTGTGGGAGATACCCACCGTGCGGGTCTCTGACCCGCCTACCGTGTGCGCCTGGCTTTCCGTGTGGCTGTAGCTGTCGGTATGCGCCCCGCCCCAGGCATGCGACTGGCTGTCTGAGGTCGAGCTGGCCTGGCTGGTGGTCCCAGCCTGGCTGCTGCCCAGGGAATTCGAGATCGCTGCGATCATGGGGATCCCCAGGCTGAAGCCGACGCTCATCGATCCTTTGCGGCGGGAGGCGATATTGGAGCTCACTTCGGCCACCTTCACCAGCGTCTCGGTCAGGCTTTTTCGCCCGATATGCCGGGCAGTGACCTGGAAGACAAAATCCTCGCGCAGCTTTGCCAGGCCCCGGAAGAGCAGCTCGTTCTGCTCGCTGGACAGGTCATCGCCAGATTCGTCCGGCAGCCCGCCATCCAGCCCGAGCCCCCGGGCGCTCTGGCGCGGGTCAGGATATCCCAGGATCGCCAGCACATTCTGGCTGCGGCGCGCCAGGAAATCGATATACCAGCGCACCCAGCGCAGTTCAGGAGGGCGGGTGCGCGATTGGGTGAAGTTGGCCAGGACCGCCAGCACAGCCGCGATATGGTCTTTCACCTTTCCTGCAGCGGCTTCGCGTGTGGGCCCATCCACTGCCGCGCCGTAGAACTGGACCACCCCGATATGCTCGGGTGTGAAGATCCCGCTGGCGGTGTAGATGAAATTGACCCCGGCATTATACAGGCCCCGCACTGCACCCCACTGCTTGCCAAGCAGGTTGTAGTCCTCGAGCGAATCGACCGGAAGCGCGACAAGCTCGCGCAGGGCCACGCAGCGCCAGTACTCGCCTGCCTCGCCAGACAGCCTGTACCAGGCATACTGAAGCTCATCCTGCTCGATCTGGAGCCCGTTATCCAGGATCTCCATGGGCTATGACCCCTTGCCCCTGGAACGGATATTGTGGATCAGGTCAGCCTGGCCTGCCCTTGAGCGGCGGGTGGGCCCACAGGGCCTGGGCGAGCAGGGCGAGGAACCCGAGCGGGATCAGGTACATGGCGAAGGCTGCGATGGTCGAGAGGTATATCTCGCCCTGGGCAAGCAAGCCGGTCGCGGCATTCTCCCGGGCCAGATCCTGGTACAGGGTGGCTCCCAGTCCCGCCAGGCTGTACAGCGCTAACCCGCGCAGGGTGTTCCAGCGCGCCGCAAGCGTGTTGAAACGCTCCAGGCGGGACACGAGCGCGCCGGATGCAGCCATCACCAGCAGCATCAGTGGGACGGGAGCGGGTGCGACCGCTCCCGCGAGCACTGCCAGGAGAGATGCGCCCAGGGACCAGGGGCGCTGCTCATCGGGAGAGGTGTGGCTCAACCAGGCCAGGGGTGCGAGCAAGAGCACCAGCAGCAGGTGATCCACGACCAGCCACAGCAGGGCCAGGAAGCCGTTCAGGAGGTAATAGAGGTAAGCCATCTCAGTGCGTGATCGTGGATTCGTAGAGAGCCACATGCACCTGGAAGACCCTGTCGCTGACCTGGCCATCGTCCTGGGTGACGGTGACCGTGATCGCATAGTCTCCCGGGTCGCGTGGGATGAAATGGAAGCTTGCCCTGGCATCCGGAGTGCCCAGCCCGGTGATCCTGAGTGGCGGCTCGATCGGGTAGGTCCCCAGGACATGCGCTCCGGGGTACCTGCGGCTCAGCTCGCCGTTGATCCACTGGATGCTCGCCTCGCTCAGCCGTATCCTGACGGAGATATCGGAGATGGTCCCCCTCCGGCAGTCGTGCTCACCCGCAGTGGCCCATATTTCCGGGATGGAAACCCCCTGCTGGCCAGGGTCCTGCCCGAACACCAGCGGGTAGGCAGGCGTGGGCTGGAGCACGGCCGTGGTGATCTTCGGCCCGGTCCTCGGGCAGGGGGTAGGGCTGCTCCCGCAGCACGAGGCATCGATCACCAGGGACTGGCGCCTGCAGCCGGGAAAGGCTGAGCACATCCCGACATCCCAGCGCCCGTCCCCCACCAAAAAGCATCCGTAGCCAGGCGGCGTCGAGGCGCACTCGGTCACCTTGCAATCGCTGGGATTCGTGCAGCGCATGCCCCAGGCGTCTGGGATCCAGTCCTCGATGCAGCCGTAGGCACCCTTTGAACACCCCACAACGACCCCCAGCCCATGGGTCTGCCCGCAGGATCTCGAGCAATCCGAGGCACACCACTTATCTTTCACGGTACAGTCCGCCAGGGCGCAGTAGGCTTTCGGTGCGAGCACGATCCCGATCCCGCACAAGATGAAGAGGAGGAGGATCTTCCACCAGGGAAAGCGGATATTTCGCCGAGAGACCAGGCAAGCTTGTTGAAGTGATCTGAGGAATTTCATGGCCTGTGTCTCCTAGGGTTGGGCTGGGTCAGGCAGAGGCACATCGACACCGGCACCTGCCACAAGGTCATCTGGGTCGAACTCCTGGAAGACCCACCCGACCGCAAGCCAGTTTTCTGAGAAGCCATCCGATAGGCCCAGCACGAAGCTCTGGGTCTGCCCCGGGTTCAGGCTCTCTACCAGCTTCCCGATCGGGCAGATCTCAGGTGGGTACAGGGAGACCGAGGGGCATTTTTCCCAGTCCAGCCCTCTTGGGGTGACCATCCCATAGGCCAGCAGGCGGAAGATCCGCCCGCGCGGCAGCCGCCTCTCCACATCAGCCAGTGCGGTATCCCTGGGCACATCTGCCCAGATGGTTTTTTCGCCCGCCTGGGATGCATAGCTCTCGGAGAAATATGTGTAGCTGCCATCAGGCAATGAGAGGCCTATATGTACAGGGACAGATAAGACGCGCTGGCTGGTCATGACCGAGTAGGCATACAGCACATCTGCCTGGTAGATCTGCCCATCCTCCAGCGTGATCTCAACCTGGCCGAACTCCCCGCTCGACACCAGGTACAGCAGGAGCTGGCTGCCGTTCTCGAACTCATGGTATGGGTTTGATTGGGCATATGGGCCTATATGCCGGCGGACGCTGTCCGCGGTGGCCTGGTCGACTTCGATGGTTTTAAGTCCGGAGATATGGGGCTCGGCCTCTGGCCTCGCAATGGTCGGGGTTGGGTCGATCCGGCAGGCGGATAGAAGCGACAGCGGTGAACAGGATGAAAACGGCGATCGTAAAGCGCATGGCACACTCCTTATGGATGGAAAATAAAAAGCGCACCACCCGGAGGGATGGTGCGCGGCAGGAGCTAAAGGCGCTTTAAAACAAAACGCGCAGACCCATGGAGGTGCGCAAATTCTGAAGGAAATTATAGTATAAATCGAGGTTTTTTGCAATAGATTTTTTCCGGATCTCACAAGGTGCTCTATGGGACAGCAGATCTCTAGCTTATCACCCGTATTAGTTTGCAAAGGCTGTAAGGTTCTCATGTGGACATAAACAGGCAGCCTGGAAGGAAAATGCTGCCGCTACTTTTCTTATTAGCTTGTGTCTATATGCCCATCTCCCCTTAACATCGGGCACATGCGTCCAGCAGGCATACCATCAGCAGAGGCTGGACTAACTGTCACAATATAATAAGCATACTAGCCAGCATTTTCCAGGCGAACGCCTTCATACATTTCCAGTAACAATGAACAAAATGTGAATAAGGGAAAATATAAGCTCGCATAGCTAGGTGAGCCATAGGCTGGCCGTATCGAATGTCAAATCACACCTGTTTTTTCAAACTCAGATATGCGTAAGGTAGATGCTCACCACATGCCTATATGGGTAGTCTCCCAGATAGAGAGCGTATCGGTTTATGTTGTCTCTTGCCCCCACTGTGCACATATGACTAATATATAGGGACCGAGAGCCTATATGGAATATAGTTCAATTATGATTTCAGGGTGATTCGCGTGCAGAGAAGTCTCTTCAAGCGAGCGATGAAGGTTTCGGAGAACCCAACTAATTGACAGTATGCCAGCGGTTGGGTTTTTTCTTGTTTTATAATCCAGTTTTACTTGGACATCCCCAACCCCCTAGTACACCCCCACCAGCATCTCCTCCAGGCTTTTGAGCGACTGGTGCACCGGCTTTGACAGCTCGGCCGCGAAGCGGGTAGCCTCAGGCTGCACCCCCACCAGGATCACTTCCGCCCCGGTCTCGTCCTGGATCATCACGGCCAGGAAGGCCAGCCCTGGGTTGCGGGTGAAGTTCTCTATCGCCCTGAGCCGGTCGGCATCCATCACCGCCATACAGCCCGCCTCCGTCCCCAGCTCGAGGGCGGCGATGATCAGCACCACCTCCGGCCGGGCGGCCTTGACCGCGCTGATGTAGTTCTCGGGCACCTCCCCGGCATTAATGAGACTGGCCTCCACCCTGCCCTGCAGGGCATCCACCAGGCTGGGGCCGACCGCATCATCCCCCATGAGCGGGTTCCCGATGCCCAGGAGAACGGCGTGTTTGCCCCGCAAGCGCTTGGCCAGGTCATTCAACATCGCGGCAACCTTCCCATCTCACCATCACTTTAGACGATCCTGGCGGCGATCGCAACCCGCCAGGCACGATTCCATTGTATACTAGCCTTGCGAAAGGCCTGAATTTCCAGATGAACGCACGCCAGCGATTCCTCGATACACTCAATAATTATATACCTTCCCGCCCACCCCTGTTCGAGGACGGCATCCGGGACGAGGTATTAAAAACCTGGTATGCCCAGGGCCTGTCATGCCAGCAGGACCTGGCCAGCCTGTTCGCCTTCGACCAGCGGGAGGAGATCGAGCCGCTGCTCGAACCCCTACCCACCCCCACGCGCTGGCCGACCAGGCTGGAGGGGCTTCCAAAGCTCGTCAAACGCCTCGACCCCGCCGACCCCAGGCGCCTTCCATCTGATTGGGAGCTGAAGGTTCAGGCGTGGAAGGAGCGGGACTACCCGCTGATCCTACGCCTGCACCGGGGTTATTTCCTGACCCTGGGCGTACACGGCTGGCGGCGCTTCAGCGATGCCACCCAGCTGCTGGTAGATGACCCCGAGCTGGTGCGAGCCTGGATGGAGGCCTACGCCGACCTCTCCTGCGCCCTTGCAGAACGGGTGCTCAATGAGGTGGAGGTGGATGCGGCCCTGTTCAGCGAGCCGATCGGCGGCAACCATGGCCCGCTCATCTCACCCACGATGTACGAGACGTACGTGCTGAAGAGCTACCTGCCCATCCTGGATCTCCTGCGCTCAAAAGGCATCCGCTGGCTCATCTACCGCACCTATGCCAACACACGGGCTCTGCTGCCGGCGGTGGTGAAGGCCGGGTTCAACGTGCTGTGGGCTTGCGAAACAGAGCCGCAAGCCATGGACTACCGCTCGATCCGCCAGGAGTTCGGGAATGACCTGCGCTTGATCGGTGGCATCGATACGGACGCCCTGCGCAGGACACCTGGCGACATCCGGGAGGCGGTTATGCAGGTCGTGCCTGCCCTGCTCGAGCAGGGAGGCTATATCCCCCTGGCCGATGGGCGAGTGCGGGATGACGTACCCTTCCAGAACTATATTTCCTACCGCAAGCTGCTCGAGGAAGTGACCCAGGTCAGCTGACCTGCCGTTTGCCTCTTTCCAAAAGCAGGCCTCTGTGATATATTTAGCCGCTGTGCCAGGCCCGACATCGCTCTGGCCTGCTTTCCGCCCCTGGTGAGCCGCCAGGCAAAATCCAGGAGCATACCCGAGGAAAGGAGGAATTTCCCATGCGTGAATATGAATTGGTTTTCATTGTCCACCCCGACCTGGACGATACGGCGCTTAAAGAAGTGGTCGAAAAGGTCAGTGGATGGATCACGGAAGCCGGTGGCATCGTCTCCAAGGTGGACCTGTGGGGCAAACGCAGAATGGCCTACGCGATCCGTAAGCAAAAAGAAGGCCAGTACGTGCTGTTCAAGACCCAGATGGAACCCGAATTTGGCATCACCCTGGAACGCAACCTGCGTTTCCTGGAACCCGTGATGCGCTTTTTATTAGTTAGTGTAGAGTAATCGTTTACCCGAGGTCTATTATGAGCAGAGGGCTTAACAAAGTAATGATCATTGGCAATCTTGGGCGAGAGCCCGAGATGCGCTATACCCCATCTGGCCGGCCGGTGACCACCTTCAGCGTCGCCACCAGCCGCACCTGGAACACATCCGAGGGCGAGAAGCACGTCGAGACTGAGTGGTTCAACGTGGTGGCCTGGAGCAACCTGGCCGAGATCTGCAAGCAGTATCTCACCAAGGGCCAGCAAGTCTACATTGAAGGCCGCCTGCAGACCCGCCACTGGGAAGACCAGGAAGGTAACAAGCACACCTCGGTGGAGATCGTAGCCAACGAGATGATCGTGCTGGGTGAGCGGCGTGAAGCTGGGGAGACCAGCAATGACCCAGAGGCGGTCGAAGAAGAGGAATATCCCTTTTAGGCAGCCAGCCAGAGTAAACGAGAAAACCTGAGCAAGTTAGATAGGATAAAGGAGTAAGATCAAGTGGATACAAATGAAACCAATACCGATGCACGTAGCGGCCCGCGGCGTTTTTATTCACAGCCCAAGGTGTGCCAGTTCTGCACCGATCGAAGTGCAAAGATCGATTATAAGCAGATCGATGTCTTGCGGCGCTATGTGACTGAGAGCGGCAAGATCCGCCCACGGCGTCAATCGGGAGCCTGTGCCAAGCACCAGCGAGAGATCGCCCGCGCTGTCAAGCGCGCCCGCCACCTGGCCTTGTTGCCCTTCACCGGCGAAGTCTTACGCTAAGCGACGCCTAAAATAAAACCGGGAAGTGAGTGTGTACTCGCTTCCGATCCGTGAGGAAAAATATGGCAAAAGGACAGAAAAGTCAACTTGTTACCAAGAAACACCTGGCTCGCCAGCAACGCGAGCGACTGCAGAACCGTTATATCCTGATCGCCAGCATCGCCGTGATCGTGATCGTGGTGGGGCTGATCAGTTTCGCGCTGATACAGACCTACCTGATCCAGCCGCGGCAACCCGTGGCCCAGGTCGGTGACCAGGTGGTTACCACCAAACAGTTCCAGACCTACGCCCGCTTTGAACGCGTGCAGTGGATCCAGCAATACCAATATTACCAGCAGCTGGAGCAGCTCTTCGGCAGCGACCCATCGAGCCTAGGCTACATCCAGCAGCTGATGTCGCAGATCGAATACCAGATGCAGCCCACCAGTATCGGTCAGACCGCAGTCGATTACCTGGTGGCCAACGAGATCATCCAGAAGGAAGCTGATAAGCGCGGCATCACGGTGAGCTCCGAAGACGTGGACAAGGCCATCGAGGATTACATGGGGTTCTACCCTAACGGCACGCCCACCACGGCTCCAACCAGCATCCCGGTGCCGACCTCGACCCTCAACCCAACCCAGCTGGCCCTGATACCTCCGACCGCGACGGCCTTACCGACCGCCACACCCACCACCACCCTGACCGTGACCCAGGAAGTGGCTACCCCAACCGCTACGCTGGAACCCACAGCCACGGCAGCCGCAACCGCCACCCCGGCCCAATCCAGCACGCCCTCCGCCACCCCCACGGTCTATTCGACCGAAGTCTATGCGAATAACGTGGCAACCTATGCCGCGAACATGAAGTCGGTGGCGGGGCTGTCGGAATCCGACCTGCGCTGGATCTTCACCATGCAGCTGCTGCGGACGAAGGTCTTCGATGCTGTCACAGCCGATGTCTCGCAAGAGCAAGACCAGGTGTGGGCACGCCATATCGTGGTCAGTGACCAGGCCCAGGCTCAGTCCATCTACGACAGGCTGCAGAGTGGCGAGAGCTTCGAAACCATCGCCACCGAAGTGTACTCCGGCACGGCCAACACGAGTGACCTGGGTTGGTTCGGTAAGGGTACCATCGATGCCAACACTGAAGATATTCTCTGGAGCATGCCGATCGGACAGATCAGCGAGCCCATTGCTACCGCGAATGGTTACGAGATCTACCAGGTCCTCGGCCACGAGGTGCGCACGCTTTCGGACGCGGATTATGAGGCGCTGAAGCAAACCACCTTCACGAACTGGATCGACGCCCAGAAAACCACCGAAAACGCCCAGATCTTTGACACCTGGAAATCCAAGGTGCCGACCAGCCCAACGATCCCCCCAACCCAAGTTCCCTGAGCGGATCGGCATTCGTAGTGTACTTATCCACAGTGTGGAAGGGAAAATCCCTTCCACACTGTGTTTAATCCTGAGGTATACTGGTAAATTAAACGGCGAACGAGGGAAAAATGGATAAGACATTCATCAAGGACATCCTGGCACGCGGCTTCCTTGGCATTCATGATTGGGAACGTGAAAAGCCCCAGGACATCCTGATCAATATCGAGCTGTTCACGCAGGAACGCCAGCAGGGCGCCAGTGATGATATCTCCGAGTGTATCGATTACAGCGCGGTGACCAAGAAAGTGATCCTGCATGCTGAAAGCGCCAGGCGCTTCACGGTGGAAGCCCTGGCAGAGGATATCGCCGCCATCTGCCTGCAGGATAAACGGGTCTTAAAAACAACCGTTCGGGTCGAGAAACCCGGAGCGGTCCGTTTTGCGCGTTCGGTTGGGGTGGAGATCGTTCGCAGCCAGGCGCTAGCCTAAAAACGCATCGGCTCGGAGCCACGCGAGATATTGTCCAGGAACTCCTGGCGGGTAGCTAAACTGCGCCGGAAGGCCCCATGTACCGCGGAAGTGGTCATGCGGGCGTTTTGTTTTTTAACCCCCCGCATCATGGTGCACAGGTGCAGGGCCTCCACGACTACAGCCACACCCTTGGGTTGCAGGGCGTCGTTGATGAAATCGGCGATCTGCCTGGTCATGCGTTCCTGCACCTGCAGGCGGTGGGCGAAGACATCCACGATGCGCGGGATTTTGGACAGGCCGATCACCCGCCCGCTGGGCAGGTAGGCGACGTGTGCCCGGCCCATGAAAGGCAGCATGTGATGCTCACACATGCTGTAGAACTCGATATCACGCACGATAACCATCTCATCGTAGGTGACTTCAAACAAGGCATCATTGATGACCTTATTGGGGTCCACCCGGTAGCCTGAGAGCAGCTCGGTGTACATCTTGGCCACGCGCTCGGGAGTGCGCAGCAAGCCTTTGCGCTCGGGGTTCTCTCCGAAGGCATGCAACATCTGGGTTACGGCAACCTCGATCGCCTCCAGGTCCATATCCTTGGAAGGTTGCATCTCATCCATGAGCTCATTGGAATTATTACGATCATTCGCCATAGCATCCCTTTTTCTTTCTGAAGCCAGGTCTGTCGACTATGCGCAAGGTCATGCGCAAAGCAGCTTCGTTTTAGCGAATCTCGGTCTCGATCAAGCCGTACAAGCCATCCCGGCGCAGGTACAGCACATTGACCGACTTGGTGATCGAATTGAAAAACACAAAAAAGTCCTCGTGGCTGAGTAGCTTCATCTGCTCCAGGGCTTCCAACTCATCCATGGGGGTGAGTACGAACTTCTTGCGCCTGACGATGAGCGAGCGGTCTTCTTCAGCTTCTTCGGCTGGTACAGCTATGACTTCCGAGGCAGGCTTACCGTCCCCACGACCTTTCTGGCGTTTGCCTTTAAAGCGCTCCATCTGGCGCTGCAGCTTTTCCAGGGCAGAGTCGAGGGCGGTGTAGATGTCATCTGAGCGCTCCTCGGCGCGCAGGATATAGCCTTTGCCGCGCACAGTGATCTGGGCTACCTGCCGGTCAGCTGCACTGCGGGCCGACTTAATATAAGCAACATCCACACGGGCTTCGTCAATATCGCTTAGATACCGATCCAGTTTCGAAACCTTCTTCTTGGCGTAATCAGAGATCCGTTCCGTGACTTCCATGTTCCGACCATAAACCTGTACTTCTAGCGTCATTGGATATTCTCCTAAATGATATTTTCCCTGCTAAGATTTTATCAATAATCTCCAATAATTTTCAAGAGGCAATCACATAATTGGCCATGACAACCTTACACGGTGTCCTGCATTTCCGGCGAGTAGAGGGCACGTGCCAGGGTAAAAGTGTACACATGCGTTGCACCCGCCTCAAGCAAGGCCCTGGCACAGGCATTCAATGTTGCGCCTGACGTGGCTACATCATCAACAACCAGGATGCTTTTCCCATCCACCTGTCGCCCGTCCGCCCGGAATGCATCGACCATATTGTCCCACCTTTCGTTCGCATTCAATCCGACCTGTGAGCGGGTTTCGCGGGCGCGTCTCAGGGCGTTTGGTCGATAGGGCAGGCCAAAAAATAAGCCGACCGGGCGTGCAAGCAAAGACGCCTGATTATATCCACGCTCTTTCATTCGAACAAGACCTAAAGGGACGCATGTGAGAAGGTCTAATGACCAATTAAGCTTCAGCAGGCTCTTGATCATGGCAACACCCAGGGCTTCACCCAGGCCCATGTCACCCCCATATTTTAGTTTATGGATTGCTTCACGGATCGGGCCGGTGAAAACGGTGTGCGACCGCAGCATATCATAGGCTGGCCGTGCATCCAGGCAGCGTGGGCAGGGTTGGTCATCCAGGTTGGTGTCTCCGCAGATAGGGCAAAACGGGGTATCCACCGCAGCAGTATGCCGGTCGCATTCCGCACACCAGCGCATCCCCGATAGCCCACAGCCACCGCACAGCGGGGGATAAACCCAGTCAAGGGTCTCCCAGATCAAGCGATACAGCTGATAGGCCAGTTTACCTGGCATACACCCATCGGTTCAATTTTCAGGAGCTCGAATGCAAGCAATCGGATTTTGATCATCCGCCCAAGGGGCCTAGGCCTGATTCGATCAGGATCAAGAACGCG
>CAVZNX010000015.1:0-13923 GCA_963776795.1 uncultured Chloroflexia bacterium
TGATATGATATTGTAACCACCGCCTTTCCAATATATATAACACATAAGAAGGAAAGGCTTTAATCCCTGCTATTCCTTATCCATTCGCTGGTTCTGACAATGCTTGCCCAAATATAGCCTCCACCTGTGGAGCAAACAAACACATCCAGACACTGACGACCAAAACAGTAAGCCATGCATCCTCCTGCGTATAAGTTGCCATCCAGATTCTGGGGAGTGCCACAGCTAATACGAGCAATGCAGAAAAAGACAGGAGCACAACTTTCAATACTGGATGCTTGATGAAGAGCAAGACCCCAAGCCCAAGCACTCCGCCAATAAACGGCCAGGCAAGCCATGGTGTGGTGAGCGGGTTGTCGGCGTTCGTCAAGAAATTAAAGGCGAACCCCAGAAACAAAAAGATGACCGGTGCAACAACCGCCAGATGGATGCCCCCAAGACGATATGAGAGGAAGACCATGAGGCCAATCATAAACAGGGCTGCAACGCTCATTAAAATTGCCTGCCAGACGGCGCTGCCCTCGAACCCACTTTCAACTGCTTCTACAGCGACTTGATTCCTTTCTATGATGCCCCAAGCAAGCTGGGCACATAAGACAATGAGCAGGATCCCAACCAGCAGACCCAACAAACCGAGCAGGAGACGCTTCCAGGAAAGCTGGTTTTTCCGCCAGGCGAAAACTATAAAGAACAGCAATGACAGGATTCCCAAACCAGTCAAAACCATCATCAGCCAATATGGATAAGCAACCAGGCCTACCAATGAAAGGGTAAAGTAAGCCAAGTCTGGTCCAGCAGTACGGGTGCGGAAATCGATATTTCCAAAACGCTTGGTCAGAGCTAGCATGGTCTGACCATAAGCCTGGACCAGTCTGGGGGAGACAGCGTCGACCGTATCACGGGAGGTATGATAGCGAGTTCCTGTGGCTTCATTCTGGATGAGAATGCCGGTATATCCTGCCGGTTGAAACACATCGTAATCGGTATTCATCTCACTTCGCTCCTGGATGTTGATCCAGGAGCCCCCCCACATGGGCATAGGCAGCCAGGCCATCTGATTGAGAAGCCAGGCATCACCCGGAGAAGTCTCTCCCAAGGTCAGGGGAGCATTGCCCGGGCGTGCATCGAAAACCAACAGCATGCCAGTCTCGTCCCTGGCTTGCGGATGCGCCTTAAGAAAAGCCCTGACGCCATTCCAGCCCGTTTCTTCCGCGTCGGTAAAGAAAAACAGGACATCATTGCGCAGGGTAGGGCTTGCGTGGAGAACGCGTATGCTTTCGAGCATGGCTACCACGGAGATTCCGTCGTCTCCCGCACCAGGAGAGGCTGAATTTAAATCATAATGCCCAGAAACCAATACCTGCTGCGTGCTATCTGTCCCCGGTAAGCGTACAAGAATGTTAGCCAGTGAGCCATTGGTCTCAATCTCAGCCGCCAATCCTAACGCTTCAATCTGCTCAACAATGTAATCACGCACCTTGGCTTGAGCTAGTGATCCTGCTCCATGCGGCTCATTGGATACCACTTGCAAATCAGCCATGGCGCGCTCAGCTGAAAAGGACGTAGCAGGAGCATTCGCCGAGACTGCCCTGGGCGCAATCAGATGAATGATGGAAACCCAAGCCATAAGGAGTATTATCACGCCAAGGGTAATCCTAAGGATCAATGAACGGTTTGTTTTCATTTCAACGCTCCTATCCACTAGATGTTGCATATCGGTCACGGAAGTGACTTCGCGAATTGGCAGAATGCATCTGCCCAAACAACCCAGGTTTCACCGACAGCCTCCACACCATAGCTTTCAGCATTCCTAACAATAATCAGCCCCTTAGCGGGGGATACATAGATATATTGGCCGAAATTCCCCATAGCAAGGAAATCCTGGCTGGAGGGGTTACACTTCTCACCCCACCACATATATCCATAATATATTGGGGCATCCTTGATCAGACCGTTATCTGCAGTGGATGCAGCCACCCAATCAGCAGGCACCTGCTGGGTGCCATTCCAGTTACCACCATTCAAATAGAGGCGTCCGAGCTTGGCAAAATCGATGGCCCGGGCGTTGATCCCGCTCTCCATTTTTTCGAAGCCGCTTCGCTCGGAGTCCAGGCTCCAGGAACCGTCGAACTCCATCCCCAGTGGTGTCCAGATTTTTTGTTGCAAATAAGTCGTGACTGGCATCCCAGTAGCCCGCTCTAGAATCATTCCAAGCAGGAGAGGATGGTAATTGTTGTATAAAAATTCAATCCCTGGTTGATCTTCCACTTTGGTTTCAGTCAATGCCAGGTGGCGCAGATCATCAAATCCATACGTGAGATTGTCATCTTCAGGCAGCAAGAAACGGTTATCTACATAACGGAGTCCACTGGCCATCATGAGCAGATGGCGGATTTGGATATCCTTGAAACGCACATCTCGCTGTGTCAGCTCAGGCAGGTAATCCGTTATGGGATCATTTACGCTCTTGATATATCCTTCCTGGATGGCAATCCCAATCAAGGCAGAGTCGAAGGACTTGGCTACCGAAAAAGAGGTCACCAATGAGTCGCGCTGGTAGCCCATAAAGTATCGCTCATAGATGATGGCATCATCCTGAATGACCAGGAAAGCTTGTGTACCGGTATCTGCCAGGAAGGAGTCCAAGTCAGGGATGTTAGGATTGGATTGGAAGGTTTGCTTGACCAGAGGTTCTTTGGAGTTATTCACTGCGAACTTGAACGGATTGGAACTGGCAGTTAATTTTCGCTCCGGGAGGATGCGGTAATCATAAGGAGTGCCCAGGCTCATGAATAACTCACGGTAGGCATAGGTGGGTGAATAACGTATCGCAATATATCCGTTGATGACAACGAATAATCCAACCACAATCAGAACGCTCCCAAGGATGATGTAGATGGCAACCTTAAGCTTCCTATTCATTCCAGTTTCCTTTCTTGTACTCATTGTGAATTCTTGTGATATGTATGAAGATCAGGGTGTTTGAAGCCGGCAGGTAATGTTCATCTGAACTTCAGGAATGCTGACCTCCAAATTGCTTTCACTAAAGATCAGTTTGCGGGTGAGCTGTCCAATATCGAAGATATTCAGGACAAAGGTCTGTTCATTTTCCCAGAACCCTGACGTCGCTTGTCCATCGGTAGCCATCCTATATTTCCCATCCAGCCCGACCGGCCAGTATATGTCCTGGCCGTTCATCCGCAATGAAACCCCAGCTTCAGTGGGACCGTTGAAATCAAGGCGTAAGTTGGTCACACCAATAGGGTTGGGGTCACAGATGAATGTCTGGCCTGAAATCTCGCTGGCTTTTTCTGGCAAGGAGGCGGAAGGATGTATATCCAAGCCCTTTGAAACCTCAACAAGGGCAGCCGCCAGCTCTGCCTGGCCGGATGGATTGGCAGGCAATTCTTCACCTGCGTTCAGGATTACTTTAAGCAAGAACGGCATCACCTGGCTGATCACGTCCTCACCCGCCGTGATGACCACGATTGTGTTTCTGGATGGTATTACGTGGATGTACTGACCTCCCCGGCCCATGGCGTAGAAATCGACCGCTGTAACCCACCAGCCATAACCATATCCATATTCATTTCCCACCATGCGGCTGTAGGCTTGGACTGATGTAGAAACCCAGGAAGCTGAGACGATCTGCTGACCATTCCAGGAACCACTGTTGATCCATAGATAGCCTAATTTAGCTGCATCCTCGGGTTTCAGATGCAAATCGCCCCATCCATGGGTATAACCCTGAGGATCAGCTAGCCAGACCACATCACGAATCCCAAGCGGTCCGAACAGGTATTGTTGGGCATATTCGAGGGCTGTCATCCCGGTGGTTTCTTGCAAGATAGCCGAGAGAAGATGCATGCCCGGGCTGTCATAACAGAAATGAGTACCGGGCTCATATACCATCTTGCGATCCAATGCTGCCTGCACCCAATCGGGAGAGAGGCGCATTGCATCGAGGGTTGGCTCATCACCCTCGAAACATTTGGACTCCATGCCATTCCTCATACTAACTAAATCGAGGATGGTCATGTTCTTCTTTCGTTCATCAAGGTTAGCGATCAATCGATCTGGGAAAAACGAGACTACTTTCTGATCAAGCTGGAGCTTGCCTTGGTCAACCGCAATGCCAATCAGGGTGGTCATTACACTTTTCGTAACGGAGGCAAGATCATGTGGGAATGAACCATCATAGGGAGAAAAGTAGCTGTCCAGCACCACGTACCCATTCCGGACGATCATCAGGCTGTCAATAGCGAGGCGTTTTTCTTGTATGGACCGTAATCCTTCAGCAAGCTGGACGGAGTCGATACCTTGCTCTTCTGCAGGGGCTACTTTCCAGCCATCAGTCGGCCAGTAGTCAGGCGCTGCAAGGCTGGGCATGCTGCCGCGCCCCGGGAGATAAATATAGGCCAACAAACTGAGTAGTGCAACCAGCAGTACCGCACCTGCCCAGATCCAAAGTTTTGATCTAAATATGGTTTTCATCTTTGACCAATTCCTTTTTGCTCTTGCGACTGGGGTCGAAAATCATCGCCCCGATCCAGCCGCCCAGGGCACCGAAGCCCACCTCAAACAGCACACCCAAAAAGTTGAAGATATATGCTGCCCAGGCTGGGATATCTTCAACACCCTGGGTGGCATCGGCAGGTAGAAACTGCTGTGCACTGTTCAGGAAACCCTGCGCTCCGGCTAGCCCAACAAAGCCGAGGGCAAAGCCCACTATTCCAGCGATCAACCCGGATAAGGCGCCGACTCTCACCCCCTGGCGGATGGACAGAACACTACCCAGTCGCTGGTAGAGCCAGACTGCGAAAATAGCGCTTCCCCAAAAACCACTGCACAACAAACAATTCACGAAGCCTATATAGGGCAGGTTAGCGATTAGAAGACTTAAAGCAGCTCCACTCAGGCTGGCGATCCATAAATTCTTGGTATTCATGATTCTTATCCTTTCTTGGGGTTGAATGAATTGGGTGAGAAATTTTTTCCGAGGATGGCATTCACCAATATCTCGTAGCGGTCTCCTTTCATTACGAAATCATCCGCTCCGGCTAAAAGGGTGCGCTTCTTCTCCTCGGGACCAGCATAGGTGCTAAAGATAATTACCCGGATAGCGGGATTTTGTGTCTTAATCAGGTGCAGTGCTTTGTATCCGTCTAAACCGGGCATCTCCAGATCCATGACAATAGCATCCGGCGAAAATTTTTCTGCTTGATGGACAGCTTCCAGTCCATCTCCGGCTTCCGCCACAATCTCGAATAAGCCGGTCAATTCCAACAGCTGGCGCAGGTCCTGCCGTACCTGGGGCATATCATCCACGATCAATAATTTTATTTTTGATTGATCTTGTATCGAAGGGGGTTTCGTTGAGGTCATGCAGGACTCCTGGTTTTAATCCACTCTCATCATACAGGAGCAGCCCTCAAAAAACATCCAGCCATGGATGGATTAATTGTTTCTCCCTGGCTGGTTGATTTATCAATCCAAAGGGAGACTAACCCAGGACTAAAGTTCTAGGCAAGAATTAACTTTTCCTAGATATAGTTATTTACTCGCGTTGTGGACGTAGGTGAGCGATGAGACCGCGCATCTCTTTCAGCGCATCTTGTGTCAGTGTTTGCAGCTGTTCAAGCAGGGGGCGTAAACGGTCAGGCTCGCGGGCTAAAACAATCTGGGCAGCATGTGTATTAAGCGCGATACTGAAAATAGTCTGTGAGACCGAGTCATGTAACTCGCCGCGCCAGTCGGTTTCGCTCATCGATGGCTGCAATCTGCTCCACCTGACTGGCACGTAGTTCAAGCTGGTGATTCTTCTCCTGCAGTTCGCTTACAATTTCCTGGCTGCGTACGATTGCCAGTTCCTCCTCACGGATCGCGACCACATAGACAATAAAGATGACACATCCGGCAATCGGAGTCATCGAATAGGCAATACCGAATAAAACTCCCAACCAATTGATCAAGATGCCCAGGATCAGGGCAATAAATATCCCGCACCAAATCCAATGGCTTCTTCCGGGGAAGACCAGTGCCACCTGATAGCTGAGCAGAACAAATAGTACATCGATAAAATCCAAGTGAGGTGGAAGAAACATCATGTATATAATGATCGCTGATTGGAAAATGAAATAGGTGTGCAAGATACCGCTCGGAAGGTTCTGTCGCCGCCACATCACCAATATAAACAGGGTGAGAAAAACCAACGCCGATCCAAGGTACTGCGGAAAAAGAGCAGGTAGATCAGTGAAGGCAAGCACTAAAGAACGTCCGATGGTGGCTGCACATAACACATATAATGCAATTACGCCAGTTTGAATGGTACGGGAAAGAGGAAGGGCAACCTTGACTGAATTGAGGGAATTATTCCCGTCCACCTTACTGTACCTCCACCAGCTTGTTCTTGATGGCGTAAACGACCAACTGGGTGCGTTGCTCCAGATGCAGCTTTCCCAAGATGTTGCTTACGTGTGTCTTGACTGTCTTTTCACTGATAGATAGTTCCTGAGCAATCTCACGGTTACTACGACCCCTGGCGACTAGGCGTAACACTTCCAGCTCGCGTCCGGTTAGCACATCTATCGAGCTATCATGAGTGATATTGTGCATCTGAGACACCTGCTGCATAAGCTTACGGGCAATATCAGGATGCAGGCGAGCCTCACCATGGTGAACGGCCCGGATTGCCTCCACCAGATCATCTGGGGATACATCTTTAAGTAAGTAGCTGGCCGCGCCTGCTTGAATGGCAGGGAACACCTTATCATCTTCAGAGAAGCTGGTCAGAACGATCACTTTGGTATTTGAATCCAGTGCAAGCACCTGCTGTGTGGCACTAATGCCATCCATGTGTGGCATCACGAGGTCCATCAGCACCACATCGGGCTTAAGTTGGTGCACCAGCTTCACTGCCTCCTGTCCATCCTGCGCTTCACCGATTACACAGATATCTTCATGTAGCTCAAGGAATGTGCGTAACCCTTGGCGTACCACCTGGTGATCATCGACAATCAATACTTTGATCTTTTCTAATTCTTCCATTACGCCCTCTCTTTTCCGGGATACATTTTTTCAACCCGGATGTGCGTGCCCTCCCCAGGGCTAGACTGAATGATCAAGTTCCATCCAATATCTCCCGCTCGTTCATGCATCCCCGTAAGTCCAACGTGCCCACCACCAAATGACTGCTGTGTATCAAAACCTTTACCATCATCATCGATCTCAATCCAACATGGCTCATCCAGGTGTAAGTGGATGTTGGCATGGCTTGCACGTGAATGTTTGACTACATTATTCAAAGCCTCTTGAGCAATACGGAAAAGGCCTTGAGCCTCGAGGGGGGGCAATCCTTGTTGACCATCCACATCCAGCGTCACCGACAATCCTTCTGGAAAATGTTGGCGGTTAATATGCTGGCGTAAGGCTGTTGTCAACCCACCATCCAGCTCTTGATCTGGGCGTAGTTCTGAAATTAGGGTATGCATTTCAGCCATGGCACTTTGGGCAAGCAGGTTTAGCCGCTCAAGCTGAGGCCCCACCTGTACAGGACCCCTGTCAAAAAGGAGAAGAGCAGACTGAGTAGTCAGGGTCATTGAGAAAATAGTCTGCGTGACCGAATCATGCAGTTCCCGAGCAAGTCGCTGGCGTTCCCGAGCAATGCCTAATTTCTCCAAGGTGTCAGAATATTGCTCAAGCTTCTGGTTGGCATCTTGTAGCTGTTGCATCAGGGATTGGTTGTAGCGGCGCGACTCTTGAGCGCGGCGGGCTGCTAAAGAATAAGATGCCAGGAATACAATGATCGATCCGAATAACAGCAGGCGGGTCAACCACTCGATTGGCTCTTCGAAACGGTAAAATTTATAGCCTATCAAGACAAGAAAAATAAGAATCCATAACAGGCTAGCTTTAGTGCTTAGTCGACGCATTAATTGCATACCTAAGATGGCAAATAAGAGCGAAAAATAATCGTATTCGTCAAATTCTGGTTTATAGATAAGCAGTGATGTCACAATGGTCTGCAACACCAGATAAATTTGAAACCATAGGTTTCCGCGTTTCGTGAACGCTTCTACAGCCAGGAAACTGCCTAAGAATAGTAACAATAATCCCAGAACCTGTCCTAACACCGGGCTGTCTCGGTACAATAATAATGAGCGTAGTAAGATGGCTACATAGATCAACCCAACAACCAGATAAAAGACCCCCTGGTAGATCCAATCAACATTACGCCTTGCGGTCATATATTGTTCTTTGTCCTTTGAGGAAAAGTGACAGCTTAGTGAATCTTAGCATGGATTAAGGTTTTAGATAATAACCGCTCGTGTTTTGGTTAAAAACCTGCATAAATGTTAAACCTACCTTTTCGCAGTTTTTTAGCTGAACGCTGACCACGGGAAGCTGATACGAACGTGAACGGGCACGAATGGTCAATCAGCGAAGAAATAAAAAGTATTACTACGCAATAATATAGATTATCACCAGGTCTATATGGGTTTTTTTATTTGATGGTGGAATACAAGCCTCTACCCTCTTCAATTCTATGAAATGCTCCTTTTTATGCAAATAAATATTGGATCTGGAGGAACTCGGACCGGCATCTTCTTCAGTGCGATTGAAGTGGGAGGGGCTATCCGCTAGTTCCGCTGCCTACGTAAGGTGGTTTTACCCCCTAAAATCCGTAAAAATGGGGGTAAAACCATCTAAAAATATGATTTTTTACCATGCCAGACAGCTCTGGTTGCAAATGGTTGCAAACGGTTGCAAATGGCATGAAGAAGGAAATGCAGATCCCCCCTGTCCTGAGGCATAAATCCATCGCAAATTTAATTGATGGATTACCTTGATTTAAATCCCAACCATTGAAAAAATTATATATTTTGGATCAAGGAATAAAGAGTGTTCACCGTTCTGGTGCAGGAATGAACGATTATTTAAATGAGTAAATAACATATCAACCAAACCAAAGGATAAAAAAGGAGATCAGAATATACAAGAATAAGGAGTATCAAGATAATGATATTTGAGAAGTTTAAATCAGCCCACTACTCAAAGCAAAAGATGTGGCTGAAATATTGAAGATCAGCCGCGCGATGGCATATAACCTAATGCAAAGAGGAGAAATTCCTACTGTCAGGATTGGAAAGGCGCGGCGTGTCCGTCCCGAAGATTTAATAAAATATATCGAAAACATTACATACAAAAAGAATCAAGATTTTGATTAGGTGAGTAGGGTGATACGCAGCCCATACTTGGTAAATCGATCAAGCGAGGCCTGCGGTCACTGGTATAAACAAATAATTCATTAACCTCTTAGTATCGATGGATAAAATAGTCGAGAAAAAGTTGAAAAAGACATCTATTACGTTTTGGAAATCACGTTATTAACATGCTGTTTAGAGTACATTTGTGCCAAACGGTGCCCGCAGCGTGAAGGGAAGAAAGGCAACCATCGATCTATCATAATATCGACAAAATTCAACATTCTGTTATAGCAAACATCGAGCGAGTCGAACACTCGACAAATGGATTAAAAGGCCACTATCCCAAAAACGCTTCTCCCATCCAATGGCCTGCTATTTTTGCCCAGTCCACTGGACAGAAGGCAAGACAAGTACATTGGATGCTTTTATTAAGGTCGAGTCAACGTGGGAACATCCAGTGGATTAGCTTAACAACGGACTCCAAAACTTCAATAATCGTGCGTAATTGTACCACTTGGAAGACAGAACGATCACCTAGAGACAGTCGCAAGATTTTCTGATAAAATCTAGTTACAAGCTACAAGGGTATAAATTATTGGAATTTGAGTAATACATGGCAAAATTGGTTGTCTTTAAAATTGAGGCAGCTGATGGTGCATCCCAAGCACTCGAGTTGGTAAAGCCGCTGCAATCACAATACATGCTAGAGTTATTTGACGCAGTGGTTGTTTCCTGGCCGAAAGGGGCAATATAAATTAAAAACGCAACAATTAGCACCGGTGGCGGGGAAATCAACTCTGGATGGAGCTTTCTGGGGGAGATGTTGTTTGGCTTGATCTTCTGTGCACCTTTCCTCGGCCTGGCTGCAGGCACAGCGATGGGGGCTATATCGGAAAAAATTTCTGATTATGGAATCAATGACAAGTTCAAAAAAAACGGTGCGGGAGAAAATAACCGAAGGTACTTCAGCTATCTTCCTGCTGACTGGAAACTCCATACCGATAAAGTAGTGAATGCTCTGTAACAACTGACCAAGTTCGAACTCATTTCGTCGAACCTGTCGAAAGAGCAAGAAGGGCTGCTCCAAAAGAGGTTTTCATAGCAATGAAACAAGCAAATGGAGGGCAATACTGATGACAGCAACTTATTTCCTGGATCCAGTACCACTCTGGCTGCTCTATCTACTATCGGTTACGGTCGTGCTGTTATCGATTGAACTGGGCTGGCGTCTGGGCAATTACCGGCGCCAATATTCTGAAAACGAGAACAAGGCACCTGTCAATGCAGCAGTAGGAGCAACGTTAGGTTTATTGGCGTTTTTGCTGGCTTTCACGTTTGGTATGGCAGCCTCACGCTTTGATACCCGGAAGCAGGTCGTTCTCCAAGAGGCGAATGCTATCGGGACCACGTATCTGCGCGCCGAATTCTTAGATAAAGATGCACGCGATGAAGTACGGAATTTATTACGCGAGTATGCCGAACTGCGATCAGGAGGGGGACCGTTGGTTATGTCTCCCGAAGGGATGGAAAAGTCTTCCCTTCTTCTCGACAAAATGTGGGCGGTGGCAGCCAACAGCGTGGCCACTTCCAATACATACGCCACCGGACTGTTTGTTCAAAGTTTAAACGAGTTGATTGACCTGGAAACCACCCGGGTAACCGCCCTTCGGAACCGGATTCCAGACAGCATCTGGTTCATGTTGGCTGTCGTGACGATTTTTGCGATGATCTCCTTGGGATTTGAATTTGGCCTAACCGGGGTGCGAAGCTGGGCAGTTACGGTATTGCTGGCTGTAGTATTCACCACCGTGCTCATCTTAATCACAGATTTGGATCGCTCCTGGGCTGGCTCGGTACAGATCAGCCAGCAACCTATAATCGACCTGCTAAACAAGATTGGTACACCCGTACCATGATCAAAAAGAAATGAACACCTTACAACCAATAAAAGAAACGGAGGAATTATGACCTGGCAAGGAGAAACATTTACCGGAAAACTCGGCTTCACCATGGCCGAGTCAAAAGCAGACTGGCGAATGCCGCCTCGACCCGCAGAAGGTTCGCCTAACGTGATCATGATCGTGCTGGACGATGTGGGATACGGTCATCTGGGATGTTATGGCGCTCCGATCAGCACAACTAATATTGATCGCCTGGCAGATAACGGGCTACGTTATAACAACTTTCACACCACAGCGATGTGTTCTCCCACACGCGCTTGCCTGCTGACTGGCCGAAACCATCACACCAACGGCCTGGGGATGATCTCGGAGCTCTCCCAGGGTTATCCAGGATATGATGGCATCATCTTGTCCTCGCGTGGTTTCTCTCAGAGTCCTGCATGAGAAAGGTTATGTAAGCTTTGCGATTGGTAAATGGCATCTTGTACCCATCGAAGAAGGTACCATGTCAGGTCCCTTCGACCGCTGGCCCTTAGGACGTGGATTTGACCGCTTCTATGGTTTCTTAGGGGCGAAACGGATCAGTTTGATCCAGACCTGGTCTATGACAATCATTCCATTGAGCTCATAAAGGCCCGGCAAGCATTATCACCTGACCGAAGACTCTGACGGATAAAGCCATCGGTTTTCCGTGACCTGCGTGTGGTGGATAAAACCAAACCCTTTTTCTTGTACTATTGCCCCGGCGTAACTCACGCCCCTCACCAGGTACCAGATGAATGGGCTGACAAGTACCAGGGCAAGTTCGATGCCGGTTGGGACGCCTACCGCGAAAGGTGTATAAGCGCCAGCTCGAACTGGGCATCTTGCCGCCCGGAACAGAGCTTTCGCCTGTCCAGATTGGGTAAGGGCTGGGACAGCCTGAGCGCAGATGAAAACGCATGTTTTCCCGCCAGATGGAAATTTTCGCTGCCTTCCTTACCCATACTGATTACCACATCGGGCGCTTGGGGCCGTGCCGGGATGAACTTGGTGACCTGGACAACACACTGATCATGTTCGTTTCCGATAACGGTGCTTCCGGTGAGGGTGGTTTCTTTGGATCTTTCAACGAAAACTTGCTTTTCAATGGCATACCAGACACGCTTGAAGCCAATCTGGAACATTACGATGAATGGGGCACCGAAAACACCTACGCTCACTACGCTACTGGCTGGACAATGGCTGGCAACACACCCTTCAAACGTTGGAAGCGCAACGTCTTCAACGGCGGCATTGCCGACCCGTTCATTATTAGCTGGCCGAAGGGCATTGCCGCCAGAGGCAGGTAGCGCACGCAGTTCACCCATGCCATTGACCTAACGCCCACCGTATTGGAGGTCTTGGCATCGAGCCGCCGCTAATGATAAAGGGCGTGCCCAGGAGGAGATTGCCGGTGGAAGCCTGACCCCAACCTTCGCCGATGCCAGGCAGAAGAAGTGCGCCCGACCCAATATTTCGAATGTTACGGCTCGCGAGCAATTTATCACCAAGGCTGGAAAGCAGTGACTTACCATCCGATTCCGGGTATTCCAGCCGATGGTCCTGGGGATCCCAACCCTGCCTTTCGTCAGGGATCAGTGGGAGCTGTACAACGTCGTGGAAGACTTCGGCGAATGTCGCGACCTGGCTGCTGAATACCCGGATAAGGTACAGGAACTAATCGGCTTTGGTTCGCTGAGGCAGGAAAGTACAATGTCTTCCCGTTGCACTCGGACCAAACGAAAGGTCAGCGTCCAAAACCCTATCATCGCTGAAATATACATGTACTATCCCGGCACCAGCCGGATCGACAATGAAGCTGCAGTGAACGTGCGCATGCGCCCTTTCAGTGTGGTGGCGGAAGCTGTTATTCCGGAAGGTGGGGCGGAGGGCGTGCTGATCGCCCAAGGCGGCCGCTTTGCCGGCTGGTCGCTGTTCGTGCAAGACGGCAAGCTGATCTACGAGCACAATTTTGTCGGCCTGGAACGCTATCGGGTTATTTCTGAGTTGCCATCCCAACCGGTCCGGTTAGCCTGGGAATGCGAGTTTACCATCACCGGCCAGTTTGAGATTACCCCTGAGTTGACTGAATGGGTGTTCAGGGTGTCAAAGGCCACGCTTCGCTTTTCATTAACGATCAGCCAGTCGGGTCCGGAGATATCGAAAAGACTGTGCCATTCGGTTGGTCGCTCAGCGGTGAAGGGTTGTGCTGCGGATCTGACAGCGAGACCCCGGTCAGTGATCTCTACGAATCACCCTTCCACTTTACCGGCCAGCTCGAGCGCGTTGTAGTCTCAGCTAGCGGAAAACCCTATGAAAATGTAGCCATGGAGGTCAAAAGGCATTCCTAGTCCAGTAGATTGAACAATACTGAAATTGGCAGCCACGGGATCATCGTGGCTACTTGCTAAAAAATCATGTCGAAGTGTTTATCACAACTTTTTTCCATCAACCAAAAATAAATACCTGGGTTAAAACGATATGAGTTAACCAGCCGATGGTAGTGAGTGAAGTATGTGGAAGAGATATTTACATGAATGATCAATCAATTAAACGTATTGCCGTCCTGACTGCCGCGGCGGGCTTATCCACCTGGGCAATCGATATGTCTGCGACACAGGTAGGGTTACCCACCATGCAAGCTGATCTGGGGAGTTTCGGTCACTGCCAGTCAGTGGATACTCAATATTACCTTGATGTTCCTGGCAGGGATTGTGACCGTCGGAGGGCATTGGGTGATCGGTTGGGCCGCATGCCAATTTTCCGTTTGGGTATGTTCGGCATCATTGCTGGTG
>CAVZNX010000016.1:0-27825 GCA_963776795.1 uncultured Chloroflexia bacterium
TGAAGTACACCATGTTGGCTCGTGATTTCTGGACCAATGCTTTGGATGAAATTCCACCTTCCCGATGATTGTGTGTTTTATTGTAAAAGCAACTTTGTGAGCCGCGTGGTTTGTCACGGCACCCACGAGGAAATTCACACAGCTGGGTGCATCGTTAGATATAGGTGTGTGCTGGGGATATTGAACGTCTGCTGGGTTTCGTAAAGTAGAAGGTGGGAAGCTCAGATTCCTCGCTGGATACAGTTTTTTGGTAATCGATAATCATATCGAAGATGGTAATTTAGGCTATACTTGTTTACAAAGGAAACCAAGATGACGCCTGATGAAAAATCCTCCGAACGTGAGACATTTGAACAGAAACAACGCCAACAGCGTGAGCTAGAGAAACAACAAGGTGAAGAACGAGTAAAACGCCAGAAGGAACAGCTAAAACTGGAACAGCAGCAGCAAGCTGAGCTTAAGCAACGCCAGCAGGAACGGCTAAAGCTGGAACAGCAGCAGCAAGCTGAGCTTAAGAAACGCCAGCAGGAACAGTTAAAGCTGGAACGTGAGCAAGAACAGCAGGTAAAACCTCAAAAGGATAAACAGCTACAACTGGAACGTGAGCAAGAACAGCAGGTAAAACCTCAACGGGATAAACAACGCCAGCTGGAAGAAGAGCAGGAAAAAGACCGTGTCAAGAAGCAAATGGAAACCCGCGAATCGGAGAAGAAACAGGCGCAGCAATAATCAGGGGTAATGATAATCAACACGACCAACGATCGAGGGGAAAAAGCTCTTACTCAGGCGAAGAGTAAGAATAGAAACGATCTGCTCAAAGACAATGAGCAAGCGTAATATCTGATTGCTATTTCTGGACCAGTGCGCTATATGAAAAATGCACCAGTCCAATGATTATGCGTGTAGTCGAATATTCGCCCATCTGACCCGCGTGGTCACGCATGGCAACCCGCCAGTAATACACCCGGTTGGGTGCATAGTTCGATATGGGTGTGTATTGGGTATTGAACGTCTCCTGGGTGTCGTACAGCGGGTAGAAGGTGGGATAATGGGAAACTTCAAGGACATAGCTGGTTGCGCCATCCAGGGCTGACCAGATGAATGTCGGTGTCCTGGGAAGAACAGTATCAACTGGGCTGACCAGTGGGGGAGAGGGATATTGCTTGGTAAATGTTGCCAGCTGGCTGTATGCACCCAGGTGGCCGTTGCCATCGTACATGGCCACCCGCCAGTAGTAGGTGCCATCGGTATAGCCCCTCGCAGGTGTCCAGCAATGGTTGGCTGTGTCTGTGCTGTCGTAGGTATTGGAAAAGCTGGGATCCGTGCTGACCTGCACGTGGTACTGCCAGGCAGTGAAGCTGGACCTCCCAGCCTCGTCAGTTAATTCGATCGGGTTCCAGCAATAAGTGGGTGTGCCGTGCACCACCTCCCCAGCAGCAGGCAAGAAGCCTTCCGGCTGAGGCAAGCTGAACTCGAATGGCGCGCCTTCGCTCCAGCCATTGGCGATATCCCCATAGCGGATGATCCGCACCCGCCAGTAATACCAACCCAGGGGTAATGTATCCGGTGGCGTGTAGGCATTCACACGCGTCAATGTATCGATCACCAGGTTGTTATAGCCTGGGTCGGTTGCCACCTGCACCTGGTAAGCCTGTGCCCCTTCTGCCATATCCCAGCTGAAAGTTACGATCGAGCTGACCGAAGCGGATTGCAAATTCTCGGGTGCCAAGCCGAGCCTCTGGAAGCTCCACCCGCCTGTCCAGGAGCCGAAGGCTTCGGTGAACCCCGATAGCATGTAGCGTGGCTGTACTCGCCAGTAATAGGTATTGTCCCCGTACAGGTCCGTCAATAATGTGGCTGCATGTTCACTGAAATAACTGGTGTTCGAGCTGATCTGGAAGGTAGCTTCGTGTGGCGGGGTATAGTCTTTATCCAGGTCCACCTGGAGCACGCTGCCTGCAAAAGGAGTTGCCCCATCAGAGCCAGTGGGCCAGTCCCAGTAGAATGGCAGCAACGATGCTACACTGGAGGGATCGCCAGATGCGGTCTGCGGCGGATATACCAGGTTCAGCCGTTCAGAGACCGCCGTGAAGCGTGTCAGCACGGCCTGCCCCGGAACCTGCGGGTCGGAAGGCGTGCTGTCTTGCGGGGTACCACTGGCTGGGTCCACGCTGAAGAGGATGAGGGATGCGCTACTGGTCTCCTGGTCCATGCCGATCTCATGGCTGGGGATGTTAATCTCAACGTAGCCGGCGTGGTTCTCTACTCCTGCACCAATGCCTGAGAATTGCTTCCCCACGCCCCACACCTCACCTTCCCAGGCATAGATCCAGGCATTGTCAGCATTGACCGTCCCACCAATATCATCGATGTAGATGACGTATTCCGGCTGGTGTTCGGGGCTGGTAGCCACCTGGTAATTCCGTTCAGGGGGCGCACCTCCCCCAGAGCCTGGCACGTTATCCAGGTCGATATAGATCACGTAGGTCATGTCGGTGCTGGGAGGGGTAGCATCGAACCCAAAGAACCAGGCAGTGGAAGATTGTGCAGCAAATAATGTAGTCAGATCATACTTGGTTGGTACGTCACTGTGCGGGTCGCTGCCGATTAGGAGCTGGTTATCAATCGATCCAGGTGTGCGGGTGAAGCGCCACTCTGACTGGGAGGCGATCTGGAAGCGCCAGGTTTCGCTCCAGCTGCTCCAGCCATCGGGGGTGAAACCGCGCACGTGCCAGTAGAAGGTGCCGTAATCTGTGCGGCCCAGGCTGCGTTGCGCCAGGCTGGGCCTCGGTGAATAGGCAGGGATGTTGGTAAGCTGACTTATCTCGATCGTCGTGAAATCCGGGTCCCGGCTCACTTCAACCTCGTATTGGGTCGCTCCTTCGAAGGGCCACCACTCCAGCAGGGGCGTAGCTTCGACCGATTCCTGGCCGGCCTGTGGCCTGAGCAGGCGAGGCGCTTCACCTGCTGACGGAGTCAATTGCCTGGTCTGGTCGAAGCGTGCTTTCCACACCTGGCTCCACCATGGCGTGCCCGTTGCAGGATTGATCCTGCACTCGCTGCCCAGGTATTCCAGTGGGCATACCCGCCAGTAATATTCTTGTTCAGGGATGGGGACGAAAACAGCCTCGTCAGTCGGTGTGGCGCTGGTGTTTTCCGTATCGTATTGCCAATCGATGGAGTCGAAAAGATACGAACCATCTACCTGGATGCGGTAGGCAGCTGCATAAATCCCGCCCACAGGTGCAGGGACGATCACCCGGTGCCACAGGAATATTGGATAGGCCACGCTCCGATCTTCAGCGGGATGCATGGTGTACTGGCCATACGCATCCGGCGGGTAGTAATAGAGCGGGTAGACCAGGATCGGTGCGAGCGCATCATACCGGCTTTGGTACTCGCCGGTGTCGCTGACCTTCCCATATTTTTCACCCCCGTCGATCGGCCACACGCGCCAGTAATAATGCACCGTCCCATCATACCTGGTCTGGGGCGTGTAGGTGGTGTTCGATGTGGTTGATTCTTCATAAATTGGATCAAAGCCTGGATTATCTGCGATCTGGATCTGGTAGCTGGCAGCCCCAGGCACGGGTGTCCAGCTGTAAAGGGGGTACAGTCCGGCTTGGTATTGGTGCGTCGGGGTAAGAAGGATGGGTTTCAGGTCCCATTTCTTCTGAAAATGCCAGGTCTCGCTCCAGTCCCCCACGGCTTCGCCCGATTCCGCCCTCACCCGCCAGCAGTAACGCTGGTTGTTTGCCATTGGGTCTGCGGGTGTAAAGGATGCCTGGTGGGTTTCGATGTGGGTAGCGGAGCTGAAATCGCATGCCATCGAGGTGGTATATTCGAGGAGATAATGCTCTGCGCCCCTGATCGCCGTCCATCGGAAGGTAGGTGTGAATTCCATGATGGCTTCATTGGCTGGAGCGATCAATATGGGGACCATACCATTCACCACAGCCATCCCGTAGGCCAACCAGAACGACCGGACGTCGCTGGGCGTGCCCGGCTGGTCTACACTGCCGAGCGGGATCACCCTCCAGTAATATGCTCCATTCGTCAGTCTTTCAGGCGGCTGATAGGCCGTGGCTAGTGTGTCGACCGTAATGAGGGGTGAACCAAAACCATCCTGCGTAGCTGCCACCTGGAAGCGATAGGCTGCCGCACCCGTGACAGCCGTCCAGGAGAAAGCCGGGGCATCGAAAAACGCCAGGGCTTGTCCTTCTGCTGGAGCCAGCAGGAGGGGTTTGTTCTGGGGTGTAGCCCAGGCCTTGTTGAAACGGAACACAGTGCTCCATTTGCCTGTAGGTGTTGGGTCTTCAACCCGCACACGCCAGTACCAATCACCATCGGATAAAAAGTCGTCGGATAAGAGCGGGGAATATGTGGTATTCCAGGTGGAGATATCGACCGCCGGGGAGTTGAAGCCGAGATTATCAGCCACCTGCAGGCGATATTGGTTAGCCTCCAATACAGCCGACCAGGCAAAATCAGGCATGCCAGTGGGCGGGTCGCTTTCAGGTGTCGTGCTGGTATTGTTTCCCGGGTAGATCAGGTGTGGGGATTCCACGGTATCTGCAGGGACAGCGGCATAGGGCGTCATAAATCCCAGGATGACGAAGGAAATGATCAGGGAATAGAATAAATAGCCAGGTTTAAACCACAATCGAAGATGATCCGACATAGGATTTGCTACAGATCGGTTATTGGTTAATGGGGGATAAACTAATTATATCTTATAATACGATTGTACGTATTAATCCCTGAAATCGCCTAACAATCTTGTTAGGTCACGGAAAATACGCGAATTATTCTGGAGAGGCATTGAATAAGTCACGCGCACCAGTCACCATCTTCTTCATTATTGTTTTCATCGGCCTGTTGGTTGCGATCGTGTGGGGAAACTACCGTTTTTCCGGGTACAAGATTTTCGGTGAGGGTTTCAACATCCAATGGCTCAGCATCCGCTCACTCGTTACACAAGGAGCCAGCCCTTATAGCGAGCAAGTCACATCCAGAATCCAGGATGCTCTGGCTTCGCAGAACGCATTCGTTACCGGTCTTCCGCCCAAATACACCTCTCCTTTAATTTCTACACTCATTACCTTTCCATTTGCGCTGATCGGGGATCAAACCATCGCCCATTCTGCCTGGACGACCCTCCAGCTTCTGGCTATTTTCTTGATCCTGGCCTTCTCCATCAAGCTCACCGCCTGGCGACCCGCCTGGTACATCCTGCTGCCTTTCTCGATCTTCACCATTTTTAGTTACCACGTCGTCATACCATGGCTGGATGGGAGTCTTTCCATCTGGTCAGCTCTGTTTTTGGTCTCCGCTTTGCTGGCTGTATCGCAGAACAAAAATGAGCTTGCTGGCATCCTTCTGGGTCTGTCAGCCATACAGCCCCAAATGGTCATCCTGCCCGTCCTGTTCACCCTGGTTTGGGCCGGGGTACAAAAAAGGCGGCTGTTGATCCTGTGGTTCTTCATCACTCTGATCTTATTGTCCATCATTGGATCGTTCATCGTCCCGGATTGGTCTCTGCAATATGTGCGGATATTGTTCAACTTTTCCAAGAACTTCCCGCCTGGCAGCCCCGGTGTGCTTTTCCTGCGATTATGGCCAGGGCTGGGTAAGCAGCTTGGCTGGGTTTTGAGCGGGGTCCTGGCTGCCATCCTCCTGCTTGAATGGTGGCTGGCCCTGCGCAGGGAATTCCGCTGGTTCTTGTGGACGGTCTGCCTGACGATCGTCATCAGTCAGTGGATCGGCATCCCAACCATCCCGGCCAACCTTATCCTGTTGCTCCTGCCCCTGGTGCTGGTCGCTGCCATGCTTTCAGAACGCTGGCCTCGCGGAGGTGCCTGGGTGGCCACGGTTGGCTGCATGCTGCTGTTCATCTGGGAATGGTGGCTGTATTACCGCACAGTGATGGGCAGCTCGCCTGGCATTCAGCTTAACCTGCTGATCCCTTTGCCGCTAGTCTTGCTGATCGGATTGTATTGGGTACGCTGGTGGGCGGTCAAGCCCAGGAGTCTGCTGGTGGAGGACCTGAGGTTCAGTGAGTCGTATTAAGCCGCGCCTGAAGATCGAATACTTGTGGGGGCTGACCGTCCTGGTGGGGATCTTCATGTTCGTCAATACCCACCCCATCCGCCCGCATGACTTCTGGTGGCACATCGCTGCCGGCCGGCAGATCGAGCAGACCGGTCACATCCCAACCACCGACATCTATTCCTTTACCCAGACAGGCCAACCCTACCCGTCCTACAAGATGTACTGGCTGATGGAAACGGCCATGTACGTGGTGTATGATCTCGGTGGGCCAACCCTGGTGGTGTTTTTCCAGAGCCTATTGATCACCAGCGCCTATACCGTGCTCTTCTATATTTGTAAAAAGGTTTCCAGCAGCTGGCGGATCGCCGCCATCAGCGTCCTGTTCGCAGCTGCCCTCGGCCTCAATGATTGGAATGTCCGGCCTCAAGCCATCACATTCCTGCTGGCCAGCCTGATCCTGCTCTCGATCTATGAATACCGCCGGAAACCAGCCTGGGGCTGGCTAGTGGTCCTGCCGATGTGTATGATCCTGTGGACCAACAGCCATGGGACTTTCATCATCGGTTTGGTCCTGATCGGTATCTGGTGGGCGCAGGAGCTGTGGACTGCGCTGCGCTCCTTTATTCGGCACGAAGCGCTGACTGATAAGAAGAAGATCTTCCTGCCTGGCGTGATGTTGTTGATCTCTGCCTTGGCCTGCTTGATTAACCCCCAAGGGATCAGCATCGTAAATTACCTGCGCAATCTGACGGGCAGCAGCGTCGTCCAGAATCTCGTCACTGAATGGGCTCCGCCAACCTTCAATTCGCTCCTGGGCGGGTTGTTCTTTTCTGGCCTGATCCTCAGCGTGATCGTACTGGCGGTCTCCCCCAAACGCCCCGATCTCTTCCAGCTGGCCAGCTTGATCTTGTTCGGATTGCTGGGCATCCGCACCTCACGCGGCAGCGTATGGTTCGGCATCGTCATGGCCCCCATCCTCGCCGAACATCTGGCAGCCATCGTACAACGCTACCGGAAACCAGCCATTGAGACGGATAGGGCTGAAGGATCACGGGTTTTGAACATCATCCTGCTGGTCTTCGTCCTCCTGTTGGGTTTGATCTCTCTGCCGTGGTTTAAAGAGCGGTTGCCATTCCCAGCAGCGAAGGCCGGCTTGATCTCCGCCGAGACCCCGGTCGAGGCCACCCAGGTGCTGCTCGAGGACGACCCACCTGGCAGGTTGTTCAATTCCATGTCGTTCGGGAGTTACCTGATCTGGGCTGCCTATCCCCAGTACCAGGTGTTCATCGACTCGCGTATCGAGCTATTTCCTGAGAAAGATTGGCTGGATTATCTGCAGATCAGCAACGCCCAGGGTGACTGGGAAGCCATGCTCGCAGGCTATCAAGTGAATACCCTGCTCCTGAGCCCTGCAGAGCAGCCGAAACTTGTCCAGGCGGTCAAAGAATCAGGCGCGTGGGAGCTGCTGTACCAGGATAGTTCGGCTGTCCTGTTCGAGCGCAAGTAAGGCTCGCTCAACCCCTCTGTTTTGCGATGTGTTTTATTGTGTAACCGTTGCTTGGCTGCCAGCGTCCAGCTGTGGGTTTGGTAAAGCTGGTCCTGCCCGCATCAGCTGTCGATAGATGATCAATAAGACCACGAAAAGCACCGGCAGGCTGATCTGGAGCGCCACAGGCAGGATCTTAAGTTGGGCAACCGTCAGGGGAGTGCTGAGGAAGACTGCCACCCACAGGAGCGCATACAGCACCTTGAGCAGGGCCCTGAGCTGGGGGAAGGCCTGCCACAGCAGCACGGCCGGGATGACCAGGATGCTCCAATCATAGATCATGGCATGCGGCGAGATCCAGATCGTCAGGCAGATCGCCCCCGCGAACAAGATGTTTCGTTCCGTGCGGTACTTTCGCCAGAAGAAGTAAAAGGCCACGACCCCCACCACCGAGAGCAGCATGGACAGTCCTTCGGATAGCCAACGGTTTCCGGAGGAGAGTAAGATCCAGAACCCGCGCAGTGAATGCAGGTGCCAGATGGGGAATTGCTCCTGGTAGATCATGCCGGGCAGGAAAGTACGCGCCAGGTCCATATATGCCCGACTGGCCTCCGGCAACAGCAGGAAGCACAGACCGCCCAGGATCGTTCCACCGGCAGCCAGCCCCACCAGCGACTTCCAGCTTTTCCGTCCATCCAGCAGCCATAGCAGGCCCAGTCCAAGCACCATTTGGGGTTTATAGAGCAGCAGGCTGCTGGCTAGACCTGCCGCCAGGTACTTATCCCTTTTCCACAGCCAGTAAGTGGCGCTGAATAACAGCAGGCTGAGCAGGCTGTTCTGCCCAAAGCTGATCGTAGCGAAAATGGGAAAGAACGTCAGCGACCAGATGAAGGTCTTTTTTGGCTGGTCAACGCCGATCAGCCGCAGGCTCAGCCAGATGAACAGGAATCCAAGCAGGCTCCAGGCGATGAAGCTCCACGTATACGGCAGCGTTGCCAGTGGGACATACAGCCAGGCCAGGAACGGAGGGGTGATAAACGCGTGAAAGCTACCCAGGCCTGGCCCGGCGATGGCTTGCTCCAGCTGGCTTTGGTACTCGAAATTATACAGCTCGGGGCTGTGCCCCTGCAGGAGGGTCGTTCCGGCTGCATAGAACTGGATATAGTCTGTGCCGATCACCTGGCCGGACAGGTCCATGTTGCCCGGGCCGAGCAGGATGCTCACCATCCAGGCGAACCACATGGCAGCCCCGGCGATCAAAGCGTAAGATAACCGGCGGTTATTTAAGAATTGCTCGACCGGCATCCACCAGCTCGATGGGCGATTTTCAATCATTCTAACTGGTCCCGCCTGAGGCTGCCCGGTCCAGGTTGCCTGGCTTGTCCTGCGCGATCATTCACGCCCGGTCCTTCCGGAGACCATCGGCTCATGGGGTTGGTAACTTGGTCCACAGCTCTGCATACGCGTCTTCATACTCAAGCGACCAATTTTGGTCGCTTGACAATGCGGAAGCTAGCTCGGGTTGCTTTTTCTTATCCAGCAGGACGCGGTCCACACCATATCTCTGGAGTATCTGGTCGTAATTGATCCCTTCGCTCACGTCGATGTAATCCATCCACTGGTCATACGGGAACAGCTCCACGCGTGGGTCGATAAAATCACCCTGCCCGGGTACCGCCCAGATCAGGTAGCTTCCATACCCCATTTCATTGAATAGATGCCCACCCGGATGCGACTTGAGATATTCTGCCGCCGCCACCGGGGTCGCGGTATCGATCAAGGGTCCCGCAGGAGAGCCGCGCTGCACCTGCTCCCAGTAGCGTGCTGGCAGGGGTAGCCGCTCGACCAGCCAGGGCTGGACCAGCAGGGTCGGGATGAACACGACCAGGGCCAGCGCCAGGTTGAGCCAGTTTTTCTGAGGCACGAATACCGGGGTCTTGATCGGCAGGTCCTTGATCAATCGTGCCAGGATCGGCATGCTGATAATGCCATACCACACCACATAGCGCTGTCCGGACCAGGCCAGCCACACGAATCCAACGAAAAGCAGGAGTTCTGTGATCGTCAGGCGGTACTTTGAGAACGCCAGGACGACGATAAAAATGATGATGCTTACAAAAAAGAAGATGTTTGCAAAACCCTGTGGGGTAGGTGACTGCCATTCTTCGATCAGCTGCTGGCTGGGGGGGTCGGTGAGTAGCTTGAAGGTATAGGAGATGATCCCGGTGAAGCGCGGGTTGGCCAGCACCGCCAGACCTGAGAGCAGGCCGGTTCCCGCGATTAATCCGATCTGCCTCCAGCTTAAAGCCTCGGCCTGCTTCAGTAATTTACGCACTCCTTCACCCACCAGGTAAGCCCCAACCAGGATCAACCCCAGGATGAAGCTCCCATGTACATTGACCCACAACACCATCAGGGCCGGGCAGAGCAGTAGCCACGGCCAGCGAATTTCACCTTCCACGTAGCGCTGTAAAACGAGGTAAGTACCAATAAAGGGCAGCCAGGCCCACATCTGGGTGCGCACGATCAGGTTATTGGAGATCATCAAGCCCAACAAGGCGATCACCAGGGCCGCGATGCGCCAGGAGCCGCTCCGCCGTCGGGCTTCCAGGGCAACCAGGAACAAGGCGATCCCGATCAGTAGCGTGCGGGTGAAGATCACCAGCGGCAGGTCCCCCAGGCGGTACAGCAGGTAGAAGAGCGCTTCGGCCAGCCAGGCGGCGTAGAAAAATGGCTGGTCGGCTGGTATTGTCCAGGCATAGATGTTGGTGGTCGGGATGGAATGCGTGAGGACGATCGTTTCGCCGGCTTTGAGGTGCCACCAGAAATCGTTGGGGGGCAGGGGGATCAGGGAGGTGAAGAACAGGAAGCCTGCCAGGACCACCAGCACCCATACGATGTCCAGGCTGAGTCCGCCTTGTTTGCCCCGGTCCTTCGTAACAACTTCACGATCTTCAGTCATTCATCCACCATAACCTTGGAAGTATACGGCGCTTCACGCATCCTGGATAGTTTTTCGCGGTCCACTCGATCACCAGTGAGCGGGAAGAAACCGGATCGTTTCTGCACGCGGTCGCCAGTAATGCCGGGTTTTTAACCAAGCCGGTGGTTACACTTGTAATCGTCAGAGCCATCAGCCATCATCTCCTGTGGAAAAACCGGCAGCGGATGAGCGTGTAGATCGCTTCATAACCGTCCACCCACGAGATCTTCTTACCTGCCTCCACCGTGCGCGGCGTGTAGGATATCGGCACCTCCAGGATTTGGTAGCCTTTTTTCAGAAAAGCTGCCGTGATCTCTGGCTCGAAATCGAAGCGGACACAGCGCAGCTGGACCTCATCCAGGGCTTCCCGCACGAACATCTTATAGGCTGTTTCCATGTCCGTCAGGTGCGAGCCAAATAGCAGGTTTGTGAGCGTGGTTAAAAATCGGTTAGCTAGGTAAGAAGTGCGGTTGAGCTTTACCTTTGACCTCAGAAAACGCGAACCGTAGACCACTTTGGTCTCCTGCCTGAGCAGGGGAGCGAGCAGGCGGGGATATTCACCTGGATCGAGCTCCATGTCGGCATCCTGGATGGTGAGGATGTCTCCGCTTGCCAATGACATCCCAATGCGGACGGCAGCACCCTTACCCAGGTTGGTGGGTGAATGGTAAGCGATCAGCCCGGGGAGCTGGTCTTGCAGCTGCATAATGATCGCTTGCGAGCCATCGCGTGAGCCATCATTGGAGAGGATGACCTCCTTCTCAACCCCTCCCAGATCTACTGCGTACACCCGGTTCACTGCCTGTTCCAGGGAAGCTTCTTCATTGAACACCGGGATGATAATGCTCAGTTTCATGCGTGCCTTTCGAGCCTGCGCAGCTTCATGGGATCCAGGTCTCCAATACGTACAGGACGAGCAGGAACAGCAGGCCGATCGCACAGGCGGCGATTATGATCAGCCTGAGCCAGGGTTTCTTTATCAGGACCGCCATACCGATGAAGATCGGGAAGGCCAGGTAGAGATGCCTGGGTAGGCCCATAACCGGGTGGCTTGGACCGGTGTAGTAGCTGAAGCTGACCAAAGTGATCACGAGGGAATACAGACGGTAGCTCAGGCGCATCCTGGTCCAGGCCAGGCCCAGGAGGACCACGGAAACGGCTCCCAGGACCAGGTTCACCCAGATATCCACATCCGGCTGGGTGAACAGCTTGGTCAGAGCGTATTTTACTACCAGCCACGGCCAGGAGAACTGCTGGCTCGGGACCACATGCGAAGCGCTGGGTGAGATGACGATCGAATAGATGAACTGGTGGAAGGTGGTAAAACCGGCGTGCATGTCGTTCAGGAAGACCGCCCGGTAGACCAGCCAGACCAATAAGCCAACCGGGATCAGCAGCAGGGCCAGCCAACCACGCCATTGCCTGCGGAGAGCGCCTGGGGTGCGGTCGGAATTCTCCCACAGCTCCCAGACCATAGGCACCATTAAGAAGATGCCCTGCTGGCGGGTGAGGGCTGCCAGGCCTCCCATCAACCCGGCCAGCCACCATGATTTTTTGCGCAGGAAATACATGCACAGCACGGCTGCCAGGAGAAATACGGCCTCTGAGTAAGGTGCGAACAGGATCACTGCCGGGGGCGCGAAGGCGAACAACATCAGGGCAAAGGTCGCATCCTTACGCGGCAGGTCTAGCTGGGCGAGCCTGAAAAAAGCGAAATATACACCGATCCCGGCCAGGGCGCTGACCAGGAGCAGGCTCACCGGGGCTGCCATCCCGATCCTGGCCAGTGGAACCACCAGCCAGGCATACAGGGGATGGAACTGGGCTGTCCCATCCGAGGCAGAATAGCCTCGATTGACGATGGCCTCATACCAGGCTGCGTCCCAGCGCATCCAGGGGGAGATGAATACCCGCTCGAGCCATTGGCTGGCTGGTGCAGCAGGAGGCCACACTGCGATCAGCTTCTCGAGGGTGGTTAAGGGTTTGAACGAGGAGACCAACCCGGCTGTGATGCTGGTCAGGATGCGTAAGATAATCCACAGGATCAGGGGGATCATCATGCCTATGCCGTCCTCACCTCATGCACGAAAAGAGAGATTGCTGATGCTCAAGGGCTATCACCCTGTGGTGGAACATGCGGGAGAATACCTAGCCGCGCAGAAGCGTGCACCACTCGGGCACTCGTCTCCGGCAGCTCGTCTTGACCAAAACCTGGCATCGCCATATGCTCACCGATTCCTCAGCGGATTAATGCATTAAACGTTCCAAAGATCGAAGCCACTGGAAATACCCACACGATCATCACTTCATAAACCTGAGGCCACCGGGGAAGGTTGATATTCAAGCTGATCTCCCAGGCACGCTCCTGGGCAAATTACACCGGGAACAATTGTGCAGACCTGATCGGGTATGTTCTGGTAAGGTAGGGGTCTGGTGATCAGCTTATCGATTTTTATCCGGGTCATGCTGGTGGGCATTTCCTTCCAGATGAATTATACATGAGGTCGGATTTCGACCGATTATTAGAATTGTTAGCCCAATAGTTGCTTGCCAGGTTTTCCTGTGCTATACTCGCTAGCAATAGCGCTGGGAATAGCTGTTGAGATGAGGAGAGACCGATGACGCTGCCGAGCAGTACCAGAGATCAAGATGAGTTATCGAGCATGGAAAAGCTTAAGCAGGAGTGCAGGCTCGAGCTGGACCAGGCCCAGAAGGAATTGAAAGAAATCGTCATTTTGATCGAGCAAAGTCAGCTCGAGGTGACCAGGATCCAGCAACGTAATGCCTCGGTCGCTGCCCACCTACAGCAGATCCAGGCCCAGTTTGATTCGGCTTCCAAAATTGATATCCGCAATGCTTACGATGCCGCCCTGGATGCCCAGCAGCGCTTGTTCGTCATGCGCGGCCAGATCGATAAGCTGCAAAGCGACCACACCCGAATTGGGCATTATGCGGGCATCCTTGAGAACATCAACAAGGTGCTCGAGGCAAATACTGCCAGCGAGATTGGGTTGGATAAAGAACAAACTGCCCTCGCCAAAACGGTCGAGATGATCATCCAGGCTCAGGAAGCTGAACGGGGTAGGCTGGCCCGCCGGATGCATGATGGACCGGCCCAGGCCCTGTCAAACTTTATCCTGCAGACCGAGATCGCCATGCGCCTCTTCGATATCGACCAGGCTAAGGCCAAAGAGGAGCTGGCTGGTGTAAAATCGACTGCTTCATCCACATTTCAAAAGGTGCGCGATTTTATTTTTGACTTACGCCCGATGATGTTGGATGACCTGGGACTGGTGCCGACCATCACACGCTATGTAGAGAGTTATAAGGAGCAATTTGGCATCGATGTGCGCCTGGTCACCACCGGGATGGAACAGCGCTTCGAATCGTACGTGGAAGTCATGATCTTCAGGGCCATCCAGGAATTATTGACCAACATTATGATGCACAGCCAGGCCACCCAGGTGATCCTGCAGGTTGACTCTTCAAATGAAGGCATGCGCGTCAGCCTCGAAGACAATGGGAAAGGTTTCGATGTGGACAAAATCCAGGAGAAAGGAGGCATGGGCTTAAAAGTGATCCGCGACCGGGTACAGATGCTTGGGGGAAGCATGGAAGTACACAGCACGGTCGGTCACGGTACGCATGTCCTATTCCAGATCCCTGCCGTAACTGCTTCCTCATTTTCATAAGTGGCAGGTTGGGTCATTGCGCCTGCGTTTGGCCAGGAATCCTGGTTCGAATTACGCCTGTCTTTACATAAATGTTAGGAACTTTTAAGCTAAAGATATTGATTTTTTTTGAAATATTGCATATAATGTTTCTAACTTTGGAAATAATCCAAAGAAATTTGCAGGAAAGGAGGTAACAGCCATGTTGTTTTCACCGCAGGAAAAGGGTCAGGGTATGGTCGAATATGCATTGATTATTGTACTAATTGCGATTGTTGTCATTGTTGTTCTTAGCCTGCTCGGAACCCAGATCTCGACCGTGTTCAGCCAGATTACCTCAGCGCTCGTTCGGTAATCTTCCTCACACCCACACCATGGGCCTGGTACTAACCAGGCTCATTGTGTTTAAAGCGGTTGAATTTGCGATGCACCGGTCCACCCAGGAAGTCAGGCTCATCATCGGATTGTGGCCCTCGGGTGATGCGCAATGGTCCTGGGAGGATTCTCGAAATGAAAGCCGGCTCATCGCATGGGCCTGTTGATCAGTATGTTTACATTTCTGTAAGGTACTATTAAGCCGCCAGGTATTGTAATTAATAATGAAATTATTTATAATTTAGAAAAATATTGTGTAATCAAGAATTTATTAGGGAAGGAGGAAACACGACAATGTTATTCTCAGCACAGGAAAAGGGTCAGGGTATGGTCGAATATGCGTTGATTATTGTATTGATTGCGATTGTTGTCATTGTTGTTCTTAGCCTGCTCGGAACCCAGATCTCGACCGTGTTCAGCCAGATTACCTCGTCTCTGGTTCGTTAATCAAGTTCATCTATTATTATGGACCCGTCCAGGCGGGTCCAAATTTTTATTTTAAGTCTGGCTTAAAACTTGCAGCGATAGGGTGGTAAGATTGGTAAGAATTGATTACCGGGGTATGAGCCCCTATGCTTGACTTGTGGCATTAAGGTCGTATGATTGATTTTGCAGATAGCTTCAGAATAACCGATCACGGGAGGCAGATATGCGTCGTGGAAGAATCTTCATCTTATTGGCATTGATCATTGTCGTCGCGCTCGTCCTGGTGTATTTTGTGTTCAGCAAGGGATTGCTGACACCCGGTGGGCGCAACGCGGGGGCGACGACTGAGCCGCAGTACACCCCAACCCCGATCGCGACCACCAAGGTCGTGGTCGTTACCCAGCAGGTGCAACGCGGTGAGATCATCACCCAAGATAAGCTCGATTATTATGATGAGCCATCCGACCTGGTCTTGCCCATCATGTACACCAATACCACTGATGTGGTCGGGAAGATGGCCCGTTATACCCTCGATCCATACACCGTGGTAACCGCGAACCTGGTGACGGACTCGCCCATCACCGAGCAGGGTTCGGATGATGCCTTGTTCATCTCACCTGGGATGGTGGCCGTCTCGATCCCCATCAGCCGCCTGTCCAGCGTCTCCTATGCCCCGCAGCGCGGTGACCATGTGAACGTCATCGTCACCATGCTGTTCGTGGACCTGGATCCGGCCTGGCAGACCATCCTCCCCAATTGGACCGGCAACGTGATCGGCCCGGCAGGTGGAGGCATCCTCGAGGGGGGCGGCACGACTGACAAGGCTGCCATTGATACCTTGCTAGCCCAGCCGTTCCGGGGTTCGTCCGAGATCGGCCGGTCAGAGACCGACCAGCTGATGAACCAGACCTTCTATCTGCTGCCATCCGAGCAGCAACGGCCTCGCCTGGTCAGCCAGACATTGATCCAGGACGTAGTCGTCCTGCAGATGGGGAACTTCCTCACCCCCGCTGAAAAAGCCGCCCTGGAAGCCACACAACCGGCACCGACTGCCACACCTGAACCTGGTGCTGAACAGCAACAGCCAGCTGCTCCAACGCCCACTCCCATCCCGGCCCCGCCCGACGTGATCACCCTGATTGTTTCTCCCCAGGATGCGGTCACCCTGAACTACCTCATCTATGGTGGGGCTGAGCTCACCCTGGTGCTGCGCAATCCGAAGGATACCGAGGCAAATGGGACCGAAGCTGTTACGTTGGCATACCTGCTTGACCAGTATAATATACCTATCCCAGTGAAGTTGCCCTACGGTTTTCAACCTGCTGTAGAGGCCCTGGTACCACCAGTTCTCACGAACGACGGCACCCCAACTCCACAACCCTAAATTACGATTAGCGGAGATGCTCTGTGGCTGACAAGGAAAAAATTCGCGTTGTTATCGTCGATGATATCGCCGAGACCCGGGAAAATATAAGGAAATTACTGCAATTCGAACCAGATGTAGAGGTGGTCGGGGTTGCCCGCACCGGCCGGGAGGCGATCGATATCTCCAAGGATGTCAAGCCGGACGTCCTGCTCATGGATATCAATATGCCCGACATGGACGGGATCGCTGCCACCGAGATCATCCGGAAAATGGTTCCTTTCGCCCAGATCGTCATCCTGTCCATCCAGAATGATCCCAACTATATGCGCCGGGCGATGCTGGCCGGTGCCCGCGATTTCCTGACCAAGCCCCCCACCATCGATGAGCTGAACGCAGCCATCCGCCGGGCCGGCGCAAACGCCCATGAAGAGCGCTTGAAGGTCCCCCAGGGTGGTGGCACCCAGGTTGTCAGGGTGGGCGGGATGACCTCCACAGGCCTGGGAGGCGCAGGTGGCAAGGTGATCACTTTCTACAGCCCTAAGGGTGGGTCAGGCTGTACAACACTGGCGACCAACCTGGCGGTATGCCTTAACAATGAAGACACATCGGTCGTGATTGTCGATGCCAACCTGCAGTTTGGTGATGTGGCGGTGTTCCTCAACGAACAGGGCAAGTTCAGCATCCTTGACCTGGCTCCCCGGGCCGATGAGCTGGACCAGGAGATCGTCAACAGCGTGACCATCCGGCATTCCCAATCTGGGATCAAGATCCTGCCCGCCCCCATGAAACCCGAGCAGAGCGATGCGGTTTCCCTTGACCAGTTCACCAAGGTGATCAGGTTCCTGCGCAGTATGTTCTCGTATGTCATTATTGACACGGCCTCTGCCTTGCAGAATATTACCGTGGGCACCATTACGAACAGCGACCTGCTGGTGCTCCTGACCACCCAGGATATCCCGGCGATCAAGAACTGCCGGCTGTTCTTGGATGAGATCGACGCCCTGGGCTTTGACCGCAAACGCATCATCTTCGTGATGAACAAGTTTGACAAGCGGATCGGGATCACCCCCGAAAAAGTGAGTGAAAACTTGAAGCAGGAGATCTCGACCGTCATCCCCTTTGAAGAACGTGTTATTGTATCGGTGAATCGCGGTATTCCATTCCTGCTGGTGGACAAATCCCGCCCGCTCTCCCGCTCCATCCTATCTCTGGCTGAGGTGGTCAGGAAGCGTATTTCTGACCTGGAATCTCAGACCGAAGATATCGCCATGCTGAGAAGTAATGGTAAAAAATAGCTTTAGTGCGTTGAACTGGAGGATATGAGATGTCTCTCCTGAAACGAATCGAACAGGGAAAAACTGTCCAAACGCCCGCCGCATCCAGCCAACCAACCAGTACTGGATCGCAGCCGAGTCTGGTCACCATGCCGCCTCGCCGGGTCGTCCCACCGGGTGTGGGTGCGCAGAAAGATACCTATACCGATCTAAAAACGCGCGTCCAGAACCGCTTGCTGGCCGAGATCGATCCAAGCATGGATATTTCGCGCACCAGTGAAGTCCGCAGCACGATCCAGGACCTGTTCGAACAGGTCCTGGCAGAGGAGAACATCGTCCTCTCACGGCCAGAGCGCCAGCGTTTATTCGAGCAGATCAGTGCCGAGATCCTGGGTTATGGCCCGATCCAGGCTTTGCTCGAGGATGACACGATCACCGAAGTCATGGTGAATGGGGCCAAGAACATCTATATCGAGCGGGCTGGTAAGATCATCCGGGTGCCGGTGGCATTCGAGAGCGATGAGCATGTGTTGCGCATCATCGATCGCATCGTTGCCCCCCTTGGCCGCCGTATCGATGAGTCAAGCCCGTACGTGGATGCACGCTTACCCGACGGTTCACGTGTGAATGCTGTTATTCCACCCATCTCGCTGGTCGGCCCGGTGCTGACGGTGCGTAAGTTCGCTAAGAACCCGATCACCCTGGAGCAGCTGATCGATTATGGTACCATCACCCCCGAGTCATTGCAGTTTTTAAAGGCCTGCGTCGAGTCGAAGCTGAACATGGTCATTTCCGGCGGTACCGGCTCGGGCAAGACCACCCTGCTCAACATCCTTTCGCAGTTCATCCCTGGCGATGAGCGCATCGTCACGGTTGAGAACGCGGCCGAGCTCCAGCTTCGCCAGGAGCATGTCGTCACGCTTGAGTCGCGCCCACCAAACATCGAAGGCCGGGGTGAAGTGACCATCCGGCAGCTGGTGATCAACTGCTTGCGTATGCGCCCCGACCGGATCATCGTCGGTGAGATCCGTGATGAGGCTGCCCTCGACATGCTTCAGGCAATGAACACCGGCCATGATGGCTCAATGACCACCGCTCACTCGAACAGCCCGCGCGATACCCTGGCCCGTATGGAGACCATGGTCATGATGGCCGGGATGGAGCTACCCGTCCGTGCCATCCGCGAGCAAGTCTCGTCGGCGATCAATCTGATCATCCATGAAGAGCGTATGAGGGATGGCACCCGCAAGGTGGTCAACGTGACCGAGGTTTCCGGGATGGAAGGTGATGTGATCACTATGACCGATATCTTCGTGTTTGAGCAATCCGGTTTTGAAGGCGGGAAGATCATCGGCAGGTTGCGTCCGACCGGTTTACGCCCGAAATTCATGGATAAGATCGAGGCATCGGGTATCCACCTGCCTCCATCGATCTTCGGCATTGGTGAGCGCAGGCGTTATTAGGCCTTCCCACCCGTGGCTCTGAGGTAGATTATGTCACCTACAACAATTCTGATCCTGGGCGGTGTTACAGCCCTCATTCTGCTGGTGGTCGGATTGATCATTACGGCCACTGAGCAGCGCTCCTTGGTGGATGACCGGTTGGAGTATCTGGAGCAGGAACAGGCGGGTCCGGCCATTCCCAGACAAGCCGTGATCGGAGAATGGGTCGGAAAGCAGGCTACCCGTTACACCTGGGGCCAAAAACTGAACCGGTCCCTGGCGCGGGCCGACATCAAGATGAAGGTCGGCGAATTCATCATGCTGGTCATCATCCTGACCCTGGTTGGCGCGGCGATTGGCTGGTTCCTGGGTGGAGGCCCAAGCATTGGTAAAGGAGTCGAACCTTCACAGATCTACCAGGGCCTTCCTGGAATCATATTCGGTGGGGCGATCGGCTTTCTTGCTCCCGTGTTATATTTACGCCGCCAGCAAGGGCGCAGGCTGCAAAAATTTGACAACCAGCTGGCCGATATGCTCAGCCTGGTGGTGAATGGCCTGCGAGCCGGATATTCGACCATGCAGGCTCTCGAAGCCGTTAGCCGTGAGCTACCGCCTCCCATCTCGGATGAGTTCCGCCGGGTCGTGCAGGAAATGCAACTGGGTATCCCGATGATCACCTCCCTGGATAACCTGATGCGCCGTATCCCCAGCAAGGACCTTGACCTGGTGGTGACCGCTATGAACGTGCAAAGGGAAGTCGGTGGTAACCTGGCGGAGATCCTGGAGAAAATATCCCACACCATCCGTGAGCGCGTGCGTGTCAAAGGCGAGATCCGCGTACTGACCTCGCAGGTGATGATGTCTGGCCGCATCCTGGCGGGAATGCCTGTTGCCGTGATCATCCTGATGTACTTCATCAACCGCCAGTACATGATGCGCTTCTTCAACCCAGAAACGCGCATGTTCGGTGTACCAGCATTGATTATCGGGGCAGTCATGATCGTGATCGGATATTTCATGATGACCAAGATCGCCAGCATTGAAGTATAGAGCAGCTTGATCAGGAGATTTTGAGATGGTTACATTACCTTTGTTGATTATCGGTATCGTGATCGTGATCGGGGCGATCATCCTGGTGATCGTCGGGATCAAGTCTCCGCAAGGCTCAGATCCCCTCGAAGACCGGCTGGCAGAATATGCAGCACGGGGTGAGAGTGTCTCGCTGGAAGAGATCGAGATGTCGCAGCCGTTCTCTCAGCGCATCATCATGCCCATCGCCAAAAAGCTGGGCGAGTTCGTGATGCGCTTCACCCCCCAGAACGCGATCAACTCCATGTCGAGAAAGGTGGAGCTGGCCGGTAACCCAGGCAACCTGGATCCAACCATCTTCTTTGCTTTACGCTTCGTGGGTATTCCATTAGGACTGATATTCATTTTTCTGGCCCGCGTCGCTTCACCCGGCAGCTTCATGTATGGTAAGGGCTTATTATTCGCCCTGCCCGCCGCCGTGCTTGGATTCTATCTCCCAGACCTGCTCCTGCAGAGCAAGATCGACCGGCGGCAGAAAGAGGTCCGCAAGGCCATGCCGGATGGACTGGACCTGCTGACCATCTGCGTCGAAGCTGGCTTAGGGTTCGACGCCGCCATGTCCAAGCTGTATGATAAGTGGGACAATGAGCTGGGACGGGCGTTCGGCCGGGTGGTGCGTGAGATCCAGCTGGGTAAGTTACGCCGCGAAGCCCTGCGCGACATGGCCGATCGCCTGGGCGTATCGGAAATGTCGAGTTTTGTGGCGGCCGTGATCCAGAGCGAGCAGCTGGGTGTCAGCATGGCCCAGGTGTTGCGCATCCAGGCTGACCAGATGCGTATCCGGCGTCGCCAGCTAGCTGAAGAGGAAGCCCACAAAGCCCCCATCAAGATGCTCCTGCCCATGGCGATCTTCATATTCCCGGCCCTGTGTATCGTGCTCATGACCCCCGCGTTCTTGATCCTGATCGAATCAGGCCTGGGCCCCTTGGGCGGATGATCAAAATCCGATTGCTTGCATTCAAGCTCCTGAAAATTGAACCGATGGGTGTATGCCAGGTAAACTGGCCTATCAGCTGTATCGCTTGATCTGGGAGACCCTCGACTGGGTTTATCCCCCGCTGTGCGGTGGGTGTGGGCGAGCGGGGATGCGCTGGTGCGCGGACTGTGACCGGCAAACTGCCGCGGTGGCTACCCCGTTCTGCCCTATCTGCGGAGACACCAACCTGGATGACCAACCCTGCCCACGCTGCCTGGATGCACGGCCAGCCTATGATATGCTGCGTTCGCACACCGTTTTCGCCGGCCCGATCCGGGAAGCAGTCCATAAACTAAAATATGGGGGTGACATGGGTCTGGGTGAAGCCCTGGGCGTTGCCATGATCAAGAGCCTGCTGAAGCTTAATTGGTCATTAGACCTGCTCACATGCGTCCCTTTAGGTCTTGTTCGAATGAAAGAGCGTGGATATAATCAGGCGTCTTTGCTTGCACGCCCGATCGGCTTATTTTTTGGCCTGCCCTATCGACCGCACGCCCTGAGACGCGCCCGCGAAACCCGCTCACAGGTCGGATTGAATGCGAACGAAAGGTGGGACAATATGGTCGATGCTTTCCGGGCGGACGGGCGACAGGTGGACGGGAAAAGCATCCTGGTTGTCGATGATGTGGCCACGTCAGGTGCGACATTGAATGCCTGTGCCAGGGCCTTGCTCGAAGCGGGTGCAACGCATGTGTACGCTTTTACCCTGGCACGTGCCCTCTACTCGCCGGAAATGCAGGACACCGTGTAAGGCTGTCATGGTAAATTATATGATTGCCTCTTGAAAATTATTGGAGATTATTGATAAAATCTTAGCAGGGAAAATATCATTTAGGAGAATATCCAATGACGCTAGAAGTACAGGTTTATGGTCGGAACATGGAAGTCACGGAACGGATCTCTGATTACGCCAAGAAGAAGGTTTCGAAACTGGATCGGTATCTAAGCGATATTGACGAAGCCCGTGTGGATGTTGCTTATATTAAGTCGGCCCGCAGTGCAGCTGACCGGCAGGTAGCCCAGATCACCGTGCGCGGCAAAGGCTATATCCTGCGCGCCGAGGAGCGCTCAGATGACATCTACACCGCCCTCGACTCGGCCCTGGAAAAGCTGCAGCGCCAGATGGAGCGCTTTAAAGGCAAACGCCAGAAAGGTCGTGGGGACGGTAAGCCTGCCTCGGAAGTCATAGCTGTACCAGCCGAAGAAGCTGAAGAAGACCGCTCGCTCATCGTCAGGCGCAAGAAGTTCGTGCTCACCCCCATGGATGAGCTGGAAGCCCTGGAGCAGATGAAGCTGCTCAGCCACGAGGACTTTTTTGTGTTTTTCAATTCGATCACCAAGTCGGTCAATGTGCTGTACCTGCGCCGGGATGGCTTGTACGGCCTGATCGAGACCGAGATTCGCTAAAACGAAGCTGCTTTGCGCATGACCTTGCGCATAGTCGACATACCTGGCTTCAGAAAGAAAAAGGGATGCTATGGCGAATGATCGTAATAATTCCAATGAGCTCATGGATGAGATGCAACCTTCCAAGGATATGGACCTGGAGGCGATCGAGGTTGCCGTAACCCAGATGTTGCATGCCTTCGGAGAGAACCCCGAGCGCAAAGGCTTGCTGCGCACTCCCGAGCGCGTGGCCAAGATGTACACCGAGCTGCTCTCAGGCTACCGGGTGGACCCCAATAAGGTCATCAATGATGCCTTGTTTGAAGTCACCTACGATGAGATGGTTATCGTGCGTGATATCGAGTTCTACAGCATGTGTGAGCATCACATGCTGCCTTTCATGGGCCGGGCACACGTCGCCTACCTGCCCAGCGGGCGGGTGATCGGCCTGTCCAAAATCCCGCGCATCGTGGATGTCTTCGCCCACCGCCTGCAGGTGCAGGAACGCATGACCAGGCAGATCGCCGATTTCATCAACGACGCCCTGCAACCCAAGGGTGTGGGTGTAGTCGTGGAAGCCCTGCACCTGTGCACCATGATGCGGGGGGTTAAAAAACAAAACGCCCGCATGACCACTTCCGCAGTTCATGGGGCCTTCCGGCGCAGTTTAGCTACCCGCCAGGAGTTCCTGGACAATATCTCGCGCGGCTCCGAGCCGATGCGTTTTTAGGCTAGCGCCTGGCTGCGAACGATCTCCACCCCAACCGAACGCGCAAAACGGACCGCTCCGGGTTTCTCGACCCGGACGGTTGTTTTTAAGACCCGTTTATCCTGCAGGCAGATGGCGGCGATATCCTCTGCCAGGGCTTCCACCGTGAAGCGCCTGGCGCTTTCAGCATGCAGGATCACTTTCTTGGTCACCGCGCTGTAATCGATACACTCGGAGATATCATCACTGGCGCCCTGCTGGCGTTCCTGCGTGAATAGCTCGATATTGATCAGGATGTCCTGGGGCTTTTCACGTTCCCAATCATGAATGCCCAGGAAGCCGCGTGCCAGGATGTCCTTGATGAATGTCTTATCCATTTTTCCCTCGTTCGCCGTTTAATTTACCAGTATACCTCAGGATTAAACACAGTGTGGAAGGGATTTTCCCTTCCACACTGTGGATAAGTACACTACGAATGCCGATCCGCTCAGGGAACTTGGGTTGGGGGGATCGTTGGGCTGGTCGGCACCTTGGATTTCCAGGTGTCAAAGATCTGGGCGTTTTCGGTGGTTTTCTGGGCGTCGATCCAGTTCGTGAAGGTGGTTTGCTTCAGCGCCTCATAATCCGCGTCCGAAAGCGTGCGCACCTCGTGGCCGAGGACCTGGTAGATCTCGTACCCATTCGCGGTAGCAATGGGCTCGCTGATCTGGCCGATCGGCATGCTCCAGAGAATATCTTCAGCGTTGGCATCGATGGTACCCTTACCGAACCAACCCAGGTCACTCGTGTTGGCCGTGCCGGAGTACACTTCGGTGGCGATGGTTTCGAAGCTCTCGCCACTCTGCAGCCTGTCGTAGATGGACTGGGCCTGGGCCTGGTCACTGACCACGATATGGCGTGCCCACACCTGGTCTTGCTCTTGCGAGACATCGGCTGTGACAGCATCGAAGACCTTCGTCCGCAGCAGCTGCATGGTGAAGATCCAGCGCAGGTCGGATTCCGACAGCCCCGCCACCGACTTCATGTTCGCGGCATAGGTTGCCACGTTATTCGCATAGACTTCGGTCGAATAGACCGTGGGGGTGGCGGAGGGCGTGCTGGATTGGGCCGGGGTGGCGGTTGCGGCTGCCGTGGCTGTGGGTTCCAGTGTAGCGGTTGGGGTAGCCACTTCCTGGGTCACGGTCAGGGTGGTGGTGGGTGTGGCGGTCGGTAAGGCCGTCGCGGTCGGAGGTACCAGGGCTAGCTGGGTTGGGTTGAGGGTCGAGGTCGGCACCGGGATGCTGGTTGGAGCCGTGGTGGGTGTGCCGTTAGGGTAGAACCCCATGTAATCCTCGATGGCCTTGTCCACGTCTTCGGAGCTCACCGTGATGCCGCGCTTATCGGCTTCCTTCTGGATGATCTCGTTGGCCACCAGGTAATCGACTGCGGTCTGACCGATACTGGTGGGCTGCATCTGGTATTCGATCTGCGACATCAGCTGCTGGATGTAGCCTAGGCTCGATGGGTCGCTGCCGAAGAGCTGCTCCAGCTGCTGGTAATACTGGTATTGCTGGATCCACTGCACGCGTTCAAAGCGGGCGTAGGTCTGGAACTGTTTGGTGGTAACCACCTGGTCACCGACCTGGGCCACGGGTTGCTGCGGCTGGATCAGGTAGGTCTGTATCAGCGCGAAACTGATCAGCCCCACCACGATCACGATCACGGCGATGCTGGCGATCAGGATATAACGGTTCTGCAGTCGCTCGCGTTGCTGGCGAGCCAGGTGTTTCTTGGTAACAAGTTGACTTTTCTGTCCTTTTGCCATATTTTTCCTCACGGATCGGAAGCGAGTACACACTCACTTCCCGGTTTTATTTTAGGCGTCGCTTAGCGTAAGACTTCGCCGGTGAAGGGCAACAAGGCCAGGTGGCGGGCGCGCTTGACAGCGCGGGCGATCTCTCGCTGGTGCTTGGCACAGGCTCCCGATTGACGCCGTGGGCGGATCTTGCCGCTCTCAGTCACATAGCGCCGCAAGACATCGATCTGCTTATAATCGATCTTTGCACTTCGATCGGTGCAGAACTGGCACACCTTGGGCTGTGAATAAAAACGCCGCGGGCCGCCACGTGCATCGGTATTGGTTTCATTTGTATCCACTTGATCTTACTCCTTTATCCTATCTAACTTGCTCAGGTTTTCTCGTTTACTCTGGCTGGCTGCCTAAAAGGGATATTCCTCTTCTTCGACCGCCTCTGGGTCATTGCTGGTCTCCCCAGCTTCACGCCGCTCACCCAGCACGATCATCTCGTTGGCTACGATCTCCACCGAGGTGTGCTTGTTACCTTCCTGGTCTTCCCAGTGGCGGGTCTGCAGGCGGCCTTCAATGTAGACTTGCTGGCCCTTGGTGAGATACTGCTTGCAGATCTCGGCCAGGTTGCTCCAGGCCACCACGTTGAACCACTCAGTCTCGACGTGCTTCTCGCCCTCGGATGTGTTCCAGGTGCGGCTGGTGGCGACGCTGAAGGTGGTCACCGGCCGGCCAGATGGGGTATAGCGCATCTCGGGCTCTCGCCCAAGATTGCCAATGATCATTACTTTGTTAAGCCCTCTGCTCATAATAGACCTCGGGTAAACGATTACTCTACACTAACTAATAAAAAGCGCATCACGGGTTCCAGGAAACGCAGGTTGCGTTCCAGGGTGATGCCAAATTCGGGTTCCATCTGGGTCTTGAACAGCACGTACTGGCCTTCTTTTTGCTTACGGATCGCGTAGGCCATTCTGCGTTTGCCCCACAGGTCCACCTTGGAGACGATGCCACCGGCTTCCGTGATCCATCCACTGACCTTTTCGACCACTTCTTTAAGCGCCGTATCGTCCAGGTCGGGGTGGACAATGAAAACCAATTCATATTCACGCATGGGAAATTCCTCCTTTCCTCGGGTATGCTCCTGGATTTTGCCTGGCGGCTCACCAGGGGCGGAAAGCAGGCCAGAGCGATGTCGGGCCTGGCACAGCGGCTAAATATATCACAGAGGCCTGCTTTTGGAAAGAGGCAAACGGCAGGTCAGCTGACCTGGGTCACTTCCTCGAGCAGCTTGCGGTAGGAAATATAGTTCTGGAAGGGTACGTCATCCCGCACTCGCCCATCGGCCAGGGGGATATAGCCTCCCTGCTCGAGCAGGGCAGGCACGACCTGCATCACCGCCTCCCGGATGTCGCCCGGTGTCCTGCGCAGGGCGTCCGTATCGATGCCACCGATCAAGCGCAGGTCATTCCCGAACTCCTGGCGGATCGAGTGGTAGTCCATGGCTTGCGGCTCGGTCTCGCAAGCCCACAGCACGTTGAACCCGGCCTTCACCACCGCCGGCAGCAGAGCCCGCGTGTTGGCATAGGTGCGGTAGATGAGCCAGCGGATGCCTTTTGAGCGCAGGAGATCCAGGATGGGCAGGTAGCTCTTCAGCACGTACGTCTCGTACATCGTGGGGGAGATGAGCGGGCCATGGTTGCCGCCGATCGGCTCGCTGAACAGGGCCGCATCCACCTCCACCTCATCCAGCACCCGTTCGGCCAGGGCGCAGGCGAGGTCGGCGTAGGCCTCCATCCAGGCTCGCACCAGCTGGGGGTCATCCACCAGCAGCTGGGTGGCATCGCTGAAGCGCCGCCAGCCGTGCACGCCCAGGGTCAGGAAATAGCCCCGGTGCAGGCGAAGGATCAGCGGGTAGTCCCGCTCCTTCCACGCCTGAACCTTGTGCTCCCAATCGGCAGGCAGGCGCCTGGGGTCGGCGGGGTCGAGGCGTTTGACGAGCTTTGGAAGCCCCTCCAGCCTGGTCGGCCAGCGTGTGGGGGTGGGTAGGGGTTCGAGCAGCGGCTCGATCTCCTCCCGCTGGTCGAAGGCGAACAGGCTGGCCAGGTCCTGCTGGCGTGACAGGCCCTGGGCATACCAGGTCTTCAACACCTCGTCCCGGATGCCGTCCTCGAACAGGGGTGGGCGGGAAGGTATATAATTATTGAGCGTATCGAGAAATCGCTGGCGCGCGTTCATCTGGAAATTCAGGCCTCTCGCAAGGCTAGTATACAATGGAATCGTGCCTGGCGGGTTGCGATCGCCGCCAGGATCGTGTAAAGTGATGGTGGGATGGGAAGGTTGCCGCGATGTTGAATGACCTGGCCAAGCGCTTGCGGGGCAAACACGCCGTTCTCCTGGGCATCGGGAACCCGCTCATGGGGGATGATGCGGTCGGCCCCAGCCTGGTGGATGCCCTGCAGGGCAGGGTGGAGGCCAGTCTCATTAATGCCGGGGAGGTGCCCGAGAACTACATCAGCGCGGTCAAGGCCGCCCGGCCGGAAGTGGTGCTGATCATCGCCGCCCTCGAGCTGGGGACGGAGGCGGGCTGTATGGCGGTGATGGATGCCGACCGGCTCAGGGCGATAGAGAACTTCACCCGCAACCCTGGGTTAGCCTTCCTGGCGGTGATGATCCAGGACGAGACCGGGGCGGAAGTGATCCTGGTGGGGGTGCAGCCTGAAGCTACCCGCTTCGCGGCCGAGCTGTCAAAGCCGGTGCACCAGTCGCTCAAAAGCCTGGAGGAGATGCTGGTGGGGGTGTATT
>CAVZNX010000017.1:0-156998 GCA_963776795.1 uncultured Chloroflexia bacterium
ATCGGTGATAAGGCACACGCGGTTTGCGTTGACATCCATGACCTATCTCGGTTATTTTCTATTGCAGCTGGTTATGACATCATTATCAATACTGCAGGACCCACGTCTGAGGTGCAGGTTCCCGCCCTCCAGGCTGCCATCGAAGCGGGTATCCATTATTGTGATCTCGGGGTAACAAGCAAATCTGCCCAGATCGCGCTCCAGCTTGACACCGAGGCTCGTACACGGCGTGTAACTGCCATCATCAGCACCGGTTGGTTTACTATTATGAACCTTATGGCTGTACATGCCGTAGGCCAACTGGACGAGACCCAACAAGTGTCTGTCTGCATGTTAGCTGACTATACCCCAGGAGAATATTTCTCTCCTGAACAGAGTCTTGCTCGGGCTAGTGAAGTAGGTCGTGTCGAGACCAGCTGGGACGTGATCGAAACAGCTGGTGAGCCAGTCTTGACTTATCGCGCAGGAAGCTGGATCCGCCTCGCTCCGCTCGAGTTTCCCATTGATGTCCTTCATCCCTCGGGGAACAAGATTACGGCATACCTAACAAATTCACCAAGCATATTGACCCTTCCAGATCACCTACCAGGAATTCAGAATGTGACCTGCCTTCTTGGCATGATTCCCCCACAGCTTATGAATCTGTTCATCCAAAAGAGCCAGCGAATTGCAAGGGGTGAACTCGATTGGAGAGGAGCAGCCTTGGATTTCTTCGAGACAGCCGTGGCGGATAAGGAACGCTGGCTCACCTCTCCGCTCGGATATCCAAGGGGCTGGGGGATGTGGGTTGTGGCTGAGGGGTATAAGAAGCAGCGAAATGTGCGCTATATGTGCTGGCCTTCAATGATCATCAACTGGACGACGGTCCCTCTAATCATTACTGCGCTACGGATTTTAAGGGAGGAAGTCTCCCAACATGGCGTACTACCATCTGAGGCATGTTTTGATTTGGTGTCGTTCTTCGACGAAGCATCGATGTACATACCTGAAGAGCATCGTGGGAATCCCTTGTTCAACGAGCGCTTCGACTGGCTGGAATAATAGGCGAGGTGTAGAATACATGATCCTTGTCAAACCCTAATTCCAATCATCCAGGGACTTGCCGCGTCTGGGATGAACTCAGATCCATTATCGTGGGTGTTGGTCTTCGGAGTAGGCCTTGGCGGAAACGGGACGATCATCGGATCGACTGTAAATATCGTAGTCGCCAACTTATCGGAACGAAACCATACTCCGATCAATTCTATTTTGAGGGACAAACGCGGGCTGCCGGTGAAGTTGGCACCTGATGATTAGCCACCGTGATGTAGGTTTTTTTCGTGAGCGGATTGTTCACTAACCATGCTTATAAATTCATGGTGAGAAAATTCATTTGATAATAATTAGGATATTGATATATGTATACAATCATCAATAAACACTGGCATCACTTACCAGAAAACGAAATGCTTGAGATACTGGAAACAAATGCGCAAAAGGGATTAGATCTTTTTGAGGTCCAGCACCGCCAGAAGCATTTTGGCCTAAATGCATTGACTCCCAAAAAGAGGAAAAGCTCCCTTGCGCGTTTTATCGGTCAATTCAATAACCCGCTGATCATCATTTTAATCCTTGCCAGCCTGATAACGGCGGTACTGAAAGATCCTCTGGATGCAATCGTGATTTTTGGGGTGGTTCTGCTTAATGCCGTCATCGGTTATCTCCAGGAGGCACACGCTGAAGAAGCGTTATCAGCACTTTCAAAAACAATGATCACTGAAGCTACGGTTATCCGCGCCAGCCAGGTGGTCCGCATCCCCGCAACTGAACTCGTCCCTGGTGATGTGGTTTTGCTTCAAGCAGGAATGCGTGTTCCGGCAGATTTACGTTTATTAATTTCACGTGATCTCCAGATTACCGAGGCAGCCCTAACCGGGGAATCTGTGCCTGCAGAGAAGATTGCAGAAGATGCTATCCCCGTCGAGGCTGTATTGGCAGAGAGGCGAAATATGGCGTATGCCTCCACCCTGGTCACTTTTGGCACAGCAAACGGTGTTGTGGTGGCTACCGGTGATCGAACGGAAGTAGGTCGAATTTCAGAGCTCATTTCCAGCACAATTGAATTGGAAACCCCACTCACCCGTAAGCTGGGGCAATTCAGCCGGGTAGTATTAGTAGCGATTTTGATCCTGGCTGCAATTACGTTTGTCATTGGCTTACTTCGGAGTCAGGCCTGGGTGGATACCCTTATGGCAGCTATAGCCCTGGCGGTGGGGGCGATTCCAGAAGGGTTACCTGCTGCAGTGACGATCACCCTGGCACTTGGTGTTTCCAGAATGGCTAAACAACGAGCGGTTGTCCGCCATCTGCCGGCTGTTGAGACCCTTGGTTCAACCACGGTCATCTGCTCTGACAAGACCGGCACGCTTACCCAAAACCAGATGACTGTCCTTGATATCCGTACGCAGGGTGGAGATTATGCCCTGAATGGCACTGGATACGTTCCAACAGGTGAAATTTCCGGCGATTGGCAGAACGATGCTGCTGTACGTGAAACCCTTAAGGCAGGCTTATTGTGTAATGACAGTCAGCTGGTGGAAGTGGATGGCCGATGGGTGGTACAGGGGGATCCGACCGAAGGCGCTTTGATTGCTGCAGCCCGAAAGGGAGGGCTTCCTCCTGATTTATCAGCCTATCCTGCTAGGTTGGATGCAATTCCTTTTGATTCTCAGCACCAATATATGGCTACCCTACACGCAGATGGCGTGGTGTACATCAAAGGCGCAGCCGAAATTCTTTTAGAAAGATGCTCTCAAACCCTGGCACCATTAGGAGAAACCACCAATTGCGCAAGCTCTGAATTTCGAGTGATGATGGAGGAAATGGCAGCCCGTGGCATGCGCATACTGGCCTTTGCCCGCCTGGAACTGCCAGACAGACAAAGAATTAGCCATGCTGATATCACCCAGCTCACAATGCTTGGTCTTCAGGGAATGATCGACCTCCACGACCTGAAGCCGTTACCGCAGTTCACGCCTGCCAACAAGCAGGGATCCAGGTGAAGATGATCACTGGCGATCATGCATTGACCGCTGCAGCAATAGGAAATCAGATCGGTTTATGCTCATCGGATTGTGACTCGGTGCTTACGGGGGCAGAGCTGGTTGAACTATCAGATTTAGATCTGGTCCAGAAGGTTCAACAGATCAATGTCTTTGCCCGCGTTGCACCGGAACAAAAGCTTAGACTGGTGGAAGCTCTGCAAGCTCATGGAGATATAGTCGCCATGACAGGCGATGGTGTCAACGATGCGCCAGCGCTTAAACAAGCAAATATTGGTATAGCCATGGGCATCACTGGTACCGATGTCGCAAAAGAAGCTGCCGACATGGTTTTGACAGATGACAATTTTGCCACCATCGAGGTGGCTGTTGAGGAAGGGCGGAGCGTTTTCGACAACCTGACCAAGTTCATTTCCTGGACATTGCCCACCAACCTTGGAGAAGGATTGGTGTTGTTGGCCGCAATCGTTACCGGTGCAATCCTACCCATCCTGCCGATCCAGATTTTGTGGATCAACATGGTCACCGCAGCACTTTTGGGTACAACACTGGCGGTGGAGCCGAAAGAGCCGGATATTATGCTACGGAAACCGCGTGATCCAGGAGCACCCATACTCACACCCACGATTATCTGGCGTATCGTGATGGTCAGCCTGATCATTCTGGCGGGCGCGTTTGGCCTGTTTGAGTATGAGCTAATGCGTGGAGCGTCGATTGAACAAGCTCGCACAGTAGCCGTGAATGTTGTTGTATTTGTCGAAATTCTATATTTATTCAATGCCCGTTCGCTAACACGTTCCCCATTTCAATTGGGTTTCTTCTCGAATCCATGGGCAATTGGCGGAGCTATCCTGATGGTTCTGTTGCAGATGCTTTTCACCTACGCACCGTTTATGAACACCTTGTTTGGCAGTGCCAGCATCCCCTGGTGGCTATGGTTAGATGTTTTAGGGGTGAGTCTGGTGGCATTTGTGGTTATTGAGATCGAGAAGTGGATAAGGCGGAAACTAACTCCATAGGCGATTTATTGTTACCAGAAATGGTTCTAATTGGTCGCTACGATTTCAATACAGAGGACTCTGAATTGGGATTAGGTGAAGTCTAGGGTATACAACGATAGATGGAGAATGCTGTTCTCCATCACCCAGCCAGTAAGGAGCATGGGCTTACCAAAATCTCTACCGATGGGATCGCCTATCGTTGCATCATGCTGTGGTGCAGATATCCTGCAACAGTATGGAAATCATGGATGTAATGGTAATTACCATTCCCTATTTTAATCGCATTTTTGTTCATAATACGACTAAACATAGGTGCTGTAATTAATGGATAACTATTTAATCCTTGTTTTATTTACTGCGGATCAAGTGTTTTTTCCCCCTTTGGACAGGTCTGCAAGCTGCCTTCCCTCGTTGATAATTAGTAATAACGGTTCTAATCACTCATCTCAAAATGATGCAGATGTGATGCAGATGGGCTGTTAAGCAGTGGATTCAGAAGACATGCTGGAGATATTTAGCCGTATAAATTGGAGTCTGTGGACGATAAAACACCTTAAACAAGCGGTGGACTACCAGTTCTAAGACTTCGGATCAGACGGTTGTGCTGCCTGAAGGCAGGTGACGGTTCAATCCGCCGGCAAGCGGTACCACCTTAAGGCAGGTGACGGTGACCCCGCCGGGAGCGCCAAGATATGGGGGATATAAAACGTCTAACCCCCACATATAGCCATATATAGTTAAGTGACCAAACAATTTAGCGCCATTAATTAACTCTTGAAATGGACCGTGGGGAAAAAAGATCTATCTCAAGAAATTCACACTGGAGGCAGGATGGGCAAGTGCCTATACCTTCACCCGATGTATCCAGGTAATGCCCTATGGAGTCATCGACACCGAGAGAAGCGAAGTTCAATTGTTGATACCCCCTATGTTCACTTTTGGTCTTCTTGCCCCCTCTACATAAGTAACTTACAAACAAACAGGGGGCGAGGAGTTGAAAACCTTTTCATCTGATATTCTGTCATGCAAGAAGTAAAATCTTTCACCCCCATTGCATTATGGGAGCGATACCCAATTATATGAACACGTGATTATCGGACTGGGGTGATTTAGGGTGAAAACCATGAAACGTAACAAAAACGTAACAAACTGGTTATTGTATTTTCTCAATACTACTGTATAATCCATATGTACATGTCGTTGTAGTGGGCTTTTAACATTACCATATATCATTCAGACGACATTGAAGATGCATTGAAGGCCGTTGACGATCTGTCAACGGCTTTTCTTTTTGATATCCCCTTACTTGTTTCATGATCGTTTATTGATGGCTGTGGATTTACTCAGAATAACAAGGAGGAGGAACATGAAGAAACTTTTTCTCGCAACATTTCTTTTCGCCCTAACTCTCTCTGCTTGTGGAGGGGTCAAGTCTTCGGTGCCGAATGATCCTTACGCTAAGGAATCGCAGGCTATAATTGAGAAATGGATTGCAGCCTACCACAATCTTGATGCACAAGCGCTCCTATCCCTATATTCAAATGATGTCACCTGGAAGGACTGCGGCTTCAACTTCAATTGCGATTTCGAGCGTCTGGTCGACCTACAGGGAGTTATCCCACTATCATTCAAAGAGAAAGGCTTGAAAGTGGAAGCTCAATCCTATATGTTGACTGCATTCGGCCGGTTTGCCGTGTTACAAGTCAAGTATGCGGAGCCAGAGGGTGGCCCGAAAACTTCCACGCCTGCGACCGTGATCCTCGAATTCAAGGATGGAAAAATTCTTAATGAGACATGGTATTACGTCTTTGAGTGAACCCGCCAGAGGGTATCACAAACACCATGCTTCGAATTGGGTCCAAGAGGCAACAATAGCTGTTAGGTTGGATTTAGGATGGTAATCTCCCATTCGAATACCAACTTACTTTAGATAATTATTTACTTTTTGCTTCCAACTCAAAAGGTATTGGTATCAATAACTCATCCATCAATTGAGCAGCTTGACCCTACATGGTTGGGATGTAATGAGCGTAGGTATTTAGCAGTATCGAGATTGAGTGTCCCCGCATCCGCCTAAAAACAGGGCAGCCGCCTGAAAATCAGGCAGCCCGGGAAGAACACCCGGATCCAAAGAACGGATCGCTGTAAAACGCAGCAGGCAGGGTGGCGTGACCCCAGCCACAATGATGGGAGAAATCCCATTCCTTCGGATCAGACGGTTGTGCCGCCTGAAGGCAGGTGACAGCACGACAGCCGCGTATAAACCAGGCAGCCAGGGCGAAGCCCTGGTCCGAAGAACGGGCCGCCGAAGAGCACGGCAGCCAGGGCGAGGCCCTAGTCCAAAGAACGGGCCGCCGAAGAGCACGGCAGCCGCCTCAAAATCAGGCAGGTGACGTGACCCGCCGTAGAACACGGCAGGCAGGGTGGCGTGACCCTGCCTGGGGCGCCTAAATATAGGTCCTACAAGCTGACATATACCCACGTCTAGCCATAGTTGGGAAAGTTAACAAATAGTTAAGCGCCATTAATAAAATTCAAAATGGTCGGTGTTAATAACTACGACTTGTTCTCAGAACATGCTACTTAGGGCAAGGTTCCGATATAATTCATGTATAACCTGATCATCCCATTCGTTTAATATCGATCGGTAATTATAATTAACTAGATTTTGGAACTGAATATTTAACTGCGAGGTTCCGATAACCACTCTCGTAAATCATATGTATAGTAAATCTGAAAAACCACCAAAATCGGATGGATATACTGCAAATATCTCAAATAATTAATAGTTAGTCGGAACAAGCTATGAAGATAGAGATGCGGGATGATCGTAAAATCAACTTGACCAGCCTCTACCAGGAAGCAATCTACACTGGTCTTCTCGAAGGTCTGCCTACACGCCAAATGAATGAACGCATTATTCGTTCCTACCAGGAAAAGTCAAGGGAGCTGTTTCCGAAATCCCCTGTCTTCCTAATTGAACCTTCGCAGATACCAATCGAATTTTATCGCGATTACCCCTTTGGAGATCCCGCAAGACTTCCACCGATAGCGTGTGTTGCGCGGTTTAAATCATCCGCTTTTGACAATAACGTTCTGTGTTATACCGAGATGGCAATTGTTTGGTTTCAAAGCGAATTCGCCTTACCAATTGATGATCAAATTCTTGAAAAGATAAAAAGCATCAATTGGGTGAAACACGGCGAAGAATACGAAAAGTAGCAAGCGTAATCTAGAGTTGTATAGTGCTTTTGAAGTCGTAAACTCTCCTGGCTCAGGATATTAGAAAAGACGAATTCTGTGCATCGCAATCTCTCAACACATATAAATGTGGTGAGTCAGGTAATCCAATATGGTCATACTTCAAATACATTGTTCGACCGTTTATATCAGGTACAGGAAGGTCGTCTGGACATAGGATCAGACGCTTGTGCGAAGTCCAAATCGTTCATAGATCGGTAGGTTCGAATACGCTGTGGAACACGGCAGCCAGGGCGGAGCCCTGGTCTGAAGAACGGGCCGCTGAAGAGCACGGCAGCCAGGGCGAAGCCCGGGTCCAAAGAACGGAGTGGCCCGCTGTAAAGCACAGCAGGCAGGGTGGCGTGACCCGCTGGAGAGCACAGCAGATCCCCCGCCGGTGGCGCGAAATATGGGGATTTTTAACTGTGCGACCCACACATATAGCCATATTCGGATAAGTGACCAAACATTTTAGCGCCATTGTTGAGTGCTATGGATCGACCCTGTCAATTTATGTCGTTTTATTAACTCTGGTTGCTAAAAAGAGTAGTTAACCCTTTAAACATCCAATTTTCTGTTGCCTAACCATTTCACCATTTCTGGATTACGATGGTCAAAGAAACTACTGGTTTTTGTATCTAAAGTTGTAATGATCGCCATGTCTTCCGTGCTTAATTCCAAATCAAATACGTTGAAATTTTCTATCATCCTGTCTTTGTTGGTCGTTTTCGCAAGTGCAATAATTCCTCTTTGTACCAGCCAGCGGAGGATTACTTGGGCAACACTCTTATTGTGTTTTGCGGCGATTGAATGCAATATTTCATTTTGGAAAAGATTATTCCTTCCCTCTGCAAATGGAGCCCACGCTTCAATCTGAACGCTGTTATCTTCTAAAAACTTTTGCGTGTCAATTTGCTGTTGAAAAGGATTTACTTCAATTTGATTTACTGCAGGCGTTATATTATTATGGATCATCAAGTCCATTATTCGGTCAGGTGGAAAGTTTGAGACCCCGATTGCTCTGACTTTGCCTTGTTGATACAGTTCTTCCATTGCCCGCCATTCACCATACACATCGCCGAATGGTTGATGAATCAGATACAGGTCAATGTATTCTAATTGCAATCGCTTCAGGGAATTTTCAAAGGCTTTTATTGTGCCTTCATATCCATTTCTTTGAATCCAAAGTTTAGTAGTGATAAACAGTTTTTCTCTAGCAACACCGCTTTGTTTGATACCCATGCCAACCGCCTCTTCATTTTGGTAGGAAGCGGCAGTATCAATATGGCTATATCCAGTTTGAATTGCGTCGACTACGCTTCTTTCACATTCTATGCAATCAGTTATCTGAAAAACACCGAAACCAAGAATAGGTATTTCAACACCATTATTCAGTTTTACTTTTTGCATCATTCTCTCCTTGTATTTCTTCAATTTCTATTGGCGTTCGGGTACCAGTAGCTTGGTAAATGACATAGACGCTAACTTCCAGCTTCCAGCTTGCTGCACATATACTTCAGTAACTGTGAAGGGATTGGTGACCTCTTTGCCGTCAACCACGGCTAACAGCGTAATTCTGTTTAAAAGAATTGCCGTTGTGTCAATGATATTCACCGATACTTCATGGATATCTGCTTTTTTATAATGAATTCCTCCGGATTTTATGACATTGAGCTCATGTTCTTTGGTCATGTTTCCGCCCATATGGACGAAGACAGCCTTATCATGGAAGAGAGTGTCAAGTGTGTCTACCTTGCGCTCTGACATCCAGCACCATTTCTCCTTCGAGAGGTCGATTACTTCTTGTTCCAAGTTTATTCTCTTCATAATTCACTGCTCCTGTTTATGTTGTGTCGCAATATACTACGCTTTCCGGTTACATTTTATATGTGAAAAAGTGTATCCACTGAGAACCGAATTCTTTGCCGACCTATTTTTTTTATATATCACCTCGAAGGAAATTCTAACACCTGGAGGCTACTTCAAGTCAAGGGGTTTTATATGGGTTCGATTAAGTGTACTGTGATTCCTTGTACCAAGAATTGCTTCGTTTACATATCGGTTGGATATTTTATAAGTAGCACTCTGGCGCTTCTTTAAATGGCGAACAATTGGCAAACAAGTTTGCTATAAACATAAAAATGCCGACCTCATAGATGGGATTGGATGTCGTATTCAATGGATTTGATCCCAAATTTATTCGGTAGGTAAGGGGGGTACTTTACGCGCACATATGGTTTGCAGCTGCCGTGTATTTCAGCGGTCCGAACCCTCAACCACTTGATCGATGAAAAACCCTTTACTTAGAGTGAACTGCAGGTGATAAACTACAATTGGAGGCGCACTCATGAGGATCTCAGAAGTAAGTGAACAATGCAATATTTCAGCAGATACGCTCCGTTATTATGAGCGTATTGGCCTGCTTCCGCCTGTCCATCGAAATGATGGTGGTATCCGGGATTATAGTGATCTTGATGTCAGGCGGGTTTTATTTATCAAATGCATGCGCAGCGCTGGGCTTCCGATCGAAACTTTGATTGAGTATTACGGTTTGGTCCAGCAAGGTGATGTGACTATTGAAACCCGAAAAGAAATCCTGATCGAGAAGCGTGCAGAACTGGCTGCCAGGATGGATGAATTGCAAAAAACCCTGGATTTGTTAAACTACAAAATCAACGTATTCGAAAATGCGTTGGTCGAAAAAGGGCAGGAATTAGCCGACCCAGAAGGGTAGGAAGGCAAATATGAACGATATGATTGGAGAGAATAAATGAAAACGCGCAAACTTGGCAGTAGCAACTTGGAGGTCTCAGCACTCGGATTGGGCTGTATGCGGATGAGTTTTGGCGACACACCAACCGATAAGCAGGAGATGATCACACTTCTTCACAAAGCGGTTGAACGCGGTATTACCTTCTTTGATACAGCAGAAGTCTATGGACCTTTTACCAATGAAGAACTAGTTGGTGAAGCACTCGAGCCTTTCAAAGGACAGGTGGTGATTGCCACAAAATTTGGTTGGAAACACGGTGAGACTGGACCTCATCCGAGATATGGTCAGGATAGCCGCCCAGAGCAGATCCGTCGAGTCGCTGAAGCATCCCTTAGACGGCTTCGTGTCGATGTGATTGACTTATTTTATCAGCACCGACCTGACCCCAATGTGCCAATGGAAGACGTGGCCGGGGCGGTGAAGGATTTGATCCAGGCAGGTAAAGTCAAGCATTTCGGTCTATCTGAAAGTAGTGCTGACCAGATCCGCCGCGCTCATGCAGTTCAACCTGTTTCTGCGTTACAAAGTGAATATTCGATCTGGTGGACAACCATTGAAAAAAACGGCGTTCTAGCTACCTGTGAGGAACTTGGCATTGGTTTGGTGCCTTTCAGCCCATTAGGTCGAGGTTACCTCACCGGCAAGGTTGACGAAAATACCTCCTACGACAATACTGATATTCGGGCTCATAATCCACGTTTTACCAGAGAAGCCATCAAGGCTAACCGGGTAGTAGTTGAACTGCTCGAACGGATCGCCACACAGTATGATGCTACCCCTGCCCAGATTGCGTTATCCTGGTTATTAGCGGAAAGGCTGTGGATCGTCCCTATTCCAGGAAGCCGTAAACTTCACCGGTTGGATGAAAATATCGGGTCGGTGGATATCGATCTAACAAACGACAGTCTAAACGAAATTAGAACTGAAATGTCGAAGATCACCGTGGTCGGAGATCGGTATTAGAAAAGCAATTCGTTAGCCTAAATAGTAATCCTACAAATTATAAGTCTCAATCAAACATCACAATACGTGCCAGATCGAACCAGGATGGAAATAGATTAATACTTCACAAATCAGTTGACTCTTGGCAGAAAAACTGTATAATAGAAACGTTGGGAGCGCTCCCAATTCCTGCATGTTGAATGACCATCACAATATCTGAATAACACCATGCCAAACCTGACGCTCGAAGACATCGCCAAGCAAGCCGGCGTTTCGCGTTCCACCGTATCGAGGGTGGTCAACGATGATCCCAATGTAAGCGATGGTGTACGCAGGAAAGTTCAAGAAGTCATTGTATCCACAAGTTATCATCCACATGCAGCAGCGCGCAGCCTGGCTTCACACCGCTCCTGGATGATCGGGCTGGTACTCCCACGCACAGTCAGCAGCTTTTTCATAGACCCATATTTCCCGCGGCTCACCCAGGGCGTCGCCCAGGCCTGCAACCATCACAACTACACCCTTGGACTATTCCTGTTGGATACAAAGGAAGACGAAAAGCGCATCCTTCCGCGAATCTCTCATAAAGGGCTTCTGGATGGCATCGTGCTGCAGACGGCACAAATGGAAGATAAATTATTCGACAAGCTGGCTAATGCTGATTTTCCGATGATTATTGCTGGGCGTCCGTTTAAAGCTAATGGTATCAGCTACATAGATGTGGATAATACAAACGCTGCCTATAAGGCAGTTTACCACCTGATCCAGCTTGGATATAAGCGTATTGGAACGATCACCGGGTGGATGAACAGCACGGTTGGTATTGACCGCAAACAAGGTTACCTAAAAGCAATTAGCGAACAAGGTTGGGAGGTGCAAGAGAGATTAATTGCCGAAGGAGATTTCACTGAGAATGGTGGTTATCTGGCGATGAAAAAGCTACTTGCCTATAAACCAGATGCCATTTTTGCTGCCTCTGACACCATGGCGATCGGTGCCATCCGAGCAGTTCGAGAGGCAGGGTTGCATATTCCAGCTGACGTTGCGTTTGTGGGCTTTGATGATTTACCTTTTGCCTCTCAAGCGGAGTATGATCTAACGACCATTCGCCAACCCATCGCTCGATTTGGTGCCAAAGCTGTAGACACCCTGATTGATATTATCGAAAATGGACTTAAACCTTCTCGAAGTATCATTATGGAAACAGAGCTAGTCATCCGCTCGAGCTGCGGAGCTTCACAGAATCGTAGCAATAATTACCTTAATGATGTATGCGTACCTACGTATGAAAGCCCACTAGCGCATGAACATTAGCAATCGCCCTAACAAACGGAGGAGGTGAACCATATCCAGTACAGATATTTAATCCAGAATGCCAATTGTTCAACTAAATAAAACAAAATTTCTAAGGAGAATGAAATGAAACGCATATCTATCGTGATTTCTCTGCTGATGGTGATGGGAATGGTGCTGGGAGCCTGTGCGTCACCTACCGCTGAGACAGTTATCCAGACAGTCGAAGTGCCAGTTGTTGAGACACAGGTGGTTAAAGAGACCCAGATGGTCATCCAAACTCAGGTGGTTGAACCAACTGCGGCACCCACCACGGGGGAAACGCTTCCTCGCAATGAAACCCTATACTTCAACGGTATACAGTGGAGTGCGATCGTTGGATGGAATCCATACTCTTCCAGCATGAATAATGGCATGGCTGTGACAGCAAAGGACGCTGCCCGCGTGATCATGTTTGAAACCCTGTACCTGTACAATATGCTGGATGGTAAGTCATATCCGCTACTGGCAGATGGCGATCCGGAGTGGAATGATGCGCGTACTGAGATCACCGTTAAGATTAAACCGGCCGCAAAGTGGAGCGATGGCACCCCGATAACCGCTGATGATGTGGCTTATACCTGGGATACCAATCTCAAGTACTCAACCAATGCGGGTAACAACTTCAAAGATTATATCGAATCCGTCACAGCTGTTGATCCTCAGACGGTATTGATCAAGGCTAAGCTAGATGCGAATGGTGCTGCGGTCAATCCTCTAATGATCCCCGCGTTCCTGGACGGCACATATGTTATCCAAAAAGCCTGGACCCAGGTACTGGAAGCCCGCAGCGCAGATGCGACTGCATTTCTAGCCGATCCTGCAGATGATGTAGTGTATTCCGGTCCATACCATAGTTTCTTTGCAGATGATACGAAGGTTGTCTATGTACGTGATGACAACTATTGGGGGCAGGATGCTTCCATGTGGGGCAAGCTGCCGGCTCCGAAGTACATTGCCCATACGATCTACAAGGATAATGCAGCCGGTTCCATTGCATTAGCACAAGGCGAAGTGGACATAAGCCAGCAGTTTAACTCCAATATTCAGGTTTTGTGGCTCAACTACGGTTTGCCCATTTCTACATACCTTCCTGAGGCTCCTTATGGAATTGGTGCCAGCCTCCCAACTGCCTACTATAACCTGCAATCCAATGGTTTGGACAATGTTGCCATCCGCAAGGCGATTGCAATTGCAGTTGACTACCCAACCATCATCGCCAATGCCATGACCAACCAATCTGCTACCTTTGACCAGGTTCCACGCTCTCTCATGAATCCAACCCCAGGTGAGCAAGCTTTGTACGATCAGGAAGCTGTGGCAGATCTGCAATGGGCTGGCAATGACATTGAAGGCGCTAATAAGCTGCTGGATGATGCTGGTGTGGTTGATACAAATGGTGATGGTAATCGAGAATACAATGGCAAGGAACTTCGTTACATCGCCACCTGCCCCAATGGCTGGTCAGACTGGCAAGCAGCGATCGAAGTAGTAGCTGCTGCAGGAAAAAAGATCGGTATCGACATCACAACCCAATACCCAGAATGGGGTGTTTATCAGACTGTTGTTACCAAATCTGATACCCCTCTACCTGAAGGCTATGATATCTTCATGATGTGGTCTGACGGTGCTGGCCCGACCCAACCCTGGGGTCGTATCCGCCACCTGTTGAGCTCTGAATTTGTCGGTCAGGCAGTCAACTGGAACGGCAACTGGGGTCAATATAGTAATCCAGATGTCGACGCATTGATTGCAAAGATTCCCAGTCTAACTGACGAAGCAGAAATCAAGGCAGCCTACACAGAATTGGTCAGGATCTACTTAACCGATGTTCCTTCCTTCACCCTCATGTATCGCCCTGATCTGTTCCACGCGGTGAATGAGAGTGTTTGGACAGGCTTCCCGAACCAGGATGATGGCAGCAATCCACCCATCCCACCGATGATCTGCACCGATGGTTGGAGTATTGCATGCCTCTATAACCTCACACTGGTAAATCCGTAACCAATTATGAAATCGAACAGCCATGTTCCGTGCATCAGGGGACATGGCTGTTTGTTATTATTCGTCTCATTTTTATTAATGGTATTCTTGCAAGCATCTTGGAAAAAGGTCGATAGGAGGTGCTGACTTGAAAGGTTACGCGAAGTATTTTGGTAAAAAGCTGATGTGGTTCATGATCACATTAATTGCTGCATTCCTGTTGAATTTCTTTCTTCCGCGTATGATGCCAGGCGATCCTGTGGCAGCCATCGTAGCAAGGATGGCTCAAGGCCAATCTAACACGAGCGGGGTTCAAGCGATTTACGAGCAATATACGGAACTGTTTGGCACCAACAAACCCATTCTCACCCAATTCTTTATTTATGTAAAAAATGTACTACACGGTGATTTTGGCTTCTCATTCAGTCAATATCCCCGAACAGTTGTGAATGTTCTCAAATCTTCGCTGTGGTGGACTGTAATTTTACAGTTCCCAGCAATCATTATCGGCTTTCTGATAGGGAACGTATTGGGCGTGTTAGCCGCTTATCTCAGGGGCTGGTATGACAGAGCCCTCATGCCGCTAAGTATTTTTGCGAGTGGTTTCCCGGCGTTTGGCATGGCAACCGTATTGCTAGTTATTTTTGGCATCGTTCTAAACTGGCTGCCAACCTCGGGAGGGTATGGATTTGATATGATCCCTACCCTGAATTGGACATTTATTTGGTCTGTGATCGTGCATTACCAATTACCTTTCTGGTCAATCGTGCTGATCGCGATTGGTGGTTGGGCAATTGGCATGCGCTCCATGAGCATCTATGAGCTGAATTCTGACTATGTAAAATACAGCAGGTTCATGGGAATTAAAGACTCGAAAATCGTCCGCTATGTTTTCAGAAACGCCATGCTGCCTCAGATCACAGGTCTGGCATTGGCTATCGGAACCATGGTCGGAGGTGCATTGGTGGCAGAGATCATATTTAGTTATCCGGGGCTAGGCACCACCTTGTTGAGTGCCATCAGGGGACAGGATTATCCGATGATCTCAGCTGTCACCTTGATCATCACCATGATGGTGCTGATTGCGACCTTTGCGCTTGAAATCTTATATGGCTTCATTGACCCGCGGATCAAAGCGACGCAGTCGGATTAAGGAGAAGCCATTATGAAAAATACCCTTAGGCAAGTTTTTCACTCTGGTAAATTCGTCGTAGGTTTCGTGATTTTTAGTTTTATTGTACTGACGGTGATCATTTTCCCACTGTTTATTAAAACCGACCCATTAGGAATCGTCAGCCAGGGTAGCGTGCAGGGTTCTTTCCTTCCACCCGGGCTGTATGTGAATGTATATGACAGTATTAATACCACTCCTTATACCCTTATGCTGGATGATGCCACAGAAAAGCGGATTGCCAATAAGCTGAGCGAGGACGACCGACAGGCGCTTAAGGACTGGCTGGTGGCGGCTGGGATCCCTGAAAATACGATCGATACAACGAATACCGAAAGTCTACTGTATCTATGGACGAGTAATTATGATCCCAAAGTGGAAATCAAAGGGATGACCTTTGCTAAAGTCAGATTCTATCAAAGACTAAACACCTCGCTGCAGGGCATTCTGTCCACTGAGGGGGTGATCCTGGCCACAAAGAATTCCCAGACCGGCGCTCTGGAAGAAAGGACCACCGTTGCACAATCCGATTATGTGAACGCTAGCGAAGTTCCAAATGTGCGCCTGTTGCTGCTTGGTACGGATAACTTTGGCCGGGACGTGAGCGCCGAACTGGTTGAGGCGACCGGTACATCATTGTTGATTGGGATTGTGGCGGGTCTGATTGCCACAACAATCGGTTTGATCCTTGGATTGGCGGCAGGTTATATAGGCGGAATTGTCGATGATGTGGTCATGTTCTTCACCAACCTCCTTACCGTGATACCAACGATTGTGATATTGATCCTGATTTCATACAGCATTGGACAGGAAAAGCGCGGCCCGGTGCTGATTGCCGTGGTGATTGGATTTACTGCTTGGGTATGGACAGCCCGGGCTGTACGGGCACAAGTGTTTTCGTTACGGAATCGCGACCATGTCAGCCTATCAAAACTATCTGGGCACCCTGTTTGGCTGATCATCTTCACAGACATTTTCCCTTATATCGCTTCTTATGTCATGATGGCGTTGATCCTGCAAATTTCCACAGCCATCCTATATGAAGCCTCATTGTCGATTCTTGGATTAGGACCAAAAACCTCAGTGACAGCGACTTTAGGCTTGATGATGAACTGGGCGTTCTACTACATGGCGCCAAGCCTTGGGAAATGGTGGGCGTACATGCCAGTTATCGTTGTAATCGCACTTATTTCGTTCTCACTGAACTTGATGAATACTGGCCTCGACCAGGTCTATAACCCAGCGTTGAGGGAATAGGTGATATATGGCAAACGTAATGCTTGAAGTTCGAGAGCTGACCACGAAATATATCACCCGCTATAACGAGGATATTTATGCGGTTGATCACGTGTCCCTTAAGGTAGAAGAAGGAAAAACGCTGGGAATTGCGGGAGAATCTGGCTGCGGCAAATCGACCCTGGCACTCAGCCTGATGGGATATTACTTCGCTCCCCTGCACTATACCAGCGGAGAGATCATCATTGACGGACGGAATATTTCGGGGTTGGACCCAGATCTTGTTCGCAAATCAATCTTGGGCACAGAAATCTCCTATATTCCCCAGGCTGCGATGAACGCCCTCAACCCCACCCGCAAGGTTATTAACTTTATTGAGGATGTTTATGAAGCACACGATGTGTATAAATCCAAAAAAGAGATTTATGAGCTTTCCTGTGAGTGCTGTAATATATTAGGACTGCCAGTTGAAGTACTCCAAAAATACCCGGTTGAACTTTCCGGCGGTATGAAGCAGCGTACAGTCATCGCGGTATCTGTAATCCTATTCCCAAAAATACTGATTGCAGATGAGCCTTCTTCCGCTCTGGATGTCACTTCACAGAAAATGGTTATCAAGATGCTGAAGGATTTGATGAAGGATGGTTTCATCAAATCGATGATCTTCATTACCCATGAGCTTCCTCTGCTATATAACGTAACGGATGATATTATGGTCATGTACGCAGGGCAAATCGTCGAGAAAGCCCCTGCCAAGAAAGCCGTGTTCGACCCGCTTCATCCCTACTCCAAAGGTCTGATGGGCTCGATCATCGTGCCTGAAAGCGGTGTGCGGGATATAAAATTAACTGCGATTCCCGGGGTACCTCCAAACCTAAAAAACCCTCCACCTGGTTGCCGGTTTGCACCACGCTGCAAATATGCTGTGGCCGAATGCGGATTAGGTGCTACCCTTCGTGAAATTGATGGAAACCGCGCTTACCGGTGCAAATACTCAGAAAGCGAACTAAGAGAATTTTATAGTATGGAGGATGAACAAAATGCTCGAAAGTAAAGAGGTTATCCTGAGCGGAAAAGGACTTACCAAAATATTTGGGTTTGGGGCCACCAAAACGCTTGCAGTTGATCATGTGGATATCGAGCTTTATAAAGGGGAAGTCGTTTCTATTGTGGGGGAATCAGGTAGTGGAAAAACCACGTTAGCGAAGATGATACTGGGATTAATCAGTATCACTGAAGGCGAGCTTTACTTCCAGGGGAAACTACGGGATATCCGTTCGAATAAAAACAAACAGGAATATTGGAAGAATATCCAGGCAATCTTTCAGGATCCATTCTCTTCATACAATATCTTTCACAAGGTCGATGCGGTACTTTTAGATTGTATCCGTATGCGGGGCGGAGGCAGGCTACCCAAAAAGAAAAAAGTGGAGATGATGGAAGAGGCCTGCAGGTTTGTTAACTTGAAGTTCGCTGAATTGACCAACAAGTATCCTTTTGAGCTCTCCGGTGGGCAGATGCAGCGTTTAATGATTGCCCGTATCTTCCTGCTCAAACCGAAAATCCTGCTGGCAGATGAACCTACCTCGATGATCGATGCCTGTTCGCGTGCCACCATCCTGGATATGCTGATGCAGCTGCGTAACGATATCGGCATGACGATCATTTTTATCACCCATGATATAGGCCTGGCATATTATGTATCGGACAAAGTATTTATTATGGAGCATGGGAAATTTGTAGAAAGCGGATCGGCTGATGCAGTGATACTCACCCCGAGAGAACCCTACACCAGACGCCTGATCAGTGATGTACCAAAAATCTATGAGGAATGGGATCTCTCAACAGTGTAATGTTACCGTCTTGGTTAGCCAGCTGTTCAAGATGAAGCGGTCCGATAATAACTATCACCTGATCGGAATGATCTCAAATATCTAGGAATTCTCAAATGCGAATTCAATCTTTAACCGGTGATTGGCAATTTCGTCAACTTGGGGCCACGGAATGGAATCATGCGAAAGTACCCGGTGGTGTCCATACAGACCTAATGACGAGTGGAAGCATCCCTGATCCCTTCCTTGCAGATAATGAAAAACACGTCACTTGGGTGGCAGAGGCCGATTGGGAGTATCGCACGAGCTTTACCTGTCCATCTGAGCTGCTTTCGGAGGAAAAAGTACTGCTGGTTTGCGATGGCCTGGATACACTGGCAAAGGTTGTGCTCAATGGCCATGAGCTTGGTCAAACCAATAATATGTTCCGTCGCTACCAGTGGGAGGTCAAGGAATTATTAAATACAAAGGGTGACAATAACTTGACGATCACCTTTGCTTCAGCCGTAAAGTATATTCGCGAGAAGCAAGTAGCCCGCGAGATGCCAGGTCCGTATCATTCAATCGCAGGTGGTCCATACATTCGGAAAGCTCCTTGTCAATTTGGTTGGGATTGGGGACCGAAGCTCCCACCCATTGGTATCTGGAAGGATATCCGCCTAGAGGGTTATAGCATAGCACGCATCGATGATGTGCACCTGCGACAGACCCACACCGAAAATCAGGTAACGGTTGAGGCACGCCTCAAAGTGCAGCGCTGGGGCAATGTACCTATTTCAGCAGTGATACACATCACCACACCAACGGGTGAGATCATCAAAACAGACACTGCATTTTCACACCTGGATGAGATGATCGTGAATGTTCCAATCTTTCATCCTGACCTATGGTGGCCAAATGGCTATGGCGGCCAACCGCTTTATCAAGTGGAAGTCTCACTATACAGCAGCGATACAACTGGTGAAAGGCTGTTGGATCAGCTCAAGTATCAGGTTGGGCTACGCAAGATTGAGTTACGCCAACAAGAAGACCAGTGGGGGCGTTGCTTTGCTTTTGTGGTCAATAATGTCCAGATACTTGCCAAAGGCTCCAATTGGATACCGGCGGACTCCTTCCCCACTCGGATTACGAACGAAAGCCTTGAAAACCTGATTCGCTCAGCAGCTGAGACTCACCAGAATATGCTACGGGTATGGGGCGGTGGTTTCTATGAGGACGAGCGCTTTTATGATCTATGCGACCAATATGGCATCCTGGTATGGCAGGAATTTATTTTCTCATGCAGTGTCTACCCACTGTATGATCCTGATTTCCTGGAAAACATTCGCCTCGAAGTAGTAGAGAATGTACGTCGATTACGCCACCGCGCCAGTCTGGCTTTGTGGTGTGGGAATAATGAGATGGAATGGGGTTGGGTGGATTGGAGCTGGAATCGCCCTGATCTGCAGGACTTGAAGGTGGCTTACAACCAATTTTTCCACCACACGTTGCCGGCCTGGTGCCAGGCTGAGGACCCGGACCATTCTTATTGGCCGAGTTCACCATCTTCCGATACGCCATTCATTGATCCAAATGGCCAGCACCAAGGCGACGCGCATTATTGGGATGTCTGGCATGGGGGAAAATCATTTACCGCTTATCGCCAGCAATATCCACGCTTTATGAGTGAGTTTGGCTTCCAGTCCCTGCCACCCCTGGAAACCATCCGAACCTATGCAAAAGAAGAAGACTGGAACATGACCTCCTACATCATGGAGCAGCATCAGAAGAACACCAGTGGAAATTCCATGATGGTGCGGCAGATGCTGGACATGTTCCGTCTGCCCAAGGATTTTTCATCACTGGTCTACCTGAGCATGGCTCTCCAGGCGGAGGGCATCCGCTATGGCGTGGAGCACTGGCGACGGTATCCTGAGCGCGTGGCAGGGATCCTTTACTGGCAGTTGAATGATTGCTGGCCTGTCGCCTCCTGGTCCAGCCTGGATTACTTCGGGCGGTGGAAAGCCCTGCATTATGCAGCACACCGTTTCTATGCACCACTGATGCTTTCAATCGACGACAAGCCACCTGAACAGCGAGTATTTGTTTCCAATGATCGGCTGGAAGCATGGGAAGGGACAGTGCATTGGTCATTGGAAACGATTAGCGGGGAAGCCCTGGTAGTGGGCCAGGCAGCTGTTTGTGCCCCTGCCCAATCAGCGGTCGAAGTATGTAAACTGGACTTTTCAGGACACATTTCAGAGGACAATGTTCGCAGGCTGGTTTTTGTTGCTGAACTATGGCAAGCTGACCAATTTATTTCTCGCCAAATCTCAACTTTCGTCCCCATCAAGCACCTATCGCTGGCTGATCCAGATATTTCGGTGGACATAAGGGAAGAAAATGACCAATTGTTGATTGATTTAATCTCCAATTCCCTGGCGCTTATCCTGGAGCTTTCTTTCCATGGCACCGATGCCATTTTTAGCGAAAATTATTTTAACTTGCCTGCCGGTCGTAGGTTCCAGGTTACGTGCAGGATGCCAGCTGGGTGGGAATTGAGCCAGGTGCAAAAACAATTGTGCATTCGTTCAATCTATGATTCGTACTCACATTAGCTTGAGTATGATGTCTGGCTGCATTATTCTTTATTATGTCTCATCATTATGATCATCTCTCACTTACGTTCCGCAGTGAAAAAATTTGAAAGGATTGAAAAATGACGAATATTATTGATTTGATCAAGAAAATGACTTTGGAAGAGAAAGCTGCCTTATGTACTGGGGCTGGTCCATGGACGACCACGCCTGTGGATCACCTGGGCATACCAGAGATCACTGTCACCGATGGACCACATGGCGTACGACGGGCTGAAAATATATCCACATTTGTCGAAAAAAGCCTGCCTGCCACCTGTTTCCCCACCGCTACCTGTATGGCTTCCACCTGGGACGTGGGTTTGATCCACAAACTAGGCCAGGCATTAGCCTATGAGTGCATCGCCCTGGAGGTTGATGTAATCCTGGGTCCTGGTGTCAACATGAAGCGAACCCCATTATGCGGGCGTAACTTCGAGTATTACTCTGAAGATCCTTACCTTGCTGGTGAAATGGCGGTGGGATTCATCACGGGTGTACAAAGCAAAGGCGTGGGTACTTCGCTCAAGCATTTCGCTGCTAATAATCAGGAGTACCAGCGTTCCACGATAAGCTCGGAGTTTAATGAACGTACTTTCCGGGAAATTTACCTGCCTGCATTTGAGGCTGCGGTTAAAAAAGCCCAACCCTGGACGGTGATGTGCTCGTATAACAAACTTAATGGCACCTACGCCGCTGAGAATCATTGGCTGCTGACGGAAATCCTCAAGGAAGAATGGGGCTTTGACGGCTTTATCGTTTCCGACTGGGGTGCAGTGCACGACCGGGTGGAGGCTTTGAAAGCTGGGCTAGACCTGGAGATGCCCGGACCAAGGGATAGGCGGGTAAAGGCTGTTATTGATGCTGTACGTGCAGGCAGCTTGGACGAATCGGTGCTGGATGAAGCTGTTCGCAGGATTTTGCAAATTGTGTTCAAGGCAACTGAGACGAAAAAAGGTGGTTCATTTGATATCGCCAAGCACCATGCCCTAGCCCGCCAGGTAGCTGCAGAAGGCATGGTATTGTTAAAAAACAATGGTATCTTGCCTTTACATAATCAAAAGCATATTGCTGTCATTGGCCATTCCGCCAAAGAAGCCTATTATCAGGGTGGGGGTAGCTCGCATATCAACCCAACACAGGTGGATATTCCATTTGAAGAGCTGGAAAAATTAGCTGGCGATAGCCAGCTCACCTTTGCTGAAGGATATCCTAAGGATGAAAGTTTTGACCAGGCATTAATCGATGAGGCTGTAAAAAATGCCCGCTCAGCCGAGGTTGCCTTGCTTTTTATCTCCCTACCGGCGACCAAGGAATCAGAAGGCTATGACAGACCTGACCTGGACCTGACGTTGCAACAGGTTGCACTGATTAAAGCAGTTGGCGCAGTCCAGCCCAATACGGTGGTTGTCCTTAATAGTGGCGCTCCGATCGTGATGAGTGAATGGATTGAAGGTACGGCAGCGGTCTTGGAAGCCTGGATGATGGGTCAGGCTGGCGGGGGGGCAATTGCTGATGTGCTTTTTGGGAAGGTCAACCCGTCTGGGAAGCTTGCGGAAACTTTTCCGCTTAAACTTGTCGATACCCCTGCCTACATCAATTATCCAGGAGAAAATGGGACGGTGAATTATGGTGAGGGGATTTTTGTTGGGTACCGTTACTATGATACCAAACAGGTTGCAACGTTATTCCCCTTTGGTTATGGATTAGGCTATACCACTTTTAGATATCAAAACCCTAAGGTTTCAGCGGACACCTTCAAGGATGTGGATGGCTTGACCGTTTCTGTCGAAGTGACCAACACCGGAAAACTGGCAGGCAAGGAAGTAGTCCAGGTATACGTTCATGACCATAAATCAAAATTAGTCCGGCCCCCTAAAGAGCTTAAAGGTTTTACCAAAGTCGAACTCCAACCTGGTGAAACCAAGACCGTAACCCTAAAACTTGATTTCCGGGCCTTTGCCTATTACCATCCATCTTTTCAGCAATGGATTACCGAGGATGGGGAGTTTGACATCCTGATCGGTGCTTCATCAGTCGATATTCGCTGTACAAAGACAGTTACGTTGCATTCCACACTTGAGCTGCCCAGCATCTTAAATCGCAATTCAACCTTGCGTGAGTGGACCGAAGACCCACGGGGAATGAATGTTTTTGCACCGCTCTATCAGCAGATGAGTGAACAGATGCGAGCTAATTTTGGTGGTAGTGAAGCGATAGGGATGGATCCAATGGGTTTCCTCATGGATACACCGTTGGTGAATTTATTACACTTCTTGGGAAGCGCGCTGCCAACATCGCCTGAAGAGTTTGTGGAAGGATTACTGGCCAAGGTGCACGGTGAGAAGGTTTTATGAAAATCCGTTGAAATAACCCCAAAAGGAATCACTATGCGCTTCGGCTATTTCGATGATGAACAACGAGAATACGTCATCACTCGACCAGACACCCCCTTGCCATGGATCAATTACCTTGGATGTGAAGAATACTTCGGGATAATCTCAAACACTGCCGGTGGATATTCATTTTACAAAGACGCCCGACTCAGACGCCTGACACGCTACCGATATAACAATGCACCGCTGGATTCAAATGGGCGCTATATATACCTGCGGGATGAAGGCTCTTTCCCACCCCACACCTGGTCACCTACCTGGCAGCCAACACGTACCCCATTGGACGAATACGAATGCCGGCATGGGATGGGCTACACGACCATCCAATCGACTCTGGCAGGCATTAGGGCCAATATCCGATATTTCATCCCGCTTGGTGAGAACCTGGAAATCTGGGAACTGAGGCTTACGAATCAGCGCCTCCAGCAATCTAATTTATCCATCTTCGCCACGATCGAGTTCTGCTTGTGGGATGCAATGGACGATGCCACCAACTTTCAGCGCAATTATTCCATCGGTGAGGTGGAAGTGGTGGACGGTGTGATCTATCACAAGACGGAATACCGTGAACGACGCAACCATTTTGCCTTCTTTACTTGCTCAGAACCGCTGGCGGACTTCGAAACCGACCGAGAAGCTTTCCTGGGCCCTTATCGCGGCTGGGATTCACCTGTGGGAGTGGAAAGAGCAACACTCACCAATTCAATCGCCCATGGCTGGCAGCCGATTGGGGCACAGCACGTCCGTTTAAAATTGGAGGCTGGAGAGGAGAGAACGATCATCTTCTTGCTCGGGTATCATGAAAACCCGGTGGAAAAGAAGTTTGACCCACCCGGGTCACAAACTGTGGACAAGCACACTGTTTTGCCCATCCTCCAGAAATATCGAAATCCAGATGTGGTACAGGCATCTTTCGAAAAGCTGCAGGCCTACTGGAATGAGCTGCTGGACATCTTACAGGTGCACACCCCAGATATTCACACCAACCGCATGGTGAATATTTGGAATATCTACCAGCTCATGGCAACATTCAATTTTTCACGCTCAGCCTCTTACTTTGAGTCAGGTATCGGACGCGGGATGGGTTTTCGCGATTCCAACCAGGACTTGCTCGGGTTTATACAACTGGTGCCTGAAAAGGCGCGCCAACGTATACTCGAACTGGCTGCCACCCAACTTCCGAATGGTGGCGCATATCACCAATACCAACCACTGACCAAACGCGGCAACGACGAAGTTGGATCAGGTTTCAATGATGACCCATTGTGGCTGGTGTTATCAGTGGCGGCTTATATCAAAGAGACGGGAGATTGGAATATATTGGATGAACCAGTTCCTTATAACAACTCCCCTGGCAGTGAAGTAAGCCTGTTCGGACACTTACAGAGCAGCATACAGTACACACTTGACCGGTTGGGTCCACACGGGCTGCCGCTCATCGGGCGGGCAGATTGGAACGACTGCCTCAATCTGAACTGCTTCTCTGCATCCCCCGGGCAATCCTTCCAGACGACCACCAACAAGGACGGCAAGGTGGCAGAAAGTGTGTTCATCGCCGGGCTGTATATACTGGCGGCTAGTGAGATGGCTGAATTGTGCCGATACAGGCAAGATGAGCAGGCGGTTGAAGCCTATACCCAGGTTTCGAAGCAGATCGAGAAGGCAGTGTGGGAAGCCGGGTGGGATGGTGCCTGGTTCCGCCGGGCTTATGATGATTTCGGTGATCCGGTTGGGTCGCAGCAGTGTGAGGAAGGCCAGATTTTCATCGAACCGCAGGGAATGTGTGTCATGGCAGGCCTTGGTATCATGGATGGACGCGCCAGGCAGGCACTTGATTCGGTGGCGGAGCGCCTGGCAACTCCACATGGAATCATGCTCCACCAACCAGGATATACCCGATATTATCTTCATCTTGGTGAGATCTCCTCTTATCCACCCGGCTACAAGGAGAATGGAAGCATATTTTGTCACACCAACCCATGGATCATGATCGCCGAGACCAGGCTGGGAAATGGCACGGCAGCGTATGATTATTATCTGCGCATCAACCCATCCAAGCGGGAGGAGATCAGTGAGGTGCATCGCTGTGAGCCGTATGTATATGCCCAGATGATTGCTGGGCAGGAAGCACCCACCTACGGTGAAGCGAAGAATTCATGGCTGACTGGCACAGCTGCTTGGAATTACCTGGCAATCACCCAATGGATACTCGGTATTCAGCCAAGTTTTGATGGATTGCTAGTTGAACCGGTGTTGCCACCGGATTGGCCTGGTTTCACAGCAGTAAGACGCTTTCGCGGCGTTAAATATGAGATCGAAGTTCGTCGGCGCGGTGCTAATAATGCAGTTCAGATATTTGCCGATGGGAACCCTGTAATTGGTTCATTGATCCCTCTACCGGATAGATCTGCCTCCGGAGTAAAAGTCGAGGTATGGATAGGATAAAAAAAATGATCAAGGATTCGTCAGCTTTTGTGGAGTCTCTTCAGCAACAAATGTCCTTACCAGAAAAAATTGGTCAGATGACACAGGCGGATAAGATCAGCATCAAACCTGACGACATCACCAGATATTTCATTGGGTCGATCCTCAGTGGAGGTGGGCAGTATCCACCTTCCAACAATACCCAGGGCTGGGCAGAAATGGTGGACGGTTTTCAACGGGAAGCCCTCAGGACGCGGCTTGCTATTCCCCTGATCTATGGTGTGGATGCAGTTCACGGTCACGCTGCTCTATACGGGGCCACCGTATTTCCTCACGAGATCGGATTGGGTGCGATGCGCGACGCAAACCTGGCTTATCGGATTGGCCAAGCCACAGCCGAGGAATTACGTGCGACTGGAATTCCTTGGAATTTTGCCCCGACAATCGCTGTCCCACAGGACATTCGCTGGGGACGGACCTATGAGAGTTTTAGCGAAGACACCACCCTCGTGAGTGAACTAGGGACAGCTTATTTGCAAGGGTTGCAAACAATTCCAGACGGATATAAACCTCAGACCGGTCAGGACATTTATGTCCTGGCCACCCCAAAACACTTTCTAGGGGATGGAGGAACTACATTTGGTAGCTCAGGTCAGAATACAAATCTTCCATACCTTCTTGATCGTGGGGATACAAAGCTGGATGAATCCATGATGCGCAAGCTGTTCCTACCTCCTTACCAGGCTGCGGTGGAAAGTGGTGCGAAATGTATCATGGTATCCTACAGCAGCTGGAACGGAATGAATATGCACGCCCATGAATATTGGAACAACCATGTGTTGAAGGACGAGCTGGGTTTTAAGGGATTTATCGTATCCGATTGGGGTGGAATTGACCAGATTGATCGCGAGTATTACAAGGCTGTTGTCACCGCGATCAACGCGGGAATTGATATGAGTATGGTGCCATATGATTACATTCGGTTCATTAATACGGTGATGGAAGCCGTCAAAAAAAGTGATATCACAGTGGAGCGCATCGATGATGCTGTCCATCGGATACTCACAGTTAAGTATGAACTTGGTTTGTTCGATCAACCATTTTCTGATCCGACCCTGATAACCCGAGTTGGCTCTGCAGATCATCGCGAATTGGCTCGCCAGACGGTTCGTAAATCGCTCGTGTTGCTAAAAAATGAGAATAAAGCCCTCCCGATCGCCAAAGCTGTCCCCTCGATCTTCGTGACCGGCCAGGGTGCTGATGATATTGGGATGCAGTGTGGTGGTTGGACGATCGAATGGATGGGAAAATCCGGGGAGATCCAACCCGGAATGACTATTTTGAACGGCATCCGGGACACAGTTTCATCTGTCACCCAGGTGAGGTACAACGCAATGGGTGAATTCGATGGAATGGCCGAGGTTGGTATCGCCGTGGTGGGTGAACAACCGTACGCTGAAGGAGTTGGGGACACGGATGATCTTTCACTTTCAACCAGGGACATTCAGACGATCACCAACTTGAGGGCGCACTGCCAAAAGATGGTCGTCCTGGTTCTTTCCGGACGACCTATGATCATTACACCGCAGTATCAGATGGCGGATGCCTGGGTGGCAATCTGGCTGCCAGGCACCGAAGGATCTGGTGTTGCTGACGTGATCTTTGGCGATTATCCATTTTCGGGCAAGCTACCCTACACATGGCCACGCTCGAATGATCAATTACCACTCGATATTAAGGATGTAAGACAAGGAAGCGGAAGGTCAGCTCCCCAATTCCCATTTGGATTTGGATTAGCTACAGCTGGCTAGGACGCCAACAAATGGTTGGGTAAAAAGAATGTATCAGAAGGAATTTCGAGGTACCAAGAATAATGCGATCGACAGGAACCCCAAGCCATCTATTACATCCCGGTATGGTGATGGGAGGTAATCAGATGAATGACCTAATCGAAATCAAAAGCTTCGATGGTCATGGTTACCAGCCCCTGGTTCAGTATGGCTCCTGGCGCGTGGCGATCCTTCGCTGCGAAGAAGCAACGCTACCCGGGAATATCGGGGTCATGGAACGCCATACCCAGACGGATGAAGTATTTGTATTGCTGGAGGGAAAGGCAACCCTCATCCTGGGAGGGAAGGGTGGAAAAATCGAAGCTATCTTCCCACAGGTGATGGAAATCGGAAAAGTATATAACGTGAAGCAGCATGTCTGGCATACAGCCATCATCAGCTGGGATGCGTCAATTCTTATCGTGGAGAACCAGGATACCGGGTTTGAAAATTCGGAACGTTGTGCTTTGTCTGAGAAACAGAAGAAGGATTTACAAGGGATCGATTTATAAGTAGTTTCACAAAATTTCATCACATCCCCGTTAGACAATAAGCACATTTGAATCCCATCTGTTGAGAAAGATCACAATGTTGTTATTGGAGATTCGTGTGTGATAATCCAGGAGTAGTGCCACAATTTGGCTGTTTTGTTTTCTCGGGGGTTTCAGTTATTCAGTAAACATCTTTTAGTAATTTCCCCCGCTTGAAAGAGCTACAAGCAGTCGTTCTTTGCTTCATACTGGTGCAGTTTTGGTGCAGATGCAGGGCAAGAGTATGGAAAATATAGACACATTAGATAGATATATACCCGTATTGGGTACTACAAAGACGTGAATCGACCACATAATACAGGGTCGATAAAACACTTTTTGACATCCGATCAGATGGCTATGCGAAGTCCCAATCGTTATTAGATCGGGAGGTTCGATCCGCTGGAGCCGCCTAACGGCAGGTGACAGCACGACAGCCGCCCAGATACAGGGCAGCCAGGGCTTCGCCCTGGCCCAAAGAACGGGTGGGGTGGCTCCGCAGGGGGCACCTAAATATGGTGGCATATGAACGATCTACCCTCACATATAGCTATGCTCGGATAAGTGATCAAACATTTCAGCGCCATTTATAAAATTTAAAAATGATCCGTGGAATATAACCGGTCTCCAGAAAACCCTGGAGACCGGTTTCACATACGATTCATCTATTTACTGATCAAGATGAAGGTTTTTCAGCGCGTGAAACCAGGATTTTATCAACCCGGTGACCATCCATATCTACCACTTCAAAGCGCCATCCATTCCACAAGGTGGTGTCGCCAGCGTTGGGGATGCGCCTGATTTCAGCCATGATCATACCTCCTAGCGTTTTATAACCGGCATCATCCTCATCAGGCAACATATCCAGGTCGAGGAGGTCTTTAAGTTCATCAGTTGAAAGCATTCCATCGAGAAGATAAGAACCATCCTCGCGCTGAATGATATCAGGTTCCTCGATCTGATCTTCAAGCATTGGAATGTCACCAACGATTGCCTCCAGCATATCATTGATTGTCACCATTCCAGTGATACCACCGAATTCGTCCATGATTAAAGCTAGATGACTTTTCTTTTCTCGCAAGCGCTCCAATAAATCCAGGGCTGACATACCCTCCGGAATGAATACAGCAGGCTGGATCGCAGCTTGCAAATCTATTTCTTGACCATTATGCACTTGAGCAAATATATCCTTCACCTGGACAATCCCCAAGATATCATCCAGTTCACCTTTACAGACCGGGAAACGAGAGTATCCAGATGAAGCAATCTTACCCAGATTGACATCTAATGTATCTTCGACATTTAAAAAGACCATTTCTGTGCGATAAGTCATCAATGAAATTACCTGGCGGTCACCCAAACGGAAGACACGCTCGACAATCTCTTGCTCGGCATCTTCGAACACACCAACCTGGGCGCCTTCATAGATCATCAACTTGACCTCTTCTGCGGTCACTGATGGTTCACTTGTTGGCTTTATTCTAATCAAGCGGAGAACTACCTCGGTTGAGCTGCTCAATAACGTAACAACAGGCTTAACAAGGCGGGCTAACCCATTCATGGGAGCAGCTACCTTGGCAGCAATACTTTCCGCATTATTGAGCGCAATCCGTTTTGGCACCAGTTCGCCAAAAATCAGGGTGAAATAGGTAATGATAAGGACAACTATTGCTATGCCAATGGCTTCGCTGTATGGCTCCAGCCATACGACCTTACTCAAGTTAACAGCGATTTCCTCGGCAATGGTTGCACCGCCAAAAGCTCCGCTGAGAATACCGATCGTCGTTATGCCAACCTGGATGGTGGAGAGAAAACGAGTAGGTTTATTTGATAGAGCCAGTGCTGCCAATGCACCTTTGTCCCCCTCATCAGCTTTTTGCTGCAATCTTGTTTTACGAGATGAAACAACAGCCATTTCGGCTAATGCAAAGAAGCCATTGGCAAGGATCAACAGAAAAACTATCAGTATTTCTGTGGCAAACTTATTCATTCATCTCGTAGAGAAGTTAATATGCTGTAAAGATTATATCAGAGCAGCGAACCACTTAGAGAGTTATTCGTTTGCAACCAGATTTAGCTTAAGTGATTCAAATTCATCGGAATCGGAGTGAGAATTTCATCCATCAGTTGAGCAGCGAATTTTGCTGCAAAACCAAGGGAGCTACTTTTGCGAGCGGGGCGCGCTGCTTCATCCTGGATCCCAGGTGTATCGCGAACGTAGTGAACATAACGAGCACAGCGAACAAAGTGAGCTTAACTGGTCATTAAGATCGCCAGGCAGGACCCAGCATCCGCCCCAAAAAAGGGCAGCCAGGGCGAAGCCCTGGTCCAAAGAACGGGCCGCCGAAGAGCACGGCAGGTGGCCCGCTGTAAAGCGCAGCAGGCAGGGTGGTGGTGACTCGCTGTAAAACGCAGCAGGCAGGGTGGCGTGACCCGCTGTAAAACACAGCAGGCAGGGTGGCGGGACTCCAGCCACCATAATCGAAGAAATCCGCAGACTACGCATAATCGAGGCAGCTGTATGACGGCAGTCATGTAACCTGATCATGGAAGGCCTGCTATCCTGGCTAGAATTCGAAACTCATGCGTGATATGGTCGGCTCCGATCTGCGTACCGACATCAGACGGAATTAGTGGGTCGTGCCCCTGTCATTTATCCATGTCTCTTTATCGATGACTCTACAGGAAATACTTATTTAGCGTGTGGTATAATAGTTGGAAAGTTAGATTTTCCAACCAGAAGGATATTATGCGATGGGTAAGACCATTTATAAGTCACGCTTACGCAATAAAGGACAGGTTACTGTCCCGCAGGAAATTCGCGCCTTATTAGGGGCAGAAGAAGGCGATGATCTGCTGTTTTACACCGATCAAGCCGGGCGGGTTGTGGTTTCGCGCGCCCAAATCGTTGACCCCGAACAAGCCTGGTTCTGGAGCGACCGCTGGCAGTCCATGGAACACGAAGCCCAGGCTGACCTAGATGCCGGGCATATCGTTGAATACGCCAACATTGCAGAAGCCTTGGCAGCCCTGGATGAGATCCCGGCAGACGACGATGCCGAGGATTAGGTTCACCAGGCGTTTTTTAAAGAGTTTTGCCCGGCTACCGGCTGCCATCCAGGAGAAGGTAAAGAAGCAACTTGCCCTCCTAGCTGAAGACCCCCGGTATCTTTCATTACAAACGAAGCCTATCAAAGGAGCCCCGGGTATCTACGAGGCGCGGTTGGATATCGATTATCGCCTGACTTACGAACGGGATGAAGAGGATACGCTGGTTTTACGCGTGGTTTCCAGGCATGGTGAGGCATTGAATAATCCGTAATAAGAAGCGAATCACCCTAGTAGTTAGTTGAAAAAAAATACTTTAGCACCAGGTAATCACTAGATACAGTTTTCTATCCGACTTCGGATCTGATGGCTATGCGCAGTCTCGATCGTTCGTTGACTGGGTGGTTCGAATCCGCCGTAGACACGGCAGCCAGGGAGAAGCCCTGGTCCAAAGAACGGGCCGCCGAAGAGCACGGCACCGCCCAAAAACAGGGCAGGTGGCGGTGGCCCGCTGTAAAGCGCAGCAGGCAGGGTGGCGTGACCCGCTGTAAAACACAGCAGGCAGGGTGTCGTGACCACAGGCACGAGAATCGGTGGAATCCTACTCCTTCGAGACTGCAGTTCAGATCTATCAGGTTGTCAAAATATCATTGAACACTGATTGCGCTAAAGAAAAAAGTCGATAGCTCGCTAATGCGGGAAAAGCCTTTATGAGACCACAAGCAGCGTAGCTGCTTACGCGCACCATTTTATCCCCGAGGAAAATGTGCGGCGATGACCATATTTTATAAGCACGAATTTTCGCCGAAGGGATAATTATTCTATGTGTTTTTTAATCCTGGTAGAATTGCAATTAGGATATTATTGATATATAATATCCATTAAGCACGTAATTAATATCATCAGGAGGAAATTATGCAAGCCAAGCTCAATCCATATATCAACTTTAAAGATACAACCCGGCAGGCTATGGAATTCTACAAATCCATATTTGGTGGTGAGTTGCACCTCTCCACTTTTAAGGAATACAACGCTTCAACGGACCCCAGCGAAGACAATAAGATCATGCACGCTGAGCTGAACACCGGTAATGGCATCGATTTTATGGCGGCGGACACTCCGAATAGAATGGAATACCATCCTGGCACAAACTTCAACATGTCGCTTTCCGGCGACGACGAAGCTGAACTCAAAGCATACTTCAGCAAACTATCGGTGGGGGGACATATTGTCATTGACCGGGGTAGACTTTACCAGACGTAGTCGCCCGGTGTTTACCACGCATAGCCGCTCGGTGTTTACCACTGTGGCAGAATCTCTCCCAATCAAACAATGGGAGAGGAACACCAAACATGGAGCGGATCCACATGAACATCTACACCGAAATCATTTACCGATTGCGAGCGAAGGAAAGTGAACGAAGCATCTCCCGCGATCTGGGCATCAGCCGACCGACGGTACACAAATATAAACTCAAAGCCATCGTGGATGGATTTCTGGATGACCAAAAAGAGCTTCCTGAATGGGAAGAGATAGCCAAGCGCTTTGGCCCCGCCCCCCAGCCGCCCAAGGCACCCAGCACGGTTGAGGGGTACCGGGAAGTGGTGAAAAAATATCTTCAACAAGGACTGGAAATGACGGCCATCTTCCAGCGCCTGCGTGACGATTACGGCTACCAGGGCAGCTATTCGTCGGTGCGTCGGTTCGTGCATCATGTGCAGCCCGAAGAGAAAGAAGCCTACGTGCGGGTGCACACCGAACCCGGCGAAGAGCTGCAGGTGGATTTTGGCAGCATAGGACAAATCTACGACCTGAAAGCCGGGAAGATGCGTAAGGGGTATGTCTTCGTGGCCACCCTTGCGTACAGCCGCCACCAATACAGCGAGATCGTCTGCGACCAGAAGATCGGCACCTGGCTCACCTTGCACCAGCGCGCCATGGCCTTTTTTGGAGGCGTGCCACGCCGGGTGGTGCTGGATAACCTGAAGGCCGCGGTGGTCAAAGCCCTGGTGCTGGACCCCGTCCTGGGGGAAGCCTATCGCAAGTTGGCCCAGCATTACCATTTCCTGATTAGCCCGAATCGCCCTGCCACCCCACGCCACAAGGGGAAGGTGGAAAACGGGGTGAATTACGTCAAACGCAACTTCTTTGCTGGGCAGGAATTCGTCGACCTCGAGCGGGCTAACCTGCGCCTGAAGGCCTGGGTGATGGAGACGGCCGGGGTGCGCGAACATGGCACCACCCACCAGGCGCCCTTGAAGCTCTTCCGGGAGATCGAACAGGAAGCCCTGCAAGCCTTGCCGATCGAGCCCTTTGATTTGCATGCCATCTTCATGGCCAAGGTGCACAGCGACTGCCATATCGTGGTGGATGGCAGTTTCTATTCGGTATCCTACACTTTGGTAGGAGAAGAAGTGGAAGTGCATGTACACGAACGGGTGGTTGAAATCTATGCTCATCACGAGCTGGTGCGCACGCACCGGCGAGCCACCCAGAAGGGCCAATGGCGGACAGAAATGGGGGACTACCCACCCTCCAAGGCCCAATATCTGATGAAAACGCCTCAATTCTGTCTCAAGCTTGCCCTGCGCATGGGTCCCCATACCCACCAGGTTGTGGAGCGCTTGCTGGCCGACCGCCCGTTGGATCGCTTGCGCTCGGTACAAGCCATCCTGGCACTGGCGGAGAGCGTAGGCCAGAGCCGCCTGGAAGCTGCCTGCCGAAGAGCCCTGTACTACGGTGACCCCCATTACCGGCGCATCAAGGATATCCTCAATGCTGCCCTGGACCGTGATCCGCTGCCAGATCAAGCCGTAGTTTCTTCCAATCCCCAGAATTACACTTTCTCGCGAAAACCCAAGGAGTTCTTTGAACAACACCCGGGAGGCCAGCCATGATCTCTATCCATCCCTTATTGCCCAAGCTCAGGCAGCTCAATCTTTCTGGCATGCTCAACACCCTGGACCTGCGTGCGGAGCAGGCCGTCCAGGAGCAGCTGGCTCCCATGGAGTTCTTTGCCCTCTTGCTGGATGACGAGCTGGAACGGCGCGAGCAAAACCGCTTGGCTTACCGCCTGTCCACTTCAGGCTGTAACCCTGCCAAGACCCTGTCGCAGTTCGACTTTGCGGCTACTCCAGGGGTGAACCGTTCCTTCATCGTCGATCTGGCTACCTGTGCTTTCATCCTGCGCCATGAAAATGTGTTGTTCTGCGGACCTACCGGGGTGGGCAAAACCCATCTGGCCAATGCCTTGGGCGTTGAAGCCCTCAAACGAGACCTGCGGGTCATCTCCAAACCAACCTTCCGCCTGCTAGCTGATCTCAATGCCTCCAGGGCCAATGGTTCCTACAATCGCCATATGTCCTCGATCCTCAAGTGTGACCTGTTGATCCTGGATGATTTCGGCTTGCAGGTCTTACCACCAGCGGCCATCCAGGACCTGTACGAGATCATCTGCGAGCGCTACGAACATGGCTCGATCCTGGTCACTTCCAACCGTGCCTTCGAAGAGTGGGCGGAGGTCTTCAACAATGACCTGCTTTCATCAGCTGCCCTGGACCGCCTGACTCACCATGCACACACCCTGGTCATTCAGGGTGAAAGTTACCGGCAGCTCTCCAGGAGAAAGGAGGCACTATCGAAAGCAAAAGCGGAAAAGATTCCCTAAAGTGGTAAACACCAATCCGATCATCACTGGTAAACATGACCCGACTATGTGTGGTAAACATCGCCCGGCTATTGACAACATATCAACCAACCGCTTGAAAAAGCGCCCTGGGGAGACTATTTTGGGATGTGCACAGACAGGTTTGGCATCAACTGGTTTGTAAACATCTTAGCTAAAAAGCCGTGAGGTAACCTGTAATTTGATACAGGTGATAGTCAAAAAGCTCATCCTTCCAGATGAGCTTTTTCGCGCCAGGGAGTAGCCCAGCATTCCAGCCAAAAACAGAGCAGACAGGGCGAAGCCCTGGTCCATAGAACGGACCGCCGTAGAACACGGCAGGTGACCCGCCGTAGAACACGGCAGGTGACCCGCCGTAGATCACGACAGGTGACCCGCCGTAGAACACGGCACCGCCCAAAAACAGGGCAGCCAGGGCTTCGCCCTGGTCCGAAGAACGGGCCGCCGAAGAGCACGGCAGGTGGCCCGCTGTAAAGCGCAGCAGGCAGGGTGGCGTGCCGGTGGCTCTGCTGGGGTACCAGTATATGTGGTAAATATCTCGTTTGTCTCCTAAATACAGCCAAATCTGGATGAGTGACCTAACATATTAGCGCCATTTTAGCGCTAATAAAAAGTTCCAGAAATAGTTGGAGTGAAAAAAAGTCCGGACGAATTATTGGTAATAGTTGAAGCTTCTTGGCTTTGCAGACAAAACGCAGGATATTTTTGCATTTCAGGTATAAAATACGGTGAGTAATCAAACAGCAAGAATGCGTAGAACCAATTGTTGACTGCGTGCGAAAACATCTACGCAGGGAAGGTAATAAGGAGCGAAAGCTGAAAACGCCGGATTAGGGAAAATCGGTTAGAAAGTACGCCGTTTAGATGATGGTTATTATGAGATAGGATTGTTGGCGGATGTCTATATTGCAGGTCAACTGATAAACCTGGCTTTGGATAGCGGCATCATTTTTCTGGATACCAGTGTGAGTTACATTAAGAGCTTGAATGGGTGAATTTTGGAGGAATGCAAATTATGACCACTCTCTTCAGCATTGAACTGACGATCAACATGCCCGACGGCGGTCGGCACGCCCGGCAGCTTCTCAACTTGTACCATTCCGATATGCCTGTGGACATTGAAGAGACCGCTTTCAAGCTGTGCGACGCTAACGAAGCTGTACAGGCGCGGAAGTTCTCCAAGCTGACACTGAAGCGCTCTGAAGTATGGTCCAGCCAGGAGGGCAGTTTGAAGATTTTCGCACTCCTGTCTGTCTCAGGAGAAGACTCTGCCTTCATAAAACAGGTTATCACCAAATACATGGATGGATTCCCCGACTGCCTGAAGAGGGCAAGCGACAGGTATTTTTCCCATACAAGCTTTCCGCCCGATATCTCCTTACAACCAACTGATTGGAAGGTCGAGATTCACTAGTACCTCTCAAATAACTTTTGTTGGGCGGCTATTAGGCACACTAAATATTCGTAATTGAGGCTAATGGAGATTGATTACGGACCTTTCGCGTCCGAGGGATCACATAGACCAGCACGAATGTTCCATTTTCCACTCTCGAACTCAAGATCAGGCGGGTCAACATAGCTCTCTGGAGTCATCAACGCCAAGCGAAGTTAAATTGTTGATCACCCCTATGTTCACTTCTTGCCTTTTTCCCCTTATTGTTTGTAGCTCTAAAACAAGCAATAAATAGGAATTGAATGCCTGTTTGCATGAAAGCTCTCGCATGCGAGGAGGGCAACTTTTCACTATCCAGATTTATTTTTAGGATGGGTGATTGCTAAATAACTAGGTAAATCCAGGACGGGTGAATATATATGGGAAAAACTCAGAAGAATAGATGATTGTAAGGTAAGAAAAGAGGTGTATGATGTGAGCATACGGTTTTGATCCTATTGCACTTTCAAAGCCTGTCTAGAGTTTCGTGTTTCCTAAGATTAAAATAAGGAAATCGGAAAAAGATGAGCACCGAATGGGAAAAACTGACTCAGGAAGTGGAGAATCTCTATAACGCCGGTAAATGTGATCGAGCAATCCGTGTCGCGAAGCAGGCACTCAATGTAGCGGAGAGGAACCTGGGTCCAAACCATCCCGATGTAGCAAACAGCTTATACAACCTAGCTTATCTATACTACAACCAGGGTAAATATAGCCAGGCTGAGCTGCTCTATAGGCGCGCATTTGCTATCTATGAGAATGCCCTCGGTCCGGATCATCCCGATGTGGCTATGAGCTTGTACAATCTGGCTACTCTTTATTCTCAACAAGGTAAATACGCTCTAGCTGAGTCGCTCTTCAACCGTGCAACGGCAATCTATGAGAAAGCCCTCGGCCCGGACCATCCCGATGTGGCGTCGAGCCTGCACAACCTGGCACTTCTTTATTTCTACCAAGGTCAATACAAGCGGGCTGAGTCTCTCTTCAAACGCGCACTGACGATCCGGGTAAATGCCCTTGGATCGGATCATCCATATGTGGCCATGAGTTTGTTCAACTTGGCCACTCTTTATTCCAACCAGGGTCAATATGAACAAGCTGAGCCACTCTACAAGCACGCACTGGCTATCTATGAGAATGCTCTCGGACAGGACCATCTCGAAGTAGCAGAGACCCTGTACAACCTGGCCAATCTTTATTACAACGAGGGTAAATATGTGGTAGCTGGACCGCTATACAAGCGCGCTCTAGCGATCGAGCAGAATGCCCTTGGCCCCGAACATCCCAACATCGCAGAGTGGCTGAACATCCTGGCTAATCTTTATTCTGACCAGGGTCAATACATACAAGCAGAACCGCTCATTAAAGGCGCACTCGCGATCCAGGAAAATGCCTTAGGTCTGGACCATCCCGATGTGGCAGAGAGCCTGTACAACCTTGCCAACCTTTATTTCAACCAAGGTCAATACGCGCAAGCTGAGCCCTTCTACATACGCGCGCTTAAGATTTGGGAGAATAGCCTCGGACCAGATCATGTTCATGTAGCCGATTGCCTGAAAAACCTGGCAGACCTTTATTACAACCAGAATCAATACACGCAGGCCGAGCTGCTGTTCAAGCGTTCACTTGCGATCTACGAGAATGCCTTTGTTCCGGACCACCCGAAAGTGATGGCGAGCCTTAAAATATTGGCTATTCTCTATCGAAAAACTGGTCGTATTAAAAAGGCTGAAGTCCTGGAAGATAAGATAAACGTATCCCATCATTGTGGGTACAATCCAGAAAGCGAAAAGACCAAGTAAGATTCCATTGTTTCTCAGACCTCCAGGCAGCATAATTCATGGGCATCGTTCGAGTAGCTTCATGATCACTAACCATATAGGCTAATTGAGCCTACCCATAACGCTTTTTGTAGGTTATTAATGTTACGAGCATTTAGGATGGGGTGCTATATACAGATAGAATCCCTGTCTAGTATTAAAATAGAGGTTTGGGTACACGAAATCGCCAGAACTATCTGTGACGTGGAGATGACCGACTTTAGAAACCAGGCAGGTCTGAACCGACCCTGATTGACATACTGTTTAAAAATATAATATCGAAGTCAAGTTATTATAGCTTCGAACTTACCATGCTCAGGACAATAACGGGGCAGAGTAAGCAGGCTGTATCAAGAAAGAATTGCTTGGATAGTGAAACCACTTACGTACCAAACCGGCAATAGAACCAGGTTTTAACGATTTGTGTCAGCACAACGTAGCCCATCAGCAGTCCTGCCAGGTAAAGCCAGTAAAGCGGAGGCAGGGAAACAAATCCGAGTGTATTCGCCAGTGGCGAAATTGTCAGCCACGCACCGACCGTGACGATGATCAGAGAAGTGGCAATCAGTGACCAGCTGGCCCGGCTTTGAATGAATGGGATCTTGTTAGAGCGGATGACGTGAATAATCAAAGTCTGGGTAAAGAGCGACTCGCCAAACCAGCCGGTGGAATAGCGCAGGATTATTCCAGGCGTTGAACACATAGAGCATATAGCAGAATACTTGAGTGGGTTAAGGATGGCAAGCTAACTCCCCAGGGTCAGATCAGATTCGTCCTGCCACACGTGACGAGAGGCGCACAACCTCTTCCACAAACCTGTATGGTGAGATTTTACCTTTCACCGGAGAATCTTTTCAGGCTCTCATGGATGTGGACCGCGGCTTCATGCTCGTGGAGGATTTGGCCTACGCGGGGTGGTACGCCAGACTTGGCCTCTTCGTTTAACCTGTCCGCCAGCTCCACCAATGATCGCTGGTACAAGGTGAGGGGCTCTTGCGACTTCTCTCCATGATTTACCAGCCCTCGGAGCCACTGCTCAAAAGCATTGGCGTGCAGCAGCTTGCGGTGGTGTTGAATCTCATCTGGCTCACCTGGAACCGGCAGCGTCATAGATGTGTCATCACGCGGTGTGCTCCGGCTGAGGTTTTTTTCGAAAGTGTTCGCGGATCTGTCGCGGGCGGTGAGGGCTCCAGGCATACCGAACAGAGTTTCTACAGTCGCAGGCAGCGAGGCATGTTCATAAAGGGTGGAATCGACCTGTCCTTTTTCCACCCAAGGTGAGACGAGAACAGCTGGGACGCGCACCCCAAGGCGGGTGAAATCGAAAGGCGGATCGATCGCGACTTTGCCGTCGGGGTTGGGTACATGGTCGGGTGGTGGTACCCGATCATAGAAACCACCGTGTTCATCGTACAAGACCACAAGCAAGCTCTTCGCCCAATACTGGCTTGCACGCAGCGTATCATACACTTCGGCTATCAGGTAATCACCCAGCCTTACATCGTGAGGAGGGTGCTGGTCGGTCGCCTTCCACTCGTGGAAGTTAATGAAGCGCGGCTCTATGAAGGTCTAGTCAGCCAGCACGCCTTTATTTATGTCGTCGTAGAACTTATGAAACCTCAAGAAATGCCCCAATTTATCTCCCCCATGCTGCAAGATGATGGTCTGAGGGATATCCCCGTAGTACACGTTCCAGGTGTGGCCGTTTTCAAAGAGAAGGTCGAAGATGGTCTTCATCTCGTACAGTTGCTTTGGGTTGTCAAAGCTCACTCCGTCAGAGGTGGTTGCATGGGCGAAAAATCGATTCAGCCACGTGGGGCCAGGAACCGAGGCGTGCCAGTGGTCACATAACACAAATTCATGGACGAGTGTAGTTAACGCAGGAATCTTGGCCGGGTCAAAGCACTGCATGATCTTTTTCCCCAGCTCGACGTCACCTTTGGCTGTATCTATCTGCACCTTGACAAAACCGCTCATCGGAGCCGGAGTGATTACTTTTCCAACATCCGCGTACAACTGCTTTTCGATGCTCACCACATAATGCGCTGGGTTAGGTAAGGTGACATAACCAGTCGCATCGCTCACATAAACCTTCTCAGATTCCGGGTTTGCCGGGTCTACCAGATTGTACTCTTCCCCCGTCAGCCCGTGACCGTTCGGGAGGTAGCCAAGCATGTGATCGTAGGAACGATTTTCCAGCATAAGTACAACGAGATGCTCTACAGTGGTTTTGTTTATGCCCATTGGAATATCATCCATTTTCTGACAGCCAGATTCCGGCAGTTATGACACACAGTATACACATCGCATAAGGCAAGTCAAGTTTACGCTGACAGGAATGGACTTATCCAGTGACCCATTTTCTGGTGAAAGGCTCAAGGGGGGGCATGACGCCGGATGGTATTCATCGGTTTTGAAACACAACCTAGCCCGGGAAGCGCTCCCGAACTTTCGCTGCTATCTGGCGATCGGTCATCTTGTCTACGGTTTCAATCGCCAAGATATGCCCTTTGAATCCAGCTCTCTCAAGTCGTTTTTTAAGTTCGCCTTTGGCTTCGCCTGGGCCGAATATCTGAACCGAGTCTCCATCACGAATAGCCGCAACAACAGCATCATAATAGGCATTGAGGCGATTATCAAACTGCCGATCGCGAATATCCTCTGAAGCTCCACCCTCGGATGTGTCATCGGAATATCTGACATGCTTTTCCATGTGGGAGGTGATTTCCTTAACTTCCTCCTCCTTACCGCTGAACTATAACGACAACTGCCTTGCGGTGGTCAATCCACAAACCGATGTCCTGTTTTCATTAAGATCTCCTTATCGATATTTCGACGCATTTACTTTCTTGAAATCAATATAGCCACGCTGTACATTGGTATCGATTAATTGGACACGTATTCGGTCACCTACATCGACACCATCAAACCCCTGCATTAATTTACCTTCGACCGGAAGGGTGAGAAGCCGCACCCAGGTGCCTTTCTCAGAAGCGCCAGTAACAATCGAATCGAATTGCTCTCCGATCTTCAGATTCAAGCAGTAGCGCAGCCGCAGATTTTTCAACCTGGCGTTCGACTTTAGCGGCAGCATCCTCAGCTGCCGTGCAATGAGCGGCCAGATCATCTAGCTCATCAATTCTGTATGGCACGGTTTGGCCTTCCAAGGCAGCTTTCAGCAACCGTTGGGTGAGCAGGTCAGGATAGCGACGATTAGGTGCGGTCGAGTGAGCATAGTCTTTGACGGCCAGGCCAAAGTGACCTATGGCATTGCCTTCAGGGAGCTCGGCGATGTATTCACCGTTTCCGAGAAGCTTGATCACTGCCAGGGATAAGTCGGGGAATCGAAGAGGGTCGGCGGCTTTCTCAGCGACGAGGAACATCCTCCAACGCTTTTGAATCTGGCTTTCCAGGAAGTTTGCTGCCATATTCGTTAGCAATCTCAACAATCCGCTCCCACCTTTTTGGTGTGCGTACAACGCGCCGGATGGATGGGAATTTTCTGGCAGAGAGATATCGGGCGGTCACTCCGTTCGCTGCGATCATCAAATCCTCGATAAGCTCCTTAGCACGGTTCTTCTGCTCTATTTCAAGCGTACGGATTTGGTCGCCATCGAATACCGGTTTAGCCTCGATGGTTTCCAGGGTAAGCGCTCCGTGAATGTGACGTAAATTCTTCATCCTTTGGGCGAACTTGTCTTGTAGCCGTAGATTCTCTTCCAGCCCATTTACAGCAACGACCGCTTCAGGGATCACTCCATTGCCTTCCAGCCAGGCAGCCAGGCTGTTATATGCAAGCTTGGCATGATTACGGACCCAGGCATGGTAGATATTCGAATCCTTGAGGGATCCGTCTGAGCCGATCACCATTTCTATGACCATGGCCAAGCGCTCCTGGTTGAGATTCAAGGAGGTAATCCCAGTTGAAACTTCTTCGGGCAACATAGGGAAAACCTCGGCGGCGGTATAAACTGAGGTTGTATTATGGCGCGCGTGCTGGTCAATAGCTGAATTGTCTTTAATCACTGCGTCTACATCCGCAATGGCAACCAGAATCTTTACTTCGTCCGCAGAGATTGACTCAGCAACAGTCAACTGATCCAGGTCACGCGAGTCGTCATTGTCAATGGAAGCCCAAAGAAGGTCCCGCAGGTCACGAATTTGGTGCTCGGTAACGAATCCTGCGCCATTTTTCATGGCTGGCGACTGAAGCCTACCCAATTCTGCAACTGCTGCTCTAGAAAAGTCAGGGAGCAAACCGCGCTCGAGCATTGCCCGATGGGCGATGTTTTGCAATAATGTGTGGTGGTTTTGATCGTTGGCTTGTAATGTGTTCATGTGCTCCTTCTTTTCTTTCTTACTAATTCTATTAATGACAACAAACCATGAAATGATTCTATCCTTGCTCTCCCATCGTCACCTCAATAGTGTGTTCCTGCCCATCGTTAACCAGTGGTATGGCTTTTATGTCCAGTATTTTTCCGTCCAATTTCACAAACTGGACATTGTGAGCAATGTGGGCGGGATTGTTCACCTTTATTTGATAGCTTGTTGCTCCGAAGTGATAGGAAATCTCAAACCCATCCCAGGTTGGTGGTATAACCGGGTCGATGTGCAGGGTGTCGCCAGTCTTCTTGAAGCCAAGGAGAGCTGTCAGACCGAGCCGATACATCCACGCGGCTGAACCGGTATACCAGGTCCAGCCACCGCGATGCAAGTGAGGCGGCTGGCTGTAGATATCGGCGCTTATCACATATGGCTCGACGCGATATTCAGCCACTTTCTCCTCAGAATCGGAATGGGAGATAGGATTAAGCATATCGAAGAGTTCACCAGCCTGCTTTCCATCCCCAAGTCGCGCAAAAGCCCAAGCGACCCAGATGGCAGCGTGGGAGTACTGTCCGCCGTTTTCGCGAATGCCTGGAAAATAACCCTTTATATAACCTGGATCGTGCTCACCTTTATCAAAAGGTGGGGTGAGGAGCATAGATAACCGGTCCTGTGGAAGCACCAGGTGTTCCAACACAGAATGCATCGCCTCCCTGCTGCGCTTGGGATCACCAACTCCACTTAATACAGCCCATGACTGGGCAATACTATCGATCTGGCATTCAGCATCCTGGATCGAGCCGAGTGGGTAGCCATCATCATAATAAGCCCGACGGTACCATGACCCGTCCCAGGCTGTTTGTTCAATCGCGGCCGCATATTCCTTGGATCGGAATCGGTATTTTTTAGCTATTTCACTCTCACCCAGATGGTCACAGATGTTTGCAAAGCGCTCGAGGACATCGCACAAAAACCATGCCAGCCAGACACTTTCCCCTATTCCTTCTTCCCCAACCTGATTCATGGCGTCATTCCAATCGCCAGTACCCATCAATGGCAAGCCGTGCGAACCACGAGTAGCACCCATTTCAATAGCCCGTTGGCAGTGTTCTAATAAAGTATATGTTTCATTGGTTTGCAAATATTTGTTATAGCGTTCATTTTCATCCTTACTCAAAGGCGGTGCCTCCAGGAAGGGTATATTTTCTTCGAGAAGACTCATGTCGCCGGTAGCTTCAAGATACAGAGCAGTGACATAGGGAAGCCATAGTAAGTCGTCCGAGATACGTGTTCGCACCCCACGACCAGAAGGTGGATGCCACCAATGCATGACATCGCCTTCAGTGAATTGGTGTTGAGCAGCATTGAGTATCTGGCCACGGGTAATTCCCGGATCGATCGCCAGCAATGCTAAAACATCTTGGAGTTGGTCCCTGAAGCCAAATGCCCCACTGGGTTGGTAAAAAGACGATCGGCCCCAGATACGGCAGGATAGACATTGGTAGATCATCCATCGGTTGAGGATCAAATCGGTAGCTGGCTCGGGGGTATTCACCTGCAATGTCCCAAGGAGGTGATCCCAGAACACCCTGGTGCGTTCCAAAGCGGCTCCCACGTAAGCCGAATCATGGTATTTCCTGACCAGCCCAAGGGTATGTTCCTTATCGCTCCCTTGCCCCAGTACAAAGTAGATCTCTTCAACCCCGCCTGGAAGTAAATCAATGTGAAGCTGGAGGACAGCGCAAGGATCCTCTCCGGGTGAAAGACGTGTTTCCAACCCAATGCGATGCAGCGCTATCGGGAAAAGCTGGTGATCCACCCCGTCCTAAAAACTCCGTCCGGTCGGCTGTCAGTCCGTGGACGGGTTTGTTGGCGAGGAGGAAGGCAACTCGCTCACCAAATTCAGCATTGTAGGGGTTGGTAGCCAATAAGCAGTACTCGGCTGCATCGTATTCTGGAATGATATATGGCATTGAGGCGGCATGGGTCATACCTAGCACCCATTCGATGTATTGGGTGGCTGTAATCCGGCGGTTGTGATTCCAGGTGTTTTCAACCCGCAAGTGGATAATTTTAACCGGGTCCTCGGGGCTGGCGAAAAGTGTCAGGCGCTGGCGAAGACCGTGAGAATTATGCTCAAAGATGGTATAACCCGCCCCGTGTGTAACTCTATAGGGTTGGCCTGCTCCAGCAGGGAGCGGTGTTGGGGTCCAAACGTCACCGGTTTCCTCATCTCGCAGATAGAGTGCCTCACCTGTAGGGTCGCGGACGGGGTCGTTCGACCAGGGTGTAAGGCGGTTTTCTCCACTATTCCCCGCCCAGGTGCTCTGGCTGCCTGATTCGCTGACCATAAAACCGAAATTTGGATAACCGATTACATTTACCCACGGGGCAGGAGTAGGCTTGCCGGGGGATAACTCAATGATATATTCGCGTCCATGCTTACTAAACCCGCCGTATCCGTTAAAAAACTGTAATGGTTCAGTGGGACGTAGGGGATCCTCTTCGGTTTGAATGGCAATATTTTCGGTAGATCTGGTTGGAATAAATTCGGGTAGATGATGAACCCTGATTGGGTAGGGTGGCATCTGATCATCCAGGGATCCATGATCTCCCCTAAAAATGAAGCGCCCGGCGGTGTGCAACAAGGTACGCTCCTCAGAATTGATCTGGTCGGCATAAAGTATAAAGATACCCCCCCGGTTATTCAACCACTGCTCACCGTTCAGACGGCTGACCATGCGATAGAGCATCCCGTTTAACTCGGCCCCGTAATCGGTCTGTTGTAGGTTGAGTATGACGACATCCACCAAAAAGCGGCGGCTATGTAAGAACTCATGCACCTGTAAGACCTCACGGACCAAATCGATCTGTTTTGGATCCTCAATTTCTACAAGTAATACGGGAAAATCACCTGAAATGCCAAAGCGCCATAACCCGAACTGACCGAGTCGGTTTGAAGAGATCGTTTCCGGTGATGCTCGCACCGCTTTGAACGGATATAGCAGTGCCGAAAGAACCTGCAAGGTATCTTTGAACGCTCGAGAGTCATAATTTTGCTTCCCCAACCAGGCTTGGGCAGCTATGTTAGCTTGATGGAATGACCGCTCGATCAGAGACCAGCTGGAATATCGCTGGGCTAAGGTCAGGATCGCTTCCCGGCTATCTCCAGCCAAGTTCAGGTACGCCAATTCTATACTTTCGTGCGGGTTAATTTGGAATTCATGTCCAAGTGCAAAAATCGGGTCAAGTGTGGCTCCGGTTGTTCCGGTGAGGTACTGTTCAGAAAGTAGCGCAACCGGGTTGAGGAGTGTGTGACCTCGACCGATGAAGCGATTGCGGTCTGCTTCATGCCGTACCACAGGCTGGTTATCATGGAATTCTCCTTTGCGGTCGACTACCAGCATGTGCCCCAGGAAGACAGGCTTTTCCTCGCTGGACCTGCTACGCCGGGTGAAAATTTGTAAATTTAGCTCAGGTACAAATTCACTCTCAATAAATAGCTTGTTGAAAACTGGGTGGCGGCTATCTGCGGCTTGTTGGGTAAGGATCACTTCCCCATAGGAGGTCAAGCGCAGGTGGCGCAGCTGGTTACTTGCGTTGTGCAAATGGATGCGACGGATCTCAACCGGGTCATCAGGACAGACGGTGACCTCCATAGTCGAGGTAATATTATCCTCCGTGCGATGAAATACCGCCATATGAGCGAAGAAGGACACCTGCATATTTGCAGCATTCCCAGGGATGGGTTGGACCCCAGTTGACCAAAGCTTTCCAGCGGTTGCTTCCTCGCCTTGTGTAAGATTCAGATCCTGGATATAGATCCAGGTTCCCCACGGGTCGAGCACGCCATCGGCTTGCCAACGGGTCAGGTCAATATCTCGCCAGGTGCTGTACCCACTCCCCATATTGGAAATCAGCACACCATAATTACCATTTGAGAGGAGATTAACCTGCGGAATTGCGGTCTGAACCGGCACACTCCAGGGATCGATTTCAACTGGAGCTATCGTTATGCGTTGCAATCCTTTAATATCCTCAGCGTAGGGATTTTGGAGCGGAACTGCCAGTGGTATCTGCTCTTGTAAAAGTAGCTCGACACTCTGGATACGGGGGTCGCTGTGCATCCGGCGCACCATTACGTCCTTGAGAAAATAATTCGCCAAGGCCATCAAGATCATGCCCTGGTGATGGGCCATATACTCGTGCACGACTGTGGAAGTATCACCCACCGGTAACCGGTCGGCGGTGAAATCAATCGACTCATACATGCCGTACAATCCAAAGCAGTTATACCCCATCAGGTTGACCAGATTTTGGGCTACGGCATGGGGGTTGTAACTGATTGCCAGAAGTGAGGCATAAGGTGCAACGACCAGGTCGTCTCCCAACCCGCGTTTAAAGCCTAATCCTGGGACCCCAAAAGCGCGGTATTGGTAATTTTGATTGGCATCAAATAAGTAAAAGCCGGATTCAGAGATCCCCCATGGGACACCTTTTGTTTTTCCATATGTTATTTGATGGTGAACAGCTCCCTGAGCGCTCTCTGCTAACAATGTGCCAGGATAGGAGCGCAAGAAAAGCGGCGGCATGAGGTATTCAAACATGGTTGCGCTCCAAGAAAGAAGAACTGGCATTCCTTTTACCCTGGTTAACGGCCGGCTAAGCTGCAGCCAGTGGGACTGGGGCACCTCTCCCTTTGCTAGCGCGATGATGGATGCAATCCGTGCCTCTGAGGCTAGTAAATCATAGCAGTTATTGTCGAGCTGGCCAGTGTCTAGGTTAAAACCGTTGCGGAACACGCCTCTCTCTGGGTGATAAAGGAAACGGAAATCCATCTCTTCAACAAACCGCTCCGCTCGGCTTTCACTTTGAGAATACAAGTCCATCAAAAAACCAGCATTAGCTACAGCCTGAGCTAAAGCCTGGTCCATTGCATCCAACCATTCCATTGCTTTGCGTTCTTCACCAATATCAGGATTGGGAACTGGTTGATCTTTTCTGATCAGATTGCGTAATTCGGCGGTGCTGGTTAGGCCAGCAGTGGCGTAGGTCTGGATCTGACCGAGATGCGGGTTATAAGGTAATGTGGCTCTCAATCTGCTCAACCCTTGTTCAAATTGAGCGTCATGGAATAGTATGGGGACTTTTTCAAGCAAGTGAATCCAGGGCACCAATTCGGTAAGCGTTCGCTGAATGCCCTGGTGATGGCGTTCAACCTGGGCTGCGACTTCTTGCAATTTACGGAGCGCTTCCAAATCAAACGCAAGACGTCCGACCTTTATGAGTTCAATCAAGCGTTTCGAGAGATCCGGCCAAAATAATCCATTGACAGTCTGAAAAAGTGCATACCACTGGTTTGGATCTGTCCGTACTGTCAGGATTTTATTTTTCATCTCGGTAATTCGGCGGTTGATCTCTTCTACCTGATGGTCAAATTCAACTATGCGCATTCCCTTTAAGATCTCGGATAGATTTGAAAGTGTATCCATATATCCTTGCCAGAGGAACCAACGAAAAATGCGTTCCTTCGGCATTCTCAGGCAGGCCTGAGCAATTATGATCAGGCTGGCAGCCAGGTTGCCGCTGTCCACAGTAGAAACGTAGCGAGGGTTGAGCGGCTGCAAGGTAAGTGTGTCATACCAATTTAAAAAATGGCCGCGGAATCGTTCCAGCTGGTCTAGCGTATCCATCGTCATGGAAAGGCGTGTTGCCAGTCCTAGCTGATCCAGATATCCAAGATCATAAGCAGCCAACGTTGAAGTGAACAGTAAGCCAATATTAGAGGGTGAAGTATGATGTGCGATTACCCCAACAGGTGTTTCCTGGAAGTGATCGGGCGGCAGCCAGTGATCTTCCGGGCCAACAAAGTGCTCAAAGAAACCCCAGGTACGCCGGGCAACCTGACGAAAGAGGCCTGCATGTTCTTCGCTCAAAGGAATCGCACGCTTTACAATGGGTAGGCTGATCCATTGGTCGATGACAGGCGAAAATATCCAAAGCAGCAACATAGGTGTGGCAATGATCAAGGCTGGGGCTATCCCGCTATGCCCGGTAATTAAATATACAAGCTGGATTCCAGTGGTCAGCATCAGTGTGAATAAGGTCGATATGATCATTCTCAGCCAAACGGTATTCCGATAAACCTGCAAGCCAAAAAGATGGGCGGTTTGAGCGGCAGTGGTCCACTGTAACAAGTTGTGGTGACTGATCATAAGGCGATAGAGTGTAGTCAATATGGCATCCAGGGCGTTATAAGCCTCGTAGGGTAGGAAGACCACCGCAAACAGCCAGCGCAAGAGTGATGATTTTATAGGATGGAATACTGCGCCAATGTTTTCACCCCCCAGTGTTTGAAAAGCGCTCCTCGCCGCACTCGTAAGAACAGGGACGCCCAGGGTAAGCAGGACAATTGAAATCCAAAGGCCTATCAGATCAGGCATGGAAAGCATTCCTAAAATGAATATAAACAGGAGAGCAGGAGCAAGCATTGAGCGAAGCAGGTTATCGATCAATTTCCAGCGATCAATTGAAGTGAGCTTAATTCCAAATTTCCGTGGATGAATCAACCACGGCAGGAGCTGCCAATCTCCACGGATCCAGCGTTGTTGGCGTTTTGCTTGGACATAATAATTCGATGGGTAATCCTCGATCATGGTGATATCAGTGACCAGACCAGCGCGTCCCATGATCCCCTCCAAAAGATCATGACTGAGAAGGCTGTTTTCTGGAATATGGCTTTCCACGCTACGCTCGAAAGCATCTATTTCATAAATACCTTTGCCAACGTAACTTCCCTCAGCAAACAAGTCCTGATAAGTGTCAGAGACCGCTCGTGTGTACAAATCCAGACCTGCATCCCCTGCAAAGATGCGGGTAAACCACGAATAATTCGCACTTCGGGGATGGATCTCCATGCGAGGTTGCAGTACAGTGTAGCCGGAAAATACCCGCCCGGTTTTATCATCGAACTTGGCGTGGTTCAATGGATGGGCCAGTGCGCCTACCAACCGTCTGGCTGCCCCGCGTGGCAGAATAGTATCTGCATCCAGGGTGATCACGAACCTGACAGATTGCAATTCAGCCCAATCCTGTGTTGTGCTGGTGATAGTAGAAAATGAGGTATCCTTACTGCCTCGCAGTAACCGGTTCAGTTCATGCAGTTTGCCACGTTTACGCTCCCACCCCATCCACCTTCCTTCAGATTGATTCCATAACCGTTTACGATGAAATAAATAAAAATGCTGCGGACTTTCCACGTAGGCTTGCTCTATTAGGTCATCATGCCCGAGATCCATGACCGCATCCAGCTGAACGGCACGGCTGTCAGCACTGAGGCTGCCATCCGGAACCGCGCGTCTATATTTTGCGTTCAAATTCTCAATTGCGGCGACAGTATACCTGATCATTTCTTCGTCTTCAGGCATGGCTTCGTTGTCCGCATCACCAAAATCTGTTAGTAAAGCAAAAAGCAAGCCCTGCTCCTGGTTGCGCAGAAAATTCATTTCGAGCTGGCGGGTCAGGTTATTAATCTCCGAATGGCTGGTGATCAAAGCTGGGATAACTACCAGTGTCTTGTATGGTCCTGGAATCCCATCCATGAAGCTCATCTTTGGGAGGATACGCGGTTTTACTCTCAATGTGACCAACCAATTGACCAGGCTGCTGGATACCGTCAGGACGGGAATCAGTAATGAAATTGCGAGCACGAGTATCGTGATCCAGAGCAATGGAGTACCTGAGAGAAAAAACCCCGGCAGATTTATTACCCGCGAGATCACACCAAAGATAATCAGGCTAAGGAGAAAAATGCTTCCAAGGTACAAGACATTGGCATGTCGTGCTCCCCATCTTTTAAGCGCAGTTTTAATATCTGGATGATAACCAATCCTATGCTCCAGCTTGAAGCGGTCTATCCCCAGCAAATAATCGCCGACATGGGGGAGCGGATCGTTGGGAGGACAATCATCCCTATTTGTTCCTGGATCTGTTCCGGTGGATATTGGTTTTTCTACGTTGCTTTCACGGGCTAAGTCGAGGATGATTCTGGCAATCTCATTTTCTTCCTGACCACTTGCAAACGAGAGCGACTCAATTTCTTTTCGATACAGATCACGGGTTTTAAAGTCCATTGATGAGTAGATACCAGCTGGGTCTTTACGTAGCATAAGCTCCAGGTTGCTGGCTGCCTCAAAAAAATCGCTCCAATTTTGTTCGGAAATAGTTCGTAAGCTGAGGATGATATTAGCCACAACCCCACCAGCTAATGTATCGCCTGCAGAGGTATGGTTTGCTGTAAAAGGATTACCAGCCCCAATAAGCTGTTGAGGGAAGACAGGCAAATCTGGAAAGGGCTGGGAATGAATGATCTTATCGAGTGCGTATGCCAGGATTTCTATCAGGCTATAGCGCAGGAAAATCGGTAAAGCCCATAATTCGCCAATCGTCAGCGGTACATGTTCTTGAATCTGAATCAGGATGGTTTGCAGGTCGATCGTATTCAATAAATAATTTTGGAAGGAAAGCACGGCTCGCCCAATCGCATATATGCGTGGTAAGCCTTTCGATGGTCCTGTGGTCAATTTGGGCAACTGCTGATAATACCCTGGGGATAAATCTTCTCTAATTTGCAGGATAGCCTGCCGGATGATGTAGTAATTGTCCAGCACCCATTCTGCGGCCAGGGTTAGCGCTAACTCCCGATTCAATGCCTCCCGGAAATAGGAGTGTACCTTTTCCAACCAATCTTCATACACTTTTAGGTCGCGTCCGCCCAGAACGGTCTGCTTGCCGGTATACGCGGGAACACGGCTTATCTCCTGATAATTACTTACCAGAAAATTGACCAGCTCCTCTATTTGTTCAGTTTTAGATGAATATGAATTTTCCGAGACAGGAAAACCCTGTTCTCGGTTTTTATTATCTTGGTCATCCGGCATACTTATCGTCTCCCGGATTTTTCTGCGGCAATCTCTGCAGCGGTTGGTCCCACTTGAGAACGCGGCACGTCTTGGATAACTAGAACAGGTTTGGTGCCATGTTCGATGTAATTGCGCGTAACAGTCCCATAAGGCCAGGCAACATTCCCAGAATAACCGTGCGCGCAAAGGATTACAATGTCGATATCTTCTTGCTCGACTAATTTTTGTATTGCCGAAGGCACATTGGTACTTTCAACTACACAGGTATCACAATTCACCGGTAAACGCTCTTTCATCTCATAAAGGTATCGGTCAACAGCCTGGTGGCTCAGGTACAACAATTTTTCTGTGAGCTGACTAATTTCGATCGGGTAGGGTTCTGGAATCGGCAGTTCGGGTGGCCTAAGCACGGCCGCTAAGAAGAGTGTTGATTTATCACTAGCGGCTCCTGGGGTGCTATCCTTGGGGCTTTCTCCTCGCGCTAACTCAATCCCGGCAGTAAGCGAACACTCAGCCCGTCGTGAGCAGTCGATCGGAATAAGAATTCGGCGGTAACGAAAATTGCCTACGTCACTAATGGGTTGGCTAAAAGCGCGCACAATCAATACCGGCAGATAAATAAGGTTAATCACTTTGTGGGTGACGCTGCTTATGTTCCAACGACTAAGTCCACTCGTGCCATGCGTGCAGATAACCAGCAGGTCGATATTCTCGGTATGCGCAAAGTCAATGATGTTTTCCGCAGCTTTTCCTTCTCGGATCACGTACTCAACCCGTCGCTTTATCGTATCTTCACCTTTTCGGTTTTTTTTAACAATATTTTTCTGAATTCTGCGCGCGATGCCTTGCATATATGCTTCCGCTTCAGCTTTACGGAGCTGCCAGCGTAATGGGTCAACCGCATTTGGCATTTCTTGATAGGAAGTTGGGTCAAGGACTTGTAGAAGGATTATGGTTGACCCAAAGATGCGAGCAAACAGCTCAGCATGAGAAATCGCTCCTTCAGCAAGCGGTGATCCATCCAATGGCACCAGGATTCGGGTAAACATGATGGTAACTCCTTCCTATTAAATAAACCAAAATGACGAACGTTATGGATCGATTGCTTCTCCAGGCAGCCTACCGATGAGCATCATCGAAAGCTCACTCACCACAGGTGATAGGTCTCAGCAGGTAATGAAAATCACGCAAGCAATACTTGTGACGGGGTTAGCTAAGCAAATCCAGAAATCTGTGATGAAACAGAGTGGTTCGGATAAGATTTTGGCAACATCGCCTTAGGCTCGATGGCTAAAGCACAAGAAAGCCTAAGGTTCCCCGTGCTGGCCGGCTATCCTCACCTGAAATGAGGAGATCAGAAAAAACAGAATTAATCAAACCGTCCAGCCTTTATTGTATCAGCATTAGAACGGATAGTGCTGCGGTGAATAAAATTCCGACTTGGTGGCCTGGTTGGGAAACCAAGTCGGTGTTCATTCTACCTAGAATGTGTGGGTGAGAAGCAGATCGGCTATTTCTGAATCGGACCGGTCTTGCCTGCTTCTTGTTTCTGCCGCCGTATGTGCGTACGCTGCCCTTTGGAGAGTCTTTTCTTCTTACTTATTTTTTTCGTTTTGTCTACCATCGGTATAACTCCTTTTAATTTGATTATGATGCACTCCCTGGCGTTGGCTCACTGACCATGACCGCCAGAACATGCCGCTGGATACGAATTTGCAGCGGTCCTTCTCCCAACGCCAGACCATCCGCCATGACCGGCATGGCTGGGTTGGTGTCGATATCGACGCTATGCACGTGGTAGTGTTGGATGCGGTCGTCTTCCGACCCAACCCCAGCTCGGGCGTTTTGGATTTCTTGTACTCAACTCTATTCTTTACCCCAATATTCATCAGCCTCTTTTTCCATTTTTGCCAGGCGCGTGTAATAATCGGGAAATTCATTGAGGTGGGCTGAGGCAATCTTGCCAGTGAGAAGAAGGTCATCATTGGTTACATTCGTTTTTGGATCTCTCGTTCCATGCTCAAGCTCCACTTCGAGCCCCATCTGAAATTGCTCGACATTAAACTTCTTCCAATCTATGCCCAAAGAGTCACCAATTTGCTTGGCATTATCGTAACTAATCCGTTTTTCTTTCATATATCAATCCTCCGTTTTATATCTCAATCAAAATATTAAATAATACCTTTCTACGATTTTGTTGATTGGCGTCAAGATTATTAATCGGCTATGTTTGTGCTGATACTTCCAGGTGTTGTCGTTTCGGCTAGTAAGCCAGCTTGCAGAATTGGTTCAGCTTTCTCGATTAGGTGGGTGAGGCGCTCCATGCTGCTGGTCACTAATGGCAAGGGAGGTTCATCCATCTCCTTAATTTCAGCCCACACCATTGCTTGCCGCTCCTTGAGGTCTGATACCTGAGCTGCGGCCCCTGATACAGCACGGCGGCTGACCAGGCGTCTCCAAAGGATTTGGCAAACAACAGATAAAAGTGGTGCTAGGATGATGCCGATAAGTCCAAAAGCGGTTGCCAGAAAAATGAGCAGAACAACTGTAAGAATGGGATTATCCCATCTGCGGTTGAAAAGCCGTGGCTTGACCCATATTCCCAAGACAATCAAAATAACGACGGCGTAAAGAGTTGTTAATCAGGCTAAGCTGAACACTGGTGAGCAGCCCCACTAAAAACACTGGGATGATCACCAAGACTGTTCCAACCACGGGTATCAGGCATGCCAGAGCGCCAGCCAGCCCCAAGAGTGCAGGGTAAGGAGATCCGAGCGCCCAGTAACCCAGACCTAATAGCAGGCCGGCCAGGAGACTTTGGATTAACTGCCCGCGTGTGTAAGATCCGATTTCAGGCTCGACTGTCCGCCAAATGCCACGTGCTTGTTTACGCTGACCAGATGGAAGGAGCGAGAGCCAAAGTCGCTCAAAATGAATTTGATTGATGCTCCAATAGAGGCTCAGGAACAGGATCACGATCGCAGCACTGACGATGCTGCCAATGCCCTGCGTGAATCCGAGTATAGCTGGCAGTATGAGCTGCCCCTGGCTGCCGGTAACTGCTTCGAAGAGCCTACTCGGCGGTGGCAGTCTTGATAAAAGAACCTGTTGGAATGAGCTGCCCTGCAGCCATAATGGTAGCACCCACTTATCCTGCACCGCCACAGAATGAGCCAGCTGTTGAATTTCGTGTATCGCAGTATTGCCGATGACGATCAGGAAGAAGACGAAACTCCCCACCACCACCAGGTACAGTAATATCCAAGCCACCCGCACCGCAAGACTTCGTCCGAGCAATCGGCTAAACAAAGGACGTATGGTTGCAGCGAGTGTTAGTGATATCAGAACATAAACAACGGCAATCCGGAGCTGCCATAGTACCACCAGCGCAGTTAATGTGGTCATAACCGCCAAGGCGTACAAAATCAGTCGCTTTGTCATGGTGTACCAGATGTATGGACCTCAGCCAGCAGAGAGTCAAGGTCGGTAGTTATGGTCTCAATCTCATCCAAAACCCGATCGATCTGCTTGACCTTTAAATCCGAGCCCCCCTTTTTGAGGCGTGCCTGCCTGCGCAGATCTTGAGCAAGGTCCTGTGCTTCATAGCGTAGCCGGCTGGCATAATCGCGACCTGTCGAGACTTCCGACTCCATTGTTGCTGGATGAAAAACAAAGCGATCGAGCAGGATTTGAATGATAGCCGCCATGGGAATCGCCATGAGCGCACCAGCAATACCGAATAAAGAGGTAAAAGCAAAAAGCGATAGCAGGGACACGAACGGATTAATCCCCACCGCTTTTCGCATGACGCGCGGGACCAATAAGCTGTTTTCGATTTGCTGAATAACTATCGTAGCGACAATCACCCAGATCAACTTGGAAGGCGCTATGGTTAGGGCAACCAGCCCTGCAGGGATGGCACCAAGTAGCGGTCCAATCATTGGTACGGCCTCCATGACACCAGCCAAGAGTGCCAGGACCAGGACATTAGGCAGTCCGATGAGCAAATAGGCAACCAGTGCCATGACGCCGATAACCAGGCAAAGGAAACCTTGTCCGGCAAGGTAGAAACCAACCTTGGATTCCATCGACGTGATCAGTTCGCGGCTGCTCTCGCGGTGTTCCTTCGGAATCAGCTGTACCAAGGATTGAATGGTCCGGGGTCCATCGAGCGCCCAGTGAAAAGCCAGTAGCAGAATTGCTGCGAGTATAAAGATGACTTTTGCTGCTGATGCCAAATAACTCAACGCCTGCACTGCGGAAGCTAGCATCTGTTGAACTGTTTGCTGGATGGGCACCAGCCCTGGTAGTGTCACTGGGAGGAACTCACTTAAACGCACAATCAGCTGATTGGGATTATTAGCCATTGCCCCTCGCAGGCTTTGGTAGTAATTAGGCACCTCGGCAGCGATTGCTGTACCTTGATCAACGATCAAAGGGAACAACAATAGAACGAAGCTGATAAGCAGGGCGAGCATCAGTAGATAAACAAGAATTGCCCCCGCTATCCGTGGAAGCCCTCGCCGGTGCAACCAGGTTACCGCCGGCCTGATCACCGTGCCCATCACGATGGCGATAAACACGATGAAAACGACGTTGTAAAAACGGGAAAGAAGATAGAACCCCAGGACTACTAAAACCAGGGCGAGCGTCGTACCCATGACGCGCCGAAAAGTCCATTGGTACGGTGGGGGAGGAGAATTGAGTTCCATGCTTTCCCTATTCGATTAAATATTCAAATACATGCACATCTGGATAAACGAGGCAATCAGTGCTCAAAGCTTATCCCTGTGCCTCATCGCCAGAGTTGAAAGGCAAGGTTCAGACCAGCGCAAAAGCAAGCTGGTGAGCGCTTTACAACAATCCAAGTAGGCGCAATATGATGAGTATGATGGCAATTACGATCAGAGTGTGGATCCAATTGCCGGTCTTCGGGAAGCTTGAAGATACGTTCCGACCGAAAAAGCCTGCTAACCATAGAACTACCAGAACGATGATAACAATCCATAATAGTGTGCCCATGAAATTTCTCCTTTTTTGAATGTACTTATGATTTAATGTCAGTCACCTGGTCCTGGTGGACCAAGAAACAGTTAACCTGACAGTCGTAGCTAACGGCCGATTAGAATGAAGATACCGGCCGCGATTGCCAGAATGCCCATAATTATCCCAAGCCCATTAAAGCTTAAGCTGAATAATGCAATCAGCCCGTACAGGATGAGCCAGATGGCCAGCAAGAGCATGCCGATGTTTTTCTTGAATCTTTTCATGGAAGGAATCCTTTTTTATCAGGTTTAGCGAACGGTATCATGCGAAGGGTTTGCACCCTTCGCATGTCCGTTTCAATTAGGTGGATTAACTCTCATCAGAGTTAGAAACCTTGACCAGTGCTGGTTTATGGCTCCACCCGCTTTCTGTCGTTACGATCCGGCTGGCAAACCAGCCTATAACAGCCCCAGCACTGAGCCACAAAATGAATTTAATTAATTCCATACTTATCTCCTTTCAAGGTGTTTCTCAACCCTGGCATTTCAATCGTTGCATGACAAGAGCGTTATTATGTGCCTTCCCCATGATCATGAGGAACCCCCGATTTGGGTATTCGTACTTTCGGTGATGGTACATTGATTGCCGTCAGTGAGTGATCGAGTTGTAATCAATTTTATTACTGGCCTTCGCCATGAATGTGTTTGGGGTGACTCAAGCACTCTTAACTTTCTTCTCAACATCGTTAATCCGCCGATTGAATTCCTCTTCGGCAGCTTCGCGGGTATAGCCATACTTCTGCTGGAGCAAGCCGACGATTTGTTCAGCATTGCCACCCGCCTGTTCCAGTTCATCATCGGTGAGCTTACCCCACCACTCTTTCATCTGGCCGTGCATTTGCTTCCACTTGCCTTCAACAATATCCTTGTTCATTTTGTGCTCCTTTTTCCCGTATGTACCTTTTTTTTACGTCTGTTTTATCTTCTTCTGATCAGGCGCAATACCAGAAGCAAGATTACCGCCCCGATAAACGCAATCAGGATCGACCCCAGGTTGATCCCCGTCATACTGCCGATATGCAGCAAATTGACAGAAATCCAGCCTCCCAACAATCCGCCAACCACGCCTACGATGATGTCGCCAATCAATCCGAAGCCTCCGCCTTTAACGACCAATCCGGCCAAAAAACCAGCGATCAAACCAACCACAAGCCAGGATAATATTGTCATTCTTTTCTCCGTTTCTTATGTTTTTAATATCTTTATATATTGTCATCCGATGGGACAAACCCATTCGCCTGACCCATTCGACAAGAAGATTTAGCTCTTCTTGGTGTTGCTGGAATTTACTGTCCACTCGAAGAGTAACTCCTGGTTGGGAGGGAGTGGTGTTGGCTGGGCGAATTGCTCATACCCAGCCAGGTTGATACCGTGCAGCTCTTGCAGTTTCTCCCGATACCAGACGTCAAACGGCAGATCTGAGGCAATGATCTGCCCCAACGACTGAGCTACATCGGGAGCTTCTAGCGTGGTTACTGCAGTCGCTCCAAAAGCAGTTTCAACCAACGACAACCGTTCGCGCGTGATGCCTAACCGCTGGCGTGACGATTCGTAAGGCTTGCGTCGAAAACCGCATAACTCCTGGCAAAATCGCCGCCAGGCTTCCACCTTACCATCCAGGATGGGGAATGTTAGAACAATGCCAGACATCAAGGGCCTTCTTCCAAGATACCTCTTTCGCTAATCAAATCTTTAGATTCTTCAACTTTCTAGTAATCATTATCCTAAGTATAATTATGGAGAGTCTCAAAATCGTCACAAGGGGTTTTGCATTGGCTGACCAAGCAATACCATTACATATCTATGCATTGGGACCACCCGAAGTCCGTCTGGGCGAACACATGGTGAGCTTTCCCACTCGCAAGACACTGGCACTTCTTATCTTTCTGGCGATCGAGTCAGACCCACAACCGCGTGAGACTTTGGCTGCCCTGCTGTGGCCGGAAGCCAGTCCTGAACACAGCCATGGATCACTGCGCAACACCCTCGATCATCTACAAACAGCTTTACGCCAGGCCAGTGGTCAGGCTCAAACCTCCTATCTTCTCGTGACACATAATTCGCTGAGCCTGAATCCAGAGGCGAATATCGACTTTGACTTGAAAACGGTGGAACGGGCGTACACTCAGGCGCGTGCCGATCGTTCAAGCCGGACGCTACCGGAGGGTTCAGCCAACCTGCCTTTATTACAATCTGCAGCAGCCTGCCAGCGGGGTGATTTTATGGCTGGGTTTTCACTGGGCGATGCACCTGACTTTGATGATTGGGTCGCTATTCAGCGTGAGGTCTGGAATCGCCGGTTGGGTTTGATCCTCGACCGTCTATCCGAAATCCAATTTGCGCATGGTGAGTTTGCTGGAGCCACAGAGACGGCTTCGCATTGGATTGCACTGGATGCGCTGAACGAAATTTCGTATCGCCGCAAGATGCGGGCACACTTCGCGGCAGGCGAGCGCGGGCAAGCATTGGAGACATACGAGGGATGTCGTGCCATCCTCGCAACCGAATTGGGTATTGAACCAGAACCAGATACGGTTGCCTTAGCGGAGCGTATTCGCATGCAAGCTCCCCTCGCTCCTCCTCATGTCCGTAAGAGCTTCCATCAGCCAAGCCAGCCAGATACCTCAATCAATTTCCTGGGCAGCTTATTTACCGGACGCAACCGGGAGTACCAGGCGCTGATAAATTGTTATGAAGCTGCCACTGAAGGCCAGCCCCAACTGGTGGTGATGCGCGGTGAGGTTGGGATTGGCAAGTCTCGCCTGGCCAATAAATTTATCAATTGGGCCAGTATGCAGGGAGCTGAATTGCTGCTGGGGAGCGCTTTTGAGAGTGGCAGCCATTTGCCATTTCATCCGCTGGTGGAAGCACTCCGGCTGCGACTGGCGGTTGACAACTCGTTAACAGACAAAGTAGATGAGATCTGGTTATCACCGCTAAGCCAGTTGCTCCCTGAATTGCGCCAACACCACCCCGATTTATCCCCCCCTCCTGTGGATTCTTTTAACCTGGATCCAGAAGGCAACCAGGCGCAGCTGTACGAACCGCTGGTGCAAAGTATGTTAGTCCTGGCCGAACAGGCACCATTGGTACTTTTTATTGACGATTTGCAATGGGCGGACAGTGCCACATTAGACCTTTTGCAATATGCCGTTCGACGCTGGCAAGATAAAGCTGCACAGATCTTGTTTTTGGCCAGCCTGCGGTCAGATGCTTTGCACCCAATGACTCAGCCCCAGCCAGCCGGCAACCCGCAAGGCTTGAGCCTATGGCTGGAGCGGATAGCCCGAGAGGTAACCCCGGTTCATATCGAGCTGGAGCCCCTCGATGAACACGAGACAGTGCAGATGATGCTGTCCATCCTGTCGCCGCCCGATGCTGACTTCGCTCAGTGGTTATATACTGAAACGCATGGGCAACCTTTCTACCTGGTTGAGACACTCAAGGATTTACTCGAACGGCGGATTCTGAAACCCAAACGGAAGGCGGATGGACAATGGAGCTTCACGGTGGACGCTGAACACGATCTTGGGCAGACGGTGCGCGTCCCGTCCACCGTGCATACGGTGATTCGCTCACGCCTGAATCGACTCAGCCCAAACGCCTTCAACCTTTTGTCAAGCGGAGCCGTGCTCGAGCATCAGATCACCTTCGAGCGGATGTGCGTCATCTCCAGTCTCAGTGAAGACCAGGCCTTACCCGCCCTGGATGAATTGATCAGTGGGCGGCTCTTGTTGGAAACAGCTCAACCGGGCGTAGCCAGTGCTTATACATTTACCAACGACATGCTGCGCGATGTGGTGTATACCGAGGCTGGCGATGCGCGGCGGCGTCTTTTTCATCGACGGGCACTGGAAGTCCTCGAAAAGAGTGGGGAGTCAGCGGCCATATTGGCCTACCATGCGCTGGCTGCCGGGATAACACAGGCTACCTTCCACTACAGCCTGGCTGCTGGGCGAGAAGCTCTGCGTCTGTCGGCAGTGAGTGAAGCTGTTGTCAATCTTGAGCGTGCCCGCCAGATCGTACAGGAGACTACACCACCCGAAATGCCAGATGAGGCGGATTTACGGGAATTGTATACGCAGCTGTGTTCGGTCTATAGGCTAGGAGGTCAGACAGAAAAGCTTTTGATTGTTGAGGCTGAACGAGAAAGATTTATACTGGATTGAAAATCGTCAATAAATAGCTTTTGGAGCTTGCTGGGTAATAGTCAATCAGTTAGAACGGTTTTCTTCTTCATCGGATCGTGATTTGCAACAGTTTATTTCTCCCCGCTTCTCCTGGTGTACCCTGATACCATCCTGTTAATTCCAAAAATTGTGTGTGTTTGATTGGACTCAGCTGCCCGATCCAGGCGATTAAATATTCGGGTTAGCTGGGGTGCGTCTTCAAGGGATATGCCACTAGCATGTCTATTGACACGGGCATCACCAGCGACCTTCATAACGCTGCCATCTGCATTCCTGAGCCTTGGTAAAACCCTCAACACTATCAGCGTAGCAGGCATCGTAGCGGGAGTTAACCTAAGCAGTGCCTGGGGACTACTTGGAGTGCTTTTCGACGGAAATGGTTGAATGGGATCTGGTAAAACGTACGAGGTTGCGCCGTATCGTGTGGGTTGCTAATCTGATAAACACAACCGTGTGACGTTTTGAGACGCTTTTGAGACGCTTTATCACTATACTTTGATTAATTGAACGGATGATAGAATTCCTCCAGATGGTCATTAGAGATAAGCCTCTTAGTGAACCATCAGGTGATCTGCTGTTCGGTCAGCAGATCAAGTTGCAGGGAAGCTAATAATGAGGAGGCGTTTTATGGATACAACCACAATTGTCATCGTCATTGTGGTATTGGTGATCGTAGGTGTCATATTAGGTCTGGTTTTTTCTCGCCGTAATCGTTCGAAACAGCTGCATGAAAAATTTGGACCTGAGTACGATCACGCAGTAGAGGCCAAGGGAAGCGAGAAGAAAGCCCAAGCCGAGCTTATAGAACGGCAGAAGCATGTTGAGACATTGGAAATTCGTCCACTTACAGTAAGTGAGCACGACCGGTATCTGGCTGAATGGACCGCTGTACAATCCAAATTTGTCGATGAACCGGGACAGGCGATTGTTGATGCAGATCGTCTGATCATGGAAGTCATGCAGCTTCGTGGATATCCAGTCTCTGATTTTGATCAACGGGCAGCCGATATCTCGGTAAATTATCCTGCTTTGGTGACCAATTACCGTGGTGCGCGGGAGATCGCAGACAAAAATAAGCTGGGACAGGCAAATACTGAAGAAATGAGGCAGGCAATGATCTATTACCGGTCTCTATTCGAGGAACTCCTCAAAACAGAGCCTGTCGTTGGAGAGGGAATAAAAGGATGAATGATCAATATAATAACTCAGGTATGGTTGAGAGGACCGATAAGGAAATGAACAATCCGGATGTAACCTCAGATCCTTTTGTTGATAATGTTCAGGTGGATGCGTCTCTTGTGCACGAGGCGTCATGGGGCGAGACGGATATCCACGAAACGCTGAAGGAAGAGAAGGTTGGCCAGGAGATGCCGATGGGCGAGACGATAGTCCATGAAACGCCGATGGACGTGACGAATGCCCACAAGACGCCGATGGGTGAGACGATTGTCCACGAGAATCTAGTGAGTGAGACGACCGCCCATGAAGCCCCAGTAGAAACGAATATTGCTGCATCGGCATCCCTGCTTAACCGAGAGGAATCAGAGCATTTTCGCACCCGCTGGAATGAGATCCAGGGCAAGTTTGTTGACGAACCGCGGGCAGCTGTTGAACAGGCGGATGAGCTGGTGTTTGAGGTGATCGAGCTTATCACTGAGATGTTTAACAACGAACATAGGTCGCTGGAAGCTCTGTGGAATAAAGGCAATGATGTCTCTACAGAAGATCTCCGTATAGTCTTGCAGCGCTACCACTCCTTCTTTAATAGCCTGGTGGTTTGAAAGCAAAAGAGATAAACAAAGGCCAATAAATATTCGCGGTTGCAAAGTAATCTGACCCGCGAGATCAAAATATCAGCATATTTTAAGAAGAATCAAAAGGAGAATCTCATGGCTTTTACATACAAAAATTCTAAGGGTGTCACCTATATTCTGCACGGAAAAAACCGCGTCACATCCACTGGTAAAAAAGCAACTCTTTACTACTTCGCTAAAGTTAAAAAGGAAGGCGCATTGGATGATCTGCCAGCTGGATACAAAGTATTCGAAACCACCAATGGCCTGTTGGTGCTGAAGAAAAAATAGATTATTGTTTTGGGGAGTCGGTTGGCTTCGCTCGCCGAATTCACTTGACATCCCTTCCAGATGTTTTGCATTTCGGAGTATGTTTCAATCAAAGAGTATGCCGGTCTGAGAGTGGTATCTGCTCAGTAGTTGCAAGGGGTGGCATTAATTCTAGATGCAATCGAGGCTGGATACCGAGCCTCGAGATCCGATAGAAGGAGATTTTACTCTCCACATCCAAAGTATCTTTAGGCCTCAACCAATCGAAAGGAGTTCGAAAATGTCTGTCGCACGGGTTACTGAAATTAAAGCCTCCTCTACCAAGGGTTTCGATGACGCCATTAAAGCAGGGATTGCGCGCGCCCAAAAAACTCTTACCCATGTCAGAGGTGCCTGGATCGAGAATCAGGAAGTGGTCATCGATGAAAATGGACAAATCACCGAATATCGTGTCCAGATGAAGGTCACCTTTATTCTCGAAGACTAAAACCATAAAATCACACCTTCTGTCCGCCTTGAGGGTTATCATCATAAAGTCAATGAAACTTGCGTTTTCAATTTAAGGAGGAACAAGATGAAGCTATCTCCACCGAAAGTGATTACCTGGGTCATCGCCCTGATACTGCTGGTGCTCGCCCTGCTTGGTCATTTAACATCCACCGTTTCTATACTCACCCAGTATGATTTCTGGCTGGCCGCGGTTTCAGCCGCCCTCATGCTGATTGCCACCATCGTCAAAGGTCTCTAATTCAACCCTGATTGCGGGATTGTTGGAGGCGGATGGCCATGTGGTTTTGGGGAGAGGTTTCTATTTTAATTAGTAAAGTTCCAAATGTTACAGCAGGACACATTGCAGTTAGCGACCAACACTTACGTTGCATTTGCACTTATCTTCTGGCATAATAATACAAATGACCATCGATATCAATGAAACTAAACTAAAACGCCATGAATTTGGCCTCTGGCTTGCTTGGACTTTCGCCACTGCGCTCGGTATGCTTGTTGGCTATCTGCTCCTTGCTCTCCTGGTCGGCTCGCTTGACCTCGGCGTTGCCCGTGTCATCGTCCCAATTATCTCTGGCATCTTTCTTGGCCTGGCTCAATGGCTGGTTCTCCGTCCCTATATCTCGAAATCCTATGATTGGATCCTTAACCACGCCGTTGGATGGGTGGTAGGCTACACGCTCGGTTTGTATGTCGTGCAGCTCCTGTCAAAAACTCCACTCGGTATGCTTGTCGGTTTCATCTCCTTTGGAGTGATCATCGCCTTATTCCAATATCCAGCCCTTCGCCGTGAAATCCCTCACCTAGCAACCTGGATTCTTGCCAATGTCGCCGGTTGGACCTTAGGCGCCTACCTCAGCCTGCTGGCGGCTGGAGTTTTCTTCCAAAACAAGGTACCTACTACATTCGCCAGCGTACTCGTCGCTGTTGGCATCACCGGCCTGGTCGCCGGGGCAATCACCGGCCTGGCGCTTATCTGGATTGTCCGCCAGCCTGACCGGCTTGCGGTAAAAGCTTGAGTAATTAAGGAAGGGAATATATGAACTCGTAGAAGTGGCAGCGGTTTGGTTGTGAGGCTTGTGTTGGGTGCTGTCCTGGTCGTCATTTCCCTTATCACCTATTTCAGCTCGCAGTCCACCAACCCCGTCACCAATGACGTCCAGCACATCAGTATGAGCCCAGATCAAGAGATCGCCATGGGACTGCAGGCTGCTCCTGAATTGTCCGCCGAGTTTGGTGGCCTTGACTCCAGCCAGTCTGACCAGCAACGAGTCCAGGATATCGGGCTGCGCATCGTCCAGGATTCTCCCGCCAGTACTACCCCCTACCAATATGCCTACCACCTGCTTGCTGATCCGCAGACCGTCAATGCTTTCGCTCTACCCGGCGGGCAGATCTTCATCACTCGCGGCCTTTACGATCTACTGCTAACAGACGGCGAACTGGCTGGTGTTCTTAGTCACGAAACCGGGCACGTTGTTGCGCGCCACTCGGCCGAACAGATCGCCAAATCCCAGCTCACTCAGGGCATCACTGGTGCCGCCGTCATCGCGGCCTGTGACCCCAACAACCCCAACGGCTGCATCGCTGCTTCCGAGCTGGCTGCAGTTGTCGGAAACCTCATTGACATGAAATACAGCCGTTCTGACGAAACCGAAGCCGACTGGTTGGGAGTTTGTTTCATGAACGACAGCGGTTATGACACCCAAGACATGGTCAAGGTCATGCAGATCCTGGATTCACTTAGCCAGGGACAGCAACCCCCCGAATTCCTCAGCTCCCACCCCGATCCCGGAAACCGTATCCTTGCGATACAGGACGATATCCAAAACATAGATCAGTGCCCGTAGATACATCCGTATTGGGATGTAATCACCCCTCGTGCTAGAATTTGATATGTACCCGCAGCGCCGCTCATGCTAACCATTTGGCTGCAGTGTTCCATAAGATATTAAGCCACCAGACCACAGCTAACCACTTCGTTTCGGTTAGCCAATTTGGTCAGTCCTCTTCAGGAGGTAAATCGGTTTTAGGCGAAAGTTGGGAATCAGGGCAGACGGATTGTCAATAATTCGGCAATTGCTATAGAGTCAATGCAATTGACGTTATTGGTCTCGGGTAATCATGAATAAGAATAGCATCAATGACTAGACTATTTCGAGTAGCTAGGTTTCAATTCTTGATCTGCGGGATGGCGCTTTTCGCGTTTGGGGCTCTATGGGCAGTTTTAATAGGAGCGCCTGTTTATCTGTCAAGGATTCTGCTTGGTTACCTGGTTCTGCTACCGGCCCATCTTTCCATTTCCTACAGCAATGACTATTTCGACGTTGAAGTAGACAAGTACGACAAACCCACTCTCTTCAGCGGAGGGAGTGGTGTTCTGGTGGATGATCCAGGATTGAGAAAACCTGCTAAATGGATTGCGATAACATTGATCTTGTGCTCCCTGGCACTCGGAATTATGTTCCAAATTCTGTACTCATTTCCGATCTGGTTCTTGGGTATTGTTTTATTGGGCAATCTATTAGGCTGGTTTTACTCGGCGCCACCCTTAAGGCTTGCGTATCACGGTTTAGGCGAATTGTCGATGGCTGTTTCCATCGGTCTGCTGATCCCGGGATTTGGATATCTGGTTACCAGTGGACAGCTGAATGGGGATGGATTGCTTTTTATCATTCCACTGACGCTATATGGTTTAGCATTCATTCTTAACGTTGAGATACCGGATATGGAATCAGACCGTTTGGGTAACAAGCGGACATGGGTAGCTCGAAAGGGTCGGGTCTTTGGCTTCACTTTGATCGCTGCGTCATTTTTCCTGGCAACATTATTCTTCTTGTGTTTTCCATGGCTTACCTCCCGGAGTTATCCATTGGATTTTCGTTTTATGAGTATCCTGTCTTTACTGCCTCTTACAGCTGGTTGCATTGGTATGCTCAGGAGACCTGTTGCGAAACAACAGGCTACCCAGGTTGTTAATGGGATCATGATCGCTATTGCAGCTTTCTGTTTCTTGGTAGATGGGTATTTTGCTTATCTGGTCTTCAGTTAAATATGCCAGTGAGGATTAGGCGAAAGATAGTATCTTGCCTTGCGGATTTTTGCAACATAAGAGTCTCCCTTTCAATTGTCCTTACACACCACCGACAGGGAGATATAGTTCGAAATGTTGCGCTGGTCTATAACTCCTGAATGTTGTAAATAATATATCCTACGGGAGAAGCGGTGCTTAACGTTATCCGTAATCTTCGCGGATGATTCCTCCCAGGATATTTATTCTACGAATCGATCGCCTGGTATTCCCTACAGTTGAGAAATAGAAAATCCCTGGCTCATACTCAGGTGTTCCGGGGCAAAGTCAAAGAATTTAAAATATTCTTTTAGAAAATGGAGAAAGTGTTCTCCTTGTTGTTTGAAGATCCACCAACAACCCGCCAGAACCAGACATTGAAGATTTTGTGACGCTTTTGAGACTCTAAGTCACTATACTTGGATTAATTGAACGGAGGAAAGAAATCCTCCAGATGGTCATAAGAGATAAGCCTCTTAGTGAACCTTCAGGTCAGCTGCTGTTCGGTCAGCAGATCAAGTTGCAGGGAAGCTAATAATAGAGGAGGCGTTTTATGGATACTACATTAATTATCATCGTCGTTTTGGTGGTCGTGATAGTAGGTGTGATATTAGGTCTGATTTTCTCTCGCCGTAATCGGTCGAAACAGCTTCATGAAAAATTCGGACCTGAGTATGATCGCACCGTGCAAACCATGGGTGGGGAGAAGAAAGCACAATCTGAGCTGAGTGAACGACAGAAGCATGTTGAGACATTGGATATTCGGCCACTTTCAGTTAGTGAGCACGATCGTTATCTGGCTGAATGGACCGCTGTACAATCCAAGTTTGTCGACGAACCAGGACAGGCGATCGTTGATGCTGACCGTCTGATCATGGAAGTCATGCAGATTCGTGGTTATCCATTATCTGATTTTGAGCAGCGGGCAGCCGATATCTCGGTTAATTATCCTGCTTTAGTGACCAATTACCGCGGTGCTCGTGAGATCGCGGGTAAAAATAAACAGGGACAGGCAAATACTGAAGAATTAAGGCAGGCAATGATTTATTACCGGTCCCTATTCGAGGAACTCCTCAAAATAGAGACGGTCGTTGGAGAGGAGAAAAAGGTATGAATGAACAATATGATAACCAAGCTATGTTTGAGAGAATCGATCAAGAAATGAACAATCCGAATGTAAATTCAGATCCTTTTACTGGTAATGTTCAGGTGGAACCGTCTCTTATCCACGCGGCGTCATGGGGTGAGACGGATATCCACGAAACGCCGAAGGAAGAGAAGGTTGTCCAAGAGATGCCGATGGGCGAGACTATTGTCCTTGAAACGCCGATTGAAGTGACGATTGTCCACGAGACGCCGATGGGTGAGACGATTGTCCACGAGACGCTACTGAGTGAGACGATTGTCCATGAAGCCCCAGTCGTCACGAATGTCGCTTCATCGGCATCTCTGCTTAACCGAGAGGAATCAGAGCTTTTACGAACGCGTTGGAATGAGATCCAGGGCAAGTTTGTGGATGAGCCGCGCACAGCTGTACAGCTGGCCGATGGATTGGTGTCTGAGGTGGTCGAAAAAATCACCCAGATGTTTGCCCAAGAGCATAGCTCCCTGGAGAATCAGTGGAAGAAAGGCGATGATGTCTCTACTGAAGACCTTCGCAAAACCTTGCAGCACTACCACTCATTCTTTAACCGGCTGGTGGGCTGACAGTAGAAGCGTTAAGTAAACATTTTTGTAAATCTGATTGCAAAATGACCTGACCCTCTCGTATTACGGGTCAGGTCATTTCTAGGGTCGCTTTTATTAAATGATAATGGCAGTAGTGCCATGGAGGACTGTAAACGTATCCACAAAACTTACACAAATATATCGTGTTCTTTGTGGATATTTTTATTCAAATTTCCAGTAACGGATTTTTGATATGATCTTGTAATGTTTACCAAAAGGAGTAGTGCTATGAATGATAACCAACTTTGGGAGTTCACCTGTAAAACATGTGGTGATCATAAATTGAATGTCACCCGCATTTGGACCATACTTGCAGGTCCGGTCAGTGAACGCTGGCAGGAATGGGGACCGCTCGATGCTGACCATCGCTGGCATTTTGAATTTAAAGAAAGAGTGGAGGAAACACCAGAGAAAGAAGCTGAGCTAGGGGATTTCGGCGAATTTACTGAAGATGACTCTGCTTCTGAACCGGAGGAGTATGAAATATTCGAGCAGGAGAATGATGAGGAGAGTGACGAGTTTTATGTGAATTGCGCAAACTGCGATCGTGAGATTGAATTTGGCTGGGGACAGCCCAACCGGGGTGGGCGAATATTTCCCGTAGAATGTTCAGACTTCGTTCCAGGGTTATACTGGCCGGAGCCCAGGTATTTGGAATCTTGGAAGCAGAAACGTTGGCTCCGATAATGAGATGACCAGATATAATCAATACCCTCATTGCTGTTCTCCGCGGTAATTATGCGCAATTCCATACGACCATCTCTCGCATATGTGCGACGTTTTTGCTTAAAGGTTAAATGATCAAGCCCAGGGGTTTTTAATCCTGGGCATTCCTGGAGGTTCCATGTCTGAAAATAAAACTGTAGTCGAAGTGCATGGCTGCATCGTATGTGCCAGAATCTTCAACATCCTTGCCGTATATACCCCAGATGGCAAGCTGGTGGATTGTACCGTGACCAGCCCAGGCGGTCACTGCGTGGCGGATGAACAACGACCGCTGGTTGCCTGCGATACCCACACGCCAGGGGAAATTGAGACTGCATATAAAAAGTGGAAGTCCAGGAAGGTCGAAGAGTTAGACAATGAATAAAGCTAGACGAATGAGACGGTGACCAATGGACTTTAAGGATTATTATGAAATATTAGGTGTACCGCCGAACGCTGAAAAGAAGGTTATAAAGCAGACCTACCGCGAGTTAGCAAAAAAGTATCACCCTGATGTGAACCCAGGTAATAAAGAAGCGGAAGAGAAATTCAAGACGATTAACGAGGCTTACCAGGTTCTATCGGATGCGGAAAAGCGCAAGAAGTATGATGAGTTGCGGGGTCAATACCAGCAATGGCAGCAGACTGGAGGTCGCCAACAGGATTTCGACTGGCAAAACTGGTCAGCCCAACCCGGTCAAGGTGTACACGTCCAATACGCCAGTCCCGAAGACCTGGAAGATCTCTTTGGGAGCGCATCACCATATTCTGACTTCTTCAACAATATCTTTGGCCAGGTTCGTGGGCGTGGCAGAGGCACCGCACCCAAGCCGCGCACGCGGACGGAATGTCGAGTTTGAACTCGATCTCAGCCTCGAAGAAGCATATCATGGTACAGATCGCTTGCTGGAAATTGATGGGCATCGCATCCAAGCTACCATTCCACCTGGTGTGCGGACTGGTTCGCGAGTTCGTCTGTCAGGTCAGGGCGAACCGGGTCACAACAATGGACCGGCTGGAGACCTGTATTTGATCGTGCACATCTTACCCAATGAAACCTTTGAGCGTGAAGGTGATGACTTGCACATTGACGTGCCGGTCGATATGTTCACCGCCATTGCGGGTGGTGAAACCCGCATACCCACCCTGGATAAACCGGTAATATTGAAAATCCCACCCCGAACCAATGCCAGGCGGAGCTTCCGCCTGCGCGGTAAGGGTATGCCCCACCTGGGTGATCCCAAAACGCACGGTGACTTGTTTGCCTTGGTCAGGCTAGTGCTGCCCGAACCTTTGTCAGATAAGGAGGTCAATAGCATCCGCGAGCTGGCCTCCTCACGGTCAAAACATTCATAATTGCAACCCAAATGAGGTATTGGAATGATTCCCGGATATTTATCCCCAAAACGGTATTGGTATGATCCTTACGAAGACTATGAATCGCGCATTAAGCGCCGATTACAGGACGACCTGGGTGTTGATGATGCTGCTGCTGAGACGATTATACGCCTGCGCAGTCAGGTCATTGAATTACAGTCTCAGATTCGCCAGCTGGAAGCCGAGCTCGCCGCTCAGTATGCCAGCCAGCATATGCGTCTGTCTCGTTACCGAGAAGTCTATTTCGAGGCTACCTGGATCGAAGTGGAAGTTACGGAAGGATAACCACCTAGCAACATTTATTAGAAAACATCTAACTTCTAACCCATTCGAACACTTATTGATTCAAAAATATCTCCCCATGCTTCTTTAAGGTTACATCCTTCCTCGCTAACCAAGATGGTATCAGTATGTATCGTTTTCAGTAACACCATCCAAAATTGCATTCCTATTTGATCATATTTGAAATATGCGATTAAACTTGCCTGCCGCACGGGACAGGTTTGTGGGTCACCTTTCCATGCTTCATACCGAGTGCAGATCGGGTGCAGTTCGGTAGCAAATATCCCGATACAGTATGGTGATCGTGGACTTAATAGACTTATCAAACATCAATTTACTCGCTAATTCATACTTTGTACGATTAAATTCTAATTCTGGACTTAATGGATAGTCATTTTATCTAGTCATTTTTGACTGCGGATCAAGTAGTTATTCCCCCTTTGGACAGTACTGCAGGCTGCCTTTCCTCGTTGAGAATATAATTTGGGTCACACGCTTTTATCCCGGAATGGCGCAGTTATGGTGCAGTTGGGATATTAAACAGTGGACTCATGGACATGTTGGATAAATTTCTCCCCAAATACGGGATATTATGGAAATTAAAATACTATATATACAATATCGATATCCGTGACCACAACTCTTAATCGTTAGGATAGGCGTTCGATCCGACTCCGGGTCATCAAATGGCATGATGAGAAGCTATACCGGATTGTTGTTAAGCTTCTGGTGTTTTAATGGGGGAGGGTGGCTAACGCTGGATTGTAATCATCTGCTTAATCCAATCCTCATCATCGCATTAAAGCAAGCGGAGCTCAGCCCAGCGTACCACAGTTGTGACTGCCAGGTAAAAAAATCTTCCCATCGATGCGTATTTACTGAATGGAAACGGTAATTGACTAACTTAGTCATGAGATCTTCTTACCTTAAAGATATCTAAGATCTATATTCTTCCAGGTCCATTTATATGTGTAACCCTTGATCGGCAAAATCCGTACCCAAGCTAAGTGTCAAAATATATTAAGGCAAAATACTGAACATAGAGTTTGTGTAAACGGATGACTGATCAGGATCCAATCCTTCTGCAAACCAAGCTCCATCAACCCCTGATACCACGGGCCTTGATCGATCGTCCGCGGTTGTCCGAGCAACTCAATGCTTGCATTGACTACCCGCTGACCTTGATCTGCGCACCGGCTGGTTATGGTAAAACCACCCTGGTATGCGCCTGGCTTAATCGAATTTCCGCTGAAAGAAGTGGCGAGGGATCACCCCTACCTTCAGCATGGCTCTCCTTGGATGAAGAAGAAAGCGACCTCAGCCAATTTTTACGCTATTTTATCGCCGCATTACGTTCGATTTTTCCGCATGCATGTGAAGCGACCCTGATGTTGCTTCAAGCAAGCAGGCAACCTCCACTGAATGCTTTCTATACGACATTCTGTAATGACCTTGATAATCTTCCCGGAGAAGCCCTTCTCGTTTTGGACGACTACCAGTTCATCCGAGGAAAAGAGGTGCATGATCTACTCGGTGAGCTGGTCCGCCATTGGCCAAAACCATTGCATCTGGTGCTGATCTCGCGAATTGATCCACCCCTTCCGCTAACCAGCCTGCGCGCAAAGAAAAAGATCCTTGAAATACGCACCCAAGACCTGCGTTTTTCACCGCAGGAGACTTCTCTCTATCTGGATCGGTCGCTTTTTATTCATTTAGACGAGGTTACCTTAAGCCTTGTAAATGAACGCTTCGAAGGCTGGCCCACCGGTTTGCACCTGGCTGCCCTATCTTTACGTTCCATAGGCAGTCAAGAAACCGTTCAATTGGCTTTATCAAGCGAGGATGCCAATATTACCGGATACCTGCTGGATGAGGTTCTGACCCACCAATTTCCAGCAATCCACTCGTTCCTATTGAAGACCTCCATTCTGGATCGCTTTTGTGCTCCATTATGTGAAGCCGTCATTGGAGAGATCGATCGCACATGGAATGTGCGTGCCTGCCTGGATTGGATTGAACACTCTGAGCTGTTCCTTTCACCCCTTGACAGCCGACGGGAATGGTACCGCTACCACCACTTATTTCAAGAATTGCTGCAGCAAAGATTATCCACCGAGATTTCCCCTGATCAAGTGAACGACCTCCATTGCCGGGCATCAGCCTGGTTTGAAGCACACGGACTGTTGGATGAAGCCATACACCATGCCCAAGCAGCGGGAGATTACAGCCTGGCTGCACGCCAGATCAGTGCCGGCTTGCGCGATGTGATCAACCGCGAGGACCGACTGACCCTGGAACGCTGGCTGCGCATGTTACCGGAGGAGCTGATCCAACGACAACCGCAGTTATTAATGATTAAGGCCTGGGCGCTCCAGTTTTCGTGGAGATTGGACCTGCAAGCGCAAGTGCTCACGCAGATAGAAGACCTGTTGGATGCGGATGAAGTTGCAGCGTTACCAGCGGATGACCTTCAAATCTTACGCGCGCAGATCCTGCTGTTCAAAGCTCAGCAAGCATATTTGCGTAATCAGCCGATGTTAACAATCGATTTATGCCATCAGGCATTGGCGCTCCTGCCCTTATCATGGAAATTAGGCCGCGGTGCGGCGATGCTTTACCTGGGCTTTTCTATGCAAGCCAGCGGCCAGGCTCAGGCTGCCGAACGATTGTTGCTCCAGGAATATGAGTCTTATGGGGATAAGGCGGATACGTATGCCCTGTTAGTCTTGGAATCACTGTGTTTCATCTACCAGAATAACGGGCAGCTTGAGCAGACCAGGCAAATTGCACAGCTGCTGGTTCAAGGAGCAACCCAGGGTGGGATTGCCTTCATGAGGAACTTGGGAAACTGGTACCTAGGCATGGTGTGTTATCAGTTCAATGAGCTGGAGGCTGCTGAGCGATACTTTACCCAGATCGTGGAAAACCGTTATACAGTTCTGGTAACTACCTATCGTGATGCAGTTGCAGGTTTGGCGCTGATCTATCAGATCCTTGGGAAGACTTCCGAATCCTGGCAGATGCTGGAGTCTATTAGCCAGTATGACCTGGAGCAGAGCGGGAGCGAAGATATCCGAACACGCTCCCTGCGTGCCAGGCTAATGCTCATCGCAAGGAAATCTGGAAGATGCTGGCCGGTGGGTTGACACGTTAACCGATCCGCCACCCGACCAGCCTCTAATGTGGCTGGAAGAACCGCAAGTGACCAGAGTGGACATCCTTTTGACCAGAGGCAAAGCTGCTGACCTGCGTTTGGCAACAGAAATCTTGGATACTCTGGAAGAGATCGCGGATCGAACCTATAACACCCGTTATAAGATCAAGATTCTAGCACTACGCGCCTTAGTGCTAGATGCCCTGGGGAAAACTGACCAGGCTAACGCTGTACTGGAACAGGCGGTAGAGCTCGGAAAACCCGGCGGTTTCATACGAGCTTTTGTCGACCTGGGGAAACCCATGCAATCAATCCTACTGCGGCTCGCCAACCAAGGTTACCTGGTGGAGACCATCCATCGCATCCTGGTGGCGTTTCCCGAAGATGTAACAACTCGGATGGGTAGCGAAAGCCCAGGCAAACCAGCAGCAAGTCCATCAGCTGAAATTTCGTCATTGCTTGAGCCACTGACCCGCAGGGAGCTTGAGGTCCTCACCTTATTACAAGGGCCGTCAAGCATCAAGGAAATTGCGCAAAAACTCAATATTTCATATGCAACAGCCAAAGAGTACACGATTAATATCTACAGTAAACTGGGCGTCAACCGGCGCTGGGATGCTGTAGCCAGAGCAGAAGAATTGAATATTCTTCCCCCGCACTAAACTCGTTTTACCCGTGTAAACGCGACAATCTTTAATAATACTACCCTCCTTAATCCCACCTAAATCCCTCCTTTAGGTGGTTTATTTTCACGGGAAAGCCCTGTATGCTATAAGCATGGTGAACATACAGCATAAGATTGCAATCCCTTTCGATCGTCCCGCATTTTACCAAATCGATGTCCAGGGCAGTATCGATCCAAAATGGATTGATCGGATGACAGGAATGAAGATCCGCAATTCTTTAGAGCAGGCGTCTCCCCCGGTAACAACATTGGAAGGCGAGGTAAGTGATCAGGCTGCCCTGCTCGGAGTGCTGAACTCGCTATACGAGCTACATCTGCCGATCATTTCAGTGGTTATCCTACCTTACCCACATGGAGAAGAGTGATCCCTGGATGAATGAATCAAAAAAACTCAAAATCCTAAAAGACAAGGAGTAAGCAGCATAAAATCAAATCCCACGAATTTACATTAATTAATCTTCACCGAAATGCCTGGCTGTTCCTGCCAGTAACTGTGTACGTTGACGAGATGGCCAATTGAAGCCACTTAGCTACCGGGTAAATGACTTATGTGTGTATGTCAGCTGATGATTACTACGCCCAGCTTCATGGTTGAATCATGGAGATTCTTCGGGAATTACCGGAATAATGGCGATATTTGACAATCTCAATCAAAAAAGTACCGAGAGGAAAACAACTGATGAAATATGTATTGAGCTTCGTTTTTGGCACAGTCTTTGGCGCACTTGCAGGTGCAACCGTAGCATTGCTTTTTGCCCCTTCATCCGGTGAAGAACTCCGATCAAACATCAAGATCAAAGCGGACGCTGAATATATCAAATTACAGGATGATTGGCAGAAAAGCCGTCAGGAGATGCAGAACCGGATAGATAAAATGAGCAACGAGCTGCAGAAATTATCAAGCCGCTCCAAAGAGGCAATTGAACCAGTCTCGACAACTGCCGAGTAAAAAAGGATTCTGACTATGATATATTGATGATCCTGGCAATGCCTGTGTGTATCGACGAGATGGCTGACAGTGACAGAATAAACTCACCGTCGAAATTAATGGAGATTCCTGAAATCGATATCATCAAAGAAAAACTAAATAGGAGAGAATAATATGCCTTGTCTATTTGCACTATTTGCTGGAATATTCCCACGTTTGGCGGATATTTTCATCTGGATAGCCCGCCCGACCCAATTCATGAATGCTTTCAATGATAGATGGTTGGTGGCAGTCCTTGGGATCATCTTCCTACCGTTCACCACACTGATGTATGCCATCATGTCGTGGGGCGGGGCAATGGTAACTGGTTGGGATTGGCTGTGGATCGCCCTGGCAGTCTTCCTTGATATTTCACACTATGCCCATACCGTTTACAATAACCGGAATGCCCTCCCCGGTAATACACCAGCTCCCACCCAACCAGCTGCGTAAATCTAGATAGGATTGGATTTCACCCATAAAAAGTCCAGATGGCTGTTAAAGAATAAACCGAAGTGGAGAGAGTCTCTTCGATATGAATAAGATCTGGGATGGAAGTGGAGTCCTGACCGCTTCACTTCCCCATTCACCGCAAATCAATATCGGATACAATTATTTTATGGAAGGAGATTGAACCATGACGTACGGTCCAATAGATATTCTAGCCTTAGAATTTAAAACCGAGAAACTCAAAGGAGAGATCATACCGGAGCTGCTCGAGTTGGTCAAAAACAAGGTCGTGCGGATAATCGATCTCGTAATGATCCAGAAATATGAAGATGGACATTACGAGGCGGCCGAAATGCAGCAGTTGGCACATGACGTCCTTGCGCTCTTCGATCCGCTGGAGGTCGAAACGACAGGGATCATTCAAGTCGAAGATATCGCTAATGTAGCTGATACAATGGAGAACGGCACCAACGCGGCAATATTGATGTTTGAAAACCTGTGGGCAGTCAAGTTCAAAGATGCAGTGCTCAGGGCGGACGGCCGGTTGTTGGGACAGGACCGAATTCCACACGAGGTTGTGGAGGAAGCCTTGGAGACATTTGCTAAAGCTGAATCAGCCACGAAGTGAGCCGCTAAATCAGGCCAGATTTGAAACCTAAACCCAAAGAAACAGGAGGTTTATATGTTACGCAGAAGAGCAATGATGAGAAGACCAGTAGCTCGCTTGGGCGCCGCCGCCGTCGGTACGGCGGTCGTAGTGGGCACGGCCGGTGCCGTGCACCACCACCAGCAAAAGAAGTATGCGCAGCAAAATGCGCAAGCGCAGCAGCAGTATGACCAGGCGTATCAACAAGGTGTAGCGGATGCGGCTGCACAGCAGCAATCTACGCCACCGCCCCCGCAGTACGCAGCTCCGGTAGAGCAGGCTCCTGCGGATGATCTGACCGCCAAACTCAAGGAGCTGGGCGATCTGCATGCCTCGGGTGTTCTGACCGATGAAGAGTTTGCTGCAGCCAAACAAAAACTGCTGGCAGGCTGATTGCTAACCCTGATAGGAGAAAGAGTACGGTTTCGGGTGAGCTAGCTCCACGCGGCTCACCCACCGTTTGATAATAGTTCGATGTCCTGAAACACAATGACGGAGTGTAATGTGATGAATAAAAAAAATCAACTTGTCAAGTTACTTGCTACTCTCGGGATCGTTCTCTTTTTAGCTGCCTGCACGCAAGCCGCTACGCCAACCTCAGGTGATACAATCCAGGGCATTGTGTGGCAGTGGGAGAGTGTTACCAATAAAACAACGGGCGAGGTTACAACCGTTATGAACCCAGAGAATTACTCAATCACCTTCAACACGGACGGCACACTGGTAGGCAAAGCGGATTGCAACAATTTCAACGGTACCTACTCGCAAGAGAACGGTTTTTCTATTAAAATTAATGCCTCCACAATGGCCTACTGTGGTGACACTTCTATGGATCAACAGTATCTGACACTACTGTCAAGCGTAGCTGCCGGCGGGCCTGATGGTAATGGAGGCCTGGCTTTGGAAACTGCAGGCGGTGAGCAACGCATGCTATTCAAAGATGGAGGACCTGCTAAGCAATGACTGAGCGCGACCTTACAAACCGACACGTTTGATCATTGTGGGTGTTGAGTAAGGAAATAGACGAGATAAAGAACGAGGCAAGTCTTTACAATTGGGCACTTAGCGTATCGCGTTGAACACGAGCAGGTGCCCCAATTCGATAAACCAGGAGGTTTACAAGATAATGAGTAACAATCCAATATCCATGCCGGTTCCAACATTTTTAGGCGGAACGAAGGCGATCACCTTCACTCCAGTCGTGGGTAAGCCACAACGGGAGTATGCTGAGGTGTTCATCCCCGGCGCCGAGGAGCTTGAAGATGGTGAGCTGCGAGTGATGGTCCTGGGGAGCGGCAATCCCTGGAACACGCGCGCTCAAGCCTCGGCCAGCGTCATGGTCGAGGTCGGCAACCCAGAGCGCGACATCCTGGTTTTTGATCTCGGGAGTGGTTCCACGGCAAATTACGCCAGTTTGAAACTGGCGGTCAACCAGCTTAACAAGGTGTTCTTCACCCACCTGCACGCTGACCACACCGGTGATTTGATGACACTCTCGGGCAGCTGGTCGAAGGTAGGACGGGCTGACGGACCGGTCTATGTGTGGGGACCCAGTGGGGATGAACCTCGCCTGGGCACCAAGCACTTCGTCGAAGGGATCGAGGAAGCGCTTGCCTGGGACACTGCAGCCGGTCATGGCGCCATCAACCCAGAAAGTATGAAGATCGTGGTCTCCGAGTTCGACTTCAGCCAGACCCAGGTGGTCTATGACCAGAATGGCGTGAAGGTGACCTCGTTCCCGGTTGTGCATGCGTTGAGCGGCGCGGTTGGTTACCGCCTCGATTACGCCGGCTTGTCTTTCGGCTTCTCAGGCGACACGCGCGCCTGCTGGCCACTTGTGAACGCTTGCAAAGGCGTTGACCTGCTCATCCATGAGTGCTTCCCGCCCGCTGCAGCACTGGCGGCCGCATCCGGTCTCTCCATCGAGCGGGCAACCATCGCGCTCAATGCTGCCCACACCTCTCCAAAAGCAGCTGGCAAGGTGTTTAACCTTGTAAAGCCGCGCGTGGCAGCCATGTACCACACGCTGCTCTCACCCCAGGTCATTAGCATGGTCTTCTCAGAGCTTGGCAGTGTGTATACTGGCCCGGTAGTCCAGACCCAGGACCTCACGGTGTTCAATGTGACGAAGGGTGCAGTAGTCGCCCGCCAGGCTAAGCAATTTGACCAGCTACCTCCAACGCCGGGCAAGCAGCGCGTGGCATTCGCGCCTCGTAGCAGTAGCACCTCCCACTTGGTGGGCAGAGGCACTCATCCCACTCGATGAGGTATGACGATAATCTGACATTCGCTTTCCATGGCTCTTTAATAATATAGCCTACTGCTTTCCAGATGCAATGTAGTTAATTGCTACAACCAATGGAAAGTTAATACGAAGAATGGTCCTGGCTCTACCCGGCCGAAAAAGGGTAGGGCCAGGAATAAATTGCATTGTTTATTTATTGAACACAGACTTTGCTTAAATAACTGTAAATTGGATGTAATACACCAGGTTTCATAATTTAATCACCAGGAAGCGATACCGATGATCGATCCAGATTCCTGGTATGCACCTAACATATTACTAAAGGTTCAGAAGGTGAAAAATGGTTACTCCTACGTCCTCTTCCAACGGCATTAAACGCTTTATTCCGGGTCTAGCTTTGTTTCAGAAAGTGACACCCATACTACTTCGGACCGATTTTATTGTATCCATTACAGTATTTGCGGTGCTCGTTCCCTCGTCAATGGCTTATGGAGATCTTGCTGGGGTTACACCGGTGGCAGGGTTGTATGTTGCACTTGGCGCCATGGTGATGTACGCACTATTTGGTACGTCCAAGCAGGTCATTATGGGATCTGAAGCGACGAGTGCCATCATGACCGCTGCAGCAGTTGCACCCCTGGCAGCTGGTGACCCGGCACGCTATGCCGCGCTGGCGGCAATGACCGCCATACTCGTCGGCATCATTTCGCTACTAGCGCGTGTTGCAAAGCTTGGATTCATTACCGATTTCCTATCCAAGCCTATCCTCGTTGGTTATATATTTGGTGCCACGCTCATTGTGATCGGTAGCCAGTTGGGTAAGATGTTTGGGATTACGCTTGAGAGTGATAAATTCTTTCAACAGGTCTTGGAGCTGATCAGCCGACTTGATGAAACACACCTGCTCACCTTCGTCATTGGTGTGATTTGTGTGGCGGCGCTGTTCATCATGCGTCGCATTAATCGCGCAATTCCTGGTCCGCTGGTTGTGGTTGTCTTTGCCATTATTGCTTCGGTTGTATTCGACCTGGAAGCCCAAGGTGTAAAGGTTGTAGGTGAGGTACCGGCTGGATTGCCCCATATAGCAATCCCGGCGGTCAGCGTGGCGGATATCTTTGCACTGCTGCCAGCGGCCCTGGCCCTGACAATCTTGATCTATGCAGACGAAGTCCTGACCTCGCGCGTCTTTGCGGCGAAACACGGTCAAAAAGTTAACGCCAACCAAGAATTTGTCGCCATTGGCTTTGCCAATATTGGAGCCGGGTTGTTAACCGGCTTCCCTGCTGCTCTAAGCGCATCCCGCACAGCGGTCTCAGACCAGATGGGCGGAAAAACACAGTGGGTTGGCATTTTCGCTGCAGCACTCACCATCATCTTTCTGCTCTTTTTCACACCCCTGCTGGCACCATTACCCACAGTCGCTTTAGGTGCAATCATCATCGTCGCTTCTCTCGGCTTAATCGACCTGGCTGCGTTTGGCTACTTACGGAAAGTACGCCGTTCAGAGTTCTGGCTGGCTGTGGTGACGGCTTTCGGTGTACTCACCATCGGGGTCCTGGCTGGTATTCTTTTTGCGGTGGTTCTGTCATTGATCAACGTTATTTATCATATTTCGCGACCCCACGATGCGCTGCTAGACGAAGTGGAAGCAGGCGGTGGTACGGTATATCGAGGTGTCACCGACGGAGAGACTCCGCTGACCGAGCCAGGTCTGATCGTTTACCGTTTCGATGCTCCGCTCGTATTTGCAAATGCGGCATTCTTTACTGAACGTTTGGAAGAGCTCATTAACGACGCTGGTGATGGATTGAAATGCGTCATATTCGATGCGGAAGCGGTCACCGATTTCGATTCAACGGCTGCGGAAGCATTTGAAAATCTGGATAGAGATTTGGAACGGAGAAAGGTTGAATTATGGATCGCTCGGGCAAATACGCCTCTGCGTGAACTCTTTCAAGTGACGGGTTTAACAACCCGCATTGGTGAGGAGAATATCTACCCGTCCATCCGTGCTGCAGTGACGGCATATCATGAGCGTTTTAGTACAACAAAATCAAATTAGAGGAGAAAAATAGATATCATATTAATAAAGATGGAATCCCCATTTCCCAGAAGGACCACTCGCGCAAAATTGGACCTGCCCGGTGAGCTGATCCGGGATAGTGAAGCGGATCTAAAGATCGCTGAGGCACTGCACTAAGTATAAACAGAGTTGCTGCTTCAAAGTGATCCGATCGTGAACCTAGCAACAACCATCAATTTTTATGTGAAGCATCATCGGAAGGAGATGTTAAATGGCACTAAAGATCTATAAAGAAGGAACCCCATTCACTGGCGTGATCGGACGGACCACAGAGGAGTCCTCACCCGCCTGGCCGGAGGCACCCCGCCCCCCAGAGGGCGCACCCAACATCCTTTTCTGGGTGTTGGACGACGTTGGCTTTGGGCAGCTTTCCAGTTTCGGCGGGCTGGTTGAAACGCCGGTGTTGGACAGCCTGGCTGCCAACGGACTACGCTACACCAACATGCACACCACCGCCTTGTGCTCACCATCGCGTGGCTGCATCCTGACCGGGCGCAATCACCACTCGATTGGGTTGGCATCGATCACTGAGACTTCCACTGGTTACCCTGGCTACAACGGCGTCCTGCCCTTTGACCGGGGTATGCTCAGTGAGATGCTGCTGCCAATGGGTTACAACACATTCTGTTTGGGGAAATGGCACCTGACCCCCCCTGAACACACTACAGCAGCCGGCCCCTATGACCGCTGGCCACTCGGGCGTGGTTTTGAGCGCTTCTACGGCTTCCTGGGCGGCGAAACCCACCAGTGGTACCCTGAATTAGTGTATGACAACCATGAAGTCAAGCAGCCCAAACTCCCGGAAGAGGGCTACCACCTGAGCATCGACCTAGCCGACAAAGCCATCGAGTTCATCCAGGATGCGCAAGTCAACGCCCCGGATAAGCCGTTTTTCCTGTATTACGCAACAGGTGCCGGGCACGCACCGCACCATGTGCCTAAGGAGTGGGCCGATAAGTACAAGGGCAAATTCGACATGGGCTGGGACAAGTACCGCGAGCTGGTCCACAAGCGCCAGCTCGAGATGGGCATCATCCCTGCAGGCACCGAGCTTTCGGCACATGACCCCGACGTGCCAGTCTGGGATACGCTGCCGGCAGAAGTCAAGCGGCTGTATGCCCGGTTCATGGAGGTGTATGCTGGATTCATGAGCTTCACTGATTATCACTTTGGGCGCATCCTCGATTTCTTGAAAGAGATCGGCGAGCTGGATAATACCCTGATCATAGTCATCTCCGACAATGGTGCCAGCTCTGAAGGTGGTCCTGTGGGCTCGCTCAATGAGATGTTCTTTTTCAATAACGTCAAGGAACTATTGGAAGATAATCTAAAGATGATTGACGAGTTGGGCAGTGTCGAGACTCTCAACCACTACCCCTGGGGTTGGACCAATGCCGGTAACACACCCTTCCGACGCTGGAAGCGTGAGACTTACCGGGGCGGCACTACGGACCCATGCATCGTATCATGGCCAAAGGGTATCCAGGCGCGTGGTGAGGTGCGGACGCAGTATGCGCACATCATCGATTTCGTCCCGACGGTTTTGGAAGCCCTGGGTGTCGAGGCGCCGGAGAGCATCCGCGGTGTGCATCAGGCACCGATCGATGGAGTAAGCTTCGCCCATACCTTCAACCAGGCAGAAGCACCCACAAATCACCATACCCAGTACTTCGAGATGTTCGGACATCGCTCACTCTACCACGACGGCTGGCGGGCAGTTTGCCCGTGGCCAGGCCCGAGCTTCACCGAGGCTGCCAAGAAAGGTCGCCAATTTGGATCGCCTATTCCGAATGAGGTGCTGGTGGATATCGAAGCCAACGATTGGGAGCTGTACCACATCGATGAGGACTATTCCGAATGCCATAACCTGGCTGCTGAGCACCGTGCCAAAGTGATCGATATGGTCGGTCGCTGGTGGGCCGAGGCAGGCAAGTACCAGGTGCTGCCGATCGATGGCGACGTCCGCAGCCGCCTTGTTGTGGAGCGCCCGACGATCGCTAAACCGAGGAACAAGTATGTCCTTTATCCGGGTGGGTCGTCGATCCCATTTTCTGCTACCCCCAAGCTTTACAACCGACCCTGGAGTATCACGGCAGACGTGGTGATCCCGAAGGGTGGGGCAGAGGGTGTGTTACTGGCCCAGGGTGGTCGTACTGGTGGTTATACCTTCTTTGTTAAAGATAACCGGCTCCATTTCTTGTACAACTTCCTCGGTCGCGACAAGTTCTGGGTGCATTCCAGCGAGACGGTTCCGGAGGGAGAGGTTGAGCTGCGCTACGAATTCGAGCCGACCGGCAAGCCCAATCCTGCTGAGGGTCTGGGAGTGCCTGCGCGCAGCCAGCTCTACATCAATCGCAAGCTGGTTGGCAGCATCGACATGCCTTACTCGATCCTATTCATATTTGGGACGCAGGGACTGTCCTGTGGCTATGATAGCGCCGATCCTGCCGCGCCAGGCGAGTACACTGATGAGTTCCGCTTTACCGGTACGATCAAGCGCGTCACGATCGACCTTTCCGGCGAGCTGATCACGGACAGCGCAATGGATATGAAGATCGCCATGGCGCGTCAATAGAATTTGAAGAGACAGTAGTCAATTACCCCCGAAGGGTTCTAAGAACCCTTCGGGGCATCACCAAAGGAGGTAGACCATGTTTGATCTTCCACTGGAATATGCCTTGATAGGATTCAAGGATCCTAAGTTCTCAGGCAAGATCGTTCCCGAGCTGCTTGATCTGGCGCAGCGTGGCATCGTACGTATTGTGGACATTGTTTTCATTCAAAAGGAGCAAGACGGTAATGTACGCACGCTCGAACTCAACGATCTCGATCCTGTAATGTATGAAATGTTCGTCCCATTGGGCGAGCACGTTTCAAGCCTTTTCACGACCGATGACCTGCTGATCGCAGCGAACAAGCTCCCCAACAATTCAGCGGCGACGCTTTTCTTGTGGGAAAACCTGTGGGTAGCCAATCTCCGCCAGGCCATCCAGGATGCTGGTGGTGAATTGGTTGAGCGAGCGCAGATTGCTCCTGAAGTAGTGGAGCAATTCAAGAAAGAACTGGGCGCGGAATAGCGCCATCAATATTTACCCTGTGAGAGGAGGTAGTTATTATGAGCCCAAGAAGAGGACCTAATCCCCCCGGACCGGTAGGCGGAGTTGGCCGGGGTCCGAACCCGCCTGGCCCGGTGGGCGGGGTTGGCCGGGGACCAAACCCCCCCGGACCTGTAGGCGGAGTTGGCCGTGGACCAAATCCCCCTGGTCCCGTCGGCGGAGTTGGCCGTGGACCAAATCCACTAGGACCCGTTGGTGGGGTTGGCAGGCGTAACGGCCCTGGACTTTTACGGTAATCAGAGTACCGCAACCTGCCGATGGTCGATACTGAGAGAAGTCGGATCGAATTAAGGATCGCAGGTTGACGCAGAAGGTCAGATAAGAATACATCTCTATGGGTGGCGGTATCCTCAAAGGAAACCGCCACCCCGTGAGAAAGCTGACGGTGAGATGTACTTGATTACACATACAGTAGGCAAAGGCGAGGTCACGAACACTGAGAAGACATGAGTATATAAGCCTGGATATTTAGGTAAGGATTATTAATAATAATGGCAGATACACAACGAGTGAATCGTTATGAACGCCAATGGCCCGTCGCCATCACAATTCTGGTGGTGATCGGGTTATTGGCGCTGCTGCCCGGGCGGATTAAATTATTCGCAGACTGGGTCCCATATGCGATCGGGGTCCTGGTAATCACACCCATCATTGCGGTTGAGTTGACCAAAGACAATGCTCACTGGATCCGTTTTGAGCGTATCGTCACAATATTCTTCATGTTCTTCATCGTGCCTGGCATGCTAATAATCCTGGCGAGTTTGATCCAGAAAATGATCCAACAATCCACCGAAATCGGCGGTCTGCAGCTTTTCGCATCAAGTATTGCTGTCTGGACAACCAACATCCTGGCCTTCTCCATGTTGTATTGGCAGATCGATAGCGATGGACCTGAAGCCCGTATGAATGCTTCAGGAAAGCGCCCTGATTTTCTCTTTTCTCAACAAAGTGCGCCTGCAGAGGCTGTGCCACCCAATTGGCGACCGAATTTTGTCGACTACCTGTACCTGAGCTTTACGACCGCCACGGCGTTTAGTCCTACAGATGTCTTACCGATGACATCGCGTGGCAAATTGCTGATGATGCTCAACAGCTCAATATCGCTGTTAACACTGGTCGTGGTCGCGGCACGAGCGATAAATATCTTGGGCTAACGAGGGAGATTAATGAGGATGTCATTTACACGTTCATCATATAATTATGGAAGCCTAAGCATGCTTACCCCGAGAGCGAATTGTAGGATTGTCGAAAAATTTGCTTCCTGTGAGGCATCATCGATCGGCACAGACATTTTTTTCTTGCATATAAGAACTGAGATCAATAATTTTAGTTAAAATCCATTGGGAAAACCAAGGAGCAAAACGATGAACCAGCCTTCGACCGTAGTTCGACCTAGTTTGACTTCACCACGGGCAGCAGCAATTGCCGGGATATTATTTTCTGTGTTGCTCCTCACAAGCTTGATCCTCGTGCGGGTTTCGGTACCGTCCGATCTGCAGGATGCAGGAACCTGGCTTTCCGGCAATTGGAAAACAGTTGGTTTTGCATTAAATCTGCTGCCATTCGCAGGGATCGCATTTTTGTGGTTCATCGGTGTGGTGCGTGATCGTCTTGGAAACAGTGAAGACCGCCTCTTTGCCACAGTATTCCTGGGCAGTGGGCTCCTGTACCTGGCTATGCTGTTCTCCTCTGCAGCGGTAGCTGGTGTAATTATAAATATCTATGGGACTACCCCAAATCTTCTGATCTCGTCGGGTATCTACACTTTTGGCCGTACATTGACTTACGAGATCATTACGGTTTATACAATGAAAATGGCTGGAGTATTCATGATCACCACCTGCACCCTATCACTGCGTACTGGGATCATCCCGCGCTGGATGGCATATCTTGGACTCGTGCTGGCATTGCTCCTGTTGCTTACGGTCAGCTTGTTTTACTGGGCCCCATTGGTATTCCCGCTCTGGGTTCTGTTGATCAGCGTGCATATCTTGCTGACAAACCTACGCAAGCCTAAAAACGAACCAATCCCGGTTTCCCAGGGTTAAAATGTCTGATATGGGCATCAGGGAGACAATTCTGCCAGGACATCCCCATTTTTCATGGCGAATTCTCAATGAGATAATGAAGAGAAATTAATCAGGAGGATTTTTATGGAACAAGCAGCGGCTGCCCCTCGCCCAAAAAGCAATTCTTACACCATTTTTATCTTTGTCCTGACCATCATCTCCCTGGCCGTGATGGTGGTGATGTTGATACCAGGACTCGATGATGAAACCGTTCAAGGTGCTCGCATTCTACGACAATATTATCTGTGTTATTTTCCTGATCGACTTTTTCAACAACCTGAGGAACTCTCCCAAGAAATCCGACTATTTTATCAAGGACCGCGGCTGGTTAGATCTGCTGGGCTCGATTCCTTCGCTAGGGCTTTTTACCAACGCGGGCAAATATGCCGGCCTCTTCCGCCTGGCGCGGCTGAGTCGCCTGGCACGCATTGCACGACTGATGAAAGGTGGGGGAAAGGAAGCGTTAATCAAGGATGTGCTGGCGAACCGAAGCCGCTACACTGGATTTATCACAATCCTAATGACCCTCATCGTCCTGACAACTTGCAGCGTGCTCGTATTGCAATTTGAAAGCAAGTCCCTGATGCCAATATCACAAACTGGTTGGGATGCACTTTGGTATGCCGTTGTGACCATCACCACAGTGGGTTACGGTGACTTTTATCCCAAGACAGTGCTAGGTAGAATTGCGGGAATGTTCATCATGTTTGCGGGCGTCGGCATCATCGGTGTATTGGCCAGCATTTTATCCAGCTTATTGGTTGGCGCGCCATCTACCCCTGCAGAGGAAGAAGCACCCGCAGCTAGTACCAGCAGTTGTGGCAAATGATGAGCTGGCTGAAATTAAAAATGAGCTGGCTGAGATGCGCCAGCTGTTAGAAAAAATTGCTGTAGAAAAAGATCTGAAGGAGTAAACTGGAACTCGATTACCTTGCTTACCAGAGCTAATGGAGGAAAGCATGATTGACCCACACGCAAAACTAATATCCTATCTTCGATTGATGTTATTGGTAGCTATTCTTGGGGCGGTCAGTGCAGTGATCACCTTTGTATTTATTGCCCTTGTGAACGTCATTACTGACCTGGTATGGAAACAAGCTCCAACCGCACTTGGGATAGACACCCGATTGTTCACCTTTGTGGTCTGTGCACTTGGTGGTTTGCTGGTGGGCTGGCTGGTGAAGATCTTCGGAGATCATAATGCCATCTTTGCTGAGCTGATGCAAGAATTCGGGAAAACTGGGCGCTTTGACTACCGCCATGCACCCGGGATCGTGATCACTGCCTTTGTCTCTCTTATCTCGGGTGGCAGCCTCGGGCCTGAAGCACCACTGGCGGATGCCTGCGGTGGGATGGGGACATTGGCTGCGGAAAAGCTCAAGCTCGACGAGCAGCAGACGCGCACATTGGGTTATGGTGGTTTAAGTGCCATGCTGGGTGCTTTTGTCACCAATCCGTTTGGCGGGGCATTATTAAGTTTAGAGTCAGCCCAAGGTGGAGCGACGGGTGCTATGCTCTATTTTTGGACGCTCTTTCCCGCCCTGCTTGCATCGGCAGTGGCTACGATGGTCTTTGTTGGATTAACAGGGAGCTTTATGGGTGTGTTATTCTCTTTTCCTGATTATGTGCCGGTGGTTAAAGATCTGATCATAGCTATCCCATACAGCCTGGTGGGAGGCCTGGCGGGTGTGCTGTTTATGCTCATGTTTAAATGGCTGCGGAAGCTGATGCAGCCCATGAAGAGCCATGTGGTGTGGCGCGGGTTGATCGGTGGTTTGGGTATGGGGATCATCGGCGTGTTGTTACCGCTGACCCTGTTTTCAGGGGAAGAACAAACTGGCGAGATGATCGAACAAGCGGCTGAGATCGGTGTGATTATGCTGATCGTACTGGCGATTGCAAAAATATTTTCCACCTCCCTCCTGCTGGCAACCGGATGGAAAGGTGGCTATATCTTCCCGATCATGTTCGCCGGGGTCGCGCTGGGAATGGCAGGCCACCTGCTATTTCCTGCAACTCCAGTTGCAGTGACTGTGGCGGCCACATTGGCAGGTGCCCTGGTGGCCTCCTTGAAAGCGCCATTGTTTGCAGCGCTCTTCACCCTGGCACTGGTGCAGGCAGAAACAGCACCGGTGGTTGCAGTCGCCGTGATCATTAGCGCGTTAATGGTCGCAATTCTAGGAATGCGCGAAGCCCGGGCACAAGCCCAGGCACAGGCTGAAGTAAAGACAGCCGATATTTCATAATCAGGATAAGGTGATATGGCAACCCAATCAATCGGAGACCCAAAAGCTGCAAGTAAATTAAGCCGGTTCATACCCATCCTGGCATGGCTGCCGCGTTACAACCGGACATGGCTGGTGGCTGACATCATTGCTGGCCTGACGCTATGGGGCTTGGTTGTTCCAGAAGGCATGGCCTATGCGGGGGTGGCTGGCTTGCCTGCGCAAGCAGGCTTATATACGCTGGTCGCTTCCCTGTTCATCTATGCCTTGTTCGGTTCCTCGCGCCATCTATCCGTTGGAGCGACCTCTGCCACAGCGGCTTTGATCGCCTCCACCGTGATTGCCCTAGGCGCAACCACAGCGGATATGACAACCTACTATGCCTATGCTGTGGCCCTTGTCCTGGTCGTGGGTTTGGTTTTCCTGGTGGCAGGTGTAGCGCGCCTGGGCTGGGTGACCCAGTTCCTGTCCAAACCGGTCATGGATGGATTCGTCACCGGCTTAGCGATCTTCGTGGCAGTGGGGCAGCTTAACAAATTATTTGGGGTTGAAAAAGGCGAAGGGAATGTCTTTGAGAAGTTTTTCTATATCATCAAGCAGCTCCCCGAAGCCAATTGGATGACATTTGCAGTGGGGGCTATAGCCCTGGCACTATTGTTTGTGCTGCCACGCTGGAATAAGAAGATCCCAGCCGGTTTGGTGGTGCTATTCGCTTCTATTGCAGTAAGCTCTATCTTCAAGCTGAATGCGAATTATGGAGTAGCAGTGGCAGGAGTGCTACCCCAGGGCTTGCCAAGCCTGGCATTTCCGAAGGTGCCACTGAATACCATGTTGGAAATGATCCTGCCCGCGATTGGAATTTTCCTTGTAGCCTACAGCGAGGCCCTGGGCGTGGCGCGCGAGTTCGGTGAAAAACACCATTATGATGTCGACCCGAACCAGGAGCTGAATGCCCACGCAATTACCAATATAGCCAGTGGCATGTTCGGCGGCATGATCGCGGCTGGGAGCATGTCTTGCTCTGCTGTTAAGGAAGGGGCAGGCGGGCGGTCACAAATCACCAATCTTGTCGCCTGGGTAGTGACCCTGGTGACACTACTTTTCCTGACCCCCTTATTTACCAACCTGCCCGAGGCGGTACTGGCGGCATTGATCATCCACGCCATCTGGCACATCATCGCGGCACGAAAATTGGCAAAGATCCAATTGGTTTCACGGACGGAGTTCTGGTTAGGGCTGCTCACCCTAGCGGGCGTGCTTTTTATCGATGTCTTGCAAGGCATGATCATTGGCCTGGTAGCTTCTATATTATTGGTCATCTACCAATCAAGCCGGCCACACGTGGCTTCTCTTGGCCGAGTACCGGGAATTCCAGGTGCTTACTCAGACCTAAACCGTCACCCTGAGAACCTCAGGATCCCGGGTATCTTAATAGTGCGTCTGGATGCACCGATATACTACGCAAACGCCTTGACAGTACGGGAGTCGGTTAAGAATATGGTTGCTGAAACCCAGCCTGCACCTTACGCGGTGGTGATGGATGCTGCCGGGCAGGACTCTCTGGATATCACCAGTGCAGAAGCGTTGAAAGGACTTTTTGGTGAGCTGAGAGAAAAGGGAATTGAGTATTATATTGCTGAGGTGCACGCACCGGTACTAGAATCCGGTAAGCGGTTGGGCATGGTTGAGTTGATCGGTGAAGATCACATATTCCCAACGGTTGAGACCGCGATACGTTTCATTGAAAAGAAGGATAAGCCTGTCCAAGAAAGACCGGCTGAGTCAATTTGATCCAATCATACCGGCACATGGAGAAAACTGAATGGAAAATATAAAAGGACGGGGTGTCGTTTATTTGGTAGCATTTGCCAGTATCTTTATTGTTTTGTTCGGTATCCGCGCCTCGGCTTCAATCCTAAATCCGATCCTGCTTGCTGCGGTGATCACCGTCACCGTTCTACCAATCCCTGGCCGTCTAAAAAAGCGCGGCTTACCGGGTTGGCTCTCCCTGGTGCTGAGCATCCTGCTGGTCGTTGCGATCTTGTTACTGGTCATCGGTACGATCTTCTTTTCAGTCGCCAAGCTATCCACTGAGCTTCCGGCATTACTGGCGGACGGTTCGGAGCAGGCTGCTGAAGACCTTTCCTCGACTGGAACTACGACAATACAGATAGAGCAGGTGACCACATCGATTGGCCCGATCGCGCAGGGCGCGTTGACGGCGGTGATGAATATTTTAGTGACATTCGGATTAGCTCTGGTGATATTCTTCTTTATGATCAGTGCTGCTTTGGCCTTGCCTACCCCATCCCGTATGGGCCTGGATCCGGGTTCGTCGATCATCAGCCGCATCTCTGAGCTCACCGAAGATGTACGCAAGTATATGACCGTCCTGACCGGGATAAATTTCCTGGTGGGATTGGGGGATACGATATTTCTTCTCATCATGGGAGTACCATACGCGTTATTATGGGGATTGCTGGCGTGGTTCATGGGTTATATCCCATCGATCGGGTTCTTGATCGCCTTAATACCACCCGTCCTGATGGCTTATGCGTTGTATGGTTTTCAGACTGCCTTGATCGTCGCGATCGGATATATCTTGATCAATGGTGGAATACAAAACTTTATTCAACCAAAGATCATGGGGGACAAGCTTAATGTCTCACCATTGATCGTTTTTATTGGATTGTTCATTTGGGGCTACCTGCTGGGGGGGATCGGCGCCATCCTGGCCGTCCCCATGACCATGCTGGTGATCATCATCATGGAAAATTTCCCAGCTACGCGCCCGGTCGCGATCTTGATGCGCTACACGGGTGAGGACAAAAAAGAAGAGAGGGAAGAGGCGGCAGAACATGTAAAAAGCCTGTGGGGAAAGGCAAAAGAAACGTTACACGCCGACCGTGAGTCGAAGGATATACCAAAGTGACCCACTCAATACGTTCAGCCTGGCTCTGCATTTGGAAAAAAGCAGAAGGGTTGGGCTTTTATCCATACACAATAGCACCGGTTTTGCTGTTGTATACTGACAACCAGGTAGCGCCTGTGATCTTTACAAGGTAAGCGTTGGTTGTCTGAGTTAAATTCATATTTCAATATTTGGGAGCACAGAGCTGGACATAATATTAAAGGTTTCAAACTGAGCATTGGCTGCCCAAGGAGAGTGATATGAAAACACGGAAGATGAGAAGAGTGGCTGCCCGATACCGATGGGATCGGATGAAGGTGAGTTTTTGGTTTGCTCCAGTGGTCATGTCGATCGGAGCTGTTCTGCTTGCATGGTTAATGTATGAAATTGATAGTTTAATCCCTAATGATCAATTAGCGAACAGCCACTTCATCCTTTCCGGTATGCCAGGTGAGTTGCGTACTGTACTGATAGGCATGGCAACCACCATCCTGGCAACCGCCGGTGTGGTATTTACATTGCTCACACTGCCCCTTTCAACGGTCGCTGCCCAATACGGCTCACGCTTATTAAGGGTTTTCCTGGGCGATCGCACCACTCAGCTCGTCTTGGGAACGTTTGTGGCAACATTTGTTTATTGCCTGGCAGCAGCCCTATCCATTCTTCCAACGATGGTAGAGCCATACGCTCCTCAGCTTACTGTAACGGTCGGTCTGTTCTTGACGCTGGCATCATTTGGCTCGCTGATCTTGTTGGTTCAACACATCAGCACAATGCTCCAAGCGCCGAATATTGCCGCGGCTGCGGGTAGTGAATTGCGGGATGTTGTCCTGGCAGAGGTACCCGTACAGGTCATCCCCGGTGATAATTGCATGGAAGGGTCAAAGCTTACCGATGAAACGCTGGTCGAAACGGCAGGCTATCCCATCTGTGTAAGGCAGTCAGGCTCCATCCAATATATTGATCCAGAATACATCATCGAACTTGCGAGGGAACATAACCTGGTCATCCGGCTGCTACGTAAACCTGGCGATATCGTGTGGCGTGATGATCGGGTCGCTTTAGTGTGGCCGGCTAAGCATGTCGATGAGGACCTGGAGCATCAAATCCGGAATGCATTCCGGATCGGGAACGGTCGCACACCTACCCAGGATGTCGTTTATGCCTTCAACCAGCTTGTCGAAATGGCAGTGCGTGCCATGTCCCCAGCAATCAACGACCCATTTACAGCGATGACCTGCCTGAATTATATCGGTGAGGGGCTGGCGCTATTTATTAAACAGGGTGAGAAAAGCCCATGTTTATATGACCAGGATCATCAGCTGCGCCTGATCCTACAACCGGTCACCTTCACAGAACTGCTCGACAATGCATTCACGATGATCCGCCATGCCAGCTGCGACAATGCGACCGTCTTGCTGCATATGTTGGAGGTGATCCAAACAATTGGTCTGGATGTGAATTCAACAGGACCGAAACTTGAATTACTTCGTCACTTAGACCTGATCCGAGAAGAGACAACAGCTGGATCGATTGTAGGCTCGGATCGGGAGCAAATTTATCAGCGATGCACGGATTTGGCCAGCTCACTTAAAGCCAATATATCCTGAAGGAATATTTTAATACTTATACCGGCTGACAATGTGATCGTTCATAAAATACCTCTATCCTATCAGGGATAGTGTGTATATTAATTCGAAAGGAAAACTGGATACTGTGAAGATTAATAGATCCAATTTACCCAATGATATCGTTGCCGGCCTGACGTTTGCCCTGGTGAATATTCCGCAGTCCATGGCGCATGCATTGTTGGCGGCTGTTAATCCTGTATTTGGCCTATACACCCTCATGCTGGCAACCCCGATCGGGGCGCTCTTTACCAGCGCGATATTCATGAATATTTCGACGACCAGCGCATTGGCAGTGGCTGCTGGTGATACGATGATCAATTACCCAGAAAGCTCACAGATAACGGTCCTGGCGACCTTGGTGGTCATGATCGGTATATTCCAGGTTCTGATGGGGGTATTCCGCCTGGGATGGATCACACGTTTTATCCCGTTTTCGGTGATGACTGGTTTTATGACCGGGGTTGCGGTGATGATCATTATTGGCCAGCTCGGTGACTTCACTGGATATTACAGCTCTTACTCAGGCAAGATCGTCCAATTAGCTGATCTGATCGTAAATTGGCAATCCATCGCATGGTCAACTTTAGCGATCGGCCTGATAACCATCTTGCTGATCTATGGACTGGGGAAAACGCGCCTCTCCAAGTTTTCGCTGATCCTGGCCCTGGTGTTGGCTTCCGGCATAGCGATCCTTCTGAATTACGCTTTCGCGGCCGATATAAGGCTGGTAAAAGATATTTCCGAAGTTCCACGTTCCCTTCCCAGCCTGGTCTTACCATCCCCTTCACTCATCGCGGCTCTGATCATTCCGGCGATCGCGGTCGGTATCATTGGTCTGGTGCAGGGCGCAGGCGTGAGCCAGACCTTTCCCAACCCGGATGGCAAATTTTCAAATGTATCGCGTGATTTTCTGGGTCAGGGTGCAGCGAATATCGCTGCAGGCTTCTTTGGTGGTATCCCAGCCGGTGGATCCAGCTCAGGATCAGCGCTCATGGTTAGCGCAGGAGCCCGCTCACGTTGGGCAAACATCTTTGGCGGTATCGCGGTGGCCCTGGTGGTTTTATTGTTCGCCGACGTGGTCGAGCTGGTTGCCATGCCTGCCCTGGCTGGATTAGTTATTGTAGCAGGTATCCAGATGATAAATATGAATGCCATCCAAACGGTATGGCAGACGAACAACGTTTCTCGATGGATCATGTTAATCACATTGGGCTCGACGCTGATCATGCCATTGCAGTATGCGGTTCTGTTGGGTGTAGCGATCTCGATCCTGCTTTTTGTTTTTCAGCAGTCGAATAAGATCCGGGTCGTTGAATGGGTTGTAGGAGAAACCGGCTGGCCGGTTGAACGCACTGTGCCGAAGAAATTAAAATCCGAAAAAGTGACCGTGTTGTTTGTTTATGGAAATCTTTTTTACGCGGCTGCCGATACCTTCGAAAAAAGCCTCCCCGCAATTGAAAACGCTCGTCGTCCGGTTGTGATCCTGCTGCTGCGCGGCTATGAAGATATTGGCAGTACCGTGGCTGAAGTATTACGGCGTTATACACAGGCCCTACAAGCCAATCAGGGCAAGCTGATGCTGGCTGGAGTATCCAAGGTCTTACGTGCTCAGCTGCAGCGTACCGGGATGCTGGAGCTGATCGGCAAGGAAAACATCTTCCCAGAAACCAAAACCATTGGCGAATCAGGCAATGCTGCACTGAAGGCAGCCACAGATTGGTTGAATGTGACAACAATTGAGAGCAAAACACCGCCTGGTCAGGAAGAGGTGTGATGGATAGACGACCTTCGCTGATCGAGTTTGGTAAAGAAGTATATAAAATCTGGGTGACTGAAAAGCCCAATCAACTGGCAGCGGCATTGGCGTATTTTGGGATGTTCTCATTTGCTGCAGTGATCTATATCGCCTTTCGGTTAGCCGGCATTTTTATTGATGAAGCTGCTGCTGCGGAACGTTTTTATACCCGCATTGCGACCGTCCTGGGTACGGAGACCGCAACCTTCATCCAGAATTCGGTCGTGGCATTGTCATCAACTAATACAGGCAGCTCTCCCCTTGTGACCATCGTGAGTCTGGTATCGCTTCTGCTTGCTGCAATGGGGTTGTTCCTGCAGCTTAAATATGTCTTGAACAGGATTTGGCAGGTTCCGCTCATTCAGAGCGGACAGAGGTTCGCCCTCATCCGGCGTTATTTCTTCGCATTTATCGTTGTCATCGCTTTGGGCTTATTGATCATCCTGGGGACAGTCTTAAGTGCGGTCCTGGCCTGGTTCGGCTCTGTCGCTAGCCAGTATATAAGCGGGAGCTACTGGTTATTGGTTTTGGAAATACTGGCCTTAATTGGTGTGAATGTCTTAGCCAATGCTTTCATGTACAAAGTGCTACCGGATGTGAAACTATCGTGGCGAGATGTCTGGTTAGGATCTGTCATCGCTACGCTCCTGTTTGTTATTGGAGGGGTGGTAATCGGGTTATATTTTAAGATCGCCGGGGTCGGCTCAGCTTTTGAAGCAGCTGGGGCGTTTGCCGTTGTGTTGATCGCGATCTACTATTTCGCACAAATATTCTTAATGGGTGCTTTGATCACCCGGGTCTATGCTCGCAGGTACGGCTCGCTGCGCGAGTCGATGTAATTCTCGATAGCCATGATGAGCTGGTCCTGAATATTTCTACCAGACGGAAAAGATCGTAAAGGAGAATCGAAATGAAGAATCAACGGAGTACCTTATTGATTGTAATCATACTTATGCTCATTTTATCAGGTTGCGGGCGTGACCTTTCCACACCATCGAACCGACTGGTTGGGCATTGGGTAGCAGATACAGCCATAAAAACAGAATATTATTACAGCGAGATCGATGCTAAGACCAAGGTCGGAACCCTGACAGAGTATGATCCGCGCAGTGGTACGGAGATTGTTTGTAAGTATGACTTTTTTACCGAAGTGCCGAATGGAGAAAATGTATCTCTGGAGGAAGCCTGTCCAGGAGATATTGCTGCGATTGTTGAATATGTTGTCAAAGAAGATGGCACCAGTGCATTGAGGGCGTCAACCAGATTAAATTACGTTGATGATAAAACCAAACCATAAGCTTGTGCGGCTCAGAATAGACGCGGAAGAAATTCGTAGCTTAATTGCCTTGGCTATAGATGTAAATTTCCCGTTTATTCAGAATTGACAAATAACACATCGACCAAACAGGTTTACCAAAGAAGTTCTTTGGATGAGTGAAACACCCAAGCAAGGTTTCTTGACTAGGGGATAGAAAGAGATAAAAATCGATAATATTATTTTTGGTGGCAATCGTTGCACCAAGTCCCCCATTGAACAGGGTTATGGAACGCCGCCCCTTGCTTTATAAGATCGTGGATCAGGTGCTTTCTGAGCAAATTTCCCGCAACAATTTGGCAATCGGGGATTTATTGGCCAATTATTCAGTGTAATTCTTTTGTAGCTTATTCTATGATTAGTGTATTGAGCCAGTAAGTGATTTAAGGTAAAATATTGTGCTGTAGTTCATTCAAACACCATGTCCAACCAAAATCAAATCCTCCTGCAGACCAAGCTACACCGACCACGCCTGCCGCGTAATCTGATCGTACGCGAACGGCTGAAGGGAGAGTTCAACCAGGTACTTGACCACCAGCTTACCCTGGTCTGTGCACCAGCTGGATTTGGTAAAACCACCCTGGTGTGCACCTGGCTCGAGCGGATGGAATACTGGTAACGCTATGGCAGATGGCGAAAAATCCGCTGCCTGGCTGTCGCTGGATGAGAGCGATAGCGATCTCCACCTTTTTATACGCTATTTCATTGCCGCACTGCGCACAATCTTCAAGGAAGCCTGTGTGGAAACCCTGGCTTTACTACAGGCGCGGCAGCAACCACCCGAGGCAGCCCTTTACGCCACGCTCAGTAATGAGCTTGCAGCGCTTTCCGAAGAGGCGATCCTCGTCCTGGATGACTACCACACTATTCGCGGCACCCAGGTGCACAATCTGCTGATCGAATTGGCGCGGCACTGGCCAAGACCGCTGCATATGGTGCTGATCTCACGCATTGAGCCGCCATTACCGCTCCCCAGTTTACGAGCCAAGGGGATGCTGCATGAGATTCGCACACAGAATCTGCGCTTTACCCCAGAGGAGACCGCTGCCTATCTGAACCGGTCGGAATTAACCCTACATAGCCAGAAGGACTTGCACCTCGTGGAAGAGCGCTTCGAAGGATGGCCGGCTGGCTTGCATCTGGCAGCCCTTTCATTGCGTTCTGCCGACAGCCGGGAAGCTGTTCTGTCGGTTTTGTCCGGCGAGAATCCTAACGTCACCGGTTACCTGATCGATGAGGTACTATCCCACCAGTTTCAGGCCATCAACTCGTTTTTGATCCACACGTCCATCCTGGATCGCTTTTGTGCTCCGCTATGCGAAGCCATCCTGGGGGAGGTCGACCCCGCCTGGAATGCGCGCGCCTGCCTGGATTGGATCGAACGCGCTGAGCTGTTCATCACTCCCCTGGACGAGCGCCGGGAATGGTACCGCTATCACCATCTATTCCAGGAATCGCTGCAACAAAGATTGTCAGCTGAGATGAGACCTGACCAGGTGTCGGACTTACATTGCCGGGCTTCAGTCTGGTTCGAAAAACATGGGCTTATCGATGACGCTTTGCATCACGCCCTGGTAGCTGGGGACCTGGATCTGGCTGCGCGCCAGATGAATGCCGGATTGCGCGAGGTGATCAACCGTGAGGATTGGCCGACACTGGATCGCTGGCTGCGCCAGCTACCTGAAGAGTTGATCAAGCAGCACCCAGAACTATTAATCATACGAGCCTGGATATTAAATTTTTTATGGAGACTTGATCTTCAAGCCCAGGTTGTCCAGCACATCGTTGAATTACTCGATTCAGAAGTCGGTGCAAAGTTACCGGCGGAAGACCAGCAAATCTTGCGCGGTCAAGTCCTCATGCTCAGGGCTCAGTTTGCTTATTTTGGCAATCAGGTCGAAGATGCATTGGTTCTGTCAAAGGAATCGTTAGCACTCCTACCTAATTCGTGGACATTTGCTCGCGGCGCAGCGATATTGTATCTGGGGTTATCCTTGCAAGCCAATGGGCAGATACACGAAGCTGAAAAGCTATTGCTCGATGAATATGAGGCTTGCAGCGATAAGACAGACATCTATCCCCTGGTCATCCTGCAGACCTTGGGATACATCTATCTCTGGACATGCCAGCATGAGAAAGCCAGGCAAATTGGGCAGGTGCTGATCCAAGGGGCAACCAGTAGCGGGATTATAACCATGAAGAATTGGGGGGAATATTATCTTGGTATGGTGTGTTATCAAAGTAATGATTTGGAAGCGGCGAACCAGTACTTTACCGAGATAGTTAAAAATCGATTTATAGCCCATGCGGCTGCGTACCGCGATGCCGTCGCCGGTCTGGCGTTAATCCACCAGATCAGAGGGGAGCATTCTGAAGCCTACCAGATGATTGAGACAATCAGCCAGACTGACTTTGAGGAGACAGGCACTGAAACCAGCCAAACAAGCGCGCTGCGTGCCAGGCTGATGCTGTTGGGAGGCGATCTCGAGAGCGCTCACCGCTGGGTTGACACCTTCAACGATCCACCACCGAACCAACCTATCATCTGGCTGGAAGAACCACAGGTGACCCGGGCACATATCCTGGTGGCGATTGGTACAGATGCCGATGTGCACCAGGCGTTACAAATATTGGACGTCCTGTTTGAGATCACCGAGCGGACCCATAACACGCGTTACAAGATTGAGATCCTGGCATTGCGCGCCCTGGCGCTGGATACGCAAGGGGAAACCAGCCAGGCGGAATCCACTTTGATCGAGGCGGTAAACCTGGCCCGAGCGGGGGGTCTCATCCGGGTTTTCGTTGACATGGGGGAACCCATGCGGAAGATCCTCTACCGGCTTAAAAAACCAGACCATGCCTTGGGATTTATTCGCAGCATCCTGGCGGCATTTCCGGTGAATGAGAAATTTCTAGCCAGCTACGAGAGGGTAAAGCGTCCACCAGCGGCCGGCAACTTAACTTTAGCTCAACCATTGACTCCCCGTGAGCTGGAAGTGCTGAACTTATTGCGCGGGCCAATGAGCATCAAAGAGATCGCCCTCACACTCAATATTTCCTCTGAAACTGTCAAACGCCATACAGCCAATATCTATGGGAAGCTAGGCGTCAACCAACGCAGGAATGCAGTGGCAAGGGCTGAAGAATTGGACATTTTATCTCCACGCTGAGCTCTTTTCCCGGTCTATAACTCCAAGGTTCTACACATTAACTACATACTAATTACTACTTTAGGGGGTGTTTTTGCACGCCACAATAGACTATCATCTCTTTATGATGAGCATACAAACCAAAAAACCCATCCCCTTTGATATCCCTGCTCGCTACCGGATTACCGTGCAAGGCCGGATTGACACAGCCATGTCTGATTTTCTGGGAGGTATGGCGATCTCCCCGGCAACGACAGAAGCAGGTCACACGGTCACAACATTATCTGGCGAGCTTAGTGACCAGGCTGCCCTGGCTGGTGTGCTCAACATGCTCTATGAGCTGCATTTAACAGTACTTTCGGTGAAGCGCCTGGATAGTTGATCGTTTTATGCGTAAATTTGATCAACGCCATCATCCTGGTCTATATCATGCTGCCTGGCGTTAGCATGAATCCGATGTAGACTGCTATCAGCGAACATAAACACATAAGAAAGGAGAAATTTCATGAGACGAGGAAGAGGAATAGGCGGCCCTGGAAGGGGCCCTGGAAGAAGGATGGTCGTGCGCAGGCATCGCCGGATGCGCCGGCGCATGCGCCGAAGAATGATCATCGGCGGTGCAGTGCTAGTTGCTGCGGGTACCAGTGCGGTCAAATTAAGCCAGAGTGAAGTACAACAGATCGAACAATCCACCGGTCAGAAGGCTGAGAATCTGTCTGAAGAACAACTGGATGCTGCCATGAACGATCTCGGCATCGAAGGCCAGGAGCCGACCGACCAGGAAATTGCTGCGCTTGAAGCGGAAGAAGATAAGAACCCCTCCGTCTGAAGCAAAAAAACGGATAACTAGGAGAAATTATGAAAAGGAAGCAACAAACAAAACACGGGTTATTGGTATTTAGCCTGGTGATCATCGGAGTCTTGATTTTGAGCTCCTGTGCTCCGGCACCGACACCCACAGCAGCACCCACGCAAGATGTGGCACTGATCCAGACCCAGTCAGCTCAAACCGTGGTGGCAGATCTTACCCAGAGTGCCCCACCCGCGACACAGGTCCCTCCCCCAACGGCAGCGCCAACCGAAACACCGGCACCTCCTGGCCCTACCCCCGATCCAAGTATCCCGGTGGCTGTGATCCCAACCCCTGCCTCTGGTGAACCAGCTGCGATTGCCAACTACAATACGGTGATCTTCAGTGGTCCGGGAACCAATTATGTGGTTTACGCTGCCCTCCTGGGCGGTAAGACCGCCAAAGTAGTCGGGAAGAGCGAAGATGGCCTGTGGTGGGCGATCAGTGTACCTGTTGCCCCGACGGGATCAGGCTGGGTGAGTTCTGGCTGGGTGACCGTGAGCGGTGTAGATGGTGTGCCTGTGCTCCCCACCCCTCCAGTGCCGCCCACGACCGAGCTGGTCCCACCCGGTCCATCGGACCCGCAAGCATTGGTGCTTGCCAACGCGTACGTACGCACCGGCCCAGCGATCAATTATCCAGCTTACGGTATAGCCCAGGCAGGCGCTACCGGCCGTGTCATCGGTAAAAGCGAGGATGGATTATGGTGGGTGGTAAGGCTCGATCCGGCGAAGATCGGCGCTGGCTATGGCTGGATAGATGGCGCATATACCCAGGCCAGCAATGTGGATAACGTCCAGACCATTGCCAACCCAACCGGATACCAGACTGCCCCACCCCCGCCTCCACCTACCGGTACGAGTGGACCTACTGCGACGGCCATCGACTATGTGAATGTACGCAGCGGCCCAGGGACCAATTACACCATTTTGGTCGTAGCACCACCAAATTCCACCGGCGAGGTAACTGGCAAGAGCTCGGATGGTCTCTGGTGGCAGGTCAAGATCTCCACCACCTACTCAGCCGATGGTTTAGGCTGGGTTTCGGCAGACTGGGTGATCACCCAAAATACGTCGAATGTACCGGTTGTAGCTGCACCTCCGCCTCCGCCAACCCCTCCACCTTCAGCGGCCACGCCGCCCCCAACCTCGGCAGCTCCAACGGCAGTACCACCGCCAGCTACTGGCATACCAAGCTGTGTGCTCGTATCGCAGGATCCCGCGGATGGCACCGTCTTCAGCCCTGGAACAAGCTTCAACACCACCTGGGTGCTGCAGAACACGGGTACTGGCAACTGGGATATGGGTGAGGTCGATATCCGCTACATTGCGGCACAGAATAACATCCTGTTGCACCAGGGCTCCGATATCTACGATCTGACCAGCACCGTTGCACCCGGCCAGACCTACAATTTCACCGTCCCGATGATCTCTCCGTTCGACCCGGGTTCTTATGGTGAGCTGTGGCAGGTCGCATGGGGCGGAAGCCTGTTATGTGAGTTCTATGTGTACATCACTGTGCCTTAACCAGGCCAGCGATTGAGTTCAAGATGACCATTGAGATCTGACCGACCTCAATGGTCATCCATCGGGAATGCCAGGCTCTGGCATTCAAAAGAGTAAATCATAACGAATTTGGTTTTGAGGAGAGAATATAATGCCTTGTCTATTTGCACTCTTTGCTGGAATGTTCCCACGTTTGGCAGACATCTTTATCTGGATCGCCCGCCCAACCATGTTCATGAATGCATTCAACGATAAATGGTGGTGGCCAGTGCTGGGGATCATCTTCTTGCCGTTCACCACGCTGATGTACGCCATCATGGCATGGGGCGGGTCAATGGTAACGGGTTGGGACTGGCTGTGGATCATCCTGGCAGTATTCCTTGATCTTTCACACTATGCCCACACCGCCTACAAAAACCGAGAAGCAATTCCCGGCTACACACCTGCTCCTACCCAGCCGGCAGCGTAATTCATCCGAGAATTCGGGCATATTTACTGTAATGTGCATTGCGGACAGAGGATAGATTTCGGTGGATAAAGTCCGATCGCCAGGCGTGAAACTTGAGCCGAGTGGTTGGGCTTTACCACCTCCCATCCCAATCACCTTACTCCAATATCAGAAGTAGTTTTTACCAAAAGGAGAAATCCAATGACATACGGTCCAATTGACTTTCTAGCCTTGGAATTCAAAGGCAACAAGTTTTCAGGTGAGATCCTCCCAGCTCTGCGAGAGCTGGTGGATAACAAGATCGTGCGGGTGATCGATTTAGTGATCATTAGGGTTGAGAATGGCAAATATCAAACACTCGAGCTGCAGCAGATGGATTCGGCCACGATCGCCATCTTCGACCCACTCCAGATCGAAGTCAATGGCATGATCCAGGTCGAAGATATCGAGATGATCAGCCAGGAGCTGGAAGACAACACCACGGCAGCCTTGCTGATGGTCGAAAACCTGTGGGCGATCAAGTTCGGCGAAGCTGTGCTCAGGGCGAATGGCCGGATGGTGATGCATGAACGTATCCCCATGGAGACGGTCAATGAAGTCATGGAGATATTTGCCAAGGCTGAAGGATAACCAGTTTTTTTTATTTTTAGATAGAAATATTGACCAGGAGGTCAAAATGATGCGAAGACGTATGGTAGGAAGAAGTGTAGCACGAGTTGCGGTGGGTACGGCGGTCGTAGCGGGTACAGCCGGAGCGGTCCACCACCACCAGCAACAGAAATATGCCCAGCAAGATGCCGCGGCGCAACAACAGTATGACCAGGCTTATCAGCAGGGTGCAGCCGATGCGGCTGCACAGCAGCCAGTTGCACCACCATCCCGCAGTATGCAGCTCCAGTAGCGCAGGCTCCTGCGGATGACTTGACTGCCAAATTACAGCAGCTGGCTGAGCTGCACACAGCGGGTGTGCTGACCGATGAAGAGTTCACGGCTGCCAAGCAAAAATTGCTGGCAGGATGATCATTACCATAGAGAGGTTTAAGAATATGAAGGTCATTATTGTTGGTGGAGTAGCTGGCGGCGCCTCGTGTGCCGCCCGCTTGCGTAGGTTAGATGAAAATGCAGAGATCCTGATGGTGGAGCGTGGCCCGTACGTATCCTACGCGAACTGCGGTCTACCTTACCATGTCGGAGGCTCGATCGAAAAAGAGTGCGAGCCTCCTGGTGGCTACTGAGCAGACGTTCCGTGAACAGTTCGCAATCGATTGCCGCACGCGCTGTGAAGTGATCGGCATCTCAGCAGCAGAAAAGACCGTGCAACTCAAGAATCACGCAACCGGTGAGGTAACCACAGAGCACTACGATAAACTGGTGCTGTCGCCAGGAGCTGCTCCGATTCGACCCCCACTGCCTGGTATCGACCTCCCAGGAATCTTCTCCGTGAGAACCGTGCCGGATGCCAGGGTCATTCGCGAATGGCTTGACCGGGATCTTGCAGATCGAACTGGAATGAACTCTTACACCGGCTACCAGACGGTCGTGAAAGCGCAACGGGCGGTGGTGATCGGTGGTGGATTCATCGGTCTCGAAATGGTGGAAAACTTGATCCTGCGCGGGCTCGAAGTGACATTGATCGAGAAGCTCAATCAGGTCATGCCCCCACTCGATCCGGAAATGGCACACCTTGTCGAACGCTATATGGTTAAGCATGGCGTCCATCTCGAGCTCAATGACGGCGTGGCAGGATTCCAACAAGCTGCAGATGGCTCGCTGGAAGTACTTACAAGCTCCGGCAAAAAACATCCGGCGGATATCGTGATCCTCGCCATCGGCGTGCGACCCGAGACAGCCCTGGCGAAGATGGCTGGAATCGAGATCGGTCAGCGCGGCGGGATCCGTGTGGATGAACACATGCATACGAGCGACCCGGATATCTTTGCCGTCGGCGATGCCGTGGAGGTCAAAGATTTCGTCACTGGGCAGTGGTCGCTGGTCGCGCTGGCGGGGCCTGCAAACCGGCAGGGCCGCATCGCAGCTGACGTGATCGCTGGACGCGACAGCCGTTTCAGGGGCACACAGGGCACCTCGATCTGCCAGATCTTCGAGGCTGCGATCGCCCAGACCGGCACAACAGAAAAAGTCCTTACCCAGCTTGGGGAGACGGATTTCGAGAAGATCTATCTCTACCCGAATTCACACGCCGGGTACTACCCGGGTGCCAAGTACATTGCGATGAAAGTCATCTTCAGAAAATCCGACGGACGCCTGCTTGGCGCCCAAGTGCTCGGCGAGGATGGTGTACCCAAGCGGATCGATTCCTTTGCAATGGCGATCCAGATGGGCTGTACCATTTACGACCTGGAAGAAGCCGAGCTCAGTTATGCACCCCCGTTTGGAAGCGCGAAGGACCCGGTCAACTTTGCAGGGATGGTGGCTGCGGATATCCTGCGCAGCGATATGCCGCTCTGTCACTGGAATTCTGAAGACAGCGGGTTCTTGCTCGATGTACGCAACCCTGCGGAGCTTGCCGTTGAGACTGTTCCGGGTGCAATCAACATCCCATTGCCACAGCTGCGGGCACGCCTTGCGGAACTTCCGCGTGACAAAGAGATACTCGTGATCTGCCGCTCCGGCCAACGCGCCTACTATGCAACGCGCGTCCTGTTACAGAATGGGTTCAAAGCCCGGACGATGGCAGGAGGTATGCTGTCACGCTCGATGCTGGTACAGAAGAGTGAAATGCTGGAGTAAGAATACAGAAAGCACAGTGCGTTACCTCCGAGAATTGTTACAGCGATACGCGAATTAGTTGACCTTTAGAGGAGAAACCATGGCAGGGCAAGAAATCGTCGACGTGACAGAACAGAAAAGGTTGAATGAAGCGCGCGAGGCGGGAATCCCGTGGAAGAAATGGGGACCTTACCTCAGTGAGAGGCAGTGGGGCACGGTCCGGGAGGACTATAGCGAAGGTGGTGATGCCTGGAATTACTTCAATCATGACCAGTCGCGCTCGCGGGCTTATCGCTGGGGTGAGGACGGCCTGGGGGGGATTAGCGACGACAAGCAACGGCTATGCTTTGCACTTGCTTTGTGGAACGAGCATGATCCCATCCTGAAGGAACGCATGTTCGGGCTGACGAACAGTGAGGCCAACCACGGTGAGGATGTGAAGGAGTACTACTTCTACATTGATAGTACTCCCACACACTCCTATATGAAGTATCTGTATAAGTATCCACAGCGTGAGTATCCTTACCGAGACCTGATCGAGACAAACGGAAGCCGGTCACGAGAAGATTACGAGTACGAGCTGCTCGATACGGGTGTATTTGATGACGACCGGTACTTTGACGTGTTCGTGGAATACGCCAAGGCAGGTCCGGAAGATATACTCATCCGAATCACCGTTCATAACCGCGGGCCGGAAGCAGCCCGGCTTCGTATCCTGCCAACGCTGTGGTTCCGTAATACCTGGTCGTGGGGAGATGACGAGCCTAAGCCTTCTCTACGAGAATCGGGACATGGAGTCATTCAAGCCTCGCATCCTGAGCTAGGAGAGTATTGGCTGTATTGTGATGGAGAGCCAGAGTTGCTCTTCACCGAGAATGAGTCGAATACACAGCGCCTATGGGGTCAACCCAATACCTCTCCGTATGTGAAGGATGCATTCCACGCCTACATTGTCTCGGGACAGAGCGATGTGGTCAATCCCGCTAAACTGGGGACCAAGGCCGCGGCTAATTACGTGCTGGAAGTGCCCGGCAACGGCAGCCAAATTGTCCGTTTGCGACTCACAGCTGCCCAGGCAGACGACGCCTTCAACAGATTTGAGGGGATATTCGAAAACCGGATCATGGAGGCGGATGAATTCTATGAGCGAATCACGCCGAAATCTCTGAGTGAAGACGAGTACCGGGTCCACCGCCAGGCGCTGGCAGGAATGTTGTGGGGCAAACAGTTCTACTATTTCGACCTGGAGCGTTGGTTGATGGAACACAAGAGTCATCCACTGCTCGAAACCACCCAGCAAGGTGTACGGAACACGGAATGGTTCCACATGCTGAACGCCGATGTGATATCGATGCCGGACAAGTGGGAGTATCCGTGGTATGCGGCCTGGGACCTGGCATTCCACACCATCGCCCTGTCAGTAGTGGATTTCGATTTTGCCAAGGAGCAACTGCTGATGTTGCTGCGCAGCCTCTATTTCCACCCCAACGGGCAAATTCCCGCCTACGAGTGGAACTTCAGCGACGTCAATCCCCCGGTACATGCCTGGGCCACGCTGTGGCTTTATAAATACGAGCGGACACTAGGTCGGGCAGACTTGCGGTTCCTGGAGCGCTCATTCCAGGGATTGATGCTTAACTTCAACTGGTGGGTTAACCGGAAGGATCCCGCTGGGCACAACGTCTTCGCCGGCGGCTTTCTCGGACTTGACAATATCGGCGTATTCGACCGCAGCGCACAGCTTCCCACCGGTGGATCGCTGGAGCAAGCGGATGGGACAGCCTGGATGGCGTTCTATTGCCAGTGCATGCTGGAGATGGCCTTAATCCTGACCGAATACGACCCGATGTACGAAGAGATCGCCTTCAAGTTTGTACAGCATTTCATGTGGATTTCCTATGCCATGGACCGGATCGGCGAGCATCACGACGAGATGTGGGACGAGCAGGATGGGTTCTTCTATGATCTGCTGCGGTTACCTGATGGCCAGGCCATGCGTTTAAAAGTACGCTCGTTGGTTGGACTTCTGCCGCTGTGCGCCTCCACGGTGTTCGAAGCGGATTCCGTGACGAAATATCCGAAATTCATGGAGATGGTTGCCCTCTTCCGGAAACGTCATCCGGAACTGATTTCCCACGTATCCCCGACCGATGAGGGTTTCATCGGTTATAAGGGAAGACGGCTGTTATCGATCCTTAACAAAACGAAGCTGGAGCGGGTGCTTGGTTATCTACTAGACGAAAACGAGTTCCTTGGTCCACACGGCATCCGTTCTCTATCGCGCTATCATCTGGATCATCCGTTTACTTTTTGGGTGGGTGATCAGGAGTATAAGGTGCAGTACTTGCCAGCTGAATCGAATACTGGGATGTTCGGTGGGAACTCGAATTGGCGAGGACCAGTGTGGATGCCAGTCAATGGGCTGATCGTTCGAGCGCTGTTGAATCTATACAGTTTTTACGGAGACGAATTCAAGGTCCAGTGTCCGACCGGTTCTGGACATTACATGACACTATTCGAAGTGGCTCAGGAAATCTCGAGCCGGCTGGCGGGTACTTTCCTGAGGGATGCTGAAGGACGCCGGCCTGTTTACGGAGGGATATCCAAGTTTCAACAAGATCCACATTGGCGAGACCTGATCCTGTTTCATGAGTACTTCCACGGTGACAATGGAGCAGGGCTCGGAGCCAGCCACCAAACGGGTTGGACTGGTCTCATCGCCGTTCTGCTGGATATCTTTGGCCGTGTCGACGCCCAGAGACTGCTGGAGACCGAACGCTCTCGCCTGACTTCACGGCTTGTGAGAGAACAAGTGGGCGGGGATTCGGTGGGCGAGAATTAAGGAGGAAATATGTCCAACCATTTCTATCCTTCGCTGTACCAGATCAATACCCGCGTGTGGCTGACGGAGCTATCCCGGAAGCTTGATCGGGCAGCGACGCTGGATGACATCCCGGATGCCAAGCTTGACCAGCTAGAAGAGCTGGGATTCGACTGGGTCTGGTTTTTAAGTGTATGGCAAACCGGGGCAGTTGGACAGCGCATTTCCCGTGAAAACCGTGAATGGTTGAAGGAGTTTAAAGAAACACTCCCAGATCTGCAGGATGAGGATATCCGAGGTTCTGGTTTCGCGATCACGGCCTATACCGTCGCGCCTGAGATGGGCGGCGAGGCAGCCCTGATCCGCCTGCGTAAACGGATGGCTAAACGCGGGCTAAAGTTAATGCTCGACTTTGTTCCGAACCACATGGCGATCGATCACCCCTGGGTGAATGAGCACCCCGAATATTTCATCTCAGGCACACCAGAGCTGTTAGCCCGTGAACCAGAAAACTATATCCGACTCAAAGGCAAAGATGGCGACGTGATCTTAGCTCACGGCCGGGATCCGTACTTCCCCGGCTGGCCGGATACCCTGCAGCTTGATTACAGCAATGACTTCACCCAGGAAGCGATGCTCGGGGAGCTCAGAAAAATCGCAGCACAGTGCGATGGTGTGCGCTGTGATATGGCCATGTTAATCCTTCCTGAGGTATTTGAGCGAACATGGGGCAGGAAACCTGAACCGTTCTGGCCGCGCGCGATCAAGATCGCCCACGAATGGTCTCCTGACTTCTGCTTCATGGCCGAAGTCTACTGGGACCTGGAATGGACGCTCCAACAGCAGGGCTTCGACTACACGTATGACAAACGGCTGTATGACCGCCTGCGCGCAGGCGACCCCCGCCCGGTGCGCGAGCACCTGCACGCAGAGCTCGATTTCCAATCTAGGCTGGCACGCTTTCTTGAAAATCATGATGAGCCTCGGGCTGCAGCCACATTTGGTCCAGACGTACACCGGGCAGCAGCAGTGACCACATATTTCATTCCCGGTCTACGTTTCTTCCAGCAGGGGCAATTTGAAGGCCGGAAGAAACACATTTCACCGCATCTCGTCCGGGCTCCTGAAGAACCTCCAGACCAGGAAATCGAGGAATTCTATAACCACCTGCTGGCAGTGCTCCGAAAACCAATCCTGAAAAGCGGAGCCTGGCAATGGCTGGTTTGTAAGCCTGCCTGGGAAGGCAATGGATCCTGGAATGCATTTATTACGAGTGCCTGGGAAGGAGCTCACGGAGAAAGGGTGTTGGTGGTGGTCAATTACGCACCGCAGCAGAGCCAATGCTACGTCCACCTGGCTTTCCCTGAAATCAAAAACCGAACCGTCCAGCTCAAGGATATGCTTAGCCCTGCCAGCTTTACCCGGGAAGGGAATGATCTACTCGAGCGAGGTCTTTACCTCGATATGGAACCCTGGTCTTATCACGTATTTATTATGGAGGTTATTGAATGAAAGCAATTACAGTAGAACCAAAAAAGCCTGGAACCGCACGCTATGAGGATTTTCCAGAGCCGGATATAAGCGAGGGCTCAGTGCTGGTTGAAGCGATCGCGGTGGGTGTATGCGGGACGGATGTCGAGATCGTCGAAGGGAAATACGGCTGGGCGCCACCGGGCGCCTCGCGCCTGGTGCTTGGGCATGAATCCCTCGGCCGGGTCATCGATCCAGGTACAAGCAAATCCCTCAAAAAGGGTGACCTGGTGGTGGGGATCGTCCGCCGCCCAGATCCTGTTCCCTGTCCAAATTGCGCGGTTGGCGAGTGGGACATGTGCTCCAACGGTCAGTATACTGAGCGAGGCATCAAAGAGATCCATGGATTCATGTCAGAACGCTGGAGAACCGAACCCGAATACGCCATCAAGGTGGATCCTTCCCTGGGTATCCTGGGTGTGCTGCTCGAGCCAATGACGGTGATCACGAAAGCGCTGGAACAGGTGCTTATGGTTGGGCAGCGTGCCTACTGGGAACCCAAGACGGCCCTGGTAACCGGTGCCGGGCCGATTGGCCTTCTGGCAGCGCTGCGCTTGAGTTCGAGAAACCTTGAAGTCCATGTGCTTGATCGTGCGGCAACCGGACCGAAACCAGGCCTCGTGCGCGACCTGGGTGCGACCTATCACACCGAGAGCGTAATGGAGCTCGGGTTCAATCCAGACATTATCGTCGAATGCACGGGTGTGGGAGTGGTGATCGCAGAATCGATCAAAAAGATCAACGCGGGCGGGATCATTTGCCTGACGGGGATCGGGACCGGGGGTGCGCTAGGCGGGGCAGTAGCAGACTACGCTGCGGCAGCTGTCTTGAAGAATAATGTGATCGTCGGAAGTGTCAATGCGAATAAGCGGCACTGGTACAAAGCGGGTGAAAACCTGGCTCACAGCGACCGGGAGTGGCTGAGCCGATTGATCACGCGGCGTGAAAAACCGGAGAACTTCAAGCATGCACTTGAGAGAGAACCTGACGACGTGAAAGTGATTATACAATTTAGTGAGGCCGAATGAATAATTCGAATGGATGGAAGGCACCAGGGCGAGGCGGCCTCAGCTCATTGAGTGATGGGACACCCGGAGCCTGGATCGATATCTCGGTGCCGATCTACACAGGCATGGTGCACTGGCCCGACAACCCTCCCGTGCGCATCGAGCGTATGCAGGACCTATCGCGTGGCGATGCAGCCAATGTATCCAAGATAGAGCTGGGTGCGCATACCGGCACACACATGGATGCTCCCCGGCATTTCCTGGCGGATGGTATCGGGCTCGATGAAATGCCGCTCGACGCCACGATTGGAAAGGCGCGGGTAATTTCCATTGAGCACCCCCGGGCGGTCTTGCCTGAAGAACTGCAAGCCTTCAATATCCAGGCTGGAGAGCGGGTACTGTTCCGCACTCAGAACTCCGAGCGTTGTTGGAAAGTCGACCAGTTTTTTGAAGATTTCGTTTATATCAGCGCAGCCGCTGCGCAATACCTGGTTGAGCGGCAGGTGCGTACGATTGGGATCGATTACCTCTCAGTGGGTGGCTATGTGTACGACGGTGTTGAAACCCATCAGATCCTGCTCCGGGCTGGGATCTGGCTCATCGAAGGGCTCAACCTGTCTGCGGTGGAACCTGGAAATTATGAGCTGGTCTGCCTGCCGCTTCGTGTTCGCGGGGCAGATGGTGCTCCGGCGCGAGCCATTCTGCGCCTAAGTAGGTAAAATGAGAGGTCCCGGTCTCTAAAAAGAGAGCTGAGATAAATTGTGTGAAGATGAGGAATGAGATAAAGAGTGTTATCCAAAGCCATCGCAAATGCCCAGGCGCATGGACAGAAGAATGGCCGTAACCGGCATTGTGATCATCATTTTGAGACTACCGTGAGAAATTTTAGTATAAAAGGGTAAAGACCAGGAAACCAGGAGGTTGTTATGCACTAAGCGTACGAGGAGAAGCATCCATCTGTCTGATCATAATAAGGAGATAACACCTAAGCTAAACAGATTGTTTCCCCTTCCGATAATGCAATGAGATTATCCGAGTTTTTGAAAGGAGATGATTAAATGGCCGAAGAAAAAAGCAAAAAGAAGTTCACCTTTCCAAGCGCATTCACGATCTTATTCCTCCTGCTGATCGTGATCGCCCTCGCCACCTGGATTGTCCCAGCAGGCTCGTATGATTATGACGCAGAAGGTAAACCCATCCCAGGCACCTACCATGAAGTGGAGTCGAATCCACAGGCATTGCTTTCCAGTGCCCTTAAAGGACCCATCAACGGTATGTATGGCATCCAGGACGACACAGGCAACGTAGATGTGTGGAACTCCGGCGAGCTGTTTGGAGCCATCGACGTGGCTATGTTCGTGCTCATCATCGGTGGATTCTTGGGCGTGACAATGAAGACTGGAGCGATCAATTCGGGGATCGCCTGGGTGGTTGGCATCCTCAAGGGCAAGGAGAAATGGCTTTTCCCCATCCTGATGGTCATCTTCGCCATTGGAGGGACCTCCTACGGCATGGCTGAAGAGACGCTGGCCTTTTATGCCTTGATCATCACGGTCATGCTCGCAGCGGGCTATGATGCACTCAGCGCAGTGGCCCTGATCCTGCTCGGAGCTGGGATCGGCGTCCTGGGTTCCACGGTCAACCCCTTTGCCACCGGCATTGCCTCAGGTTTCGCTGAAGTGCCCATCAGCGAAGGGCTGATCGGCCGGTTGGTGCTCCTGATCGTTGGAACAGCCATAGGCATCTTCTTCGTAATGCGCTACGCTGAAAAGGTGAAGAAGGACCCAACCAAATCCCTGATCTACGATGTGAAAGCTGATAACGAGAAGCAGTTCATGTCTGGGAAAAGTGAAGGGACCCAATTCGAGGAATTTACAACCCGCCATAAGGTCATCCTGGTGTTCTTCTTCCTGGCTTTTGTGGTGATGGTCTACGGCGTGATCCCCTGGCAAGACCTGGGGCTCGCCATCCCCACCTGGTGGTGGTGGTTCCCTGAGATGACGGCCAACTTCCTGTTCTTCGGCATCCTGATCGGGATCATTGGCAAGCTCTCGGAAAAGGACTTGGTGAACACCTTTGTCGATGGAGCCCGGGATATGCTGGGTGTGGCACTGATCATCGGGGTGGCGCGCGGGATCACCGTGATCATGAACAATGGCTTGATCACCGACACGGTGCTTTACTGGACAGAACAGGCAGTCTCAGGGTTGAGCAGCGTAGGCTTCATTATCGTCACTTACCTGCTGTACATCCCGCTATCGTTCTTGATCCCCTCCAGCTCTGGCTTAGCGACCGTCTCCATGCCGATCATGGCACCATTAGCAGGTTTCGCAGGGGTGAACCCGGCACTGGTCGTGACGGCTTACCAGGCAGCCAACGGCCTGGTCAACCTGGTCACTCCCACCTCGGCGGTAGTGATGGGTGGGCTTGCGATCGGGAGGGTCGGGTATGGCATCTGGATCAAATTCGTGCTAGCCCTGCTGGGTCTGTTAATGCTTCTCTCAATTCTTGTGCTGGTACTTGGGACCTTATTAACATGATCAAGCTTCGCCGGCTATCCACATTTAGCTGCATCGCATTATCCAACGCAGTACGGTACCCGGCTGTATTAAAAAGAATATTCATTGATAAAGAAGGAGATATAAAATGGCATTCAATTTACGCAACCGAAACTTTCTAAAAGAGCTGGACTTTACCCCTGATGAGTTAAAGTTCTTGCTCAAACTGTCGGCTGACCTGAAAGCAGCCAAATATGGTGGTTACGAGCAGCAGAGGCTCAAGGGCAAAAATATCGCCTTGATCTTCGAAAAGACTTCCACGCGCACGCGCTGTGCCTTTGAGGTAGCTGCATATGACCAGGGAGCCCATGTTACCTACCTGGGGCCTACCGGATCCCAAATTGGGCATAAAGAATCGATGAAAGACACCGCCCGGGTGCTGGGCCATATGTACGACGGGATCGAATACCGTGGTTTTGGGCAGGAGCTGGTGGAGATCCTGGGCCAGTATGCCGGTGTGCCGGTGTGGAATGGCCTGACCGACCAGTTCCACCCCACCCAGATGCTGTGCGACATCCTGACCATGCTGGAGCATAGTGACAAACACCTGAGTGAGATCGCCTATTGCTACCTGGGGGATGCGCGCAATAACATGGGCAACTCCCTGATGGTCACGGGTTGCAAGCTGGGCATGGACGTACGACTATGCGCACCCAAGGCGCTGTGGCCGGCAGACGAGCTGGTCAAGACTTGTAAGGAGATCGCCAAAGAGACCGGGGCTCGCTTAACCCTGACCGAGAGTGTGGAAGAAGGCGTCAAGGGTGTGGACTACCTGTACACCGACGTGTGGGTCTCGATGGGCGAGGCCAAAGAAGTCTGGGACGAGCGGATCAAGCTGCTCAAGCCTTACCAGATCAACATGGAGGTGGTTAAAAAGACTGGCAATCCCAATGTGAAGTTCATGCATTGCCTGCCTGCTTTCCATAACCGTGAGACCAAGGTGGGCGAGGAGATCTACGAAAAAACCGGGTTGGACGCGCTGGAAGTGACCGATGAAGTGTTCGAGTCAGAACGTTCGATCGTCTTTGCCCAGGCGGAAAACCGCATGCATACCATCAAGGCGATCATGGTCGCCACGCTGGGAGACTGAATTCTTTGATGCTGATTTGAGTGTACATTGCGCGCAAAGACCACAATGTACACTCATCGGATATACGGGACAAAGCATGATGCTGAATTGTGTTCACAGACAATTGATCGTCCACCGGCTGAAGAGCCTGAGCCTTTTGGCTGCCTGGGGATTATTGGTCATGGCCTGATCACCTCCGGCACTTCGCTCAGCAACCGATTTTTAGAATAACGAGGATAAGCAGATGTTAACCAATGTATTGATCATCATCCTGGGCATCCTGATCCTTACAACGATCTATATTGTGGTGCGAACGATCCTGTTCCAAAGGTCGATGCATGCGGTCGAAAAGATCGAAGGCATCCCGGTCGATGACCAGCAAGTTGCAGAACACCTGGCAGCGTCAGTTCGCTGTAAGACCGTGCCCCTGGATGAAAAAGGGACCCCGGAGCCGGAGGCATTCAAACAGCTCCACCAGATGCTGCAGGAAACCTATCCGCTGGTTCACAAGGAGCTGAGACGCGAAGTGGTGAACGGCTACAGCCTGCTGTATATCTGGCAGGGAACCCGCGCTGACCTGGATCCAGTGATGCTCATGGCCCACCAGGATGTCGTTTCAGCTGACCCGACCGAGTGGACCCACCCTCCATTCGACGGCAAGATCGTAGATGGTTTCATCTGGGGGCGGGGTACGCTGGATATCAAAAACCAGCTGATCGGTATAATGGAAGCCGCAGAAGCTCTCTTACAGCAGGGTTTCCGACCGGAGCGCACCATCCTGTTTGGTATGGGGCATGATGAAGAGACTGGTGGTGTAAATGGCTCAAAAATCATGGGTGAGGAGCTTAAGAAGCGCAATATTCATCTAGCTGGGATCGTTGACGAAGGTGGCGGGATTGGCCGCGATCTGGTACCCAGGCTGCGAGGTAATTTCGCTGCCATCGGGGTGAGCGAGAAAGGCTATCTAACGGTGGAATTTACCGTCATCAGTGCCCCCGGGCATTCCTCCACACCCCCACCCCAGACCGCTATTGGCATCCTGGCGCGTGCCATGAACCGCCTGGAGTCTCACCCCATGCCTACCCATGTGCGCCGGATACGACCGCTTTACCACGGGGTCGGCAGAGCAGTTCCGATCTATATCCAGGTGGCTTTTGCGAACGTGTGGTTGTTTGGTCCGTTACTAAAACGATGGCTGGTGCGCGATATCAATATGAATGCCAGCATTCGAACTACGACTGCCCTGACCATCATCAATGGTGGCCGTGAGGATAACACGATTCCTCCCGAAGCAAAGGCCACGGTTAATTTCCGCTTGCTGCCTGGCGATACCATTGCGGATGTGTTATGGCATGCCAAGAAGGTGATCCACGACGAGCGCGTACACATAAAACCTGTGGAAGGGAAGTTTAATGAGGCATTACCGGTATCCTCACGAGATTGTGTGGAATATAAAAGCCTTGCCACCGTGATCCGCCAGGTATTCGATAACCCCCCGGTGGCTCCATTTGTGATGTTGGGAGGCACCGACTGCCAGCATTTTGTACCGGTGTGCGATAACATTTACCGCTTCACCTCCCTGGTGATGGACCCCAGCTTTGAAGGTCTGGAGCATGGCGTAGACGAACGCATCCCCATCAAAGGCATGGCAGATATGGTTCGATTTTACGCACAGCTGATGCGGGTGTGGGGAACCAAAAATATGCTGCAAGGAAAGGAGTAATCTATGAGGATCGTTGTTGCATTAGGTGGTAACGCGTTACTTAAACGGGGCGAGCCAATGACCCACGATGTCCAGCGCGCCAATATCAGGGTGGCGGCAAAAGCGATCGCACCGGTCGCCCAACAGCACCAGGTAGTGCTGGCGCATGGCAACGGGCCTCAGGTGGGCCTGCTAGCTCTCCAGGCATCTGCTTACAAAGATGTCGAGGCCTATCCCCTGGATGTGCTGGGGGCGCAAACCGAAGGGATGATCGGTTATATGATCGAGCAAGAGCTAGGTAACCTGCTGCCCTTCGAGGTGCCCTTTGCAACCATTTTGACGATGGTCGAAGTCGACCCGAATGATCCTGCATTTCAAAACCCGACCAAGTTCGTGGGTCCGGTATACACGCAGGAAGAAGCTGATCAACTCAAAGCTGAGAAAGGTTGGGTTTTTAAACAGGACGGCGCAAAGTGGCGCCGGGTTGTCCCTTCGCCATTACCCAAGCGGATATTTGAGATCCGACCGGTTCAATGGCTGCTGGAGCACGGCACGCTGGTGATTTGCGCTGGCGGTGGGGGTATCCCCACCATGTACGAAGCAGGTAAGCAACGGACATTGGCTGGCATCGAAGCTGTGATCGATAAAGATCTGGCATCGGAGCTGCTGGCTCGTGAATTGAATGCTGACCTATTCGTCATTGCTACCGATGTAGACGGGGTCTACCTGGATTGGGGAAAGCCGGAGCAACGATTGTTGGGGCATGTGACGATCGAGGAATTGAAAGTCCATCCATTCCCTGCCGGCTCGATGGGTCCAAAAGTGGCTGCAGCCATCCAATTTGTTGAGAAAACTGGCAAGCGTGCTGCGATCGGCGCATTGAAGGATATCGAGCAAATCGTGGCTGGCACAGCTGGAACAAACGTTTATCCATAATGTACGTGAGCTGATTCACTCAGCTCAATCGATTATTCGGACAAAAATACTTAAACATTTCATACAGAATCAAGAGGAGAAAAAATATGAGTAACGAATTTGGTGTTCATTCAGAAGTCGGCAAGCTCCGCAAGGTGATCGTTCACCGGCCGGAGCTCAGCTTGAAGCGCCTGACCCCCACCAACCATGACGATCTCCTATTCGATGATGTCTTGTGGGTGGAGCGCGCGCAATGGGAACATGACCAGTTCGTCAAGGCCATGCGTGAGCGCGGCATTGAGGTCTATTACCATGTAGAGCTGCTGGCTGAAGCCCTGGCAGCCTCTGAGGAAGCCAAGAAAAACGTGGTGGAATTGGTGGCTTCCGAGTACACCGTGGGCTGGTCATTGGTCGAAGAGATCAGGAATCACCTGATGAGTTTGAAGCCCGATGAACTTGCCAAACACCTGGTGGGTGGTTTAACCCTCGGCGAGATGGTCCAACATGGCTTCGACCTGGCAAAATATAGCCAGATCTCTCTGCTGGGGGCAGCTGCGAAAGATGAATTAGGTTATTTCGTGATCCCTCCTGTGCCTAATTCACTCTTCCAGCGCGATCCGTCCTGCTGGATCTACAACGGTGTGACAGTAAACCCGATGTACTGGCCAGCCCGGCGGCGTGAATCCCTTAATATGCTCACCATTTACCGCTACCACCCCATGTTCCAGGCAGCCAAGTTCAATTTCTGGTACCCGCAGCAAACCGGGGACCAGGGCTTCAACATCCAGGATTTCGGCCGGTCTTCGTTGGAAGGCGGCGATGTGCAGCCGATCGGTAATGGCACTGTGGCAATTGGGATGAGCGAGCGCACACAGGGACGGATGATCGAGCTGGTGGCAAAGACGCTGTTCGAGAATGGCGGTGCTGAGCGCGTGATCGCAGCGGTGATGACCAAGGACCGTGCTCACATGCACCTGGATACCGTGTTCACATTACTGGACCGCGATATTGCGACTGCCTTCCCGAAGGTGGTCAATAACATCCGCGCCATCAGCTTGCGACCTGGCAAGAAAGCGGGCGACTTCCACATCACCGAGGAAAAGAGCTTTGTGGACGCAGTAGCCGATGCACTGAAGATCAAGAAGCTCACGCTTGTTGAAACCGGCGGCGATGAATACCAGGCGCAGCGCGAGCAATGGGACGATGCCAATAATACCGTGGCCCTGGAACCCGGGGTGGTTGTCTCCTATGAGCGCAATACCTTCACGATCAACAAGATGCGCCAGGCAGGTGTCGAGGTAATTGCGATTGCCGGGTTCGAGCTGGGTAAGGGGCGCGGAGGTGGGCACTGCATGACCTGCCCGTTCTTGCGAGATGGGATTTAGACAAAATACAAGGAGGATCCATGAAAAACATTTGGCGCTGGATCATCGGGATTATCGTAGGCCTGGTCATTATCGGATTGGTAGTTACGGTCAGGTCAAATCGCGAAGCGTATAATATCGCCAGGGGAGCCATTCAAAACCGCACTGCCCTGACCCAGGAGCGCATCGATGCTGCCACTCAACTAGCGATGACATCTGTCGATGTAGCTCTCAAGCTTACGGCTGAGCTGCCCTCACAGCAGGCCAAAGCTGACCTGATCAAACAGGATATCCAGGAGATCAGCAATCGATTGAGCGAAGCCGCTAATCTACGGGGTGATTTGGCGGTTGAAAAACTGGACCAGGCTGTGGCCCAGTTCAACACCACCCTCGATGCGGTGGATCAGGCTGCCCAGGAAGCGGATTCCCCAGCGGTCAAGGCGATCTTTGACCGGATCTACGGTGTGCTGCTCGCCACACAAGAGCAGCTGACCAGCTTCTTGATCACTGCTGGGCAAAAGTAGCGTTGAATCGCATGCTAAGGGTGGCATGCCATCACCCTTAGCATGTATTGGAGCAGGTTTAAGGTTTAAGGAGAGAGTCAGATATGATTTCAACCATTTTTTGGAGTGGTCTTGCGGTTGCTGCGCTATTAATTGGTTTACTTGTCGAACAAGGGTTAATCAAGCGTAACCTCGCGGCTGTCAGGGTGATAGCGTCGAGAAGACATAAATAATACCGGGCGGGATGCTGGTGCCGGATGGTTTTGAACGCTGTGATGAGCCGGAAGCAATCTTACTCATCCTGGGATCATCAGGTACCTCACTGCTATCGCCTCCGAAGTGGGATTTTAGGTTTCATCTCCCAGTACTTGTTCTCGGCACCAAGGAATATTAACTAAAGCACGGATAGAACCACAGATAAAAAAAGCACGAACCAACCCTAGAAAGGAGAGGTACATGGCCAAGGAGAAAGGTAAAAAGAAAGGTAAGAAAGGTAAGGGCAAGGGTAAAGCGGAGGTAGTCGGCTCAGCAGTTGTTCCTGAAATGGGAGCTCCTGTGGTTGCGGAAGCAGCTGCTGGTGGACCTCCCGCACCGCTGAGTAAGAAAGAGTTCGAGAAGGAGATGGAAAAGCTCCAGGTAGAGCTGGTGAAGCTGCAAGAGTGGGTCAAAGCGACCGGCGCCAAGGTCTGCGTTTTGTTCGAGGGTCGCGACACAGCCGGTAAAGGCGGTGTGATCAGGCGTATCACCGAACGGGTCAGCCCGCGGGTTTTCCGCGTGGTAGCCCTCTCCTCACCTACCGATAGGGAAAAATCACAGATGTACTTTCAACGCTATATGCCCCACTTACCTGCTGCGGGCGAAGTTGTGCTCTTCGATCGTAGCTGGTACAACCGGGCAGGCGTCGAGCGTGTGATGGGATTCGCCACCAGAGAACAGGTGGATAACTTCCTCAAAATGACCCCCCTGGTCGAGAGAGCCATCATAAATTCCGGCATCTATCTGATCAAGTACTGGCTGGAAGTGGACATGGATGAACAGGCCAAGCAATTCCAGGAGCGCAACGTAGATTACCGCAAGATCTGGAAACTCAGCCCGATGGATGTGCAAGCCCAGGCGCGCTGGTACGATTACTCAAGGGCACGCGACGCCATGTTTGCCGCCACCGATACCCCTGAATGCCCCTGGTATGTGGTCCCTTCCAACGACCAGCGCCGGGCACGCCTGAACTGCATCACGCACTTCTTGAGCTTGATCCCCTATGAAGAGGTGAAACGCGAGCCGATCAAGTTCCCCAAACGACAGGCGAAGGGCGACTATGAAGAGCCGAACTATCCCTTCCACTACGTCCCGCAGAAATATTAAAAAAGGAGGTAAGACAGAATGACCAATTCGATAGATAAAACAAAATGGTACACCCTGTCGACCGAAGATGTCGCAAAACAGCTTAAGGTCGACCCGGCAAAAGGCCTGAGCCCTGAGGAGGCGAAGGCTCGCCTGGAGAAGTACGGCCCCAACAAGCTGGCTGAGAAGAAGAAAAAGTCAGGCTTGAAACTCTTTAGAGAGCAATATCAAGACCTTATGCAGTTTGTGCTGCTCGGTGCGGCGATCATCAACCAAATCTTCACCCAGGAATGGGGCACTACCCTGGTGTTGGTCGGTCTGACAGTCTTTAACGCCATCCTGGGGATGCGCGGCGAGGCAAAAGCCGAAGCCAGCCTGGCTGCCCTGGCAAGCGCAATGAAGAGCATAGCCCGGGTGCGACGGAATGGCCAGGCGGTCGAGATCAACGCCGAGGAGCTGGTGCCGGGAGATGTCGTGCTGATGGAGGCAGGTAACCGCGTCCCAGCCGATGGTCGCCTGTTCGTGACCGCCACCCTCGAGATCGAAGAGGCTGCCCTGACCGGCGAGAGTGTCGCTTCGTCAAAAGACACCGAAACCATCGCCAAAGCCGATGCCCCGCTGGGCGACCGCCACTGCATGGCCTATATGAACACCTCGGTCACGCGTGGACGAGCCGAAATGATCGTGACCACCACCGGGATGGGCACCGAGATGGGCAATATCGCTGACCTACTGAACAAGACCGAAGCCGATAAGACCCCCTTGCAGAAACAGCTTGACCGCCTGACCGTGATCATCGCCTCCCTGGCAGGTCTGGCATTCATTATCATGGTGATCCTGGGTAAGCGTAACGGGCAGTCTACGGATGCCATCTTCATCGCGGGTATTGCCCTGGCGATCTCCGCCATCCCAACCGGTCTACCGGCTGTGGTGACCACCATGTATTCGATGGGCACACGCCAGTTAGCCGCCTTGGGAGCCATTGTCAAGCGCCTGCCATCCGTGGAAACGCTCGGGTCAGTCTCGGCGATCTGCTCTGATAAGACCGGTACCCTGACCTTGAATAAGATGACAGCGCGTGAGTTCACCATCCCAGGTCAGAACCGGTTTACTGTGACGGGTGAAGGTTATGGGACTCAGGGCGAGTATAAACTGGCGACAGGGATCGCCGGTCTGCAGCCCTGGCAGAAGAACACCCTGACCTATAGCACAGAAGGAAAGCTGTTGAGTGCAGGCGGCACCAGAGTCGATCTCGACCAGATCCTGCTGCCCATGGCGTTATGCGCTGACGCCCGTCTCGACGCTAGCGGTGCACTGATCGGTGACCCCACAGAAGGGGCATTGATCGTGCTGGCGGAGAAGGGTGGCATCAGTGTGGATGGAGCACGTGAGATGTATCCACGGGTAGCCGAAGTGCCTTTCGACTCAGATTACAAGTTCATGGCCACCTTCCATAACATGACCGATGAAAAGGGCAAGAAAGTTGTGCGTGCATTCGTCAAGGGTGCACCCGATGTGTTGATCGCCCGCAGCAACTCATACTGGCTGCCGGGAGGTGAAGTTGAGCTGGCTACAGAAGATAAACGGCCTCTTGCCCTCGAAGAGAACGAGCGTATGGCGAAAGCTGGCGAACGTGTGATGGTCGTAGCCCGCAAAGACTTCGATCCGCAAACCTTCGACCCGAAGGCCAAGCTGATCGACTTGATGAACGACCTCACCATGTTGGCAATGGTTGGAATTGTCGACCCACCCCGCAGTGAAGCCAAAGATGCCATTGCGAAATGCCACAGCGCTGGGATCCAGGTGCGTATGATCACCGGTGACCATGCGGTGACGGCTGCCGCCATAGGCCGCGAGCTGGGCATCACCGGAACGGCACTCACTGGCGCAGAGTTTGCGGCTATGCCAGATGATGTACTGAAGAGCAAGCTGCCCGAAATCGGTGTGGTCGCACGGGTTGCCCCGCAAGACAAGATCCGCCTGGTGACCATGCTCCAGCAGCTGGACAACATCGTAGCCATGACCGGAGATGGTGTGAATGACGCTCCCGCCCTTAAGAAAGCTGATATCGGCGTGGCGATGGGCATCACCGGCACCGAAGTATCGAAGGGTGCAGCGGTGATGATCCTGACTGACGACAACTTCGCCACGATCGTCAAGGCAGTGGAGTTCGGACGCGCCATCTATAACAACCTGTTCAACTTCGTGCGTTTCCAGATGGAATCGCTGGTAGCTTTCATTATCTCTTACCTGCTGGCAGCGTTCTATTTCGTCCTGGGGGGAACACCGTTCACGGCGTTCGTGGTCTTGTGGATCAACTTCCTGGTGCAGATCCCGGTGGCACTCGCCCTTGGATTTGACGACCCGGCACCTGACCTGATGGAGCACAAGCCTCGACCTTTGAAGCAACCCATCCTTACAGGAACACAGTGGGTGCGTATTGCCTTCATTGGCCTGCTGATGTCAATTGGTACAATCGCTCTAGAGAGATATTATGAGCCTTCAGGTGCATCCGTTGCGTCATCGATGGGCTTCGTGTTCTTCTCGATGTGTGTGATCGTGCTGGCTCTGAGCGCACGCAGTGAGACTAAAAGTGCCTTCAACCGCGAGGTCCTGAAGAACCGACATCAGCTCATGCTGTATGGAATTTCACTGCTGATGGTGCTCTTACCACTCAACCTGGATTTTCTAAAGAATTTCCTGGGTTTGACCAATCTCACCAGCAACCAGGTGATCATCTGCCTCGGGTTAGCCTTTATCCTGTTGCTGGTGGACGAAGTGATCAAGTTCTTCCTGCGCCGCAGTCGCAAGCCGGCTTCACACCCAGTTGAAATGAAAAAAACCGGGAACGTGCCTGTCCAATGAAATAGAAGTGATTTTGCAGTGAAGAATTGTGTTATCTGGCAAGCAGAAGGAAGATATTCATGAACAACGATCTCGTTGAATCAAAATCCTGGCAGGCTGATGGAGAAGCTTCAATCGTGAATTTAGAAGAAATCACGGAGAGTGTCTGGATTCAGCTACATGGGACCGTTGACACGCCTCGAATCCGCCATGTTCTGATCGACCTTCTGCTGAAATACCAAGATGCGCGCATCTTAACCTTCCTCCCCATCCTGATGCGACGTGATGCGATCGAGATCCTTCAACATTGATCTCAATCATTCCAAGCCCATTCCGGTTTCTGCCGGAATGGGCTTGGAGAAAATCAAGTTGCGATACTTGAGGTGGATGAGGATGAGCACCTGTTCGTCTGCAGTACAAAGTAAGAGAGTGGTTAATAACGCTGGAAAGTAGTGGATTTTTGACGGTTAGAAGATTAAAATGTAGCACAATCATGGCTGCAACTGCCCTTCCAAAGGACCATCCTGCTTCAATCCGGGTAAGCCTGGGTAGCCGCAGCCACTACCGAGCAACTCGATCCAAGCAATTGTTTGGTAGAACTGATACGGTTCGACACGAGCCGTGAATATATCGGAAAAATGATTTGGAAACGACCCATTGACGCGGTTGCTGTAGAAGAATCATTATTTGGTATAACACATAACGGTATTCAAGGAGAAAATAGAATGGCAAAAAAACAACTGATCATGGCTTTCTTTGCAAACGAAGCCGCCGCTGACACTGCGGTGAACAATATTAAGATGTGGGACAAGGCTACCAAGGAGATCAAGCTTGGTGCGATCGGCGTCCTTGTCAAGGATGACAAAGGTAAGATCAAGACCCAGAAACTGGGCCAGAAAAAGACAGGCACCTTCGCAGTCCTGGGTGCTCTGGCTGGTGTGCTCTCGGGTGGTTTGACCGTGTTAGGTGGCGCATTCGTTGGTGGAATCCTGGGTGCGTTCTTCCATAAAGGGCTGGGTCTTTCTAAAGAAGATCTGGCTAGAATCGGAGGCGAACTCGACGGCGGTAAAGCGGCCGTTGGCGTTCTGGTACAACCCGATGAAGCAGCTAGTGTATCCGCCAAACTCACTGAGTTAGGTGGAAAGCTGGAAATCCACGAGGTATCGGAAGAGGCTTTAGACCAGGTCCAGACTGCAGCCGAGACCACACCCGAATAACCTGTTATTGGGTGAGTGAGTGAGTGGTTGGTTGATTTCCGAAGATCACAAAGATCGAATAATCGTAAATCGCCATCACTGCAGAGGTTGATATCGAACCGGTGGATGACCCAAGCGTCATGGGCTCATCCACCGGCCTTAATAGCGCTAAGGTTTTTCTGTAATGGAGGACCGCATGGATAAGAGATCGCGAGCGGCAGGACTAACCAGGTATTTACCCATCGTCGATTGGCTGCCCCATTACAAGCCTGAATGGCTGCGCTTCGATATCATCGCCGCGCTATCCGTATGGGCGTTGTTGGTTCCTCAGAGCATTGCGTATGGCTCAATTGCCGGTGTGCCGCTGCAATATGGTTTGTATGCTGCACTGGGCGCTTTGCTGGGCTACGCCCTGTTTGGCACAGCTGGGCAGGTTATTACAGGCCCAAGCGCGGCGATCGCGGCAGTATCAGCTTCCGTAGTGGCCCTGTGGGCAACTTCAGGCTCAGCTGAGTGGGTCAGTTATACAGCTGCGCTGGCTTTGACGGCTGGATTGGTCTATCTTTTGCTTGGCTGGCTAAAGATGGGTTGGGTCTCCCACTTTATCTCAGGGGCTGTGTTGGCTGGCTTTGTCTTCGGTTTCGGGATCGGATTGATCGCGGACCAAATCCCAAAAATCCTGGGAGTACCAAAAGCCTCAGGAAGTTATTTCCAAGTGTTGGTTGGGGCGATCAAATCGCTACCCCAGACCAGCATCCCCACGCTGATCGTGGGTGTGAGCAGCATTCTCTTATTGCTGTTGATGCGCCGCTTTTTACCAAAGTGGCCACGGACATTATTAGTCGTGATACTGGGGATCATCGTCTCATCCCTGCTCGGATTAGCAGATTATGGCGTTTCGATCGTCGGTACGATACCGAGCGGTTTACCTTCACTAGCCTGGCCAAGCTTCCCACCGGTTGGCTTAACTTCACTTATTTTAGGCTCGCTGGCAGTCCTTTTCATCGGGTACAGCGAGTCACTTGCTGCCGCTAAAGAAGAAGGCTCAAAGCACGGCTACGAGATCGATGCCAGCCAGGAAATGGTCGCTCAAGGCATGGCGAATTCGGCGTCTGGGTTACTCGGCGGTTTCGCAGTCGAAGGCAGCCTATCCAAAACCGCAGTAGCCGATATGGCAGGGCAAAAAACGCAGCTTGCCTCGCTTTTTACAGCTGGATTGATGCTGATCACCATCCTTTTCCTGGCTGGATTATTCACGAATTTACCCAATGCAGTCCTGGGTGCGGTGGTCATCGATGCAGGCATCAGCCTGGTCAAGATCAAGGAGCTCAAACATTATCGATTAAATCGGGTAGATTTTTTAGCATTCATGGCTACGGCACTTGCGGTATTTTTCGTGGGTGTTCTTGTCGGGGTGGTCTTGGGAGTAGTTCTGGCGCTGCTCTTACTGATCGCCTCCGCCTCGAGATCGCCTGTACGCGAGATGGCATTTGATAAAAGTCATAATGTTTTCGTAGAAGCGGATCGACATCCGGAGGCAGAATTTATTCCCGGAATTGTTGTCGTGGCGATCCATGGTCCATTATTCTTTGCGGATGCCGATAACTTCCGGGCATCCGTCATGAGCCTGGTTGAGGCTGGTCAGCCATATGCAGTGGTCATTGACCTGGGTGCGGTCATGATGATGGATATGGATGGCGATAAAATCCTCGCCAAACTATCCGGTGAATTAGGTAAGAAGAGTATTCAACTGCTGCTGGTAAGGGTTGGGAGAGACAAGCTTGAGCTGTTGCGCAAGACCGGTACCCTTGAAAAGATCGGCTCACAGAATATCTTCGAGACGACACGTTCAGCTGTATCTGCGGCGCAGAGCAGTAGCAGGGTAGCTGATGGTGCTGCTGAAGCTGGTCCTTCACAAGCCGTGCAAGATACTATAGGGTAAAACGTTGCGAAATGACAATTATTATTACTATTTATCCGCCTCCAAACCAATGAAGTGAGGGATTCTGCTTTTGATGTCTGGTAATGGCAACCCGCTCTTCCTTCAGTTCAGGCAAACTCGGCAATCGGTCTTAGAGCCTTCCTGTGGAGCCAGCACGGCTGGTCACTCGGGAAAACGTGTAGTAATGAGCCAGCGTATCCTGCAGGTAGCCGGCGATGTGTTCCTTGGTTGGACAACCGGTGAGGGCGAAGATAAACGCCGGTTCTTCATTCGACAACTCAACGACGCTAAGCTTACGCCGGTAATTAAGACGATGAAAGAGGCAAATTATAAGAGCAACGCCTAGTTATGCTGCAAGATACTGGCTCAGGCGCATTCTCGCTCAAGATATGCAGCTGTGTTATCTGGTGACATGAGGAAGAATACTGCTTTTGAAGACGCCCTGGCAGATTTCAGCGTGGCTTATGACGATCAGAAGGAACGCGACCATGCCGCGCTCGTAAAGGTTGTCTACAGTGGTCGTATCGAGGCGCAAACCGATTATCTCGGACTTCAAAACTCGATCCGCAAACGGGATATTTCAACAGTAGCGTTTTAAGTTAAAATTCCAATTTACCCAATGGTCGAAAGGATACATCTATGCTTCCTCTTGAAAAACCATGGTACAGAAAGCTCCTTTTACTCACGCTGGTGATTGGAATAGCAGGTGGCATATTATCCCTTGCATTTTCGACTGTAACCGGCGCGGGTATTAATTTTTTCTTCGGTAATGTTGGCACGGGCTGGTGGGATGGTAAATGGTGGTGGATTCCATTGATGGCCATCGGAGGTTTTATGGTATCCGTGCTGCGTAAAATCTGGAAGGTTCCCTTACAAGTTCCCAGTCCAATAAAACTCGCCCACGATGCATGGGTAGACCCCGGCGTTGTATTCCCCTGGGTAATCATATCAGCCATCTCTCTAATATTTGGAGCGGCTATGGGTCCTTTTTTTGGGTTCACAGTCATGGGGGGAGGGTTTGGCGCCTGGTTGGTTACTCGCATGGAAAAGGACGAAGAAGAAGAGGCAAAACAAGAGTATGCATTAACTGGAATGGCAGCGACAATGGGTGCCGCTTTTACCTCTCCCTTTTTTGCTGCAATTCTGACCTCTGAGCTTTCTCCAACGCAGAAACGCAGCTATGTCGCTGCGTTTATCCCTGCACTCTTCGCAGCCACCATTGGCTATATAATCTACTTTGGCGTAACAGGCACTACAATGCTCGGCAGCTATGGTCTGCCACCCTATGAGTATAAATATGCTCATTTGTTGATAGGTGCCCTCCTCGGCGTTCTGGCTGCGTTTATCTTGATATTACTTGCCCTCATAAAAAAGCTGGTTTCTGCAGCATTTTCGATAATTCCCAATTCGTTTGTGTCTGGCGCTATTGGTGGCGCACTCGTCGGGTTGATTTCATTTGCGCTTCCTCTGGCTGCAAATTCTGGCAACAGCCAACTTGGTACGATACTTCAAAATTCAACCCTATACGGAGCTGCCTTTCTCGTTGCCATCATAATTGCCAAGATGTTAGCCCTCTCACTAAGCCAAGTGTCCGGATTTCTAGGCGGTTTTGTCTTCCCGTTGATCTTTATTGGAGGTACTGCAGGGGTCTTGGTAAATAATATTTTTCCTGATATTCCCATTGCCCTTGCTGTTGGCTGCATGCTGGCTTCGGTGGCAGGGGCTATCTTGAATGCGCCCGTTTCTCTCATCTTGATAGCAGCTGGCACGGTATTGATAGCGCCTTCGGCACTGGTTCCCATTTGTATTGCTGTTGTTACTTCTCATCTGTCGCTGGCAATCGTGCGTTACTTTGTTGTTGGAGAGGACCAACTCAAGGTGCAGCAGCCTGACTGAATACCCGTTCCAGCCAGAGCCGCCAGGCTAGCCTGATCGCGATTACGGAAGGTGTGGGCAAGTGAATCAAACCTGGCAAAATGGATAATCACTGATATGAATAATACAACCTCCCCCAAGAACGTCTCACCGCTATTAGCCCGGATCGAAATGTGGTCACCAGGCATACGAACGTTACGAACTTACAATAAAGCCTGGCTCCCACGTGACCTAGTAGCCGGTGCAGTATTGTGCGCGCTGCTGGTCCCCCAGGGTATGGCTTATGCTGAGCTGGCGGGCCTACCCGCGATTACCGGGTTATATACAACGGTCGCCTGCCTGGTGGCATATGCAGCATTTGGTCCATCCCCTTACCTGATCCTGGGACCTGACTCAGCCCTGGGTCCGCTGATCGCGGCAGCGATCATACCCCTGGCTGCCGGAAACACCGAGTACGCCATCGCCCTGGCTGGAATGCTCGCCCTGATCGTAAGCATCATCTGTATTGGCGCCGGATTGGCTCGTTTGGGTTTTGTGGCAGATCTGATCTCAAAACCCGTCCGGGTGGGATACCTGGCGGGCCTGGCCGTGACCATATTCATCGGCCAGTTACCCAAGTTGTTCGGCTATTCGGTAGATGCGGATGGGCTGATACGGGAATTCTTAACCTTTCTGAAGAACCTGAACCAAACGAATCCCTGGACCCTGGCAGTCGGCTTGCTATCCTTGTTTGTCATCCTGGGGTTAAAGCGGTGGGCACCGCACATTCCTGGAGTGCTGGTTGCCGTCGTGCTTTCCATCATGGTAACCGTATTCTTTGAGCTGGAAGCGAAGGGGGTTACCACGGTAGGCGCTTTACCCCAAGGATTTCCATTGCCATCCTTTCCAGCGGTTGAATTATCGGCCTTGCCTGTGCTGATTGGTACCGCTTTCGGTATTGCCCTGGTAGCCATCGGGGATACGATCTCTACTTCAACCGGGTTTGCAGCCCGCCGCGGTGTTGAAGTGGATGGCGACCAGGAAATGTTCGGGATCGGTGCAGCCAACCTGTTTGCGGGCTTTTTTCAAGGATTTCCGGTCAGCACCAGCGGTTCGCGGACGGCAGTAGCAGAACAATCGGGAGCGAAAACCCAGGTAACGGGTATCGTAGCAGCGGTGCTGGTGTTAGCCATGTTGTTGTTTGTCCCCGGCCTGGTGCAGAATATGCCCAATTCGGCCCTGGCGGCAATCATCATGGCGGCTTCGTTGAGCCTGTTTGACATTCCCGGATTACAGCACTTGTGGGTCGTGCGTAGAAGTGAATTCGTCCTGGCGCTGATTGCACTCCTGGGAGTGGCCCTGGTGGGGGTGTTGCAGGGCATCGTGATCGCCATCGTGATCTCGATCTTCCAATTATTTGAAAAAGCCTGGCGTCCTAATTCATCTGTGCTGGGAAAACAAGCAGGTATCGCAGGTTACCACGACATAGAGGATTTGACTGAGGCCGTTCAGATACCGGGATTATTGATGATCCGCTGGGATGCCCCGATCTTTTTTGCGAATGCCAGCCTGTTCCGGAAAATGTTACGAGATTTGATCGCTAAAACAGAGCCCAAGCCGGTATGGATCCTGATCGCGGCCGAGCCAATTAACGATATCGATACCACCGCTGGGGATATGCTGGTGGATCTGGACCTGGAATTAAACGCGGCCGGAATCCACCTTGTTTTCGCTGACCTTAAAAGCTCTGTAAGGGAAAAGATCGAACGCTATGGTCTGATGGAGACTCTCGACCGGCGGCATTTCTTCCCGACGACCGATGTTGCAGTTGAAGCGTTTGGACGGGACGCGCAGGCACGTACTCCGCACAAATAAGTAAGCTATCCCATCGATATGATCATTGAATTCTATGAAATAGATCCCTTCGGGGATCTATTTTTGTTATCGACTATGCAAGCATTTTTGTATTTCAGAGAACTGGTGCATCATCAACAGTTATCCGGAGCATGTAAAAGTCAAGTAAATCCTACCCCTCTGACATTCATCGCTGAGCTTAGCCAGCAAAAAAGCCAGAGGAATTCATGCAGGCAGCCATCCAAATATGGGCTGGCTCCGCACCCATATTGCCGCCCTGGATGAAGAAAACCTTTCTGAAGGGTTGCCGTTCTTTAATTTTGCTCTTGATCACCGGAGATCCTGCGAGACTACCCACTGCCCGAAACGGATCAGCAGGGAGACCAAAGAAGGACAAGGCTTGTAGGTGCGTTTCCGAATGAAGCTGCATGCCTGCGATCGTTGTCTGCCTCAGGCATGCAGCTCAGTGAAGGGTGGCAGATCGGAAAGCATTAGGCAATGGCAGGTCATTCGATTATTACAGGATTATGGATAGTTCAGACCCATTCTCCAGAAAAAAGATGCATGATCGGCAGAGTATGGTTGGCAATTCCTGAATAACCTGATCGATCTTTAGGACATTGAAACATGCGGGGGTTTCAAGTAAAATATGCCGGGGACTTCCCCGACTATGTCGAACCAGAGTCAAATCCTCCTTCAGACCAAGCTGCACCAGCCGCGCCTTCCCCGTGACCTGATTATTCGGTCGCGTCTCCTGGAGCTGCTCAACCAGGGTATCGACCGACAGCTGACACTGGTTTGTGCCCCGGCAGGATTTGGAAAAACCACCCTGGTAGGAACATGGCTTGAGCAAATGGCAGCGGATAAGGGGTCAGGTAGCTTACATTCGGCATGGCTTTCGCTGGACGAAAACGATTCTGACCTGAACCTCTTTTTACGCTATTTCACCAGCGCGCTGCGGACGATATTCTCAGAGGCCTGCCCTGAGACCCTGGCTTTACTCCAGGCACAACGCCAACCACCCCAAAACGTGCTTAATACGACCTTCATTAATGAGCTGGATGAGCTTCCTGGAGAGGTTATCCTGGTCCTGGATGACTACCACACCATCCACAATATCGAGGTGCATAATCTGCTCTCCGAATTGATCCTGCACTGGCCAAAAAACCTGCATCTGGTGCTGATCTCACGCATCAGCCCACCCATTCCCCTGGACGTTTACCGTGCCAAAGGAATGATCAACGAGGTTCGCACGCGGGACCTGCGCTTCACCCAGGATGAGACAGCTGCTTATGTCAGCAAAAGCCAGTTTGCGCTCATGGTGCAGTATGTCTTGCCCCTGCTTGAAGAGCGTTTCGAGGGATGGCCAGCTGGTCTACACCTGGTAACCCTTTCTGTGCGCGCAGCGGATAGCCAGGAAGCTGTATTGAAAGCGATATCCAGCGAGAACACCAATATCACTGGCTACCTGGTCGATGAGGTTCTCACGCATCAATTTCCTGCAGTGCACTCATTTCTGCTCAAGACGTCCATCCTGGATCAATTTTGTGCATCCCTGTGCGAAGATCTCATCGGAGCGGGAGACACAAAATGGAACGCGAGGGCCTGTCTGGATTGGATAGAGCGCGCTGAGCTTTTTATCGTGCCCCTCGACGAGCATCGGGAGTGGTACCGATACCACCATTTATTCCAGGAATTGCTGCAGCAGCGTTTAATCGCTGAAATCCCACCGGACCAGGTGAAGAGCCTGCATCGCCTGGCTTCAGCCTGGTTTGATCGGCATGGGTTGATCGAAGAAGCCTTGCATCATGCCCTGGCAGCTGGTGATCTTGACCTGGCTGCCCGCTACATCACAGCTGGCGTTCGGGATGTGATCAACCATGAAGACCGGCCAATCCTGGAGCGCTGGTTACGCCTGTTACCGGATGAAATGATACAACTTCATCCGGAGCTTTTAATGCTCAGAGCCTGGTCGCTGCAGTTCACCTGGCGGCTTGCCATGCAGATGCAGGTTATCCGACAGGTTGAAGAATTGTTGGAATCAGGAGCTGGTGAAGCATTATCGGATGATGATCGGAAAATACTAGGCGGACAAATATTGCTGCCAAAGGCGCAACTGGCATATTTCAACAATCAACAGGCTGTATCCATCCAGCTCTGCAACCAGGTCTTAGCGATCATGCCTCCATCGTGGACGTTCGTCCGCGGAGGAGCGATGATCTATTTGGGCATGTCTATGCAGGCCACTGGTCAATACCAGGAAGCAGAACGCATGCTGCTGGAGGCCTTTGAGAATCACACGGATAAAAACGATACCTTTGCCCTGTTCGTGCTGGAAAGCCTTGGGTTCATTTATCTCAATTCCGGCCAGCTTGACAAGGCCAGGCAAATCACACAGGTGCTGGTACAGGGATCAATCCACAGTGGGTTAACCCTCATGAAGCTGTGGGGCTTTTGGATCTTAGGATTAGTGTGTTATTACCGGAACGAATTGGAAGCTGCTGGTGAGTACTTTACCCAGATCTACGAAAATCGCTATATTGCCCAGATATCTCCATTTCGCGACGCTGTCGCAGGCCTGGCACTGATTCACCAGATCCATGGGAAAAACGCTGAAGCCCTGCAGCTGGTGGAGACGATCAGCCAATTCGACCTGGAGCAGAATGGGTGTGAAGACAACCGAACCCAGTCGCTACGCGCACATATTATGCTGCTTCAGGGTGACCTGGAAGGGGCTGGAAATTGGCTACATTCTTTACCAGATGATGTTCCCGACCAACCATTTATGTGGCTGGAGGAGCCTACTATTACCCGGGCACAAATCCTGGTGTCTACAGATGGCGCTACCAACCCGCAAATGGTGACAAGCATAATTGACACATTGGACGAGATCGCTGACCGGACACATAACTTGCGCTACAAGATCAAGATCATGGCTATGCGCAGCCTGGTGCTGGATGGCCAGGGAAAAACCAGCGAGGCCGAATGCACACTAAACCAGGCACTAGACCTGGCACGCCTGGGGGGCTTCATCCGAGTATTTGCCGACCTGGGAAAACCCATGCAAGCCATTCTGACCCGGCTGGAGAGGAAAGACCAATCAGCTGAGATGATCCGCCGCATCCTTAGCGCATTTTTAGATTTAGATAAACAATTCGTTAGGCAGGAAGGCAGCGAACAGGCGATCGAGCAACCAGCCTCAGGTAATCGAGCTCTACTTGATCCCCTGACCCAACGGGAGCTGGAGGTCTTGGAATTATTACGCGGTCCAATGAGCATCAAAGAGATCGCCCTTAAACTTAATATCGAATACTCGACCGCTAAACGTTACACAGTCAATATTTACTCCAAACTCGGTGTCAACCAACGCTGGAATGCAGTTGCCCGGGCAGAAGACTTGAAAATTCTGCCTGCGCGGTAATCTCGCTTCCCTTGCGAGTTACACCTACTCCAACCCATAAATACACCTTAATCTCATTGATATTACACCTGGATTACATCTTTAGGTGGTATATTTTCACGGGCTAATCCTCTATACTGTATTCAGAATGATGATGCTATCCAGGAAACCCATCCAGTTCGATTGTCCGGCTATGTACAAGATCATCGTACAAGGAAGGCTCGACCCAGCCATGTCCGTTCGTTTGGAAGGCATGGCAATTAAGGTAGAAACGCTGGATAAGAAAAATTCACTCACAACCCTGGAGGGCGAATTAAGCGACCAGTCTGCATTAGCCGGTGTGCTCAACTCGCTTTATGAGCTGCACAGGTTCATCCTATCTGTGGAGTGCCTGGACTCTCGCTTCAGAGAATAACTAAAGAATGGAGGTCAAGATCAGGAAAAGTGTCAATAGAAAAACAAGTTACCACCCTCGTCATTTAAGCACCAGCGTTATCATGTAAACCACTTCAAAAATTAGAAAGGATTATTCTAGGATGAAAGCGATTAAGTCAATCAATGTAGGCTCAGCAGTACTGTATGGTGCCATCTTGGCTGCATTTTGGACACTCGTTTTTGGTTGGCTGTATTGGATTCTGGGCTGGATCTTCGGCGCTACTTCTTTATGGATCGATATGAACCTGGGCAACTGGACCGTTTATTCGATGGCGACCTTTATTGCAGTGATTGGACGGGCGCTCATCGCTGCAGCCGGTGGAGCACTGGCTGGGCTGGTTGTGGCGGTGGTATATAACATTGTGGCGGGCATGATGGGTGGGCTCAAGATTAACGTAGAATAGCCTTTCCCAGGCCTGTCTCTACAGTGGATCGATCAATTAAACATGAGGCCGGTAGGTCCTTATAGCCTATCCACCTCACCTCCCAAAAAAACATAAGCTAAAGGAGAAATATCATGCGACGAGGAAGAGGAATAGGCGGCCCTGGAAGGGGCCCGGGAAGAAGGATGGTCGTGCGCAGGCATCGCCGGATGCGCCGGCGCATGCGCCGAAGAATGATCGTCGGCGGCGCAGTGCTGATTGCCGCGGGTACCAGCGCGGTCAAATTGAGTCAGAGTGAAGCACAGCAGATCGAACAATCCACCGGCCAAAAGCCTGAAAATCTGTCAGAAGAACAACTGGATGCCGCCATGAACGATCTCGGCATCGAAGGCCAGGAGCCGACCGATCAGGAAATTGCTGCGCTTGAGGCGGAAGAAGATAAGAATCCGTCCGTCTGATGCGTAATAAAGTTATGTGAGTTGTTTGTGTACATCACAGTGCCTTAACCAGGCCAGCGATCGAGTTCCAGATGACCTTTGAGGCCATGACGACCTCAAAGGTCATCCATCGGGGATGCCAGGCTCTGGCATTCGAAAGAGTAAACCATATCTAGTTTAGTTTTGAGGAGAGAATAAAATGCCTTGTCTATTTGCACTCTTTGCTGGAATGTTCCCACGTTTGGCAGACATCTTTATCTGGATCGCCCGCCCAACCATGTTCATGAATGCATTCAACGATAAATGGTGGTGGCCAGTGCTGGGGATCATCTTCTTGCCGTTCACCACGCTGATGTACGCCATCATGGCATGGGGCGGGTCAAGGGTAACAGGTTGGGACTGGTTGTGGATCATCCTGGCAGTATTCCTTGATCTTTCACATTATGCCCACACCGCCTACAAAAACCGAGAAGCAATTCCCGGTTACACACCTGCTCCTACCCAGCCGGCAGCGTAATTCATCCGAGAATTCGAGCAGATTTACTGTAATGTGCATTGCGGACAGAGGATAGATTTCGGTGGATAAAGTCCGATCGCCAGGCGTGAAACTTGAGCCGAGTGGTTGGGCTTTACCACCTCCCATCCCAATCACCTTACTCCAATATCAGAAGTAGTTTTTACCAAAAGGAGAAATCCAATGACATACGGTCCAATTGACTTTCTAGCCTTGGAATTCAAAGGCAACAAGTTTTCAGGTGAGATCCTCCCAGCTCTGCGAGAGCTGGTGGATAACAAGATCGTGCGGGTGATCGATTTAGTGATCATTAGGGTTGAGAATGGCAAATATCAAACACTCGAGCTGCAGCAGATGGATTCGGCCACGATCGCCATCTTCGACCCACTCCAGATCGAAGTCAATGGCATGATCCAGGTCGAAGATATCGAGATGATCAGCCAGGAGCTGGAAGACAACACCACGGCAGCCTTGCTGATGGTCGAAAACCTGTGGGCGATCAAGTTCGGCGAAGCTGTGCTCAGGGCGAATGGCCGGATGGTGATGCATGAACGTATCCCCATGGAGACGGTCAATGAAGTCATGGAGATATTTGCCAAGGCTGAAGGATAACCAGTTTTTTTTATTTTTAGATAGAAATATTGACCAGGAGGTCAAAATGATGCGAAGACGTATGGTAGGAAGAAGTGTAGCACGAGTTGCGGTGGGTACGGCGGTCGTAGCGGGTACAGCCGGAGCGGTCCACCACCACCAGCAACAGAAATATGCCCAACAAGATGCCGCGGCGCAACAACAGTATGACCAGGCTTATCAGCAGGGTGCAGCCGATGCACAGGCCCAACAACCGCAATATGCGCCACCACCCCAGCAATATGCAGCTCCGGTAGTGCAGGCCCCTGCGGATGACCTGACTGCCAAATTGCAGCAGCTGGCTGAGCTGCATACAGCAGGTGTGCTGACCGATGAAGAGTTCGCGGCGGCTAAACAAAAACTGCTGGCAAGCTGATCGGATGATCATTGAGGAGTAAGGATCTCAGCCCAAGCGAAAGAATGGGCTGAGAGACCGGAAAAATAAATACTCGTCAAGGTCACATAGATGGCCCATCTTTGTAGCTTAGAACAAAATAGGATCAAGTGTTGGATATTTCCATAAAAACCCAGGCGACCTGGCCTGGCAGAGAACAACCCGTTATCACCACCGGTCCGCTGATGAGCAGAATAATATAAATCATAAAAATGGAGAAAATACCTATGGCTACCATGATCTTTAAAGGAAAGACAATGCGTTCCGTGGATGTGAACTGGAATGAGTTCTACTACACCAACTGCCCCCTGATCTCGTGCAGCAACGTGGATCAGGAACTCGGCTGGGTGAAGGAGGAGTTCAAGAAGATCGGCGTCGCGTACAAGTATCTCCGTTCCACCGTCGAAAACGACTGGTACCCGCACTATGTCCACAACCTCGACAACCTGATGCGCTATGGCGGCTGCCACCCAGCCATCCACGTCCAGGCCGACGTTCGCCGCACCCGTCTCATTGGATCGACGCAGGTTTACGAAGGCGGCGTCATGATGGTGCGCGCCCGTGACCCCATCTACAAAATGTCGCACCTCAAGGGCAAGAAGATTGGCCTGTCGAAGAGCCTGAACGTGATCAAGAACGACTGGTGGCGTGTGCAGGAAGAGCATGGCATCGAGCTGATGCTTATGTTGAATGACATGACCCGCGACGATGTGGAGATCGTGGAGTTCCCCTACCCGGACGACTGGTACGACAAGCCCGAGATGCTCACCCCGATGGAGAACCCCAATGAGTATCAACTGAAACGCGACCACAAGCATGACCTGGCATTCCGCCCGCTGGAAACAGCGCTGGAAAAGGGCGTCATTGATGCCATGTATAGTCAAAGCAAGGTCCTGAGCGTGCTCTCGGAGACAACCGGCAAGTTCAAGTCCATCGAAGACCTCTCTCGGTACCCGGACTGGACGCTGCAAGGGGCAGCGAATGTCCCGGCGACCCTCACGGTCACCGATGTGGCGTGCCAGGAGCACCCTGAACTGATTGTCGCGCTGCTGAAGGGCCTGATCAAGGTGGGGCGTTGGGCGAACGAGCACAGGCACGCCGCAGCGGCCATCCTCAACAAACAGACTTATTACCGGGATGAAGAAGATACTTATGAAGGCATCCGGCGCGTCGAGTTTGTGCCGGTCCTATCGTCCATTAACCTGCAAACGCTTCAGATCAACAAGGACTTCATGTACAGCCACGGCTACATCGAGCACGACTTTGATGTGTTTGAGTGGGCAGCGCCGGAATTCCTTGAGAAAGCAGCTGCGGAGCTGCTCGAAGAAGAGTGGAAGAAGCGCAGCATGGCCAAGCTGCCTGAAGGGTCTTCGCTGGAAGATGTCATGATCGCGCGGCTCGGGTAGCTAAAGAAGAGTAATTCCAAAATAACGTATTCTTGTGGTGTATGAGTGGCAATAACCATACACCACAAGCCCAATTGAATTGGTTTAGAAACCGATCCAGGAGATGATTCGATGACCTATCAAGAGATATCCACCCCGCGTTCAAAGCACCAGGTGCTTGAAGAAAAACTGACCAGCCTGGGGCTGTATGTAACTGCTCGGGAAGCATATGAAATGTGGAAGGCCAACCCAGGTCAGATCAAGGTCCTCGACGTTCGTACCTTCGAAGAGTACGTATTAATCGGCCATGCCGAGATGGCGGTGAACGTACCGCTTGCCTTCCCGACGTATAAATGGGATGTCAACAAGGGAAACTATTCGGTGGTGGTCAATAAAGATTTCATTCCTCATGTGCAAGCGCGTTTCAAGCCGGAGGATACGATCCTGGTGATGTGCCGGTCTGGCGGCCGGAGCGCCATGGCGGTTAATGCGCTGGCTAAGGCAGGCTTCACCAAAGTGCACAACATCATCGATGGCTTCGAAGGCGATAAGGTGGAAGATCCTGAAAGTGTCTTCCACGGACAGCGTGTGCGCAATGGCTGGAAGAACTCTGCTCCATGGACCTACAAGCTCGATCACAACCTGGTCTGGCTTCCCAGCGAAAGCGAGCTGCAAATACTCTTAGACACCCTGGAAGTATGAGATCGACTAACAATTGAAGTTTTTTTTCAAACCGTGCAAGCCTCCAAATGGCTTGCATGGTGTTTAATACATGGTATTCTTTCTCTGCATGGCGGAAGTGAAAGAGGCTAAACATGACTGTTAATGATTTCCTTTCAGCAATTGCAGGCATATCAGGACTGCTGTTCGTAGTGACCAGCATGCTGGCGATGAGTCTCAGCCTGAGCGTTCAACAAATGACCCAACCGCTCAAAAATATTCGTCTGGTCATCCTGGCACTGCTGGCGAACTTTGTGCTGGTACCATTGCTCGGCCTTGCCATCATCAAGGTCATCCCCCTCGACCAGTCCCTCCAAATCGGGGTGATCCTGCTGGCGACTGCTGCCGGAGCACCCTTCATTCCGAAACTGGTGCAAGGCGCCAAGGGGAATCTTGCCTACGCGGTTGGATTGATGTTCCTGATCATGGTGGTCACCATCTTTTACCTGCCATTCATCCTTCCCGTGCTATTACCGAATGTTGAGGTCAACCCATGGGACATCGCCAAGTCGCTCATTGTAACGATGCTAATCCCGCTGGTGATCGGTATGCTGATCAAGTCACATTCGCCGGACGTGGCGGATCACTGGGCACCGGTGATGCAGAAGATCTCCAGCCTGTCGATTCTGATCCTACTCGTGGTAGGATTGGGGTTGAACATCTCGAATATTATCGGCTTTATCGGCACGCGAGGGATCGGTGCGATGATCATCCTCATCGTAGGCGCCCTGCTTATCGGCTTGCTGTTCGGCGGGCGTGATCCGGGAGTGCGCAGCGCCATGGGATTGAGTACCGCTAATCGCAACGGTGCAGCTGCCCTGCTGGTTGCCACGCAGAACTTCTCCGGGACGGACACCCTGCCGTTTGTGCTGGTAGGGACTGTCCTGATGCTGCTCATCCTCTTACCGGTCGCAAAACGAATGGGAGCAAGCAAAGCGGCCCCCGCCAGCGAGCCGACAGCTTAATGGCTTTTTTTTAGCAGTGATTAGTCAATTGCAATAGATTGTCAGGAGGTGTAATGGCGAATGAAATAAAAACACAACCTAATTTCCTGCTCCGCCACCTGCCTATATTAACCTGGCTGCCAAAATACCAGCGTACCTGGCTGCGGACCGATCTGATCGCCGGATTGACGGTCGTGGCGTTACTCATTCCCGAAGGCATGGCATATGCGCAGATCGCAGGCGTACCACCCCAGACTGCCTTCTATGCTGCTCCGATCGGCCTGCTGGCTTTTGCTATATTCGGTACCTCGCGCCAGCTGGTGGTGGCGGTTTCAGCGATCATTGCCACCATGTCATTCGCCACGGTCAGCCTGATTGTCCCTCCCAACACTCCAGAGTTCATCATCATGACTGCCGCCCTGGCAGTTCTGGCAGGGCTGACCTCAATCCTTGCTGGTTTTTTAAAGCTAGGCCGTGTGGCGCAATTCTTTTCAGAGTCCGTGATGGTGGGGTTTATCACCGGCTTAGCTCTGGTGGTTATCGTTAAGCAGCTGCCCAAGCTGCTGGGGATCGAAGGTGGCAGCGGTAATTTCTGGGAACGTCTCTATGATGTCATCATCCACCTGCCAGAAACGCACCTGGCGACGTTGATCACGGGTATCGTATGCCTGGTGATCCTGGTCGTACTGGAGCACTTTTTCCATAAGCTGCCCGCCGCACTGGTGGTATTGGTCTTTGGCATTGCGATTTCAGTCATTTTTGGACTGGAAGCACGGGGCGTGGAGATCGTGGGTGAGATCCCTGCCGGGCTGGCACCCCCGCAATGGCCAGCGATAGGCTGGCAAAACTGGTTGCTTTTGCTGCCAGGCGCAATTGGGTTAGCCCTGGTCAACTTTGCTGAAGCGATTGGGCCGTCACGCAGCTTTGCCTCTGCCCATAAGTATAAGATCGACCCCAACCAGGAGCTTATCGGGCTGGGGGCAGCCAACTTCGGTGCTGGGTTATTCCAGGGCTTCCCGATCGGATCAAGCTTGTCAAAATCTGCCGCCAACGACCGGGCTGGGGCACACAGCCAGATGTCGGGCATCATTGCGGCAGTTGTCACTGCCATCGTGGCATTGTTTTTTGTCGAGTGGTTCTATGCCCTGCCTGAAGCTGCCCTGGGTGCGATCGTCATCGTGGCGGTATCCGGCATGGTCAAGGTTACCAAGATCAAGCATCTTTACCGTGTGCGACGCGCCGATTTTGTCCTGGCAATCGTAGCGTTGTTGGCTGTGCTGACCTTTGAGACACTGGAAGCGTTATTAATCGCAGTGGTCGTCTCGGTCTTTGCCCTGGTCTTGCGCGCCAGCCAGCCGAGGCTGGGTGTGCTCGGGCAGGTCCCGAACAGCCTGCAGTTTACCGATATCCATCGGCATCCAGAAAACAAAACCTTGCCGGGCCTGTTGATCGTACGTCCTGAAAACGGGTTGTTTTTCGCCAATGCAGCCGGGATCCATGAATCCATCATTACTGAGTTGTCTTCCAGCAGCGAGCCAGTCAAAGCTGTGCTGCTGGATCTGGGGGCAACGACCGACCTGGACGTGCCGAGTGCAGATATGCTGGGCGAATTAGCTGAAGAATTGCACAGCCGAAGCGTGCGCTTTATGCTGATGCGCATGATCATGCCTGTACGCCAGATGTTGGAGCTGGCCGGTGTCATGGAAAAGATCAAGCCCCAGGATGTTTTTGTCGAGCCGGGAGAAGCAGTCCTGGATTACCTCACATCCCAGTATGATGATGCGGGTATTGAGGAGCTCCTGCGCAGTGGGGCTAACGAGGTACACGGCATGCTCCAGGCGAGCATCGCTTCTGCACCGCCTGAACACCGGGAAGCCCTGGCAGCGATCGCCGCCAGTGTCAGTAAGGGGATCAATCCCGAGCAAAATGAACAGGAGGTGTCAGATTAACCAGCAGAAGGTGACCTCAAAGGGGATCGGGAAATTCATTCCCGGCCTGGCTCTGTTTAGAAACGTATCTACTACCCTGCTGCGCACTGAATTCATTGTCGCAATCACTGTCTTTGCAGTGCTTGTGCCATCCGCAATGGCCTTCGGTGACCTTGCCGGCGTAACCCCCGTGGCGGGTTTATATGTCGCCCTGGGCGCCATGTTGATGTATGCCCTTTTTGGAACGTCCAGGCAGGTCATCACCGGGCCTGAAGCTACCAGTGCCATCCTGACTGCGTCGGCCGTTGCCCCATTGGCTGCCGGCGATCCAGCCCGTTATGCAGCCCTGGCTGCGATGACTGCCATTCTCGTGGGCGTCATCGCCCTGCTCGCCCGTGTAGCTAAGCTAGGGTTCATCACCGATTTCTTGTCCAAGCCTATCCTTGTGGGCTATATCTTCGGCGCGACGCTCATCGTCATCGGCAGCCAGCTGGGCAAGATGTTTGGCATCAAGCTCGAAAGTGACCAGTTCTTCCGGCAGGTGGCGGAGCTTATCAGCCGCCTCAACGAAACACACCTGCTCACCTTTCTCATTGGCGTCGTCTGCATCGTAGCGCTCTTTATCATGCGGCGTATCAGCCGGAAACTGCCAGGCCCACTCATCGTCGTCATCGGGACCATTATTCTTTCTAGCGTACTCGAATGGCAGGCGAAAGGAGTGGCAGTAGTCGGAGAAGTTCCAGCCGGATTACCCCAGTTAACCATTCCGGCAGTCAGTTTTCAAGATATCCTGGCTCTTCTCCCGGCTGCGATCGCGCTGATGATCTTAATCTATGCAGATGAAATCCTGACTGCCCGCGTTTTTGCTACAAAACACGGTCAAAAGATTGATTCCAACCAGGAATTCGTAGCCATCGGAATGGCAAACCTCGGCGGAGGTTTCTTGACGGGTTTCCCAGCTGCGCTCAGTGCCTCGCGCACTGCGGTCAATGACCAGATGGGTGGAAAATCACAGTGGGTTGGAATTTTCGCGGCCGCGCTCACGATCATATTCCTGCTCTTTCTAACCCCCCTGCTGGCACCTCTGCCTACCGTAGCGTTAGGGGCGATCATTATTGTTGCTTCGATCGGGTTGATCGATATCCCTGCCTTTCGTTATTTACGCAAGGTGAAAAGCGTTGAGTTTTGGCTGGCAGTGGTGACAGCACTTGGAGTGCTTACGGTTGGTGTCTTAATGGGTATCCTCGTCGCGGTAATGCTTTCGCTGGTCAATGTCATTTTTCACATTTCACGGCCCCATGATGCGCTTCTGGATGATGTGGATGCGAGCGGTGGGACCGTGTATCGTGGAGTCACAGAGAAGGAAACGGTATTAACCGAACCAGGCTTGATCGTCTACCGTTTTGACGCTCCGCTCGTGTTTCCGAACGTGGCGTTTTTCACTGAGCGGATAGACGAACTCGTTGCTGAGGCTGGGCCAGGATTGAAGTGTGTCATACTCGACGCAGAAGCGGTGAGCGATTTCGATTCGACAGCGGCTGAGGCATTGGAGACCCTGGATACGGATCTGAAACAGCGTAAAATTGAATTGTGGATCGCAAGGGCGAACGCACCCCTGCGTGACTTGCTCCAGGTGACTGGGTTAACCGCTAAGATCGGTGAAGAAAATATCCATCCATCGGTGCGTGCAGCGGTGATTGCGTATCGCACACAATTTAGTTCGACAGAATCTGCCTAAGGAGCTATCTATTCGTAAGATAAATCTTTACTGGAACCTCTCTCGCCGGCGCGGTAGATCTACTACACAAGAATCTTCGCTGACTTAGCCATTGCCACAACGACCGGTAGAAGGCGTGCCCAAGTTAAGCCATGTTTAAGGTGCAGCCGGTTATTATTTTTCAAGAAGCTGGTATCCAGATGGACTGTGACATTCCTGATACTTCACCAGTCTGCTTTGAGATAGCATACCTTTCCAGTCGATCATTGATCATATCCATCAACTTGTGTCCAGAAGGTGCCAATGGGAAACAATTGATTGATCGTTTTCGGATCATATCGCATCGGCATCCTTGCTGGAGGTATGCTTGGTAACCCATGCAGTGATCTACCACGGGATCAAAGGAGATCAGGGCAGCAAGGTGGCTGCATCCCAGCATATTTTTACCCCAGTTCAAAAGCATTAGGCTGGTATTGGGCCTTTTTTTTTGTTTGGTACATCTGGTCCAGGTGTGTATCCTATGGGTCATAGCCCTGATGGTACGCTTCCGAAATCAGGTTCCTTAGGCTACTTGGGATTGTCAAGTCGTGTGGCCCAATTACAACGAATACCCTTCGAACCAGACGTTACCCAGCAGGAAGCAAATCAGAATGAGCATCGCTCTGCATTGCCGATGATATCAAAACTGGCGGTGGTGCCGCCAGTTTCTATTCAACCATTTGTTATATAAACGATTTTGAGATATGGGGGTTGATTTATTTTACTTTTCAATCAACCCCTTCGCTCTTGATCAATTAGTTGTATCCGCCTGTGATTTTCCAACCTCGCTTTGCATATCCTGAATTTGGACAGGGAGACAAGTATTAAACCGACCTATTTTGAGGCAGACAATACACTGGTCAAGGATTGCGTACTATCTGTCAACGTTTGCATAAACAGGACGAGTGCATTCTCCTCATATTCATTCAGACCCAGGTTTCCAAGCTCATCATAATTGACTGTGTCTGCGTATTCAGGCGTAGGCCATGGTTCCACATCACGCGTGTTGTAGAAGTGGACAATATCATATAGTGACTTAAAAAAGCCATTATGCCCGTAGGCTTTGATGGTATCTCCCGCACGCTTGTCAACATTTCTCAGGGTGGGTACTTTGAACTTACCCCACTCTATTGAATAGACATCTTCGGAATATCCGGCTGCTTTTAGGAAGCCACCCAAGCCAGGATCGATAAAATCTGGATTGTTATTGTAAACCGGATTCTCGAGGTTCTTCGGTACGCCCAGGTTGTCATATGTGAAGTCGGTAAAAAGCGGGTAGCCTGCCGCACCTTCGTCCAAAGTATGGCACAGCGAACACTTGCCTTTCTCTTCATCATTAAAGATCGCCAGCCCGTACACCTCGTCATTGCTCAATCCAAAACCAAAATAATTCTCATAGTTATCCATGTTGATCTCGGTTACATCCATGCCTGCGCCATTGGCATAATCCCAGAAACCGTCAAACTTGGAGTTAAATGGATTAACCTCATACGACTTCTCATAAGCCGAGATTGAGAAACCTATCTGATCATATACTGTGGCAACATCATCGTAATCGTTGCAATCAAATGTACCCCAGACCTGCCTGAAAAGCCTGGCATAGCTGGACTTATAGACCCTCCAGCAGAGTGTCTGGGCGTCTGGAAGGGCTTGCTCCACAGGATTCAGGAATGGTCCTTTTGCCTGTTCTGCCAATGGGTCACCGAGCGTCCAGCCAGTAGCGCGCCCATCCCAGAACATTCCACCCATCCAAACCTCATCAGTTACATTATAGAAAAGGAGTGGGCTTTCACCGCCATATGCAGAGGCTGGTGGTTTCCGGTCACCAAATAATGTCGGGATGGAACCCGGATACACTGCCCCGTGCTCATTAATTCTACCCTTAGGGCCCGTAAAACCAAATTCGGCGGCATGGCAGGTGGCACAGGATTGATTTTTGTTAACCGACAATGATTTGTCCAGGAAAAGCATTTTCCCCAGCTTTTCTATCGCTGACAATGAGGCAATCTCAGCTTTCGCAGGTATGGTAAATGCCAGAACCACGGCCAGGAGAGCGATAAGGATTCCAGAAATGACCATTACTTTTTTAACCATTGTTTATTCTCCTCAGGATGATTTGTAGTAAGCAGATGGGTGAGGTATGCTTATTTAATAGCCAATAACTACCTCCTTTCTTTAAAATGTTGAGTGATAATGCTCTAATATTACTGATATTGCAGGATTTCAGAAAATCCTGCGATCGCCCTGTTATGTGAAAATTATAACAAAATTAAAATCTAATGTCAAATTGTGAAATTTCCCTTAACCGGTACTCTTTCAAAGCCTGGATTTTGAAGTCTGGCACCATGGTCAAGCTCAAAAAAAACACTTTTGGTAAAACTTTTATACTGAAGTACCATCGACTCATTGTACTGCCTCGAGCTATCATTTCCCCCTTAAGACAGGTCTGCCGGCTGCCTTCCCCGGTTAATAATTTGTAATTATGGATTTACTCATTCATATCAAATAGGTGTAGATGGGTGGTTAAGCAGAATATTTAATAGAAATACTGGAGGCATACAGCGCCATATATTGGACCCTGGGGACAATAAAACAACACACACAAGATCCAGACTACCAGTACTCTGATTTCGGATCAGATGGCTATGCGAAGTCCCGATCGTTCGTTGATCAGGAGGTTCGAATCACCGGCAGGAGATTAATGGCCCCGCCGGAGGCGCGAAGATAAGATATCCCGGTGTGCACCTATATTCCGAGATTCGTCCTCTAAAAACCGCCTATCTTCGTAAGTCGGCTAAGTGCTCTTCAACCGCTTGCACTTCCATTTTTAGCTCACTCAGATAGACTTCCAATTCAGCTGATTTGCTCTGCTTTCGTTTGATAGCGCCGTTCGAAGTGCCTTTCATGGCAGCTGCATTGGCAGCCACATTCTCCACCTGATTCACAACCACACTCCTTACACATACTTATCTCCTTAACTTATGTAATTGGCGTTATTATAATTCGTCTGGATGGAAAATATGACAAATCTGCGTGTACCTCTGGAGATCGACCGGCTCGGATAGCGATGATTTCTCAACATTATGGTTAAGAGTATTTCAAGTCGCCTAGGATCTCGATCGGATCATCGTTCAATAAGCAAGCGATCTCTTTTGGGTCCCTGGGAATCAAAAAGCCACCAAAACCTATTGGCAGGTGGCTTTAGATATAAATGGGATTGAAAGGCTTACCTTCTTATCAAGGCTATAAATACTTGATATACCGGAGTAACAGCAGTCACCTCGATCGATACAGTGACGGGAGCCGAATTGCCTGAGCCATCGCTGACCAGGTAGGTAAATTGATCGGTGCCATTGAAACCTGCTGCGGGCTCATATGTGAACGAACCATCTGGGGAGAGTGCCAGGATTCCATGGCTCACATCCATAATGAGGATTGGAGTTAGCGGATCACCATCTACATCAACATCATTCTGCAAGATGCCTGGAGGATTGATGATCAAGGAGCTGCCCTGGGTGGTTGTGTATGTATCACTATTGGCAACCGGAGGATCATTGACGGGCGTTACCTCGATGTTAACAGTCGCTGTGGCATTTCCACCACGACCATCGATGATGGTGTAGGTGAAGCTATCGGGTCCGTAATAATTCAAATATGAGGTGTAAATAACGCTACTACCCTGGATGACGGCTGTACCATGCGTTGGCTGAGTAACCCCGGAGATGCTCAGCGTGTCACCATCAGCATCAGTGTCATTCGCCAGCACATCAACAGTCACAGGCATGTCTTCGGCGGTCGTGGCAGTATCATCCAGAGCAACTGGAGGTGTGTTGGAACCGGTTACGGTGATGGATACGGTAGCCAGGTTTGAGTTATCGATACCATCGTACGCATGGTAGGTGAAGCTATCGGGACCGATATAGCTGAGGGTAGGTGTGTAAACAAAGGAACCGTTTGGATCCAGGACCAATATCCCGTGGCTGACCCCAGAATCAAGGATTGCTACCAGCGGGTCGCCATCGGGATCGGTATCATTACTGAGTACCCCGGGAGCAGGAACCACCAGGGGGGTATTCTCTCCGGTAGTATAAGCATCCGGTCCGGCGACAGGCGGGGAATTGGGTACGGTAATCTCGATGGTATTCGAATAATCGGAACCACCCATGAAGCCCATTGCCCGTACCCGGTATGTGTAGGTTACTCCCTCAGGAACATTTAGATCGGTCATTGTCGTGCCATTTTCGCCCCGCGTCTGGGCTACCTTAGCGAAGTCTGTACAACCCGCGCCGGTACACCTTTCAGCCTCCACCCAGAACTCATTACTGGCATTATCATTGAAGGTCAGCCTGACGTCATATTGAAAGCCGGTGAAGTATGCAAAACCGGTGAGATTGGTTGGAGAATTCGGAGTTAGATCTGGCAGACCCGTCTGCGTATAATGCGTGGTGACAAGGTAAGCCCAGGCAAGGCTTGTGAGTGTGTTTCCAAATCCAAGCCGGATGGATTTACCGCCTGCATAATCATCCCAAACTGCCCATCCGGGTGAGCCATCCGGATTGTATTTGACCACCACGCCTTTTATATAGGATATATTCCCCGAATCCGGGTTTGGTCCACCTTTACCGGTAACATAAACTGCACCGGTAGCGTCGATACGCAGCATATTGGGGGTTTCATCGTTATTCTTCCCTGCATCGTAGCGCTGAGACCAGAGCAAGTTACCATCGGCGTCCGTCTTGATCGTCATCCAATCCATATAGCCAACCGCATCCATGCCAGTTGCCACCACATTTCCTGATGGATCCACACCAATATAGAATGCCCGATCGCCAACGTTGTAACTATTAATCCAGGACCGGTTGCCCGCCGCATCAAATTTCACAATTGCCATCTGGTACGGATTTGGATCGAATTGAGAATAAGTTCCAGTAGCGAAATAGCTAATATTGCCTGCGCCAAATGCCAGGTCGTTGGCTGGATAAAGGTTATTATCGGTGTCCGCCCACAACTGATTGCCGTCAGAGTCGTACATCAGCGCCATGAACAGATTACCGCTGACACCCGCAATACCGATCCGGCTACTATTGGGGGAAATCACCAGGGATGTAGGTCGATCGACCGCACTATTGTTATCAAAAACTGCAGTCCATTGGGTTGATCCATCGGGGGAGTACTTTTTCAAGACTGAGTCGTGGGTGGTATCGCCGAAAGGATTGGTCAGGAACATACTCCCTGCAACATAAATGTTATTCGTGCTATCCACTTCCACCCGGCTGGCATAATAGTAGGGACCAGGCAGGCTATCAAACCACAGCAGGTTACCGTCCGTATCATATTTTAGGGTCAGCCATCCAGAGGGCGTGTAATTCCCTCCAGAGATCATGGTTGCCAAAACGATGGCATCTCCATTGTTATCGACGGCCAACCACGTGCCGATTAACCGTTCCACCGGATTGTAGGTTGTTTCCCACAGCAGGGAGCCAGATGGGTCAAATTTCTTTATGACCAGGTAATTACCGACGGCAGTATCGCCAAGGACATATACGTTGTCATTCTGGTCCGTGTCCATCATAGTTGAATTGAAGGCATAGTCACTATTGCGCCAATCTTCAGTTAGAGCCTGGGTTGGTTGCGCAAGTACGATCGAGTAGGTAAGTAAAGTAGCAGCGATCAAAGTGATGGCGACTAATAATAAGGTTGGCCAATACCGGCGATTTTTGTGCATCGTATCCCTCATAATTTGATTTAACCAACGGAGTAATTATTGATCATGTATTTTACCATAGTTCATATAATTACTCAAATATATCGGATTATGTTGATATAAGAATACCCATCAGCTTATTGGATTAAGTGACTTTTGATTGATGGGGTTCGGAGTGAGAATATCATCCGGCCCCGTCTTCCCCACCCTGGATCTCAGGGAGATACTGAGTAAAACCAGTCTTGAGATCGCCAGGAGGTGACTCTGTCTCCACTGAAAAATAGGGCAGCCGCCTGTAACCAGGCAGCCATGGCGAAACACTTATCCGAAGAACGGACCGCCGTAGAACACGGCAGGTGACCCGCCGAGGAACACGGCAGGCGGGGTGGCATGTCCACAGCCTTTACGGTAGGAGGAATCCCGTTACTGAGCACAACCATCCTGCCGGTATGCCGGTACTCGTAACAACTGGTCAACGGTAAGCTGGAGTTTTTTTTGTTGATCGGACAAGTGATGCCGAGGCGAATAATAATTGGATCTTCCTTTCTTTCCAGCAGAGCGCTGAAAAAGTCGGGGTTACCCCACGGTAACACAATTTTTCCGGTGTATAGATAAAGAATTATATTTTTCACCTTATTGCATGAGACATCAGCACGTGCGCCTTAACTAAAAAAGGCAATAGGTTTGGGTGATTGCTTCGAGAATCTATTCGTTGCGTGCATGTGAACATCTCTTATCTTTGCGTAGTAATATCCATATAGTCCGTTGAAAGTGATCCTTTATTTCTAGGACATGTGCACTTAATTGCTTTCAAATCGAAAGGTAAAAAAACCAGGCAATAAAACATATCAATATATATTCTGAGCATTGGGTAAAAGATCGGAGGCAAAGATGACCCGTTACCTAATCCTGATCCTTCTTGCCCTGGTGATGGCAGCCTGCGCAAGCTCACCAACAACTGATATCGCTGCAACACAAGCCGAAACGGAGACAGCTGCTTATCCAACCATGACGGCGAAAGCACCCACCACTGCTCCCAAGGCCAGTGCAACGAGCACCCGTGCCCCTACTTCAACACCGCTTAAGACAGCCACACCCATCATTATCCCTACCCGACCGTTTACCCTGACTCCGAGCTTAACCCCTACCCCGGAGATCAGCACACGCAGCCAGGATGGAATGAGCATGGTCTTTGTGCCAGCGGGCGACTTCACCATGGGCAGCCCACCTGGTGAGGGAGGTGATGAGGAGTTCCCTCAGCACAAGGTCACTCTGGATGCATACTGGATCGATCGCACAGAAGTGACCAATGCCCAATACAAGCTCTTTGTCACCGCAACTGGTCATGAGGCACCGACTTCATGCGACTGGGGAGATCCCACGTACAGCGATGCTGCTTATACGGATCACCCCGTGGTGTGCGTGAGCTGGCAGGATGCCAAGCAGTATTGTGAATGGGCTGGGGCACGGATGCCGACCGAGGCGGAGTGGGAGAAGGCTGCACGAGGTAACGATACGCGGACATACCCCTGGGGATCCAGCTTCGATGGGAGCCGAACCAACTATTGCGACACGAACTGTGAAGGCAGCCAGAAAGATCCAGGAGTCGACGATGGATATGCCCGCACCGCGCCTGTGGGTAGCTTTCCAACGGGTATCAGCCCATATGGAGCACTAGACATGTCCGGCAATGTGATGGAGTGGGTGAGTGACTGGTACAGTCTCAATTACTACGCCAGATCCCCCCAACTCAACCCACAAGGTCCGATGGGAAGCTTATACCGGGTGCTGCGAGGTGGCTCGTGGTACGGAACATATACCAATGAGCGCATTGTCTCCCGTTTCTGGATGACGCCCGACTACCGGGACGCGGCCACCGGGTTTCGTTGCGTTGTCCCGTCCACTTCCTCACCTTAGTTTTTTGAGCCGAGTGGGCGCGTGACAAAAAAAAATAACGGAGGCATTGTCTTCAAAGTCAGCATGGAATGACGAACTAGGGACCAAGGTTGGCATGTTGACACGTTGGAACATATGAAGGTCCAACGTGTCAATATGTTTTCGCCTATCCATCAGACTTCGGATCAGACGGTTGTGGGTTCGAATCCCGCCGGGGGCGCCAGATATGGGTTGATATTACATGTATAACCCCCACATATAGCGGTATAATATTTGCTTTTCCGGCAGGTTTTTTTATTATCGATGCAGATCGTTGCAGATGTTCGGGATTGTATTTGATACCAATTCGCCCCGGGATGACTCACTGTACACCTTACCAGGTAATTTAATTTTAATCGGTGAAACCAGTTGGTCCATCAGTCGAGCTGCATCCGCCTGCATTTCGTTGTATAGATGACCGTAGATATCCAGAGTGATGCTTGGTTTTGCGTGCCCCAGGATCTTCGAAACCACAATCACCGGTATTCCGTTGTTGAGCATTAGCGATGCTGCGGTGTGCCTCAAATCGTGAAATCTCACCCTTGGTACCCCTGCCCGTTCTAGCACCCGGTTGAAATCCAAGCGCAAGTTACTGGGATTCAACGGTGTTCCGATTTTGGATGGAAAGATCAGATCGTTCTCCTGCCAGCGCTTCCCTGCAATTTCCTTCTGAATTTGCTGGAATTCACTGTGCTCACGTAAGGCTTGAATCGTGCCTTCTCCGAGCTGGATCGTCCTGCGACCTGAACTTGTTTTTGGCTCCTGGAAAAAACACCCCATTCCGCGGACATCCTGCAACTGTCGTTGCACATACAATCGACCACTACCCCACTGCAAGTCCACCCACATCAATCCCAGAAGTTCTCCCATACGCATACCTGTTTTAACCGCCAGGTGATACAACGCAACAAAAGGAGAGTCAATTGCAGCCAATAAAAACTGGTTGATCTGGCCCTCATCCAAGACCTTCATCTCGCCATGTTTGTAACGAGGTAGTGCGGCATGTGCAGCCGGGTTTCGTGTCAACAGCGATTGAATGACCGCTCTTTCCAAAGCGCAATGCAGGATCGAGTGCACTAACCGTACAGTACGAATGCCTACTCCTTTTTCGATCAATCCAGCATAAAATTTCTCTACCTGGAAAGGTGTCAGGTCTTTCAGAGGTACTTCACCCAGGCTTGGAATGATATGCTTTTCCATTGTCCTCGAATAGCTATCAGCTGTTTTAGGCCGCAATGCGATACGGGAAGTTTCCAACCAGTCATGCAGATAGTCTTTCAATAATGTCTTGCTACCCTGGTAATCGAAACCTCGTTGTAATTCAACCTGCATATCTCGTAGCCAGGTTAATGCTTCAGGTTTTGTCTTGAAGGTGCGGGTGATGCGATGACCATTAATCGGTGTAGTTTGCGCACGCCAATGCCCACTGGGTGCGTCGGGATATTGACCCTTCATTTCTACCGCGGATGTGTTTTGCCATTCCCTCTTACTCCTTTCTACTCAAAGAGTTGAGGGAAGGCAAACCTGCATGCCCTGTCCATTCAATTGTTAAGGTGCGAGATAACCGAATCATTGTAACTCTACTGCAATATGCTGGACAGGATGAACAAGGTGTAATACTCATCACTGGAGGAAGTACTGAGGACATCCCTTATCGAATATTCTCGCCGTACCTATTGGAATTGATAAATTGTTCCAAATCAGCTGGACGAACCCGCCGGCTTTTTCCAATCTTAATCACTGGTAGTGCCCCTGACGCTACCAAAAGATAAGCAAAACTGCGGCTGATGCGTAATTGCAGGGCGACCTCATTTATTGTCAGCAAAGGTCGAGGAAGATTTTCTGACTGGCCAACCTGTTGATTGTTCTCCATTCTATTCTCCTTTATCAATAAATTATGTTTCCCAGGGCAGTTTTCCACCTGGAATGAACTTTCTCGCAAACCGGTATGGATCCGCCTGATCAGCCTCTTCCCTGGTGTCAAATATCCCCAGGAAGCGCCCGGACCGCTCATAATAGATTCTGCTGTACTCATCTTGAGGAAGGTCTATAAGTTCATCAAGTGTCATATTCACGTCAATGTCAGGCGGAAGTAATCGCTTAGGTGGATACGTTGGTATCCAGATTTTCTTACCAGCGATCTCAAAATGTTCAACCATTGCCCGCCTCCCGTGCATTCATAACAACCTTTTTCCAAGAATAGGCTTCATCTAGCAATCTATCCATTGGATCGTATTCTTCTTTGCTTTTTTCACTTGGAGCAACGCCTGCCCTGGACCTGGGGGTCAAATATAACTGCGCTCGAAGTGTATCCAGTCTGGCCCCTTTTCTGTCCAGGCGAGTGTCAACGCTAATATATAATTCGTAATTCTTACTCTTCAATGCTATCCTCCTTAAATTTCGCAGCTCACTAACGTATTCCATCCCCAGGCAATATTCGATGAGGATATCCTTGTCAAAAGGCGTGATGATGACGTATTCCAACTTGTTATAAAGACGAATAAGGTATTTCCAACATGATTGAGCTATCAAATAACCCGTTAATTCCGCAGGAGGTTTCATGGACAACTTCTTTGTCAATCTGAGCGAAGCCTCGGACTCTTCCCGTTCAGCCATTCTCGCCTTGTGACGATCCGAAATTAGGAGTGATGCTGGTTTTCGTGCTGGCATATTCTTGATTTCTCCACATTCCCGCATTTTTTAGCGAGGCAGACCCCGCCCGCTTGGCGCTCCCCGATCGAAGACTTTATCACCCCCTCCCCCATCTAAGTCATTTCGATAGATAAGTGGCTCTCATCTACTTCTCCGTGTCGCAAATATCTTCCAATACTGCTAGCGCTTCTTCTGGTGTACGGCAAATCGCAACCTGGCCGGCCCATGGCTGAATCCATCTCATCTCCGCATCGGTGAGATCACATCTGCCGGTAGGATTTTTAATTTCGATCAAAACATTCACTGCTCTTCCATTATGGCTGACACCGATTAACAGATCCGGCAGTCCCCTGCCCTGAGTCAGTACAGTCACTGTTGCACCAGCTCGCCTCAGGGTTTCAACGATCATCGCTTGATTTTGATCCACTCGCTTTGCGGTCATGATCATCTCCACTTACCACAGGGGTGGAACAGGTGGAACAAGTACTTAGCAACACTTTAAAAATATTTAATTTAAAAGTCTTGGTAAACACCTGTTCCACCTGTTCCAGCTTTATGTTTTTAGCCATACACCCCGCCATACACGGGTTTTTTGTCCATTCATCCGGACATTATCTTTCTCGAAACCCAGGCGGGTCAGCACATTCGAGATTCGCTGGGCTGTCTGCATATCATTGCCACCCACTATCTTGCCATCGACACGCAGCCGGTAGATGATCTGGGCTGTGGCCGTGTATTGGTCCTGTTTGTCTTTCTCACAGTTGAACGTGCTGAATATATCAAACGCAATGGGGTCATCAATCTCATACTGGGTATTGACAGCAATGATTCGCTTTTCAGTCTCCGGGTCCAGCTCAAAGGTTTCGCCATGTTTGAACAGTGCCACTGCTTGCGCCCATATCTGATTAACATCAATATCCCGGCTGTATTTCCAATCGATCTCAGTAAGTGTGCAACACCGAAAACGCCGGCTGCCTGTTGGGTCAGCCAGGAAGCCACCTGATGAATTGATTGTGCCAATGAATGACGCTGTAGCAGGCTTGACGATTTCATCATGCCCATAGGGTTTACGAACATTGATGATCTCTTTCGATATGAATGCCTTAAGCGCTTCAATATCTGCCTTGCGGATAGTGCTGCCCAGCTCCTCCACCTCCCAGACCCATTTGCTACATAACATGATCAGAAAATCTTTGTCCTCTGTGTTGATAGCATTTTGAATATAGAAAGCTGGCAGTGGGCTCCCCAGCCACCATACAAAACGGCTCTTTCCGATGCCCTGCTTACCATCCAGAACCCACATGGGGTGTTGCTGCCCTTTCCTGGGACCGAGCACCCGCTGTACAGCACCTACCAACCATTTACGCAGCAGGATAGGGAATAGCTGATCACGATCAACAAAATAGGAGGCCAGGGCGCTGATCCAGTCAATAGTCTCCCAGTGCTCTTCTCTGGATCCTTCCCAAACCAAGGAATTGAGGTAATCCCGGATCGGGTGAAACATATGCTCCATCCCCATGAACGCCATGGCGTCCTGGGCTACATCTTTACCCCGGTATTCGTATTCACGCAGGCCGGTCATGATCTTGGCCATGTGCAGGTCACTCATACGGGTGCCGTTCACGTAGATCATATCGTTCATGTCGTTTACAGCGAACGTATACCCCTGAGCTGCTAATGCTTTCATGTAGTGGCTGGGTTTGGGTTTTTTGGGGGCTGGGCGAATAAACGGTGCAGCGCCATCCTCTTCTGCCCAGCGTAGCAAACTTCCAAAACCAATTTTATTAGCGTCACCCAGCGCCGGGCTGAATGTAACCCATTTTTGAGCGCATGCACCGGATTCATATTTGTCAGACTGTTTTGACCATGTATCCCAGGCGATCAACCCCGCTTGTCCCAGGCTAAACAGGCTCATACCAACCTCCAGCCATTGCTGGTAATTGTCTGCCCGTTCTTTCTTGAGGGCATTCAGTGCCCGATGGGCATCTTCAAGCAGGAACGCCCCCGCTTCTGTTTCCTCTTCTGGGGGTGCCTGGTGACCGGTTCTTTCTTCATTGGGTGGTTCCTGCACCAGCTGCACTATCCAATCAGGGGCAGGTGCTACAGGTGTCTCACTTGGATTGAGCTCAAAAATATAAGGTTGGTTTGTCACGGATGGGGGAATAATGATCAGCCCCCCATTGGATTTAATATCAATGCCGGCACCCAGGACGTCCGTTCCACATTTGATGACGCATCCATTGGGGGGATATTGAAAGTATAGGTGGGAGCCCTTATTACCAGTTGTAACCGTCACAGTCTCGATGGGTTCCGGATGCTCATTTCGAAGCATATCCCAGGTAATATCACCGCCATGCCTGGGATCAATATCAACCACAAAAATGCCTGCACCACCTTGATTGGTGCTGCCAGTGGCCACTGCCCAGTTGGCCTGCGGATATTTTGTATGCCATGCATGGATCTTGTCATGGTCTGTTGTGGCAATTTTGTACCCACCCGGGATGAATGGATGTTTTCCAGGATGCTTGCATTCTTTGTCCCTACAGCTGCATGATCCCCCATTGATCAACCAGGTGACAGGAAAGATCGGCCAACCTTTGTTAGCATAGAACCGTAGCTTTACAAACTTGTTATTGTCCATGAACATTATTCAACGGGGAGGGATGTACCATGATGCACCCCTCCGATCGATTACCAGGGGATGGATCATCCGGTGGTGCGGGCGGTTCTGATGGTATGAGCTGTTTTGGTTGTGTTGATGCACCCGTCATTGTTTGTATAGCCAGATCAGGATCCGGAGTTGCAGCTGTACTATTGGCCTTTCCACGAGTGACCGCCATAATATCGACGATCTGTTAAACTCTCACCGTTAGCGCTCACATTCTTTTCTACATTGATCAGCACCCTTTTGTTGATTAACCTCGCAGCCTGGAAGTCTGCGGACGGGATCAAAATCGCCGGCTAACGCAGCTCTAGCCCAACGGAATAACTTGCTCTTTTCCGAATAGTTGGTTGAACACCAAGCCAGGAGATCCACCGATCCATCTGTATAGTCCACGTCATCGGTCAAAACGTGGAAAGTGATTTTGACCTGCTCACCATAGACGCCGACCGCTTTTTCCAAGCCGGTGATTGTAGCGCGATAAGTTCCGGCTGGAATCAACAAAAATGTCTTTTTGGGTATTTGAAAATCTTGGTTCATATTATTCTCCTTGAAATTTTCGATTTTGTTTGATAGTTGATGTTGACCTTTTTTATTTTTTGAACATTCGCCCTTGCCTTTCCGCCGGGGAGTGTTAGAATTAAATTGCACCAGATATTGAGGATTACCCGGCTGGTACTCTTCCTGCCCCCCACACACACAAGATCGGGGGCTTTTTTTTTACCTATGTTGGTCACCATCCTGGTGATCGCCGGCCTGATCCCGGCTCCATTCTCAAAGACCAGAATATAGCCCGCAAATCCGTACACTATATCCAAAATGCCTGGCTGGCATTTTGTCCTTCTGACTCAAGGGAAAAACAGAGCTTTTGCTGATATCAAGATAACAAGCCACTTCATCGGCTCGTAGTATGGTTTTGATTTCAGGTAATGTATGATTAATTAATGCTGGGTAATAGTTAGCCATTATTTACCGCCTGCAATTATGAGTGGTTTTATTTCGCCTTTATTTGAGTGTTCCGTTGTTTCTAATGGTTCTATCAATCCTCGCCGTTGAAGTTCTGATATAACAATCAATGCAGCCTGGTCCTGTAACCGCCTCCGTTCTCCATCAGCTAAAAGGATCAAGGCGTCTTTTTCGGACGGTTTTAAAATCATTGTTACTTGGGGCATAACTACCTCCATTCAACAAACAACAAAAAGCCCTTCAATCACTGTAGATTGTAGGGCCAAAAAATGTATATATCCCAAAGTTTCAGGAAGTTAGAGAGTAGTTTCGGGAAGTTTCAGGAAAGTTCATCTGCACGTCCAGCCTTAATTATTTTCTCAATAGTGTCAACACTAAATACTGTTCCATGAAATTCCTTTCTGTTGTGATCTTTTTCTAAAAACCCATGAATTGTCGCTGGGGACATCCCCATAGCAAGCCACCTCTTTCGTTCAATATGTTTCCAAACTGCTTTCCATTTATCTGATCCCCCGTATGATTGGGAGCAATTTTATTGTTATTGGATTTATCATCAGTTCCGAATAAATCTTCCCTCTGCTTTTCATTCAAAGGTTGACTTGGCCTACGAAATCATAATTAATCACAGTCCTATGGATCTCTGGGTAATCATTCGCAAGCTGGATCATGATGTCTCTGAAAAATTCCCAAATCACATTCTTTTCAAGTGCTTCATGAAAGCTCAATGAGACAAACAATTCAACCGGTTATTGTTTTAATCGGTTAGGATAAAAATTGAATAATTCAAGTTTTTTATCTTTATAGGTACAATTAATAATAACGTTTTGATAAGGACCAATAACAGGTTGTCTTATAGTTATTTTTTCATTGTTTGCATCTAGTAAATCACGCATAAATATCCGTTTGGTAAACCAGCTAGTGAAAGGATCGATCTCAGCCATATCCTCAAGGATGAATACTACCTAGATAATCTCGATCCAGTCGATCCTTCCATGATCAATCTTATCCCTCATTGATCTCCTCATAATAAAAGCCATTCGCAGTAGCGAACGGCTTTAATCCTTGGGGGTATAATTACCTTACTTGGCCCTCCGCTGGCCTTGTCACCGCTCCGAGTGGTCACACACTGCGGAGC